>MKTL01000030.1 GCA_001897605.1 Clostridiales bacterium 38-18 | reverse complement strand
AAGCAAACGTTAATTTATAAGAATTTTCCTTCAGATATAGCAGTTAAAACCGATCGACTGATTGACAGGAGGGCAAGATCGTAAAATACAAACGGTAAGAAGTAAGAATAAAAAAAGTAATAACTGATGAAATATTTAGAACGCACCATAGGCAGATGACACTGCATGTGACCTTTTGCGTGCTTCAATAAACAGGTGGAGGAAAATATGAAAGCTTTAAAAGTGGATCATATCGGTATAGCTGTAAAAAATTTAGAAGAAACCTTAGCGTTTTACCAAGAAGTACTTGGACTTGAGCTCGCAGGTACTGAAACTGTAGAAGAACAAAAAGTTAAAGTTGCATTTTTGCCTGTAGGGGATACTGAAGTAGAACTTTTAGAATCAACAACAGATGATGGCCCAATTGCTAAGTTCATCGAAAAAAATGGCGAAGGCATTCAGCACATAGCATTTAAAGTAGAAAACATCGAAGAAGCAATTGAATACATGCAATCTAAAGGCATGAAGATGATTGACGAAAAACCTAGATACGGTGCTGGTGGTGCTAAAATAGCTTTCGTTCATCCGAAAAGCTCGCACAGGGTTTTAGTTGAATTAAGTGAAAGAACTAAATAATGGAGGAAGCCATGTCAATCAACAAACTTGAGGACCTTAGGAAACGTCGCGCTGAGATTACACTTGGCGGGGGCGAAAAACGGATTCAAAAGCAACATGAGAGTGGTAAGTTAACCGCGAGAGAGAGAATTAATATCTTATTTGACGAAGGCTCATTTGTGGAGTTAGATGCATTTGTTAAGCATAGATGTACCAATTTTGGTATGGAAAAAGTAGACGCGCCAGCAGAAGGTGTCGTTATCGGTTATGGTAAAGTTGATGGCAGACTGGTTTATGCCTATTCACAAGACTTTACGGTTGTAGGTGGCTCACTTGGTGAAATGCATGCAGCAAAAATTTGTAAAGCAATGGACAATGCACTTAAAATGGGTGTCCCAATCGTTGGATTAAACGATTCAGGTGGTGCGCGTATTCAAGAGGCGGTTGATGCACTTGCTGGTTATGGAAAAATCTTTTACAAAAACACCATCGCCTCTGGCGTTATTCCTCAAATTACAGCCATCATGGGCCCTTGTGCCGGAGGCGCGGTGTATTCACCAGCTTTAACAGATTTTATCTTCATGGTTGATCAAACCTCGCAGATGTTCATCACTGGACCACAAGTTATTAAAACAGTAACCGGTGAAGAAGTGACTGCTGAAGCGCTTGGTGGTGCAATGACGCACAACTCAGTAAGTGGTGTTGCACACTACATTGCTCAAAACGATGAGGCTTGTATTCTAGAAATCAGAAGACTACTCAGCTTCTTACCTTCTAATAACATAGAAAGTGCGCCTGAATATTTTACTGAAGAAGATTTAAATGTTGTAGATGAGTCATTAAATACTATTATTCCTGATAATTCAAACAAACCATATGATATGTTCGACGTTATTGGAGCCATAGTAGATGGTGGTGACTATATGGAATACCAACCTTACTTTGCTAAAAATATCATTACCTGCTTAGCGAGAATCGGTGGCAAATCTGTAGGTATAATAGCAAATCAGCCTAAAGTTAATGCAGGCTGTCTTGATGTTGATGCCTCAGATAAATCTGCAAGATTCATTAGAACCTGTGATGCTTTCAATATTCCACTATTAAACCTCGTTGATGTTCCTGGCTTCTTACCTGGTACAACTCAAGAGTACGGTGGTATTATCCGTCACGGTGCTAAAATGCTTTATGCTTACAGTGAAGCCACTGTTCCTAAATTAACCCTTATTACTAGAAAAGCATATGGCGGATCTTATCTTGCTATGTGTTCTAAAGACTTAGGCGCAGATTTAGTTCTTGCTTGGCCAACAGCAGAAATCGCTGTTATGGGGCCTCAAGGTGCTGCAAACATCATCTTCAGAGGTGAAATAGATAAGGCAGAGGATAAAGCGGCTACTAGAGCGAGAGTGATTCAAGAATACACAGATGAATTCGCTACACCTTATAAAGCAGCAGAACGCGGTTTTGTTGACGATGTTATTGAACCTGCATTTACGCGTTCAAGATTAATTGATGCGTTTGATATGTTGGCTTCGAAAAGAGAAACGCGCCCAACAAAAAAACATGGTAACATTCCATTATAAGAGAGGTAAATAGATGAGTGCATTAGAACAATTTAAGCATGCTGATTCCTTTGCTCAGATGTCATTGGGTGATAAGCTTGCTGCTACTGGGCAAGTCATCCTCTTAGGTATGGGCATCACCTTCATCGCTTTAATACTAATCTGGGGTTTGACAGCACTTATGTCAAAAGCAATCCAAGGTATAGAAAAAAGCTCAGAAGTTAAAAAGGTGAAGGCGACAGTTCCAAATGTGGTTAATTCTGAACCGGTTGCAAAAGTTGAAGTAGCGGATGACAGTGAGCTAATTGCAGTAATTTCAGCTGCAGTAGCAGCTAGCTTAAATACTTCAGTCAATAATATTATCGTAACAAATATAAAACGTATCTCGGACACAACACCGTCTTGGGGACAAGCTGGTAGAACCGATTTAATGAATTCACGAGTATAGCGGAGGAAAACATGAAGAAGTTTAATATAACGGTAAACGGCAAATCATATGAAGTTGAAG
>MKTL01000029.1 GCA_001897605.1 Clostridiales bacterium 38-18 | reverse complement strand
CTTTAATTAGCTAACTGACTTAACGATGTTTGTCTTAATACAATGTCTCTTTTAATTCGTAAGTCTAATTTCGGATATCAGATAACGTTCTTACAGTCCTCGCAGCCTTAGTTGCGAGGACTGTGTGTTATATGAAGTCCCTTAATGCTTTTAATAAATCTCTTATTGATTTTGTTTCCAAATCTTGTAGTTTTGCAAATCTTCATGAACTTGTTTTAGAACTAATGCAATTACAAAAGCATCATCAATGTAACCAACTCCAGGAATAAAATCAGGAATCACGTCAATTGGAGAAAGAAAATAAATTAAACCTCCAAATATTGCAATAATAGAATGTTGAGGAACTTGTTTGTAGCTCCCATTTATGTAGTCTTTAATTATATCAATCATTAATTTGATATCTTCGAACATAACAGTTATTGGTCCATCTTTCATACCTTCAAGTTTTACAAAAGCGTCTTGAAGTTTTTTTGATGCCTGTTCAGGATCCTTTAGAACTTCGCTAGCTTCAGATTCACTTTCTTTGAATTTCTTCATGATTTTTTCGTTTTCTTCATAAACTTGTTTGCTCATAAAAATTCTCCTTTCAACTATTAGAATATGATTAATGATTCATTTGTAAATGTTCTTGGGATTTCATATAACGTTCTTGCAGTCCTCGCAGCCTTAGTTGCGAGGACTGTGTGTTAGATGAAGTTTTGTTTACTCAACATAACTTATTTTCTTATGTGTCAAATAACTCCCTTTTTAATCTGTCAAAATTTAAAATAGTATTCTGCGCTAATGATTCATTATTTAATATATTTTTAAACAGATTAACTAATGCTGCTTGACGCTCTAGTTGATAATATTTAAACAAGGTATCATCTAAATCAATTGAATAAATCGAAGATTCTCTATATCCTTTTAAAAAATTCTCATCAAGCATTCCTGCTACGGCTACTATTGCGAGTTCATATAAAGGATCTCCCACTTCACAATTTTCTGCATCAATTACATGTATTTCTTCATTATGATAAATCAAATTTGGAAGTCTAATATCAAGATGCAAAAGTGAATTTGTTGTTTTAGCTTTTAACTTAGAAAGTTTCCTTAATAAAATCATTTTCTCTGAATCTGTCAAAATCATATCTTTTATTAGCGGACCAAATCTATCGATTAGCTTCTTTTCAAATTTCTTCTCCCAAGGATTATCATTAAATACATTTTGTGAATTGATTATTTCAATGTTATTTATTTCTGCAGTTACTTTTCCAATTTTATTTAAAATTATTCTTTTACTAGCTTCATCTGCATGTACAAAATACTTATCTAAAGAATCGCCTTCAAAGAAAGACATAATTTGATAGGGTTGATGATAAATCTCATTTGTCTTATCAATAAGATAAATCTTAGGACATCTGTTAAAATAGACATTATTAACTGTTTTATAGAAAAAGTCTTCTTTTTCAAAAATATCTGAAACAACAAATTTTTTCCCATTATCTACTTCAATGTCCATACCTGTTCTAAATATAATTTTTTGATTATTATCAAGTTTTATGAGCCATGTTTCAAATGAAAATCCACCAGCCAATTGAATTTGCTCAGTAACTTTTTGATTTGTGTACAATTCAACTGCATGTTTCATTTTGTCACCTCTCAAAATTTCATCTAACGTTCTTGCAGTCCTCGCAGCCTTAGTTGCGAGGACTGTGTGTTATGTGAAGTAACTTAATTCCCTTTTTATCTTCTTATTAATAGCTTTTCAACATCTTTTCATTGTCTTTTCAAGATATTCACTAAGTATTTTTGTTACACTTTCAAGTATCCTAAAGCTTTCAGTGATATCATCATTCACTTCAAGAGAATGTACTGCATTTGGGAACTGATAAACTTTAATGTTTGTACATTTTTTCAATATACTAATACTTTCTTTTTTAATGAATTTGTCTTTGTCACCGGTAAAAACTATACAATTTTGATACTGAATTTTATCTATTAATGCTTCTACTGGCGTATAAAAAATATGAGTTACTTCGGAATTGAAATATTTATTATCAACGTCTATTGCGATTAAATTTCCAATACTTTTACTAATAAAAATTATCTTTTCATAATCGCTAGAGTTCACTCTGTTAATCGCAGTAAAACATTCTTCAATGAGTGTCATGTAAATATCTTTATCCTTAAAATCTAATTTACTTTGAGGCACTCCATAATTCAAACTCAACACATCACATCCAATTAGTAATGCTGCTTTTCTTGCATAATGTAATGTTGGAATATCAGTAGAATTATCACCGCCAGGAAAAATAACAATTAAAATATTTGATTGGTTTTGGTGCTTTAAAAATTGAATATGGTTTTCATTTATGTATTTTGAATCAATTTTTATTAGTGATCTTTCTATCATAAAATTTTCTCCCATTATTCTTTGATTTTGTTCTTGTTATTTCACATAACGTTCTTGCAGTCCTCGCAGCCTTAGTTGCGAGAACTGTGTGTTATACGAAGCACTTATCCAATTTCACTTGAATTTTCTTTAATCCATATTGCTGCTTCAAAGAAATCCTCAGCAATATAATCAGTTTCAATGCCTTGCCATGTGTGTCGAAATTCTTTTAAACTCCCTTCACCAACACCAGTCAAAACTAATATTTTTTTTAGTCCAATATTATGTGCAAATACCATATCAAACATTCCCATATCACCAATCATATAACTTTTCTCAATATCAATTTTCTTAATCTTATTCGCTTCATCAAATAAACCAATATTCGGTTTCCTACATGTACAGCCATCTGATTTTGAATGAGGGCAGCAATAAAATTCTAAGTTATCAATCCCATTCTCTTTTGCTTCTTTAAGTAATTCAGATTTTTTTGCTTCGTAATTACTTATGGTGATTATATTTTTAGATATTTTACTTTGATTTGTTACTATAACAAGTCGATAGTTTTCATCCTGAAGAAGTTTTAGACCTTTTAATACATTTGGATAGAACTCAAAGTCTGTTATGTCACCTATAGGATCGCCTCCCAGTGTTCCCTGTAAGTCCATTAGAACAGTTCTCATATCGATTCACTCCCCTCGTGTTTCGTATAACGTTCTTATAGTCCTCGCAGCCTTAGTTGCGAGGACTATGTGTTAGGTGAAGTACGTTTTTTATTTATTTTTTTATAATACATTTTTAGTTAGCCATTCTACACCTGAAATTAAATCTTCAATTTGCTCTTGAGTTGGTTCAATATCCTTTTTATGTGAGCATAAGTTTCTTAAATCACTAAGATAACTTATTTTTCTCCAAGCAACAATGTCAGTGATTCCATTAATTTTCAAAGGTTCATTCAAATCAGAAATTGTTGGATTCTTTTTATTTATTTTAATATTGTGATTAATTGCAACTCGTTGCAAATGTGATTCAATCAATACACCCATTAGAGCTCCTGCTGCTCGCGGACTTATTTTGATTAACTTTTTAGCAATATTAATTTCATTGTCTTGCAATTCTGAATACAACTCACCTTTAATATCAAATAAAACTGAGTCAACTCGATTATAAATTGAGTTTAATATATATAATTGATTTTTAAAACAAATCATGGTTCTTCCAACTGAATCAAAGTCTCTAATTGTTGATGGAGTAATACCTTTTATGAAATCTTGAATTGCATAAGTTCCATGTGAAAAATGCTTTCGTTTAGGATCTATCTCGTAATACTGACGAAACTCTTGATATCTATCCGATGCTAAAGTTTCAACTATTTTTAGTGATTTCGTATACCACATCTGATAATATTCTAAAAACTCAAGGTAATTTTTGTTGGTCAAATATTTTAAGCACTCTAAACCCTCATCATATAATTTTTTAATTTCAGCTTTTATTTGTTCTTTTTTAGACATATTATTATCCCCTATTTAGTATTGTCTTTTATCGTATTTCGCCTAACGTTCTTGCAGCCCTCGCAGCGTAAGTTGCGAGGACTGTGTGTTAGACGATGGCACACTTTATTGATTTAGCTAATTAGAAATCTATTACTATTTAATATTTCATTAACTACTAAATCTACTTGATCAGCCTTAAATTCTTGAGTATCCAACACATTATCGAGATCATTTAACTCATCAATAAATTCATTTAGCAGAATAACGCTTCTTTCTCCCATTTGAACAGAAGGCTCTCTTAAACTATCACGATGAATTATTGTTTCTTTATCAACCATCAGAATTATATAATGAATTCTTACATCACTATCATTTAATTCTTTTACTAACCAACGCGCTTCTGAAGGAAATGTAATGTAATCAATTACAATATCATAATTATAACTAATCAAATTTTTTGTCAGACTCAATATATTTTTCCATGTCAAATCATGCGTTTCCTTACATAACCATGGCTTACCTCTTCCATTAACAGGAATATGACTAACATCGTCACCTGAAATGTATGAACTCCGATCGAGTCTTTCAACAAGCCTCTTCGATGTAGTAGACTTTCCTACTTCGGCAGGACCTGAGATGATATAAATTGTTCTTTGCACTTAATATATCTCCTATGGTTTGTCTTTTTTCTTCTTTTTCTTCTTTTTCTTCTTTTTCTTCTTTTTCTTGGTTTTTGATTTTGTGCTTTCGTCTAACGTTCTTGCAGTCCTCGCAGCCTTAGTTGCGAGGACTGTGTGTTAGCGGAAGTAAACTATTTAAATTAAATTGTAATACTCGAGCCCAATGTTAAATCTCAATACCATATCAAATACATAAGCTAAAACTTTAACATTTAAGTATACTTTATCCCACGAAAACTCATCTAATTCATTCCATATTATGTTGAATTCTTCAGATATCATTAAGAGTTTTGCCTTAATCAACAATTCATCACTATCATTAAGTTTACTTTCGCCAAAATAATAACCAAGTACCACACTGAATGTATAATAAGCTTCTAAATTTTCTTTTATTGCTTGATTATCTTTATATTTTAAATTATCGATTATATCTTTTATCTCACTACTCGTTCCAAGACTAATAGGATACTTTAAAAATGATGAAAATGTTGCTGAATACTCACTAATAAACAAATTTACGCCTGCTATAACAAACTCATTATCGGTGTATTGAGTTAAATTCATTTTCAAATTTTCAAGCTCAATTTTATCTTTCAAATGAGTTAATTCATGATTTAAAGAATTAAAAATTATATTTTTATTGTTTAGGTTACTGAACCCCCGACGAACCTCCTGTTCTCACATATCAAAATTTAACTTAACTAAACTCTTATCCATATCAACACTTGCATATATTCCATTAGTAAACGCTGATTTTGATAATAGGATATAAGAAACATTCTCAATATCTTTAAAATTTTCATATAGGTATTCTTTTAATATTTTTTCTATTTTTTCTCTCACATGTTTATATTTCGGTTTATTATATTTTTTATCATATTCTATAATCATACTAAATCCTTTATATTTATTTCCGCTAACGTTCTTGCAGTCCCTCGCAGCGTAAGTTGCGAGGACTGTGAGTTATCTGATGTCCGTTTTGAGCGATAGAGATTTTATTCTTCAACTATCAAAGCGGAACATTCTACTTTTCTTACAACATAACCTAACAAATGCTTTTATTAATAATACAAATACTTTGTCGCTTATTCGAGCGTCAGCGAGTTGTCTCTTTCGAGCGCAAGCGAGTTGTCTCTTCCGAGCGTCAGCGAGTTTGTCTCTTCCGAGCGTCAGCGAGCTTGTCCCTTCACGAGCGTCAGCGAGCTTGTCCCTTCACGAGCGTCAGCGAGCTTATCTTTTCTCGAGCGTCAGCGAGTTTGTCTTTTCCGATCTAACATTTTGACCCTTTGATTCTTATAAGTTGAATAAAATCCTTCGATTTGCACTATCACTTATTTCTTTATTTTACTTCAATTAGCTAACTGACTTAACAATATTAGTCTTAATACAATGTCTCATTTGATTCATAAGTCAAATTTCGGATATCAGATAACGTTCTTGCAGTCCCTCGCAGCGTAAGTTGCGAGGACTGTGTGTTATAAGAAGTCCAACTTCATCTTGAGCCTTAGCTCAAGATATTTGATCTTCTAATCTTTTGAGCGAAGCTCACTATTTCTTTTCGAGTGATGCAAACTTAACTTCGATACGTTCACCTAAATAATCACACTCTCTCATAAGTCACTTCTCTAACTAATCAGTTTTGTTTTTTCTTTTCTCTTTTGGATTTCATATAACGTTCTTGCAGTCCTCGCAGCCTTAGTTGCGAGGACTGTGTGTTATAAGAAGGTGTTTGCTTCTCCAATTGAATTTTGGAAATGAAACCTTTCCCAATAACTAACCACTGCATCCTAAACTTAGTTCGCAATAAAATAACACTGTTCTTTTGATCTTTTGAACTTGTATCATCTTTTGAACTTGTATCATCTTTTGAACTTATTTCTTTTCGCTTTTTACCACTAGCTTAACTTAAAATAATCTTACTTTAATGAGTCAAGTACCGCTTCACTCTATGTAACTCAACTCACACTTTCTTATAACGTTCTTGCAGTCCTCGCAGCCTTAGTTGCGAGGACTGTGTGTTATGCGAAGATAAAATTATTATCTTATTGGTATTTTTGACACTTTTATCTTAGTCCCAGTTAACCCATTCGATTTCAAAAACTCTTTCAACTCATTCTTTCTTTGAATGCACTTTGGCCCTAGAATAATTTCAGATATCAAAATACTATTCCAAATCTCTTCTAAATTTAAAGCGTAATAACTTCTTATTTCAGTACCAAATATCCCAAACTTCTTGTTACTTGCAGAGAGTCCTTTGTCATTTATAAATATTCTAAAATTTTCAATAAATCGACTCATACCTTCGATGTCTTCCGTTTGACTTAATAAATTGATCATAGCTTCTGGTTCACTTTCTTCGAAAAAATATTTCATTTCCCTTTCATCACTAAAACCGCTATCTTTGAAAATTGGAGTAGTCATTGATAATACAGCATAATAGATAGAAAAAGCATACAACTCATCAGTGTAAATTTTGTCACCTACAATATCATATAGACTATTGATGTTCGAAATCATTTGATTAAGTATCATGCTAATTTGACTTTCATTATTATATATTACTTCATTCAATCTGAACCACGTGCAAAATTCATCAGGTATCCCATTAAAATTTAACATGTGCTTAATAATACTAGAATTGATTTTGAGACATACTCCTTTTGAATTATCCCCATATCTTTCCCAGTGAGTCAAACTATCAAATTCATTTACAAACGACACACCATAAAAATTTTTTGTTTTTCTATTCTTTTTTAAATTTTTATTCAGTGGGGCTGACTTTATCAATTTTAAAATATTAGTCTTCGATTCGTCATCACTTCTTTTTATTAATTCCTCTATACATTTATCCAAAACTGTTTGTGCTACCTTTAATTCTTTTGAATCATTAGTAGATGCCAAAGATGTCATCCATAAACTTTTTGATGTAATAATCCCATAGAAAGCATTGATACTACAATAGTGGTATATAAACTTGTCATCTATTCCTAATAGTTCATTCCTCAATTCATTATTAGTCATTATATTGTCCTTTTCTTTCAACTTATTTTCGCATAACGTTCTTGCAGTCCCTCGCAGCGTAAGTTGCGAGGACTGTGTGTTATGTGAAGTTTGGTTACTATTCTATTTCTAATACTTCTCACACACTTTAAAATTTTCAATAAATATTTGCTCTTTTTAGTTTTCACTTATCAATCTTTTTATTAATTTGGTTTAACTTCAGCTCAATCTCTCTAATATGCAATTGCAATAAATCGACCTTATCTTCTACTTTCTTTATATCTTTTGGCACTTTAAATGCAACTATGTAAATCAAATAACAAAAACCTGCTACAAGAAGAAAAATCTCCGTCATGTCACTCCCCCAACTTGTTTTTAATAATAATCTCTTTTTCTTTTCCCCAAATTTCACATAACGTTCTTGCAGCCCTCGCAGCGTAAGTTGCGAGGACTGTGTGTTAGACGAAGGCGTTTGCTTCCTCAAATCGAATTTTCCGAAAACACTTTCCTCATACACACTTTCGCAT
>MKTL01000028.1 GCA_001897605.1 Clostridiales bacterium 38-18 | reverse complement strand
TATTTATCTTCTCCGTTTTTTATTCTATCAGCATCTGTGAAATATCATTTAATATTATACTAAAGGCCAATCAAATATAGGAATTACAATAAGTATTATTTATAATACTATTAAATAAATGACTTTGACTAATTGTTCGCTTTCTGAATCCATTTAACCATAACTATCTAATAAACTACTATATAATGATTAAGTGTTATTCATACTAACAATTAAATAGATATAATTACAAATCACTTATTCAAATCCTGTTTAATCTCAAATATGATAAATTATAACCAATTTATATGTAAAGATTCAAATCATGTTAACTACAAGTCAGTAGATACTCCTATAACTTCATATATAACCGTATAGAATTTACAGAAAGCATCCCTCTTTTAAGTCTATTTAGTAGTAAATAACCTATAAAGTCTAAACATATACAATTTTCATAAAAAAAAGATGTTTCACGTGAAACATCTATTTGTTCTGAATAATATCCAATATTCTATTTAAATCATCATAATTATAAAAATCAATCGATATTTTACCTTTACCATCTCTCTCTTTTATATTAACTTTAGTGCCAACATATACAGATAAATCATCCTCTATAGCAGAAATCTCTCTATTTTTTATTGGTTTTGCTTTACTAGAAAAGGTCTTAAAATAGCTATCATAATTCTTTACAATATCCTCAGTCTGTCTAACACTTAAAGAATCAGATAGAATGAGATCAAAAACATTCTTTCTCTTCTTTTCATGATCTAGAGAAAGAAGCGCTCTTCCATGTCCACTCGAGATAGTTTTTCCAACAATTCCTTCTTTGATAAAGTCATCCAGCTTCAAAAGTCGCATAGTATTGGTAATATATACACGTGACTTCCCAGCAATCTTACTCATCTTCTCTTGCGTTATACTATATTCCTCGATCAAACGGGTATAAGCCATTGCCTCTTCAATCGGATTTAAATCCTCACGTTGTAAATTTTCAATTAAAGCAAGTTGAGCAATTGTAGACTCATCTACATTTTTTATAATTGAAGGTACCTTTTTTAAATTCAAATACTTACAGGCACGCCATCTTCTTTCACCAGCTATGATTTCATAGACGTTGCCTTTCTTTTGAAGCACAATAGGCTGCATTAGACCATGCTCTTCTATTGACTCAGATAAAGAAATTATTTTCTCCATATCAAAGTGCTTTCTCGGCTGATCCTTATTAGGCATTATCAAATTAATATCAACATCATGAATTAACTCACCAGTCTCAGTAACCTTACTTTCAATACTATCAAAGGTGTCATTCGGAATTAAAGCTCCTAAACCTCTACCTAATCCTGTTTTCTTTACACTCATAATTACTCCTCTTCTAAGCTTAGAAACTCATCTGCTAAATCAAGATAAGCCTCAGCTCCTTTTGATTTTCTATCATAGTGTATGATAGGTAACCCAAAGCTAGGTGCTTCTGCTAAACGTATATTTCTTGGTACAATTGTAGCATAAACTAGATGCTTAAAATGTGCCTTAACCTCTTCGACAACTTGTATGGATAAATTTGTTCTTCCATCAAACATACTAAGTAAAACACCTTGAATTTCCAAGTCAGGATTGATGCTTTTCTTAACCAAATTATACGTATTTACAAGTTGACTTACACCTTCAAGAGCATAATACTCACACTGAATTGGAATAATTACACTATCGACCGCAACAAGTGCATTTATAGTTAACATACCTAATGATGGCGGACAATCGACTATAATGTAATCATAAGAATCCTTTACCTTTAACAGTTGACCTTTTAATAAAAACTCTCTATTCTCATACTCGATAAGTTCAATCTCTGCACCAGCTAAGTCCATACTACCAGGCAAGATATCCAAATTTTCAAAAGCGGTATTGATAATAACATCTCTAATATCACTTTCACCGAGAAGTACATTATATATAGTCATTTCAAGACTTTTCTTATCTATTCCAACGCCACTTGATAAATTACCTTGAGGGTCATTATCAATCAAAAGAACTTTCTTACCTTTTTCAGCTAAAGCAGCTGAAAAATTAACAGCAGTGGTCGTTTTACCGACTCCGCCTTTTTGGTTAAAAATAGCTATTGCCTTGCCCATATAACCTCCTCATGAGAATACTAGTAATATTATACACTAGAAGCAGCATAAAAAAAAACCCTAAAAAGGGTTTAGATAATCTTTTGATGCTTATAATGGTGATTTTTTAGGAACACCAGGCTTTCTAGGGTATTTTTTGTCAATTTTTCCCATTTTTTCAATAATCAAGATATCTCTAGTCCCCATATCAAAAGGTAAATCGTAGGATCTTATCTCTATTAAAGAAGATTTCATTAGTGTCATTGCATTCTTTGCATCATCAAGCTCAGTTTTTGTTTTTAGACTTTTATAAGCATAAAATGTGCCACCAACCTTAACAAAAGGCATGACGAGCTCTAATAACAATCGTAGCTCAGCTACAGCTCTTGAAACAGCATAATCATAGGATTCTCTATACAATTTATTTTGACCGAAATCCTCCGCTCTACCATGAACAAATTTTGTTTGAGTAAAACCCAAATTCTGACTTAGCATCTCTAAAAAACCGATTCGCTTATTAAGTGAATCAAGTCCTGTAACCTTCAAGCTCGGTACTAAAATCTTTAAAGGTAAAGAAGGAAATCCCGCTCCTGTACCAATATCAATCATCGACTTATCTTCCAAATCAGTTACTGTAGATAAAAGTAATAACGAGTCTAAGAAATGCTTTACATAAACATCCCTTTCTTCAGTAATTGCAGTAAGATTATACTTTTCATTTTCTGTAATTAGCATAGCAAAATACTTTTGAAATTGTAATATTTGAGTCTCATTTAAATTAAATCCAAAGGAACGCATTAAATCAATCATTATTTTTCCTCTTAAGTTGTTCAATATAAACCAATAAAACAGATATATCTGCAGGTGAAACACCAGATATTCTAGAAGCCTGTCCAATTGACGATGGTCTTATTTCATCAAGCTTTTGTCTTGCTTCTAAACGAAGATTATCAACTGAGCTATAGACGATACCCTCAGGAATTAACTTTTCCTCAAGGGCTTTAAACTTCTCAACCTGAGCCAATTGTTTCTTTATATAGCCCTCGTACTTTACGCTTACCTCAACCTGCTTCATAACATCTATAGCTAAATCCAAAGGACGACTTGCGTCTATCTCAGTTAAATGGCTATAATGAATTTCAGGACGCTTTAGCAAATCAATAATCTTAATACCATGCACAATTGTAGGAATTTGAAGTAACTCCAAAATTGGGTTGACATGATCCGCTTTAAGAGTTGTCGTAGAAATACGTGTCATCTCAACATCAATACTTTGCATTTTCTCTTTAAATCTATTATAACGCTCTTCAGTTGCTAAACCAATTTGATAGCTCTTTTCGGTCAATCGCTTATCTGCATTATCTTGTCTAAGAAGTAAACGATATTCAGAACGAGAGGTCATCATGCGATAAGGCTCATCTGTGCCCTTTGTTACCAAATCATCAATAAGTACACCTATATATGCTTCAGAACGATCAAGAATAAAAGGCGGTTCTTCTTTTACCTTTAAAGCCGCATTTATTCCAGCAATAATCCCCTGAGCAGCAGCCTCTTCATATCCAGAGGTACCATTAAACTGTCCAGCTGAAAATAAATTTTGAACAGATTTAACTTCGAGTGTTAAAGTCAGATCAAGCGGATCAATACAATCGTATTCAATGGCATACGCTGGACGCATAATTTCACATCGTTTAAGTCCGGGAATTGTACGCATAAAAGCAAGCTGAACATCCTCAGACATACTAGTAGACATGCCCTGTACGTACATTTCATGTGTATCGCGACCTTCAGGTTCAATAAATAATTGGTGTCTCTCTTTATCAGTAAAACGAATTAATTTGGTTTCTATAGATGGACAATACCTTGGACCAGTACCTTCGATTGTACCTGTAAATAGACCTGATTTATCTAAATTACTCAGTATAACTTCGTGTGTATTTTTATTAGTGTAGGTCAACCAGCATGGCAGCTCATCCAGTTCAATATGATCATTCATAAATGAGAATAATTCATAGTTTTTATCTCCCCACTGAATTTCCATTTCATCATAATCTAGAGTTCTAGCATCAATTCTTGCTGGTGTACCTGTTTTAAATCTTCTTAAATTAAATTGATGAGATTGCATATTATTAACTAAATCATATGAACCAGAAAGGCCATTTGGACCACTACTTAAAATTGCATCTCCGATAAATATCTTACTACCTAGGTATGTGCCCGTTGCCAAAATTACAACTTTGGATAAATATCTAGCTCCCGTTTGAGTGACAACACCCTTCACAACATGGTCTTCAATTAATAACTCCTTAACTTCACCCTGTTTAACGTATAGGTTATCCGTATTTTCTAAAACACGCTTCATCTCAGTATGATATTTATTTTTATCCGCCTGTGCTCTAAGCGAATGTACAGCAGGACCTTTTGAACTGTTTAGCATTTTACTTTGGACAAATGAGCGATCGATATTTAAACCCATCTCTCCACCCAAAGCATCAATTTCCTTAACCAAATGACCCTTACCAGTTCCACCAATAGAAGGATTACAAGGCATCATTGCAATAGAATCCAAATTAATAGATAATACTAAAGTTTTTACACCCATTCTAGCACTTGCCAAAGCAGCTTCAACACCTGCATGACCTGCACCGACGACGATACAATCAAACTGACCTGCATCATAAGTTCTTACCATTTATTTCTCCTTATCAAACCACAAGTAAAATGTGGAAAATCTAAAACACAATCGTCATAGATTATTTTCCTAAACAGAAATTACTAAATATTGAATTTAATAAATCCTTTTCTACAGCCTCACCAGTAATGTGTCCGAGATGAGTAATACTGTCTTTTATATCAACTTCGATAAAATCATAAGGCATTCTATCATTTGAAGCATGAATTGCGTCTACAATGTTCTTATATGCTAAGTTCAATAATGCAATATGTCTTGAATTACTTACTATTTCGTCATTGTTAATTTCAAATTGCTTACCAAAGACTATTTCCTGTATTGATTTTTCCACGTCTTCAATGCCTTGCTCCAATTCCAAAGAGGTTCTAATAACAATCTTGTCTTCAAAATGACTATTAATGTAAGCCTCATCTATTACAATTTCTAGATCTGTCTTGTTTATGATTACAAGGGCATGACGATCCTTGACTAATGACATCAACATCAAATCTTCATCGGTCAAAGCTTCTGAAGCATTTAGCATAAAAATAATTAAATCAGCTTCATTAAAGGCTGCCTTTGAACGCTCAACACCAATTTTTTCAACAATATCTGCAGTCTCTCTTATTCCAGCAGTATCGATCAACTTGATAGGTATGCCACCAATATTCATGAATTCCTCAATCAAATCACGTGTAGTACCTGCTATCTCAGTAACGATCGCTCTAGAATCCTTAAGAAGTGCATTCATCAAGCTAGACTTTCCAACATTTGGCTTTCCAATGATTGCTGTTTTTAAGCCCTCACGGATGATCTTACCATTTTCAGCATTTGCCAACATTTGATTTAGAGTATCTTTAACAACTATCAGCTCATCAATAATTTGCTGATAGGTAATCTCTTCAATGTCTTCCTCAGGATAATCAATTCCTACTTCAATCTGAGCCATAGTCGCAATTAACTGATTTCGAATCGACTTAATTTTTCTAGATAAAACCCCATCTAGTTGATTCATAGCAACAGAAAAACCAGTTTTGGTCTTAGCACTTATTAAATCCATAATGGACTCCGCTTGTGCTAAGTCAATTCTGCCATTTAAGAAAGCACGCTGCGTAAACTCGCCTTTTTCTGCCAGTCTAGCGCCTTTTATAATACATAACGCTAGAACCTCCTTTACTGAAAGTATACCTCCATGACAATTGATCTCTACCATATTTTCTTTCGTATAGGTTTTAGGGGCATACATCTTAACTGCCATTACTTCATCAATAATCTTTTCATCCTTAATGATGTGACCATAAACAAGCTCTCTATGATTCAGCTTAGACTGATTGGTTTTGAGTATGGCATCCAAGATTTCAAATGACTCTGGACCACTCATCCTAACGATACCGATTGCACCTTCACCAATTGGTGTAGAAATTGCAACTATTGTATCAGTTATCATAACTTTCTCCTTACAAATTAAAATATAACCCAGTTAGTTAACTGGGTTATCATTAGATCGTCAAAATTAATTATAGAAACGAATTAATTCGTTTTATTTTTTTTATAATCGTAGTAAATAATAACTTTTCTATATGGCTCTTCACCTTCAGATTTTGTACTAACACTCGGATTATTTTGAAGTGCAGAGTGAATAATTCGTCTTTCATATGGATTCATCGGCTCAAGAATTACATTCTTTCTTGACTTTTTAACCTTTGAGGCCAATTTTTCAGCCAAAGCTTCAAGAGTTTCTTTTCTCTTAGCTCTATAATTTTCAGTATCAAGCACAACTCTTAAATAATCTTCTCTTTCTTTATTCACCACTAAGCTAACTAAATATTGTAATGAATCTAAAGTCTGTCCTCTTTTTCCAATTAAAATAGCCATATCTTCGCCAATCATATTTATGCTCAAAACTTCTTCATTCTGCTCAATTTCAAGCTTTGCATTAATTGACATTTGATTTAAAATATTTGAAAGAAAAGTTCTTGCAGTTTCAATAATATCATTCTTTTTAGTAACTTTAATTCTTGTCTCTTTAGCTCCAATACCAAGAAATCCCTTTGAGCCCTCTTCCAAAACTTCAATTTCAACCTGATCTCTAGAGACTTCGAGATCAATGAGTGCGAGTCTTAATGCTTCCTCAACACTTTTCCCTGACTTCTCAACAAATTTCATTACTTAGCATCCCCCTTAGCTGGTCGTTTCATAATATACTGTTGAACGATTTGGAAAATACTACCTACAGTCCAATAGAGAATCAAACCAGCAGACATTGTTTTCCCCCAGAATAAAATCATGATAGGGAAAAAAATTTGCATGATTTTCATTTGGTTATTCATAGCATCTGACCCACCAGTAGATGTTGTGGTACTCGCCATTTGGAAGTAGGTGAGTGCAGCAGATATAATAGGCATTAAACCTGGAAAGCCTAAAAACCACGCTGGACCTGATTTAAAAATATTACTCATCAAATCAGGAAGTGATAAATTACCAATCCATAAAAAAGCATCTTGTGTTGCTTGAGCTAATAAATCAGGATTATTAGGAAAAACATATAATTCAGGTTGTCTCATCGCAGTAAATAAACCAATGATGATTGGAAACTGAATTAATAGTGGCAAACACCCACTTAATGGATTGTACTTATGTTCCTTATATAATTCAACAAGCATTTGATTTTGCTTTTCTTTATTGTCTTTATATTTTTCTTGTATTTCTTTCATTTTAGGTTGAATATCTGCCATTGCCTTTTGAGATCTTAACTGTTTAATCGTAAATGGCATTAACAATAATTTAGTAATTAAAGTAAAAATGATTATGGCGATTCCATAATCCTTAATAACACCATATATCAAACCTAACAAATAACCAAAAATTTGTGCGAAAATAGCCAAATCATTACCCTCCTAAACCTATTCTAATGGGTCATAACCTCCCGGATGAAAGGGATGACATTTTGAAATACGCTTAATACTTAAACGCGTCCCTTTTATAGCTCCATATTTCTCAATCGCTTGAAGAGAATATTGAGAGCAAGTTGGATAAAATCGACAATTACTACCCAACAACGGTGAAATGAATTTTCTATAGAATTTAATCATTAGAATTAGTATATGTTTCATTCTCATTACACTTTCTTATTAAAAATATCGATTCTTTTAAAGATAAACTTCAAAGACTTCGTTATTTCATGATAATCGGCCTGGCTTGACCTTACTCTAGCAACGAAAACGATATCATATCCCATTAATATAGGAAACTCATTGCGAAAAGCTTCCTTAATTAAACGCCTTACTCTGTTTCTGACGACAGCATTTCCTACCTTTTTACTTATAGAAAATCCAATCTTAAGATCATCAGTATTATTAGGTAAGTAATATACGACTATGTTTCGATCAGCATACGACTTGCCACGTTTATAAACTTTGGCGAATTCTGAAGGCTTTTTTAAGCTTGTAAAAATCATCATACCTCCAAAACACTACTTACAAAAAAAGACCACTGGCTGCGGTCTTTTAATCCTTTAAGCAGATAATTTCTTTCTACCTCTTCTTCTTCTAGCCTTAAGCACGTTTCTTCCAGAACTTGTTTTCATTCTTTTACGGAAACCGTGTTCAACTTTTCTTTGTCTCTTTTTAGGTTGATACGTTCTTTTCACTTCAGCCACCTCCTTACATCCGTTACATATACATATATATAAACATATTTTTTTCACAAGTCTGCTAAAACATTATAACTTGAAGACTTTGCTATGTCAAGTTATAAGCAGAAAGACTTTATAATAGAAGAAATTAGAAAATAACTACTATATATAGTTGTGGAAAACGAGTCAAAAGTAATATATTGTAGTTATTCACAATTCATCAACAGAAATGTGTATAAAATCGAAAAATATTCCACAAAAATTTAAAATTTAAATCGCTTCAGGGCTTATCCACAAAAATACTTTTCGACTATTTTTGTGGATAAGTTTGATAATTGGATAGAAATTTGTTAAAATGATTTGTACTCACAGTATTAAATTTTTTCATTATGTAATTTGTGGATAACTAGATTTTGTTGATTAATTGTCAATTTTTTTTTGACTTTTTGAGTTTTTAGCTGTGTATAGTGTTGATAAAATACATCACTTTCTGTTGATAACTCAATTTTCAATAATATTATCCACATTTTTTTCAACTGAAAATTTGAATAAATGCTTAAAAAAATATATAAGAGTTATCAACAATGCAACTTAATTATTGTGGATAAACAAGTACTATTAGGAGGACATATCATGGATAACCGTTTGGTAGAAATTTGGGAAGAAGCGCGAAATAATATGAAAAACGAGCTTATGCCCTTAAGCTTTAGCACTTGGATCGAAAATGTAGTACCAATTGCTATAGAAGGGAACACGCTGATTCTGCAAACTTCAGGTAATTTGAATCGGAATATACTTGAAAATAGATATAATGATTTGATTACCAATACCATTAAATACGTGACCAACCAAGATTACATCATTAAATACATCATTCCAGAAGAGAATACATTGGAGTTAAATAAATCCAAAGAAACTGACACCAATGATCTCTTTGAATCTACAAACTTAAATCCTAGATATGTATTTAATGAGTTTGTCGTTGGTAATAGCAATCGTTTTGCACATGCTGCATCACTTGCAGTAGCAGAGTCACCAGCTAAATCCTACAACCCTCTATTTATCTATGGAGGCGTAGGTCTTGGAAAAACACACTTAATGCATGCGATCGGTCACTACATTTTATCTCAAAATAAAAATGCAAAGGTCTACTATGTATCCAGTGAAAAATTCACTAATGAGCTAATCAACTCTATTAAGGATGATAAGAATGAAGAGTTTAGAAATAAATATAGAACTGTAGACGTTCTCCTAGTGGATGATATTCAATTTATTGCAGGGAAGGAGAGAACTCAAGAGGAGTTTTTCCATACCTTTAATGCACTTTATGAAGCTAACAAGCAGATCATAGTATCATCAGATCGACCACCTAAGGAAATTCCAACACTAGAAGATCGTTTGAGATCTCGATTTGAATGGGGTCTTATTACTGATATCCAAGCACCTGATTATGAAACTCGAATAGCTATATTAAAGAAGAAATCAGAACGCGATCGAATTGACATTCCAGGTGAAGTTTTTGAATTTATCGCTACTAAAATAAAATCAAATATAAGAGAGCTTGAAGGTGCTCTTAATAGAGTTGTTGCATATTCAACACTTACAAAACGTGAGGTAGATATTTCTCTCGTTAACGAGGCATTAAAGGATATCTTTTCAACTACTAAAGTTAGAAAAATTGATGTCGACTTTATAAAATCAACAGTTGCTGAGTACTTTAATATGAAAATAGAGGATTTTGAATCTAAGAAAAGAACGCGTCAAATTGCCTATCCACGTCAAATAGCAATGTACATCGCTAGAGAGCTCACTGATTTATCCTTACCTAAAATTGGTGAAGAGTTTGGTGGTAGAGATCATACAACCGTCATTCACGCATGCGAGAAAATTAGTACTGAGATGCTATCTGATTTTGATCTAAAAAATAAAATAGATAGCATTATAAAGGAAATTAAAGGTGAGTAATGTTGGTATGTGAATAAAAAAACTGTTGATAACTTATAAAAAACGAAATAATTATTCACTGTTGATAACTTATGAAATTTCTATATTTAATCAACAAGTCTTTTAGAACAGTTTTTCTTTATTTTGCAATAGCTCCAATCTCCTTTCCACAAATCAACAAGACCTACTACTATTACTATATTTGTTTATATATTTTTTGTTTTATATAGTTAAATCCAAAGGAGGCTTCAAATGAAATTCAAATGTCAGCAAAATCTATTATCTAATGCGATTAACATGGTATCTAAGGCAGTTTCAAGTAAAACGACTTTACCAATTCTCTCAGGGATTTATTTTGAAGCTATGAATGATTCAATTAAGGTTATTGGTAATGATTTAAATTTGAGTATTGAAACATCTCTACCAGCAGAAATTATTGAGTCCGGATCCATTGTTATTCCAGCTAGATTATTTTCAGAGTTAATAAGAAAATTACCAAATGATTTAATTACTTTTGATATAAACGATAATTGTGTAGTTGATATCACCTGTGGCGATTCAAATTTTAAAATTGTTGGTCTACCAGGTAATGAATATCCAGAGCTGCCGGTGATAGATGAAAACAATTCATTTTTAATTGACAGAGAATTATTTGCAAATATGATTCGTCAAACGAGCTTTGCTATCTCTCAGGATGAATCAAGACCTATTTTAACAGGTGCGCTACTTGAAATTGAAAATGGTAAGTTTAATATGGTTGCTATAGATGGATTTAGAATGGCAATTAAAAAAGCAATTGTAAAAACCGAATTAAGTAGAAAAGCAGTCGTTCCAGGTAGAACGCTTAATGAAATTAATAAACTTTTGTCTTCAGCTGAAGGTAAGGGTGATCTAAGGATTTCATTTGATGATAAACAGGTTTTATTTTCAACGCCTGAATTAAAGGTCTATTCTAGATTACTTGCAGGTGAGTTTATCAATTACAATCAAATACTTCCTAATGAATATAAGTCATTGGTCATTACAGATACGGATCAATTTTTAACTGCTATAGATCGATCCTTTTTAATGGCAAGAGAAAATAAGAATGTCGCAATTAAACTAGAAATTAAAGACGATATCATAAAAATAAGCTCAAATTCTGAGATGGGTAGCTCAATGGAAAAAGTGCATATCAAGCTAGAGGGTCATGATCTGGAAATTGGTTTTAATCCTAAGTATTTAATGGATGCTTTAAAAATCATAGACAGTGAAGCTATTAAGCTTGAATTTGTTAATAATGTAAGTCCATGTATCGTAAGACCACAAGACAATGATAATTATACTTATCTTGTTTTGCCTTGTCGTATTTCTAAGTAGGGGAGGCAATTATGAAAAAAGTTTTTATAGAAACTGATTATATTAAATTAGATCAATTGTTAAAATTTGCCGATGTTGTAGATTCTGGTGGGCTTGCAAAAGTAATCATTGCAGAAGGATATGTCAAACTAAACGGATCGATTTGTACCCAAAGAGGTAAAAAAGTTGTTCATGATGATAAGGTTGAAGTGAATGTAGATTTTGATGAAGGCTCAATACACGAAGTTTTAAAAGTAATCAAAAAAGGTTGATGTATATTGTTTATCAAGTCCATCATTATAAAAGATTATAGAAATTATGATCAGCTTAGGCTGAACTTCGATCGAAACTTAAATATTATTATCGGTGACAATGCACAGGGCAAAACTAACCTATTAGAAGCGGTCTATGTCTCAGGTTTTGGAAAATCATTTAGAACGATTAAAGACAGTGATTTAGTTAAGTTTAATAAAAAATTTGCTCATGTTAAGGTTGATATTGAACATGATAACGGTCGACAGGAAACGATTGAGTACAGGATTAATGAACAATCAAAAAAGGAATTTTTAGTAAATGGGGTTAACATTACGCGTATTTCGGAATTGCTCGGTACTATTAATCTAATTTTGTTTTATCCAGATGATTTGAAACTCATAAAAGATAGTCCTGTTGAGAGACGAAAATTTATTAACAGAGAGCTTTCTCACATAAGTACCCTTTATTGTTCTGATATAATTGAATACAACAGAATACTCAATCAAAGAAATGAATTACTTAAAAAAATTATCTTTAAACCAGATTTAAAAGATACCTTAGATATTTGGGATGAGCAGCTAGCAGAAAAGGGTGCGAAGATAATTTTGAGAAGAAAAAAATTCATTGATGACTTGGATCGTATTAGTAAAGAAATTCATGCAAGCGTAACGGATGGTAAGGAAACTTTAAGTGTAGCCTATAATACTTCAGTGAAGAATTTAGAAAATTATGATACAATAAAGAGTGACCTAATTTTCAAGCTAAGTAAACAAATTGATGTTGACGTTAAAAGAGGCTTTACCTCTGTTGGTCCTCATAGAGATGATTTAGACATTTTAATTAATGGCATAAGTATCAAATCGTTTGGTTCTCAGGGGCAGCAAAGAACGGCTGCACTTTCTTTAAAACTTTCAGAAATTGAAATCATAAAGCAGGATGTTGGTGAATATCCAATCTTGCTTTTAGATGATGTGATGAGTGAACTCGATTTAAGTAGACAGAAAGATCTCATTTACACACTTAAGAATGTTCAAACGATTATAACAACAACCGATGTTAAAAATCTATTGGATGAATATATAAGTGCATCAAAAATTACTAAAATAAAAAATGGTGTTGTTTTAGACCATTAGGAGGTTATAGATGTCAAATCAAGCTTATAATGCCGATCAGATACAAGTTTTGGAAGGTCTTGAAGCTGTAAGAAAACGGCCAGGGATGTACATTGGCTCAACTAGTTCCAAGGGACTTCATCATTTGGTCTATGAAATTGTCGATAATAGTATCGATGAGGCATTGGCTGGATATTGTAAGAAAATTACCGTTAATATTGAACCGGGTAATATCATTGTTGTTGAAGATGATGGTAGAGGGATGCCGATAGACATGCATCAAAAAATGGGTATTCCGGCAGTTGAAGTTATCCATACAGTGCTACATGCTGGTGGTAAATTCGGCGGTGGCGGTTATAAAGTTTCGGGCGGCTTGCATGGCGTTGGTGCTTCTGTAGTAAATGCACTTTCAGAGATATTTGAAGTAGAAGTAAAAAGAGATGGTAAAATCCACAAAATTGGATTTGAACGTGGGTTTACGGTTGAAAAACTTCATGTTATTGGTGAACTCGAAAATGATCAAATTACAGGTACTAAGACGACTTTCAAAGCAGATCATTTGATATTTGAAACTCTGGAATATGATTTTACAATACTTGAATCTCGTATAAGAGAATTAGCATTCTTAAACAAAGGGATTGAAATCATTATTAGTGATAACCGTCTTGAGAGTAAAAAAAGCTCGCGTTTTTTCTATGAAGGCGGTATTAAAGAGTTTGTTGAGTATTTGAATGTCAATCGCTCAGCAATTCATGAGGACGTCGTCTATATAGAACAAGTTAACGAAAATAGCACTGTGGAAATTGCTTTTCAATATACGGACAGCTATTCTGAAAATATATTTGCTTTTGCTAATAATATCAATACACATGAAGGCGGAACACATTTAGTTGGATTTAGATCTGCTTTAACAAGACTTATCAACGATTACGGTCGTAAAAAGGGCATCATTAAAGAAAAAGATGAGAATTTAACAGGTGAGGATGTTAGAGAAGGGATGACCGCTATCGTTTCAGTCAAATTAGAGGAACCTCAATTTGAAGGACAAACGAAAACAAAGCTTGGAAATAGTGAAATGAGAGGCATCGTAGAAACTGCTGCAACTGAAATGCTCGATCGCTATTTAGAAGAAAATCCAAACAGTGCTAAAATGATTATTGATAAATGCTTAACCTCTGCAAAAGCTAGAGAAGCAGCACGTAAAGCTAGAGAATTGACTAGAAGAAAAGGCGCACTTGATGGTTTAACCTTACCAGGTAAACTTGCAGACTGTACAGAAAGAGATCCTTCAAAATGTGAAATATACATTGTCGAAGGGGACTCTGCAGGTGGTTCTGCTAAGCTAGGAAGAGATAGAAACATTCAAGCGATTTTACCACTAAGAGGTAAAATCATGAATGTAGAAAAAGCAAATTTTGCTAAGATTTTCAGCTCAAGTGAAATTAGAGCATTGATTACGGCATTTGGATGTGGTATTGGGGATGAATTTGATGTATCTAAATTAAGATATGATAAAATATTCATTATGACCGATGCCGACGTCGATGGCGCTCATATTAGAACGCTTTTATTAACCTTCTTCTTTAGATTTATGAGACCTCTTATAGAGCATGGTCACGTCTATATCGCAATTCCGCCACTCTATAAAGTTAAAAAAGGCAAAAGCGTTTATTATCTCTATTCAGATAAAGAACTCAATAATCTTCTAAATGATATTGGTCGACAAGGCGTATCTATTCAAAGATACAAAGGTCTTGGTGAGATGAATGCTGAACAGCTCTGGAGTACAACCATGGATCCATCTGTAAGAACCATTATGAACGTAACGGTTGATGATGCAATTGAAGCTGATTTAATTTTCTCTACGTTAATGGGTGACAAAGTTGAACCGAGAAGAGAGTTTATTGAGCTCAACGCAAAATACGTACAAAATATAGATATTAGCTAGGAGGAAAGTGTTTTGAGTGATGAATCAAAAGAGTTTGATGATGAAATAAATGAGATGAATGAGGACGATTCATCTGATGATATCATCAATGAAACGTTAAATTCAAACGAGACCATTCTTCTAGTTGATGTCATGGAAGAAATGAAAAAATCTTATATGGACTATGCGATGAGCGTAATTGTTTCACGTGCACTTCCAGATGTAAGAGATGGTTTAAAGCCAGTTCATAGAAGAATTTTATATGCGATGAATGAACTAAATTTTACGCATGATAAGCAACATCGTAAATCGGCACGTATCGTCGGTGAGGTCATGGGTAAGTACCATCCTCATGGTGACTCGTCTATTTACGGTGCACTTGTCCGTTTTGCTCAGGATTTTTCCATGAGATATATGCTCATCGATGGTCATGGTAACTTTGGATCCATCGATGGCGATGGCGCAGCTGCCATGCGTTATACAGAAGCAAGAATGGCAAGAATTTCCGGCGAATTATTAAGAGACATAGATAAAGAAACCGTAGATTTCAGTCCAAACTTTGATGAAACTGAAAGTGAGCCAGTTGTATTACCTAGTAGATTTCCAAATCTACTGATTAATGGTTCTAATGGTATTGCAGTTGGTATGGCAACTTCAATTCCACCTCATAATCTTGGAGAAGTGATCGATGGTGTTATTAAACTCATCGATGATCCAGAAGCTGATGTTTATGATCTTATGGAATGCATCAAAGGACCTGATTTCCCAACAGGTGCAGAAATCATGGGAATTGAAGGTATTAAGCGTGCTTATAAAACAGGACGTGGTAAAGTAATCGTCAGATCAAGAACAGAAATCGAAGAAATGAAAAATGGCAAATCGAGAATTATCGTTACTGAAATACCTTATCAAGTGAATAAATCTAAGCTTGTAGAAGGGATTGCCGAGCTTGTAAAAGCAAAAAGAGTGGATGGTATTACTGATCTTAGAGATGAAAGTAATAGAAATGGTATTCGTATTGTCATTGAGCTTAGAAAAGATGTAAATGCAAATATCATGTTAAATCAACTCTATAAAAATAGCCAGCTGCAGGTATCGGTTGGGATCATCATGTTAGCACTTCATAATGGTGAGCCTAAAGTAATGAACATTCGTCAAATGCTTGAAGCTTATTTAGATCATCAAAAAATCGTTGAAAGAAGACGCGTTATTTTTGATCTTAAAAAGGCTAGAGATAGAGCTCATATTTTAGAGGG
Organism: Clostridiales bacterium 38-18; assembly: GCA_001897605.1. Lineage (GTDB taxonomy): Bacteria > Bacillota > Clostridia > Peptostreptococcales > Acidaminobacteraceae > Fusibacter_C. The sequence goes on along the minus strand of MKTL01000028.1, from coordinate 8,069 downwards.
ACTTCGCATAGCAATAGACAATATCGATGAAATTATTAAAATTATTAGAAGTGCTTACAACGATGCTGAGCTAAAATTAATGGAAAGATTCAATCTTTCTGAGGTTCAAGCAAAAGCGATTGTCGATATGAGACTAAGAAGACTTCAAGGGTTAGAAAGAGAAAAAATCGAAAATGAATACAATGAGTTGTTGAAATTAATAGAATATCTTAATGAATTACTTGAAAATGAACACCTATTACTCAATATCATCAAGGAAGATTTACTCAGAATTAAGAAACAGTACAATGATGAAAGAAGAACTCAAATCAGTATCAATCCTGATGAAATTGATTATGAGGATTTGATTGAAGAGGATGAGGTCATCATTACGCTTACACATGCAGGTTATATCAAACGCGTCTCCACGGGTGAGTATGTTTCACAAAAAAGAGGTGGTAGAGGTAAAACTGGCTTATCGACAAGAGAGGAAGATTTTGTAAAGGATATTTTTACAACCTCAACACACGATTATCTATTGTTCTTCACAAATTTTGGTAAAGTCTATAAGCTTAAGGCTTATATGATTCCGGATGGCTCTAGATTGTCTAAAGGAACAGCGATGGTTAATTTACTACCACTTGAACCTGAAGAGAGAGTAACGGCACTTGTACCAGTTAAAAACTTTGAAGAAGGCTACCTCACACTATGTACAAAACACGGTGTTATTAAAAAGACGACAATTGATCAATTTGATACCTCTAGAAAGACAGGATTAATTGCCATTAATCTTAAGGAAGATGACCAATTAATTTCTGTAAAACGTACATTTGGAAATGATGAATTGATTATAATCACAACTAAAGGTAAAGCGATCAGATTCCATGAAGATGACGTTAGAGGTATGGGACGTACAGCAACGGGTGTAAGAGCGATCACTTTAACAGGCAACGATTTTATTATTGAGATGCAAGTCGTTAAAGAGGATGCAAAGCTGTTGGTTGTTTCAGAATTTGGTTATGGAAAAAGAACGCCTTTAACTGAATATAGAGTCCAATCGCGTGGTGGTAAGGGTATTATCACTTACAATCTAAATAGTAAAACAGGAAATCTAATCGGTGCAATGGTTGTTGATGATTCTGATGAACTGATGATCATTAATGACAGTGGTGTGTTGATTAGAATTAAAGTCGATGAAGTCTCAGTAACTGGCAGAATTACATCTGGTGTTAGAGTGATGAGAGTCGACGATGATACAAAACTGGTTTCAATCGCTAAGGTTGGAGAAAACGATGAAAGTTCCGATGATCAAGCTGAAAATCAAAATGAAGTAACTGAAGTTGTAACTGTTGAAGAATAACTAAATTTATTATGACAGGATGTCAAGCATTTACCACACATGTAGATGTGGTTAAAAAAAATCTGGAAATGGGTTAATCTCATTTCCAGATTTAACATAAATATTTCAATTTAGTGTATAATGTAGATTAAGCATTTATACATAAATTGCATAAACCTATTTAAAGGGGGAGCACGTAATGTCATTAAGATTGAATACCAACTATAATGAAAATGAAAGTATTTGGGAAATCGAGTTGATCGGTGAAGTTGACATCAATTCTAAATCCACCTTAAAGGATGAATTAATTCAATTAAATGAAAAGAAGAAATCAGACTTTTTATTTAAATGTGAGAACCTTGAGTACATTGACAGTACAGGATTAGGTGTCTTAATTAGCTTCTATAAGAATGTAAAAGTGAACGAAAATGCAGTCTATTTTGAAAATCTTAAACCAAGCATTCAAAAAATATTTACCTTAACTGGTTTAGATCGAATTTTTTCTATACGTAATTAATTGTAAAGGTGGAAGAGTAAATGAGGGAATCTATAAATATTTCGCTACCTAGCAAGCCTGAATATGTGAGTATAGCGCGGTTAACGGCATCCTTTGTCGCGAATCAAATGGGATTTGATATCGAATCAATTGAAGACATTAAACTTGCAGTAGGTGAAGCTTGTAACAATGCTATTTTGCATTCAGGAACTGATAATACTTACAATTTAGAATTTGTTAAAGAATTGGATAATTTGATAATTGAAGTTGTGGATTTTGGAAATGGATTTAATATTGAAAAATATCGTAAGCCAGACGCAGAAGAACTACAAGAAAATGGTCTTGGACTATTCATAATCAAATCACTAATGGATGAAGTACAAATCGAATCAAATGAAGGTACAGGAACAAAAATAAAAATGAGTAAAATCGTTGAATAAATGTTCTTTTACGGTTAGGGGCTGAGTTCATGAAGAAAAAGCAAGTAATCAGTTATGTTGATAATCCTTTAAGTGAAGAAGTAATGAAGCTAAGTACAAAGGATCTTTTCAATTTATATAAAAATGATAGGGACATTGCCATTAGAAATGAACTGATCAAGCGTCATATGTATATAACCGAAATTCTTGCAAAAAAGTACATTAACAAGGGCATAGAATACGAGGATATATATCAAGTTGCTTCACTTGGGTTGATTTATGCAATTGAAAGATATGATGTAGATAGAGGCTTTGAATTTTCCAGCTTTGCGACGCCAACCATTATTGGAGAGATTAAAAAGTACTTTAGAGATAAGGGCTGGTCTGTCAGAGTACCTAGAAGAATTCAAGAATTATCTAAGAAAATCAATCAAGCAAAAGCAAAATTGCAGCAAGATCTGCAAAGAATTCCAAAAGTAAGTGATATTGCCGAATATCTTAATGTTACTGAAGAAGAGGTTATTGAAGCGATGGAAGCGTCACAAGTCTATACGCCGAAATCTTTAGATTTAACATATGATGCATCGGGTGATGACAAAGACATTCAACTTCAAGATATAATTGGTAGAGACGATAAGTACTTTGATATTATTGAGAATCGCGATTTTATCAATATGTGTCTGAAAAAATTAAACGAAGTTGAAATTAAAATTGTCAATGATCGTTTTTTTGAAAATAAAACACAAATACAAGTGGCTGATGAGCTTAATGTCTCCCAAATGACAGTTTCACGTATGGAGAAAAAGATAATTAAGAAATTCAGAAAAGAATTGATGAAATTAAATGAAATATAATTGGTGATTCGATGATTAGTGGCAATGGTATTCAAGATAAACTAAAGCAGCTGTTGAAAAGAACAATTATTTCATTTGCAATAATAAGTGGTTTATTATTTTATCTGTTCACTTATTATCAAATAAATGATAAATATACAAACGATGCATTTAGTGTTATTAAATTAACAAATATTGTTTTAGAAAATACTTTTTCGGATGCAGAAAATAGTCTAAATGCTTTAGAAATATTTGTTCAGAACGAAGACAAAGCCATTGATATGACAAAAACCTTGAATATTTTCATAACCAACGTAAAAGATGCTAGCACTATGTACGTTGGTTATTCTGATGGTCGCTTTTCACTTTATCCGGCAAGATTTGTTGCATCGGATTATGATCCACGCTCAAGAAGTTGGTATATTAATGCTGAAGAAAACGAAGGTAGTATCGTCTGGACAGATCCTTATGTAGATCATGGTACGGGAGAATATGCTATCACAGCTTCTAAGAAAATTAATGACCAAATGACTATTGGCGTGGATATTTTATTGTCCGAAATCACCAATATCGTTGAAAATGAGAAGATTGGAAAAAATGGTTTTATCACCATCCTAAATACATCGGGAACGATTATTGCGACTAAAAATCAAAATTTATTGGCAAAAAATTGGGATGAACAGGCAGGATCACACATTAGGTTTTCTGAATTTAAAAATGGTCAAGTCTCGCATGATATGAAGAACATTTATTATTCAGTAAAAGTAAAAGATAAAGATCTTATTATAATTGGTCAAATTAGTATTGACGAAATTCTACAATCAATGCTATGGATTTTTATCTTGATTACGTTCATCACTTTTATTATTATTTATATTGCTGAAAAAATAACGATTAGATATGGTAATCAAATTGTACAGCCTGTTATAGCGCTTTCAAAGTCAATTGAAAAAGTAACAGACGGTGATATGAACATTCAATGTGAAGTAGAATCTGATGATGTTGAAATTAGAACTCTAATAGATGGCTTTAATTCAATGATACAAAGTATAAATGAAAAAAATTTGGAAATGCAAGCATTGTATGAAGAATTATATGCATCTGAGGAAACACTTCAAGAGCAATATGATCTTTTATATGAAAATAAAATATTTATTGAAAAAAGTGAACAACGCTATCGTTCAATTTTTGATGCATCTGAAGAAGGCCTATGGGATATGGATAAGAATTATTTTATTTCTTATTTAACTCCTAATTGGTATGATAATTTCAACTTAAATCTTGATAATTCAGAATTAAACGAATGGGTTAATTTAATCCATGAAGAGGACCGTAAAAGGGTACATGATGCTATAAAGAATTATATTGCTAAGCAAATAGAAAGCTATAGAATTGAATACCGTGTTTTAAATAAAAATGGCGAATATGTTTGGATTGAAGCAGTAGGGATTTCTAAGTATGAAAATGAAGAGTTTATAAGTATGTCTGGGTCACATCAAGACATAACAGCAAGAAAAAAATATGAGCTTCATATTCAAAATATGGCATATACAGATTCATTAATACGCCTTAAAAATAGAGCATATTTTGAAGAAAAGCACCGTGAATTTATTGAAAGTGGCAGTGATGGAACTTTACTTTTAATTGATATCAATAATTTTAAATATATTAATGATTTATATGGTCATACATTTGGTGATGAAATATTAAAGCAGGTAGCAAATCGATTGAGCTCATTCTCAGATCATATCGATGGTAATTTAGCTAGATTTAGTGGAAATGAATTTGTGTTTTTATTAAAGAACACTAGTGATTATCATAAAATAGTAGCTATCGTAAAAGAAATTTGCGATATTATTGAAACACCACTAATCAATGGTACAACCGTTCTTAAAATTAACTCAAGTATGGGCGTAACTATTTTTCCAAAGGATGGGACGTCATTTGAGCAGATTATTCAAAATGCAGATATAGCAATGTTTCACGCTAGAAAAGTGGTCAAAAAGAGCTTCTATTTCTTTAACGAGGAAATAAAAAATAGTGCTATCACAGAGATGAATTACGAGCATCTACTTAGAAAAGCTATAGAAGAGGATGAGTTTGAAGTATACTATCAGCCTATAATGAGTATTCAAAATAAAAACATTAAAGGGTTTGAAGCACTTGTCAGATGGCAATCTAAGGATCTTGGGTTCATAATGCCAGATAGGTTTATCCCTATTGCAGAAAAAACAAGATTAATTAATGAGATAGGCTTAATTGTTCTTGAGAAAGCATGTCATTTTTTAGAAGATATATCTTCCCTATCTGATCACGAGCTAGACATGTCAGTTAATATATCGGTTATACAATTGCTTGAGGATAATATCGTTGAAAAGATTATTAAAATAGTAGAACGATATAAGCTTGAACATCATCGTATTAAGCTAGAAATAACAGAAAGTATTACATTAGAATCAAACGAATCAGCTATCGATAAGCTGGTACAGCTTAGAAATCAAGGTTTTGGAATCGCTTTGGATGATTTTGGTACAGGTTATTCTACTTTTAAGAATTTAATTAGGTTACCATTAACAGGTATTAAAATTGATAAAGCTATAATGAAAGAATCAATTTCAAGCGAACACGTTTATAATTTACTTGAATCAGTTGTAGATTTTGCTCATAAGATTAATATTGATGTTGTCGCTGAAGGGATTGAGAATTTAGAGTACTTAGATAAGTCACAGAAAATGGATGTTGATTATGTACAAGGCTTTCATTTTAGTAAACCTGTTCCAGAATCACAGATTATCAGTCTTATAGATAGCTTAGATCAGCTGTGCCTGGAATAAAACACAAATGCAAAAATGTAAAAGACCTCCATAATTTTGGAGGTTTTTTCTTTTTTGTATAGTTATAGATCAAAGTTTAAGAAAACCTTTTTTTTTCTTCTAGCATTTGTATCATTTTTTCAATTCTAGTATGACGAGTCTCTTCCTTTTTTGAGGACTCAATCCATAGAATGTATTGTCTTTTATGTGAGTATGACAAGCTATCAAAAAAAGCTTTGGCTTTAATATTTGAGTTTAGCTTATTTAAAACATCCTCTGATAGTTCGACCATTCTTTCCTCTTCATCTTTTTCAAGTGTTACATGAATGGTATCTCCATAGGATTTATTTAATTGATCTCTTATATCCTGAGTTATTCCCAGCATTGTAATACCACCCATTATTACAATTGAGCCCCTATAGGGTATTCCGTCAAATGTAGCTTTCACCTTTACTCGTTTACTTCCAAAAACCACTTGAATATCAAACGGCGGTGTTATATAGGACGCATTTTTCCCATTGACCTTAGTAATTACTGCATCAAATTCATAACTCATAGTATCACCTCAGACCAAAATCTTATTTGTATTCATTATACCCTAATTCGACAAATAAAATAAAAAATCCGCATATGCGGATTTTTATGAATAACTATTATGATTTTTTAGTAATAGCCAATTGATTAACAGATAGAGTAGCCTACTGCCTAATGTCGTATAGCATCTAGAAGGTCAAAAAGCCAATTTTATTTTTTACTCTATCAAGAACGACAGTCGATAACTCATGTGCTCTTTCTCTGCCTGCTTTGAGTACATCAAGAACCTCGCCACTTTCGAGAATTCTATTGTATTCTGTTTGAATTTTTGAGAGCTCCTGATTGACGATTTCAACTAAATCCTTTTTTAAAGATCCATAGCCTTCATTTTCGTACTTACTTTCAATTTCTGAAATACGCATACCAGAGAATTGAGAATAGATGGTTAAAAGATTACTCACTCCAGGCTTGTTGATTAAGTCATATTTTATAGTCATATCACTGTCCGTAGTTGCTCTCATAATAGATTTTTTAACTTTAGAAGGTGTATCAAGTAATGTAATCTTAGAAAACTCATTTGGATTACTTTTACTCATTTTTTGATTAGGATCATCAAAGGCCATGATTCTAGCACCATCTTCAACCTTTGCAATCATAGGTTCGGGAACTACAAAGGTCTCGCCAAATTTATTATTAAATCGAATTGCAATATCTCTTGCCAATTCTAGATGCTGCTTTTGATCATTTCCTACTGGAACATAATGCGTATCATACAATAAAATATCAGCAGCCATTAATACGGGGTAAGTAAATAAACCAGTAGTTACGACGTCTTTTCCTGCAGATTTATCTTTAAACTGAGTCATACGATTTAACTCACCCATATATGAAAAGCAATTTAGTATCCATGCAAGCTCAGCATGAGCAGAAACCTGTGACTGAACAAATAAGGTAACTTTCTTAGGATCTATACCTATCGCAAGATATAAAGCTGCAAGTTCAACTGTGCGATCTCTTAAAATAACGGGGTCTTGAGGAAGTGTTATCGAATGCATATTGACAACACAATAAATACAATCCTTATCCTCTTGTTGTTTAACAAAGTTTTTCATAGTAATGTAATTGCCAAGGTGAATTTGACCAGTAGGTTGTACTCCAGAAAAAACGCGTTTCATATAAGCCTCCGATTAATAATTGTTAATCTATAAAATCAAACGATTTTTATTATAATGATGCTGACAATAAGGATTAATAAAGAAAAGACTCTTTATTAAAGGATGCGAAAAATAACAAATTATCAGCTTAGATCTATTGATATTATATAATAGTTTACTTCATATATAAATAAAAACAATCAATTAGTTCTGTTGTTACAATTTGTTAACTTAAAAAGATGCTAAATTGGGTTGACGTAAGTGTTACTTATGGTGTAAGATAATCAAGTCGCTAAGCGATGGCAACATGAAAAACGAAAAGTTAAAAATAAGTGTTGACAAAGCTTGTGAGATTTGATAAAGTATAAAAGCTGTCACGTTGAGTTAGTAATAGCGATGACATGTGAAAGCAATTATAAAGATGAAAGCCGAAAGGCCTACATCAAAACCAGGACCTTGAAAATTGAATAGCGCAAATGAAAAAAACCAAAAAAGAATTGAA
>MKTL01000027.1 GCA_001897605.1 Clostridiales bacterium 38-18 | reverse complement strand
TTATGCCCACCACAATTATGCCCAGATAGCTCAGTCGGTAGAGCAGGGGACTGAAAATCCCCGTGTCGGTGGTTCGATTCCGCCTCTGGGCACCAACTAGATCAATGATTAAGATTTCTTAGTCGTTGGTCTTTTACTTTTTTGTTAAATAAGTTATAGTATTAGTATTACAGATCATAGCGAATAGATTAAACTGAATGATCAGACTTAGAATAAAACACAATGTTAAATAAATTATTACTACTAAATACGTAAGGATATAAATATATGATTATGAATAAAAATGGTTTTTGCAATATAGAATTGGAAAAGGAAGAGTCTGAGAGTATCCATTTGAATAAAGTAAGCAATTTATTAAATGAATATCGAGGTCAACTAGATGAAATTGATCAAAATATAGTTAAATTACTTTCGGATCGATATAGGACGACAGATTTGGTGGGTCAATATAAAAAAGTACAAAAAATTGAAGTCTTAGATTCAGAAAGAGAAATGAGACTATTAGAAAGAGTTAAAGCGTTATCAGTTGAATATGGTATTTTGACTGAGCAAGAAGATTTGGAATTTATGGTTGCACTCTATGAATTAATAATGTCACACAGTAGACAAAGACAACTTAATAATAGATAAACAATTACAATTATATTAAGATTCTCGGTAAGCTCATGTAAAATGAATACATTAATAGTATACTTGAAATGGTATTTATTAAAGAATTTTGAGGTGTTTATGGAACTAATTAATTCATTGCTTGACACAATGATGGCCTTTTTGTCAGAAATCAAACTAAACTATATAATCGATATCGGAATTATTGCCTTTGTTTTTTATAAATTATTGGGATTAATAAGAGAGACGCGAGCAGAGCAATTGGTTAAAGGGTTTTTAATTATTCTGATTATCTCAAAATTGAGTGAATGGGCAAAACTATATGCAATTAATTATATTTTGCAAAATACATTTACAATTGGACTTATTGCATTGGTAATTATATTTCAGCCGGAGCTTCGTAAAGCGCTAGAGCATCTTGGAAGAAGTCAGTGGTTATTGACAAATAATAAAAAAGGCACACTTGAAGAACAAACGAGATCGATAAATGAAATTGTTGATGCTGTAAGTGTGATGTCGAGAAAAAAAATAGGTGCTTTAATTGTCATTGAGAGATTAATTGGTATAAATGATATTATTGATACTGGAACTATAATAGATGCTCAAATAAGTGCGGACTTGATTATGAATGTGTTTTATCCGAAGTCACCCCTTCATGATGGTGCGGTAATAATTAAGAACAACAGACTTATGGCTGCAGGCTGCTTACTCCCCTTGTCTTCAAATAAATATATTAGTAAAGAGTTGGGAACAAGGCATAGAGCCGCTATGGGAATGACAGAGAGCTCGGATGCTTTAATCGTCATTGTCTCTGAAGAAACAGGTGCAATATCAATGGCTGTAGAAGGAAAATTGCAAAGATTTTTAGATACCTCCACGTTAAGAGACTTGATGATTAATACGCTTGAGAATGAAAAAGATGGAGGTGAAAAACGTGCCACAAAAAAATAAAACGCCCTTCTTTTTCAATAGCACAAAAAATATGTTTGTAAAAGCAATTAACTGGATTGTTAAGTTACCTAAGGCAATCTTTGATATTAAGCTATCTCATAATACAGGGACAAAAATATTATCCTTAGCGATGGCTATTTTGTTTTGGATTTTTGTAATGGATCAGGTGGATCCCGAGATAACAAGAATAATCGAAAATGTACCTGTTCAGCTTACAAATACACAAGAACTAGATCAAAATAATCTAAAAATTATGAATCAAACAGATTATTTTGTAAATGTGGAGGTGACAGGTCGTCGTAATAACGTTCTCAGCCTGAATGCCAAAAATATATCGCTTTGGGCAGATCTTAGATCTGTTCGGAGTGGGATAAATAACGTTTATATCAACAGTACAATTAATTCAGAATCGGTTTCCATAAAAGCAGTAGTTCCAAATGAAATTGTATTGACTGTGGATCGAGTGGTCTCACTTCCTAAGCCAGTTCAGATAATAATAAGTGATCAATATCAGGATACACTGTATCAGAAAAATCTTGAAGTGACACCTCTTGAAATAAAGGTAACTGGTCCTGAAAGCTTGGTCAATTCGGTATCTTATTTAGGTGGAACCATTTCCGTGGGGACATTAGACAACGATTATCAAAGGGAGGTTTCACTAGTTCCGTATTCTTTTGATGGTGAAGTTGTAAACGGTGTGACTCTAGAGAGTAGTTATGCTAATATCTCACTAACTATTGGGAAAAACAAATCCATTTCAATTGAGCCACTCGTTACTGGAGTACCTGCAGAAGGATATAAGGTTGTTGGAATTACAGTAAATCCACAAAATGTTACCGTACAAGGTGATGTTACCAATATTGATGATATAACTACTTTAATGACAAAGGAAATTCAGCTGAATGGTGATGAAACCGCTACTTTAATCGTTGAGAAAGAATTGAATTTACCAGAAGGTATTACTGTATCCACAGGTATACCGACTGTTCAAGTAGAAATTCAGATTGAGGAAGTGCAGACAAAGGAATTTACCTTTGCTATAAACGAATTACCAATCGTAAATCTTAATCAGGGTTTTATCACGGATTTGAATTCAAATGATGGTGTCATTACAGTTAAAGTTACTGACATTGAATCAGTAATTGCTGGATTAAGTAAAAATGATTTACATTTGGATTTGAATTTTAGTAATGTAACAGAAGCTGGGAATTATCGATTAATTGTTAATTATTCAAGTGTAAATAACCTGGAAAACATTACTATAGATCCTGAATATGTTGATGTAAATGTATCTGAAGGCTCAACACCATAATTAATCACTAATATAAAGACATATCATTTGATATGTCTTTATTATTTTGAAATTGACGGAAACAAAGTACTTGACTTGCTGAAGTGGAGATGAGATTGATAGAATTGTTCAGTGTAATGGTTTCTAGTCAACTTGCTGCAGGAAACTAGTTTGATTTAAAAAGGGCTTGTTTTAACAATTTGACACTTTATGATAGAATAATATTGTAGCTAGAATTGTGTAATTTTGGTACACCTTAATTTAGACATAAGACGAGGTAGATATGCGTAGAGATATACAAAAAATTCTCGATTCCACTCATGATGCAATGATTGCAGTAGATTCAGAGGGCATTATTACAATCTTTAACCATTCCGCTGAAATTCTAACGGGTCAGAAATATGACGATGTAATCGGAAGAAAGGTTGAAGCTGTAATTGAGAATACTAGGTTACCTATAATATTGAAAACGGGTAAGTCTGAGCTAAACCAACAACAACCGCTGAATAAGATTACGATTATAACTAACCGGATGCCAGTTTTAGGTGATAATGGAGAAATTGTTGGTGCTATTGCAGTATTTCGCGATGTGTCTGAGCTAAAAGAACTTGCTGAGAGGATAACAAACTTAAGTGAGGTTCGAGAAACGCTTGAAGCAACAATTAATGCGACTCAAGATGCAATTTCAGTAGTTGATGAGAATGGTATCGGTACTTTAATTAATCCAGCGTATACCCGAATGACTGGTTATACTGAAAAGGATGTAATAGGAAAGGATTGTACCTTTGATTTAGCTGAAGGCGATAGTGTTCATAAGGAAGTACTAAAATCTGGAAAGCCAGTAAAAGGTAAAAGATTAAAAGTAGGACTAATGAAAAAAGAGGTTATTGCTGAGGCTGCACCTATTATTGTCAAGGGAGAGCTAAAGGGCTCAGTTGCAATTATTCACGACCTGACTGAGATAAATGATATCTATGAAAGACTGGATCAAGCAAAGCAAATCATAAGAAATCTTGAAGCAAAATACACCTTTGATGATATTATTGGATCAAGTGAGATTATGATAAATGCAATTGAAAAAGCTAAAATAGCAGCTGAAACACCTGCAACTGTAATTATTAGGGGAGAGAGTGGTACCGGTAAAGAGCTTTTTGCGCATGCGATACACAATGCCTCAAATAGACGTTATGCGCAGTTTGTAAGGGTTAATTGCGCAGCAATCTCAGAAAATTTGCTAGAGAGTGAGCTGTTTGGTTATGAAGAGGGTGCTTTTACAGGAGCTTCTAAAGGCGGAAAGGTTGGTTTATTCGAAAAAGCAAACGGTGGTACTATTTTTCTAGATGAAGTTGCTGAGCTAAGCTTAAATACTCAAGCAAAACTGCTCCGTGTGCTTCAAGAAAAAGAGATATTGAGGGTTGGAAGTAATAAACCTCAGTCAATAGATGTACGTGTTATATCAGCAACCAACGTGGATCTTGAGAATGCGATTGCTGAGAAGAGGTTTAGACAAGATTTATACTACAGACTTAATGTAGTGCCGATTGAAATACCACCGCTTAGAAGACACAAGGCTGATATTCCAAGCCTAGTAAAGCATCTAATTAATAAATATAATCAAGAATATGGCAGAAATGTATCCGATATTTCTGCTGCAGCGACAGAGCGTATATTAGCCAATGATTGGCTAGGAAATGTTAGAGAATTAGAAAACTTCATTGGTAGAGCAATGATCAACATTAAAATGCATGAGCATTTAATGACTTTAAAGCATCTTCCATCCATTCATGTCGATCAAGCACTTATGGATGTTCAAAAACATCAAATTGTGTCCATTAGTGACAATTACAGGCTTGAGGATAATATTAGGCATTTTGAGAAGGAATTTATCTTAAAAGCATTAGATGCTTATCATGGGAATCGTGAAGAAACCGCGGCCGCGTTGGGTGTATCACTCAGAACATTATATTATAAAATGAAGCAGCTAAACATAAATGAAAAATAGGTGCAATAGTTTGCACTTATTCTAAATGCATGCAAATTATTGCATGCATTTTTTTGCGCAAAACAAAAGTTTTATATCGCTATTATCAGTTGATATATGTGTTTTCAATGCTTTACAAATTACAAGAAGTTGGCACGAGAATTGCGATTATATAGATGGATAAAAAATTGGAGGTATCAAATGCAACGAGAGCTTGTTTTAGTTTTGAACCCTGGCTCAACTTCAACTAAAATCGCTGTTTACAGAGGGACGGAGAGGTTGGCTCAAGAGAACTTAAACCACGATACGCATATGTTGGATGGATTTGAGAAAATTACAGATCAATACGATTACCGTAAGGATATGATTATTGGTTGGTTAAAAGAAAATGGATTCAATACCCAAGATTTAAGAGCTGTTGTAGGCCGTGGAGGGTTATTAAGACCGATGCCAAGTGGTGCATACCGCGTAAGTGAGCCTATGGTTAAGGATTTAATTATCGGTATTCAAGGTGAGCATGCTTCCAATTTAGGTGGTATGATCGCAGATGCAATTGCAAAAACTGAAGGCATAGACGCTTATATCGTCGATCCTGTTGCGGTGGATGAGTTTGAACCACTTGCAAGAATCTCAGGTATGCCAGAGTTAAAACGTAAGTCATTGGTACATGCGCTTAATATTAAAGCGATCGCACATAGAGTTGCTGATGAAATGGGGAAAAAAGTTGAAGAGCTTAACCTGATTTTAGCGCATCTCGGTGGTGGCATTTCCATTGTACCTATGAAAAAAGGTAAAATTATTGATGCAAATAATGCCAATGAAATGGGACCATTTTCACCAGAAAGATGCGGTGGATTACCGGTAGGTGATGTTGCGAAAATGTGCTTCTCTGGAGATTATACGCCAGCTGAACTCAAAAAGAAAATGCGTGGCAAGGGCGGCATGACCGCTTATCTGGGCACTAATGATGGTAGAGAAGTTGTTAAACGCATCGAAGCGGGTGATAAAGAAGCGAAGCTTGTATTCGAAGCGATGGCTTACCAAATCGCTAAGGAAATCGGTGCAATGGCAACGGTAATAGAAGGAAAAGTAGATGCGGTAGTTCTCACAGGAGGTGTCGCATATTCTAAATATTTAACAGATTATGTTACAGAACGCGTTTCATTTATCGCACCAGTTATTATAAAAGCGGGTGAGGATGAAATGGAAGCTTTAAATTTAGGTGTTCTTCGCGTACTTGAGGGTGAAGAGGTTGCCAAAATATACGAGGATGAGGTGAGCTTTAATGATTAAAAATTTTGAAGAATTGTTATCGAAAGCTAAAGCAAATGGTCCTAAAAAAATATCAGTTGCATGCGCGCAGGATGACGATGTTTTAAAAGCGATAAAAGCTGCTTATGAGCAAGGTATCGTCAATGGCTATTTAGTTGGTAACGAAGCAGAGATTAGAAAAATCGCTGCTGAAATCTATTTAGATTTGTCCGGCTTTGAGGTGATTAACATTGTTGATATGGCAGAAGCCTCATTAAAAGCGGTTGAACTCGTATCTAGCGGCAAAGCTGAAATCGTAATGAAAGGCTTAGTGGATACTTCAATTATCCTCAAAGCTGTTTTAAATAAAGAAGTTGGGTTAAGAACAGGTAATGCACTTAGCCATGTAGCCATCTTTGATGTACCGACATATCATAAGATCTTGCTTGTAACGGATGCAGCTATGAATATTGCACCAGATCTTCACACGAAAAAACAAATTATTGAAAACTCTTTAGTTGTAACTAAAGCGCTTAATATCGAAACGCCAAATGTTGGTATTATAGCGGCTAAAGAAAAGGTAACAGAATCAATGCCTGCAACAGTTGATGCTGGTGCACTTGTGAAGATGAACCTCGATGGTGAAATTGCAGGTTGTAAAGTAGGTGGTCCTTTTGCGCTCGACAATGCAGTTTCTAAGGAAGCAGCAGAAATCAAAGGGATTAAAGACCCAATGGCAGGCGATGTTGATGTATTACTTTGCCCGACGATTGAAGCTGGAAATGTGCTTTACAAAGCATTAAACTTCTTAGCTAATGCAAAATCAGCGGGTATCATTGTTGGTGCTAAAGCACCTGTAGTTTTAACTTCTAGAGCAGATTCTGATGAATCTAAGCTCAATTCAATCGCTCTTGGCGTTTTAATGGCATCTTTATAAAATAAGCATTTAAGAAAACTCATGATAGAGAATCAAGTTTGGCTTGAGCTAAGTATTGTTAAGTCGTTAAACTTGATTAAAGTTTAAGAGGGTATCATAAGGAGGCATAAATGGAAGTTTTTAGAATATTGGCGATAAATCCGGGGTCAACTTCGACTAAAATCGCGATCTATGACAATGAGAAAGAAGTGTTTGAAACGACTTTAAGACACTCTAATGAAGAAATTGACAAGTATGAAAAAATCACAGACCAATATGATTTTAGAAAAGATGTTATTTTAAATGCATTAAATGAGAATGACATTAATCTGACTAAATTAAGTGCAGTTGTTGGTCGTGGTGGTTTATTAAAACCCATCAAAGGCGGTACTTACAGAGTGAACGACTTGATGATTAAAGATTTAATTGCAGCGCAGATGGGCGAGCATGCTTCTAACTTAGGTGGTATGATTGCAAATGAAATCGCAAATCAACTTAATATTCCAGCATTTATCGTAGACCCGGTTGTCGTTGATGAAATGGAAGACGTCGCTAGAATTTCTGGTATGCCTGAAATTTCTAGAAAATCAATTTTCCATGCGTTAAACCAAAAGGCAGTTGCTAGAAGATACGCGAAGGAAACTGGTCGACCATATAGTGAACTCAATTTGATAGTCGCACATCTCGGTGGTGGTATATCAGTGGGTGCACATGAAAATGGACGTGTAATCGATGTCAATAATGCACTGGACGGCGAAGGCCCGTTTTCCCCTGAGAGAACGGGTGGTTTACCGGTGGGCGATTTGGCGAAATTATGCTTCTCTGGCAAATATTCACACGCAGATATCAAAAAAATGATCAAGGGTAAAGGCGGTTTAGTGGCTTACCTTGGCACTAATGATGGTCGTGATGTGGTTAAAATGATTGAGTCGGGTGATGAAAATGCCAAGTTGATCTTCGAAGCGATGGCCTATCAAGTGGCTAAAGAAATCGGCAGCTGTGCAGCAGTTCTAAAAGGAAAGGTGGATGCAGTTATTTTAACCGGCGGTCTTGCTTATGGTGAGATGTTAACGACTTGGATTAAGAACAGAGTATCATTCATCTCAGATGTCATCATCTATCCTGGCGAAGATGAAATGAGTGCACTTGCTCTTGGTGGTTTACGTGTACTTAGAGAAGAAGAAACACCTCAGGAATACAAGTAGTTTACAATAAATAATTGAAAAGTAAGCATTAAGACGGATTGAAATCTGTTCTAACTGAGTTAGACAGTTTAGTATGACCGTTTAATAGAACCGTTTAATAACAGTTTAATAGAACAGTTTAGTTTAATTTAATTGTTCAGTACTGTAAGTCACTAGGTTTTCAATGATCAAATTTTCGATAAAGTAGCAACATGACAGACAGTAAATGTGATTAATTAAGGAAAAGGTGAAGTATGACATTAGATTTAATGAAGGATGCAAGAATTAGGATTATTATTGGACATTATGGAAGCGGCAAA
Organism: Clostridiales bacterium 38-18; assembly: GCA_001897605.1. Classification (GTDB taxonomy): domain Bacteria; phylum Bacillota; class Clostridia; order Peptostreptococcales; family Acidaminobacteraceae; genus Fusibacter_C. The sequence continues at coordinate 17,641 of MKTL01000027.1, read as the reverse complement.
ACTGAATTTGCAGTGAACTACGCAATGTTACTCAGTCAGCAGACTTCAAACGTGGCAATTTGTGATTTGGATATCGTTAATCCTTATTTTAGATCGAGAGAGAAGGCTTCACTTCTTGAGTCAAACGGCGTTACAGTGATCTCTGGAGCGAGAGGACACAATGCAAACCTCGATGTGCCAATGGTTTCCCCAAGCATATTGGCACCGATTCAAAACGAGGAGATGCAAGTGATCCTAGACGTTGGTGGTGACGCTGTCGGCGCACGAATTTTAGCAAGATTTGCTGCTTACTTTAAACCAGGTGCATACGATATGTTCTTCGTTTTAAATGCGAATAGAGAACAGACTCAGGATGCACAAGGTGTGATCTCACATATCAGAAATATTGAAGATACAGTGGGTTGTAAAGTAACAGGTATTATAAACAATACGCATTTACTGAGAGAATCAGGTTTAGAAGACGTTTTAAAGGGTCAAAAGTTAGCGGACGAGGTTTCAAAACTTCTCAATATCCCAATAAGGTACATCAGCTCACTGGAAAAGGTTACCCGCCAATTACCAAATGATTTAGAGGGACAAGTGTTCCCGATTAAGATGTACATGAGAGAAGATTGGATGTAGTGAACTCAGCTAACAGGATTAAGGTATAGGAGGATTTAAAGGTGGCTAAAGGTAAAGTTACATTTAATGAAGACATTTGTAAAGGCTGTGGGCTATGTACAACTGCCTGCCCAGTGAAAATTGTGACTATGGATACTTCTAAGATCAACATTAAAGGTTTCCATCCAGCGACAGTGTTCGAAATGGATAAGTGTATCGGTTGTGCAAACTGCGCAATGATGTGTCCAGATTCTGTTATCACAGTAGAAAGATTTTAGGGAGGTAAGGTAATGGCTAAGGTATTGATGAAAGGTAATGAAGCAATTGGCGCTGCTGCGATTAAAGCAGGCTGTAAATATTTCTTCGGATACCCAATCACACCACAAAATGAGTTACCAGAGTATATGTCAAAAGAGATGCCTAAAGTGGGCGGCGTCTTTTTACAAGCTGAATCAGAAGTAGCTGCAATTAATATGGTGTATGGTGCTGCAGGTGCAGGCGCACGTGTTATGACATCATCATCTTCTCCAGGGATTGCACTTAAACAAGAGGGAATCACTTATATCGCAGGCGCTGAGTTGCCTTGCGTTATCGTTAATATCGTTAGAGGCGGCCCTGGTTTAGGTGGTATTCAACCTGCTCAATCAGACTACAATCAAGTAACGCGTGGCGGTGGTAATGGCGACTACAAATTATTAGTGTACGCACCAGCGAACTTACAAGAAATGGTTGATTTAATGCAAGAAGCTTTTGATGCTGCGGACTACTATAGAAATCCAGTAATGATGGTTGGCGATGGTATGATCGGACAAATGATGGAGCCAATCGAATTTAAGGAGAGCGTTTCTAGATTTGAGTTACCATTAAAAGACTGGGCAACTACAGGTACAAAAGGTCAAAGAAAACCAAATATCATTAACTCATTGGCACTTGATCCAGCTGAACTTGAAAAACACAATATTCACCTTCAAGAAAAGTACAGTGCAATGAAAGAAAATGAAGTGAAATATGAAGCATATAATCTTGAAAATGCTGAAGTTGTTATCGTTGCATACGGCACAACATCACGTATCGTAAGAAATGCAATTATTGATCTTAAAGAACAAGGCATTAACGTTGGTCTTATTAGACCAATCACACTATGGCCATTCCCTGAAAAAGCATTTGACTTAATTCCTTCAGATTGTAAAGCTGTACTTTCGGTTGAAATGTCTATGGGTCAAATGATTGACGATATCAAAATCGCTGTTAATGGCAGATATCCAGTTCATTTCTATGGACGTTCTGGTGGTATGATTCCTACTCCAGAAGGTGTAATGAACAAAGTGAAAGAATTGGTTGGAGGTGCAAAATAATGGCTGTTGTTTATCAAAAATCAAAAGGTTTAACAGATAAAGAAACTCACTACTGTCCTGGTTGTACACATGGTATCATCCATAAGCTTGTGGCAGAAGTTTTAGAAGAATTAGGTGTTTTAGGCGATACGATTGGTGTTGCACCAGTTGGTTGTTCAGTACTTGCTTATGACTACTTTAATTGTGATATGCACGAAGCTTCTCATGGTAGAGCACCTGCAGTTGCAACTGGTATCAAACGCGTATTACCTGATAAAGTTGTATTCACTTACCAAGGTGATGGTGACTTAGCTTCTATCGGTACAGCTGAAATCGTTCACGTTGCACACAGAGGCGAAAAAATTACAACCATCTTCGTTAACAATGCAATCTATGGTATGACAGGTGGTCAAATGGCACCTACGACTTTAATTGGTCAAAGAGCGACAACTGCACCTCTTGGTAGAACCGTTGAACATTCAGGTATGCCGCTTCGTGTATCTGAAATGCTTGCAACCATCGATGGCGCTGCTTTTGTAGAAAGAGTAGCGGTTGATACACCTGCAAACATCAGAAAAGCGAAAAAAGCAATTAAAGAAGCTTTCCAATGCCAATTAGATGGTAAAGGATTCTCAATAGTTGAAGTGTTATCAACTTGTCCTACAAACTGGGGCATGACACCTATTGATGCATTGAAATGGTTAAATGACAATTTAATTCCATACTATCCAATGGGTAACTTCAGAAGACCAGGGGAGGTAAAGTAAATGCTTAACGAAAGAGTAATTTGTGCAGGCTTTGGTGGACAAGGCGTAATGCTTATGGGTCAATTGATTTCATATGCTGGTATGATCGAAGGTAAAGAGGTTTCTTGGCTACCTTCCTATGGTCCTGAAATGCGTGGTGGTACAGCTAACTGTAGCGTTATGGTTTCTGAAAGACCAATCGGATCACCAGTTATCACAGATGATGCAACAGTTGCTATAGTTATGAATTTACCATCTCTTGATAAATTCGAAAGAGATATCATTTCAGGCGGAAAGCTATTGATTAATAGTTCATTAATTGATAAAAAAGCTTCTAGAAGTGATGTTACTGCTTACTATGTTCCTGCAAATGAAATTGCTGTAGATCTCGGGAATCCAAGAGTTGCAAATATGGTAATGTTAGGCGCTTTCCTTGAGCTTACAAAAACAGTGAGTGTAGATGCAGTAATGAAAGCACTAAAAAAGGTTTTTGGAGATTCAAAAGCACATCTAATGGCCATTAACGAGGAAGCTATGAATCGTGGTGCTGAAATTATTAAAGGCTAATATATAATTTCATGAGCTAATGTTAAGCGAGTAGGTTTATCCTACTCGCTTTTTTGTATACATAGATTGATGATGCTTTGAAAATATGAGATAATAGAATGCAATGTTACTTTTGGGGGATGGAAAATGAAGGATTTGATTCAAGCATTCGCGCTCATATTCATAGCTGAGATGGGAGATAAAACTCAGATTATGGCAATGGCGTTCGCTACCAGATATAAGATAAAAGATATTCTATTTGGGGTCATGATTGGTTCTTTCTTAAATCATGGACTTGCAATACTATTAGGATCGGTCTTAACACAGTTTATACCTATAGAAGCATTACAGCTAGTGGCTGGAGTTTTATTCATCGCTTTCGGTCTATTGTCATTATCGATAGCTGAAGATGAGGAAGAAAATATGAAAAGTTCACAGTATGGTGCTATTGCAACGGTTGCACTTGCTTTCTTTCTCGGTGAACTTGGTGATAAGACTCAATTAACTGCGCTGACGCTTTCAACACAATCGTCAATGCCGGCCTTGACCTTAATAGGTACAGTGACGGGGATGGTTGTTGTTAGTTCTATTGGTATCTTTGTAGGCGCCAAATTAGGAAATAAAATACCAGAGCATATAATTAGAATGGGTGCATTTGTAATCTTTATGGCATTTGGTTTAAGTAAAATTTTTGGTTCTGAATACGTACTGAGTATGGGAACGACCTTTTTAGTTTTACTCTTAGGAATTATTGTTGCGCTGACCATTTTTAGAGCTTTGATTTTCAGCAGACAGTTAAAAGAAATAAAGGTTTCTGCATTAAAGCAGCATGCTGAGGACTTAAAAAATCACAGACTCGTATTAAAGGCAAGCATAGATCATTTGTGCAAGGGATGTCATGTTTGTGAGGATCAGGTTTGCTTGGTTGGGTATATGAAATCCCTACTATCGGATCGTGTTACCTCTAGTCGATTTGACAAAACCGTAATAGAAAGACTTCAAAACAAGGCTTTTGATCGTTCAAAGGCTGAACAGATTAAAATACTTTTGGATGAATACTATTTAAAATATCCGATGGATCGCATGAGTAATCCGGAATTAATGAGTATAGAGGCTGTGATTAACAGAATTTTAGAAGAGGAATCTTCGATGGTACAACTAATACATTAAGGGTGAGGTTAATATGGCAAGATTATTTGGAACTGACGGTGTACGAGGTATTGCAAATGAGGAGCTAACGATAGAGCTTGCGATGAATTTAGGTAAATATGGTGCGCATGTCATCACCGAAGGCAAACCTAAAGCAAAAATACTGGTGGGTAAAGATACAAGAATTTCGGGTGATATGCTTGAAGCAGCTTTGATTTCTGGTATTCTATCTTCTGGATGTGATGTTATCAATGTTGGCGTAATTCCAACTCCTGCAATTGCAAAGCTCGTAAGAATTTTAGAAGCTGATGCTGGCGTTATGATTTCTGCATCTCATAACCCAGTTGCATTTAATGGCATAAAATTTTTTAATCGTGAGGGTTTAAAACTTTCAGATCAAATAGAAGATGAAATTGAAAATATGATATTATCTGGTGTCACAATTGCTAAACCGACAGGTATTCAGATTGGACATGTAAGACCCTATGTGGATGCTGAGAGCGATTATATGGACTATGTCATCTCTACTTTAGAGGGGATGAACTTTGAAGGCATTAAAGTTGCAATGGATTGTGCGAATGGTGCTGCTTCATCAGTTGCGCCGCAAACGATGAATCGTTTGGATGCAAAGGTTTACAGCATTCACCATGAACCAGACGGTACAAATATCAACGAGAATTGTGGTTCGACTCATCTTGGAGACTTGATTAAGTTTGTGAAAGTGGTTGGTGCTGACGTTGGATTAGCCTTTGATGGAGATGCGGATCGACTCCTCGCCATAGATGAAAACGGAGCCTTAGTAGATGGTGATAAGATAATGGCTATCTGTGGTAAAGCGTTATCTGAAAGAGGTCATTTGAAGGATAACACTATTGTTTCAACGGTTATGAGTAATTTAGGATTTGATATTGCTTTAAAGGAGAATCAATTAAAAACGTTAAAAACACAGGTTGGCGATAGATATGTTCTAGAAGAAATGCTAGCTAATGGCTATCAATTAGGTGGTGAACAATCTGGACATATAATTTTCTTAGAGCATAATACCACTGGTGATGGCTTATTAACTGCTGTTCAATTACTTAGAGTAATGAAGGAGACTGGTAAGAAGCTTTCTGAGTTGGCTGCAATGATGAATGTTTATCCTCAGGTTCTAAAAAATGCGAAGGTACCAAATGATAAAAAGCATACTTTTAGTGAAAATCTAGTTGTTTCAGATAAAATTAAAGAAATAGAAGAGAAATTTCATGGGAAGGGTCGTGTGCTCATTCGACCTTCAGGAACTGAGCCGCTTGTTAGGGTTATGATTGAAGGCGAAAACCAAGAGGAGCTTGAACTTGAAGCAATTGGACTTGTGGAATTAATTGAAAAGGAAATGAATTGATCAGTCAATTTATCATATTTACTTTGAGAACTATGAACTTAAATAAGACAAACCCAGAAAATCAATCTGTTTTTCTGGGTTTTACTTTTTCATAGTTTATTAACTTACAATAATCATCATTCTTGTGAATAGAACCAATCAACTATGTTATTAGCAGTAGACAAGTAATTTAACACCTCAAATTCTTTAAGATGAGCGTGTGCTGTGATACTTTTTCTGTAAATTGGATCATAATGGATATCTAAGATCCTTTTAGTGAAGGCTTCAAAATTTCCTGATGTAACGAGCGTAGTCAGCTCAGTCATATGTTCATTTGACAGGTAGGGCTTTAATTTTTGCAATGCCAAGTTAAGTTGTAAAGTAAAGCTCTCATCAGCAGTGTAATCTTTAAGTAACTCGCTTACACGAAAGTCCATATCTGTGGTTAATAATATGAATTTACCCTCTTGCATTTTTTGATACATCGGTTTTGGTACAAAGACTTTTCCGATGCGTCTGGATTCGGATTCAATAAAACAATAGGACTGATCAGCCTTATTTAATTGATGATATAGGTTATTTTCAAACATTTGAACACTTTGTTGACCATCGGTACCTATGGCACCTAGATGTGAGCCTTTATGGTTTGCTGCAGCTTCAAGGTCAACAACGGGTTGACCAAGCTTTGTTAGTTCTTCTAAAACATGAGTCTTTCCAACGCCAGTTAGTCCATTTAGCACAATGAAATTTGGGAACTCCGCTGGGGGTTGATTTAGTTTTTTTAGGACCTCAGTTCGATAGGCTTTGTACCCACCTAGTATCCAATAGACTGGTACATCAATACTACGCAGTAGCAATGCAATCGATCGACTTCTGTATCCACCACGTGCGCAATAAAAGATTATTTTTTTACAAGGATATTTTTTTTTGAGCTCGAATAGTGTATCATAGAATATATGAAGTTTTTCAGAACCATACTTTAGTCCTAGCCTTTTGGCTTCGTCTACTGAGGCATTCTTATATATCCAACCAACTTCATGTCGTTCTAAATCATATAAGATAGGAAGATTAATGGCGTCGACTATATGTCCATTTTTATATTCTGATTCACTTCTTACGTCTATAAAAATTGCTTCATCATTTGGGTTATAGGGTATAGCTTGATACATAGTGTCTTCCTTTATGTTTGTCTTTAATAGCATCATAACATAAATCAATTGTTGTGAGAACCATTAGAATGAGAGGTGAAAAATGCGTTTAATTAATATTAATGATGTAGAAATCGGTAGTGTGATTGCAAAGCCTGTATACGATTCTAAGCTTTCGCTTTTAATTAATAGAGGCACAGTGCTATCTGAAATGCTAGTAAAAAAACTAATCCAAGCGGATATTAGACACCTGTATATTGATGATGAATTATCAAAAGGCGTTGAGCTTGATCCTATGATTTCAGATGAAATTAAGCTTCAAGCAATTGTTTCTATGAAATCGATCTATGATTCACAAACGATAAAACACGATAAGAATACTGAAGAGGTTCGCGAAGGCACAATAAAGGAACTTAAAGATATTGTTGACGACATTATCACTGAAATCTATGCTAAAAACGAACATAAATATTATAGCACTGAACTAATGGGAGCCGAAATGTACCACTATAATCATGCAGTAGAGGTTATGATCCTTTCACTGTTGATTGGAAAAAGGATGGGACTAGATAGAGAAAAGCTACTCAAGTTAGGGATGGGTGCCATACTTGCTGATATTGGTAAAGTGAAAGTTCCTTCAGAAATTTTGAATAAAAAGGGAAAGCTTGACGTTGAAGAATTTGAAGAAATGAAACGACATGTAGATTACAGCTATCATATTCTTAAAGATCTCGTCAGCTTATCTTCGCTCTCGAGACAAATAGTTTTATTACACCATGAAAAGCTAGACGGAAGTGGCTATCCAAATGGTTTTGTAGGTGATCAGATACCACTATTGGTTAGAATTGTTACAATGTGTGATATTTTTAGTGCCATCGTCTCAGATAGAACCTATAACAACAGAATATCAGTGGATACTGCTATCGAAATATTAAGAAGTGCAACGCCATCAAAGCTAGATCAAGATGTATTTTTAGCATTGATGCAGGTGATAGATGTATATCCACCGGGTACTCTAGTTGAGCTGAGTAATGAGAAGATTGCAATTGTCATTAGCAATAATCCAAATTCACCGACTCGACCAGTACTTAAACAAATAGATAACGGTGCTCAAATAGACATGCTTCAAGAACTGACATTATTTATAAAGAAAGTACTTTCAAGACTCCCATGAGGAGTTTTTTTTATGTCTGCCTTGTGGTAGTATTAAGCTAATGGAGGAGAGAGTTATGGATAAGAAGTATATTCTAGCACTAGATCAAGGAACAACGAGCTCTAGAGCCATTTTATTTGATCATTCTGGTCGTGTAATTAAAACGGCTCAAAAGGAATTTTCTCAGTACTATCCAGTTGCTGGTTGGGTTGAGCATGATCCCATGGAAATTTGGGGAACACAATCGGGGGTAGCAAGAGAGGTATTAGAAACTGCTGGGGTAAGTACTCAAGAAATAGCAGCAATTGGAATTACAAATCAGCGAGAAACAGTCGTCGTTTGGGATAGAAGAACAGGGAAACCTATTTACAATGCAATCGTTTGGCAGTGCAGAAGAACGGCTGAAATTTGTGATCAATTAGTTGAAGCAGGCTTTGAGGCATATATAAAAGAAAAAACTGGGCTTGTTGTCGATGCCTATTTTTCTGGAACTAAAGTTAAATGGATATTAGATAATGTTGATGGGGCTAGAAAGCTTGCAAATGATGGTCATTTATTATTTGGAAACATAGATTGCTGGCTAATGTGGAATTTAACTCGAGGAAAAGTGCATGCGACTGATTACTCAAATGCATCAAGAACGATGCTATTTGATATAAATGAACTAAAATGGGATCAAAAGCTATTGGATATAATGGAGATTCCAGTATCGATGATGCCAGAAGTAAAGAATACATCTGGGATATTTGGTGTTACAGATCCTTTTACCTTTGGAGGTGCAGAAATACCGATAGCAAGTGCTGCAGGCGATCAACAGGCTGCATTATTTGGTCAAATGTGCTTTTTGCCAGGTTCTGTAAAGAACACTTATGGAACAGGCTGCTTCATGCTTATGAATACTGGAGAAGACAAACATCAATCCAATAATGGGTTGATTACTACAATAGCTTGGGGGATTGATGGTAAAATTACTTATGCCCTTGAAGGCTCTATTTTCATAGCGGGAGCAGCCATTCAATGGCTGAGAGATGAAATGGGATTGATTTCAAACGCAGCTGAAAGTGAAGTTTTGGCTAGACAGGTCGAAGATTCAAACGGTGTTTTTGTCGTACCCGCTTTTGCAGGTTTAGGCGCGCCCTATTGGGATATGTATGCTAGAGGAGCAATAATTGGATTAACCCGTGGTGTCAATAGAAAGCATATCGTAAGAGCGACACTTGAATCATTGGCTTATCAAACTAGAGATGTTATTGAGGCTATGCAAGAAGATTCGGGATTGACGTTAAGAAGGTTGAAAGTAGATGGTGGTGCAACAGCGAATAACTTTTTAATGCAGTTTCAGTCAGATGTACTTGGGAGTCAAGTGATTCGACCAAAAGTCACGGAAACGACTGCGTTAGGTGCTGCGTACCTAGCAGGTCTTGCTGTCGGATTTTGGAGAGACCTAGAGGAGCTAACCAATCAATTTGAGGTTGATGTTGAGTTTAATCCTCAAATGGCCATGATACAGAGAGAAAAGCTTTATAATAGTTGGAAAAATGCGGTGAAAAGAACCATGGATTGGGAAGTAAATTAGGCTATAAAAATAAGGAGGCCTTCATGTACGATGTGGCGATTATAGGCGCAGGGGTTGTTGGTTCACTAATTGCGAGAGAGTTTTCAAGATTTAATTTAAGCTGTATTTTGCTTGATAAAGAAAATGACGTTGCTTGCGGTGCAACAAAAGCAAATACAGCATTGATACATGCGGGCTACGATGCTTCCTATAAATCGTTAAAGGGTAAGCTTAATGCAAGAGGCAATCAATTGTATACGAAGCTATCTGAGGAGTTGAATTTTCCATTTAAACGCATAGGATCAATGGTTTTAGGTATGCTTAATGAGGATCGAGAAACGATTGAACGACTCTTTGAAAATGGGGTTAAGCTTGGAATTAAAGACCTGAAAATTATTTATAAGGATGAGATCAATCGCCTGGAGCCAAACGTCGATGGCGCTTATGATATCGCTCTTTTTGCAGCTACAGCTGGTATAACTGAGCCTTGGGAGATTGCTATTTCGGCATGTGAAAATGCAATGAATAATGGTGTTGAATTAAGGTTAAATTATGAAGTATGCAGTATTGAAAAGCAGGGCGATCAATTTATCATTAATAGTGACATTCAAACAAAATGGATCATCAATTGTGCAGGCGTGCACGCTGATGAAATTTTTTCGCTAATTGAGCCCACACAAAATATAATTTCGATTAGTCCAAGAAAAGGGGAGTATTTTCTACTGGATAAGAAAGCAGGTGGTTTAGTCAATCATATTTTGTTTACTTGTCCAACTTCAGTGGGAAAGGGCGTTGTCATTTCACCAACTGCACATGGCAATATCATCATTGGCCCTAACTCAGAATGGACTGAAAAGGATGATACAAAAACAACCTTTGCAGGACTTGATGAGGTTCTTATGAAATCTAGAGGCGTTATGAAGAAAATCCCTGTTGATCTTAATATAGCTAATTTTGCAGGAATTAGAGCAGAGCCTGAGCTGGGGGATTTTATTATTGAGAAAGTGCCGGATAGTAATTTTATCAACGTAGCAGGTATAAAGTCTCCCGGGCTTTCCGCTTCGCCTGCGATTGCTGAATATGTATTGGATATTTTTAGATCTGCCTATGAACCTATTGATAAATTACTACCCAATCCTGATTTTAATCCAGTTCGGCCTTCTAGAATTAATTTCATGGGCTTATCAGATGAGGATCAAAACAAATTGATAGAAGAAAATCCAGCGTATGCTCATATTGTTTGTAGATGTGAACAGATCTCGGAAGCTGAAATTGTAGATGCAGTACGACGTAAATGTGGTGCTAGAAGTATGAATGGAGTTAAAAGAAGAGTGCGTCCAGGTGCTGGAAGATGCCAAGGTGGGTTTTGCGGACCAAAGGTAATTGAAATTATTGCAAGAGAACTTGGCGTGTCCTTGGAAGAGGTTGATTTTGAAAAAAATGACTCGAAGGTACTAATGGGGGATAATAGATATGAAGAATAGCTTTGACGTCGTAATAATAGGTGGTGGACCCGCTGGAATTGCGGCTGCAATTGAGTCAAAAGCAAATGGTGCAAGTACTCTGATTATTGAACGTGACGCATTTTTAGGTGGTATTCTAAATCAATGCATTCACAATGGGTTTGGTCTGACTCGATATAACGAAGAGCTTACAGGTCCTGAATATGCTGAACGTGAAATCAATCAACTCACTAGAGCTGAAGTAACAGTTTATAAAAACACAATGGTAGTGACGATTGATGCAAAAGAGCATAGAATAAAGATCGTCAGTAAAGACTATGGTGTTTTGTGGATTAATTATACCTCGCTTGTGCTTGCAATGGGTTGTAGAGAAAGAGCAAGAGGCTCTGTTATCTTACCTGGAAAAAGGCCTGCTGGCGTATTTACAGCTGGAACTGCGCAATTCTATATCAATATAATGGGGCAAAAAATAGGAAACACCGTATTTGTACTCGGTTCTGGTGATATTGGATTAATTATGGCGAGAAGACTATCACTTGAAGGGTGCAAAGTCATAGGTGTGGCTGAGATTAGATCTTTTTCAAGTGGATTAAATCGAAATATCGCACAGTGTCTTGAAGATTATAGTATACCATTAATGCTAGAGCATACGGTTGTAGAGGTACATGGCGACTCAAGAGTTACTGGCGTCACAGTTGCAAGGGTGAATGAACGCTATGAGCCAATTGAATCCACAAAAGCATTTTATGCATGTGATACGCTTTTACTTTCTGTTGGCTTGATTCCAGAAAATGAATTGACGGTTCAAGCTGGCATAAAATTAGATGCATATACAAAAGGTCCAGTTGTTAACCAAGAACTTGAAACTGAAGTTGATGGGGTTTTCGCGTGTGGGAATGTCACCTTTGTTCATGATTTGGTTGATTATGTGAGTGCATCAGGCAAAAGAGCAGGTCATGCAGCAGCTTTATATGCTTTAGAGGCAGAAACTAGGCAAAGGGAAATGGCAATCAGCGTAAGCCTTGGGAGTAATATTGCGATGCTTATGCCTCAAAGGATTGTCAAACAAAATAGATCAGAGGCGTTTGAAATGATGCTTCGCGTTTCGAAGCGTATTGAAAAGGGTAAAATTATAGTATCTAATGATCGTGAGATATTATATACAGCAATTAGAAGCTATCTTTCACCAGGTGAAGCAATTACACTTTCAGTCAATTATCCAAATTTCAATTTACCAATAAAGGTCAATGTAATTGAGCTTTAAATGTGAGGCAGTTATGGATGTTAATAAAATTTGTATCGTGTGCCCAAAAGGTTGTCACTTAAATATAGAAATGAATCGTGATAATGCTTTTCTTCGAGTTACCGGTAATCTGTGTATCAGGGGAGAGCAGTATGCGCGTGAGGAAATTGACAATCCTAAAAGAATCATAACGACAACTATAAAAGTTATTGAGGGTTCAATCAAAAGGGTTCCGATTAAAACCGCAACTTCTATTTCCAAAAGTCAAATTGAGGATTTTATAACCAGTGCGACAAGCATGGCGGTTAATGCGCCCGTATATATGGGGGATGTCCTCACTATTGATGGCATACAAATGAAATATATATGTGTAATTGGTCGAACGGTTTTAAAGGTTGATACAAAATTGTGATATTCTCTTTCATTGGAATATGTTATAATGTACCTGCAAGGAGGTGAGTCCATTGTATTATAACAATTGAATATAAGCGCCAGAACTGTTTTACAGTTGACGAGGGTGGGGTTAATCGAAAATTCGGCGGGTGCCCCACGGTGTAATCAACACCGGAAATGTCATACAAAACCATAAAGTGATTTGTGGAACAAAGTTGACAGGTTGATTCAACGCTATAAGTGCGTCCTTCGGAACACCTAGATAGGTGTTCTTTTTATTTTTTGTAAATTACAGATTTGAAAATACGATTAAGGAGAAATAATATGTGTGGAATAGTTGGTTATATTGGAACTCAGAATGCAGTTCCGTACTTAATTGAAGGGTTATCCAAATTAGAATATAGAGGTTATGATTCAGCAGGTATTGCTATTAATATTGACAATCAACTTAAGATTTTTAAAACAAAGGGTAGACTTAAAAATTTAGAGGAAATTTTAGATCCAAATGCGAAAAGTGTTATTGGTATTGGACATACAAGATGGGCGACGCATGGCGCACCATCAAACCTTAACGCGCACCCACATTTAAATCAAAGCGAAACAATTGCAGTGATCCACAATGGTATCATAGAAAACTATATGGAAATTAAAGAGTGGTTGATTAAGGATAAAAAGGTTACATTTAAATCTGAAACAGATTCAGAAGTTATAGCACACCTTGTAGACTATTTCTATGAAGGTGATTTACTAGATGCGGTGTATAAAGCGGTCGATCGTATGATTGGCGCATATGCAATTGGTGTTATATCTAAGGATGAACCTAACCGTTTAGTAGCTGTAAGAAAGGATAGTCCATTAATCGTAGGCTTGGGCGAAAATGAAAATTTTATAGCATCTGATATTCCCGCTTTATTGAAATATACAAGAAACATGTTGTTGATTGAAAATGATGAATTTGTGGATCTTACAAAAGACAAGGTTACCATATACAATAGCTTAAGACAGCCTGTTGAAAGAGAGGTATTCAAAGTAACCTGGGATATTGATTCTGCAGAAAAAGAAGGCTTTGAGCATTTCACCTTAAAAGAGATTTTTGAACAACCAAAGGGTGTTAAAGAAACGGTTCTAAGAAGACTAAATAATAAAGATGAAATTGTACTTGAGGGTGTAAATTTTGACGCTGAAATTCTTAAGAATATAAATAAAATATATATCGTAGCTTGTGGAACTGCTTACCATGCAGGCTTGATTGGACGTAGAGCAATTGAACAGTTTGCAAAAATACCTGTGGAATGTGATGTTGCATCAGAATTTAGGTATCGCGATCCATTCGTAGATGATAAAACGCTTTTTATTGCAGTCTCACAGTCAGGTGAAACGCTTGACACCTTACAATCTCTTCGTGAAGCCAAGCGAAAGGGTGCGCGTATTCTAAGCATTGTCAATGTTGTAGGTAGCTCAGTAGCAAGAGAGTCAGATGACTTGCTCTATACTTGGGCTGGTCCTGAAATAGGTGTTGCTTCAACTAAAGCGTATACGACTCAATTAACTGCCTTTTATTTGTTAGCACTTTACATGGGTAAACTCAAAGGATCGATTGAAGAGGCGTTATATAAAGCTGTGATTAATGGTCTAAAAACGATGCCAGATCTGATCCAAGAGGTACTTGATAAAGGTCATGAAATTCAAAAGCTAGCTGCAGGACAGTTCAATAATGAAAAAGTATTCTTTATGGGAAGAGGTGTCGACTGTGATTTGGCCTATGAAGGCTCGTTGAAGCTCAAGGAGATTTCATATATTAATAGCTTTGCTATCGCAGCAGGCGAATTAAAGCACGGCACAATTGCACTTATAGAAGACGAGACCTTTGTTGTGGCATTGGCAACACAGGAAAAACTCTATGATAAAATGCTTTCGAATATAAAAGAAGTGAAAGCGAGAGGTGCGCATGTTTTTGCGATAGCACAAGCAGGTAATGACCAGATATTAAAAACCTCGGATGAAGTGTTTTTTATACCAAGAACCATGGATGAGCTAGCGCCTATATTAGCAGTTGTACCGACACAGTTGTTAGCTTATTATGTTTCTGCTTTAAGAGGAAATGATGTTGATAAGCCAAGAAACTTAGCCAAATCAGTTACAGTAGAATAATCGTTCCAATGGTGATACAATAGAAATATCACAAATGGAGGTAGACATGTTAGCGAAAATCATTTTTACTTTAATCCTACTCATTGGCGCAATTAATCCAATGCTGTCCATCAGAATTTTTGAGTTTTGGAAGCTAGGTAGAAAACCAATTACAGCATCAGCACTTAAGGCAACACGAGTTTTCTCAATAATCGCCATCGTTATTGTATGGGTGTTTTTACCTTCTTAATTAGTGACCTTGAAATAACATCACCAGCTATTCAATTTTCTGAATAGCTGGTTTTATTTTTTTGAGTAAAGTATGTCCATATACAGATCCTCTGATTATTGACTATTTTTTCTCTGCGGACATGCATTTACAGCAGTTCATAATGAAAAAAAATGTCTAACAAGTACAAAGTTAGTTGAAATTTCAATTATTTAGGGCTTCTAAAAGTTTGAAATTAAATATTAATAATATGTAACATTTCGATGAAGTTTTTCGAGTGTCCGTCTATTGCGGACGTAGCGGAAAAAGATTTAGTGTACTTTGGACAGAAAATTCTGACAAATCTCTCGATTAAAATTGTAAGCTACCGTTGAAATTGGAATAATTTCAAGTGAGCAAGTTTTTTTAACAACGATTTTGAGATATAAATTTGTCGAAAAATAGAGTGTCATTGATAAATGTTACATAGATGTAATATTTATATTTTTAACAAGCCGTATAAATTTTTCTATTCCAATTTATTCGAAATTGTTATATATTAAATATGGATATTACATCTACGTTACATTAATTTGAACAAAATTAAATAATTATTATTGATTTATTAAGAAACCTAGTGTAAGATGTATAAATAATTATATATGGGTCTTTTGATGGCTTAATAATAATAAGAGAGAGTATAAACTGAAAGGTTTATATAGATTGGTTTACAATTAATGTAACCAACCAAATTAAGAAGGAGGATTATTTAAAATGAAGAAATCGCTAGTATTATTACTTTGCTTAGTAATGGTAGCTTCTGCATTTCTAGCTGGTTGTAGTCCAAAAGAAGATGCACAAGAGCAAACTACAACAGCGGCAGCAGGTGAAACTACAGCTGCAACTGAAGCACCTGCAGAAGAGCCAAGTGGTACATTAATCGTTGGTATCACTGAAGCATCAGGTAACTTTAACCCACTTTATTATTCATCTGCTTATGATGGATACGTGGTAGATTCAGTATTCGAAGGTTTAGTATCAAGAAACTTTGATGGGGAATATGAAGGCGTAGTTGCTGACAACTGGGAATACTCAGAAGATGGCAAATCAATCACTTTCAATATGAAAAAAGATTTAGTTTTCTCTGATGGTGAACCTTTAACAGCTCAAGACGTTGTATTTACTTACTTAGTACTTGCTGACCCTTCTTACACTGGCCGTTATAGCTCAGTAGTAAAAGACATGGTTGGCTATGATGAGTACTATGCTGGTGAATCTGATACATTTACAGGCGTTGAAGCAATAGATGATTACACTGTAAGATTTAACTTCAAAGAAGCGCTTCGTGTTAACTTTGCTAACTGTACTTTTGCAATCTTACCACAACATTACTATGGTAAAGACTTTACTCCAGGTAACACAGCTTCTGTAGAAGCGATCACAACTGAAGCTATGGGTTCTGGTCCATATGTAATTTCACAATTCAAAGAAAAAGAATTAGTTTACCTTGAAAGAAATCCTCTTTTCGTTGGCGAAGGCTACATGATTAAAGAGATTATCCTTAAATTCGTTGACCAAACTACTGATATCGTTGAATTAACAAGCGGTGGTGTAGATTTATTAGCTGGCGTTATCGATCCTAAGAAAATTTCTGAAGCTAGAAACGCTGGATTCCAAATTAACCAATATAACAGAAGTGGTTACGGTTATGTAAAAACAAACTGTGAATACGGCCCAACTGCAGATGTTAAAGTTCGTCAAGCTCTTTACTATGCATTCAACGTTAAAGAGTTCGTAAACAGCTACTACTATGATGCAGATACAGATCAAGTTCTTGCTGTTACACAATATCACCCATTCTCACAAATTTCTTGGGCAATTGATGATAATCTTGTAAATTCAATGATCCAATATGACTTCGACCTTGATAAAGCTAAATCATTACTTGATGAAGCTGGCTGGAAAGTTGGCGCTTCTGGATTTAGAGAAAAAGATGGTCAAGTATTAGAGCTTAAAATCGCTGCAATGCCTGATCACGACATCTTAGCAACTCTTATCCCAATGTGGGAAAGAGACTGGGGTCAAGGCTTAAACATCAAATTAACAATTGCATACCTTGAATTCAACACAATTCTTGACTATGTTATCTACAACTCAGATGCAAACGTTGAAAACTGGAGCTTATTCTTCCTTGCAACTTCTATCACAACTCCAGACCCTGATACACTTTATTCTTCATTCCACTCAGACTACATCGGAAGCGGTATGGATAACACAAGCCGTTACAGCAATCCAGAAGTAGATAAATTGTTAGACGAAGGTAAAGCAATCATGGATATCGAAGAAGCTAAGCCAGTTTACCAAAAAATCGCTAAAATTCTTAACGAAGAAGCTGTTATGATGCCAGTTTATGCAAACACTTATTTTGATATCTATGCTGCTAAGTTAGTAGACTTCAAAACAAGCTCACTTTACAACTGGGTATCAGCTCTTAAAGATGCTAAGATTGTAGAATAAGAAAACATTAACAACCACACATATTAATTTATTGTGGCCTAAAGGCAGTCTCTAACCAGACTGCCTTTAATTTAATCTAAAGGTTTTGTTTTATAG
>MKTL01000026.1 GCA_001897605.1 Clostridiales bacterium 38-18 | reverse complement strand
AGCATATCAGTGATAGAATCGGTGTAATGTACTTAGGTTCACTAGTAGAGATGGCAGATAAGAACGATTTATATGCAAGTCCAATGCATCCGTATACAAGAGCATTACTTGCAGCTATTCCAGTAGCTGATCCAACGAATATTAGAAAAATGGAACCAATCATAGGAGAGATTCCATCGAATGTTAATACACCAACAGGCTGTAAGTTCCATACAAGATGTCCATATGCTAAGGATATTTGTAAGGAAATGATCCCACCTGCAAAGGAAGTTGGTCCAAGACACATCGTCAACTGCCACTTCGCGGGTGAAATTTAAACGAATATATTTAATAGGTTATCTAAATAGACGCATTTGAATTGTTTTCAAAGTCTGTTTATGATAACCTATTTTTGTAATATAAGAAATAGGTTAGAAGTATAAAAAGAGGTAAAGATGATAAATCAAAATTTTAAAATGGACTTTCATACACATACAAACTATTCTCCTGATTCGAAGACGGATATGAAAAAATCAATATTAACTGCTATAGAAAAAAACATTACAGATCTTGCATTTACAGATCATGTAGACTTTGATGCAGACATAGACAGTGGCATAGGTGATTGGGATTTTGATCGAAACAAATACGAAGAAGAGATCAAATTTTATCAAGCTAAGTTTGAAGATCAGATTAATTTGTATCATGGTCTAGAGATAGGAGTACAGCCTCATTTAACAGATCGAAATCGTGACGTTGTTAAAATGAATCAATATGATTTTGTCATTGCTTCTCTCCATTCTGTTGAAAGAAGAGATCTATATCATAAGAAGTATTTTGAAAATCATTCGGATATAGATGCCATTAGAATTTACTTTGAATCATATTTTGAAAGCGTTAAAACCTTTAAAGATTATAGTGTGCTTGGACATTTGGACTTATATGTTAGGTACAAAGAGGAGCTTGAAAATGTGGCCTTTCATAAGTACAATGACCATGTGGAAGCCTTACTTAGAATGGTAATAGAAGATGGGAAAGGCATTGAAATCAACACAGGTGGGTATAGATATGGTCTGAAATATGCAAATCCAAATCGTAGTTTTTTAGAATTGTATAAAGAGCTAAAGGGTGAGATCCTAACGATTGGTTCAGATGCGCATACCCCTGATTTCTTAGGTCATAAATACGACGAAACTGTTCATTTGCTTAAAGAGATTGGATTTAAGTATGTGAGTATATTTGAGCAATTAAAACCCAAATTTATTAAGCTTTAGAATCCTAATTTCTATAGCTACATGAATAAGTGAATCATTTTAAGTGAGTTAGAACCTTTTTATTAATTTCAAACTTTAGCACCTCCTCAAAACATACTATGTGAGGAGGTGTTTTGTTTTTAATGAAGATTATTACTCAACTTAAGTAGAGATATAATTTCAGAGGAGATTCACTTAAAGTATCTAATGA
The DNA here is from genome assembly GCA_001897605.1 of Clostridiales bacterium 38-18. Lineage (GTDB taxonomy): Bacteria > Bacillota > Clostridia > Peptostreptococcales > Acidaminobacteraceae > Fusibacter_C. Next base: position 2,688 of record MKTL01000026.1, on the reverse strand, counting down.
ATTTCTAATATTTCGTTTTCAAACTGACAACTTGAAGGTATATATTAAGATTTCTTAAGGAAATTAAAACTTCTGATAATTGAATTCATCATTTAACAAAGCGTCAAAGCTGATTTTTATAAATGTGTTGTAATTTGAACTATATAAATTAAATTGTATGGATTCGTGCAAGCGTTAGAATAAGTGGCGTTCAAATTACTGTAAAAATACTTCGAACAACGTAATATTCTCATATCAATTATACTTATAGCATTACTTATAAAATAAATGGGTATTTCCAAAATATTTCGGGATTTTAACATTCAAAATGTGACAGATTTTTATATTTTATTTTCAGTATTTTTGGTGTAGAATGAAAAATATCTTGAAACAAGATGTGAATAAACTTAAAACAACATGAGTAAAAATCTTCTATCTTATAGGTGAATACGTCGTTTTAAGTTTTTTATTATATCGTTTTTTTTAATCTATTAAATTATGCTTACAATAATTTGAACAAACTGTGAATGAGCATTTTGACAATGATGTTAACTGGTCCTTTTGGGTTCAAATTTTTCTTTAATACGAATTGTCGAACTATTTAAACAATTAAAAAATATCGTTAACAGCACCAATATTTTTTTAACGGCATCGATTTTCATTGATATAGACCTTTAGGTTTATATAGAGCAGCAATGAAATCTTAGGATTTCAAGTTTAGCATTAGTAGAAGGAGGATTATTAAATGAAGAAGTCGTTAGTTTTACTGCTTTGTCTAGTAATGGTAGCTTCAGCTTTCTTAGCTGGATGTAGCCCTAAAGAAGACAGCACAGTAACAGAGACAACTGCAGCAGGAGAGGCTACAACTGCAGCAGGAGAAGCTACTACAGAACCAAGTGGTACTTTAATCGTAGGTATCACAGAAGCATCGGGTAACTTTAACCCACTTTACTATTCATCATCATATGATGGATACGTTGTTAACATGGTATTTGAAGGTCTCGTTAAGAGAAACTTTGATGGGGAATATGAAGGTAGTGTTGCAGATAGCTGGGAATACTCAGAAGATGGCAAATCAATTACATTCCACCTCAAACAAGATCAAGTTTTCTCTGATGGACAGCCTTTAACAGCTCAAGACGTTGTATTTACTTACTTAGTACTTGCTGACCCTTCTTACACTGGCCGTTATAGCTCAGCTGTAAAGGATATGGTTGGCTATGATGAGTACTATGCTGGTGAATCAGACACATTTGGTGGCGTTGAAGCATTAGATGATTACACTGTAAGATTTAACTTCAAAGAAGCGCTTCGTGTAAACTTTGAAAACTGTACTTACGCTATATTGCCACAACATTACTATGGTAAAGACTTTACTCCAGGTAACACTGCTTCTGTAGAAGCGATCACAACGGATGCTATGGGTTCTGGTCCATATGTAATTTCACAATTCAAAGAAAAAGAATTAGTTTACCTTGAAAGAAATCCTCTTTACGTTGGCGAAGGCTACATGATTAAAGAAGTAATTCTTAAATTCGTTGACCAAACTACTGATATCGTTGAATTAACAAGCGGTGGTGTAGATTTATTAGCTGGCGTTATCGATCCAAAGAAAATTTCTGAAGCTAGAAACTCAGGCTTTACTTTAAACCAATACAACAGAAGCGGCTATGGCTATATCAAAACTAACTGTGAATATGGCCCAACTGCAGATGCAAAAGTGCGTCAAGCTCTTTACTATGCATTCAACGTTAAAGAGTTCGTAAACAGCTACTACTATGATGCAGATACTGATCAAGTTCTTGCTGTTACACAATATCACCCATTCTCACAAATTTCTTGGGCAATTGATGATAATCTTGTAAATTCAATGATCCAATATGACTTTGACCTTGATAAAGCTAAATCATTACTTGATGAAGCTGGCTGGAAAGTTGGCGCTTCTGGATTTAGAGAAAAAGATGGTCAAGTATTAGAGCTTAAAATCGCTGCAATGCCTGATCATGACATCTTAGCAACTCTTATCCCAATGTGGGAAAGAGACTGGGGTCAAGGCTTAAACATCAAATTAACTGTGGCATACCTTGAATTCAACACAATTCTTGACTATGTTATCTACAACTCAGATGCAAACGTTGAAAACTGGAGCTTATTCTTCCTTGCTACATCAATCACAACTCCAGATCCACACACACTTTACACTTCATTCCACTCAGACTACATCGGAAGCGGTATGGATAACACAAGCCGTTACAGCAATCCAGAAGTAGACAGATTGTTAGACGAAGGTAAAGCAATCATGGATATCGAAGAAGCAAAACCAGTTTACCAACAAGTTGCTAAAATCCTTAATGAAGATGCTGTTATGATGCCTGTATATGCTAACATCTACTTTGATGTTTATGCACCTAAATTGGTAGATTTCAAAACAAGTTCTTTATATGATTGGGTAGCAGCTCTTAAAGATGCTAAAATCGTAGAATAATTTAGATTTTAATCAAATGATAGGCGGTCGTCCTGACCGCCTTTATCATAAAAGAAAAGAGAGTGCTAAGGAGTGAAGGGATGCTAAAGTATATTGCTAGGAGATTGTTACACTTAATCCCAGTGCTTTTGATCATTACGATTATATTATTCGCAATGCTTCAAATCATGCCTGGGGATCCTGTTAATGCGTATTTGGGGATTGGATCTAACGCAACAGTAGAG
>MKTL01000025.1 GCA_001897605.1 Clostridiales bacterium 38-18 | reverse complement strand
AAGTCCTCCAGCGTCGATGGTACTTAGCGGGCAGCTGCTTGGGAGAGTAGAACGTTGCTAGTTAGAAAAACTCAGTCTTTTGACTGAGTTTTTTTAGTTTATCCATTATTTAATTATTAAACCTATAATTATATAACTCATCTCGACACCAAATGTATTTTGAGTAAAAATAAATTATTTTAGATTATTTCACATAAAAGCATTTAAAAACAAAAAAACTCAGTCATTTGACCGAGTTTTTTATTTATGCATGCTAGTCGAATAGGCTCCTAATCCTTCAAGTATATTAAACTGCTTATAATCTGCATCCTCTAGATTCGAAAAACTCAGCCCAATCAGACGTACAGGTTTTTCTAGATTTAATCCTTCAAACATATTAATGAGTGTTGCTTCAAGAATGTTAAAATCATTTGTATTGTACTCTAAACTATGACTTTTGGTAAACTGCTCAAAGTCATGATATTTAATTTTAATCGTCAGCGTTCGAGGCATTAAACTTTTTTCATCTAAGCGATGTTGTATTTTAACGAGATATTTATAGAGGATTGCGTATAATAACTCGCGATCGTCGCTGTCCTCTTCAAGTGTGGTTTCACGGCCATAGGATTTTCGTTCTGCATATTCCTTGACAGGTCGATCATCGATGCCGTGAATCCGATCAATGATTTCTTTAGCCCAAGCCTCACCTAAAATATCATTTAAAAGCTCACTTGGATAAGAGTAAAGATCATCGATCGTAAAAATACCGATTCTATTGAGCTTTTCACATGATTTTTTCCCAAGACCATGGATTTTAATAATAGGTAACGGACGCAATAAATCGGGAATCTGAGAAGGAACAATTTCAAAAATACCATTGGGTTTATTCCAGTCCGAAGCCAATTTTGCCAAGAATTTATTATACGAAATGCCAACGGATATCGTTAGTCCGGTCAGTTCGTTCACTTCTTTTTTTATACGTTTTGCTATTTCGATAGGATTCTCAAGACCGGTTACATCAATGTAAGCTTCATCAATAGAAACCCTTTGAACAGTATCAAACTCTGACTCTATCAAATCAAAGATTTGACTTGATATATCGGAGTATCGCTGCATGTTACCATAGACATAAATGCCATTTGGACAAAGTTTCTTTGCGACGACGATGCTCATCGCACTGTGGACACCATACGCACGTGCTTCGTATGAACATGTAGATACAACACTTCTATCAGAGTCGCCACCAACGATAAGTGGTTTTCCTCTGTATTCAGGATGGTCTAACTGTTCTACTGACGCAAAAAAAGCATCTATATCAAAATGAATAATTTGTCGATTCATAACGCACTCCAATTCAGAACATATGTACTGTTTTTAGTATACATGATTTTAAATCAGATAGCAATCAGTGTATCAAATTTCTCTTTTTGATGCTAAGTGGATGTGATATAATCAGTTTATGAAAACGTTTCCAGTAACGTTACCATAAACTGCGATTCATTTAGGAGGATAAAGTGAGAAACCTAAATATTAAAGATATTGCCAAGCTTGCAGGGGTTGGTGTAAGTACCGTATCGCGAGTGATCAACCAGCATTCAGACGTTAAGGATGAAACGAGAGAACGCGTACTTGAAGTAATCGCGAAATACAATTATATTCCAAATAATAGCGCTAGAAATCTTAAAAGATCTGAAACGATGGATGTGGGGATTTTGATAAAAGGGATGTACAATCCTTTTTTTGCGCATATGATCGAATCGATAGAAAAGAAGCTCTCGTATGCAGGTTACTCAGCGGTGATACACTATAATATTGAAGCAACCAAAGATATCGATGCCGCTTTTGAGTTCATTATGGAAAAAAAACTTAAGGGAATTATCTGTTTAGGTGGAGATTTTGATCAGCTGACAGATAAGGAAATTGAGCGTTTAGGTGTACCTATGATAATGGCTTCTACAGAAATTCCAGAATTGTTGAATAAAAACCTCTTTTCAAGCGTAATAATTGATAATGAGGAGGCTGCAAAATCAGCTACAGAATTCTTAATCGAGCGCGGACATCGAAAAATAGGTATTATCACTTCTGGTGATCAGGATATGTCCATAGGCACTATAAGAACTAGGGGCTATATTAAAGCACTTGAAGAAAATAAAATAGAAAAAAACGACAATTATTTTGAAGTTGGCGCATATACGTTTGAAACAGGCTATGAAGCGATGAAAAGGTTACTTGAGAAAGCCGACGACCTTACAGCAGTGTTTGCAATCTCAGATGTCATGGCCATCGGTGCTGCTAAGGCAATTGGTGAAAAAGGGCTTAATATTCCAAATGACATCAGTGTCATTGGATTTGATGATATCGACTATGCTGCTTTTTTTAATCCAGCACTTACGACAATTCATCAACCGGTTGAAGAAATTGCGTTTGCCACTGCAGAAATTATGGTAGGTATATTAGACGAAAGACAATCACATCAACATATGGTCTTTCCAACTGAAATTATTGAAAGGTCATCTTGTAAAACAATTTAATTAAGCATCAGAAGGGAGCAATTATGAAATCCTATATGAATGAGCTTGGGATTAAGAAGTATTCATTTGGTCAAATGATTCCAACGGATACGATTTTAGAAACGACTTTCTCAGAAGTAAAGTCAACTTATGACGGCATTATCAGAAGAGAAAACAATGAGACACTCATTGAACTACCACTTGAAAAAAACGATATTGTCTATGGACTAGGACAAAACGTTCATGGCATCAACAAACGTGGACATATCTATGAAGCGTTTTGTTCAGACGACCCGAACCATACTCCAGATAAAAAATCACTTTATGGTGCTCATAATTTCTTTATTATAGCAGGGGAAAGCTCAACTGGCTGGTATATCGATTTCGCAGGAAAAATCACCTATGATATCGGTTTTACCTATAGAGAGAAGCTCGTTATCACGTTAAGCGGTAGCGATTTTGATCTTTATGAAATAACGGGAACACCTAGTGAAATCGTCAATCAATTTCGCAAGCTCATAGGTCTTAGCTATGTCCCACCTAAATGGGCATTTGGCTATCAGCAGTGCCGATGGAGCTATGAAACCGATGAAAGAGTTCGTGAAATTGCCAAGGGCTTTGAAGAAAATGATATCCCTATCGATGCGATCTACTTAGACATCGATTACATGGAAAGATATAAGGATTTTACAGTAGATGAGGAACGTTTTCCTAATTTTGAAACGTTTGTAAAAGAACTAAAATCAGAAGACATTAAGCTTGTGCCTATAATAGATGCAGGTGTGAAAATAGAAGATGGATACGATGTTTATGAAGATGGCGTCAAAAATGATTTCTTTGTAAGAGATGAAGCAGGTCAACCTTTTGTCGCAGCAGTTTGGCCAGGAAAAGTGCATTTCCCAGATGTCCTCAATGCACCAACACGTCAGTGGTTTGGTGCATACTATCACAGGTTCTTAGAGATGGGAATCGAAGGCTTTTGGAATGATATGAATGAGCCTGCTATTTTTTATTCTGAAAAGGGTTTAAATGAGGGAATCGCCTTTGTAAAATCACAAGAAGGTAAAAATTTAGATATAGGTACTTTCTTTGCACTCAAGGATAGCATAATGAATCTGTCTAATGCCGAGAAGGATTATAAAAGCATGTACCATAAAATGAATATCGATGGTGAAGAGACGGTCGTTAATCATTATGATGTGCACAACCTTTACGGCTATAACATTACAAGAGCAGCAGCAGAAGGGTTTGAAAGCTATGATGCCAATCGTAGATTTTTCTTACTAACACGAGCTTCACATATCGGCATGGCAAAACACTCTGGCATTTGGACAGGGGACAATCATTCTTGGTGGGAGCATATCAAGCTCAATATTCAAATGATGCCGTCTTTAAGTATGGCTGGGTTCTTATATGCAGGTGCTGATACGGGTGGTTTTGGACATCATTCAAGTGGGGAACTCCTCTCAAGATGGATGCAATTCAGTTTATTTACACCGCTTCTCAGAAATCATAGTGCTATGGGCACACGGCAACAAGAGCCGTGGCAGTTTGATTCAGAAGTCACCAATCATATTAGAAATTTAATTCGTATGCGTTATGCTTTGGTGCCTTATCTGTACTCAGAGTATATGAAAGCGAACTTAAATCAAAGCTTACTTTTTGCACCGCTTGGGTTTACGTATTTAGATGAGCGCTCTAAAGGCGTGGAGGATCAGCTTTTATTTGGTGATGAACTCATGCTTGCGCCTATATATGAGTCAAATGCAAGGGGAAGACATGTTTATTTACCAGAGGAAATGGTCAAAATTAACCTCAGTCAGTACGAGAGTATCGGTGAGCAAGGTTTTGAATGGCTTAGTAAGGGGGATCACTATATCCCACAAGAAGTAGATGAACTATATGCCTACTTGAGACCAAATCGTTTATTGGTTTTAACTGAACCTAAAAATAGAGTTTCTCAACTCAACTACAAACAGTTAACGGTAATCGGTTTTGTTAAGGATACAGCAACCTATACTCTTTACGATGACGATGGTATCACGCAAAGTTTTAAAGAAGGTGTGTCAACTCAAACTGTATTTACAGTAACAAAATCAGATCAAGGATTTGATATTAACGTTGATACAAATGTACATCCAATAGGTGATGTGACATTTTATCTAATAGATGAATCTGGCAAAACGCATGTCATCAAACAGTCAGGTTCTAAAATGGTATAGATGCAATATACCATTTTAAACACAATTTTGGTAACGTTTCCAAGGAGGATATAATGAAAAAATATACGGATGAAATTAAAGTGTTTTTAAAGTCTGAGTTTGGTAAAACACTTGATAATGCCACTGAGCAAGAAATCTATTTTGCACTTTCTAAAACGATTATGTCAGAAGTTGCTGATAATTGGGAAAACAGCAAAGCCGCTTATGGCAAAGGAAAACAAGCATACTATTTTTCAGCTGAGTTTTTAATGGGTCGTGCACTTGGCAATAACTTAATCAACCTTGGTTTGTATCAAGAGATTAAGGATGAGCTTAAAACACTAGGTGTTAATCTCAATAAGTTAGAAGAACTTGAAGAAGATGCAGGTTTAGGAAATGGTGGTTTAGGCAGACTTGCAGCATGCTTTTTAGATTCTGCAGCGACTGTAGAAGTGCCACTACACGGTTATGGCATTCGTTATGACTATGGAATTTTTAAACAATATTTCGAAGATGGCTTCCAAAAGGAAACTGCTGATAACTGGTTAAAAAATGGTGATCCATGGTCGATCAGAAGAAGCAGTGAAGCGGTTACGGTTCATTTCGAAGATGGCGACGTTTTAGCGGTACCATATGATACACCTGTTATTGGATATGGCACAAATAACATCAATACACTTAGACTTTGGAAGGCTGAGCCCGTTCAACCATTTGATTTCGATCTTTTTAATGAGCAAGATTACGACGCGTCTGTAAAAGAAAAAAATAGAGCAGAAGACATTTCTAGAGTCCTTTATCCAAATGATTCTACAAATGACGGTAAAATTCTTAGATTAAAACAACAGTACTTTTTTGTTTCTGCATCTTTACAAGAACTTGTTAGAAAGTTCAAAGAGCAACATGGTAAGCACTTTGAGAAGTTCCCAGAGTTCATTGCAGTACAACTCAACGATACACATCCAGTTGTGGCGATTCCTGAGTTAATCCGTATCCTTGTGGATGAAGAGCATGTTTCATTTAAGAAAGCATGGCACATTGCAAATGAAACGTTTGCTTATACCAACCATACCATATTAAACGAAGCGCTTGAAAAATGGTGGGTCGGATTTTACAAAGAATTATTGCCTAGAATTTATGAGATCATCGAAAAATTAGACAAACAATTTGTTCATGATTTAAAAGAATTTGGCGTAGATAAAGAGCACATCAAAAAGATGCGAATCATTCAAGACAATATGATTCACATGGCTTATATGGCGATCTATGGTACAAAAGCAACCAATGGTGTTGCAGCACTTCACACTGAAATCTTAAAGGATCAAGAATTAAATGATTTTTATAAAATCTATCCAGAAAGATTCCAAAACAAGACAAATGGTATTACACAAAGAAGATGGATTGCCCTTGCAAATCCACAACTGACAAGCTATATTACGGAACTTTTAGGAACGGATACGTGGATTAAAGAGCTGGATCTATTAAGAGGACTTGAAAAGTTTTCAAATGATGAAGCGGTTTTAAAAGGGCTTATGGCGATTAAAAAAGAAAAGAAAACAGAGCTTGCTGCATTTATTAAAGAAGCTGAAGGCATTGAAATTGATCCGAACTCAATCTTTGACATTCAGATTAAAAGACTTCACGAATACAAACGTCAACTTTTGAATGCGTTCCAAATTCTCAACCTCTATTTTGATATTAAAGAAAATCCAAGCATCGACATCGTGCCTAGAACCTTTATATTTGGTGCTAAAGCTGCTCCTGGTTACTTTAGAGCAAAGGGTATTATTAAGTACATCAACGAAATTGCAAAATTAGTCAATGAAGATAAAGATGTCGCAGGTAGAATTAAGGTTGTATTTGTACAAAATTATCGTGTTTCTTATGCGGAAAAATTATTCCCAGCAGCGGACTTATCTGAACAGATTTCAACTGCAGGTAAAGAGGCGTCAGGAACTGGTAATATGAAGTTCATGCTAAATGGTACGCCGACTATAGGTACGCTTGATGGTGCAAACGTAGAAATCGTAGAAGAAGCTGGCGTTGAAAACAACTATATCTTTGGCGCAAAAGTAGAAGAAATTGAAGCGATTAAAGACACTTATGATCCTGTTTTAATCTACAAATCACATCCAAGACTTAAGAAAATTATCGATACACTAATCGATGGTACCTTTGACGATGGTGAAACGGGTATGTTCGAAGAACTTTATAATTCTCTATTAAAAGGTGCTTCATGGCATAAGGCAGATAATTATTTCATTCTTAAAGATTTTGACGATTATGTTAAAGCACAAAAGAGAGTGGATCAGGACTTCAGAAACGAGCTTGAGTGGGCTAAAAAATGTCTCGCTAATATCGCTGGAGCCGGCAAATTTAGTAGTGATAGAACGATTTTAGAATATGCGAAAGATATTTGGAATATTAAGCGCATTGATGTATAATAATGGATGAATTAATCTATTAGGAGGCAGCAATGTACATTGGTATCGATTTGGGTGGTACAAATATAGCTGGCGGTTTAGTCAACGACTTGGGTGAGATTTTGGAAAAGTACTCTGTTCCAACTGACCGTGACAGAGGTAGCGATGCTGTAATTGAAGACATTTATAAGGTTATCGTTCATTTAATAGAAAGTAACCGCACAGGCAAAGCAGTAAAAGGTGTGGGAATAGGTATTCCTGGGATTGCTGATCCGCACACGGGTGAAGTATTAGTAGCAGTTAATTTACTTTGGTATAACGTGCCACTAAAAGAAAAACTTGCAGCGAAAATTGATTTGCCAATTTTTATCGACAATGATGCGACGGTTGCAGGGGTAGCTGAATTTCAGGTTGCGCAAAAAGGGCAATACAAGGATGCTGTTATTTTAACCTTAGGAACCGGTGTTGGCGGTGGTGTTTTAGTAGATGGCAAAGTGGTTTCAGGTCACCATGGTATCGGTTCCGAACTTGGGCATATGCTCATTGGAGAAGGGCTATACACTTGTAACTGTGGTAGAAATGGTTGTTTAGAAACTTTTGCATCATCAACTGCAATTATCCACTATGCAAAACACCTGATCGCTGAAGGAAAAGCAACCAGTATGCTGGATGTCGTAAACGGTGATATGAGTAAAATTTCAGGAGAAATTATTTTTGATGCAGCCAAAGCTGGAGATGCAGTTGCCAATGCAGTTGTCAATCGCTTGGTTAAATATCTCAGCATCGGTATTATGAATATCGTTTGTGCAATTGACCCTGAAGTGATTTTCTTAGGTGGTGGTATCTCTATGGCGGGTGATTTTTTACTCGATAGAATCAATGCGCAATTAGAGGACTTAAAGTATTTTAAAGCATCGCCATGTGCAAAGGTTGAAATTGCTAAGTTTAAAAATGATGCTGGTATTATCGGTGCAGCAATGTACGCGATGATTCAAGGTTAATTGGACTAGAAAGGAACGAAAAATGGGTAAATTAGAATTTAATTACGATAGTGCGATGATCAAATCACACGAATATGAAAATCTTAAACCAATGGTACTTGCTGCTCATGAACAGCTTCATGCAGGCACAGGTGCTGGAAATGACTATATTGGCTGGTTAGACTATGCTACTACTTATGATAGAGAAGAGTTTGCTAGAATTAAATCGGCAGCAGCGAAAATCAATGAAATGGCAGATGTGTTAATCGTTATCGGGATCGGTGGTTCTTATTTAGGCGCTAAAACGGTCATCGATGCGTTGTCGCACAGTTTTTATAATGAACTGCCTAAAGAAAGAAGAAAAACAGCGCGAATTTATTTTGCTGGTCATCAAATCAGTGGCACTTATTTAACGGACTTGCTTGAAATGATTGAGCATGAATCTGTCTGCTTAAACGTCATCTCTAAATCAGGTACAACTACTGAGCCAGCGATTGCGTTTAGAGTGCTTAAAAATGCGCTTGAAAAGAAATACGGTAAGGAAGAGGCAGTTAAGCGTATCTTCGCAACAACAGACGCAAAGAATGGCGCACTAAGACAACTTGCTACTGCAAATGGCTATGAAACGTTTGTTATTCCTGCTAATGTTGGTGGTCGCTATTCAGTAATTACACCAGTTGGTTTACTACCAATCGCAACTGCTGGTATCGACATCGATGCATTTATGGCAGGTGTAACCGAAGGGCAAGCAGAGTATTCAAATCCAAATATCGACGAGAATATTTGTTATCAATATGCACTTCTTAGAAATGTAATGTACAACAAAGGCAAAGCAATCGAAGTGCTCGTTAACTATGAACCTTCTATGGCCTTCTTAGCTGAATGGTGGATGCAGTTATACGGAGAGAGTGAAGGTAAAGATGGTAAGGGCTTATTCCCAACGAAGATGAACAACACAACGGACTTACATTCTATGGGTCAAATGATTCAAGATGGTCCAAGACACGTGTTTGAAACGGTTGTCAGAGTTGCATCTGTAGAAAAGGATATTGTTCTCGAGCTTGAAGACAACGACTTAGATGGCCTCAATTATTTGGCTGGAAAAACAATGAGCTACGTTAACGAAAATGCATTTAAAGGTACTTTAGAGGCACACGTGGATGGTAATGTTCCAAATCTAGTTGTTACGATGCCGACAAAGGATGCTTTCCATTTAGGTAAACTCATGTATTTCTTCATGAAGGCATGTGGTGTTAGTGGTTACGTATTAGGCGTTAATCCTTTTGATCAACCAGGTGTTGAAGCTTATAAGAAGAACATGTTCAGATTACTAGGTAAAAAATAGTCAATCTCAGGTAGTTCTATATCTTGTAGGACTTCATACCCAACAGACTAGATGTAGTATCGCTAAGTCCAAAATTGGAGAAAATGCAAGCATTTTTCTCCAATTTTTTTATTGTTTTTTTTCTGTATTTTAATAGACACCCTATAAATACGGTGATAAAATATGTCTTGTAACTCTACCATATGTAGACTTTGTTAAAACTATGAACACTAAATATAGTATCATATATAACTACAACGCTAAATGAGGGGTGTGAACATGAAAGTAGTAAAAAGAGACGGCGCGGTCGTAGATTTCGAAGTGAGCAAGATTGTCAGAGCGATTGAAAAAGCGATGCAAGAAACGACACTTGGTATCGATCATCCGCTGAGTCAAGCCATCGGAGAGCAAATTATTGAAGTTGCTACAGGGAGAGAAGTCCCTATCTCAGTTGATGAGATTCAAGATTTAGTAGAAGAGATGTTAATGGAAAGTCCGAGAAAGGACGCAGCTAAGAAGTACATCATCTACAGAAATGAAAAAGACAGTACGCGTATTGTTAGAAAAAAAGAAGATCATAGACTTTTGACCGATGAATTCATCAGTAAATACAAGCATATGAATTCACCAATGCAACAGTTAGGTGATTTTGTTTACTATAGAACGTATTCTAGATGGTTACCTGAAGAAAAAAGACGTGAATACTGGTGGGAAACGGTAAGACGTGCGGTTGAATACAACTGCGAAATCGTAAAAACCAATCGTTCAGAGGCTGAAGAATTATTTGATAGTATCTTTAACTTAAGACAGTTTTTATCTGGAAGAACTTTCTGGGTAGGCGGTACTTCTGTAGCGAAACACTATCCGATGGCAAACTATAACTGTAGTTTCCAAGTTGTTGATAATTTCAGTGCATTTAAAGATATCTTCTACTTATTAATGATTGGCTCAGGGGTTGGCGTTAGAATCCTTAAAAACGATGTTGCTCAACTTCCAAAAGTTAGAACTGATTTCGAGGTAGTTCATAAAGATTATTCGCCACTCCCTAGAAGTGAAAGAGAAGACAACACTAGCTTAGAGTTCTTCTATAATAATACAGTTAAAATTACAATTGGGGATTCTAAAGAAGGTTGGGTTCAATCGTTAGATTTCTTTATGCAACTCATCCATAGTAACGAGTACAGAAATATTAAAACGATTATCATTGATTATGATCATGTCAGACCAAAAGGTGAGAAATTAAAAACCTTTGGTGGTACAGCAAGTGGCCATACATCACTTAAAAACATGTTCTATAAAATCGACCGAGTTATTAAAAAAGCGGGTATCTTAGCTGAAGCAAAACAAGTTAAGTTAAGACCAATTGATTGTCTTGATATCGCAAACATTATCGGAGAAAACGTTGTCGTTGGTGGCGTTCGTAGAACCGCTGAAATTGTACTCGTTGATGCAGATGACCAAGAATGTATCGAAGCAAAATCAAAACTTTATACGATGGAAGATGGTAAATGGGTTGTAAATGAAGATATTTTACATCGTCAAATGAGTAATAACTCTATTTACTATAAAGAAAAACCATCTAGAGAAAAGTTAAGATGGCAATTAGAGCGTATGCGTTATTCAGGAGAACCAGGCTGGGTAAATGAAGTCGCTGGCTCAAAAAGAAGACCAAACTTCAATGGCGTTAATCCATGTGGTGAGATTCTTCTAGACAATAAAGGTTTATGTAACTTAACAACCATTAACGTATTTGCTTTTGTTGATAGCAACAATAAATTGGATGTACAAGGCTTATTAAAAGCACAACGTTTATCTGCAAGAGCAAGCTACCGTATGACCTGTGTTGAGCTTGAGTTACCACTTTGGAATAACGTTCAACAAAGAGACAAGTTGTTGGGTTGCTCGTTAACCGGTTGGATGGATATGATCAATGCGACTAAGATGTCGAAAGACGAGCAAGCAAGCTTACTTAGACTACTTAGAGATGCTGCTAAAAAAGAGGCTGAAATGTACTCAGCTGAACTTGGTGGTAGAGTGCCTGTACTCGTTACAACGGTTAAACCAGAAGGTACATTATCACAGCTTCCAGTTGTATCAAGTGGTGTGCATCATTCACATTCACCATACTACATTAGACGTGTTCGTATTAATTCACACGATCCGCTGGTTAAAGTATGTGAAGAATTAGGCTACCCAGTACTTCCAGAGGTTGGTCAAGAAATGGAAACTTGCACAACGAAAGTTGTTGAGTTCCCAGTTAAAGCGCCTGAAGGCATCACTAAATACGATGTTACGGCTGTAGAACAGCTTGAAACCTATAAGATGTTCATGGAAAATTATGTGGATCACAACTGTTCGATTACGGTATCAGTAAGACCTGATGAATGGGAATTGGTTGAAGAATGGGTATATGAAAACTGGGATGATACAGTTGCGTTATCATTCTTACCGCTTGAAGACAGCTTCTATCAGTTGATGCCTTACGAAGCAATTGATGAAGAAGAGTATACAAGACGATCTGCAGAAATGAAGCCATTTAGACCTTCACTTATTACCAAATATGAAAAAGAAGAGATTACGATCGATATCGGAACTGAAGGCTGTGAAACTGGTGCTTGTCCAGTTAGATAATTTATAAGTATAATGATTAAGACCGAATGAAAGCAAAATTTTCATTCGGTCTTTTTTATTAAGCAGCAAGGAACTTGATACAAAATCTGAGGACTCGATATCCGAGGATTTTTATTAAGCTACAATCTCGCTTGTGGTAAAATCTGAAGGCTAGATGCCAGTAGAATTTTATTGTGTCAACACACTGTTTTTTCTTGTTTTTTTAAAAAACAAGAAGGAAAAAGTAAAAGTGTATAGAATATTACAAATAATGCAAATATTCAAATAAATCCAACTTGAGAGGAGAGCTTTCGAATGAAAAACTACGCAGTTGACAAAATTAGGAACGTCGCATTCTTAGGACATGGAGGTAGCGGAAAAACAACTTTAACTGAAGCTTTATTGTATACGACAGGCATTACGACTCGTATGGGTCGAGTTGATGATGGTAATACGGTGTCAGATTATGATAAAGAAGAAATCAATAGAAAATTTAGTATAGGAACTTCTCTAATTCCAATCGAGTGGCATGAACATAAATATAATTTTTTGGATACTCCAGGATATTTTGACTTTGTAGGCGATACATTAAGTGCATTAAAAGTAGTTGGCGGTGCAGTCATAATGGTTGACGCTTCATCAGGAATTGAAGTAGGAACTGAAAAAGCATGGAATTTCACTGAAAAAAGAAATCTCTCCAAAATCATTTTCATTAACAAAATGGATAAAGAAAACGTAAATTATGTGAAATTGATTAAGGATTTAAAAGATACATTTGGTAAAAAAATAGCGCCTTTCTGTATTCCAATAGGTGAAAGCGGTGACTTTAAAGGCTTTATAAATGTCGTAGATGAAATCGGTAGGGTGTTTGATGGCAAGGAATGCGTGGACGCGCCAATCCCGAGTGATATGGAAGCTAGAGTTAAGCCGATTCGCGACATGCTGATTGAAGCAGTTGCAGAAAGTGATGAAGAGCTCATGATGAAGTACTTTGAAGGAGAAATTTTCTCCAATGAAGAAATTCACGATGGTCTTCGCAAGGGTGTAATTTCAGGCGACATCGTTCCTGTACTAGTAGGAGCAGTTGAAAAGCGGATTGGTATTCATACTTTAATGAGCATGATTTACGATTATTTCCCAACGCCTAAAGAAATTAATGATGGGATTTACAAAGGCGTTAATCCAGATACAGATGCTGAGGTTGAACGCAAATCAGATGAGTCTGAGCCATTCTCAGCCTATATTTTTAAAACAATTGTCGATCCATTTGTAGGAAAAATTTCAATGTTTAAAGTATATTCTGGTGTTGCTAAGAAGGATATGGAAATACTTAATGCGAATAAGGATGAAAAAGAGAGAATTTCGTCGCTATTTTTATTAAGAGGTAAGGAGCAGCTTCAAGTAGATAAAGTTATTGCGGGCGACATCGGTGCAACTGCGAAGCTTCAATATACTGAAACGGGTGATACGATTTGTGATAAAGAGCATCCGATTCGATTTGAAAGCGTTAATTTACCAAGACCTGCTCTATTTATGGCAATCGAACCAAAATCAAAGGGTGATGAAGAAAAAATATTCTCATCTTTACATCGATTGACTGAGGAAGATCCTTCATTTACAATAGAGCGAAATAAAGAAACCAAGCAAACGCTTTTAGGTGGTCAAGGAACGATGCAAGTACAGGTTATTACATCAAAACTGAGAAATTTATTTGGTGTAGAGGTCGTTTTAGAAAACCCTAAAATTGCTTATAGAGAGACGATTAAAGGTGTAGCAACTGTTCAAGGGAAGCATAAAAAACAATCAGGAGGAGCAGGTCAATATGGTGACGTCCATATTAAGTTTGAACCTTCTAACGAGTTGTTTGTTTTTGAAGAAAAAATATTTGGTGGTTCTGTTCCGAGACAATATATTCCTGCAGTTGAAAAAGGATTAATTGAGTCAATTGAACACGGCGTTTTAGCAGGCTGTCCTGTGGTTAATCTAAAGGCAACTTTACTCGATGGCTCCTACCATGATGTAGACTCATCAGAGATGGCATTTAAGCTGGCGGCACATCTTGCTTTTAAGAAAGGTCTAGAGCAAGCACAGCCAATTCTGCTTGAGCCAATTGCGCATGTTGAAATCTATATTCCAGATGAATATATGGGTGATATAATGGGAGACATGAACCGTCGAAGAGGCAGAATTTTGGGTATGGAACCTAATGAAGAGGGCTACCAAAAAGTAATTGCTGAGGCACCTCAGGCAGAAATGTTCACCTATGCAACTGACTTGAGATCCATGACGCAAGCACGTGGTTGGTTTAATATGAGCGTAGAAAGATATGAAGAGGTTCCAATGCAAATTGCATTGAAGATAATTGAGCAAGTGAAACGCGATAACGAAAATAAATAACATATTCATTTTGCAGTCGTTTATAGAGAGAACAACTGTGAAATAAGAGGATAGGGGGGAGACCTAGCGTAAACGCTGGGTCTTTTCTTTCTTTGGATTACTTGATACACTATAAGAAAAGAAGTGGAGGGCTTATGCAAGAATATAATTATAGCGAGATTGCAAATGATGTTATCAACTACGCTTTTTCTGAAGCGCGTGATTTAGGACATCAATTCGTTGGCACTGAACATATCTTATTAGGTCTCTCGCTTATAAAAGGAACTAAGGTAAGTAACACATTTTTATATCATAGAATATCGGCAAAAGCCATTAGACAGGAAATTATTAAGCTGATAGGTGAGGTTGGCGGTTCAGAAGGAATTGTAGATTATACATTAAGAGCAAAGGCGTGTTTGCATAGAAGTCATCAGTACGCTTTAAAATCCAATAACGGTGAAATTTTGCCTGAACATATATTTATGTCGATTATCAGCGACAAGCAATCAATTGGATTTAAGGTACTTTCAAAGCTAAGCTTTGATTTAAGTCGAATTATGGATGAATATGCAATAACCGATCATGAACTGCCAAAGCTCATTAAAGCAGAAATGAGTGATCAAGTTGAAGTCAAACTCTTGACCTTTGACAATGATTACACCGACCAGCCACAAGGGATACTGGATCAGCTAGCAGTTAACCTAGTTGAAGCTGTAAAAGATCAAGCCGATGAAATAACAGTGGGTAGAAGTGTAGAAATTGAACGATTAATCCAAATCCTGACACGCAAGCAAAAGAACAATCCTTGTCTTATTGGTGAAGCAGGTGTAGGTAAAACGCAAATCGTACGAGGATTGGCACGCAAAATCGCTGTAGGCGACGTACCAATAGCTTTAAGAGAGGTTTCTATATATGAGCTAACAGTAAGTCAGCTTGTTGCAGGTACCATGTACAGAGGACAGTTTGAGGAACGTGTTAACGAGCTAATAAAGTCCTTACTCAAGAAAAAAAACGCGATTTTATTTATAGATGAATTACATTCACTAGTTGGTATGGGTGCAACAGGTGATAAATCCTACGATGCCCTTAGCTTACTAAAGCCCTATCTTTCCAGTGGACAAATAAGAATTATTGGTGCGACCACTTATCAAGACTATCAAAAATTTCTTGAGCCGGATGCAGCGATTAATAGACGCCTAACGACGGTTCCAGTGGAGGAACCGTCGGCTGGAACTACCGTTCAAATATTGATGCAAATAAGACAATTTTACGAGCAGCATCATCATGTGATAATCACTGAGGAGGCTGTTAAAGCCATTGTAGAGCTTTCTGTAAGATATATTAGAGACCGTAAGCTGCCGGATAAGGCAATTGATATCTTAGATGAAGCCTGCGCTCGCAAGAGAACAGACAATCTTAAGACAATGGAAATTATTGATGAAATCAAGTACCGTCTTAATCAGCTTAGAGACGAAAAGGAAGCCTTGATACTTGAAATGAAGTTCGACGCAGCAGCTAAAATACAAAAGGAAGAGATGCGCATTTTAGCAAAAATTGAAAGCAATCAGCAAGCGAAGCAGCTATTGTCTAATCAACCTCTTGTAGTGGATGTGTCAGATGTGGAGAGGGTTGTCTCGGATTGGGCTAGAGTGCCCATATCCAAACTCTCAACGCATGATAAAATTAGACTTAGGCAGCTAGATGATTTGCTCGCAGAGCAAATTGTCGGTCAAGAAGAAGCGATTCAGTATGTTTCAAGTGCACTGAAACGATTTAGGATGGGAATTAAAGATGAGAACAAACCGCTTGGTGCTTTCTTGTTTGTAGGACCAACAGGTGTTGGAAAAACCGAGCTTTCGAAAGCAATCGCAGATGTTTATTTTGGAAGTGAAAATAATTTAATTAAACTGGATATGTCTGAGTTTATGGAAAGATATTCTGTCTCTAAATTAATAGGATCTCCCCCAGGCTATGAAGGTACAAAGGACGGTGGACTGTTGACCAATGCGATTGAGAAGCAACCCTATTCGGTGGTTTTATTTGACGAGGTTGAAAAAGCACATGTAGATGTTCTTAATATACTTTTGCAGTTGATGGATGAAGGTGTTTTGACTGATGCAAGAGGAAAAAAACATGACTTTAGAAATGCTTTGATTATTTTGACATCAAATATTGGGTCTGATGAGCCTGATATTAAACAAGTAGGATTTGGGAAAAAATCTGAGCAGCTGGCAAATGAAACAAAAATTAGAGAAGCATGTAAGAAGTATTTCAGGCCAGAATTTATCAATAGAATTGATGAAATAATTGTGTTTAGTAAATTGTCTCGCGAATCAATTGAAACAATAGTGAGGCGTCATTTAGAGGCCTTTGCTATCATTATGAAGAGTAAGGGGATACGTTTAAGGTTTGAACAAGAGGTAGTCAGTTTGATAGCCACAGAGAGCTTCTCAACTGAGTATGGAGCGAGGCCAATTAAGAGAAGTATAGATCGACTTGTTAAAGATCCAATAGCGAGCTGGTTGATTGAAAATGATTCACAGGATGAAATCAGCTTAGCTATTGAAAATAATGAAATTAAGGTCAATTAGGAGAGGATATGTCTAAACTGAAGACGAAGTTCGTTTGTCAAGAATGTGGTGCAATATCACCCAAATGGTTAGGTAAATGCTTAGAGTGTGGTGCTTGGAATTCCTTTGTTGAAGAGCTAGAACCTAAAGCAGAGAAAACGAACACTTTAAATATAGGAGGTGGAGAAGGTAAGCCTAAGAAAATTAAAGAAGTGACCTTCGATCTTGAAGAGCGCTATAGTACGAAGATGTCTGAGCTTGATATCGTACTAGGTGGTGGCTTGGTAAAGGGTTCATTGATATTAGTGGGTGGTGATCCTGGGATTGGAAAGTCCACACTTCTTTTACAAGTAGCATCACATTTGGCAGAGCAAGCTAAGATCGTTCTATATGTCTCTGGTGAAGAATCAATTAAACAAACCAAGCTTAGAGCGCAAAGAGTTGGAGCGGCGAGTGAAGAACTATATGTAATATCAGAAAATAACATCGAACGTATTAAACATCATGTTGAAAGCTTAATGCCTGATATATTAATTGTCGACTCCATTCAAACCGTCTATAATTCAGAGGTGACATCAGCACCAGGAAGTGTCAGCCAGGTAAGGGAAGCAACCAATCAGTTCATGAATATCGCGAAGAAATTTGGAGTAAGTACTTTTTTAGTTGGACATGTAACCAAGCAGGGTGCAATTGCAGGTCCTAAAATCCTTGAACATATGGTAGATACAGTACTTTATTTTGAGGGTGAAAACCATAATTTATATCGGATATTGAGAGCGGTGAAAAATCGGTTTGGTTCAACCAATGAGATTGGTGTTTTTGAGATGACAAGTACGGGACTAAAGGAAGTAGAGAATCCGTCGAAGATTTTTTTGTCTGGCAGTACAAATCAAATGCCGGGGTCTATTATCGTACCTGCACTTGAAGGCACAAGAACGGTTTTGGTAGAAATGCAATGTCTTGTTTCTCAAACCAATTACAATATCCCAAGGCGTATGGCGATGGGAATCGACTATAATAAGTTAATCTTGCTCACAGCGGTTCTTGAGAAGAAGGTAGGCATGAGCCTTTATCAGCAAGATATTTACCTTAATATTGTCGGCGGTGTGAGTATTGATGAGCCCTCTGCTGACTTGGCTATCGTTATGGCGATTGCATCCAGTCATAGGGATGTCGTTGTGCCAAGTGATATGATTATTTTTGGTGAGGTGGGATTAACGGGTGAAATTAGAGCGGTTAATCAAGTTCAGCAGAGAGTTAATGAAGCAGCAAAAATGGGCTTTAAGAAGGCGATTATTCCACACAGTAACTTAGAAGGGCTTAATCGTCCAGAAGGGTTTACAGTCATAGGGTTAAAACATATTGATGATATGCTAAAGTACTTTATGTAATACGACCACTTGAACAGTTCTTTTATCAATTAGTATTAATTTGTTTTTGAATAAATTGAATGGATATTTGCGAATAAAAAAAGGTTCTGTAATCCAGAACCTTTTTATACTTTGTTATGTTTTCAATGTTTAATAGAGACTAAATCTCCCTAAAGTAGAAATGTTTTTATATTCTTTTAAGATAACATCATAGAGATTAATGTCTAATGAATTGCAGAGTGCAGCAATGTAAAACTCAAGCTTACCGAGTTCCTCTTCCACCTTTTCTCTACAAGTAGGACAAAGCGCGCCGTTGATGTGCTCAGATTTAAAATTTTTAAGTGCCTCATAATTAGAGTCATCAGGAACATCAGATTTCGAAACGTTTAATTCCAAACAGCCACAGCTTGTGATAGATTTTACGACCGCACGATTGGTTCTTGAAGCAGCGTCTCCCATTTTACTGAGTATATCTAAAAGGTTGGCGTGTCGAATTAGGACTTCGTCTACTTTATTTTGGAATTCATCATAAATAACGTCTTTCATATTGCCTCCTAAACAAGTTATGCTAATATGTGAATTTATATTCACATTTTACCACAAAACCCTCTAAACTGAAAGTGTTTGCTGTTTATTTAGAATATGTAAAATATTGTTGACAAGAAAATTAACAAATAGTATAATTTTAAGTTTGTTGAACAAGTTGAAAAAGTAAGGTATAATAATAAAAAAGGCTGCATGGAGGTCAGAATGTTTAAAGTTGGAGATAAAATCGTATACCCTATGCATGGTGCTGGGGTTATTGAATCTATCGAGCACAAGGAATTGTTAGGTACGGACAAGGAGTTCTATATTCTTAAGTTACCAATAAAAAATATGAAGGTAATGATTCCTATTGAAAATGCTGAGGAGCTAGGGGTACGTAAGGTTGTTGATCAGAATATATTTAAAGATGTCATGGCACTTCTTGCTCAGAACAAAGAAGTGATGCCAGATAACTGGAATCGAAGATATCGTGCAAATCTTGAAAAGGTAAAATCGGGTGATATATTCGAAGTTGCTGCGGTTGTTAGAAACTTAGAGATACTAGACAGAGAGAAAGGTTTATCTACTGGAGAACGCAAAATGCTCAATAATTCTAAGCAAATATTAATTAGTGAGCTGACGCTGGTAAGAGACCTTAAAGAGGACGATGTGGTTTCGTTGGTTAATGCAACGATTGGAAGTCATTGACAAGGGCTTTATCTTAGTGGGATAATGTGCTAAAATCAGTATTAGGTTCATGAGCATCTTTTGGATGCTCAATTTTATGTGAAGGGAGGGGTATGATGGTAGAAAAGCTAATCAAGTATATCATCACGTTCATCGGACTCAGCTCTGGGGTTGCCTTAGGTATTCGTTTAGCAGATCCGTTACATGATTTACACCTAATCAACTTTGATCGGATTGTTTACTTGATAGTAACACCAACTGTTTTAGGTATTTTAAGTGTATTTGTTTTTTACTTTGCATCAAAGATCCTCATTAGACTTGGTCAACGGTTGGCACAGATCGTTCAAAATGAATTAGAGAAAATTCCACAGCAAGATTTTTTATTCGGACTTATAGGATTAGTTTTTGGGCTAATCATCGCATTTTTAATTAGTGGCTTGTATGATATTATCCCAATACCAATGGTAGCAAGCGCACTTCAAATTCTTACATTTATTTTCTTTGGTTATTTAGGAATTTCACTCGCTCAAAAGAACATTAAGGATCAACCGAAGCTGACGGATTGGGCAAAAAAAATTACGCCTTCTAAAACGACCAAAACAGGAGTTGCTGCTGTACAATCGAAGCCTAAAATCTTAGATACAAGTGTTATTATCGATGGACGTATTGCTGACATTTGTAAAACCGGTTTTATTGAAGGTGAAGTGATCATACCAGAGTTCGTCCTCAGTGAATTAAGGCATATAGCTGATTCTTCAGATGCTTTAAAGAGAAATAGGGGAAGAAGAGGTCTTGATATTTTAAAAATCATTCAAAGAGACTTGCCTATTGTGGTCAAAATAGTTGATCAGGATTTTGAAGATGTCGCTGAGGTGGATGTCAAATTAATTAAATTAGCTCAGAAGATGAATGGCTGCATTGTCACCAACGACTATAATCTCAACAAGGTGGCGTCCCTGCAGGATATACTGATTTTAAATATTAACGAACTTGCTAATGCTGTAAAACCAGTTGTTTTACCTGGTGAGGAGATGTTTGTTCAGATTATTAAAGAAGGCAAGGAAGCAAATCAAGGAGTATCGTATTTAGATGATGGTACAATGATCGTTGTTGAGGATGGTAGAAAGTTTATGAACGATCATATAATGGTTATCGTTACCAGTGTGCTCCAAACAGCTGCTGGTAAAATGATATTTGCGAAATCAAAACCAAATCAATCGTATTAATACATTTAAACCAAGGTGGTAAATTTACCTTGGTTTTATTTTATATTTAGCTATATTATGTTTGAACTTATTTTAATATAAATGGATTGATTGAATTATTGATTAGGAATCTTTTACATATGCTATAATGATAACGAAGTAAATAAATGAGGTTAATGAAATGACGGAAATTAAAACTAGCGCAATTATTCCTGCGGCAGGCTCAGGAACGAGGATTGGCGGTTCTATAAAAAAGCAGTTTTTAAAGCTACAAGGAAAAGAAGTGTTGAACTGGACTTTAGAGGCACTGATGAAAATGCAAAGCTTTGTTGAAATTATAGTTGTTGTGCCTCATGATGAAGTAGCTGACGTCCAGGGAAAAATTGTAAAATGGTTTCCTGTTGAGAATAATATTAAGGTGATATGTGGTGGCGCAACTCGTCAAGAGTCAGTATACAATGGACTCAGTCATCTTGAACATCCGGTTGATCTGATCTTAATACACGATGGTGTAAGACCGTTTATTCCTAAGTCATCAACGGTCGATGCGTTATCAAATTTGTATCATTCTAGTGATTTAGATGGTCTGATAGCTGGAATGAAAGTGACGGATACCCTTAAAAAAGTAGAGGTTAACCTTACTATTGTTGAGACAGTAGATAGAGAAACCGTATGGACAGTGCAGACGCCGCAAATCTTTAAGCTTCAAACACTTTTTGAGGCACATAAATTTGCATTACAAAATTCAATAAATGCAACAGATGATGCTATGCTACTAGAGGTAGTTGGTAAGAAGGTTGGTATATATGAAGGCTCTGCAGACAATATAAAAATTACGAAGCCATTCGATGTTAAGCTTGCTGAATGGATGATTGCTTCAAAGGAAGGCGAAATATGAGAATAGGGATTGGCTATGATGTTCATCAGCTCGTGGAGGAAAGAGATTTAATTCTTGGAGGCGTAAAGATTGAGCACTATCTAGGTTTACTTGGACACTCAGATGCGGATGTTTTAACACATGCGATAATGGATGCTATGCTTGGTGCTATGGGCAAGGGCGATATTGGAAAGCACTTTCCGGACACAGCTCAAAGCTACAAAGATATTTCAAGCCTTATTTTACTTGAAAAAGTAACAGAGCTTATGCATTCTGAAGGCTATGTTATTGGTAATATCGACGCGACCATAGTCGCGCAAAAACCCAAATTGGCACCCTTTCTTAATGAGATGATTCAAAATTTATCAAAGTGTATTGGATGTGAGCCGTCGCGCATCAACCTTAAGGCAACTACGACAGAAAGACTGGGATTCGAGGGGCTCGAACAAGGAATATCAAGTCAAGCAGTTGTACTATTAGAAAAGAGGGAATAATTATGAGTGAAAATTATAAATTTAATCAGCATAAGGCATGCGAGTTTTTTCCTTGTCATAAAGGTGTTGAAGCAGATAAGTTCAACTGTTTGTTTTGCTACTGTCCGCTCTATCTACTAAAAGATGAATGTGGTGGAGATTATAAAATCAATCACGGTATAAAGGACTGTAGCGATTGCACGAAACCACATGATGAAAACAGCTATGCTTATGTAATGGCTAGAATGAAGGTCGTCATTGAAAGAGGTTCTGATTTTTAGTATAATGAGTCGAATAGTAGGAGGACGGTAGAATGAAACCTAGATTAAGATTTGCGCCAAGCCCAACAGGATATGTTCATATTGGTGGCCTTAGAACGGCGTTATATAATTATTTATATGCAAAGCAAAACAACGGAGAGTACTTACTTAGAATAGAAGATACAGATCAAACGCGTTTGGTAGAGGATGCAGTTGAGGGCATTATTCGCTCCCTATCGTGGGCAGGTGTTGTACATGATGAAGGCCCAGTTCTAGATGCAAACGGCCATATTACTCAAACTGGCGATTGTGGTCCTTATATTCAATCCCAAAGATTAGAGATCTACAAAAAGCATGCCTTAGAATTGGTTGAAAAGGATCATGCCTATTACTGTTTTTG
The DNA here is from genome assembly GCA_001897605.1 of Clostridiales bacterium 38-18. Taxonomy (GTDB): domain Bacteria; phylum Bacillota; class Clostridia; order Peptostreptococcales; family Acidaminobacteraceae; genus Fusibacter_C. The sequence continues at coordinate 4,386 of MKTL01000025.1, read as the reverse complement.
CTCCAAGGAAAGACTGGATGCGGTAAGAGAACAACAAAAATCAGAGGGTTTGACGCCTAAATACGATGGTCATTGTAAGCATCTTACTAAAGAGGAAGTAGCTGAAAAGCTTTCGAGTGGTCAAGATCATGTTATCAGACTGAAATTGCCTGAGAATAGAATTATAGAATTTAATGATGCAATTAAAGGAACGGTAACGGTTAATACTAATGATCTAGACGATCAAGTACTGATGAAAACAGATGGCTTTCCAACGTATCATATGGCAGTAGTTGTCGATGATCATTACATGGGAATCACGCATGTGGTTCGTGGAGATGAGTGGTTAATTTCAACGCCAAAGCATGTATTCACGTACGAAGCCTTTGGTTGGAATGCCCCTGAATTCGTTCATTTACCAGTAATTCTAAGCCAAAGTAAAAAGAAGCTAAGTAAGAGAGAAGGCAGCGTTGCGGTTGAAGACTTTAGATCTAAAGGCTATTTGCCAGAGGCGTTGATTAATTATGTTGCTTTAGTAGGATGGTCGCCTGAGGATGGTCAGGAAATTCTCAGTATGAATGAGATGATTGAAAAATTCTCGTTTGATAGAGTGTCAAAATCAGGTGGTGTCTTTGACTTAGATAAGCTCAACTGGATGAATAACCATTATATTAAATCCGCTGATCTAGATCGTTTAACTGAGCTCAGCAAGGGTTATTTAATTGAAGCTGGGTTTACAACTGAATCTACTTATGAAGCTGACTATAATTGGCTAAAGAGAATGATTGAGGTATTAAGAGAACGTTTTAATAAATTAGAGGACATAAAAGAGTATTACGCCTTTTTCACTAGAAAAGATGTTGAATTAGAGGATGATGAAGCAAGTGAAATCATTAAGCTTGAGCATGTACCTGAAATGATGCAGATCTTTGCTGATAAAGTGACAGCAGCTGAAGTTTTAAATGCGGATGCGGTTAAAGCAATTTTAAAAGAGATCCAAAAGGAAACCGGTCATAAAGGAAAAAACCTATTTATGCCTGTAAGGGTTGCGATTACTGGTCAAGTCCACGGCCCTGATATTGCAATCGTCATCGAGCTTTTGGGTAAAGAATTGACAAAAGAAAGAATCGGATATTGCTTAAAAAATTTATGCTAGTCAATTTAAAACTCGAAGGGTTATCCTTTCGAGTTTTAAGTGTATCTATGCCTGAGGAGAGTCAAGATTGGATAAAATAGGTTTGATGGAGTTATTACAAGTTAAAAAATTAGATAAAACTGATGTGCGAATGTTAAATCCATTAAAGCTAGCGTATGTTGGGGATGCGGTTTATGAAGTGTACATTAGACAGTATTTAATCAATTCTATCCACAATTCGCCTAGTGAAATGTCAAAAAAAGCGATCAAATATGTAAAGGCATCCGCTCAAGCAGAGTTGGTAAGAGGGCTGCAACCGTATTTTACAGAAGAAGAATGGACTATCATAAAAAGAGGACGAAATCAGAAGTCAAATACCGTACCCAAAAATGCAATACTAAGTGATTATAAGTATGCGACAGGGTTTGAAACCCTAATTGGATTTCTTTATTTAGTCGGTCAGGAAGATCGAATTATAGAGATCATCGCAGAGGGGATTTTGTATCTAGAAAATGTAAATCAAGCAAGTAAGACCGCGATTTCTAGTGAGGTAAAAGATGAAGAATAAAAGAAAATTAACCATTAAAGAAAAAGTACTTCTTAGCGCGACTTTGGTATTATTACTTGTTTTGGTAGGCAAATCTGTTTTTCTTGACCCTTATCAATTTTCAGATGCTGCAGAACAAATGAGAGCAGAGACCTTTATCAATGAAACCTTTGACAGTAAGCTATATGAATTGGGCATTTTAGAGGCTAGAATTGTGAATATAGAATATAAAGATAATCTAGTGAGATATCATAGCCGAAAATATGTTTTTGGGCTTTTGCCATTTGGTGACGATTTCTCAGAATTTCAATAAGGGGGAAGAATTATGAATGTAGAGTTGATTGCACACTCACCTGAACCTGAAAAGGTGGTTGCCTCTGCTGCTAAATTGTGCTATTCGGCAACTGGTGCAAAGGGGTTAATGGACGATCTTACAACTGAAAAAAGTGCTTCGTTTTTAGATAAGCTACTAGATTTTGGGCACTATTCACCACTTGAGCATATCAGTTTTACATTTGCAATTGAAGGTGTTAGTCGTGTTTTGACACATCAGCTGGTAAGACATAGAATTGCATCTTATTCACAGCAATCACAGAGATATGTCAAGCTTTCACAGTTTGATTTCATTGTACCTCCTGCTATTGAAAATAATCCTGAAGCTAAAGCCATTTTTATAAGTGCGATGGAACAAGATCAAACCGCATACGAACAGATTGTAGACCTGCTAGAAAAAGACTACTTTGATAGATTTCTCTCAGAAGGAATGGGTGAGGCTTCAGCTAAAAGAGCGGCAGAAAAATCCGCAATAGAAGATGCGCGATTTGTGTTTCCAAACGCATGTGAAACAAAAATAGTGGTTACCATGAATGCAAGGAGCTTAATCAACTTCTTCAATCATAGATGCTGTATGCGCGCACAATGGGAAATAAGAAATTTAGCGGACGAGATGCTCAAGCTGGTCGCTAATGAAGCGCCTACTTTATTCAAAGGAATTGGTCCTAAGTGTCTTACTGGACCTTGTCCAGAAGGAAAAATGACCTGTGGTAACATCGTTAATGTTCGCGAGCGTTATAGAAATTTGTTAAGTGTATAGAGGTATGCTATGGAAGATATGATATATGGAAGAAATCCAGTTCTGGAAGCAGTTGAGGCTGGACATGAAATTAATAAAGCACTTGTGCTTGAAGGATCAAGAGATAAAAATCTCCAAAAGGTAATTGATGCTTTAAAGAGTAAGAAAATTCAGATTCAATTTACCGATAGGAAACAACTGGATAAGATTTCAAATGGTGAAAACCACCAAGGTGTTATTGTATATGTAGCGCCGTATAAATATTATGAGGTCGAAGAAATACTTGAAAAGGCTGCAGAAAAAGAAGAAGCGCCTTTAATAATTTTACTTGATGAAATAACCGATCCGCATAATTTGGGAAGCGTAATACGTACCGCAAACGCAGTTGGTGCACATGGGGTGATTATTCCTAAAAGAAGAAGCGCAGCAGTGAACCAAACAGTGGTTAAAACCTCGTGCGGTGCAGTGGAGTATGTACCGGTTGCGAGAGTTACGAACATGACCCAGACGATTAAAAAATTACAAGACGCTGGCGTATGGATCGTTGGCACTGACATGGGTGCGCCAACCTATTATGAAACAAATCTAACAGGTGGTATTGGTATCGTTATTGGTAACGAAGGGGATGGTATCAGTAGATTGGTTAAGGAAAGCTGTGACTTGATGGTTTCTTTGCCAATGAAAGGTGAAGTGAGTTCATTAAATGCTGCTGTAGCTGGCAGTGTTATTATGTACGAAGTTCTTAGACAGAGAAATACCTCCAAAAAATAAATTGAAGGTTGCAATTTAGAGGGTTCAACGGTACTTGCGTTAAATTTATGAATCATATATAATGTTTTTATGAATTGGCATAGTGATGATTCTTTTCACGCGAATTAGGAGGCAGCTTGATGGCAGTACTTGAAAGATTAGATGACGAGCAGCTCGATGAAGAGTTAATTGTCGAAAGAGCGCGGAAAGGTGACCCAAAAGCACAAGAAATATTGATTAAACGATATAAGAATTTCGTTCGGTCAAAAGCGAGATCGTATTTTCTTATAGGTGCAGATCGTGAGGATATCGTTCAAGAAGGTATGATTGGCTTGTTTAAGGCCATGCGTGATTATCAACCAGACAAAGTGACTTCGTTTAGATCGTTCGCTGAGCTTTGCGTCAAGCGGCAAATCATTACTGCAATTAAGACGGCAACACGTCAAAAGCACATCCCCTTAAATTCATATGTTTCTCTTAACAAGCCTATGTTTGATGACGAATCGGATAGAACTCTTTTTGATGTGATGTCGACGAGTAGTAGAGAGCTAAATCCGGAGCATTTGATTATCAAGCGAGAGGAGCTTAGTAATATTGAAGAAAAAATGGGTGAGGTTTTAAGTGATCTTGAATGGAAAGTCCTTAATGCTTACCTCGAAGGTAAGTCGTATCAAGAAATTTCAGTTGAAATGAATAAACACGTTAAGTCAGTTGATAACGCACTTCAACGTGTGAAAAAGAAGCTTGAAAAATACTTGATCAATTTAAATTAGTTAATTAACAGAGCGGCAGCGCATCTGTTAAAGTGATATTAATAATCCAAGGGAGGAATTTTATCAATGGCAAAGCAAAAGTTTGAAAGAAACAAACCACATTGTAATATCGGAACAATCGGTCACGTTG
>MKTL01000024.1 GCA_001897605.1 Clostridiales bacterium 38-18 | reverse complement strand
CAAGCAAATTTGGAAGCATGTACATCCTCTTGCGGGTGTAGCTCAATGGTAGAGCCCCAGCCTTCCAAGCTGGTTGTGAGAGTTCGATTCTCTTCACCCGCTCCATCAAACATTGGGGATTCGCCAAGCGGTAAGGCAACGGACTTTGACTCCGTCATTCACAGGTTCAAATCCTGTATCCCCAGCCAATTTTATCGTGATCCATTAGCTCAGTCGGTAGAGCACCTGACTTTTAATCAGGGTGTCCCGCGTTCGAGTCGCGGATGGATCACCATTTTACAAGGGTCCATTAGCTTAGTTGGTAGAGCACCTGACTCTTAATCAGGGGGTCCAGAGTTCGAGTCTCTGATGGACCACCAGCTAGATGTTTTTTAAGGAGAGGTACCGAAGCGGTCATAACGGGGCGGTCTTGAAAACCGTTAGGGTGCAAGCCCACGTGGGTTCGAATCCCACCCTCTCCGCCATAAAATATTGGAGAAGTACTCAAGTGGCTGAAGAGGCTCCCCTGCTAAGGGAGTAGGTCTCGACAAGGGGCGCGAGGGTTCAAATCCCTCCTTCTCCGCCAATTTATTATGGAACATTATGCAAGAGCAATCTTGCTAGGATGCTCAAAGGGCCATTAGCTCAGTTGGTTAGAGCATCCGGCTCATAACCGGATGGTCCGGGGTTCGAGTCCCTGATGGCCCACCAATAATTCTATAGGGGTGTAGCTCAGCTGGTAGAGCAGCGGTCTCCAAAACCGCGTGTCGTGGGTTCGAAGCCTGTCACCCCTGCCATTCAATTTTATAGTATTTTCGGGGTGTAGCGCAGTTTGGTAGCGCATCTGGTTTGGGACCAGAGGGCCGCGGGTTCAAATCCTGCCACCCCGACCATTTTTCCAATAATTGTGGGCGTATAGCTCAGCTGGTTAGAGCGCACGCCTGATAAGCGTGAGGTCGGTGGTTCGAGTCCACTTATGCCCACCACAATTATGCCCAGATAGCTCAGTCGGTAGAGCAGGGGACTGAAAATCCCCGTGTCGGTGGTTCGATTCCGCCTCTGGGCACCATTAACAAACTCAGGTTTGTATTTTTTTTTACAAAAAAACTAGTTAAGTTAAACTTAACTAGTTTTATTTTTTCTTAAAAAGGCTATATGACACTAATTTTATTAAATCATGATAATAGTGATTTATAGCAATTAAACAAACAAACAAACAATCAAATAATCAAATAAACAAATAAACAAGATTATATTTATATGGTATCAATCACTGCCGGAATAAAAAAGAGTTCTATTATTTTCAAAAGTGAATAGTGGACATTTTCTATTAGGAGCTCATCATTATATACAAGTAATAATGAATGCTTTTCTTCATCAGTGCATGAAGTAAATGGCTTACTTAATAAAATATCTGAGTCAAAAAAACCAAAGGTATTTCCTCTTGAATCAACAAATTGATTGTAATACAACTTACATAAGATATCGTTATTTGAATAATTTATAAAATAGCAAGGTTCATCTAATATTATGTCTAACATTGAAACCTTACTATTGAGTGTAATTCCAATTTCAACATAGGATTTTTTAAGTTTTACTGAATTGATATAGGCTTTTGTAGTAAAGATATTAAACTTAAAAGGCGCGACATTATGAATTCTATGAGTGATTTTTAGTAGAGGTACCATATTTATGATATCCTCATAGTTGTGTAATAGAATGCTGTGTCTCATTCTTTCTGATTTCGTTTCCAAATACGCTTGGTAAAGTAAAATGCTATCTTTACCTGATATAGTATCCTCTCTTTGAATACCAACTATTTTTTCAACTGATTTAAGTTTAGAATTTGGTAGATCAAGAATTGATTGATATTGTTTTGCAATTCGATATAGATCAATATTTGCAGATTTGTTTAGCGTAAAAGACAAATTGTAATGTATGAGTCGAGCATTAATAAAAGGGAAGTCAAATGAGTTACCATTAAAACTGATAAAGTAATCGACATCTTGCGCCTGTACATAATTGATTAAATAGATAAGCAATTCTTTTTCAGATAGATAATCCTCATTGAAAAGCTGAATGACTTCTCCTTTTAAGTTATTCTTTTTAAACAGAACCAAACCGATAAGTATAATTTTATTCTTATGCGATAGACCGTCGGTTTCTATATCAATAAAGAGAAGATTAGCATTTTTAAGTGTTGGATGACCATCCCATGTAATTGGGTATTTTAATTCTTCCATAAAGTTCTCCATTCTATATTCCATTTTAAGTGTATATGTTTTTACTCTTGGGGTCAATATGTGAATCCTATCTTGCATTTTGTTGTATTATTGTAATTACACTAGCTTTACATATGAATTTATGTTAATATATATTCGGTGTACTATCTTATTGTAAGTGAGGAATTAAATGGTTACTTTAGATACATTTAAACGGGGAATATCCAATGGGTTTAAGACCTTATGGCTTTTATCAAAAATATTAGTACCCGTATATCTGGTTATTACAATTATTAGATTAACACCAATTATTGATTGGATAGCCTTCATATTTAAACCGATTATGTTTGCATTTGGTTTGCCAGGGGAAGCAGCTATAGTTCTCGTATTGGGGAATACTTTAAATCTGTATGCAGCTTTAGGAGCTATTGCTTCTTTATCATTGACTGCAAAGCAAATAACGATATTGGCGATTATGCTTGGTTTTTCACATTCGTTAATTGTTGAAACAGCAGTTTTGAGAAAACTCAACGTTAAACCATGGCAAGCGATTTCTTTTAGAGTTAGCCTAGGGATTATTAGTGGCATCGTCATGAATTTACTTCTCTAGCACAAGGTGGTGTAACGATGACATTTTTAAAGGATTTTTATACTTTAGGAATATTGGGTAGTCTAGAATCTATATGGGGGATTGCTAAAATTGTTATTCCTTTGATGCTTTTTATGGAAATTGCAAAGGATATAAAGCTTCTAGATTGGATCGGTAAATTGTTTAAGCCGATTACAAAGCTTATTAAAGCGGATGAGCATTCTGCATTTCCATTAACTGTAGGATTTATCTTTGGCATTTCTTACGGGGCAGGTGTACTTATCAAAACATCTGAGGATGGAGAAATTAGTAAGACAAGCTTATTTATTATTTCAGTATTTCTTGCAGCTTGTCATGCAATTGTTGAAGACACATTATTGTTCGTAGCAGTGGGAGCAAATGGATTTATTGTTGTTCTCGTTCGTGTACTTGTTGCTTTTCTATCAGCGATGATAATATCTAGGTTTATTATTAAAGAAAGTTAAATCTGGGGGGAAATATGAGAGAGATTGCAATTAATGAACTAAAAGTGGGGGAGTGTCTTTCAAAGGACATTTACAATGACTTAGGCAACATTATTTTGGCTCAAGGAACTGAACTTAATTCTAGACATTTGGAGTATTTTAGGAACCATGGAATTGAGTATGTTTATATTGATGATAGTTTTAATGATGAAAGAACAATAGTAAGTGCAAGAATATATGCTGATGACAAATATAGAGATTTAAATACGAATTATGGAGTTGTACTTCATCGTTTTAAAATGATGTACAGTCAAGTTCAAAATAAAGATTTTAACTTTGATATGAAAACACTTGAGGAAGAAATTAAACCTCTTGTAGATGCCTTAATTTCTGATAATGACATTTTAGGTAGTATGCGATTGTTATCCTTTAAGGAAAGCTATCATTATACACATGCTGTAAATGTTTCGATGATGGGAGCAATGTTAGGCAAATGGTTGGGATTAGATAAGAAAACAATATACACCATAGCATTGGCGGGGCTGTTACATGATATAGGTAAATCTCAAGTTCCTGAGGAAATACTAAGCAAACGAGAGAGATTATCTCTTTCAGAGTTGAATATGGTAAGATCACATGCTAGACTTGGCTATGATATGTTAAAGGATTCTACTACAATTCCACGTGATGTTTTAGCAGCTATTCTATTTCATCATGAAAGAAGTGATGGCAGTGGTTATCCAAGTGGATTAAAAGAAGATCAAACACCTTATATTGCGCGAATTATTGGTGTTGTTGATGTATTTGATGCGATTACATCCGATCGGATTTATAAGAAAGGTGTGTCATCTTTTAAAGCATTTAACATAATCAAAGATGAAAGCTTTAGGGGGCTTGATCCAACCATATCAGATGTATTTATGTCAAATATTGCATCTTATTTCATCAATAATAAAGTTAGATTAACCGACGGCAGAATTGGCGAGATTGTTTATGTAAATAAGTTTGCTTTAAATCGGCCTTTAGTAAAAACAAAGGACACATTTGTTGATTTAGCTTCTGATTATTCAATTGATATTGAAGAGGTTATAATGCAACATCATTAATAAATGATTATCAAAAAGCCCCTCATTTAATAAATGAAGGGGCTTTGTTTTTAAGACAAATGTACATGATTTATGGAGTGGAGAAAGTTAACAAGCTTATTTATAGACACCTGCTTCAAAGATATCTTTTACTTCCCCATAGTTGGTTGTTTTTCCTAAAGCAAGCATTAATTTTATTCTAGATTTTTGTCCGTTTAAATTACCACCAAATATTGCGCCTAAGTCTCTAAGGTTTTTACCACCACCTGGATAGCCGTAACTATCGAGTACACGACCCATCGGACATCTTGAAACAATAACGACCGGTAAATTGTGTTTAATAGCGTTATCGATACCTGCAACCATTTCAGGTGGAACATTGCCACGTCCCATTGCTTCGATTACAAACCCTTTTGTTCCATTTGCGATAGCGTAGTTCATAATGGTAGAATCACATCCAACACAGGCTTTTATAAGCATGATATTCGACTCATAATGATTGGTTTCAATATGGTCATGCTTTATAATATTTCGATAGAAGATGACTTCATCATTATCGACGATACCCAGTGGACCAAATTCAAGTGATTTAAAAGTATCCAATGATAAGGTATGTGTTTTAGTCGTTTCTCGTGCTGAATTTACTTCGTTATTCATAACGATTAAAACACCTTTGTTAATGGACTCATCAGAAACTGCTGTACATATAGCAGAGGATAAATTACTTGGCCCATCATAGCCAAGCTCAGAACTATTTCGCATTGCAGCAACGAAGATAATCGGCTTGCTACTATTAATATTTAAGTCGAGAAAATAAGCGGTCTCTTCTAAAGAATCTGTACCATGTGTAATGACAACGCCATCTATTTCTGAACGTTGAATGGTTTCCTTAACCAGTGTTGCAAGCTCCCAAATATGTGTCGGCGTCATATGTGGGCCAGGATAACTACCAAAGGTAATTATTTCAATATCAGCAATTCTATCGATATTAGTAACCATAGACATAATTTCTTCGCTTGATAGCGCTGGGATTGCAGCAGCAAGTCTTTCGTCAACCTTCATAGATATCGTTCCACCAGTGAAAATAACAGCAACGCGTTTTTTCATCAAAACCTCCGAATAAATATTTAATTTTTATAAAAAATTTTTATTTAATCCAAAATTATTATATAATATTGTGATGGAGAATTAAAGGACTATAACAGAAATGTAAAGGAGTTAACCGTGTCTATATATTTAGATCATGCATCAACGACACCATTATCAAACGAGGTTAAAAAAATAATACTTGAGTCATTAGAGCATTATGGGAACCCATCATCGCTTCACGGTTTAGGTCTTGCGTCAGAACGAAAGATAAAGCAAGTTAAGAAGCGACTGTCCGAAATTATTAATGGAAATGAAAACAACATTATTTTTACCTCTGGTGGTACTGAAGCCAATAATTTAGCTATACTTGGAATGGCAAGAAAACGTAAAACTGGTAAAATAATTACATCGGTCATTGAACATCCCTCTGTTTTAGCAAGTGTAGAGCAGCTTGGAAAAGAAGGCTATGAGATCAGAATTTTAGAGGTTAATGATAAAGGCATCATAAATCTGGAGCAATTGGCATCCGAATTGACGACAGATACTTTACTTGTAAGTATTATGATGATAAATAATGAAATTGGTTCAGTACAGCCTATAAAAGCGATTTCTGAAATCATTAGAAACTTTAACGATCAAAATGGTGTTAAAATAAAGTTTCATGTCGATGCGGTTCAGGCGTTTGGGAAAATACAAATTGATGTAAAGCAATTGGGAATTGATGCATTGAGTATAAGTTCGCATAAAATAAATGGCTTAAAGGGCTGTGGTGCTCTCTATTTGGCGTCACAGAATCAGATTAAGCCACTTGTTTATGGTGGTCAGCAGGAGTTTTCTATTCGCCCTGGAACAGAAAACCTATTGGGTATAATCGCTTTTGGTGAAGCAATGCAAAATGCCCAAGCAAATTTGATGGAAAATTATACGTATGTTTCAGAGCTTAAAAATAGATTTATTGAGATAATTGCCGCTGATGAAAACATAATAATTAATTCGCCTAATGATTTTCCATACATCCTAAATATAAGCGTATTAGGCGTTAAGGGAGAGGTTTTACTACATTCACTAGAGATGAAATCAGTCTATGTTTCGACTGGTGCGGCATGCTCTTCAAAAAAGAAAAATCAATCTCATGTACTTGAAGCACTAAAATTGAATGAAAACAGCTTAGAGAGTGCCATCAGAGTTAGCTTTGGAAAAGAAAACCGTATTGAAGATATTGAAACTGCTGCGAAGTGGTTATTAGAAATTTCTAGTTCACTAAGAACGATAATGAAAATGAAAAAGCGATAAGCTTAAATAGAAAGGTAATTTGCTATGAAAGAGATGCTGTTAGTTAGATATGGTGAAATTGCATTAAAGGGAAAAAACATTAGAACCTTCGAGAGAAAATTGATTAGTAATATAAAAAAAGCAATCTCGGATATACCTGATACCATTATTCATGATCAGAGGGGCAGGGTCGTTATTGAACATGAGCTTCAAGATCAAGAGGCGCTTATTAAAGCGGTTACTAAGGTGTTTGGCATTGTATCCGTTAGCCCAGCAACAAGACTAGACCGTGATATTGAAACGATAAAGGAAGGCTGTCTAGCTTTGCTGAAAAAAATGATTGATGAGAATGAGGTTAAATCCTTTAAGGTAGAAGCAAGAAGAGCGGATAAGCATTATCCTCTTAATTCACCTGAAATAAACCAGACCGTAGGTGGCTATTTATTCAAGAATTTACAACCTATTCGTGTTGATGTCAATCATCCAGAGGTAGTCATTCATATTGAAATTAGAGATTATGCATATGTATTTATAAGGAAAATACCAGGCCTAGGTGGTATGCCATATGGTAGTGCTGGCAAGGGTATGCTACTCTTATCTGGTGGAATAGATAGTCCTGTTGCTGGTTATTTGATGGCTAGAAGAGGACTGGAGCTCGAGGCAGTTCATTTTCACTCATTCCCTTTTACCAGTGAAAGAGCAATGGAAAAAGTCATTGATTTGGCTAAGCGTTTAACCTATTATACAGAGAATTTACGTATTCATAGTATCAATATACTAGAAATACAAAAAGCGATCAACGAACATTGTCCATCTGAAGAAAGTACGATATTGGCTAGAAGCTTCATGATGAAAATAGCTGAGAGACTTTCCGAAACTTCAAGATGCAAGGCATTGATTACAGGTGAAAACCTTGGTCAAGTGGCAAGTCAAACCATAGAGGGTCTCACAGTTACTAATAGTATGGTTGAAATACCTGTATTTAGACCTCTTATAGCTTATGATAAAAACGATATAATCGATGTGGCAAAGAAAATTGATACATTTGAAACAAGTATTTTACCCTTTGAGGATTGCTGTACAATATTTCTTCCTGACCGAGTTGTTACAAAGCCAAGATTAGAGAAAATTGAAGCATCCTTGTCAAATCTAGACATTGATGCATTAATCGATGAGGCAATTAAGCAGAAGGAAGCAATAATCGTAGTAAAGGGAGAAATCACTTCGAGATTCTTTCCCAATTTAAATGTATGATATTAATATAGAGTTTAATTTCATAAGCATGTTTATATTAATTGAGACATATTTGAATAGAAAAATTAAGAATAGAACAATTTATGAATAGAACAACTTAAGAATATAATGATTATAGAATTGTATCCTTTGTGAATTGTATCATTAATAAACTGAATCATTAAATAATAAAAAACTCGTAGGTCACATTGACCTACGAGTTTTAGTTTTATATACATTTTGCATCTAATACATAGCTTATACCCTATGAGAGTATGATTTACATACAGAATCAAAGAGTGAATTACTATACCTATTAATTTATGGTGCAATATTCATTGCATCAAGCTCTTCAGTGGAGTAATTTGGAATATCACTAATACTTTCAGCGGTAATGATATCACCACTTGACAGAGTAACTGAACCATCAAGATTGATTTTAGATCCAACAGATAAAACAAGTGTTGAACCATCCGAAAGCAGAATTGGATAAGGTCTTTGTACAAATAGGGTGCCATCAACTAGTCGAACAGTAGGTTTTACACCTGTATACGATTCGGTTGTAGGCTCTTCCGTTGTCTGTGCCTCAGTATGAATGTCACATTCTTCTGTTGGCAAGTCGTACTGACTGTCCTTGAGTAATATTGGATTGCCTCTAGAGTCTAAATTTTCCTCAGGATTATAAGGAACTGGTCGTTTTACAAATAATCGACTTTCGACTAGTGTCGTTGGACAGTTAGCTGTGGCTAATTTACCACTTTCAGTACAGATATCTGCCATAACATGAACATCATCAACTTCTGTAGGCTCTGTGCCTCTTAAAAAGATTTCTGAACGAACGGTTCCTCTTGGATCTAATGCTGAAAGCTCACTTGGTAATTTTCCTGAGATGATGTCAATAGTCGCAGTAACAATACCTGATGGTACTTCAAATTGCTTTGGTTCTAGATCGGCATGAACCTCAGACATTACTGTTTTCCAAAACTGAGCCGCAATTCTCGAGCCCTGATCCAATGGAATGTTAACGTCATTACCAAACCAGACACCACCGACGTAATAAGGTGTGTATCCAATAAACCATGCGTCAATGTTACTTGAAGTCGTTCCTGTTTTACCAGCAACAGATATGATATCGTTATTCGCAGATAATTTTGCAGGGGTTGCAACGCCTGCTTCTACAGATGTTTTCATCATATCTTGTACAATATAGGCAACATTTTCATCTACGACATAGGTTTGTTTACTTTCATTTTGTAAAAGGATTTCACCCTTGCTGTTCTTAACGGTTTTATAGGTGATAACGTCATTCAAAACGCCTTTATTGGCGATTGCACCGTAAGCATTTGTTAAGTCTAAAGGTGTAACGCCCTTAGTCATACCGCCAAGTGCAACTGCTGCAATATTAGCATCGCTTGTACTACCAGAGGTAACCAAGGTAGAAATACCGAATTTTTGCAAATACTCAAGTGAGGTGTCAACACCTAAATCCTGAGCAATTAAGGCCGCAGTTACGTTGATTGACCATTGAACGGATTCCCTTAAGGTTACAAGCCCCCAATGCTTATAGTACTGACTGTAAGCTTCATACCAGTTAAGTGGCCATCTAACACTTGGATCCCCCAGTAAATAAACTGGTCGATCATCGGTTACAGTAGCAGCTGTATAACGGCCTGAGTCTATCGCCGGTGTGAATACAGAAAGTGGCTTGATGGACGAGCCTGGCTGTCTTGGATTAATCGCACGATTGAATACGCGCTGACCAGTAATATTTCTACCGCCTACTAATGCTTTAAGCTCTCCAGTATGGTAGTCGATGATAACCATAGCGGATTGCGGCTGAATAACACCTTTATCAGCTATTACGTAATTGCCTTTAGAAACGAGTAGATTTTGGTTGGCGTCAATCGTAAAGAAATCAGGTTGATCCACTAAAAATGATTTGTCAATTACGACGTTGTTGTCGGCATCAAAACTTTTATATTCATTTGGCACCAAAACATCTTTGCCTTCAAACGTATAAAGCTCGGTAACGTTGTATTTACCACTTGCTAAACTCTCATTATCAGCTTCGTTATCTCCATAAGTGAAAGTTTCTTTAACTACCAATTGAATGCTTACAAGCTGATCGTCTTGGTAGTGCGGATAGAAATACATTCTTTTATTTTTTAATAGTACCAAATTACCATTTTCATCAAATTGATAGTCTGAAGATGGAATGATAAAATTATCACTGCTATCGATTAGGTTGGATTGCTTATAAATGATTAGTCGTTTGCTTTCTTCAGAAATAATATTGCCTTGATTATCGAGTAAAACCGTTACTTTAGGGAAATCCTCGCTATTAATTAAATAACCAAGATCGTAAAGTGCTTGCTTAAGTAGAATGACTTCGTCACTGTTTACACCTTTTTTATAAGCATCAAGTGTGAAGACGCTGGTATCCATTCCCGATAATTCTTTAATTTTTGCTAAAGTATTTGGGCCAGCAGCACCATCTACAGATAAACCATTATCCTTTTGGAATGCCTTAACTGCAACTGAAGTTGATTCACCGTAGTAAGCTGTAAAATTATCTATCGCATAGTGGCTTTCTAAGGTCTTTTGCATATCAAAATCGATCGTAGATTCGATGGTTAAGCCACCTGTATAAAGTAAGTTCGTCGCTTCCTCTTTTGTATAACCATATTTTTCAATAAGATCCTCGGTGACTTCATCTTTAACCATATCAGCAAAGAATGAGGTGATTTCATCTTGTGAAGTTTTACCAGGATGAATCATGGTTTTTAAATCCACGGTTTTAGCGTATTCATATTCAGCATCAGTAATCTTATTGTTTTCATGCATTAAATAGATTGAAGTTAAATAGCGATCCTCACATTTTGGGTTGTAAATAAGTGTATAAAGCGGATCGGAATCATCAATGACATAATCATCTGCAGTTACATCTACCTTTTCAACCGTTAACATAGGTGGATAAATCGATGGCGACTTAACTATACCGGCAAGTAATGCAGCTTCAATGTAATTGACATCTGAGGCACTCTTAGAAAAATAAGCCTGCGATGCGGCTTCTACACCGTTTGCACTAGAGCCTAAATACACTAGATTGAGATACCCTTCAATTATTTGTTCCTTTGTAAGATATTTTTCAAGCTCTAAAGCATAATAGGCTTCTTTCACTTTTCGATCGATATCTCTTTTACTTCTCATTTCATATAGGTAAATATTTCTTGCAAGCTGTTGTGTGATCGTACTTGTACCCCCCAAACGCTTACCGGTTAGAACTGTATCTTTAACCGCTCCGAATAGTCGTACGAAGTTAAAGCCATTGTGTTCAAAGAAGGTTTTATCCTCTACTGCGACAAAGGCATTTATTAGATCCTTGCTCATATCGTTATATTTTATAACTGTTCTTAAACCTTGATTTTGGATATGCTCCAGAATTCTACCTTCACTGTCAACAATAACTGAGTTTTCTGTAAGTGAATTGGTGATCTTATCTGGATCAATAGGTTCGATGTCCTTTAACACAGAAGTGATATAAAGATAAACACCTGCAGCGCCAATAACACCGACGACAATCATGACGATCAATGCAATTTTTAAAACATTTATCAATGAGCTCTTCTTCTTTTTACCTTTTGGGTTGCTAGATTTTCCTGGATGTTGTTGGGATTGACCAGGGACTACTTTCTTTGTGCTTTCCATTAAAACCTCCTGATGCTACGATTGCGCAGTGCGCAAAAGCCTACAAAGTATTATAACATATTTGAAGTTTGACGACCTAATTTTTAGAAACATATAATTTAATTTTAATATTCTCTAATTGAGATTTTATTAGGCGAGTATTACCAATTACTTATACTTTGTAGTATAATTGGGATATCTTATAGAAATGAGAGTGAAGTCATATGGAAAATGAAATTCTTAAGCAGCGGGCTGTATTAGTTGGCATGTTTCAAGGTCTTAAAGATGAGTTTAGTATAGAAGAATCAATGAATGAATTAGCTGAGCTAACACTCGCCGCAAATGCAGAGGTAGCTGATATTATCATTCAAAATAAAGCGAAGATTGAAGTTGCGACATATATTGGAACTGGAAAGGTAGAAGAGGTCAGAATTGCAGTTGAGGATACACAAGCTAACCTTGTCATTTTTAACGATGAGCTATCTGGCTCACAAATTAGGAATTTAGAGGCATTGATCGGGGTAACCATAATTGATAGGACGGCTTTAATTTTAGATATTTTCGCAATTAGAGCGCAATCAAAAATTGCAAAACTTCAGGTGGAGTTGGCACAGTTAAAGTACAGATTACCTAGGCTAATTGGGATGAATGGCAATTTGTCTAGGACTGGCGGGGGTATTGGCACCAGAGGCCCAGGTGAACAAAAACTCGAACTTGACCGACGAAAAATTCAAGATCGAATTGATGAAATTAGGCGTCAAATTGGGGAAGCTGAAAAGAACCGAGTTGTACAAAGACAGCAACGTGAAAAGAACGAAGTTCCTATCGTAGCGCTCGTTGGATATACCAATTCTGGAAAATCATCAATGATGAATAAATTAATTGCACTATCAGATGAAGATGATACTGAAAGACACGTCTTTGAAAAGGATATGCTGTTTGCGACACTCGATACTTATTCAAGAAGAATTATACTAGATGATAAAAAAACTTTTATACTAACAGATACAGTCGGATTTGTATCAAAGCTACCGCATACACTGGTAAGTGCTTTTAAGGCGACTCTTGAAGAAGCTTTAAACGCAGATTTACTTTTACAAGTTGTCGATTATTCAAATGAATTCTATCCAATGCAGATGAAGGTAACTGAACAGGTTCTGAAGGAGCTAAAAGCGGATCATATACCTATGGTGACCTTGTATAATAAAATCGATAAGGTGACACATATGATGACGCCTGGTCAAGATGAAATTATGGTATCTGCAAAGACAGGTGAAAACATAGAGGTATTGATTAAAGAGGTAAAGCATAGATTATTTAGCGATCATAGGGAAGCGATTTTTCTTATTCCTTATAATGAGGGGACCATCTCTTCTTATCTTTGTGAAACCTATAAAGTAAATGAAATGCAGTATGAAGAAAATGGTACTTTGATAAAGGCAAGCGTATCAATTGCAGATTATAATAGATATGAATCATACATGATTAAGGAGTAAGTTGAGTAATGGCTGAAAATGTGGGTGATAATAGCAACTATTATTTGACAATCTTACACAGCTCGCACGATGAGGTTAGCATTAATAAGTCTCGCTTTATCGGCTATGCGACACCTATAAAAACTGAAGAAGAGGCTCAGCTTTTCATAGAAAGTGTAAGAAAAAAGCATTGGGATGCAACGCACAATGTTCCAGTTTATGTGCTTGGAAAGAACTACCAAGTTCAAAGGTATAGTGACGATGGTGAGCCTTCTGGTACAGCGGGTGTCCCGATTTTAGAAATGCTTAAAAAAGAAGGGATCACAGATCTATGTATTGTGATTACAAGATATTTTGGAGGAATCAAGCTGGGAACAGGGGGCTTAGTCAGAGCATATACTGAAACTGCCAAAATGGCGATTGAAGCTTGTAATGTAGTAAAGCGTCAATTGATGCATCTATTATCTGTAACCTATGATTATACCTCTCATGGTAAAATTCAGAATTTGCTTATAGGTCTTGAGCATGTGATTGTTAAAGAAACTTTGTTTACAGATAGGGTTAATATCAAGCTGTATTGTCTTCCCAGTGAAAAAGATAATTTGATAGATACATTAATTGAAAATACCAATGGACAGGCTGTAATAACAGCTGAGGAAGATGAAACTCTAACCGTACTGAATGGCATGAATGGTACGGTTGTTAACGACCCTAGTTTTAAGCTTGTCGTATAGTGGTATATATAAAACGATTCAATCGTTTACTAATTGTAAAGGAGAGTAGCTATGGATGCTTTAATTAAATCAATGTTAGATCAAAAAAAATGGGCAGTCGTTGGTGCAACCGCAAACCAAGGTAAGTTTGGATATAAAATTTATCAAAAATTAAAAAGGTTTGGCTATGAGGTTTATGCTGTTAACCCAATGTACGCTGAGATTGAAGGCGATAAATGTTACCCTAGTTTAGCGGATTTACCGGTTAAAGTGGATTGTGTCGATGTTGTGGTTAATCCTGAAAAGGCTTCAGAAGCACTTAAAGAGGTCATGGAGCTAGGGATTAAAAATATCTGGTTTCAACCAGGTACATTTACACCTGAAATAGTTGAGGCGTCTGAGGTGGCAGGAATCAATACCGTCTATTTGAATTGTGTGTTAGTAGAACTTGACAATCTTTGATGAAAGTAGTAGTTTTATATCTAAATATATCCAAAATGAGGAAGGAAAAAAATGGCGAAAACGATTGAAGAAAAAATTGAACTAATAGTAGACTGGATACGTGAGCAAGTTCACAATTCAGGAACTTCAGGGGTGCTGGTAGGTTTGTCTGGCGGAATTGACTCATCAGTAGTTGCTGGATTGATTAAAAAAGCATTTCCAGAAAATTCACTAGGTGTTATCCTACCTTGTAAAAGCAATCCAAAGGATGCGCAGGATGCGATTGCGTTGGCTGAAGCATTAGGCATTGATTATGTGACTGTGGATTTAACCGAAGAGCATGATTTGCTTATAGGTAAAATTCAAAGACGTTTAGAAGGAAAAGAGGTAAAGTTTGAAAGACTCGCAGACGCTAATTTACGTGCGAGACTACGCATGACGACCCTATATGGAATTGCAAACTCATTGGGTTATTTAGTAGCAGGTACTGACAATGCTGCTGAAATTCTTACAGGGTATTTTACTAAGTACGGCGATGGAGGTGTGGATATTATTCCAATTGGCAACCTACTTAAGAGAGAAGTATTTAATTGGGCTGCACATTTAGGCGTACCGCAGCAAATAATTGATCGTCCACCTTCTGCTGGCCTATGGGAAGGACAAACCGATGAAAATGAAATGGGAACGACCTATGATATGATTGATGATTATATTATGGGAATTGAAATTCCTGAATCAGATAAAGAAATTATTGAAAATATGCATGCAAGAACAGCTCATAAGCGCGTAATGCCTCCAGCACCACCAAAATTCTAGCGAAGCGGTTTGAATTATGCTATAATATTTTTGCATCAAATCCGAATCGAAAAGAATGGAGAGATATCGTGGGTAGAATAGGTACGATTATCAATCGTAAAGGCAAGCAAGATGCTAAGAAAGCAAAAGAGTTCACAAAGCTAGGACGCTATATCATGGTAGCTGCTAGAGAAGGCGGCGGAGATCCTACTTATAATGCAGCACTTATGAGTGCGATTGAAAAAGCAAAGGCAGCAAATATGCCAAATGACAATATAGACAGAGCAATCAAAAAAGGAGCCGGTGAATCAGATGGTGCAATCTATACAGAGTTAACCTACGAGGGTTATGGACCTGGTGGCGTTGCTGTTTTAGTTGAATGTTTGACAGACAATACTAACCGAACTGCTGCTGATGTTAGAAGTTACTTTGTTAAGGGTAAGGGCAACCTAGGCGTAAATGGCTCTGTTAGCTTTATGTTTGACAGAAAAGGTGTACTAGTTGTAGATAAAAAGGATTCTATAAGTGATGAAGCTATTGAAGAATCAGTAATCGAAGCAGGTGCAGAGGATTTTAGTATTGAAGATGATCACTATGAAATTTTTACTGATATATCTGATTTTGCAGAGGTTAGAGATGCTCTGTCAGCGAAAGGCTATACCTTTAGCATGGCTGAGCTACGTTATTTACCTCAAACAATGTCAAAGCTTTCAAATGAAGAAGATGCTAAGTACATGCAAAAGCTCATCGACTTGTTAGAAGACAATGACGATGTACAAAACGTTTATCACAATTGGGAAGAATAATTTAAAAGCATCTACATTCGTGTAGATGCTTTTTTAGTAAGTAAGGATGATGATAATGAAAATACCTAAATACATGACTAAGTTTAAATGTATTGGAACGCCATGTGAAGATAACTGCTGTGTGGGCTGGGATGTAGACATTGATGAAAAAACCTTTAAAAAATACGTACAAATAGGCGATAAGCAATTAAAGCGCGATGTTAACAAATATGTATCGATCAATCCATACAGCTATGATCCAAATGTTGATTTCGCCTTCATTTCATTAAACGAACAAAGGCGTTGTCAATTTTTAAACTCAGAAAACCTATGTCTCTTTCATAAGATTGTTGGTGAAGCTTATCTATCAAATGTATGTGCTACCTTTCCGAGAATCTATAACAGAGTTGATAAAAGCCTTGAATTATCCGCAACTGCCTCTTGTCCTGAGGTTGTAAAATTACTTGATGACGAGGATGCCATGTCCTTTGTTCAGATTTCTGATGAGGCGCCAAGGCTAATGTCCTATGATCTTTCGCAAGGGGATAAGAGATACAGAGGTCTACTACCTTCAAAGTTACTTTTTCTAAGGAATTTATTGGTAAAGACCATAATGGATCGTTCCTACCCTCTAGAGGATCGGATTTATATGATTTCGATATTCGTTATGAAGGCTTTTGATATGGAGAAAAAAAATAAACTGGATCAACTGGAAATCGTCCTTGAGAGAGAAGTCCTTGGTTTCAAAGAGCTGTATGAAGAAAACGAGTGTGTCATTGGAAACCCCTTTGATTTAGGCGTATTTGTCGAGTTGACTGAGAGCATCGTTGAGCTTTTGCTACCAAGCACTTCTGATCGCTATAATGAATTGGTTTCTATTGCAGAAGCCGCAGTCAATGAACGTGAGATTACCCCGGAAGCATTTACATTAGAAATTGCCAAGGAAGACACCTTATTAACTAACTACTATGGCAACCAGATATACCGCACGTTATTTCCCTTTACAGAGGGCACCCACGTTGAGGATGCTTTGAAGCTTTTCTTAGTGAGATATGCCATATTGAAGAGACACATGATAGGATTAAGTGCTGATGGGAAAATGACAAAGGATAATTTGAGTAAGTACCTGCAAAGCTTCTCTAAAGTATTTGAACATCATAAGCACTTTGAGGTTGATGTACTAGAGTTATTGAAAATGAATAAAATAAATTCAAAATCGTTATTAAAGGGAGTCATCGGAATAATCGAATAACAATTGAATGTAAACTAGTTCAGATAAAATATATATAGAATCATTAGTGAATCTACTAATTTTTGGGTATAGGATAACCAGTTATTCAAATGAATGAGCAGTTGTATGTATAACCTAAAATTTTGGAGGCAGATATGAGGATTTTAATCGTTGAGGACAGTAAGATTAATCAGTTCATTGCTAGAGATACACTAGTAAAGTTTGATATTGACTGCGATATAGAATACGCCCAAGATGGTGAAGAAGCACTCAATTTCATTTTTCAGGATCAGATTGATTTGGTTCTACTAGATATTATCATGCCGAAGCTATCTGGTCTTCAGGTGTTAGAATATTTACATGTAAGTGAAATAAAATATATGCCTAAAATTATTATGCTTACCACGATTAATGATTCAAAAACACTTAAGGCGTGCTTTGATCTAGGGGCTTCAGATTATATAAAAAAACCATTTGAAGAAATGGATTTTATATCTAGAATCAATTCCACACTGCGAGAAATTGCAAACGAGAAAAAGCTGAAACAAACCGCTGAGCTTTTAGAAAACCAAAATGCTGAGCTTAAGAAAGTCAATGACAGCTTAAAGGAAGCACAGTATCATTTGGTACAAAAAGAGAAATTGGTTGCTATAGGTGAATTGGCGGCAGGCATAGCACATGAAATCAATAACCCATTAGCGTTTGTTATTAGCAATTATACTAATATTAGACAATATGTGGATAGCTTTGAGAATTATATTAAGGATATGATTTTTAAGCTAGACAGAGAGGATGCAACACTTGAAAGCATTCGAACGGACAATCATTTTTACTGGAATAAATACGATATGGATTTTGTCTTTGATGATTTTCCAGAACTAATTAATGATTCTCAAAAGGGCTTAGATCGCGTCGCCAAAATAGTTAGCAGTATGCGTAACTTCGCAAGGATATCAGATGAGAATTATTTTGAGTACGTTGATCCTAATGAGTTGATAGAAGAGGTACTTATAGTCGTCAACAATGAAGTTAAATATGTTGCAACTGTTGAAAAAACCTTAGCTCCTTGTCCACCTGTCTTCTGTAACAAGGGACAAATTGAACAAGTTTTGGTTAATCTTATTATTAATGCGGCACATGCGATTAAAGGGTATCGAACAGATGGTACTGGCTTAATAAAAATAAACACAGTTCCTGATCTTGAAGGAGTAACACTGAGTATTGGCGACAATGGTTGTGGCATTACGGAAGATAACTTAAGTAAAATATTTGATCCTTTTTTCACAACAAAGCCCGTTGGTCAAGGAACTGGTTTAGGATTAAGTATTTCATATAATATTATCGTTGATAAGCACAAAGGAAAAATTAACGTGGATACTGTGATAGGTGAAGGCACTAGCTTTAAAATTTGGATTCCTTATACGCAACCCATTTAACCTTAATATATGATCTTTCATCTAAGCGATGCGCCCAGTATTTGGTAGACCATAGTGAATACACTGCTGGGAAGAGAGCCGTATAAAAATTTGCTATATAAGTGGCAGTTAAATCAAATCTATAGTATATTGAATATATCAAAACGATACCCTCACTTTAACGTGAGGGTATCTTGTGCATAAGGAGGCGTAATGTTAAGAACCGCGATCTGGTTTATCTATTTCTGGGTGAGCCTATTATTCTATATTCCAAGCTATTTTAAAGCAAAGTCCATAAAAAATTCCTCAGAGCAAATGCAATATGCAGATAAAAAGGCAAGACAGTGGATGAGCTCACTGCTTAGTTTAGCAGGATGCAAGGTTGAGATAATTGGCTTAGAAAAAATCCCTATGGATACAGCAGTCTTATACGTAGGTAATCATCAAAGTAATTTTGATATTCCCCTGATGTTAACCCAGTTACCTAAATCAAAAGGCTTTATCGCTAAAATTGAAACCCTTAAAATGCCATTCGTAAGTGATTGGATGAAATATATGAGATGTGTGTTTATGGATCGAAATGATATTCGTCAGCAAGTAAAAGGTATCTCAGAAGGGATTGGTTATCTCAAAGAGGGACAGTCTATCGTCCTGTTTCCTGAAGGAACTAGAAGTGAGTCTGGGGCGCTCGGTGATTTCAAACCGGGCGGTTTAAAGCTTGCTACGAAGTCCGGCGTACCCATTGTACCAGTTACTATAAAGGGTTCAATTGATCTTATGAGAAAAGGATCATTTAAAATAAAACCGTCTAAAGTGGTTATTATCGTTTCTGATCCGATAGAGATCACAGATGAGATGAATAAAGATACAAAAGGATTAACTGAAACAATCAAAAGTATCATCCATTCAAATTTAATTTAAAGGCTATGACGTGTTCCCAAATGATAATTTTTAGGAGTGGCTTATGAAAGTTTTAATTAAAGATATTGAGATTATATCCATGTCGCCTAGTTATCCAAGTGTTTTTAAAGGTAATATTGGGATTGAGGATCAGAACATTGTGTTCATTGGTGAGGTGCCAAGTACATTTAATGCGGATAAAGTCATTGATGGTATGGACCATATTGCGATGCCTGGGTTAATTAATGCACATACGCATATGGCGATGTCGCTGCTAAGAAATTATGCCGACGACTTGCCTTTAATGACTTGGTTGAGTGAAAAGATTTGGCCAGTGGAGGCAAAGCTCACTTCAGAAGATATCTACTATGGGACGATGCTTAGTATAGCTGAGCTGATTAAATCAGGCTGTACGTCGTTTAGAGATATGTATTTTCATATGGATGAAGTCGCGAAGGCAGTTGAATTATCTGGTGTTAGAGCCAACTTGGGCGAAGGCTTAATCGGTGTGGCTGACCCGGATGCAAGTGGCATCGATAAGGTTAGAAATCTGTATCGAGAATTGAATCTCGCTGCAGATGGACGAATCGTAATAGAGGTTGCGCCACATGCACCTTATACCTGTCCGGAGGCGTATTTAATAAAATGTGGTGCGCTTGCTAAGGATTTAGATGTCCCACTTCATATTCACCTGTCTGAAAGTCGATTTGAGGTATCTGAATCTTATAAAAATTTTGGGATGTCACCGATTCAAAAGGTGAATGAGCTGGGATTACTTAGCGGCAAAACCAGTGGTGCGCACTGTGTACATGTATCAGAAGAGGACATTGAATTGCTCAGAAAAACTGGGACCAGTGTTCTGTACAATCCAAGTAGCAATTTAAAGCTGGGCAACGGGTTTGCGCCCATTCAGAAAATGCTGAATGCAGGTGTCAATGTGGCTCTGGGAACGGATGGCGCTTCATCAAATAATAATCTCAATTTATTTGAAGAGATGCACCTTGCTGGCTTAGTGAATAAGGGGATTTTAGAGGATCCGACAGCTCTTCCAGCGTATGAGGTGCTTAAAATGGCTACGATTAATGGCGCAAAGGCACTTGGAATTGATGAAACGGTCGGCAGTTTAGAGGTTGGTAAAAAAGCGGATCTTATACTTTTAGATTTTAATCAAGCACATCTTTTGCCAACACATGATTTAATATCTTTGATGGTATATTCGGCGCAAGCATCAGATGTGGATTTTGTTATGTGCAATGGGAAAATTCTATATGAAAATCGTCAAATTCTAACGTTTGATGAGCAAGTAATTAAGGAAAAGGCTTCAATAATCGCAAGGGATTTAATCAGTAGAATTTAATTAGTAGACTATAATCATTAGAATATATTTGAAGAGTTTAAAGGGATGGATTTGGAGGAGAAAATGGCTGCATTTTATGCGATTCAGTTTCATGAAAATAGATTGGTTTTACTCGATCAAAGAAAATTACCTGTAACGACGGCGTACTTTGAATGCAAAACACTTGCTGAGGTGATCTTTGCCATCAAGGACATGGTGGTGAGAGGTGCACCTGCAATTGGTGCAACAGCTGCTTATGGGATGTATATCGGTGCTCTTGAATTAGGGGATGAACTAGACCTTCAAAAGCTTTACGACGTGAAAGCTATATTGGACGCGAGTCGACCAACTGCGGTTAATTTAATGTGGGCGACTTCGAGAATTATGGAAAAGATAGCGTCAATTCATTCAAGCTCAGTAAATGAAATTTTAAAAGTGATAAAGAGTGAGGCAGATGCGATTTTTAATGAGGATGCGGCGTCTTGCAAAGCGATGGCTGTTTTTGGTAATACATTGGTTGATCAAAACGATCAAATTTTAACGCACTGCAATACGGGTGCGCTTGCTACTGTGGCTTATGGCACTGCACTAGGGGTAATCAGAGAGGCACATGAAACCGGTAAAAGCATTCATGTTTTTGCAGATGAAACCAGACCGAGATTACAAGGGGCAAGGCTAACCGCTTGGGAGCTTGTGACAGAAGGGATACCTGCTACACTGATTCCAGATAATGCAGCAGCGAGTTTAATCCGTGATGGAAAGATCAATAAGATCTTTGTCGGGGCAGATCGAATCGCTAGAAATGGTGACACAGCCAATAAAATAGGTACCTTTATGCTATCGGTGATTGCAAAAAGATACAATGTACCATTTTATGTCGTAGCGCCTTCTACAACTTTTGATTTAGACATTAAAAGTGGTGAAGCCATTGAAATTGAGCTAAGAGACGCTAGGGAAGTGACGCATGTTGGCGAGGAACAAGTTGCACCTAATGGCATTCACGTTTATAATCCTGCGTTTGATGTGACGCCAAATGAGTTTATCACGGCGATTGTAACTGAAAAAGGGATTTTATACCCACCTTTTACACAGTCGATTTTAGATAAATTAATTGAGGAGTAAACGATGAGAAAAGCAATTATTGGCGGCACTGGTATATATGGGTTAAGTAATGAGGTTGAACAGAGAACAGTAGAGACCCTCTATGGTGCGGTTGAATGCGATTTGATTCGAGTAGGTGATCAAGAAATCGTCTTCCTAGCACGTCATGGCAAGGGACATAGTGCTCCGCCTCATAAAATCAATTACAGAGCAAATATGATGGCATTAAAACAGCTTGAAGTGAAAGAAATTTATGCGACGTGTGCGGTAGGTTCGATGAACCCTGCTTTCGAACCGGGTGATGTGGTCGTTATTAACGATTTTTTAGATTTCACAAAATCAAGAGTCCAAACCTTTTATGAAGGCGGTGAAACAAAAGTCGCACATGTGGAAATGACACAGCCCTATTGTCCCAACTTGATCGATCGATTTAAAAATGCTGTTTCTTTGACGGATCTTTCTTATAAAGGAGAAGCGGTCTATGTTTGCACTGAGGGACCGAGGTTTGAAACGGCTGCAGAGATTAGAATGTATCAAAAGCTTGGCGGTGATGTTGTTGGCATGACCAATGTGCCTGAGTGCGTCCTTGCAAAAGAACTGGGTATGTGTTATTCTGCTTTAGGAATCATCACAAACTGGTGTACTGGGATTGAAGGCGTACAAATAGAAGGGCATGTGATTGATGAAGCGATGGGAAAGAACAAAGAATCTTTAACACAGCTTTTTATAAAGCTTTTAACGCAAGGATCAAGCGAGGTTAAGTGTCGCTGTGATCAGTCATTGATAATCCTTTAAGGAGGCTATTATGTCTTTAAAGCATCAAATTGCTAGGAAAGAAATTATTGATACAAGTTTGATCATTTTAAAGTCTGCTCTCGTCATTGGGACATGGGGCAATTTAAGTGTTAGAATTCCAGGAGAAGAATTAGTAGCAATTACACCTACTGGTGTTGACTATGAGAAGCTTCTTCCTGAAAATATTCCTATTGTAGACATGGAAGGCAACCTAATCGATGGTAATATGAAGCCATCCATAGAGTTACCTCTTCATTTGGAAATTTACAAAAACAGACCTGATATCAATGCAATTGTGCATACGCATTCTGTACACTGTACGGCGATGGCAATTGCTAGAAAACCGATACCAGCCTCTTGTGAGGATCTAATTCAAATAGTAGGTGGTAATGTGAGAGTGTCAGAGTATCGACTCCCAGGATCTATCGATTTGGGTAAGGTTGTCGTTGAAGCACTTGAAGGTAGACAAGCCGTTATCATGGCAAATCATGGGTTACTCGCTGCGGGGCCAACACTTAAAGAAACTATTAAAATTGCATTAATATGTGAAAAGTCTGCACAGGCGACGTTATTGTCTGCAATGATAGGTGGGGCAGTGGAACTCAGCGATGAGGACTGTGGATTTATGAGAGATTTCTATCTTAACAAGTATGGGCAAAGATAAGAAATATTACAAGGATGTGACAAATTGTAAATTATTGTTGCACATATAAAAAAATTAAGATATCCTATGTCTAGATTGAACTTAACTAGTCAGGAGTTTGATTAATAAAAAAAAGGAGGTTGTAATGATGATGACTAATACTGCAAGAATGAATCAACTGAATGTCGTGTTACGTGGCTTTAACGCTATGAGTGCGTCTAATTTTAATTGCAAAAAAGTTACAGCCTGCGGAGAATTGCCTTTCTGAACATAAGAAAGATTGTACATTCAACCACAGGCAAATGTCTGTGGTTTTTTATTTGTAAATTTAGGGGGATCTCTTTATTGAGGTCTAACGTCCACCTTTATAAAACCACGATTATCGTGGTTTTTTTAATTTATAAGTATGGAACCGCAGAGACACAAGGAGGTAGAAATGAAAAACATATTTAAGTATTTGAAAGGGTATAGGCTAGCGTTTGCAGCAGCCATCTTTTCAATCGTCGTAGCAACCGTCATGCAATTGGCAACGCCAATCCTCATCAAATATGCTGTGGATTCTATAGTAGGAGAGGTTCCAGCAGGAAACTTACAGTTCCTGATGGATTGGTTTGGAAAGAACTTACTTGCAGTTGTTTGGATCATCGTTGCAATCAATTTAATAAGAGGTATTTTTCTATTTTTCAAGGGCTGGCTTTCAAGCTTTGCTGCTGAAAACATTGCTCAAAATATGAGAAATTCTCTATACAAGCAAATTCAATATATGACTTATGAGCATCACACAAAGAAGGAAACGGGAGATATGATACAGCGCTGTACCTCAGATGTTGAAACCATTAGAAGATTTTTAGGGGTTCAAATCGTAGATCTTGCTCGTATTGTATTCATGATCTTTTTATCTATAGGCGTCATGCTTTCATTGAACTTAAGATTAACCCTTTATGCAGTAGCACTTATTCCAGTACTTTTTATCTTTTCGTATGTCTTTTTCACAAAAGTTCAAAAGACGTTTAAAAAATCAGATGAAGCTGAAGGCAAATTGACGACTGTATTACAGGAAAATCTTTCAGGCGTTCGCGTTGTAAGAGCATTTGGACGTGAGAACTATGAAATCGATAAGTTCGAAACGGTTAATGAAGACTATAGAAAGACAACCTATAGACTGATCGAAATTTTAGCGATGTTTTGGTCATCCTCTGACCTTATCACACTGTTTCAAAGTGGTGTTGTTCTAGTGGTTGGTGCACAAATGGTGATTACTGGTGACATTACGATTGGTACATTGATCGCATTTATCACTTATGAGTCAATGCTACTTTGGCCGGTTAAGCAATCGGGTCGACTGCTCAGCGAGCTTGGTAAAACTACCGTTGCGATTACAAGAGTTGAAGAAATATTAAACGAAGAAATAGAAGTAGAATTACCAGAAGAAATCGCACCAGAAATTAAAGGTTCAGTTACGTTTGAAAACGTTAATTTCTCTTATCCAGATGGAAAAGAGGCACTTAAAAATATCAGCTTTAAGCTTGAGTCAGGTAAGACACTGGGGATTTTAGGATCGACAGGATCAGGTAAATCAACCTTGGTTCACTTGCTACAAAGACTTTATGATTATGAAGGCAGTATAAAGATTGACGATTATGAACTCGCTTCTATAAAAAAACAGTGGATTCGAAGAAAAATCGGTTTGGTCTTACAAGAACCTTATTTATACGCAAAAACCGTTAAAGAAAATATCGGTATTATTAGTAAGGCATATGAAACACCAGAAATTGAGGAAGCAGCAAAAATTGCTTCAATCCATGATAATATTATCACCTTCAAAGAAGGCTATGAGACTGTAATCGGCGAAAAAGGGGTTTCACTTTCAGGTGGTCAGAAACAGCGTGTTGCAATTTCGAGAACCATCATAGATGAAACCAAACGCATTTTAATTTTTGACGATTCTCTAAGTGCAGTTGATACAGAGACCGATATGAAAATCAGACGTGCACTTAAGCAAAGAAGCAAAGACATTACAACGCTGATCATCAGTCATAGAATTGCGACCTTAGCAGAAGCGGATTATATCATCGTACTTGATGAGGGTGAAATCATACAAGAAGGCACACATCAAACACTCATTCATACAGATGGGTTATACAAAAGGATTTGGGATTTACAACAAATGGTTGTCTAATAACTGTTTGGCCTAAATCGTAGGAGGATTCAAGTGGAAAATCAAAAAGAAATGAAACTCAAATATGATAAAACAATATGGAAAGAGTTAATCCTCTATTTTAAGAGCTTTAAAAGGGATTTTCTCATTCTCTGTTTTTTCATGATCGGACTCGCATCAATAGACATCACATTTCCGCTGTTAACACAATATGCAATCGATCATTTTGTTGAACCAAGAAACCTTGATGGACTTGGTATGGTAGGCGTTTTCTATGGTCTACTTGCTACTGGTCTTGCATTGATCGTCTTTCTGTTCATTAGAAGAGCAGGGAAGATAGAAATGGGATTGCTTTACAAGATGCGTAAGGATAGCTTTGAAAAGTTACAAAAACTATCCTTTAGCTATTATGATAAGAATGCGATCGGTTGGATGATTGCTAGAACGACATCAGATGCTTCGAAAATTTCTGAAACCATTGCATGGGGCGTGGTTGACCTCGTGTGGGGACTTACCATGATGTTTGGTATCGCCGTCGTCATGCTGATCTCTAACTGGAAGTTGGCACTTGTTACATTGGTTACAGTACCATTATTAGCGGTCATCAGCGTTTTCTTCGAAAAGAAAATGTTAGTTTCCTTTAGAAATGTAAGAAAGATCAACTCGAAGATCACTGGGTTGTTTAATGACGGTATCGTCGGTGCAAGAACGACAAAAACATTAGTTCGCGAAGAGCTTAACCGAGAAGAATTTGGAGAAGTGACATTTGATATGAAAAAGACCTCTGTCAGAGCTGGCGTGCTTTCGGCAGGGTATCTACCATTGGCACTCTTTATATCTGCTATAGGTATGGCGTTAACCCTTTACTTCGGTAGCATCTATCTTGCTGGTAGTTTGATCACTTATGGTAAACTGGTATTGTTCATCACCTATGCGAGAATGTTCTTTGATCCAGTGCTTGAGCTTGCGAGAATTTACACTGAAATGATTAGTGCACAAGCAGCTGCAGAGCGCGTTATGTCATTGATTAATGAAAAAGAAGAAATCGTAGAAAGTGAATCGGTTCTCAACAAGTATGGGGATCATTATCATCAGAAAAAAGAAAATTGGGAAGCCATTCATGGCGACGTTACTTTTGAACACATCGACTTCTATTACAAAGAAGGGGAGTATATCCTAAAGGATTTCAACCTCGAGGTCAAAAAAGGTCAAACGGTTGCTTTGGTCGGTGAAACAGGCTCTGGCAAGAGTACCATTGTCAATCTTGCATGTCGTTTCTACGAGCCGACAGGTGGTAAAATTTTGATCGATGGTGTCGATTACAAAGAACGATCACAAAATTGGTTGCATGCCAACATCGGATACGTACTCCAGTCGCCGCACTTATTCAGCGGAACCATAAAAGAAAACATTCGATATGGTAAACTGGATGCAACTGAGGCAGAAATTATAGAAGCTGCCAAAACCGTTAACGCACATGATTTTATCTCAAAGCTTGAAAAAGGCTATGATACTGAGGTCGGAGAAGGTGGCGGTATGTTATCGACAGGAGAAAAGCAACTCATTTCATTTGCAAGAGCGATTATCTCAAAGCCGAGATTGTTCTTCTTAGATGAAGCGACTTCTTCTATCGATACTGAAACAGAATCTAAAATTCAGCATGCCATTGATAAAGTGCTTGAGAACAGAACCAGCTTTATCGTCGCACATAGACTATCGACCATTCGAAATGCAGACCTTATTTTGGTAATCGAAAAAGGACAGATTATTGAAAAAGGGAATCATCATGAGTTGATGGCTAGAAAAGGTCACTACTATGAGCTTTATTCGAATCAGTTTATCGAAGAGGGCGAGCAAGCGATTTTAAACAAGCAAGACGTTACATCTGAAAAGAACCCTAATGGTAAAAAAGAGGGGCTAATGACGGCGTAATGTGCGAGAAAAAATACAAAAGAAATGAATAAATACTCTTGAATGCGCTGATGAATTGTGTTAATATCACTATTAATTAATATTTTTCACATCATCATGCGGATTCGTTCGCAAGACAATTGTATATCCCCTTATCCAGAGAGGCCGAGAGACCAGGCTCGACGACGCCCAGCAACCTGCATCCCATTCGATGCGTGGTGCCAATTCCTGCATTTCGCAAAGAAATGAGAGATAAGAGAGTGGAAACACTTTAATTCTGTCGCTTTCAATGTGAAAGCGACTTTTTTAATTTTCAGATTAAATCGACGAAAGGAGGATTTTCGTGAGCATCATTGTACAAAAATATGGTGGTACATCCATGGCAAATTCAGAGTGTGTTAAAAACGTAGCAGAAAAGGTGGTTGGAACCAAACGAAAGGGTCATGATGTCGTCGTAGTCGTCTCTGCTCCAGCAGGCATGACCGATCAACTTGTGAACCGAGCAAAAGAAATCACGGACAAGCCTTCAGGAAGAGAACTCGATATGATCTTGGCGACAGGTGAGCAAATTTCCATCTCTCTTTTAGCAATGGCAATTAAGGCGTTGGGTGAGGACGCAATATCGTTTACAAGTGCTCAAGTGGGCATTTATACAGATAAAAATCACAACAAAGCTAAGATAGAAGAAATAGACACTTCTAAGATCAATCGTGCCCTTTCAGAAGGTAAAGTAGTAATCATAGCGGGCTTTCAAGGCGTTACAAAAGACCTTGAGATTACAACGCTTGGAAGAGGGGGGTCCGATACATCTGCGGTAGCAATTGGCGTAGCGCTTAAAGCAGACGAAGTGGAAATTTATACAGACGTTGACGGGATTTATACTGCTGATCCTAGAATCGTCCCAAATGCACATAAAATTGACTATATTACTTTTGATGAAATGCTTGAAATGGCAGGATCAGGCGCGAAGGTGCTCCACCTTAGAAGTGTTGAGCTAGCTGCTAAAAACAATATCCCGATTCACTTGCGTTCATCATTTACAGATACCATAGGCACATATGTCACCGACGAGGAGGAAAAAATGGAAGAGGTTTTAGTGCGTGGCGTTGCACATACTACAAATAACGCTAAAATTACCATTGCAAATATTGAAAATACAGCGAATAATATCGCTTACATCTTTAAAACGATTTCTGATGCCAACATCAACGTTGACGTTATCACACAAAACTACATCAACAAAGAGGGCATCACGATTTCCTTTACAGTTGCACAAGAAGAATATGATCGCGCTTTAACACTTTCAAAACGACTCGGCAAAGAGCTTAAAGCAGATGACGTGTATGGTAACGAACAAGTTGCTAAAGTATGTATCATAGGCGTTGGGATGAAGTCTACGCCGGGTGTTGCTTCAAGAGTCTTTGGATGTTTAGCACAAAATGGTGTGGCCA
This sequence comes from Clostridiales bacterium 38-18, assembly GCA_001897605.1. Lineage (GTDB taxonomy): Bacteria > Bacillota > Clostridia > Peptostreptococcales > Acidaminobacteraceae > Fusibacter_C. The sequence goes on along the minus strand of MKTL01000024.1, from coordinate 157,119 downwards.
TTGATATGGTATCTACATCAGATATCAATATCACATGTGTCATCCCACAAGAGGATTATTCAAAGGCAGTACTTGCGATTCACAATGAATTTGAACTTTAAAATACGTTAAGATAGAAAGGCAGGCTTTATGAAAATTGATAACCTATTTACAAGCGGCAAACCAGCGATTTCATTTGAGATTTTTCCTCCTAAAAGAGATGGCGACTTTCAAACGGTGCTGCAGACGATAGATGCTCTCGCATTACTAAAGCCTGACTACATAAGTGTCACATATGGCGCAGCGGGCAGCGAGAGAAACAACGATACACTTGAACTCGCATCGAGAATTAAAAAAGAATATGGCATAGAAGCACTCGCACATCTAACGAGTGTTGGGGCAACCAAAGAAGACATTAAGCGAATCTTGTCTGTCTTTGAGGAAAATCAAATTGAGAATGTACTGGCTTTAAGAGGCGATTTGCCTGAAAATCCAATCGTAAGAGACTTCAAGTACGCTGGAGACTTGGTCCATTTTATCAAACAAAATGGTGCGTTTGGCGTTGGGGCAGCCTGTTATCCTGAAAGTCATGTGGAATCAAGAAGTAAAACCACAGATCTGATTCATTTGAAGCAAAAGGTGGATCAAGGAGTGGACTTCTTGGTGACGCAGATGTTTTTCGACAACGAGAAATTTTATGAGTTTAAGGATGAGGTGAGAAGTCTTGATATCAATATTCCTATAACCGTTGGGATCATGCCCGTACTGAATAAAAAGCAAATTGAGAGAATGGTTGCCATCAGCGGTGCTCATTTACCTGAAAAGTTTAAAAAAATTCTGAACTGCTACGAGGATAAGCCTGCTGCCCTTCAAGACGCCGGCATCATGTATGCATGCGAACAAATCGTTGATTTGCTCAGTTCAGGGGTGGATGGTATTCACCTATATGTTATGAACAAACCGTATGTAGCGAAGCGCATTTTAGATAATCTATCAGGAATATTAACGACTTTAAGATAAAGCGTTAGCAATTAGAATAAAGCGTTAGCATTTAAAGTAAGGAGTTAGCATGCATTTTTTAGAGTCTTATGTCTCAAAAAATGAAATATTGAGATATTTAAAGGGTGGCAATGGACAAGTGAATCAATTCATTTCAGAGGAAGCGAATGATCAGATTCATGCTTTAATTGACAGTCAGTTGATTGAGAGCTTTAATTTAATTTCGCCTAAAAGCGTTACAAGACGATTTAATTTAAAAAGGCATGATGGCGTGATCGAGCTTTTGGATCAAACGGATCAGTGTATTGGTTTGATCTACTCAAATGATTTGTTAAAATTTTTGAAAGGTGCGCATGAGGTTGTACTAGGTGCGCTCACATTAGGTTCTGAAATTTCAAAGCGGATAGAGAAAAAGATGTTGATCAAGCCTTCTGAAGGGATTGTTCTTAATGCCTGTGCTTCTGTAATAGCAGACGCCTACGCAGATTATCTTCAAAACGAACTTTTAAGTGATCTGGCGGATGAAGCGATTTATACTTCACAGCGATATAGTCCGGGGTATGGTGACTTAGCATTAACTGCACAAGAGACCTTTTCGAACCTACTTGAGATGAGAAAACGAATTGGTGTGTATTTAACTGAGCAATATCAGATGTTACCTGAAAAATCAATCACTTTCATCATTGGTCTTTCTCATAGACCCTTTCAGTCTGAAATTCGTACTTGTGGTACGAATTGTCAGGATTGTAAATTAATAAAATGCGCTTATAGGAGGACAAATGTCTAAGATTAGCTTTAATAATTGGTTGAGAGAAAAAGCACGTGTTTTTGATGGTGCAATGGGTTCAGCTTTAATTGAAAAAGGGATGAAGCTAGGTGAAGGCTCTGAGCTTCAATCGGTTCAAAACCCAAGTTGGGTGATTGCTATTCATAAAGATCACCTTATGGCAGGGGCTGAAGTGATTACCATCAATACGTTTGGCGTTAATCCAATTAGGTACGACAATTATAAAACCTATTTAGCTGCTGCTAAGTCATGTGCAGATCAAGCGATTAAAGCGTTTAGAGAAGAGAGTGGTAGCGACAGAGTCATCAAGGTAGCACTGGATATCGGTCCTTTAGGGGAGCTTCTTTATCCACTAGGCAAATTAGATTATGAAACGGCTTTTGAGGCGTTTAAAAATATAGCAGTTGAAGGATGGTCATTGGGGTGTGATTTCGCCATTTTAGAAACCTTTACTGATCTTTATGAATTGAGATGTGCAGTGCTTGCGCTTGGTGAAGTGCCTGAACTTCCTATTGTAGCCACTATGAGCTTTGAAACGACAGGAAGAACGTTCTTTGGAACCGATGTTGAAAGTATGGCAGTAACTTTGGGTGATCTTGGGCTCAGCGCAATTGGTTTTAACTGCTCTTTTGGCATCGCTGAAATGCTGCCGTTGGTTGAAAAGTTAAAGAACGAGACTTACTTGCCCCTTATCGTTCAGCCTAATGCGGGTATACCAGAAATCATAGCGCAAATCGCAGTCTATAAAACGGATTTCGATCAATATGCGAAGCACTTATACAAGCTTTTAGAAATTGGCGTATCAGGTATAGGTGGCTGCTGTGGTTCAGGCGCTATGCACATAGAGAAAATTCGAAAGGTGATTGATCAGTGGCATGAGGCTGGTAATCTACCTTTACCGAGTAATTTGGTTTACAAAACAAGAGTTGCATCAGCGAGTAAAAGTGTCACCATTGGTGAAAATATCGTCATTATCGGTGAGCGCATCAACCCTACGGGAAAGAAAAGATTAAAAGAAGCCATTCGAAATTTGGAGTTTGATTACATCGTAAAAGAGGGAATCCTGCAGGTTGAACAAGGCGCAGATATTTTAGATGTCAATATCGGTATTCCAGAAATCGATGAAGCTGACTTGATGAAAAAAGCGGTCTTAAAGCTACAAGGATTTGTTGATGTACCTTTGCAGATTGACTCTGCTAGTGCCACTACACTAGAAGCCGGTGTGAGGTATTACAACGGAAAGCCACTTATCAACTCAGTTAATGGAAAAGAAGAAGTCTTAAACTCGGTATTACCTATTGTTAAAAAATATGGTGCATGTGTGCTTGGATTAACGCTAGATGAAAATGGCATTCCTGCAAGCTCAATTGAACGATTTGAAATTGCAAAAAAAATAGTTGAGAGAGCTGAAGCATACGGCATCCCTAGACATAATGTGTTGATTGATTGCTTAACCTTAACCGCAAGCGCACAACAAGCAGAGGTGGTTGCGACACTTGAAACCGTAAGAAGAGTGAAGCAGGAGCTTGGTGTTTGTACGGTATTAGGTGTGAGCAATGTTTCGTTTGGCTTACCTGCGAGAGAGCTTCTAAATCAATCCTTCCTCACGATGGCACTGGCTTATGGACTTGATGCACCGATTATGAATCCTGCGCACGCACCTATGATTGCAGCGATTAAAACCTTTGAAGTTCTCGCTAATAAAGATGTCGGCTCTAAGCGTTATATTGAAGCTTATGGTGAAACCTCACCACAATTGATCTTGGCGTCTAAAGAGGCGCAGATCATACAAGGTGCAACGCAAACATTAGATTCGAAAGGTTCAGCGACACCTTTAGAAACACCTAAAGATCAACTCATAGATGCGATCAAAAAAGGTCAGACAACAGTGGCTGCAGAATTAACTCGAAAATTACTCACACTGATGCCAGCAGTTAAAATAGTAGATGAAATTATTATTACAGCACTTGATGATGTGGGGAAACGATATGAAAAAGGACAAATTTATTTACCACAGCTTATTCAGTCGGCTGAAGTCGTGCAAGCAGCTTTTGAAGTCTTAAAACTCGCACTTGCTGAAAGTGGAGAAAAGGGCATTAATAAAGGTAAAATCGTCCTAGCCACCGTTAAGCATGACATCCACGATATCGGTAAGAACATTGTAAAAGTTGTTCTCGAAAATTACGGCTATGAAGTTTTCGATTTAGGCAGAGACGTCGCTCCTGAGAAAATTGTTGAAGCCTGTAAACAGAACGCAATCAAGGTCGTTGGCCTCAGTGCATTGATGACGACAACGGTTGCTTCTATGCGAGAGACAATAGCACTTTTAAGAGCTTCAGGGCTAGAGGTATCGGTGGTCGTCGGAGGCGCGGTTCTCTCAGAAGAGATAGCTGAGCAGATCGGAGCGGATTTCTTTGCAAAGGATGCCACTGAAGTGGTGCGAATTGCAGAGAAAATCCTAGGTTAGGAAATGATTAGAATGTGTTTAGAATCCGCTAGAACACTTGAAACTTAAAGTGAATTTCTATATTATGTGACTATAGAGACAATATTCGTTTACGAGGAGGCGTCACATGAAAAAATTATGTAAATATGAAAAAGAAGCTAAGGTATCAGGTGTTTGTGCTGGTTTAGCACATTATTTCAATATAGATGTAACCCTAATTCGCTTGATTTGGTTACTTGCTATATTCTTTGGTGTTGGTTCACCAATTCTCGTCTATATCATCATGGCAATTATTTTACCAAAGTATGATCCAGACGCAGTTGATTTCCAAGAGGTAGATGAAGAAGAGGATGATCGTTACGACGATAGCGAGCGTTATTAGTTAAAGCAGAATCCCTGGTAGATAATCAAATGGAATCAATCGACTTAATCCGTCAAATGGAATCTATCAAACAGAACACACACAATGGGTTATTCTAACTCTTTGAGTGTGTTTTTTTGTGTATTCAGCTATAATGAATAAAAAGACTCACAGACATATATTTGGAGGGGACATGAGGCAGAGAGACTTAACGCAGGGTTCGATTTACGGTAATTTGATATATATGGCTCTGCCGACGATGTTTGGTTTTTTTTCGCAGATGCTGTTTAATGTGGTGGATATGATTTTTGTTGGGATGATCAGTGCAGAAGCGGTAGCGGGTGTCACCATTTATGGAACCATCTCAGTCATTATTTACGTATTTAACGACATTATCGGTACCAGCTCCATTTCGTTGATTTCTCAAAGCTATGGACAAGGCGATTTAGATAAAACCGCTCGAGTTGTGGAACAGACCATTACCTTTAAAGGTCTAGTCGCATTGCTAGCCGGTGGTTTTATGCTTATTTTTCTCAAGCCATTAACGCACTTTTTTACAGCGGATGCGGTTACTTTTAAAGCGGCAATGGACTATGGCTACATAAGAACGTTCTTTTTACCCATTATGTTCTCATCATATACCGTGAATACAGCTATGAGGTGTATTGGGGATTCAAAAAAACCCCTCTATATAATGATATTTGTTTCAATCTTAAATGTTGTTTTAGATCCACTTTTGATGTTTGATACCATGCCCTTTATAACGTGGTTTGGCACTCCTATTCCAGGATTTGGTATGGGCGTATTTGGTGCGGCACTGGCTACGGTTATCAGCTCTACGGTTGCTTTCTTAATCGCTTTTTGGTTGTTGATCAGAGGCAAGACTTATATCAAAATTAATCTTAGGAACCTTTTAAAGCTCGATAAGGAAATTGACTATAAACTTATTACAATTGGCTTACCATCTGGATTTGAAGGCTTAAATAGAAATCTAGCAAACTTTATACTATTTAAGATGATTGCCTTTTATGGAACGCCTTTTGTCGCTGCATATGGTATTGTAATTCGATTGGTGGACATGTGCTTTATGCCTCTGATGGGCCTAAACATGGGCGGAAGTGCAATCGTTGGTCAAAACATAGGTGCAAACGATTACAAACGCGTTAAAAAAACGGTACATGCTGCTGCCATCTTAGGGGTAGTTGCAACCCTGATTATCGCGATACTGGCATTTATTTTCGCAAAACCGATTGTCGGTATATTTATTCAAGATGCTGAAGTTATCGCCATAGGTGCTTTACTAATCAGATGGCTAATACCGTCCATGATTTTTCTTTCAGTGATGTTTGGATTTGGCACAGCTTTTTCAGGATCTGGCTATAACACGCCATTTTTTATTGCTTCAGTAGTATCGAGATGGCTATTTTTAATTCCAATCGGCGTCGTTGCAACCTATGTTCTTAAAACCAGCTTTAGAGGGCTGTTGGTTGCTTATATCATCAGCGAAATGGTAGATATGAGCGTCGTTTTATACCATTATAAAAAAGGAAAATGGTTGACCAAGCGCGTCTGAGAAAAGTCACGGGACTGTAATGGTGAAAACGATAAAAATGAAGTATAATAGTGCTATCGAACATCCGTTTTAGGGGGAAACATGATTGACTATATAAAAGGCAAATTAAGCCATGTTCAAAGCGATTTTATCGTCGTAGAGACCAATGGTATTGGTTATAAAGTAGCAACCTCTTCTGTATCTGCAGGTGATTTTTCCACGCCAGGTGAAGAGGTCATCGTCTACACAGAGATGATCGTAAGAGAAGATGCCATCTCTCTTGTGGGATTTTCCACTAGAGAAGAGCTAAACATTTTTCATCTTTTAACATCGGTAAGTGGCGTTGGTGTAAAAGTTGGTGTGGGAATATTGTCATCACTACCTTACGGTCAACTTGCTGCCATCATCGCGTCTCAGGACATTAAGTCCTTACAAACGGCACAAGGGGTCGGTAAGAAAACCGCGGAACGCATTATACTTGAACTTAAGGATAAGATGCCGCAGACGTTGTCTTTATCTTCAGCAGATGTCAAAGAAGCGACAGCAGTAGTGGGAACTACGCAAAGTGATGCACTTGAAGCGTTGATGTCACTTGGCTATACGCGGAGTGAAGCAACAGGCGTATTAAAGCAAATCGATACCAATGGGTTAGAATTGGAAGCAATTATCAAGCTCGCATTAAAGCAACTGATGTTTTAAATAATCAATTGAGTGTGGAGGCAATATGGATCGTTTTATCACACCAAAGCTGACAGAAGAAGATAAAATTGGTGATACAGGGATTAGACCTAGACTGATCAGCGAGTACGTTGGACAAGAAAAAACGAAGGAAAAATTAAATATATTTATGAAGGCAGCAAAAATGCGTGGCGAATCTTTAGATCACGTATTGCTATATGGACCTCCGGGACTTGGAAAGACGACGCTTTCTCATATTATCGCAGAGGAGATGAACGTCGATATCAAAATTACTTCAGGACCTGCTATAGAGCGACCAGGTGATTTAGCTGCAATTTTAACCAGTTTAAAAGAACATGACGTTCTTTTTATAGATGAGATTCATCGATTAAGCCGTCAGGTAGAAGAGGTTTTATACCCTGCAATGGAAGACTTTGCAATTGATATCGTTCTTGGCAAAGGTCCCGGCGCAAGATCGGTGAGATTGGAGCTACCACACTTTACTTTAGTTGGTGCAACCACGCGTGCGGGTCAATTAACAGCGCCTCTGAGAGATCGTTTTGGCGTTATCTGTAAATTGGATTTATATAATGTAGAAGAACTCTCAGGTATTATAAGACGTTCTGCTGAAGTCTTCCATGTCCCAATGGGTGAAGATGCTGTAGTAGAGCTTGCTATGCGAAGCAGAGGAACACCTCGGATCGTCAATCGTCTACTCAGACGCGTAAGAGATTACGCAATGGTTAAGGCAGATGGCTACGTCACACGAGACATTGCTAAGCAAGCATTAGATTTACTTGAAATCGATCCACTTGGACTTGATGCAGTGGATCGAAAGGTGCTGAGCTGTATTGTGGAGAATTTTGATGGTGGTCCAGTAGGCTTGGATACCCTCGCTGCTTCAACTGGCGAAGAGGCGTCGACCATAGAAGACGTCTATGAACCCTATCTCATGCAGATTGGGTTTATTAATCGTACACCGAGAGGTAGAATGATTACCAATAAAGGAAGAGCGCATTTGGGTTATGAGCTTGTCATCACAGGAGATCAGCTATATTTTGACAGTTTAGATGGAGGCGACATAGAATGATTTTGATAAGTAAGTATGAAAATAAGCTTAAACTCTTGTTCAGTATTTGTTTTTTGCTTCTGCTTAGTATTTTCAATGCAAATTGCTATGCAGTAAGCCTGGGTCAAGTAGATGTTGGCCTCATATATGGACAAAACAACCAGTTTCCAATTGGTGTAACAAGTACAGATGGATTTGGGCTTTATTTCAATAATTCAGCAGGTAATCAGGTAATCGATTTCTCAGCATATAGCAATCTTGTATTTTATAAGGATGGTTTTTTTGACTCAAGTCGGAAATTAGTTGAATCCAATGAAGTCTATTATAGTAATAATCAAGTAAAAGGCGGCTATCACCTTGAAATTGGGCAAGGCTACGAAACCTATGAATCTGCTATAGCAGTTATAGCATCGATTCAAGCGATCACTGAGCAAGCCTTTTTAGTGTATGATGACCAATGGCGCGTCTTTCAAGGGGCATATCTAAAAGAGTCAGATGCTAATGTCGCATTATCTCAGGTAAAAGCAGCTCTAAATGGCTATAAAGTGACTGTGGCACTCCCAAATGATGCGAGAGTCATCGTTGGAACGAAGGATGCCATATTATTTGCATATGATAGTCGTGAAAATGAGTTTGTTTTTAAGACGACGGTATTTACACTTAATGATGTCAAATATAGAAATAGTTTTTTAATAAAACGACTTTCAAATAGTGATTTCACTTTTATTAATCGCGTGACGATGCCAGAATATCTTTATGGCGTTTTGCCAAAGGAGGCAAGCGAAAGCTGGCCAATAGAGGCGTTAAAAGCACAGGCTGTGGCTTCTAAAAATTTTGCGCTAACCATTGGAAGTAAATATGCAGCCTATGGATTTGATGTAGATGCCACCGTCAATAGCCAAGTTTATGGTGGATATTCGGTGGAGAAGCCTAGATGTAATCAAGCGGTTGATGAAACGGATGGTTATGCACTTGCCTATCAGGGAACCCTCATACCCATGTATTTTCATTCAAGTAGTGGAGGGATAACGGATAATTCAGAAAACGTATGGTCAGGCACATTACCATATATAAGAAGTACAACTGATTTTTACTCATTAGGTGCTCCCAATACGGATTGGAGTGCGAAGATAAACAAATCTGAAATTGAAGCTAAATTGATACAAGCAGGTTATAATGTAGGTAGTCTAACCCAAGTTAAAATATTGAGTAGGGCAGAAAGTGGTCGTGTTCTCGAATTTGAGTTTATTGGAAATCTTGGTAAAGCAACCGTAGCAAAGGACAAAATAAGATCGGTCCTTGGCGCATCTGTGATAAAGAGTACCTTGTTTAGCTTTGATCCTGATACAGCAGTAACTGATGTAGCTGCGATAAAGGCGGGTGCTGCCAATCAAGATAGCAGTACAACAAAGCCCATTAATTTAGGTGAAAATGGTGCGATGCCAAAGCTTGCAATTAATGTTGCACCAACCTATGGTGTATTGTTAGATTCAGAGCTTAGCTATTATCAGTCAGGCGCAGTAACCAATAAGAAGGTGGATAAAAATGCTCTGATGGCATCGGATGATATATATCAGACAAATTCGCAGATTAATAAGCCCTATTTGTATAATTCTACTGAATCATTTGACATAACTGATGGTTATGTGGTATTTTATGGTCACGGTTATGGACATGGACTTGGAATGAGTCAATGGGGTGCTAAGGCCATGGCTGATTTGGGATTTGATTACGAAGCTATACTAAAATACTATTATAAAGATACTGAATTAATCCAACTCCACTAGGTGTTGGATTTATTCGCGAAAAAAGGAAAAACGATGAAAACAAGTGATTTTTATTTTGATTTACCAGAGGAATTAATTGCACAAACGCCATTACTTGAAAGGTCAAGCTCTAGATTGATGCATATTGACAAAAAGTCGAGAACCATAACACATAGGACCTTTCATGAGGTAATTGACCACTTAAGAAGTGGAGATTGTTTGGTGCTAAACAATACAAAGGTAATACCTGCAAGACTGTATGGCAGTAAAGAAACGGGTGCGGTTGTAGAGTTTTTACTTCTTAAAAGATTGTCTTTAACAACCTGGGAAACACTTGTAAAACCAGGGAAAAAGGCAAAGATAGGTACAGAATTTACATTTGGAGATGGCAGATTAAAATGTATCGTCGTCGATATTGGCGATGAGGGTTCAAGAATTATTGAGTTCATGTATGAGGGTGTCTTTGAGCATATTTTAGAAGAGCTTGGAACTATGCCATTACCACCTTATATCACAGAAAAATTAGAGGATCCGACGAGATACAATACGGTTTATGCTAAAAATGACGGTTCAGCGGCTGCACCAACTGCTGGATTACATTTTACTGAAGCGTTATTAAATGAAATAAAAGCAAAGGGTGTAAAAATTGCCTTTGTCACGCTCCATGTGGGACTGGGAACATTTAGACCCGTTAAAGTGGATGATGTTAACTCTCACAAAATGCATTCAGAGTATTATGAGCTCGATGAAGAAAATGCAAGGATTATAAACGATGCCAAGTCAAGTGGTGGGCGGATTATCTCCGTTGGCACGACCTCGACCAGAACACTTGAAACCATTGGTAACGAAGATGGAATTGTCAAAGCACAAGGTGGATGGACAGAAATATTTATCTACCCTGGTTATCGGTTTAAGGTGGTAGATGGGCTAATTACGAACTTCCATCTACCAGAATCTACATTAATTATGCTGGTAAGTGCATTTCTAGACAGAGAAATTGTATTAGAAGCCTATGAAATAGCTGTAAGAGAACAATACAGATTCTTTAGTTTTGGCGATGCTATGTTGATTTTATAAATAAGGAGTATTAAAAATGGCGATTAGATACGAACTGATAAAAGAGTGCAAACAAACTGGTGCAAGATTAGGGCGTCTACATACACCGCATGGTGTTATTGAAACCCCAATATTTATGCCAGTTGGGACACAAGCAACTGTAAAGGCGATGACACCAGAAGAGCTAAAGGAAATTGAAGCGCAAATTATACTTTCTAATACCTATCATCTGTATTTAAGACCAGGTCACGAGCTTGTAAAAGAGGCTGGAGGTCTACACAAATTCATGAATTGGGATCGTCCTATTCTAACTGATAGTGGTGGCTTTCAGGTGTTTAGCTTAGGTGAATTAAGAAAAATCACTGAAGAAGGCGTTACCTTTCAGTCACATCTTGATGGTAGCAGACACTTTTTATCGCCAGAACGCGTTATGGAGGTAGAAACTGCATTGGGTGCAGATATAATCATGGCATTTGATGAATGTGCACCCTATCCAGCAGATTATGATTATGTAAAAAAATCTATGGAAAGAACCACAAGATGGGCCGTTAGATGTAAAGAAGCTTTTACTAACACTGAAAATCAAGCGCTTTTCGGCATCGTACAAGGTGGTATGTATAAGGATTTAAGAGAAAAAAGCGCTGCTGATCTAGTCGCACTGGATTTTCCAGGCTATTCTATAGGCGGTCTTAGTGTTGGTGAACCAAAAGAATTGATGTATGAAGTACTCGATTATACAACGCCATTATTACCAAAGGACAAGCCGAGATATCTTATGGGTGTTGGTAGTCCAGATGCACTTATCGAAGGTGCCATTAGAGGCGTCGATATGTTTGACTGTGTCCTTCCAACTCGAATCGCTAGAAATGGTACTGCCATGACCTCACAAGGTAAGGTCGTTATAAAAAATGCGAAATATACGAGAGATTTTTCACCACTTGATCCTGAATGTGACTGCTATTGCTGTAAAAACTATACGAAAGCCTATATCAGACACCTCTATAAAGCAGATGAAATTCTTTCATCAAGATTGTTGTCCACACATAACCTTCATTTCCTTTTAAATCTTATGAAACAAGTGCGTCAAGCCATCATGGAGGATCGTTTAATGGACTTTAGAAATGAATTCTTCACAAAATATTATGGCGATTCAGAATTGTAATCAATTGAAATTCTGATATAATGTTATGTAAATGATGCTGTTTTTAATGGCAGACTAAGAATTGTTAAAGGAGAATATATAATGAATAGTACGGTTGGATTGATTGCTTATATGGGATTTTTCTTTGTCCTAATGTATTTTTTAATTATCAGACCACAAAAGAAAAAAACCAAACAATTAAATGATCTTAGAGGCAGTGTCAAAGCTGGAGATACACTTGTAACCATCGGTGGTATCGTAGGCACAGTAGTAAAAGTAAAAGAAGATGAGTTCGTTATCGAAGTTGGCGCAGCAAGAACGAAATTAACCTTTAAAAAATGGGCAATTTCTTCTATCGAAAAGGCTAGTGATGCTGCAGTTCAAGTTGTAGAGGATGACGAAATCGAAGAATAGTCGATAATAACCAGTTGTAATTTGAACCGAATCCAGTTATTTGGATTCGGTTTTTTATTAAGTCACAATCTCACTTGTGACACTACAAACAAATACTCTTTTCTAATCATTAAAAGCGTGGTATAATAGCTTGTATTTTATCAAAAAAGGTATGAAGACAAGTATCTAAAGTTTTGGGAGGGTTAGCATCATGAAACATATAAAAACAATTAATACGGGTTCATTAAAAAGCTCAGCAGCTCACGGTGGCTGTGGCGAATGTCAAACATCTTGTCAATCAGCATGTAAGACTTCTTGTACTGTAGGAAACCAAGAGTGTGAAAGAAAATAATCGAATGATTCTATTCATAAAAGAGCAGCCTACAGCTGCTTTTCTTCTTGCAATGAAATTAGGAGGTAACAATGATCCACAAATTTAAACAAGGCGATATGTTCTTTGTTTTAGATGTTAATAGCGGTGCTGTGCATATCATAGATGAAATCGTATTCGACGCACTAGAATACTACCCGCAAAACAATGCTGTTTCTGTTATTCGCATGCTTAAGGATAAGTATCCTGAAGCTTCAATTAAAGAAACGCTAGAAGAAATCGACTACTTAATCGAGAATGATATGCTCTATACGGACGATGCCTATGTAAATTCGATAGAGTTTAATAATAGAAGTCCTATCATAAAAGCACTTTGTCTACATGTGGCTCATGACTGTAATATTAGATGCGCATATTGCTTTGCTTCCCAAGGTGACTTTAAGGGAGATCGTTCATTAATGCCTTACGAGGTAGGAAAAAACGCATTGGATTTATTAATTGCCAATTCAGGGAATAGACGGAATTTAGAGGTTGATTTCTTTGGTGGTGAACCACTTATGAATTTTGAAGTGGTAAAGCAATTGGTAGAGTATGGTAGAAGCCTAGAGCCAATTCACAATAAAAACTTTAGATTTACACTCACAACAAATGGCGTATTGTTAAACGATGAAAATATGGCATATATCAACGAAAATATGTCAAATGTCGTTCTTAGCATCGATGGCAGAAGAGAAGTAAATGATAAAATGAGATATACAATTAGCGGCGGTGGCACCTATGATATCATCGTTGATAAATTTAAGAAGCTGGTCGAAAAAAGAGAAGGTAAGTCTTACTATGTAAGGGGAACCTTTACAAGCAATAACTTAGACTTTTCAAAAGACGTCATTCATTTAGCGGATTTAGGCTTTAAAAGCACCTCAGTTGAACCAGTGGTTGCAAAACCAACGGATTCATATGCAATTACAGAGGAACACCTGGATGTGCTAAAAACTGAGTATGAAAGACTTGCTGAGGAGATGGTGGTTCGTCACAATGCAGGCAATGATTTCTCCTTTTTCCATTTTGCAATCGATATGAGTCAGGGACCATGTGTGGTTAAAAGACTTTCTGGCTGTGGTGCGGGCTCAGAGTATTTAGCCGTTACTCCAGAGGGAGACATATATCCATGTCATCAATTCGTAGGTGATGAGCACTTTAAAATGGGCAATGTTATGGCGGGTGTTTTAGATTTTGGTTTAACCAACCAGTTTAAAAATGCACATGTTTATAATAAAGAAAAGTGTAGAAGCTGTTGGGCGAAGTTCTACTGCTCTGGTGGTTGTCATGCAAATGCTTACAATTTTAACAACGATATTTTTGTTCCATATGATATCGGCTGTGAACTTGAGAAGAAAAGAATTGAAAGCTCACTCTATCTATATGGCAAAATGAATCAAACTGAAGAGTAATCAAGTCGGTCAAAATGAACAAATGTTCATGTTCAAAAATTTTAGGATGCGATTTCTGAAGAATTAAAGTATAGGAACTAGAGAAATCAAAACTAATAATTAAGGGTTATCCAAGGGAAGGAGCCATCATGTTAATTGAAATTAAGGGATTTGTCCCAAAGATCAGTGAAAACAGCTTTATCGCGAACTCAGCAGAGGTTATTGGTCAAGTTGTTGTAGAAGATGGCGCTAACATTTGGTATAATACAGTAGTTAGGGGTGACGTAGAGCCAATTACCATAGGTAAGGGAACCAATGTTCAGGATTTGAGTGTCTTGCACACAAGTAAAGGGTTTCCTACAACTATTGGTGAAGACGTTACCATAGGACATCGCGCCATCTGTCACGGATGCACGATCGAAGATAATGTTTTAATCGGTATGGGAGCAATCGTTCTTGATGGCGCCTATATTGAGGCCAATGTTATCATAGGTGCCGGTTCACTGGTGCCACCTAAAAAGAGAATTCCATCAGGTTCCTTGGTTATGGGTTCACCTGCGAAAGTGGTTAGAACACTATCTGAGGAAGAGATTGAACACATAAAGCAATCTGCAAAAAACTACGTGGAATTGTCACAGCATTACAAAACAAAATAGGAGGCATTCAACATGAAAGGAAAAAACACGATCTTGTTTTTCCTAATCGTCGTACTTATTGCAGGCCTGGCTTATGTGGCAGTTGAAGGTTTAACCATTGGCAAGCTATCTATCGCTCCTGTAAGAGACGAATTAAAACTCGGTTTGGATATCGAGGGTGGCGTCAGCGTCGTTTATGAAGCGATTTCTGATGAAACAGGCGATGATTTGGCTAGAACGATGCAACAAACAAAAGAAATTATTGGTCGCCGTATTAACGAACTCGGCTTGACAGAACCAGTAATTACTTTACAAGGCGAAAAGAGACTTAGAATTGAATTACCTGGCGTTAGCAATGCACAGGATGCAATTGATGTGATCGGTAAAACTGCGTTACTAGAGTTTGACTTGGTTACGGGAACAACTCCTGCAGCAGAAGGTATGACCACTTCAGATTTTGAATATGAAAAAATTCTTGAAGGTCAAAATATCAAAGACGCCTATGTTTCAAAAAACTCTTATAGCCAACCTGTAGTAGCTTTGAAATTTGACGCGACAGGTACGGATTTGTTTAGAGATGCGACAAGTAAAGCGACAAGTGGTGGTACTGGTAAAGGTCAAATCGCTATCGTATTAGACAACCAAGTTATCTCAGCGCCGTATACGTCAATTGTTATTGCAAATGGTGAAGCGATTATCGAAGGTAACTTTACGTACGATTCAGCAAACAATTTAGCAATGTTGATTAGAGGTGGTGCGCTACCAGTTCAATTGGATGAAATTCAAACATCTGTTATTGGCCCAACTCTTGGTTTAAACTCATTTAATTCAGCTATCAAAGCAGCTTTTTACGGTATTATTTTAGTCATGGTTTTCATGATGTTTTTCTATAGAATTCCAGGTGTTATTGCTTCTATCGCTTTAACACTATACGCCTTAATCGTTGTTTATATCATGATCGGGTTAAATGCGACGCTTACTTTACCAGGTATTGCAGGTATCGTCATTTCACTGGGTATGGCAGTAGATGCAAACGTTATTATCTTTGAGCGTTTGAAGGAAGAAATGAAAGTTGGTAAATCACTTAGAGCTTCTATTGATGGCGGTTTCCATAGAGCGATGAGTACCATCGTAGACTCGAACGTTACGACATTTATCGCTGCATTGATCCTCTTTGCATTTGGCGAAGGCCCAATCAAGGGATTTGCAGTGACACTTATGATCGGTATAATTTCAAGTATGTTAACAGCAGTTATCGTGACGAAATCACTACTTAAACTGTCTCTTGGCTTTACAGATCGTAAAAAACTTTACGGGTCAAGGGGGTAATGGTGATGAAAAATATTCAATTTATGAAGCATTATAAACTTTGGTTCGCGATTTCAGGAGCAGTAATCCTAATCGGGATTGTAATGATGTTGATTAACGGCTTAAATCTAGGAATTGATTTTACTGGTGGTACAATGATCCAAGTAGAATTACATCAGGAAGTTTCTGTTGCAGAAATAACAGACTTATTATCAGAATATAATTTAAGCCCAGATATCGTGCATTCTGGTGAAGCAAAAACAGGCGTTATCATTAAAACTAAGGTTTCATTAGAAAATGCTGAAAGAACGGAAATTTTTAATACAATCAATAGTAAATATCCACTTACTAGCTCAGATTTTAGTGCGGATCAATTTGGTCCAAATATGGGTGAAGAGATTAGAAATAGAGCGATTATTGCAGTTTTAATAGCATCTGTTTTTATGTTGATCTATATTTCAATTAGATTTGAGAGCCTATTTGGTATTGCTGCAATAGTTTGCTTGTTGCATGACGTGTTATTCGTCATCGCTATTTATGCAATTACAGGTAAAAGTGTTAACTCAAGCTTTATCGCTGCAATCTTAACGATTGTTGGTTACTCAATCAATGATACAATCGTTGTTTTCGATAGAGTTCGTGAAAATATCAAAAAAGAAAAAACAAAAGATTATATGGCTTTAGTTGACATTTCTGTCAACCAAACCTTGTCTAGAACGTTAAATACGTCATTGACAACACTTCTGGTAATTGCTGCATTATTTGTATTTGGTTCTGAATCAATCAAGGACTTTGCATTCCCATTATTAGTAGGTGTTTCAGTAGGAACATATTCATCAATCTTTATTGCAAGTCCTGTTTGGGCGTTAACACGTGCTAAATTCGGTAAAAAGAGCGCTTACGCTGCAAAATAATTGCATTTTGCTGGGATCAAACGCTAAATAAGGTTAATTACATGATGCCGTATAGGAGTATACACTCCAATACGGCATTGTTTGATTTTTATTAACCTACAAAAAAATCGACAGATACATAAAATTGACATATAATTAAGTAAAAGAATAGTGGGGGGTTATTATGCAAATATATATTGTACTAATTTTACTGTTTTCGATCTTAGTGACGCTATTTGCAATTTTTAATGCATCAGTGGTGACTGTGAGTTTATTTTTTGTTGAGGCACAGATTTCACTTGCATTAGTTATTATAATTTCAACGCTAATAGGAGCTGTTACCGTCGTTTTATTTGACATGTTTAAGAAAATTAAGCAAGGGAAACAGGTTAAAGATCTCAGTAAAAGAATAGAAGCTTTAGAAAAGCAAATTGCTGTTAAAGATGAAGCGATTCGACAAAGAGATCAAGTTTTGAGTGAAAAAGAGCAGGAGCTCACTAGACGCGATGGGATCATAAAAGAGCTAAGATTAGAGCAGAGTCAAAATAGTTTAGAAACGACAGAAAATGAAAATAAATCAGATGAAGTGGGTAATCAATGATATTTCAAAGCGCCATATGGTCAGAAAGAGCCATTGACCAACAGGTTATCAATAAAAAAAGCAAGGAATGGCATAAAGACCAGTTAATAACAAAGCTTTTACTAGATAGAGGATTAGAGTCAGAATCTGAAGTTGAAATGTTTTTAAATCCTAAAATTGAGGATCTAAGGGATCCTCTTTTATTATTGGATATGGATAAAGCGGTTGAACGAGTCAAAACTGCAATTACAAATAGAGAGAATATTTGGCTTTATGGCGATTATGATGTAGATGGTATCACAAGTATTTCGATATTGATGAAATATTTTAAAGCTATTGGCATTGTATCGAATTATTATATCCCAGATAGAATTGATGAAGGATATGGAATCAGTAATCAAGGTCTAGAAACTATCGTGGAAAAGGGTGGCAATTTAGTTATAACTGTCGATTGTGGAATAACAGCAATTGAGCAGGCAAAATATGCCAAATCGATAGGTCTTGATTTAATTATCACAGATCATCATGAGTTTCAAGGTGATTTACCGGATGCACTTGCTGTTATTAATCCTAAAAGAGGCGACTATCCCTTTAAATCGCTCGCTGGCTGCGGTGTTGCTTTGAAACTGGTACAAGCGCTAACCGGCGATGAATTTGGCAATTTTTACGACCAAGTTATCGATATTGCAGCACTTGGCACAGTAGCTGATATTGTACCACTGGTCGATGAAAATAGGGTTATTACAAGTATCGGATTGGCTAAAATGCCAAATACCAATAATCCAGGAATACAAGCTCTGATTGCTGAGGCGGGCTTAGTTGGAAAAGAGATCAATTCAGGACATATAGGCTTTGTCATAGCTCCGAGAATCAACGCCTCTGGAAGAATTGGTAATCCGAGTATAGCAGTTGACATGCTTCTTGAAGATGATTATTTTACAGCACTTGAAATTGCGAAAGCATTGAGTCAGCTCAATTCAGAGAGACAAAGTCAAGAGCGTGAGATACTGGAGAGTGCTGAAGCGTACATTCAAAGACATATTAATTTAGACCTTGAACGGATCCTACTAATTGTTGGTGAAGACTGGCATACAGGTATAATTGGGATCGTCGCATCAAAGCTTTCTGATAAATACTCTAGACCGACCATCATTCTTAATAGTGATGGTGAGAATGCGAAGGGCTCTGCAAGAAGTATAGAGGGGATTAGTATATACGACGTACTATCTAACTTTTCTCACCTTTTTGAGAAATTTGGTGGGCATGAGCAAGCTGCTGGCCTCTCGTTAAAGGCGGCAAATATCCCTTTATTAAAAGAAGGCTTGATTCGGTATGCTATTGCGCATATTCAAGAGTATATGCTGGTTTCACAAGAAAGAGTAGATGGCGTTTTAGAGCCTAAGATGGTAACCCATGATTTAGTTGAAACAATTGAGCATTTGAAGCCGTTTGGAATGGGGAATCCAAAGCCTCAATTCGTATTTAATCATTTAATCATTGAAGACTATAAAACCATTGGCAAGCTTCAAAATCACTTGAAAATGGTAGTCAATGACGGCAATCGTGTTTATGATGCACTGGCCTTTAATCGATCAGAGTTTATGAAGCATTTAAGAAAAAATGAAGAAATACATCTTTTGATGACACTTGAAAAGAACAATTTTATGGGTGTAGAAACCATTCAATTCTTAATCAAGGATATGATAAAAGAAAGAATGCCAGTTGGTGAGCAGCTAAAAAGACGTCTTGAAGCCTCACAATATAGATATATTTTGGAGAGTAATAACAATCCTGACACACAACATTTTACATCGATAGATAGTTTTGATATAATATTTTCTGTTCCTTCAAAATTGCCAGTACTAATTTATTCTGAAGAAGGTATTAACAAGTTTAAGGAAGCGGTATTAAGTCGAAATTTTGTGGATTATACGCTACATTTCAACGAACTGAATGAGAGTGAATCAAGAGAAGGTTTTTGGGATATCGTTATCTTCCCTGTGAAGGTCGATCACGCTGCTGCTTATATCTATTTTGCTGATGCCTATCATTTGGATGTGCTGTCTCATATTCCGACGAGAGAAGATTTGGCAATTTTTTATAAGCTTGCTTCACAGAAACGCGATGCAAAGCTACAGCAGCTAAACCATCGAGGGACGTTTAGCTTGGTAAAGTGTCGACTTTGTCTTGAACTTCTTTCACAAATGCAGCTGTTGAATTATCAATTGAATGGAGATCTAGTTACGTTAGAGTGGTTACCACGGCCTGAGCATAAAATTGATATGGAACAGCTGCCGTGGTATAGACAGATTCAAGAAAGATGGCGCAAATAATAAAACGACTTAATAAAGACAATGTCTTTTAATATGGAGGTAAGAATGGATTTAAAAGCTAAAATTCGTGTAATCGAAGGCTTTCCAAAAGAGGGGATTAGTTTTAAGGATGTAACGACTTTACTCAGCGATGGTGAAGCCTATCGCCAAGCAATTGAGACCTGCCTAGATTTATTTGAGGGCATAGAGTTTGATGTCGTTGTAGGTCCTGAGGCTAGAGGATTTTTGATTGGTGCGCCACTTGCGGTATTGGCAAGAAAAGGTTTTGTACCTGTGCGTAAGCCTGGTAAATTGCCATCAGAGACGATTAAACACGAATATGCCTTAGAGTACGGTACTGATGTGCTTGAAATGCATCTGGATGCCATAAAGCCTGGTGATCGCGTTTTAATCGCTGATGATTTACTTGCTACTGGTGGTACAGCTAAGGCTGTATGTGAATTAATTGAAAAGCTAGGTGGCACAGTGGTCGGTTTAGCATTCCTTATGGAGCTTGATTTCTTAGATGGTAGAAAAGTGCTAGATGGCTATAAAGTGTTTAGTGCAATCAATTACGAGTCATAAAAAATGGTTGTAAATAACTGAATAAATCTGTAAAATATATATAAAATAGTTCGTTCAACTGGCTTGAACGGACTATTCTTAATAATTGACCGGCATTTTTGTACTTAAATCGATACTTAAGATGGTGTGAGGATGAATTTAGAAGGATATTTAATTAAGGTTAAAGGGTTTGCGCCTTATCTTGACATGGATAGAATTGCAAAGGCATATGAGTTTGGCGACAAAGCACACACTGGGCAGTTAAGAAAAGATGGAACCCCTTTTTTTAATCATCCAACCAGTGTTTCTTTAATCTTAGCTGAACTTGAAATGGATGAAGAGACAATCATCGCAGCGTTGCTTCACGATACGGTAGAGGATACCTATGTAACCCTTGAGGATGTTGAAAAACAATTCGGTAAAGAGGTTGCTTTACTTGTTGATGGCGTAACAAAGCTTGCGATTATTAACTATGAAACAAAACAAGAGCAGCAGGTTGAAAATCTTAGAAAAATGTTTTTAGCGATGTCCAGCGATATTCGCGTTATATTGATTAAGCTTGCCGATCGTCTTCATAACATTAGAACCTTAGGTGCGATGACACCTGAAAAACAGAAGGAAAAAGCGGAGGAAACGATAGAGATATTTGCTCCTATCGCACATCGACTTGGTATTTTTAGAATCAAATGGGAGCTAGAGGACTTAAGTCTTAAATATCTTGATCCTGAAGGCTATAAGGATCTCGTACGCAAGGTTGATAAAAAGCGTACGGAGAGAGAGTCAATTATTAACGACTATATACACCAAATCGAGCAAGCCTTAACTGAGCTGGGCATCGATTTTGAAATTTATGGCAGACCGAAGAATTTTTACAGCATTTATAAAAAAATGAAGTTTCAACATAAAGAGTTTGATGAAATATACGACCTAACTGCAATTCGTGTCGTATGTAGTGATATAAAGGACTGCTATAGCGCCCTTGGTGCTGTGCACACATTATGGAAGCCTATACCTGGTAGGTTTAAGGATTATATCGCTATGCCCAAAGCCAATCTCTATCAGTCGTTACATACGACATTGATGGGGAATGGCGAGCCTTTTGAAATTCAGATTAGAACCCGTGAAATGCATGAAATTGCCGAATACGGTATTGCAGCGCACTGGAAGTACAAAGAGGGGAATAAAGCATCAAATAATGAAATGGAGAAAAAAATATCTTCATTTAGGCAAATGATGGAGTGGCAAAGTGACTTAAAGGATCCAAGTGAGTTTATGAATTCACTCAAGTTAGATTTGTTTAATACTGAGGTTTTTGTGTTTACGCCAAATGGTCAAGTCGTTGACTTACCGGTTGGAAGTACCCCAGTTGATTTTGCATATAAAATTCACTCTGAAGTGGGTAATAAATGCATTGGTGCTAAAGTTAATGGTAGAATAGTACCACTTAACTATCAGCTTCAAAATGGTCAAAGAATTGAGATTATGACCACTAAAACTGCTCAAGGTCCTTCTAGAGACTGGTTAAAATTTGTTAAAAGCACACAAGCAAAGCAAAAAATTAAGCAGTGGTTCAAGAAAGAACGACGAGATGAAAACGTTGAAAAGGGTCAGGAGATTATAATTGCAGAATTAAAGCGTCAAAATTTACCGGTAAAGGTCGTTTTGAATGAAGATTACCTAGAGGCTATTTTAAAACGCCTTAGTTTAAAATCTATTGAAGATATGTATAACGCTATAGGCTACGGTGGCATTCTTACCAGTCAGGTTGTACCTAAAATAAAGGAAAAATTCTTTAAAGAGCAAAAAGAAGAGCTTGCAAAGCAAAAAACAGAGATTGAAAAGTTTGATGATCTCCCAAACAAAAAGAAGCCAATAAAGAAAAGTGAAACCGGCGTAGTTGTAAAAGGAATAGATGATATCCTCGTTCGATTTGCAAAATGCTGTACACCTGTTCCAGGTGATAGTATTATTGGCTACATTACAAGAGGTAGAGGCGTTACGATTCATAGAAGTGACTGTGAGAACTTTGAAAAGACAGATGAAAGTAAAAATCGCTTTATTGAGGTTTCATGGGCAGATAGTGCAAATACTTCTTATTCAGCGAGCGTTCAGGTGGTTTCTTTAGATAGAAAGGGCTTGCTTTCTGAAATTACGATGATGATGCACGAGCTGGATATGACCATGTCTGGAATCAATGCGAAAATCGATAAGAATGGCATTGCTATTGTTAATATCACTATAGAAATTTCGGATATTGAAGAGCTCAACAAATTGATGAAAAAGCTTAAGAATTTAGAAGACATGATAGAAGTAAAAAGGATTAGTTCTTAGGAGGCAAGATGAGGGCAGTTGTACAGCGCGTTAATTTTTCTTCAGTCGTCGTAGATGGAATAGCGGTTGGAGAAATAAAGAAGGGCTATAATGTACTTTTAGGTGTTGAAGATGGCGATACCGAAAAGGACGTTGTGTATATGGCAGATAAAATTGTCAATCTAAGAATATTTGAAGATGAAGATGAAAAAATGAACTTATCATTGTTAGACGTTGGAGGAGAAATGCTTTGTATTTCACAGTTTACGCTAATGGGTGACTGTAGAAAAGGCCGACGACCAAACTTTATGAGTGCGGCAAAGCCTGATATTGCGAATTCGTTATATGAACAGTTTTGTGATACTGTTGTAGGTTTGGGTATTAATGTTCAAAAAGGAAGGTTTCAAGCACACATGATAGTCGATATCCAAAACGACGGACCTGTTACGGTTTTAGTGGATAGTAAAAAGTGCTTTTAACTTTTGGAGGGTCAAATGATTTTAGAAAAAATTGCAGTCGGCGCTTATGCCGCAAATTGCTTTATCGTTGGTGATGAAGAAACCCGAATTGGTATGGTCATCGATCCGGGCGGTGAAGCGGAAAGAATTTATAAAAAAATTGAAGATTTGGGACTTAGCATTGCCTATATCGTTTTGACACATGCGCATGGTGATCATATCGGTGGTGTTGAGAAACTTAAAAAATTAACAAGTGCTCCAGTTCTACTTCATCACGATGAGGAGGAAATGCTTAAGACGCCAAGCTTGAATTTGACACAATCCATGAATGGTCCTACTGTTGCGATGACAGCAGATCGTACCATTGGAGAGGGAGAAGTTCTTTCAGTTGGTGGCTTAAAATGTAAAGTGATTCATACGCCAGGGCATACAATTGGTGGCATTTGTCTTTATTTCGATAAAGAGAAGATTCTTTTTAGTGGTGATACTTTGTTCTATGGTTCGATTGGAAGAACAGATTTACCTGGTGGAAGTCACAAACAGTTAATACAGGGGATACTCAATAAGCTCATGATTTTAGAGGATCAGGTTGCAGTTTACCCAGGTCATGGTGCAAGCTCCTCAATTGGTTTTGAAAGAAAACGCAATCCATTTCTACAAGGTTAAGTTATGCAGGTTCAGTTGGTTGTTTATAAAAATAAAAATGAAATTCACTTCGAGGTGGATGCATTAATTGAGATATTTCTCCCAGCTACACAGATTGCCTTTACAGACTCTATAGAGAGCTTTAACGAGTTGATAATGTGTGGTGTATCTGGCGTCTATCTCAATACGGATGAAACATCAGTGGAGATGAGGCTATATATAGATAAGGTTCTTGAAGAAAGGACCTTATTTGTGCGCTCTGAAACAGATAGACACAGCATCAAACGTCATTTGTATCACATGCTTGAGAAGCAATATAAGCCGACCTCTGAATGGGGAATTCTAGTTGGAATTAGACCAGTTAAAATTGTTCATGAATTATTGGATCAAGCGTACGATGAGCAACAAATTAAGGAGATTCTATCTGAAGAATACTTGGTTCAACCTAATAAAATTAACTTAATGATTGAGGTTGCAAAAAGGGAGAGACCTCATCTGTACCCCAATCGTAAAGAATCAGTGTCTCTCTATATCTGTATTCCATTCTGTCCAACCCGCTGTGTTTACTGTTCATTCCCTTCCAATGATATGAAGGTTAAGGGTAAATTACTACCGAGGTATCTTGAGCTTTTGTTAGAGGAAGTGAGTTATGCCATTGCTCAGGTTGAGCTTGCGAATAAAGAAATTGATTGTATTTACATTGGTGGTGGTACGCCAACGAGTTTAGATGCTTCACAATTAGAGACTTTGTTACAAATGATTCAAAGCCGACTAGACTTGAATCGGGTTAAGGAATATACTGTAGAAGCGGGTCGTCCGGATACCATTACTATTGAAAAATTAGAGATTATGAAACGATATGGTGTTGATCGTATTTGCATTAATCCTCAGAGCTTTAATAATGAAACTTTGATACAGATTGGACGTAAGCACGATGATCAAATGATCATTGAAGCGTTTAAGGCTGCAAGAGAGATTGGCTTTAGAAGCATAAACATGGATTTAATTATGGGTTTGCCTGGCGAGACCGTCGATGATGCAAGGCTTACAATCTCAAAAGTCATCGGATTTAGACCAGAAAATGTAACTATCCATACTTTAGCAGTTAAGAAGGCCTCAAGGCTCATTGAATCACTTGAAGCTTATGAGCTGGCTCATGATCAAACCGTAAGTGAAATGCTAGCTATTTCAGATCAAGAATTGAGAACGGTCGGGTTGACGCCCTACTATATGTATCGTCAAAAGAAGATGATTGGCCATCTTGAAAATGTTGGCTATGCTCTTGATGGATTTGAATCATTGTATAATATGAGAATCATGGAAGAAAAACATACGATTGTCGCTTGTGGTGCAGGGGCAGTATCTAAAATCTGTTTTCCCGATGAAAATCGCTTTGAAAGAGTCGCAAATTTCAAAGGGCTTGAGGACTATCTTGACAGATTTGATGAGATTTTATTAAAAAAAGAGGCAATTATAAATCATAAATAATAGCGGAGGTAAATATGGGTGAGGCATTAAACGGATTAAAGCGTTCGCATTATGCTGGCGATTTAAGAGAAGCGCACATTAATCAAGAAGTGACGTTAATGGGGTGGGTTCAAAAGAGAAGAAATTTAGGGAGTTTAATCTTCGTCGATTTAAGAGATAGAACTGGAATTTGCCAAGTTGTATTTGATACAGCTGTATCTGAAGCTGCTTTTGAAAAAGCAAATGCGATTCGTAATGAGTATGTTATCGCAATTACAGGTAAAGTTATGAAGCGACAATCGGTAAATCCTAATCTACCAACGGGTCAAATTGAGATTTTTGCTGAGGAGCTTAAGATCCTTTGCGAATCGGAAGTGCCACCAATTCACGTCGATGACAACGACGAAGCCAATGAACGATTAAGACTAAAATATCGCTATTTGGACTTAAGAAAACCTAAAATGCAAAATTATTTGTTTACAAGACATAGAATTGCATCAGCAGCAAGAAGGTTTTTTGATTCACATGGGTTTGTAGATGTTGAGACACCGATGCTGACTAAACCAACTCCAGAGGGTGCAAGAGATTACTTGGTGCCAAGCCGTGTGAATCCTAATAAATTTTATGCATTACCACAATCACCACAGTTATTTAAGCAACTACTTATGGTATCTGGGTTTGATAGATATTATCAAATTACAAAATGCTTTAGAGATGAAGATTTAAGAGCAGATCGACAACCTGAATTTACTCAAATCGACGTTGAAATGTCGTTTGTGGATGAAGAAGACGTTAGAGCGATCAATGAAGAGTTGTTAAAATACATCTTCAAGGAAGTTGCTGATGTTGATGTAGCTCTACCTCTTAATAAACTTACTTATCATGAGGCAATGACAAGATATGGATCGGATAAACCAGATGTTCGATTTGGTTTCGAGTTAAAGCATTTAAATGATATGTTTGTCGATACAGAGTTTAAAGTATTTGCCGATACACTTGCATCAAATGGTGACATTAGGGGTATAAATATCAATGGATATGCAGACCGTTATTCTAGAAAAGACATCGGTAAGCTTGAAGACTTTATTAAAACATATGGTGCAAAAGGACTTGCTTGGATTAAGTTCTCTGGAGATGAGATGCAATCTTCAATTAACAAATTTTTAAATGAAGCTCATGTGGCGGAAATTAAAGCAAGATTCAATGCAGGTGATAACGATTTAATATTAATCGTTGCCGATAAGCCAAGTGTTGTATTTGATTCATTAGGCGCGCTGAGATGTGAGGTTGCGAAACAACTAGGCATTCTTGATCCAAAAGACTATAAGTTTTTATGGGTGACTGATTTCCCTCTCTTCGAGTATGACGAAGAAGAAAATCGATATGTTGCTAAGCACCATCCATTTACTTCACCTAAGGATGAAGACGTGGATAAGCTTGAATCTGATCCTGCTAACTGTAGAGCAAAGGCATATGACATTGTATTAAATGGCTATGAAATTGGTGGTGGTTCTATTAGAATTCACAATTCATCTGTTCAAGAAAGAATGTTCAAAGCACTTGGCTTTACTGAGGAAGAGGCTATCGAAAAATTTGGCTTCTTCATCGATGCTTTTAAATACGGTGCGCCACCACATGGTGGTATCGCATACGGCCTTGATAGAGTTGTTATGCTGGTCACTGGTACAGATAATATTAGAGACGTTATTGCATTCCCTAAAACTCAGGATGCAAAATGTCTGCTTACAAATGCACCAAGCGTTGCCGAAGAAAAACAGCTTGGAGAGCTGTATCTAGAATTAACGCCATACGAAAAAGGCAATGCTTAATCGGCGTTATTGAAAAACAAGAGGTGATGAAATGGATAGAGCTGGTATCGTAATCAATCAAATGGGTGAATACTCAAGGGTGAAACTCGTCAGACATACGGCGTGCGGCAATTGCGGTGCTTGTCAGTTAGGCGATGATCAAAAGGACATCATGCTAATTGCCAAAAATGCGGTAAGTGCAAAGGAAGGCGACTTGGTAGAAGTGTCTATGGAGACTGGTGGTGTCCTTAGTGCGGCATTTATTATGTATGTGATACCGCTATTTGGTCTATTTGTAGGGTTGTTTGTTGGGCAAGGTCTCTTTAAGACAAACGAAATCATGACCGCTGTCTTTGGCGTAATCGTCATGGCCTTGACTTATTTGGTGATTAAACTCAATGACAAGCGATTTTTAAAGAACGATAAATATACTGCTAAAATTTTAAAGGTTTTACAATCTGAACATGAAGGCTTGGTACCATTAAGCTAATTAATGTGGAGGCGTTATGTCAGTTGATAGAGTACTTCATCTAGCGAGTCGTAAAATCCTAGATTCTATAGAAGAAGGCGTTCATATCGTCGACAAAAAAGGTCGAACGATACTTTACAATAAGGCGATAGAGGAAATTGAAGGGTTGAGTCATCAACAGGTGGTTGGTAAGCATCTACTGGATATTTTCCCTGACTGGACAAAAGAGAACAGTACATTGTTGACTGTTCTCTCTTCTGGTGTGCCCATCATTGACAGAGAACAAAGCTATTTGAATTTTAGGGGTAAAAACATTAAAACGGTAAATTCAACTTATCCTATTTTTGATGGGGAAGAGCTTATCGGTGCGATAGAGATCGCTAAAAACTTTACAACGGTTAATCATATGTCTGAGCAGATCATTGAGCTACAGCAGAAGCTTTTGAAACCAGTTAAAAAGGAAGCTGGTATTAGGCAATATCACTTTGAACAGTTAATTGGTAAAACAGATCGTTACCTTGAAGCTATTAAAATTGCTAGAAGAGCATCAAAATCGAATTCAAGTGTGTTAATTTATGGTGATACTGGAACGGGTAAAGAGCTGTTTGCACAAAGCATTCATTATGCGAGCGAGCGTAAATCTAAGCCATTCATTGCTCAAAACTGTGCTGCGATCCCTGAAACCCTATTAGAAGGCTTATTATTTGGTACGGCAAAAGGCTCATTTACAGGTGCAACGGATCGACCAGGGTTATTCGAACAGGCAGATGGTGGTACCTTGTTTTTGGATGAAGTTAATAGCATGAGTTTGGCTTTGCAGGCTAAAATATTAAGGGTTCTACAGGAAAACTATGTGAGACGGGTTGGTGGCACAAAGGATGTTCCGATTGATGTTCGCATCATAGCAGCAACCAATGAGGAGCCAGAGCTTTTAATTACTGATGGACAGTTTCGCAAGGATTTATATTATCGATTGAATGTTATCAACATAAGAATTCCAAGCTTAAATGAGAGAGTGGAGGATATCCCGCTTTTGGTGGATTACTTCATTCGCGAGTACAATGAACAGCTTGGTAAGGATGTTTGGATGGTATCATCTGAATTATTAGAGGCGTTTAAACGCTATAACTGGGCGGGTAATATTAGAGAATTAAAAAACTTTATTGAATCCGCTATGAATTTAATCTCTGATGAGCACGTTATTGGAAAAGAGCATATGCCATCTCATGTGGCAGAAGTGCTACTGAAAAAAAGTCATTACATTCCAGATGCTGGAGTCATTGTCTCTGACTTGAATGCGCATTTGAGACTTATTGAAAAAGAGATTATTATCACTACCCTGGACAAATGTAATCATAATGTTTCTAAGGCTGCAAAGCAGCTGAACTTATCTAGGCAAAATTTGCAATATAAAATTAAACAGTTTGATATCGTGTAAAGAAATACTTAAGTGGGCTTAAAAATAAGCCTACTTTTTTATTTTAAATAAACAAGGTTTTACAGAGTAATAATGGTTGCTTTACATCCTATTAACGTTACTATGATATTTTTAGTATGTTAAGGAGTGTGTAAAGTATGGAAGATTTATTATTTAATGATATAATCGCCAATGAAAGAGTGCTTAGCTTTTATCAACCAATTGTCAACTTAAGAACGGGTGAAATCATAGGATATGAAGCGCTTTCTAGAGGGCCGGAAAGGACTGAGTTTTATTCACCATTAAAGCTGATTGAGCATGCACATGAAAAAGGGAGAATATGGGACCTTGAAATGTTGTTCAGAAAGAAAGCACTAGAAGGAATAAGAGAGCTAGAAATAGATAGACTCTTGTTTGTAAATGTAGATCCTGAAGTAATAAAATCACCTGATTATAGAACAGGTTTAACGAAAGAATACCTTGAAGAGATTGGAGGCGAAGAAAGTCGTATCGTATTCGAAATAACTGAAAGAACCGCAATATTTGATTATGATGCTTTTCTTGCCGTTTTAAATAATTATCGTAGACAGGGCTATCAGGTAGCAATTGATGACGTTGGAGCTGGTTACTCAGGACTTAAGACCATCAATGAGATTAGACCGAATTTTATTAAAATTGATATGGATTTGATAAGAGGGATTGATAAGGATGCTTTTAAACAATCGCTTATTAAGGCTTTTGTTGATACCTCTTTAACAACCAACATTAAAATTATTGCTGAGGGCATCGAGACCAAGGAGGAACTGAAAACCCTTATTTTACTTGGTGTGCATGCTGGACAGGGCTACTATTTAAAAAAGCCATCACAACAGTTTGAACAAATAGAGGACGAGGTTTTAACTCGGATTAGGGATTATAATAAGATTTCTAAGAATCTAAACGAATATTCACATGAATATCATTACATTTCAAATCTAATTAACACTAATGAAAGTCCCATATACGAATCGATGACCCCATGCATCTCAGTAAAAAACCAGCTTGATAAGACAGAGGCGCGCAGCGCTTGTATCTGTGAAAATCAAAGACCGGTGGGGATAGTTATGAAGCATAATATAGATGCAAGCATGTCTGGTAAATATGGCTATTCACTTTTTTCTAACAAACCTATATCAAGAATTATGAATGCTTCACCCTTAATTGTTGATTACTTTTTACCTATTAATGTCGTTGCTAAAAGTGCAATGGAACGACCAGATGAGCAACTTTTTGACGATTTAATTGTCACTAAGAGTGGTAAGTATTTTGGAACGGTATCGATGAAGAAAATCTTTGAATATACCCTAATGTACGAAAAGAATAATGCCAAAGAGCGCAATCCTTTGACTGGATTACCAGGCAATCCTGTGATCACAAGGGTCATGTCAGATGCGGTTACTTATAATAGCGGGTCTTGCATTATATACGTCGATATCAATGACTTTAAAGTCTATAATGATGTATATGGATTTGAAAAAGGGGACCTAATGATTAAATATTTAGCAGATATGATGAATGAAACTGTAAAAAGAAAATTTCCTCATACGAGCTTTATTGGCCATGTTGGTGGTGACGATTTTGTAATTGTCGTTGAAGGAGAGGTCAGCGAATACTACTCACTGGTGATGGCAATAATAGAGCAATTTGAAAGGGATAAATCTAGATTTTTCACTCAAGAGCATTACAAAAAGGGCAGTATAAAGGCAGAGGACCGGTTTGGAATAGTAAGAGATCTTTCGCTCACTTCAATCGCCCTTGCAGGACTTTATGGCAATTTAAACTCTTTTGCGCATTCTGAGGAGCTAAGTGAAGTTTTAGCGGGTTTAAAAAAATCAGCAAAAAAGCAAGGCGGAAGCTATGCCTTGCTAGAACAAACAACAGAATTTTTCACTAAAAGTAAACGATTAAAAGACGCATTTAAAGAGGACATTCGTCCTTTGACAAATGATTATACAAGGATTACCGAGGGACTTCTCCATCCTTAATCGGCCTTCTAGAGTCGGAGCCGATATTGTATAATATGACTGCAGCTATAATGAGTGCTGCGCCAATGAAGTGGTAGCTGTAAATGGCTTCACCTAAAAACAAAACCGCTAAAAGTGTAGAGAGTATAGGTACGCAATTGATAAATAAAGAAGCCTTTGACGGCCCGATTTCTTGAATGGCTAGCTGTTGGATCGAATAGCCAATAACCGTTGGAAAAATAGCCATATAGACGACTGCTAAATACGGTGAGCCACCAACCAAATACGCTTGTGTTTTTATGAAATCATATGTCGCAAAAGGTAACAGGAGTACAGCACAAAACAAAAATGAATAGGTTGTTAATTTTAAGGGTCCCATCATTGGGACTATTTTTTTTACTAAAATACCATAGACCGCCCATAAGAAAGTACCACATAGCATGATAAAGTCACCTTTATTAAAGTCTAGCTCTAATATGGAAATCAGATTGCCCTTGGTAATGATGTATAAAACACCAGTGAGGGCCATAAGGAGTAACATGATTTTTTTAATTGAGAGTCTTTCACCTGCAAAATAAGTTGCTAAGAGTGCAGTAATTAATGGATTGGTCGCATTAATCATGGAGGCGTTTGAAGCAGTGGTGTATTTTAGAGCTGTGAAAAAAAACAAATGATAGCCGATCATGCCTACAATTGCAGTTGCAAGAACATATTTCAGCTCAGATAATTCTAACTGCCAGGTTTGCTTCTGTTTGAAAACTAATATTGGGAAGAGTATAACCGCCGCAAGTCCCATTCTAAGAAAGGTAAGCAAAACTGGACTCAAATCATAAACGCCTAGTTTGGCAGCAATAAAAGCGCCTGCCCAAAAGAAGGTGGCTAGAAACATCAGAAAATAGATTTTATAGGGTGACGATTGCTTCATATAAGCCTCCTAAACTTTAGTGCTTCAATTATATCATTTTGAAAAGAACACGTATTCATAATTTTAAAGCAAATCATGCAAAATATTTTGCACATTACATATATAGCAAAATATTTTGCTCAATAAATGCAAAAATATTTGCTATTTCGGCTTAACAATTGGATTATTCAGAAAATTTACAAAATAGTAACAGAGTGAATTCACACTTAATTTTGCTACTACTGAGTAATTTAAACGCTTCAACACTAATTTGAACGTTTAAAAAAAGTTGGCATAGGAATTGCTTTATATTTAGGTTGGATCCCTATCAAGATGGGAAAAATACGGAGGTGGCAATCATGAGAAATGAAAATGTTAAAGTCGCAATTTGGGGTTTTGGTGCAATGGGAAGCGGTATGGCAAAAATGCTTCTTACTAAAAAAGGTGTAGACATCGTTGGTGTGTGTGACCGTAATCCTGAAAGAGTTGGCAAAAGTATATACGAACTTTTGGGTGTTGAAAGAGGCTCTAGACCTGAAGTCATTATTAATGAAAACATCGATGAAGTCATTTCAGAAAAATCTTGTGATATTTGCTTAACAGCTACGGATTCATTCACTGCTAAAGCTTTTCCTAGATTAAAACACGTTCTTGAGAAAAAAATCAACGTAATTTCAACTGCAGAGGAAATGTCTTATCCTAAAGCACAAAGTCCTGAACTTGCAGCTGAACTCGATAAAATAGCAAAAGAAAATGGCGTTACAATTTTAGGTACTGGGATCAACCCTGGTTTAATTATGGACTTATTAGTGGTTGTATTAACAGGCTGTATGACAGACGTAACAGAAATTGAAGCAAAACGCGTGAACAGCTTATCGCCATTTGGCCATGCAGTTATGGAAGAGCAAGGCGTTGGTATTACAGTAGATGCGTTCAACAAAGGCGTTGAAGATGGCTCACTTGCTGGTCACGTAGGTTTTGCTGAGTCAATCAATATGATCGCAGATGCAATTGGCTGGGATGTTCAAAAAATTGAAACACAAATGAAACCAATCGTTACAACTGTAGATAGAAAATCACCACACGGTTTCGCTGCTGCTGGCAACGTCGCTGGTGTAAATATGACAGGTCAAGGTTTTGTTGATGGCGAAGTGAAAATCAATATGATTCATCCACAACAAATCGAACCAGAGATGGAAGGCACTTTTACTGGTGACTATATTACATTAAAAGGTTCACCAGAAGTTAACATGAACATTAAACCTGAAGTTGAAGGTGGTTTGGGTACAATCGCAATGTGTGTGAACATGATTCCTCAAGTTATCAATGCTGAACCAGGTTTAAAAACAATGTTAGACTTACCAGTTCCTAGAGCAATCATGGGCGATATGAGAAGTTTCGTTAAATAAGAGAGGTGTTGGAATTGACAATTAAGAAAGGCGATTGGGTTAGAATCCATAGAACGATATTAACACCAGCTGAGCGCGCACCACAAGTGCCTGAGGATACTAAAAAAGTCCCTCTAGAAATGTGGGTTAAAGGGTTTAGTCAAACAGATGCAAATATAGGGGATGAAATAGAAGTTAAGACCATTACAGGCCGTATAGAAAAAGGGACTGTTATTGAACTTGAACCAACCTATAAGCATTCTTTTGGCAATTATGTTCCAGAGATCACTCAAATTGGAATAGAGTTAAGAAATATTCTCTTTGGAGGTGATCAAGATGAAAGATAATTCATATTCAGCGGTAATGAGCCGAAGAAATGAAATTATGAAGCAAGCAATCGGTATCGACTATACTGATTTTGAACTAGATGGCATTCATTTTGATTATGAAAGAATGATGCGTGAAACCGGTTATACGCTTGAAGAAATGCAAGAAATTCAAGGTAAAACAGGTGTTGGTAACACGCCACTTTTAGAGCTTAGAAATTTAACGGCTCTAGCAAGAAAATTAGCACCAGAAGGCAAGGGTGCGAGAATATTTATAAAAGACGAAGCGAGTAATCCTTCAGGGAGCTTCAAAGCAAGAAGAGCAGCAAATGCGGTTTATCATGCGAAGCGACTTGGTTATAAAGGCGTTATCGCAGCGACAAGCGGTAATTATGGTTCAGCAGTTGCTTCACAAGCAGCTATGCATGGTCTCAAATGTATCATCGTTCAAGAAACATTTGATTCAAATGGGGTTGGACAACCTGAAATCGTAGAAAAAGCACGTAAATGTGAAGCTTATGGCGCTGAGGTCATACAGCTAACAGTTGGACCAGAGCTCTTTTATCAATTTTTACTCCTACTTGAAGAAACAGGCTATTTCAATGCATCTCTTTATACCCCGTTTGGTATCGCTGGTGTTGAAACCTTAGGCTATGAGCTTTCAATGCAATGTAGAGAAAAATATGGTAAAGATCCAGATGTGGTTGTTTGTACAAATGCTGGTGGCGGTAACCTTACAGGTACGGCAAGAGGCTTGATTAAAGCAGGTGCTTTAGATACGACGGTTGTAGGTGCTTCCGTTGATTTATCAGGACTTCATATGGCAAGTGATGAGCAATTTAACAAAAAATCGTTCACGACAGGTCATACTGGATTTGGCGTACCATTTTCTACTGTACCTGATCGATCAGATGTACCGAGATCTGCAGCTAGACCGATGCGTTATATGGACAGATACGTCACTGTTACTCAGGGCGAAGTATTCTATATGACAGAAGCTTTAGCACAACTCGAAGGCTTAGAAAAAGGACCAGCAGGCAATACAGCTTTAGTAGCAGCCTTTAGTATAGCTCAAGAAATGAATGCGGATCAAATCATCGTGGTTCAAGAGACTGAGTACACAGGTGCAGGTAAGCATATTCAGCCACAATTATCCTTTGCAAGAGACAATGGTATCGATATTCACTTTGGTAATCCGGTGGATCAAAAACCAGGAGTCAACATTATCTTGCCAAGGCATCCAAACCTAATTAAAGCAATCGATTTGGATATGGACAAGCTCAGAGTGTCACTAATCAAAAATGCAATCGCAGGAAAATCATTTGCTGAGTTAAGCGAGGATGAAATCAACTATCTTTGTTTAGAAACAAAAAAAGACAAAGCTTATGTTGAGAGAGTGATTAAAGAATTACAGTAATCGTTTAAACGAGTTAAATAAAGATGCGGAATAAAAAAATAGGAGGATCAGAATGAAAGGTTTTGTAAAAAGAGAAGATGATTATTTACAAAGAAATCAACATCTCGCTCAGCTTTCTGATGAAGCTTTAAAGGAAAGATTTTGGGAGTTAGTAGAACAAATTGTAGATCCATTACTTGACTTAGCAAAGTCACATACCTCACCAGCAATTGAACGTTCAGTTTTACTTCGTATGGGTTTTTCAAGCTTAGAAGCGCAACCATTAGTTGACGGCGCTATTGATAGAGGTTTAATAGGCCATGGCGTAGGTCATGTGATCTATAGAATCGCTAAAGAAAAGAATTTAGATGTGCGCACAGCGGGTCTTGAATTAATCGAAGGTAAACATTGGGATGATGCTATCCAAATCTTCAAGGGAGGTAACAAGTAATGACTCAATTAGATATCAATAAAAAGATAGATGTAAAAGAGATATTGAAAGATCTTGAAAGTTATAGACCAAAGAGACGTGGTTGGACTTGGAGAGAAAGAAGCGAAAAGCAAGTTTACGGTCCTTTTGAATTTAGCGATATGTCTACACCGCTTAAAAACTATATACCAATGCCAGCAGCACAATACTTTGGCAATATCGATCCACAACCAAACAATACCATTACAACTGAGATCGCTTCAGGAAGATTTGAAGATGATATTAGACGTATGAGAATGGCTGCTTGGCATGGCGCTGACCATATTATGGTTATCAGAACTGCTGGTCAATCACACTTTGATGGTCTTATTGAAGGGACACCACAAGGTATAGGCGGGGTTCCAATTTCTAGAAAGCAAGTTAGAGCGCACAGAAAAGCACTTGACCTGATTGAAGAAGAAGTAGGCAGACCAATCAATTATCACTCATATGTATCAGGTGTTGCTGGTCCAGATGTAGCGGTTATGCTTGCAGAAGAAGGCGTAAATGGCGCGCATCAAGATCCACAATACAATGTTCTTTACAGAAATATCAATATGGTTCGTTCATTTGTGGATGCTGCAGAATCTAAAAAAGTTATGACTTGGGCTGATATGGTTCAAATCGACGGCGCACATAATGCAAATGCAACTGCTAGAGAAGCTTGGAAGGTTATGCCTGAGTTAATGGTACAACACGGTATCAATGCGCTCTACTCACATAAAGTAGGTATGCCAAAAGCAAATATCTCACTTTCTACAGTACCACCAACTTCATCACCAGCACCTTGCATGAAGCTAGATTTACCATACGCAGTTGCGCTTCGTGACCTTTTCACTGAGTACAAAATGCGTGCACAAATGAACACGAAGTATATCACTTCATCTTCAAGAGAAGCAACGGTAACACACGTTATGAACATGTTGATCTCTAGATTAACCTCTGCAGATATTCAATCTACCATTACGCCAGATGAAGGTAGAAATGTACCTTGGCATATGTACAACATTGAGGCATGTAATACGGCGAAGCAAACGTTTGCTGGTCTTGATGGATTGATGGATATGGTTGAACTTAAAGACGAAGGTTATTTAAGAGATAAAGCAAGAGAGCTTAAGGAAAGAGCGGTTCTTTATTTAGAAGAAATCGTAAAAGCGGGCGGCTACTTTAATGCGGTTGAGCAAGGCTTTTTCGTAGACTCAGGCATTTATCCTGAAAGAAATGGCGATGGTATCGGCCGTAAGATCGATGGTGGCGTAGGTGTTGGTACGGTTTATGAAAGAGCGACAGACTATATGGCACCTGTAACCGCTCACTATGGTTACAATAACGTTGCACAATACAATGTAGAAAATCCATCTGATTTAATCGGTGGTTGTACATTTGAAAAACCTGAAAAAATCGTGTTCATCGATGAGCTTGATGAAAACGATAACGTCAACCAACGTATGGCTGAAACTGAAAAATACAGAGGTGAAAAAGGTGAATCTAACTACGTTAAACCAGAAGTACAATGGTTAGGCGATGGCGTGGTACAACTTGAAATCTTACTACCAATCGGATTAAGACCAGCGCAATTTGCTGCAATCGAGTTCGCTAAAAAAATGAACCTTAAAGATGTAGAAGTGATTCACATCGAACAAATGCACCCATCTGAGGGTACAAGAGTTCAACTTAAAGGGGTTCTTGATATGGATCTCGACATGAATTCACTTGTTATTCCACCAGAACCAGAAATTATGAGTGAAGATGAGATTAGAGGCGAATTCAATGATCATCCAGTTAAGATCGTAGCTGCAACGGTTGGTCAAGATGAGCATTCAGTTGGTCTTAGAGAAGTCATCGATATTAAACACGGTGGTATCGAGAAATACGGCTGTGAAGTTGAATATCTTGGCACATCCGTACCAGTTGAAAAATTAGTAGATGCTGCTATAGAGATCAATGCAGATGTCATTCTTGCATCAACTATCATTTCACATGATGATGTTCATTACAAAAACATGAAACGCATTCATGAGTATGCAGTTGAAAAAGGTGTAAGAGATCGTTTTATCATTTGTGCTGGTGGGACTCAGGTTACACCTGATATCGCTAGAGACAATGGTATGGATGAAGGCTTTGGTAGATATGACCGAGGTGTAAATGTCGCAACCTTCTTAGTTAAAAAGCGTAGAGCTCAAAGAGGCGAATAATTAAGAACTGACTAAAGATTTTAAGCTTAGCAAGGATTTACTTTGCTAAGCTTTTTATTAAAGATTTAGATGTGTATTTACGTTACTAATCAAAGCTATTTACTTAGTAACTACTTAATATATGTCTGTAGATGGAGGCAATATGAAAATTGACATATTAGTCGCTGAAATAGGTAGTACAACGACGGTTGTAAATGCTTTCAACGGCATAGACACAGATCACCCTTCCTTCGTCGGTCAAGGTCAAGCTCCAACTAGTGTGCAGCAGGGCGATGTTAGAATTGGTCTTCAAGAGGCAATCGACGATCTTAAAAGTTCGTTTGGCGTGTCTGATTTGAGCTATAATAAGCTGCTGGCCACAAGTAGTGCTGCAGGCGGTCTAAAGATGACTGTACACGGATTAGTTTATGACATGACGGCGAAGGCAGCTAAAGAAGCAGCACTAGGTGCCGGCGCAAATCTTCACATGGTTACTGCCGGTAAGCTAAAAAGAACAGATATAGCAAGGCTAAAGCAAATAAGCCCTAATATCATAATGTTGGCTGGTGGTGTCGATTATGGCGAAACTGAAACCGCTATTTATAACGCCGAGCTTATTGCTGCATTGGACTTTGACGCACCTGTGCTATATGCGGGTAATGTTCAAAACCACGATGAAATCAAATTGATTTTTGAAGAGGCTGGAAAAAGTGAACAGCTCTATATCGTTGAAAATGTTTATCCTAAAATTGATCTTTTAAACGTTGAACCAGCTAGAAAGGTAATACAAGATATTTTTGAGATGCACATCATACATGCGCCTGGTATGGAGCATATAAGAGAACTGGTTTCTGGAACAATTATTCCGACGCCTGGTGCCGTGATGGAAGCTTCAAAGCTGTTGAAAAATGACATTGGGGATTTGATGACTGTAGATGTTGGGGGCGCTACAACGGATATACATTCAGTTACCGAAGGTAGTGAGGAAGTATCCAGAATACTTATAAGTCCGGAGCCAATTTCTAAGAGAACCGTAGAGGGTGATTTAGGTGTTTATGTTAACATGAGGAATATTGTTGAGATGATTGGCAGAGAGACTCTGATGAAGGATTTGTCTGTTGATGATCAAGAATTGTCACATTTAATTGAATCCCATCTTCCTATTCCAAAATCAGAGCTTCAGATCGCATTTGTCGAGCGCTTAGCTAAAGAGGCAATTGTCGTTTCGGCAGATCGACATGCTGGAGGATTTAGAACTTTATATGGTGGCGGCGGAAAAAAAACATATGCAGAAGGTAAGGATTTAACCAGCATTAAGTATATTGTGGGAACGGGAGGGGCTTGTACTCGACTTCCAAATCGTGTAACATTATTGAAAACAATAACAGAACATTATCTTGGTAATAAGCTCTTACCAAACAAAGAAACACAAATTCTAATTGATAATGACTATATTATGGCTTCGCTGGGTGTTTTATCAAAGGAGCATGAAACTTCTGCGTTATTGTTAATGAAAAAATCTCTTCAAATCGATTAGGAGGTCCTAATGTATCCACGCGTAGTGATCAATAAAACTAAGCTGAAAGAAAATACAGAAATTATTGTAAATAAAGCAAAGGCTAAAGACATCCATATTTTTGTTGTAACTAAAGTCCACTCTGCCGATATAAATCTAGCTAGAATCTGCTTAGAAGCTGGAGTGAGTGCGGTTGCTGATTCTAGAATTCAGAACTTAATTAAGCTGAAAGAGCTTCCTTGTGAGAAGATCCTACTTAGATTACCGATGCTTTCAGAGGTTGAGGATGTCGTCAAATTTGCTGACATTAGCTTTAACTCAGAGCTTGAAACCATAGAGGCACTTAATCAAGCTGCTATGAATCAGGGGATAAAGCACCGAATTGTCGTCATGTTTGATTTAGGTGATCTTCGAGAAGGATTTTTGCCTGAAGATGTTGATCAGGTAATGCCTTTAATTCTCAAAAATGAATGGATCAAGGTTGAAGGTATCGGTGTGAATTTAACCTGCTATGGTGGCGTAATACCTACACCTGATAACTTAAGTGAACTGACTGCTCTTGCCAATCATATAGAGAAAACATATAACTTGACTCTCAATATTGTTTCTGGGGGTAATTCAAGTAGCCTTTACCTATTAGATGGGGACTCTTTACCTAATAGAATTAATAATCTACGTATCGGCGAAGGGATTGTACTCGGTAGAGAAGCCGCGTATGGCGAGCAAATTCCAGGAACGCATGATGATGCGTTTATATTAGAGGCTCAAATCGTAGAATATAAATTTAAGAATTCAGTTCCTAGA
This sequence comes from Clostridiales bacterium 38-18, assembly GCA_001897605.1. Taxonomy (GTDB): domain Bacteria; phylum Bacillota; class Clostridia; order Peptostreptococcales; family Acidaminobacteraceae; genus Fusibacter_C. The sequence goes on along the minus strand of MKTL01000024.1, from coordinate 117,285 downwards.
GGATTAATAGGGATGGATGCATTTGGCAATAAGCCTATATTTGAGGATCAAGGGATGATACAGCGTGGTATCGTTGCAATTGGAAGGCAAGATGTGGATCATACAAATCTTATTCCTGTTGATGAGAGACTTAAGATTTTAGGTGCCTCAAGCGATCATATGATTCTTGATTTTACACTTGCGAAATCGGATTATAAGGTTGGCGATATTCTGTCATTTAAAATGGAGTATGGTGCAATGCTTAAATTGTTTACATCCGAATATGTAGAAAAGGTTATCTTATAGTATATTTAAAGAATATATCTTAGGTTAATATTCATTTATTAAAGATAAAAGAGCTTAGGACGAATTGTTCTGGCTCTTTTTGAATGTTAGGATAGTAGACAAAGGGGTATAATACCTATTGAAATATAAGAGTTGCAATGATAGATGGTGAGGTCAAGTATGAAAAAAATTCTATTTATTGATGATGAGAGCAATATTTTAAGAGCGCTAAATCGCGCCTTTAGAAATCTAGAGTTTGAGTGTTATTATGCAAATGGAATAAAAGAAGCGATTGAGATTTTTTTAGAAATAGATCAATTGGATATGCTAATCACCGATATTAAGATGCCTTACTTTGATGGGATTCGCGTGTTAAAGCTGTTTAAAGAGGCTTCACCTGAAACGATTCGGGTGGCCATCACTGGTTATGCTTCAGCATCAAGTATCACAGAAGCAGTGAGTAAAAATCTTGCAAAGCAGTACTACTATAAGCCATGGAACAACGATGAGTTAATTGAAGGCATCAGAAAAATGTTTGTCCTTGAAGAAAGACTTAAGGATTCTCATTTATTTAAAACCGTTCAGCAGTTTGATAGCATAAAGACGATTCCAAGATTATTCAATGAATTAAATCTCTACATACAGCGCGACAAAAGCATCGAAGACATTACGGCCATTATCGAGCGGGATCCAGCGATCACCTCTAATATTTTAAGAATTGCAAACTCTGCATTTTATGCCGCTCGTACAGGTAATATCCAGCAGGCAATTATGTTTATCGGTTTAAATAATCTTAAGCAAATAGTTCTATCCTATGAAATTTCGCAAATGAACGAGAAGACCTACTCTAAATCAGAATATATTTGGACACATTCAAACCGTACGAATTTAATTTTTCAAGAATTATATGTCAAGTATTTTGGAACAAAGGTTCCTCCAATTATAAGTGCCGCAGGCATTGTTCATGACATAGGTAAAATTATAATGCTTCAAATTTTTGGAGAGGACTATTACACTCAAATCCTTAGTCATAGCTATCAGGACGATGGGTTATTGCAAAAAGAGGAGGCTATATACGGGATTGATCATGCGATCATTGGCGGTTATTTTTTAAATTGGTGGGCTTTCCCTTATGACATCATTGAGATGACATTATATCATCACACGCCAAATGACCCAGATATATCAAATAAAAAGCAGGTTGCGCTCATGTGCTTAGCATCGCAAATAGACAATAATATGATGGGCAATAATGATATGAACTTTAGATATGCTATGGATGTTTTAAACATCAGCAGCGATTTTATAAAGGATACTATAGATAAATTTAAACAATGATTTTTTGGGGGAGCCATGGTAGATTATTCGGAACATACGGTGCTCATCGTCGATGATGAAGTCGAAATATTAAAATCGCTAAGTAGAGGGTTGCATTCGGAGGCTTATTCTTTAATTTTTGCTACCAGCGGAATGCAAGCACTTGAGGCATTTGTAAGAGAAGATAAGATAAGTGTTTTAATTACAGACATGCGGATGCCAGGTATGAATGGACTTGAGCTTTTAAAGCAGGTTGAAGAAATTAGTCCAGAAACGATTAAAATTGTTCTTTCGGGTTATACACAATTACCACAAATCCTTGCTACGATAAATAGTGTCAATATATATAAATTTATGACAAAGCCATGGGATTTAGAAGCTGAGTTGAAGGTATATATAAGAGAAGCAATTGATTTATATGAAAATGCTAAAATTGAGGAAAATAGATTAACATCAAGTGAAAAAAAGGGTATTTTATACAACAAAATGCTCACCGATAGCTACGAGAAGGTTGATCACGTACTTAAGCTTTACGATGAATTGATTAAGGCGACAAATCACCATCATCTCATGACGATACAGGATTTGAGGCTTGCTGAACAAAAGTCACAGGTTTCCGAAGTGATACAACGGATGAACGACAGGATGCACTATCTCAATAAGGTATTCGAGCTTAGCAGAGTGACCTTAAAAACCTTTAGGTTTGATGACGTTGTGAATACCCTTGAGCAAACCTTAGTTAGAATTGGACTTTATGAGCTTGAGATTGATGTTATACAGGAGGAAAGTAAGCTTTATTATTATGATAATTTTAAGATGTTGGTCAGTATGATGACAGATTTAATAGAATTAGTGCATGCAAATGGACCACAAATTTTATCTATAAAGGTATCAGAGGAAGCATTAGAACTAAAGCATATTGTGAAATTTGTTTTAGAAAGTGAGCTGAATGAGCGGGTACAAAATGTTTTCTTGCATCATGGTAGGTTTGTTGAAGCAATTTTAAGGATTGTCGGAGGTAAGTTTACAGCTGTCGTTATTGAAAGCGTATTCAGAATTGATATGATCATTCCGATCTCCAAAAAAGAGTTTGAAACACTTGAATAACAAATGGTACAGAAATAAAAAATCCTTCGAGGAAATCGAAGGATTTTTCTTACTTATTCACCTTTATCAAACAAGGTGTCAAAACCTGCCATAACTTTATCGTAGGTCTGCTGTGAGATGTCAGGCAGCTTACCACCGAAGGCTTCCTTAGCCTTATCAAATCCAGCCTGGAAGGCATTTTTCAGCTGTTCTAGTTTGGAAGCATCTCCACCTGATAAGGTTTTTGCATAATCTAAAATACGCGCTGAGGTTTTTTCTACTCCCCAATAGCCATTTGCCGAAACCGCTTCGGCAGCTTTTGCTCGCGTTTCCTCATCTACTTTGACGACGACATCCTCACCCTTGTCAAATGCCTTCATAACTTGCTCATACTTCAAGCCTTGCTTTTCGAGCATTTCTTTTATCATCTGTTTGAATGAATCGGTATTCTTTTGAAAATCAAGCTTCATTGCGTTTAATTTCTCTCGGTCTACTTTATAGGTACCAAAATTCTCAGTACCTTTGCCAAGCTCGATAGTATCTATTGGTGTATCAGATTTAAGTGTATTTTGATTAAGATCAGATGCTGTAGTCTTTACTGGATTATTTTCATTGCCTGATGTGATTTTGTTGATGGCATTAATTGCCACTGGATTAGTAATCATAAGTATTCCTCCTTGAAACAAATCATGATACTATATTAAGAGACATGCATCCTTGCGATATAACTATCGGCAGGATAGATCAAATTCTTTAGACTTGTGTTTGAAAAGAGGCTAATATGTATCAAAAATTATTGCTATCGGAAAAAATTGCAGAAACAATTAAAACATCCATAACGCAAGGGTTTTACAAACCTGGCGATCAGATGCCAAATGAACTTGAACTAGCCGAAGAGCTTGGTGTTTCACGTGCTACGTTAAGAGAAGCGATTAAAATATTGATTAGTAAAAATGTGCTCACTGTAAAACGAGGTATCGGCACTTTTATCTCTGACACTCCAGGATTTTCAGCAGATAGTCTAGGATATGAGTATATGGATTTAAAATCACAAAAGCATGAGATTTTTCAGACCGTTAAACAATTTGATTTAGAGGAATGCCTCTTTTATGAGCATCTGCCTTTTCAAGCTCAGGAAGAAATATTAAATCTTTCAAGAACCATACTCCAATCAGAGGATGCTTCAATAAGTGATTTGTTAACTTGGTTTCAAATTCTTGAAAAAATAGCGATTTCAAGGGGAGCCTCGTTTAAATACAGATTGATTTCAATTGCTCATGAAGCCTTTCTCATAAGCTTAAATGGCACTATTGATTTGAGCTACATCGAGAAAAATTTGCTTAAGAAAGCCATTTTGAGCTTTGGTTCAGAGCTAGATAAAACAGCCTTACAAGCTTTTTATAATAAACTGAGCTTGTATTTGTAGTATTAGGGAGGAAACATGGATTTATTTGACTATATGTCAGCTCAAAATAAAAGTAGCCAAGCACCCTTGGCAGAGAGAATGAAGCCAGAAACGTTAGAGGCATTTGTTGGGCAAGAAAATATTATGGGTGAAGGAAAGCTTCTTCCAAAGCTGATTTTATCTGATCGATTGACATCCTTGATCTTATATGGACCACCTGGAAGTGGAAAAACATCACTTGCTAAAATTATAGCAAAGCAAACTAAAGGTACCTTTATAAGTATGAATGCCGTCACCTCAGGGATTAAGGATATAAGAGAAGCCGTTGAACGCGCAAAGAGTGAATTTGCGATGTACAGTCGTAAAAGTGTTTTGTTTATAGATGAAATTCATCGCTTCAATAAAAGTCAGCAGGACGCCTTGCTACCATTTGTAGAGGATGGTACTTTTATTTTAATTGGCGCTACGACAGAAAATCCATATTTTGAAGTAAATAGCGCCTTAATATCTAGATCCTCTGTCTTCAGATTGATAAAGCTAACCTCTGACCAAATCGTACGAATACTTAAAAATGCGCTTGAGGATAAGGTGAATGGGCTGGGAGAATTTCCCATTTCAATAGAGGAAGAGCTGCTTGCCTATATATCAGATGTGGCCGATGGCGATGCTAGAAGAGCACTCAATATCCTCGAGCTGGCCATATTGCCCAAATTGGATTTGTCGGAACGCATTATAATAACAAGTCAGGACATTGAAGATTGCATACAAATGAAAAATATGGACTATGATAAAAATGGTGATAACCATTATGATATTGTATCTGCATTTATAAAAAGTATGAGGGGCTCAGATCCAGATGCGGCATTATTTTATCTCGGAAAAATGATAGCAGGTGGTGAAGATCCTAGATTTATTGCAAGAAGGGTTGTTATTTGTGCGGCAGAGGACGTAGGAAATGCGGATCCTATGGCACTTGTTCTTGCAAACAGTGCAGCTCAGGCGGTTGATTTCATAGGCATGCCAGAGGGCAGAATAATCCTTGCCCAGGCGGTAACCTATATCGCTACAGCGCCAAAGTCTAATGCCGCGTATATGGGTATTAATCTAGTTTTAGAGGATCTAAACAACAAGCATACGGGGACAATTCCTTACTATCTTAAGGATGGCACCTCCTTATCCTTAGAGAGAAAATATAAGAACAGTGAAACGACCAAACAATATCTGTATCCACATGCCTTCGAGGGGCATTATGTAAAACAACAGTATTTACCAGACGAAATAAAGGATAAGAAATATTATGAACCGACTGATTTGGGCTATGAGGCTGAAATCAAAAAATACCTTAATAAGACAAAGTATGCTCCTGAATAACTAATATAATAAGAGTCCCTGCAACCTTTGCAGGGACTCTTTAAATTTGTTAAGCCCGTAAAATAAGCTTTTAATTGATTGTATCTTCAACCGCTTCCTCGATAACTTCCTCTAAGGTCTCAATAGCATCCTCGCCTTTAAGATGCATTTTAATCTGGTAGAGAGAATGCTTAATTTCTCCAAGTCTAGATTTATAAAATGCACGTTCATTTTCCAGCTGTCTTGCATCTTTTGAAGATGCTTTTTTAACCAAGTATCCAATACAGAATCCCAATAGTAAACCAAGGAAAATACCAAAGCAGAAACAATTCTTGCGTCTTTTACGTTCCTTCAAAAGTTTTTCTGCTTCAAGAGCTTTTTTCTTCTTAGACATATTAACACCTCCATTAATTAATTATACCCCTGACGCCATAGAAGAATCAAATGAAAAAAATATGATACTAAAATAATATTTATGGATGATTTTCATATGCGAATACTGTATTCTAAAAGAAAGCAGTAAAATGAAGTCTTAAACTATAAACGTACAACCGTTTAATTCCCGTTCAAAAGGGTATAATAAATTAAGCTATAATTTTTGATAAGGTGGTAAATTATGGATCAATCAAACGGTGTTAAAAAATTGAGTACATCAGAATTGAGTATATTTTGTTATCAATTTTCTGTGGTTTTAAAAGCAGGCTTGCCTTACATAGAGGCATTACATCTTCTATCAGGAGATGTTTTCGAAGGACGTATGAAGCATTTGGCACATCAGATTTATCTAGACGCAGAGCAGGGAATGCCATTAAGCGAAGCTATCGCTGTGCGTGGTATTTTTCCAGAATATATGGTGGCGATGTTGAGAATCGCTGAAAATACAGGTCGATTACCAGAAGTGTTTGAACAGCTTTCAAAGCATTATGAGCAAAATGAGATCGTCAAACAGAAGGTGAAAAATGCACTTGTGTATCCTGTCGTCTTAATTGCGCTTATGGCAGCTGTAATTCTACTTTTAGTTCTAAAAGTTTTGCCAATCTTCCATGAAATTTTACTCTCAGTCGGGGGTGAAATTCCAACAGCTACTCAATTTGTTTTGGATTTTAGTGAGGGCTTACAAAATGGTTTGATTATTATTATTGGTCTTGTAGCGCTTGTTGCTATTTATTTGGTGCTTTTATTTAAAACGCGCCTATTACTTGCTCAAAGAGATCGCTTGTTAATAAAAGCACCAATTGCGTCCAAGCTTTATAAGCAAGCTATCGTTGTTAAGTTTTCATCGGCTCTTTCGATATTGACTAAGAGTGGTATGCCAATCCAGTCAAGCTTGGATATGATTTTACCTCTGATGGAAAATGCATATGTTGAAGAAAAATTAAAAATGGCAATCAGTGCTATAGAAGCTGGAAAGCCATTGGCCACCGCATTAGAAGAGACTGAGCTTTTTCCTAAGTTGTTTATAAGAATGATAACACTTGGGGATAAAACAGGTGAACTGGATCAAATGCTGGATAAAATCTCTAGCATTTACGATGCAGAATTGAGCAGAGGCTTACATCGCATGACGGTTTCTATCGAGCCGACCTTGGTGATTATTTTATCTCTAGTTGTTGGCGCAATTCTTTTGCTCGTTATGTTACCATTGATTAACATCATGTCCTCTATTGGTTAGGAGTGGCTTATGCGTCGATATATGAAATGGGCCTATATCGTTTTAATTCTCATATTCGTACTATTTATTGCACAATCATTCATGGGAATTGACGGGTTTACTGGCAAAGCAAATTTAGAACGTGCAAAAACAGTAGAAGATGCGATACAAAAGGCAGCTATTCAATGCTACGCCCTTGAGGGAAGCTATCCAGATCTAAATTACCTCGTCGCGCATTATGGACTGGTATTGAATGAGTCTGCTTATTATTATCATTATGAGTGGATTGCATCTAATATTCTTCCGAACATAGCTGTTTATAAGAAATGGTAGGTCGAGATGAAGCAAAAATTACTAAATGAAAAAGGGTATAGCCTAGTTGAAATGGTAATTGCAATGATGCTCTTGTTGATCTTTGGACTTGCTGTATTTACTCTTGCCGCATCTACATCAGGAGCCTACCAAGGATTGGTAGATGAAAAATCTGAGATGGCAACTGTGCGTATTGCAAGCTCATATGTTATGACAAAGCTACGTCAAAGTGATATGGAAAATGCAGTTTACGTTGATGAATCGGGTAGCATTGGTTCGGAAGCACTTGTGATAAAGGAAGAGCTTTCAGGTGAAATCTATAATACCTGGATTTACCTTTCAGACGGGTATTTGCGTGAGGCAACTATTCCAGAGGGAGATGTACCTACTGACGATGTGAGCTTTGAAATTGCGGAGCTTAGCACTCTAAATTATGATTTTAATGATCACAGTATTAAAATTTCTATGTCATTGGGTGGGCAACAGTTATCTGAACTAGAAATTTCACTTAAAACAAAGGTTAAACCTTTTGAGGAGTAACTTATGAAATTAATCTGTAGATTAGTGAAACAAATTGATGAATTAGAGGTTCCAAATAGAATGCGACACTCAAGGGGAATCTCTTTAGTTGAAATCATACTTTCAATTGCGGTTTTAGCGCTGTTGAGTACGTATGTCGTTCAAATGTTTATAACCTCACAAACGTTAAATGAAAAAGCGAGGGCATTAGATGAGAGCGTCTATATCAGTGAAAGTATTCTAGAAGCTATAGAGGTTGATAGCGCACTGGATCACCTTAAAAACCTAAAGGTGATGAAGCATGCGGTATTTACTAATGAAAATGACTATAACGTGATAAAAATCTACTTTGACAAGGATTTTGAAGCTGTTGATGCGAAAGAAAATTATAGATATCTTCTTCAGCTAAAATCAATAGAGACACAAGCCTTAGCCTATTCCAAATCAACCTATGAATTACAAGTAGTTGATATAGAATCTAAAGAAGCGGAGCCTATTTATGAAATCGAAATGGAAAAATATCGATAATATTAAAATGCTTAATTCAGAAAGAGGGAGTTCATCTGTCCTCGTTATAATGATCATGCTGCTTTTGATTACCTTTGGTGTATTGGCTATGATGTCTTCATATTCGAATTTGAAAATTGCTAGAAAGCATGCCGATTGGACGAAAGGGTATTACGCACTTGAAAATATAGCTCAAAAAAAGCAAATTGATATTAAGAATACGTTTTTAGATACAGCGACACAAAATAAGGAGAATCGCATTAGCGTTGATAATTTGATGACGGCACTTGATTTTAGCGATGTCGAGATAACCAGCATCAGTCACCTTATCGAGCTAGGCTTAAGCGAAGAAAAGCTTCAACAGACCATATGGCTTTACAGCCTTTATAAAGCGCTTTATGAGTCACAGCAGGTGACATTTAATTACGACGCCAGCATAATAAAAAGTGGCTTTGATGGCAGTTTGGTTCCTAGTATGAGCTTTGTGATTACTGATGCTGAAACGCAAAGAGAGCTTCTAGTCTCTTATAATCTACCTTTAGTAGCAGAATCAAATTTTCCTGAAGTAAAGGAATGGCGCGAATTACCGAAAGCTTTTGAATATAGCGATGAATTAGAATTTGGTGATCCAAAGGGGAATGAATGATGATAGGCTTAGAAGATTTATTGGAATTAGCGATAAAAAAGGATGCTTCAGATGTATTTATAACCGTTGGCGTACCGCCTACACTAAAGGTGCACGGTTCATTCGAAAAAATCGGCGACGCAAAATTAATGCCCGACGATACAGAGCAGCTGGTTAAGCAGCTTTTTAGAAAGCAGGAGCATTATCAGGAGTTTTTAGAAAAGGGAGAGAAGGATTTTTCTTACTCGTTGAGCAATGTTGGACGATTTAGGGTGGATGCCTATACGCAAAGAGGCTCTCATGCTGCCGCTATTAGAGTTTTAAAATTTGACAAGCTGGATATAGAGCGATTGAGAATTCCCAAATCAGTTTTGGATATCAGAAAAAAAACAAAGGGATTGGTGCTTATAACTGGACCAACTGGAAGTGGTAAATCGACGACGCTATCCTGCATCATTGACTTAATCAATAAAGAACGTTCCTGTCACATTTTAACCCTTGAAGATCCGATTGAGTACATTCATAGACATGATAAAAGTATAGTTGATCAAAGAGAAATTGGGATAGATACAAGAAGCTATGCAGATGGGCTAAGATCAGCCTTGAGACAAGCACCAGACGTTATCCTTATCGGTGAAATGAGAGACTATGAAACCATTTCAATTGCATTAACAGCAGCAGAAACAGGACATTTAGTGCTTTCAACCTTACATACGGTAGGCGCTGCAAAAACCATTGACCGTATTATAGATGTCTTCCCACCCAATCAACAGCAGCAAATTAGAATTCAGTTATCCACTGTACTTCAGGGTGTGGTGTCACAACAATTGATCCCTTCAGAAGAATTGGGAAGGGTGCCAGCATTTGAAATAATGGGTATGAACCATGCCATCCGAAATATGATTAGAGATGGTAAAATCCCACAGATTGAAGCTGCAATCCATTCAGGTAAAAGTGTGGGTATGATCAGTATGGATGCAAGTCTTGCGGATCTATACAGCGAAGGTAAGATCAGTAAGGACGATGCTTTGCTTCACTGCATCAATTATGATACAATTAAAAGATATTTAGGTGAGCCCGATTGATATGGAGGTGCTTATTATGTTGAAAAAATTCTTGACAGTTAGTGTGTTACTGCTGGTTATTGTAATAGGGGTTTCCTTTGGTGAAGCTAAACCAACCATTGACACTTCTTCACTAGATAAAGGAATTGTCGATGTTACGTATAAAGCCACGGATGGATTAAAATACAAGGTATTAATCTCCAAGGATGACACGAAAATTACTTATCCTTTTAGTGCTGATGGCAAAACAGAAACCTTCCCACTGCAGCTTGGTAATGGCACCTATAAGGTTGGGCTTCTGAAAAACGTTAGTGGTACAAAGTACGTCTATGTCACTCAACAAAGTGTTACTCTAAATCTTAAGGATCCCAATATAGTCTATTTGAATTCTGTTCAAAATGTAAACTGGAATGAAGATTTAAAAGCGATCGCTTTTGGACAAGATCTCCTTAAAAAGAGCACGACCAATAGTAGCCGCCTTGAAACTCTTTACAAGTATCTCGTTAAAAACATGAGCTATGATTATGATAAAATTCCTACGCTAACCTCAGACTATATTCCAAGCGTCGAGAAAACCTATGAGGATTTAAAAGGTATTTGCTACGATTACTCGGCTTTGTTTGCATCTATTGAGAGAGAACAAGGCATTCCAACGAAGCTGGTCAAGGGTTATTCTAAATATGTCGAAGGGTATCATGCTTGGAATGAAATATTGATTGATGGTAAATGGTATATTATCGATAATACCGTGGATAGCACTTGGAAGGGTAGCACTGCAACCTTAGTTATGAAAAAAAATGAAAAATACTATACAAAGGTTTATGAATATTAAATGTTTTTAATTGGAGGTTCACATGGTTTACGTATTTTTCGCTGATGGTTTCGAAGAAATTGAAGCCTTAACGGTGGTAGATATATTGAGGCGTGCGGATATTAGGACACATATGATCGGTATTAATTCACTTAAGGTGACTGGATCGCATGGTATAACGGTTCAGATGGATGGTACCCTTAAGGATATATCTTCATTAAATGATGCTCTAATGCTCGTCCTGCCTGGCGGTATGCCTGGTGCAAAGCATTTGGCAGAGAGTGATTCTCTTCGTAATCTTTTACAAGAGGCATATGAGACAGATATTCATATTGCTGCGATTTGCGCAGCACCGACTGTTCTGGCAAAGCACAATTTAATTAAGGGTAGAAGGGTAACCTGTTACCCAGGATTTGAAAGTCAGCTTCACGATTTTGTTCATCTTGAGGATAAAGTCGTACAAGATGGTGAGTTGATTACAGGAAAAGGTCCTGGTGCTGCTATGGAGTTTGCATTGAAAATTGTAGAAACTCTCAAAGGACATAAGGTAAGTGAACAACTTTCTAAGGCACTAATTAACGACTAATGTAATTTAAAAACTAATATTTATAAAATTAATAGGAGCTGCTTCCTTCCACAGTTGAGGGTAGCAGCTCCTTCATTATTAATTACGCCAATAAATGCTTTTAGCACCTCTAACTTTAGTGCCTTTAGCAATTAAATCCGCCTCTTTGGTACTCGTGCCCACTGAAATGACCAACTCATAATAATCGTAAAGCTCACCTAATGTGGATTTAGTTGGTGCATCTAGATCCTTGTAGGTAGCAGAGGCTGCGCCGGCGAGTGCTCTCAGATAAATTTCAGATAGCTCCTGTGCTCTGTCCTGTGTCGTACCTGCGGAAATAATAATCGCAATTCCCAGCGTGTCTTCTTGAGGAATTATGTCTGCTGCTAGAACATCGTGATTTTTAAGCAAGGTATTTGTAGCCGTCTCTTTCATAGCTTCAGTTATCTCATATGAAATTTCTGGAGAATCTGTAGACTCGCCATAAATTGAATCGCCGTTATTCAGTGAATCCTTTCCTTCTAGATTGACATTTAGGTCTTCAAAGGGGGAGGTATAGCGAACCAATAGGACACCAATAATTATGATGGTTGCAAATAAAATGAGATGCATTCTAGTTAGCTTAATGCCCTTTTTCTTAGCAATGGGTTGCGGTGCAAGTTCCTCTATCTTTCGATCTAACCTCTCCTTTATTGCGGCAAACCGATCAAGTGTGCCTGATATTTCATCGGCCTTGATCAGCTCGATGGCTTTAGAGCAGATGACCTCAGCTTCAACAAAGCGTTGTCTTTTTTCTAGTAGCCTAATGAAACTTTCATAGGTCTTAGAAATTTTAGGGGTATAGTTTTCAAATATTTCAAGATAGAGCTCAAGGGCTTTTTCTTCATTGATCATTTCCATCTTTTGTGCTTTTTGAGTTAGAGTAAAAAGTTCGTTCATTCTTTCAGACATAGCTCACCTCTTAAAATAGTTTCATAAGGTATATCGGTTTAATGAGTCAGAAAGTTAACAATTTCTTTAAATAAGCTTTGGGTTTTAAAGTTGACGCATTTAATCGGATATATTATAATTATTATGATTTCTTAGTAAAAAACTAGGATTTAAAGGAGAAACCATTTTGAAATTATCTACACGAGGCCGTTATGGTCTAAAGGCGATGTTTGATCTTGCACTAAATTATGGCGATGGTCCAATTTCACTGACTAGCATAGCTGAAAGACAAGCAATTTCAGTTAATTATCTAGAACAATTGATATCGCCTTTAAGAAAAGCTGGACTGGTTGAAAGCGTTAGAGGCGCTCAAGGCGGCTATATGCTTGCCAAAGGGCCGACCGAGATAACTGTTGGCGTTATTTTAACGACTTTAGAAGGTCCCTTAGCCCCTACGGATTGTGTTGTAATGGATACAGAAGAAGAAGTTTGTGATCACTCGAGGTATTGTGTCACAAAGGTTATTTATGAAAAAATCTACGAAAGCATTACAAGTGTCGTAAATTCAATTACATTACAGCATATGATAGACGATTATCAAACCAATCAAGAAAGTCTAATCATCAGTAGCATTTGTGAATGCAAATAACGTTTTGGAGGGGTAAGAAGTGAGAAAAATTTACTTAGATTATTCAGCGACAACACCAGTTAAAGAGGAAGTTGTCCAAGAAATGCTTCCTTATTTTACCGAGACCTTCGGCAATGCTTCAAGTATACACAGCTTTGGACAGGATGCCAAAAGAGCTTTGGAAAATGCACGTTCTCGTGTAGCGGCTACTGTGGGAGCGGCTTCAGATACGATTTATTTCACAGCGGGCGGTTCTGAATCGGATAACTGGGCATTAAAAGGGGTTATGCATGCTAATAAAGCAAAGGGTAACCATATTATTACGACTAAAATAGAGCATCATGCAATCCTTCATACTTGTGAGGCACTTGAAAAAGAAGGCTTTGAGGTTACTTATTTGGATGTTGATGCCTATGGACAAATAGATTTAGAGGCACTTAAAGCAGCGATGAGACCGACAACTGTACTGGTTTCAATTATGTATATCAACAATGAAATCGGAACGATGCAAAAAATCGAAGAAATTTCAAAAATCGTTCATGAAGGTGGCGCCATTTTTCATACTGACGCCGTACAAGCCTATGGCAACGTTAAAATAGACGTGGGTACATTCGGGATTGATTTGATGAGCATCTCTAGTCATAAGATTTATGGACCAAAGGGTGTGGGTGCCCTTTATATTAAAAAGGGGATTCGTATTCACAACCTTATAGAAGGTGGTGCACAGGAAAGAAAACGTCGTGCTGGGACTGAAAATATTGCAGGGATTATGGGATTTGCAAAGGCTGCTGAAATAGCCGATCAAAATCTAGAGGCTCATGTTTCACATTTGATAGCTCTAAGAGAGCGTTTGGTTAAAGGCATTTTGGCGTCCGTTGATTATGTAAAATACAATGGTCATCCTACAGAACGACACCCTGGAAATGTTAACGTTTGCTTCGAATTCATCGAAGGAGAGGCTTTACTACTCAGTTTAAATGCAAAAGGAATTGGCGGTTCAAGTGGTTCGGCTTGTACCTCTGGTTCACTAGATCCTTCGCATGTATTGCTTGCGATTGGATTGCCGCATGAAATTGCACACGGTTCACTCCGTCTGACGATTGGCGATTTTACGTCAGAGGAGGATGTGGATTATACAATAGAGGCTTTAAAAGAGGTAGTTCAAAAATTAAGAATGATGTCCCCTTTATATGACAGGGTACAGGGAGGAAAGTAAGCATGTATACTGAGAAGGTAATGGATCATTTCATGAACCCAAGAAACGTTGGAGAAATTGAAAATGCTGATGGTGTTGGCGAAGTAGGCAATGTGAAATGTGGTGACATCATGCGCATCTATATAAAAGTTGAAAATGATCATATTAAAGATATAAAATTTAAGACTTTTGGTTGTGGTTCTGCTATAGCAGCTTCATCTATTGCAACTGAGCTTATTATGGGACTGAGCATTGAAGACGCTTTAAAGGTTACAAATAAGCAGGTTGTAGACGCTTTAGGCGGACTACCTCCAGTTAAAGTACATTGCTCTGTACTTGCTGAACAAGCACTTAAAGCAGCAATTTATGATTATGCTCATAAAAATGGCAAGACTTATGCAGGGCTTGAAGGTTTTGATCCGCACGAAGAACACGATCATGATCACGAAGTTGTCGACATTGAGTTTTAAAAAATATTTGTTCTTTAAAAATAAATGTGTTAAAATGTGATAAGAATAAATAACAGGCATAGACGAAGAGGAGTAGATTCAACGATAGAGAGCGTATGTGTGGTGGAAATGCGCAAGAATCGAAGCAGCTTCCGAGCCCATTTTCTGAACGGATAGTAGGAAAGTGCGTTTTGCAAACGTTAAGATGCAGTTTAACCTTCAAAGTGATTGGGCGTTGTCCAATAAGTAGGGTGGTACCGCGATAAGTCGTCCCTACACATTCTTTGGAGGTTTTTTTGTACAATAAATTGGGGAGGTCACATTATGAAAAAAATGGGTTTAAATGAAATTAGAAAAGCATTTTTAGAATTTTATGAATCAAAAGGTCACTATGTTACTTCAAGCTATTCTCTTGTACCACATGGAGATAAAAGTTTGTTACTTGTAAATGCAGGGATGCAACCACTTAAAAATTATTTCACTGGTGTTGAAGTGCCACCGAATTCAACGATGGCAACTTGTCAAAAGTGTATAAGAACGGGTGATATCGATAATGTAGGTAAAACAGCTAGACATGCAACCTTTTTCGAAATGCTAGGGAACTTTTCTTTTGGAGATTATTTTAAAGAAGGTTCTATTAAGTACGGCTGGGAGTTTATCACTGAGGTTTTAGAAATGCCAGTAGAAAAGCTTTGGCCATCTGTCTATTTAGAAGACGATGAGGCATTTGCAATTTGGAGAGACGTCATTGGCATTCCAGAAGAAAAAATCACACGTCTTGGTAAAGCGGATAACTTCTGGGAAATCGGAACCGGTCCATGTGGTCCTTGCTCTGAGATTTATTTTGATAGAGGCGAAGCGTATGGCTGTGGCGATCCTAATTGTCGTCCTGGCTGCGATTGTGAACGATTCCTTGAATTCTGGAATCACGTATTTACTCAGTTTGATAGAGATGAAAATGGCAATTATAGTGAGCTTGAAAAGAAAAACATTGATACAGGGATGGGACTAGAAAGAATCGCATGTATCATGCAAGATGTGGATACTATTTTCGAAGTTGATACGATTAAGTTGATTAGAGATGCCGTTATTTCAAATTCAGGCGTTGAATATGGAAAAGAGAGAGAAAAGGACATTTCAGTACGTATCGTTACAGACCACGTTAAAGCTGTAACTTTCATGGTTGGCGATGGCATCATGCCAAATAATGAAGGTCGTGGCTACGTGCTTAGAAGACTTCTAAGACGTGCTGCTCGTCACGCTAAGAAGTTAGGTATGACAGGTAATATCTTAACAATATTAGTAGATACAGTCATTGAGGCATATGGTGATAACTACAGTAATTTAGTTGAAAGACAAGATTATATTAAACGGATTATTTCTATCGAGGAAGAACGTTTCCAAGCGACAATCGATCAAGGTTTAAATATTTTGAATGAGTATATCGAAAGCCTCAAGTCAAATAACTTAACGGTACTTGATGGTGAGCGAGCTTTTAAACTCTATGACACATATGGCTTCCCTATCGAGTTAACGTTAGAAATTCTCGAAGAGCAAGGTCTCAGTGTCAATGAAAAAGAGTTTGGCGTACAAATGGAAAACCAAAAAGAAAGAGCTAGAAGTGCTAGGGGAAATGGCGATGAACTCGGATGGGCAAGCGACGCCGTTGCACAGCTCCCAAAAGACGTCGTATCGAGCTTTATTGGCTATCAAAGTCTACAAGAGACGTGTAAAATTGTCGCTGTAGTTGGAGATGAAATCGTACCTGAAGCGATAGAGGGGATGGATGTAACATTAGTTCTTGATCAAACACCTTTCTATCCTGAGGGTGGCGGTCAGGTGGGTGATGTTGGCCATATTTTCAACGATCACTTCATGGCGGAGGTTATAGAAACTAAAAAAAGCGTTGGTAGAATCATCAGTCATCAAGTTAGAATTTTAAAAGGCAGTGTTAAAACCAACGATTCAGTGACAGCAAGTGTAAACGTACAAAAACGTATGGCAACAGCAAGAAATCACTCAGCAACCCATCTTTTGCATAAAGCGCTAAGAACTGTACTTGGCACACATGTAGAACAAGCGGGTTCTATGGTTAGCCCTGAGAGATTGAGATTTGACTTTTCACACTTTGAAGCAATTTCACATGAGGATTTGATGAAGATTGAAAAGCTGGTTAATGAGCAAATCTTTAATTCTCTACCAGTTGTAACTGAAGAGATGTCAATTGACCGCGCTAGAGAAAAAGGTGCAATGGCGCTGTTTGGCGAAAAATATGGCGAATCTGTTCGTGTAGTAACTATGGGCGAATACAGCATTGAGCTGTGTGGTGGTACACATCTTACCAATACGGCAGAAGTTGGCCTCTTTAAAATTGTCAGTGAAACAGGTGTTGCAGCTGGTGTGAGAAGAATTGAAGCATTCACGGGTGAAAATGTTTACAAATTGCTTACAGATTTAGACAATAAACTCCATCAAGTATCTGATATCCTTAAGACAAGTGTAGGCGAAGTCAGTCATAAGGCTGAACAGCTACAGGGTGAGATAAAATCGCTTCAACGTGAAAATGAAGCACTAAAAAATAAATTGGCTAAAAACGCATTATCTGATGTTCTTAACAGTATGAAAGAAATAAATGGCTACCAAGTCGTTACTGCTAAATTTGATGGCGTCGATATGAATACGCTTCGCAACCTAGGCGATCAAGTCAAAAATCAGTTTGAGAACAGTGTCGTGGTACTTGCAAACGTAGCAGATGGAAAGGTTGAACTCCTTGCTATGGTTTCTGATATAGCAGTTAAAAAAGGCGCTCATGCTGGCAATATCATTAGAGAAGTTGCAAAAATCGCTGGTGGCGGTGGTGGTGGTAAACCAAACATGGCCCAAGCTGGTGGCAAAGACCCTGAAAAAGTTGAAGAAGCTCTTCAAAAAGTTTATGATTTATTAAGCTAAAAAGGGTATAATGACATCATAGGATAAATTACTTCGATTAGAAGGGGGACTCCGATGAAAAATACGATGAAATTTAGTGTAGAGGATTATCTTGAAAATGGTGAGCATAAAGACATTTTGCTTTATGTGTATAACGCACTTGATGAAAAAGGGTACAACCCTGTTAATCAATTGATTGGTTATCTGATCTCTGGTGACCCTACCTATATCACAACACACAACGATGCAAGAACTATGATTAAAAAAATCGAACGAGATGATATCCTCGAAGTTCTAATCAACTATTATATTGAGAATAACAAGAAATGATTTATAACAAATTAGGGAAGTCAAATATTGAGGTATCAAAGATTTGCTTCGGAAGTTTAACAATGGGGCCGCTTCAACGCGATTTGAGCGCTAATGAAGGGGCCTCATTGATTGAATATGCCTATTCTAAGGGCATAAACTTTATAGATACCGCTGAGCTTTATGAGACCTATGCACACTTAAATGAAGCCATAAAGAGAATTGGTAGAGATAAGCTTGTAATTGCAAGTAAATGCTATGCCTATTCTGAAGAAACGGCATCGGTTAGCTTCGAAAAAGCACTCAGTGAAATGAATACAGATTACATCGATGTATTTATGCTTCATGAACAAATGAGTGAACATACGATTAAGGGACACTACGAAGCAATAGAATATTTTTTAAAACAAAAGCAGCAGGGTAGAATTAGAGCTTTTGGCATTTCAACACATTATGTGGCTGGTGTTCTCGGGGCGATTAAGTACCCTGAAATAGAAATTGTTCATCCAATCACAAATATTAATGGACTTGGCATACAAGATGGTACTCGTGAAGATATGGAAAATGCTCTATTACGCTACAAGGCTTTAGGCGGTGGCGTTTTTGGCATGAAACCATTTGGTGGGGGCAATCTTCTCGGAGGCATAGATCAGTGCTTTGAGTATCTTAAAGCACAGTCATATCTAGATGCGATTGCGTTTGGTATGCAATCCTTTGCTGAAATTGACTTTAACGTCGCAAAGATTCTTGGCGAATCGATTACAGATGAAATGATTAGCCGAATTGACCATAAAGAAAAGAAATTGCAAATAGCAGACTGGTGTATAGGCTGTGGGGCATGTGTAGAAAAGTGTGATCACAAAGCACTTTCACTGGAAGATGGTATTGCAAAAGTTGATCGATCACGTTGTGTTTTGTGCGGCTACTGCTCAACCGTTTGCCCTGAGTTTTGCATTAAGGTCTATTGAGAATTAACATTGTATAAAGCGTTTAAATACGGTATACTGGAGGATATGATTAAATGAGAATAATGGGACTAGATGTCGGTGACCGTACAATTGGTGTATCTATTAGCGATGCTTTATTGATAACTGCGCAAGGAAAAGAAACCATTATCAGACAATCGATTAAGCAAGACATCGATCGATTGGTGGATTTAATAAATGAATATGAAGTGACGACGATTGTGACAGGTATGCCATATAACATGAATGGGACGGTTGGCCCACAGGGTGAGAAAACCAAACAATTCATGGATAAATTAGAAAAAAAATTGATTTATTCCGATCGAATTAAAGAAAAGATTAAAATCGAATATTGGGATGAAAGATTGACGACGATGAGCGCGACTCGTGCGTTAATTGAAGGCGATGTAAGACGCGAAAATCGTAAGAAAGTCGTAGATATGCTCGCAGCCTCTTTGATTTTGCAAGGTTATTTAGATCGAAATAGAACGGTTTAATAGAGAAGGAGAAAAAACATGAGCGATAATTTATTCGATGTAGTAGAACCAGATTTTGAAGAATCAGATGTGGTAGAATTACTAGATGAAAATGGTGTACCTACACTATTTAATGTAATTGCAAATCTTGAACTAGACGGTCAAGAGTATGCAATTTTATCTAACGTTAACGACGAGGATGAGGTACTAATATTTAGAGTTTCAGAAGAAGGCGATGAGTTTGTATTTGAAACCATTGAAGATGAAGACGAGTTGAATTCGGTAGTAGATGCATACAACGAACTGCTGGACGAAATGGACGAAGAATAAAAATTATAGTATTGAGGTGAGATTATGAGTTCAGTATATGATGGATACAAGAAGAAGTTAAAGGAAGCGGGTTATAAATTAACACCACAGAGAATAGCGATATTGAGTGCCATTGAAGCGAACAAAGGCTTACATCTCAATACAGAAGAAATTTATGACATCGTAAAGCAAACCAATCCTGAAATGGGACTGGCAACTGTTTATAGAACTTTACAATTACTCGAGGAGCTTGAAGTCGTATCTTCCTTAAATTTAGAGGACGGATGTGTACGGTATGAACTATACAATGACGAAGGCCATCACAATCACCATCATCTAATCTGCACGCAATGTGGTGCGGTTATTGAAGTTGAAGGCGATTTATTAGATGAGCTTGAAAATAAGATTGAAAAGGAATATGCGTTTGAGATCCTAGATCATAAGTTGAAATTTTATGGTATTTGTAGTAAATGTAAAAACCTTGTTTAGTACAGGGTTTCTTTTTCGTAAACAGGAACGGTGTCATCGGCACAGTCGGATCGGAAAAATGACTGTAGATTAGATAAGAGGTGACATATGACAAAGAAAATAAATAATGAAGAACTAAGTGAAAACAAATTAAATAATGCTGGCGAATCAGTATCAAACGCGCCAAAGAAAAGCAATACAAACAAAAAGAATACCAATAATAGAAATAAAGCAAAAAAGGAGGAACCTAAGACCGCACAGCCTGTAAAGGTTCCTAATGAAGCCGTATCAAAGGAGACTCCAGTTAGAGTGATTCCACTCGGTGGTCTCAATGAGATTGGTAAAAACATGACTGCTTACGAGTTTGAGAACGATATCTTTGTAGTGGATTGTGGGATGGCGTTTCCTGAGGACGAGCTTCTAGGAATTGATGTCGTAATTCCAGACATCACCTATTTAAAGAAAAATCATCAAAAATTAAGAGGCATATTCCTGACTCATGGTCATGAAGATCATATCGGGGCGATTCCATATTTTTTAAGAGACTTAAATGTCCCAATCTACGGAACGCGTTTGACGTTAGGATTAGTTGAAAATAAGCTTAAAGAGCATAAGCTCAATCCAAAATTGATTACCATCGTACCTGGACAAATTATTAAGGTTGGCGCTTTTGAGATTGAACCTATCCGAGTTTGTCACAGTATTGCCGATTCGGTAGCTTATGCGATTAGAACCCCATATGGAACAATCGTGCAAACAGGTGATTTCAAAATTGACTTTACACCAATAGATGGACAAAGAACAGATTTGCATAGACTTGCAAGACTTGGAGATGAGGGTGTAATGGCATTACTCTCTGACAGTACAAATGTCTTAAGAGAAGGCTATACCATGTCTGAAAGCTCAGTGGGAGATACATTCGAGGAAATTTTTAGACATGCTACCTCTCGCATCATCGTTGCTTCGTTTGCGTCTAATGTCCATAGAGTACAACAAATTATCAATGCAGCTTACCTCAATAATCGTAAGGTAGCTTTCTCTGGCAGAAGTATGGTGAATGTCACTGGGGTTGCAATAGAGCTTGGTTACTTAAAATTACCTTCAAATGATATGATTATTGATATCAAGGATATTTCACGTTATCCAGAAAATGAGCTTGTTGTCATTACGACTGGCTCTCAAGGGGAGCCGATGAGTGCACTGGCTAGAATGGCGAATTCTGAGCATAGAAATATGGAGATCACTCCTGGTGATTTGGTAATTCTATCCTCTTCTCCAATACCTGGAAATGAGAAGTCCGTTTATAAGATTATCAACCAATTGACTAAAAAAGGCGCAAAAATGATATATGAGTCTTTGGCGGATGTTCACGTTTCTGGACATGCTAAGCAAGAGGAGCTAAAGCTCATGCAGGCATTAACTAAGCCTAAGTATTTTGTTCCAGTACATGGTGAGTATGTCCATCTTGATCGACACAAGCAGCTTGCAATGTCAATGGGGATGCATGATAAAAATATTTTCATCCTCAATAATGGAAGCGTCTTAGAGTTTACATCTGAAGGAGCGAGGTTAGGTAAACCAGTTCAAGCTGGCCGAGTATTCATCGATGGTCTTGGTGTTGGCGATGTTGGTAACATCGTTCTCAGAGATAGAAAACACCTTGCTGAAGATGGATTGATTATCATCGTTGTTGCCATTTCTAGTGTAACTGGAGAACACATTAGCGGTCCTGATTTAATTTCGCGAGGATTTGTATACGTAAGAGAATCAGAAGTATTAATGGATGGCGCTAGAGCCGTTATCGAGGAAGAGCTTAAAAAATGCTATGACAAAAACATTAAAGACTGGGCTTCATTAAAGACCTCTGTGAGAGATGCACTCAGTCAATATATTTATCAAAGTACGAAACGATCTCCTATGATTTTACCAGTGTTCATGGAGGTTTAGTATTTTACCTTTGGGAGGAAATATGAAAAAATTAACACTTCTAACGTTGTTATTTGTCACTTTGGTGTTTTTCTCTGGTTGTTCGGCAATTTTAGAAAAATACTACACCCCAGTGGATCCTAATGATACCTCCGAGGTTTTGTTTACGGTTCCAAGTGGTGCTTCGACTGCTAGCATAGGAAGTGATCTTGAGGAACAAGGTCTTATTCAAAATGCAAATGCATTTAAGGTGAAGGCAAAAGAGATGGAAGTCGATGGTCAAATGAAAGCTGGGGACTATAAAATCTCCAAGTCGATGGATCTTGAAACGATTATTAATAAGCTAGTCAATGGTGATATCTTCGTCGAAACCGTTACTTTTACAATTCCTGAGGGCTATGAGGTGAGACAAATCATCGATAAGCTGGAGGAAGAGGGACTGATTGATCGAGACGCCTTTATTGATGTTCTTGAAAACGGTGAGTTTGATTATCCTTTCTTAGAGGGTGTAGATAGAAGCTATCGACTAGAAGGCTATCTTTTCCCAGATACCTACACATTTAAAGTAGGGGTGACCGAATATCAAATCGTCGATAGAATGCTGAGTCGATTTAATGAAGTATTCAAGGATGAGTACTATACAAGAGCTGAAGAGCTTGGTATGACAGTTGACCAAGTTGTAACGCTGGCGTCAATCATTGAACGTGAAGCTAAAATCGATGAAGAGTTCCCTATTGTATCAAGTGTCTTCCACAATCGTATAGATATAGGTATGCTGTTACAATCTTGTGCAACGGTGCAGTTCATCCTTCAAGAAAGAAAGGATGTTCTAAGCTATGCAGATATTGCAATAGAAAGTCCTTATAACACCTATTTGAATGCTGGACTTACGCCATCACCTATCGCTTCACCTGGTGAGCTAGCGATTCATTCGGCTCTTTATCCAGCAGACACGAATTATTTATACTTTGTAACCAAAGAAACCAATGATGGTTCTCATTATTTTAATGAAACTTTAGAAGGACATAATCGAGATGCCCAAAAGGGGAATTAAATGATTGAAAGCAAAATTGTCGATCCTTATGTTGAAAGCTATATAAAAACACTTGTACCGACACACACTGGACTGTTAGGTGCTCTTGAGGTTTATGCCGAAGAGCACCATGTTCCTATCGTTCAATCAGAGATTGCACAATATCTTAAAGTTATGCTAAAAATTAAACAGCCTAGGGCGATCCTTGAAATAGGAACAGCCATAGGCTATTCTGCTTCACTGATGGCGCTTGAAATGCAAAGCGGCATAATTGAAACGATAGAATTGAAAGAGGAAATGTATCAAAAGGCATCTGAAACTTTTGCAGAGCTTAAATCAATTGCGCCAAGGGTTGAGGTAATTCAGCATCTTGGAGATGCTGCAGAGGTGCTTCAAACACTGAATGGAAAATACGATATGATCTTTATTGATGCAGCCAAGGGACATTATAAAGCATTTTTTGATCTTTGCTACCCTATGCTTAAGGATGAAGGCATCATTGTTTCTGATAATGTACTATATAAAGGCATGATCGCTACAAATGAGTACCTTGTACGAAGAAAGATTACAATTGTTAAACGAATGAGAAAGTATCTCGCGTTTCTAACGACGCATCCAGAACTGGAAACGACAGTATTACCAATGGGTGATGGACTCGCGATTAGTATAAAAAAAGGAGGACATGCATGAAGCGTGTTGAATTGCTAGCACCTGCTGGCGATTTAGAAAAATTAAAGTATGCCATTTTGTATGGTGCAGACGCAGTCTATATTGGCGGACAGGTTTTTGGTCTGCGCGCGGCTTCAAAGAACTTTTCTATAGAAGATATGAAGGAAGGCATCGCTTTTGCACATGAAAGAGGCAGACGCGTTTTCTTGACCTTAAATATAATACCGCACAATGAAGACATCAATTATCTGGAGAGCTACATCGATCAAATTAAGGACATTGGTCTTGATGCAGTAATTCTATCTGATCCGGGCACTTTTATGTTTGTGAAAAAATATGCTCCAAATCTAGAGGTGCACCTAAGTACCCAAGCGAATAATACCAACTACATGAGTGCGAATTTTTGGCATGAACAAGGCGTAAAACGCGTAATTTTAGCGAGAGAGCTTTCATTTGAGGAAATTGCTGAGATTAGAGCCAAAACACCGATGTCCTTAGAAATTGAAGCCTTTGTGCATGGTGCGATGTGTATTTCATACTCTGGTAGATGTCTTATGAGCAACTATATGGCTGGAAGAGATGCCAACAGAGGTGCATGTGCTCAGCCTTGTAGGTGGGAGTACAACTTGGTTGAAAAAACCAGACCTGGTGAGTATTTTCCAGTTGAAGAAACTGAGGCGGGAACCTTCTTCTTTAATTCAAAGGATTTGTGTGTTATTGATCAGATTCCTGAATTGATACGATCTGGTCTTGACAGCTTGAAGATAGAAGGCAGAATGAAGACGATTTACTACGTAGCCTCTATAGTAAGAGCCTATAGACAAGCAATTGATGAATTCTATAAAGATCCAGAAAACTATGTTTATAATCCTGAATGGTTTGAAGAATTACAAAAGGTTTCCCATAGAGAATTTACACATGGCTTTTATAATAATAAGCCAACACATGAAGATCAGCTATATACAACGAGCTCTTATGTAAGAACCTATGATTTTATAGGTGTTGTGGAAAGCTATGATAAAGAAACTGGAATTGCAACTATTGAGCAGAGAAATCATTTTAAAAAGGGCGATATGATTGAAATTATTGGTCCAAATTATTTCTATCACGAGCATCTAGTGGATGTGATGTATGATAAAGACGACGAGCCAATCGAAGTCGCACCACATGCTAAAATGATTGTAAAAATACCACTTCATCATGAAGTGAAAAAACACGATCTCGTTCGTATGGTCGCAAGAGATTAAAGAAATCATTTGGGAGGATTTTATGAGTAAACCTGTTGTTATTGGGGTATGTGGTGGTACAGGATCGGGGAAGAGTACCGTTGCGAAGGCTATTTTTAAGTCGCTACCAGAGGATAACATCCTTATTATAGAGCAAGATGCCTATTATAAAGATCAGAGTAATTTAACCTACGAAGAGCGTGTTAAGACGAATTATGATCATCCACTTGCTTTTGATACTGAGCTATTAATTGCGCATATCAAGCAGCTATGTGAGCATAAAGCAATTGATAAGCCCATCTATAATTTTTCAAAGCACAATCGAGAAACGGAATCCATTCACGTTAGACCTAGAGAAATTATCATAATCGAGGGCATTATGATATTAGAGGATGAGCGACTAAGAGAGCTGATGGATATTAAAATCTTTGTGGATACAGATGCAGATGTAAGAATCATTAGAAGGATTACCAGAGACATTAACGAACGTGGCAGAACCTTAGAATCCGTAATTGATCAATATCTGACAACTGTAAAGCCTGCTCATGAGCAATTCATCGAGCCTATGAAAAAATATGCTGACATTATTATACCAGAGGGTGGCTATAACAAGGTTGCTATCGACCTTATGACGACAAAAGTCATGTCCATCATTAAAGAAAAGCAATAAAGGAGATCCAATGATAGAAGCGAATAAAGTAGAAATAGCTGAAATACTTCCGACAAAGCACATCGCACTAATCGCTCACGACTCAAGAAAAAAAGATATGATTGAATGGTGTGGTGAGCATAAAGAGGCGCTTACAAAGCATTTTTTATATGGAACTGGCACGACCTCTAAGATGATAACAGAAGCGTTGTCGTTGCCGATAAGAGGTCTTAAAAGCGGACCATTAGGTGGCGATCAACAGATTGGTAGCTTGATTGTTGAAGGTGAAATTGATTTTATGGTGTTCTTTTGGGACCCTATGAGCATGCATCCTCATGATCCGGATGTTAAAGCCTTGCTGAGAATTGCCACATTATATAATATTCCCATCGCTATGAACCGTTCTACTGCGGACTTTTTGTTGACAAGTAAGTTTATGGACCAAAGTTATCCACGTAAAATTATCAATTTCGACTCGTATTTAAAAAGAGATTTATAGAAAATTGGGGTGATCCTTTGAACCATCTTGAGTTAATCAAAACAGCGATAGAGCTAAATGCCTCCGACATTCATATAGCGCCTTATGCAAAGCCAATGCTGAGAATTAATGGGACACTCAAAGCGGTTGATAGCTATGAAACCCTATCACATGAACAGGTTGCTGAGGGCGTTAAGGAGCTTTGTAATCCTGAGCAATATGATCGCCTAGAGGAAAAGGGTGAGGTTCATTTTAGTTTTTCCTTAAGTGAATACGGCAGATTTAGAGTAAATATAATTAAACAAAGAGGCACCTATAGTATTTCTATACGAATTCTGAAATTGACGATTCCCACACGAGAGGCACTTGAAATCCCCAATATTATGTATGAGCTTACCGCCCAGGGCCGAGGCTTAATATTGGTCAGTGGCGCATCTGGATCAGGTCGCTCCACCACAATGGCTTCCCTGGTTCAGCATCTTAATGAAGCGGAGTGTTTAAATATAATCACTGTTGAGTCGCCGATAGAATATCTGTTTAAACATGGTCATTCAATTGTTTTACAAAGGGATGTTGGAATAGATTGTGATTCAATCTATGAAGGTATCAGAAGCATTATGCGACATGATCCTGATGTGGTTATGATATCGGATGTTTCAGACGAAGCAGCTTTAGAACTTGCACTTCAAATTTCCGAATCAGGTAAGTTGGTCATAGCGGGAATTCCTTCAATAAACGCGGTTACCACCATTGAGTCAATAATTGCTTCGGCGAAGCCCGAAAGACGTGAAAATAGAAAGCTCAAGTTGGCATCGAATTTAACGGGTATAATTGCACAACAGCTGGTTCCAACGATTTCTAGTAATAAAAGAATATTGTGCTATGAGCTATTGCTAAATAATACAGCGATTCGGTCAAGTATTTTATCAGAGGCCTTTTTAGAGATAAGAAATACCCTAATTGTAGGCAAAAAGCAGGGAATGACCAGTATGGATTTTAATCTATTCGAACGATACTCTGAGAAGATGATCAATCAAGAGACACTTTACAAGTTTTGTCAGGATTTAGAGTTTGTTAAACGGTTAGAGAGAAGTGCACAAAAATTGGAGGGGTTATGAATAACATCATCCTCATAGGCATGATGGGTTCAGGAAAGACGACGATTGGACCAATCCTGGCATCTCGACTTGGGTATAGATTTATTGATATGGACGCATTAATAGAGTCGATGCAGGGGATGACCATTCAAAGAATTTTCGATATGTATGGCGAGGCACATTTCCGAAAGCTTGAAATGGATTTGACCAGTAGGCTTTCAAGTGTAAATTCTGCAGTAATCTCCACTGGTGGCGGTATTGTAACGAATGCTCAGAACACTCTCGAGCTAAGAACGCTTGGAAAAGTGATTTATTTAAAGGCAAGCATTGAGCAGCTTGAAGCTAATTTAGGTGGTAATTTTGATAATCGTCCTATGCTTCAAAAGCATTCATTGCACGCGATTTTAAATGTTAGGCAAGGACTCTATGAAGCTGCTGCAAATGTAGTCGTGGAAATAGACGGAAAAACCTCTGATGCACTTGCAGAAGAGATAATTGATGCGATTTCAATGTGATGGTTTTAATTGCATAGGTGTATCAGTTCTGATAAAATCTATGTATGGAGAATTCTTGACAATCAATAAAGTTTAAAGCTATAATAAGTGTTGGTCTGAGTTTGATTATTATTTGGAGGTTTTTATAATGATAGCTGCAAGTGATTTTAGAAAAGGCGTTACGTTTGAAATAAATAACGAACCTTTCGTAATTGTTGATTTTCAACATGTTAAACCTGGTAAAGGCGCTGCTTTTGTTAGAACTAAGTACAAAAGCTTAATCAATGGGACAATTAGAGAGCAAGCTTTCAACCCATCTGAAAAGTTCCCAAGAGCACATATTGAAACTAAAGAAATGCAATACTTGTACAATGAAGGCGAATTGTACTACTTTATGGACAATGAAACATACGATCAAATTCCATTACAATACGAGCAAGTAGAGGACGCGATTCTTTTCATTAAAGAAAATGATTCTGCTACGCTTAAATTCTACAAAGGTAAATGTTTCCTTGTTGAGCCACCTAACTTTGTAATTCTTGAAGTTGTAGAAGCAGAGCCAGGCGTAAAAGGTGACACGGCTACAAACGTTACTAAAAAAGCTAAGGTTGAAACTGGCGCAGAAATCGTTGTACCTACATTTGTAAATGAAGGCGATAAAATTAAGATCGATACACGTAGCGGCGAATATTTATCAAGAGCTTAGTCAGTTATTTGGACAGGACAGTACTCTTAGTTCGCTAAACCATTGAGTCTTAATCTTTAATTATTGGATGAATATCCATGGCGTTTCCGTAATGGGGCAAGGTACAGTTTTAAATGGCTTATGCCGTTTAATATATATTACCCACTAAAAGGAGGGATTCAAATGAGCTATATGCATGAAAAAGTGGCTTATCTTAAAGGATTAGCTGAGGGCATGAAAATTAGTGAAGAGACTAACGAAGGCAAGTTATTGCTTCAAATTATCGAAGTTTTAGAAGATTTCGCTGATGAAGTGGATGACGTTTATGACGAGCTCGATGATCTCAACGATGCTGTATTGGAGTTAGACGATTATGTAGAAGCAATTGACGAAGATCTTGCGGACCTTGAAGATGATATCTACGAGGACGATGATTTCGAAGGTGACGATTTTGAAGAAGTTGAATGTCCTGAATGTGGGGAATCTTTCTTTGTTGATGGCAATTTAATCGATAAGGGTGAAGATGTTGAATGCCCAAGCTGTGGCGTTATCATCGAATTCACAGAAGACTGTGAATGCTGTGGTGAAGAAGGCTGCGACTGCTGCGAAGAATAAAGTAAACAAATAGTAGATGCTGTCTGACAGTGCTCAGACAGCATCTCTTTTTTTTAGCAACCCTCTTGAAGGGGTATTATCAAAGGGTTTGAAGTACGAAGTTTTATATTATCGACGCATATTCGCTTGTGGTATTTAATTATTTGTATTGAAATCACAAGTTTGCTATAATATCAATATAGTGAACAAAGGAGGCAAAAAATGGCTGAAAACATGATCATAGATGCTTATAAACATGGTAAAGTTAACATCGCAGATGACGTAATTGGTGTAATTGGTTCAATTGCAGCTGCAGAAATAGAGGGTATTAAGGCTTTGAGTGGTACGTTTTCTGAAGAAATGATGGAAATCATGGGCAAAAAGAATTTCAATAAAGGCGTTCGTGTTGAAATGGAAGATAATGTGGTTCAAATAGATTTAAGTGTCATTGTGGATTATGGTACAAAAATTCACGAGATCGCAAAAATGGTTCAAGAGAACGTAAAGTTAGCTATAGAATCAATGACTGGGTTTGAAGTAAAATCAGTCAATGTCTTTGTTGAAGGTATCAACACCAAAAATTAAGTTATTGTGTGTGGAAATCTGGCTGGCTTCAAGGAAGTTAGTCATTTTCATGTAGGGAGGACAAATGAATCGCATAAGAAGCCGTGAAGTGGCTATGGAGATTCTATATCAAATGGAAATCCAAAAAGATTATGAGTTAGAGAGATTTCTAAGACATTACGAGGAAGCGCTAGATGACGTTTATATTAAGAGTATCATAGGGCTATGGTATGCAAATAAAGACGAAGTTGAAGCTCAAATCTCTGAACATCTTAAGGGATGGAAACTCGAAAGAATATCTAAATTGGACTTGTCCATTTTGAGACTTGGATTGACAGAAATATTATACGATGACGCAATTCCAGTTAAAGTAAGTATAAATGAAGCCGTTAATCTCGCAAAGAAATACGTTGATGAGAAATCTGGAAAATTTATAAACGGAGTATTAAGCCATTATACAGTCAAGGAATAGGATATGATTTTAGGCGTAGATACCAGTTGTTACACAACTTCAATGATTGTAATCGATGATTATGGCAGCATCGTCTATGAAAACAATCACATGCTTAAGGTAAAGCCCGGAGAACGCGGACTGCGTCAATCTGAGGGCTTTTTTCAGCATGTTAACAAGCTTTCTGAAGTGTTTTCTGATTTGGTTTTAAATGTAAATCCATTGAATTTAACTGCAATTGCAGTGTCCAGTCGACCGAGACCGGTTGAAGGCTCATACATGCCTGTGTTTCATGCTGGTGTGTTGTTTGCAACCAATTTATCCAACGCACTAGGGCTACCGCTTTACACTTTTTCACATCAAGAGGGCCATCTAATGGCAGCGTTACATTCACTCAGGATTGATCCAATACCTGAGCGTTTCATTGGTTTGCATCTTTCAGGTGGTACAACTGAGCTATTATCGGTTAAATGGTTTGACAAGGCTTTTGAAATAGAGCTAATCGGAGGCACCCTCGATTTAAATTTTGGTCAGCTGATCGATCGTATAGGTATTAAGCTTGGACTAGCATTTCCCTGTGGAAAGGAAATGGATCAAATGGCGCAAACGGTAACACATAACGATTGTTTTAAGATTAAGAAAATGGAATTTGGTAGATTTAATCTTTCAGGGCTTGAAAATCAGTACAATAAATTAATAACGGAAAAGTCAGCTGAATACTGCTGTAGACATATATTTAATACAATATCTAACCTGCTTTACCAATTGATATCAGATATACCATCAGAGCTATCGATCGTTTTTTCAGGTGGCGTTTCATCTAACTCGATTGTGAAGGAATGGCTTAAATACAATTGCCCTCATAAAACGCTTTATTTTTCACCCCCAGAATATTCTCGAGATAACGCGCTGGGTGTTGCTGAAATGGGAAGATTACAACAGTTAGGTTGATATCTATTGAGAACTAGCGATAGGAGAACAAGATGATAAAAATGAAGTCATTTACTGTAACGGAGGCCACACGATATCTTAAAAGGCTTATGAGTACAGATCCTATAATTAATCAAATTATTATTGAAGGAGAAATCTCTAATTATATTAGACATTCCAGTGGACACGCGTATTTTACACTAAAGGATGATCAAAGCAAAATGGCGTGTGTCATGTTTTCTCAATACGTAAGTGCATTAGATTTTAATCCTAAAAATGGCGATCGTGTACATGCAAAAGGTCAAATTACCATCTATGAAAAGGATGGGCGTTACCAATTAAATGCGTTTGCAATGAATAATATTGGTTTGGGGGATTTACATGTTAAGTTTGAAGCGCTCAAGTCAAAATTGGAAAAGGGTGGGCTCTTTGACAGCGCTCACAAAAAACCTATACCAAAGCTGCCAAGGAAAATAGGAATATTAACCTCGCCCACAGGTGCAGCGATTCAAGATATTCTTTCAGTTGCAAAGCGCAGAAATAATTTTTCAGAGCTATTGATTTACCCAATTCGTGTACAAGGCGAGCAATCAAAATTTGAAATTTGTAAAGGGATAGACTATTTTAATCAAAGACAGGACATCGATTTAATCATACTTGCTAGAGGTGGTGGCTCCATTGAAGAGCTATGGTCATTTAACGAGGAGGTTGTCGCTTATGCCATATACCACTCAGAGATCCCTATTATAACAGGCGTGGGACACGAAACAGATTTTACTATAAGTGATTTTGTTGCAGATCAAAGGGCAGCTACACCTTCAGCAGCAGCGGAAATTGCCATTGTATCAAAAAATGAAATGACATTAGATTTAAATCGTCAAATTCAAAGAATGTCGTTGCTGGTGAGTCGTCGAATGGAGCTAGAGAGATCAAAGCTCAATCGATTTGAACCGCATCAACTGTCTAATAGACTTAGCCGTACAATTCAGTTTAAAATACAAGATTTGAGTCACAAGAAGACACTTTCTGTTCAGAATATCACCCGTGCTGTACGTACAGAAAAAGAAAAGCTACTGACCCTGGGTACCAAGCTTGATGCCATGAGTCCTTTTGCAGTTATGAGACGAGGCTATGGTATCATTACAGCTAACGATGAACCGGTAGTATCAACCTTGCAACTTAAGGTTGGATCAGAGATTAAGGTCAGAGTTACAGATGGTAGCATTGACGCTGAGGTGACTCATATTAAGAAAATTAAGGGAGAATAAGATGGCAGGAAAATCGACATATGAGAAAAAAATTGAACGATTGGCTGAACTATCTACAATTTTAGAAAGAGGCGAAGCACCACTTGAAGAGCTATTAAAGGTTTTTGAAGAAGGCATCAAGCTGTATCGGGAATGCAACCTGATTTTAGAGAGTACAGAAGCAAAAATTCAGACGATTCTTGTGGATGAGGAGGGCTCGAATGAAGCTTAATAGAGAAGTTCAGACTTTAATCTCAAGATTTGACAGCCTATTATCAGGTGCAATTGAAGCTCACTTTTCAGATATAGAAAGGACGAATGCATCAAATAGAGCAATTGACATCGTTAAGGAGGGCATGAATTACTCTTTACTTGCTGGAGGAAAGCGGATTAGACCGATGATTCTTCTAGAAATGGCAACTGCTTATGGGGCTGAATTAAAGACTGCTCTTGAATTTGCGATTGCAATAGAAATGATACACACCTATTCGCTTATACACGATGATCTACCAAGCATGGACAACGATGATCTTAGAAGAGGAAAACCTACGAATCACGTCGTTTTCGGTGAGGATATGGCAATTCTTTCAGGAGATGCATTACTAAATCTTGCAAGTGAGCTGATGATAAATGCTTCAATTAGCCTTGATAGTCCAGAAAAGGGTCTAAGGGCAATGTACGAAATTTTACAGGCCTCTGGCTCAAAGGGTATGATTTTGGGGCAGGTAGCAGACATAAAATATCACGAGGGTGTGATTGATAGAGAAGCCCTTGACTTTATTAATGCCAATAAAACAGGCAAGCTTCTAAAGGCCGCTGTTTTAGCAGGTGCCATCTTAGGTCGTGCGGATGATGCGGAGCTGTTTAAATTAAAAAGTATAGGTGAAGCAATTGGCCTTTTATTTCAATTGGTGGATGATATTCTCGATGTAGTCGGTGACGAGTCAAAGATTGGCAAACGCACGCAGATAGATCTTCAAAATGAGAAGTGTACCTATCCGGCTTTGTTGGGCTTAGAACAGACGAGAGCATATGTGTCTGAGCTGGAGCAGTCTATCCTAATGGAAATTGATAAATTAAGCTGTCAAAGTGATTTTTTAAGGTCGCTGGTGTTGTTTTTAAGCAGAAGAGATTATTAGAGGTGATGAATGGGCGACTTTTTGAGTGAATTTATATCAAATAGAATATTTTGGTCAGCAGCCTTAGCTTGGTTGGTTGCGCAAACCATTAAGTTAATTTTGACGCTTCTTATTGATAAAGAGTTGAGATTAGAAAGGCTGCATGGTTCGGGTGGCATGCCAAGTGCGCACACCGCTACTATCGTATCAGCGTCAACTGCAATTGGGCTACAGGAGGGCTGGGGTTCGGCTATTTATGCCTTATCACTGATAATGGCCTTTATTGTGATGTACGATGCCTCTGGGGTTAGAAGATCTGTAGGAAGACAGGCAAAATTACTCAATAATATTATAGTTGATCTTTATAAAAACAAGCACTTTGAAGAAGAAAAGCTTAAAGAACTAATAGGTCATAAACCAACTGAAGTCGTTGTTGGCGCTATTTTAGGTATTTTAGTTGCCAATCTAATGGTTTAGCTTTGGAAAAATGTAAGAAGGGCAGGGCGTTCTGCTATGGAGAAAGGAACGGCTATGTATAAGTATTTAAACGACATCAAATCCCCTGAAGATTTAAAAAAATTGTCCTATGAAGAACTTACCGTTCTGGCATATGAGATTCGTAATTTTTTAGTTCAGTCCATTTCTAAAACAGGAGGCCATTTAGCTTCGAATTTAGGTGTTGTGGAATTGACTATGGCACTTCACAAGGTATTTGATAGTCCTAATGATAAATTTGTATGGGACGTTGGGCATCAGGCTTACGTTCACAAGCTATTAACGGGGAGATGTGATCAATTTGATTCCTTAAGACAATATAAGGGATTGAGTGGTTTCCCAAAAAGACATGAGTCCGAGCACGATCACTTTGATACAGGGCATAGTAGTACGTCAATATCTGCTGCAGTGGGTATGGCTCTTGCCAGAGACATCAGAGGTTTAAGCTATGATGTCATCGGTATAATCGGAGACGGTGCCTTAACCGGTGGTATGGCCTACGAAGCGATCAACTATATTGGACACAGTAAAAACAATGTCAAAATTATATTAAATGACAATGAAATGTCTATATCTCATAATGTAGGTGGTATGTCAATTGCGCTCAATAGTTTAAGGACTAGTGAGAACTATTCCAAAATTAAAGGGACGACTAAGACCAAGCTCATGCGCCTTCCATCACTGGGGCAACCAATAGTGGATTTGATCAGTAAGCTTAAGGATTCTTTTAAGTATTTTGTAGTAGATGGTGGTGTATTTTTCGAAGAAATTGGATTGACCTATATTGGACCTATTAATGGTCATGATTTGAGACAATTGGTCAAGCATATGGAAATGATGAAGCAAGTGGATGGTCCTGTGATTCTTCATGTTATTACGCAAAAGGGGAAAGGCTATAAGTTTGCGGAAACAGCCCCTAACTTATATCACGGCGTTGGTAAGTTTGATCCATTCATTCCTCTTAAGAGTGGCGGTAAAAAGGATTACTCAAAGGTATTTGGTGACACACTAATCGATATTGCGGACAAGGATAAAAATGTAGTGGCAATTAGTGCAGCGATGATAGAGGGAACGGGTCTATCTGATTTTTCAAAGTTATACCCAGAGCGTACATTTGACGTCGCAATAGCAGAGCAGCATGCGGTAACGATGGCGGCTGGTATGGCGCTGTCTGGTGTAAAGCCTTTTGTTGCACTTTACTCAACCTTCCTACAAAGAGCTTATGATCAGGTGGTTCATGATGTCTGTATTCAAAAAGCCCCAGTTGTTCTTTGTATAGATCGAGCAGGTCTGGTAGGAAATGACGGTGAAACACATCACGGTATATTTGATATTTCTTATTTATCTCATCTTCCCAATATGATGATTCTTTCGCCAAAGGATGCGACGGAGCTCTCCTATATGCTCAATTTTGCATCGAGTTATAATGAAGGGCCAATTGCGATTCGATATCCAAGAGGCGGTGCGTATGAAATTGATAGTACGTTACCTGATAGCCTGAAGCCAGAGCTTTTAATAGAGGGAACTGAAACGCTGCTAATTGCTACGGGAAAGCTAGTGAAAACTGCCTTAGAAGTGGCAAAGACTTCCAATGGCAAGGTAGGTGTTCTCAATCTTAGAAAAATCAAACCGCTTGATACCGAGGAGCTGGTCAAGCACTGTAAGCCATATAAGACACTTATTACACTTGAAGATCATATTATTGCGGGTGGTATGGGTGAGAATGTTGCCAGTGGTCTTATAAGGGCAGGTGTATCTGTACCTTGCCATCACAGGGGGATAGAGGATCGCTTTATTGAGCAAGGTGAAATGGATGAATTACTTGCTTCAATAGGATTAGATGTCGCTGGAATTCAAGCTTTTATACAGGAGGTAAATCATGTCTAAGGAAAGGATTGATGTCCTTTTAGTAGAACAGGGACTTATTGAAACAAGAGAGCGTGCGCAGAAAGCGATTATGGCAGGTCTTGTTTTTATAGGTACAGAAAGAATCGATAAACCTGGAACAAAGGTAGATACAGCATCTGAAATAACTCTAAAAGGAAATCCAATTCCCTATGTGAGTCGCGGAGGTTTAAAGCTTGAAAAAGCGATTAAAACGCTCAATATAGATTTAAGTGGTAAGAGATGTATGGACATTGGCGCTTCAACAGGTGGCTTTACAGATTGTATGCTTCAAAATGGGGCAGATCATGTGTTTTCTGTTGATGTGGGCTATGGACAATTGGATTGGAAGCTTAGAAACGATGAACGCGTCACCAATATGGAGAGAACCAACATTCGATATGTGACAGAAGCTCAGATCGGCGAAAAGATTGATTTTTTGAGCATTGATGTCTCATTCATCTCTTTAAAGCTTGTTTTACCAGTTGCAAAGCAGCTATTAAAAGAAGATGGCAGTATGGTTTTTTTAATAAAGCCTCAATTTGAAGCCGGCAGAGATCAGGTTAAAAAAAGTGGCGTCATTCGAGATTTAAAAGTCCATAAGCAGGTTTTGGAAAGCATTATGCACTTTTGTAAAGAAAATGAGATTTTTGTCAGTTATTTGACCTTTTCACCTATAAAGGGGCCAAAGGGGAATATTGAGTTTTTGGCATATGCAACCCTTATAACTGATAACACGGATTTAATGATTGATACAGATAAAGTTGCACAGTCTGCACATGAATCACTAATAGCAGAATAGGAGTACAAATGTTACGTTTCAAACAAATGATCAAGCTTTATATTGCATTTTTCCGAGTTGGTTTATTTACAATCGGCGGTGGATATGCGATGTTGCCCATTATTGAGCAAGAGTTGGTCAAAGATCAAAAGATTATGAGCATGGATGAAGTCGTTGAATGCTACACCATAGCGCAAACCCTTCCAGGGGTCATAGCTGCAAATACCTCAGCGTTAATTGGTTATCGCTTGGGAAAAACAAAAGGTGCATTGATCTGTACCTTAGGCGTTATTACACCGTCTATTTTAATTATTATGCTAATAGCAATGATATTTACTAAAATAGAAGATCAGCAGCTTGTAAAAAATGCATTTAAAGGCATAAGAGTAGTGGTACTTGCATTGCTAATTGATTCATTTCAAAGACTGTTTAAGGCAGCAGTATTTGATCGAAAAACAGCTGTAATTGCCTTATTGGCATTTATACTCGTTCTATTTAGTTTCATCAATCCCGTATTGGTTATTATTGCGGGTGGCGTCAGTGGTGTACTCGTTTTCAGAGAGCGGGTGGCTAAATGATTAAACTACTTTTAGAATTCTTCAAGATTGGATTGTTTACCTATGGTGGTGGATTGGCTATGATTCCTCTGCTGCGAGATATTTCAATTGGAAATCACTGGCTAACAGACAGTCAGTTCGCAGACCTAATCGCAATTTCTCAGTCTACACCAGGGCCAATCGCCATAAACATGGCAACCTTCATAGGCTATAGAGAGGCAAGTGTTCTAGGGGCTATCCTGGCTTCTATTATCATTGTTACACCTGCTTTTATTTTAGCGATTGCCTTGTCTAAGGTATTGGCAAAATACAGGACGCATCCAGTTGTGGTTGCAGCATTTGTAGGATTAAAGGCCACAGTGATTGGCTTGATCGCAACATCTATTATACAAGTTGCTAGGGTTTCCTTATTTGATGGTGGTGTCGATTCACCCTCAGAGCTTTTGTCGAATTTTGATTATAAAGCATGGGCATTGCTCGTCGTTTCATATCTTTTAATTAAGAAGACGCAAAAGCACCCTCTTTATTATATATTAGGATTTGGCATAATTAGTATTTTCATCTGGTAGCTTGACAGTAAGTATTTTACACAATTTTAATAATGTTATATAATACTTCTATTGGGGGAATGATTATGAAATACTCTAGACATTCGAAAATTCTTGAAATTATTGAAAGTAAAGACATTGAAACGCAAGATGAGCTGGCATCAGAATTACGTGAATCGGGTTTTCAGGTTACTCAAGCAACTGTTTCTCGTGATATCAAGGAGATGAGACTAATCAAGGTACTTACTAAAGATGGTCGCTACAAGTATGCCTCGATTAGGGAAAAAGAGGGCGTCGTAAACGAACGCTTTCTAAAAATTTTTAGAAATTCAGTAACCTCTATTGATCATGCTGGCAATATCATCGTTGTAAAGACACTTGTTGGCTCTGCTAGTGCAGCTGCAGTATCAATTGACGCGTTAAATCTAAAGCAAATAGTTGGAAGTATTGCTGGCGATGACACTATTTTTCTTTTGGTAAAAGAACAAGATATGGTTCAGGATTTACTTAAACAGTTTAAAGAATTATTAGTCTAGAGACAGGTGGAGGTCGCATGCTTTTTGAGCTTAACATTAGTGATTTTGTCTTGATTAAAAAAGCGCAGCTCAGGTTTGATGAAGGTCTAAACGTCTTAACAGGTGAAACTGGAGCTGGTAAGTCGATGGTTTTAGGAGCATTAAATCTTGTGATGGGTGGCACAGCAAGTAAAGATGCCGTTCGAATTGGTAGCGATAAAGCGCTGATTAATGCCAGCTTTCAAACCAATCCCACAGTAAATTCAATATTAATGAATCAAATGATTCCGACCGATGACGAGGTAATCATCCTATCCCGCGAAATTCAATCGAAGGGCAAGAGTCAGTCGAGAATTAATGGACAGATGGTAACGCTTTCACAGCTTAAGCAAGTAACGGAAGCGTTAATTAATATTCATGGTCAAAATGAGCATCAGACCTTACTAGGAAAGGAAGAACAGCTGACACTACTTGACGCGTATGGTGGTGAGCAGCACGAAGGTATTTTGAAAAATATTCGTCGATATTATGACGAAATAAATGAGCTTAGAGAGTCGCTAGCGGTTTTAGAGGATAAATCAAATGATCGCGTGAAGCAGCTTGATTATATAAATTATCAAATCAACGAAATAGAACTCGCCAAGCTAAAACCAGGTGAAGATATTGAACTTGAAAAATCATTTGAATACCTTAATCACATGGGACAGATAAAAGAAACGATAGAGAATGCAATCGAGTTTTTTAATGGTGACTATGGCGATGGGACAATTGGTAGCCTTTCATCAATCAATGGACAATTCAGAAAGCTAGAAGGGTTTCACGAGATGCTTGATGGGTTTGGTTTAAGATTAAAGGATATCTTTTATTTAATGGAGGATCTTTCAAAGGATTTGGTTCATTATTCAGAAAAGCTTGATGTTGATCCTGAAAAACTAAAAGCCTTGGAGGAACGCCTTGATACCATTAACACACTCAAGACGAAATATGGTCAAGGTATTGAACTAATAATTTCACATTATGATAGCTTATGTTCAGAACGTGAAAATCTTGAATCTATTGAATCTAAGATAGCTGAAGTGAATCAAGCGATCGAGAATAAAATGGCGACTTATTTTAGCGAAGCCTCAAAGCTTTCAGAGTTAAGAGCCAAGGCAGCAAAAGCTTTTGAAAAGGCATTAGAGCAAGAACTCCATGAGCTTAATATGAAGGAAGCTTCTTTTAGAATAGAGTTAATACAAAACCATTCTGTTAGAAGAATGGGAATCGATGAAATCGATTTTTTAATAACGACCAATATCGGTCAACCCTTTAGAGCCTTAAAGAAGGTAGTCTCTGGAGGTGAGCTCTCAAGACTGATGCTTGCGATTAAAATCGTTATCGGCAGAATTGATGAGGTTGCTACCCTTGTTTTTGATGAGATCGATACAGGGATTAGTGGCATTACTGCTAATATTGTCGGAGAAAAATTATCAAAAATTGCTATGAACAGTCAGATTATCTGTATTACCCATTTGCCACAGATTGCAGTCTATGCTGATCATCACTATTTAATTGAGAAGTCATCTGATGGCACTCAAACTGAAACTGTCCTTTCAAAATTAGATGAAGGTAAAATGGAAGATGAGATCAGTAGATTGGTTGGTGGCGCAAAGGTAACAGAATCAACAACACAGCATGCACGCGAGATGTTGAAAAATGCGAGAGATAAAAAAATCATTTTGAGGCATTGAAATGGATTTGTTGATAAGATTTTTGTACAGCCTGTTAACAGGGAGCCTAATGCTTGTCGTTTTGACGCGTCTGGCACCTAAATTAAAAAAAGAATCAAAATTAAAGCACGGGATAACGGTGCTTTATTTGGCTATCATGATGACTCGAGTTGACCTAATTCACCTCAATTCGGTGCTTATCTTTCATCTCGGGCTTATGCTACTTTTGCGATTTATGTATCAAATTTCATCGTTTGTATCTGCTATGTCTGTTATGTTGCTCTACTTGATGTCAATTATTGCATCAATGGTAGCAGCTAACTTAATTCTATTAGTTGATGGCAATCTTTTGGATTATAGAACGCTCTATGCGTCAGGAAATTTTTTGGCAAATATCTTTTATTTTGGTGGGCTGGTAACCTTACTGAGTTATTATAGAATGGTGGTTTCACAGTTTAAAAAATACGCTCAAAACAATATTCGCTTAGATTTGATTATGCTTTTAAGCAATCTAGGCTTGTTTTCATTGGTGATCATCTATCAAAGATTAACCTTTGAAAATATGGCGAAATTCACTGCAAATGGTGTGTTGAGAGTACCTAATTCTTCTGCCTTTACAGGTTACTTTATCGTTAGCTTTTTGTTTGTCACCGTAATGATTCTCGTGCTGATCATACTTGTTAATCGTACCTTCATGGTCGATCGTAACCTTGAAAACTATAAGTTTAAAGCTGAAACCGATGTCATGACAGGTGCACTCAGTAGAGAAGCGGGTTTGACACATTTGAAATCTGAAATGGCAAGAGCGATTAGATTTAAGTATGATTTGACGATTGCTTATGTAGATATAAACGATCTGAAGGTTGTCAACGACAAATGGGGACATAAGGAGGGCGACCGATTAATTAAAACAATTTCTATGAATATACAATCGTCACTTAGAGAGTTTGATGTCGTATCGAGATTAGGAGGGGATGAGTTTTTAATTATTTTTACGAGGTGTAACAAGCAACAAGCCCAAAGAGTTTGGAGAAGAATTACAGATGAGTTTTTAAAGGTGAATTCTGTGGGTGAATATAAGTTTAAAATTAGTGCGAGCGTTGGTATAACACAGTTTGAAGCTTCAAAACACACTACTTTATTGAGCTTTGTACACGAAGCGGACGAAGAAATGTATGCGCAAAAGAAAACAATAAAGGCATCCAAATTGTAAAATCACTACAAAAGATGGTCAAATGTATTTAAATTTCATGGGTTTAAGATAAAATAGGGGTATATATATGGAAAAGATGAACAGTTACATAAACGAATATGAAGCTTTTCTTGTAGATCACAAGAAATTATCGACGAATACGCTATTGTCATACAAAAGAGACTTAAAGTTTTTTTGTGAGTATGTGAGTTCAAATTTAAAGCTAGACGATTTAACTCAGGTTTCGCCAGTTGATCTGATGACCTATACGATTTCTCTCAAGAAGTCAGGAAAAGCAAATGCGACAATTTCTAGAACGATTGCGTCGCTTAGAACCTTTTATTCGTTTTTACACCACAAAGGGTTTATGTTAAGCAATCCAACAACCGAACTGGAAGCACCGAAGCAAGATCGTAAAATGCCTCAGGTATTAACTCTTGCAGAGGTTGAAAGATTACTATCAAGACCTGATGTGCGAACATCTATAGGCAAAAGGGATAAAGCCATGATTGAGCTTCTCTATGCTACTGGTATTCGCGTTTCTGAACTGATTTCTTTGACACTATCTGATATCAACACAACCATGGGGTATATCAAGTGTAAAGGAGCGAACAAGACAAGAGTGATTCCGCTAGGTTCAATGGCTTCAAGAGCGATTGAAATTTATTTGAAAGATGGTAGGGGTCAGCTTGTTTCTGAGGACGAAGATGCCTTATTTGTGAATTATTATGGAAAGAAATTGACGCGTCAAGGGTTTTGGAAAGTGATAAAACGCTATTCAGAAGAAGCGAATATTCACAAATCAATTACACCGCATACGCTGAGACACTCTTTTGCATTTCATTTAATTCAAAATGGCGCAGATTTAAAATCAGTTCAAGAAATGTTAGGGCATTCTGATGTTGCAACAACTCAGATTTACCTTGAAATGTCGAATGCCAAGCTGAGAGATATCTATGAAAAAACACACCCTAGAGCCTAATTAGGCTCTTTTTTAATTAGCCGCTGTCAGTTGGATTGAAGCTTATGTAATCAAAAAAAACTGAACTGAGAATCGGTAGAAAAATATAGGAGGAACACTATGGTTAATCGCGTGGTATTATTTGTACTTGATAGCGTGGGTATTGGCGCTTTGCCAGACTCAGAGCAATTTGGTGATATCGGTGTTAGCACCCTGGGTCACATTGCAAAATCGACAGATCATTTTAAAATTCCTAATTTAAGAAAATTAGGCGTAGGCAACATCGACGGCATCGATTATATCGATGCAGACCCAAATCCAATCGGCGCATTTGGTAGAAGCTTAGAAGCTTCTAATGGTAAAGATACAACGACTGGTCACTGGGAAATTGCAGGACTTAAAATTGAACAACCCTTTAAAACCTATCCGGATGGCTTCCCGCCACATATTATAAATGCTTTTGAAGCACAAACAGGTCGCAAGGTGCTCTGTAATAAACCTGCATCAGGTACAGTTGTCTTAGATGAACTGGGTGAAGAGCATATGAAAACTGGAAATCCGATTGTTTATACATCAGCAGATTCCGTATTTCAAATTGCTGCACATGAGGATATCATTCCTTTAGATGAGCTCTATCGCATGTGTCAAATTGCTAGAGATATCTTAGTTGGAGATGATCAGGTTGCCAGAGTCATTGCGAGACCGTTCGTAGGCGAACCGGGTAATTTCCAAAGAACTTCAAACAGAAGAGATTATAGCATAAAGCCATTTGAAAAAACGGTTCTTGATTATGCAAAAGAAGCTGGGTATGACGTAAGAGCGGTCGGTAAAATCGTCGATATTTACGATGGCGAAGGGATCACACACGATGTTCATACAAAGGATAATATGGATGGTGTCGATCAGACCCTGAATTATCTTAAAGAAGATTTTAAAGGCATTCTATTTACAAACTTAGTAGATTTTGACGCAAAGTTCGGTCATAGAAGAGATGTCGCTGGCTATCGTCAAGCGATTGAAGAGGTGGATGCAAGATTGCCAGAATTATTTAATGCAATGAAGCCTTCTGACCTACTCATCATTCTTGCAGATCATGGTAATGATCCCGCATATAGTGGTACCGATCATACAAGAGAATATATTCCACTCTTAATCTATGGTGATGACGTAAAAGCAGGTACCAATATTGGTACACGTCAGACGTTTGCAGATGTAGCTGCAACTGTATCAGACATTTTAGGTATCCCAGCTACTGCAAACGGAACAAGCTTTAAAAATGAAATTTTAAAATAAGTGTCTTAGGAGGCAAAAATGGATCAATTGCTCTTGAAAATGAGTGAAGCGAAAGCATATATTGAGTCAAAGCTCACTGTTAAGCCTGATATAGGATTGATACTCGGCTCGGGTTTAGGTGTTATGGCAGAGGAGATTGAATCACCTATTAAAATTAAGTATTCTGAAATTCCTCATTTTCCAGTATCTACTGTAGAAGGTCACGAGGGTCAGTTTGTCGTAGGTAAACTCAATGGTAAAAACGTCATTGCGATGCAAGGGCGCTTTCACTACTACGAAGGTTACACGATGCAAGAAGTAACATTTCCTGTGAGAGTGTTAAAGGCTTTAGGCGTGAAGCATTTGATTTTAACCAATGCTGCTGGTGGTACAAATGAATCGTTCAGCGGTGGTACACTGATGCTGATTACAGATCAAATCAATATCATGGGTGTTAATCCATTGATCGGTAAAAACGAATCTGAGCTTGGACCAAGATTCCCAGATGCTTCAAGTATTTATAGCCCTGAGTTCAATGCACAAATACTTGATGAAGCAAAAGCTTTGAATATTGATCTCAAGCAAGGGGTTTATTTCTATTTTACTGGTCCTGCTTACGAGACGCCTGCTGAAGTTAGACTTGCTAAAATGTTAGGCGGAGATGCCGTAGGTATGTCAACTGCTCCTGAGGCACTTGTAGCAGCACATATGGGTATGAAAGTAACAGGTATCTCATGTATTACAAATATGGCTGCCGGCATTCAAAAGACAGCTTTAAATCATCAAGAAGTTGTAGAAGTTGCAAATCGAGTTCAAAGCACATTTATCAAACTTGTGAATCGAATTATCGAAATTGCATAATTAGGAGGCGGCAATGCGTATAGTTGATGTAATCAATAAGAAAAAACACGGAGAGTCATTATCAAAAGCTGAAATTGACTTTTTTATTGAAGGATATACTAAAGGTGAAATTCCTGATTACCAAGCGTCTGCTCTATTAATGGCAATCTATTTTAAGGGAATGGAAGCTCAAGAAATTGCAGATTTAACGGATGCCATGGTGCGTTCTGGCGATCAAGTGGACCTTAGCAGAATTGAAGGCATCAAGGTTGACAAGCACTCAACTGGTGGTGTAGGTGATAAAATCAGCTTAATCGTTATTCCACTCGTTGCTTCAGTGGGTGTTCCTGTAGCCAAAATGTCAGGCAGAGGCCTCGGTCATACAGGCGGAACCATCGATAAACTTGAAGCGATTGAAGGATTTAAAGTTGAGCTTAGCAATGAAGACTTTATCAACAACGTCAACCAATATAAAATGGCAATCGTTGGACAGTCGGGCAATCTGACACCTGCAGATAAAAAACTATATGCTTTAAGAGATGTAACGGGGACGATCGATAGTATCCCGTTAATTGCAAGCTCAATTATGAGTAAAAAA
Organism: Clostridiales bacterium 38-18; assembly: GCA_001897605.1. GTDB lineage: Bacteria > Bacillota > Clostridia > Peptostreptococcales > Acidaminobacteraceae > Fusibacter_C. Next base: position 72,639 of record MKTL01000024.1, on the reverse strand, counting down.
ATTGCCGCAGGCACTGACGCAATCGTTCTCGATGTTAAAGTAGGCTCAGGTGCTTTCATGAAATCACTTGACGATGCTAGGGAGCTAGCAAAAACCATGGTAGCTATCGGTAACTCACTCAATAGAAAAACAGTTGCTGTTATTACGAACATGGATCAACCACTTGGACATGAAGTGGGCAATGCAAACGAAATCCAAGAGGCGATAGAAGTGCTTAGTGGTCACGGCGCTGAAGATGAAACTGAAGTTGCACTTACCATCGCTTCGTATATGGCTGTGTTGGGTGGCGCTTTTAAGAACATTGAACAAGCGCGCAAACACTTTGAAGCATTGATTGCTTCTGGTGAAGCAATTGAGATTCTTAAAAAATTCGTTCAAATTCAAGGTGGTAACCCAGAAGTGATCTCTAACCCTGAGTTATTACCAAAAGCTTCAAAACACATTGAAGTTAAGGCTGATCTTGAAGGTTATGTCGCTGGATTTGATGCTGAAAAGATTGGTATATCAGCAATGATGCTCGGTGCTGGTAGACGCAAAAAGGAAGATGCAATCGATTTTGCAGCTGGCATCACACTTAAAAAGAAAATTGGTGAACACGTCAACTTAGGAGATGTCCTCTGTGTGCTCCATACAAACGCAGATGATACAACTGAAGCTGAGCGTATGGCAAGAACCGCTTTCGTCGTTAGCAATCATCACCCTGGTGAGGTTAAATACATCTATGAGATTATCGAGTAGGTAAATAGGTTAGTAGGTTAATTGTGCTAGGTTAGATTTTCAAATAAGTCTCACCCCATTTATTAGATAAAATAAGTGGGGTGTTTTTTTATAACAGCAATGATTTATTTTTTTTAAATGATGCTTTCTATTATATAATAAAAAGGAATCAGATTGGTTTAAGTTGTCTTTCATTTTAGTTGACGTTATAATAATATGAGTTGCTCAAATTGGAGGCTTAGGATGGTACAAAGGGTTGAAGACATACTACTTAAGTTAACTGAAATTGCGAACCATCTTAATTCACCATTTTTTTTCGTGGGCGGTTGTGTTCGCGACGCCTTTTATCATAAGCAGAGTTTTGACATTGATCTTGCAATGAACGAAGACCTGTTCTATGAAGCCATTAAAATATTTGATATCACTCAGACCAGTGAGTTTATGACTGCCACTTTAAATGCTGTGCCTTATCAAATCGATCTAGCCGTATTTAGAACTGAAACGTATCATGCAAATAAAGGGCTACCAGATATAATGATCAGTGATCTAGTGGGCGACCTTAAACGCAGGGATTTTACTATTAATACGGGCTATGTAGAAGTGACGCCACAGTCTATTTCAGATTTACTAGGTCATTCTGGACCTGTCACTGTAGCCTATTCACATCCGCTTTTTTCGCAGGATATTAAACAGAAATGCATTAGAACGCTTCACGAAGATAGCTTCTATGAAGATCCATCTCGATTAATGCGTGCAGTTAAATATATGGTAACGTTTGATTTATCATTAGAACCTTTGACAGAAGATCAGTTTAATCGAGCAGTTCAGGATAATTGGTTGACCCATTTTTCAAAAGCGAGGTATAAAAAAATACTTCTTAAGTACATAGAGGACGACCAATATTCAGAGCTTCTACACCGACTGAATGAGCATCGTCTGCTGATTGAGGTAGTACCTGAAATCAGTGAAGAAGCAAAGCCAATCCCAATTGCTGTTCCTAACAGGATTCATGAAAACACGGTACAAGTAATCAAGCTTCTTCCAGAATTGTCTATAAAAGAGTTACAGCAGCTAGAGCTATTAGCCTATTATTCTTCCAATCTAACGTTTTGGTTTAATACATCTAAAACCATAAGTCGAGGTGTCAGCCGGACGCTTATGGTTTTAGAGCGACTTGATTGTGAGACGATTTTAGATATTGACTTGTTTGATTTGCTTTCGCCTTTCAGTGATTTTGAATTAGCGATTGCATGGATTGCTTCACAAACACCACAAAGTAATGCAAATCTTGAAAGATACATCAATACGCTTAAACCACTTAAGATCATGATCAATAGAAAAGCATTGATTGAAAAAAACTTACCCATCACATATAATAAGCGTTCAACCTTAGGGGCTTTGCAACGCTATAAAATAGAGCAGTTACAACCTATGACTGTCAAAGAAGAAATAAATTGGATTGAGAGCAAATTATATGAGCATAGATATTAAACTGGAAGCCTTTGAAGGCCCCCTGGATCTACTACTACATTTAATAACGAGAGAAGAAGTTGACATATATGATATCCCTATCGTCAGTATTACTTCACAATACCTTGAAGTAATCGATAACCTATCAAATATCGATCTAGACACCGCCACTGAGTTTATCGTCATGGCGGCAACCTTGATTGAGATCAAGTCGAGAATGCTACTACCCGATCGAAATGAGATGGAAGTGTTCGATTACAGCGATGAAGATCCGAGACGAGAGTTGGTTAAACGACTGGTTGAATACAAACAGTTTAAAGAAATTGCAAGTCTGCTTCGAGAAACTGAAGGCACGTTGGATGAGGTTGTCTTTAAAGAACAGTCAGATCTAAGCCTATATGTGGATCATGTCAGCAAAGAAACACTTAACGAATCCATGGATCAAATGCTTTTAGTAGAGGCCATACAGCGAGTCCTCGTTAAAATTAACCGTTTTGATGACGGTAGACAAAAGTACTTTAAAGGCATCAAACGCGATGCGCACACAGTCGACGATAAGTTGATCAAAATTAGAAATCGTATATTGACCGAAGAAAGCTTTGAGTTTTCAACCCTATTTGACGCGTTCATCACAAGAGAAGAGGTAGTTGTCACCTTTTTAGCGATTCTTGAAATGCTAAAGCTAAAAGAAATCAGAATCGTACAAGAAACTATTTTTGGTGAAATCTCTATTCGTAAAAGAGCACTTGAGGATCGTCAAGAAGAACTGGTTGAAGAAGATGAAGCGGATGAGAATACCCAAGTTGTTATGACTGAGCTATAAATAATTGAGCAGTAAAAAAATTGAGCTGTAAGTAACTGTACTGCAAATAACTGAAATAAGACAAATATAAGTAAATAAATAATCTTAAAGTATTAATTGAGGTTAAATCCCAGATAAAATGAGAGGAACGATATGGAAACCAGCATTAATTATAAATCAGTAATAGAATCGCTTTTATTTGCATGGGGAGAGCCACTCAGTTTAAGTAAAATCGCAAAGATTTTAGACTTAAAGGCATCTGTAGTCGAAGAAGTGATCGAAGAAATGATAGAGACCTTTAAAAAGGAAGGCAGGGGTATTCAAATCGTTGAAGTAAATAAGCATTATCAGCTGAGCACTCTAAGAGCCAATTATGCTTATATTGAACAACTCTGTGCGACAAGTCGTAATAAAGGTCTTTCCAATTCTGCTTTAGAGGTGCTTGCCATTATCGCGTACAAGCAACCTATTACGAAGCTGGACATCGAACAAATTAGAGGTGTTAACTCTGATGGACCGCTTCAAAATCTCGTGGAAAGAGAACTCGTTCAAGTGATGGGAAGACTTGAGAAAATTGGACGACCACAGATCTATGGCACGACAGATACCTTTCTTAAGAGTTTTGGCTTTAAAACCTTAATGGATCTACCGGAAGTCGGTGATTTTGTTGAGACGATAACTTCGAGAACAGCTAAAGCAGCTCAGGTAGAAGAAGATGTACCAGAGGATGCATTTGATCAAAAGGATGACACAATCGATACTATTTCTGAAGAAGAGGCATAAGATGATTGAAATTAAACCATTAGAATCTCGTATAACAAGTTGGCGGGAAGTTTCATATGAAATCGAAAATTTGTTTTTTGAAAGACAGCTTGCAAATTTGAATTTTAAGCGATTTGTAGTTAAGGATGGCGATGCGATTATCGGTGCTGGTCAATACGCATTTGTCACTGAAAGGTGCGTTTTGATCAATGCGGTCCATGTCGCTGAAAACGAAAGACGTATTGCCCTCGGTGAAGGTCTTTTAAGAGCGATGCTAAACAGTGCTGAGATGAGCGGGGCAACGTCTGCAGTATTCATAGGAAATGAAATTGAGCGCGCGTTCTATCGTCATGTTTTAAATGGGCAGTGTGAAGACTTTGACAAAGATAGCAGCGCTATTAGTGAAGTAATTCAACTTGAACTAAATCGTGTAGATTTAGGGGATTCATTAGTGCTTCCAAGTATTGCGGCGTTTTTTGATCAACCCTGCAAAGGTATTAAAAAGAAATAATTGTATACAGCTATTCAAAAAGCCTATCATACAATTTGAATGAAAAATTGCAATTTTATAAAGAATTCCTCCAAAAATGAAATAATCCTTGCAAAACAACCTTGATATGATATGATTGTAAGTGAGAGTAAAAGGAGGATTCTAATGGCTGATTCAAAAGAAAATTTGACCATTCACATCAACGAAGCTTGGTGTAAAGGTTGTGGTATTTGTATAGCGTTTTGTCCTAAAAAAGTTCTAGGCTTCAATGAAAATGGCAAGGTGACGATGCTTGACAGAGAAAACTGTATCAAGTGTGGTATGTGCCAAATGAGATGCCCAGATTTTGCAATTTTTTTAGGAGGTAAAGAATAATGGCTAAGAAAGTCAAATTTCTACAAGGAAACGAAGCTTGTGTAGAAGGCGCATTAATGGCAGGTATGACATTTTATTCAGGCTATCCGATTACACCTTCAACAGAAATCGCTGAATTATCGGCTGAGAAACTACCAAGAATTGGTGGTAAGTTTATCCAAATGGAAGATGAAATCGCAGGTATCGCTGCAGCTATAGGGGCATCCTTAACAGGTGCTAAAGCAATGACTGCTACATCTGGTCCAGGCTTTTCACTCAAACAAGAAAACATCGGTTATGCTGCACTAGCTGAGGTGCCAGTAGTTATCGTCAACGTACAACGTGGTGGTCCAAGTACAGGTTTACCAACTGCGCCAGGTCAAGGTGATTTGATGCAAGCAATGTGGGGAACGCATGGGGATCATCCAGTTATTTGTTTAACACCAGATTCAGTTAAAGAGACGTTTGACTTAACCATCAGAGCGTTTAATTTAGCTGAGAAATACAGAACACCTGTCATCCTATTAACAGATGAGATCACAGGTCATATGAGAGAAAAAATCGAGATTCCAGATGCTTCTGAAATCGAAGTTTATAATAGAATCAAACCAAATCAAGGCGATGAATACAAAGCATACAAAGTTTATGATGGAGATTTAGTGCCAAAAATGGCTGACTTTGGCTCAGGCTTTAGATATCACGTAACAGGACTTATGCATGATGAAACTGGCTTCCCTAGCAACAGTACTAAAAACGCTGGCGTTTTAATGAATCGCTTGATGGCTAAAATAGAAGATAATTTAGATGATCTAATCACATATGAAGAAGTCGAAGTAGCTGATGCAGAGTACTTAATCGTATCCTACGGTGGTACTGCAAGAACTGCTAAGGCTGCTATCAAGACCCTAAGAAATGAAGGCATCAAGGTTGGCTTATTTAGACCAATTACGGTATGGCCTTTCCCAGAAAAGCAAGTTGCTGAGCTTAGCAAAAAAGTTAAAAATATCCTCGTTGCCGAATTAAACTACGGACAAATGGTGCGTGAAGTTGAGCGCGTCGTAAAAGGTAATTGTGATGTTCGCCACTGTGGTAAAGCAAATGGCGAAGTCTTAACCCCTGAAGAATTGATCCGTGCATTTAAGGAGGTATTATAATGAATCATCCATTGGCTGAAGGCTTTTTCCGTATGGAAAAATTACCACACATCTGGTGTCCAGGTTGTGGTCACGGTATTATCATGGCATCTATCGCGCGTGCGATTGATAAGCTTGGCTTAGATAAAGATAAGGTTTGTATCGTTTCTGGTATCGGTTGTTCTTCAAGAGCGCCTGGTTACATGGATTTCAACACACTTCATACAACACATGGTAGAGCACTTGCATTTGCAACTGGTGTCAAACTTGCAAATCCAGAATTAGAAGTAATTGTTATCGCTGGTGATGGCGACTTATCTGCAATTGGTGGTAACCACTTAATCCATGCAGCGAGAAGAAATATCGGATTAACGACAATTTGCTTTAACAATAACATCTATGGTATGACTGGCGGTCAATACTCTCCAACGACACCAACCTCTGAAAAAGGAACCACAGCGCCATACGGTAATATTGATAAACCTTTTGATATTACTCAATTAGCTATCGGAGCAGGTGCAACTTATGCAGCTAAAACGACAGCGTATCATGTACCACAAATGGATAAATTAATGGAAGCGGCAATTGCGCATAAAGGCTTCTCACTTGTTGAAGCAATCTCAATCTGTCCAACTTACTACGGACGTAAGAACAAAAAAGGCTCTGCAGTCGATATGATGAATTTCCTTAAAGATAGCTTTATCGATCATAAAGTTGCAGAGAAATTACCTCCAGAGAAAAAAGAGGGTAAGTTCTTAATCGGTGAGTTCCTCAACAAAGTCGAACCAGAGTACACTGAGCAATATGATAAAATCATCGCTCAGTTGAAAAAATAGTCGAGGGGAGAAGACGATGAGCAAACAATTGGAATTAAGATTATCGGGTTCAGGTGGTCAAGGCCTTATAACAGCTGGGATCATCTTAGCAGAAGCTGCTCTTAAAGATAATAAAAATGCAATTCAAACGCAAAGCTATGGACCAGAAGCAAGAGGCGGGGCAAGTAAAGCGGAAGTTATCATCAGTGAAACCAGCATTGACTTCCCAAAAGTTACTTTACCGAACATGACATTAGCTTTAACGCAAATTGCGAGCGATAAATATATCAAAGATATCACAGAAGATGGTACAATAATAATAGATGATAGTATTACACTTCCTGCAGGCGTAACGGCAAAGAACGTCTACAAGGTGCCGATTATTAAAACGGCGATTAACGAGGTTGGTAAAGAGATCGTAGCAAACATCGTAGCACTTGGACTAATCGTAGGACTTACTGGAATCGTGTCTAGAGAAAGCTTAGAAGCAGCAATTATGGCGCGCATTCCTAAAGGCACTGAAGATCTAAACCGATTAGCACTTGAAAAGGGCTATGAGTTGGCTAAACAAGTGTAATACAAACATCAATAACAAAAGTTGAGGTGTTCATATGAGTCAATCGGATTTATTAAGTAGAATTAGGCAGCAATATCTTACCTTAAGTAAAAGTCATAAGAAAATCGCAGATTATATTTTGTCTAACTACGATAAGGTCGCTTTTATGACCGCTTCAGCTCTAGGGAAAAACGTAGATATCAGTGAATCAACGGTTGTTAGATTTGCTGGCTCAATTGGATATGACGGCTATCCCGAATTACAAAAGGAATTACAAGAAACCATTAAAACCAAGTTGACCACGGTTCAGCGTTTTGAAATGTCTAAGGATCATACAGAGTCTGAGTATCTTACAAAGATTATGTTAAGTGATATTGACAATATCAGACAAACCATCGATCAGTTCGATTCTGAAGTTTTAAGTAATTTCATCGATGAGATCATAAAGGCAAAGAAGGTTTATATATTAGGGCTACGTAGTTCATCCGTTTTAGCAAATTATTTGGGTTTTTATCTCAATTTCATCCTTCCGGAAATTCATGTTATACATGAGACGGCACAGGATGTTTACGATCAATTACTCAATATGTCGAAAGACGATGCAATGATTGTTTTATCCTTCCCAAGATATTCTAAGAGGACGTACGACTGTGTTGATTATGCCATCAAGAACGAGACGACCATCTTAGGAATAACGGACGGACTTAATTCACCGCTCTTTGAGAAGGTGAAGTACTGCTTAACAGCAAAGTATAACATGAACACCTTTATCGATTCCTTTGTCGCACCTATGAGTTTGATCAATGCTTTGATTATTGGACTGAGTCTAAAAAAAGAAGGCGTTGAGAAAAACCTTGAAAAATTAGAGCGTATCTGGGGCGATTACAGTGTATATGGCTTAAAATAATTATGAGGCATGAGCAATCATGCCTTTTTCATTTGTAAATAAGACCAATTTAAGCTATAATTTTAGTGGAGAGCTATATCTGCATAAGATATAGTATTTTAATTTTGAAACGTAAAAGGTGATAAAATGACTAATTTACAAATTGCTGTTGATGGGCCAGCTGGCTCTGGTAAGAGCACTGTAGCCAAAAAGATAGCTGAACAGCTTAGGATCACTTATCTAGATACAGGTGCGATGTATCGTGCGGTTACCTATAAAGCTTTAGAAGCTGAGATTGACTTAAATGATCAAGCTGCTCTTAAGGCAGTTGTCGACCAAATGACAATTTGCTTTAATCAAAATAGCATCATAGTTGATGGGTTAGATGTATCTGAAGCAATTAGAACACAGAGAGTCACCTTAAATGTATCTTTAGTTTCTGCTGATGCATACGTCAGATCTGAGATGGTAAAAAGACAGCAGGCTATCGCAAACGGACAATCTGTTATTATGGACGGTAGAGATATTGGCACAACTGTATTGCCTAACGCGTCATACAAATTCTTTCTGGTGGCAGATCCACGAGAACGTGCAAGAAGACGACTTGCTGAGCTTTCTGCTAAAGGGTTTACCGGTGATTTAGATGAGATCGTAGCGGATATCATAAGACGCGATACCTTTGATTCTAATAGAGAGGTTTCACCACTTAAAAAGGCAGAGGATGCAATTGAAATTGATACGACTGATTTAACCATAGAAGAAGTAATAGAAGTAATCTTGAAGGCGGTAAGGAGTTAGGCGTCTTAGGGAGGTAAAATGAATTTATTATATAGGATATGTCGAAAGGGTGCTTATCTTTACTATAAGCTGTTCTTTAAATTTGAAATTGAAGGCTTTGATCAGATAGATTGGTCACAAAACTATGTGGTGTGTGGCAATCATCTCAATTTACAGGATCCCTTTGTTATTGGCGGACTTTTACCGATTAGCACTAGATTTATGGCGAAAAAAGAGTTATTCAAACACAGAATCGTAGCAGCGTTTTTAACAAAAATTGGTGTTTTTCCCGTTGATCGAGATGCCAATGACCTCAAGGCAATTAAGCTGGCACTAGGTATTCTTAAAAATGGTGAAAGTCTTGGCTTGTTTCCAGAAGGAACCCGTAACAAGGGATTTGAACCCTTAGAAGTTAAGGCGGGCATGTCGATGCTTGCAATTAAAACTAAGACGCCGGTTTTGGCAATAACCATAGATTCTTTTTATAAATTTAGAAAGCCCTTAAGAGTGGTCTTTCATTCGCCAATAGATTTATCACAGTATTATGATCAAAAATTATCCTCTGATGAGTTTGAGAGCATTTCAAAATCAATATTAGATTTAATTTATTCAGATATGAAATATTACAAACCTGAAAATGTACCGAAAAAATAGGTCGAGGTAATCGCTTTATTGTCTATATCAGTATAATGAAATTCTAAGGAAATGTTCATCTTTCCTTGGTAGACATAGACTATATATTATGTTATAATGACGAGGTTTATATGAAAATACGAGTTGCAGAGCATTCTGGTTACTGCTATGGCGTCAAAAGAGCGGTAACGCTCCTAGAAAATCTCATCGAAGAAAAGAATAGGGTATATACACTTGGACCAATTATTCATAACCAGCAGGTAACGGATTATTATCATGAGAAAGGTGTTTTAATCATTGATAAAATAGCCGATTTAAGCGATAATGAAATAGATGGTGCTTTAGTGGTGATTCGATCTCATGGAGCGCCTAAAAGTGTATATGAAGAAGCTGAATCAAAGGGTGTTATGCTTAAGGATGCCACTTGTCCTTATGTAAAAAAAATTCAAAATACAGTTTCAACTTATGCATCTAAAGGGTATAATATAATCATTGTAGGCGATTCAAAACATCCCGAGGTAATTGGCATTAATGGTTGGTGCGATAATCAGGCTAAAATCATTAAAACGATCGATGACGTGGAACTAATTGCGTTAGATCAGCGTCCTACATGTGTTGTCGCTCAAACAACCTTCAATATTAATTTATGGAAGGCAATCAGTGAGCAGCTTGAATCAAAACTTGATGACTGTGTGTTGATTAATACCATTTGTCTAGCAACTGAGCAAAGACAACAGGCAGTGATAGCACTTGCCTCTGAAGTCGATCTTATGATCGTCGTAGGTGGAAAACACAGCTCAAACACAATTAAATTAGCGGAGCTTTGTGCTTTGCAAACTAGAACAATTCATATTGAAACTAAGGATGATTTAAACGGCGAAGCGTTGAAAGGTACACGAAGCATTGGTATTACAGCCGGAGCGTCTACGCCTGATTGGATAATCCAGTCGGTCATTCTTAAAATAGAAAACGAAGGCGAGGTATTTTTTTAATGGATAATCACAGTTCAATGGCTGAAATGATGGAGCAAATCGAAGAATCATTGAAAATTCCAAGAAAAGGGTCAATTGTTAAAGGAAGCATAATTCAAGTTAATGCTGATGTTATCATCGTTAACATTGGCTATAAATCTGACGGCGTAATCCCAAGAAATGAAGTGTCAGCAGATGCTAACTTCGATTTGAAAGCCAATTTCAAAGAAGGCGATGAATTAGATGTATTTATCGTCAACCATGATAATGGCGAAGGTAACGTTTTACTTTCTTTAAGAAAGGTAAACGTAGACAAAGATTGGGAAGAATTAGAAGCAATTCACGAAAAAGACCAACCAATTCATGTAAGAGTAACTGAATCTGTTAACGGCGGATTAATTGCTTTCTACAAAGAAATCAGAGGTTTTGTTCCTGCTTCTCAGCTTTCTGACAGATTTGTCAAAAACTTAAAGCCATATATTGGTCAAGAGTTAAAAGTAAAAGTAATTGAAATCAACAAACAAAAGAAAAGAGCAGTATTCTCTCACAAAGAATTTGCTGTGCTTGAAAAACAAGCGGCTAGAGAATCCTTCTGGACAAGTATAGAAGTAGGTCAAGTCGTAAAAGGCGAAGTTAAACGCATTACGAACTTTGGCGCATTCGTTGATATCGGTGGTATGGACGGTTTGGTTCACGTAACTGAGATGAGCTGGGGAAGAATTAAACCAGTTAACGAATTCGTAAGAGTTGGTCAAACAGTTGACGTTAAAGTGATCGATGCTAACAAAGACGAAAACAAAATTTCACTTTCAATCAAACAATTAACACCAGAGCCATGGGAAACTTTCGCTGACAGATATGAAGTTGGTGGCGTTTACGAAGGTAAAGTGGTTAATTTAACTGATTTTGGTGCGTTTGTTGAGCTTGAGCCAGGCATCGAAGGTCTAGTTCACGTATCTCACATCGCTAAAGAGCATGTTGAAAAGCCTGCTGATGTATTAAGAGTGAATCAATCAGTTGAAATTAAAATTCTTGAGTATGTTGCAGAAGAAAAGAAAGTTAAACTTTCTATGAAAGCTGTAAATGAGCCTACTGAAGAAGTAACTGAAGCTGTAGACGCTGAATAATATTAAGAATAAAAAGAAATTTAAAAGCCGATGAATAATCGGCTTTTTTAAAACCTAAAATTGGGTATATACCTTTTAAGTTGAATTATACTATGGGGGTTTTTATGGAAGGCTATGAAAAGTTTAAAGAAAGAGTTTTCAGTAAGACCAAGCTAGATCTTTCTTTGTATAAAGAAAGACAAATGAAACGCCGTATCGAATCATTAATTACGCGTCATGGCTTAAAGGATTTTGATTCCTATTTTAATTTAATCGATACGAATAAGGATGCATTTGATGAGTTTATCAATTATTTAACCATAAATGTATCAGAATTTTATCGTAATCCTACACAATGGGATGTTCTAAGAGAAGATATATTTCCAACCTTATTAAAAAAGACTAAGCATCCTAAAATCTGGTCTGCAGCTTGTTCTACAGGTGAAGAACCATATTCTTTAGTTATGTGCTTAAGTGAGTTTTTACCTTTAAAAGATATCAAGATATTAGCAGTGGACTTTGATTCTGAGGCTCTGAACAAAGCTAAGGTAGGTGTCTACAGCGACAAAAGCATTAAAAATGTTCCAGAGGCATATGTTAAAAAATATTTCGAGCCAATAGGTAAGAGTTTTAAAATTAAAGATGAAATTAAAGCATGTGTCGAATTTAAGAAAATGAATTTGCTTCTTGACGAATATCCAAAAGGCTTCGATTTAATAGTTTGTAGAAATGTAATGATTTATTTCACAGAAGAAGCTAAGGATGAGATGTATAAGAAATTTTACGGATCATTATCCTCAGACAGCTATTTCTTTGTAGGTAGCACCGAGCAAATCATTCAGCCACAAAGATATAATTTTGAATCAAATAAGACATTCTTTTATTATAAGAAGTAATTACTAATGCTTAAAGGTATTTAAAGTACCTGGTTAATCAAAAAAAAGAAAAAAGGACTCTAACCTAGTTGATAGGCAGAGTCCTTCTTTATTAAGGGTAGCTTTATTGATACAATCTTTCAAGTTCATCTATTAATTCACCAACATAATCCACTGCTGCTTTCACCGGTGCTGTTGTTGACATATCAATACCTGCCATAAGTGCGAGATCAAGTGGTCGCATCGTACCACCTGCTGCTAAAACAGACAACCATCTATCAACAGCTGGCTGACCCTCAGACATTATTTGCTTCGCTACAGCAGTAGAAATGGTTAATCCAGCTGAATAGGTGTAAGGATATAAACCCATATAGTAATGTGGCTGTCTCATCCAAGTCATGCCAGCCGCATCATCGACAACGACAGCTTCGCCCCAAAATGTCTTTATGACATTGAGCTTTGTTTCGTTGAGCCATTTAGCTGTAATTGGACCATCAGCTTCTGCTTGCATGTAAACACGTCTTTGGAATTCAGCTTCAAGTAAATGTGTGACAAAATTATGATAATAGGTCCCCATCATTTGAAGAATAACCCAACGTTTCATTTCTTTTGAATCATCCTTTTTCATCAAGTGATTTGCTAGTAGAATTTCATTCATAGTTGAAGGTGCTTCTATGAAGTAGGTTGATGGGCGGGTATCAAATATTCTTTGTGTTCTGTTTGCAATAGTGAAATGACCTGCATGTCCTAGCTCGTGTGCAAGTGTAAAGGCAGAACGCATAGATTCCTGATAGCTAATTAGGATATAGGAGTGAACGCCATAAGGAGATGCACAAAATGCGCCTGTGGACTTTCCTACGTTGTCTGCATAATCAATCCAACGCTCCTCAAATGCTCGCACCATGCTTTTTTTATAGTCTTCGCCAAGAACTGCGAGAGCTTCAATTATAATGGTCTTAATACTTTCAATATTTGCAGGAGGATTGAAGCTTGCATCTAAAGGTGCTTTTAGATCGCAATAACGAATTTCAGAAAGCCCAAGCTGTTTTTTTCTAATTTGAGCTAGTTTGCGCATATGTGGTGCAAGCTCTGTATATATAGTATCGATCTGTTTGTTGTACATTTCAGACGTCACTTTTTGTGGTTCTAATAGCATTTCGGTTACTGAACCGTAGCCTCTTAATCTGCTTAAGGCAACCTGTGTTGTAATTTCAGTCGCATAGACGGAAGCAAAGGTATTGTTGTATGCTCTAAGTGATTTTGTGAATGAATCATAGGCTGTACGTCTAATTTCGGTATCTGTTGAAAATTCATACTTTGTTTCATACAAACCAAAGGAGTTTGGGTACTTTTCGCCCTTAATCTCAAAATCTTCAAAGGTCATGTCAGCAGCTTTACTTGTATTGTAGGTTCTGTATGGCGCTTCGAAGGCTTCACCTAAGGCAGATAACACCCGCTCGGTTTCAGGAGACAGCATGTGTTCTTTAACAGAATAGACATCATCTAAATAGTTTTTAAATTCATTAAGTTTTGGCTCATCAATGAAAAGCTGATCATAGGCATGTCTATCGAGTGCTGTAATTTCAGAAGACATAAAAGAAACAGAAGAAGCTGTTTTAGTGGCAAATGCGCCATACATCATGCTATCCTCTTGATTTTGAGGGTCAGTTGCATCTTCCGATTGTTTTAAATTGGCGTAAGTGCCTATCTTTACTGCATTTTGGTAAGCGATTTCGAAAGCACATAAGCAGGCGTAGGTCGTTTTACCATTTGTAGTCAAGTGATCCTTGAATTTTGAAACAGCTTCAAAACTAGCTTCAGCTTCTTTTAAAGCATTTAGCCAGGCTTCTCTAGATGAAAATAGTGGAGCGAGATCCCACGTCATATGTGTCGGTACTTCAGATCTTAGTAATCGTTTTGACGGCATAGTTACCTCCAAATTTATATTTCGGTTCCCTAATATTTTATCATAGATGTACAGATAAGAGATAAGGATTTATGAAGTTGTATAAATTAATTTTTATGTCATTTTAAAAAAAGTTAAATTTTATTATTGACCTTAACGTAACGTAAGGGTATATGATAGCATCAAGGAGGTCAGATATGGAATATACAGTGAATAAATTAGCCGCTATTTCAGGGGTAACGACGCGTACTTTGAGGTACTATGACGAGATTGATTTGCTTAAGCCGGCGAGAATCAATTCATCAGGATATCGAATTTATGGTCGAAATGAAATCAATAAGCTGCAGCAGATTTTGTTTTTTAGAGCATTGGATGTCAGCCTTGATGATATAAAACTCATATTGAACTCTGATCAATACGATGAAGTTAAAACGTTGAAAACACATTATGATGAACTGCTGTCCAAACGTGCACATTTGGATTTACTCATCAACAATGTACAAAAGACGATTGAAGAAGTAGAAGGGAGACGAACGATGTCAGATAAAGAAAAATTTGAAGGCTTAAAGAAACAGCTTTTAGAAGATAATGAAAAAAAATATGGAAATGAAATTAGAGAAAAATATGGCGAAGAAGTTATTGCAAAGTCAAATGCTAAATTTGCCAATATGAGCGAAGCAACCTACAACCATGCAAATCAATTGGCAGCAGAGATAATTGAACTGATCCTCAAAGCGATGGATGAAGGTGATGCAAATAGCGAAACCGCTATGGCTGCATGTGAAAAGCACAAAGAATGGTTATGCCTCTACTGGGAAACGTATTCAAAAGAAGCACATGCCGGACTTGGCGACATGTATGTCGCTGATGAAAGATTCAAGCACTACTACGATCAACACAGAGTTGGTGCTGCAGAGTTTTTCTGTGGGGCATTGCATAACTACACTGGGGTGTAAAGTGTATCACTTAAACTGAACGCCACAACAACTCTCTCCGGAGGGCCGGTCCTCGGGCACCCTTTGGGTGCGCCTGCGGAGCCTCCTCCGATAGTTATTGTAGCGTTCAGTTCTAAATGTGTTACTTTATCTAGGTGTCGTTTGGAGTAAAAGGATTAAGTGATTAAAGAATAAGTGATTTAGAAGTAAGTTAAGAGTTGCCTTAGGCAACTCTTTTCTTATTTCGTTTCTACTTTTATCGACACAAAAGGTGTGCAGCCTGTTACAGTATATTAGGTGCCCTGCCAATTATAACCCACGTAAGAAGCTCCGCAGGGAATCCGAGGACCGGTCTTCAGGAGAGGGGTATAATTGGCAGGGCACTCATATGTCAAAAGGATGCCACCATAAACTATCATTTTATTTTGTATATCGAAATACATGTGATAAAATAAGTAATTGAAGGACAGTTTTGGAGGGGACATGAAAAAAGAGATTAGAATTTATTTTGCCATTATTGCACTGACTGCATTTGGACTTGGAATGACAAACAATGTTATTTCAAACTTCTTTAAAGATGCTTATAATGTAACCGCGTATCAAAGAGGGTTTCTAGAGTTTCCAAGAGAGCTTCCTGGTCTTATCAGTGTGTTCGTTATTGCTGCGTTATCATTTTTGAGTGATATCAGGATATCGATGCTGGCACAGCTGCTAAGTATCGTGGGGATTTTGGCGCTAGGACTTTACACACCGTCATTTAATATAATGATTATCTTCATCTTTATCAATTCGCTTGGGATGCACTTGTTCTTTCCTCTACAGGATAGCATCGGCCTTGAGTTAGCAGAAAAAGATAATATAGGTAAGCGACTTGGACAGTTTAAGGGATTTTTTACTGGCGTTCAGATGATAGCATCACTCGTTGTATTTGCAGGCTTTAAAATGGGATTTATGAGCTTTGAGACCAATCTAAAGTCACCATTTCTCATTGCAGCTATGCTATTTCTTGGTGTATTTATCCTATTGGGCATGCTGGATAAAAAGGTTAGACAAAGCAAACCACATACTGCAGTAAAGGGCTTTGTATTTAGAGCTGAGTACCGTTATTATTATACATTGGTCGTACTATTTGGTGTTCAAAAGCAAATTATGATGGTATATGGACCGTGGGTGATTATAGATATCCTTGGAAAAAAAGCAGATACGATTTCAATATTAACTGTTATCGGCTCCTTTATAGGCATCTTTTTTATACCTGCAATAGGAAAATGGCTAGATAAATACGGTGTTAAAAACATGCTATATCTTGATGCGATCTCCTTTATAGGGGTATACTTAATTTATGGATTTTTAAGTATGGGCTATGTAAATGGGAGTGTCAGTACCGTTGGCTACGGCGTTTTATTTGCATACCTGATTTTTATCTTTGATAAAATGTCCACTCAGATGGGCATCATAAGAACCGTTTATCTTAGAAAAATTGCGGTTAAACCAACGGATGTTACACCGACATTAACTTTGGGTCAGAGTATGGATCACTTTGTATCCATTATTTGTGCGTATTTGGGTGGTATCGTTTGGACCATTTGGGGACCACAATATATCTTTTTCTTAGCAGCAGCACTTTCGCTCATCAACCTTTATGTCGCAATAAAAGTTGATTTTAAGGACGGTTGGAAGTACGAGCAAACGCTTTAAACCAGCTTAGTTATAACCGTAGAACAGAGCTACTATAGCGCATTGAGGTGCGCTATAACTATTTTAATTAGGAGGGCGTATGAATCAGTTGAAAATTGCTAAAGTGTTAAATAAGGGGGTACTTGGTCCAGTGCCATCTATGATCAATAGACATGGACTTATTGCAGGTGCCACAGGAACGGGTAAAACCATAACGATGAAACTTTTCATTGAGGAGCTAAGTAAATTAGGTGTCCCAACCTTCTTAGTAGATGTAAAGGGTGATTTGAACGGCTTTGAATGCAAAGGACAAACCTCAGAAAAGTTAACCGAACGCCTTGCGCAAATTGAGGAAGCTACATCTGAGTTTGATACATTCCCAACCCATTATTGGGATCTTTTTGGCAAGAATGGTCTACCGATAAGAACGACCATTTCTGATATGGGTCCGATGCTATTGGCACGATTACTCAGTTTAAATGAGACTCAAACCAGTATTCTACATACGCTATTTAAATTTGCAGATGATGAAGGCCTTTTGTTGATAGACTTTAAGGATTTAAAAGCGTTGGTTGAGTTTGCTTATAATAACAGCACTAATTTTTTAGAAAGCTACGGCGGGTTAAATAAAGCCTCCTTAGGCGCAGTCATTAGACAGCTAAATACATTTGAGCAAATGGGTGTCGATGCATTTTTTGGCGAACCAGCTCTTGAAATAGAAGACTTTATGAAAATCAAGTCAGGTAAAGGGGTTATAAATCGACTAGATGCGACTCAGCTCGTAAGTAATCCATTATTGTATTCTACATTTTTACTTTGGCTGCTCTCAGAAATATATGAGACTTTGCCAGAGGCAGGCGATCTAGACGTGCCTAAAGTCGTATTTTTCTTCGACGAAGCACATTTAATATTTAACAAAATTCCAGGAATTTTACTTAGTCAAATTGAGCAGGTGATTCGATTGATACGATCGAAGGGTGTCGGTATCTACTTTGTAACACAATCTCCGACAGATTTGCCAGATTCAGTTCTCGGACAACTGGGCAATAGAATTCAGCATGCCCTTAGAGCATATACAGCTAAGGAAATAAAACAACTAAAGCTAGCTGCACAGACATTTAGAGTCAATCCAAGTCTTAATATAGAGGAAGCGCTCTTATCATTGGGAGTTGGAGAAGCGCTCATTTCATGTCTTGATGAAAAAGGAACGCCTAATATAACAGAACGCGCCTATATTCTTGCACCTCAAAGTGCATTTGGACATCAGGAGGAAATTAACTATTTCATAGATGCTCAGCTTAATGAGAAGTATTCGGTTGTGGTAGACCGTGAATCTGCTTACGAACGTTTACAAGACGAAAATCCGCTATTAGATAGAAATACTAGTAATCCATCCACACAAAATAGAACTCAGAAATCCATAGCAGAAAGTAATGCGCCAAAGAAGAGAGGTAGAAAACCAGACTCTATTTTCGAAAAGGTTGCAAAATCATTTATTTCGTCTTTAGGTAGTTCTGCTGGTAGAAGTTTGGCTAGAGGATTACTGGGGACTTTGAAAAAGCTGTAATTTGTTATTTTGAGACATATTTATTTTAAAAATTAAAAAAAATTAAGGTTTTCAAGATAATATATATAAAAAAAGTTGCATTTTCTCGCAAATTAGCATAAAGTAAAGCATATATAGTGTCGAAATATATTACGTAAGCCAAAAATATACTATATGGTGGGGAAATGCAAAAACAGTTCATAGGTGGGGTAATGCCCGGCTCTATCATCGCTCAAGATGTATATGGTTCAGACGGGGTACTTCTCATCAAGAAAGGAAGTATCTTTCGGGAACAATATATTCCTCGATTTATCGATGCAGGTGTCAGTGAGATTTATGTCGACGAGTTTGGCAGAATGACACCAGAAACGGTAAATAACATCCGCAGGTCCTTGAATATCCAAGATGTGATCCATGAAAAAACCCGCACACACGCTCAAAACCAAATCAAGAAAACCATGATGAAGTTTAAGAGTGTGACCAATACTGATATCCAAAAAATCAGCGACCTTGTGCAGGACATGATTGAACAATTGTTGGATAAAAAGGATTTTGTTTTCGCGCTGTCTCAATTAAGATCAGTAGACGATTATACGTACCAGCATTCAGTGAATGTTGGTGTTCTTGCGTTAATCATAGGCATTGATCTAGATTTGAGTCCAGAGCAGCTTAAGCATTTGGGAATGGGAGCTATTTTGCATGATATCGGCAAGATCGTGATTCCAGAAGAAATCTTGAAGAAGCCTGCAAAACTAACGAGTGAAGAGTTCAGAGAAGTTAAACGTCATACAGAGTATGGCTATGATATATTAATTCAAACAGATATCCCGGATGAATCCGCTCAAATTGCGCTGTATCACCATGAAAAATTTGACGGGACAGGGTATACAATGGGTCTTAGAAATACTAAGATACCTTTATTTGCGCGCATAGTTTCTGTAGCTGATGTCTACGATGCGATGTCTAACGACCGGGTCTACCAAAGGCGATCTGCACCTGATAAGGTTTTTCGAGAGATTACGCATCTTGGGGACAAACACTTTGATATGCATATCATGGAGACATTTGCCAAGCACATTAACATTTATCCTACAGGCACTGGAATTATTCTAAATTCAGGGCATAGAGGCATCGTTCTCTATCAAAATAAGCTCTATCCTGAAAGCCCTATCGTTAGAGTGTTTCTACCGAAGGACAATGATTACAAACGACTTTATTTTGATTTAGACTTATCTTTAAATACAAAATGGTTTATAACAGAGACCTTTTAACCGATATCCACGCGATGGATATCGGTTTTTTGTTTTTAATTAATTGTTTTTAGTTTTGAGTAATTGTTTTTAGTTTTGAGTAATTGTTCTTTATTTTGGGGTTGCATGGATTTTAATTCAGTTATAATTTCACTAATGATAAAATCATAGAAACAAAAATGTGTCCTTGACAAATTCTCCTAAATGTAGATAATTAATGATAGCAACTATCAAGTTGTAATGATTACAAATATGGAGGAATAACATGTCTTTGATAGGTAAAGAAATATTAGAATTTAGTGCACAGGCTTATGTAAATGAAACTTTTGTAACGGTAACACAGGAAAATTTAAAAGGACAATGGAGCATCGTTTGCTTTTATCCAGCAGACTTTACATTTGTTTGTCCAACTGAGCTAGAAGATTTACAAAATCAATACGATGAGTTAAAAGCATTAGGCGTAGAAGTATATTCAGTTTCTACAGATACGCATTTCACACATAAAGCATGGCATGATAGCTCAGACGCTATCGGTAAAATCAAATACACAATGATCGGTGACCCAGCACACGTACTTTCTAGAAACTTTGATGTATTGGATGAAAATTCAGGTTTAGCAGATCGTGGGACTTTCATTATTGATCCAGATGGTATCGTTCAAGCAGTAGAAATCAATGCAGGTGGTATCGGTAGAGATGCAAGTATTTTGATTAATAAAATCAAAGCAGCTCAATACGTTAGAAATAACCCAAATGAAGTTTGTCCAGCTAAATGGCAAGCAGGCAAAGAAACTTTAAAGCCAGGTCTTGATTTAGTTGGAAAAATATAGGTGGAATTATGATGTTTGATGATGCACTCAAACAAGAGTTAGCCAATTATTTAAAGCTTATGGAGAGCGATCTCTCCATAAGCTTTAGTATAGGTGAGGATCAAGCCTCTTTGGATATGAAACAAATGCTTGATGAGCTCACAGAATTGACTGATCGGATCAAAATCGAAGCAGGGGTTCTAGATAGAACGCCTAGTTTTTCTATCCATAGAGCAGATGGACCGACGGGCATTTCTTTCGCAGGTGTTCCATTAGGACATGAATTTACCTCTCTTGTGCTTGCTTTACTTCAATCCAGCGGTAGACCGCCTAAAGTGGATGCATCCTTAATTGATCGTGTAAGAGCAATTGACAGAGAGCTAAAATTCGAAACCTATGTCAGCCTAAGCTGTCACAACTGCCCTGAAGTGGTACAAGCTTTAAACTTGATGAGTGTGATTAACCCGCTCATATCACATACGATGATTGATGGTGCAGTCTTTTCGGAAGAAGTTGAATCGAAAGAAATCATGGGCGTACCAGCAATATACTTACAGGGTGAGTTCTTTGGCGGCGGTAGATTGACTCTAGAGGAAATTTTAAACAAGCTCGGTGAAACGGTTTCAGCAAGTCACTTTGAAAACAAAGAACCGTTTGATGTTCTCGTCGTAGGCGGCGGGTCTGCTGGTGCAAGTGCAGCCATATATGCGGCAAGAAAAGGCATTCGTACTGGCGTTGTGGCAGAGCGTTTTGGTGGTCAGGTACTCGATACGATGGGCATTGAAAACTTTATCGGGACGCTTTATACAGAAGGGCCAAAGATTGCTTCAAGTTTAGAAGAACACGTAAAACACTATAATGTAGACATCATGAATCAACAAAGAGTGAGCAGCCTAAAAAAATCGGAGCTTATAGAAGTGACACTAGAAAATGGTGCGACTCTAAAGAGTAAGGCTGTGATCATTGCGACCGGTGCTAAATGGCGTGAACTGGGCGTTCCTGGTGAAAAAGAATTTAAAAATAAAGGCGTTGCCTATTGCCCACACTGTGATGGTCCTTTGTTTAAAGGGAAACACGTGGCAGTCATCGGCGGTGGCAACTCTGGAATAGAGGCAGCAATAGATCTAGCTGGCGTCGTCAGTCAGGTGACGGTTTTAGAATTTTTACCTGAACTTAAGGCGGACGCTGTTTTACAAGAACGCTTATACAGCTTACCAAATGTAAAGGTGATTAAAAACGTTCAGACGAAAGCAATTGTAGGCAATGGTAAGGTTGAAGGCATTCAAATCATTCACAGAGCATCTGGTTCTGAGGAGCAAATTGACCTACAAGGCGTTTTCGTACAAATCGGTCTAGTTCCAAGTACCGAATGGTTAGGAGATACGATAGAACGCAACAGAATAGGCGAGATTATAGTTGACGACAAAGGCGCAACCAGCTTAGAGGGTGTATTTGCCGCGGGCGACTGTACGACAGCACCTTTTAAACAAATCATCATAGCCATGGGAAATGGTGCAACTGCGGCACTTAGCGCATTTGATTATCTGATAAGAAATTAAATCAGCTGAATAAACTATAGTATCTAAAATATCATAATAACTGAAATAATTAACATTGCAGAAATAACAGAGATAACAGAAATAATAAAATAACGATTATAACCTATTAAAAAACTCTAAGAGAAAAATATTATCCTCATAGAGTTTTTTTCGTTTTAATTAATTTCCAGCATATTTTAATGAAATTATAATGTTTTAGAAAGACAGATTTCATATAATGTAGTTATAGTTTAGTTGTTATTATAATCATTATAGAATAGAAATGTAAAGGAGCATTATATGATTCATGTCAAGGGGCTTAAGAAGTCATTTAAACTCTCTAAAAAGCAAATGACTGAAAACAAAAGCAAAGAAAAGCAAAAGTATGCCGTTAAGGGGATCGATTTTATCGTCAATGACAATGAAATCTTTGGCTTACTTGGCCCGAACGGCGCGGGTAAAACAACGACGATGCGTTGTCTTGCTACATTGATCAATCCAACAGAAGGATCCATCTCTGTCAATGGTTTTGATGGCGCAACGGAAGGTGAACAAGTTAGACGAGAACTCGCGTTCTTAACCAATGAGTTAAAATTAGACACTCACTTTACACCCGATTATACAGCGAGATTTTTTGGTCGATTACATGGACTTGATGAAACCGTCATTGAAGAAAGAATGAACCATCTTTTCGATTACTTTGGCGTTACACCTTTTAGATTTACTAAGATAAACGATCTATCTACAGGGATGAAGCAAAAGCTTTCAATCGTCGTCAGCTTAATTCATGACCCACAGGTTGTCATCTTTGATGAACCAACCAACGGTCTAGATATTATCACGGCTAGAGCTGTAACGGAGTATTTGAAGATCTTAAAGTCACAAGGGAAGACCATTATCATTTCAACGCATATGATGCATGTCGCTGAAAAACTCTGCGATAGGATTGCGGTCATTATGGATGGCGAGATAAAAGCGATGGGAACACTTGATGAAATCTATAAGTTAACAGGGAAAGGCAATTTAGACGATGCCTTCTTTAACCTTTATGAAACATCAGGAGGGCAGATGCATGTTTAAATCATTGATTATAATTATGAAAAAGGAGCTTCGACGCGTTTTTACCGATCGAAGATTGATCATTACAAATTTTATTCTGCCAATGGTAAGTATCGCAGTGATCTATTCAATCATGGGCATGATGATCAGCAAAACGAATAATGATATAGAATCTCACGTTACAACTATAGCAGCGGTTAACGTACCTGCGGAAATAGGCGCTTTAATTGATGCAGACCCAACAATGGTCTATACTTCTGTTGATTTTTCTAAAGAAGAAGCTGAAACCTTGTTAAGAGATGATGTTTATGATTTTTATCTATATTTTGAACCAGACTTTGAAGCAAAATTAGAAGCATTTGATGGCACAAATTTACCTTTGGTAGAAGGTCTATACTCTCCAAAAAGTGATGTGAGTATTGAAGCCAGCTATAAAATTGGTAGCTTATTTGAAGTTTATCGAAATCAAGTATTAGCTGACCGTCTTGGTGGTGAATCCTTTTTAAGTGTATTCTCCTTATCGACGTCGGAAATCATGATCCCAGAGGAAAACAAAGGGATTGATAGAGGGATAGCTTATCTCATTCCAATGTTGGTTTCAATCTTTATCTTCGCAGGTGCAATGGGAATCGGAATGGACTCAATCGCAGGCGAAAAGGAACGTGGCACGATCGCAACAATGCTATTAACACCTGTAGACAGAGGTATGATTATTGGTGGTAAGGTACTGAGCTTAGCAGTAGTTGCTTTAATCTCTACACTTTCGTCGTTTATAGGCGTCATAATTTCGATTCCATTTAGTGCGAACTTTCTTTCATCAGGCGGCTCGTTTGATATGTCACAGTTTGCATTAGGTGGTGCTGAACTAATGATGTTCTTCATCTGTATGATAGGTCTTGTAGGGATGTATGTAACGATTATTTCAGTTTTATCTATGATTGCTAACTCGGTTAAAGAAGCTGGCGCTTATATTACACCAGCCTATATGGTTGTTATGATTACAGGCTTCTTAAATATGTTTGGCAGTAGCGATGTCAGTGGCATTAATTACTATATTCCTGTTTACAACAACATCGTTAATATGAAGCAAATTCTACTTGGTGATGGGAACTGGGGAATGGTAATGATTTCATTTGCAACCTCAGCAGTGATTACACTTGCACTTTTAGTGGTGGCTAGAAAATTGATTCATAAGGAACGCGTGGTATTTCCTTCGTAAAAATGCATAGTATGACATTGGCTCTATGATGTAAACAATATACTTCGAAGCTTGTTAGCGCTTGCGCTAAGACCTTCTACGTACATTATTTACATCATAGAGCCTTTTTATATTTTGGTTAAAGAATTGACAGGTAGTATTAAATTCTATATTATATGCTTGTACATACAAATGTTTAGGAGTTGTTTATGAACGAAGTAAATCGTTGTTGCTTGTATTTTGCTTCTAGCCGTCTCAATCGCAATATAACAAAATTGGCTGAAGAGGCTTTTTTACCACTTGGTTTTTCACCGACTTATGCCTATTTATTGATGGCATTATATGAAAATCAATCCATGTCTTCAAAGGCTTTGGCGGAAGAATTATTTGTAACGCAATCTACACTTACTCGATTAGTAGACAAGCTTGTGCTGCAAGGGTATGTAAAAAGAGAACACTCTGGACGAAGTAGTATTTTAGAATTGACGGAAAAGGGTGTGGACATTCAAGAGCAGATACAAAAGCAATGGCGAAAGTTGTATCACGCTTATTCAGAAATAATTGGGTACGATGAAGGTGAAGCGTTGGTGAAGCAATTGCATCACTTTTCAGATCAATTGGAAAATAAGTAAATGTGGAGGAATAAGGATGAACTTAATTATTAAGAACATGTACAGAAGAAAAAGCGTCAGAAGATTTACAGAAAAACAATTAAGTGATGAAGAAATTATTGCGATTGTTGAAGCGGGGATTCAAGCGCCAAGCGGTCATAACGCACAATCGGCCTATTATACCATCGTTCAGGATCGCGATTTAATAGAAAAAATGAATCAAATGGCAAAAGCGGAAATGCAGAAATCAGAAGTAGACTGGATTAAAAAGTTTGGTGCCAGTGAGCGCTATCACTTACTTCATAATGCACCTACAGTAATTATCGTCTCTGCAAAGGACGATGCCTATTCGCCAGTAGAGGACAGTAGTGCAGCGATTCAAAATATGCTTTTAGCGGCAACCAGCCTCGGGATTGGATCGGTTTGGATTGGTCTTATCAAATTCTTCTTACATTTAGATGAAGCAAAAGAAATGCTTAACATCAAGGAAGGGTACACACCGCTATTTGCCGTTTGCTTCGGTTATGAAAACATCGAAGTGGCAGGCTCGAAGCCAATTAAGAAAACAGATGTTTACGAGTGGATTCGATAATTAAAAAAGACATATGCATTTGGTTAAGAAATTGTCAAATTTCTATTTACAGATGTAGCAGACTTACTTAAAATGTAAAAAGGAGGCGAAATGCTATGTTGAATTTATATATCGTTAGACACGGACAAACTGAATGGAATTTAGAGCGCAGATTTCAAGGTTGGTTGGACTCACCATTAACAGAGCATGGTGTTGAGAGTGCAAAGCAACTTAAACAGCATTTGAAGCCACATCGGTTTCATCATTGTGTCAGTTCACCGAGTCCGCGTGCTTCACGCACGATGGAGTTGATTCTTTCAGAGCATCACGGTGGCTATAAAACAGATGAGCGACTCCGCGAAATAAATCTTGGTCCTTGGCAAGGCATGAAACATGAGGAAATCGAAGTTCAATTCCCTGAACAGCTAGAGATCTTTTACAATCATCCTGAAAACTTTTGGCTATCAGATGCGGAGACGTATCATGACGTCTATGAACGTGTAAATGGTTTTTTAAATGAGCAGGTGACTACTGCGTCGAAAAAATCAGAACCACATAATGTGCTTGTGGTAACACATGGGGTTACACTGATGATGTTCCAGCTGATCATGGATGGCAAACCGCTAAAAGAGTTAAGCGAGTATACCGTTGCACCAAATACTCAGGTCCATCATTATGCTTATAATGAGGATCGTTTTTCGAAAAAGTAGACGATTAAATTAATTAATTTTATAACAAAAATGCTTAAAATAACTAAGTAAATGATGTAAATAGTTGTTTTAGAAACTATACAATTTACCTGTTAACTTGCTATACTAAAGGCGAACAAATGACTTGGAGGCGTTTATGAAACCATTATCAAGCAAAAATTTAGCGATAGAAGAATCGATGACCTTAGCGATTACCGCTAAAGCGAAACAATTAAAAGAGAGCGGTGTCAATATTGTGAGCTTCGGAGCAGGCGAGCCAGATTTTAACACACCTAAAAACATCAGAGACTTTGCAATTAAGCGTATCGAAATGGGCGGTAACGGCTATACCGCGGCGTCTGGCTTAGTTGAACTCAAACAAGCTGTGTGTGATAAGCTCAAACGCGATAATCATCTTGAATATAAACCAAATCAAATCGTGATCTCTTCAGGAGCAAAGCATTCGTTATTCAATGCACTTCAAGCGATTTGTAATCCTGGCGATGAAATCATCATTCCATCTCCATATTGGGTAAGCTATTATGAGCTGACAAAAATGGCCGATGGCGTTCCAGTTTTAGTTGAAGGCAGTGCGGCAAACGCGTTTAAAGTGACCGTTGATCAGCTAGAAGCGGCAGTAACTGATAAAACAAAGGGATTGCTAATCAACAGTCCAAACAATCCAACGGGTGCTGTGTATTCTCGTGAAGAGCTTTTGGCAATCGGTGCGTTTGCAGCGAAGCACGATTTATACATCATCTCAGATGAAATCTACGAAAAACTCATCTACGGAGAGACGCACGTCAGCATCGCGAGCTTATCCGAAGATTTGTATGAAAGAACCATCGTAATAAACGGTCTAAGTAAAGCGTATGCGATGACAGGCTGGAGAATTGGCTATACGGCGTGTTCTTTAGCGATTACGAAAGTGATGAGTAACGTTCAATCACATGCCACTTCAAATGCAAACACCATTGCTCAATACGCTGGTATCGAGGCGCTAAACGGAGATCAAACCACTATCGAGGAAATGCGTGTGGCGTTTGATGAAAGACGTCAATACATGGTAAAAACCATCGGTGAAATGCCAAATGTATCTTGCGTTGAGCCTAAGGGTGCCTTCTACGTTATGGTGGACATCTCTTATTTCAAAGGAAAGAGCATCGATGGCGTGTTGATCAAAGATTCACTTGATCTTGCAGCTGTGCTAATCGACAAAGCAAACATTGCTGTTATCCCAGGTATCGCATTTGGTGTGGATAATTACATCCGTTTGTCTTATGCTACTAGTATGGAGAACATCGTAGAAGGCTTAAAGCGATTAGAGGCTTTTGCTAAATTGTTTTAATGTTTAATCTGCAACTATAAAAACCACCCACTACAACCTTCTCTAGGCGACCGGTCCTCGGCTTTGCCTGCGGAGCGCCTGACGAAGGTAATAGTAGGACTTTTTTATTACAAACAAACATTTGAGCTGTGAAATAGAAACCACCCACTACAACCTTCTCTGGACGACCGGTCCTCGGCTATGCCTGCGGAGCGCCCGACGAAGGTTGTAGTGGGTGGTTTCTTTGGTGTAGTAGATCGAAATAACTGTGGCAATATGTAAAAAATTTGTGAGCAATAAAAAAGTATATCTTTATGATAATATATTATTAAGAACAAAATATAGTAAAGGAGAAAAAGCTTTGGGTATTTTTAAGAGAAATTTGGAGAAAGTAATCATAGCAATATTCTTTTTCATAATTTTAATAATAGCTGCGTTTTATTATCAAACTTATTGTGAACTGAAAAGCTCAATGACTGTGAACTTACAAAATGAAGAGAAAATTGCTGAAATATCGAACGATTTGACTAAAAGTGAAACTCAGATAAGAGAGTTAAAGATGAACTTGATCAGCAAATCGGATGAAATTGTGCAATTAAATTTAAAAATTTCAAATTATGAAGACGACTTAAATGAAGCAATTACATATATTAAAGATCTAGTAGAAGAAGTTAATAAAGAAAAAGCACGCAAAATTCCAAGTGGTTACTATAATACTAAGTACAATAACTACGCCAATAATGTTCAAGGCTTATCGGAATATTTAACATATGGTTTTGAGCTTCCAACTTCTTATGTATTAAATGTATTTGATTGTAGTGAGTCAGCCGCATATTTGGAATGGTCACTAGAGCAAATGGGATTTGATTCTAAAATTGTGATCGGGCAAGCACCATTTGATAGTAGCTCTTATCATGCTTGGGTCATAGTTAATACCAATGATGGCTATAGAACCGCAATTGAAGCTACTTTATTAACGAATGGATTAGAGAAATGGGAAGATCGTATTGCTAGTCTATTTACGAATACGGCAAGAGGTGTAATATACTTTGACGAAAACAATGCTGTTTCGAAAAAGTATTATTATTCTTATGAAGCTGAGTTTGAGGATATTTATGAGGCGATAGAGGCAACAAATTTTGAGGAATGGAACTGGTGGGCAGGAGTTTGGGGATTGAATTAGTTTATGAATAGATGAAGACACGCCTATAAAAACGCGTCGGACGCTCCGCAGGCGCAGCCGAGGACCGGTCGGCCAGAGAGGGTTATATGACTTTCTAATGGAAGTGAGAAAAATATCTTTAGACGCACTAAAAATTGATAACGCCGAACTATGTTCAGTCAAGCCAGTTTGTGATAATATTAAATAAGTGTAAATAAACTGATTTGGAGAATTATTATGACTATTAAGAGACAAAAACTTGAGCAATTGTTACTTGTTGCGATATTTACAACCTTTATGGGGCAGATTTATGTGATGCCCTTTGGTTCGGGATTCCGTCTGACCTTTGCAGTTGTCGTGCTTAATATTCTGATGCTTACCTTTAATGAAATAGAACCGTTTTCTGCGATTAATCTGGTCGGGTTACTGATGTTTTTTGTGCGGAGTTTCGTGTATGTCGCAAGTGGCGAAGGCACGTTGTTCCAAGCCTTTAACGTCTATTATCCGATTTTGTTCTTTTATATATTTTACAGTGTGTTCTTTATCATACTGGACGTTCGGAGTTTGGTTAAGACGCCGTACGCACTTTTCCTGAGTATCTGGATCTGCGACAGTATCCCCAATATCATCGAGGTCATCGTTCGTCAAGAATGGAAAAGCGTCAATTTTGAAGAGATTATTTTTACGATTATTTTGATCGGTATTTTAAGAACGATTATCACCACCGTACTAGTGTACTTGACGCGGTATTACTATGAAAAGTCAAAGGAAAGAGAGAATCATCATGTGTTTGTAGAGCGAATCCTGCTCATGTCGAACCTTAAAAATGAGCTCTTCTTCCTAAGAAAGTCTAAAAAAGACATTGAAAATGCCATGCAGCGCAGCTTTGAAATCTATGAGCAGATGGGCGATTCGGAGCTTAAATCTTCCATTTTATCCGTAACAAAAGACATCCATGAAATTAAAAAAGACTATACTAGAGTCATCTCTGGACTTGAAAAGAGCATCAAGGATTCACCGATTTATAGTATGAATATTAAGGAAATCGTCGATATCGTCGTCACATCCAATCGAAAGTATGCGCAAAATCGTAAGGTCAGCGTCAATTTTTCTCAAGCGATTGGATTTGATTATAAAACAGAGGACTATTTGGCTGTTATCTCGATCCTCAACAACATCGTAACCAATGCGGTTGAGGCATTTAAGTACGAAGGCAAATGTTCAATCGATCAGTTCGTAGAAGATAATCAAATGATTTTTGAAATCAGTAACGATGGGGATGGGATTGATCCACAGGACATACCGTTGATATTTGAACCAGGCTTTTCGACTAAATTCAATGAGAATAATGGTGTAATGGCGTCAGGGATTGGACTTACGCATGTGAAACACCTAGTAGAGGATTATTTCGAAGGAACGATAGAGGTCAAAACGAAAAAGAATAACCTTACATGCTTTAGAATTGCCATACCAATGGCACGAATGATGGTTAGCAAAGCACAAACTAAAGATAATTAATCAGACATCAGTTGGGAAATATGGGGGGCATATGAACTACAACTTTTATTTGGTCGATGATGACCGAAGTGTACTGAGTATTTTAAGCAAGATCATTGTCAGCAACAATCTGGGAGATGTAATCGGTAAATCGACCGAAGGCGAAGAAGCGGTAAGTGAGATCATCCGATTAAAGCCAGATATCGTTTTAGTGGATCTATTGTTACCAAAAAAGGACGGCATAAGTGTCGTAACAGAGATCAAAAATCATTATCCGGACATACCCTGTATCATGATCAGCGAGGTGTATTCCAAGGATATGGTTTCAAAGGCTTATAACAGTGGGATTGAACTTTTTATTAATAAGCCAATTAACGTCATTGAAGTTTTAAACGTCATCAATCGCGTGGATGAAAAAATGAAGATGAAGCGCGTCATCGATTCATTTCAAACGGCATTTCAAAACATGCAATCGCTTAATCCAACGAATGAACTAGCATCTGAAGGATCCAAGCACCCGAAACTCGAAGCGGCGAGACAAATACTGAATCACCTGGGTATCTCTAGTGAAGCAGGAACTAAGGACATTCTCTACATGATCGAGTTTGTTTTCGATCAAGACAACAGAGCGAAGCAATTCGGACTGGATCACAAGCTCAGTGACCTCTACGACTATGTTTCTATCAAGTATGAGAAGGAAAAAGGCGAGGTCGTCAGTGAAAAGGCGATTGAGCAGCGTATTAGAAGAACGATAGGTCAGGCGCTTTCCAACATCGCAGAGCTGGGTTTAAGAGATTATGAGCACCACGTTTTTGAAAAGTACGCTTCCATTTTATTTGACTTAAGAGAAGTTCGAAAAGAAATGGACTTTATAAAGCATAATAGTAAAACACACGGGAAAATCAGCATTAAGAAGTTTATTATGGGCTTGATAGAGGAAGTGAATTGATCCTAACGATCCCGTTTGATTAGCCCTAAAGTGATTGTTACCCCCTTTACTGGAGAAAAAAGTAAAGGGGGTTTTATTTCGCTACAATCTTGCATGTCATCAAATATGAGGACTTGATATCCAAAGATTTACTTGTTAAGGTATCTATTTCAGTGATTTAGGAAGTTTTATCCCAAAATTAAATTTCTTATGATAAACTTATGTCGCTTGAGGTTTGCTATTACGAAGCTGGGAGAGACGCATGTCAAAAAAAATAAATATTAAAAATAATGAAGGTAAAAGATTACATATAAACAAAATAAAGGCTTTCGAAATAAAGCCATTCGGTATAAAGTCGTTCAAAATAAAGCCATCCGACATTATGGGATCAATAATTAACATATCGAAAATGAATGTTTTAAATCTTTATATTAGAAAGACGGCTGTTTGTATTCTATTATTTGTAGTTCTTGTCACTCAGAGTGCATGTCAGGTGCTGAACGACTCTACTATGTCGGCCAATAATACGGAAGCAAATGAAGTAAATAATGATTTAATTAAAGCACATTCTAGTGATGTTTATTTAGAGCCGATCGATCTCCAAGGTTATCAAATCGATGAGCAAGCAGAACTTAGTAATGGGGTCATAAGAATTTGTAATGATGAGAGCAATGATCAGATGCGATTTGGCTTTATCAATTTATTAGAAGGACAAATGGTTCAACCCAAATACGTGAATCGTTTAATTTTCAGTGAAGGCGTTGCTTTTGTTATCGATGAAAATGGGGAACGTTATTATATAAATACTCAAGGAGAAAAAGTAATAGAAAAGGTTTCTGGTGAATCAATTGGGTTTGGCGATCTCTTTAAAGCGGGATATGCAAAAGTAGTTAGAGTGGATCAGAACGATACCATTCTAAACCAATGCATTATTGATACAGCTGGGAACGTGGTATTTAGTGCCGAGGCACATAAGGAAAATCTAATGAATCTTGGTAATGGTTTTTTTGAACGCGTTGAAGTCACGGATGTCAATCACAAATCTGTATTTGATGTCACTTCAAAAGTTTTATCTGAAGGTGCGTCATCGCTCATTTATCCTACAATGAGTGGCAATGGATTCTACACGACAGATTATGAAAGGTATGGTGTTATGATCAATGGTGAGAAATACCCAATTAACCTTCGTGTCATTTCACCTATTTATGGGGATGATGCCGTCGTTTTATCAGAGAGTGGTGACGTATGGCTTCTTGATTTTAAATCACTTGAAGCAACATTGAGCAAAGTGAGTACCACAGATAAACATGAAATGGATCAGTTGATCAAGACGAAATGGGGACGGGTTAATCTAACGGCAAGTTTAGGTGAGATTGATACAGACCACTTGAATTCGATAACCGACACAAATTTGGCGCTTAATTTTATAGATCAAAAGTCCATTATTATCAACATGGATGGTACTATAATCGCGCAAACACCATACGATTATATCGGTGAGTTTAAAGGTGGTATAGCGGTTTGTAAAATGGGCGATCAATATGGCCTCGTCAATGTACTTGGCACAGAAATACTTGAAGTAAAATACGATTATGTCTCTGAAACGGATCAAGGAAATGCACTTGTATTAGAGGGTGGCAGATGGTTGTGGTTTCATTAAAGTAGTTTATGATTTTTAAATCATAATATGAGTTTTCTTTTTTTTTAATAGTTTCATAAGTTTTTGAGGGTACACTCTAGTTAAGAATTGAAGAATGGGTGATGGTGCATCTAAAGTTTGAGAGGAGTAGACTATGAAACGATTTTTCAATAAAAGTTGGAGGAGATATTTTATAATTGAGTTCTTATTATTGTTTGTTATGTTTAGCTTTTCGCCACAGGCAACCTTTGCAGCGGATAAAGTAAACCTAGAAATCGGTGACCGATTGTTGCTAGGAATCTACAACGGACAGCCAATAGAGTGGCAAATTTATAAGTTTGATGATGGGAATCCCGTATTGATATCAAAATATATATTGAGTGTTAAGGCGTTTGATGCGGCTGGAGATGATGGCGCTAAAGACGGCTTTTATAGCTATGCTTATTATTATGGCTCTAACCAATGGTCAACTTCAAGTCTTAGAGATTGGTTAAACTCAACTTCAGTCCAAATCGCTTGGACAGGTGCAGCGCCTAATGCAGAGCACGTTTTCAATGGCGAAAACGCTTATGCATATGAAAGTGGCTTTTTACATAGTACAAATATGGATGAAAAACTGTTTAGAGCAATAATCGTAAGTGAACACGCTGTCAAAACAGGAAATAAGGATCAGACTGAAATAGTCAAGGATCGAGTTTATCTTTTAAGTGCAGATGAATATTTAGAGATTCTTCGTAATGACTTGTTCTATCCTTTGATGTTACCAACAGATGACGTGGTTAAGAATACGGTAACTCTAAGCTTCAGTGCTGAAAAAAATCTTAAAATGGGTAAAACATTTGCCATCTGGACAAATGAAAGTGTAGATAATCCATATGCGACCCATGCGGTAAAAACCATAGATGTAGGTGGCGAAATCGGCTATGAAATTGCAAATGCCTCACATGCAGGTGTTGTGCCAGTTATGAAACTAAATAAAGACACTTTACTTGAGCTAATAAAATCAGGAGATGGTTCAGCGAGCCTTCCATATGTTATAACGCGCCTTGATGAAAATGGCAATTTTGAAAAAACAGCAAATGCTGTGATCCAAGCGCCTTCGACGATGGTGTTAAACGATTCTTCTCGTATGCAGATGGACGCATCGTTAACACAAACAGTTGTATCTTCTAGGATTTTAATGGGGATAGGCATAGTGGTATTTGCAATCTTATTCTTATTACTTTTCATCGGTAAGAAAGGCAAGCTAAAGCTAATCGTAATGGTGTTAGCGTTCGTCGGCGTCATCTCAGTTATTAATCTAAGCAAGACTAAGTCTGCTACAGCAGATTTGGATGTGGTCGTGCTGCCGTATACACAGGACAAACAGGTACAAATGAATCGATTAATCCTCTTGAGTAAAACCAGCTCAAGTGAGAATAGTAATAATAAAAGTGAGAATAATGGCTTGATCGTCATTAACGATAAAGGAGAAAATATCACAGAAGCATTGGCTAAGAAGATTAACGTAGAATCAAGTGCAAAAGAGCTAGAGGAGACACTGAACACCTTGTTGTCAGGTGGCAACCGTGTTGTTTTTCCTGGTGATTATCGTGTTGTAGAATTTGCCAAAGAGGTAGCTGGTGTCATGCAAGGAACGCATCTGATTCAGACGCGTGAGGAAGCAATGGTTGGGATGCTACTGGATGAAAACGGTCTGCCGATTCCAAATGAGGCGACATTAAATTTTAAAACTGAAATAGCAACATGGTTTGAGAAACGTCAGTTTGATAAGATTAAGGTCTATCTAACCGAAAAGCAATGGGTCATTCGACATCCATCCGATTTTGCAGGGATCGGGATTGCGCTTTTATATGAGTAAGTGTGTTTAAAAGTTGTGTTCGCACAGGGAACCACATAGAGATGGGGAGGAAAAGTTGTCTAACAAGCAAAGAGATATTTTAATGAGAGTTTTATTGGTTTTTATGATCTGCATATTGACGATTATGATTGTTAAGAAGCTTAGGGTGGATTATGAGATGGGATATAACAGTGAAGATGTCTCAGTTCTAAACCTACTGAACATTAATCCTGATGAAAAAAGTCAAATTATTAATCGCGTCAGTTTTGATACTTCATTCGATATTAATCTTCAAGACGATTACAACTTTCAAGAAAAATATAAGAATGTTGCTGTTAAAAATTAATGGTTTGTTTTCAAAGTGAAAATTGTTATAATTAGAAGGGGAAATTTTCCCCTTTTTTTCGTGCGATTTTGACGCTGGAAGGCGGTGCACGATTTACCGTAAAGAGGCCGAAGGCTGATATAGAGAGTAGGGCGAGTGGCTATATGCCCGTAAAATGAGATTGAATAGAAGGTTAGGAGAAACACATGTCTAAGAGAGAAACACTCAATATCGAATCAATGGAGACGATATTAGAAAACAACGATGAGCATATCAGAAACATTAGAAACCTCAACGAGGCGCATTATACAGAGCTTCAGCACCGTAAGAAGGCGATTATTGTTACTTATGGGTGTCAGATGAACGAGCACGACTCAGAGAAGCTGAATGCCATGCTGGTGGATATGGGCTATGAGATCACGAAGAAGTTTGACGATTCGGATTTGATCATATTTAATACATGTGCGGTGCGTGAGAATGCCGAGTTTAAGGTGTATGGTAATCTTGGGCATGTGAAGAAGCTAAAAGAGAAAAAACCGGATTTGACACTGGCGGTGTGTGGCTGTATGATGCAGCAACCGCATATTGTTGCGGAGATTAAGAAAAAATATAAATACGTTGACCTCGTGTTTGGAACGCACAACCTGATCAACTTCCCTTCGCTGTTAGAGGCGACTTTGACAGGAAAAGGTCAAGTGGTTGAGGTTTGGGATACTGAGGGCGATGTCATAGAAGGCATGAGATCCAATCGTAAGAAAGAAGTTAAAGCCTATGTGAACATCATGTTTGGCTGTGACAATTTCTGTACGTACTGTATCGTTCCTTATACAAGAGGCAGAGAGCGCAGTCGAAAGCTTGAGGACATCGTAGAAGAAATTAGAAGCCTTGCACTCAATGGTACAAAAGAAGTCATGCTGCTGGGACAAAACGTCAACTCATACGGTAAAACGCTTGAAAATCCTGCTGATTTTGCGGATCTTCTCCTTGCAGTCAACGCCATAGAAGGCCTTGAGCGCATCCGATTTATGACGTCGCACCCTAAGGACATTTCACAAAAGCTCATCGAGACCATGGCAACTGCTGACAAAGTGTGTGAATACTTGCATCTACCGGTTCAAGCGGGTAGCAATTCCGTTTTAAAACGCATGAACCGCAGATATACCAGAGAACAATACCTCGACATATTGGAGCGTGCAAGGGGCTTAATGCCTGAGCTTGGCGTAACCACTGACATCATTATGGGCTTCCCTGGTGAGACGGATGAGGACTTTGCTGAGACGGTGGATATCGTAAAGCGTGTGGGCTATGATTCTGCGTTTACGTATCTGTACTCCATCAGAACGGGGACACCTGCTGCGAAGTTTGAAGATCAGGTGCCTGAGGATGTTAAGCACGCTAGAATTACAGAGCTACTTTCTATACTCAATCCAATGGTTGAAGAAAAGATGCATTCATATGAGGGCAAATCCGTTGAAATTTTGGTTGAGGATTTCTCTAAGAGCTCAAAAGCAGTCCTGATGGGACGTACGAGAAACAACCTTACAGTAACCTTTGAAGGCGATGCTGAGTTGATCGGCAAGCTGGTGATGGTGAAGATTACAAAACCTAAGAAATTCTCATTGTTTGGCGAGTTTGAGTCGGTGGTAAGGTAGAATGATGACGATAGATAAATCTAAGCTGACGCCAATGATGCGTCAGTACTTCGAAATTAAAGAGAACTACATGGACTACATCCTATTTTATAGGTTGGGCGATTTCTACGAAATGTTCTTTGACGATGCGATTCGTGCGTCTAGAGAGCTTGAAATCACGCTAACTGCCCGCAACTGTGGTCTGGAAGAAAAAGCGCCGCTGTGTGGGGTGCCTTACCATGCGGTGGATGGCTATATTAAAAAGCTGGTGGAAAAGGGAATCAAGATCGCCATTTGCGAGCAAACGGAAGATCCTGCGCTGGCGAAAGGACTGGTAAAACGCGAGGTTGTGAGAATCATCACGCCGGGCACGATTACCGAGCCTGAGATGCTGGATGAAGGCAATTATAACTACGTGGCTGCTGTGGGCGAGTATGAAGGCAGCTTGGCACTGGCATATTGCGATATCACCACTGGGCTGATGAAAACCACTCAGTTTGGTTCGGTGGACAAGCTGATCGACGAGCTGATTAAGGTTGAACCAAGTGAGCTGATTTTCTCTGAGCGCACACCATTATCCCATGAGGTACTCGGACAACTGGATGCCCTTAGCGTCACCGTGACGCCATACCTCGATCACGCGTTTCAGATCCACGCTTCTGAGCGCATCATTACGCGTATTTTAAACGTCTTTTCAGTGGAAAGTGTGGGCTTTGTCGAGCCTTCCGCTATGCTGATTGCATCGGGCGCACTCCTTGCGTACGTGGAAGAGACGGCAAAGGTACCACTGAATCACTTTAACAAAATCGACATCTACAGCCATTCCAAATTCATGGTGCTAGACAAATTCACACGTCGTAACCTCGAGCTTGTGGAAACCATGCGCACCAAGGATAAAAAGGGCAGTCTTTTATGGGTTTTGGATAAAACGTGCACCGCTATGGGCGCGAGAAGACTAAAGGCATGGGTGGAAGAACCACTCATCGACATAGATGAAATTCAAAAAAGACTCAGTACCGTTGAGGTACTGGTAGACGATCTGTTACTGAGAAGTGATCTTAGAACGCATTTAAAGCAAATCTACGACTTAGAGCGACTTACGTCAAAACTGGTCTACGGTAGCATTAATCCGAGAGATCTCATCGCTTTGAAACAGTCAATCTTTGTTCTACCTGAGATCAAAGGCTGTATCGATACGCTGGAAGAGGGCGAATTTGAGACCATCAACGCAGACATCGATGCACTTTCAGATATCTATGACTTGATCGATGCGTGTGTCGTAGAGGAACCGCCCTATACCATCAAAGATGGTGGCGTTATAAAGACCGATTATCACCCTGAGATCGCAACGCTGCGCGATGCAGTTGCCAACGGCAAGAACTGGATTCTTGAAATCGAGCAATCTGAGCGTGAGAGAACGGGCATCAAAACGTTAAAAGTAGGCTTTAACAAAGTCTTTGGTTACTATATCGAAATCTCCAAGGGCAGTGCGAAGAATGCCCCTGAAACTTATATTAGAAAGCAGACGCTTGCCAATGCAGAGCGTTTCATCACACCCGAGCTTAAACAACTGGAAGAAACCGTGCTCGGTGCAGAAGAAAAAATCGTTCGCCTTGAGCAAGAGCTTTTCAGTGAGCTAAAGCAAAACATCATGGTACACGTCGACCGCATTCAAAAGACGGCGAGAGCGATTGCGTCACTCGATGCGCTGTTGTCGTTTGCAGAGTGTAGCTACCGCTATGGTTTTGTAAAACCTAAAGTAACCAACAAAGACACCATTCAAATTAAAAATGGGCGTCATCCGGTTATCGAAAGAATCTTCAACGAAGTGCCTTTCGTGCCAAACGATACGCTGTTGGATCAAAAAGCGCACAAGTTTTACATCATTACTGGGCCTAACATGGCAGGTAAATCGACGTATCTTAGACAGGTGGCGCTGATTACCTTGATCGCTCAGATCGGTTGCTTCGTACCGGCGGAAAAGGCGGAGATCGGCGTGGTCGATCGCATCTTTACCCGTGTAGGCGCTTCAGATGACCTTTCGCAAGGTCAATCGACCTTTATGGTGGAGATGAACGAGCTGGCTAACATATTAAACAATGCGACATCAAAATCGTTGATCATTCTAGATGAAATCGGTAGAGGTACCAGCACCTACGATGGTTTGTCCATCGCTTGGAGCGTGGTGGAATACCTCAGTCAGCATTCAGGCATTCATGCGAAGACCATGTTTGCGACGCATTATCACGAGCTCACAGAGCTTGAGGGTAAAATCGATGGGGTGTGCAACTTTAGAATCTCGGTCAAAGAGTCTAGAGATGACATCATCTTTTTAAGAAAGATCGAACGCGGCGGTGCAAACCAAAGCTTCGGGATACAGGTTGCCAAGTTGGCCGGTGTACCTGATCCCGTTATCGAACGTGCAAAGCAAATTCTAGCGAAGCTGGAAATTAACGATATTAACAACAACATTCAAAACTTGACGGCTGAATCTGGTATGGATTCATCTTTAGAGGGTGGTCAAAGCAGTGGTGCAAATGGCTCGCAACATCAATCAGGTAATGGTTTTAAAGCACAGTCATCAGGTGCAAACCAGATATCCGAGGGACTCTATCACTACCTAGATAAGCTGGAAGTGGAGCAAATGACGCCGATTGAAGCGATGAATGCACTTTATAATATCGTGAATCAGTTTAAGGCGGATAAGTGATGCACCAATAGAAACATGATTAAAGCTTATATAGGGGGAGCTGTATGAACGACAATCGCATAATGAAGCTCGATGAGCGTACTGCAAGTAAAATTGCGGCGGGCGAAGTTGTAGAGCGCCCAGCAATGGTCATCAAAGAGCTTGTAGAAAATGCCATCGACGCAGGTGCAACACAGATCAGCGTTGAGATTAAAAAAGGTGGCAAGAGCTTTATCAAGGTATCTGACAACGGTAATGGGATTCATTATGACGATCTCCCGTTGGTGTTTGAACGCCATGCCACCAGTAAGATTAGAAGTATCGAAGACCTGTATCTAACCGCATCTCTTGGTTTTAGAGGGGAAGCCCTTGCCAGTATCTGTGCTGTGGCTTCTGTGGAGCTGATCACGCTTAGAGTGGGCGAAACCGTGGGTAGACGCGTAGAGGCTGCAGGTGGTAAAATCCTTAAAATCAGTGAAATTGGAACGACACAGGGAACGACGATCTTAGTCAAAGACCTTTTCTTCAATACGCCTGCGCGATTGAAATTCTTAAAAAGCGACTCTGCTGAGGGGCGTTCAATTACTGAGCTTATGGGCTATTTGGCGCTTTCACATCCTGAAGTAATGTTTAAATACACATCCGACGACAAGCTCGTCTTTCACACACAGGGGAAAGGCAGCCTGATGAATGCCATCTTTGCCGTATTTGATCAAAGTATGGTAAAAGGACTCTATGAGATTTCGGATAAAGCCGATGGTCTAACACTAAATGGCTATATCTCAAGGTTTGATTATACAAAGGGTTCTCGTGCCTATCAGCTGGTGTTCGTCAATGGCAGATACGTTAAGAGCGACCTCGTTAAAGAAGTGATCCAAATGGCGTACAAGCCCTATATGATGCACAATCGCTATCCCGTCTGCGTGTTGTTTTTAGAGATTCCGCCAAGCGAGATCGACGTTAACATCCATCCGGCGAAGACTGAAATCAAGTTCCATGAAGATGGTGCAGTGAAACAGTTTATCTACAGCGCCCTTAAAAAGGCCTTTAATCTGTACGATCAAGTACCAAAGGTAACCTTTAAAGAAAAGGAAGTCTTTGTTATGAAAACTGCACCGACTGAAATAGAGAAGATGACACAGTTGGCGATGAATGCTGGGAAGGGTGTTAAATTAGGTGCAAAGAATCATATAATTGGTGATAGTAATAGTGATTTAGAGGGTGCGAAAAAAGGCGATATCAATGTCGAAGATGGTAAAGGTATCAATAGTAGGTTCAAAGATGGTTTTAATAATGAGAGCATAGGTCAAGACGGAGATCAAGTAAATGATAGAGATAAAAATCAAGACCAAAATATAGCTCAGAATCTAGATCGAGACCAAGATCGAAACCGAGATCTAGATCAAGATGGAGATAAAGTAAAGATTCAAGATAGAAGTAAAGACCATGATCAAGAAAAAGATCGAGAAAAAGATAAAAATCAAGAAAAAGATCAAAACCAAAG
This sequence comes from Clostridiales bacterium 38-18, assembly GCA_001897605.1. GTDB lineage: Bacteria > Bacillota > Clostridia > Peptostreptococcales > Acidaminobacteraceae > Fusibacter_C. The sequence goes on along the minus strand of MKTL01000024.1, from coordinate 31,962 downwards.
TCAAAATCAAAATCAAAATCAAAATCAAAATCAAAATCAAAATCAAAATCAAAATCAAAATCAAAATCAAAATCAAAATCAAAATCAAAGCAAAGACAATAACGTAGTTGAGAGTAATCAATCTGCGAATAATACGATTATAAAAGATAACAAAGACACACTAAATGATGAAAGTAAGTATCAAACGAATCGTCCCTATCCTTCACCATCAAGGGCATATGAGAAGATTGAATCCACAGGTCGCAGCAATAGCATACCGAAGCAGTTTGATTTTTCTTCGCTGACGAGCTTTGCGACTTCTGCACTTGAGGAATCGGGTGTCGTACTGGATGCACCGATCGCGCTTGAAAACGAGTTTGAAGACCGCCATACGATCTACGATGATTTAAGATATGTGGGTGTGTTTAACAACACTTATTTGCTGTATGAAAAAGACAAGAGCCTCTATCTCATCGATCAGCATGCGGCACATGAGAAGATTCTCTTTGAGCAGTTTATGGCAGCCTTCGAAAGGGGCGACATTCAGTCGCAGCTCCTGTTGATTCCTGAGGTTTTGTCCTTTAGCAAGCTTGAGATGACGCGATTTGATGAGGTATCGCCTCTGTTACACGATATGGGATTTGCTGTAGAAGTGTTTGGCGACGATGGCGTGGTGATGCGCGAAATCCCGACGCTATTCAGTCTGTCGCAAGGGCGAGAGCTGGTACAGGCGATCTTCGAAAACGCCAGGGATCACGTCGACGACCGGATGCGCTATCAGATAGCGGAGAAGGCGTGTAAGGCGGCGATTAAGGCGCACGATGCGATTCACAGTGATGAGGAGGCGGCGCTGATTGAGTCCCTGAAAGGGCTTCAGTCGCCATATACTTGTCCACATGGGCGACCAATTATCATCAGTTTTTCACTGACTGAAATAGAGAAGAAATTCAAGAGAATATTATAAGCATTCTTTTCCAAATTGAAATATTTCATTTTGGTATCACTTTACAAATAAGCATTTTCTTTTCCAGTATTTGTTATAAAATAGTGGCAAGAAGATGCTTTATTTTTTTAGGAGAAAAGGATGCAAATCATATTTTTTATCATACATATTGTACTGCTCGTTACGGGGGTATTGATTCATCTATCAACCTATTTCTTTATCGATCTTTCGAAGGTTGACATCATCGTTAAGCTTTGGTTTGTTTTGGTATTTTTGCTGACCCTTACAATGCTAGGATACAACATCGTTAAAGTGAATTTAAAAGGCAACAGACGCGATTACGACTTGTTCAAACTATTAGGCTTACTTCCCAAATGGCTTAGTTGGTCGATCACACTTTTCTTTGTCATAACGATTATTATATTCTTATACAATGGGACGCTTTTTGCAGGTGGAACCACCATCATCGATGGCAGGTATTTTTTAGCTGAAAAAGGAGTTGTCCTAAAGGAGTTGACGCATGAAGAATACGTTTATTGTCAGTTCATAGAGCTGAGAGGCATATCCAGTATGTGGCTATTGATGAATTACCTTTCTACAGTTGGTTATTTTTATACTTTTAGAAAGGGACAACCTTTGGTTTCAGAATCAAAAGAAGGATACTACGTGTTTAAAGGTTATTAATCAAAGTCATTTATTAGCTGAAGAGATTACTATTATTTGAAGGAGGTTTTATGAGCCAAAAGAACATTATTTTTAAATATGTTTCACTGATATTCTTATTCAGTTTGATACTTTCACAGGTCAACTTCGCAGATACCTTGATAGGTATATCCAAAGATTCAAACTATTATTTTAACGGTCAAGAATATGCACCTATGCGAGTTTACGATGTGAAAAGCAGTGATGACGCGGTTAAACAACTGGTATTACTTAGAGATTTGGCAACGTTAGGCTATGAGCTTAAGTGGCTATCGGAAAGTCGCGAGATTATTGTAAATTCTGCATCGCCATTAAATCCCGTAGCTGTCCCTAAACTCAACCAAGGTTTAGAGGTCAAAATCAGCGATATTACTACTAGAATTGATACATACGAACTTCAAACCTATACGGTAAATGGAATGGCAATGGTGGATATTTCACAAATGCCCTATACTTATTTTGCGCACTTGCCCGATTCATGGGCAAGACCTTACTTTTATCTTTTAAATGCAATCAAGGTGAGAACCGATTCAAATCTGATTTTTACAGAAAAAGCGACAGTGGGGAATTTTTCTGACTCTATCCGTCAAACCTTGAGTCACTATCTTCCTGAAAAGTATACGACAGGAATGCTGCCGCAATCCATAAAAGTATTGAAAGAAGATACAGATGAAACCAAGATTTTGACACGTGAGCTGGCGGCAGCTTTGACGGTGGAAGTTCTAAAAGTTATCGATCCTAGTTTTAGTACCGTTAAAGCGGATTCCCGTATTTTCACAGATGGTGCGTCAATCGATGCATCGATGCTGGATGCGATGACGACCTTGTATCAGGCTAATGTATTGTCCACGAACCTCAGAGGTGAAATCGCACCTAAAAAGGAGATCACCCTTCAAGAGGCTATGGTTATTTTGGCGAAGAGTTTAATGGTCTATATGAAAGAGACCCCTCCTTACGCAGTAAGTACTAAAAAAGAGGACATAAGTGAGTTTGAACAAATCGGTGGCATCTATCAAGTGGGTCGGAATCGCTTACCAATTTCATTAAATAATAGTGGTATTCGTTTATCCATTTACGATGTTTTTTTAGAGGAAAGTGATGAGATACTTTCTCTAGTTATTGACCAAGATTATGTGCATATGGGTGGCGTCTATGCTTTAGAAGCGCTCTATCCTCAAGTTTTCAGTGCAACTGTGATAATGAGTAATGGGGAACGTATCGAAAAAAATATGGGCCGAATGGTCTCATATGACTATCTTGGAAAGGGCATCTTTAGAACCTATCTTCAGATTGCACCGCCAATAGCTGAAATGAACGCCTCTAGTCGGTTGATCTCAAAAGATGAAATTACTAAAGTCATATTACATGGGCCACAACACTTTGAACTGGCAATTGATCTAATCGAATAAAGACTTTGGGGGGATATCTGTGAAGTCAAAGCATAAGATAATTATAGGCGCATTGATTCTAATCTTTTTGATCCTATTAAGCTTTTTACTTTTACTATTACCAGATCGGACCAGTGATGTAATTCATGCTGCTGATGAGAGAGAGACTGTAAAAGCTCTGCCAATCCAAAGCGATCAAGACATTCAATTGAGTAAGCAAAAACTTAATTTGGAAGAAACGATTCAACGGTATATCCAGTCCATGCAAAGTGGCTATGCGGACCCAAGGCTTTTTAATAATTACAATCTCGGACAAAACCCTGAAGTCGAGGCTTCAAATGGTAATGTTATGGAGAGAAGTCCTGATGAAATCATAGTGAAGCAGAAAAAATATGTGGAATCTTTGTTTGGTATAGATGCATGGTACAATTGTACTTACCGATATGAAAAATCAGTGCGCACAGTGTATAGCCAATGGTTTTATAAAATGACCGATACAGCTTTAACAGAAGAAGAGGCGATGCATATTCTAGATTACTATTGGCAGTCGGTTTCAGATCAAGAAAACATCGACATTGAGGTTTTAATGAGAGGCATTCATAGTGATGACCCTTCTGTGGAAGAACTTAGAAGTGTGGCTTTACAAGAAAAATATGAACCTCTTATTCCGATTGAATACAGAAACTTTCCCGAATCCTACTTGTATGATGTTTATTTTACCTTCTATGGGGCAACAGCAGCAGTCAGCGGTGAGAATACATTTAAAATTGGCATCGCAGAAAAGAACGGTAATTATTGGCTTCAAAGTGGGCTGTATTGGGAAGCCTCATCACAGGACCAACCCGGACACAATACTTATAATGACGATTCCTTTCAAGAGGATGAAAACTACATAAATAAGAAAAGGACATTTTATGAAAATGAAGAGGGCTATCTGTTTGAGGATCTTACTGGCGCACTAAGCATTCAGGAAGTCTATCAAACGATGCTTGAAAACATGTTAGATAGCTTCAAAACACAAAAGGAAGATTGGTCGTTTAGAATTGTGGACTACAAAAATCTTGAGATCTATTATGGCGAATTAGACTTATCTAGTGGGTACTTCGCATACGATCCTGATGATAAAAACGACTATTGGCCAGCAACTGCTTCCGTTGATATCAAATTTGAAGGCATAATATCACCATTGGGACCACCGCTTGATCAAGACACTTATTATACTTTTCCACTGGGAAATTGGATTCTAACGAGAGATAACCATCACTATCAAATGCTCTCAGAGTTACTTTACTGGAAAATACAAAATATCAACCACAATTACAAATAACAGGTCAAAGACAAGGAGCGATTATGAAAGGGAAAAACGTCATAGCCTATACAGGACTTATCGTTATCATCGGCATCTTAAGCTTTATGTTATTGGCACCAAAACATCTGATACAAATGAGCGCAAAGTATGATCATACTCAAATCGCAGTGAGTTATGCGATTCCAGGTCCAGAGCAAGTTGCATCGGCAAAACTTAAGTATGTGACCTATTACCTTGAAAACTATAAAAATGTCAGTCCAGAAGAAAATGAGATTGATCTGGTGCCAAGTGGCGATATACAGTATATCCCTCTCGACACTTACGATTTTATAGCCAAGCAAGATCGAATGGATCTAAGCATTACGGTTACATATACAGATGGAAAAACCTTAACAAAAACACATAAGCTTGAGCACTTTTTTGAGGCGATGGTTTCAGATGCACTTGTGCCGTCAGAGCGCCATGCCGATCGAACCGTTTTTGAGTTTGAGGACATAGAGATTAGTTTGCAGACGTCAGATCTACCTGAAGATTTAGTGGTTTATAAATCGCTATCTGACTTAAATCGATTTTTTTACATAGGCTACAGAACGGACAATTATCTATATCCAATAAGGACCTTTGTGATTGATACAAATTTGAACGGTGACTCAGAGGTAGATTCACAATGGGAACGCATCAAATTTGAAAATCAAGATGAGATTGATTTAAGTGAACGTTTATTAAAGTCAAGTTCAAAATTATATGAGCTACCTATGATATCTCTTGACTGGGTAGGGCGATATCCATTTGACTCAAAAGGCGAACTGATACCATATGAAAACCCTAATAAAGAGGCTGGATTTGTCCTTATCGATGGCGATTTTCATTCTGAACTTTTTGACGTCTCGTATCAGCAATATACAAAATGGTCTCAAGAAATTCCTGCAATTTCATTTACATTAAACAGATAGAATATTAAGAGAAAAAAACACCAAAGTATATCGCTAAGTGCTATAATAGAGGTACTGACAACTTGTGTCCCAGCGAGAGAGTTTTTATTTCAATATTATTACTTTTTTGGGTTCTGGTTGAAAAGTTTCAGTCAAAATTATATGATGAAAGATATATTGGTATAGTATGAATAAAATTATAATTATTGCTGGTCCAACTGCCGTGGGCAAAACGGATCTTTCAATTGAACTGGCAAAAACCTTGTCTACTGAAATTATTTCAGCCGACTCGGTTCAGATCTATGAAAAATTGGATATAGGCTCTGCGAAACCAACACTTGAGGAGATGGCGGGTATTAAGCATCATCTGATAGACGTGGTGAGTCCATTTGATTCTTTTTCTGTCAGCGATTATGCAAAGGCTGCAAAGGCGGCGATAAAAGGGCTTCATGATCAAGGGAAAATTCCAGTGATCGTCGGCGGTACAGGTCTTTATATTAACGCTTTGCTTTACGAGATGGATTTCAGCGAAAGTGCTGCAGATCCTGAGTTTCGGGAGGCTATGGAAAAACTGGCGCGAGAAAGTGGTGGAGAAGTCTTATATCAAAGGCTCTGCGACATCGATCCCGATGCAGCTAAGCGCGTCCATCCCAATAACCTGAAAAGGGTGATCAGAGCACTTGAGATCAACCATATCACAGGTCGACCGATGGCAGATTTTGCTTCGGATCCGAAGCCGACAGAGGACTATGACGTGCTACTTTTTGGATTGACCCGAGATCGTGAACAGCTTTATGATCGCATCAATAGACGCGTTCATATCATTTTTGAGCAAGGTCTGTTAAAAGAAGTGGATGGATTAAAAAATTTAGGATTAGATGATAGTTTTCAATCTATGCAGGGTATAGGTTACAAGGAAGTTCTTACCTATTATAAAGGTGGAATGACTTACGATGAACTAGTAGATGCGATTCAGCAAGGTAGTAGACACTATGCGAAGCGACAATTTACTTGGTTTAAGCGTTATGACAACATAAAATGGCTCGATCTCGATGAACTGTCAACGGGAGACGCCATTAGCGAAATTTTAAAATATCTATAATCAAACACATCAAGCATAAAATAAAGAGATAAGGAGGGGAATCCGTGAAAAGTGCGCTCAATCTTCAAGACCTGTTTTTGAATCAATGCCGTAAAGACCAAACACCGATTACTATTTTCTTAATCAGTGGTTACCAAATTAGAGGTCTCGTAAAAGGCTTTGACAGCTACACCATCGTTCTCGATAGTGAAGGCAAACAACAAATGATTTACAAGCATGCCATTTCGACTATTATCCCGTCGAAAACCGTTAATTTCCAAGGTTAGTTCTATTGTGGAGAACCAATCCAACTAAAAAAATGTTATTTTGTTAAAAAACACAAAAACCTCAGTGAAAGCTGAGGTTTTCTGCATTTTTTGGGTATATTTTTGGTGGGTTTTTCGCGCTTTTAAGGTTGTTAAATGGAGCGATTACCGTTATAATGATGTGGGTAGCATTATGTATACAATTTAGCATTTTATCTCGCGACTCATCACGTTAAATCATCTGACGTTAGAGGGGATGAGCAGCAGAGATCAATATAAGAAAGGTTGGTTTATAATGGAACTTAGAACAATTAACACCATCAGGATGCTTTCAGCGGAAGCAATCCAAGCTGCAAATTCTGGTCATCCGGGTTTACCACTCGGCGCGGCACCAATGGCTTACACTTTATGGGCAAATGAAATGAAACACAATCCACACAACCCTTTATGGCACAATAGAGATCGTTTTGTGCTTTCAGCAGGACACGGCTCTATGTTGATCTACTCATTGCTTCACTTATTTGAGTATGGTCTTTCTATGGATGAGATTAAAAATTTCCGTCAATTCGGATCTAAAACACCGGGTCACCCAGAGTATGGTCATACTAAAGGCGTTGAAATTTCAACAGGTCCTTTAGGTCAAGGTATCGCAAATGCAGTTGGTTTCGCAATGGCAGAAAAACACCTTGCAGCGAAATTCAATCAACCTGGTTTCCCAGTGGTTGATCACCATACGTTTGCAATTTCAGGTGATGGTTGCTTAATGGAAGGTATTTCTTATGAAGCGGCTTCTCTTGCTGGTACTTTAAAGCTTGGCAAATTAATATTACTTTATGATTCAAATAAAATCACGATAGAAGGCGATACAGGAATTGCCTTTACTGAAAATGTTGCTGGTCGTTTCGAAGCGATGCACTGGCAAGTATTAACTGTAGAAGATGGCAATGACACTGCAGCAATTGCAGCTGCTATTCAATCTGCTAAAGCAGAAACTGAAAAACCATCGATCATCATCTTTAAAACTGTAATCGGTTATGGTTGCCCTTCAAAACAAGGCTCACATAAAGTTCACGGTTCACCACTTGGTCAAGATGGTATCGCTGAAATGGCTACTTTCCTTAACATGGAAGACAGAGCTGCATTTGAAGTACCAGCAGACGTAACTGCTCATATGAGTGCACTTGTTAAAAAACTTGGCGGTGCTGAAGCAAAGTGGCAAGCAAACTTTGCTGAATATGCAAAAGCTTATCCTGAGCTTGCTGCTGAATACGATGTTTGGTTTAAAAACGAAGCACCTATGGCAATGCTAGACTCTGAAGAATTCTGGAACTACAACGAAACGGTAGCTACAAGAAGTTCATCAGGTAAAGTGCTTAACAAATTAGCTGAAGTTGTCCCTAACTTCTTTGGTGGTTCTGCTGACCTTGCACCATCAAACAATTCAGATATGAAAACGAGAACTTCATTCTCTGCAGTCAATGCTGAGGGTGCAAACCTTCACTTTGGTGTAAGAGAGCATGCGATGACGGCTATCGTTAACGGTATCCAAGCACACGGCGGTTTAAGAGCTTACGGCGCAACTTTCTTCGTATTCTCTGACTACATGAAGCCAGCGATCCGTTTAGCAGCGCTTATGAAGTTACCTGTAACTTACATCTTAACACACGACAGTATCGGCGTTGGTGAAGATGGACCAACACACCAACCAATCGATCAATTGCCAATGTTAAGAGCAGTACCAAACCTTAACGTTATTCGTCCAGCAGATGCAAGAGAAGTTTCAGCTGCTTGGTACTTGGCGATGACTTCTACAGAAACACCAACTGCTTTAGTCTTAACGAGACAAAACTTACCTGCACTTGAAGGTTCTTCTAGAGAAGCTTTAAAAGGTGGCTATGTACTTTCTAAAGAAGAGAAACAAGCAGAAGTTATCCTTATGGCAACTGGTTCAGAGGTTTCACTTGCAGTTGAAGCGCAAAAGACACTACGTGCAGAGGGAATTGATGCTAGAGTTGTTTCTATGCCTTGCGTAGAAATCTTCGATGCTCAAGACGATGCTTACAAAGCAGACGTGTTAACTAAAGGCGTACCAAAGCTTGCTATTGAAGCTGCTAGTACACTTGGCTGGCACAAATACGCTTGCGACGTAATCGGACACGACGATTTCGGTATGTCTGCACCAGCAGAGCAAATCTTCAGTGCATTTGGTTTCACTGTTGAGAATGTCGTTGCAAGAGCTAAAAAATTAATCAAAAAATAGGATGCTATTTGATGAAGAACCTCGAGAGTGATCTCGGGGTTCTTTTTTTCGAAAGTTCATATAAATGTAATTATATTACAATTTGCTAATGGGATATACTAAATTGCTTTACATCCCAACCTAACTCAGTTATAATAAACACAAGTTAAAATTATGTCTACTCAAGACTGGCGGAATCAGTGGGGTTTACCACGAGGGATTGAGTGTAATAAAGACAGTTAGCCGACCGCCTGGGCATTATATGCTCGGGGTGTGTCGGCTTTTTTGCACCCTCTAGCATAAAACTTATTATCCTAGGAGGGAACTGTGCAAAGATCAAATCAAGAAGAAAAGTTATGGGAAAAGAGCATTGACGTTAGACAATTTATCATCGAAAATTACACACCCTATGAAGGTGATGACACATTCTTAGCGACGCCAACAGATAGGACGCACGCTATTTGGCGTGAAGTACAGGATTTAATGCATGAAGAAGTGCGTGCAGGTGGTGTCCTTGATATCGACACCGACCGTGTCTCATCTTTACTTTCCTACGAGCCAGGCTATATCGATCGAGAAAAAGAATTAATCGTCGGACTTCAAACCGATGCACCGTTAAAGCGCGGCGTCAACCCTTTCGGTGGTATACGAATGGCGAGACAAGCTTGTGAAGCCTACGGCTATAAATTATCTGAGCAAGTGGAAGAGCATTTTGCTTACAAAACCACACACAACGACGGCGTGTTCAGAGTGTACTCAGACGAGATTAAAAAGCTACGTTCAGCGGGAATCCTTACAGGACTACCAGACGCCTATGGAAGAGGGCGCATCATCGGCGACTATAGACGCATCGCACTATACGGCATCGATCGCCTCATCCTTGAAAAGGAAGCGGACAAGAAACAAAGAGAAAATAACCCCATGCTTGCTGAAAGCATCACGCTGATCGAAGAACTCTATAAACAAATCGACTTTTTATATAAATTAAAAGAAATGGCAGCTGCCTATGGTCATGATATCGGCAAGCCAGCATCAGATGCCAAAGAGGCCATTCAATGGACTTATTATGGTTACCTCGGTGCAATCAAAGAGCAAAATGGTGCAGCCATGTCATTGGGAAGAGTCAGTACTTTTCTCGACATCTACATCGAAAAAGACATCAAAACTGGAAAATTAAACGAGGCTGCTGCGCAAGAACTGGTGGATGATTTTATCATAAAACTCAGAATGGCGAGACAGCTCAGAACACCGGATTACAATGAACTTTTCGCTGGCGATCCGCTGTGGATTACGGAGAGCTTAGGTGGCATGGCACTCGACGGCAGAACTTTGGTTACAAAAACGACCTTTCGATTTTTGCACACACTGACGAACTTGGGGCCAGCACCTGAGCCAAACATGACGGTACTTTGGTCAGAGGCGTTACCTGAATCCTTCAAAAAATACTGTGCGAAAATGTCCATCGAATCAGACGCCATCCAGTATGAGAACGACGACCTCATGCGACCACTCTACGGCGATGACTATGGGATCGCATGCTGTGTTTCTGCGATGCGCATTGGCAAGGAGATGCAGTTCTTTGGCGCGCGCTGCAACCTAGCGAAGACACTGCTACTGGCTCTAAACGATGGAAGGGATGAGTTTACAGGAGAGCAAATCGCTCCAGGGTTAAACGTGCATTCGCTTACCACAGACGCTTTGGATTATCAAACCGTAGAACAAGCCTTTGACAAGATGCTAGACTGGATCTGCGAAAAGTACGTGAATACCATGAACATCATCCACTATATGCATGACAAGTATGCCTATGAAAAAACGCAAATGGCATTACACGATACAGATGTCCATCGCTACATGGCATTTGGCGTGGCGGGACTTAGCGTGGTCGCGGACTCTTTATCGGCTATAAAATACGCCAAAGTGACGCCAATTTATAATGAAGCAGGATTGATGATAGATTTTCATATAGACGGTGATTTTCCGAAATACGGCAATGATGACGATAGAGTTGATACGATTGCATCAAATCTTACAGAGCGCTTTATCACGAAACTCAGAAAGCATAAGACCTACCGAGAAGCAGAGCACACGTTATCGATTCTCACCATTACTTCAAATGTGGTTTACGGAAAGAAAACAGGCAGTACACCGGATGGTAGAAAAGCGGGAGAGGCATTCGCACCAGGAGCAAATCCAATGCATGGTAGAGAAACCAAGGGGGCATTGGCATCGCTTAATTCTGTGGCTAAGATTCCATTTGATTGCTGTAGAGATGGCGTTTCGTGTACGTTTTCTATCAGACCAGAAACCATTGGCAAAGATCAATCGACGCGAATCGACAACTTAGTCACCATCATGGACGGGTACTTTACTCAAAACGCCCACCACCTCAACGTCAATGTACTAAGTCGTGAAAAGCTCATGGACGCAATGGCGCATCCTGAAAACTATCCCAACCTAACCATTCGCGTATCAGGATATGCTGTCAACTTCCATCGCCTTAGTAGAACACAGCAGCTAGAAGTAATCAGTCGGACCTATCATGAGTTTGTTTAAATTGATCAATCGGTTTGTAGAAGTATATAAAATTGAAACCCTAGGCGCACTAGATGGGCCAGGCATAAGAACGGTCATCTTTTTACAGGGGTGTCCAATGCGCTGTGCCTACTGTCATAATGCAGATTCATGGCGACTGGGTGTGGGTGATGGGGAGATCATGTCACTTCAAAGCTTATATGATTTGGCTTTACGGTACAAACCCTATTATAAAAATGGTGGTGGTGTTACTTTTTCTGGTGGTGAGGCTTTGATGCAGGCACAGGCGTTGATGCCGCTTGTCCATGCACTCAAAAAAGCGGGTATTCACATTACGCTGGATACGTCAGGGAGTATAACCGATAAGGCTGCTATGAAGCTGATCGATGCGGTTGATTTGGTGATTTTGGATATTAAAGCGACAGAAGAGGACTTTCATCAGTCACTAACGGGACACAGCATGGAAAAGCCAATGCACGTTCTTAACCATCTAAAGAAAACGGAGAAACCTTACTGGATCAGGCAAGTGGTTTTAAAGGGGCATTATGACACCGAGGCACAGAAAAGGCTTTTGGATGCTCTGACCGAGCATCCAAGCAGGGAAAGACTTGAGTTTTTGCCGTATCATAATCTTGGCATGGATAAATGGTCGGATTGGCAGATGAAGTATAGGAAAGAGTTTTAAGTTTAAAGACTATTTATTAAGTCTCATACTGATAACATTTGAATTTACATTTAACAATTGTGTTGTTAAATGTAAAATATAGTGATAATATATTGTTATAAAGTTGTAGAGATAAATACCCAAAGTTAGCATAGGGGGACTTATGAATAGTGATATCATTCTAAAGTATATCGATAACAGCCTAGTCGATTTTGAAGATATTGGCGAATCAGACCAATCAAATTTTCCGGGATATATGAAAAATGAATATTCAATGCGTTGGATCAAGTTGTTTGATGAGAAATTCCTTTTGGTTGAGGTAAAGAATAGTTCAGGTATGAGTATTGAAAAGTTGATAAACAGAAGGAATAAGTTAAGAGAATTATTAAATAACAACATTTCGATTATCTTTGTTTTTGTTACTATTTCTGAATATCTAAGAAAGAGACTGATGGAAGAGAGAATAGCATTCATCATCCCAGGAAAGCAGATTTTTATTTTGGAAATCGGCACAATTTTTAATGAACGCTATAGCACTAGATATTCAAGTCAAAATATATCTTCTCAAAAAAAATTGTCACCGACCGCTCAAAGTTTGTTAATTTACTTGCTCAGTGAGTTACATCCAGTAAATTCAATGAAGGAGCTATCTGAAGTTTTGGAAGTATCACTCATGTCAATCTCAAGGGGATATAAAGAACTGATAAAGTTCAAACTTGTAGAACTTATCAAAAGTAACGATGTCAATTCTTATAAACTTATCGGATCTAAAAGGGAAGTATGGAACCGTGCGCTTCCATACCTTAGCAATCCGGTTCAAAAAAACATTTATTCTAAATTGGTCGATAATTTTGACTTGTATGAGGTTCCAATTGAGATCAAATTGTCAGGTGAGTCAGCTTTAGCTGAATACTCCATGCTATCAAGACCAAATAATCCAATATACGGAGTTTCAAGTAAAAAGTTAAACTTATTGTCAAATTATATGGAAATAATTCCAATCAAAGAGCCTGGCTCGATAGAGATACAGCTATTCCGTCATAAATTGTCTTCTAAAAACGGCGTTCTTAATGAGCTTTCAACAGCGCTCACTTTGATCGATGAAGGCGATGAAAGGGTCAGAAGCGAGATTGACAAGATGTTAGATGACTACTTTACAAGGAGGAATGAATGACAAGTAATAAAGCTATTGGTTCTATTGAACTTGAAACTTTCAAAAGACATTTTACAGATTATAAGGACCAATATGTTCTTATCGGTGGAAGTGCAACAAAGTTGCTACTTGAAGATGCAAGTTTGAGCGCTAGAAGCACGAAAGATCTCGATTTGGTGCTATGTGCAAAGGCGCTTACAAAGGAGTTCAAAGATCACTTTTGGACATTCATTAAAGAAGGAAAGTATAGAGTTAAACAAAGCAAAAATGATAACGGTGTATTTTACAGATTTGATGAACCCAAAATATACGGCTATCCATACATGATTGAACTACTCTCTGGCAATGCTGAGCTGGACTTATCAAGCGGCCAAGTGGCATACCCAATAGAAATAGATGGCGACATAGTCAGTTTATCAGCAATCATCATGAACCAGGAATATTACGACTTCCTCATGTCTAACCGTAAAGAAATGAATGGTATAGTGATAGCAGACGAGCACGTTATCATTCCACTAAAGATAACTGCATTCTTGGACCTAACCCGTAAAAAAGCGGGAGGAAACGAAGTGAACGGCGACGATATTAAAAAGCACAAAAACGACGTTGTACGACTCGCTGAACTTCTTACTAGTGTTCCAATGAAAAAATGTACCTTTTATAATTAAATCGGAAATAGCTCAGTTTATTAGTCTTTTGAAAGATGATGGAGATTATTTAAGAACTATGAAAACAGGGTTTGAAAATATTGAGGATGTAAAGAACACCTTAAGAGTTGTATATTCAATCGAGTAGAGGTGAAGGATGAACATACGAGTAATTGGGATCATTCTATTTTTATTGTTATTCAATTTAACTTTGATTTATTTGCGTAAGATCAACCTATTTTTACCTATTCTAGTTATTGTCATTTTGGCATGGCTGGTAGATAAGTATTTGTTTAAAGAGTAATCATACATAATTTAGCGCATAAAAAAAGCTTAACGGATGTTAAGCTTTTTTGCATGTTTGACTATAATCCCAAGATCGCATCAAGCTCGCCTTTGCGATCCAGTGCGTGTAAATCGTCGCAGCCACCAATGAATTGATCCTCTACGAAGATCTGTGGCACTGTATCCCAGCCCGTTTTAGCCATGATGGCATCAAACTGTTCTGGATTCTCTCTGACGTTGATATTTTCATATTTCACGCCCTTTTCATCAAGCTTTCTTAACGCTTTGATACAGTAAGGGCAAGTAGAAGTGGTGTAAAGTACGACTTTTTTACTCATAGTATGACCTCGTTTCATATGATGTAATTTATAATTAATCTGATGGAATTGTTACTTTAATACCTTATCATAAACAGATGGGAATTTAAACCTGACAAATGTAAAGACTCTATGAAATTACCATTTTGTGTATAATGTACTAATTTTAGTACATCTGACAAGACAGTTATTTAAGAATTGCATTAGAATATTTATTATCTTATGACAATTTATGTGGAATAAAATATAATGTTTGTTAAAGGAAAGTGACCAAACAGGAGGACAGAGCAACTATGAAGCGGATAAATTTTCCATTGACCCTTGGGCTACTCATCGTCGTTTTTTTGATGTTAATGAATCTGTGGCCAACTTTATTTACCGACAAAGATCCACTCTATGAAGAAACGCCTAAGTACATAATGGTGAAAGAAGATGGACAATGGGTTGAGAAATTCGGATATAACCCAATGCCACCAAATAAAGATAACATAATGGGAACCGATGACGCAGGTCGTGATGTCTACACGCGACTGGTTTATGGGACGAGAAATACCATGACACTGGTGTTTATGGTGGCGCTTTTTAGAATGCTCATCGCTTTTCCACTGGGCATCGCAGCGGGTATGGGCGTAAAAGTAATCTCTTGGCTCATCAAAGTGTTCAACACCTTCTTTACCGCTGTTCCGATCTTGATTTTTAGTTATATCATTCTCAACATCGCCTACTTCAGAAACCTTCAGATGGACCTTGCCATTCTTGCCTTTGCAGTGGTATTGACTGCGCTTGGCTGGGCGAAGCTCGCAGGTATGATCGAAGATGCTACCGTAAGAGTGATGTCGGAGGATTTCATAGAGGGGGAAATTGCCATCGGTAAAACCAAGTGGCACATCGCCTTTCAAAACGTGCTTCCACATTTGATTCCCGATGCGGTAAGCTTGTTCTTTAAAGAACTGGGCATGGCGATGTTTTTAGTAGCACAGCTCGCTGTCTTCAACGTCTTCGTGGGAGTGACCCGAGAGATAAAAGCACTTGCCTTCAAAGCCAACTACGGTATGATACTCGAACCCGAATGGGGCGGGACCTTATCTCGAATCGCAGTGAATATGCGCAAATTTGATACCGTTTACTGGATGACGTTTTATCCGATTCTACTTTTTAGCCTTGCCATCGTGGGCTTTAACCTCGTGGGTGAAGGCCTTAGAATTGAATTTCAAAAGCGAAATTCGAGGGTCATCAGTTACATTCGCAAATTCTTCTCAACGCTCTCTCCAAAACTATTTCTCTCGGAAATCAAAGCGTTTCGACGCTATTATAAACCCGTTATTGCAAAGGTGCTCGTCGTGGTGATGATCGTCCTATACTTCGTCATTCCTTGGCATCCAAGTGCTTACCAGTTTGATACTGAGAACGCACTTCATCATTTGGACACACTCTTAGACCCTGCATATATGGGGCGCGTCTCGGGAACTGAGGGTGGCTATCAGGCTGGCGAGTACATTAAGTCCACACTGATCGATTTAGGGTATCAGCTTGAGGACGTTACGATCCCGTATACGGAAGAAAAAGACGGCAAGATGCGTCCTAAGGATCTTACACCTGTCTTTGTCAGTGAAGGGCAAATCACAGCGAAACTATCTGATGGCAGTGAAAAGGTATTTGAGCTGAATAAAGATTTTGGACTGGTCTCCGTTGGACGTGATGTATTTGATAACCTTGTCGATCAAACCTTTGTCTATAGTGGACTTGCTACGACATCTGAAAAGATAAGTGCGGAGGGCATAGCGATCGACGAGAGTTCACAGATCATCCCTATCGGCAGTGAGTTCCCTTACCTAAACGATTATAATGCAAAACCACTTTCATATTATAAAGCAAGTAACCAGTTCAACCTTCGCTATCAAGTGGAATTCTTTATGGGATTTGGTCGTGACCAGTGGTCCTTTGGCACACAAGTGTTTAACACCACAACCATTATCCCGTTTGGCGAACTTTACGATCTACTTGCTGCGGGTAGCTTAGAGATGACGCTTTCCCTTCAAATGCCTGAGCGTCCAGTGCATGATGGTAGAAACATCATCGCTTATCTGCCTGGCAAGGGAAAGACCATAGAAGACCCGGGCGAAACCATCATTATCGGTGCCAGCTACGATGGCTTATACAGTGGCGATGTGGATACGGTCTACGCTATGGATGCAACGCCTGCGGCGATAGCTTTAGAAGTCGCTAGGGTACTTGCAAATTTAGAGGAACCGCTTGAAAAATCAGTTCAGTTCATCTTTTGGGACAACCAAGCAGAGGGAAGAACTGGCTCGAAATATACAGGTAGCGGTTGGTATCATCTTGGCATTCTGAGAGATATTGAGCTGTCTATGGCAGATGGGTTTTACTATATCGATATCAATTATCCAGGTTATATAGAAAATGACACGCTGGATATTACCACACTACCCGCACAAAGAGCCAATGGCAAAAACTATCTGGTAGGTCTTGCCATGGAGGATCGTCTTAAAGAAATGTCGGTGAAATACCATCGCTACCACTATGAATACGGCATGACGGAAGCGCTATCCATGTTAAGACTCAATGCGCTAACCAGCATGGGCATCGGCAATTATGGCAATACACCTGTAAATATGGAATGGGATACTGTGGCACATATCAATGAAGAAATGATGACCGCAATGGGTCAGCTCATCGTTGATACGCTTACCATGAACCCGTATCTTATGATGCCTGCGTCAGAGCTTTCAGATGAAAAAGAGGTGACACCATGAGCAACTTTACAATTGATAGTATAAGCAACCCTAGAAATGAAAGCATGAACAAAACTAAAGATGAAAACATATGCAAATCTACGAAAGAAGATTTAAATCAATTACCCATG
Organism: Clostridiales bacterium 38-18; assembly: GCA_001897605.1. GTDB lineage: Bacteria > Bacillota > Clostridia > Peptostreptococcales > Acidaminobacteraceae > Fusibacter_C. The sequence goes on along the minus strand of MKTL01000024.1, from coordinate 14,638 downwards.
ATAGAAGTTAGAGATTTAACCAAAACCTTTACCATTAAGAGCAAGCTTTTGGGTGTACCAGAAGGCCAAGTTCACGCGGTTAATGGCATCAATTTTCATGTGAACGAAGGGGAAACCCTTGGTCTTGTTGGCGAATCAGGAAGTGGAAAATCTACCACTGGCAGACTCATGCTGAGGTTACTTGAGCCGACATCGGGAAAAATTCTTCTGAAAGGGCAAGACATCAGTCAGATTAAAAATCGCGATTTTAGAAGGATGAGAAAAGACCTTCAAATCGTGTTTCAAAACCCTTATTCTGCACTGGACTATAAGATGACGATCGAAGACATATTGATTCAGCCCTTACAAATCTTTAAGGTCGTAAGTCCACTGATGTACAAAAAGGAGGTTGCAAGACTTCTCAACCTCGTGGGATTGTCCTCTGAAGATGCTAAAAAGCTCCCACATGAGTTCAGCGGTGGCCAAAGACAGCGTATCGGCATCGCCAGAGCACTTGCGACGCGTCCAAAGTTTGTCGTTTGCGATGAGCCAGTTTCTGCACTGGACGTTTCTGTTCAGTCGCAAATACTGAATTTAACCATGGATCTACAAGAGGAATTTGGGCTATCTTATCTCTTTATCGCCCATGATCTAAGCGTGATACGACATGTCAGTCATAGAGTCGCTGTGATGTACTTAGGTCAAATCGTGGAAATGGGACCGGTAGATGATCTGTTCAACTCGCCATTACACCCATATACCAAAGCGTTGATGTCTGCTGCGCCACTACCAGACCCAAGTAAGACACCGAACCGTATCGCCATTAAGGGAGAAATTCCAAGTGCGATGCAGATTCCAAAAGGCTGTCCGTTTCATACCCGTTGCGCACACGTTATGCCGATTTGCAGTGACGTCGTTCCTGAAACCATCACCATAGGTGAAGGAAGAACCATCGCCTGTCATCTTTATCGTCAGGAGGTACAGTTATGACTTTAAAAGACAATACGGTTAACATTCATCAGCAGAATCAAAAAAACAGAGTCTTAGAAAAGAATATGAGAAATAAAAAGTTAATCATTAGTCTGTTAAAAAAAGGATTGAGTAACCTACTCATTTTAATCGTAATCTTGGCATTGGTCATCACGGTGACCGCTATACCTATGGATTTTGGCATCTCTTATTATAACGGCGAGACCATGATTAGCATTACAAAAGAACAGGTTTTTGAGAGCATCAAAGCCAACTTTAGACTATTTGCTTCAGGCGAACTCTTTAAGACCATGATTAAAAGTGAATCGGTGGGGCAAATCCTCGTACTTGCGCTAAAAAGAAGCTTAATTTTACTGATCTTTGGTACACTTTTAGCAGTGTTGATCGGTCTGGTTAAAGGGATGATCGACAGTAGGCGCAATGGACATATGGGAACGTTTAAACTGCTACAGTCATTGATTCCACTTTCAATCCCCGATATATTGGTGATAACGTTGATCCAGCTAGGGGCGATGGCACTTTACAAAAACGAAACGGCAATTCCATTCATCGGTGTATTACCATACTTTGGTGATGAAGGTGTCAAAAGTGTACTGTTACCGATTTTATCGATATCGTTATTACCGGGTGCTTATCTGGCAAGAGTCGTAGCAGGCGCCATAGAAGAGGGATTAACAAAGCCATATGTTTTAACCGCTAGGGGGAAGGGCTGCTCTATGAGACAGATCATAACGACGCACCTTTCCAAACCAATCGGTTTTAGTGTGCTGTCAGCGTTACCTGCAGCTATGGGCATCCTGTTTTCAAGCTTGGTTATCGTTGAAATGTTTTACTCTTATAGAGGAATTGGCTATCATTTAATCTATTTTTATACCACCACACTGGTACCGAGAGAATCGGCAAGTATGGCCTTCAGTGCCTTTATCATTGCCCTTGCAGTGTTCTATTATGTGGTGTTCAGTGTTATTAACCTATTAAAGGCATATGTAATGCCTAAAATTAAGTCTGAGTAGAGAAGGAGGTAAGTCATGTCACTGTTAACGATTAAGGCGCTTAAAACTTACTTCTATCTGGATGGCGAAGCCTTTCCTGCCGTAGATGATGTTAGTTTTTCTGTAGAAAAGGGGAAAACGGTTGCGGTGATCGGTGAGTCGGGAAGTGGCAAATCGGTCACGGCTCTGTCGGTGATGGGACTGGTGGATGCGCCTGGGCGAGTGGTGTCTGGGGAGGTCATCTATGAGGATCAGGTTTTGACAGCGCTCAGCGAAAAGCAGCTACAGGCAATTCGCGGTAAGGAAATCGCGATGATTTATCAAGACCCGATGAACAGCCTTAACCCTTATATTAAGGTGGGCAAGCAAATCGAAGAGGCGATAAAGCTACATGAAAGAATCGACAAGGTGAGCCTGAAAACCAAGGCGATAGAGTTGATGAGAGAGGTTGGCATTACGGATGCTGAAATGAGGTATCATCAGCTCCCCAGTAGTTTTAGCGGTGGGATGCGTCAAAGGCTGATGATCGCCATGGCGATTGCGTGTGAGCCAAAGATTCTCATCGCAGACGAGCCGACGACTGCGCTGGATGTTACGATTCAGGCGGAGATTCTCGATCTTTTAAGGAAGCTACGACATAAAAATCAGATGTCGATCATCTTGAACACGCACGATCTTGGTGTTGTGGCGGAGATGGCGGATGATGTGGTAGTGCTTTATTGTGGGAAGGTGATGGAGATTACTTCTAATAAGAAGCTGTTTGATAAACCACTGAACCCTTACACACAGGCTTTGATGACGTGTATCCCAAGGATCGACGACCGTAAGAGACGACTTGAAACCATAAAGGGCTATGTGCCTGCGCTGACGAAGCTGCCAAAAGGGTGCAAATTCTCAGATCGGTGTCAGCATGCGATGGATAAGTGTCATTTGGAGCTACCTGAGCTGAAAGAGATCGAAGTGGGACATTATTCAAGATGTTGGCTTCATGAGACAGATGCGGTAAAATAGGGTTTGGGTGAAGCAAAATTAAAAAGATATTTGAAACTGAGAAAGAGGAAATAATTTGCTATGTATAAAGGGATAATTTTTGATCTAGATGGTACTTTACTAGATACACTTGAGGATTTGACGGATGCGGTCAATCATACGATGACGCAGTTTTCGCTTGAAACGAAGACTTTGGAGCAGGTGAGAGGCTATGTGGGCAACGGTGTGGTCAACCTCATCGAACAATGTGTGCCAGGTGGTGAGTCACATCCACAGTTTGTGGAAATTCTCTCCGAATTTATGTTGTTTTACGAGGCGAACTGCGACCACAAAACAGGTCCTTATGATGGCATATTAGAGTTAATAGATAACCTACATCAGTCAGGTAAAAAGCTGGGCATCGTATCAAATAAGTTCGATACCGCTGTAAAAGAGTTGAACCGTCAGTATTTTCACAGCTGGATCGACTTTGCTCTTGGTGTAACCGATGGCCTCGCTCGCAAGCCAGCACCAGATATGGTGAACGCGTGTCTCGCACAAATGGACTTAAAACCAGAGGAAGTGGTCTACATCGGCGATTCAGAGGTGGATTTAAAGACGGCACAAAACGCTGGGATCGATTGCATCAGTGTGCTTTGGGGATTTAGGTTGCGTGAGGTGCTTATTGAGAATGGTGCGAAGGTTTTAGTCTCTGATATAGCGGCACTTAAAGATAAGTTAAATCAATAATTCAGATTGTACCTATTTGTAATCGGTTATATGTTTACTGCGTCATTTTTAAAATCCTACATTTATGCATATGTTATAATACATTGCGAGTGCAGGATTTTTTATTTAGTATTTACACGATATGACTAATAAACATAGAAAAAAATAAGTTGACAGAAACAATAATTGTATGATACAAATAAATTAGGAGGTTCATTATGAGCTCAAAAGATAATAACAAAAGCAACACTATCATTGAAGATAAGCTAGAAAACGTAAGCTGTGATGCAGAGAAGTGCCAGGTTCAAGGTGAGGAATGCTGCATCGACGATGTACGTGTGACCACTCAAAAGCTTGTGAGAATCTTTCAGATGTTTGAACGGGATCAAATTAAAGTCCACGGTTTTACCACTTCCCAGTGCTACTGCCTTTTAGAGTTACGTAATAAAGACGGTATGCCGATGAATGACTTAAGTGTTAAAATGAACTTGAATTCAAGTACCATGACGCGTATCGTAGACACATTGGTCAGAGATGGGTATATAGATAGAGAAAAAGACCAGCAAGATCGACGTATCGTTATCGTAAAATTAACCGCAAAAGGTGAAGCCAGTGCCAATGAACTGAGCCAACACCTTGACGCATACTATAGCAATATCCTCAGTCATTTGCCTGTAGGGGAAATCGACGAAGTCTTTCGTTCCGTTTCACATCTAATAGCAGCTTTTGAAAAAGCAAATCCAAATTGCTGCTAATTTTTTTATAAAATACTTGTATGATACAAATAAAATTAGTAAACATAAATAAGTAAAAACAAACCTAAGAAACCTAAGTAAACCTAAGAAACCTAAGTAAAAGGAGTATATTATGAATTCAGAAATCTATTTGTTTTTAAAAGACATCGTTTTAACGGTAGTGGGATATCTAAAAGCAGACTGGTCAATTCTGTTAATAGGTGTGATGATTGCGGTTCTTATTAAGACCTACATCGATGATCAGAGCTTTAAGAAGTATATCAATCAACATTCAAAAGTATCGATCGGAGCTGCTATAGGGTTTGGTGCTTTCACACCACTTTGTGCATGTGGTACCATGGCAGTGATTTTGTCCATGTTCATCTCATCAATGCCTTGGGGACCGGTAATAGCTTTTTTAGTTTCATCGCCACTTACCAGTCCATCGGAGTTTGTCTTTCAAAGTACATTTCTTGGCGTAGAGTTTGCAGTAGTCGTCTTAATCACTTCAATAGTACTGGGTGTCACTGCAGGTGGAATTGCGCACTATTTGAGTGTTAAAACAAACTTTTTCAAAGATCAGTTCAGGATTAAAGCTGAGCCTAAAACAAATTTAGTTAATGTGGTACAGTTCAGCGAGATACCTGTTAAAGAGAAGTCACTTGTCACTCGTTTCAGACTGAAGGCAATGGCAGAAAACTTCTATGACCTCGGCATTAAAAAGGTACTGTTTTACTTTGTCATCTTCATCGCTATAGGCAGAGTCGTTGAACTCATTATCCCTCAGCAGTGGATACTCTCATTGTTCGGTGAAAATAACAGTTATTCTGTTCCACTGGGTGCGACGATTGGATTACCGCTCTATGTTTCAAGCTCAGCGGCATTACCGTTAATGAAATCCTTTCTAACTGAAGGTGCTAGCCAAGGTGCTTTACTAGCATTCCTTATAACAGGAAAAGCGACAGGTGTACCCGTTATCGCAGGTATGTCTGCAATCTTGAAAAAGAGAGCGATACTATACTATGTTCTAACGGTCTATTTCGGCGGTATCGTGTTTGGATGGCTATATGAATTTTATCTTAGAATGGTGTAGGGAATTAAGACTTTGTGCTTGACAAAGTGATTAACAGAAAGGTAATATGTTACCATAACAAGGTAATGTATTACCTTTTCTTTAATTCATAAAAACCTAGGGGTAGAGATGTATATAGAATCAAATCGGTTGATCATAAAGGAGTTCGATTTAAAGGATCGTTTTGATTTATTTCGGATGGTCTATCAAAATGACGTTGTGAAATTCATGAAGGATTGGTCGGATGAAATAAAACATCCAGATGATTTCAATGGCTTTATCAATTATATGCGATCAAAATCGGATTGCAAAGACATTCAGATCAACAAGCGTTATGGCGTCTATCTAAAGGAAACACTACAAATAGTAGGGATGGTAGGCATGGGGCTTGAGGATACTTTAAATGAAGTTGAAATGGCTTATTTTATAGACGACGCCTATAAAGGGAACGGTTATGCGGCTGAGGCGGTTGAGGCACTCTTTCAGTGGTGTATGTCGATATCAGATCAACCATATATGATTTTAACGATCGACAGTGCGAATCATCCTTCACATCGAGTGGCAGTAAAGGCAGGGTTCGAACTGTTTGAGATTAGAAAACCAGTTGGTCACATACAGCCCAACATGGTGAGTGACACCTATCACTATTATCGTAGATTAAGGGAGGTACAATGGATAAGTTAAATCAGTTACCAGATCAGCAATATATATTGGGCAACCTTTTTGTCGTCGCTAATAAGCTAGAAAAAGTGATGGATCAGGCGCTTAAGCCATTTGAAATCACTTCCAAACAGTGGATACTTGCCGCAGTAATCGAACTATTTGATACTGCACCTACCATAAAGGAAATTTCAAATGCCATGGGTACCTCGCATCAAAATATCAAACAGGTCGCACTTAAGCTCGAGCAAAAGGAGCTCTTAAACCTCAAAAAAGACGAACAAGACAAGCGTGTCACACGTGCTGAGCTGAATGCTGCGAAAAGCGAGTTCTGGGAATCGACACAGCCTGAAGGGGAACTATTTTCAAGACAACTCTTTAAAAATATCGATAGCAATGACCTTACAACACTTAGAAAAACCATCACCCAGATATTGAGCAACTTAGAAGCGCTAGAATCCAATCTTGCCTCAGATCGGGTGTTACCAAATAATAAGGAGGCAACATGATTATCAAAACAGCTACGTCAAACGCAAACGTAAATGTAAACGCAAACGTAAATGTAAACGCAAACTCAAACGCATCTGTTTTTAAACTTCTGATGCAATACGCTCAAAAACCAGAACTTTATGCAACTGGAACCATCCAACTTTGGGAGGATCCACATATAGCGAAAGGCATGCTCGAGGCTCATTTAGCACCAGACAATGATGCTGCAAGTCGAAATCATCAGTTTATTGACCGTTCTGTGAAATGGCTTTCAACGCTTTCACCTGTAGAGGCCGCACCAAAGGTGATCGACTTTGGCTGTGGTCCTGGGATGTATACCTCTCGATTGGCAAAGCTCGGCTATGAAGTCACTGGTGTCGACATATCAGAGAACTCAATCAATTATGCAAAAGAAGATGCTGTCTCAAACAACCTACATATCAACTATCGCAATGAGAGCTATCTTGAACTCAAGGATGAGGGGCTTTACGACTGGGCGATATTGATCTACTGCGACTATAGCGTACTTTCGCCAGAACAGAGGCAAACCCTTTTAGAAAACATCAAGCGTGCTCTAAAGCCAGGTGGCAAACTGATTTTCGACGTCTTCACACCATACCAATACGAACCACTTAAGGAATCGCATAGCTGGTATGCAGAAAATGCCTCAGGCTTTTATAAGGATGGTCCGCATCTCTGTCTCTTCTCTCATTTCTTGTATGAGGATGATGTCTACTTAGATCAGTATGTCATCATCGATGAAATGGATCAGGTTGATGTCATTCGCGTTTGGGACAGAAGCTTCACGGTGGCAAGATTGCAACAGGAAATCGAATCAGCAGGACTAAAGCTAAGCGCGTACTACTCAAACGTAGCCGGCGACCTTTACAACGAAGCCTCCAAATCGCTTTGCTTCGTTGTGGAAAAATGGTAATATATCAGTAGATGCACGTATTTTGATGTGCTTTATCAATTGGAATCTTTAACATGATGACACCCACTTAAAAGGAGACGATTATGATTAAGACAGAACTTTTAACGACATTTGAGGATTGGATGAAACTCATGAACCAAGGTGAACTTTCAAACATTGGCTTAGTTGAAGGTGTTGTGCTTTTTTATGAAAGGGAAGCGGTTAAGCAAGGTGCTGCGGAATTTTTAAAGACCTATCAGACGCTAATAGAAACAAAAGGTGAAATGTCAGAACGTGAGATTCTAAAGCAAGTGAAGATTAATCAAACACCTGACTTGATATTCGAAATCGGACGCTTTCAATTTTCTAATGGGGAAACGTATGCGACATTAACGGTATGGCGGTATTTTGAAACAACATGGTGCCGTGAAATTGAGGTCATCAGTGCATGCACAGTCAAAGATATGCCAATCGATTTCTTGACAGAATTAGATACGGCTAGAGAAACTTGGGCAAATATTGCATCAGAAAAAGGCGCAGTTGAACTGATTCGCACCTTGTATACTGAGGATTGTCATTACTTTAATAGAGGTACGCTGTATAGTGGACGGGAAAACCTCCAAAAGGTTTACAGTTATATGGATGATGAGCGCTATTCGGTAAGCCTTTCAGCAATTTATAGTTTCCCTGTAAATGAAAATCGCATCTTTGAGTTGGGGACATGGATGACCAATGGACTCGGTGATCAATACCTCGCCATTTGGGAAAAATGCGATGACCAATGTGACGCAGTTGAAAGCCCTAAGTGGCAAATGCGACTTGATTCTAACTGGTAAAGAGATAGCGGTGAAACAGAGGAGGCACATATGTCACACAATTTGGATCAGCAGATAAACCATAATGAAAAACATAATGAAAACCAAAATAAAAAGCAAAATAAAAAGCAAAATGAAAAGCATAATGAAAACCATAAAGAAAACTATACCGAAAATCATAACGAAGACTATAATATAAACCAAAACATAAAACTACTCAGAAATTCAAATTTGGCCGATGTTAGCTATGCTTATGCGAGTGAAATCGCAGAAGGCTCTAAAATCTATCATCTAGCAGGGGCATGTCCTTTGGATCGCGATGGGAAGGTACCAGAAAACCTAAGCATTGGCGAGCAAGCAACACTTTGCGTCGAAAACATTCAGTCTGTCTTAGCTCAAATCGGCGCAACTTTAAAAGACATCGCCTACACGCGGGTCCTCGTAGCGACTCAAGACCGTGACGATCTCGTCGAAGCATGGCACGCCTATGAAGCATTTATGGGTGAACATGACGCGCCGAGCACACTCCACGGTGTCACAGTCCTAGGCTATCCCAATCAAAAAGTGGAAATTGAGGTTGTTGTTGCGATAAAGTAGTTTTATTTAGCCAGTATCTCGTCACAATCTTGCCACAATCTAGCCACAAACTTACTTGTGAAAAGTCTTCAGGCGCTGTGCCTGAGGATTTTTTTTGATAATTTATACGATAAACGCATAAAGCAGCGACTGTAATATTCTGTCATTCTTACCGCAAATTACGCTGTAATCAACTGGTAAAAATGTTATAATGATATTAGTGTGAAAACGTGCTTCGCCTTCCAATGACTCGGTTTACATAAAACAAATGAAATTAGAAATATGAGTGGAAAAATCAAGGCTTTAAAGGAAAAAACAGGTTTGGATATCTTTGAAGCGGAAGGATTAAACTGCAATGAAGTAATGGCGTATGAGCTTGTTGCAATGAGTGTGCATCAACTGGATGCAATTGGAATGTACCGTGTTCCCGGTGAAAAAAGTCATTTATTTGTGGCATTAATTTATAAAAAATAGGTTAAAGGATTGAACCGTCTGTCTAACTATTATCTTAACTGATAGAATTTTAGCACACAATACAATTACCAATAAATGTAAAATATGATATACTGACTTCAAATCAGTTTACAAAATTTGGAGGTCAGTATGGAAATTATTCATGTGGATGATGTTTTACGCGTTAAGTTGGCTTATGATGAAGTTCTGATTAATGGGCTTAAGAAAATTGGTGGCGGTAGATGGCAACCAGAGACTAGGGTTTGGGAGTTTCCCGTAGAGAAGTTTACGGCACTTGTGATGTTCAAGCAGGAGTATGCAGAACGAATTTCCTATGCGACGCATCGAAAGTATTCTAATGCTAAAGCTTTGCAATACAACCCAAAGGAGAAAGAAGCGCAGCTTCCTAAAAATGTGCCTTACTACAAAGCTGAGTTTGAGGAAGAGGTGGAATATCATGTGAAGCAGTTGTCTGAGCGTTTGGTGAGAAAGGGTTATAGTCCGAAGACCATCGATGGCTACTTGTCGCATTTGAGGCGGTTTTTATATCAAATGGAGCTGAGTTGTGAGGCGGAGCATGTGAACGCATACCTTCTTTTTTTACTTGAGGAAAAGGGGTGTAGTCATGCGTATGTGAATCAAGCCATCAATGCGATTAAGCATCATTTGAGGATTGTTGGGAGTTTCAATGAACAGGAGATCATGGGAATCCTACGTCCGAAAACGGAAAAAAAGCTGCCTAAGGTTCTAAGCAAGCAGGAGATTTCTTTGATTTTTCAAGCAACAGAGAATCTTAAGCATAAAACCGAGCTCATGATGGGGTACAGCTGTGGTATGCGTGTGAGTGAGGTGGCTGCGATTAAGCTTTCTGATATTGATTATGAGCGTCAGATGATTTTGATTGCACAGGGCAAGGGACGCAAGGATCGAATGGTGCCACTTTCGGGTAAGTTGGCACAGCAGCTTCGCTCTTACATAAATGTCTATCATCCGTATGAGTACCTATTTCTCAATCAAGAGGGAACCGGACCAATCTCAGAGAGGACACTTCAAGCTGTCTTTAATACCAGCTGTAAGAAGGCGGGCATCACGAAAATCGTCAGCTTCCACAGCCTTCGCCATTCGTTTGCTACGCACCTACTTGAGTCGGGTGTTGATTTGAGATATATCCAAGAGCTACTGGGGCATTCGCATTCAAAGACGACAGAAATTTACACACATGTTTCCAATAAATCGCTGATGGGGATTGTGAATCCGCTGGATCAGCTTGGGCTTTGATCTATAAACATTTGGAGGGGTTATGCATATTAGAAAAGCAACTGAAAATGATATAGACGCTATGGTAGCAATTATCGATGATTCTGATTTGGGATCGCTTTATTTCAAACATGATAAAGGGAAAATTGAGAGAATGATTCGAACAGAGTTGGCTCAAGTAAGCATCGTAATCGCTGAGGATCAAAATAAGAAATGCGTGGCAGTTTTAATCTATAAACTAGAGGGTGCATTTGGTATTCATCCCTATATACACATTTTGGCTGTCGCTACTGACAGCCGTGGAAAAGGCTATGGCAAACGGCTCATGAAATATTTGGAAGAGGAAATTGTCCCAGACTATCGAAAGATAATGCTGTTGGTAGGGACGTGGAATACGAGAGCTAAGCAACTATATGAGAGGCTGGGTTATGTTAGTCTATGTGAAATTAAGGGATTTTATACGGAAGGTATGACGGAAGTTTTGATGGTTAAGGAAGGTAAAGGGAAAAGAGATTAGGGCGTTGAAAACTGAAAAAGGAAGAGGAAGAGGAAATAAAAAATGAGAAATGAGAAATAAAAAATGAGAAATGAATAAGGAATAAGGAATAAGGAATAAGGAATAAGGAATAAGGAATAAGGAATAAGGAATAAGGAATAAGGAATAGGGAATAAGGAATAGTAAAATTATATAGTAAATTTAGGAATAGTTTGTATTCTACTTTTGAGGTGATATTTATTTATGAAACGGTTTTATATAGCATCGACATTAAATAATAAAAAGAATGTGCAGATTGTAAGTGAAAGGCTGAAACAGGAAGGCTTGATTCATACTTATGATTGGACACAGAATAAACATTTAACATCCTTAGATCAATTAAGAGAAGTTGGTATGAAAGAGCTGGAAGCGGTTAAGAACTCTGATTTTGTTGTGGTACTTTTGCCAGCTGGTAAGGGGAGTCATGTTGAGTTGGGGATCGCAATTGGAAATGGCATTAAAACTTATTTGTACTCTGAAAATAATGAGTTAAATGAACTAGATAAGACGAGTACATTTTATCATTTAGAGGGTGTCATCCAATGTATTGGGACTTTAGATGAATTGATAGCGCTTTTGTTGAAGGATCAAAAGTGATAAACATAAAAGAAAAAGCGTAGAAGAAAAAGCGTAGAAGAAAAAGCGTAGAAGAAAAAGCTTAAATGATGAAGCATAAATGATGAAGCATAAATGATGAAGCATAAATGATGAAGCATAAATGATGAAGCTTAAAAAAAGATTCTTGATTGAAAAATCATAAAAAAAGAAGTCTAAATGAACAAGCATATTTAGAAATAATAATTGAGTTGAATGATTGATTTAATATAATAACTTACAGAAAGGATCTTTGACGATATGGATTATATATCAAATCTTAGAAAGTACATCGGTACACAACCTATAATCATGTGTGGTGCATGTGTGATACTCGTTAATGATAAGAATGAAATCCTATTGCATCATAGAACAGATCGTGATTGGTGGGGATTACCTGGTGGCGCAATGGAACTTAAGGAAAGTCTTGAGGATACTGCCCGTCGAGAAGTGTATGAAGAAATTAACTTAGTTTGTGGTGAACTTGAGCTTTTAAATGTCTATTCTGGACCAGAGCTATATTATCAGTATCCAGATGGTAATGAAGTCTATAATGTAACCGCTGCTTACATTTGTTCTGATTTCACAGGAGAGATCATAGTAGAAAAGACGGAAGGCAGAGCTGCAAGGTTTTTTGATGCAAATGAGTTGCCTAAGAACATAAGTCATACTATTAGGCCGATTTTGATGGATTATATCAAAAAACATGTATACTGAAATAGTAATTGTAATTGTTATGCAAATGCTTCAGACAATAGATCCTTTTCAAAATAAGAGTTATCATCCAAAGGAGCATAATTATGATAAATCAAATCAATACAGAACGATTGACTATCCGTAGCACAAAAAAAGTGGACGCTGACTTTTGCCTAGATATATGGCTAGATGAAGAAATGGGAAAGTACCTTTCAGATCCGCCACGTGATAAAGCTGGTGCCATCTACTCATCATGGAAAGAGAATGTCGAAATATATGATGGATGCCATTATATGGTGGCTATTTCAAAGGATACAGGCGCATATATTGGAACCTGTAGTTTAGTGCCAAGCGACGACAATAAAGTTTGGGATTTAGGGTATTGTATTCATAAGGATTTCTGGAAACAAGGATTTGCGTCAGAAATGATATCGAGTTTGATAGAGTTTTGCACGGTAAATGGTGGCGAAAAAATAACTGCATCAGTAGCCAAGGAAAACATCGGTTCAAATGCTGTTTTAAATAAGTTGGGATTTAGAGTTGAAAGGGAAGGCGTTTTTAACAAATCGGGAACTAGCATTTATTATGATGAATATGTGTATGGTTATGATTTAATGTCATCTAAATGAAAAAGTGAACTCTTATTTTAATTAAAGATTGGAATTGTATTATGATAAGTAACTACAATGAATATAAAAACTTCATTATTAAAGATGTATCACATAATGATCAGATAAAAATTCAAGAATTATGTAATTCTTGTGTTGATTATTTCTTGATTTCTCAAGGTAAACCTGCAACTGGCAATGAGGCACAAGAATTTTTAATGGTATTACCACCTAATAAAACTTTTGAAGACAAAATCAATTTAGGGATCTTTAATATAGCAGAAGATTTGGTTGGTTTTGTAGATCTTATAAGAAATTACCCTCAAAATGGCACTTGGTATATTGGACTTCTGTTGATAGATTCAAAAGCAAGACGAAATGGATTAGGTAAGTACATAATTCATGAAATAATCAAAATGGTCAAAAAAGATAGTGGTGAGAAAATAAAAATAGGTGTACTCATAGAAAATGAGAGTGCACTGAAGTTCTGGGAATCGATGGGATTTGTTACTACGGAGAAATCGGAGATTATTTTTGAAGGTGTAAATAGATCTATATACAAAATGGAATATCAAATTCTATAGTGTTTGGGTGTTAGTGATTTTTTTAATTATGAAGGGGTTATTGTATATAAAATCGAAGTGAGTGCATTATATACTCAGAATATAAATAACCCTGTAATACAGTCTTAGGTTTTCTTAACGTATGTATTATTTTTGTGTGTAGTACAGGGTTTGTATAGTTATCTGATATCCGAAATTTGACTTATGAATCAAATGAGACATTGTATTAATACTAATATTGTTAAGTCAGTTAGCTAATTGAAGTAAAATAAAGAAATAAGTGATGGTGCATATCGAAGGATTTTATTCAACTTATAAGAGGCGAAGGGTCAAAATGTTCAATCGAAAAAGACAAACTCGCTGACGCTCGAGAAAAGATAAGCTCGCTGACGCTCGTGAAGGGACAAGCTCGCTGACGCTCGAGAAAAGATAAGCTCGCTGACGCTCGTGAAGGGACAAGCTCGCTGACGCTTGAGAAAAGATAAGCTCGCTGACGCTCGTGAAGGGACAAGCTCGCTGACGCTCGGAAGAGACAAACTCGCTGACGCTCGAAAGAGACAACTCGCTTGCGCTCGAAAGACACAACTCGCTGACGCTCGAATAAGCGACAAGGATTTTATATTATTGATAAAAGCAATTGTTAAGTTATATTGTAAGAAAAGTAGAATGTTCCGCTTTGATAGTTGAAGAACAAAATCGCTAACGCTCAAAACGGACATCAGATAACACACAGTCCTCGCAACTTACGCTACGAGGGACTGCAAGAACGTTATAAGAAAGTGTGGGTTGAGTTACATAGAGTGAAGCGGTACTTGGCTCATTAAAGTAAGATGATTTTAAATTAAGCTAGTGGTAAAAAGCGAAAAGAAATAAGTTCAAAAGATAATAGAAGATCAAAAGATCAAAAGAACAGGGTTATTTTATTGCGATCTAAGTTTAGGATGCAATGGTTAGTTATTGGGAGAGGTTTCATTTCCAAAATTCAATTGGAGAAGCAAACACCTTCTTATAACA
>MKTL01000023.1 GCA_001897605.1 Clostridiales bacterium 38-18 | reverse complement strand
GATGGTACTTAGCGGGCAGCTGCTTGGGAGAGTAGAACGTTGCTAGTTTCAAATTCAAGCAATTTGGTGATGATGGCGAAGGGGTAACACCTGTTCCCATACCGAACACAGAAGTAAAGTCCTTCAGCGTCGATGGTACTTAGCGGGCAGCTGCTTGGGAGAGTAGAACGTTGCCAGATGCTTGTGATTAAAGAACTCATTATGAGTTCTTTTTTTATTTTTTTGTAAACACACTGTCGCATTTGACTAATAATTAAAAAGAGAATAAAATGTCCTTATGATTAGGGAGGTATGGTCAGATGGATCAAAGAGAAGAATTAATGTATATGTTGACTAAATTTGAAGATTCAGGATGGGACTTGATTGCATTACCATCGAAAAATTGGATGAATTTAAAGGAGCCAACTGAACAAGAAACGATCAATTTACTTACAGCAATAGAAATTGCAGATAATGAATGTGGTAGCTGTGGTTGTGAATTTGATACATTATATAAAAAAACGATTATGATACTTAAAGAATTACTTCAATAAAACCCTTTTTTATTCATTTGTGAACGCTAAAAAGCACCCATCAACGATAGGTGCTTTTTTTATAGAAATAGTTAGGAACTCATATAGGATGAGGGTTAAATTTTAAAATAAGATGTCGTTTCGTACATTCTCTGATTAAGTTCAACGATATCCTTAATAATATTTTCCAAATTAGTAATACAAAGAATTTGTTGGTCCAATGAATTTACAATTGTTTTTTCTAAAGTCATTACATTATCTGAAACATTGCCAATTGCAGACATGTCAGTTTGCATTAGCTTATTACTGTCAAGGATTGATTCAATTTCAGATAAGAACGCCTTAATAGTTTCAATTGAGGAAGTCGTTCTAATTTTAATTTGATCAAAGGCCAGATTAACACTACTTACCTCTTTTTCTTGATTAGAGAGCTTACTATCAATCAAAGAATTTTGACGCGTTACTTCGGCTACAACTTCAGTTGTATTACTTATGATCGTGCTTATTTGATCCGCAGCATTAATGACCTGCTCGGCCAATTTCTTTATTTCATCAGCTACAACAGCAAATCCACGTCCTGACTCTCCTGCTCTAGCAGCTTCAATCGCTGCATTAAGTGCTAATAAATTCGTTTGTTGTGCAACAGCATTAATAACATTAGTGATATCAGATATCTCATTAAAATTATCATTTAGTTTGTCAACTTGTTTAGAACTTTCAACCATTGTTTCAGATACATCTACCATTGAATGATTTAAAGTTTTCATTTTATCGAGTCCAGACAAAGTTGAAACGTAAATTTCATTATTGTTGGTATCGATCTGCGCTGATTTCTTACTCATTTCGTTTAGTAAGGTATTCAAATCAGATACAACAAAAGTCATCTGCTTTATTGAGCTGCTTTGAATTTCAATTACAGATTGTATTTCGTCCGTATTAGTTCTAACCAATGTCGTTGATGAATTTAAACTATTTTTTGTGCTGGTAATACTTTCAGAAGCTTCATTTAATTGATCGAGCACAGACAAAGTTTCGGACATCGTTCTTCTAAATTGTTCAGAAACATTATTGAGTGATTGACCAAGCTTGCCAAACTCGTCCTTTCTTGATTCTAAGAAATTAGTATTTAAATCACCAGTTGCGAATACTTCAATACTTGAAATTGTAGTCTTTAGTACTCTCATCATACTTCTTGTTATAAAATAGCCTAGAAGAATAACAACAAAGGTCATTGAGCTACCAATTAAAGCAATTGTTGTTAATGCGCGTTTTAATTCATTTTGCAAATGGATAAGTGAAATACCAATGTTAAGAAGATATTGATTATCAGATAATGGCTCAGTTACATTGAAAATATCTTTACTTACTTGTAAAAGAACAGGTTCAGCCGAAGAAGAGGTTGATGTCTGTGTCGTCGCTTCTTCAGACTGACTAGAAGAGGAGACCGCATCGACAACAACTTGTTCATCTGTAACCACTAACTGTCCATTAGAATTAGAAAGAGATATGTATGTAATACTACCTTCACTTCTATCCTTGACAGCTTTGAATATGGACTGAATTTCGTTTAAATTACTAATATCGTTACTTTCAATCTCATATCGTATGGTTTTAATTAGTGTCTTACCATCTTCCATCATTTGATTCATAACAGAATTTTTGATCATAACATAAGATATAGTTGATAATATAAGTATAATAATAATTGAAAAAGTAAAAAGTATCAGTGTAATTTTTCCTGAAAAAGTTTTCGAAATCATAATTTGCTCCTTTCTATACCTTTAATAGAATACCAAATATATTAAATAATAAGCAATAAATTGTTATTTTGATTTATAATAAATATGAGAGGGAGTGATACAATGAACGATAAATTGAGGGAAAAAGTTAAATTGATCTACCATGAATCACCAATAACTAAATTGGAAAGAATTTCAAGTAAGTATGGTGTCGATATTTATATTAAGCGTGATGATCTTACCGGTATGGAGCTGTCAGGAAACAAAGTACGAAAGCTGGAATATGTATTAAAAGATGCTATTGATAAAGGTAGTGAAGTAATTATCACCGCAGGTGCAGTACAATCAAATCATGCAAGAGCAACCGCTATTGCCTGCCGAAAACTTGGATTAGAGCCACATTTATTGCTCAGAGGAAAGGAACCAAGTAATTCGACTGGTAATTTACTGCTCGATAAAATCGTAAATAGTAGAATAGATTTTCTAGATGCATCAGACTTTTCAAATATTGAGGCCTATTCAGAAAGCTTGATAAATCAATATTCAGAGATTGGAAAGAAAGCCTATTGGATACCAATTGGAGCATCAAATGGCATTGGTAATCTTGGATATATTAACGCGTATAATGAAATTATTGCACAAACAATAAAAGATAAAATAGATTTAACTGCAATAGTATGTACAGTAGGTTCAGGGGGCACATATTCAGGGCTTGTAATTGGAAGTGCATGTCACGCTATTAATATACCTGTTTATGGTTACAGTGTCGGAGGAAGTTCCGAATACTTCTATAACAAATGCAATCAAATAATTACCGATACCATTGATTTTATGAATTGTCACAAGCATCTTAATTTAAAGCTAGACATATCAGATGCTTATCAAGGACAAGGTTATGCAATTCCTTATCCAGAGGTTATTGAGACGATAAAAGAAGTTGCATTAATGGAAGGAATTATTTTTGATCCTGTGTATACAGGCAAAGCTTTTCATGGACTACTCTCAGATATTAAATTAGGAAAGTTCACTTCAAAGGATAAGGTATTATTTATTCATACTGGTGGCCATTTTGGACTTGAGCCATTTGAAAATATGTTTTAGTAACTGTATACAGAAAACTTAGCACTACTAATACATGTATTAGTAGTGTTTATTGTTAATGGAGCATACCATATCTAGTAGTTGCTAAAAAAACAAAAAAACTTTTCGATTTTTCGTTGACAAGGTCTTTGTAGACTGGTATACTGTAAAAGTTGTCGGCGCTAACAAGTCTTAAAAACCTTGAAAATGCTGGCTTTGAAAAAACCAGGACCTTGAAAATTGAATAGCGCAAATGAAAAAAACCAAAAAGAATTGAAAAATTCTCGTCAACCTTTTGAGGCTCTAGTAGCAACAAAAGAAG
>MKTL01000022.1 GCA_001897605.1 Clostridiales bacterium 38-18 | reverse complement strand
TAAGGGATTAAATGCGCTTCTTGGTAGGATAAAGAGATATGAATTAAAAACTCACATAATTTGTATTTCTATTTATTACTTTTACCCCTATAATATTAAGGTATTATACATAAATTTCAAATGACGAGGTATTTCTTTATGAGAGTACATGAAAGAGTCTTTTTTAGAAGCAAGATAGAGGTTTACCGTCTTTATGATTTTAAAGGAGAGTTGACTGTTTTAGAAACACCCTATCAACTAGAGGCCTACGATATTTCATTGGGTGGTATAGGTGTTTTAACAAAACAGTCTGGGCTGTCTGCATCTATACTTGAGTTTACACTATACATAGAAAACTATCCCTACCGCGTTATGACCAAGATCGTTTGGCATAACACAAATGGCATTTTTCACCGATACGGACTAGAAATAATCGGTCACAACAATATGCTCTTCAGACACTTACAGCAAATTATTAGTAAAGATAAAGTACTCACCTCAGAGAATAGCGATTTTGAAAGGTAATTCCATTAATACGCATGATCAAATTAACTATTGATACTGATTCTCTTATCAAAACAATAGGAATCTTTATCAAAGCCATTCTGTTCATAAAAAGCATGCGCTTCAGTCCGTTTAAAACCACTATTCAAAATAATGTATGATAAACCAAGTTCTTTCGCATAATTTTCCACATGTTTGAGAAGCTTAGTGCCAATCCCTTTATTTTGAACTTCATTTTTGACAGCGAATCCTTGAACAAATAAATGACCTACAGTAAATCCCATTGCTAAAGTTTGCATTACCGTAATAAAACCAACAACTATATTTTCAGACACTGCCACAGTTTCCATTCATATCTTAAATTCCCACCACTCAGAATTGATTTTTGCCCCATAATGTGCTATGCTATCCCTGTAATACAACTTAAGAAATGATTCACCTAGGGGTGCCCTCATGGCTGAGAGCGCAAAAGCGTAACCCTTTGAACCTGAACTAGTTAGAGCTAGCGGAGGAAAGTGTGGAAGAATGAAAATTTTGACCATGTTTGGATTCCCCGAGCATGGTCTTTTATTTTTTAGATTTCATTTGACACCCAAGAATCATTTAGATCCCGCAAAACCAAGCGGACTATTTAAATGGAGGTATCTTTCATGGAAAGAAAATCAAGCATTTCAACTAAAATGCTCGTCGAAGGCGCAATGATGATCGCCATCGCAACTGTTTTAAGCTACTTGAAAATCCAAACGCCACTTTGGGTTAACGGTGGTTCTGTTACTGCAGCAAGCATGGTACCTATCATGGTATTTGCTTACAGATGGGGCGGTGCACAGGGCTTATTTGTCGGTGCTATCTATGGCCTTTTACAGTTCATCATCGAACCGTATGCCGCTCACCCGCTTTCAGTCATTCTTGACTACCCACTTGCATTTGGCTTCATCGGTCTATTTGGCTTTTTCGCTAAAAAAGGCAGCGCGATATCAAATGTGGTTTTAGGTGCAGTAGTCGCACTGGGTATGCGTTTTGTCGCTCACTTTTTATCTGGATTTATCTTCTTTGCAGCATATGCACCAGAAGGTATGAACCCAATCTACTATTCTATGATCTACAACGGTTCATATATGGTACCTGAGCTTATCATTTCACTTGCTGTGTTCTTACTGTTAAGAAAACCAGTGGATCAGCTTAAATAACTTTGTAAGTCTGAATTAATGTACTTAAAATACTTTAACGAAATAGCCAACCTAAAAAAGCAACCTCAGTGTGTGAACAGCGCTGAGGTTGCTTTTAATATACCACAAAGGAGAGTGTGGCTTAGTAAAAAACACTGGGCATCGAGCCCACAAATATAGCAACATGTAAGATTGTGACATAAACGAGATTATGCTTCAAAAAAAAACGCTTTCATCCAATGAGAATGAAAGCGTTTTGTTTTAATGTTTGTTTTAATGTTTAGTTTAATGTTTGATTACATCATGCCGCCCATACCGCCCATGCCACCAGCCATAGCTGCCATGTCATTTTCTGACTTAACATCTACTACTGCTGCTTCAGTGGTTAAGAACATCGCTGAAATAGAAGCTGCGTTTTGTAGTGCTGAGCGTGTCACTTTAGTTGGGTCAACGATACCCGCTTTAATCATGTCTACGTACTCACCTTTTAGTGCGTCGAAGCCGATACCAGCTGCAGCGTTTTTCACTTTTTCAACGACAACCGATCCTTCAAGACCAGCGTTGATTGCGATTTGTCTAACTGGCTCTTCAAGTGCTCTTGCGATGATAAGTGCACCTGTTTTTTCGTCGCCTTCTAAAGTTTCAATTAAAGCATTCACTGCTGCGATAGCGCCAATAAGTGCAGTACCACCACCAGGAACAATACCTTCTTCAACTGCCGCTCTAGTAGCGTTAAGTGCGTCTTCAATTCTAAGCTTCTTTTCTTTCATTTCAACTTCTGTCGCTGCACCAACTTGGATCACTGCAACACCGCCTGCGATTTTAGCAAGGCGTTCTTGAAGTTTTTCTTTATCAAATTCAGAGGTTGTTTCTTCCATTTGAACTCTGATTTGTCTTACGCGTTCATCGATTAATGCTTTTTCGCCCATACCGTCGATGATGGTCGTATTGTCTTTGTTGATTTTAACTGATTTTGCTCTACCAAGCATATCAAGTGAAGCTGACTTAAGCTCATAGCCTAACTCTTCAGTAATTACTGTACCACCAGTTAAGATCGCGATATCTTGAAGCATCGCTTTTCTTCTATCGCCAAAGCCAGGTGCTTTAACTGCGATACACTCGAAAGTACCTCTAAGCTTATTGAGGATTAAAGTTGTAAGCGCTTCACCCTCAATGTCTTCAGCGATAATTAATAGCTTGCCACCACTTTGTACGATTTGCTCAAGTAATGGAAGGATTTCTTGAATGTTGTTGATTTTTTTATCTGTGATTAAGATATATGGGTTGTCTAAAAGTGCTTCCATTTTCTCAGCATCCGTTACCATGTAGTGAGAAACGAATCCTCTATCGAACTCCATACCTTCTACTACTTCAAGCTGAGTACCGAAGGTTTTAGATTCTTCTACTGTAATAACGCCATCTTTACCTACGCGCTCCATTGCTTCAGAGATTAATTCTCCGATGTTTCTATCAGCAGCTGAAATCGATGCTACGTCAGCGATATCCTTTTTATTAACGATTAATACGCTTTCGCTTTTAATCACTTCTACAGCCGCATTTACTGCTTTTTCGATACCACCTTTAAGGATCATAGGGTTTGCACCAGCCGCTACGTTTTTAACGCCTTCTCTGATGATCGCTTGAGCAAGTAAAGTCGCTGTCGTTGTACCATCACCAGCCACATCATTGGTTCTTGTTGCAACCTCTTTTACAAGCTGAGCGCCCATGTTTTCGTATGGATCTTCAAGGTCAATCTCTCTTGCAATGGTCACACCATCGTTTGTGATCAGTGGTGCACCAAATTTTTTATCTAAAATAACGTTTCTGCCTTTAGGTCCTAAAGTCACTTTTACTGTATTCGCTAATTTGTCTACGCCAGCTTCTAATTTCTTTCTGACATCTTCGCCAAACATGATATCCTTTGCCATAATATCCTCCTGTTGATTTAATTTACTTTGAATTCAAATGCCTTTACTATTAATACTAAAACTCAACTTCTTCTCGTAATCAATCTACTATTTTTTTCATTTAAAGCTCTATAATTTAAGATCAAGTTAATTTCCGAAATGCATTATTCCATAATAGCTAAAATATCTGCCAATTCACAAATGGTCACTTCTTCTCCATCTACTTTGATTTCAGTACCGACGTACTTTTTAAACACGACTGTGTCGCCTACCTTTACCTCTGTAACTTCACTGCTCACCGCTACTACCTCAGCCAATTGCGGTTTTTCCTTTGCTTGTGACGGTAATACAATACCGCTTGCAGTTTTTTCTTCTGCCTCTAATCTTTTAATGATCACTCTTTTTCCCAATGGTCTTAACATTCTTTACCTCCTATTAATTTGAGTATTTGGTCAGCCACAGTGGGCGATTTATCATAATGCATTTCTAGAAATATTCTAATATAACAGGTTCAAAAAATCAACATATTTTTAGCACTCGTTTGGGTAGAGTGCTAATAAATTCACAGTTCGTTTACATTTGGTTAAACAAATTGGATGCCTCTGAAATGGCTGCCAGATAGTAGTCATTTACACGCTCAGAGGATAAGTGATTTTGATCCTCGATATCGATGACAATGTCCCAGTTGCCAAGCTCATAGTGCTTAATCAATCTTAATATTTCATGAAAGGTATTATTGCCTCCAATCATAGCAGACTTAATATCGTCATGTAATGGCAGTGGCTCTATAATATCATAAACTGGTTGTTCAAGAACGGTATCTATAAGAGAGAACAAGCCTAATAGAAACGCTTCGGTTGATCGGCTGTCCATTCCAAAGAGGACGGAAAGCTTTTCAGCAAACAAAGCCCTTGAAAGGGACACCTTTAACAACTCATCTGGTTTGTCCTCAGAAATATCCTTCATTAAAATAAGTGTCGTCCACTTTCGAATCTCGTTAAGCCCCAAGAGGGTTAGTGCGTGATTGACTGAGGTAATCTCTTGAACCGTATAAAAGGCAGGAGAGTTGATCAGTCTAAGAAGCTTATAGGTTAAACTATAGTCCTGTTTAATGATTTCAGCTAAATGATTAAAATCTGGCTCCTCGCTCATGGTCTCATTTAATAGTGACATATACCTCAGCGAGCTATGGCTAATGCCCTTACTCTTACAGATAATCGGCTTTTCAAAAAAATAACCCTGAAAGAAGTGATAGCCTAGATCGACCGCTTCGAGGTAATCTGCATTGGTCTCTACCTTTTCTGCGAGAAGCTTTACACCTAAGGGTAAATACTTTTCAGCGATATACTGTCTCCCCTCTGACTGAAGTACAAGGAAGTCCACTTTAATAATATCCACGTACGGCATTAGTTCGTCAAATCGATTATCACCCGTGAAATCATCCAGTGCAATGGTATAGCCTCTCTCCTTCAAGATTCTACATTTTTCAACCAGCGCCTCATCCACATCTAAGGTTTCTAGAATTTCAACAGTAAGCCGATCCGGTTCAAAAACATATGGCAAATCCTCCATAAGCAAATTACGAGTGAAATTGACGAAGACGCCTTTTTCCCCTGCAAGCTGTCCAATTCCAAAGTTGATAAGGGCATCGATAACGACAGAGGCTGTCGCTAAATCCCCATTGATGCTGATGTCATATGTATTTTTATTGCCACTCCTATAAAGAATCTCGTATGCCACAACCTTTAAGCCTGTGTCAAATATTGGCTGCCTCGCCAAAAAAACTTCCATATTATTCCCCTGAGTCAATACACATGTATTAACCAATCCCTTTTAAATATTCTTTATTTCTCTTATATAATAAAACAAGTACTGTTGTGCTATGCCAGGGTGTTCATTAAAATACTGCTTTACGAATGCCTCATGCCCTTTTTCTACGCCATATAGCTGGGCAAGCACCTTTTTCACCCACGTGTCAACAGGAAACGCCATTTCATCCGCATAGCCAAAGAGAGCGATGCAGCTTGCAACCTTTAGCCCTACGCCATAAAATTGCTCAAGCCACTTAATTCTCTCCTCATGAGACAGTGAATAGGCAGCGCTAAGATCGATTTGTCCATGTACAATCGCTTGAACGGTTTCATAAACCGATTTTGCTCTATAGCCTATGGCCCTTACCCTCAAATCGTCCTCTGAAGCGTTTTTAAGATCACTCACAGAGGGAAATCCATAAAGTGACTGTCCCTCAAACTCGCCAAGATATCTGCCGAATTTTTCACATAGGGCTTCAACGGTCATGGCAATTTTGGGGATGTTGTTATTGCTAGAAAGTATGAAGGTAATCAGCATTTCGAACTCAGGCTGCTTCATGATATGAAGGCCTCTTCCAAATTCGACAGCAGCTGAAAGATGTTCATCTTTTCTTGATAGTGCCTCTAATATTGACCCATAATCTCTATCTAAGTCAAAATAGGTGCGAATTCGATCCTCTGATAATGGCGTCCCATAAAGCTTAAACCCATAGTACCTAGATACAGTTACTTCGTTTGAACAGTCAGAATCAATTGGCGTGTATATTGATTTTTCATTTGATTTTTCATTTTCTTTCTCATATGCAACGACAAAGGTTTCATCTATATAACCGCGATATTCGTCGCCCACACGCTTCCATCTAAACGCCTGTCCTGAAAACAGCGTTTTTTCCAAATCAAAGTGACACGATTCAATCGTGATTTCTGATAAATATGGGATTGGAAATCGAACAACTGTACACATGGACAACCTCTAAATTTCAAATATTCTCACTCTATTATTATAGCCTATATTTACATTAAAAACAAAAAAGCTTCACTAATCTTAGCGAAAAGTGAAGCTTTAAGTCTAGTGTCCTACAAGTCCTATAAGAACCTGCCTATTTCTATAAGAAGATAAATTTAAGGATGAAGAGTATTGCAAGTACAAAAGTAAGAGGTGTCACATCCTTGAATTTTTTGCTTGCTAATTTTAAGAATACATAAGAGATAACACCAAATACGATCCCGTCAGAGATAGAATAAGCAAGTGGCATCATAACGATCGTTAAGAAAGCTGGAATCGCTTCTGTAAAGTCGTGGAAGTTGATTTCAGTTACTGGGCTCATCATGAATAAACCTACTAAGATTAATACTGGAGCAGTTGCTGCACCAGGAATCATAATGAACAATGGCGAGAACAATAAAGCAACTCCGAAGAATAAAGCGGTTGTAATCGCTGTTAAACCAGTTCTACCACCCTCAGAAACCCCTGAAGCTGACTCAACATAGGTTGTAACTGTAGAAGTTCCAAGAATAGCGCCGAATGTCGTACCGATTGCATCTGCTAAAAGAGCTTGTTTTGCTTTTGGTACTTCACCTTTTTCGTCTAGCATGCCTGCTTTTGTACTAACACCTAACAGTGTACCTACTGTATCGAAGATATCTACGAACAAGAATGTAAATAATACGACGAACATATCAAGTGAGAGAATTTCGCTCCATGCGAAATCAAAGAAGTAAGGTGCAGCTGGTTTAGAAATGATTTGACCCGGTAAAGTTGTGATCCCCATTGGGTAACCGATAATTGTCGTTACGATAATTGCGATGAAAAGGGCACCCTTTACATTATATGCAAGTAAGATACCTGCGATTACTAATCCGATTAATGCAAGTAAAGCGGTTCCTGAAGTAATATCGCCGAGTGATAAAATAGCGCCACCTTGAACGACGATGCCTGCGTTTACAAGACCGATAAATGCAATGAAAAGACCGATACCAACAGAAATTGCTTTTTTAATGTTAAGTGGAATAGAATTGATGATTGCTTCACGAACATTAAAGAATGATAAAAGGATAAAAACGATACCTTCTAAAAATACTGCTGTTAACGCGAACTCAGGAGATTTACCCATGCCGAGTACGACCGTGTAAGCGAAGAATGCGTTAAGACCCATACCAGGAGCAAGTGCAAAAGGTAGGTTAGCTAAAAGACCCATAACAAGTGTTGCAACCAATGAAGAAACTGCAGTCGCTGTAAATACCTTACCCATGTCAAGTCCTGCTGCGCTTAAAGTAAGTGGATTGACGATTAAGATATATGCCATCGTCATAAAAGTTGTAAGACCAGCTAAAAATTCTGTCTTAACATTTGTACCATGATCCTTGAGTCTAAACACTTTCTCAAAGAAACCGACGTTTTTTTCCATAATAAATATAACCTCCAATAATTTCGTTCTTACAAAATAGATTGTACCAAATCGTTCGTAAAAACACAAATATTATTTTTCTTTTTTGAAGTATTTTTCGTCTTTTTGTTAATTGTACTGTATTTTAATTACAAATAAATCGGATTTTGTACGCTTTTAGGACAGCTTGTGTTGTGTATTATATCCAAACGTTTTATAGTAATACGTACTTTCGTTTCAAAATAGCCTGCCGAAATCATTTAATTCGGACTATTCACTCACAAAACACCCCATAAGAAAGCTGTTTTGTTCGTAAAAATGAAAAAAAGCCCAATGATATTGTTTTCTAAACCAATGAATTAGAAAACAACAAACAATCAAGCTTTCACTCGTTCTATTATTCGGTTATCTATAACTATCCTTCGTTCATCATCAACAAGTATAAAATATAAGTCTGCAAACTAAATTCAGCTTATTCTACAACTTTTTATAAAAACGTCATGACAAAAGCATACAACATAGGCAACAAAACGGCTGGAAGCATATTGCCTACTCTAACCTTGTTAGCAAGTATCATCGACAAGCCTAAACCTAAAATTAAAAGCCCACCTGTTGCTGACATCTGCACAACGACTTCGTCAGTAAGAATAGATGTTAGTCCACTGGCAAGTAACGTTATCGAACCTTGATAGATAAACACCGTTACAGCAGAAAATGCAACACCAATCCCTAGTGTTGAGGCTAAAACGATGGAAATAATCCCATCTAGTATGGATTTCGCAAAAAGAATTTCATGATTGCCATTTAAACCACTTTCAAGGGAGCCCATAATCGCCATTGCACCGACACAATATAATAGACTTGCAGTCACAAACCCTTTACTGAAGGACGAGCCACTCTTTGAAAACCTTTTCTCTAAATGATCTCCCAAATTCTCAAGCTTTTGTTCAATGTCAATCCACGCGCCAATCAGACTACCAGCAACGATAAACAATATGATCTTCATCAGGTAATCCGTGCCCTCAAGTGCTCCCGAGACCCCAATTAAAGCCACACAAAGACCAACCCCTTGCATAACGGTTTGACTGATACGCTCTGGCAAACCACCCTTTACAAGCAGCCCAATCAAGCTACCAGCAATAATCGCCAAAGCATTAACGACCGTTCCCAACATAACTTCACCCTCTTATTTATTATAGTAGCATATTTTAATATCCGAAAAATGTTGAAAATATTATTACTTATGGTATCAAGTTCAGAGGGAATAAGCAAGCGGAAATTTTTGAATCTTTTTACTTGATATCTGTATAGATAAGGAAGATATAAAGTCCACCTCCGAATCCGGTTAGTGAACTAAAGGATTCTCCGTTGAACTTTATATCTCCCTTATCTATACAGGCTAACGTGAAACTGATTCATATGGTGTTCCGCTACTAGGTTGGGGGGCAAAGCTTAAGCTTATGATTTGTCTTACCACACACCATTATGAAAGTTTATTATCGTTTAATCATAGCAAGAAAAGTATATGTCAAAAAATCATTAGAAATGTGTTTTACTTCAATTATAGTAACGAAAAATGAGCCAAAATACGAATATCGAAGAGCCCTTTGGAGAAGCCAACCGGGATCGGAGTGAATCGTATTCTGGCTCTTTTATTTATTAAGCTACTCTTTTAAATAATGATTTATATTTCCTTGCGTTTAAAAGTAATCCCTAGAACAAGCCCACGATTTCGCCGTCTTCAAGGATATCAATTTTGTTGGCAGCTGGTACTTTTGGAAGGCCAGGCATTCTCATTATATCGCCTGCCATCGGGATAATAAAGCCTGCACCTGCAGATACTTTTACATCGTTAATCGAGATTTTAAAGCCAGTAGGTGCACCGTAAAGATCTGGATCATCTGAGAAAGAATACTGTGTTTTTGCCATACAGATCGGTAAGTTGCCTAAGCCGTCTTCTTCAAATTTCTTGATATTTTTAAGTGCCTTTGAGCTAAACTCAACGCCATCTGCTCGGTAGATTTCTCTAGCGATGGTTTGAATTTTCTCAATGATCGGCATGTCGAGCTCATACAGTGGTTTGAACTTAGCAACGCCTGATTCTGCAATCTCTACTACCTTGTTTGCTAGATCAACTGCGCCTTCACCACCTTTTGCCCAAACCTGTGTTAAGACGACTTCCACACCAATTTCAGCACATTTTGATTTCAATAATTCTACTTCTGCATCTGTGTCTGTTGGGAATTCATTGATCGCTACAACTGCTGGTACGCCAAATTTTCTCACGTTTTCAACATGACGCTTTAAGTTTTCAAAGCCTTCAGATAATGCCGTTAAGTTTTCAACACCAAGATCGTTTTTGCCAACACCACCGTGTTTTTTAAGCGCTCTTACAGTTGCAACGACAACTGCTGCACTTGGCTCAAGACCAGCAAAACGACATTTGATATCAAAGAATTTTTCTGCTCCAAGGTCAGCGCCGAAACCCGCTTCAGTCACGACATAATCAGCAAGCTTAAGTGCTGTCTTAGTTGCAACTACAGAGTTACACCCATGTGCGATGTTCGCAAATGGTCCACCGTGGATAAACGCCGGTGTATTTTCAAGCGTTTGAACTAAATTAGGTTTAATTGCGTCTTTTAATAAAAGCGCCATTGAACCAACTGCATCTAAATCAGCTGCAGTAACTGGTTTGTTTGCATAGGTGTAGCCGATGATCATCTTTGAAAGTCTAGCTTTCAAATCAGTAATATCATCAGCAAGACAAAGAATCGCCATAACCTCAGATGCAACAGAGATATCGAAACCATCTTCTCTTGTAACACCGTTTGTTTTTCCGCCTAAGCCAACGACGATGTTACGAAGTGCTCTATCGTTTATATCTAAGACTCGACGCCAAGTGATTCTATTTGGATCGATGCCAAGAGGATTGCCTTGGTGTAAATGATTGTCAATTAATGCTGATAACAAGTTATTAGCTGTTGTTACTGCATGGATATCTCCAGTAAAGTGAAGATTGATGTCCTCCATAGGCACTACCTGAGCATAACCACCGCCTGCAGCGCCACCTTTAACGCCGAAGCACGGTCCAAGTGATGGCTCTCTTAAAGCTGTAAAGGTTAGTTTTCCAATTTTGTTAAGTCCCATACTAAGGCCAACATTTACGGTTGTCTTTCCTTCACCTGCTGCAGTAGGGTTGATAGCCGTTACAAGGATCAATTTCCCATTTGGCGCATCTTTCTTACTTTGAAGCACCTCAAGATCAACCTTCGCCTTGTAGTTACCGTATAGCTCAAGACTGTCTTCAGAAACGCCAACCTTTTTAGCAATTTCTCTAATGTGCATCTTTTGAGCTTCTTGAGCAATTTGAACATCCGTTTTCATAAAAATCCCCTTTCAGTTATCCAATTAATGTTTTTTCTAAACTTTCTATTAACTTGATCGTTTCAGGTGTTCCCATGATATGAGCGTGCTTTTTAGCTTCCGCTAGATAGTGTCGCCCTCTCGCTTCATGTCCGTTTCGTACTAATATAACCCCTAGATACCCTTCTGCTTCACTTCTTCGCCAAAGTGTATCTACAGTTTCAAAATGTTTAAGGGCTTCTTCAAAATAATGCTTCGCCAAAGCCTCTTCTCCCATTTGGAAGGCGATCATCCCTGCGTTTGTATTAAAGATAGAACCACCTCTAATAATATTTTGTAATTTGCAAAGCTCAATTGCCCTTTCCACCTCTGTTAAAGCCTCCTCAAGACGATTTTGCCTTCTAAAAGCTTCAGAGATATAATTATACGCGGCTGCAATGTTCAGCATATATCTGCCAGACTTGCCAAGCTTTTCAAATCCCACGATAGAGTCTGAAAAGTAAACTCTCGCCTCTTCATATCGACCAGACATCAAACTACTTATACCCATCAATCTAAGCAAGACGGCATCATTCTTTAAGGATCGGTGTAAACCTGAGAGCTTTTCAATTACCCCAGGCATTTGCATGACGTGTTCGGTTTGAATTAGATAATAAAACCATTGCACATAGGCCTTAAAAAGTAGCTCATCATCATCACTCTCACTGGCAATCTTAATCAACTCATCTACCAAATGCATGCCTTCTTCATAGGCGCCATTTCTTATAAAGTAGCGAGCCTTCATATGAATAAATTGACCTCTTAACGTAAGCGTAGCAGCATCTTCATCAATACGTTCGAAGATGAGCTCAAGTTCTTTAAAATAGTCCTCAGGATTACGATCCATCACCACTTGTATCTGAGTACTCACTTCAGGATATAGCTCGTGGCTAAAATCGAAGTAGGCTTTTAAATACTTAAGATAATAGGTCAAATGCTTGACATTATTACCAGCACTTTCATAATGATAAATCAACTTTTGATAAATCAAAAGGTCTTTTGTGTCACCCGTCAAACTCTCCTCTAAAAGGCTACCAATTCTATTGTGTAAAATCCTTTTTTTGGTGGCTGGTGTTTGGTTATACACGTGCTCTCTCAGCTTATGGTGGGTAAATTTAATTTTTAAGCTTGATTCACCTTCAATTTCCTTTATCAAGTATCTTCTTTTAAGCGATTGAATGGTTTCAAGTAAAGTATCTTCATCTGTTACATAAAGCTTACAAAGTAGTTCAAAGTCGAGTTCATCAAAAAACATTGAAAGCATACTGATGAGCTTGACTTCATGCGCCTCTAAACCGATAAAACGTGAATCTAGAATGCCTTTAAAACGATGTCTACGATCAATTAGGTCCTGCTGAATGGCAACTGAGCCTTCCACGATAAAGAAGGCATTTCCTTCCGATTCTTTATAAATTTGCTTTTTCTGATCAATACTCAGCGGTCGATCGGTCAAATAG
Organism: Clostridiales bacterium 38-18; assembly: GCA_001897605.1. Lineage (GTDB taxonomy): Bacteria > Bacillota > Clostridia > Peptostreptococcales > Acidaminobacteraceae > Fusibacter_C. The sequence goes on along the minus strand of MKTL01000022.1, from coordinate 182,036 downwards.
TCCATAAAAGCATATGACTCTTCCTCTGAAAATCGTTCTAGAGAAATCAAAAGCATTCGGTCGTATTTGTAAAGCTGACCCATAAAATCATCGAGCGTTTCAGAAAATTCATTTCTTACGGTTGCTACAAATGCAAAGCCCTCTACATGATGTACCAGGCTAAGCAATAATCTTAGGCTCATTGGATCCATCCACTGTAGATCATCCACATAGACGACCAATCTCGTTTTCTTTAGAAGGCGATCAAATAATTTCATCGTCAGCTTTTCTAAATAGTCAGAGTTTATGGTTTCCGGATTTTCCATGGATTGGCTTGCTGACCACTCATCAAACCCAGGAAAAAATTTCGTTAGCACCTGCTTAGCAAACAGTGGAATTTCAATTCGTTGCTCCTCTAAGAGTCCTGAAAGCTGCATGAAAATGTCATTCCACGCCTTGTAAGCGTATCCCGATTCCGCTGGATAGCAAGTGGCCTTTAAAATTTTAAATGTACTTTTATAACGGCTTAGGCAGGATTCAAGAAGCTTCGTCTTGCCGACCCCAGCTTCTCCACTGACGATAATCGACTGTCTATTTTGACCTATAGCTGTCTGGTGTAGCGTTCGTTCAATGGTTTCCGCTTCTCGTAGCCTACCAAAGTAAGCACTTTGTTCCTTTTCATCGGTTTTAGGGCTGTATATCAAGCTATAATAGTGATCTCGAGTCACTTTGTCGGGTTGGATGCCCATTTCTTCATCTAGCAGCGTTTTTAAATTATTATAAACCTCAGTAATCTGTTTGTACTGTCCCAAATGATAGTGAAGCGTCATCAATTGACGACTTGAAAGCTCATCGTACTCGTCGATTCGATGCATTACGGCTGCAATGTCAAGCGCTTCTTCGAATGCGCTGTCTAGGATCAGCTGATCAATTTTACCTTGAGCAATTTTCAGATACCTTTGATTAAGTGCATTTTCTACATCCAGTCGCCATTTTTCAAAACCCTCTGCTTCCTTTATCACAAAGGCTTCTAAAAATCTACCTTGGTACTGATCTAGAAAGTCACTATCAGATCCATCCATATCGATTTCGATGTCGATGCTTTTACCCATCTCAACCATGTGCTTATTTGGACAGTCAAAAAGCTCAAAATCTAAATCTTTTTTGAGGCGGTACAAGCTGTTTCTGAGATTTTTCTTTGCTGTGGCATCCGGTACGTCACACCATATGAGCCCGACGAGCTCATCTCTTGAAACGCGCTTTTCATAAGCAATATAATAAAGTAACGCTTCACTTTTCTTAAGTGAAATTTCTATTAATTGCCCATCAATTTTTACATTTGGTTTACCGAAGAGTTTGATAGATACTTTCATACGCGCCTCATTACAAATTTATATACATAGCAAATACTTAATTAAAAACCTCCATTCAAAACGAAATAGTCTGTGAAAAGAGGTTTTAATTCGTTAATTGCAACTCAATGTGATACGGACATAATAGTATGCTGATTTATACTGATTTATACAGATTTATGCTCATCTGACCAAAATTTTAATCTTTCAAAACCACCTATTTGCCGCCTGGCACATAGTGTTGGTTAACTAGCGAATTAATCAGTTCATCATCTGCAAGGTATGGCAATGTGATATGATCTTTATCTCTCATATCATTATAGGCCATTGTCGTTTCGATGGCATGCTCGTTTCTCGCCCATGCACGTCTACCAACGCCGCCCATAACATCCCAAGGCATTGCATTTTTAAGAATCTCATCCACACGCTCGCTACCATCAAGCACCATACCAAAACCACCGTTGATGGATTTACCGATACCGACGCCGCCACCGTTATGAAGTGCGATCATGCTCATACCTCTCGCCGCATTACCTGCGAAGATGTGTGTCGCCATATCTGCCATTATGTTAGAACCGTCTTTGATGTTTGAAGTTTCTCTAAATGGTGAATCTGTACCACCTGTATCATGGTGGTCACGACCTAACATAACTGGTCCGATTTCGCCATTTCTAACCATTTCATTGAATTTAAGAGCGATTTTAAGTCTACCAAGTGCGTCTTGGTATAAAATACGCGCTTTTGATCCAACGACAAGCTTGTTTTTCTTCGCATCGCGAATCCAAACCCAGTTGTCTCTGTCTTGGAATCGTCTATCAGGATCGATACAGCTCATTGCAGCTGCATCGGTTTTATCTAAATCTTCATCTTTACCGCTTAAGCAAACCCATCTAAACGGACCATAGCCGTAGTCAAATAACACTGGACCCATGATGTCTTCAACATATGAAGGCCAGATAAAACCATCTAACTCATTGACGCCATTTTTACAGATTTCCTTAACACCAGCATCATAAACTGCCTTCATGAAGCTGTTGCCGTAGTCAAAGAAGTAAACGCCTTTTTGTGTTAAGCCTTGAATCGCATGATAATGTCTCACCAAAGTTTCGTCTACTAGTTTTTCAAATTGCTTTTTATCTTTCGCAAGTAAATGCGTACGTTCTTCAAATGTGATACCCGCTGGACAGTAACCGCCATCATATACGTTATGGCAAGATGTTTGGTCACTTAAAAGGTCGATGTGAACGTCATTTGCAACTGCATATTCAAGTAGATCCACGATGTTACCATGGAACCCTATAGCGATCGCACGTCCTTCCGCCATATATTGTTTTGCTTTTTCGAATGTTTCTTCTGGAGTTCTAGTAACTTCACTGATCCAGCCTTGTGTAAATCTCGTCTCGATTCTAGATGCGTCTACTTCTGCGATGATACCGACACCACCAGCGATTTCAACCGCTTTACCTTGAGCGCCACTCATACCACCGAGTCCGGAAGTTACAAAAAGCTTACCTTTAAGGTCGTCATTTTCAGCGATACCAAGTTTATCTCGGCCAGCGTTGAGGACAGTTGAATAAGTACCGTGTACAATCCCTTGAGGACCGATATACATCCAACCACCTGCAGTCATTTGACCATAAGAAGCAACGCCAAGTGCGGCTGCTCTGTTCCAGTTTTCTAGATCATCGAACATACCAATCATAAGACCGTTTGTGATAATCGCTCTTGGTGCTGATTTAGGTGCTTGGAACAAGCCTGCTGGATGGCCTGATTGCATAACGAGCGTTTGCTCATCCGTCATCACTTCGAGGTAGCGCTTAATCAGGTGATATTGCATCCAGTTTTGGCATACGGCTCCAGTCTCACCATAAGTGACGAGCTCATATGGATAAAGTGCAATGTCAAAGTCGAGGTTGTTGTCGATCATAACCTGAATTGCACGACCTTCTACTACCTTACCCACATACTCATCGATGCCTTTCGCTTTAATGTTGCCTTCCGGTCTAAAACGATAGCCATAAATTCTACCCATAGTAAGTAACTCTTCTAAGAACTCAGGTGCTAAAGTGTTATGCCATTTCTCAGGAATGTATCTGAGTGCGTTTCTAAGCGCTAATGCAACTTCATCCTTATTCAGTGTCAAGTTACGCTTTGGCGCTCTTCTGATGCCCTTTATAAACTCAGGCTGTTTCGGCAATTCAGGGAAAATATCCTCAAGTTTCACCTTCATCGCCATAGAAATATCTTGATTAGTTATCATCGAATCCCTCCAAGTTATATTCTCATCTTTAGACGAAATACTATTCTAAGGTGGAGTTTATCAGCTATGCGTCTATTTTTAGTCCACCCTTATGACAATCTCAGAATTTTATGGACTTTTAATGCCGTTTGCGCTGCAAAGCGATGCTCTTCCTTTTCCAGATTGATCTTCATAATTTCTTGAATTCTTGAGAGTCGATAAAGCACAGTATTGTAATGCGTGTATAAATTCTCAGACATCTTTTTTAGATTGCCGTTACACTCAAAGTAAACCTCAAGCGTCTTGACTAGCTCTGTATCCTTGCGTTTATCATATAGCGCAAGTGGCTCTAAAATGTCTTTATAGAAAATCTCCAGTTCACTCTTAATGGCACTGTTGGATAGAATTTTATAGATGCCCATTTCCTCAAAGAAGACGATGTCTTCTTCTATATAATAGGTTGCCGCTTCAAGTGCTTTTGTTGCGTCCTGTAAGCTTTTGTGCACTTGTCCAAGACCTTTATAGATTCTGCCAATACCCACTTGGGTACTGTATTTTTTCATTTTAGAGCGTAAAATATCATAGATGTATTTCACGTACTTTTTAACTGCTTGAGCGCCCTCACCTTCTTTAAGCATTACCAAAACATAAATACGGTCGCTTTTATTTAAGATCATATAAGCGCGACCCATGTCTTTGCAGATCATTTCTATTAAATAGGCGGCTTTTAATGCTTTTTCACCGTCATCTCCACTGTTCTTCCCTGATACATTGACATCGAGTATAACAAAGCTCGCATTTTCCGAAAATCTAAAGTTAGCTGCACGTTCAATCGCCTTCGACCGTCTTTGCTCGTCAAATGAAATCAAGTCGTCAAAAAACTCCAGCTTATATTTATTCTCTACTTCCTGCACGGATATCTTCTTTAAAAACTCGAGCGCGATGATATTGGATGCCGCTTCAAGTCCTAGTTTGTCATAGTTTGAAATCGCTCTATCTTTTCCATAGGTAACGATGTGGCCATACACTTGATTTTTTACAAATATTGGGATGATCAGGCGTTCAATTTCCTTTTCTTTAAAAGTAATCGTATCCCAAATCATTTTAGAGTTTTTGCCATCTAGCTGTACACTCTCTATGTTCTCATACAGAAGGGCATAGTCGTCTTCGAAAGTCTTTTTAATGAAATAAGTGTCTTCAAAGTAATAATCTCTTATGAATACTGGAGAGGTAATGGTCTTATGAATGCTTCGTAAAATATCATCTAGATTACCACCGTTTACAACGACGTTCATGGTATCCTTGTGTAGGTTTTCAACGCGCTCAAGTACAGCCGATTGTCTCGCGAACATTAGGCTATAAACAGTAGAAAAAATCTCTGTGAATGAGACTTCATATTCGAGGTCGAGGATTGCAAGATTAAGCTCAGAGCATACCTTGATTACTTCAGGATCTATGGCCTCTAAGTAAGGGGTTACCTTTAAAAATACCGCTGTTACGTTTTTTTCTGCAATCGCCTTAAACAGCTCAATTTGTTCTGAAACAGATACCTTTAGAAATATTTGACCTGTCGTTAATATGATTTGTCCGTCTTGTCCGATCCATTCGATTATTTGAGTATCTAGCATTACGTTTACCGATGAAACCGGCATATTTAGATTCTCGTGTTCAGTTAATAATTTTGAGGTTTGAAACAAAGGAAGTTCAAGCACTTCTTTTAATGTAACATTCGATTCGTTGACCAATTTTTACCTCCCATTTATTACTTTTTCATAATTTAATTATAGCAAAACTGGCAAGTTATACAAGAATGTCTTTTTTCATTGTATGCTTTTGACAATTAAGTTTATGTTTATACGATATGACAGTTGATAAAAATAACTCTCTTCGGAGGACCGGTCCTCGCTCGGCTGGTCGTAATCTCCGATTACTGCTCGCCAATGCATCCTAACTGTGGAGCCTCCTACGAGAGTTATTTTTATCAACTGTCTAATGTATGTGACATAATCTATTGTCAACGCTTGTAGAGGGATGACTGTATGCTTGAAATTTGATCTGTAAAATGGACTAGGTATAAAATATAATGAAACGATACACATAAAAAAGGAGATATTGCAATTGTTTGCAATATCTCCGTATTGATTATTTGAAAGCTAAATTCTAGTAGTCGCCTTGAGCTAACATAGCGTCTGCAACTTTTTTGAAACCAGCGATATTAGCGCCAGCTACTAAGTTGTAACCGAAGCCATATTCTTCTGCAGCTTTTCTAGAGTTTTCATGAATGTTGATCATGATTTGCTCAAGTTTAGCATCTACTTCTTCTGCAGTCCAGTTGTATCTCATTGAGTTTTGGCTCATTTCAAGAGCTGAAGTAGCAACGCCACCAGCGTTAGCTGCTTTAGCAGGACCAACGATTACGCCATGCTCTAAGAAGTAATCAATTGCTTCGTTTGTACAAGGCATGTTTGAAGCTTCGCAAAGGAATTTAGTACCGTTAGCAACGATTGTTTTAGCGTCTTCGATTCTAATTTCATTTTGAGTCGCACATGGGATAACGATATCCGCTTTAACTTCCCAAGGTTTAGTGCTTGCAACGAATTTAGATCCAGGGAATTTATCAGCATATGGTGCTGCGATATCTTTACCACTTGCTCTAAGTTCAAGTAAGTACTCGATTTTTTCTCCAGAGATACCAGCTTCATCATAGATGTAGCCATCTGGACCTGAAATTGTAATAACTTTACCACCTAATTGAGTCACTTTTGTAGCAGTACCCCAAGTTACGTTACCAAATCCTGATAAAGCAACTGTTTTGCCTTCAAAAGACTCACCGTGAGCTTTAAGCATTTCTCTTGTAAAGTAAGTTACACCGAAACCTGTCGCTTCAGGTCTGATTAAAGAACCACCGTAAGGTAAGCCTTTACCAGTTAAAACGCCGTTTTCGAATGCGCCTCTAATGCGTCTATATTGACCATATAAATAGCCGATTTCTCTTCCGCCAACACCGATGTCGCCAGCTGGAACGTCTACGTCTGGTCCGATATGTCTATATAACTCTGTCATGAAGCTTTGGCAGAATCTCATTACTTCAGCATCTGATTTGCCAGTTGGGTCGAAGTCAGAACCACCCTTACCGCCACCAATTGGAAGGCCAGTTAAAGAGTTTTTGAAGATTTGTTCAAATCCTAAGAATTTGATAATACCGATATATACAGATTTGTGGAAACGAAGACCGCCTTTGTAAGGTCCGATTGCGCCGTTGAATTGAACTCTGAAGCCTCTGTTTACATTAAGGTTACCAGCGTCATCAACCCAAGGTACTCTGAAAGTGATTTGTCTTTCTGGTTCAGCAATTCTAGCTAAAAGATTAGCTTTAACATACTCAGGATGTCTTTCGATAACTGGTTCTAACGATTTGAATACCTCTTCAACTGTTTGCAAGAATTCTGGTTCATTAATGTTTCTTGCTTTAACTTGCTCAAATACTTCTTGAATGTACTTCATTTCAAACATCTCCTTTAAAATGATATGAGGTTACCCCAAGGCTAATAGCCCTTTATGCTTCGCGATTAGAGTTTGTTAAAAAAATATTAATCTCTCTAACGCTTTAATCTTAACACATTCCACCTATAGTGTAAACTATCTTGAACAGTAAATCTATAAACTTTTTGCAACAGTTATTGCATTTTTTGATGCCCACAGGGGTTGAGTTTGTCCCTCTTATTTTTGAGTTTTCTGACTATTGCAAGTTAAGAAATCAGCTCATTCAATCAATAATGATTATCATTGTATTTGGTCCAAATTCATTTTTTTTCTTGTTTTTATCGTTGTGAGAGACCTGTGAAGGGTATTATAATGAGGTGACAAAAGGTTGAGCATCGATTCAACCGATGAATATAAGGAGGTTTATTATGTACGTAATTAACGATTCATGTATTTCATGTGGCGCTTGTGAACCAGAATGCCCAGTAAACGCTATTTCTGCTGGCGATAGCATCTACGTAGTTAGCTCTGACTGTATCGATTGTGGCGCATGTGCAAATGTTTGCCCAGTTGACGCTCCACAACCTGAATAATTTTATTCAAATTAAAAGACCCTTTAAAGGGTCTTTTTTTTTACAATAGCCTCACTTTTGGAAAATTATCAAGATGAAATGGCCATAGTAATTACGGCTTTATATTGTATACATGCATCTTCATATACTAAAAATTTCATTGCAATTTAGATTAATTGCACACAATCTTTTTTAACATGCAATAAAAATTTCATGAAAAATATTGTATACATTCCGTAAAAATAATCTTTTATACTCTACTTATATGAATGTCTCCGAGTATTTGGTTGATTTTTACATTTCTCTAATAATTTCAGATTTCTCTCTACTTCACATCAAGCTTTAAAAATTTTGCAAGTAATCCTGCGGTACTCGCTTGAAAGGTAAGCGTTACCATGATAGTCGCAAAGGTTACTGCAGAAATCACGTCTGAGTGTGCAATACCCGATGTCACTAGCATACCAGCAAGTGCTGCCGGAATAACCCCTGTTTCTCGAACCCACATCAAATAGATAATCTGTTTTCTTGACCATTCTGCCTTCTTATCAAACAAAATACATGCGAGTACAGATACCGGTCTAGCTATAAATATCAAGACTGCTACTACGATAAGCGTTGGAACCAAGTTATCAATTAAGACATTAAAGTGTAAGTGAGTTCCCAACAGTATAAATATCATCATTCTTAGTATTATGGTTAATACCTCTTTAAATCTAAGGTGAGATTGAAAGGATTCCTCTGGGATCCAAAACTTGAACATCTTTTTATTACCACAAAACATCCCCATTACAAACACTGCTGTAAAGCCACTAAAGTCAAAGTGATTTGCAATTAAGTACGAACCCATAACGGTAACGAGTACAAGCTCTGTTGCATAATCCTTAAATATTCCAAGCTTTCTTTTCTCATCCGTAAATAAATGTGTAAAATATCCTGCTACAGCTCCAATTATTAAACCGCCACCTATAGATCTAACTAGGCTAATAATGCTTGTAAGTGGCGAGAACTCTCCACCTAAAATTATTGCCAAGATCGAAAAGGTAACAACTGCACCTGCGGCATCATTAAAGGCAGATTCAGAAATAATAGATTGCTTTAGTTTATTACTGATATTCATTTTTTTGAACAATGGTACTAGAACAGAAGGATCTGTTGATGCAACCACTGAGCCCATTAACAGCGCATACATTAATGGAATATCAAAAACATAGTGTGCCGCAAAACCAACTATTGCGGTGGAAATGACAACTCCTAGGGTTGAAAGGAGCCCAACAGACAGTTTTACTTGATTCAATACCTTCAGATCTATTTCTCTACCACCGTCATATAAAATGTAAGCAGCACCGAAAGACAAAATGAGTTGATTTTCAACTGGGAACTTCTCAATGTTAATCCAATTTAATAGTTGGGGACCAAGGATAATACCAGCTAAAATATATAAAACGACATCAGGGAGCTTTACTAGATTACTAATTTTTGTAAATATCAAACCTGCTAAAATAACAAGACCAACCAGCTCCATCAGTTGATCTGCTGAATGAATAATCGCGTTTTCCATAATTCCTCCTAGATAAACAAACTTGATTTTACGCCTATTTTTAACAAACTGCAAGCAAAATTTTATGTAATTATGTTACATTTTTAGTGGCTTTCGTAAAGATCATTTTCACCTATCCTTTTCATTTCCCAATGGTTATGCACTTTTTTTTAGAAAATAAAAAGACTACTTAGCCTCATTGACCAAGTAGTCTCTTGTTTAAAAATACAAACAACACTAGTTTCCTTCGTGCTTTTGCGCTTCATTTGGTTTAATCTCGTACTTCTCAGTATGGTATTGAACCATCTTACTGATAAATTTTAGTATGGTTTTTTCTTCGTTAATTGTAACGTCGCTGAGAATGAACTCTAGCTCTTTTCGTTGTTCTTCTAATAATGCCTGATACAAATCCACACCCTGTGGCAATAGATAGCATATTTGACTTCTGCCATCTAATTGATCGGTTTTCTTTTGAATCAGCTTTAAACCAGATAGACGCTTAACAGTCGTTGTCATCAGGTTTCGATCGATCTCGAGAGACTTAATAAGGTCATTCATTTTCACTTCACCCTGTTCACCCAATTGCTTGAGCAGGAGAAGCTCAACCAAATTGAGCTTTATTTTAAGATTCTTTTTGAAATAGCCACTTTTGTCCTGCATCAGGATTTTGGTGTTCATACGATCGAGCATATGCGCGATTTCTTTTGTATAATTCGCCATTTTGCCTCCGTCATGCTTAACGACTCATTTGCTCAAATGAACTCTGTTAAGCTCTTTTTATGATTAATGCTTCACCCATACCACCGCCGATACAAAGTGTTGCAAGACCATAGGTACCTTCACGTTTTATAAGCTCGTGAATAAGTGTCACAAGAATTCTGTTACCAGAAGCACCGATAGGATGGCCAAGTGCTATCGCACCGCCGTTTACATTCACCTTTTCTTTGTCAAAGCCAAGCTCTTTTGTAACTGCTAACGCTTGAGCTGCGAAAGCTTCATTCGCTTCAATAAGATCGAGATCAGCCACAGTTAAGCCAGCTTTAGCAAGTGCTTTTTTAGTCGCTGGAACTGGTCCGATACCCATAATCTTAGGGTCTACACCCGCAGAAGCATGAGAAACAATTGTACAAAGTGGTTTTAACCCAAGCTCATCTGCTTTTTCCTTACTCATAACGACCACGCAGGACGCGCCGTCGTTGATACCTGATGCATTTCCCGCTGTAACACTACCACCCTCTCTTTTGAACGCTGGTTTAAGTGCTGCTAATTTTTCTACTGAAGTTTCTTTAATATATTCATCTTGATCAAATGGAATAGGATCGCCTTTTCTATTTGGTAAGAAAACTGGAACGATTTCGTCTGCGAATCTACCATTTGCTCTTGCTTGTGCTGCTTTTCTTTGTGAGTTAAATGCCAACTCATCTTGCTCTTCACGAGTTAAGCCCCACTGAGCAACGATGTTTTCAGCCGTCATACCCATATGATAGTTGTTGAATGCTTCCCATAAGCCGTCCATTACCATCGTATCATATAGCTCGCCATTGCCCATTCTTTGACCCCATCTGCCACTTTTGATAACATAAGGCGCCATGCTCATATTCTCAGTACCGCCTGCGATTACCACATCATTTGCGCCTGATACGATAGACTGGTATGCCATAGACACAGCCTTAAGTCCAGAACCACAAATCATATTAATCGTCGTACATGGTACTTCTACCGGATAACCGTTGTTAATCCATGCTTGTCGAGCGACACCTTGGCCGTATCCAGCTTGGATAACAGAGCCTAAGATAACCTCATCAACGCTCTCAGGTGCGACACCCGCTTTTTCAAGTGCTGCTTTAATGACCGTTGCGCCAAGATCAGCTGGTTTAATGTCCTTCAAAGAACCACCAAAAGAACCGATCGCAGTTCTCATTGCACTTACAATTACTACCTCTTTCATTTGTTGTTACCTCCCTGATTTTTTATCCCTATAATTTTGTGACAATCCCTATCTTACATTTTATCAAAAAAAAAGAATTAGGTCATCCCTAATCCTTTTGTTTCATTTTAATATTCTGTTAAATTAATTAGAGCGCATCATTTGATTCCTTTAAGAAATATGAAACTGTAAGCAAATTGTCAATCAAATGAATATTTTCTACTATAATATTGCTTTTAAGTTTTAAATCCACTGGTGCAAAATTCCAAATCGCTTTTGCACTTGTTCTTTGAATCTTATCAGCCACATCTTGAGCGCCATCTCTACTTGTACAAATGTAGACAATCTCAACATTGTGTTCGTTGACAAACGACTCAAACTTGTCCATATCAAGCACTTCTACATTGTTGATTTTTAATCCGATCACCTTCGGGTTGACATCAAACATCGCTTGAAGCTTAAAGCCAAGACGGTCAAAGCTTGAATAGTTGGCAAGCGCTTGTCCTAAGTTACCTGCCCCAACGATGACAACATTATAAGGTCTAGTTAAGCCCAATATTTTGCCGATTTCGTTATACAAGTCTTCAACGTTATAGCCGTAGCCCTGCTGTCCAAATCCACCGAAATTATTGAGGTCTTGTCTAATTTGAGATGCAGTGAAGCCGATCATTTTGCTTAACTCTTTAGAAGAAATTCTCTTTATGTCATTATCTAGTAATTCCTTTAAGTATCTATGGTACTTCGGTAATCTTCTAATTACCGCAACTGAGATATTTTTGTCTTTCATATATTCACCTCATCACCAATTTATGTTATTAAAATTATAGCACTTTCGCAGAAAGAATGTCAAATATATAACAAGGCGTTTAGCCCCTCGAATCTCTTTTTATTTTATATGATTTACGTTATAATATCTAGTGACTTAATAATAATTTTTTCACAAGATAAAAATTACTTTTATCAAGCGACTTTGTATCACGAACACATATGAAATGAGGCTAACATGATTGCACTTTCTTGTAACAACTTATATAAATCATATGGCATCGACAGTATTTTAGAAGATATCCAGTTTACAGTCAATGTTCAAGATAAAGTCGGTCTAATTGGGGTCAATGGTGCCGGTAAAACGACGCTCATGAAAATCCTTATGGGAATCGAGACCAAGGACGAAGGTGATATGTTTGTCGGAAAGGACTTGGTCGTAGGTTATCTTGAGCAAAATACCAGTCTAGACATTTCGGAGTCCATCTTTGATTATTGTGAGGCTGTCTTTGAGGACATCTACAAGCTTGAACACGAAATGCGCGAGCTTGAAAGACTTATGGCAACCGATCATTCTGAAGGGGTGTTAAACGAATACAGTCATCTTCAATCAGAGTTTGATCGTTTGGAGGGGTACTCTATCAGCAGTCGCATACGAGGCGTTCTAGTTGGACTTGGCTTTGAGGAAAATGAATTCCAAAAATCAATTAATCTACTCAGTGGTGGTCAAAAGTCAAGAGTTGGAATCGCAAGGTTATTACTTAGACAACCCGATATCTTACTTTTAGATGAGCCGACGAACCACTTAGATATCGCTGCTATTAATTGGCTGGAAGGGTTTTTAAGGGATTATCCTGGTACTGTCATCATGATTTCACATGACCGTTACTTTTTAGACCAAGTGGCTACCAAAATCTTTGAAATCGAGGATGGAGAGCTAACCGAATACAATGGCAACTATTCTCAGTTTATCGTGCAGAAAAAAGCATTCTTTGAAGCTGAGCTAAAACGCTACGAAAATCAGAAAAAAGAAATCGATAAACAGGAAGCACTAATAAGAAAATACAAGGGACATGGTACTGAAAAGCTCGCTAAAAGAGCAAAATCTAGAGAAAAGCGCTTGGCTCATATGGAGATCATTGAGCAGCCAAGGATTTTTAAAGCCGTTTTCCATATGGCACTTAAAGCAAGTGAGCCGAGTGGTAAAGAGGTTTTAAAGGCTGAAGGTCTTTCCAAGGCTTACCCAGGTAAGAACGTCTTTAAGGACGTCTCATTTGAGATGTATCGAGGAGAGCGCATCGGCTTAATTGGACCAAATGGTGTCGGTAAAACGACACTTTTCAAAATCCTACTTGGTGAGCTCACTCAGGATGAAGGTGTATTTAATTTTGGTCATCATGTCTTACCTGGATATTACGATCAGGAGATGAACAATCTCATTATGGAAAATACGGTTATATCTGAAATTCACGATGACCATCCTAGTATGAGCCTTACTGAGGTTCGTAATTTGCTCGGTGCCTTTCTTTTCCATGGCGAGGATGTTGATAAAGTCGTGTCGAAGCTTAGCGGTGGTGAACGTGGAAGATTGTCACTACTTAAGCTGATGCTTTCACCTTCAAACCTTTTGTTTTTAGACGAACCAACGAATCACTTAGATCTTTATTCAAAGGAAACACTTGAGGAAGCACTGACGAATTATGACGGTACAATGATTACCATATCCCATGACCGTTATTTCTTAAATAAGCTGTGTACTAAGATTTATGAGATGACGCCTGATGGCATTATCGTCTATTGGGGCAATTACGATTATTATTTGCAAAAGCTAGCAGAGCAAAAGCAACTATCAAATCAGCCCGAGGAAGAGACTACGCTAACAAAAACCAAGCAAAAAGAGCTAATGCGTAAAGAGAAGGAAAAGCAGCATGAAAATAAGAAGGCAAAATTAGCAGTTAAAGCGTTAGAAAAGCAGATTGAGCTCTCTGAAAACGAGCTTCATGAGCTTGAAGAGTCTCTCTATCTACCGGAAGTTTATGGGGATCATGTTAGAGCTGCTGAGGTTCAAAAAAAGATCAGTGAACTTAAGGAACAGATTGATAGACTTTATTCTGAACTTTACGAATTGTTAGAAATATTATAATTTGTTCAGAAGTCCTAGTTCGTTATCACTAAAAACGTTCTAGACAAATGAAATAATTTCATTATAATAAAAAATAAGAATAGCGTTTGGATTTACAGAATTTTAGGAGGTACCTATGTTTAAAAAGATAAAAGCGATTATCGTCGAGCAATTAAGTGTTATCGATCCAAGTGAAATCAAACAAGATACGACTTTTGACAGCATGGATATTGATTCAATAGATGCAGTTGAAATCATCATGGCAATTGAAGATGAATTTGAAATCGAAATCCCGGATGAAGTTGCCGAAGAGTTTGCTTCTATATCTGATATCATGAACTATTTAAACGGTCTTGGCATTGAAAGCTAAAAATCCTAATGAGTCTGTCAACAGGCTCATTTTTTTATGTCAAAATTCAGATTTTATAGCTTCAAGAGCAACGTCGAATCATGAGTTTGGTTCACTTCAATCTATGGGTCTAGATGAACTCGGGATTGTGATTTATTTAGAGGTTTTGCCGTTATCCTAGTAAATATTATGTTACCCTTCATTTTTGTTTATTTTTATACATTCGTACGTTTCAAAATGAATAATATACAAATTGTCCACATAAGAACCTAGTTATCCACTCTTTTTCACGTATTTATCCACAGTTTGCCAAGATGGTTGTCCCCCGAAATTCAATTGTTCCACACTATCCACAATGTTGTCCACAAATGTATTAAAATTAATACATGCATTTTACATAAAGTTACAGGTTAACATAATGTATTTTTCGATTACCAATTAGTTTTTTTGCCACAAAAAAGTAAATGGGATTTTAGTCCCATTTTCGTCTTGTTTTTTCTCAAGTTTTCTGAATTTACAATTTACATTCCCCTATTTTTAAGTTGGGGACAGCATTCGTTGTAAGTGAACCGATAATCCCAGCTCTGGCTGAATAATAACCTGCACTTCCAATCATTGCGGCGTTGTCTGTACAAAGATTTAGTGGTGGGTAATAAAGACTGATCCCCTCAATCTGTGCCAATGCCTCTCTCAATGCACTATTGGCTGCAACGCCACCTGCTAGCACAAGCTTTTTATAACCTGTTGTGGTGAGCGCTTGCGCTGCCTTATGCTTTAATACCTCAACTACTGCTGCTTGAAAGCTCGCACAAACATCGGGTACGTTAATTTCGATGTTTTTCATCCTACAGCTATTAAGATAATTGAGAACAGCTGATTTCAATCCACTAAAGCTAAAGTCCATATGGTCTTGATCCATCATCGCCCTAGGGAAGTCGATGGCATTTGGGTTTCCTTCTCTCGAAAGCTTATCGATTAGAGGACCGCCAGGATATCCAAGTCCTAAGGTACGTGCGATTTTATCAAAGGCTTCACCTGCTGCATCGTCACGCGTCCTACCTATGATTTCAAATGTATTATATCCCTTTACATCGACGAGATGGGTATGCCCACCTGATACGATTAAACATGCAAACGGTGGTTCTAGATCCTTATGTGCAATGTAGTTCGCCGCAATATGACCTTCAATATGATTAACGGGTATCAAAGGCTTATTTAAAGCGTAAGCAAGTCCTTTCGCCGTAGACAATCCTACTAATAGCGCACCTACAAGTCCTGGACCATAGGTTACCGCTATTTCATCGACCTGCTCCAGCGTAACGCCGGCATCGTCCACAGCCTTTCTGATGACCTCTGAGATTTTCTCCAAATGGTTACGAGAAGCAATCTCAGGTACGACACCACCGAAGGTTTGATGAATCTCTATTTGTGTATAAACCTCATTGGACAACACCTCTCTGCCATTTTTCAGAACGGCACAGGCTGTTTCATCGCAGGAGGTTTCAATCGCCAATGTTAATATATCTTTATCTTGCATCATTTTT
This sequence comes from Clostridiales bacterium 38-18, assembly GCA_001897605.1. Taxonomy (GTDB): domain Bacteria; phylum Bacillota; class Clostridia; order Peptostreptococcales; family Acidaminobacteraceae; genus Fusibacter_C. The sequence goes on along the minus strand of MKTL01000022.1, from coordinate 166,167 downwards.
CACTTTCCTTTTTACTATTTTTAAACTGCCGTCTCGTCACCTAGTGATTTCCACATCACCAGTGCATCCTCACCTGTGTCGATGTAGTATTTCGGTCTTTTACCAACACTGAAAAAGCCCAATTTCTCATAAAGGTTGATCGCAGTTTGATTGCTCACCCTTACTTCCAATGTCATGTGTTTAAAACCCGATGTAATCGCATAATCGATCAAGGCTGACATCAGCTCCTTACTGTAGCCTTTTCCTCTATAGGGGACGTCGATGGCAACATTTGTAATATGCACTTCATCCATGATTTGCCACATGCCGCCATAGCCAATAATCGTTTCGTCAAGCTCAAGTACGATATAGGTTGCTAGTGTGTTTTCAACGAGTTCACTGCGAAAGGCATCCATTGACCAGGGCGTCTTAAATGATGCAACCTCAATCTCATGTACGCGCTTAATATCCTGTATATCCATTTTCCGAGATTTAAGCATATTATCTGTCCCTTTCAGCCTGAGATTTTCTCATGTAATTTGCTTTGGCAGTAAAGGCATTATCTGCATTTTTCTCAAGAATTGATGCTAGATTTAGGTTGCCAGAACGTGGAATTGAGAGCGATTGATCTGCCAAGACCCCTCTCCATTGATCGGCAATTTCAGGATAGTTTTGCGTCGCATCACCTATTAGTATTGCAGCTTCATATCCCTTGACATCATTTAATCTTTCAATCAGAGCTTCAAATCCATCAACATTCTCTTCTATAGTTATGAGTTTCTCATCTTCCCAGTGATAAATGCCATAATAGACATCACTTCTCTTTGCATCAATCACTGCGATAATATGATGCGGATAGGCTTTAACACCACTCGCTAGGAGCATCATACTAGAATATGTGTAAATCGGCTTGTCCGATGGTAACGCAAATCCCTTAACAGCAGCAAGACCAATTCTTACTCCAGTAAAGGAGCCTGGACCCTCACAAACTGCATAAGCATCAATCTCATTTATTGAAAGCTCCGTTTGCTTTAGCACAGCATCTACAACGGGCATTAGCTTTTGAGAATGTGTTAATGCCGTATGTACGGTCACTTCTCCAAGCAATTGATTGGATTCAAATATTGCCGCACTTGCTGATGCTGATGATGTATCTATTATTAGTGTTTTCATGTTTTCCTGCTTTCTTTTTTTACTGAAACTACTCAATTGATACCCCTTGTAGCGTCATAATACGCTCACCCTTGTCGTTAAAATAAAGGTCAATCCAGATTCTTTTATCTGGCAACAGTGAGGGCACTTGATTTGCCCATTCGACGATGCTGATTCCCTTACCAAATAAAAATTCATCAAATCCAATTTCTATCAGCTCGTCCTCATCAAAAATACGATAAACATCAAAGTGATAAATATCAATGGGTGCATTATTTAATTGACCCGTATAGGTGTTCATCAGGTTAAAGGTTGGACTGGTCACATATTCAGTGACACCTAGGGCTTCACATAAATACTGCGTGAAGGTGGTCTTCCCAGCACCGAGATCACCCACCAAGCATATCACTGTTCCTGGCTGTAAAGCCTTTGCTATTTTAACGGCAATTTGCTGGGTATCCTCAAGTGCTATTAGCTTAATTTGCATAACTACTCCTTATTTCAACAGACAAAATTCTCACGTCTGATGTGCACAAAATCTCACTATATTTTATAACAAATTGGATGGGAAAGCAATTTAAAGCCCTTACGAGGAATACCGTAAGGGCTTATAAGCATTGATCCATATTTTAATCGAATTCTAAATCCTCTTATAAAGCTTTAAGCTCTTTTATAAGCCACTTTACCGTTTACAATCGTATAGCTCACTTTCGCTTGTAAATCAAAAGGATGCGCATTCCAAATGACTAGGTCTGCATCTTTACCAGACTCAATGCTACCGATGCGATCCTCAACGCCTAAGATTTCAGCAGCGTTAATCGTGATGCATTTTAATGCTTCAAATTCATCAAGACCAGCTTTATGTGCTAAAGCAGCAGCCATTGGCAAATACTCAAGCGGAATAACCGGACTATCTGTCATAATAGCTACTTTTACGCCAGCTTTATGAAGGACACCTGGTGTGTCAAACGTCTTTTGGTTGAGCTCGAATTTTGACTTGTTGCCAAAAGATGGTCCAACGATAGCAGGATAGCCTTCTTTTGCAAGATGGTCAGCGATTAAATGACCTTCTGTACAGTGTTCAAGCGTTAACTTAACCCCAAACTCTTTAGCAATTCTAATAGAAGTAAAGATATCATCTGCTCTGTGCGCATGTGCCTTTAAAGGAATCTCACCATTAACGACAGGCAGCATCGCTTCAAGTTTCATGTCATAAGCAGGAAGCTTAGTTGCATCATCACCTGCAGCAGCTTTTTTATCGCGGTATTCTACTGCTTTTGCAAGCGTTTCTCTCAACTTAGCAGCAGTCCCCATACGTGTCATTGGCATCATTTTTTTATCGTTATAAACACGCTTTGGATTTTCACCAAACGCACATTTCATCGCAAGTGTTTCTTTGACGATCATATCATCGATTCGGTCACCATGTAGCTTGATTACAGAAAAAGTACCACCGATTACGTTCGCACTACCCGGGCCAGTTGCAGCTGTCGTAACACCACCCTTAAGGGCATTTTCAAAAGCTTCGTCTCTAGGATTAATAGCGTCAATAGCTCTAAGGTGAGGCGTTACAGGATCTGTCATTTCGTTCCCATCAGCACCTTCAAAGCCGATGCCTTCTTCCCACATACCGATGTGACAATGTGCATCAATAAAACCTGGATAAACAAACTGTCCAGCTGCGTCAATCACTTCAGCATCTAGTGGCGCAACACAGTCAACGCCTACTTCTTTGATCTTGCCATCTTCAATAAAAATACAGCCATTTTCAATGGTTTCACCAGTCATGGTGACAATCTTAGCATTTTTGATAAACAACATGGTGGTCCTCCTCATAATATTTCGACTCTCTAATTAATTATATCACGACTATAGTAGCCTGTATTAATTTTTTTATATAATCTACGAGATATTTTGTTAGTCATTTTGTGCTTATTTTATGAGTTTTCTTAGTGACAATATTGATTCAGTGATCCATTTAAATCATAAATTATTAATCTAGTAAATGATTCGCTTAATAATTGGTCACTATTCTTTTATCCCCTTCATCGTAAGTCCAATCTTACCACGCTTGTGATCGAGAGATAATATTTGAACCTTCACATTGTCCCCTACAGAGAGCACTTGCATCGGATGTTTGATAAAGCGGTTGCTGATTTCAGAAATATGCACAAGACCATCTTGTTTCACGCCGATGTCCACGAACGCACCAAAATCCACGACATTTCTAACAGTGCCTTGCATGATCATCCCCACTTCAAGGTCTTCCATCTTAAGGACGTCACTTCTAAAAATAGGCTTAGGCATGTCTTCACGTGGGTCGCGACCTGGCTTTTTAATCTCCTCAACGATATCTCTTAATGTCGGCACACCGATTTCGAGCTGTTCAGATAGCTTTTCTAAGCCTTTTTGGTACTTCACAGACTCATCCCCAGCACCCATCATACCAGAATGGATCAGTACCTTTGATGAGATATCCTTTACCGCTCCTGTTTTTACATCATTCGCAGTATAGCCCAAGGTTTCAAGTAGACGCATTGCAGACTCATAAGATTCAGGATGCACCGCAGTATTATCAAGTGGGTTCACTGCTTCAGGAATTCTCAAGAAGCCGACCGCCTGTTGATAGACCTTGTCACCCAAACGTTTCACTTTTAAAAGCTGCTGACGCTTTGTAAACTTGCCGTTTTCATCTCTGAACTGAACGATGTTTTTTGCAATCGTCGATGAGATTCCCGACACGTAGCTTAAAAGTGATGGTGTCGCCGTATTCAGGTCAACCCCAACGCTGTTAACACAATCTTCAACGACATTTTTAAGCTGCTCTTCCAAACGCTTTTGGTTAACATCGTGTTGGTACTGACCTACGCCAATGCTCTTTGGATCGATCTTAACCAGCTCAGCCAGTGGATCTTGCAGTCTTCGACCGATGGATATCGCCCCTCGAATCGATACGTCGATGTCTGGATACTCCTCAGTCGCCAGCTTAGATGCCGAATAAACAGAAGCGCCTGCCTCACTGACGATGGTATAATAAACTTCCTCTTCCAAATGGTTGATCAAATCTGCCACAAGCTGTTCCGTCTCACGTGAAGCCGTTCCATTGCCGATTGGGATGATGTCTATTTTATGTTTTTTAATTAATTCCGTTAATTTCGCCTTAGATGCCTCTACTTGATTTTGCGGTTGGTTCGGATAGATCGTCGCATACTCAAGCAACTTGCCCGTTTCATCTAAAACCGCAAGTTTACAGCCAGTACGGTAGCTTGGATCCACCGCAAGAACGCGTACATTCTTAACTGGCGCTACGAGTAAAAGTGACTTCGTATTTTTACCAAAGACCTTAATCGCCTCTTCCTCAGCCACTTCAGTAAGACCATTTCTCACTTCACGTTCAATAGAAGGCGAGATCAAACGCTTATATGCATCCTCAATCGCTGCTTCAAGATAAGTGCTTGTAACTGCTTCCACTCTTCTTTTCGTCTTAGGGTCATTCATCATTTGGTCTTTCAGCCAAGCGACCACCTCTTCATCAGGTGTTTGCACCTTTACGCGGAGGACTTTTTCACTCTCCCCTCTGTTAAGCGCAAGCACACGGTGGTTGGCAATCTTCGAAACTGGCTCAGTATAATCGTAATACATATCAAATACAGTCGATTCCTCTGGGTTAATCGCCACAGAGGTCACAACGCCAGCCGCAACACTACGGTTTCTAATATACGTTCTAAACTCAGGCGTGTCTGATACGCGCTCTGCAATAATATCCATCGCCCCAGCGATAGCTTCTTCCACAGACATGACACCCTTTTCTTCATCTACGTAAGGACGTGCTGTCGCTTCAAAGTCACCTGAAGTAAACGTTTGAGATAAGATCACCTCAGCCAGTGGCTCAAGTCCACGTTCGATCGCCTTAGACGCACGCGTACTCTTCTTCTGTTTGAATGGTCGGTACAAATCTTCAACCGTCTGTAAAACCGTCGCAGAATCGATGGCCTTTTTAAGCTCATCTGTCAACTTACCTTGCTCATCTATGTTTCTGATGACTTCAACTTTTCTAGTCTCTAGATTTCTGAGATATTTAAGACGGTCGTCAAAATTTCTTAAAACCTCATCGCTGATACCACCTGTCATTTCCTTACGGTATCTTGCGATAAATGGAATGGTATTGCCTTCATCGATAAGGGCAATGGTCGCATCCACTTGAGACGCCTTTAAAGAAAGCTCATGCGATAAAGTCGCTATAATCAGTTTCTTCACACGCTCATCTTCCAGTGGATTTTTAGTAGTTTCCTCTGATAAAACTGATTGATCCGCCATCGTCGCATTCACCGTGTCTTTATCCGTTGATTTTAAGCTCATTTGTGCTTGCCTCCTTTAAATATGCATCTATAAATAAATCGAGATCACCATCCATAACCGCTTGGATGTTTCCCATTTCTGCGCCTGTGCGATGATCTTTTACGAGATTATATGGGTGGAACACATACGATCTGATCTGGCTCCCCCATGTGATTTGTGAATAATCGCCTGCAAGGTCTTCAATTTTATCTTTGTGCTCACGTTCTTTTAACTCGATGAGTTTTGCCATTAACATCTTCATCGCAGTGGTTCGGTTTGCAATTTGCGAACGCTCATTTTGACACTGAACCACCACACCTGTTGGAAGGTGTGTAATTCTGACTGCTGAATCCGTGGTGTTAACGTGCTGACCGCCCGATCCAGATGATCGGTAAGTGTCTATCTTAAGATCTACTGGGTTAATATCGATGGCAACAGAGTCGTCGAGCTCTGGCATAACGTCTACAGAAGAAAATGAGGTATGTCTTTTACCAGATGCGTCAAAAGGTGATATCCTAACGATACGATGCACGCCCTTCTCTGATTTTAAAAAGCCATAGGCATTGAGCCCTTCAAAAAGCAGTGACACACTTTTGATTCCAGCTTCTGTATCATCCTGTAGGTCTAGCGTTTTTACAGTATAGCCGTGCTGCTCTCCCCATCTTTTATACATTCTTAGAAGCATAGAAGCCCAGTCCTGAGCATCTGTTCCACCAGAACCTGCATGTATGGACAGAATCGCATTATTGGCATCATAGTCACCTTTAAGAAGGGTTTCCAAAACCAGTTTCTGATAGCTGGTATCAAGCTCGTTATAGCTCGCTTCCACCTCAGGCTCAAGCGAATCGTCCTCATCCATTAAAGCCATTTCTATCAAGCCTTCAAGATCCTCAGCTTTGTTCATTAAGGTTTCGTATTTTTCAATTTTCGTCTTTAGTGCCTTTTGAAATTTCAGTTTTGTTTGCGCCGTCTCATTGTCATTCCAAAAATCTGGCGCAGTCATATCCATCTCAATTTCTTCCACTCTGTAGCGAACATTCGCTAAGTCAAAGTGACACCTCAAGCTCAGCGATAGACGCCTTTAGTCGTTTCGTTTCTTTACCCAATTTTTCTAATAAAATCATACCTATCTCTCCTAATTCACATTATAGCCGTTTTGTTTTTTATACTTAGCTCTTGAGCCTAAATAATGGTACGCCTACACAAAAGTGAGACCTGAATGAACGCTCATCTCAGGTCTCTCTAATTCGTCAGGTTTGATTCATATACGGTTATTCATTCGAAAAGTCGTACATATAAGCCCCTACCGAGGTCATAAGTAGATATATCTAATCCTGCTCTAATGAAGCACCATGACATTTTTTATATTTCTTACCACTACCGCACGGGCATGGATCATTTCTACCAACTTTTTTATCCGCTTTAACAGGCTTTTTAGTTGTAGTACCATCACTGCTGCCTGAGGTGTTAGTGATTTTAGCAACTACCTTGCGCTCAGTCTCGGTTTGAATCGTCGCATGGAATAACGCTTTAACCGTTTCTTCTTGAATGCTTGCAATCATTTCATCAAACATGTCAAAGCCTTCCATTTTATATGCCATAACCGGATCCTGTTGACCGATTGCACGAAGTCCGATCCCTTGCTTTAAATCGTCCATTGCATCGATATGATCAATCCAGTGCATGTCAACCACCCTTAGTAGGATGGCACGCTCTACCTCTCTCATACGTTCAATGCCTATTTCTTCTTCTTTAATCGAATAGAATTCCTTGGCTTTATCTAAAATCTGTTCTTTTAATGCTTCAACCGTCAAGCTCTCGACGTCTTCAATCACAACTGCATCTTGAGGCAAAAAGATACCATGAAGATGATTAAATAGACCTTCTAAATCCCACTCTTCAGGGTATTTATAGCCTTCCGTAAACATAGGAATCGTTCTATCGATCACACGTTCAGTCATACTTAAGACGTTATCTCTTAAATCCTCTCCGTGAAGGACTTTATTTCTTTGACCATAAATGATTTCACGTTGCTTGTTCATAACGTCGTCGTATTGTAGAACGTGCTTTCTAATTCCAAAGTTACGACCCTCAACCTTTTTCTGAGCATTTTCGATAGATTTGGTTAACAGCTTGTTTTCTAGCTGCATATCTTCTTCAAAGCCTAGGCTTTCTACCATTGATTTTGCACGCTCGCTTACAAACAGGCGCATCAAATCATCTTCAAAGGAAATATAAAACTGAGTTGAGCCAGGGTCACCTTGACGCCCAGCACGACCTCTTAATTGGTTATCAATACGTCTTGACTCATGTCTTTCAGTACCGATAATATGAAGACCGCCTGCAGCTTTAACTTTTCCACCTTCCTCATCTGTTACTTTTTTATGAGTAGCCAAAAGCTCGTCATAGACTTGCTTTGCTTCGAGAATTTCAGGTTCATCCTTGACGATAGGGCTTGAAGCAGCGTTTATAAGATGCTCCTCATAGCCTTTTTTAACCATTTCACGCTTTGCTAGGAATTCTGGATTACCACCGAGTACGATATCTGTACCACGACCTGCCATGTTCGTCGCTATGGTTACTGCACCTAATCGACCTGCCTGAGCAACAATTTCCGCTTCTCTCTCATGCTGCTTCGCATTTAGAACTTCATGCTTGATGCCACGTTTTTTTAATAGGGTACTTAAGAACTCTGAGGTTTCTATACTAATAGTTCCGACTAAGATCGGTTGACCTGTCGCATAACGCGTTTCAATATCTGTGAGGACAGCGTTAAATTTACCCTGAAGATTTTTATAAATGGCGTCCTCCATATCCTTTCTTGCGATTGGTTTATTGGTTGGCACCATAACGACGTCCATACTATAGATGTGTCTAAATTCTTCTTCTTCTGTTTTTGCAGTACCCGTCATACCCGACAGTTTTTTGTACATTCTAAAGTAATTTTGTAGGGTGATGGTTGCAAGCGTTTGCGACTCTTTACGCACTTCGATATTCTCTTTCGCTTCTATGGCTTGATGAAGGCCGTTTGAATAACGTCTACCATACATTAAACGACCTGTAAATTCGTCGACGATAATCACTTCACCATCTTTTACGATATAATCGACGTCGCGTTTCATAAGGTAGTTTGCACGTATCGCTTGATTGATATGGTGTAGGTATTCTAGGTTTTGTGGATCAGAAAGGTTTTCAATCCCAAAATAGGTTTCTGCCTTCTTAACGCCATTTCTACCTTCACTACCTTCTTCAACCACACCAAATTTATCTTGTACCACACCATCGGTTAATGCGATGGTTTTTGCTTTTTCATCTATTTTGAAATCGTCCTGTGGATTTAATGTTTTTGCAAACATGTTGGCAACGCGATAAAGGTCTGTGGATTTAGCACTTTCACCTGAAATGATGAGTGGCGTTCTCGCTTCGTCGACCAAGATACTGTCGACCTCATCCACGATTGCAAAGTTAAGAGGTCTTTGAACCAGACGTTCTTGACGCATTACCATGTTGTCTCTTAAGTAATCAAAGCCAAACTCATTGTTTGTACCATAGGTAATATCGGCAAGATAGGCATTTCTTCGATCTTCACCTTCAACACCATGAATCACGCAGCCAACTGAAAGTCCAAGGAATTCATGGATTTTTCCCATCCACTCCTTATCACGGGATGCGAGGTAGTCATTGACCGTTACGACGTGAACGCCTTCTCCTGATAGTGCATTTAAGTATGATGGTAAGGTAGCAACCAAGGTTTTACCTTCACCTGTTTTCATCTCTGCAATACGGCCTTGGTGTAAGACGATACCACCCATTAATTGTACTCTAAACGCTCTAAGTCCAAGAACGCGCTTACCAGCTTCTCTTACGACAGCAAATGCTTCTGGAAGAATATCATCAAGTGTCTCACCATTTTGTAATCTTCCTTTGAGCTTTGGCGTCATAGCCTTAAGTTCGTCGTCAGAGAGTGCCATTATTTTTGGCTCTAGCCCTTCGATCTGATCAACGATTTTATCGAGTTTTTTTACTTCCTTTTCATTGATGTCGCCAAAGATCATTTTAATTAGACTCATAATACTGTCCTCTATCTTTTAATTTTTTATTTCTATTATCCAGCTTAATTTGTCCGCCGTTTTTTATACCAAGAATTTTAATACGATTATAATAACGACTGTTTGATTTTTACTATTAGAGTACAACTACCTAATCTTAGAATTATAGCTAAATTGTACCATTGACCCTCTGCTCTTTAGTGAAGACAATAGCATCTCGTATTGTATCAATATCGCAATACCAAGAGAAATCAATAAATCACCTACGCTAAGGACTTTAGCCAACGGGTATGCTTTAGGCAGCTCTATCACCTTTCCTAGGTATGTGCTCAATGTATGTGCACCTTCAAGTGAGGTATAGTTTACCACTTCCCCACTACTGAGAGATTCAACAAAAGAATGAAATCCAAGATCTGTCATTTTAAGTGTATCAATCGGCATTTGAAAACCATTTAAACCCATAATTAAAAGGTTTAAGCCGAGACCTAATAAAATAATTTTCATTCCAGTCTTTTCAAAATTTAAAAGAGCAATTACGGCAATTACAACCATAGCTGCAAATGGAAACAGTTCTACACTTTCAAAGCCAATGCCAAACGCTTTTACACCGTAAGGTACTAAAAACAGTAAAAACGCTAAAACGCTTAAGCCCCACCCTTTAAAACGAACTTCAAAAAAATTGCTTATTCTACCGTTGCGAGCCATTCCTATGATGACACCTAATATAATTGCTTCAATATACATAGCACACTCCTTATACGGTTATAAATACAAGTCTTATACATACAGTTTATTTTATCACAAATCGCAGTTATTTCAAATATTGCTATATTAGGCGACTTTTATTATAGCATCTTAGATTTAATGCTTCGCGACAATTGTATGAACATTTTAAAAACATTGTATTTATAAGTGGCCACTTTTGTTATTAAAACATTACTATATGGACAAAAAAATCATCTTCGAATCATCACCATAATTCACAATATGTGAAATATTATGTTGGTTTTTCACGTTTCGTGGATATATCAGAATTCAACTTTCTTCTATGATAAAATTTCTTTAATCGTTATGTTGAGGTATATTTTATGATCGGTGAAAAACTAAAGTCTCTACGTGAAGCATATAACATGAGCCAAAAAGAAGTGGCTTCTAGACTTAACATATCCAATACCGCTTTGAGCAATTATGAAAACAATCTGAGAGATCCTGATATTAATTTAATCATCGATTATTCTCATCTTTTGGAGCTACCGCCAGCATATTTGATTAGCTATTTTTATAACGAAACTGTAAATGAATCCTACGAAGCCTATCATTTTAATTCCAGTGCAACTAAAGACATACATTTTATTATACTGCCTCAAGAAAAAATCAATGAACTTCCTTTAACAGAGCTACTTAAGATTAAGGAATATGCAGAGTTAATCTATGAAAAGCACAAAAGCACTATGAAATAAATCCTTATTTTGTAATTTTCTGACAATTGTATTGCGACTTTTCCTAAAAAATGTTATACTTTTATAGTAATTTGTAAATATTTGTAAACAGAAAGGGGAAGAGCTTATGAAAGTCTATAATAATCCACATAAGACAGAGACATCATATTGTAAGATTTGCAGAGAGGTACATGACGTAGTCGTATTTAAAGATCATTTTATTTGTGAGTCTTGTGTTGAGTACATAAAGAGCAATTGTTAAGGTGTCGTTATACCATAAGCGCATCGTTTAATTTAGCCTTGAATTAAGCAAAACAAAAAGCCGAGTAAAAGCATTTGCTAATACTCGGCTTTATATCTTTAGTTATTGAATCTATAAATAGGGCTCAATTAAACCAAAATCACCATCTTTTCGTTTGTAGACCACATTGATTTCTTCTGTATCACCATTTAAAAATACGAAAAAATCATGTCCTAGAAGCTCCATTTGTAATACAGCCTCTTCTGGTCCCATTGGCTTAACTCCGAATCTCTTGGTTTTAACAATTGAAGACTCAACGATCGGTTCGACTGTGTCCGGGATCTCTTCAAAACGAATTGAATCATTTGAATGGAATCTTTTTTCAAGTTTGGTTTTATGTTTCTTCATTTGTTTAGAAATACGATCTATCGCTTCATCAATCGACATATACATGTCGTCTGAAATTGCTTCTGCTCTAAATAAAGCCCCATTCTTAAGGGGAATAGTCACCTCCACGATGTGTTTATTCTTTTGTACACTAAATGTAGCGCTTGCTTCGATGTCACTATTAAACATCTTATCAAATTTTGATAATTTCTTTTCTACTTGTTCTCTAATAGCATCAGTAATAACTAGGTTTCTTCCTGTCACGTTTACTTTCATAAGCTCAACCCCTTTACTTTTGATATTAGGATTATACCCACCATAGGATATACTAACCAATTAAAAGATATTTTTTTATAATTTATTTATGTTTTTATAAGCAGCTGTTGCTTTTTGTTTTTGCCTAGTCTCAGCAATAATACGTCTAATAGAACTGTCCTCTTCAGCCCAATGGTCTTTTAAATTATTAATTTGATCCTGAAGTGAATTTACCTTTGCAACGAGCTGTTGAATGAGTGTAAATGATTTTTGCTGATTGCGGTCTAACTCTTCAAGAGATTTTATCCCCGTCACCCTTTTATACTGTTCAAAGTAGTTAGTAAACCTTAAATCCAGCTCTAGCATTTTCCCCGTACAGGTCTCTATATCTTCAAAAATCTGCCCCATTTGAATTTTTGTATCCATTTGATTTATACCATTCAGGTGATCAATTTCTCGAAAATTACTAATTACTTGTTTTTGAAATATGATTTTTTCCATCAAAACATCTTCAATACTTTGAACTACCTTCATATTCCCTCCTGATGCTAAATGAAAAATAAGGCTAAGCATATGCTTAACCTTATTAATTATAACTTAATATCTAGATTTTGTCCTAAATGTGGTGATACGGATTGTTCCATGGCCTTTACTATATTGTCTACTGATTGGGCATCCTGATTCATCACTTTTTTTAGCATTGAAACATTTACAGCTTGCTTAACACTGGTAAGCATTTGAGCTTGATATCCAGAAGGTTGTATATTCATTCGAATCCTTCCTTTCAAAAAAGTAATCTAATACTCAAATTATACCTCAAATTTGATTACTTAAATAAAAAATCTTTGTAAACTTTACTTTATGTTGAATGCTTCTTTCCAAGTATCTTTAAAATTTTCAGCAATTTCAAGTGCTTCGTTGAAATGAGACTCGCTTTTATCGACATTCGCTAATAACAACTTGTAATTTAAATATTCATATAAAGTGTCTAAACTTACACTCAATGGAACATCCATATTAAGGGTGCTTCTCAGCTCATCGACAATAGCCTGAGCTCTTTGGGTATTGTAATTCACTTGTTCATGATTACCACTTTCCAAAAAAAGTAGTGCCTTCTTAATGAATTTGACCATACCTTCATAAAGCATATAGGTCAATTCCTCAGGCTTTGCTGCTATAATTTTACTCTCGAGATACTGATCCATTTTGTCAGTAACTGAACTGACTTTTCTTTCACTCGACAATAACCCAGTCTCTTGCTTAGATTGAGGTTCAACCCTTATATAATTTTTAGGTTTTGAATAATTATATGGGTTCATGACTGCCATATTACGCCTCCTACTTTCTGTTATCAATTCTGGAACCAAATTCACTTAAAGCGTTATTACTATACCTATCGTGTGCAATTCGATTCTTATGCGTTTGGTGTTTTAAGCTTCTGTTCTTATAGAATGCTTCTTCGGTTTCATCTCTTAATTCTTGAATCAAAGCTTTGCATTCTTTATCTATTACTTCATATTCTGGATAGATTTCTCTGATGTTTTTTGCTCTTTCAGGAACATCTAACTTTTCAAGCAAGCTAATAAGTTGGTCTCTTTCATTTAGCGCCTCTAAAGCAACTTCTAAATCCCCTGCCTTCAGAGCACTGTGCATTATTTTAGTTTCTTTCATCAATTGATCGACTATCGATTTTATTGTTTCCATTAGTTGCTACCTAACATATTGACTAAAGAATCAGCTTGTGATTGTAGTTTCGACATTGCAGTCTCCATAGCTGAGAACATATTGTAATAATACGTTTCTTTATCAGAAAGATAATCTTCTAAAGTTGATATTCGAGTGTCATAGTCCAACATTTTTTTTGTTAGTTCATTGGTTAGAACACTTGAATCGTTTAAAACACCTGCCTTGTTGACTAAAATACCTTTATTTCCTTTATCATCACGAGTAGTTCTTGCGTAATCATTCATGATGTCATTTAATCTTGATCCAATCCCACTTTCCTTGTATCTCTCGGATGAATTCCCCGTTAAATATGGCTGATCTGATTGTTGCGAGAATAGATTAACGATATCGTCGTAGTTCGTTTCTAATTTTTCGGATAACTTAGTTTCATCAATTGACAACTTGCCTTTATCAAGATAACTGTTACTGGTTATACCGATTGAACTTAAGCTAATACCCACGCCATCAACTGGTTCAACAAGAGCATTTCTTAATCGAGTAATAAACGTATCTAGCTCAGAGGATCCTCTAATGACACCTGATTTAGCTTTCTCTTCCCATTTTGTTACCTCATCATCAGAAAGTGCGTCTCTTTCATCATCTGTTAATGGTTCATAGTCATAATATCTTTTTTCTCCGTATTTGGTGCTAACATCATCGATAAGCTTATTAAATTCTGTCACAAACTCTTTAATATTATCAATAATCGAGGTTTTGTCAACGGAAATCGCGATATCTACTGGATTCGTGGAAGTTTCTTTAAGATTATAGGTTAAACCATCTATTGTGAAAGTATTGCTGCTTTGCACTACTGAAACCCCATTGATACTTAAAAGTGCATTTTTACCTTCTGTTCTTTCGTAGTCAGTAGAAGAAAAATCTGCTACACCAAAAATTTTTGAGAAAAATGCTTCTGTAGAAGAGCCACTTTCAATTTCAATGTTATTTAAGTTCCCTTCAGTATTTGAAGTCAAACTGAATTTATCCTTCATACTGTCATACGAAAGGGTTGCACCTAAACCTGCTTTATTTAGCTTACTCATCATAGTAGAATAATTATCAGACGCTGAAAGTGAAAACGTCTTTCCATTAACCTTCAAATTAGTTAAATCTGTATCTGTTAAACCAAAAATTTCACCAATTGATTTAGTTGAAAAATCATAATTTGACTGCCCACTAGTAAATCCTAATGCGGTTAAACTTGTTGTTCCGGTATAATTAAAAACTTTTACATTTGATCCTGCAAGGTCAAACTTCAGTTCACCATTTACATTCGAAACGATATTGGTATAGTCAGAGCCAAACTCTGAAGTAATCTTTGTATTTAGAAGATCCTTAAATTGATCCGTCGTTAACCCTGTATACTCACTTTGAGCAATCGATATCACTTTTGTTTTGCCCGCAATACTAAGAGACATACTGAAATCTTCCATGTTCATGTCCGACTCAAAAGTTGCCATATCAAAACCACTCGTTGTAACACCACGCATCCCAGATGCCACACCTGACATCGTATCTTTAGTTGCCAGCTGAGTGATGCTGTCAATGGTGTAATTTTTTGAGGTAATATCTGCATTAGCCGTTACATCAATCGCTGTTGAGGCAACCCCATTGCTCGAAATCTTATAACTAAACATACCAAATGCTGAAGATGAGCTAATGTTCTTTTTGGGATTTAACGAATCAAAGTATTTGGACTGTAAAGCTTTTACTTTGGTAATAATATCCCTATAAGCTTCCTGCTGCCAAGAGACATAGGTTTGCTCTTTTTTTACCTTATTAAGTCTAGCGCTCTCAGCTTTCATTAAATCTTTGACCATTTGGTCTGTATCCATACCAGAGGTTAATCCAGTTAATCTTGTTACTGCCATATTATCACTTCCTTAACTAGTGCTATGCACGTTCATCCACAAATAACCCTGCCAACTCCCACATTTTTGCAATCATATCTTGAATTTTTCTAGATGGAAATTCCTGAATAACCTCTCCAGTTACTTTATCCTTAACCGTATATATGACTGCATGTGTTTTATCGTGAACCGCTCTTTCAATAACTCGGTTATATTGTTCTAAAGACTTATTTGCCTGTTCAACCGACTTTTGAAGTATTTCTTCATCTACGATTTGATTTGATTCACCATTTTTGTCGTTCTTTTTTGAAGTGCTTGAGCCTTGTGCTCTTTCTGTCTGCTTTAAAGGTTGCGTTTGCGATTTTTGTTCTCCATTTTTGATACTGGCATCCATGCCTACATTATTAGTCTGATTAACACCTATTGCGACTTGATTTATCTTCATAATGCTTTCTCCTCTCCATGGAACATTATATTCTGTTGATAATATCGGCATTTTCTTCAATAATCTTTAATTTAAAAACATTTAATTTCAGACTTGCCACATATGCCCACTCATTAATTGATGGTTGTTGTCTTAGGTTACTACCTTTGGCGCAATTAAGAAATCTCATAGGCCTTTCTAATGATTTTAAGTGCTCTTATACCATCATTTCCATCGACATAGGGCTTACGATTTTGATGGATTGCCTCATAAAAGTCTTGGTATAGTGGGGTGTGTCCTACACCGTATACAGAGTCTACACTTGTATTTGTATCTAATAAATCGTAATCACGTTCATCTTCGAACTGCCACACTTTTATTTCGTTAACTGCCAACCCTCCTATTACAACTGTACCTTTCTCGCCAAATATACTCAGTGTCTCCTCAAGATTTCTCGGATAAACGCAAGCACTTCCTTCGACAATGCCGATCGCACCCGAATCAAATCTTAAAAGCAAGGCTCCAAAATCTTCCATTTCGATATCCCTTAGAAAGGTGTCTCTTTCAGCGTGAACTCTTATTACATCTGAATTCATCATCCATTGGAGCAGGTCAATGTTGTGTATACATTGGTTCATTAATGTACCTCCATCAAGTTCCTTTGTCCCTCTCCAAGGTGCTTGTTTATAGTAATGATCATCTCTAGTCCATAGTACTCTTGCCGTTCCGTTTATAATCCGACCAAATCTACCTTCTTCTATTGCCCGACGCAATTTTTGAATCGGTGCGTTAAATCGGTTTTGATGTGATACTGCGAGTTTGACGCCATTTCTCTCAGCGGATACAATCATTTGCTGTGCATCCTCAACTGACATAGCCATTGGTTTTTCTACAATAATATGCTTCTTTAGTTCCAAACAGTACAATGCATGCTTCGCATGATAGCCACTTTCAGTTGCAATTGCAACCGCATCAATAGCTTCTATTTTAAGCATTTCTTTATAGTCCGTATAAACTGATATGTTGGAATTTGAGATTATTTGTTCATATTGTTTTTTCCTATCAACTGCTCGGCTTTCTACGATATCACAAACCGCAACTAACTCAATAACATCTTTATTTTGAACGATTGCTTCTACATGCTTATATGATATTCTGCCACAGCCTAGAATGGCCATTCTTAATTTTCGCATGAAATCCTCCACTGAGCTTAAAGTTTTTCAATATTGTCTCTAACGATTACATTTTTCATCGCATTCTTCGTGTCGAATATATATTTAGAATTCTTTTGAATCCACTCATAATCAACATTTGTATGTGCGGTTGTTACTACAACGAGATCTTTTTCATGAATTATTTCAGCACTTAATGCGCTCAGTCCAATAAAAACTTCTCCCTTGTAACGGTATTCCCTTATAAATGGATCAAAGAATTCTACCTCAGCACCAAAGGAATTAAAATTCTCAATCACTTTTAGGGCTGGGCTTTCTCTATAATCATCTATGTCTTGTTTATAGGCAACTCCGAGAATTAATATTTTCGAACCATTAAGTGGCTTCTTAAATCGATTTAATATATGGCTGCATCTTTCAATTACATAGCCTGGCATGGCATCATTTATTATTCCTGAGGTTTCAATTAATTGTGTATGATAGTCATATTCTCTGGCTTTCCAACTTAAGTAATAGGGGTCAAGTGGAATGCAGTGCCCTCCTAATCCCGGCCCTGGATAAAAGGCTTGAAAGCCATAGGGTTTTGTTTTGGCTGCTTCTATAACCTCCCAAATGTCTATCCCCATCTTATTGCAAATTATGGCCATTTCATTTGCAAGTCCTATATTAATGTTTCTATAAGTATTTTCGAGAATCTTTTCCATTTCAGCAACTCTTGGTGAAGAGGCTTCAAAAATTTCACCTTCTAGAACACTTCGATACATTGCTGCGGCAATCTCTGTGGCATCTTTACCAACACCACCAACTACCTTTGGCGTATTTTTAGTTTTGTATAAAAGGTTTCCTGGATCAACTCGTTCAGGTGAAAATGCAAGATAAAAATCAACACCGCATTTTAAGCCACTTCCCTCTTCCAAAATAGGTAGTAATAGCTCTTCTGTCGTCCCAGGATATGTTGTACTTTCTAAAACAACAATTGTACCAGGCTGAAGATATTTCGAAATCTCAACTGTAGAATTCTCGACATAGCTTATATCTGGCTGTTTATAATCATCGAGCGGTGTTGGGACACAAATAGCAATGAAGTCTGCGCCAGATACGATAGAAAAATCACTAGTTGCACTCAGCATTCCAGCCTTAACTATCTCTTCTAAATCACGATCAACTACATCACCAATATAGTTTTTACCCTTGTTTACCATATCAACTTTTTCTTTTTGAACATCAAAGCCTATCGTTCGATATCCTGCTTTTGCTTTCTCTACAGCCAGTGGTAGACCAACATACCCTAGACCAATAACTGCAACAACGGCTGTTTTATTTTCAATTCTATCTAAAAGTAATTGCTTCATCTCATTCATATAGACTCCTTAAACGATAGCATCCCATCACTCATCTCATATTTTTCCCCGCAAGATTTGCAAATGATTGGATTACCAGTTGACATATCCAGCTTATCGCCACATTTACAAACATAACCGATAACCTTCGAAGGATTTCCTACGACAAGTGCAAAATCTGGAATATCCTTTGTAACAACAGCTCCGGCGCCAACAAAAGCGAATTTTCCTATGTTGTGACCACAAACGATAGTTGCATTTGCACCAATTGATGCACCTTTCCCTACAATTGTTTTTCTGTATTCGTCTTTTCTTTCAATAAAGCTTCTAGGATTTATAACATTGGTAAAAACACATGATGGACCTAGAAAAACGTCATCCTCACATGTAACGCCTGTATAGACTGAAACATTATTCTGTATCTTTACATTATTACCTAAACTAACTTCAGGGGATATGACCACGTTTTGACCTATATTACATCTTTCTCCTATAATACAGTTTTTCATAATATGAGAAAAATGCCAAATCTTAGTCTCTTTTCCGATAATACAAGGCTCATCAATATAGCTTGATTCATGAACAAAATATGTTTTTTCCGACATTGTCTCCTCCAAAGTATTCAATTAAATAGCCTACTGTATGATAGAACTTTTTAGTTAAATGGTATTTGCATAGTTGTTAATTGTACTTATAATATATGCCTGCTGCTCATCTGTTAATTCTGCATACATCGGTATCGCAAAGGTTCTTTTAGATAGATACTCTGCAACTGGGAAGTCACCCACTTTATACCCGAGGTTCTCAAATGCTTTTTGTAAATGTAAAGGCACTGGGTAATAAATACCCGTGGCTATTCCTTTTGAAGCCAAATAATTCGTAAGCGCCTCTTTGTTTTCTGCCTTTAATATATACATATGATAAACGTGTTTCACATCGGTCGAGGTATAAGGCACCTTAAATTGACCTTTCGTCTGAAGGCTCGAAAGTTGGTCGGAATAATTCTGAGCAAGCACAGATCTTCGTTCATTCCATTCATTTAAATAGTTTAATTTAACATTTAAAACCGCCGCTTGTAGCTCATCCAATCTAGAATTATGACCAACGATGTAATTATAATATTTTGAGGCATTATAAACCGTGTTGTCTAAGTTTAAACCATCCGGCGTATCACAATTTAATGCATCTAAGCTACTCTCATTTCTATAGGTTAAGGCTGCTTTTCCATTTTCTCCACTTCCGTGTACTCTCAACGCCTTTAAGGTAGTCGCAATTCTATCGTTAGAAGTTACAATCATACCGCCATCTCCAGCAGCACCTAAATTTTTAGTTGGAAAGAAAGAAAAACAAGCGACGTCGCCAAACGTGCCCAGCATTTGTCCTTTGTAGCTGCCACCAACTGCTTGGCAAGCGTCTTCTATCACATATAGATTATGTTTGCTAGCAATCGCCATAATCTCGTCCATTTTACAGGCTTGTCCAAAGAGATGTACTGGCATGATGGCTTTTGTTTTTGAAGTTATTGCTTTTTCTATTAAAGCAGCATCCATATTAAAGGTCTCTGGATTAACATCTATAAAAACCGGTTTTGCACCGACATAAGCAATACTTTCAGCTGTAGCAAAAAAAGTATATGTGGTTGTAATAACTTCATCGCCATTTCCTACACCAAGGGCTTCTAATGCAAGAACAAGGGCATCGGTTCCGTTTCCACAAGAAATAGCATGCTTAGTACCGATAAATTTCGCAAAGCTCTCTTCAAAGGTTTTAACTTCATTGCCCATAATATATTGAGCTGACATTATTACGTTTTTGACACGGCTTAATAATTCATCACCCAATCGTACGCTTTGTTCTTGTAAATCTATTAAAGGAATTTTATATTCTGACATAAGCATTTCCATCCTTCTCTCTCATTTTCACTTAGTTTAATTATCGGCAAATCTATGATAAACTTAAGTAAATATTGGTAAAAGGAGCGATTTATGAACGGGTCTATTGAACAAGAGCTAATCCAGTTAATAAATAATGGCGATTACGAGTCTGCCATTCAGTTGGTTGAAACACACGATCATCTTATATCCTCTCCTACTCCCGGGGAAGCTTCTATTATGACAACGCTTTTAATTCTTATAGGTGAGACTGATGAATGTATCAAATATGGTGAATTTCATATTAAGAATATGGTTCATGTTGATTTATTCTATAATTTGGCTTACGCCTATGAAATAAGCGGAAATCGCATCTTAGCATTAAAAAACTATCAGTGTGCAAAGCTTGTCTGTATGGAGTCTGTTGCACGAGAGGAAATTAATGAAAAAATCTTGCAGCTTAGATATTACGATGTTCATGAAGAAGAATTACATTTGATTAAACAGTATTTAGCAGAAGAGAAGCTATATATAAAAGAACAACTCCTAAATCCAAATATTGATGTCAATTCCTCGGAATATATCACAATCGAGAAACCAGACGCTCTTAAAAAAATGGATGAAGAAACCAAGCTTAAAATACTTTACGCGCCAATTGAAATTGCAAACCATATGTCACAATACCTTGATTACTTCCGTAAAAAGGAGTATGAAGTTTTTGGCATCAATTACTATCCAAGCTATCTCGGTTATACTTGTGACTTGTCAATCGATATTTCTAAATTAAATGATCAAGATAGAGAAACTTATCTTTTACTAAATGCTATTGATCTGATTAGTGATTATGATGTTTTTCATTTCATCTTTAACAGAACGTTAATGCCACAGAGCACGGATGTAATTCCACTCAGAAAGCTAGGTAAACGTGTATTTATGCACAACTTGGGCTCTGAAATCAGAATTCCTGAAATCGCGAGAACTCATCATAAATACTGGTCCTATGCTGAAGACTATTTAGCTTCATTAAACGGGGATCAGATTCTTCATAACATAAAGTCCTATTCTACATGGATTGATAATTGTATTGTAAACGATTTCGAAATGCGGTCTTATGTAGAATCCTATTACAAGCAAATTCACATGCTAGGCTTGCCAATTGATACTGAAAAGTACAGCTATAAGCCACAGGTCCATCACGATCCAATCCGAATTGTTCACGCGCCAACCAATCGCTCAGTTAAAGGATCCGCTTATTTTGAAAAAGCGATTGAAAACCTGCAAAAAAAATATGCGATCGATTATCATAGAATAGAGAAAACAGATCACGATGAGGCAATGAAACAGTATGGAAATGCAGACATCGTCTTAGACGAGCTAATTATTGGTACTTATGGCAGCTTGACTATGGAATGTTTAGCAATGGGAAGATGTGTTGCTACTTTTATCAATCCTTCTTTTCAGACCCCTCATAATGAAATGATCCCAGTATTAAATGTAACGGTAGATACGGTTGAAGCTCAACTTGAAAAGCTAATCCTCTCTTTTGATCTTAGAAGTGAGCTTTCAAAATTAGGGCGCCAATACGTTGAGAGAAACAATACTTTGAGTATAATAGGCGATCAATTGCTTAAAACTTACAAATCTATCTAATGATCCGATTTTAATAAATATGATTAAAAGTATATTACTTTTATTTAAAAATATACCGATATTGTTGTATAGGGTTTTGCTTAAGCCGCTACAAGGAGGTAGAGATGAGAATAGTCAATAATCTCAGTGCGCTAAATGCCCAAAGGATGGGGACCTTAGCAGTTAAAGCCCAAGCAAACTCGATAGAAAAGCTCTCTTCAGGGTATCGAATCAACCGAGCATCAGATGATGCAGCTGGTCTTTCGATATCAGAAAAGATGCGAGGTCAGATTAGAGGTTTAAGTCAGGCTTCAAGAAATGCAACCGATGCGATTTCGATGATTCAAACTGCTGAAGGTGCTGCATCAAGTGTTCACGATATGCTTCAAAGAATGAGGCAGCTCGCTGTACAAAGTTCAAACGGCACCCTAACAGAAAGTGATCGAGGTCAAATTGATGCTGAAATTCAGCAATTGATTAAACAGGTTGATGTAGTAGCCAATACAACTGAGTTTAACACCATCAAATTACTTGATTCAAATACCTCATCTAGTTTTGCAGGTATTTCTCAATCTAGTTTAGATGTGTTATCCTCAAAGCTACCCGGTTGGATTAATGATGGTTTGGTTGCCATAAGCAATCAACTTGGAATTGATCTCCCAGATAGCCCAGTTAATAGACCCATGAATATTAGTTATTACTATGACTCAGGTTCAACTACTGGTGCTTCAATGGGAACAGCTGATGGTGGGGCTACTTTAACACTAAGTGTTAATCTTTACGCATTTTTAGATGGTTCTGGCAACTTAAAACCTGAAGGTGTTCTCGATACACTGATTGCGCACGAAGTCGTTCATGCCCTTCAGTTTACTGAAATGCCTTATGCAACAACTGGTGGTGGTGAAGCCAATGAAAATTGGTTCACTGAGGGTTTAGCAATGACAATCCAAGGTGGTAACTTATTTGCTGTAACCGATCACAATGTCAATTTAGTCGACCCATTTGATGGTGATTATCGCTCTGCTTTTGAAGCTGTAAAAGTATTGCATGAAATCACAGATGGCGGTATTTCGGCATTTATAGATCGTCTTGAAGCAGGAGACACCTTAGATCAAGCATTCGCAAACACAACTCAGAATATTGCAGGAACTGAACTCGCAGCTGCAACCGGCTCTGCTGATTTTGGAACAGTTGCCGCATTTATCGCCTGGTATAACAATAATGGTGCAAATGGTGTCCTCAGTTATCTTAATACGAGTGGCGACTTTTTAAACACTGTTTCTGGTGCGATAACAAATGGTTCTGTAAAAGGATCAACAAGTGCACTTACACTTGATCAGACCATTACCAATGGTACTGGTCTCTCTGATGTCAACACGCATTATGCATTGAACTTTTTGAATAAGGGCAGTAGTAACCCTGATTTTTATTATCAGGTTGGTGCGAACTCAGGTCAAATCGTCACAATGGTTAAAGCGAACATGTCAGCAAAGGGACTGGGAATAGACCAATTGGACTATACCACTGTAACGGGCTCACAAAGTGCTATTGGCGCAGTTGATGCTGCAATCAGCATTGTATCGGGAATTAGAACTGTCTATGGAGCAATGCAAAACAGGCTGGAACACACCGTTAAAAACTTAGATAATGCGACTGAAAACATACAGTCTGCAGAGTCTAGAATTCGTGATCTTGACATGGCTAAAGAAATGATGATTTACACTAAATCAAATATTTTAACTAGCACATATCAAGCGATGCTATCGCAAGCTAATCAGCAACCACAAAGTATATTACAACTCATCAGATAGCAAAATAAGCATGGGAGCTAGCTCCCATGCTTATTTATTATTTTGATAAACCATTAATTAATCATGCTTTATTGTATATTTCTCATAGAATGATTTTGGAACCAATTCAAGCTTTTGCATAACGTAGAAGAACGGTCTTAATCTTTCAAACAATTGTTTATAAGTTTTAAAATCCTTATAGGTTTTAATGGGCAGATTCATCACTTCTTCAAACTCATCATCTGTAAAACCAAGCCTTTTTTTAACGAGCTCAAAAACACCATCCTCTAAAAAAGGTGTCTCTGCTAGCATCGATTTGCCTTCTTCTTTCGACATTTGACCGTGTCGCACTAAAGCCGCAACCTCATTTACCCTTTGATCTAATTTAAACCGCTTTGGCATAAAGTAGCTATGATAAAAAGCAGTAAATCGATTTTCTAAATGATGTCCACCATACCATTGCCACCCATATTTTTCTTGTAAGAATTTTTTAGCCTCGGCCTTATTATAGTCAATATAATACAGTGGTCTTACCCTTTTTATTCTATTAAAAACCATCCATTTCAAGAATTTATGAAACCACAGATTCGGAAATGTTTTCATAGGCAGTTTACCGTATGCCTTGTGAACACTTTCGATATACTTCCCATCCATGTATAAGTGACCCAAAGGGGTGATGCCTTCTGTTCTAAATGAATGACCATCAATTACATACTTAATTTTATATTTTTCACAGGCGATGTACATCGTCGTAGCGAGTCCAATATCAGTTGGCGTTTCTATATCTGGAACACCAGCAAGCAAAAACGATCGATATAAATCGTCATACTCTTTGTTATCAACTACTAAAGTAAATAGCTCTATGTCCAGTTGATCCAGCATGGTTTTAATATTTTGTGTTGCTATGGCAGAATTCCAAGTATTATCAAAATGCACTGCAAGAGGTCTAAGGCCCAGCTCCTTCATTAAATGAAGTAGATACGAAGAATCACAGCCACCACTAACGCCTATTGCGCAGTCAAACTGCTTGCCTTTACCTGCTTTCTTGATGTCTTCAGCTAGCTTTTCTAATCTTTGTCTACCTTCTGCTCCAATGGGATAAGTTTCATCAAAGAGATCAGATTGTTTGCAATAGTTGCATACACCTTCTTCATCAAAAACAATATTTGGCATTGCATCTGTATACGTGCATCTCGTACATTCTTTCATAGGTTACCTCATCTCATTTTTTCGATTTCTGCATTTGGATAATTGATTAAAACACCTCTAAATCGGCTCTTATATACGAATAAACTCCCTGCTGCTAATGCTTGTATGCCCAAATCAAAAGCTTTTTCTAAATCCGATAACTCACCAGCACCACCGATAGCAATAACGGGCATATTGAGCTTATCTAATGTGTAAGCAATTAAATCTAGATTATATCCCTCCATCATACCATCTCTAGAAATATCATTGATAAGTACTTCACCTACATTCAACTGATTTAGTAGAGATAATACTTCTTCAAATGATTTTGAAGCTTTTTTCTTGCCATTATAGAGAAACACCTCATATTTACCAAACAAGTTTTTCTTAACATCAATAGAGACTACGATGCTTTGAGCACCAAAGTACTCAGTTGCCTTCGCTATCATACCTGAATCTTCAAATAAAAGACTGTTGATAATAATTTTTTCAACGCCAATTTTAAATATTATAGCCATTTGTTCAATTGTTTTTACACCGCCACCATATGCAAGAGGGACAAAGCTTTCATCGACAATCTTTGCAATCAAATCAAAATTTGGTTCTCTTTCTTCAGTAGTAGCTGTTATATCTAAAAGTACAAGCTCATCAACTTCACAGTCATTAAAGATCTTAACTGCATTAATAGGGTCGCCTATATAAGTATAATCTTTAAATTTGACACTTTTAACAAGTGACTCACCTTTTAATAGTAAGCAAGGCATTACTCTTTTTTTTAGCATATGCCCTCCATTCTTGCAAAGTTATCCAATAATTTTTTACCGAACCGATGACTCTTTTCAGGATGAAATTGAACGCCTATGATATTGTCTTTTTTAAAGCCAGAAACAAATGGGTTACAATACTCTGTGATTAAAATGATATCACTTTGATTCTTACATTTGACATAGTACGAGTGTACAAAGTAATATCTAAAAGTCTTATCAAACCCCTCTGTAATTACAGAGACATTTTCAACACTCACTTCATTCCATCCCATATGTGGGATACGATACTGATTATTATCAAAGTCAAACTTTACAGTCTCAGCGTCAATCCAACCAAAACCGTTTCGTTTCCCTTCTTCACTTGACTTAGTCATCAATTGCATGCCTAAGCAAATGCCTAGAATCGGCTTTTTATCTTTAAGGACAAGTTGATTCAAAATATCTATCAAGCCGCAATCTTCAAGCGCCTGCATTGCAGAATCAAAGCTGCCAACACCCGGCAAAATTAATTTGTCTGCCTTCGATAACACTTCATAATCCTTTGTGATGACAGACTCATGTCCTAGTTTTTTTAGCATATTTTTTATTGATCCTGTATTTCCAAAACCATAATCAATTATTGCAATCATGCCCTTCATCTCACTTTATCGCTATATTTAGCTCATTACTTAATAAACTTATATCGAGGTACACCTTCACTGATTTCAATAGTACCGATTAATTTAGCTGGCGTACCTGCAATGATGCTATAATCAGGAAACGATTTATTCACATAGCTATTTGCACCAATCACAGAATGATTACCAATTTTTACACCCTTGTCAATGACACATTGACTCCCAATATAAACGCAATCACCAATTTCAGTCTTGCTATGAACATACTCTGCGTTACCTCTTGTGATTACCCAATCTAATGAACTGTGCGTATAAATTTGAACCCCTGAGGAAATGTTACAGTATGCACCAATTTCAAGGCCTCCGGTTCCATCTAATAATGTAAATGGACCAATCCAAGTCTTTTCACCTACTTTGACATCTCCAAAAACATATGACGTATCATATATGTTTGCCCCTTTTGAAAAGCCTAAACGCTCTGCTTTTTCCCAACGGTCATTTAGATACTCATTTCTAGGTAAAACACGATGGTATTTCTTCTCTAGTTCAGATTCTTTTATTTCAATTTGTCTGATCAGTTCATTAATATCCATAGCTCGCCTCTAGACATAGTAGCACTTCGTTACAAATCGTCTCAATGTCTTCTTCGCTTAATCCTTGATGCAAAGGCAAGCATAGTCCTTGCCTGTAAAGCTTTGTACTAATTGGCGTTTTTTCAGCGTATAAATTGCCATATTTTTCGTTATAGTATTGTGTTTCTAGCAATGAATAGGCACCGTAATTGCTTTCAATTTCTTTCAATTTAAGATTTTCCTTTAGCATATCTCTATTGACTCGATCTTCTAAAACGATCATAAAGGATTGCCATGTATGTCCCTCTTGATCCTTTGGTAGATGAATCATAGGGTGCTTTAGATACGCTCTATAAACTAATTGTAGTGCTCTTCGCTTTGAAATCCAGTCATCAAAATGCTGTAGTTGGCCAATGCCTAATACTGCTTGAAAATTTGTCAATCTATAGTTAAGGCCTGGGACGACAAAATCAATATGTCCGTCTACCATATCCATGCCATGATTTCTAAAGATCTTACACCTTTTTATCAAGTCTTTGCTATTAGCAACAACTGCGCCACCTTCTCCGGTCGTAATCGCTTTTCTAGGATGAAATGAAAAACAGCCTATATCTGAAAGCAATCCAACCTTACTTTTTTCAAATTCAGTACCGAAAGCACAGGCTGCATCCTCAATTACAAACAGTCCATTTCCTCTTGCAAATGCCATAATTTGGTTCATATCTGCTGATGCACCAAACTCATGTACTACAATAATACCAACAATGTCATAATCTTTTTTAAATGAATCATATGTGTTTCTCAATGAGTCAACAGACATCGTATAATCGTCCTCATTGACATCTACAAAAATAGGTGTTGCGCCTATCTGTTCAACCACATTGACGGTCGCTGGGAAAGTGAAGCTAGGTACCATGATCGCTTTATTCTTAGGTATATTTAAAGAAAGCAAAGCAAGATGTAAGCTTGCTGTACAAGATGAAGTTACTGCCACTTGTTCTTTCTCTAAACCAAGATAGGCTGCTATGTCTGCTTCAAAGGTTTCACATGACGCACCATGCACCAACATTTTTGACTTCAAAACATCTTCGACCATTTTAATCTGATGGTCATCTATCATCGGGTCTGCTAATCTATATTTCATACGCTCACCTTTTCATTCTAAGCTTTAAACATTTCAGGATAATCCGGCATTAAAATATTATTTGCTTTATACCATTCGCTCGTTCTTCGTATACCTTCTTCAAGATCAACTTGTGCTTCTATTCCCAATAAATGATTCATTTTGTCCACTTTTGGGATTCTAAGATCAATATCAGCAGACAAAGGGCTTCTGAAGACGATTTTTGATTTTGAGTCTAATACTCTACACACCGTTTGTGCCAAACCATATATCGTGGTAATATCTCTGGCATTTCCAATATTAAAGGATTCTCCCACCGCCTCTGGTTTAGTGATACAAGCGAGCAATCCATTAATCATGTCATCTATATAGCACCAAGCTCTAATCTGTGTACCATCACCGAAAATAAGTAGATCGTCCCCTCTTAGTGCCTTTCTGATAAATATTTGTATTGCACCTTCCCCAATTTGTCCAGGACCGTATATATTAAAAGGTCTAACCGTAACCGTTGGGAGGCCATATTTTTTGTGATAGGCTTCGGTAAAGTGCTCTCCTGTCAGTTTACTAACCGCGTAAGTCCATCTCGCTTCTCCAGCGACGCCAGTAACCATATTGTCACTTTCTTCTGATTTATAAGCATGTGTCCCGAAGACTTCTGAGGTTGAAAACTCAACAAAACGATCAAGTCCTTTTTCTAAGTGGACTTCCTTTGCAGCTTCAAGTACATTGTAAGTTCCAATAACATTAACGGTCATGGTTCTTACAGGATCCTTTACTGTATTATCTATACCAGCAATTGCAGCAGCGTGTATCACTATATCGGCACCCTTCATTGCTTTTTTTAAATGCTCTCCATCTAAAATGTCACCTTCTATCAATGATAAGTTCTTATGATTGGCATATTTTTTAGATTGTAATGAGTTCCGCTCTAATTTATCGTATACAATAATTTGATTGTCATCAATAAGTTGATCAATTAAGGTTGAACCTATAAATCCTGCACCACCTGTTATAAATATTGTTTTATTATTTATCATGGCTTCCCCCTAGTAGTATTAAAACAAATTCAAAATACAAACTATTTTTTATTAATTGGCTAGCTTCATTAATAATAGCGTGTACTTCCGTGTTTCTTCCATTTTCAATTAATACTTTAATTTGCCCAATTAATTCATTTTCTAAATTCACTAATCCATCACTAGATGCCCCAATTGTTGCATACTTATCCGTTATAAACGATACAATACTTGACATACTTAAAAATTGATGTGAAATTGACTTAATAGATTGGCCCAACTCTACCGGCTTGAGTGAACTCAAAGACTGAAAAAGATGGATGAAAAATAATTCTTCCTCAGTTAGTTCCTTAGGGAACACTGGGTTAAAAATGAATGCCCTCGAGTATTT
Source organism: Clostridiales bacterium 38-18 (assembly GCA_001897605.1). Taxonomy (GTDB): domain Bacteria; phylum Bacillota; class Clostridia; order Peptostreptococcales; family Acidaminobacteraceae; genus Fusibacter_C. The sequence continues at coordinate 136,852 of MKTL01000022.1, read as the reverse complement.
AGTATTAATATGCTTTAAGCCTGATGTTATATACTTTAGAATAATAAGCTCTGATTTAGCACTTTCATATTTAAGTGCTAAAAATCTATAAATCATCTTATGAATAGATAAATTCACCAAATTTTCATCACTATATAATCCGAGATAATTGATTAGCACTTCAGAAAAATCCTGATAGTTACGCTCACAGTATGCAAGCATTTCATAAATTTCTGTTTCACTTGAAATAAATAATAAGTGATTGATTTTTTTGCCTGATTTGAAGGCAAAATAGAGGAATTCAGAATTACAAGGGTGTTCAATCAGCTTTCCTTTTTCTAAAAACTCATCCACAAGAGAATCTTGAGTTGAATTCTCAATTTTTTGTGCGGCTCTCATTTGTACTAATGTTGTATATAGGTGATCGAAATTTAGGATACTATCAACAATTTTATTAGTATCCTTCATAAAGGTTTCAAATAACTCGACTAAAAGGTTGGCATAATGCGGCATACTATTAACAAAATTAACTGCTTTATCTACTTCACCTGTTCTTATACATAGCTCAAGATACATCTTTTCTATCTTCGATTTCAACTGGCCCAAACCATTAGGATGCTCCTGAATCAATAGGCTTACATACTGTAGGGATTTAGTAAACTCATTATCCTGATAATAAACCACAGCAAGATTGTTTAAGGCTTCCACTACAGATTCCTCATTGTTAGTTGCAAGCTGTACTCTTAAATCTCTTCTGATTTCAAGCTCTTGGAATCTCTCTTTCAGTTTAAAGTAAGCTTCATAAGCCTTGATCCCTTCCTCATTATTGCCAGCCATAAATAAGGCGTTCGCTTTATAAAAATATATGTCGAAATTCTCAGGTTCGATTTTCAAACCGACATCTGATATTTTAATTGCTTCTTCATAATAAGCATTCATTATTAAACTTTTTATTAATTGCACAATTACATAAGAATGCTGCTTTAACAGCTTATTTGCATGTTTAATTTTATCATATGCCTTGTTGATTTCATAAAGAGATTTATTATGATCACCATGCATATGATAGGTGACAGATAGCTGATAAATATAATAAATATTTTCCGGATTTTTTTTAAGTTCTTCGATAAGCAAGGTTGATGTTCTAATAAACTTCTTTTCCATAAGCTCGCTGTCATCAGCGTTATAGCCATAATGATATAGTATACTGTCAATTTCCTCGGTTAACCCGCTTGTTATAGCAACATTATGAACAACACCTTCATAACGGAAATTACCATCGTTTAAAAAAAGTCGTTGCGATAGCAATTCAGTCGCGACTCTACCTTTTTGATTTCTTCTAACATTGATCAATTTAATTGCACCACAAGTTACTTGTGGATTATGAGGTTTACTTAAAAATTTTGTGATTTCTTCAGGTTTTTCCAACTCTTCATCAGCGTCAATTATCAGTATCCATTTACCGGTCGCATAGGCTATCGAGATATTTCTCATTTCTGCAAAATTATTGTTCCAAGGATGATGAAAAATTTTATCGGTATACTTAGCTGCAATCTCTATCGTATTGTCCTCAGATCCAGTATCGACAATAATCAATTCACTATCAACTTGGTCTAATAATGGTTTCAAACTCGATAAACATCGATCTAAATTCATTTCTTCATTTTTTACCATCATACAAATACTAAGTATCATTATTTGCCCCCCTAATTCTTTGATAGTGATCTTTATATAAAACCCCTAAAAAATAGCCACCCTCGAAGGGAGGATGGCTTTTTTCATGAGAAAAATTATCTCAATAATTGTAGAACACCTTGAGGTGCTTGGTTTGCTTGAGCCAACATAGCTTGAGCAGCTTGAGTAAGGATGTTGTTCTTAGTGAACGTCATCATTTCTTTCGCCATATCTACGTCACGGATACGTGATTCAGATGCTTGTAAGTTTTCAGCAGCTGTATCAACGTTCTTAATAGTATGTTCAAGTCTGTTTTGCATAGCACCAAGTGCAGATCTTTGTGAAGAAACTTTTTCAAGAGCACCTTGAATTGTTTCGATAGCAACAGCTGCACCAAACTTGCTGCTGATGTCAACTGTGTCAACACCAAGAGCTGCTGATCTCATATCACCCATAGAAACGAATGCTGTTTGACCAGAGTTTGCACCGATTTGAGCCATAACTGAAGTACCAAGAGATGCTGCAGCAGCTTCAAATTTACCAAATACTAAAGTAATAGATTCGCCAACTTTCATGCTAGCATCTAAACCAGTAACTTGAAGTGAAGTTGCTTGACCTGTTGTAATTGCAGTTGTTAACTCAATTGAGTTAGTAGTTAATGTGATATCAGTCGATACGTTTCCGTCTGGACCAATGATTTTGTAGTCGCCTGCAGCGTAAGTAGTTGCTTGACCATCATCAGAAACTCTAATGATCATGTAAGCACCATTTACTGCTGAAGAAGCAGCGATAGTAGAATCAGCAGTTGAAGTTACGATTGATAATGAAGAGTTGTTATTAACTCTGATTGAACCGTCAACTTTATCAGATACACCTTTTGCAGAACCTTCAAGAAGTTTCTTTGTATTGAACTCAGTAGTATTACCAATTCTATCAAGTTCGTTTACAAGTTGTTTAACTTCGTTTTGAAGTGCTGTTCTATCAGCATCTGTATTAGTATCATTTGATGATTGAACAGATAATTCTCTCATACGTTGTAAAATTGCATGAGATTCATTTAATGCGCCTTCAGCTGTTTGAATCAAAGAAATTGTATCTTGAGCATTTCTAGATGCTTGATCAAGACCTCTGATTTGGCCTCTCATTTTTTCAGAAATAGCAAGACCAGCAGCGTCATCGCCTGCACGGTTGATTCTGTAACCTGATGATAATTTCTCAATTGATTTTGCGCCTGCAGCATTGTTGATACCCAATTGTCTGTGGGTATTCATCGCCATTAAGTTGTTATTAATTCTCATAATTTTCCTCCTTGAGTTTGTAAAGTCAGAATCCTTTCTGACTAGTTTGTGAGACACTCTATATCGGCCGCTATAAAGTGGTCATCTAAAATACTTATCGGTGTATCTCTAAAATACTTTAGTTTTTTTATAAAAAAAGTTGTTAAGATTACTAACGACCTTATTTATTTGTTTTTCATTTTTTCTGAGAGTATTTTCAAGCCATTAGAAGACTTAACGGCTTCAATGTTTGCATTTAAAATTTTCTCATAAACTTCACTTCTATGAATCTCGACGTTTTTTGGTGCATTAATTCCTAATTTAACTTTCCCTTCTTCTATAGAAATGACTTGGATTTCAATATTATCATTTATTATAATACTTTCGTCTTTTTTGCGAGTTAATATGAGCATAATTACGCCTCACTTTTCTTTGTGAAAATAGGATATTTTACTTCGTCATATTCGTGAAGTAAAACTTGCTTACCAATTTTATCCTTTGTATTGATAATGATTGGGGCAACAATATTAATGGTTGTATTTTCAACGTTGTCTGGAATGGTTACGATACTCAATGCAATTATATTTTTTAAATCCTCTTCACTTTGGAGCTTAAGAGTTTCTATATCATACTCAGAAATTTCAAAATCATAGTTTTCAACAAATAAAAATGGATCGGTTACAACAAAAGCTAAATCCGGTGTCTGCTCAGATTGTAATGTATTAAATGGAAAATCAATATCTCCTGAAGGTATTAAAACAAACGCATTTTCATCATCAAATCCCGGGATGCCATTTGGAAACTTTATTACCGCTTCCTGATCGTATTCGATTTCACCAAATTGAGTAGTTTTTAGCAACATTGTAGCCTCCTATACCATAAATTTAAATTTTGGTTGTTCATACCTAAAACTGACGGAATTGTACTGACTTACAGAAAATTGAACCTGATAGGGTGTATAGTTCATATTAACCGGCTGTGGACTAGAATTATTAGCTACACTCCCTCTTTTTAGAGAATAATTAACCGAACCCCTGTCAAGTGTGATTGTAGGTCTCGTGGTTGGTATAGCAGCATAATTAAACTCTTTATCAAACATGTCATAAGCATTATTTAACGCTTGTTCAGGTATGGGGTCCACACCTGAATGGATATCGATAAAATCATTACCCTGACTCACTATCCTTGAAACGCCACCCTGTACAATTTCTCTAGAATAAGCAATATTATCCTCCATAAAGGCCCTAATATTTTTAAGTCCTGCCTCTGCAAAAGGCTGTGACTGGTCAATCTTAATTTGAGGCTTGATGGTTTGCATCTCTAACAAGGGCGGTTCTGAGCTCAAAGAAAGCGTCAAAGCTGCATTACCTGACTGAGAAATACTAGCAGGTGATGTACTAATATTTAATTTTATTGGCTGTTGGGTAATTTGGATAGGCATAAAGCCTCCTATCTAATAAAGTCTACCAAGCTAGGCTGAATTACTTTTGATCCAACTGATAAGGAAGCTCTATAAACATTCTCCAAGTTTTTAAAGAACATTATTGCTTCGGCCATATCTACGTCCTGTATCTTACTCAGTAAGCCTGTAAATGTTATTTCATTCTCTTCAACTCTATTTTTGATAAAGTCTACTCGATTAGATTTGCCTCCGATTTCTCCAGCAACTGTCATGACTTTATCAAGGTGTAGATCTAATTTATCAAGTGCGATTTGTAGACCCGCATCATCATTAGTTGCTAGTGCATTTATAAAGTTGTCAATATCTGTTATCATTTCACTGCTGTTTGCGACTACATAATCGGTTGAAATTGTGCGCGATTTCCCGTCGTTCGTACCAGATAAGCTAAAATCTATCGTACCGCCACTCACAGCAGATACGGTTACAGTTCCAGCAGGTAAAAAAGCAGCATCTACTTGGTTTTGCATTTCAGTTTGCAAATCCGCTATAGTACTTAATGTTGAAAAATCTACAGTAAAGACACGTCTCACATCATCAACCTGAACAACAAACTGGTGTTTTCCAGATTCCGCTAGAACGTCAGCATCCGTCAGTGTTCCTAAACCACTAACACTTCCCGCAGTGCCATTTGTCCCAGCAGTAATAGAAACCGTTGTAAATCCAGCAGATGCAGTTGAGTCGGTTATCGTTTGCGCTGCACCATAATTCTTAGCCCCGATTACCAATTGATTGTTAAGATCAAAATAAATATCTGCAACATTACCTAGTTGATTAACACCATCAGACGCTGTAGAAAGAGCGGCAATCAGACGATCCTTAGTCATTGGATTTAAAGGTGTATGATTCAATAAGCTTTCATCAACATTATATGTAGAACCATTAATAGTAATATCGAGTACATTGCCAGGAGCGGAAAAATCATAATTAAGGTTTACATTTGCCACCAATTGTGTCTGTGTTGCTTTACCAGTTGTATCTGTATTTCTTACCATTTTCCCGTCAAAAAAGTTATTACTATTTACGATCCCAAACAAATCAACCGGATGCACGCCCACAGACATAACTTCGCCTACAGCAACCTCATATCCTATTACGTGCTTTAGATCATTTCTTTCAGAAGTTAAATCGATGTTATAGCTGCCATCATCAGCAAAAAGCTTCTTGTTCGTTTCAAGACCTGAAAAAATATAACGACCTGCGCTAGTTGCATTTCCGGAAACCAATACTTCTTTGCGTAATTCAGATATTTCAGACTTAATCTTATCGCGATCAGCAGCTGTATTGGTTCCATTTGCAGCTTTAACGGCTAGCTCTCTCATTCTTTGCAAAATGTCTTTAATGTTCATAAGTGAACTCTCGGAAACCTCCAACCAGCCTAGAGAATCGTCAATATTTTTCTGATACTGTTGCGTTTCTCTAATATCGGTTTTGTATTTGAGCACTTGAGTAATTCCAACAGGATCATCAGATGGACGATGTATTTTTTTGCCCGTTGACAGTTCAGTTTGTTTTTTTGACATTGCAACTAAATTGTTGTTCGAATTCCAAAGCATGTCTTTAACAAGCATTGTATTAGTTATTCTCATAAATTAACTCCTATCTACCTACTGTTCCCAGTCGATTGACCACAAGATCTAACATTTCATCAAATACATTTACCATTCTCGCATTAGCATTATATGCGGTTTGATATTTAATCATATTGGCCATTTCTTCGTCAAGTGAGACACCCATTATTGAGTCTCTCGCCGTTGAATATTCATTTGTTAATAACGCTTGATTTTTTGCAACTCTGTTAGCTTCTGCAGCATCTACCCCTAAGTTTGAGACCAAAGATTTGATATAATCTTCTGGAGCACCCCATTCATATAGAGTCACATTGTGTCTCGTTTCAATCATCTTAAGAATATTAGAGCCATCACCAGGTATATCTTCTAGTCTCGTCGCTGCTGCGATCTTATTCAGATCCTCTAAATCTTTAGCAATAGTGATTTCTGAAGCTTTGACTCGATCAACAACATAATATTTACCATCGACGATCTTAACTGTTTTATCATGATAGCTCGGGTTGTTTTCGATCAAAGTTTTTATATTTGATGCTATTTTTGCCTGCTGTTCATCTGCAGGCAATGCGGAAACACCATTCATTACAGATGAAGTTACCTCGATTGCAGCTTGACCATCAAATCCCTTGGTCAAAAGATAGTTCTTATATTCTGAAGTGGACATGTTGTTGATTGTGAACATATAATATCCGGTACTTCCATCAAGCCCATAGCCCTCTTGATGAATTTGATTAAATGTATCACTAAAGGTATTAACGAATTCATTTAATTTATCCACATAATAAGGAATGCCTTTGTTATCACCTTCAATATTATCTCGAACATTTTGCAGCCCCAACACCTTACCTGAAGTGACATTGAGCTTATTACCGTTTGACCACTGTACATCCAATATGCCATCGCCATCATCGGCATTAAGCTTACTCTCTCTTGGTACCAGCTCTAAGTTATCTGCACGATAGTGAGCTACAAGCTGTTGTCCACCTACCAATACAAAAAATCTATTTTGTTCATCCTCATAATAATCAATGTTAACCAGCTCAGATAATTTATCTAATAGCACATTACGTTGATCGCGAACATCGTTGGCTATTCCACCTTCAAGCTCAGCCTTGTAAATGGTCTCGTTTAGCTTTGCAATCTGATCGGCATAAGCATTAACTTGTTCGACTGCCGACTTAAACTGAAAGTTCAAATCCGCTTGAAGGTCCTTAAGCATGGTTGAAATACGCTGAACCCCTTCGGAAAGTGCAATGGTATTTTGTCTTACAAGCGTACGTGCAGTTAAATTTTCTGGGTTCTTTTGAAGGCTCTGTAACGATTCGTAGTATTGATCTAAAAGTTCTGCAACACTTGAATCAGAGGGCTCGTTAAATATTCCCTCCAGCTCCGTTAGGACGCTTGCTCTTGCATCCCATTCACCCTTAACACTTGTCTCTACTCTATATTTAAAATCAAGATAACTATCTCTAACCTGTTTTACTGCAGTGACGTCTACACCAACCCCTAGCGTGCCCATGCCACCTGGAAGTACCTGTGGCTTGTACGCTATGGTATTCATAACTTGACGTGAGTAGCCCTCAGTATTTGCATTTGCGATATTGTGCGATACAATTCCAAGTGATCTTTGATTCGCAAAGAGTCCAGAAAGTGCCGTATTTAATCCTAGAAAACCTGATGACATATACCTCTCCTATCTTTATACGCGTGCATCAAACAAGCTTCTTCTATCATTTTCATCTGAATCCGCTTTTTTACTATAGACACCGCTGTCTAGTCCTGATTGAGCCAACAAATTGATATTCATATTAATTAATTCAAGTCGCTCTTCCAGTAAAACACTATTAAAGCGCGTTTCTTCATTGACCGTTTTTACTAGAACCAGCAATCTGTTTTTCGCATCCAGTATTTTATTTTTAGCGTCAGAGCTCATAAGCTGAGCCAATTGGGTTACATTCTCAACAAAATCAAGCTTTTCCTCTCTCATGATTTTATCAACAACCTTTTCTCTTAGCTCTTCTAGCTTGAAGAGCGAGACGATTAATCCTTGTTCTTCATTTACCATAGACTGCAATTGATCAATATCCTGTGCCTTTATCACTTCTCTTTTTTGCTTTGCTATATTTAGTAAATCTCTATAGATTTCAGATTCTTTATCTAAGGTCTGCACCAATTGCTCAACACTTTTTGACATAGAATACACTCCTAATAAATTAATAACCGGACGAAACGTCCGGTAGTTGTTTGGGGGATAAGAAATCGGCTTTAAATTTTCTTAGCATCGATACCGGAAAAAATTTTGTCAACTATATCTTCTGCTGTTGGCTTATAATTGCCAGAAGCCATAAGCTGTTTAATTTCCTCTAATTTATCAGTTCTCACATCTGGTACATCAGATAACGCTTTTCGCGCGATCTGAATTTCTCTAGCAGCACTAGAAATCTCAACTTTATCACTTGCCTTAACAACTTTATCAGTTGCATCCGTTTTCTTAACAGATTTTCCATAAGTCTGTAAGACGTTTTGAATATTCATTTGATTTGATATCTTCATATAAAACACCCCCGTAGGCCGATTTCTCTACTAGGTATATCGGCATATACGGGGGTAAGTTTAGCACTATTTTATTATTTTTTTCTATCTGCTTCACGAATGTGCATGCCAACACCCTTCTTTTCAATTTCGTCAGCAGTAATGCCTTTCTTTAGTCCTGAGGACAGTTCTCTGATACACTTGCCACAGAATCTAGTGCCATCCGTTGGTGCATCACATCTTTCACAGAAGGAAATATTTGCATGATCAGACAAAGTAATTCTGCCTTCTCTAATCCACTTGAGAATTAAATCACTGTCTACGCCTGTACTCGTGCTAACATCTTTTATACCTGCTTTTGGATTATCGTATATGTACTCACGCACAACAGAAAAGCCTTCATCCGCGCTTTCGTTACATCTGGAACATAAGGTCGCGCCATCAACGGATGAAAACAAACGATTACATTTCTTACAGTTTATCAATACACTCGCTTTTCCTTCTTCAGTCATATTTGCCTCCTATTCAACCGCCCTAGCAACTGTTATGCAGTCGATGATTTCACATCCAGATTCGTAAAGAACCTTTGCACAGGCATTTAATGTTGATCCCGTAGTATATATATCGTCAATCAAAAGAATTTTTTTACCTTTCACAAGGTTTTGATACTTTCGGTCTAGAACAAAAACATCCCTTAAAATATGCTTGCGCTCTTCTTTTCCAATGGCTTTCAGCTTTTTAGTATGCCGTATACGCCTTAGTAAAATAGTCGGAGCTTTTAACCCCACCGCTTCCTTTAGCTCATTCACGATCAACTCCGATTGATTATATCCTCTTTGCCATTTCCTTATAGGGTGAATCGGAACCGGTACAATATAATCATAGGAAGCCTCAAAATTTTCATCCTGAAGCAATTTGACCAAATTCCTACCCATTTGGACCGCTTGATACGCTTCACCCTTATATTTCAGCTTCATCAAAGATGCCTTGATACTGCCTTCGTATAACGCAAAGGATTTATGCTTGCGAAAATAATGAAAGGATTCTTGGCATTCTTTACATTTGAATCGATAATCTAAAAGCTGCTCATAGGTTTGATCAATTGGTTTACCACACTTTGAGCAGACGTTGCCTTCAATGATCAATAGCTGCTGAAAGCAGTCATTGCAATATATCTCCTGACTACTTGGCGGCAGCTCTGCGTCACAGGCGTGACAGGTTAGGTTATGCGGGAATACGCTCTCTATAAGTGCACGTCGGATATTTAAGATAAACCTTGTTATTGTCATTTTATTCCCCAATCATCATAGAAAGTAACGCTAATTTCTGAGAAAGTCCAGAATTTCGTTTGGCCTCATGCGTTCTTTGAATCATCTGTGAAAGTGCACGCTTTTCTCCAACTAATACAACAAGCTCCCTAGCTCGTGTAATTGAGGTATATAAAATGTTGCGACTCATCAGCATCGGTGGGATAAATGCCATTGGCATAATTACAGCCTTAAACTCGCTCCCTTGACTTTTATGCACTGTTATTGCGTAGGCTAATGTCAATTCATCTAGGGCTGAAAAATCATAAATTACCTCCCTCTCAAGATCAAAAAGAACCGTCATTGTGCGATCTGATAGGTCGATTGCCTTTACAAACCCAATGTCACCATTAAAAACCCCTTTTCCTTCTTCTGCCCATTTGGTCGTCCACTCGATGTTATAGTTATTCTTAATCTGCATGACCTTATCGCCTGTTCTAAAGATGCGCTTACCATTATGATACTCTGTTTTCTTATCGCTCATGGGGTTGATAACTGATTGCAAAACCTCATTAAGTACATCAATTCCCACACCACTACCTTTTACGGGAGAAATCACCTGAATGTCCTCAAGTGGGTTTAAATTATAATAGCTCGGAAGCCGTTCCTTTATGAGGGATTTTATTTCCTCGACAATATCCTCTGCCTTCGTGCGATTCATAAAGAAAAAATCCTTATCAGAGCGATTTAATATCGGTTGCTCTCCCTTGTTGATTAGATGGGCATTTAAAGCAATCAGAGAGGTTTCTTCTTGTCTAAAGATCTCATTTAGTGCGACATTTTTAATCCAATCGCAGGTGAGCAAATCCTTAAGTACAGCCCCTGGTCCCACGGACGGTAGCTGATCTGCATCACCAACAAAGATAAGATGGGCACCTCTTGGTACCGCATCTAGAAATCGATACATCAGTAAGATATCCACCATGGATATTTCATCGATAATAATCACATCTGCTGTTAATGGGTCATCTGAATTTTTCTGAAATTGATTCTCACCTTGAAACTCCAATAGTCTATGAATGGTCTTTGATTCTCTTTGCGTCGCCTCAGTCATTCTTTTAGCCGCACGTCCAGTTGGCGCTGCGAGCAAAATTTCTTTCCCTACGGACTCAAAGATGCCGATAATTGCATTGATAATAGTCGTTTTACCTGTTCCAGGGCCACCCGTTAGAACAAAGACGCCACTTTTGATGGACTCTGCCACTGCTTCCTTTTGCTTCTCTGCAAGTAAAATCCCTCTTGTACTTTCAAACTCTTCAATAAATTTATCAACATAGGTGTGATTAATTTCACTTGCCTCAGTCTGTATGTTAAGCAAACGACTTGCCACCTGTCCCTCAGCATAATGAAGCGCAGGCAAATAGTATATACTCTTTCCTTCAGAATCAATCGCTCTGACGACATCTCCCTCCACGATCAGGTCAGTCAATCTTATTTCGATTTCTTCAGTTTTAACTCTTAATTCAAGCTTAACGCTACTAATGAGATGCTCCTCATAGGTGAAGGTATTGCCATTTCCAGCTTCTTTATTGAGCATATATAGGATGCCCGATGCGATACGATAGGGTGAATGAAAGTCGATCCCCATACGCATCGCCAATTGATCGGCCTGTTTGAAACCAACTCCTACAAGCTCATCTGCAAGTATATATGGGTTTTTGGAGACGATAGCTATGGCCTCCTGACCGAACTTTCTGTATATTTTCATGGCTAGATTAATCGAAATAGACAGATTCTGAAAATAAATAATAAAATCTCTTAGCTCATACTGTTCTTTATAGGACAAAATAATTTGCTCAAGCTTTTTAGGCCCTATACCAGCAATCGCCAGAAGCTTTTCAGGTTCATATTGTATAATATCGAGCGTTCTCTCTCCGAATGCTTCAACAAGTAAACTCGCCGTAGATTCACCAATGCCTTTGATAATACCAGATGAAAGGTAATTATAAATCTCATCCTTTTCCGTCGGTTTTAGATGTTCTGCATGCTTAACATTAAACTGCTCTCCATAGAAATTATGAACCTCCATAATTCCCATCACTCTTATATGATCCCCTTCTTTTAAAAATGGAATGAGTCCTTTTATGCAAATTAACTCATTATATATATCAATATTGGCGATTACATAGCCATTATCTTCATTATAATAGATGATATCTTCTACGATACCCTCGTATATTTCATAATCGTCATTTCGATTCATTGAGCACCTCTAAAATACGAACTTATGTTCATAGTTTAACATAATTTTACATTAAAATCATTAGTCAACGGTTAATCTGTATCTACTTTCGTCTAATAGATAAAAACAACTCTCTCCAGAGGACCGGTCCTCGGCTGGTCGTAATCTTCGATTACTGCTCGCCAATGCATCCTAGTATTCCCTGCGGAGCCTCCTACGAGAGTTTTTTTATCTATTAGACGGTATATAGCAATTAGGTAAAATAAAAATAAAACCTCTCAAAGCGAATTGCTTTAAGAGGTTCATCATTAAAATGTTCTATAGGCTTCAACGTTACTATTACGCGTTAAAAGCTTCTTTTCTTAAAATTTCAGCTTTGTCTGTTCTTTCCCATGGTAAATCAATATCAGTTCTACCAAAGTGACCGTAAGCTGCAGTTTGTTTGTAGATTGGTCGTCTTAACCCTAAATCTCTGATGATTGCACCTGGTCTTAAGTCAAAGTGTTTTTCCACTAAGTCGTTGATTAAGTCTTCAGATACTTTTGCAGTACCGAACGTTTCAACTAAGATTGAAACTGGATGTGCAACACCGATTGCATAAGCAAGCTCGATTTCACATTTTGAAGCGAGGCCTGCAGCAACGACGTTTTTAGCAACGTATCTTGCAGCGTAAGCAGCAGAACGGTCAACCTTTGTAGGGTCTTTTCCAGAGAATGCGCCACCGCCGTGTCTTGCATATCCACCGTAAGTATCTACGATGATTTTTCTACCTGTTAAACCAGCATCCCCTTGAGGACCACCGATTACAAATCTACCAGTAGGATTAACCAAAATTCTAGTATCAACAAATAGGTCAGCAGGAATGATTGGCTTAATAACGTGTTCAATTAAATCCGCTTCAATTTGCTCTCTTTTTACTTTTGCACTGTGTTGCGTTGAGATTAGAACGGTATCAATTCTGCTTGGTTTACCGTTTTCATCGTATTCAACGGTTACTTGTGTTTTACCATCTGGTCTTAGGTAAGATAAAGTACCATCTTTTCTAACTTCAGATAATCTTCTCGCTAATTTATGCGCTAAAGAAATCGGTAATGGCATTAATTCTTCAGTTTCATCACATGCAAATCCAAACATAATCCCTTGGTCACCAGCACCTACTGCTTCAACCTCGTCGTTCATTTGTCCTTCTTTGCTTTCAAGTGCCCTATCAACACCCATTGCGATATCGTCTGACTGTTTGTCAATCGCAACTAAAACACCACATGTGTCGCCGTCAAAACCGTATTTCGCTCTTGTATATCCAATTTCTTTAATTGTCTGTCTAACAATGCCTTGAATATCAACATAGCAATTTGTAGTAATTTCACCGGCAATAAGCACCAACCCTGTTGTTACAGAGGTTTCACATGCAACTCTAGCTGTTGGATCTTGCTCAAAAATCGCATCCAAAATCGAGTCAGAAATTTGGTCACAAATTTTATCTGGGTGACCTTCCGTTACAGACTCAGAAGTAAATAATCTTTTTCTTGACATTAAATACACCTCCAATGATCTAGTGCTGCTAACGCAGCGGAATCCTTTAATCGCATTTGATGAATCGTAGGCATAAAAAAAACCTTTTCGCAAGAAAAGGGTGTATTTTCTACAACCTCATCTTCCAGGTATCCATACCTGTAGGATTTAGCACCGTGCAATACCGGTTGCTGGACTTCATAGGGCCTATTCCCTCCATCGCTCTTGATAAGGATTACTATTAAATTTACTTGACTATAGTATCACAAGGTTTTATGAAATTCAATAATATTATTATAAACAAACTGAAATATTTTTAATACAATCTTGACACAACTGTCAAATGAGCATAAACTAATTCATGGAAATGCCGATATTTAAAGTATAGATGAAACCAATTAAACCTATTTGTTACTTAGATAGAGGAGTTTATATATGAACTACGTTGAACGTATCATGGCTGAAATTGAATCCAGGTCATTCCAGCTGAGACAACTTAGACAAAAAAACGCTGTTTTTGCTTGCCAAGAGGTTGAAAAGGAAATTGAGCTCTTAAAAAAAGAGCTTATGAGATACAAGGCTTATGAATCCAGTAAGATCAACCATATTTATATTGAACCTGCTGCAAAGAACAATTAATTCCTTATAAAATATGTAACCCCATTTGTCAATCAAATGGGGTTTTTTATGTCCGCGAAATATTTATTGTGATAAGAAATCAAAAATAGTATCGTACCCACTATTGATATACGAATACAAAACAGGGTCATCGGTTTTCAGCTCACAGATAAACTGCAAGCTTTCCTCGTATAGGTTTTGCTCTTGAAGCATTTGATCGATGCTCACCAGATTTTCTTCAACAAGAGACGCAACTAAAAAATGACCCGATCTAGAAAAAAAGTACATGGCATAAACATCCCCATTCAAATAATAAGGATTTTGATTGACGTGACTGTTGTCCTTGTTAAATTCGATGTACAGATTACCTTGATAATACGTCTGCTTCATCATCTCAGGGTTGCTTTTAGAAAATCTTCTTTCGAAGAAATGGTCTGTCGTCTGGCAGACGATGATATGCTCCGACTTGTTGAGATTAAATGCCGCCTCTATACTGGACAGCGTTAAGGATTCTGTATACTGTAGTCCCACTATTCGCCGAGTCGACTTGGATAGGTTGATATCAAATAGCATCAGCTTGTACTTTTCATCGTAGTCTATTAATGCTTCAACCTGATAATGCGTTACTTTATCATCCTCTGCAACAAGCTTTATCGTGTTTTTAATTAAGGTATAAGGCAGCTCTAAATAATCCAGTTCAGCTTCAAAATGTGGATCGATCAAGATTTTGGCCGCAACAAAATCCTTTCCCACCAATCGCATCATCAAATAATTGATGATCAAAATGTCTGAGTTTAGATTAGGCGCTAATCTGAAATAAAGCTCCGCCAATTCTGACGACGTCATGTGATCTTCCCAGCTATAAAACGCATCTGAGAAAGCGTCAAAATCAACGTGTGTTTCGACACTATTTTTATCTACTGAATAGGCAGAAAGAACGAGGTGATAAAAGGCTTCCTCTGTGATTTCTACAAATTCACCACCTAAACCACCTGTCACCATCAGTATTAAATCCTCTAGCTCTTGGAGACTCGGCTCTATCAAATGGTATAAGCCATCAATGCCATAGACCTCATAATCGAGATGATAAACTTGCACGATTTCTCTTAAGCCTTCATCTTGAAATTTGGCCACCACTCCAACAACACCCATAAGACGTGTATTTGTCGCTTCAGCACTTTTAAATTTTATCTGAGATGTTTTCACATCCATCATTAGCTAAGGACCTTCTCTAACATATGTGTCTTATAATAATCCAATTTTTGCTTTGCTTTAACAAAATCCTCATCGCAAATTGAAAAATAAACTTTAAGCTTTGGCTCCGTTCCCGACGGACGCAAAACCATCCATGACAAATCATCTAAATAGAATTTAATCACATCAGATTTAGGTAACCCGGTATCATCGACTAGATAATCTATTTTAGATTGATATTTAAAGAGCGACTCTGACGACTCTCTAAAGCGAGACATAATTGCTTTCATTTGCTCGCCGCCCTCTTTACCTTCAAATGTCTTAGAGATTGTTTCATCAACAAAATAACCATGACGTTTATAGATATTTTCAAGTACTTCACTTAAAGATAATCCTTGACTCTGGTAATACTCTGCCATCTCAATCGCCATTAGCGTCCCCATGACGGCATCTTTGTCTCTAACATGAGGATCAAAAAGATAGCCATAGCTTTCCTCATAACCCATCACAAATAAAGTTGGATCCTTTTCGATTTGTTCACCTATAAATTTGAAGCCTGTTAAGGTTTTTCTAAGTGATACATTATAATACTCCGCTTGTGCCTTCGCCAAATCGGAGGATACAACTGTGTTTACAATGAAATGCGCATTGGTAAGATTTTTTCTCGATGACAGTACATATTCTACGAACAATGAGCCAATTTGATTGCCATTTATCGCCCTATATCGATTGCCATCCTTGATCATTAGACCAATTCTATCACAGTCAGGGTCAGTTGCAATTAGCAAATCAGCATCATACTTTGTCGCTGTTTTTATGGCATATTCAAACGCTTCGACATTCTCTGGATTTGGTTGGTTACAGGTCGGGAATTCACCATCTGGTGCCATCTGCTCTTCTACCTTAATCAAATTGGAGAAGGACATTTCCTTTAAAACTCTAGAAATCGTGTGTCCGCCCGTACCATGTAATGGCGTATAAACGACTTTTAAATTAGAAGACTTTAACAGCTCAGGTCTAAAGGTCACCCTTTTAACCATTTCGATATAAGGTAAATCTACCTCTTCATTAATCACTTTCAGGAGCTTATTCTCGACAGCAACTTTTCGGTCCATGATTTTTACTTGTTCAAAATCCGTAATCGCCTCAACATGTTCAACTAAAGCATCCGCTAAATGAGGCACCAGTTGGCAGCCAGTTTCATCATAAACCTTATAGCCATTGTATTGTGGGGGGTTGTGGCTTGCCGTTATCATAACGCCACCCATGCATTTTAACTCTCTCACAGCAAATGACAGCTCTGGTGTCGTTCTAACATCGTCGAAAACATAGGCAATAACACCATTTGCAGCCATTACACGAGCTGTTTCCATAGCAAATTCTAATGATTTTCTTCTTGAATCATATGCAATAACTACCGATTTTTCAAATCTTGAAGTATCAATAGTGTTTCTTCTCTCCAATAGAAAATTGACGAAGCCCTGCGTTGCCTTTCGGATAATATAGCGATTGATGCGATTTCTACCAGCGCCAATGACACCTCTCATCCCAGCTGTACCAAATTCTAAATCTTTATAAAATCGATCCTCAATTTCTTCAGGATTACCTTCAATCGCTTTTAGCTCTGCTCTAAACTCCTCATCAAAATAAGCATCATTTAACCACTTTAAATAATATGCTTCAGCGTTCATAACGTCTCCTTTCAGTTGACTTTTCAACAATTTTACCATAAAAAAAATCATTTTGCACGATTTAGGTGTGTGAAATCTCTGGCTTTAATACCAGCATATATAGGTGTATCAGTAGTTCAATTCTCAAATTTTTAGGAAATAACAAAAAACCTCTGTTGGGTATAGCATTGATTAATAGCTTTGAAAGCTCATCCTTGACCCTAGGAATTTGCTGTTCCATAGAATAATAAGCGTCAACTCGGCTAACTAGATCCTCATAAGCGATAATTTCAAACCTGTTGATGCCTGCTTGTTCAGCTAAAAATTCATAATAGCTCAATATTAAAGAACCATAATCTTCAGAACGCTCCACCTTAAGTAGATCAGCAATTAAAGGTAGAAGCTCTTCAAAAAGCATTCTGTGACTTGAAAACGAGCTTCCTATAAAAGATTGAATGCCCTTTAGCACCTCCGGCTTTAAATCAACCAGCTTAGCCAGTACGTCTAGTTCCTTTGGCATATTGCTCACATAATATCTTTTTCCATAAAGCCTTCTAAGGACACGCATCGTATCAAAGTAGCCCATATCAATATGTTTTTTGGCCTTCTCTTGATCAATTTCAAGAACCTTTCCAAGATCGTCTGAGGGCTCAATATATATGACTTTATCTCTGTCCTTTTTGCTAATTCTTTTCATTCGCCCCATACCGAAAACTCTTACAGCATAAATCACATCATAGTTTTTCTTAAGTAAAAGCGAAATTGGTAGATTATCATAAAAAGCACCATCAATGACACGTTTTCCATTGACAAAATGATCTTGAAAGGTAGGTAAACTGGCTGATGCCAATATATAATCATGAAGCTCCCCAACTGGTATTTGTTCTACAAACACCTCAATAGGCTTCAGATCGGATAGAGAAACACTAACCAAACCAAAATCCTTATTTGATTTTCGTATCGCATGCTCATCTATCAATTTTGTTAGCTTATCCTTTAAAGGAGAAATATTGAAGCCTTTATTGCTTACAATCTCATCAACCATACGTTTTATTATTGAAGGATCTAAGGGCACTTTATTTTTTGCGATTTGCTCCAATAGGGTTGGATCGCCATCAATAATATCTGTAATCGTCGTTGATAGCCAGATTTGCTCAAGCGCATCAAGCTGATCCATTACAGCAAACGCACCATTAATTGCACCAATAGAGGTTCCAACAACACCATCGTATTGAATGCCGCATTCTTTTAAAGCCTTTAACGCACCCACATGAAATGCGCCCTTTGCACCGCCACCTTCTAAAGCAACACCGATCATAATGCCTCCCTGTACCTATCCATTATATACCAACTTTGAACACGGATAATTAAAAAAATAAAAAGCCATTGCAAATTTAATAATTGCAATGGCTCTGAATACTAACCTTGAATGTCTACATGTGTATCTTCATTTTCAGTTGGCTCAACCTCATCTGGATCAACTGATTGATACACCTTAAGCATATTGTTGTAAATCATATCCGCAAGTCCAATACCACCTGTTTTACTAACGGCTTTGGACATTTCTTCATCCAGCATTTCTTCAAATGTGGTTCTGGCTTGGCTCTTCTCAACTAAGCCGCCATCCTGGATGGTTTTTCTCATTTCTTTAAACAGTGTGTTGACGAAATAGGCTTCAAATTCCTGACTTGCCTCTTTAAGTTGATCAAGGTCCTTAGAAGAAGCCGCTTGCTGAAGCTTATCCTTAAACGATTCAACCTCTGCAGTCTCCTTTTCTCCTGTTAAGCTGGATTGATAGGTACTGCTTAAAGTTGTTGCATCAATCTTCATATCATTCACATCCTTAGTCTTAAGTGCTTATTAACGTTTTAGATTATTTGCTATTTCTAACATTCTATCCGCAGTTTGAATGGATTTTGAATTGATCTCATAGGCTCTTTCCGCTGTAATCAGATTTATCATTTCATCGACGATTTGAACATTGGAATTTTCAATAAACCCTTGCCACACCTCTGTTTTATCGCCTTCCTCTACACCTTCAAAAGCTGCTCCTGAAGCTGTCGTCTCTTTATAAAGGTTTTTTCCAACCGATTCAAGTCCAGCTGGGTTAACAAACTTATTCAAAGAAAGCTGACCGATATCTTCATATTCCTCGCCACCATCTCTTTTTACTCTTATAAAGCCCTGACTGTCTATACTTAGCTCTGATACATTTTCGCCAAGTACAATATTGCCATCCACACCTTGTACAAAATAACCATCAGAGGTTACCAAGGTTGCACCTTCCTCAGTAGCTGCAATTTTAAAGCTGCCATCCTTTGAATATCTCGTATTACCATTGTTATCGATGACCTTAAAAAAGTGCTCTCCGTTAATGGCTAAATCTGTCGGTGTTCCAGTTTGTTGAAGATTTCCTGTCGTAAAATCTCTTAAAGTAGCAGAGATCATAACCCCATGGCCAATCTCTATCGGCACGGGTCTACCTTCATCAGCAAGTTTTGCACTTTGGTCTAATCTTTCATACATAATGTCTTTAAATTCAACCCTTTGGTTTTTAAAACCAATGGTATTAACATTTGCCAAGTTATTGGAAATTGTATCAATCTTAAGCTGAAGGTTTTTCATACCTGAAGCTGCTGACCACATTGCTTTCATAATTTACGCCTCCTAGACTCTTCCAAGTTCGGTAACACACTTGCCTATCATATCATCAATCGTCGTAATAACCTTTTGACTGGTCTCGTAATTTCGGTTCATTTCAATGAGAGAAATCATTTCGGTTACTGCATCCGTATTTGAGCTTTCTCGATAGCCTTGAATAATCTCACCTTCAAAATCAACCTTCTCACCGGTCATGTTTGGTTGCTCTAAATAATAGCTTGTACCCACTTTATATACATCACCTATATTGGTAAATGCGGTCATTTTAATCTTATCTGTGATTTCACCATTTTGAATCACTTCACCAAATTCATTGACACTAAAATTACTATCTTCAATAACAATAGGTCCATTTAAACCCATGAGCTTAGCACCATCAAAATTGACCAATTCACCGGCATTATTAATTGTAAACACACCATCACGTGTATAATACTCACCCTTTGCCGTACTGACACTAAAAAACCCACTGCCTTTAATAGCAAGATCATAAGGACTATTTGTCATTTCAAGCTGACCCTGTTCGAAATCTGTCATTACATAGTATCCTTTTATCCCTGCACTTATGGTTCCAATATCGTTTGGTCCAATTCCTACCAACAAATTATCTGTAGTCGAACCACCTACGAGAATATTTCCAGACTCATCTAAAGTAAAGTCATTATCACCAACGTAAATGGATTGACCTTTGTTATTAAGAACCAAATCCCCTTTTAAAAAGTCAATAGAACCACCTATGTTTTTCTGAATGGTTCTTAAATAGCCGTCTTTATCTTTGAAGAAAATCATACTTTTGGCATAATGAACGCCATTTTCAGTATCGACTCTAAAGTAACCGTTTGTCGTTTCAGCATATACTTCACCGTCTGTAGTCGTTGAAGTAACAGAGCCCGTTCCTGATTCTATGGGATACATCGAACCGTTAATCCGTGTCAAAAGCCTTGCATTAAATGACTCAACCTGAACTCTGTCTTTCTTATATCCAGTTGTATTAACATTTGCAAGGTTATTGCCAATAACGTCCATTTTGTTTATATTTGTAATCATGCTCGAAGCACCGATGTATAAACCTTTTACCATAATTTCCTCCAAACTGCATTCACAATTGTTATCGTCATTCATTTTCCAAAACTTTAGACTAAATTCTCAATAAATGAGGCAAAATTGATATTTTTATAAGTGTATATACAGATTTTATAATTGTTAAATTGTAAACTATTAAGTATTTCTATAACGCTCTTTCACTTATTATGGTTGGTTCGATTGACGTAATTTTATCATTGTGTTATATTTTAAGAGGTTAAAATACCATACCCTTTATTAATTTCAATTTCCTCATTTTTGGAATGGCCGTCCGTTCGCGTCATTCCACCTTTTTTTAAACTAAGCCAAGAGTATTAAATGTATAAATCCGTAATAATTACGACTGTCAATTTTGGACAGTTTTTTTTATATGGTTAATAAATGTGCTTGATTTGTAGGAAAACCGATAGAAAAAAGGGTTAAATAGTTTGTTATAAAACAAACTATTTAACCCTTAATTTTACCTTTTTTAATTAAAGCGCTAGAAATTCTTCCTTTAATAATCTAAAATCGTATTGATCGTGTAGGGTGCCGTTTAGAAGCAAGGATTTAAGCTTACTCGATTCCTGAATAAAATGGTTTTTTTCTGCGACCCTCACGCTGCCATGGTTTTGTGCACTACAGGACAACTCAAATTTTAATATATCAAACTTATCAAATCCATATGCTACGACAACCTTGACGGCTTCCGTTGCAACACCTTGCCCCCAATATCTAGGATCTATAAAATAACCAATGTTGACAACAGCACCCTCCTCGGTATGATGGATTACCCTAAAGCCAATTTCACCAATATATGCACCCGTGCTTTGGTCGGTTATCGCATAGTAGAATTTCTTGCGCTTTTCTTTTTTCGACTCCATCAATGCGTCAAAAAAAAGCTCAAGTACTTCATCCTTATTTTCAGGATAAGCATCAGGCATCCAGCAAACGACTTCGTTATCTTGAGTCAAATTATAAAAATTCTCAAAATCAGATTCCAGATAATCACGTATGAGTAGTCTTTCAGAGTAAATAATCGTCATTTTTGCCCCCAAGCTTCATTTTTACTTATTATACTACTATTCGGGGATATAAACTATTCAAATCTAAGACTTAGGTCCATCGCTTTAACAGAATGCGTCAATGCACCTACTGAAATCAAATCAACCCCAGTTTTCGCCACATCTATTAATCTCTCTAGGCTCATATTCCCACTTGCCTCAAGTAAGCAATCCTCTCTTTTAAGCTTGACGCAGCTTGCCATATCTTCATTTGACATATTGTCCAGCATAATGATATCCGCTCCTGCCGCCTGCGCAATGATAAAATCAGATACCGATTCTACTTCAACTTCTATTTTAACCGTATGTGGTGCGTATTTTTTTGCTCTTAAAATAGCATTTTCAATACTGCCACTTGCTTTAATGTGATTGTCTTTTATCAGTATACCATCAGACAAGTTGAACCTGTGATTGAAGCCTCCTCCCTGTCTTACTGCCTGCTTATCCAAAAGTCTTAAGCCTGGGGCAGTTTTTCGCGTATCGACAATCCTTGTATCTGTGCCGTTAATAGCATCCACACACGCTCTAGTCATGGTGGCAATGCCCGACATTCTCTGTAATAAATTTAAAGCCACTCTCTCCGCACTTAAAATCGACTTCGTTAAGCCCTTTATTGTGCAAATTGCATCGCCTTCACTCAGCTGATCACCATTTGATTTATAGCATTCAAAATGTATGGTACAATCAAAGTATTGAAAAGCAGCCTGAAACACATCTATTCCAGATAGAATCCCCTTATCTTTGGAAATCAATACAGCAGTTGATACATCTGAATTTGTAAATATAGCCTCGCTGGTTAAGTCAACTGAGCTGATATCCTCCTCAAATGCCAGCCTAAGTAAGTTATTTAAATTCATACATGTTCTCCTCTAATGTTTCGTCAATCATTCTCTGTAACGCCTTTAGTGCATTGTTTGTTCTAATGTCATCTACGTTAATCGCAACATATGCCTCTGGGTTTTGTATTAAGGCATCTATCTGTAATTTCATTAAATTTATCTGCTCATAATTTTTATTGATCGCCATGTTCTTGTCCATCCAAGAGGATAATTCACTGATTTTTATATTGTAGTGTGGGATTTTTCTAGTGTGCTCCAAATGAACCTGAACCCTGTTTTCATACCCACGTTTCATTTTATTAATTTCCTTTGCCGTTAATTTTGAAAATACAAGCGCCTCAAGTAGTGAATTACTCGCTAATCGATTTTTACCATGTACTCCCGTATGTGCACACTCACCGATTGCATAAGCATTTTCCAATGACGTTCTTCCTTGCTGATCCACATCAATGCCTCCCATCGTATAATGAGCGCCAGGAGCCACCGGTATCAAATCTCTATCTAGTTGAATGCCAGCTTGATTACAATAAGAAGTAATTTTGCTGAATTTCTGCATCATTTTCTTTTGACCAATATGTCTAACATCTAAATAAAGATATGGTTTTTCTTGTCCATTTATCTCCTTTATCATCGCCGCAGATACAACGTCTCTTGGCGCAAGCTCTAATTTAGGATGGTATCGATTCATAAATCTTTCTCCTCTTTGATTTAGAAGCATACCACTTTCGCCTCTGACGGCTTCTGAAACTAGAAAGCCTTCTTGATGGCCAACCAAATTATAAAATACGGTTGGATGAAACTGAATCCAGCTCAAATGACTTAATTTTAGTCCAAGATCGATGGCAAGCGCTAAACCATCATAACCGATAGATTTATTACTGGTTCGATGATATAGCTTCGAAATACCGCCTGTTGCAAAAACAATTTTAGAGCAAAAAAAGGTGCCCAAGCACGGCTCATTAGAGTCTTCTATCTGTGTCGAAAGCGTTTGTACCAAAAACCCTTCTTGATATGAATCAACACGATATGCTAAGGTATGCTCGCTAAATGTTAGACACGGTTTGTTTTTAAGATTGCGCCACAGGGCATCCATAACCGCTTCACCCGAATGGTCGCCTGCCTTCATTATTCTTGGAAAGCTATGTGCCCCTTCAAGACCTAGGGCAAATTCCCCTGTTTCATTTTTATCAAAAGAAACGCCTAATTCAACAAGATCACAAATAACCGAGGGTCCTGACTTTACCATAAGCTCAACTAGTTCCTTATTATTTTGTCCATGCCCAGCTATCATTGTATCTTCGAAATGATGCGCCCAGTCGTCTTCAACTCCAACTGCAGCTGCAATCCCCCCTTGCGCAAGATAGCTATTGGTTTCTCTGTTTTGTCCGGAATTTAATATGAGGACATTGAGATCGACATCTAAATTATTCGCCAAAAATAAGCTTGAAATGCCACTTCCAAGTATAATTACATCGTACTTTTTTATCTCCATAGCTCACGACCGTTCTAACATAGCCCAAATGGCTTGACTGGCAGATGATTGAATTTCATCCTCAATAATAATTTCGCCAGTTTGATTAACAAGTGTGTTTATTACATCGTCTAGCGTTGTTTTCTTCATGTTTGGACAAACCATCGCCTCATCGAGCAGGTAAAATCGTTTACTTGGAAATTGTTTTTTCAATGACTCTACGACGCCAAGCTCAGTCCCAATAACAAATTCTGTTTGATCACTTTCCTCGCATGCTTTGATAATTTGAGCAGTACTACCAACCACATCTGCCAGTTCAACTACTTCTGGCTTACACTCTGGATGAATTAGTATCTTTGCCTCTGGGTATTTTGCTTTCATTGACATTACCGCTTCAGCTCCAATTCGATGATGCGTCGGACAAAATCCACGCCAAAGATGGATGGTTTTAGAAGGGACAAGCTTTTGAACGTAGCTTCCTAAATTTTGATCTGGAACAAATATGATTTCATTTGAAGAAATTTCTCTGACTATTTTTACCGCATTTGATGATGTACAGCAAATATCACTGACTGCTTTAACCTCAGCAGAGGTGTTTACATAGCTTACAACAGCAGCACTGGGATGTTCTTTCTTCTTTTCCAATACCCATTCTCTTGTTGCCATGTCAGCCATTGGGCAGCCTGCATTTAAATTTGGTAGGTAGACTCTCTTTTTTGGCGAGAGTAGTTTGGCTGATTCCGCCATAAAGTGAACACCACAAAAAATTATCAAATCTGATGCCACTTGTGTTGCTTTTCTCGATAGCTCTAAAGAATCACCTATAATGTCTGCAACCTCTTTAATCGCCATACTCTGATAGTGGTGTGCTAATATGACCGCCTTTTTTTGAATTTTAAGTTGTTTAACTAATTCTATCTTTTCATTAATTGATTTTACTGTAATGTGTTCTAAATTTATATTCACTTGTGACCTCCTTGACTCTCAACTGCGTGTATATACACATGTATATTCATAAACCCTCATCACTATACCATACCCAAACAAAAACTTCAATAAATGAAAAACCCCTCTATGAGAAAGCTCTCACAGAGGGGTTGAACGATTGAATTTATAGGTATTTCTTTTTAGCTGTGGTCATCATGTTCTTTTCAAGGATATCCAAATGCTCCAACGACATACCTGTTCCCTTAGCAACACAGCTAACGGCATCATCCGCGATGAACGTCGGTATGCCCGTTCTTTTCTCAATCAGCTTGTTGAGACCGTGTAAAAGTGATCCACCGCCAGTCATGACGATGCCTCTAGAGCTAATATCAGAAGCGAGCTCCGGTGGCGTTTTTTCAAGTACAAAGTGAACCGCATCCGCAACTGAATTCACGACCTCTTGTAAAGCGTCCTGCATCTCTTCGCTTGAAATAGAGATGTTCTTAGGAAGGCCTGTAATAAGATCTCTACCACGGCAATCCATCTTGATTGACTTTGTTCTAGGGTAAGCAGTACCTACATTTATTTTAAGCTCTTCAGCAGTTCTTTCACCGATTAGAAGATTGTGCTTTTTACGCATGTATTTGATGATTGCTTCATCAAACTTATCACCAGCCACTTTAATGGACGTGCTAACTACAATACCACCCAATGAAATAACTGCTATATCTGAAGTTCCACCACCGATGTCAATTACCATATTGCCATCCGGCTTAGTGATGTCTAATCCGGCACCAATAGCAGCGGCAATTGGTTCTTCTATAAGAAACGTTTTTCCACCGCCGGCTTCCATCGTTGCGTCCAATACTGCTCTTTTTTCAACTTCTGTAACACCGCTAGGTACACAGATGATAATTTTCGGTTTAAATAATCGTCTTCTACCACAAGTTTTATTTATGAAATAGCGTAGCATACGCTCAGTAACATCATAGTCAGAAATAACGCCGTCCTTAAGTGGTCTAATCGCAACGATATTACCAGGTGTACGACCTAACATTTTTCGCGCTTCATTACCAACTGCTAAAACGCGGTCTGTATTATTATCAATTGCAACCACAGATGGCTCTCTTAATACAATGCCTTTTCCTTTTATGTAGACGAGTACACTCGCCGTACCTAAGTCTATACCGATTTCCGAACCAACACCGAACATCGCGTTCCACCTTCCATTAGTTAGTTTTATCAAAATTATTTATATTTCAGATGTTCGCAGATGGCTAAATCTCAACGCGTTTGATTTTACCACCTAAGCTAACAATGTCTTTTTCAATTTGTGGATACCCTCTATCGATGTGGTAAATTTCATCAATCTCTGTGATGCCTTCTGCCACTAAACCAGCAAGAACAAGTGCCGCACCTGCTCTAAGGTCAGTTGCTTTTACTTGGGCGCCTTGTAATGACTCAACACCTTGGATAACGGCACTATGGCCTTCAATTTTCACATTTGCACCCATACGATTAATCTCAGCAACATGTCTGAATCGATTCTCAAATACCGTTTCAGAAATGACACTTGTTCCTTCACTGATTGCTAAAAGTGCCATAAATTGTGCTTGAGCATCCGTTGGAAAACCAGGGTATGGGAGGGTCGTAACGTCTACAGCCTTAAGCGGACCATCCGTATAAACTCTAATACGATCGTCCTCATCCTCAACTGTAACGCCCATTTCACGTAATTTTGCAGTAACGGGTTTAACGTGACTTGAAACGACATTTTCTATCGTAATATCACCTTTTGTAATCGCTGCTGCTACCATGTAGGTTGCAGCAATGATACGATCTGGTATGGTTTGATGCTTTGCACCTTTAAGCGAAGTAACGCCATTGATACGAATGGTATCCGTGCCAGCACCTTTAACATTTGCACCCATTTCATTTAGAAAGTTGGCTAAATCAATAATCTCGGGCTCTTTCGCCGCATTTTGAATAAGGGTTTGACCCTTCGCCATAGTCGCTGCCATCATGATGTTCTCTGTTGCACCAACACTTGGGAAGTCAAGGTATATTTCAGAGCCAACAAGGCCATGTTCCGCTTTAGCTTCAATATAGCCGTGACCCAAAGTCACTTCAGCACCTAGTGCTTGAAAGCCTTTTAAATGTAGATCAATTGGTCTTGCACCGATGGCACAGCCACCAGGCATAGAGACCTTAGCAATCCCTTTTTTAGCAAGCAATGGTCCAAGCACCAAAAAAGACGCACGCATCTTTTGTATTAAATCATAAGGTGCCTCACACTTTAAATCCTCTGCAGGATAAGTTTCTATCACTTCTGTTTCTCTATTATAATCTACCTTTAAACCCAGCGATTCAAGTAAAGTCGCCATAACCTCGACATCGAGTAATTCAGGAACACTTTCTATCGTACAGCTGTCATCTGCTAAAATAGACGCAGCCATTAATTTTAAAACCGAATTTTTTGCGCCCTTTATTTTCACGGTGCCTTTAAGTGGCCCGCTCTTCTCTACTAATAACTTTGCCAAATGGATCCTCCTATCATATATATGATATTATGCTGAGACTCTATCTAAAGTAATTTCATAATTCACAACTGAATATTGTAAACCAGTTTAAACTGGTCATAGTCATTTATTATTATATATAAAAAAGGGCATACTATCTATACCTTTTTATCTTTTTTTGTAGAATAATGACGAATATTGATGTAAAATAGGTCATTTTTCTTATAGCGTGGTAACGGTTTTAGTATGTATCAGCAATTGTGCACAAACTAAGCTCAATAAACCACTAAGCTTTAGCTACATTAATTCACAAAAATAAAAGGTGCTGTTGCATTTCTAGATCCATAGAAAAGCAACAGCACTCATTTTATTATAAAAAACTATTTATTGAGTTCATACAACCTAATTCGGTTAATAGCTCTCTCAAGCGCGAGTCTCGCTCTAAGAATATCAACCCCTTTTTCAGGGCCATCTTGAATACGTGATTCTGCACGTTTCTTTGCTTCTAATGCTCTTTCAACGTCAATTTCATCTACCCATTCTGCGGAATCAACAACAACTGTTACCTTTTCTTCATTAACAGTTAAAAATCCAGCAGAGCAAGCAGCCCACTTAAAGGTTTGGTCGTCTTGTCGAACGCGCATGCTTCCAACTTTGAGTGGTGCAACCAGAGGTTCATGGTCATATAAAATTCCGATATCACCTTCTGTTGTTCTTAAAATAACCATATCGGTTTCACCTTCAAGGAAAATACGATCTGGCGTTACAACATCAAGCTTGAATTTTTTGCCCATCCTGACACCTCCTATTGTGCTTGACTTTTCTTATACTTTTCAACGACATCTTCGATGCCACCACAGTACAGGAAGAATTGCTCAGGAATTTCATCGTGAGAACCATCAAGGATTTCTCTAAAGCTTCTGATCGTTTCCTTAACTGGAACATAGACACCTTTAGATCCTGTAAATTGCTCAGCAACCGTAAATGGCTGTGATAAAAATCTTTGAATTTTTCTTGCACGGCTTACGACGAGCTTATCATTATCTGAAAGTTCATCCATACCGAGGATTGCGATGATATCTTGTAGCTCATTGTATCTTTGAAGAATTTCTTGGACTTCACGAGCAACCTGATAATGTTCGTTACCAACAACATCTGGTGTAAGAATACGAGAAGATGAATCCAGTGGATCAACCGCTGGATAGATACCTAGCTCAGAAATCTTACGAGAAAGTACTGTAGTTGCGTCCAAGTGGCTGAATGTCGTCGCTGGCGCTGGGTCAGTTAAGTCATCCGCAGGTACATAAACCGCTTGAACAGAGGTGATAGAACCTTTATTAGTCGATGTGATTCTCTCTTGAAGTGCACCCATATCGGTAGCAAGTGTTGGCTGATAACCAACGGCACTTGGCATACGACCAAGTAATGCCGATACCTCAGAACCTGCTTGCGTAAATCTAAAGATGTTATCGATAAATAAAAGCACGTCCTTACCTTCTTGATCTCTGAAGTACTCAGCCATTGTAAGACCAGTTAAGGCAACCCTCATTCTTGCTCCAGGTGGCTCATTCATTTGACCGAATACAAGTGCTGTTTTTTCAATAACACCTGAATCCTTCATCTCATGATAAAGGTCATTACCTTCTCTTGTACGCTCGCCTACGCCAGCAAATACAGATAAACCACCGTGATTAGTCGCAATGTTGTTGATAAGCTCTTGGATGATTACGGTTTTACCAACACCTGCACCACCGAAGAGACCGATTTTACCACCTTTTGAATAAGGTGCGATCAAATCGACAACTTTAATACCGGTTTCAAGCATTTCTGCACTTGTACCTTGCTCAGCAAATGCAGGTGCTTCTCTATGAATTGGCCAGAATTCAGCATTTGATTTCTCAATTTGGCCTTGCTCATCTATTGTTTCACCTAGTACGTTGATCAATCGACCCAATGTCGGTTTTCCAACCGGCACAGAGATCGGTGCACCTGTAGATACTGCATCGATTCCTCTAATAAGTCCATCTGTTGAACTCATAGCAACGGCTCTAACTGTGTTACCACCGATGTGTTGCATAACCTCTGCAACAACATGAACCTCTTTATAATCAATTACGACAGCATCATAAATATTAGGAAGCTGATCCGCTTCAAACCTAATATCGAGTACAGGTCCGATGATTTGAACGATTTTACCAATCGTTTGATCCATACTCTTACACTCCTTTACGAATTATTTTAGTGCTTCAGCACCACCGACGATTTCAGAGATTTCTTGAGTGATTGCAGCTTGTCTCGCTTGGTTGAACGACAATGTGAGGTCTTCAATAATTTCCTCTGCATTATCAGAAGCATTTTCCATTGCGATTCTTCTAGCCGCTTGCTCAGCAGCAGAAGACTCAATAAGGCCACCAAAGATCGTACTCTCTACATATTTCGGAATGATGTAGTGTAGAACGTCCTCTGGTGAAGGCTCGTAATTGATGTACTCTGACGGACCTTCTCCTTCAACAACTTCTGGTCGCTCAATTGGTAGCAATATTAAATCGGTTGCCACCTGTGAGATAGAGCTAACAAATCTCGTGTAAACAAAATGAATTGAATCAACTTCACCTTTTTCAAGCATACGGGTCGCAGTTTTTGCAATCTGTACAGCATGAACAAACTCTGGTTTTTCAGAAATATACAAGAAGCTATCGACGACATTGTAGCCATTTTGCTTCAAAACGTCATTCGCTCTTTTACCGACAGCGATGTACTTCGCGTTTTCTTTGTCAGCGACATTTTCAACTGATTTTTTAATCGCGTTGATGTTGTAACCACCGCAAAGGCCTCTATCTGAGCTCACCACGATGTAAAGTGGCTTATGGCTTACTCCAGAAGAGACAAACTTACTCTTAATGCTCTTATCTGCACTTAAGATATCGTGTACAGCGGATTGAATCGTGTCGAAATAAGGTTTGGTGATATCCATTCTATCTCTTGCACGTTTAAGCTTTGCAGTTGAGACGAGCTCAAAAGCCTTGGTGATCTGCATGGTGCTGTTGACACTTCGAATTTTACGCTTAATATCGCGTGTACTACTTGCCATGTTCAATCCCTCCTACAAGGAAGCTTATTATTCTACTACAAAGCTTTTCTTAAATTCTAAAATTGCCGCTTTTAATTCTGCTTCAACATCAGCAGTCATTTCACCTTTTTCGATGATCGATTTTCCGATTTCAGGATGATTTAACTTTAAGAAATCAATTAAACCACTTTCGAACTTAGAAATGTGTGGGACTGCAATGTCTGTCATAAACTTGTTGACGATTGCATAAATCACCATAACTTGCTCTTCAACTGCCATCGGTCTGTATTGAGGCTGCTTTAATACCATCATTAATCTTTCGCCGTGCTCAAGTGTCGCTTTAGTATCCTTATCAAGTTCAGATCCGAACTGTGCAAAGGCTGCAAGCTCTCTGTATTGAGCAAGTTCAAGTTTAATCTTTGAAGCGACTTTCTTCATCGCTTTAATTTGAGCATCCCCGCCAACACGCGATACAGAAATACCAGCATTAACCGCTGGTCTTTGTCCTGAGAAGAAAAGCTCTGACTCAAGGTAAATCTGACCATCTGTAATAGAAATTACGTTTGTTGGAATGTAAGCAGATACGTCGCCTGCTTGTGTTTCAATGATTGGTAACGCTGTGATAGAACCTGCGCCTAGCTTATCTGAAAGCTTAGCAGCACGTTCAAGTAATCTACTGTGAAGGTAGAAAACGTCACCTGGATAAGCTTCACGTCCTGGTGGTCTCCTAAGAAGCAAGGACATTGCACGATAGGCAACGGCGTGTTTGGACAGGTCATCATAGATAATGAGGACGTGTTTGCCATTATACATAAGCTCTTCAGCCATAGTAACGCCTGCATATGGTGCAATATATTGAAGTGGTGCTGGATCTGATGCGGTCGCAGAAACGACACAGGTATAATCCATTGCACCGTGATCTTCAAGTTGCTTAACGATTTGTGCAACGGTTGAAGTCTTTTGTCCAATTGCTACATAGATACAGTAGACATCTGTATTCTTTTGATTGATAATCGTATCAATTGCGATAGCCGTTTTACCGGTTTGTCTATCGCCGATGATTAATTCACGTTGACCTCTTCCGATAGGAATCATTGAGTCAATCGCTTTAATACCGGTTTGAAGTGGTTCATGAACTGATTTTCTATCGATAACGCCTGAAGCTTTAACTTCAATCGGTCTAGATTTTGTTGAAGCAATTGGGCCTTTGCCATCAAGTGGTTGGCCTAATGAGTTAACAACACGACCAAACATCTCCATACCTACTGGTACTTCAACAACGCGTTCAGTTCTCTTTACGAGGTCCCCTTCTTTAATCTTTTCGTCTGAGCCAAATAAAACAACACCGACACTATCTTCTTCTAAGTTTAGTACCATGCCGTAAACTTCAAATGGGAATTCTAGAAGCTCACCTGACATACAATTTTGGAGACCATGGACTCTTGCGATACCATCGCCAACTTGAAGAACAGTACCAGTATCCTCTACTTGAAGCTTAGACTCATATTTCTTAATCTGTGCTTTAATCACAGAACTAATTTCTTCTGGTCTTAGATTCATGTCTTGCACACTCCTACTAAATAATTATTTGAGTTAGCCCCTCGAGCATACCTTCTAGCTTAAATTTAATCGAACCATCGATAACCTTATCGCCTAATCGTACAACCAAACCACCCAAAAGCTCAGGTGTGATGATTGTCTTTAAAACGATTTCCTTTCCAGTCATTTTCTTTAAGTTACTAACTAAAGTATTTAACTGGTCATCCGTTAATGGTACGACAGATTCTACGGTGACTTTGACGACGCCCTTGTACTCATCTACGCGTCTATCAAAATCCCATTTGATAGAAAGTAAGTCGGATCCTCTCTTCTTGTCCATGACAATTTTCAAGAAATTGAGTAGTGTTTGGGATACTTGGTCACCAAAGGTCTCTTGAATGACTGTTTTCTTTTCTTCAATATTTACCTTCGGCGTTTTTAGAATTTCGTAAAAGTCTGGATACTCTTTTAAGATCGACTCCACAAAATCAAATTCACTTTGAACCAAATCTAAGCGACCTTCCTCAACTGCGACATCAAATATAGCTTCAGAATAGGTTTTGCTTACTAATTCTGCCATTGAGTCTCACCTACTTCACTTATGAACTTATTAATAAGTTCTTTGTGATCTGCTTCGTTGAGATCTTTCTCTACAACTTTTGAAGCAGCAAGTATCGTAAGCTCAGAAATCTGACCTTTTAACTCATTAACCGCTTTTACGCGTTCTCTTTCAAGCTCTCTATGTGCATTAAGCTTCATAGTATCCACTTCGGTTTCAGCTGCTTTAACGATTTCAAACGCTCTATTTTCAGCACGTTGCGTGTATTTTTTAACGATATCCTTGCCTTCATCATCAGCATGAATCAATTTCGCTTCATAATCCGCTTTAAGCTGTTGTGCTTCTAAATCCAAGTTTTTAGCCGCTTGAATTTGGTTTTTGATTTCGTTTTCACGCTTTTCCATGAAAGCTGTCACTGGACCGAAAAGGAACTTTCTGAGAATCAAGTAAAGAATGAGTGTATTGATCAGCTGGAAAACAAATGTCCAGTCTGGACTCACAAGTCCCAATCTAAGACTTGAGTTTACAATATCGATACTCATGTATTACCTCCCGTTTTTTCGGTTTTATTAGAGCATGCCTACAAGTGGATTAGCAAATAATAAAATTAATGCGATTACAAGACCATAGATACCAGTTGTCTCTGCAACTGCTGCACCAAGTAGCATTGTTCTAACGATGTCACCTTGTGACTCAGGTTGTCTACCAACTGCCTCAGCACCTTTACCAGCTGCGAAACCTTGTCCGATACCAGGGCCGATACCTGCGATCATCGCAAGACCTGCGCCTATTGCTGATGCTGCTAATACAAGAGCTTTACCTGTAATTAATGTTTCCATAAAAAGATCCTCCCTTGATAATTATGATTCATATTTGATTAAAACTTGTCGCCTATTTGCTTGGATTTCATCCACTCAGGCGACGGCTAGAAATTTACGCTTATAACAAAGGATTTGCAAAAAGTAATACGAGTGCGATTACAAGTGCATAAATACCTGTTGTTTGCGCAACTGCTTGACCTACAAGCATCGTTCTAACGATCTGAGATTGCATCTTCGGTCTTTTACCAGTGGCTTCTGTACCTTTGCCGGCTGCATACCCTTGACCGATACCAGGTCCAACGCCTGCGATCATCGCCAGGCCAGCACCTATGGCAGAAGCCATAATCACTAAGGCATTGCCTTCTAAATTGATCAAAGGATTTCCGAAGAGCATAATTAGCGCAACTACAAGTGCCAAGATACCTGAAGTTTCTGCAACTGCAGCTCCAAGTAGCATAACCATTGTCGTCTCACGAAGCGCTTTCGGATTTCTCGATACCGCTTCTGCGCCTTTTCCCGCTGCATACCCCTGACCGACGCCAGGACCTATACCGGCAATCATCGCGAAACCCGCGCCAATTGCCGAGGCTGCTAGAACAATCGCCTTAGGTTCAAAACTCATCAGCCAATTTAAAAAATCCATAATAAAATTGCTACTTTCCATGAGTTCACCCCTCTAAGTACTCTCTTATTCCATTGCCCCAGAAATAAATACCATTGTCAGCATTGTAAAAATAAACGACTGTAACAGACCTGCGAACAAGTCAAAATAAATGTGAAGCACTGCAGGTATACCTGCTTGGAGTAACGGAACTGTAAGTCCAAACAGCATTTCTGTAAAGCTTCCTAACGCACCATACAACAACGACATGATGATGACCCCTGCAGAGATGTTACCGAATAGACGGAAACCCAGCGAAATTGGGTTTGCCAGTTCACCAACGATATTGAGTGGTAACAGGAACGGCATAGGCTGTAAAAAACCTTTCGTATAGCCGCCAAGACCTTTGCTTTTGACGCCAAATACTTGAGTCAACACAAAGGTTGTGATCGAGAGACACATAGTTGTGTTAAGATCCGCTGTAGGGGGCCTAAACCCTAAGAGACCTATAATGTTGGAAATCCCTATAAATAATAGAAGTGTTCCTACATAAGGCGCCCATGCGTAATTTCTCTCTCCCATGTTTTGCTTGGTCAGGTTATTAATGGTCGAAACAAGTTGTTCTACAACGAGCTGTAGTCCCTTTGGCTCTTTTTTCATGTTGCGCGTCACTATTATCGAAAAGACAAATAGCACGGCAATTATTAGCCAAGTGACCGTAACCGTTTCCGAAACCGGGATATCGCCAATACCAGGTATATTCTGTATGGTAAATGCGATGCGTGGTCCAAAACCTTCACTGCCCACTAGATTCATCCTCCTTTCTTCTTAGAATGTTTCTGAAAAAACGTTTATCTCCTAAAAAATTGCCTATTAGAATGATAATCTTGATGATAACGAGGCCTAGGATTGTTCCTAATACATTTATATAAGGTGCGACGATCGATACATAGAGTACGACCGCTGTCACAATATACCTAATAAAGTACTTAATTACAGTAAAAGATTGTGCTTTGTCAGATTGCATCTGAACGGCACGGCTCAGTGTGTTGGATAGCTCCATGAAATTGAGTCCGCTAATTGCAGAACCAAAGACTAATCCTAGCACAAATGGTCTAGGTTCTTTAATGGCAATAAACGAAACGCCTATAATGATGGCATCAACAATTAGTAGCCAGGTCATGATTCTTTTTTGAGTTTGTTTTAAAGCGTTCATTTTGCCACCTTTTTTATCATTCCCATTATTATATCACTTAACAATAATTTTGATAATTCCTCTTTTTGTTTACACTTTTTCAAATATTCTGATATTTAGATGTAAATGTATTGATCCAACAAAACTACTTTTTATCATTTTCATCCTCTTGAAAAAAATCCTCTTTTTGAGCGAGGTCGGCATTTTTTTTCTCAAGAGATCGTTCATAATTATGCACATAGGTGGAAGGGCTTTCCTTATTTTCGTACTCCTTGCTTTTCTGCATAGAGAGTACATATAGGTTTCTAAATGAAGAACCGACGCCTAAAAGTACAAAAACAATAAGGAATATGCCCTTGGTTTTAAAAAATCGATCCAAAAATGCACCCAGCAAAACACCCCCAAATATGGGGATTAGCATCATAATTCCAACCTGTGAAATTAACGCTAAGTTCTGCAATATGCTTTTGTTGGATTTTTTATTACCAAACATATTCCTTCACCTCAAATAATTGTCATAATATAAGAACAATACCACTTATTATAACACACTTTATGTTAAGCCAAAATATATAGTTAAATTTTTATCAATTTTTCCAATTTCGCAAAGCATCTATAATTCTCTGGCAAGCATGACCATCACCATACGGATTCATCGCCTCAGACATACGTTTATAATGCGCTGAATTAACAATTAATTTCTCAGTCTCACGATAGATATCTTCCCTTTCAATCCCTGCAACAACCACCGTTCCAGCATCAACAGCTTCTGGTCGTTCAGTTTCTGTGCGCAATACCACCACCGGCTTGCCCAGTGCAGGCGCTTCCTCCTGAATACCACCAGAGTCCGTCATAATCAAATAAGCCCTTGCTTCTAGGTTGGCAAAATCCTCATAGCTTAATGGTTCAATTAAGTGAATTCTATTATGCTGGTCTAGATGCTTTCTTGCTACCTGTCTTACTGCAGGATTGAGATGCATAGGGAACACCAATTCTAAATCCTCATGCGCTTCAATTAATGCTCTAATTGCACTGAAAATATTCTCCATTGGCATTCCTAAATTTTCTCTTCTATGTGCTGTTAATGCGATAATTTTATGGTTTTCAAAATCGATATTATTTAAGTATTCATTTTGAAAAATATAATTTTCATCAATGACTTCCATTAGTGCATCAATTACTGTATTTCCAGTTTTGTAAACTACTTGTGGATTAATACCCTCTTTTATTAAATTATCAACATTTCCTTCAGTAGCTGCAAAATGAATACTGGCGATTCTTGTCGTCAAAAGTCGGTTCATTTCCTCTGGATATGGGCTGTATATGTTGAAACTTCTCAATCCAGCCTCGACATGTCCCACTGGAATTTGCGCATAAAAAGCTGCAAGTGCGCCTGATAATGTTGTGGACGTATCCCCATGAACCAAAACAATATCCGGCCTTTCCTTTTTTAAAACCTCTTCTACTCCAAGTAATACTCTTGAGGTAATTTCACTTAAGGATTGTCCCGATTTCATGATGTTTAAGTCGTAATCCGGTTTAATTTCAAAAAGCTCTAAAACTTGATCCAGCATTTCCCTATGTTGAGCGGTAACACAAACGATAGATTGCAGATCACTTGCTCTTTCAATTGCTTTAACAAGCGGTGCCATTTTTATCGCCTCGGGTCTAGTACCAAAAAGCGTCATTATTTTCATATTGTCCTCCCTAGAATATATCTACAGATAATTTACCTTCACCTAATTCAACTCCAAACTGAGACTAAAAAAAGCCTCCGAACAAATCGAAGGCTTCTACAAAACGATATCACATAAAATGATTAACCATTTTTTTTCTGCATTGTCAGCGTCCGATTAATAGGTATGAAAGTTACAATTGCTGCTAAAATTAGCAAAACGAATGCGTGTATCCAGTTTTGCTTTAATAATGCAATTGCACCAGCACCTAAAAGTGCAGAAATTAAATACATTGATAAAACGGTTTTTCTTTGCCCAAGTCCCATGGACATTAACCTATGATGAAGGTGACCTTTGTCAGCTTCCATTATTGGGCGTTTGTTAATCAATCTTCTCAAGATGGCAAATGCAGTATCAAAGATCGGAATACCAAGTGCTAAAATTGGTACGACAACGGTTATTGCAGTTGCACTCTTAAGTGCACCATCTATTGAAATGGCAGATAGAACCAAGCCTAAGAATAACGCGCCTGCATCCCCCATAAAAATCTTAGCTGGGTTAAAGTTATATGGCAAGAAACCAATTGAACTACCTGCTAAAATTAATGTGATCATCGCTGCATCGTATTGGTGATTCAAAATGGCAATATAGCTAAGTGTAACCGCTGCGATCGCTGAAATTCCAGCTGCAAGTCCATCTAACCCATCAATCAGGTTAACTGTATTCGTCACGCCTACAATCCAAATCATTGAAATAGGCAATGCAAAGTGCTGCAAAAAAATAAAATCAGATTTTCCAAAGAAATTTGTGAAGAAGGTAATTTCATAACCTGATTTCACTAAAATAAAGGCTGCTGCAATTTGAAACAATAGCTTTAGCTTTGCGCCAAGTGGTTTAATATCATCGATCATACCCGTGACGAGCATCACACACGATGCGATAAACAATCCTATGAGCTTAGTGGTTTCCACATTGGAAAATAAAAACATGCTGACGAAAAAGCCTGAAAAAATTGCGATACCACCCCAAAGTGGCATTGGCTTTTTATGCATGCGTCGATCGTCCTTTGGAACGTCTACTGCACCTAGTTTATTGGCAAGCTTAATGACAAATGGCGTCATGATAAAGCTGATTAACCCTGCGATAATTGCTGGAATATACATTAAACACCTCGACTATTTTGTGCCGAATAAACGGTCTCCCGCATCTCCTAATCCTGGCACGATGTATGCGTGATCGTTGAGTTTTTCATCGATTGACGCGATATAAATGTTAACATCTGGATGTGCAGCTTGAACTGCAGCAATTCCCTCTGGGCAACCAATTAAGCAAACCAGACGAATGCTCTCTGCACCTCTATCTTTTAAAAATTGAATCGCTGCATTTGCAGAACCGCCAGTTGCAAGCATCGGATCACAAACGATTAAATCTCTTTCGTTGATGTCAGTTGGCAGCTTGCAGTAGTATTCTACTGGCTCTAAGGTTTCAGGGTCACGATAAAGACCAATGTGACCTACTTTAGCCGCCGGTAAAAGATTTAAGAAACCATCAACCATACCAAGACCTGCTCTTAAGATTGGAACGATACCCAATTTTCTACCTGAAAGCATTTTTGTTTTTGTCTTACAAATTGGCGTTTCAATTTCAACCTCTTCAAGCGATAAATCTCTTGTAACCTCATATGCAAGAAGCATAGAAACTTCTTTAACTAGCTCTCTAAATTCTTTTGATCCTGTGTTTTTATCTCTGATTAAGCTTAATTTATGTTGGATCAACGGGTGATTCATTTCAAATACTGTACTCATACTGCACCTCTTATAAATATTTTGATTCAATTTCAAATATTTTTGCTACGCGACCTTCGTGTCTGCCGCCTTCAAATTCTGCGTCAAAGAATGCGTCGACAATTTTTAGTGCCAAGCCTTCTCCAACAACGCGTTCTCCTAGGGCGATGATATTTGCATTGTTATGCTTTCTCGCCATTTCAGCACTGAAAGTATCGCTAACTGGTGCTGCGATAATACCTTTTACTTTATTAGCTGCTATAGAAATGCCAAGCCCTGTACCACACACCAAAACACCTAATTCACATTCTCCTGATGTAATGGCATTCGCCACTTTGAGTGCATAATCCGGATAATCACAGGATTCTTTGCATTCAACGCCGAAATCTACAACCTCATAGCCCCTCTCAATTAAATGTGCTTTAATGACAAGTCTTAGATTAAATCCGCCATGGTCTGAGCCCATTGCAACTTTCATTTGCAACCTCCTTATTCATTTTGAAAATCCTAATCCATTATAAAATCTATAGGTATAAAAAGCAAATTAAATTCTCGTTACTTTACCCTCTGCAGCCTTTTTTAAGCGATTCATAATTGCCTCGCCCAACCCCACTTCTTCAACGCCTCTAGCGATAATATACGTGCATAGCGCTGCATCAAAGGTTCTAAGTGACTCAAATAAAATTTTTGCGTATGCCGTCAAATCCTTAGCAGAGCCTGCACTAATAATATAATAATTATCACTACTGATTCCCTCTAACGCAATCATGCGCTCCAAAACCATCGCCTCTTCTTCAAAGGTAAGTATCCCCACCTTTTCTGTTCCCTTTTGAGAGCAGCTAATCACCGCTTCAAAAAAGCATTTGACCATCTCTGTAGGATTTCCCATATACACTTGAACTGGCGCATTTGGCGCATAATGTCTATATTTCATTCCCGGTGCCTTTGCGACGCCATCGGTCTCAATTTTATCCTTAGTGATTGCGGCATCAAATGAACAGGCACCTACCACCTCTTTTATCATCTCACAGGTAACCTTACCAGGTCTTAAAATAATTGGCGCCTCACCTGTCACATCTAAAACGGTTGACTCCAACCCTACCTCAGCCGAATCCCCTGCAATGATATAGTCCACTCTACCCTCTAAATCTTCAATCACGGTTTTAGCTTGTGTCGGACTTGGTTTACCAGAAAGATTGGCAGATGGTGCCGCTATCGGTTTACCAGAAAGTCTGATCAGCTCAAGCGCAATTACGTTGGCTGGCATTCTAATCCCCACCGTTGATAAGCCCCCGGTTACCTTTAATGGAATTTGTGCTTTCTTTTTCATTACAAAGGTAATTGGCCCTGGCCAGAAGGCAGCCATCAGCTTTTCTACATAGGGTCTAACCTCGACCACCAGCTCAGATAGCATCTCCATCGATGCAATGTGAACGATAAGCGGGTTGTCTGAAGGTCTACCCTTTGCTTCATAAATTGCATTCACAGCGTTATCGGACAATGCATTTGCACCAAGGCCATAAACCGTCTCTGTTGGAAAGGCAACTGTACCTCCATTCGAAAGGCATTGCGCTGCTTCAGTTAATCTATCTACGAGTGTCTCATTTGACATTTCGCTGTTTACATGTATAATTTTCGTTTTTCTCATCATTCAAATCCTCAGAATAGTTATCTTTTATGCGCATGTAGGAACAAGCTTTCAAATGCTCATTAAACTGCCTTTTACATATAAGAAAAAACCTCGGATTACTCCTCAGTTTTCAATCAAATACCACTCTACGACTTTGGGTTAAGTCCGAATTAAATTTTTCTATTAAATGCCCATTTGAACGCCAAAATAGGCTTCGACGATACTTTTACTAACGCTTGTATTATATGCCTTTTTTATTAGTTTAACCAGTTTTAGAATTCCTCGAGTGCCTTTAAGGCTTCAGTTTGGAAGAATGTGGTCAGCTCATCGATCATTTCATCAATTTCACCCTGCATATAGCTATCTAGCTTGTACATTGTAATCGGGATTCGATGATCTGTAATTCTAGCCTGCGGGAAATTATAGGTTCTAATTTTGGCACTTCTATCTCCAGTACCAACTTGACTTCTTCTTTCTGCAGCGATTTGCTCATTTTGCTTATTGAGCTCAATCTCATATAATCTAGCTTTAAGGACCTGCATCGCCTTCTCTTTATTTGAAAGCTGAGACTTACCATCCTGACAGCTTACCACTAGCCCTGTTGGTAAATGTGTAATTCTTACCGCGGAATCCGTTGTATTTACAGATTGTCCACCATTTCCTGAAGATCTAAACACATCAATTCTCAAATCATTTTGATTGATGTTAACCTCGACGTCATCTACCTCAGGCAAAACAGCAACGGTTGCTGTAGAGGTGTGAATTCTTCCACCTGACTCAGTTTGAGGAATTCTCTGAACACGATGCGTACCACTTTCATACTTCAGCTTCGAATAAGCACCACTGCCTTTAATTAGAATGGAAGCCTCCTTGATACCACCAACGCCTGTATCATTCGTGTTGAGAAGCTCGA
Organism: Clostridiales bacterium 38-18; assembly: GCA_001897605.1. Lineage (GTDB taxonomy): Bacteria > Bacillota > Clostridia > Peptostreptococcales > Acidaminobacteraceae > Fusibacter_C. Next base: position 95,549 of record MKTL01000022.1, on the reverse strand, counting down.
CCTTCCATCTTTTTCGTTCAGCAAAGCGAATATAAAGTCTAAGCAGCTCAGCAGCAAACAATCCAGCTTCATCACCACCAGCACCCGCTCTAATCTCTAATATTACATCTCTTTCATCATTAGGGTCCTTTGGCAGCAATAGCTTTTTAACCTCAATCTCGAGACCCTCAACCTTATCCTCTAAGTCTGCCAATTCTATTTTCGCCAACTCACGAATTTCGTCATCGCCTTCCTCAAGCATCTCTTTTGCTTCCTCTATACCGTTTACTACATCTTTGTACTCTCTGTATTTGAGTACAATACTCGATAACTCTGAATGCTCCTTCATAAGTCTTTGCCATAATTTCTGATCGTTGATTACCTCAGGATCAGAAAGCTTAAGGCCAAGCTCTTCATATTTTTCTTCTATGAATTTCAACTTATCAAACATGCTAAAATCCTCCAACTCTTATCTTTGTCCATATATAAATCTCGGAATGCCATTTAAATCACAAAAATGGTCAACCGATTTAAAATCATTTTCTTTCATTAACGCTTCAATTTCTTCATGTTGATTATGGCCAGCTTCAAAATATAGATACCCATTTGGATTTAAATGTGCCATCGCTTTAGGTATCAGCCTTCGATAAATATCCAAGCCATCTTCACCAGCAAACAAGGCAATGTGAGGTTCATGTGCAGTCACCTCAGGTTCAAGTGATTCGAGATCCCCTATTGGAATATAGGGTGGATTTGAAACGATCACATCAAATTTGCCTTCTATATTTTCAAAGAGATCGCTGACAATCAATTGAACTCTTTCAGACACATTGTGATAAATGGCATTCTTTTTAGCAACCTCGATTGCATTTTCTGATATGTCACTGCCAACGACACTCGAAAAAGGAAAATGCATCGCAAGGGTAATCGCAATAGCACCACTTCCCACACCAATATCTAAAAATTGGGGATTTGAAATTTTTGTAGTATTGATGATTCGCTCAACAAGAGTCTCAGTTTCAGGTCTAGGAATCAAGACGGATTCGTTCACAAAATAATCAAAACCGTAAAAGCCTTGTCTTTGTACTAGGTATTGAAGCGGTACACGTTTAACACGACTCGAGACAAAATCATCGATGCGTCTTTGTTCCTCCTGCGAGAGAAGTCTCTGTTTCGCAAGGACCAGCTCAATAGGCTCAACATCGAGAACATGACAAAGTATAACCTTGGCCTCATACTGCCAAGCATCAGTAATTGGCATTAAACTTTTTTCAATTTCCTTTTGTTTAGAATATAAGCTAATCATAGTTAAAAAGTTGGATCGGCTTCGTCCAAAACACTTTTAAAAGCAACGATTGCAACCTCAAGCTGTTTGTCATCCGGTTCCTTTGTCGTAATCTTTTGCATCATTAAGCCCGGATAGCTAAGTACTCGAACGATAGGATGTGTTGATTTTCCAGCTATTCGAATCATTTCATAGGATAATCCAGCCACAAATGGGAAGAGCAAAAGCTTTATTAATAGTCTAACGATAACACTGTTCCAGCTGATAAATGTAAAAATGATGATACTGATCATTAAAACGAAGAAGATAAAGCTTGTCCCACATCTAGGATGTAAGGTTGTAAACGTTCTCGCGTTCTCAACCGTCACCTCTTTGCCACTTTCATAGCAATGTATGGTTTTATGTTCAGCACCGTGGTATTGAAACACTCTCCTGATATCCTTCATTTGAGAAATGACGACAATATAGGTCACAAAAACGACAATTTTCATTACACCCTCAATTGCACTGAGCAACAGCGTATTGGTTATTAGTCCTCTTAGAAAACCAACAATAGCAGTTGGTAACGCCCCAAATAACAGAAGCGCAAAAATAACTGCGAAAACTATGGAAAAGCCTAAAAGGATATCATCAGCCTTTTTTCCAAACTTCTCATTTAACCAAAGCTCAAATTTCCCCTTCTCTTCCGTGCCATCTCCCTCAGCAAAAAATTCTGCCGAATACGTCAAAGCTCTTACACCTATTATCATAGAAGAAATAAGGGCGACAATTCCTCTAATCATAGGCAATTTAAATATGGGATGAGAAAAGTGCTTACTAATGGGATCAACCTTTAGCTCAATTTCACCGTTAGGCTTTCTAACTGCAATCCCAATTTTATCTTTCCCTCTCATCATAACGCCTTCAATGAGAGCTTGACCCCCTATCGAGGTATATTCAATATTCTTTTGTTCACTCATACATTCACCTTCGATTCCTTGTACATAAAATAACAGTCGGCACATAAGGACTCATACTCTACATGATTTTCACCATCTATTGCAACCTGTTCACCTTCAAAAACAAATTCACCATTAATTTTTCTACCATTTAGAATCGCCTTTCTGCCACAGCGACAGATGGTTTTTAGCTCCTCTAAGCTATGTGCCAATAATAGTAGGCGTTCAGAGCCTTCAAAGCCCTTCATTAAAAAATCTGTTCTTAGCCCGTAGCAAATCACTGGGATATCCTGTTTAACCGCTATTTCAAAAAACTGATCAATTTGGTTTCTGGTGAAAAATTGTGCTTCATCCACCAATATACAATCTATTTTACCGTGGCGATCGCGCCAGATCATTATTTCGTCTATAACATTTGCATCCCTTTTAACGATTACATCGACCTGCTTCGTTATTCCCAGTCTTGAAACAACTTGATCGCCACCCTTTGTATCTGTGTAGGGCTTAACAATGATCGCCTGCATACCACGTTCTGTATAGTTGTGCATAACTTGCATTAATGCAGTTGATTTTCCACAATTCATAGCGCCATATCTAAAGTATAACTTTGACATTTCAAGCTCCTCAATTTATAGTTTTATTCTATTTTAACACAATCATTTTACTAATAATAAAAATTTATAGTTAACAAATCTCTGTCTGATGGTTTTAATTACTCTAATATAAATAAAAATCTTTGGACAACCGTCCTCAGATTTTACCACACGCATCGTCGTGGCTAAATAAAAAAGGTTAGGACTACCCCATCCTAACCTAATTACAAGCGACTTATTTAAGATTGTATTTTTCCTTAAACTTCTCAGCTCTACCGCCACGCTCTACTGATTTAGTTGTACCAGTGAAGAATGGATGGCATTCAGAACAAATTTCAATTCTGATCTCATCTTTTGTAGAACCAGTTGTGAATGTATTGCCACATGCGCAATGTACTTCAACTTTTTTGTAATTTGGATGAATTGACTGTTTCATTATGTTCACCTCTCTCCTTATTAATTTATCTCAAGTTTCAATATTCAAATTTCAAGCCTTATCATTGTAACACACTCTATTTGAAAATTCAACCTAAAAATCATAAAATCTTTTATTCCTTTGCAAGGATTTGAAAAAAGCTATGGTTGTCTTTTGTGGATAACAAGGTATCAATAAATTTCTCAACGATTTCTGAGTTATTGTAGCGATCGAGATTTCTTCTGATTCGCCAAATACCTTCAAGCTCTTCAGTATCTAAAATAAACTCTTCTCTTCGCGTCCCAGATTTTCGTATATCAATAGAAGGAAAAATACGCTTCTCTGATAATTTGCGATCGAGAATTAACTCCATATTTCCAGTTCCCTTAAACTCCTCGAAAATAACATCGTCCATTCTAGAACCTGTCTCAACTAGTGCAGTTGCAAGTATTGTAAGAGAACCACCCTCCTCTATGTTCCTTGCCGCACCAAAAAATCGCTTCGGTCGATGTAACGCATTTGGATCAAGTCCACCAGAAAGTGTTTTGCCACTTGATGGCATAACGAGGTTATAGGCTCTTGCAAGCCGCGTGATGCTATCAAGTAAAATAACGACATCCTTCTTCTGTTCTACCAAAGCCTTTGCTCTATGAAGCACCATCTCGGCGACCTTAACGTGATGAGAAGGTAGCTCATCAAAGGTACTGTAGATAACATCTGCATTGATTGATCGCTTCATATCCGTTACTTCTTCAGGACGTTCATCAATTAGAAGCACAATTAACTCCACCTCAGGATGATTTTTTGTAATCGCCTTAGCAATTTTTTGAAGTAAAATCGTTTTTCCTGATTTGGGTGGTGCAACGATCAAGCCTCTTTGACCCTTCCCAATCGGTGAAACAATATCGATAATTCGCATGGCATGATCTTTATAGTCACCCGACAGTCTAAAGCGCTCATTTGGATAGAGAGGGGTTAAATCGTCAAATCGTGGTCTTCTAAAGCCTGAAATTGGACGCATGCCGTTAATGGACTTTACATATAAAAGGGCTCTGAAACGCTCCCCCGGATTTGGCTCACGCGTTGATCCAAGGATTTTGTCACCAGTTCTCATTGAAAACTTTCTTATTTGTGAGTTGGAAACATATACATCCTGATCGCTGGTTAAAAAGTTTTCAAACCTCATAAAGCCATATCCTTGCTCTGTGATTTCTAGAACGCCCTCAACCTCCTCGACAGCACCCTCTTTGTGATTATAGACACGCTTTTGCTCCCTAGTCGCTTCCGCTACCTGGCCTTCATATTTTATACTTTCCTCTGTTATTTCAGCGACCTTTGAGCTGTCAACTACTAAAGGGTTAACATCACTATTATAAATCCCCTCTTCACTTGAAGCCGCCTCTAAACCTTCTTCATCCTCAGATGTATCCTCATCCTCTGTTGTGTCATCTTCAATCTCTGGCTCATAAACAAAAGGCTCATCGTCATTCTCCTGAGGGGCATTTCCACCAATGATGAGATCAATCAGTTCGTCCTTTTTCAGTTTCTCAAAGCCACCCAATCCCATTACTTTTGCAATTTCTCTTAAATCAGCAACTTTTTTCTTCTGAAGTGTTCTTATATCCATATCGCCTCCATCTATCACCGCACAGCTTTAAAAGGCTTTAAGACATATTCGAAAAGACCTTTAGCATTCAATATAATTAAAGTAAATTTATTAATAATTGGGAATTTAATAATTAATAGAAATGTAAATAAAAAAAGAGTAAATTATGATATAGTCTTAATATGCTACAAACTTTTTCTAAAGTTATAGCAACATACTAACATACTTTAAGAATCGAATCAAATGGTGAGCATATAATGAAGAGAAATCTATTACTAGCAAGTTTATTTTTAGTTTTATTTTTTGGTGGCAGTACGTCCTTTGCTGTTCCGACCATGGGCGAAAACGTTATGCAAGGAGACATCTCACTTGCCGGTCAACACATCATCTTTGATACAGGTAGCTTTGTCATCAACGGTGAAATCATGGTATCAGCAAAAACCTTATGCGAAAAATTAGGCACCCAGGTCTTTACGGTTGAAAAAACTGGACAGGTAATCGTCTATAGAGACAACATCTTTATGAAATTTTCTCCAAATCAAATGACGGCTTATGTCAATGGCAAAGCCAAAACCATGCCAGTAAGTTCAATCATCTACAAGGGCGAGCTATTAATTCCAGCTTCATTTGCAGCTAAAACACTTGAAATGAGCTATAACGCAGGGTCTGCGTCCGAGTTGGCCATCGATTATAGAGAGAATTTACTCGAATATCAGCAAATTGGATTTAGACACTTTAAAAGGATTAACCTTTCCAACTGGGGCGTAAGCTTCTATGTCCCAGAGTATTGGCAAAAGCTTAGCGATGTCGATGCTGTTTACGGTGTCGAGGACCCCTTTGAAACGTATTATTTTGATGTAAAATTCTATCCGCTTGGCAAGCAATATTCTAGAGCGGTGCTGACCGAGTCCTTACTCACGGATTTAAAATTCAAGTATGGCGATGACTTTAAACGCCTCTCAAATACGACACAAACCATCAATGGCTATAAAGCGGATGCCCTCTATTATGATCTTTTAGAAAATGGGGTTACTAATCACTATGTGTCCTATGTATTTTTTGAGCAAAACAATGGGTATATATTGACAGGTAAGTTTCCTCAAACCTCTAATGAGGTAGATGCGTATGACCTTATAGATGATATAATAGGTACATTTTCTATCATTAAGCTCTCAATTAACGATCAGCTAGAGCATTATACTGAGCTGCCGCATTTTTTTGAAATAGGTATGTCGTTAAACAGTCAAATCTATTCAAACATGCCCGTTCAGAATCAGTTTTTATTTTCAGGAAGTATCGACCAAGCCTCAGGTGTTAAAGGGTTTCATGTAATTGTATCCAAGGGCTCTGAAGAAATAGATTATTACGTGCCTGTCATTGACGGTCAATACAACAGTAAAATATACACACCCTTTGGTCTTGGAAAACATAACATCACTATTTACACCGATTTATCTGATGCCTCACAGGAGACACACAGCTTACCAGGTAGTGGTGTATCAGAAAATTATGTCGATACAACCCCTGAAACCTTTGACGCATTTCCAAATACTGATACAAGCCTGGTAACCGAAGAGGACGCGATAACTTTAGATGAAGTTGTTACAAATGCGCTTTTAATGAACTTTGATATGAATACCGAAGACATGGTTATGAAATTTAGCTTGCTCAACACATCCAGCGATGCTATAAAGTACCTATTGCCTTCAGATTATGTGAATTATGATGCCCTAACCGTATACAGTATATCCAATAGTCTCACCTATAATTTGACAAACCAATTTGCGAAGGCAAAAACCCTATATGGTTATGTGACATCTACCTACACCTATAGCAACACAGTTCACGGCGAGGGTCTCCTCAATATGCAACAGCTTTTAACTGTGAAGGAAGCAAATGCCATAGAGCTCTGTTTTGTCTATACGGGATTATTGAGATCTGTCGATATCCCAGCAAGAGTGGTCAGAGGCATTTCAGAGGAAGGGATTGAATACTGGGTTGAGACCTATATCAACGGTGCGTGGTATGTCTCTGCTATCTCTCTTGAGAGTGGCAATTCATTTATGTATTTCAACCTAAATCGAGATATCTTTTACGAATCCTTTAGTTCAGTAGAGCTGCTCCCATTCTAAAAAAACAATACCGATAACCAAACAATGTAAAAATAATTCAACTAAATGGAGCTGTTGCAAATCTAAGAAATTAGATAAGCAACAGCTCCTTTATATTTACTGCTTATATTTTCCCTAACTTACCAACTGTTTTACTTTAAGCCCAAAATTGCTCTCGCTTCATCTGGTGTAGCCACTTCACGACCCATTTCTCTAGCGATTCTGACAATTCTTTCAACCAACTGCGCATTTGATTTTGCAAGTTCACCTTTGCCGAAGTAAACATTGTCTTCAAAACCAACCCTAACATGCCCACCTAGTACGATTGCCATCACTGCTAATGGTAGCTCGCTTCTTCCGATCCCAGCAACTGTCCATGTCCAGCCCTCAGGTAAACAACTAACCATATACATCAAATCCTCAGGCGTTCCTGGACAAGCCCCTGGTACACCAAGTACGAAATCCACATGAACTGGGCTTTTGAGAAGACCTTTTTTAACAAGGCGCTTCGCATTTTCTATCATGCCGCGTTCAAATACTTCGACCTCAGGTTTCACTCCCTCTGCTTGCATTTTCTCAGCGAATTTTTCGATATATTCTTCTGAGTTCATAAAAACATCAGGACCAAAATTACAGGTACCACAGCTAAGCGTTGCCATTTCAGGCGCTAAGTCAACGGGTTGTAATCTTTGTTCAGGGGTATGCCAAACCGCACCACCTGTGGACGGTTGGAAAATGATATTGCATTTTGCTTCAATTTTTTCTTTGATTTCCTTATAGACTGCCATGTCTTGAGTTGGCTCACCAGCTGTATCTCTCGCGTGGATATGAACGATAGAGGCACCCGCTTCATAGCATTGTAAAGCATCTTGAGCGATTTCATCTGGTGTAAGCGGTAAATTGGGCTGTTGTGCTCTCGTTACCTCAGCGCCTGTTAAAGCGGCTGTTATAATTAGCTTTTCCATTGCCCACCACTACTTTCTTTGTTTGTTCTTTGGTACGACACAGGTGCCGACTGCACGACAAACAACGATTGGCGCTTCTAAGACATCACATGCAGACTCATTAAGGTCGGGTCTAGGGATGATCACTTTTCTTGCTTCAAAAACCATTTTTCTAGAAGAATTACCGACTTGCGTAATTTCGCCTACTGCTTCAATATAGTCGCCTGCATATACAGGTGCTAAAAACTCTACCTTCTCGTAAGCTGCAAAAAGACCTTCATCGCCATCTTGACGAATTAACAACTCAGTTGCAACGTCACCAAATAGGTTTAACATTTTGGCACCATCTACAAGGTTGCCACCATAATGTGCATCGTGCATGCTCATACGCATTCTAATCATCGCTTTTTCTGACATAATATCCCTCCTAAAATAGTTTCCCTCACTCCTATTTTAGCTAAGCAAAAGAGGTAGGTCAACCATCTCCTTTGGTTGTTACGAAAACCAAAGATTTGGGACCTACCTCAAAATTGTAATTTGAATCTATAAAAGCTTATTTGCCTAGAAACCAGGACTGTTTTCTATTACATAGCGTGTCTACTTATGCACCAAATCGCTTTGTTTTTGAAGCGCTGATAAAATCTCTAAAAAGTGGATGTGCATGTGTTGGTCTTGATTTGAACTCTGGGTGGAACTGCACCGCTAAAAACCAAGGGTGATTAGGAAGCTCAATAATCTCAACCAATCTTTCATCTGGTGACAAGCCACTTAATATAAAGCCACTTTGTAAAAACTCGTCTCTGTAGGTGTTGTTGAACTCATATCTATGTCTATGTCTTTCGTAAACAAGCTCTTCACCATATGCTTGATGCGCCAAGGAGCCTTGTTTTAACTTACATGGGTATAATCCAAGTCGCATAGTACCGCCCATATCCTCCACATCGTGTTGCTCTGGCATAAGATCGATGACAGGCGTTGGCGTCAATCCATTAAGCTCTGCACTGTGTGCTTCTGGATAACCGAGTATATGTCTTGCATACTCGATCACGGCCATTTGCATCCCCAAACAGATACCAAAGAAAGGAATGTTGTTTTCTCTTGCGTATTTTGTTGCAGTTATTTTTCCTTCAACACCTCTAAATCCAAATCCACCTGGGACTAAGATGCCGTCGCAGCCACTTAATTTTTCAGCCACATTGTTTTCATCAACCTCTTCTGAATGAACCCAGTCGATATCTACGATTACTTCATTTGCTATACCTGCATGTTTAAGCGCTTCAGCGACTGATAAATAGGCATCTCTTAGCTCAACGTATTTACCGACCAAAGCAATCTTTACAGTCGATTTTAAGTTCTTTTCAATAGTAACGATGTTCATCCATTCTGAAAGGTCTGGCTTAACATTTGGCAGTTTAAAGAAATCACAAACCTTATCCGCCAAGCCTTCCTCTTCAAGTGTCAAAGGTACTGAGTACAATGTTTCTGCATCTAAATTTTGGATGACATTTTTAGGGCCGACACTACAGAAAAGTGCAATTTTTTCCTTCATTTCCTGTGAGATCTCTTTTTCAGTACGACAGACGATTAAATCTGGTTGAATACCGATTTCTCTAAGCTCTTTAACAGAGTGTTGTGTCGGCTTTGTTTTAATTTCGCCCGCTTTTGCTAGATAAGGTAATAACGTTAAGTGAATGTACATCACATTTTCTGCTCCAACGTCATATTTCATCTGACGAATGGCTTCAAGGAAAGGAAGTGACTCAATATCGCCTACTGTACCACCGATTTCAGTGATAACCACATCAGCACCTGATTCCTTTGCTGAACGCATTAAACGATCTTTAATTTCATTTGTAATATGAGGGATAACCTGGATAGTTGCACCTAGGTAGTCGCCTCTTCTTTCTTTAGTTAGTACAGACCAGTATATTTTTCCAGTAGTAACGTTGCTGTTTTTAGATAAATTGATATCGATAAATCTTTCGTAGTGACCTAGGTCTAGATCTGTTTCCGCGCCATCGTCAGTAACAAAAACTTCCCCATGCTGATATGGACTCATGGTACCTGGATCCACGTTAATGTATGGGTCAAACTTCTGGATGGTTACTTTCATGCCTCTTGCTTTTAATAGCTGGCCAAGTGATGCTGCGGTGATACCTTTACCTAATGAGGAAACGACCCCTCCCGTCACAAAAATATACTTCGTACTCATTAAAGACTCCTTTCAAATAACCCTATAATCCTATTTTCGCACTGGCTTATACCAGAATTTAAGAAATACCATGTATCTAAAATCGAGCCCACTGCAATTGCCACATTCCGGATTGTGGCTAAAAAAAAAGAGTGAGAAAGTCCCCAAAAGGATGACTTGTCACTCTTGTTGTAAGGTTAATAGCCACCCTTCTGGGTGTCTTTAGACCGATTCAATTAAACAATACTTACATATTATATCCACTTCATATTTAGAAGTCAACCCTATTTTTGTATTGATTTATTGTGCTTGAACTGTAATTTTTATCACTTCAAAAATGGTATCTGCAATTGCCTTACCTTCTATATAAAGCACCATACCCGCTTTATAATTGGACGCCTTATATACACTTCCCGTTGGGAAAGTTACAGTTCTCATACGATTGCTTTCATCCGTAACGATCAATATATTTGAAGAATCCACCACTTGAGAAACCGTTGCTTTAATAGCCGTTGGCTCAGCAATAATTTTTCTACCCTGCTGAAGCTGTACGATACCGCCAATACCTATCTCAACTGTAACCTCTTGGTCCAATCTTAAATCATAGATGGTAATCGCATTATCTCCAGTTTCATTTAAAAGCTTTGCTTTTGAAGAAAACCCATAGGTTTCCGTCTTACCATTCGATAACAGAATTGAGATTTCAGGATTTTTCTTAATATTGATACCAGTGACATCTCCTACAACTGTTTTTGCTTGACCAATCCACTCAACCTTTACTATTTCACCGTATTTTAAAGTTGCTTTTACGATATCGCCCTTGTTGTACCCAGCTGAACTATTTACAAAGATAACCTTAGGTGTGATAACACCGCTAAAGATTGTCCCATTTTCCATTGTAATGCCTACTTTAGTCGTTGTCGCTATAGTAAATGAATCATTTAAAATACCATAAAATTCATAAGCATCAGAATATGCAATAATTCTTTTTGCATCGTACTCTTTGTAATAAACGATGACCTTGTAATCTGGTTTTAGATCATTTGCTGACGCAGGAACGCCATTGATAGTAACCAATGTATCCTCATAGACATTTCTAAACTCATTTGCCGTTGCTGAAACCGCAACCTTTATGGATCGACGTTTATTGGTTGTCCCTATATATCCAGAGAGCTGAACAAATTTCCCTTCAATTGCAGATAGCTTTTCTGTTAAAGCAACACCAGTCGCCACACCGTTCTTCACGGTGATTTCAATAACGGATCCAATTACAATGTCATAATAAGTACCTGTGCTACCTTTTATTGACATGGTAGCTTCATCAAGCTTATAGGACTCCTCTTTACCTGAGGCGTTCTTAATTGTAACTGTAAATGTACCGTCGTCCATCTTTACAACTGTACCGTTTACAGTTTTTTCTGTCTCAATACCAACAGGCTTATCTTCAGAAGTTCCTTCTGTGGTCGCCTCAGTTGTCCCCTCAGTGGCTGTTTCACCACTGTTTAATTTGACATTATCACCTGTCTTAAGAGATGAATAGAGACCGTCGATCATGACCGCTAATGTCGCTCTGTTGATCGTATTGTTTGGATTGAAATTGCCTAAGCTATCGCCTGTACTTGAGATAATACTATGCTCAATCAATAAATTAACATACTTTATTGCGCTTAACGAAATTTCTGCAGCATCTTTGTATTTCAAAAGAATAATTTTATTGAGATTCTCTTGTTTAAATACATTTAGTGTTTTAGCTATAATAACCGTTGCATTCACTTTTTTTACATTGGTTATGGTAGTGCCATTTATAAAAACCTTAATTTCTTCTAATGTCAAAATTTTATATTCAAGTGCGAACGCTAATGCTGGGTAAGTATCCGAGTCATATGGTGAAAGCATTTGTGGTACACCAACAGACTTCAAGCTCGCCTCATATTTGCTGGTCAGAGTTCCCATTTGAACACTGTCTAAAAGTCCAGCACCCTTCACAGCTCTGTAGGCCGCGGTCATTACTTCTAAGCTCGTCACTACCGCGTCTGGTTGAAATGCACCATTTGCATAGGTTGGCATAATTTTGTTATCGATCATTCTCCCTATTTGAGCCTTTGCCCAGTGACTTGACGTAACATCCGTTACTGCCATCGAAATTGCACTATTGCCTATCAATAGAACACACAGCATGAGGACCAATGTTCTAATTAAAGGTTTTCTTTTACGCATTTGCATTTTCCTCCTCTTTAATGACTCTATCTAACAAGAGCACTTTTTCATTCTAGAATTATTATAACACGTGTGTACCTGTCCCATTATTAAATTTATTTTACCACCGCCCAATTCAAGTATATTACAGAGGTGTTTTTATGATAAAATAAAGAATAATATACTTTCGAGGTTAACCAATGCCATTTTATTCTTATGATACATTAAAAATTAATTATAAGCGTCAAGGAAAGGGATATCCAGTCGTTCTATTACACGGTTGGGGAGCTTCACTTCAAACCTTTGACGCTATTTTCGAGGACTTGAGTAAGCAGCATGATGTGCTATCGATCGACTTTCCAGGATTTGGCGCTTCAGATGAGCCAGCTCAATCGTGGAATTTAACTGAGTACACTGATTTCGTCGAGAAAATGCTCAAGGACTTAAACATACAAAATCCTGTTCTAATTGGACATTCTTTCGGTGGACGTGTTTCCATTAAGCTTGAAGATCGAATCAAGCCAAAATCAATCGTACTTGTCAACAGTGCTGGCATTAAACCCAAACGACCACTTAGCTATTATTTTAAAGTATACGGATTTAAGGCGTTCAGAATTTTAGCAGGCTTACCTGTCTTAAAATGGCTATTAGCCGAGCCCTTGGCTGCCTACCGCGAGCTGTATTCTAGCAGCGACTATAAACAAGCATCTCCAATAATGAAGCAGGTTCTCAGCAAGGTGGTCAACGAAGATCTTAGACCACTTTTACCAAAATTCAAAGCACCTGTATTGCTGGTATGGGGAGATCAAGATACCTCAACACCTATCGAAGATGCAAAATTGATGTCTGAAATGATTCCAGATGCTGGTTTAGTCGTGTTTGAAGGCGCAGGTCATTTTTCATATCTTGAGCAACCTACACGTTTTTCAACGATAATCAACACCTTTATTGGAGGCAATTAATGATCACCACTGCTATAGGCATACTTGCCATCACCCTGATGACTTATTTTAGAAATTTCACCGATACCCATCGCTTTCAACAGTTCGGGTATTATATGGTGCCATATCTTAAAAAGGCTGTAACGCAACTTTTGAGGCCGTTTGAGCTCATTTATATTTTGGGGGTTATACTCTATTTTGCAACCGATTTAATCCTCCTTAAAATCATCGGTGGTCTGTTGCTGCTTACCAATATGTATTTTTTGAGGCTTATCAAAAAGGCCTATCCCGCTAAGAAAAAACTCGTCTACACACCAAGAATTAGAAGGCTAATGACCGCAGCTTTATTAGTTTTGTTGATTTTCGGAACCGCTGTAATCTATTTGCCTAGTCCGATTGGTATGATATACGCTTTACTCATTTATCCTTTTAGTTTTATCACAATCTATCTAGGTAATTTGATCAATAAGCCGATTGAGGGCACTATCAATAATTATTATTATAACGATGCCCTTAAGCTTATGGCTCAAAACCCTAACCTTATCGTAATTGGGATTACTGGAAGCTATGGTAAGACAAGTACTAAAAATGTATTATACACCATGCTTTCCAAGGATTTCAACGTCTTGATGACACCAGAAAGCTTTAATACCAAAATGGGGCTAACACGTACTATAAGAGAGCATTTAAAGCCAACGCACCAAATCCTCATCGCCGAAATGGGTGCAAAGGAGGTTGGAGATATTAAGGAGCTATGTGATTTTGTAAAGCCATCATATGGAATTATAACGTCCATCGGGCCGCAGCATCTCGACACCTTCAAAACCTTTGAAAATATCATTTGGACTAAGGGAGAGCTCTTCAGACATCTACAGCCAGGTGGCACTGCTATCGTCAATGTCGATGATGAAAGTGTAAGAAACCTACAGCTAAGAGAGGATGTCACTGCCATAAGATACTCTGCTTCAGACGATCTCACATTGTCACCCGACTACCATATTGAAGCTATAAGTGTTGGTTCAACTGGCTCTAGCTTCACATTGGTTCAAACAAAAACAGGCAAGAAAATCAGGCTAAGCACAAAGCTATTAGGTTCTCATAATTTATCCAACGTTGTTGCAGGTATTGCCGTTGCGCTTCAGCTCGGCGTCTCCTTCGACCGACTGAATACAATGACCTCCGATTTGAAGCCAGTATTACACCGTCTTTCAACTAGGCGAGTCAACGATCAATATACTGTCCTTGATGATGCCTTTAACTCAAATCCGATCGGATCTAGAATGGCGCTCGATGTACTAAAAAATTATCCAGGTAATAAAAAAATCATCATTACCCCTGGGATGATAGAGCTTGGTGATCAAGCCTATGTACTGAATAAAAAATTTGGTGAATACATTGCTGAGGTTTGTGATTATGTCATTCTAGTTGGTAAAAAGCAAACGCAACCGATACAGGATGGATTAGCTGAAAAGGGCTATGATTCTAGAAGGCTTTATATTGCAAGTAATCTAAATGATGGTTTTTCTAAATTAAACGAAATTGTCGCACTGAATGATGTCGTATTGATTGAAAATGATTTACCTGATACTTTCAACGAATAAACGCGTTTGCCGTTACTAAGGAGAACATATGATTAACATAGGCGTCATTTTTGGTGGTACGAGTGTAGAACACGAGGTATCAATTATCTCTGCACAGCAGGCGATTGCCCAGTTGCAAGATATGTCCTTGTACAAAATCGTCCCAATTTATATTTCAAAGCAAAATCGATGGTATACAGGTGACTATCTTCTTGAAGTAGAGCATTTTAAAGACTTAAAAAAGGTGCTAGATAATAGTACGCGTGTCCAATTGGTAAAGGGGGAACGAAATGCTTATCTAATAGAGGATCCCGTGAAGAAATTCAAGAATCCTATTATCGATCACATAGATGTAGCGTTCCCTATTATTCATGGAACCGGTGGTGAGGATGGTAGCTTACAGGGGTTGCTAGAGCACTTAGACATTCCATATGTCGGATGTAATGTTTTAGCTGCCTCCTTGACAATGGATAAGGTTGCCTCAAAGCTGTTTTTACAAAGCACTGGCATAAGAGTGGTTGACGGCGAGTGGTTTTTTACGCATCATTGGCTCAACTATCAAACTGACATCATTGAAGCACTAGAAAAAAAACTCCCCTATCCGATGATCGTTAAGCCTGCAGATATTGGCTCAAGTGTAGGGGTCGCACCTGCAAAGAATAGAGCTGAGTTAATTGAAGCTGTGGATTTTGCTAAGCAATATTCTACAAGAATACTTGTTGAAAAAATGCTGGTTGGAATGCGTGAGATTAACATTTCGGTTCTAGGTGATAGTGAAAAGCTTGAAATTTCAGTCTGTGAAGAGCCAATTACGGCAAGCGATTTTTTAACATATGAGGATAAGTACGTTGGTGAATCCCGATCAAAGGGGATGTCGGCAGCGAAAAGAAAAATACCTGCTGATTTGACGCCTGAGTTGAGACGCGAAATTGAACAAATGGCAGTTGAAGCTTTTATCGCACTTGATTGTGCTGGCGTGACACGTATTGACTTTATGATTGATAAGGTTAGTGGCAAGCCCTTTATCAACGAGTTTAATACGGTCCCAGGCTCACTTGCCTTCTATCTTTGGGAAGCTACAGGAAAGAGCTTTAAGGATATGCTTCAGGCAATGATCGACGCTAGCTATAGAGCGTATAGGAGAAAGGAAGCCCTTATGCGATCAAATGACATCAACATTCTATCAACCGCTGATCTAAAGGGCATAAAAAAGTAGAAAAATCATTCATATCATTTAAAATGAGATATTTATTCAAAGGGGGAACTAATTATGGAAAAAATCCTAATTGTCGAAGACGATCTGCAAATACAGACCTTGATTCGCGATTATGTCAATGCATCTGGCTATATAGCTATCACTGCATCCGATGGTGAAGAAGCCCTACAAAAGTATGAGTCTGAGGGTCCTCAGCTTGCACTTTTAGATATTATCTTACCAAAAATTGATGGATTTGAAATCTGTCGAAAGATTCGCTCAGAGTCAAATATACCTATTATTATGATCAGCTCTAAAAAAGAAGATACCGATAAGATTCTTGCTCTTGGACTAGGTGCTGACGATTATATTGAAAAGCCCTTTAGTCCAAGAGTGCTCATCGCCAAAATTCAGTCACAATTTAGACGCGTCAACGAGCTGTCAGGTACGCCACCTCAGGACACGTTGTCTATAAAAGAGCTCATATTAGACGTAAAGGCAAGAACTGTAACCGTCAAGGGTGATGCAGTTCCCTTCTCTGTTAAGGAATTTGAAATTCTTCACTATTTGATGCTAAACAAAAATCAGGCTCTTTCAAGAGAGAAGATTTTCGATGAAATTTGGGGCTACAACGAATTCGGTGACATTAATACGGTAACCGTTCATATGCGAAAAATTCGTGAAAAAATTGAAGCTGATCCTTCAAATCCTGAATACATTGAAACGGTTTGGGGCATTGGCTACAAGTTTAAGGGCTAGATTATGAAAAATTTCAAAATGACCTTAAGAGGTCTAATAATTCTCTTTATGATCGGAATGGTCTTTACAACTCTTGGTTCTATGGCCTTTCTTTTTATTAACTTCGATATTAGAAGTGGTGAGCATTCCATGGTAATTAAAAACCCTTACCTTTGGTTCGCTCTTTTTATGGTAATAATTATCATTTTCTATATGATTTTGGTTTTACTGATGAACCGCTATATCTTCGATCCCATTTTTGCTATGCGAAAGGCTGCGGAGCATATTCAATCAGGCAATCTCAATTATCCGATTGAATATGATGCCGATAATGAGATAGGCGCATTTTGTACCGAATTTGACAAGATGCGCATCCGTTTAAGGGACACCATTTTGGAACAGCATGAAATTGAGAAGAGGCGAAAAAGATTAATTGCCAGCATTACACATGATTTAAGAACGCCATTAACCTCAATAAAGGGATATGTGGAAGCGATTCAGGATGGAATTGTAAAGGATCAAGACACCTATGAAAAATACCTCGCCACTATCGCTGAAAAGGCTGACCAACTAAATCATCTAATTGATGACCTATCTGTATATACTAAGCAGGAGCTTGGTGAATTTACATTAAATCTAGAGCGACTTAACTCGGGTAAAATTCTCAGTAGTTATTTTGATCATAAAATTGATGAATTTAAGTATTCTCATATACATTTAGAGCTTAGAAAGCCATTTATCTCAACCTATATCAATGTCGATCCATACAGGTTTAACCAAATCCTAGAAAACCTTATTGGCAATGCTAAAAAGTACGCTCACACTAAGATCGTCGTCAGTACAAAGGTAATTGACTATCATCTCCAAATTGCCATTCAAGACGATGGTGATGGTATCCCAACAGATGTCTTAGATAGTATTTTTGATCCCTTTTTCATGGTTAATAAGGTTAAGGATCAAAAGGAAAAGGGTGGCTCGGGACTGGGACTAGCAATCGTAAAGCAGCTTACAGAAAGACATGGTGGTAAAATAACCGTTGAAAGTGGTATCGGTCTGGGGACGACGTTCACTATTGACTTTCCACTAGATATTTAAAGAAAGGAGTCCTGATGAAATGTCCTAATTGTAGCTTTGTCAACGTCGACGATGCGAAGCAATGTAAAATTTGTGGTTACGATTTACCAATCGTTACATCAAAGAGGGAGTTCAATGATGAAGATGATGCAGAGCTCGATTCTGCACTTAAGAATTTATTTGGTCTAAAGGATTCCGATGAAGAGGATCCACTTGATGTCGCAACAGTTGAAAGAATGCTTCATAAGAAAAGGCCGATTCAGCAAAATCGACAGCCTGAAACACCTTCATCAGCTAGCGAACAAGCACCTTCCACTATTTCAAAAAAGGCACGACCTGAAAAAACAGTTGAAAATAGCGATAACGATGAGGAAATTTCAAGAAACAGCTATCGAGTAATTTTTATCGTTCTCGCCATTTTAATCCTATTGTTTATCATTTTCAAATCTGGAATAATAAAATTACCGTGGAAATACGACAATGAAAAGGACAATGTCACAACAGAAGCTACAGAAATGGAAAGTAGCGAAGAAACAACTGAAGCAACTACCTTTGAATCGGTCAATTTGGGTCAAGCACCTGCAATTGAACCTCTCAACTTGTTTTTTAACTACTTACCTGAGTTTTCAAATAAGGGCAATCTAAATATAACGACGCTTTTCGTGAATTCGTCAGATGCATTATCGGTCCTTACAGAATTTGCTGGAATAGGTAAGATAGAGGGAATCGAATCGATTTCTGTAACTGATTCGGAAATCAACGATTCAGATGCTACCTTTACAATAGATACGGTTATTCGTCAAAATTCAAATGGAACCTCACAGACAAACGATGTTCAATGGGATTTTAGAGTTATCAATCAAAACAATGAATGGCGATTAGATGGTATTAGCTATAGTGCTTCACTTAGTAGCGGGAGTGTCAACGCCTCTGAGCCCCCATCAACTACAGAACCAAATGGAGAGCAAACGACAGAGCCCACACAAGCCCAAACGACAGAAGCGACTAAGCCGAGTACAACCGAGACAACAACTACCTCCACAACAGAGTATGATTATAGTGGATTTAAATCCTCTGGTACTTTTAATGGCGGTTCACTCTCCTCAGGTCAAGATGTCGGAGGGATTCGATATGGCGATCACGGTGATTTTGAGCGAGTTGCATTTGATATTATGAAGTGGGTGGATGGCACGCCAACTGAAACTGTAGACGTAATTACCTCTTATACTGCTGCATTATCAGCAGATGGAAAGAAAATTACGATTGTCCTCACTGGTGCTCGTGATGCCTATGCAAGTCTTAATTCGGTGAATTTCAAAGACAGTCCAAACATTTCTAGTGTCGTATTCTCATTTTCAGGACAAGGCGAAAGTGTTCAGATTGATATCACATTAAAATCGTCAAGCCAATTTAAGGTCTTTGATCTCAAGTCACCTGCGAGATTAGTTGTAGATATTGCACCTATGTAAATAATTCATTATAGAAGTAATTCAAAAAAAGAAGTGCTTTAAAAAATAAAAAGCCTAGAGGATTTAATCTCTTCCACAGAAGGTGGCAGTGATAGGATAATCCTCTAGGCTTTTATAATTATGAAAAAATTTCGTTTAATGAACAACAAGCTTAAGTACGAAAAAAATGATGAGTAATGGAATGATCACCACTGTAATAATCCCAAAGACTATTCCGATTGCACCAAACACAATACCAAGCGTTGCACCGATTATGCCAAATACAGCACCAATCAAGCCACCAATTACGCCAAATATACCACCAATAACACCGCCAAATGCACCACCCAGACCACCGAATACAGCACCGAATACCGATCCAATTATTTCAAATGGTAATACAATGAGTTTGCCTATTGGAAATATAAGAGCAACAATCCCACCTATAATTAAATAGGGCAACATTTTTTCAAAACCATAACCCTTGCCGTATAACACCTTGGCGATAATCGCCATCACGATTAATGCAAATATCATATTGACCTCCATCTATATAAGACCTTCGTCCGTTTATCTATATACATCATAATCGACATACTTATAAAACGCGTTAGCCTCAGATTAGAAATCGGTAAGAATTGGCATTAATTTTCTACTTTTTTAGCTTGATTGATTTTCTTAATTTCTTCAATAACGAAAGGTAATACCTTGTGAACATCTCCAACGACGCCAAGGTCTGCTACTTCAAAGATTTTTGCTCCCTTATCTTTGTTGACTGCGATAATGAGTTCAGCTTCTTCCATACCAGCAACGTGTTGAATTGCGCCTGAGATACCACACGCAATATAAAGATTCGGTCTAACGGTCTTACCAGTTTGACCTACTTGTCTATCATGATCCATCCAACCGCTATCAACAGCAGCTCTTGAAGCTGAAACAAGTCCGTTTAATTCCTCTGCTAAATCATGAAGTAGGCCAAAGCTTTCTGCTGAACCAACGCCACGACCACCAGATACAAGAACGGTTGCTTCTTGAATGTCTTGCTTTTCTTCCGTTTCTTTTTCAAATGAAAGAATTTCAACAAATTGCGCGTTTTTCTCAATTTTAACTGGGAAATTGACAATTTCACCAGCTCTACCAACCGCTCTTTCCATTTTTGTCATAACGCCAGGTCTAACCGTAGACATTTGTGGTCTATGGTCTGGACTGACGATAGTTGCCATGATGTTACCACCGAAAGCTGGACGTGTCATTAAAAGCATTCTGTCTTCAGAGACATCAAGTGAAGTACAGTCAGCTGTTAATCCTGTTTCAAGTCTTGCAGATACTCTCGGAGCTAAGTCACGACCGATAGAGGTTGCACCAAATAATACGATTTCAGGCATTTCTGTTCTTATCGCTTGAACAAGTGCCTGTGTATAAGGTTCAGTAGAATAGAGTTCAAAAGCGTCATTTTCCATAACCAACACTTTATCTGCGCCATATTCCACGAGTAATTTACTGTGTTTTTCCACATCTTTACCGACGAGCGCTGCAACTACATGTACGCCTAACTCATCTGCAATTTTTCTCCCTTTGCCTAATAGCTCTAGAGAGACGTTTTGAACTTCACCAAAGCGTTGCTCAACGTATACGAGCACACCTTTATAATCATTGATATTCATTATATGGCCTCCTAGATTATGAATTTTTCTTGTAACTTGTCAACGATCGCAATCGCCAATTCCTTTGGCGTTCCTTCCATGACTTTACCAGCAGATTTTGCGCCCTTAGTAAACGATTTCTTAACCTTTGTAGGTGAACCCTTAAGACCCATTTTTTCAACAGGAGCATCGATTTCAGCAAAGCCCCAAGTTTCGATCTCAAGTGTTCTATGTGCGTCGATTAAGCCCTTAATTGACATATATCTCGCTTCGTTTAGTTCTGCTAAAGCCGTAATTAAGCATGGATAAGCTACTTTAATCTTTTGGAAACCATCTTCAAAGCTTCTTTTTACAACCGCATGATCACCGTGGTGCTCAAATGCCGATACATATGAAATTTGTGGTAAAGCTAAATGTTCAGCAATTTGCGGACCAACTTGTGCTGTATCACCATCGATTGCTTGTCTACCTGTAATCACTAAATCAAAATCTATCTTTTTAAGTGCAGCCGCAATGGTTGTCGATGTTGCTAATGTGTCTGCGCCTGCAAATACTCTATCTGTTAATAAGATCACACGGTCTGCACCCATCGCATAAGCTTCTTGAAGAGCAACCTTAGCTTGTGGTGGTCCCATTGTAATAACAGTAACATGTGCACCGTATTGATCCTTTAATCTTAATGCTGCTTCTAATCCAGCTTTATCATCTGGATTGATGATGCTTGGTACGCCATCACGAATCAGTGTACCCGTCTTCGGATCAAGACGTACTTCATTCGTATCTGGTACTTGTTTTATACATACAACAATTTTCATCGTTTTCCCTCCATTTACACAGACTATTTCAATTCAGCTGCTGAGATAACCATTCTTTGAACTTCACTTGTACCTTCATAGATCTCAGTGATTTTCGCATCTCTCATCATTCTTTCAACTGGGTATTCACGGGTATAGCCGTAACCACCGTGTAGTTGAACCGCTTTAGTCGTAACCTCCATTGCAACTTCTGAAGCATAAAGCTTCGCCATTGCTGCATCTTGAGAATAATTCATCTTTTTATCCTTTTTATACGCAGCGCTGTAAACCAAAAATCTTGCCGCTTCAATTTTGGTTTTCATATTTGCAATTTCAAATTGTGTATTTTGGAAGGCAGCAATAGGTCTGCCAAATTGTTTTCTTTCTTTTACATATTTTACAGTTTCATTGTAAGCGCCTTGCGCAATACCAAGTGCCTGAGCAGCAATACCGATACGACCACCATCAAGTGTCATCATTGCAACTTTAAAGCCCTTACCTTCACTGCCAAGCATATTCTCAGCAGGAACTCTACAATCTTCAAAGATAAGCTCACA
Source organism: Clostridiales bacterium 38-18 (assembly GCA_001897605.1). Lineage (GTDB taxonomy): Bacteria > Bacillota > Clostridia > Peptostreptococcales > Acidaminobacteraceae > Fusibacter_C. The sequence continues at coordinate 73,321 of MKTL01000022.1, read as the reverse complement.
AGTACTAGAGCCTCTAATACCCATTTTTGCTTCTTTTTTACCGATAGAAAATCCTGGCGTGCCTGCTTCAACGATAAATGCTGAAATGCCTTTTAAGCCTGCAGAGCGATCTGTCATAGCGATAACGATATAAATATCTGCATAGCCAGCATTAGTGATAAAGATTTTACTTCCGTTTAGGATGTAATGATCGCCATCACGAACTGCAGTTGTTTGTTGACCAGAAGCGTCTGTTCCTGCATTAGGCTCAGTCAAACCGAATGCACCGATTTTTTCACCTTTAGCTAGTGGTACTAGGAATTTTTGTTTTTGTTCCTCTGTACCAAATTCATAGATAGGTGCTGCACAAAGTGAAGTATGTGCAGATAAGACAACCGAAGTTGTACCGCATGCTACAGCAAGCTCTTCAACAAGGTTGATGTACTGCCAGTAAGTACCACCTGCGCCACCGTAGTTTCTCGGAAATGGAATACCCATCATGCCGAGGTTTGCCATTTTTTTAACAGTTTCCGCTGGGAATCTTTCTAAATCATCTATTTCCGCAGCAATTGGTTCTACCTCATTTTTTGTAAACTTTTTGAACAGTTCACGCATCATGAGGTCTTCATTTGTCATTTCAAATGTCATTTTTGTCCCTCCATTTGTTAATAATTTAACTTTGTTAAGCAAAAAAATAAACTATCCCCATGACAATAGTTTAACACTAATACCTAAAAAGTCAAAGGTCATAATTCATTTTTATAGTAAATTCACGGAATTTTAACAAACTTCAAAATGATTAACATAACGACTAAAACAAAAGCAATGTAAAAGTAGCTTCTAAATCGATTGAATTTCCCTATACCCTTATACGGATTGTCGTATAACTTCTTATTTTTAAATGAGAGATCATTATCGAATACATGATAAAGCGACTCATGCGTAGATATGACGGTTTTTACTTCACCCGTATAATACGCTTTTGCCACTTCAAAATCCTTTAAAGGGACAAGAAGGCGATATCCGCCATCTGAAATAGGTTCAATTCTCGTTCTTATTCCATTCTCAGCCATGTCCTTTTCAAAGTCAAGGAAGAATGACTCTGAAGCTGCATCCTTTCTTATATCTAACTCTTGCCATTTGTATAGATGTTCCATATCGCCCTCCATTCGTCTATTGGCCCTTGTAAACACTATTTGAAATACGTTCCTTTATGTTCTGTCTATAGCCTAGCCAATCAATCATTTGAAGTATTTGATTTATACTTTTATCCGCATTAAAGTAATAGATACTTCTTACAGGCATTGTGGTTTGGGTTGTGTCTATTTGCATCGCGTAGGCAATGGCTCTTTCAGGGTTTGCGCTTAGCCATATACAAGCGCGATAATAGGCATTGTTAAAGGATGACACCAGCTCAGGATAAACCTCATACGCATCTCGTTGGACGATAACCGCAAGCTGATAATCTTCCACTTCATCTAAAGTCACGTAATTATTGTACGATTTAAATTGTGGATTATCTAGATAGACCTCCTCAATCATCAACAGATCATTTGGACTCGTTTGAACCATATCCTCCATGGCATCTATATAAGATAATGTATAGTCACGATCTAGAATTAATCCTTTTAGTGCTAAATCATGGGTTAATCTTTTAATAGAAGAAGAGTAAAGGCCTTGATAGCCAGAGGGATCATACACCTTTATGGATTTACCCTTTACATCATATAAAGACTCTATTCCTAGAAGTAAATGGTTGTTTCCCTTAGCCACTCCAAGTAGCTTGTAATCATCCTGTTCAACCAAAGTGTCTATTGCAAGTGTAAAGGGAAGAACTGCTATGGACGGCTCTTTGTTACTTAATGCCTCTTTGAGCGAAGCGACATCATTGTATAATTTATAGTCAAGGGTAATGCCCTCGGTTAATGTTGGCTGTTCATATAAAATCTTTGTAAGCGAATACGCCGATAGCCCTTCTGCCGCTGCACATGTAATATAAACATTTTGAATTTCTTCACCTTCAATAGTATCTGTAGCCTGAAGCGTGGAATCATCTGTATTCTCTGTGCCAATTATTTCTGTTTTTGGTGTACAGGCTACTAAAATGATGCCCATACAGAAGAGTAAGAAAAATATAACATACTTTTTTCTTATAAACACACGATCACCTCACTTTGTATTTTGATTCTAACATAAAAAAAAGGCTGTCACAACAGCACCGCTATATGACAACCTTCTTTAATATATAATCACTTTCTAACTTTACCACTTCAAGTAAAACCTGATCATCCTGAAGTATGTAGTTCTTATCAATCAACAGGTCAAGCTCACCCACATACTTTTCTATATGTGTCATCACTTGCTCGCTTTTTTGCTTAGCTTTAAGTCGTGAAAATGGGTTGATGCCCACAGTTTTTCCAAGTGCAATAAACAATCTACCGTTTTTCTTTAGAATACGACTGGCTTCTGTCAAAATCTCTTTGATGGTATGGTCTTTACCAGAGATCTCACTGATAACCACCTTATCTACGCTTTCTGAGGCAATCGTTTGGATTTTAGAAATCTGAATCCTTTCCTGATCGCCATAGTGAAGCTCTACTGCTTGATTAGACCATTCTAATATGATATCGACAGGCGAAAAATTGTAGGGGCTTGTCGTTTTGAATTCCGTTAATGTCATTCTATGTACTCCTCGTTTCAATATGCCTTAAAAATACCATATAGAGTTTGGAAATACAATAAAATCGGTGTTAATAATCTCGTACTTTTTATTAACAGAATTTTTAATGAACTGACACAATTAGACAGCGACCTATCCTTTAAACCAAATGTTACAAAACTGTTTATAGATTATCAGGGTTTTTCTTAAAGTAAATTCGATCTGATGAGGTTTTTGCAGTCTCAATGATTTGGTCAATCTCTCCAAGCTTAGATTTTATCGCCTCAGCGGTCTCCTTTGGCACATTAAAGTAAAGGAATAAATCTTCAAACTTTCTTAATGATAGATTGAAGTTTTGATTAATCTCAATAAACGTTTCTATATTGTGACTGTTTGAAGCGTTTTTAAATTGCTCCAGATCAATTTCAATGATTTCAATAACATCTTCTTCTCTTTCAAACTCTCTTAGTGCTAATGGATAGGGTTTGATTCTCTCTAGAAAATAACGTCCTTTTTTGTTGACATTATAAACATAGGCAATTTCTGTGCTGCCGACAAGAAAGACAACAAAGCACATTTTTGAATTGATAACATAAACGTCTGCACCCATCTGTCTTAGCTTAATATCGTGTTCCATCAGTTCTGCATTCATCAATTTTCGCATTTAGACGCCTCCTTATATGATAAAGACAACCAGGTAAACGGTTGATATTACAATCGATACAAGCATTAAAGGAAAACCAATTTTCAAATAATAGCCAAAGCTTAATTTTTGTCCATGTCTTGCAATTAAACCTGAAACAATAACGTTAGCGGAAGCGCCGACAAGTGTACCATTGCCGCCTAAACATGCACCTAACGCCAACGCCCACCAAAGTGGAGTCACATCAAGGCCAGACATAGCTCCAAAGTTCTTGATCAGCGGAATCATAGTCGCAACGAATGGTATGTTATCTAATACTGAGGATGCAATGGCTGAAACCCATAAAATAACAATCATCGTAAACATCATATTGCCTTCAGTTACTTCTAATAGCTTAGACGCTAAGTACTCCATAACACCGACTTCTTCAAGCGCACCAACCAAGATAAATAAAGAGATGAAGAAGAAAATGGTTGCCCATTCAATCTCAATAAAGATATCCTCAACATCACATTTACTAATCAGCAAAAGGATAGATGCAAAAAACAATGCAATTGTCGCTGATTCATAGCCAAGATACTGATGTAAAACAAAGCCCAATACTGTGCAAAGTAATATTAGAATGCTCTTTTTCATTAGTATCGGATCCTTAATTGCCTTCTTTTCATCTAGCTTTAGGATCTTTCTCTTGTTTGCATCTGTTGCAACATAGTGCATTCTATAGCCATACTTAAAAATCACCATTGTGACGATAAAAATAATCACAACTACTGGACCAAGTGCGATTAAGAAATCCATAAATCCCAACCCGGTAGCACTACCGATCATAATATTGGGCGGATCCCCAATTAGTGTTGCTGTCCCACCAATGTTTGCAATTAGTATTTCTGGTACTAAGAAAGGAATTGGATTTAGTTCCAGCGTATCTGTAATAACTAAAGTAACCGGTACAATCAATAAAACAGTTGTTACGTTATCGAGTAAAGCTGATGCCAAGGCGGTAATAACACAAAAGTAGAGTATAATTTTCCAGGGATCTCCCTTTGCAATTTTTGCTGCCTTTATCGCGACATACTGAAAAATACCGCTTTTCTTCATAACATTGACAATAATCATCATCCCAATTAAAAGCCCGATGGTATTAAAATCAATATAGTGTAATGCTCTTTCTTGTCCCTCAATATTAAGCATTACCATTAAAAATGCGCCAACCATTGCAACTGCAGTTCGGTTTAGCTTCTCTGACATAATAAGTAAATACGTAATAAAAAAAACACCTATTGCCAATATAAGATGAAATTGCATACCCCCGCACACTTCCTATACTTTGTATTTTGAGTCCATTCAAACGGACTCGGATAAAATTAATCATACGCTTCACATGAGTAAAAATCAAGTAAGTTTACGAGTTCTTTACTTTGTTTAGTATTTTAAGTGTTTGGCTTTGTTAATAAAAAATTTACAATTAATTGTTAATTAATTAAAGTTTTCAATGTCAATTTTCAAGCAAATCTGCAGCTGTATCACTAAATTCAGGACGGCTTTTAATAATGATATTAAACCAAATAAAGACGATAATTCCTTTAAATATACTGCTGATTGTAATACTCCACCAAATCCCATTTAATCCCAAAATGGTCATTTTACTAAAGTAAATGGCCATGGGAATTCTTAGCAGGTTAAAGACGATACTGGTTAAGGCAGCTGGTTCAGTTTTCCCAATGCCATTAAACGCGCCTGAGCTAGTAATTTCAACACACATAAAAAGTTGAGAAATCGCTAAAATCCGTAAATAATCTATCCCCAGCGGAATCGCAGCGGATTCTCTGATAAATATCATGAATAGCCATTTTGCACCAAAGAATAACAATACGGTGTTGAACAAGCCTATGACAAGCGCAATTTTCATTGAAGTGAAGTAGCCCTTTACCACTCTTCTATATTGGTGGGCACCATAGTTTTGACCAACAAAGCTGCCTAGTGCCACAGCAAATCCAGTTGCAGTCATCCATGTGATGGACTCTATTTGAGAGCCAACCTTCTGAACGGCAATCGGCAATGCACCATACTCAGCTATAATTCTTGCTATAACCATCGAAATCAATGTAAAAAGAGCACTTTGAAGTGCCGGCGGGAATCCCATTTTCACAATAGTGACCACTTCATCAAGGTCGGGTTTTTTTATGAATTGAAAGTGTTTAAACAAGCTGTGCTTAAAGCGAATATTGTAGATGAAAATCAATAGAACCACTGCTTGAGCAAACACAGTTGCTATTGCAGCACCTTTAACCCCCATCACTGGAAAAGGACCCAGCCCATTGATTAAAACAGGATCAAGCACCATATTGATCACAAGACCGACAGCATTAATCTGAAACGGCAATTTGCTATTACCTCTACCATTAAATATCCCTGTTAGAACTTGATTTAAGAAATTAAAAATCAAGCCAAATACGACGATAATCAAATAGGCAAATGCCATTTCTTCAACCCCAGCATCGTTCGTATTAAAAAAACCAATTAATGGCTTCCTCAAAAGCAAGATTACTGTAGAATAGAGAATTGCAACAACCGTACTGATGAACAACCCGTTGCGCGCTACCTTTTGAGCAATGTCATTTTTTCCAGCGCCAGTGGCCTGTGCTACCCTTATTTCAGTTCCCGTCTTGCCTAAAAATATAAACGCCTGCGAAAGCCAAATAAAGAATCCAGCTATTCCAACTGCGGCAACTGCATTGGAACCCAGGAATCCAATCCAAATCATATCTGTCAAATTATATGCCATTTGAATGAAGCTAGTTCCCATTATAGGGAGTGCCATCCTTACAAGCCCTTTTAAAATAGGGCCTCTTGTTAAATCATGTTCCATTTTTTATGTCCTCAACTTTTAGTCTTTCTCACATTATAGCAAATCTGATTTTTGATAGACAGAGTCTATCCTACATTCTTTCTCACTTCTATATCAATATTTGAGAAAATATATATTTTTTCATTAAATAGATCAATGTGAAACTTTTGTTTACACTTTTGTGTAAATATATATTTATATGTATCGAAAAGTTTACGTTATTCTACCTTCAAAATACAATTTCGTAATAATTTTTAGACTTTATTTTTTACAATGCAGTGTTTACTTGTACTAAATCAACTAAATCTATTTATGGTTCAACCGTAACATGGCATTGTTTTTGCATCTATAAGTAGAATGAAACTATTTCATTAAGGAGTGCATTATGAGCATACATCCACAACTTACACAATTAATTGAGCTATCAAAAACAATACAGGCATTAGCTATAAGAGATACAGCAATAGCTGTGACAAGCTTAGATACCTACATACACTATCTATCTGGAAGACAACTAAATCACAAAGTTAAAGCTGGGGATCCAGTTAAACCAGGCTCTCTAGTTGATAAAGCGATGTCTTTAAGAGAGAGACAAATGGCAATTGTAGATGCAAGTCTATTTGGAATTCCTTATGTCGGAACTGCACTGCCTATTTATGATAATGAAACTGGCAAGGTAATCGGTAGTTTATTTATAGGTGAGAGCACTGAAAAGCAAGAGCTCCTCAGAAATATGGCAAAAGAACTCAGTCAAAATCTTTCAGATATCACAGATTCTACTAAAAATATATCAGATAAGGCTGAAGAATTTACTCGCTTTTCCAACCAGCTTGCTAAATTAACTGAGCAATTTAACAACAAAATTGGAGAGGTCAACTCCTTTACGGCAATTATTCAAAATATTTCTAAAAAATCGAATATGCTGGGCATAAACGCAGCAATTGAATCTGCTCGAATTGGTGAGCAGGGCAAGGGCTTTGCTGTCGTCGCAGAGGAAATTAGTAAACTCTCTAAGCAAAGTAATGATTCTGTTGTGTCGATCTCTCAAATGACCAATTCGATCATGACTGATAGCCAGTCCTTAAAGGATGAAACCCAAACGATGTATACCCTTTCTGACGAAATCATGACGATATTAAATACACTAACTCAGAGCATTGAATCCATTTACGGTATGGTTGAGGAATTGACCAGTATTTCAGATAGCTTATAAAATTAACCAAACGGTCGCAGTATTATACTGCGACTTTATTTTTATGCCGTACGTTTCTAGATATCTAAATCAATTTCACAGAATTGACTTATTTTCTTTATGGAAATGTAATGCACTGGTAACACGATTCAAGTATAATAAAAGTAGTTTGTTGATTACAGTGTAACTTTAAGTTTACACATTTATTATGTCAACTTTATAGTACATCTTAAGGAGAAGATATGAATCGTTTTATTAAAAGACTTTTCGTCATGATTTTATTAATTGCGCTTACGGTTACAAGTATACCCACAGATTTTGCAGCTACCTTTGGAGATACTTCTGGACACTGGGCTGAATCCTATATAGATACAATTAAACCTCTCGGCGTCATCACTGGATACCCAGATGGAACATTTAAGCCTGATGCATCCGTTAAACGCATTGAATTTATTGCTATTATTGTCAATGCATTAAAGCTTCCCCTTAGAGCCGCTAGTCCAAATGAGTATTGGGGTGCACCCTTTGCAGAATCGGCACTTACATCTGGTCTGATAAAGGAAACCGAGTATGGAGGCATCACTGAAAATAGCCTTGAAAAATCAATTACACGTGAAGAAATGTCAAGCATCGTTGTCAACGCTTTCTATAGTAGGGGTAAGACCATAAGTGAGGCTCAAAAAGCCAGCGCTCTAAACTCCCTCTCAGATTTTGATAAGGTTTCAAGTGACTATTTTGAGCAGGCTGTAGCAGCAGTTGCACTTGGCATCATCAGTGGCTATCCCGATGGTACCTTTGGTCCAACTATGACTGCCACAAGGGCGCACGCAGCTGTTATGTCTCAAAAGCTTCTAGTTGAAATCGGCGTTATCCAAGGAAACACATCCTCTGCCACATTCAGTGTTGGTGGTATAAAAATCGGAGACACCTACGATACTGTCATCAAGCTTGCAGGTAAACCCCTCAGAGAAGATTACAGTGAATATGGTTTTACATGGTTGGTGTATCACACCAATTATAAAAACTACTATCAAATTGGAATTCAGAACAACCAAGTAGTTGCACTCTATACCGCCTCTAATTTATTAAGTGGTAAATCAAACGTGACTATCGGACAAAGCAAGACAGAGGTAACCAAGCTACTTGGGGCACCATTGAGCTACATTCAGAAGGGCACGACGCAATATCAGCAATATAACACTGCCGAAACGGCGGTTTATTTAAAAGACAATGCCTATGTGACAGCCTATTTTGATACGGCATCAAGCGGAAAGCTCTTTGCTGTCAAAATAGTTGATTACAGTGTCGAGCAATCTATGAAACGTCAATACAGTACGGCAACAGATGCACTGAGAATATCCTATGAAAAAACCATTTTTGATTTAGCAAATGTTTTTAGAGTTGCTAATGGTAAATCTATATTAGTCTGGCATGAAGGTCTTGCCAATGTAGCAAGAAAGCACAGTAAGGATATGGCCGTACGTTCCTTCTTTGACCATATCAATCCAAGTGGCTATTCCCCGTTCGATCGTATCTTGGCAGATGGTATTGATTATTCTGTCGCTGCAGAAAACATAGCAGCTGGATATACCAATGCTTTTGCAGCACACTCAGGCTGGGTGAATTCTCCGGGACATAGAGAAAATCTGCTAAGACAAATCAACTATCTTGGTGTAGGCGTCTATATTGGAGGCGAATATGTCAATTATTTTACTCAGGATTTTATTACCCCTTGATTCAGAGCAATCATTTAAAAATTGATTCATTTTACAAAAATAAGAGCAACTCTATTGCAAAACTGCATTAGGTTGCTCCTTTTTTTCGTGCTTTTATCAGGTCTCCATTATCAACTTTACTTAGTTGCCTCTCTCCTGACAAGAAGGACAAACACCAAAAATCTCTAAACGGTGCTCTAAAATCTTAAAGTGCGTTTGATTGCCCAAATCCTGTTCATAGGCTTTTAATGGACAACCCTTGATAGAGGTTACTTTATTGCACTTTACACATATCAAATGATGCTTGTGTTCCCTACGATTAAATTCATAGGTTGACTTATGCTCATTTCCAAACGAATTTCTTAATACGATACTCTGCTTAACAAATAAATCGAGTATTCTATATACGGTTGAAAGGTTTACCTTATCCTCATAAGCATCATCCTCAAACAAGGCAATGTAGATGCTCTCGGCAGTTACAGGCTCCTTGCACTTGATTAGGTACTCAATGACCCTATGCCTTTGCGTTGTATTTTTAATTTGATTGGCTTTAAATAATTCGACTATATTTTGATTCATAGCTGCCTCCTAACGTAGCCTTTTAAACAGCATCGCTACTAGAAAGAAAATTGCATTCACCATAACAATGCTCGCCCCAGAAGGCAAGTTTAATACAAAGGATCCAATCACACCGATGATAACTGAAGCGATTGAAATAACCGTAGAAATGACGATGGTTGATAAAAAGCTTCTCGATACCTGTAATGCAGTCACTGTTGGAAAAACAATCAAACTTGAAATCAACATTGTACCGACGACTCTGATACCTAAAACAATTGTAACCGCAGTTAACACGGCGATTAAGGTATTCATTCGTTTGGTGTTGATGCCCATGACACTGGCAAAGGATTCATCGTGTGTTATGGCAAACAAATCCTTATAAAATAATACGATTGTACTGACAACAAGCACAGCAAGTATGATAGATAAAACCACATCTGATTTGCTGATTAAAAGGATACTACCAAATAAGAAGCTGAACAAATCCACATTAAAACCTTTAGATAAACTCGCTACAAGGACCCCAAACGCAACTGAAAATGAAGACACCAAGCCAATTGCTGCATCGCCATGAAGCTGAGTTTTTTCATTTAGCTTCAGAATGAGCATAGATGCTAAAATAACGATTGGAATCGATAAATATAGGGGTGACTGATTCAGTAGCAAGGCAATCGCTACAGTTGCAAAGCTAACATGTGCCAGACCATCACCAATCATGGAAAACTTCTTAAGCACTAAAAAAATCCCAAGTAATGAGCTACAAACTGCAATCAATATGCCCACGATGATTGCCCTTTGCATAAAACTATATTGAAGCGACTGAATAATCATATTAAAAACTGCCATCGTCGCCTCCTAAGAATGAAAATGCTTTGAGCCAAAAGAAGAGGTAAATTGATCAACTTCATCATAAAACACAACCTCTCTATCTAAAACCAGCATTTTCTTTGCATATTCTTGAATGCTCCCAAGATCATGGGAAACCAACAAAATAGTCGTACCATCTTTTTCATTAATATCTTGTATCAGCTTATAAAAATCCTCTCGAACTCTTGGATCCAGCGCGCTGGTTGGTTCATCCATAATCAATAGCTCAGGTCGACCCACTAGCGCTCTAGCCAGCAATACGCGCTGCTGCTGGCCTCCTGATAAGTCGCCAATCTTCTTATTTTTTAGCTGTGAGATATCAAGTCTTTCTAAAATACTATCAATCAAAACCAAATCCTCTTTATTTAAAAACTTTGGTCTTTTTTTACCACTTAGCAGTCCGATACCTACTATTTCTCTTACCTCAGCAGGAAATAATCGATCTGTCGTCAAGGCGATTTGAGGTAAATACCCCTTTTTTATGCTCTCCTTTTCGTACTTTATTATCCCCTGCTCATAGGGAATAAGCCCAAGAAGTGCTTTAACAAGTGTTGTTTTACCAGAGCCATTTGCCCCTACTAGACCTACATAGTCGCCTCGTTTTATATCGAAAGATACGTGATCAAGAACAATGTGATGACCATATTTTACTACTAGATTACTCACTTCTATTAGTTTCATTTATATCCTAACCCTTCTTTCAATCTTTCTAAATTGCCATACATAATCTCTAAATAAGTCGTTCCATTTGAAAGCTCTTCTTTAGAAATGTTATGTGCTGCATGAAGCAATAGCATTTCAACTCCTGTCTCGTCTGAAATTACTTTTGCAACTCTTGGATCAATTAACTCTTCATAATAGATTGCCTTTGCTTTTGTGCTTGAAATCGTATCAATTAACTGAGCAATTTTTTGAGGCGTTGGTTCAGCATCAGGTGAAAAGCCTTCATAAGGAGAAACATTTTCAAGACCGTAGCGATGAGCAAAATAACCAAAGGCAAAGTGCCCCCCCGATAATATGGTTTTTGAGTCAAATCTTTCAACCGCATCAACAATCGTCTGATCAAGTGCCTCTAAATCATTCGTTAGCTTAGAAGCATTCTCACTGAAAAGTGTCGCTTTTTCAGGTAATTTATCTGAGAGTGCTGATAGTATGTTACTTACCATTATTATTGCATTATTTGGATCAAGCCAATAGTGTGGATCGATACCATCGTGCTCATCATCTGCATCATCTGCATCCTCTTCATGATCGGCAGCTTCTTCATGGTCATGATCAGACGCAATCATTTCAACGCCTGCACTTGCATCTACTACAAGCGTTTTAGTGGGATCTAGAGTTTCTAGAACACTGGTTATCCAAGGCTCCATTTCAGCGCTGGTATAGATGAGTACATCTGCATCGAGCATTTTTAGAACGTCCTGTGGTGTCGGCTCAAAAGCATGTGGCTCCACTCCTGGTGGGATGATAAGTGTCACATTTACAGCATCACCACCAATTTCCTTAGTAAAGTCATACTGAGGAAATAAAGTGGTTACGATGTTCAGCTGAGTGCTCCCGCCTTTATTATTTTCAAGGGCATCACCTTCCCCAGTTATACCATTATTATCCGTTTCGTTTTGCGAACCATTAACCTGGCATCCAGATAAAACCAGTATGAGGGTTAATAATAAAGTCATTAATACCCTTTTCTTACTGTGTATGCTATCCGTATTTTTAAGTCTAAGTTGAATCATATTCCCCTCCGTTTTCATAATCATATACCAATCCTCAGACGTCAAGTCCTCAGATTTTACAACAATCGAGATGATATTTAAATAAAAATCGCAAATGCGATTGATTTGCATTTGCGATAATTTTATCACTTCTATAAAATTTGTCAATACGATTACTTGTTCTTTTTGTTTAACAAGTTCTTAACTTCCTCATCTGACAATGGCCGATAGTGACCAAGCTTTAGATTTCCCAGCTTAATATTCAGAAATCTCACTCTCTTGAGTTTAACAACCTCATATCCCAGAGCCTCACTCATACGTCTGATCTGTCGATTTAGCCCCTGTGAAAGAATTATCGAAAAGGTCGTCGCATCGGATTTTTGAATCTTACAAGGTAGGGTCTTTTCATGCTTTTTCTTTACGGGGTTAAAAATGACGACCCCTGACTGCATTTGCTCTAAAAAATCAGCGTCAAATGCGTGATTTAGGGTGACACGATACTCCTTCTCGTGACCATTTTCAGCTCTTAAAACCTCGTTGACGATACTCCCATCGCTGGTTAAGAGAATTAATCCCTCACTGTCCTTATCCAGTCTTCCAATTGGAAAAATTCGCTCCTCGTACCCTATAAAATCAATGATGTTATTCTTTATATGCCTTTCCGTGGTACAGATAACGCCCTCGGGTTTATTAAAAGCGATATAGACGTGTTTCTTTTTCTGGCCAATGCGTTTTCCATCCACCTCAACACGGTCCTTTTCTCCGACCTGATCACCGATAGACGCCACTCTGCCATTGATTTTAACTTTTTTTTGTAAAATCAGTTCATCCGCTTTTCTTCTTGAGCAATAGCCCGATGCACTGATGTAATTATTAATTCTCATGCTCACCTCAAGGGGAATATGGTTTAGCTAGCACTTCTCTCTCTTCCTCAGAATCCGCTTGGTGGTAGCCGATATCCCTTATAATTTCCAGCTGTTCCATGAACACCTCTACGATATCTGGATCGAAATGGGCGCCTTTTCCCTCTAATATAATACCAATTGCAGTCTCAAGTGTAAATGGCGGTTTATAAACACGACGACTTACCAACCCATCAAATACATCTGCTATTGCAATAATGCGCCCTGAAAGCGGGATATCTTCCCCACTCAGTGCATTTGGATAACCACTTCCATCCCATTTTTCGTGATGTGAAATAGCGATTTCCTTCCCTAGATGCAAGAATCCCAGTGAGCCAATATCCCTTTCAACTGCCTCTATCGCTTGTTTGCCAAAGATAGTATGCTTCTTCATCTCTTCAAACTCTTCAAAGGTCAGCTTTCCTTTTTTAAGTAGAATGGCATCAGGGATTCCAACTTTACCGATGTCATGTAGCGGACATGACATGACAAGCAGCTCAACATAGCGATCCGTTATTAGGTGCTTGTATTTATCAAGGCTTCTCAGACCAGTTGCAACCACTCTAGCATACTCCTTAACACGTTTTATATGTGCGCCGGTCTCTGAGTCCCTAAATTCAGCCAGGCTTGCGAAGCTCATCATCGTCGCTTGCTGAATCATCCTGACCTCATGCGTTCGTTCTTCAACCTTGTGCTCCAAAATTTCATTTTGATCCTCAAGCGCCATCAATGCCGTTCTCAGCTGCAAATGTGTTTTAACTCTGGATTTTACCTCCTCAATGTTAAAGGGCTTTACGATATAATCCACCGCTCCTAAATTGAAACCCTTGGTCTTGTTTTTTATGTCTGACAGTGCAGAGATGAACATAACGGGTACCGTATCATAGCTTTCAATTTTTTTGATTTTTTCAAGAACCTCATAGCCATCCATGTTCGGCATCATAATATCTAAAAGTATCAGATCAAACGGGCATATCTGAACGAGTTCAAGTGCTTCAAAGCCTGATAAAGCAACTGATACATCATATGCCTCCCCTAAAATTTCAACCAATATTTCAAGATTTGTTCTCGTATCATCTACAATTAGAACACGACATTTATTTAGGGTTTTCATACACATGCACCTCGTATTCTGATAGCTCCTTAAGCGCCTTATCAAATTCAAATCGTTTAATGTGCCTTGCAAGTGAACTGACCATCAGGCTTTGATCTGGCTCTAGTCCTTCTGCTTCAATTTCGTGGATTAATTTTCTAGAATCCATAGGTCGATGCAATTTAAGCGCTGCTTTTAGCGCTTCTATTGATTTCAAAGGCGAATGCGAATAGTTTATTTTTCCTAAAAGGCTTGATTCAATCGCATTGCTTGTGACTTCAACGGCTTCCTCATAATGCTTGTATCTTGCCGGTATGCTGAGAGTGACCACAGTACCTCTTGGGGTGTTCGGCAAGATATGAATTTCACCACCTAGCTGCAATACAAAGGATTTGGATAGTGCAAGCCCTAAGCCCATTCCTTCAAACCTTCGGGAAGCGCTTGCTTCACCCTGAACAAAGGGTGAAAATACTTTTTCAACCAAGGCATCACTCATTCCTTCCCCTGTATCCATTACAGTGATTATTAATAGGTGATTCAAGCTCTTGTAATTAAAGCTAACACTGATTTTTCCCTCTTCTGTAAATTTAACGGCGTTGCTGAGTAAATGAGAAAGGATCTTTTCAACTCTCTTAAAATCCAGTACGAGAAGCATTGGAACTTCCTCAGAATAAACAACGTCAAAGCCTAGCTTTTTATCTATAGCCTCAATTTCAAACCTATTAAACAACCCTGTAAATGCCGCTCTTGGTTGATCGACAATATCATCTATTTCAATTTCATCCTTTTCTACTCTCGCGTACTCTAAAAGGTCATTTAGCTTCTCCATTAGCAGGTTGGACTGAAACTCTACTGTTTCGATAAAGCCTTTTGGCTTTTCATCAGTAATTATTTGCTTCAAAAGAGCTATAGAACCAATAATCCCGTTTAACGGCGTTCTAAGTTCATGACTCATATTGGCTAAAAATTGTGATTTTGAAGCATTTGCAGCTTCCTCTCTCCTTACGGATTCAAACAGCTTTGCTTCATGGGAAATTCTGATTTCATAATTGGCCAATATTGTGGCGAGTAGCTTCAAAAGGTCAATTTCATCTGTTCGCCATACCTTGAGCTTCTTTACAGAATCAAAACCCACAAATCCAAGGCAGGACTCTTTAAACATGACTGGAATGGTAATTATATTTTTAATGCCCTGAGACATTAAGCTTTCCTTTTAAGCACCGTCAGGCATAGTTGCAACCTCATCATACCGAATATTGCTCCCCCTCATGTGTGCTTCAACCCATTCTGGAAAGTCAGAAAAGGGTATATTTTTCAAGAGGTCAATCTGAGGCAAAATGTCGCTACCACACCATTCAAACGCGTTGGTCATCATTTGATTGACTAAGTCATACTTAAAATAATAGACGCGATCAATTTCATAAAACTGTCCAATACGCTCAAGTAACTGGTTGATACTCTTATCACTTTGCTCTATTGGGTTCCCCATCAGCTCGATGGTCGTCTCTAAAAGTGTAAGCTGTAGGGCCGTATAAGCAGCGATTTTTTCTTCATCTGCGACACGATCACTAACGTCCCTTATAATACTTTGAAAATATATAGGAATTCCTTTACTACTTTTTACCAACTCAATGTCGATCTCAACAGGAATAATGTGCCCATCCTTATGTCGAAATTTGCGTCGATAGATGCCAATATCTTCACCGTTTATTAATCTTTTTAACATCGCCTGACTTTCGTCAATTTCCGCTGAAAGATCTTTATAGCCAAGAGAAATAAGCTCTTCAGTAGAATAGCCAAATATCTCAGCAGCCTTTTGATTCGATACAATATGATGTCCAGATAAATCTAAAAGAAATATAGCATCATGACTACGATCGAAAAGTGCCTTGTATTGTGTTTCTACATCAATCCACTTCATATATTCACCTTACCTTGTGATATGTACACATCTCGTTTAACTTAAACAGTGACTATGCTTCTAATAACTAATTATGTTTCTGAATTTATACCTAATAATGAGCCGTTTACTCCCAAAAAAGAAAAAAACTTTCACGTAAGTGAAAGTTTGAAATAAGTGGAGGAATATCTGAACATGAAGTTAAACTACTAAGGGCTTAATTGGCTAACGAATATTGAATCATTTGTGTATCCTTGTTCAATTTATATCCGACATAACCTTTTTCAATCAAAAATTTTTGTTCTAGTAGGCTATCCATTTTTAGAGATTTCGCATTTAAATCATTCCAAGCAATATCGTCTGAAATATCCTTATGCAGAATAAAGCGCCACATACCATTTTGAGCTTCGTCACCGTACTTTCTCTTTAGAGCTTTAATATTCAGTCCCGCAGACATGATATTATACAGTGAAAATAGGTTATAAGGTGAAACCGTACAGAGCAGATGCTTCATTTCCATCGGTTCAATTAGCTCTATTGCTTTTGAGAGTGTTAAGGATTGAAGACGATTACCTCTATATTGGGGATCTACTAATGTGGTTTCAAGGTGAACCACTCGATCGAGTTCACTTTCTAATAATTGTATGTCATTCCCAAGATTTTTATTTGATTTACCTGGAAAGCTGATGTATCGATATGAAATCAATCGATCCTCAGAATTAAAAACACCTATAATTAATGCACCATTGTATAGATCGTCTAGCATTTCAATCTTCGTGTCCTTATACAGCACTTGTTTATTAGGCAGTCCTTCATAGACTTGATGCTGTAGCTGCATAACACGGTCAATTTCCTTTGCTTCAACCAGTCGCATGGTATACGGCTCTACTTGTCTTGTGGATGTTCTTCTTTTAACTAAATAACCTTGATTCAAAATCATAGAAGTCCTCCTTTCTATGCATATAAAAACAATAATGTCGTCGTGCTGACAACTTAGTTTGTAATATAAGTTGTCACAATTATACACTAACAACTCATAAAAGTCAACTAGGTTGTTAGTATTTGGCATTGTCTCTTTTATATTTGATGATATAATAAATTGTAACTATTGAATTTGGAGGTTTACATGAGCGAACAAGCAACCAGAAGGATAAAGCCGCCTGAGGTTAAAATAGACGGTAAGACATTTTTAAGAATACCAATTAAGACACATGTCGTGATGAGAGAGGATGATTTAATCTCTGTTATTAAGCAATATGCAGGTGAAATAGTACAGTCAAACGACCTATTATTTGTCACCGAAAAAATTGTTGGTATTACGCAAGGAAGAGCAATTCCATTAAAAGAAATTAAACCAAGACCCTTAGCAAAGCTACTCTCAAAATACGTCACTAAAACCCCTGCTGGTATCGGTTTAGGAATGCCTGAAACCATGGAGATGGCACTTATAGAATGTGGTATCCCAAGAATTTTATTTGCTGCAGCAGCCAGTGCCGTAACAAAACCCTTTGGGAAAAAAGGTGTTTTTTATGATATCGCAGGATATAAAGCGACCTCTATAGACGGTCCTACACCAAATACACTCCCACCCTACAATCAATACGTCGTCTTAGGACCAGCGCGTCCTAATGAAGTTGCTAAAGAAGTTAGTGATGCTCTTGGTGGCGTTAAGGTAGCGGTTGTGGATATTAATGATTTAGCTGGTGCTATTCTCGGCGTTTCTCATAAGGACATTGACAAGAATCTCATGGTGCGTATTCTTAAAGATAATCCACTTGGACAGGATCATGAACAAACCCCCCTCGGTATTATTAGAGAAGTCTAATGCAATACACAAATAAAATCTTTGCTACTTAATAAAAGACGGCCCACCATCGTAAGATAGTGAGCCGTCTTATTATTTAATGAATGATACAATGGTTTGCTTTGATTATTATGCCTCGTCAGCTGCTACTCTCGCTTTACCTTCCGAAGCTGCTTTCATAAGGAAGTATGCAAACGTAACTACTGCAACACCGATCCCCACAGGCAGACCAATGCTTTCAGACATTTTTAGCCCTTCTGGAGCTACGATGATATACGATGTAACTACCGCAGTCATAAAGGTCGCAGGTAATGAAGCAATCCAGTGAGGCTTAGCGTTTTTATATAAATAGGTTGCAGATGTCCATAAAACAATGGTTGCAAGAGTTTGATTTG
The DNA here is from genome assembly GCA_001897605.1 of Clostridiales bacterium 38-18. Classification (GTDB taxonomy): domain Bacteria; phylum Bacillota; class Clostridia; order Peptostreptococcales; family Acidaminobacteraceae; genus Fusibacter_C. The sequence continues at coordinate 55,048 of MKTL01000022.1, read as the reverse complement.
ACCATGCAAAGTATCTCCAAATTATTGTAAAATCAATGAAGCAAAGCGCTATACCGACAACAAATAGTGGCACTGCTATTAAAAATCTGCTCATAAGCTTGTCTTGTTTAAAGTTCATAGCATCTGCTATTACAAGTCTCGCACTTCTAAATGCCGTATCCCCAGAGGTAATCGGTGCTGCAACAACACCAAGTACAGCCAAGACGCCACCAAAGGTGCCAAGTAATGTCGTTGAAATGTCATTGACTACTACAGCCGCAGGACCTGCTGCTGCTAATGCTTCGGTACTACCATAGAAACTCATTGCCGCTGCTGCCCAAATCAAAGCAATTACACCTTCTGCAATCATAGCACCATAGAATACGCGTCTGCCTTCTCTTTCGTTCTTAAGGCATCTCGCCATAATAGGGGATTGTGTTGCGTGAAAGCCACTAATTGCCCCACATGCAATGGTGATAAACAAGAATGGAAAGATTGATTTTTGAGCTGGGTGGAAGTTTTGGAATGAGATTTCTGGAATCGAGTAGCCACCAAGTAGGATGCCACCCATGATTCCAACGCCCATAATGATTAATGCCGCACCAAAAATTGGATAAACTTTTCCAATAATTTTATCAATAGGCAGAATCGTTGCTAATATATAATATATAATAATAAGTGCTAAGAAATAATATTTATTAATGCCCGTCATTGTTTGTAGTAAGCCTGCTGGTCCTGAAATAAACACAACGCCTACTAGAACCAGAAGAACCACAGAGAAGACTCTCATCACTTGCTTTGCACTTAATCCAAGATATCGACCTACGATTTCACCAATGGTTTCACCACTGTGTCTCACCGATAGCATTCCTGAAAAATAATCATGTGTTGCTCCTGCGAAAATAGAGCCTAATACGATCCAGAGAAATGCAACTGGTCCCCACAGCGCACCTGCAATTGCTCCAAATATTGGTCCAAGACCAGCAATGTTTAAGAACTGAATGAGAAAAACACGCTTCCAATCCATCTCTACGAAATCGACACCATCTGCTTTTGCCGTTGCCGGTGTCTCTACCTCTGGAGAAATTCCGAATATACGTTCAACTACTTTAGAATAAATAAAATACCCCGCCAATAACGCCACTATTGACAACAAAAATGATACCATATAAGACGCCTCCTTATCCTTAATAATGAATCGCCCTCATCGTATCATCTTTTTGTTGCCTTTATGATGTTTTTAGATTTAAATGCAAAAATCCATACTTTAAATGCAAAAAAACTCAGTTGATATTCATCGTTGATTTAAATGCCTTTAAGTAGCTTCTACTCACTGGAATTTCTTCTTTGCTACCTTCAATTTTAAGCACTAGGGTATTGTTAAAGTAAGGCGATATTTCTTGTATTTTTGAAAGGTTGACGATATAAGAACGATGTGTTCTCATAAAGCGATCTGCCGGGAGCTTGTCCTCTAAATTCACAAGACAATCATTGGCTTCATAACACATTTTTTCCGTATAGACCTTCGCCTTATTGTTCTCCACTGAGCAGTAAAGTATTTCGTCAAAATTGATGAGTAGCATTTTCTCACCCATCCAAATGGGTAGGCGCTGTAACGCTGATTTAGGCGCTTTATATACCTGCTGCGGTCCACGGTGCTTTAATTTTAGTACTGCAGCATAAATCCGCTCTTCATCATAGGGCTTCAACAGATAATCGAGAGCGCTTTGATCAAATGCTTTTAATGCATATTCATCATATGCCGTCGCATAGATAATCTGTGTTAGTGCCCCCTCTTTCTTTAGCTGTTCAGTCAGCTGTATACCCGTTATTTGTGGCATATCAATATCCAAAAAAACCACGTCAGGTTCTTCAACCTTAATAAATTTTAATGCGGCCATCGCGTCGGTAAAAGTGCTCACCACTTTAACATAGCTGATTTTACTTAGGATGTATTCGAGCTCTTGAATCGCCAATGGTTCATCATCGACTAAAACTGCTCTAATCACTTTAATTCTCCTCTATTCTTTGATAAGGGATTGAAAATTTAATTAATGTCCCTTCATTTGGCGCACTTATGATGCTAAGCTCTCTTCTGTAGATGCTAAGCAATCGCTCCTTTACATTTAGTAGACCAATTCCAGAGCTTTCATAATCGGTCTCAATAGTTGCTTTTACTGGTACTTCCGGCATGCCAACACCATCATCGCTAATAGTGAATAATACCTCTTCACCTTCTCTTTTAATCTCAACTCTAAGGTGTCCTGGACCTTGCTTTTTCTGAATCCCATGCTTAACTGCATTTTCAACAAGGGGCTGTAAAATAAGCGGTGGTAGCTTCAAGGTCAATGCATCCTCCACTGTCATTTCGACGTTTAGCTTGTCTGGAAATCTCGCCTTTTCAATGTTTAAATACGCATCAATAAAGCGAAGCTCGTCCTCAAGCGAAATAAAGGGCTCGCTATTTTTAAAACCATTTCTTAGAACGACGCTTAGCTCTTGTAATAGTGTTCTCGCCTTATCTGGATCGGTTCTCGTCAGAGACATGATGGCATTTAGTGCGTTAAAAAGAAAATGTGGCTTAATCTGCGCTCTTAATGCGACGAGCTCTGCTTTAGCTCGCATTTCTTTTTGCTTTTCTATCACGCCTAGCTCAAGCTGCGTTGAAAATAGGGTACCGAGACCTTTGACCAGCTCGATGTCAGGCTTATTTATGGCGTTAGGCTTCGTCTTGTATACCTTTAGCGTACCGATTGGCCGTTCATTTACCTTTAATGGGACTACAATTACCGAGCTTAGTTGACAGCTTTCGTGATTACACCCTACCTCCTTCAAGCTTTGCGCCTGCTGTATCAGTCCTGTCTGCAGAGCATCTCTTGTTTTCTGTGTCCATATTGGGCTACCTGACTGATGATGGTCCTCGCCTGCACCAAGATGAGCTAGAATCACATCTGTATCAGTTATTGCGACTGCATCATATTGTGTTAGCTTGAAGATAATTTCTGATACGGCCTTAGCAGATGCTTGTGACAATCCCTTTCTAAGGTATGAAACACTCAGGTTGGCGATCTGTAAGGACAAATGTGCCATTCTAGCCGAAGCGTTCTCATTTTCATCATATATTTGTTGGATAAAATATAGAAACATCCCAACACCAAGGGCGTTGAGGAAGGTCATTGGTAAGAAGATGATTTTTACCAAAGCAAAGGCTTCATCAAATGGCGAGGCTAAAAGTAGAATTAATCCCATCTGAATAACCTCTACTAAAATACCGATAAAAAAGCCATCATAGTATCGTCGTGGCTTTGCATCCAATCTTTTTTTCGAATAGCCTCCGATAATACCAGCCACAATGGTTGAGACGCCACAGGAAAAAGCAGTCAAATCACCACCATCAAAAATGAGCATCCGATGTAAGCCAGCAATGACACCTGACAGCGTCCCTACAAAAGGGCCTCCTATTATACCTGATAAAAGTACGGGAATTGTCCTCGAGTTTGCTACACCACCAGAAATAGGTGTCCCCATTAAAGTCATGAGCACACCTAACAATCCCCAGAAAACACCATATAGGATTTTCACCCACCAGCTGTCCGTCTCTCCGGTTACATATTTCTTAAAAAATACTGCTCTGGAAATGAGCAAGGCAAAAACTACGATTAATCCCAGACGTTCAAGAAAACCTATAGATAATGCCAAAATCATCATTCAGAAATCCTTTTGTTTGCATATCGTTCAACTCTCTCGATGTTTTCTGCAGCATTGCCCACATACAGGACGACGTCACCGCTAAAAAACACTAGCTTTGGACCTGGAGAGAGTAATAATTGTCCGTTTCTGTTAATGCCGATAATGGTTGCACCGGTATGCTCCCAGAATTTAACCTCACCTATTGATTTACCAATCAAATGGCTACCCGTCGCTACTTTAAATTCAAGTGGATGTATGATTCCAACATGCTTCATAATAAGCGCCTGTTCAATCAAAGTGTCCAACGTTTCAATCATCATATCCTCAATGGTACGTTTTTCTTGAATCATTTTGCTGATATCTTCTCTCATAGAAAGAACGCGGTCTTTAGACTGGCTTTCTTTAATAAACAGCTCTGCTGACTTTTGAGATTTAATCAGTATGCCGCGCTTTTCAATTACCTCTACGACACTCTTCTCTTCAAGAAGCTTAAGTGCTCTTCTTATGGTTTCTGGTGAAACACTATATTTACCAGATAGTGTAGATCTTCCCTTGATTAGCTCCCCAATTTTCCATTCCTCGTTGAGAATGCTATAGGCAATATCAAGGGCAATTCTCTCATACCTAGCACTCTTGGCTCCCGTGTCAACCATGTCAACATTAGTCATACTCATTATCATTATCCCCTTAAATAATTACATTTATAATACCATAGCTTATCGCCATTATAACCATGCCTGCAATGAAATTCCCAATTAAAATTGCTGGGAAGGCGGTCTTAAATCGAATATCTAAAAGTGCTGCTGCAAGAGTGCCACTCCACACACCTGTGCCCGGGAGAGGTATCGCTACAAAGATCAACAGCCCTAAAAAGCCATATTTTTTAATGTTCTTACTTTTACGTATGCTTCTTACACTGAGGTGATCCACCCACTTTTTCAAAAGCGGAGTTTGGCTTAAAATTTTAAAAACTGGCCTGATGCCTAATAAAAGGATAGGGACTGGCAACATGCTCCCTAAAAAGCTCACGACAAACGCATGAACAGGTGACAGACCATAGGAGATGCCAAATGGAATAGCCCCTCTTAGTTCAATGATTGGCATTGCTGCAATTACAGCTGTTTTAAATTCTGCTGATAAGATTCCTAGAAGTTTTACAATTAAGTCCATAATTATTCCTATCGAAAGTGATGTCATTTAAGCATAGTATAACACAATTTATAAGAGTTATCTAAAATTCGTCGAAACTTCTACAAAGGTGTCTGGATGAGAAATATTATCGTTTAATTTTAATCCTTTAGGGTATACGTTAATCAAACACTTTACAAGGAGGTCATTATGAAAGAGCTTAATGAAAAATCAAAAGCAATGCTAGGGGCAAGCCAAACCGAAGCTTGGACCGACGCTAAAAAATACGAAAGAGATTCACACGTCAACCTACCATCTGAGATGGCCGTTGAAAATGCAAAGGAATGGGTTGAAGAAAACGAAAAGTAATGTTTAATTTGCAAATAAAGAAGGACCTTGACATCTTTGTCAGAGTCCTTTTTTTGTATTATATTTTAAGATAGGATTTTATGACATCGCAGGTTACATCGTATTGACCTGCTGCCTGACCAGTGAATAAAACATGATCTCTAACCAATTTTGTAATCAATACCTCATCATCAAGTCGGTATTTTCCTATAAATCTTAAATTGACACAAACATCATGAACTTGCTTTGCTTTTTCTTGAAAGCTTTCAAGTTCGAGGTTCACTTCATTAAGATCCTTACGATCTGACAAGAGCATTTCATGAATATAGAGAATTTTTTTTGCCATCATACGTTTATTATGAATGTACTTCTCTTCACCAAATTGTTCTTCTTCTCTATCGATAAATAAGGACAAAAGCTCACATTGTCTCGAAACAAAACAAGGTCCTTTTTCGGGCTCTTTTTCGAATGCCTTTACATGAAGCTTAACATTTTGAAACAGAAAACCTCTTGTCTCCGCAAGCTCATCCTTTAGATTCTGAAGTAGAGGTTCTTTGATTAGTCCTATTTTTTCTTTTGTTGCCTCTGTCATGCTATCAGAATATCCATTTTCAAAAACATCAATCTCACGAATTAACGAGGTCATATTAAAATATTTCTTCGATATATTTTCTATCACTCTATAATCACTGGGCCGAATATTGGGCATATAAAAATATATAAGCGCTCTAAATTGTCTAATACTCTCCCTAAAATTGTGTATACTAATGTGATTAAATCCTGATTTAATCATCTTATCCTTTTGCTCATCTATGGCTTCTAGATGCTTTTGCATAATGGCAGATACCCTCTTATCCCCTACCATAGCGACCTCCAAACCTATTAAGAGTTTTAACAATTATAACATGCTAGCAGTTCCTATTCCATACTTCTTATATAAATAAATTGCACGCAATTATCATGCCAAAATATACCAGCTTTCGATAAACTTGCTCAATATATGGCTGTTTGTTACCCAATACCCCTATTTTCAAAAAAATAATCCCATTGTCTTATATTTTGCCTTAGACATGGGATTTTTTTTACATATATAATTGTTAAACCTGCTTTAAGAATTCATCCCAAAGATATATTGATTGATCAATATAAAGTGTGCTAGACTCCCTGCTAGTATAAAAAGGTGGAAAATTTCATGAAATCCAAAGCCCGAAATTGAAAACTTAGGTTTCTTAGCATAAAAAACTGATCCAACCGTATATAATATCCCGCCAATCACTAACCAAAGAAATCCTGCAAATGGTAAAGCCCTAAAAATTGGCACTATGAAAAATATACTGAGCCATCCTAGAAATAAATACATGCCTGCTGATAGCCATCTTGGCATATTAATAAAAATGACCTTCGAAATTGTACCAAAAATCGCCAATGACCAAACTAAAGCTAATAGAACATATCCTAAGGTGCCTCTTAAAACCGTCAAGCATATAGGCGTATATGTGCCTGCTATTAAGACAAAAATCATCGAGTGATCTAGTTTTCTTAGCTTCACTAAAATGTTATCCTTCTTACCGTTGTACCAATGATAAATCGTTGATGCACTGTAAAGCAAAATAATACTCATTCCAAAAATAAAACCACTCGCAAGAAAATATGGATTATGTTTGAGGATTGCTTGGGTCACCATAATACCAAGTGCTAAAAAGCCAAGCAAAACACCTATTAAGTGCGTAATTGTATTTATTGGTTCTCTCATTTTGATAACCTCCAATATAGTATTTAATACTATGTGATGTTGTGTTTATATAATATCACTTGATTTACTACATTGCAATAGGTCTTTATAAAAACTTAATAGAATGATATAATCTAACTATATTCTTTGGAGGTCATATGAAAACATTAAATATGGGTCACCTTACTTTCGAAAATCCGCAAGATGAAAGAATTCCTTCTATACCACTCTACATGGATCAGGTACTGGATTATTTGGAAGGTATATTGGCACCACTAAAGCGAGTTCCCGATGATACCGTTTTTACAAAAACCATGATTAATAACTATGTTAAATCACAAATACTTGATGCACCTATTAAGAAAAAGTACGACAAGGCTACCATAGAGGATCTCATTTTGGTCTATCATCTAAAACAAGTATTTTCTATTCCAGATGTGGACAGCTATTTAAAGCTTTTAAAAGCACAATTGGGATATTATGACACCTTTTCACAAATTCAAAATCTGGAGAGAGAAAAGATACTTTCAGATATCGGAAATGAAATCACACCTGAAAATGCAGGAGGGCTACTAACCGCTCTAATTGCTGAAATTACAGTAAAAAAGCAGCTGGCTGAGCAGCTGCTGGATTATTTAAATCTAAATACGTCAGAAAATATCAAGGTGTCTGAATCTAAGTCCAATATGGAGAGCAGGTGATATCTATCATCATTTTCGTATCGCTTTTCACTTCGAATACATGCCTCTTCACCATGAATTATCGCTTGTGATGGATCACCATCGACGATTATACAAAAATGCCTTTGATTGAGTTCTATGGATTTGTCCACCCTAATTACAATCTGAGACGTCTGCTCCTGCATTATTGAATAGCATTGCTGTTCAACAAGCTGACAGACGTTCATTTTTTGATCAAAATGTCTTAGCAGCCTAAGGTTGTTATTTCCCATAATGGCTTCGATCATTTCATTTTTAAACCCTCTCTTCTCAAGACCTTCTCTAATCAATGGAACCTTTGAGATATCTTCAAGACCAATTGGCATCGTCGCGCCATCAAAATCTGATCCTAGCCCAACATACTCATAGCCGATAAGATTAGAAATGTATTCTATATGATCTAAAAGTGTTTCCAAATTGCCATTCTCATCCCCAAGAAAATACCTGCAAAAAACAACGTTCACTACACCACCAGATCGTTGAATGGCAATCAGTTGATCATCCTTTAGGTTTCTAATATGATTCTTAATCGAATAGGCACCCGAATGACTTGCAATGATTGGTTCGTTCGATGTACTCACCACATCCCAGAACGTTTTTTCGTTCATATGTGACACATCTATCATTATACCGAGTTTGTCCATTTCCTTGATAAACTCATAACCCATAGGCGTCAGTCCACCTTGCGTTTTCGTTCCGTCTTGATAGGCTTCTAAGGTGCCTTCTCCAATTGCGTTTGAATAGTTCCAAACCGGTGCAATCGCTTGAACACCAAGATGCGCATATTGCCTAGTAAGATATTGGTAGTTATCTTCAGTAAGGCTATAGGCGCCTTCTATCGTCCTAACGCCGACTCTCTTGTCACTTAGGAGAGCCTTCTCTAATTGCTTCCTACCTCTATAGATTTCAAAAGAGTCAAATGAATGCATTTCAAGTTGTGATAGCGCATTAAAGGAGGCACAAATTCTATGCTGCGCGAGCTTGCTGTCACTACCATCCTCAGAAAAAGCAGCAAAATATGCGATATCCACATTTCCCTGTCTCATCTTAGGTAAATCAATGTGAAAATTAGTTTCAAAAGCAATGTCAATTTCAGGTTCTAGAGTAGCTTCATTAACGAGTTTCATGAGTGTATCATTATGAGTATCAACGACGACAGATTTCATATTTCCACCTCTTTCTGAGCATAAAATTAGCACATATGTATATAAAATGTGGATATCCTAGCACTTATGCACAGGTTATCCACATTTTTTGTGAGTTTTGTCCTATTTTTATATTAGGTTATACAAGTACATCCATAGTACCATCAATACGCCAAGCACGGATTGAATCTGATATATACCTATTGACAGTCTCGACCATCTAAAGTCCTGCTTCGCTCTACTTATCATAATAAGTGATGGCGCAGTCAACAATAAGGTTGCGATCCCAAAAAATCTTGCACCATTTACCGCATCGTTTATGCCATAGATAACATCCCAAATATCGTATGTCGTTGAGATTGCCAATATGAATACTAAAACCCCAGATACGGATAAGCTATGAAACAATAAAACAACTCGCGGTGTATCATGTATGCGGTTTACCTTCATATTTGACCATCTGAACAAAATCGTCAATAAAGCAAGTAGGTTACATAGACCCATCAGCACGAGCAAGGTGACTGAAAAGATGATACTCTCAAACATAGATGTACGTTCATAAATCGTATTACCTATAATTAAGTACTCTAGCTGACCTTCTTTATCTGTTCTAAATTCTGCATAGTTATCACTATCTTTACAATAAAACACGGTTTCACTGATTGGCTCGTAGATGTCTCCAGCAATTTTTAGCTTTTGCTGATCACTGCTTATCCTAATTTGATGTATTATTCTCGTGAGCTTTTCAAGCGTATCCTCTGAAGCATTTACAGGGCTATATGCACCTTCGAATTTGGTTAAATCAGATATTTCAAACGGTGTATAAGTATCCTTCTGTTCGACATTCTCGATAAAATCGCTCAATACCGCATTTGTTAATGCCTCTCTCGCCTCTAGGCCATTTGAGTTATAAGTTATAAAGAGTCCTAAATTTAGATCTGGAATGATCAGCATTCTCGAATTTGCGCCTGGAACACCGCCATCATGAATAAAGGCCTCATACTGACCATAGTGTACAACGGTAAATCCAAAGCTTCTTCCCAGAACCAAGGCATTATTTGCCACTTGTCTCGTCAGCATTGCCTTTTTAATGTCCTCGTTAAGGTTTTCTGAAGTCATCAGCTTCAAAAATTTGGTCATATCCTGTGTTGTCGTAAGAAAATCGTCTGAAGGTAAAAATTTGGTCATAAATTGTCGCATCGGTGTTTTCTGACCACCAAATACCGAGTAGCCTTGAACCAAAGAGGTTCCTAATGTTGGCTTCTTTTCTAGTAAGTTTTTAGAAGTGGTCATCTCTAAAGGCACTAAAACGTTTTGCGCAACATAATATTCAAAACGCTCACCTGATATAGATTCTATCAAAACCCCTGCAAGAATATAGCCGACATTAGAAAATATCGTATAATCATCCTTTGGTACAATTGACTTAATGATATGTGTATCAAAAAAGGTTTTGGCTTGCTCAGAAAAATTGTTATGCAAGCTTTTAATTGGATCCTCTGGATAAGCTGAGTCAGCCTTTACCATCGGTATCCCCGTCGTATGTGTTAATAGGTTTCTGAAGGTCAATGTATTGATATCTGGGTTTTCTACCAGTGTGGCTGGTAAATAATCTATAATTGGTGCATCAAAATCGATACCCTTATCCTCCAAAAGTGTGAGAAGTGCATAAGTGGTGATTACCTTTGAAATAGATCCTGTCTGAACAACGGATAGATCTGTATCCATCATGGTTTTTGACAGTATATTTGACTCTCCAAGTGCGTATTCATAGAAGGTCTGACCCTCCTTGACAACGGTTACCAGTACACCTGGAATATTATAATTAATCATCTCAACATTTACTTTATGACTTAATTCATCTGTGTCCAGCTCAGCAAATACTGGTATTGAAATAACTAAAATAAATGAAAGTATGAGTGTGATTACTTTCTTCATAGACTTACCTTTCTTTCACAATTCTATATAATTTCCCCACCTTGTCTCTATAAGTTAAGTCAAGGTTGATGTCTTGCCCTATAACCAAGCCTTCACCCTCTATGATACCCTTCACGGTTTCATAAGCGAGATCTGGAAAATTGTTTTCTTGACTTAAGTGAGCTAAAAGGATGTTCTTAACACTTCCATATTCAATAAGCTCACGAGCTATATGCCCGGCGTCTTCGTTACTTAAATGTCCAAATTCGCTTAAAATTCTTCTTTTCAGATACATGGGATATGGCCCAACTTTTAGCATCTCGATATCGTGATTGGATTCTATCATTAAAAGATCACAATCCTTAAAGTGTTCAATCACTTCATCACTAATTGCTCCTAAGTCAGTGGCAATACCTATTTTACAGCTCTCATGATGAAAGGTATAGCAAAGTGGATCTACGGCATCATGAGTAATCTTGATCCCCTTAACTCTAATATCTCCAATAAGAATATCATCAATCGTTTCAAACACGTGTAGAAGAGAAGCATCGATTTGCCCTACCTTGTCACTTAAAACCTCCCAGGTCTTTCTAGTAACATAAAGTGGGAGCTTATATCGACGCATCAAAACACCCAGACCACTAATGTGATCTGCGTGTTCGTGTGTAAGCAATATACCGTCAATGTCATAAATGCTAACATTGATCGTTTCCAATGATGTTTTTATATATTTACCACTCATACCAGCATCAACCAGTAATTTAGTAGTCTGTGACTCGATAAATTGACAGTTACCTGAACTGCCACTTGCTAATGAACAAAATGATAATGGCATAATTTCCTCAGTAAAACAACTTTTAATCTTGAATCGCACTCACGTGAAACACCTGGCCCGATTCTAGAACAATTTTATAGTATGGTAGCGCTTCCCCCATAATCAGATCAGTTACCAATAAACTTTCATCATTTAATTTATAGATGAGGCTCATTTCCACTATACGATCACCTGCTTCAATTTTGGGTAAAATACTGTATAGCACCTTATCTACGGAAATTATATCATATTTCGTTCCTTGGGTTATAGTATTCTTAAGTATATTTTCCCCTTTAAGTCCAATTATTTCATCCTCATAAAGCCAAATCATCGTTTTGGATTCTTCAAATCGGAAGTCATTATAGGTGTTATAAAAGGATATCAAGGTATACTTACCTAGGGTTGATATCTCATAGCCATCGTAAAAAAGAGGATAGTCAATGGATTCAAGATAGGATTTTGCTCGTGACATTTGTTTTGCTCGCTCATTTTCATCGATTGTTAATCTAAACTGTGCCAAATTGGAAATACCGTCCTGTTTAACTCGGCTAGAATGATTGTTTTCGAAATAAAGCAGATGTGTGTCATCAAAATATAAGGTTTGAGATTCAGTTGTAAATGAGTCACTTTGAATGCTATAGCTACTTCCCAATATCTTTCCAATTAAGTCCACATTAAAAGTTTCCAGCTCAACATTTGCAGAACGAATTGACCTTGGATACTCTAGCTTTATTCGACTGATATCGATATTTTTATTTTTATAAAGTGCTAAAACGTCTGACAAATTGTTCTCGTTATCGACAACATATCGATTTTGCTCTTTTATATAAGCAAAACCAAGTATCAAGTTTGTAATGATCAAGACACCAATCAATATTGTTTTTATTTTTGGCCAATCCATATCTACCTCAGTTTTTAATACTTATAGGTTTTTATCAACTTACTATCATAGGCGTTAAATAAATAGATCCGATCCGATATTCTCAGCTGCCACGTCGGCTGCATATAGCTAACATCATCGTTTGCCACTTGTTCAACATAGGTCATCTCTATGCTTTTTATCTCACTGATAAGCGGGTAATATTGATCAAAAACACTCGCGGTAGGGTTAGTAATGCCTTTATCCTGAAGATAATAAACACTTAACTCAACCATGTTGTTATAGATACAATCATCTATCGTGGCAAGTCTTTCTATCGGTGTGCTGCTTAGTGTATAGGTCCCAGCAAATGATTTTACATTCTTGTCTAGTGAAACTACCTGTCCCTCCCGTACAACAATGGTAATCGGGTAATCCTTTGAGGATAAGCGCGCAACTGCCAATTGATTTAGCTTATAGTTAAAATAAAAGGTATACGTATTGGTCTCACTTTCAAATCTGTAATCTGCTAAGTAGATGCCCTCGGGCATTGCTCCAAATCCTTCTAGCTTTCCAGCAGCATAAGAAAGAGCCTTAAAGAAATTGATTTTTTCTGAAAGCTGTGGGTCAAATTTTCTTCTATAGATGATTTCACCTGTCTGAGTTACTGTTAATGATTTTTCACCATACCCATACATCAGTACGATAGAATCGTTGACGTCCTTCAGCTTTTTAACAAAGTCCAATCGATTTCCAAATACGGCATTTGTAAAGGCAGAGATATCCTGATTAAAAAATGCATCCTCAGTACGCACTTCATTCTGAACTTTAATAGCAGAAGTAATAGAATTGTATTGAACTGGGATTAACACATAGTTAAGTACATTATAGGTTTCATCTAGTATATTCGGTAAGCTATAGCGATCGTTGACCTTCCTATATTCGACTGGCTCTTGCGCCTTGATTACTTCAATTAAAGCGCCTACGTCGTGCTTCATGGTTTTATGCTTTAATAAATAATACTTATTATTTACCTCATCAAACAAATATAAAGAGCGTACATTACCCTCTCTAATTAAATACTCTCTCGGTTTTATATTAGCAATTTCATCGCCTAATACTTCATCTGAAAAAACGCTATAAAATTCTGATACACTCAGACTAAATGGCATTTTAATCAGTAAGCTGTTTTCAGTAAAGGCTTTTGTATAATCTTTTTCTGTAATTTCCTCTACTGATTCGTAGTTGACAAAAGTGCTAAGAATAAATGGTCGCACCTCATTCCAAATGCTCGCCTGTAAGTCCAAATCATATACCTTTGTATATGATAGACCCCCAAAGCTAACAGAATAACTTTGGGGGTTTATATACGTCGAGAGCTTTGTGGATGCAACCTCAGACTCCTCTGTCTTCGCTTCACTTAGCAATCCATTAAAGAGATTAACACGTGTAAGAAGCAAAGAAGAAAGAATAAGTAAGATCAGCAGAACGGTCTTAAAACGTTCTTTAACCACGTGCATCTTGGTTCCTTCCTAATTTGTCTTGGTTGTTAATGGTTCTAGTAGCTTAATCGACTCTTCTTTATCAATAACTTCAAAGGTAAACTCTTTAATAAGCTGTGAAGCTTCATCTAAAAATCTGACCTTATAAGTTCCATTACTTAATTTGCCAACTAGCTTATAGTAGCTTAAGCTGTCAATTTTATCAGTCGCTACTTGTTTTTCGAAAAACTTAGAATATTGTACTTGTAAATTAGCATATTCCTTTTTCAAATCAACCAATGTGCTTTTCAAGTTCGACCATCTGTTAAACGCCTTTTTAGCATCATCAGAAAGCTTAGAAATTGCTTCATCATTATTCACGATTAAATCAAATCGATACTGCTTATTAATCGTTGCGATTTCATAATTATGTGAAAGAATTAAATCTTTAACTTCAAAGAAACGATTGATTACTTTTATTTCTGCTGCATAATTATCAGAGTAGCTTGGAGAAGCTGTATTGTAGCTTGTATTGTATTGTACGGTTCGATCTAATTCACCTACAGCACCTGAAGATAACTTCATTACCGAAACATTTAAATCAGAACCTAATTCATTGACAAAAGGGAGTTTATTTTCTATTTTTACGATTGAAAGTGTAATTGGATGATCTACGATTTCTACATTGGTAATATTGACAACCACAAATACTTGTTTGTCATTTGAAACTTTCTCTGTAGTGGGTTCAGCGATGATAATTTGATTTGCTTCAACCGGATGATTGGTTGCAGCAAAGCCCATCTGGCCTCCCAACAGTATTAACATTCCCAATAATAGAATACCCATTCCCTTACGCATCTGATGCTCCTCCAAAAAATAGAATCGATAGGGTCAAATTACCCACATTAGTATTATACACGCCTACTGTTACAATACCATTACACAGGCTTTAAAATGCCATTACACCTTTCTTACAAATAAGGCAAAGAAATTGTTACTTTAGTCCCAACATTGACCTCTGAATCAATACGGATTGCGCCTTGATGTGCTTCGACAATCTCTTTAGCTATGGACAGTCCAAGACCAGTTCCACCGTGTGCTCTTGATCTTGCCTTATCAACTCTATAAAATCTTTCAAAAATACGATCGAGATCCTCCTCAGGAATTCCCATTCCAGAATCTGAAATGACAATATCAAAGGTTTCATCCGAGGCACCTGGTCTTAGCTGAACCTCTATTTGACCTGCTGATTGCGTATATTTTATGGCATTAGAGAGTATGTTAAGCACTACCTGTTCTATCTTATCCTTATCAAAATGACACTCGACAGGTTCTAGTTCATATCGTTTTACAATTATTTGCTTCTTCTGCTCTGCAGTCATCTGAATCTTTAAGATACAGCTGTCCATAAGGCGTGTTATTTCGTAGGGTACCTTTTTCAGCTTAATCGAATTTGAATCAAAGTTACTGAGCTCGAGTAAATCACTGACCAATCGAGACATGCGATCTGCTTCTGTATTAACCACTTCTAAAAACACCTTTTGCATTTCAGGATCATCGACCCGGCCTTCAAGAATGGTTTCCGTGTAACTCTTTATCGATGTTATTGGCGTTTTCAGTTCATGCGAGACATTGGCAACAAACTCTCGCCTCATATTTTCAAGCTTATGCGACTCAGTGATGTCTTGAAATACAAAAACAATACCCACTCGATTAAAAAGTTCGTCCTGAAAGGGAGCAAAATTAACCTTTAAAACTCTTCCATTAACGGTCATATTTTTGGTACCACCATCTCTGCAAGAATTATATATGGACAATAAGTCACCTATTACATCGTCGTCAATAAAGCTTTCTCTCATTAATAAATTAAGTGCTTTAGGATTGGAATGAATAATCTTACCCTCTGCATTTATGGCGATTAGACCATCCTCCATATAGTTAATAATGGCTTCAAGCTTACTTTTTTCTCTAGTTATTTCGCTTATACTACCCTTCAGTTCTCCCGCTAGAAAGTTAAAGGTACTCGATAGAATCCCAATCTCATCCTCCGACTTAATGTCGACGAATTGATTAAAGTCACCCTCAGCTAGTAATGTCGCTTTTTTTGTAACCTCGTTTATAGGGTCTGTGATACTTTTTGAAATAATAAAGCCAAGTATAATGGTAACCAGCAATGAAGTTAGTATCGCTCTAAAAATAATAGTTCTCGCCATACGTATGGATTCATAAATATCCTTTAAGTCGTATCTTAGATAGATGATCCCTAGCTGCTTGCCATTCTTTAACACTGGATAGACCTTATCCTTGGTTCTAACTAAGTCACTAATCTCAACATTTTTCTCAATTGTATTACCATTCAGACCTTGTATGACTAAGCTATCATTAAGTATCTCAGTGATATTTCTGTTTATGTCCTCAGTACTTGTCGCAACTATATCGTGAGATTTAATGTCAATAATAAACATTTCTTCTCTTAGACCAATGTCTACATGTCGATCTAAGGTTTCCTGAAGCTGAGAGCTAACAGCTGTTAGATCTTCCGTATCAATCTTTGACAGCTCTGATTGCATAATTTGCGCGATATCATCAAGTCGATTAGATACGACGTTTAAGTTATAATCTTCAAGTGATTGGACAATAAAAATACCTGAGATAATCATCGCAGTAAATACCAACAGAAAGTATATAATTGTAAATCTAGAGCGGATACTCTTTAACATATGCCTCCACTAATGGCGTTTAAAGTAATACCCAACGCCTCTCTTAGTCATAATATAAGTTGGCTCGCTAGAGTCGTCTTCTACCTTTTCTCTAAGTCTTCTAACTGTAACGTCGACCGTTCTGATATCGCCAAAATACTCATAGCCCCAAACGTCTTTTAAAAGCTGCTC
The DNA here is from genome assembly GCA_001897605.1 of Clostridiales bacterium 38-18. GTDB lineage: Bacteria > Bacillota > Clostridia > Peptostreptococcales > Acidaminobacteraceae > Fusibacter_C. The sequence goes on along the minus strand of MKTL01000022.1, from coordinate 38,345 downwards.
ACGAGTAAAAATTTGGTTGGCTTGTGTTGCAAGAAACTTTAAAAGTTCAAATTCTCTCAAGGTTAACTCTATCACGCTGTCCTCTTTAAGCACCTCATACCGATCGAGATCAATTCTTAGCTTTCCAGCAGAAATCACATTATTACTTCCTGAACTTACTTCCACATCAACAAGCGCTAGCCTTCTAATATTGGCTTTTACTCTTGCGATCAGTTCTCTCATTCCAAAAGGCTTAGTGATATAGTCATCAGCACCTAGCTCAAAACCAAGCACTTTATCGACTTCCTCTTCCTTGGCTGTTAACATGATAATTGGCATATTAAACGATTCCCTTACGCGTCTGCAGACCTGAAAGCCATCTAGCTTAGGTAGCATTACATCTAAAAGAATCAAATCTGGTTGAAATTGATATACCTTTTTTAATGCTTCTTCACCATCATAAGCGGTTTCAATTTCGTATCCTTCTTTTACTAAATTAAATTTTATAATATCTGATATTGGCTTTTCGTCTTCAACTACAAGAATTTTCTTATTCATATTTTGCCTCCCGCATTTATTTGGACTGGAGCTAGTTATAGCTATGGCATCATACTTATTTTATCTGATAAATAAAAAAAAAGCGAGTCTTTGACTCGCTTTATCATTAAAACTTAACATAGTTTCTTGGATTTTGTGGAACACCATTTATTCTCACTTCAAAGTGAAGATGTGGGCCTGTACTGTTTCCTGTATTTCCACTATAGGCAATCGTTTGGCCTTGGTAAATTTTTTCACCTTTGCTGACCAACAGCTTACTGTTATGTGCATACAAAGTAGTCATATTACCACCGTGATCGATTATAATGTAGTAACCATATGAGCTTGAGTAACCCGAAAAGGTAACAACACCACCATCTGCTGCTTTAATACTTGATCCTACGTTCATTGCAACGTCAATACCTGTGTGTCTTCTATAAGAGCGCCATACGCCGAACTCTGAAGTTATCAACCCTCTAGATGCTGCTGGGTATGCCAATACGCCAGATCCCATTTTAGGAGGTGGATCCTTAGTTCCTTTATAAACGACCTTCGTTTGTGGCTCTGAAATGACATTTTCTGAAAGAATGGTTCTGCCGATTTCTCTGCCATTTTCTTTGATGACTTCAGCTACTACAGCTCGTTCACCATATACACCGTTTACTTTGGTTTTGGTTTCACCCTTGTAAAGAGAACTAGAATCTTCATATTGAACTTCAAAAGCGATAGAATCGCTATAACTTGCTTCTTCAACTGTACACACGCTGATTATTGGCTTTGGAACCACTAACGAAATTTCTTGACCAATCTGTAGGGTTTCAGCATTAACATCTGGATTTGCCTTTTCAAGATCATATGGAGAAATCCCATAATACTGTGCAATTACCCAATAGTTTTCGCCTTTTGCAACAACGTGTTTCTTTTCTTCCTTAGTTCCTTTGATAATGTAAGCAAGTGCATCTTCAACGGTATCATACGCTTCAAAATCCATGATATCCAATTGAGCCTGCTCAACTTTAACATCCTCTGAGAAATAAGCATCTTTGATTACTGAGCCTTCAACTGTAGTGTAGGTTGCTTTTAAGCCCTCTAGCACTTGATTGGCTTCATCTTCAGTTTTGAAATTAGCAATTGGCTGACCGTTTACGAGAATTTGATAAGCCTTTACTGAAGCAAAGCTTAAAACCTTAAACTCTGGTACGCTAACAACCTCTGTTGATAATGCGGTCGAGCTTGCATCTGCTTGAGCTTCCTCAGTAGGTAATGCACTCTGTGGAATGCTTACAACATGTTCCTGTGTTTGTTCTGCTACCAAATCTTTATCATTAGATACATTTGATAGTAGTGAAAACCCAACAATTGCTACCGCAACAAGTGCAGTTGCTCCTGCCACATAGTACTTATAAGGTTTAATAAACTCCCAACCTTTCACCGTACTCTGCTTGACTTTTGTCATCAGCTTGTCTAGTTTTATATTGAACTGCTTTGTATTCTGCGTCTTTTGGATTGAACTTTGGGCTTTGTCACCTTTGATGAGCCCGTTAATTTTTGCGCCTGCGTAAAAAAATGGATACAGCACAACAGCTACTGCTTTGGCTGCATTTTCACTAAGAGTGATCTTTTTGGAGTCGTTTTTTACGTAGTACTTGGCGCTGGGTTTCTTATAAACGTGCTTATTTGTGACTTTTTGTTGTTTTTTCCCCATCCTATACTCCTTTAGTAACGGCTGTTTCAATGGTTCTCTCTCTTTGAGTGTTAAAAATACCTCTTTCATTATAGCACAAGAAACACAAATGATAAATTAAAAATTTACTTTCAATTAGGACTTTGCCACAATACTACTATATCTATCCTTATTTTATACCAAAACAACCACATATAGTAGAAAAAAGTCGAAAAAATTTTATTGTTTTGTTATTTTCTCTAGGACCTTTGAACTAAGTGAAAATTATATCTGATGCACCTAGCTTTTCAATGTTATAATAAGGATTACCAATCACTATTAAGGAGCGCAATATGAGTTATTATAGAAAACCACCGATTTTTGATCTCGGCGAACTCAACATCGAGAACCTTTTCATAACCGATTTTATGCCGCTTGCGAGTGGGACGTATGTCAAGGTCTATTTACTCGGTTATCTGTTTTCTAAAGACAGCGAGCCTCAATATGACCACAGAATGCTCGCTTCCATGCTCTCACTTCCCCTACAAGATGTCCATGATGCGTGGCAGTATTGGGAAAAGCAAGGCATTGTTACAAGGCATCTAATTGAAAATTCAAAGGATTATGAAGTTGAGTTCCACTCACTTAGATCCCTGTATATAGAAAATACCTTTGCTTCAGACAATAAATCTCACTCAAATAAAAAGGTTAAGCCAACCGCCTCACCTATCGTCGACCAGACCTTTAAGCAGCTGAATCATACTATAGAAAAGTTGATTGGCCAGCCCTTGACCTTTAAAGATGTGAGAGATATTAGTGATTTCTATGACAATTACACGCATAATACAGAATTAATTATTAAAGCATTTGAGTATAGCTATCTAACCAAGGGCATTCGTAAAACCAATTACGTAAAGGCGACGTTAGAGTTATGGCTCAAAAACAATCTAACCTCATCAGAGGAAGTGGATAGCTGGCTCAGCATATCAGAAGCTAGACAGACCACCTACAAAGAGGTTCTGAAAACACTTGGCGTTCGCTATAGGCAGGTTTCCGCTTCTGAGGCGAGCACGATTGACAAATGGCTTGATGAATATGGTTGTTCCTCAGACGATTTAATTAAAATCCTCTTTGAGCTTACTAAAAAAACGATGAATCCCAATTTTAATTACATCGACAATGTACTCAGTAGCTTAAAAAAATCTGGTTCAGTTACCTTCCTTCAATTCGAAAAGCAGAACTCAGAATTTAGTCAAGCTAAAGCTACTGGGGAGAGCAAGCCAAATCGAAAAAAGAATTACACCATTGAAAAAGAGTCCAATTACTCTGAAGAAGAATTAGAAGCTTTATTACTGAACAAAAAACCATCTAGGGGGAAGCAATAGATGTCATCCTATCAAGATATAATAGAAACCTATCGCCTAACACGTGAGCAGCGTAAAGCTGAGAGAAGAGAAAGAAAAAAAGAATTATACACATTGATTCCGAGACTTGCAGAAATCGACCTAGAGATGAGTCAAATCGGCGCACAAATCAGTCAATCCATACTAAAAAATCCTGTCCAGTCCGAGCAATTGTTACTAAAGCTCAAGCGTCAGCTAGAGTCTTTAAAAAGCGAAAAGGCAGTCCTGCTTACCGACCACAATATCCCTGCAAACTATCTTGAAATTCAATATGCTTGCAGCAAGTGTAAGGACACGGGATTCACTGAGGAAAACGCGCGTTGCACCTGCTTTACACAAAAGCTCATCAACAAAGCATATGAAATGTCAGGTATCGAGCAGCAGCTGGAAAAACAAAACTTCAACCACTTTAAACTCGATGTTTTTTCGACGGAAATTCTTCCAAAAGAGCAATTAACACAACGAGACAATATGAAGCGAAACCTGTCTGAAGCAGAAAATTTCGTTAGAGAATTTCCAAGTGGACACAACATGCTCTTTTATGGTGCCAGTGGATTAGGCAAAACTTATCTGTGCAACTGTATTGCGAAGTCGTTAATTGACAAAGGCTATTCTGTCATTTATCAAACGCCCTTCACCATTATCAATATTATCGAGAAAAAAACGTTTACTGAAAAGGACAATCCGCTTATTCAGCTAGCATATTCGCAGCTTTTCGAAGTGGATTTGTTAATTATTGATGACCTTGGGACTGAAACCGCAAATTCATTTACCATCAGTGAGTTTTATAACATCATTAATACTAGAATTCTCAATGGAAAGAGCACACTGATTTCTACTAACATTAAGCTTTCTGAGATCGCAAGCTTTTACAACGACCGTATTGACTCTAGAATTAAAGGCCATTATGAGCTATTAAAATTCTTTGGTCCTGACATACGCTGGGAGCATTAAGTGGACACTAAAGTCAAATTTCTATCCTCGAGAATCTAGGATATTATATCAATTTCATCGCTGCATAATAGAAAAAGGAGATGCCTTTAAACTATCAACATAGTTTTAAGCATCTCCTTATTTTAATTTACATTTCTAGTGCATTTTTAAATTTCTAGTGCATTGATCAGATGACTGATCTCAATTAATAAATCTCGCCTCTAATAATCGTTTGGCTTCTTTTCGGACCAACCGATACAATCTTCACTGGCACGCCTGTTAATGCTTCAATTCTTTCGATGTAATTCTTAGCATTTTGTGGTAACGCATCAAAGGTTTCGCATTCAGATAAATCTTCACTCCATCCTGGCAGTGTCTCATAAATTGGTTCGCATTTACCTAGGATATGAAGGCTCGCAGGGAAGTTTTCAATAATTTCATCACCGTATTTGTATCCTGTACAGATTTTAACTTCTTCAAATCCTGTTAAAACATCCAGTAACATCAAAGCGATACAAGTCATTCCATTCACACGTGCTGAATACTTGACGACTACAGTATCGAGCCAGCCACATCTTCTTGGACGTCCAGTAACAGTTCCAAACTCCCTTCCAGCAGTTCGAATTCTGTCACCTATCTCATTATCAAGCTCAGTAACAAAAGGACCTTTGCCGACTCTTGTCGTGTATGCTTTTGTAATACCAACTACTTCGCCGATTTGGTTTGGGCCGATACCAGAACCAATCGTAAAGCCACCTGATGTAGGGTGAGAGCTGGTTACATAAGGATAAGTGCCATAGTCAAGATCAAGCATCGTTCCTTGAGCACCTTCAAGTAATACTTTTTTACCTTCTTTAAGCGCGCTAAACACAACTAAAGAGGTATCAGCAACAAAAGGCTTGATGCGTTTCGCATAAGCATTGTATTGCTCTACTAAAGCATCAGCGTTTAAAGGTTCACCACCATAAATTTGCGTAATGATTCTATTTTTAGCTTCTATTTGCTTTCTGAAAAGGGGTTCAAAAACTTCAGGTTCGATGAAATCGCAGATTCTAATACCACTTCTCTCAACCTTGTCCATATAAGAAGGCCCAATCCCCTTCTTCGTCGTACCGATCATGTCCGCGCCTCTTGCTTCTTCGGAAAGTCGATCGATTTCTCTATGATATGGGAAAACCACATGTGCTCTATCAGAAACTCTTAACGAATCTATAGAAATGCCTTTTTCTTTTAATCCGTCAATTTCCTTCAAGAAACCTTCTGGATCGAAAACAACACCATTTCCAATTACGTTAATCGTATTATCATTTAAAATCCCCGATGGTATCAATTGTAAAGCGTACTTCTTATCGCCAACAACCACCGTATGACCTGCATTATTTCCACCTTGACCCCTAACGACAACATCTGCATCCTTAGATAAATAGTCGATAACCTTACCTTTTCCCTCGTCGCCCCATTGAGCGCCTACAATGACAACTGTTGACATAACAACACTCCTCTTCAATCTATATTTGACTTTGACTGTGCAAAGTTTAGTGCATTTTTGTCCATAGTCATAGTAACAGACTCCCTAATCGCTGTCAACAATACTCCGAATAATTTTAAAAACTTAATAATTATTATTCGTATTTGAAGGGAATTTGTCTTGTAATAGCCTATCAATTGTAGGCTTTACGCCCCAACTGCTTCTAAATGCAAGATATTCAGAATAAGCGCTTTCATTAGATGTACCACTACCGACCGCACGGATCAATATGTTTTTAGGCGTGTGAACCATATCGATAAACTCTAGCATTTGCACCTCATAGCCTACAGATTCAAGTGCGAGCGTTCTAAGCGTATCGGTTACAATCGTTGCAAGCTTATCTTTCACCACACCATGCTTCAGTAGAGGCTGCATCTCACGATTGGATAATTGCCCAAAGAGCTCATGCTGACAGCACGGTACTGCAAAAATAACTTTAGCATTCCAGTTCACTGCTTTTGCAATAGCAGCATCCGTTGCAGTGTCACATGCATGTAAGGACACGACCATATCGACCTTTTCGTCGTACTGATAATCCTTGATGTCGCCTATTTCGAAACTCAACCCTTCATAGTTCAAATCCTTAGCCACTTGATTACAGAAGTCGATAACATCCTCTTTTAGGTCAAGTCCTATGATTTTTACATTCATTCCCTTAACCTTTACAAGATAATAGTAAAGTGCAAATGTTAAATACGCTTTACCACAACCAAAATCAATGATCGTTGGTGCTTCACCCAATGTTTCAATAACATCTGACACGAACTCTAAATATTTGTTAAGCTGTCTAAACTTATCGTATTTTTTCTTGTAGACCTTACCATTTTCATCCATAACGCCAAGGTGGATCATGAAATCACAAGGCTCATCCTCTGGTATTAAATAGTTCTTTTTCCTATTGTGCTGAACGGTGGTCAGTGCTCGCGTCGGTGATGAAGGCATAACGATGCCTTCACGTTTTTTATTAAATAAAATTTGATAATCACTGATTGTCGTAAACAGTTGCCCTTGCTTAAAATAAGTCTCTAGTAACTCATATAGTTTTTGCTTTGCATCCAGCGCATCTAAATTTTCATGTAGCACTTTTTTATCGAATACGAACTCAAACTGGTATAGGAGTTCTTCTTTAATTTTGACAGGCTTAATATTAACTTTATTAAAGGTTTTCTCAACCCCCTTTGCAACATTACTTAGTACGGCAAAAATCAATGTATTTATATCAAATTCTTTTGTCCAAATTTCGTATGTGACTTTACGCATCATCAACCTACTTTCAAATTTCTTAAAACGGCAGTATTATTTTATAGTTAATCATTAATTTAATCAAGCAATTGATTTGATTTGCGAACAGCATGTATAATAGGGTTAGGTCTTAACTTTGAAACGAGGTGATCAAATGCCTGATTTTTGGAGCCATCACTTAGCTGCTGATGCTGCACTAAAAACCATTCGAGATAGAAATCCGGTTTGGGATGATGCACATGATAATTTATATTATCTTGGTGCGCAAGGACCCGATTTCTTTTACTACATTAACAAGCTTCATTTCTTAATCAAAACCAACTACAAAGAAGTTGGTAATCTCATACACGATAAAAGAAGAAACACCCTTTTTGAAAATATTTTAAATCTATACAGCAAAACACAGGCACCAGAAGTGAGGAGTTATCTTGCAGGCTTTATGACACATTATCTTCTCGATGTTACCTGCCATCCCCTGATCTGCCAGTTAGGTCCTGAGGAGGATACCCATAAACGTGTAGAAATGGATTTTGATGCGCTCATCCTTAATAAATATTGGAAGCGCAATCCCAAGCAGTTAAACCCAAAGCAGTTCATGTGCTCAGATGCACAATTGGATATTGGATTTACACCTATATGGGAAAAGCTACTTTGGTCAACCTATGCCGTCAAAGTACCTGCTGATTCAATGAAATCTGGTCATTTTGAGATGATACGCATCGAATCCTTACTCGTAAGCGGGTTTATAGATCGGCTGCCTTTTAAAAGCCAAATTAGCAAATGGATTCATTATGATTTATCCACACTGACGCTACCTGACGTCTCCGATCCAAAACTTTCAACTGAAAGGCAATATGAAGCGTTTGAGAGTGCCTACATTAGTGGCATCAGCTTAATTACTCAGGCACTTTTAGACCTTGAAAAACTTCGAAAACAAGAAATGAGTATTCCAGCATTTATGGCGAATTATATCAAATATGATTTTTTAGGGGAGGCATAACATGTATTCTGACAAACTGATAGCATCCAAAAATGAAATGGTATCCGCACTACAAGAACTTATCCAAATCAAAAGCGTTAAAGAAGAGCCAAGCGGCGAAAGTCCTTTTGGACTGGGTATTCAAAATGCACTTGATCATATCCTTAAAATTGGAGATGAGATGGGTTTTAAAACAAAGAATGTAGATAACTATGCTGGCTATATCGAGTTCGGTGAGGGCAAAGAACTACTTGGCATCTTGTGTCACCTTGACGTTGTGCCAGAAGGCGAGGATTGGACGCATGCGCCTTATGGTGCTGAAATCGTCGATGGTAAAATGTATGGTCGTGGGACACTCGATAACAAGGGCCCTGCAATTGCATCTCTTTACGCTATGAAAGCACTCAAGGATTCAGGGTTTAAACCCAATAAAAGAATAAGACTGATCTTAGGCACAAATGAAGAAAGCGGCAGCGCTTGCATGGCATATTATCTAAAGCATGAGGAGAAACCTACGGTTGCCTTTAGTCCTGATGCAGATTTCCCTGTCATTCATGGTGAAATGGGCATTTTGGTTTTTGCTCTTGAACGTGATTTTGTAGATTCTGATCCAGATGGCGGCATTGAAATTCTATCACTAAAGGGTGGCAATGCACCTAATATGGTTCCCGATTACGCAGAAGCAAAATTATTGGAAACAAAACCGATACAAGATATTGTTAAAGCATTTAATCAAACGCGCGGCGCTAATATTGAGTATGTTAAGGAAGGCGAATTCACTTACCTTAAATCTCATGGCGTTTCGGCACATGGTTCCACGCCTGAAAAAGGGGTTAACGCTATTTCTCAATTGGTCTGCCTCTTGGATTTAATTGATATTCAAATTGGAGATCAATCTAATTTTATCCGATTTATGGCAAGCCATATTGGTATGGAAACCGATGGCAAGTCCATGGGTGTGGGCTTTGATGATGCCTACAATCATCTTGTATTAAACCTTGGAATGATTGATTTAGACCAAAGTCATGGAAAAGCAGTCATCAACATCCGTTACCCGATTACCATGAAAGAGCTCAAAATTAAAACCTCACTGGACAGTACGGTGAGAGGATCAGGAATTGATATTACAGGGTTTAGGGGTTCAGATCCTCTATTCTTCCCACCTTCACATCCACTGGTAAAGACCTTGATGGATGTTTATAGAGAAAAAACAGGCGATCTTGATGCAAAACCGATTACCATAGGTGGTGGTACGTATGCGCGTGCCATTCCGAATGCAGTCGCATTTGGCGCACTCTTTCCTGGTGCTGAAGATACGATGCACCAAAGAGATGAAGCCATTGTCCTTGATGACCTTTATAAAATGAGTGATATATTTGCACTTGCGATTCAACGCCTTGCTGAATAACTCTATTCAAGGGACTTAATAGATACAAACTAAAATAAGGCGCCTTTCAAGCTATAGACTAGCCTGAAAAGCGCCTTCATTACGTCGTTTTAATGATGCATATCTAGTAACACAATAAAGAATTAAAATCAAGCCCTCATAAAGCGGACAATTCTAAATACTCGCTAAAAAAGATTCTTTAAATATGCCTTAAAGTCATCCGAGAGTTCATCATTTCTAAGTGCATACTCAACTGTAGCGATTAAATAACCTAGCTTGTCACCGGTATCATATCGTTTGCCTTCAAACTCATAGGCATAAATTTCTTTTTGCTCATTCAGCATTCTAAGTGCATCGGTCAGCTGTATTTCATTTCCCTTACCCGGTTTGGTCTGCTCAATCATATCGAAGATATCTGGGGTTAATATATATCTACCCATAATTGCAATGTTCGACGGTGCTTCATCAATGGAAGGCTTTTCGACCAAATCCTTCACTTCAAAAAGTCGATCTCCAACCTTTATTCCGTCGACGATACCGTACTTATTGACTTGGCTCTCATCTACTGATTGCACACCGATAATGGTACTCTCATATTGATCATACACCTCTGCCAGTTGCTTGATACATGGCGTTGACGAGTATACTAGGTCATCCCCTAATAGAAGTGCAAAGGGTTCATCTCCAACAAAGGTCTTCGCACAGAGAACTGCATGTCCCAACCCTCTCGCATCCTTTTGTCTTACATAGTGAATGTTTGCCATGTTAGAAATGCGTTCTGTTAAATCATATAATTCTTCCTTACCATTTTCCTTTAAGAAAAGTTCAAGCTCTGGAGAACGATCAAAATAATTAGCTATTTCTTCCTTGTTACGTCCGATGATAATCAAAATGTCTTCAATACCTGCTTCTATTAGCTCCTCTACATTGTAGTGGATTGCAGGACGATCAACGATGGTTAACATTTCCTTTGGCGTCGATTTTGTCGCCGGTAAAAATCTCGTTCCGAATCCAGCTGCCGGTATGACGGCCTTTCTTACTTTCATCTGTGCTCCTCCCAAAAATCGTCAAGTTGTCGCTTAAGAGTGTCAAGATTGGTTGTCTCTTTGCCCCATCTGGGCGGTAGTATTCTTTGATAAGTGAGTGATTGAAATCTTTGATCAATTAATATGATCACGCCTGTATCCGTTTCTCCTCTAATGACCCGTCCAGCACTTTGCATGACTTTCCCTATCCCTGGAAACTGGTAGGCAAATTCATAGCCTGCATCCATTTCATAATCAAAGAAATTCTTGATCAAATCATTCTCGAAGCTAATCATAGGTAGACCTACACCTACGACAATTACGCCGATCAGCCGCTCTCCCTTTAGATCGATTCCCTCAGCAAAATGGCCACCTAATACTGCAAACCCGATCAACGATTTGTCGCGAAGCATAATTGCATCTGCATCAAAGGTTTGAAGAAAATCCTCTTTATCTGCTTCAGACAGATCTCTACTCTGTTTAATTATATCATATTTATCTATATATAAAGTTTCAAATAAGTCAGCCACTTGTTTCAAGTAGGCATAAGAAGGGAAAAAAACTAAATAGTTGCCTTTTTTAGCAGCTGCCATGGTGTCTATATATTGACATAAGCCCCTGACGGATGTTTCTCGATCCTTGTACTTGACTGAAACATCGGTGGCATATACGAGCTTTCGATTAGCAGTATCAAACGGTGAAGGCAATGAAAGTGCTTCGGGCTCCACATCGCCAGTAAGTAGTGTTGAATAATAGGCAAGAGGGGTTAATGTCGCTGAGAAAAAAATTGTAGCGACTGAATTATCGATAAATCGCTTTAGCTGAGAAGCTGGATTAATATTAAAAAGCTTATACTTTGTCGTATTCTTATCCCCTTCAGTAATATAAAACAAGTAACCAGAATCATATAGCTCGCTAATTCTCATGTATCCGATAATATCAAAGTATAGATCGAGCACCTCTTGATAAAAAGGTGCAAGATGGTTTTCTGACAACCACTTCTCTATGGTTCCAGATCGTCTTTTTAGCTGCTCATATATATCTTGCTTTTCATCGGCGCTGATATAAAGGCCACGATCATCACAGGCCTTTCTAACCTCTAACAAGGCTTTGTTTATACCATCTATCGCTTTCGATAGACTCTTATCCACTTGTCCTAGCTGTTTTTTGACACTTAAAAACTTATCCTTTTGCAGTTCAGCTGAATACATAGTTCTAGCACGATCCACAAGATTATGAGCTTCGTCAACCAAAAATACATATTTCTCAGTAGGAAATTCAAAAAAGCGTCTTAGGTAGACTCTAGGATCAAATGCATAGTTATAATCGCAAATTATTAAGTCTGAAAAAAGCGCAACATCCAGTGAAAACTCATATGGACAGACCTTATGCTTTTGAGCATAACGGACAACCGTATCTTTATCAAAGCTTCTCTCATTGCTAACGATGTCCCAGAGAGCATCTAAGCTTCTATCGAAATAACCATCTGCATATGGACATTTTTCAGGATAGCAGGTCACCTCTTCGTTCAAACAGATTTTATCCTTAGCTGTTAATGTCAAAGACTTAAGCTTCAGTGTTTGATCTGATTCCTCATAGAGCCTTGTTACCGCTTCTTCAGCGACAACCTTTGTAATGGTCTTGGCAGATAAGTAAAAAATTCGATCCACAAGTCCCTGTGACATTGCCTTTAGACTGGGAAATAGAGTTGACATGGTTTTGCCAATTCCTGTTGGCGCTTCAGCATACAGAATGCCACCTGTCTTGATTTTATTATAGATAGAAACAGCAAGCTTTCTCTGACCAGGACGATAGCGTTCAAATGGGAAAGCAATGCCCTCTAAGCTATTATTTCGTTCATATCGCCACTGATTTTTTAAAAAAAGCCACTTCTTATATAATTCTACAGTTGCTATAAAAAAAGCTTCCAATTCTTCAATGCTGTAAATCTTTCTTAAACGTTTTACTTCATTGCTCTCAAAATTGGCGTAGGTTAGCTGGATGGTAATATGATTAAGATTATTATCTCGTCCGTATATTGCACCATATATCTTTGCTTGAGCCCAGTGAACTGGGAAGGTATCAATCTCAATTGACTCTAAAAAAATTGAGGTGCCCTTAATTTCATCTATCGTCGTCTCACCATCGATATCAATAATGCCATCAGCCCTACCTGATACGAGCAAAACAGCTTTACTCACCTCGTCAAAAACTTCAATTTGCCTTGATAAGGTTACCTCAGATCGATAGGCGATGCCTTGTGATTTTTGAATTTTTTGATGCAATTTTATGCCATCTTGTAATTTTGACTTTCCCTGAAATCTAAGGTCCAAAGAACCAGAGCGATAGACGAACTCAACAAGCTCACGCACAGAAATTTGAAAAGCAGTACTAGCATCTGACATAGTATCTCCTAGCTTGAAAACAATTGAACATACGTTCGACTATTTCATTTTAACAAAAAAATAGAAAAAGAGCCAGTAAAAGCTCTTTTCATTTATTTCTATATTTGGTTGTCTTGCTAATGTTATTGATTAAGTGCGACATAAAGCGTTTCATTACTCAATACTTTCCTTGAATAAGATGTGCTATATGTTTTATATGCTGAGTAGTACTTTGATAGATTTCCAGCGCCTCGGTTATATACTGACAAAATTCTTTCATAGTCTGCACCATAGTCATTCATAAGTACATCGAGATACTTTATACCAAGTGCAAGGTTATATTCCGGTTCAAATATACGAGCTGGGTCATAGGATAGCCCTAATTCCTCACCATATGTGGTCGCAAGATATTTTTCAGTTACCGGTATAATTTGCATGTAGCCTCTGTCTTGAGACATACCAACCAAGTTCTTATCAAACTTACTTTCGACATCAATAATTGAAAGTACAAGTGAATAAGGAATATCATAAATATCAGCGTACTTTACCAATGCAACTGCACTTTCATAATCTAGTGGCGTTGCACCTGATATTTCTTGTGCTTTCTCTAATTGTGTCAAATCCATCGAGTCAAAATCGACAAATTTTGATAGCTCCTTGTACTCATCAACCAAGGGCTGTTGACGTTCAATTGTTTCATTAGCCTTTTCAAGTTCAGTGGATAGACTGTCTATCGTTTTTTCTTGTGTATTTAACTTTTGAGTTAATTCTAAATTTGCTGTTTCATAGCTTTCAATTTTTTTATTCGTCTGAACTTGGTGTGTAACAAAGATCCCAACAACCAATAAAAGGATCGTCATCGTTCCCAAAATAACGAATGTTCTCTTTTTCATGATCTCAACCTTTCTAAAATAATATGAACATAGCAAACGCGCTATGTTCCATCATGACTTTTCAAATTATAACCACAGGTTGAGTTAATGTCAATTAAGAAAATGTAACTTATGTTGTTAACCACTAAACAACTTTATCAATTGGCTTTTATTACCATCTTTGAATAGGTTGAAAATGCTCATAAAATTTAGATATAAACGCTAACGCACTGAATTGTTTTGTAATTTTTATACAAACGAAATTCCATTTATTTACTTTTTAAGCTGTAACCCAATAAAATAGCGAGCTTCAATTGTGTGAGAAGCTCGCTTTTTTTAAACACTAAATTTGCTTAAAATGTCCTAAATCCTATTGATTTTTAAGAAAAGTTACCTCATATAATACAATAAGGTCATATAATGCGGTTCTAGAGGTATTATTAAAAAGTGTTTCCACATCATCGGGACCATAATAGGGATTGTATTTGCTTAGAATGGACTCAATTCTTGTATAAAAGTAACTATCCATTCTAGCTTTTACGATGTCCTCAACAGCCAGCTTCAAATCCGCTTCAGAAAGTCCACGGTCTAACTTTTGAATTTCAGCTAATAAAACTTCATGATGCTCTTCAACATCAAAAACTCGCATCTCGTCTTTCACCAGTTGCTGTACAATAGCCATTTCTTCAGAAGGCGTTTCCTCATAATATTGCGTTTCAGAAGTCTCTTCGGTATCCAAAGTCTTGCTAATCACTCTATCCGAACGGCTACATCCTATAGTAGAAAACAGGATAAACAATAATGCTACCGTAACTAAAACCTTTATCTTCATGGCTTTATCCTACTATTTTGATAAGCCTGCATCTTCATGAGCCTACTGGTGTTGATCTGTGTATTATCAACTTGCCTATCTTCTGCCTTTATAACTGGCCCTTCCTTCTTTTGAAGCTCATTTATGAGTACGCTAATCGTATCTGAAACCTGTGATTGCTTTGCAATGGCATATTTTTTTTTGATTCGCTCAATGTCATTTGACGCAAATGCCAATATTATATTTGCTTCCTTATAGCTAATTTTTTCCTCTATTAAATCAATAACCTGATCAACCAAGCTATTAGATTCTTTTTTACTTACAAATGCTTTAGGCGTTTCATCAGTATCCGATAGAAGATATGCCGCCAGCTGCCTTCTTCGCTCCGCTTCGGAATCTAGCTCATTCATTCTACCCTTATTTTGCTCCTCTAAAACGTCGGCATCACTCTCATTTGACTTAAAAAAGCCAGGCTGGAAATCGTCAGATACCTCATCTATAGCTCTTGAAATCTCGATAGCATCTTCATCTCGAACGACATTACTATGTCTTCTGACAGCAGGATGCTTATGATAGTCATTTGAAAGATACCCTTTTAATCGAAGAGAATCAAATGCCCTTTTTGCGGTTACTGGTGAACACCCCATTGCACTTCCTAACTCCTCTGAGCTAAGGTGTGCCTCTTCTTCCTCGAGGCTCATCAGGACAATTAGACACATTTTTTCATAAATATCCAAACTTTCATTATTGAATATTTCACTTCTTATGGTTTCCCAAATTGACATATACGCCTCCAAACGCTATTGAGTTAACACTTTACCAAATCAACACTGAATGGTTGAAAACAAACAGTACCATCAGATAAAACTAGCAAAAACTTTGCAAATACTGAATTTTCTTACACTTATAGTTTAATCGATTAACTGTATTCTGTGAAAGACTTTTTTGCCTTTTTTAATCATTAACTGATGATTGGTAAATGAAGATAAATCTATCATGAGATTCGCATCAGTAACCACTGTATCTTGAACACTTACACCACTTTGTCCAATTAAACGTCTGCCCTCGCCCTTTGAAGGAATTAAGCCCACTTCAACCATCAAATCTAGTAATTGAACCGGCTCATTAAACCTTTCTTTAGCAAACTCAGTAGTAGGTACATTTTCGAGATTATTACCACCACCGAATAATGCCTTGGCAGCGTCTAACGCTTTTTTTGCTTCTTCCTCACCGTGTACAATTTTAGTGAATTCAAAAGCTAGTATTTCTTTTGCCTTGTTGATTTCAGAACCTTCAAGAGCACCTAATCTGAGAACTTCATCCATAGGCAGGAACGTCAAAAGTCTTAGGCAGTTTTCAACATCAGCGTCTTCCACATTTCTAAGATATTGGAACATCTCAAATGGGGAGGTTTTCTCTGGATCAATCCACACTGCGCCCTTTTCAGTTTTTCCCATCTTCTTTCCATCGCTTGTTAATAGTAGCTTAAAGGTCAAACCAAATACTTGCTTACTGTCCATTCTTCTAACTAAATCCACACCTGCGATAATATTTGACCATTGATCATTTCCACCTAGCTGCATCTGACAATCAAATCTTCTTTCAAGTTCAAGAAAATCGTACGATTGCATGATCATGTAGTTGAACTCAAGGAAGCTCAATCCTTTTTCCAATCTTTGCTTAAAGCACTCAGCTGTTAACATTCTATTAACAGAAAACTTGCTACCTATTTCTCTAATAAACGGAATGTACTCAAGTCTATCCAACCAATCCGCATTATTTGCAATATATCCTGATTTACCATCTAAGGTCAAGTACTTTTCCATTTGACGGCGTAGGCCTCTTCCGTTTTCCTCAATGTCTTCTGGTGTTAACATTTTTCTCATGTCTGTTTTTCCAGATGGGTCACCTATTTTTGCAGTTCCACCACCTACTAGGGCAATGGGCTTATGACCCGCTTTTTGCATGTGCATCATTACCATAATCTGAATAAAGTGACCTAAATGTAAACTGTCTGCAGTTGGATCAAATCCAATATAAAATGTTACACTTTCTTTTCCAAGTAGCTCTCTCACTTCTTCCTCATGTGTAACTTGTTCAATAAATCCTCTCTCCATTAGGATGTCGAAAACATTTCTTTTTTCCATACTTTCTTGCATGCCTACCACCTCTTATCATTATATTCATTCTCTTATTTGCATCCAGACACTATGTCATTGGATTAAAACACTATTTAAAATAAAAAACCTCTGCCTTTGAGGTCTCAGATTTTACCACAAGCGAGATTATGGGTAAATAAAAAGGGTCCTCCCCGTCAAAGGACGAGAGAACCCGTGTTACCACCTTAATTTACAGTATAGCTTTCATACTGCCTCTAAACAGTTAACGCCTGCCACGTGACGATTTCTCGTCAAGGCTCACAAGCCATATTTCAAATCCGAACTTGCTAAGCTTTCACCATCCGCTTAGTCTCTAATTTCAATTTCAAAATTCTACTGCTCTTGATCATCACCTTTATTTAATTATTGTAAAGTATAAATAATTTTGATAAGTCTGTCAAGTCTCTAATTTAAAGATTTTACCTTTGTTACATCAAGTTCTCGACAAACAAGGTGCGCTCCTTTACTAAATCTACAAACTTTTCATTCACCTTCACCGTTGGGCGAGTAGGGAAATTTGTATCCACATAGACGATTACGCCTTCAGACCCATCCGATAAAACGACTTTTTTACCCATAAAATACTCCGAAAGCCGTTTGATGAAAACGTAACAAACCTCTCCATCAAACAATTTACCACTGTACCAGGAGATATAATCGGCAGCCATGAGTGGCGACATCCCTTTTTTATAAGGTCGATCTGTAATCAAAGCATCAAAGACGTCACAAACCATGATGATTTTAGCGAAATCATGAATTTGTCCTTCCTTTAGTCTTAATGGATAACCGGAGCCATCTAATCGTTCATGATGGTGAAGTGCCGCATATTTAATATTTGAGGATACACCTTTAGTTCTTAATAATATGCTATAGCCAAACTGAGCATGTTTTTTTATCAGTTCATACTCCTCCATAGTCACATTTGTAGGTTTCTTTAGAACAAACTCAGGAATGTTTAACTTTCCAATGTCAAAAAGTAGCCCAGCCTCACCTAGCTCAACCAGCTCTTCCTTAGTATAGCCTAGCCATTTTCCAATCATAGTCGCTATGATTGACACCCTTACTGAATGCTGAAAGGTATAATCGTCATTTTCCTTCAATTGATTTAAGCGCATTAGTACATCGTTATTTCGAATCATGTCCGGTAGCAAATCCTCAACATTTTTTCGAATTCGATCAAGGTTCAGCTCGCCATCCTGTTGAATTTCATCAAAGATGGCGCGAGTATCTGCAATTGCTTTTTCATGCTTAATATCTATTGGAACATTACCTTCACCAGTCAAAACGTGAATTTCCATGTTCCTATTGACGACGCTTCTAATTGTTGGTTCATAAACCTGTTCATCAATTTCAGCAAGATCACTCTTAAGCTTTTCTAAATCAAAATTCACATCTGCAATCTTTGCTTTGCTAATAATCTTTTCCAAATCAAGCTCAGGTGTTGAATAGGGTTCACCCTCATACTCTAAAATATAAATATCCGTAATTTTCATCTTTTCTAGTAGTGCGATGTGTCTTTGTGTTAAATGAGTTCCTCTGCTTAATAATTCTACAATTCCTTCTGCATCAACTATTGGCGCACCTAAAATCATACCTTCAGCTAATTGATTGAAATCAACCCTTTTCATAACATCACCATCTACTTTCTGTTAGTACTTTCGACTAAGATACTTTACTTTTAAAAAATATGGTTATCATACCTGGGCCACAGTGTGCTCCCACCGCACATCCCAATTGATTTATTATAAATTTATTTGAACCATAAACGGTTTCAAAGTGTCGTTTCACTTCTAATGCTTCTTCCTCGTTTAAGGTATGTGCAATGCCAATGACCTGACGATCTAACTGGCCTCCATGATCCTTAATATATTCATAAAGCTTAGCTAACAGCTTTTTCTTACCCTTTGCCTTTTCAAAAGGAACCAATGCGCCATCCTGAACATGCAAAATAGGCTTAATATTGAGAATGTTACCGATAATAGCCTGTGATCGACTAACTCGACCGCCCCTTAGAAGATATTCAAGGTCATCCACTGAAAAAACATGTACCATGTTGCTTTTTGTTTGCTCAATATATGACAAAATAGCCTCAAGACTCGAACCCTCTTCAGCCATCCTAGCAACTTCAATCGCCAAAATGCCTAAACCAAGAGAAACACACTTGGTGTCTACAATGGTCATATTAAAGCTAGGATACTCTTCTTTAACAGATTCGTATGCCAGAACCGCAGTTTGATACGTCCCAGATAAGGCTGATGAAAATGCAAGGTAGAGGTAATGAGCCTCTGATTGCGCATATTCTCTAAATTTATCTATAAAATGACTAAGAGGTATCTGAGCGGTTTTCACCTCTGCACCCGACTTCATAGCATTATAAAGTGTATCTGAGTCAATCGTAACCCCGTCTAAATACTCTTTTCCATCTATATAGACCAAAATTGGCAGTATCTCCAAATGTTCTTCGCTTGCTATTTGCTTTGGTAAATCTGATGCACTATCTGTTACAACTCTTATTTTCATGTTTGCCTCCACCTATTCTATGTCTTTGTAACTTTTATTGATTAAGGCGTATCTGTTATGATCTTCCCATCTACCATTAATTTTAAGATATGCCTTTGAACAGCCCTCGTATTCAAAGCCTGCTGCAAATATCAGGCGAAGTGAGGCAATATTTCTAGGTATAATATTGGCTTCAAGTCTATGAAGCTCTAGTACGTCAAATGAAAATTTTATGACGTGATTTACAGCCTCTAATCCATAGCCCTTTCGAGCATGCTTTTCACTGAGTTTATACCCCAGAAAAGCAGATTTTAAAACGCCTCTGATGATATTTGTAATCGCAACAGTTCCAATCAACTCATCCTCAAGATTAAATATCCAAAATCGATACATTTCGCCACGATCCATTGCATAATCATCCAGCTCTAAGCTTTTATGTTGAAACGCCTCACTAAAAAAGCCTTCACTTCTGAGTGGCTCCCACGGCTTTAAAAATTCTCTATTCTCTAAATAGTATTTCGTCACCAAGCCATAATCTTTGGGAGATAAAGTCTTCAAAATCAATCGATCCGTTCTAAGTGTTATCTGCTCCATTTGTTGCTCCTTTAATCTTTGCAATCGCATTGGCTAAACTAGCAAATTCGTCTATCGTCAACACTTCACCACGCATATTTTCAGGTATTCCAACTTCAGCTAGCGCCAATTTGGTTTGCTCTTTGGTGAGCTTTAAGAAACCAGAAGACAATGCATTCAACAATGTTTTTCTTCTTTTTCCAAATGCATCTTTTATGGTAAGGAAAAACACTTCCTCATCTAATAGCGTCACCGGCGGGTTTTCTCTTACATTAAGTCGAATAACCGTTGAATCAACGTTCGGCATCGGCATAAAAGACCCTCTGGAAACTCTTGTAACGATGCTCGGCTCCGTAAAGTACTGAACCACTACTGATAAAGCACCATAAGCTTTCGTTCCTGGCCCTGCAACGATACGATCTGCAACTTCCTTTTGTATCATAACGATCAAATCGCTTATAGGGATACGCTCTTCGAGAAAGAGCATAATAATTGGTGTCGTAACATAATATGGTAGATTGGCAATCAATTTTGGTTTTCTATCGCCAAACTCTTCTTTAATCAATGCTTTAACGTCTGTCTTTAGAACATCTTGATTGACTATCTTAAGGTTATCATGATGTCCAACCGTTTCTCCTAATACAGGTATAAGCGATTTATCAATTTCAATACTCACAACCTTTTGAGCAGATTCGCAAAGAGCATTGGTCAAAACGCCAATACCAGGACCAATTTCAAGAACAACGTCCTCTCCTCCAACCTCTGCACCATCAATAATTCGCTCGATTACATGATCATCGATGATAAAGTTTTGACCTAAGCTTTTACTAAAGTGAAAGCCGTATTTCTCCATAATGTATTTAATCGTTCTTGGTGACGTTAATCTATCCATAATGCCTCACTCTTTAGTAATAATTTCATAAGCGTCAATGAACTCTTGTCTTGTAACGCCATAGTGATTGAGTCGATTTAAAAATTGTTTTGCATTGCAGTAGCCGATGCCAAGCACTTTACCCATCTTATTTCTAAGCACTGCAGAATGTGGATAGCCCTCAAGCTCAAGTGTAATCATATCCTGCTTAGTAAATGATACTTCAGAGATCTCTATTAAAGTTCTAACTTTTGAAAGTGCATCTAAAATACTCTCAGGAGAAGCATTCTCTATCCCGATATCGCCCTTGTACTCAGCATCTTCTCGACTTAAAAACGCATGCTTACAGTTAGGACAACGCTTTGCGATGCGTTCTCTAATTCTTTCACCAGCATGATCTGGGTCAGTAAAAATAATGATTCCCGTGGTCTTTGCTGCATACTCAATCTGTTTAAAAATCTTTTCATTCAATCCAAAACCACTGGTTGTAATGATATTGCATTTTAATGCTTTTTTGACTGCCGCTTCGTCGTCTTTACCCTCTACGACAATCGTCTCTTTAATTTGTTCCATAGACTCTCTTTCTAGCCCATTATGGCTACTCGTTTATATTAAAAAATCGCATTGCATTTTCCTTGGTTATTTGGGCCATTTCTTCTAAATAAACCCCTTTAATATTCGCCATTCTTTGACAGGTGTGGCGAACATACATTGGTTCATTTCTCTTGCCTCTGTACGGTTCTGGTGTTAAATAGGGTGCATCTGTTTCAATCATAAGTCGATCTACAGGGACAGCTTCAACGACCTCAACCGTTTTTCTAGCATTCTTATAGGTAAGTGGTCCCGCTATAGATATATATGCCCCAAGCTTAACGTATTGCAATGCCAGCTCCTTACTACCAGAATAACAATGCATCAATACCCCAGTCTCAAACTGGCGCTCTTCCTTTAATATTTTTAGCACATCCTCGTTGGCATCTCTATCGTGAATAACGACAGGTAGATTTAGCTTTTTAGCCAATCTAAGCTGCTCTATAAACCATTTCTTTTGAAGCTCTCTTGGGGATAAATCTCTATAATAATCCAGTCCAATTTCACCGATCGCTTTAACTTTAGGATTTTGAGCAAGCGTTTCAATCTCAGAGAGCATTTCTTCTGTCATCATCTCGACATCATGCGGATGAATACCTACTGCAGCATAGATAAAAGGGTAGCGATTTGCGAGTTCAACTGCCTTTTGACTCGATGGTAAATCTGCGCCAGGATTTAAAATAAAATCTATTTGATTGAGCTGCGTTCTCTTGATCATTAACTCGCGGTCATCATCAAACTGACTCGCGTCTAAGTGGGAATGTGAATCAAAAAACACGTTTACCTCCAATTCATAACCAAATCTTCGATATATAACTTTCAAACACGCTATTAGATACAATTAACCCTCTAAATAGGTGTTTTCATTCAATATTATTAATATTTCTAATACAGTCAACATCTTTAAAAAAAAATTTATCTACTTATTATATTATGCCTTAATCTCATAAAAAAAGAAATACCCCCATATGAATAACGGGGGCGTTTCAACATTAAGTTCTTTTTACTAATTTAAGTTCTTTTTACTAATTTAAATTCTTTTTCTAATTAAGACACATTACTAACCTCTTAAGATACCGTACTACCATCTTCGATATCAGCAGTTACAAGCGTTAGCTTTTCACCACTAGTCGCTGCGAGAATCATACCTTGTGACAACTCTCCTCTTAGCTTAACTGGTTTTAAGTTCGCCACAACGATGACGTCCATTCCCACTAGCTCTTCAGGCTTGTAATTTTTAGCGATTCCTGAAACGACCTGTCTCTCCTCATTTCCAACTTTTAAAGTTAAAATTAAAAGTTTATTGGCATCTGGATGTGGTTTAGCAGCGATTACTTTTGCCACTCTTAAATCCACTTTAGCGAAGTCGTCTATTGTAATTTCTGGTTTTAAAGGTATAGAAGGTGCCTCAACTGCCTCCGCTTCCTTTGAAGCACCAGCCGCTGTTTCTTTTGCTTGTCTACTTAGTTCCTCTAAAGCTTCAAGTTCAAGCTTAACATCAATTCTTGGGAAAAGTGCTTCGCCCTTTTGTACTTTTGTTCCAACTGGATAGAGTCCAAACTGATAGGTTGTGTCCCATACGGTTAACTCGCCCTCTTTGATACCGAGCTGCTCCCAGATTTTTCTTGAAGTATGAATCAAGAAAGGTTGAATTAACGCAGAAATCAATCGGATACTTTCAACGAGGTTATATAATACTGTATCGAGTTTTCCTGCTAACACTTCTTCTTTAGCAAGTGCCCAAGGCATTGTTTCATCGATATATTTATTTGTTCTTCTTACGACCTTCCAAATTTCTTCAAGTGCACCTGAAAAATCAAGATTGTCTAATTTTTTATCTACAAGATTGCTCGCTGAAGTCGCTACAAGCTTTAGATCCACATCAAAATCAGTTGCATCGCTTGCACTTGGCACGATACCTTCGCGATATTTTTCAACCATTGAAATGGTTCTTGATACAAGGTTGCCTAAATCGTTGGCTAAGTCAGCATTGATTCTGTTAAGAAGAACTTCATTGGTAAAAAGACCATCTTGTCCAAAAGTATACTCTCTCAACAAGAAATACTTAAGTGCATCAACACCATATCTTTCAATTAATACGACAGGATCAACGATATTACCAACGGATTTCGACATTTTACCACCCTCTAATAGAATCCAGCCGTGACCAAATACTTTCTTAGGTAATGGTATCTCAAGTGCCATTAAGATAGAGAACCAAATAATCGTGTGGAATCTAACGATTTCCTTACCCACCAAATGCACGTCAGCTGGCCAAAACTTAGCAAAGTTACCTTCTGTCTCTTCTGGATAGCCAAGAGCAGTAATATAGTTGCTAAGTGCGTCGATCCAGACATAGATGACGTGATCGTTATCCATTGGTACTGGAATGCCCCAGTTGAAGGTTGATCTTGACACACATAAGTCTTCTAGACCTGGTTTGATAAAATTATTGACCATCTCATTGATACGAGATTTTGGTTCAAGTATTTCTGGATTTGATTCAAAGAGCTCTAAAAGACGATCTTGATATTTTGATAATTTAAAGAAATACGCTTCTTCTTTTGTACTTTGTACCGGTCTACCGCAATCAGGACAATTGCCATCTTTTAATTGAGACTCAGTCCAAAACGACTCACATGGCGTACAGTATAAGCCTTCGTATTCTCCTTTATAGATATCGCCTTTGTCGTACAAATGCTTAAAGATTTGAGATACTCTTCTTTCATGCTCATCATCCGTAGTACGAATAAAATGATCGTAAGAAATTTCCATGGTCTCCCATAGTTTTTTGATCTCTCCTACAACCTCATCTAAAAAAGCTTTAGGATGAAGACCTTTGCCCTCTGCAACGTTTTGAATCTTTTGGCCATGCTCATCTGTTCCAGTTAAAAACATAACGTCATAACCCGTTACTCTTTTGTATCTCGCGATCGCATCAGCTGCTACAGTCGTATAGGTGTGTCCGATGTGAAGCTTTGAGCTTGGATAATAAATCGGTGTGGTTACATAATAAGTTCCTTTTGACATAAAATCGCCTACCTTTCAATTTCATTAATTATTATTCTCTATATTTACTAAATTCTATCACGGTACTAAATTCTATCATTGTGAAATGAAAATTCAACTCAAAATTCGCATAAAATGATCTCAGCCTGTTTGAAATACAACTATCAAAAAAACAAAAAACCTCGACCCCCAAAGGGACGAAGTCAGCTCGTGTTACCACCCTAATTCAAGATTACATCACTATAATCTCCTCATGTTGATCCAACAATCAACTGTACGATAACGTGTACAAATCCGGAAAATGCTAATCATTCACATCTTCGGTTCAAGGGCCATCTTCACCTTCTAATCGACACCTACTTACACCAACCGCAGGCTCTCTATGCTCGAGCTAAAAGTTACTCTTCCTATCATTACCTTTTATATTTGCGATTTTAACACAGTTGAAGAGAAAGTTCAACCTAAAATATTTGTAACATTTTAAAAAGGTGTTGATTAGCGACGTATTATATGATATTAATATACTAGTTTTACAGCATGTTGAATTTAAGAAGAAAGAGGTGCACATGTCAAATAGTTTTCATCCTATTTTAGACACTTACTCTAGGGGAACCATAAACGCTATTAACTTTGATATGGATTTTGATAAAATATCTGTTGCTATAAGCAACAAATCAATAGATGATCATATAGAACAAGCTGAAATTGTCTTTGAAGATGTAAAGGCTTTTTACTATATCGATCACGATTTACCATCTGATATGCAGATAAAAGGTGAAAACCTGAATTCGATTTCTTATGACCTATATGGCTTTGGAGAATTTTCTGCAGCTCATGCCAAATCAGAGGATGAAGCGTTTGTTTCTATTCCTAATTTTGCAGTAAGTATCAATGATTCATCATTATTTATCGATGCCAACAAAATTGTCATTAACAATCAAGAATTTAAAGTAAGATAAAACAATCTTAAGGCATATCGCTGGGTGTGTCCTTTTGTTTTTTTGATTCCACTGTTTAGAAATACCGATAATTGATGTATAATAATCGTAACATATCAACACAGGAGGGACTATGAATAACGAATTGGTCATCACCGTCAAGGATCTTTTATTATTTATACTATGGGGCGCACTTGTAACCTTGTTCGTTTATTTAATATTGGTCGTAAGACGCGCACTTAAAATTATGAAAAGTGTCAACCTAATCGTCGACGAAAATAGATCAAAAATCGATGCAACTTTAGAAATTGTACCTGATTTATCTAAGCATATCGAAGTGATCACTGGTGAAGTGGCACATGATGTACAAGCCTTTAGAACGACTGTAGACAACGTTGCAAGTACAGCAGAATCGGTTACAGGCACCATTAACGAAAACAAAGGCTTTGTCAGTGGACTCTCATCACTTTTACACACGCTTTCTATCGGTAAAGTCCTATACGATAAGTACTTTAGTGGCAAAATGAATGACCTTAGAGAGGCTGTGGACGAGGTTAACGACGTGATCGAAAACGCTACAAGCAAGGAAAATACAGGTGATGGCGTTAGTTCTTAGAGTATAATATTTGGTTTTCCTGAGTTTCTTTTTTTTGGTACTTCCGTTGACTTTTGGAAAAGATTGGTCTATGATGAGTCTATGGAAATGTCATTAAATGTCTTAGGAGGTATCTTATTATGAAATCGACAGGAATTGTAAGAAAAGTCGATGAGCTAGGTAGAGTGGTTATTCCTATCGAGCTTAGAAGAACACTCACTATCGGTGAAAAGGATGCACTTGAAATTTTCACTGAAGGTGAAACGATTATCCTCAAAAAATACGAGCCAGCTTGTATTTTCTGTGGTCAGGCAAAAGGCGTTAAAAACGTTAAAGGTAAAAATATTTGCCCGGCATGTGTAGATGAGATTAAAGACTTATAGAATTTTACACATCAACTTAAGAATTTCCAAAATAAATCCCAGATTTCTCTGGGATTTTTTAATTAAGCCACAATCTCTCTTGCGGTAAATCTAAAGGCTCAATGCCTGAAGACATTACAGAACACCTATAAACTACAGCAACACTTTATCGCTATAGCAAGGCTTTATACACCTCCGACTTTTTCAATCCCCTAAGAACGGCAACCTTTTTCATCGCCTCTTTCTTATCCATACCGCCTTCCACAAATGAATTCACATGTGCTTCGATAGAGATTTCTGGATCAAAACTCACTTCCGCCTCTTCACCTTCAGCACTTCCAGAGACAATCAAGACGATCTCGCCACGAATTTCATTCTCTGAGTAATATGCGATTAAAGACTCAAAAGATCCATGCCTATACTCCTCAAACTTTTTCGTCAGCTCTCTTGCAACCACTACCTCACGTTCGCCCAAAATGTCAAACATTTGCTTGAGTGTGTCCTTAAAGCGATGGGGTGACTCATAAAAAATCAGAGTTCTGGTTTCACGCTTAATTCGTTCTAAAATTTGTTTTTTCTGTTTCTTATCTCTTGATAAAAACCCCTCGAAGGCAAAACGGTCTGTAGGAAGCCCCGAGCCGACAAGTGCTGTGGTAAATGCGGTTACACCTGGTACAACCTCAAATGGAATCTCTTCAGTTATACAAAGTTTTACCAAATCATGACCAGGATCTGAAATCCCTGGCATCCCAGCATCAGTAATCAATGCGATTTGATCCCCATTTTTTATTTTCTCGATGATTTCTTTGCCTGCTTTTTCTTGATTATGCTCGTGATAGCTATGAAGGGGTTTTGAAATTTCAAAGTGATTTAACAAACGAATAGAGTGTCGCGTATCTTCTGCATAAACCACATCAACCTCTTTTAGAATTCTAAGTGCTCGAAATGTAATATCCTCTAAATTACCTATTGGTGTCCCACAAAGATACAGTTTTCCCATCATAATGCTTCCTCACGTTTAAACACATCAATATTTTCAGACTGATAAATCTCATAAATTTCATCAGTATATGACCCATCCTGATTATATACTACTAAAGGGTCGAGAAATTTAAGATCGGGTTGACCGCCCTTTGAACACATGATTAAAAACAGATTTGGTCGCTTGCCTACATAAGGCTGAATCATGCGAATTTCTTTTGGCTCTAGCTTATACGTACGACACAGTGTTAATATATCAACCATGCGATTGGGCCTATGAATCATATAAAAGCGACCTCTGAATTGCAACAGCTTGGATGCTGTTTTTACTATGTCCTCTAGCGTACAATATATCTCGTGACGCGAAATGGTTTTAAGCTCGCCTTCATTTTTCAATCCGCCTTCACCTGACATATATGGGGGATTAGAAAAAACAACATTTACTGAGCCATTTGGCACATGTTGACTTGCGTTGATTAAATTATCATTGATTATGGTTAAACGGTCTTCAAGACCATTCATCTGTACACTTCTGGTTGCCATATCTGCTACAGGCTCTTGAACCTCAAACGCCACCAATTGATTAAAATTGGCTTTTCCACTTAATAAAATAGGAATGATGCCTGTACCTGTTCCAAACTCCACCACAAAATCATTCTTCTTGGTTTTTATAAAGTTACTCAGAAGAACCGCATCGATTCCAAAGCAAAATCCCTCCGGATTTTGTATGATCTTAAGTCCCTTAAGCTGTAAATCATCTATTCTCTCATGCGGTTTTAAATAAGCTTCACTTCCGCGATCTAACATTTTTTTCTCCTACTCAAACATATAACAAAACGTTTTGGGAAACCCAAAACGTCTAGCTTTAAAATACTTAATTATATCATGTAACTATAACTCAGCTTTCATATACTAAGATTTAGTATAGACTTGGATGTGTTTATACCTAAACTTAATTATTATTCAATCTACTCAGATTTAAAGATAATTTAATCTTCAAGCTTCTTGAGTTCTCTATAATCGATAGGACCATCTACTGGCAGTGAAGAATTTGAATGTGCAGCGTTCTTATTCACCTCTACCACTTTGATTTGCTCTTTGTGATAAGGAATAATGTCCTCACTTAACTCATTCGGTTTGTCTTTTAGCTGGTGACGCACCTTAACCTGCTCAAGTAAAATGTTTGTATCAACAACGATTGCAAGTCCATCAGGAGTCTTAACCTTATCGCCTCTATTTGGCATACCTACTCTAATCTGTACATACGTATCGTACTCGTACTTTAAGCAGCACATCAAACGACCACATAGACCAGAGATCTTAACCGGATTGAGGGATAAGTTTTGATCCTTTGCCATCTTAATGGATACAGGTGCAAAATCTCCTAACCAGCTACCACAGCAAATTTCTCGACCACATGGACCAAGACCCTTTACCATTTTAGACTCATCTCTTACACCAATTTGGCGAAGCTCGATTCTCGTTCTAAAAATAGCAGCTAAATCTTTAACGAGTTCTCTAAAGTCAATTCGTCCATCCGCAGTAAAGTAGAAGATAACTTTATTATTATCAAAAGTATATTCTACATCAATGAGCTTCATATCCAGCTCATGAGCCTTTATCTTTTCTAAACAGACCTTCATCGCCTCTTGGGCTTTCGTTTTATTGTTATGATGATTCTCATCATCTTCCGTTGTGGAAACCCTTAAAACAGGTTTAAGAGGACTCACAATTTGCTCCTCTGGAATCTCTCTTTTACCGATGACACACTCACCATATTCAATACCTCTTGCTGTCTCAACGATGACATGGTCACCTTGATTAACGGGTACCTCTAATGGATCAAAATAATATATCTTACCGGCTTTTTTAAATCTCACACCGACTA
Source organism: Clostridiales bacterium 38-18 (assembly GCA_001897605.1). Lineage (GTDB taxonomy): Bacteria > Bacillota > Clostridia > Peptostreptococcales > Acidaminobacteraceae > Fusibacter_C. The sequence goes on along the minus strand of MKTL01000022.1, from coordinate 9,136 downwards.
CAGTGATCATTTACGCCTCCCTTTCAATGCATTTGAGTAACAATTTGTCGACGGTTAAATCGAAATTCATGTTACTCTTAATTCGATAATCTGTTTCTTCTATAAGTTCTATTAATTCAACATTTAGTTTTCTACTTATACTTTGGCTTGCTTTAAATAAAAGGTCCTTATAATTCAGTATAGATAAATTTGAGACACTAATCAATTGATAATTGCCAGTTTCTCTAAAAATCATCACATCTCTAAGAACAGAGGAGAGAATCGAGAGAAAATCAGTTATCTCACCTTTAATTTGCTTTAGATAACTTCCCATTGATAGCATTGTACCTGAATCCTGTTTCATAATAGCATGAAGCATCGCAATTGACTGATCACGTTTCTCATCATCCACTGGCCTTTCAGCTTCTCTTGCCTTAATCATCTGACATCTAGATTGAACGGTGTCTAACATGCCCTCTGGCTGGTGTGTTAAAAATAAAAAGAGCGCATACTCCGGTGGTTCCTCTAGTACCTTTAAAATTCTATTTTGAGCACGATCTGTCATCAAGTGCGACTGATTGAAAACCACTATTTTGTAATCGCTTTCAAAGGGTCTAATATAAATAAAATCCTGAAAGTCTTCAACTTGAGCATTTTTTATTGAAGCGCCGTCCGGTTCTATCAACATATAATCGGGATGATTATCACTCATTATCTTTAAACAAGACGAACAGGAACCACAGCCTGTGTGTTCCTGTCTACAAAGTACCATTTTAGCAATGTCTTTTGCCAAATCAGAAGATTCTGTCCCCGCGATCAAATAGCTGTGGGACAAATGATTTCGTCTTATAGCCTCTTTAAAAAAATCAATAATCTCTCTCATAAATCTCAGCTACAATTTCAAGTAATTTTCAACGTCTACTACGAAGATGGTAGCACCTCCAACTGAAATCTCAAGTGGCATTCCCATGACGCTGTTGTCACCCATAAGTGAAGTAGTTGTCGTAATTTCTTTGCGTGTTTTACAAGTTTCTTCTATAATTTTAAGCGCGCGATCCACTCGCTCCTTCGGAATACCTATGATGAGAGTTGTATTACCTGATTTTAAGAAGCCGCCTGTTGATGCTAATTTTGTTACACCAAAGTCTTCAGCTGTCAATTTCTTTACTAATGCGTGAGCATCTTCATCATGTACAATTGCAATAATCAGTTTCATAAGCGCCCTCCATTCTGATCATCTTTATATAAATATTATACCACATTTTATGAATTTAATTCACTGTGCCAATTTTGTTAAGTGGCATAAATCTAAAAATCACTTTCCCAATAATATCTTCTTCGGAAACAAACCCTAAATCTCTACTGTCATAGCTGACACTTCTATTGTCACCCATTACAAAATATTTACCTTCCGGAACTGTCTCTAGTGGTACGGTTTTATTGGTTGGAGAGTAAATATATGGCTCATCCAGTACAACGCCGTTTACCTTTACAACGCCATTTACGATTTCAATAGTATCATTTGGTCCAGCAATTACGCGTTTAATCAAATTCTTACGCTCGCCCTCTTTGTGCATCAGCTTTTGAATGATATTTAAGCTATCATAATCCGCCTTAGATAATGTCAATTCAGACTTAAAAGACACAATATCTCCCTGTTGAATTTTACCTAGCTTGACCATAAATAGCATGTCCTTTTCCACAAGAGTGTCAAACATGGATGTATTATAGACGGTTGTTGTGGCAAAGAAAAAATTATAAACCAAAAAAATAACTAATGTAATTAGGATTGCCTGTACCCACTCAAGTGCTTCTCTTTTAGCTCTACTCATTGTTCACCTCTATTATTTTATCGCGAATTATGCTATCGCAATGTTATTTCCTTTTAATATTAATTATTCCAACAGACATTTAACCCTCTTAATCTCTACTGGAAATAACGCCAGTGTTGCTTCGATAATTCTTTCACCTGGAACTAGAATTGGTATACCAGGTGGATATGGAATGATATATTCTTTGGCAATTCTACCAACACATTCTGTCACAGCAACGTCTTCAGATTTCAAGTATATCACATCACTCGCATTATATACCTTGGTCTGACTCTTTTTTATAGATTCATACACATGATCGTAACTGCACACTTCACACTTCTCATCCTTAACGTGTTCACCTTTTAATTTTTCATTATATATTTCAACACAACTGGTTGCAATTTCTTGATCAATCTGCTTTAGCGCTTCATAAAGTCTAATATAATCTGATTCACTATTTGCAATGCTTGCCATCATTAATATCAATCGTTCTGAATCATATTCAGATTGAATCTGATAGCTTCGCCTAAGTAGATTGGTAACATCACTTATCGACCAGCTTTCACATGCATTATGCGAAGCTTTAAATGTAATTACAAACTTTGTCGGATCACCTTTCTTAAAGGTAAATACCTCAAGATGCTTAAAAGAGCTACACTTATTATAAAACGCCTCCAACCAATTCAATGTATTTTGCATTAATTCGATGCCATCTTTTTCAACACAATAAAGCATTTGATCCATTGCATACATAAGTAAATAAGATGGACTGCTACTTTGAAGTGCTCCTAAGTGCCAGTTCAATCTATCCAATTGATCGTTAGACAAAATATGGTTTTTACTGATATGCAGTACTGCTGTCTGTGTTACGGATGGCATTGTTTTATGAAAGCTTTGTATTACCAGATCTGCTCCCAATTCAAGAGCGGATTTGGGTCCAGTCTTATTTAATAACAAATGTGGCCCATGTGCTTCATCTACAATTACTAAGATGTTATTCTCATGGCACAATGCGATGATTGCTCTGATATCATAGCATAAGCCTTCATATGTTGGGTAGGTCAATACACAGGCTTTAACATTTGGGTGACTACTTATAGCCTCACCAACCGTATCTAAGGTTAAATCTATTGGAATACCCAACCGATCATCCACGATTGGAAATAAGTAGACGGGATCTAATCGATGCATTTCAATAGCATTATAAATTGACTTATGCGCATTCCGATTGACCAGGATTTGATCACCTGGAGCTGTGACACCCATAATGGCACTCAAAAGTCCAACAGTACTACCATTAATTAGCATTTTGGAAATAAAAGCATTATAGAATTCTGCTATTGCGATCTCTGTCTCTTTTATGCAGCCCTCAGCGCCATGGAGATGATCTGCTCCAGGAATTTCTGTTATGTCATACGATAATAGATTTACTGAGTGCACCTTTAATATATCGATACTTCCATTTTTATGCCCTGGCATATGAAAGGAGACGAGCTTCTCGTTGCCTATCTGCTCAAGTGCTTTTGACAAGCGCATTTTATCCCTGCTTTCTTGCATTTTGTTTGTTTTTTCTATACTGATCAAATTGTTTAACGTTCTTTTTCCTATCGCGATAAAAATGAAGATCTCTAATTAAATCTGCTACTGAAATTGACACAATTATCACAAAAAAAAGAATGATCAATCCGATAAAAAACCATTCAATAAAAGACATTTAATACCTCATGATTGAGTTTTTCAAATTACTTGTTATAATAATTCTAACACAATCGTTCATAGGTTTCATTAATCAATTGTAAATTTTAACTTAAAGTCCACGAAAGACAGGTGAATCAATGTTATCAAAGAAAATTCGTACCATTACGCCCTCATTTACAATTAGTATCAGTGCAAAAGTAAAAGCACTCAAAGAAAATGGAGCAGATATTATCGATCTCAGTATCGGTGAGCCCGACTTTTATACACCTGAAAAGGGCAAGCAAGCTGCGGTTGAAGCTATAGAAGCAAACAAGACAAAATATGATCAGGTTCCAGGATTGATTTCTTTAAGAGAAGCCATAGCAGATAAACTCAATATCGAAAATCACGTTTTATATGCACCAACAGAAATTGTCGTTTCATCAGGTGCAAAAAATGCCATAACAAATGCACTTTTAGCAGTTTTAGATCCAGAGGATGAAGTCATTATCCCAGCACCCTATTGGACAAGCTATCCGGAAATGGTTAAGCTTTGTCATGGCGTCCCAATAATTGTCCAAACGAAAGCTGGAAACGCATTCAAGGTTACAGTTGATGAGCTTGCATTAGCAGTTACAGATAAGACGAAAATTGTTCTCATCAACAACCCCTCCAATCCAACTGGGGCTATTTATACGAGAGAAGAACTAGAACCTATTGTAAATTTTTGCATAAAAAATAATCTTGTCATCCTAGCAGATGAAATTTATGAGCGTATTCATTTTACAGACACGTTTACTTCAATTCCATCTATTTCTCCCGATGCTAAAGCACACACCATTTTAGTAAATGGTTTTTCTAAATCTGCAGCAATGACAGGTTGGCGACTTGGGTATACCGCGTCAAATCCAGAAATTGCAAAAGCAATATCAATGCTACAGGGACATTTAATCTCACATCCTAGTACAATCGCTCAATGGGCAGGGTATGGCGCTTTAACTCAAGGAAAACAGAACATGGCGGACATGGTCGCTACCTATAAAGATAGACGTGATGCCCTAGTGCCACTTTTAAAAGCAATTCCTAAAATCGACTTTATTTATCCTGACGGCGCTTTTTATTTATTCATTGATTTAAGCCACTTTACCTCTTTCCAATTTGATAAATCAACGGGTTCATTTTCAGTAGATTTTTGCGATTTACTGCTAGAGAAGTATGGAGTTGCAATGGTTCCAGGAATTGCTTTTGGTAACGATGCCTTTGTGAGAGTTTCGTATGCGACCAAGCTTGAGCTTGTAGTTGAGGGATTAAAACGACTAGCAGCGTTGTTAACTGAGCTGGAATAATCTCTCTTCGTTTTTTCTTTTGAAGACTATAACCGACTTAACCCATATAAAAAGCCTGTATTCTTTGAATACAGGCTTAAAACTATAAATTATTCCGTCTCAGCTTGTAGAAGCTTTTCCTCTTCAAACAGATCATATTTCTTTAGAATATTAAAGACCCTGTTGTCTATCTTTGTAAGCTCTAGCTTTAATTTTTTCATTGGAATCTTCATCTCTTTTGATATAGCCTTAGGATCAAGCCTCAAGCAATCAATTCCATATCTAAGTTTAAAAATAGATTCAGTTTTTTCATCAAAAACAGCTTCATCTAAAACTCTCTTCAGATTTTCATCAACCAGCTCGATTAAATAAAGTTGCATTCTACCCTCTTTTCAAAATCGAAAGCAAGTTTAACGATTTACTTACATATTCGTCTGACTTTGTGTTGATAACCTCAATGCGATTTGCCTCGTTCTCTTGATAAATGTCTTCGTCTAATAAGAGCCCCATGCTTTCTAAAGTATTCTTAAGCTGTAAAGCGGTTCCCATGTTGCCATCAAATATTTCAACTTTACCTTTATAGTATTTTTCAATTTCATCCTTTAGAAAGATAAAATGCGTACATCCTAGTACTAAATTCTGTGCGTTAGGAATATGTGCATCCAAAAATTGACCGACACTAGCCTTTACATATGCTTCATCACCCATGTGATTTTCAACACATTCAACCCATTCTGGTGCAGGTAGTTTTGCAATACGATAGCCCTCTTCAAGCTTATCAACCAAGTTAACAAACTTACTTTCCTTTAATGTCATCTCAGTTGCCAATACAACAACCTGACCCTCAGTTTGCTTTAAAGCTGGTTTAATAGCAGGCTCCATGCCAATTATCGGTATATCATATAAGTCACGCAATTTGGATACTGCAGCACTTGTCGCAGTGTTACATGCAATTACAATTGCTTTCACATCTTTTGCGATTAAAGCATCACATATTTTTTTAGATAGTTCAAATACTTCATCCTTCGTTTTAGTACCATAGGGAGCATTCAACGAATCTCCAATATAAATAAAACCTTCTCTTTTCAACAACGACTCAACAGTATTTAAAACTGAAAGTCCTCCTAAGCCTGAATCAAAAATGCCAATCTTGCTATACTTGTTCAATTTATGCACCACCATCTTTCTGTGTATACTCTATTATAGCATAGCTCAACTGACTTGAACATGAACAGATAATAGGTACAAATCTCTAATATTTTGTTATAATTAATGTGTTCAATCGATTACCTGTGGATAAAGGAGGTAACTTTATTGAGTTATACACGTATTGATTGTAGAAAGTGTCAGCATTTTTATGTTACCTGGGATCCAAATGCCCCAAATGGATGTAGAAAATTTGCATTTAAAACAAGATTAATCCCCTCAGATGTGGTTTATCAATCTTCTGGCGAAGCCTGTAAAGGATTTTTGGCAAAAGGAAGCGTAAAAAAATAAAGTGTTATACCCAGTAAAAGGTATAACACTTTTTTATTTATCCACATTTAGTTCTTAAAGCAGTTATTCATAACTTCGATATACATTCCTTCACTCATTGATAGATTAGAGATTTTAATTACTAGATAATTTAAGATCACCTGCTTTAATCCAATTTTTCTTTCTCATCCACTCGCTTACAGCTAAAGAGATTAACGCTGGCAACAAGAAATGCATTACTGCAATCATAATGAAAAAGGTTGAAGTTGAAACCTTGCTACCCATTTCAGCATACGCGCCAAATTGTCCTACCAAGCCACTGGTTCCCATACCGGCACCCACTGAGTTACTTTCCATCTTAAGTAAAGTTGTACTAATAGGTCCGAGCACAGCACTTGCAACTATTGGTGGAATCCAAATCTTTGGATTTTTAATGATATTAGGAACCTGCAGCATTGAAGTTCCAAGTCCTTGAGCAATTGCGCCACCAAAACCATTTTCACGGTAAGATATAACTGCAAATCCTATCATATTGCAGCAGCAGCCAACTAATGATGCACCACCAGCAATCCCTGATAGCCCAAGAGAAATTGCAAGCGCAGCACTGCTAATAGGTAAGGTTAAAATAATACCCATTAATACAGACACGATTATTCCCATAGGTATTGGTTGCAATTCGGTTGCAGTATTAATTACACTTCCTATCGCCTTCATTAATTCTGACATGACTGGGCTAATTGTAATCCCAACCAACCCACCAACAATAATGGTTGCAGCTGGCACCAAAACAATATCAACTTTTGTCTTACCTGCAATCAGTTTTGAAAACTCTGCTGCTATAAGCCCTGCAACAAATGCACCCATCGGCTCACCAATTGCGATTGCCATTTGTCCTGTTTCTAAAAACTTGATGCTACCAGCACCTATTGTCCCTGCTACTAGCGATGCGAAAATTCCAAGCGGTGATGCTTTTACACTATGAGCTACTGCAGCACCAATAGCTGGACCCATCATTACCTGGGCAAACTTTCCGAAGTTGGCTAAAGTTGTTATACCTGATAATTCACCAATTTGCTTTAGTATTAAACCTATAATCAGTGATGAGAAGAGCCCCAACGCCATTCCATTTAGGGTTTTAGTCAAATAATTTCTTACTTTCATATTTACCATCCTCGTTTATTTGTTCAAATCTTACTGTGTATTCAAGTGTCTTGTCAGATAAGTGTTAAATAAAAACCGAAATCATCAAGATTAAGAATCCTGATAGCATTCGATTTAATTTAATCCACTTGATTTCGATAAAAAAAGGAGTATAAACTCCTTTATATGATTTCTATACCATTTTATATCAATCTGAATAGGAAATCTAGTATTATTTAGTATATGCCAGTGTATATACATATACTGCTGCTGTACATCAAATTAACTATTGTCCTAATCAAGGTTTAGTCTATGAAATCCTTATCACTTAATTCCTTAAGGATTAATTGATAAATTTTTTCACTTGGTACTTCTATCGTATGGATGTGGTCACCATGCGTCAAAATGGACAATGGCTTAGCTGCAGTATTTTGAATCTTTGAAACAAAATGGTCGACATCCGCCTGCGTTTCGATATTAAGTACACCTACGATTTCACCATAGATTGGATGCTCAACTATAACATCAATAATTTTACCACCATATTCTACAATGATTCGTAATTCTTCTTCCATTCTATTAAATCCGTCATGCTTAGAAACAATTGTTCTTAGAAGTCTATTGTTAGCAATTTGCTTCTTTAATGTATAACCACTTGAGGTAGCAATAACTGGAACACCAGAAGCTCTAATTATTGCAATATCCTGCACAATAACCTGACGCGTAACATCAAATAGCTCAGCTAACTCAGACCCAATTATAGGTGTATCACTTCGTTCAAGTTTCTCTATCAGTAACCGTCTTCTTTCTTCAGACATAATCCCTCCGCCTTAATCAAAAGCTTTAAGTTCTATTCCTCATTAGCTAGTTTCATCTCTTCTTCTTGAACGATTGTCTTAATGTTATGATTTGAATTTGCGATATGGTTTACAAGCGCTCTTCTTGTTCCCTCAACATCATGATTTTTCAATGCAGCAACAATTTGTCTATGTTCTTCTAAAGCGTTATGAATTCTACCCTCCGATTTTAGAGAGCTGTTTCTTGCTGTTTTAATAAACAATTGAAAATCATTTAAAACCCCTTCAAGATATCTGCTTTTTGTCGTCTGATATAATGTTTCATGAAATTTTGTATTAAGCTCAAATATTTTATCTACATCGCCTTTTTGCGAATAAAACTCCATTAAATCAAAGATTTCCTCTAGCTCTTTTACCTCATGATCTAGTATTCTTTCAGCTGCCCACTGGCCAACTAATCCCTCAATGCATAGCCTTATGGTCAATATGTCATCAATATCCTTTTTGCTGATACCTTTTACTACAACACCACGATTTGGAATATTTTCAACTAGACCATCCAACTCTAGCTGCTTTAACGCCTCTCTAACCGGCGTTCTACTTACACCAAGTTCATCTGCTAGTTTAATTTCAACTAACTTGTCGCCGGTTGCATATCTACCATTTAAGATGTCCTCACGAATTTTCTCGAAAATAAGCGATGTTAAAGATTTGTTTTCTTTTTTCTGATCAAAAAGATCCATAGTTTCCTCCGAGTTTTTCATTGAAGACTGAATTCATGAGATATGAGAACAGCCTGTCAACTATTATTCTATCGGTAATAATAGGGTGTGTCAAACAAAATAACGGTTATAATTTTCCAATATATAGAAAAAAACTCAGTCAAAAGACTGAGTTTTTCTAACTAGCAACGTTCTACTCTCCCAAG
>MKTL01000021.1 GCA_001897605.1 Clostridiales bacterium 38-18 | reverse complement strand
GCCACCTAATTCTTCTACTTCAACTTCATATGATTTGCCGTTTACCGTTATATTAAACTTCTTCATGTTATCCTCCATCCAATCTAATGATTTTTAACCTCTTGCATTCATAATATCACTGCGTCCCAACTGTCCCCAAGTCGGTGTCGTATCTTGGATACGTCTAATGTTGGTGACTCTGATCGTTTGAACTGAAGTGTTTAAACTAGCCGCAATCGCTGCGGATATAACGGCGATCAACTCTTCATCGTCTTCATTTGAAGTCATCACTACTTCTGGCTGTTTTTGTGTTACAACTACCGGTTGTTTTACGTTCTTTACTTCACTACTTTTTTCAATGCTTCTAATCGCTTTAGACATTAAGAAGGTTAAGAACCATATTAAAATTAAAGCGATAAAGGTGATGCCCATACCTAAGAGGATGACTTGCCCAGTTGCAACAAGCTTATCTCCTAATGACATTTGCGCAAAGGAATCAGCATGCTTAAATTGTTCTAACGCACTCATCTATTTACCTCTCTTATAATGGGATATTGCCGTGCTTTTTAGAAGGTCTAATTTCGCGTTTTGATGCTAACATATCAAACGCGTCAATTAATCTAGCTCTTGTTTGAGCAGGCTCTATAACATCGTCAACAAATCCGCGTTCAGCCGCTTTATATGGCGTTGCGAACTCATCAGTATATTCTTGAATCACTCTAGCTCTTGTCTCAACAGGGTTCTCAGAAGATTGAATTTCACCTCTGAAGATGATGTTTGCAGCGCCTTGAGGTCCCATTACTGCGATCTCTGCAGAAGGCCATGCGAGCACCAAATCAGCGCCAAGGTCTTTTGAACACATAGCAAGATATGCACCACCATAAGCTTTACGTGTAATCATCGTTAACTTAGGTACAGTGGCTTCACTGTAAGCGTAAAGCATTTTAGCGCCGTGACGGATAATACCACCATATTCTTGTGTCGTACCAGGTAAGAACCCAGGAACGTCAACTAGATTTAATAGTGGAATATTAAACGCATCACAGGTTCTGATGAATCTTGCTGATTTATCAGATGCATTTACATCTAAACAGCCTGCGTTTACTTTAGGTTGATTTGCGATGATACCAACTGTTTTGCCATTTAATCTTGCGAGACAAGTAATAATGTTCTTAGCAAAATGTGGTTGATATTCCATATAATCGCCTTCGTCTACTAACGCTCTAATAACATCAAACATGTCATAAGGTTTGTTAGGATTCTCAGGAATAATCGTATTAAGTGATTCATCAAGCGCACTTAAATCACCTTCACAAAGGTATTCAGGTGCTGTTTCCATATTGTTTGAAGGTAAGAAGCTTAGAAGTCTTCTAATTTCAAGGATACACGCTTCATCATTGTCTGACATGAATTGAGCGACACCACTCACTGAGTTGTGCGTCATAGCACCACCAAGTGCCTCAGCCGTAACTTCTTCACCAGTAACCGTTTTAATAACCTGTGGTCCTGTGATAAACATTTGAGAAGTCTGATTCACCATGAAGATAAAGTCAGTTAATGCAGGCGAATAAACCGCACCACCAGCACATGGTCCCATGATTGCTGTGATTTGAGGGATAACACCTGATGCTAAAGTATTTCTATAAAAGATCTTACCATAACCAGATAATGCATCTACTGCTTCTTGAATACGTGCACCACCAGAGTCGTTGAGACCAACAATTGGCGCGCCCATCTTAAGTGCATTGTCCATAGCTTTCACTATTTTAGCGGCATGCATCTCACCAAGAGAACCACCAACTACTGTAAAATCTTGAGAATAAGCATAAACCAATCTGCCATCAACTTTACCATAACCGATTACTACACCTTCTGCAGGCGCATCCACTTCTTCCATACCAAAATTAGTACATCTGTGTTTTACGAAAGCATCGAGCTCGACAAACGAACCCTCGTCAAAGAGAATATCAAGTCTCTCTCTAGCCGTTAATTTGCCGCTCTCATGTTGTTTCTCGATACGCTTTGTACCGCCTCCTGCGAGGATTTTAGCTTTCTTCTGTCTCAAATCATCAAGTTTGTTAACAGACATCTTAAACCTCCAAATCCCTTTTCTTATCTTTGACTTAATTCTACAAGAACTCTCTTTGAGCTCTTAGGATGAACAAACGCAATCTTTGCGCCACCAGCGCCATAGCGTGGAACTTCATCGATCATCATCATCCCTTTGGATTTCATGTAAGCGATCGCTTCCTCGATATCGTCTACCTTAAAAGCGATATGCTGAATACCTTCACCATTTTTTTCGATAAACTTTGCAATTGGACCATCCTCAGAAGTTGACTCTAAAAGCTCAATTTCTGTATCTCCTACAGGTAAAAATGCAACCTTTACTTTTTGGTCTTCAACAACTTCTGTGCCAGCGAGTTCAAGACCAAGCACATCTTGGTAAAAGCTTAATGTTTCATTTAGATCTTTCACTGCAATACCAATATGATCTACTTTTAACGCTTTCATACACACTCTCCAATTCTATTAAATTCTAACAGTCTTAAAAAAAACTGTAAACGGAACAAATTAACTGATAGCCTTGTTGACTTTCATAAATTAAGTGTTCCTTTACTTTTGATTAATATAAATAAACCCTTTGTCTATAAATTTGACGTGATAAAATTACTCACCAAGCGTCGCTTTATATGCTTCAAAAAGCTGATCGACAACACTAAAGGGATCCGTGGTTCTCTCTACTATTTGCTGAGACAAATCATCAAGCTTTTCTTCATTTCTAGAATTATCAAGGATTGATCTTTCGATACGCTCTTTGATCATTTCGACAATTTCGCTCTTTGCATTATTCGTTCTTCTTTCGATAAACTTACCAGAGCTCATGAGGTAGTCGCGATGTGACATAATCGATTCTAACAAAACGTCTACACCTTGATTTTCATAGGCGACAACTAAATTGACAGGAGGACGCCAATCGATTCCTTTGTTAAAATCGAGCATCATATCGATTTCACGAGCCGTTCTTTTTGCACCATCACGATCTGCCTTGTTGACTGCAAATACATCACCGATTTCCATTACACCTGCTTTTATGGCTTGAATGTCATCACCTAGACCAGGAACCATTACCATTAACGTTGTATCACAGTTTTTAACAATATCAATTTCAGATTGTCCAACACCAACGGTCTCAACAAATATGACATCTACGCCATAAATATCTAAGATCTTAATCGCTGCTGAAGTTGCCTCTGAAATACCACCTAAGTGGCCGCGAGCACCCATGCTTCTAATAAAGACGCCCTTGTCTGTACTAAGGTCATTCATTCGGACTCTATCGCCCAAAATGGCACCTCCAGTAAATGGAGATGTCGGATCCACCGCTATGATGGCTACTGTTTTTCCCTGTTTACGCAACAACTTAGTGAGCTTATCGGTTAAGGTACTTTTTCCGGCACCAGGGGGGCCTGTTATGCCGATGACATATGCGTTTCCGCTATGCGAATAAAGATCCTTTAAAATCGTGAGTCCTTCAGGATCTTTATTCTCTACCATAGAAATAAGTCTTGCTGCTGCACGTTTATCATGGCTGAGAATTTTTTGCTTAATATCCATTTCAACCTCTTTCTCGTCAACCGCTTTTCTTGATTGAACGTGCTTATTTATTCTAAGCCTGCCATGTATCACATAGCAGGCTTATTGATTGGGTTATCTTAATTGATGATGTCATTTGCACCAAGCATTCGCTAAAGACT
>MKTL01000020.1 GCA_001897605.1 Clostridiales bacterium 38-18 | reverse complement strand
TAAGCCGATATCGTTCATATAATCGATATCTGCGATATCTACTGGTGTGTAGTATCTGTTGACTGGTGCGCCAGAACCTGTTGTGAATTCTTTTTTACGCTCTGGTCTTTTTTGCAATTTTTCTTGCGTTTTAGCATTCTCTTTATCTACAGCTGCTTTAAGAATAGAAATTTGATCTTTATCAAACATTCTAAATCCTCCTTCACCATTTTTTCTCCGCATCGGGGTTTTACCTCTACTAGAATATCATAAATCCAATCAAAATACATTGTTTTTGATAAAGTATAATTGTATACTTTTATTACTTTTTTATAAAAAAATGAAGATTTTATTACTTAAAATTCGCTTGCAAGAAAACTTGCATGCAATTATACTTTCATTTCTTACTAAAAAAATCCCCTTTTCACATCATTAAAAAAATGTTCAAAGGGGATTTAAAATTTCTATTACGATAAAATGAGTTGAACTCTATTTTTTAGTCAAAATGACATTCAGCCAAAACTGTTCGCCATGATCATGTCTAGCATCCTGAGTCTGCCACATCTCCGTCAATTCAAAGCCTTCAATCTGAGCATACAAAGCCTTAAACTTAGCTTCATCAAAGTCATTGAAGAAACGACCATGTCTTATTAATTCTTCTTTTCCGTATTTAAATGAAATATACATGACGCCATTAGTTACCAAAGCCTCATTACATCTTTTCAATACATCCTTAAGCTCATCTTCCTTAAAGTGGAACAGCACTGCACTTGCCCAAATAGCCTCAAATTCATTTTTATACTTAATATCTCTTACATCAACGAGTAGTACCTCAGTGTTTAAAAGTACCTTTCCTCTGTTGTAGACTTCAGATGCAAAATCTATCGAGACTACCTCGTAGCCTTTTGCATCAAAATGTAAGCTATCGCGCCCTGAACCAAAGCCAACATCTAACAGCTTGGCACCTGGCTTAAGATACTTTTCAAACTTCTCATAAATAGGCTGTAAATCCAGTTTTAAGGTGTGTTCGATCATTCCAGATGCATTGGTATTATAATATTCTCTTATCATATTTTCCCCCTTGAATTATTATCTCTTTTAGGGCGATCGCATCCATACAGCTTGACGTCAGGTTATTTTTTATATTTCTCAGGCTCACTATCGTACAGGTTGTTACCCTCTGCATCAATAACGACTATTGCTGGGAAATTTTCTACCTTTAAACATCGAAGCGCTTCTGGACCTAGATCTTCAAATGCGACAACCGTGTTACTCTTAATGCTGTTGGCAATTAAGGCACCAGCTCCGCCTATAGCGGCAAAATAAACCGCTTTATGTCTTTTCATACCCTCGATGACAACATTGTTTCTCTTACCTTTACCTACCATCCCTTTTAGACCTTTTTCTAAAAGAGGTAGCGTCAAATCATCCATTCTATAGCTAGTAGTTGGTCCACATGCACCGATCACCTCTCCTGGCCTTGCGGGCGATGGGCCGGCATAATAAACGACCTGACCTTCAAAATCCATTGGCAACTCTTTACCTTCATTCAAGAGACTCACGAGTCTTAAGTGCGCAGCATCCCTTGCAGTAAAAATCTCGCCTGAAATGAGAACCTGATCACCTGATTTTAATGCCTTTACCACCTCATCTGTGAGAGGTGTATTTATTTTAATTTTATCCATATTCACCGCCTATAAAACAACTTTTTGATGCCTTGAGGCATGACAATTGATATTAACGACAACAGGCAGTCCAGCGATGTGCGTTGGAAAGGTATCTGCATGCACAGCTAGCGCAGTTGTTGTTCCACCCAAGCCCTGTGGTCCAATTCCCAATTTGTTGATTTTATCTAAAAGTTCAAGCTCTAGTTGCTCTATATGTTCGTCCTTATGGTGACTACCCAAAGGTCTGAGTAAAGCCTTTTTCGCGATATAGGCTGCTTTATCTAAAGTTCCTCCAATACCTACGCCAACGACAATAGGCGGACATGGATTTGATCCAGCTTGTTCAACCGTTTCAATGACAAATGCCTTTACGCCTTCAATGCCATCTGACGGCTTTAGCATTTTTGAGCGTGACATATTCTCACTACCAAATCCTTTTGCAGCTAGCTCTATTTCAAATACATCACCCTCAGCTATTTCATAGTAGATTACACCTGGTGTGTTATCTCCTGAATTACTTCGTAGCAATGGATCAGAAACAACTGATTTTCTTAAATAGCCTTCGTCATATCCCTCACGTATCCCTTGGTGTATCGCTTTTTCAAGGGAACCGCCCTCTATGTGCACCTCTTGTCCCAATTTTACAAATGCTACGATCATGCCTGTATCTTGACAAATAGGTGCCTTATAGCTTTTGGCTATCTCAGAATTTTCTATTAAATCATCAATAATGTTAAGTCCAATTTTTGAGGCTTCAACTATTTTAGCAGATTCAAACGCAGCTCTCACCAATGGGTCTATTTCATAGTTGATGGTAATACAGACGTCTTTAACCTTCTGAGTAATGTCAATTACATTAATGCTTCTCATTTGATCCCTCCTATTTAGATTGTGATTTTTGGTTCACTCTCTCAAGGAACGGTTTAGATTCAATAATATATCTACCATGAGTACCTTCACCAATTTTATCCAGCTCATCAAAGGCTTCGACTTTAAATAGCAATTTTTTCCCTTCAATTTCTAAAAGCTCTGCCGTTGCTGTTACTTTCATCCCCATGGGGGTTGCAGCACTGTGCTTGACATTAACAAAAGTACCAACCGTGCTAAACCCTTCAGACAAGCCCTCTCCAGCACAGTTTAATGCCGCATTTTCCATAAGTCCGATCATCATTGGCGTCGAAAATACATAAATACTACCACTTCCAAATGCTGCTGCAGTGTGCTTTTCTTCTACGATTAACTCCGAAGTAAAACGATCACCTACTTTTAATTGATGCATAATACCCTCCTATAAATTCAGCCCTTTTTTCCTCATTATTATGACTATCATACCATTTCAGGCTATGGCAATAAAAGACTTTTCTTGTAAAATGTTGGTTTGACGTTAAAAACCCCACATCAATAGGATGTGGGGTTTGCCTTTAATTATCTGTTATCCTTTATATGAGCCCTATCTATTTGAGATACGACAGCCTAGGAATTGGTTGATACGTCAGAAAACGGGTTATCGTTCTTACGCTCCATTTCTTCCTTCTCTTTTTGAGCCTTCAGCTTCTCATAAGCGATTCTTTCAAGTTCTTCCTGCTCACGAGCAATACGTCTTTCTTCTTCAACCTGAGTTTTAACCGTATCAATTTTGTCAGCAAGGACATCTATGCCTTCGTTAAACGCCAATAGGAATTCTTCACCGCTGATGGTTTCAAACTTGAGAAGTGCTTCAGCAATTACATGAAGCTTATCAAGATTTTCTTCTAACAAAGACTTCGCTTTATCATAAGCTGAATCAACGATATTTCTAACTTCTCTGTCAATCTCTGCAGCAACATGCTCTGAATAGTTTTTCATGGAAGTAAAGTCTCTGCCTAAGAAAACTTCATCTTCTGTATCATAGCTCATAGAGCCAAGATTATCACTCATTGCATATTTCATAACCATTGCTTTCGCGATTTTTGTAACCCTGCTTAGATCGTTTTGCGCACCTGTACTGATATCTCCCAGTACCAAGCTTTCAGCAACTCGACCACCTAAAAGAATGATTAATTCTCTTTCCATTCCTTTTTTAGTCGCGTAGCTTCTATCCTCTTCTGGAAGCTGCATCGTGAATCCACCTGCTCTTCCCCTTGGAATAATGGTTACTTGGTGAACGGGATCTGACTCAGGAAGGACTTGAGCTAAAACAGCATGACCTGCCTCGTGATAAGCAGTTAACCTTCTTTCCTTGTCACTAACAATACGGCTTTTCTTTTCAACACCAGCAATTACCTTAGTAATCGCTTCTTTGATCGACTCCATACGAATGACTTTATCATCCTTACGCGCTGATAAAAGTGCCGCTTCATTCATGACATTTTCTAAATCAGCAGGCGTAAAGCCAGGTGTTGATTGTGCAAGCTTTGCAAAATCGACATCATTTGCTACTGGTTTATTTTTAGAGTGAATTTTAATAATTTGTTCACGCTCTCTAACATCAGGAACACCTACCATAACCTGTCTGTCAAAACGACCAGGTCTAAGTAAAGCAGGGTCTAATATGTCAGGTCGGTTTGTAGCCGCTATTACGATAACGCCTTGATTGTCGCCAAAACCATCCATCTCAACTAACAATTGATTCAAGGTTTGTTCTCTTTCATCGTGACCACCGCCAAGACCAGCGCCTCTTCTTCTACCTACTGCATCGATCTCATCGATGAAGACGATACAAGGAGAATTCTTCTTAGCTTCTTCAAATAAATCTCTTACACGCGATGCACCAACGCCGACAAACATTTCAACGAAATCAGAGCCTGAAATCGTATAAAATGGTACGCCTGCTTCTCCTGCACAAGCTTTTGACAAGTACGTCTTACCAGTTCCTGGAGGGCCAACCATAAGTATGCCTTTAGGAATACGTGCACCCAACGAAAGGTATTTTCTTGGATTTTTTAAGAAATCAACGATTTCTTGCATTTCTTCTTTTTCTTCTTTAAGTCCTGCAACATCAGCAAAGGTAATTTTTTTGCCACTATCCTTTACAACTTTAGCACGGCTTTTACCGAAGGACATCACCTTCGAACCGCCACCTTGTGAGTTTTGCATAAATACAAACCAAAAAACCACAAGCAGCAAAATCATAATTATAGTCGGTAGGATATCGAGCAGAAACGGTGTCGTCGCTGGTGGTATCCCATTGAGTTCAAAATTATCATTATCAGCCATGTACTGAACGATAACATCCCCGGTCTTAAGTGCCAACATACTTGGAACATAAGTCGAGAATTCGCTACCGTCTAATAATGCACCGGTCACCTTATTACCGTCTATTTGAACTTCTTTAATTTGATCGTTTCCCAATTTTAGCATAAATTCATCATACGTCAATTCGACCGTTTTTTGTGCATTAACACCGTTAACTGTTACAAAAACTAGAATTGCGATGAAAATCATGATATAAATCGAGGCACCTTTCAAACCTTTCTTCATAGCATCCTCCTTCATCGAGTATACATCATATTATTTTATCATAATTAATCGAGTTCAACAAGTTCTTGAAATGTCATGATACAGATGTTTTTAGTATCCGATGAAATCTTAACGAGATCACTTATCCGCATATCTTCAATCCATATTATTTTCTCTTCATCACATACCAGTCTTAATTGATCTCTTCTTATAAAAGGCACCTTTTCATCTATAAAAAAGGACTTCACCTTTTTATTTCCTTTCATACCTAAAGGTACAAATATATCGCCAGATTGTCGATTTCGAATTGACAGCTTACCAACAATTTTGTCAGCATCTATAGCGACTTGAGTGTTACTAAGCTTATAAGAACCTAGCTCACTTTTACTTACATTTCTTACTTTTAAATCACCACTCCTAAGAGTTTGATTTTCCAATTTCAGCTTTGAGGCATTGTAAAAATACAGCTTATCCGATCCAAGCCTAACAGAAAAGCAAGCATCTATTTCAATCATAGCACCCACTCTTTTGAGATTGGCAATTCTTGTTATCCTATCGTACGAGATGTTTGTAAGATGCCCTCTCATTTTTTTAATACACAATCGAATGAGATGGTATTTTTCAGCATTCGACAGCCGATTGAAGCTAGACAGCTCTATGGCAATCGAATCATTTTCTTGTACGGATACCTGATTGTAAATGGTCTCAATGTGTTTTTGAATGAATGCTTTCTCATTTTTCAAAATTTCAGTTGATCGAAAAATGGCGTCTACTGAGTCCATTTCGAAAATTTCATCCATCTTTGGAATGAGCTGATTTCGTATTTTATTTCTCAAATAATGATTTTCATGATTGGTATGATCAATTCTCGGTGTCAAATTACAAACCCTGCAATAAGCTTCTATCTCAAATCTGGCACATTCTAAAAGCGGTCTGATAATATGATTGTCTCTAAAATAGTCAATTGATGACAACCCGTCAATACCAGCGCCGCGCATGAGGTTGATAAAAAAAGTCTCGGAGATATCATTTTTATTATGTGCCACAGCAATTTTATAGCTACTATACGATCTAGCGACCCAATCAAAAGCATCATATCTCGCATTTCTTCCAGCCTCTTCAAAAGACAATTTCATTTGTTCGGCAATCTGAGCGATGTTTTTTCTGAATATAAAACAAGGGATTGACCTCTCATCACAATAGCTTTTTACAAATCGCTCATCTGCGTCTGCAGCTTCACCTCTTAAGAGATGGTTGATGTGTACTGCAACTAAGCTCACCTTTAATTGATCCTTTAATGTGTAGAGGACGTTTGTTAAAGCTAGCGAATCTGGACCGCCTGATAAACCTATGATTATGGTATCACCTTCTTGAATCATATTATGGGTTTTAATTGTTTCAAGTATTTTATCTACCATTATTTGCCTCATATCATTTATTTATCCATACCAACTATGATTTTATAATTATAACACAACTTTATAGGGTCGTCCTTATTCACCTGAAATAGTAAGATTGTTGATTTTCACGGATGCCGAGCCAGTATAGTACCCTGATAAAATTGAAAATCTAAAATCATTGGCAAAGCACTCGATGTCCTTTAGCAAATCAAAGAAGTTTCCTGAAATCGTAATCTGACTTACAGGTCTTCCAAGCTTCCCAGACTTGATTTCAAAACCATAGCATTGAAGAGAAAAATCACCTGAAATTGTGTCAATCCCTGCATGTAGCCCTTGTAATGAAATGATATATACACCAGATTCTATCTCTTCAATCATCTCATCAAAGCTTTGCTCACCGGATTCAATAATCAAATTACTTGGCGCAATTCCGATGGTGCCCTTATAGGAGCCCTTGCTTGCGTTACCCGTTGAAGCTACGCCATCTTTTGTTGCCGTCTTAAGATTATGAAGAAACGTTTTTAGCTTTCCTTCCTCTACAATAGCCTTTTTAATGGTTGCTACGCCTTCGGCGTCAAAGGAAGATGAGGACAAAGCCCCTTGAAGATGCGGATGATCAATTAAAGTAAACGCTTTTGAAGCAACAGACTCGCCCAATTGACCTTTAAGCTTTGACATGTTCTTTTGAACGCGCTCAGCGTTAAAAATACCCATGTAAGCACTTATGAGCTGAGCGAAGGTCTCATTTTTTATAACAACTGGATAGACACCTGATTTCATTGAGGTTGCACCGAGCATTGCCAGCGCCTCCGAAGTCGTTTCGGATGCAATCTTGCTCGCCTCTAATTTTTCAAAATCATCCGATACATCATATCCAATTCCAGTTCTTGTGTCGGTTCCATCAGAGACAACCGTCATGGCATAAGCCAAACAGTAGTTATATTGATCGGTAACATTCAATCCCTTAGTGTTTTTAATAACACGAGAACCCGAAACCTCATCATAGCCATTTTGTGCCAACCGCTTTACTCTTTCATCTGTTGTTAAAATCTCATTTTCAAGATTCTTCATGAACGCAATTTTAGACTCAATGCTTGATTTTTCAATTGCTTCATTATAATTATCTATCTGCGTATACTCACCAGATCCGTCGTGGAAATATATTTCATCCTCAGATTCAATAATTTCAGCATTTTGCATCGCTTCATTTACGAGCATTTCAATAGAGGATTCATCGAACAGCTCAGTATAGGCATAGCCAACTTTGCCATTCAAAATTGCCCTATAGCTTAACCCACCATCCTCTGACAGGTTAAATTTTTCTATTTCACCTTGAAAGACGGAGATGTCAGTGCTTTTATTTTTCATATAATAGACTTCTTGGTCTGAAAATCCTTTTTTAGAACCTAGCTCAAATAATTGATCAATCCACTTCTCGTTCACTAGATTTCCTCCCTTCCGCCAACTGTAATTTCTGAAACCTTAAGGGCTGGTTGTCCAAGTCCAGCAGGAATCGATCCACTCACAGAACCGCACATCCCTTCTGCTGAATCAAAATTATCACTTATCATTTCTATTTTGTTTAATATTTCTGCGCCTGTTCCAATCAAAGTTGCACCCTTTACAGGTTCCTTAATTTCGCCATTTTTGATGATATAGGCCTCTTCAACTGCAAAGTTAAACTCTCCAGTAGCAGTGTTTACAGAACCACCACCTAAATATTTGGCATATAATCCATATTCGATAGAACGAATCATATCCTCAAATTTATCCTTACCATTTAAAATATATGTGTTTGTCATTCTTGAGGTCGGTGCATATTTGTAGGACTGACGACGCGATGAGCCCGTAATCTCATGATCCATACGTCTTGCATTCAATCGATCGACCATATAGCCCTTCAGTACACCATTTTCAATTAATACATTTCTTCGTGTTGGCGTTCCCTCATCATCGATGTTTGCTGAACCCCATTCATTTGGAACCGTTCCATCATCAACTGCATTGACGACATCAGAAGCGATTTTTTGTCCGAGTTTATCTGCAAATACGCTATTTCCTTTAGCTACAGAGGTTGCTTCTAAACCGTGACCACATGCCTCATGGAAGATAACGCCGCCAAACTTGTTATCCATAACAACTGGTAGCTTACCACTTGGCGACGACTTTGCATCTAGCATAGTCAGTGCAATACGAGCTGATTCCTTACCGATCCAAGCAACATCAATTTCATCATAAAGCTCAAAGCCTTTACCAGAGCCCTTATTGATGCTCCCACTCTGCATCTTACCATCGTGATTGGCAATTGCACTTACAGTATATCGTGTTCTCGTTCTTTGATCTTCTGCAAATACGCCTTCCGTGTTTGCAACAAGAACGTTTTGTGTATAGTCCATATAATTAACAACAACCTGATCAATTAACGCACTTGAAGACTTAGCAGAATTAAAGCCAACTCTCATTAGATCTATTTTATTTTTCTTAGCAACCTGACTTGGTAAAATCTTCACCGCATGCTTAGATGCATCTGGTGTAATAGCAAAATCAACACCCGCGAACTTAGGAATACCACTTATAGCTGCCGCCGCCTTTTTAGCTACCCCAATCAGGTGTGCCGAGCCATTTTCACAGGTATAAGTATAGACGCTATTCAACCCTTGAAAAATACGTATGCCTATACCATAATCTCTACCGGACAGCGACTTCTCAACTTTGCCACTTACCATTTCGATGGCATTGTTATAGCGATCTTCTACATACACTTCAGCAAAATCACCACCTGTAGACATTGCTGCCGCTAACACATCTTTTACAACTTGCTTATTGAGCATGTGCACCTCCATTTTTTCTACTTAATCTATCTTAAGCATTAATGATAGCCAATATAAGGCATCAATGTAAACTTTTCATTAATTTTAGACAAAATAAAACAGCATTTGACAATCAAATGCTGTTAATGGAGCCGGTGATGGGACTCGAACCCGCGACCTACTGATTACAAGTCAGTTGCTCTACCAATTGAGCTACACCGGCATAACTTGACGCTTTTGCGTCCCTTATTGACATCACAAAAAATAAAATGGCGATCCAGAAGGGACTCGAACCCTCGACCTCTAGCGTGACAGGCTAGTGTTCTAACCAACTGAACTACTGGACCGCAGTGTGATGCGACAAGTTAAATATTACACGATAATTCGATGTGTGTCAACCGATTTTTTATATTAAAAGCACTTTATTTAATCAAATTATTTAAGCAATTAATTGGTTAATTTACGAATTCATTTGCTCGATTTTATAGGCAGAGAAGCCTTCCAAATTATCAAAATCACTGACAAAATAGCCTTCAATTTTCAAAGCGGTCAACAATTCTTCTAAAATAATCCCCCCAGCATAGATAATATCAGCACGTTTGGGATCTAGCCCAGTAATATGAAGCTTGTCCTCATTATTCATCTTTTCAAGCTTGCTATTTTGAAGCGCAAGCGTATCTAAGCTTACATATAAGCCGTGTACCTTATCTCTTGTATAGTCATCGACACTGTGCACCATCGTCGCATAGGTCGTCGCCGTACCGCCGATGCCGACTACGCTGTCGATCGGCATAAGCAAAAGCTCTTCTATAGAGTGAGAAATAGTTTCAGATACAACTTCTCTTAATTTTTGTACCTCTTGACAGCTGATTGGATCATGATTGACGTAAGCACCCGTCAATCTTACTGCGCCAATATTAAGGCTTACAGCATACTTAATACCTGTTCTATCGCCCAAAATCAGCTCAGTTGAACCACCACCAATATCTATGATCAACAAATTACCTTCAGTTTTACTCCCCAGAAGAACCCCTTTAAAGCCTACCTCAGCTTCCAGTTCGCCGGGAATGATATCAATGCTTTGACCCGTTCTATTCTTAACCATCGCATCAAACATATTGGCATTCTTTGAATCCCTTACAGCACTTGTCGCCATCATAAAAATTGACTCTGCGCCGAATGAGACTGCTTTTTTATAGTAGGCATCAATCACCTCTACAGAAGCTCGCATTCTTTCTGAATCCAATAACCGAGTCTCATTCACCTTATAGCCCAGGCGAGTCATTTCAAGCTCTCGATGGACTTCGCTAAATTTACCATCCTCGAAAACCGCCAAAAGTAGCCTAATTGAGTTTGTTCCTATGTCAATACATGCAATCCGCATAATACTCCTTCTAATCACCATTCTCCTGGTTCTTTTTTTCATCCTCTAATGCCTTTATCAAATAGATAATTTCATCAGGCTTTACCATTTTAAGCTTCTCTCTCGCTATCTTCTCTACTGCTTCAGGTGTTTTAGAGTAAGCATACTCATCTTCCAATCGATTTATTTCATGCTCTAGGTCTGTAATATTTTCATTTAATTCTGCCTTAGTTACTTCCAGCTCTTGTAGCTTTTGATCTGCTTGAACCATATTGTATACGAAATAGAAACCAACTAGGATGAGTAACAATAATGTCAATCGATTACGCCTTATAAACTTACTGCGCTTTTTCTTCAAGTCAGTCACCTACTCTTCCTGTGATATAACCTCATAAAGCAATTTGGAAGACTCTTTTGTAACATGCTCTTCCATTGCAGTAATGCGGATAGATATGGTCTTTTGTCCCAATTTCAGGTCAACCCTATCGCCTATTTTTACTTCTGTACCTGGTTTAGCTTCCCTTCCCTCTACTAAAACACGCCCTTGATCGCAGGCTTCTTTAGCAATGGTTCTTCTTTTAATCAATCTCGCATTTTTTAAATATTTATCTATTCTCATGATGTCACCTACTTTAAAGATTTATTGAGTCTATTTTATCATATAAAATAAGATTTTATGTATTGGTTTAAAATAATATTATTTCTACTACAGTCTCAGAATGTAGAGCTGTATAAAATCAAGAAAAAGCAGCTAGGCTGCTTTCTCTTAAAAGTTTATTATCCGTTTACAGTTTCTTTTAATGCTTTACCAGCTTTGAAAACTGGAGCTTTTGAAGCAGGAATGTTGATTGTTTCTTTAGGATTTCTAGGATTTCTACCAGTTCTTTCTTTTCTTTCTCTAACATCAAAAGTACCAAAGCCAACTAATTGAACTTTACCGCTTTTAGCAAGTTCTTCTTCAACACTTTTCATGAAAGCATTTAATGCTAATTCAGCATCTTTTTTTGTTAAACCAGATTTTTCAGCCATGCTAGCTACTAATTCAGCTTTATTCACAATAAACCTCCTAAAATATTAAGTTGTTTTAACTATTATAAGTATACGTTGAAATTTCAACTTTTACAAGAGTTTTCGTTTATTTTTTTAGAAAATCTACCATTTTTTAGAGAGCGTCCAAAGTGCCTCCATCCGTTCTAGTAACTGAGGACTAGGACTTAACCCTTCTTTTTCCAATTCTGCCTCTATAAAGGAGAATCGTCTGATGAATTTTTCAGTGGCATCGACCAAGGCTTGCTCAGCATCGATACCTGACAATCTTGCCACATTTCCGATGATAAGAAGCAAATCGCCCATTTCCTCATGAAGTGCTGCTTCATCATTATTTGAAAGGGCTTCCTTTACTTCGTTTAGCTCCTCTTCTATTTTGGAGACTGCGTCACTTGCTGATTTCCAGTCAAAACCAACCTCTGCCGCTTTCTTTTGTACCTTCTGCGACCTGATATGTCCTGGAAGACTCTTAGAAACTGCTAACATAGAATCGGTTACACTTTTAGAATCCTTTTCTATATTTTTTATCGCCTGCCAATTGGTTAAAACTTCATCAGAATCTCTAACGGTGACATCAGAAAACACATGGGGGTGTCTTCTAATCATCTTCTCACAAACTGCCTTGATGATATCACTCATTTCAAAATAGCCATCTTCAGAGGCGATTGTCGCATGAAAGACAATCTGCAAAAGTACATCCCCTAGCTCGTCGACAAGGGCTTCATCATCTTGCTCATCAATTGCTTCTTTAACCTCATACGCCTCTTCTATCAGATATGGTGTTAAACTCTCATGCGTTTGCTCGCGATCCCAAGGACAGCCGTCTTCAGCTCTAAGCTGTCTCATAATGGCTTCAAGCTCAAAAAGCTCGTGCTTAACGCCATCTCCTCCAGAGACGAACAAACTGGTTAAGTGATTAAAATCCTCTGCCTGATGATCTAACTCATACAAAGGTACTTTTTTTATCATTTCTACATTTGGAATGCCAGCGCCTTTGATAATAGTAACCACCTTCTCGTCTGGCCAATAATTCATAAGCTCGAGCTTTAGCATAGATGCAGTCGTCTGATCGTAAACCTGAATAAACAAGTGGTCTTTCGTCGTATCGATGCGCTCATTTTCAACATTTAAAGCATCTGCAATTACCAGTCCACCGACTGGGTCGTAATGAAGTGCAGTAACGATAGCATCTATAAAGCTTGCACCGTGTACGATCTCAATTCGCTCAGCAACCTCCTCCATAAGGTAGCTGACAGTTTTTTCAGCTACAAAGGGATTTCCTGGCACTGCATATGTGATGGGTCCAGTCTCAGAGAGGCGTTTTATTTCATCGGCAATCGCCCGATATACCTCTTCAAAGGTTTCAAACTGATCGTAGTAATCATCAAACGAAGTATAAACCATTCCATTTTGAACCAAATCCGCTACAACAGGATGACGATCCGTTCTCAAATAGACTTTTCCTTGACCAGTCAGCGCTGACATCGCGGCAAGTGTTAGATAATCTATTCCACCCGGTCCCATACCAACTATTTTTATCGGATACATATCTCACCTCTAATTTAATTTATCATTTGCCTACTTACATATTTTGAGCATTCTTATTTAAAAAATCTGTCATTGATTTTCTTAAGTCTTCTACCACCAGGCATCATCGCATAATCTTCCTCAGTAATGGTCTTTGTCTTAAAGAGCATAATAACGTAAACAACCATACCAATACCGATCGCCGCAACAGTTGCAAGCTTAGATGGCATTATCAGTAGCGAGCCCATATGAACAAGGATGACGACAGCACTCATAACCAGTACCGCTAATAACGGCTTAAGAACAACGACCTTTGGATCAAAGGTGATATTCGCATGGCGCTTCATCGTGATTAGGTTCAAGGTGGTTGCTGTTCCATAAGCAGCGAGGGTAGAGATCGCAGCACCATATATGTTTATACTAGGAATTCCCACTAAAATATAGGTTAAAAGAATTTTGATAATGGCGCCTGCCATTAAATTCATAGCTGGGCGATTTTGCATGCTTATACCTTGAAGAATACCAGTTGTGACTTGGAACATGCCTAAGAATATTACGCCAAATCCTAAAATAGATAGAATCTGACCCGTCGTTTGTGCGTACTGAATCTGATTTGGATACAAAAGCTCCATGATTGGTTGTGACAGAAGTACAAGACCTGCGGTTGCTGGCATACTGATAATCAATGTCATACGAATACCATTTTGAATGGTTCTGCTCAAATTATTTGCTTCTTTTCTAACAAATAATGCGGCTACTGCTGGCACGATACTTATTTGAATTGCAGAAGTTATAACCTGTGGTAAATTAACCAAGGTTGCAGCATAGCCACTTAGCATCCCGTAAAGATCATTAGCGTTTTCACCCATGCCTATATCCGTCAAGCGATTCATAACCAGCATAACGTCTATCGTATTCATAAGTGGCATTACCGCTGCACCCAGTGTAATAGGAACTGCAATCATACCGATACGTTTTATAAGCGCACTATGCGATAAAATTTTACCTGTCAACTGATGCGCAATTTCTTTTGCATGCTTCTTTTTAAATTTAATGTACGTTAAGAAAATAATGCCAAGCCCTGCGATAGCACCAGTAGTAGCACCAAAGGTCGCACCAGCTGCAGCTAACTCCAAGCCCCGATCAAGTAAATAAATCGCTAAGCCATAGCCTACGATAACACGGCCAAATTGTTCAAAAACCTGTGACATAGCAAATGGCTTCATATTTTGAAAGCCTTGAAAATACCCTCTAAATACTGCCATTAATGAAACGATAACAATTGCAGGTGCCAAAGCCTTAAAGGCAAGTGCTGCATTTGGATTTTTTATGCCTTCGACGATCATATCAGCACCGAAGAACATAAATAATGAGCCAAACAGACCCACCGCAGTCATTAACAGCATCCCCGATTTAAAGGTTCGGTCGATGTTGTCATATTCTCCCAAAGCCCTTTGCTCTGAGATCATTTTACCGATCGCAGTCGGTAGTCCTGCAGTTGCAAGCACGATGAAAAAGTTGTAAATCGGATACGCACTTGAATAATAGCTCATCCCCTCTGGACCTAATAAATTAGCGAGTGGAATTTTAAAAAATGCGCCAAGTATCTTAACAAATACCCCGGTAATACCTAGAATGAAAGCCCCTTTTACAAACGAATCACTAGCAGGGTGCTGTGTTTTTTTCTCCATTATTTACTCCTATAATTACATACAATTAAGATGCTTTTTTCATTAACACTTTTCCTATAGAAATGCTAATCGATTCATTATAACACAATAGTTCCTTTAATTTTAATTAAAAATAAAACAGAAAAACCCTGCATTTGAGTATTCTACTTGATACACAAATGCAGGATTTCAAGCCATTAATCGGCCTTCATTCGTTGTTTAGCCTTCTGTTTTAGGTGTTACTTTTTCGATAAACGTTTCTATGCTTGCAGCAGCCTTAAGCTCATCTAATTTCTTTTGATAAAACTCATTGTACAGGCTGTCTTTAAGCTGTTGCTTGTAATCGTTTATCACCGCTTCCTCTTCGCCGCTTTCGATCAATTGATTTACAGTTAAGCGATCCTCAACCTTAATGATATGGTAGCCATAAGTCGTTTGAACTGGCTCGCTAATTTCACCAATAGGTTGTGAGAAAGCGACATTTTCAAATTCTGTTACCATTTGTCCTCTAGAGAAGTAACCTAAATCACCACCCGCGCTTACAGAGCCTGTGTCTTTTGAGTATGCAGTTACTAGCTCAGAGAAATCTTCGCCAGCATCAAGCTTTGCTTTTACTTCAAGTGCAGTAGCTTCATCATCGACAAGAATATGTCTTGCACTAACCTGTACAGGCTCATTTGCATAAAGATCTTCAAGTCTTGCAGTTTCCGCGTCAATCAATCCATCCACAACCTTTGTGAATTCATCCATAAGGATTGAGCCTTGAACCTGCTTTTCTAAAAAGGCATCCGTTACGCCAATAGAATCGTACATTGCTTTTGTTTCTGTGTCTTCTTCAAGTAAAGCTTTAAGCTCATCAAATTTTTCTTTAAAAAGCTCATCTGTTATCGTATATCCAGTTGAAAGAACATAAGAGCGAATCAATGAATCATTGACTAGCATTTGAAGGATATCTTCTCTCATAACATCTGCAAATTTTACACCATCAACTTCTTGATTGAGAATGTCATCACCATAGTATTGTTTATAAGCAGTTTCATACATCGCATAGTAAATATTGAAGGTATCAACATCCACGACGTCGTCACCGACGATTGCTACTGCGTTTTCTTTAGAAACACCCGTCGTTCCCTCAGTCGTAGAATCTCCACTTTTTGTACTACACCCAGTTAGGGCAATCATCAACACCACTAATAGCAATGCTGTTACTCTTTTTAAATTTGGCATAAGACCTCTCCTCAATTTCTGCTAATGTTATATCAGCTTAATTTCATATCAATAGAATTATATATTTAAATATTCACTATGAAAACTATATATTTTTTCAAGATACATTTCAAGCATTGTTAATTGTTCTTCTTTTTTTCTTAATCTGTTTGTAATTTTAACCTTTAGAAGCGCTGGATTACCCGCGAAGAAACTAACATTTTTGTTATCATAGTCGAGTACCTGACTGATAAACAGTGGACTGATCGCATAGTTTGGCGCGAATTTAAGTGTAAAGGCGCTGCCATCCTCAGAAACCTCTTCGACGCCAATCGCTTCACTAAGTGCCTTTATGAATGCAATTTTAATCAGGTTATCAACAGAGGTTGGAACCGTACCAAAACGGTCTTCAATCTCTTCATAGACCATTTCAAGGTCCTTTCTAGACTCAATTGCAGCTATTTTTTTATAGATTTCAATTTTCAGCTGATGATTACTGATGTAGTTTTCTGGAATAAAAGCATTAACAGCGAAGTCTATTTTAGCCTGTGGCTTCTCTTTTACCACTTCACCTTTCTTATGCAGAACACTTTCTTCAAGCAATTTACAATAAAGGTCATATCCGATGGCTTCCATATAGCCGTGCTGTTCGGTTCCCAGCACATTACCAGCGCCTCTGATTTCAAGGTCGCGCATGGCAATCTTAAAGCCTGCCCCCAGCTCTGTGAACTCTTTAATTGCCTTAAGTCGCTTTTCAGCGATCTCACTTAAAACCTTGTTCTCTTGATAAAAGATATAACAGTACGCAAGTCGATTGCTTCTACCCACACGACCTCTTAGCTGATATAGCTGGGATAAGCCAAATCGATCACCATCGTTAATAATGATGGTGTTAACATTAGAAATATCTAAGCCTGTCTCAATAATGGTTGTTGAAACCAGAACATTAAAATCATTGTTCATAAAGTCGACCATCAAACGCTCTAGCTGATGCTCGTTCATCTGACCATGCGCATAATGCACGAGCGCCTCCGGAACCAGCTCTTGAATCTTTGCTGCAACGCGATCGATATCTTCAATACGGTTGTGAACAAAGTAAACCTGCCCACCGCGTTCAAGCTCTCTCGCTATCGCTTCCCGTACTAAGTTTTCATCAAACTCAACCACATACGTCTGTATTGGGTATCTGTCTTCCGGTGGATCTTCTATAACACTCATATCTCTGATGCCAATCATAGACATGTGCAGCGTTCTAGGTATCGGTGTCGCCGTCAAAGTCAATACGTCGATGTTTTCCTTCATCTGCTTGATTTTTTCCTTGTGCTTAACGCCAAACCTTTGCTCCTCATCTATAACGAGAAGACCCAAATCCTTAAATACCACATCATTTGATAGTATTCTGTGAGTACCTACAACGACGTCTACAACCCCACTCTTTAAATCCTTAATGATTTTAGCTTGCTCTGCCTTGGTTCTAAATCTAGAAATCATCTGGATGTTGGCAGGGTACTTTGAAAAACGCTCTGAAATATTTTTAAAGTGCTGCTGAGCCAATATGGTGGTCGGCACTAAGATCGCTACCTGCTTGGAATCTAAAACGGCTTTAAAAGCTGCCCTTATGGCCACCTCTGTCTTTCCATATCCAACATCGCCACATAAAAGACGTTCCATTGGCTCTGCCTTTTCCATATCAAACTTAATTTCATCGATACACTTAAGCTGATCTCTGGTTTCTTGATATGGGAACAAGGCTTCAAACTCTCGCTGCCAATCATTATCAGATGAAAAGGCATATCCTTTCTTTTCACGACGGCTGGCATAAAGCGCAATCAGTTCATCGGTCATATCTTCTATAGCTTTTTTGGCTCTCGACTTGGTCTTCTTCCATTCCTGTCCACCTAAGCGGTTGAGCTTCAGCTTTTCAGCATCAGTCCCCATATACTTTTGAACCAAACCAGCGCTTTCAACCGGTATATACAAATAATCATCCTGAGCATATCTCAGTTTAAGGAAGTCTTTTCGCGTTTGATCGATTTTCATCTGTTCAATGCCAAGGTACTGACCAACACCATGACTTTCGTGTACGACGAAATCCCCCACTGAAAGCTCACTAAAGGCTTTAATCACCTTGCCCTGAGCAGGCTTCTTTCTTGAAATTTTCTTTCCTTCACCATAGAGCTCTGCTTCAGTTAAAAGCAATCCCTTAAACGTGTCAAAATAGAAGCCGCTTGAAAATGGTTTCATAATGGCAATCGCTTGACCACTCATAACTCGGTCAGCGTCACCAGCTTGATTGACCGTAACCTCAAAGCTGTTCATCGCATCGATGAATCGCATCATACGGTCCTCATTGGTAAATGCGATCAAAATATGATATCCTTTGATCTTCCACTTTCTCAAATCTAATGCAATTTGATCAAACTTACCAAAGTATTTGTTCATTTCTCGGGAAGTCAATTTTACAATTTGGCTAGGTTCAAAGCCATCTGTATGTTTGATTAAAAGCTCTGAGCTGACAAGCTGTCTTAAGGCAAGCTCAGATTTAATTTCTTCAAACTCAAAAACACGTTTATACTGCTCAGAAATAACCTCACCACGCTCAAGATAATCGGAGAATTGCTTTCTATAGTCTTGTAGAAACTGATTCATTCGACTGACGCACTGATTGTTGCCGACAAGAAAGACAACTGGCTCTTCAAACCAATCTAGAAGCGACATGCTATGCTCAAAGAAAAAAGGAAAATACCTTTCGATGCCATCGACAAAAACGCGCTCGGTCAGATGCTCTATCATCTCCTCAATACGCTCTCTTTTCTCTTGCTTATATTTCCCCTTGATGCTTTTTAAAGCTTGTATTGCCGTTTCAATTCGCTCATCGGAAAGTACCATTTCTCGTGCTGGATAAAGCCAAACGGTTTCAAATTTATCCACTGACTTTTGGGTTTCAATGTCAAAATCACGAATGGAGTCGACCTCGTCTCCAAAAAATTCAATCCTGAAGGGTCTTTCATATAAAGGAGAGAAAACGTCAAATATACCACCTCTAAGGCTGTATTGACCCTTTGACTCTACGATTTCTACGCGTTCATACCCATACATATATAGCTTCTTTTGTAAATCAGCCAGTGGAATCTCAGTTGACAGATCGATGAGTAGACGTTCTGAAAGCTTTGTTGGGTATCGATAAACCAAGCTGTTCACAGAAGCAAAAATAACGGGTGCTTTGGTACTTAAAGCAGTTGCTAAGGCCTCAACTCGATCAATGGCCACCTGATTAGAGTGTGCAAAGGTATCAAACCAGACCAATTCCCGGCTTGGTAGATAAACCGCCTCCTCGTACTCCTCAGCAGCAGTTCTCGCCTTGTGTTCATCCTCAAATAGGACCACGACTGGCCTGTCCAAGGATTGATTGACCTTCGCAGCAACCCATTTTATGACCTGCGGCTCACTTCCATGAATCAGAATAGGACTGATGCCTTCATCAATGCTCTTAATTAATGTTTTAATCTCAACTGAATGTTCAAAAAGGTTGCTTAAAAAAGTATTCATTCTATTCTCCTAACCGTTATAACGGTTCATTGCCTTTTCCACACCTTCACTGATGATACTTTCTGCGGCAAGTACCGTTCGATCCAGTACCTCCCCTAGAATCACCATTTCACTTTTATTAAATCGCTGAAGAACATAGTCCTTCAAATCCATTTTATCTGACTTTCCAATTCCGATTCTGATTCTAGGGAAATCATCCTTCTGCAGCAGATAGATAATATGACGCATCCCATTATGTGTACCTGCGCTTCCCTTCATTCTAATTCTCAGCTTGCCAAAATCAGTATCAATATCGTCATAGATAACGATTAGCTTTTCAAGCGGCTGCTGATAGAACTGACAGATGGCCTTCACCGTTTCACCGCTTAGATTCATATAGGTTTGCGGCTTCACCAAAACTACTTTTTCACCACCGATTTGACCCTCGCCAATCAACGCTTTATATTTAACCTTATTAACTGCTATATTATGCTTTGAAGCAAGTAAATCAATCGCTTCAAACCCGACATTGTGTCGAGTGAGTTCATATTTTTTGCCTGGATTTCCTAGGCCAACAATTATCGTCACTTTTGTCACCTCTTCATTTAATGGACCTTACGATTATATCAAAAAAAACGCTCGACAACAATCTGTCGAGCGTTTCTCATTTCATAGGCTGATACAATCTTAGTCTTCAAACATTGTACTAACTGAATCATTGTTAAAGATTCTTCTGATGGCTTCTGAAAATGCAGGTGCCACTGAAAGCATGGTTACATTTTCAAGTGCTCTCATTTCTGGCGCTACATTGATCGTATCTAAAACGACGAGTTCAGAAATTGCAGAGTCTCTAATTCTAGATATTGCAGGCCCTGAGAAAACACCGTGCGTACAGCAAGCATAGACATCCTTAGCACCCATTTCTTTAAGTGCTTTAGCTGCATTGACTATCGTTCCAGCAGTATCGATCATATCGTCGATTAGGATAACATTTTTACCCTTAACATCACCGATTATGTTCATAATTTCTGAAACGTTCGGTTCAGGTCGTCTTTTGTCAACGATTGCGATAGGCGCATCCAGCTTAGTAGCCAAATCTCTTGTTCTCGTAACGCTGCCGAGGTCAGGTGATACAACCACTAAATCTTCAAGATTTTTCATTTTGAAGTAGTCTGCTAAAATTGGAACACCTTTTAAGTGATCAAGAGGAATATCAAAATAGCCTTGAATCTGAGCCGCATGTAAATCCATCGTCAATACGCGGTCAGCGCCAGCTGATACGATGATATTTGCAACCAATTTTGCCGTAATAGGATCTCTCGCCTTAGCTTTACGATCTTGTCTTGCATAACCGTAATAAGGGATTACTGCTGTAATTCTACCTGCCGATGCACGTTTCAGTGCGTCGATCATAATTAACAGCTCCATTAAATAATCGTTTACTTTTGGCAATGAAAAGGATTGCACCACGTAAACATCGATCCCTCTTACTGTCTCGTTGATGTTTACTGAGATTTCGCCATCGCTAAAGGTTTTAACTACGCTGTCACCAAGCGGCAATCCTAACTCTTTGCAGATTGCTCTGGTTAAATCAGGATTCGCATTGCCTGTAAAAACCTTAATCCTCCTGTCAGTTGATTGCATCATTTCCTCCTACTTGTTCTTTTGATATTTATTAGACCAATTGGTCTTATTGACTTGTCTTTCTCTTGCTATCGCAAGTGCGTTTTCTGGGACGTCGTCTGTAATAGTAGAACCTGCTGCGATATATGCACCCTTACCGACTTTAACCGGTGCAATAAGATTAGTGTTGCATCCTACAAAAACATTATCCTCAATTTCTGTCAAATGCTTTTTCGCTCCGTCATAGTTAACAAAAACCACGCCGCAGCCTAAATTGACATTTTTACCAACCACGCCATCTCCCACATAGGTGAGGTGAGACACCTTGGTATCATCGCCAATTTCACAGTTTTTAACCTCTACAAAATCACCGATTTTGCAGTTCTTGCCAATCCTTGATTTAGGTCTTAGATATGCGAAAGGGCCAATAGCAGACGCATCATCGATACTAGATTCAGTAACCTTTGAATGCATAACCTTGACCTTATTCTGAATTTTTGAATCGATAATTTCAGAGTTCGGACCAAGCACACATTGACTGCCGATTTGAGTCGCACCTCTTAATATCGTACCTGGTTCTACGATGGTATCCTGACCAATCTGAACACTTTTTTCTATGAAAATCGTCTCTGGCATCACTAAAGTAACGCCACTGAGCATAATTTGTTTTTTTATTTGAGTTTGGTGATACTTTTCAGCCTCAGCAAGTGCCATTCGATCATTGATCCCCATTACTTCATAAGAATCAGATGTAACAAACGCGCCAACAGGCATGCCTGAAAGCTTAACCCATTCAAAAACATCGGTTAAGTAATATTCACCTTGTTTGTTATCGTTCTTAAGCGAATCGAGTGCTTTAATTAGCACTTCTGCTTCAAATATACCAATTCCCGAATTTATTTCTTTTATACTTAACTCTTCAGCCGTTGCATCCTTGTGCTCTACAATCCTTAAAAAATCACCCTGTGCATCTCTTACGATTCTGCCATAGCCTGATGGATCTTCAAATAGGGTAGAAATTAAACTTGCGGTATAATGGTTCGCTCTATGAAAAGCAATAAATTCTGAGAGCGTTTTGTAACTGAGCAGCGGAGCATCTCCAAACAAAACCAATACTTCGCCTTCTTTTATATAGTCACTTGCGGATTTTACTGCATGTCCGGTGCCAAGTTGTACTTCTTGTATTGCAAAATTCACTTTTTTGTCCATGAGTGCTTTCTCAACCAGTTCTTTACCGTGTCCTACAACACAAACCACTTGATCGCTCTCAACTTCATTTGCCAAATCAACTACGTGTCTAACCATAGGCTCGCCACTTACCTTATGTAGCACCTTTGGGAGTTCAGATTTCATTCTCTTTCCATAGCCTGCCGCTAAAATAACAGTCGTCAATCGGTTCATAGATTTTCCTCTTTCTCTATCATTTCACCACGCAAAATTATATCACTTTTACACATAAAACTAAACATCTATTAAGAAAAATTGAGAAAAGTTCGTAAATTGTACCTAAAAGGAAACAACTTTTGTCCAAACTCTGAACATAAAAAAAAGAGCACGTCACCGCGCTCAAGAAAACAATGCTTATTCTTCGTAATATTCATCACCTGTGGCATTTTTTGCCTTTTCATATTCTTCAAAGATAATGTCTTGAATCATATTTCTTGTTTCTTGGTTTATTGGATGCGCGATATCTCTGTAGTCCGCTTCCCCCACCTTACGACTTGGCATTGCAACAAATAACCCATTCTGTCCTTCGATAACTTTAATATCATGAACGACAAATGCATCATCAAATGTTAATGATACCACTGCCTTCATTTTACCGTCTTCTCGAAGTTTTCTAATTCTGACATCTGTTATGTTCATTTTTATCCCCCTAACTTATGCTGTTAAGAGTGTATATTCGATATCTTTGTTAAATTTCCTTCTTTTTTTATTAACTTTTTTAATTTTTTTTAACATTTTAGAAAAATTACAGATATTCGTAGTTTGGATGAACCATAATAGCATCCTTTGCATCTATTCCCTCGTATTTAATCAAGGAAATATATTTATCCAGGAGCTTTTGAGAAGGATTCGTTGTATCAAATAGCACGCAAACCCCTGCTACGTGACAATCCATTTCATGAACCAGCTGTGTCATGCCCTTTGCAGAGCCACCAGCCTTCATAAAGTCATCCACGATCAAAACGTTTGAGTCCTTCTTAAACGCATTTTTGGAAATGTACATCGTCTGCAAATTTCCCGTTGTTCCTGATATATAATTGATGCTAATTTTTGATCCCTCAGTCACCTTGTTTTCATGTCTAGCGATTACGAGTGGCACATTAAGCCCTCTCGCTGTCATCATAGCGATGGGAATCCCTTTAGTTTCAATCGTTAAAACGTAGTCCACTTTCGTATGGTCATCAGAAAATTTTTCTGCAAATATATCGCCAATGCCTTTCGTATAGGTTGGGTTATAAAGAATGTCTGCCATGTATAGGTATTTTCCTGGCATTACGCGTTCAGGCTTTCTAATGTCTTCACAAATTCTTTCGATTAAAGCCTGCTTCTCTTCCCTTCCCATTTGAGGGACATACTTTGCGCCACCTGATGCACCAGCAATTGTTACAACCTTACCCAATGACATCTCTTCCATGATTTTCTTTACGATTACCAAATCTTCGCTTATGGTCGATTTAGCCGAATCAAAACGATTCGTAAAGTAATTGAGTGTGAACACCTTATTGGGTGAATCACATAATATTTTAACTATTGCGCCGATTCTTTCGTTACGTTTTAATTTGCTCACGACATCACACTCCGAATATTCTTATTATACTCCTTTAATTTTATTCGTTTTTTTGTTTGACTTCAATACTTTTATACGATTTTGTTTCAGCTTTTTAAAAACGAAATGCTTTCAACCACTTGTAAAATAGGGTATAATCATTATGATTTATCAATTTAGTAACATGAGTCAAATTCAAAATTAGGAGTTTTTATGATAGACCTATCGCAAGTTAAACACATACACATTGTTGGTATTGGCGGGATTAGCAATAGTGCAATCGCTGAAATCCTTCTTGAGCAAGGATATCAGGTATCAGGTTCTGATTTAAATCGAACAAGTATCACCGATCATTTGGTTGAAAAAGGGGTTAAAATTACCTATGCTCACTTGGCTGAAAATGTCGAAGGTTCGGAATTAGTCGTTTATACAGCTGCTGTAGCTGAGGATAACCCTGAACTGGTCGAAGCAAGCCGAATTGGCATCCCGTGTATTAGCCGTGCTGAGATGTTAGGCCAAATTATGGCTGGCTATGGTAAGTCGATAGCGATTTCTGGAACACATGGAAAAACCACTACCACCTCGATGCTAACGCGCATTTTTAACGACCCTACACTAGATCCAACCGCGCTTGTAGGTGGTTATTTTACTGATATTAAGAGCAATGTCAAAATCGGCAAAAGTGATTATTTTATCACCGAAGCATGCGAATACAAAGAGAGCTTTTTATCCTTCTATCCTAAAGTAGGCATCATACTTAACATTGATGAAGATCATTTGGATTATTTCCATAATTTAGATCAAATCGTCAGTGCATTCGTAAAATTTGCACACAACATAGACGACGACGGCACGCTGGTATTAAATGGCGACGATTATAACTCTAGAAAAATCATTCCTTATTACAAGGGTAAGATCATTACCTTTGGTTTAGCTGACCATTGTGATATCATCGCAAGAAATATCACCTACAATGGTCTCGGTTACCCTACCTTTGAAGTCTTTAGCAGGGATGAGAAGCTTTGCAAGTTGACGTTATCGGTTCCGGGTCAGCACAATATTTACAACGCTCTGGCAGCATTTGCAGCCAGCCGTATCTATATTAAGGACATACAGGTTATTGCGAGTCGACTTTCAAGCTTTAAAAATGCCAACCGTCGCTTTGAGTGGATTGGTAAGCAAAACGACGTACTCATCATCGATGATTACGCACATCATCCAAGTGCAATAAAGGTGACGCTTGAAGCTGCGACGCGTATGGAAGACGTCAACCGCATCCTATGTATCTTTCAGCCACACACTTATTCTAGAACGAAAGAATTACTCAATGAGTTTGCTAGCTCTTTTAGCTTAGCTGAGGAGGTTATTCTTTGCGATATCTATGCCGCTAGAGAGGTGGATCACGGCGAGGTCAGCTCGCTGGATTTATTAAAGGCATTGAAGAAGGAAGGCGTTTCAGCTGTACACTTTAGTGATTTTGATGAAATCGTTAAATACGTTGTGAACTATGCTGTTCCTGGAGATATGATTCTAACCGTCGGTGCAGGCGATGTCTATAAACTAGCGCCTAAAATACTTGAAGCACTTAAAAAAACACAATAGATGCTCATAAAAAATCCTGAACACCACAGTATCAGATACTTGTGTGTTCAGGATTTATTTGTTTGATAACTTAATTTGAAGTCGTTGGTACTTCAGTTGTCTCCTCTTCATCTGGACCGATATCGAAGCCATACATTTTGTAAAGCGTTTTTTCTAAAGCAGCGGGATCATGAATCCAATATGACAAGCCATTCATCATTTTAGCCTCACCCTCAAGCGTATAGAAAGTGACGCTTTCTGGCTTGAGTGATGCGCCTTGAATCGCTAAACTAAGTGCTTCTTCAAGTGTCATATCCGTTTGGACGTATTTACCACCGATAATGGTATTGATAACCGAAGGCAGCTTAGAGCTTACAGCTTTATTGATCATTACTTTTACAAATTCCTGTTGTCTTGGAATTCTATGCACATCGCCTTCTTGAATTTTGCCATCATTACTTTTTCTAAATCTTAAAAACTCAACCGTTTGTTGTCCATTTAAAACTTGATAGCCTTTGGTTAAGTGAATATGAAGTGGCGGTGTGTCGTAATTATCATCATAGTTCATATCATACGGAATTGTAACTTCATAACCACCAAGTGTGTCAACTACCGCTTTTACTGTACTAAACTCAACCTTAACATAGTAATCTATCGGTATCCCTAGGAAATCCGAAAGTACATTTTTCATACCATTTACCCCACCCACTTCTGGGAAGCCGTATGTGGCATTGATTTTCTTTTGAGCAGGATCATTAAAGCCTTCCATAACACGATACGTATCTCTAGGAATTGAAAGGATATCCAAATGATTGATGTCTGGATCATAGCTGACGAGCATAATCGTATCTGCCAATGAGTCATTAAGACCAAAAGCGATTACGTTAATGCGATTGGACGCATCAGCAATTTTTTGAAGTTCTGTTCGATTATCATCTTCGCCTAAACCTTCGTTTGTAGACGATTCACCTGATTCTGTAGAGGTTTCAGTCGTTGCCTCTGTCTGATTTTGAGTATTGGGTTTATCGTAGAATGCATCAAAAGCAAACAATATGCCTGTAAACAACAACAAAAATCCGATAAACGATATTATAAACACCTTTAAATAAAACTTCATCTTATATCCTTCCTACCTCAAGGCCTCATGACCTACACTTAGACTCTATTTTATCATAATATGGAAATTCAAACATTTAAAATTTTATTAAAATTAACTAATAATTATAGAAGCCTTTTCCTTTTTTTCTTCCCAAATGGCCAGCAACCACCATTTTTTTCAAAAGTGGATGCGGGCGGTATTTAGAATCACTAAAATCCTTATAGAGCGTTTCCATAATTGCTAAAACCACATCATTTCCGATAAGATCAGCTAATGCCAAAGGTCCAATTGGATGGTTGGCACCCAAAACCATCGCTTTATCTATATCCTCAGCCGACGCAATGCCTTCTGCCTTTATTGAGATTGCTTCATTAATCATTGGAATCAAAATCCGATTTACGACAAAGCCAGGCGCTTCCTCTACGCGAATCGGTTGCTTTCCAATTTGTTCAGAAAGCTGAAACACTGTATTAAACGTTTCCTCTGAGGTTGTAATGCCTTTGATAATTTCAATCAGCTGCATCACTGGCACTGGATTAAAAAAATGCATTCCAATTACTTTTTCTGGACGCTTTGTGAACGCAGCGATTTCAGTAATGGATAAAGACGACGTATTCGAAGCAAGGATTGCCTCTGGCTTTGCAATTCGATCTAGCTCTTCAAAGATAAGCCCTTTAATTCTTAAATTTTCAGAAGCGGCCTCGATAATCATATCACAGTCCGAAAGTGCTGCAATTTCAGTGGTATAGGCAAGTCCTTCCACAGCATTATCAAAAGCTTCCTGAGATATTTTCTCTTTCTCTTTTAATCTCATCAAGCTTTTTTCAATGCTCGCTTTGCCTTTGCTAAGCTGTTCTTCACTTAAATCTCTTAGGACAACTCTATGCCCACCTAAAGCCATTGTTTGAGCGATGCCTGCGCCCATGGTACCTGAACCAATAATCCCTAATATCATTTTTCCCTCCATTGATTTATTTAAAATTCATATTTTAAAAACAATGCGGCAATCGCTAAAAGTATGACCCCTACAACCACACAAACATCAGCGATGTTAAAAATCGGAAAACTCATAAATCTAAATTCTAAAAAGTCGATGACATAGTTTAATCGAACGCGATCGATTAAGTTGCCAACTGCTCCTGCAATAATCATCATATAGGAAATTCTTACTACCATGTGCACATCTGTTCGAATCGCTTTAATAAAATACCCAATCAAAGCAACAATCACCACTGAAGTAAGTAAAATTAACAATAATTGCTTTTCTCTTAATATGGAAAATGCCGCTCCGGTGTTTTCTGTATATCTAAACCCGAGTAAATTTGGAATGAAATCCACCTGTCCCTTACCGATCAGCTGACTTACAGCATAGTGCTTTGTAATTTGATCCAGTACAAGTAAAACGATGACGCCTACAAAATATAACACATTCCCCTCCTATTGCAATGGTGAAACCAGCCTTCCCATCGCCTCTAAAAACTTTCTGTGAAGCCCACGCTCTTTATAGGTATCAAGCTCATAGGCCACACTCTCTTCTAAATCCTTTACAAAATCCTCTTCCAATCGATGAATCACATCTACATCGTATAAAAACGCATTGACCTCAAAATTGATCTCCATTGACCTTATGTCTAGGTTAGCCGTACCAACCGTCGCCGCCAATCGATCGACGATCATAATTTTCGAGTGAATAAAGCCATTTTTATAGCGATAGATTTTTACACCTGCTTCAAGAAGCTGCTGTATGTTTGCCTGTGAAGCCCAATAAACAAAGAAATGATCTGGCTGAGAGGGAATGATGATCTTAACATCTACACCACTCAGCGCAGCCGCTTTAAGTCCCATCATGATACTCTCTTCCGGTACGAGATAAGGCGTGGTGAGCCATATCTTATCAACTGCATTGGCTATCATTTTATAGTAAGCCTGCAAAATACATTTCCAGTCAGAATCAGGACCAGACGCCGCTATTTGAACCAGCGAATTTTTTGTGGTATTCACCTCTGGATAATAAATAGCCCCTTGAACCATCTGCCCCGCTACATAATTCCAATCGTTTAAAAAAATCGTTTGAAGCGCATATACCGCCTCACCCTTGATTTCCAAATGCGTATCTCTCCAAAACTCAAACTTATCGGAATTGGAAATATACTCATCCCCTACATTTAACCCACCTACGAAACCAATAACGCCATCGATGACGACAATTTTTCGATGATTTCTATAGTTGAGATCCCTTGAAAAGATCGGTAAAGGTACTTTAAAGAAGGAGTAAACCTCCACCCCTGCATCCTTTAAAGAGTTGATATAGGCTTTACCTAAAGTCAATGAGCCAACATCGTCAAACATCAGTCTGACTTTAACGCCTTCATTTGCTTTTTCGATGAGTAGCTCTCTTAGTTCATTGCCGATACGGTCATCCTTGATGATAAAGTATTCAAGATGAATGTGATCAGTTGCTCTACGAATCGCACCAAATAGACGATTGAACTTACTAAGGCCGTTGGTCAAAACCGTCACCTCATTGGTCATAGAGAAAGGTGCCTTTGCATTGTTTAACAAAAGCTGCATCAATCGTCGATTTGCCGGATTTTCTGTATTCGGTAACTCGATATACTCTAAAAGACTGGCCTGAACCTCAGCCGCATGCGACATACGATCAGAATCGCTAAGAATCTTTGCTTCAGCCTTTTTTTGCTTCCGATAGCTTCTGCCAAAAAGCACATAAAGAAAGAAACCAACTACGGGTATCAGAACAAGTACCAGTAACCAAGCAACCGTTCTCGACGGATTGTCGTTCTCTAAAAAGATCACCAGACCAATCCAGAGAACATTGACTCGAAACAGTAAAGTAAGGAAGCTGTAGACGGCATTAAGCAAAGGGGATTCAAAGCTAAGCCCATTGAACATGCCACCAATATAAGCCACTGTCAGTAGCAAAATAAATAAAGCTACGATGATGTAAAAGGTTTTCTTAGCGATAAGCTCACCTCCTAGTTATCTATAGGTAACCTCTATACGATAAATCGGATGTCCCATTGAAGAGAACTTGGATTCATATTCAGTCATTACGTTGTCCTCCCAGCCAAGCGCGTGGAGATCCAGCGTAATATTGCGCATAATCATATCGGTTTCTGCAAATTCATTTAATGAAAACTCAAATAGGCCCTTGTTATCCGTCTTAAAGTGAATCCAGCCATCCGTTTTCAGTATTCTCTTATAGATTTCAAGAAACTCTCTGTGCGTCAATCTTCTCTTATAATGACGCTTCTTTGGCCATGGATCTGAAAAATTAAGATAGATACGATCGAGCTCGTGCTCAGCAAAGTAATTCTCCGCAAATCTCAAATCCAGCATGACGATTTTCAGGTTGTGTAGCTGATGGTTTTCTGCGCGTTGCGCGGCTTTTAATACCACCTCCGTTACAGCATCCACCATGATAAAGTTAACCTCTGGATACTTCATCGCCATCTCGATGATAAACTTACCCTTACCACCACCAAACTCAGCGTGAATCGGATGATCGTTGCCAAAGACTTCACGCCATTTGCCCTTGTGTTCTTCTGGCTTTTCAATAAAATAGGTTTTTAACTCTGTTAGTGCCTCATATGCACCTGGAACTCTTCTAACTCTCAATTAACACCTCTAAATTACTTGGTAAATAACCTTGGATTTTGACTCCAAGCCAACATCGTTTCTTTAGCAGACTCAGGAATATAGCCCATCTCCACCGCGATCGGTAGTAGGGTCTGATAGTCTGTCAAGGTTTGAAACGGAATTTCAGCTTGATTGAATTTCTCTGTTACCTCATTAAAGTTATAACTAAAAATAGCAAGCGTTGCGATGACGTCTCCACCCTCTGCATTAATCGCTTCACACGCTTTAAGTGAACTCCCGCCTGTAGAAAGTAAGTCTTCAATTAAAACGACCTTAGCCCCTTCAGGTAAAACCCCTTCCGTCTGTCTACCACGACCGTGTTCCTTCGCACTGCTTCTAACGTAAACCATTGGCAAATTCAATTTTTGTGCAACCCATGCAGCATGCGGAATTCCCGCTGTCGCAGTACCTGCGATCACATCTACATCCGGATATTTATCCTTAATGATTTGAGCAAACCCTTCTGCGATTTGATCTCTCACTTCTGGATAACTGATGGTCATACGGTTGTCACAATAAACCGGGGATTTAATTCCCGACACCCATGTAAATAGGTTGTTTTCATCAACGATTGTTACAGCTTTAATCTTTAATAAAGATTCTGCAATCTCCTTCGCTAGCATAAACGCCTCCATTTATTAATAATTATTCTTACCTATATTAACACAAACACGTCTCTATTTGAACGCATTTTCATGATAATAATTACCTGCATTCCAGACGAGATACTCGTCGATCCCGTTGTCTTTCAGCGCTTGTATCTGTGCATGTACCTCCTTGGTTCTATAAGGGATGTACCCTTCCACCCATGTTGCCGTAAAATCCTGTATCCATGGTCTTATCCCAGCCGCACTTTGCAAATTCGCATTTCTTGCCATTGCAGCCTTTAAAGAACGATCAATCGTCTCATATGGGAAAGCATCTGGAACGGTCAATCCAAAATTACCTGGACCATAGTGACTTGGATACATCATAGGACAAATGTAGTCTACCGCATTGGCAACGGATTCCCAGTGCTGACCAATCCCTACATCATCAAGTGCTGAAGCCGCCCATCCGAACACATCAGCGGAGATATATACCTCATCCTCGCTTAAATTCTCGTAGGCAAACTTCAAGAAGTTTTGAATCGCAGCCGTTTGAGATTCACCAGTATCATTGCGATAATCCATATCGTCTTGTCTAGCTATAGCTGGAAACCGTACGTAGTCGAACTGAATTTCATTAAAGCCTAGTGCAGCCGCCTCTTTTGCAATACCTACATTGTACTGCCAAAGCGTTCTATCGTGAGCCGAAGCCCAGATCAGCTTATCAGAGTCGCTATAAAGCTCTCCTGTGCTCTTATAGACGATGGCACGCTCTGGGTGATTTTTCGCATAAATCGGCGATTTAAATGTTACGATTCTCGCGATGAGATAGATATTGTGTTCCTTCATTTTTTTCACAAACGCATCTATATCTGACAGGTACACCTTATTGTTCGCTTCAGGATTTAAAGTCTCTGCTGTAGCAGAATGGAAAAGCAGATACCCCTCATCGTCCTTAACGTCTATCACGATTGCATTGAGCTCAGTCTCGTCAATCATCTTTATCATTTCATCCAGTCTATCGCCCGATGCCGTTTTACCTG
Source organism: Clostridiales bacterium 38-18 (assembly GCA_001897605.1). Taxonomy (GTDB): domain Bacteria; phylum Bacillota; class Clostridia; order Peptostreptococcales; family Acidaminobacteraceae; genus Fusibacter_C. The sequence goes on along the minus strand of MKTL01000020.1, from coordinate 2,442 downwards.
TAACGTAAATCGCCTTTACTGGTATTTTAGGGTTATTTTCAAAGCCCTTTGTTTTTTCAATATATGAGTAATCTACGTCATCGTATTTCTTAACGATATAATCAGCAAGCGTAAGCACTACATCGCCAGCACTTACATAGCCAAGCACTTCTGAATCAATATCTGCCTTCACCTCATAAAACTGCACCTCGCCAGCCTCATTTTTTATCTGACTAGCAGCGTAAATTGCCTTTTTACTTGATAGCTTGTCGATCACCTCTGCACCTTCCTCAGCACTTTTATAAAGTGTCGCTCCAGAGGCACTGGTAAAAATCGTATTTGCTTTTATGTTTTCAAGTCTCGCCTTTTCTTCAGCTTCCTTTTTTCTCGCTTCTTCTTCAAGGCGAAGACGTTCTTCCTCTATTCTTTTTGCTTCCTCTTCCTGCTTTAATCGTTCCGCCTCTGCTTCTCTCTCAATCTCTGCAAGGCGTTCAGCTTCTGCTTTTTTTATCGCATGATTCTCCTGAGCTTCACCGATCATTTTAATGCCAAAACTCGCAACCAATACCACCATAATCAGGGCACCAACTAGCAAGACCCTGTTTTTCTTATTTAACATTGTTAACTCCTCTGATAAAATAGATTCATACATAACCATTTTAACAAACATCACCACATAAATATATTAAAATTCTATTTAAGTTCTTGAGACAATTAAAGCTTCATGGGAAAACGTTCATTAAATTTCACTTACAAGGAGGCCACATGAACATTCAATTCTTAGGCGCTGCAGGTCAAGTAACTGGTTCTATGATTTATCTCACTTACAAGCATCTCAAACTTCTCATCGATTGCGGGCAATTCCAAGGCACATTAAAGGAAGAATCGCTGAATTACGAAAGTCTACCCTTTAATGCGACCGATCTCGACGCAATCCTCCTAACACACGCACACATCGATCACTCAGGTCGCGTTCCGCTACTGGTCAAACGTGGCTTTACACAAAAAATCTTCTGTACCGCACCTACCAGTCGGCTATCAGAAATCCTATTAAGAGACTCCGGCAAGATCCACGAAACCGAAACCGCTTGGGAAAACAAGAAGAGAAAACGCGCTGGACTTGACCCAGTCGAAGCCCTCTATACAGAAGAGGACGCAATCAATGCGCTCCCATACCTCTATCAGATGGATTATGGACAAAAGCAGGTGCTAGACGAAGACCTAGAGTTCTACTTTACAAGAGCAGGTCACTTACTCGGCTCAGCTTCTATCGTCATGCGCTATAAAGATGAAAAAGACCAACAATACAAAACCGTTGTGTTCTCAGGCGATCTAGGTGGTGGCACAAACCCACTAGAGCCGCCATATGAACCACCGACCTCAGCAGATACCGTCATCATGGAAGCGACCTATGGTGGCAAGCATCATACTGGCGTTACCACTCGCATCCAAAACATGGTGGACATCATCCTAGAGGCCGATCGTCAGGGTGGCACTGTACTTATCCCTTCTTTTGCAGTGGGAAGAACGCAAGAGGTCATCTTTGAACTAAGACAGTTCTTAGACACCTGCGATTTAGAAACCAAAGACCGACTCCTTTCGATCCCGATCTATATCGATTCACCACTTGCCATTGAAGCGACCAAGCTTTACGACGCACATATCGAGTACATGAGCGAAACAATTCAAAAATACGAAGGCGCACCCTTCAAACTCCCTAACCTGCACCTAGTAACCTCTATAGAAGGCTCTATCGCACTGAACACCATGAAAGGCTGTAAGGTAATCATCTCAGCAAGTGGCATGTGCGAAGCAGGCAGAATCACACACCATCTAAAACACAACCTATGGAAATCCAACACACACGTGATCTTTATTGGTTATCAAGGTGAAGAAACCTTAGGCAGACGCCTTCTCGATGGAGAGAAATCCGTTAAGATCATGGACTCAGACGTGATCGTCGCAGCAAGACTACACGACCTGCACGGTTTCTCTGGTCATGCAGATGAAGAAGGTCTATTAAGATGGGTCAATCAGATTCAAAGCATCAAAAAGATCATCATCAACCACGGTGAAGAAGAATCAAGATTTGCTTTGAAGGAAAAGCTTGAAAGCGAAGGTGATTATGAGATTTTGATGCCTGAGATTGGGGATGGGTTTGAGTTGTAGGTTCAAATTCTTTTAGAATCAAGTGATTTCAAGTGATTAAATGATAGATTGAAAGGTAAAGAATATCGTGATTTTTGAGTTTATTGCCAACTGCACCAGCACCCAATAATAACGCTCTCCGGAGGACCGGTCCTCGCTTCACTGCGGAGCCTCCTATGAGTGTTATTATTGGGTGCTGGTGTCAGGGTTATGAGTGTTAGCTGAAAGCGACGTGCAAATTAAAAAATTGAATAAATTAGGAGAATGTATATGAATATGAAATTCGAAGAATTTATTAAAAATAATAAGAGATTA
>MKTL01000019.1 GCA_001897605.1 Clostridiales bacterium 38-18 | reverse complement strand
TCAATTCTTTTTGGTTTTTTTCATTTGCGCTATTCAATTTTCAAGGTCCTATTTGTTGTCCTTCATGTCCGCAATGTCTTGCGGCGACTTTATTATGATATCATCGTTCGTTTTCGTTGTCAATATCTTTTTCAAGTTTTTTTCACATTTTATTTACATGCTTTTTACATTTTTATATGTGAATTTGAAGGCGCACTGTCTAGTGCTTGTTTATAATACCAAATTCCATTTTTGAAGTCAACACCCAAAATAAAAGAAAATATATTCAGTTTATTCAAAATAGTAGGGCAATTATTTTCTTCTACTATATGTTGATTTTTCGTTCGTTTATTCTTTGCTTTAGATTTTAAATCATCTATGTTATTGTATAATTAGGGTATCGAAGCAACAAACTCAGGAGGTCTTATGCAAAAAGAAACCTTAAGAAAAACACTAATCAGACTCCCTAAATTGATGTTTGGTTTTTTAATTATTGCGATTGGGATCACACTTACCTTGTATGCTGATATGGGTTTAAATCCATGGGGAACGTTTCATCAAGGCGTTTCTGAAATTACTGGTATAAAATTTGGAGTTGTATCTCAGTTAACCGGATTGGTGATCATCATCATTTCTCTATTCATTAAACTGTATCCCGGTATCGGTACTATACTTAATATGTATTTCATTGGCTATTTTGTGGATTTGATTGATCAAATGAATTTAATTCCTCAAAGTTACACCATGCCAACTCGTGTCATCTATTTATTAGTAGGTACATTTTTATTTAACTACGGCGTTTATTATTACTTATGCTGTGAACTCGGTGCAGGACCAAGGGATGGTCTGCTTGTTGGTTTGGTTAAAATCACTGGCTTAAGTGTTTCAATCATGCGACCAATTATAGAAGTTACAATAGTTGTCATCGGTATCCTGTTAGGTGGCTCCTATGGTGTAGGTACTTTATTGAATGCTTTTGGAGGCGGTTACATTTTAAATTCTATTTTCAAATGGCATAAATTCAACCCAAAGGAAACTAAGCAAATGGTCATCACTGATCTGTTTGGTGTAAAAGAACACAGTTAACCTATCTATATCCCATGTTGAGAATGTACTACACCCCATTTATTAGGCAAAATAAGTGGGGTGTTTTTATGACTCAAATTCTATTTGTTGCAAAATTTGATGACTTGATGTCTGATTAAATATTACTCTACAGTATTTAAATAGCCTTTCAACTTGGAGACGCTTTTAATCTCCATATACTCGAGATACTTTTCGATTCCTTTTTTTACATCTATAACTGCAGTGGGATTTACAAAATTACCAGTACCAATTGCAATGGCATCCGCTCCTGCCAACATAAATTCCACTGCGTCCTCACCTGTCATTATCCCACCCATTCCTAAGATGGGAATACTCACCGCTTGATAAACGTCATGAACGAGCTTAATCGCAATTGGTTTTACTGCTGGCCCCGATAATCCGCCACTCTTTCTCTTAAGTATCGGTTTTCTTTGATAGATATCGATTGCCATACCGGTAACTGTATTGATCAAAGATATACAATTGGCACCATTTGCTTCTACAATTTTTGCAATTTCCTTAATATCGGTTACATTTGGCGTCAATTTGACAATCAAATGCTTGTCAGTTGCATTCCTAACTGCCTTGACGACTTCTTCTACTACCTTTGGGTTGGTTCCAAATGCTAAACCACCATTTTTTACGTTCGGACATGAAATGTTTAGTTCTATTGAATCCACATCTTCTGAATTCAATATTTCAGCCATTCTCACATATTCCTGAGTTGTGTTCCCATTGATGTTCGCAATGATTTTTGTATTGAACTGCCTCAAATATGGAATTTCATGCTCAATAAAATGATGGACGCCTGGATTTTGTAGTCCGACACTATTGATCATACCCATAGGTGTTTCTACAATTCTAACTCCTTCATTTCCTTGTCTCGGCTCCAGGGTCAATCCTTTAACAGAGATTGCTCCAATTTCATTTAAATCAAGATAAGGTTCGAATTCTCTTCCAAATCCAAAAGTCCCTGAAGCTACAGTTACTGGATTGTCTAATATCAATCCATTTAAGTCTACTTTTAAATCCAAATTATTCATCGAAAATCACCTCATCTGAGTAAAACATCGGCCCTTCTTTACACATTCTAACCATTTTGGAACCAAATTCACCGTCTTTCAGTTTGCAAGTGCATACCAAACAAGCACCTATGCCACATGCCATCTTCTCTTCCATTAGAAGCTGAGCACGTTTTCCCCTGCTATTAAGCATATCGGTTACTGCTCTTAGCATCACTTTAGGTCCACAGGCATAGATTTCGTCATATTCATTTTCATCTAAGATCTGTTCAAGGTATTGTGTTACATAGCCTTTTTTATAGGTATCGTTTTTCTCAGATACCACCGTCAGTTGTGTTGAAAACTTTAAAAAAGCTGCCTCTAAAATTGGATTTTCTCTAAAGCCAATCACTGAATCTACTATAATATCCATTGATCTAAGTGCTTCACCTAATCCCTTAATTGGTGCAACGCCGATGCCACCACCGATTAACAATGTACGTTTTTTAGTTGTTGTTAAATCAAAGCCATTACCTAAAGGTCCAGTTAACGCGACTTCATCTCCTGACTTTAAATTTGCAAGATATTGAGTGCCTTTTCCAACAACTTTAATGGTAAATGTGATGACATTATCCTCGATGCCACTTACAGAAATCGGTCGACGTAACAATGGCATTCCAGAATCTGTCGCTAGAAAGTTGAAGAATTGCCCCGGCTTTACCGTTTCAGGTATAGCAACTGATAAACTGAAATTTTCATGATCATGTTGCTCTGTGTTAAGAATTTTTACAGTTCCATTAAATGCCATTTGCTTCTCCCTACCAGTATTTTTTTCCCTCTGCCTCTAAAGCTGAGTTGATTGATTCTCTCATTTCTATCGTCGCTTCTCGTGCCGCTTGATCAAAAGTCAATGTTGATTTTTCATAGGCATAGAGAATGCCTCTTGAAGAATTCACGATTGCACCTAGGCCATCCTTATTGAAGGCATCTACAACATCCTTTGCACCACCGCCTTGTGCACCATATCCAGGTACCAAAAAGTAAATGTTCGGCATCTTTTCACGTAACAGTTTCATCTCGCTTGGATAGGTTGCACCTACAACTGCACCAATTGGTGAATACGTATTCGAATCTACTATTTTAGCAGAAATTTCATTGACCATCTCTGCCGTTTTCTCATATATGGTTTTCCCATCGATGCAAACCAAATCTTGTAATTGCGCTGATGAAGGATTGGATGTCTTAACTAAGACAAACATCCCTTTATCATAGGTTTTTATATCGCTTAGGAATTCATTCAAACAATCTTCTCCTAGGTATGGATTAACGGTTACGTAATCTGAATAAAAGGCTGATTTCTGATCTTCGCTGTACGTTGTTTGCCCCAAATAGGCATTCGAGTACGCTCTAGAAGTAGAACCAATGTCACCTCTTTTTACATCGCCTATTACGATAAGCCCATTTTCACTTGCATAATCACAGGTTGCTTTGTATGCTTTTAGTCCATCAATACCATATTGCTCGTAAAAAGCAATTTGAGGCTTTACTGCAGGTACAAGATCTTTAATTACATCAATAATATGCTTGTTAAATGAAAGGATACAATCTCCTACTGATTTTTCCGTTAATGTTCCATCTTGAATAAAATTTTCTACAAAAGCTTTTGGAAATTTCTCAAGATTGGGGTCTAGACCAACTACGATTGGGCTTTTTAATTCAATAATACGGTTTTTTAAACGATTTGCTAATGACATATTGCCTCCTATACTCTTTTTAATGAAATACATGTATGAACTGATTTTTTCTAGACAACTTATCTTGAACCCTTTATTTTATATTTAATTTACATGTGAATCTTATTATGAAGCGCCACTTAAGGAAGTGAACTCAAGACTTATAAATCAAAGCTTTATCTTTCATAAACCGTTTTACCGCGGTAGATCGTTCTCACAACTTCTCCTTGAAGCTGCATGCCTTCAAAGGGTGTATTTTTACCCTTTGAGATGAACTGATTGGAGATTACTTGCCATTTTGATTCCAAATCCAGAATGACTAAGTTGGCGTAGTAACCGGCTTCGATTACGCCTTCATTTTCCAACCCTCCTATTTGTGCTGGTTGGTAGGTTAATAAGCTTAATACTTTTATCAAAGGAATATTTTCATCTATCACAAGTGTTTGGTAAGAAACGCCAAATGCCGTTTCAATTCCACTAATACCGAAGCTTGCATTTTCATAATTTGTTTCCTTACTTGAAGCTTCGTGTGGCGCGTGATCAGTTGCTATCGCATCTACCCATCCTAATTTAATTGCAGCTATCATCGCTTTTCGATCTTCTTCGGATCGAATTGGTGGATTTACTTTTGATAAAGTTGAAGTCATATCTACATTTTTGTCACTTAATGCAAAATGATGCGGCGCAACTTCACATGTTACTTTGACATGATTTGTTCTTGCCTCATTAATTGCGTTTGCAGCTTCCTTTGTACTAACATGTGAAACATGTAGTTTGCCACCAACTTCAGCGCAAAGATTGATGTCTCTATAAACAATTTCATATTCTGCTTTTGGGGGATAAATTTCGCCTTTTAACCGTTCCGTTAAATCATGATCTTCTGAATGTGTCATTACAGGTATATTCAACTTTTTTGAAGCCTCAAAGGCTTTGCGCATATGATCAGGATTCATTGTCGTTCTACCATCATCAGACAACGCTTTTACACCACTTAAGTATAATTCTGAATGGTCCGTTAGGACTTCTCCTTTTATACCTTGCGTTATTGCTCCCACAGGGTATATACCAATTACGCTATCCTTTTGGATTCTCTCTTTTAAAGCTTGTAGGGTTTCTTTCGTATCTAAAGCTGGTTTTGTATTTGGCATGCAGAATACAGAGGTATATCCGCCTTTTGCACAGGCTCTCGATCCTGTATATATGGTTTCTTTAAACTCAAAGCCCGGTTCTCTTAGGTGAACATGTAGATCAATAAATCCAGGTGACACAATCATACCATTAGCATCAATCACTTCACGTTGATCCGTGCTTATTTGTGCCTGTATACATGCAATCTTATCATCGACAATTAACAGATCCATAATCTCATCTCTACCAGTTTTAGGGTCAATCACTCTTCCATTTTTAATGACGATTTCCATAACACCTCCATCGTTTCTAATTAAAATTGCTGTTTGGCGACACAATTCAGTCTCTATCTCAATATTTGCACAAAAAAAAATCGTCTTAGCACCTGCCAAGACGAATTTATCGCGTAAAAAGTCCATTCACCTTGCAGGTCTCTCGTACCTGTTTAAAGGTTTAATTTTATTAACTCTATCACAGTAGCCTCCTATGAGTCAATAGTCTAAATTCAGATAAGTGTTACAATTCATTATTATTTATCTTATACAGCACCATTTCCAGTCGATAGCTTCTCTATTAAAAATCTCTCATAAAATTTGATATTGACCAGTTCTTTTTTTATATGGTATGATGATTCCAACAAGAATATCCTTTAACTTGATCCGAGAGGTTGAGAAGGTATATATATTGCATACTTTTGTGTGTTTACAATACCTTTGCGCCTAGTAAAGGTATTTTTTTTTCCACACTTTAATCAGATTCAGTGAAATCAAAAGGAGGAACAAATGAGACATTTAATTGAACCAGAAGATTTAACGCTTGAAGAAATCGAGCATCTTGTGGCTACGGGTATGGATATATTTAATAATCCATCTAATTATTCAGAGGTATGTAAAGGTAAAATTCTCGCATCTCTTTTCTTCGAACCCAGTACAAGAACTAAATTCAGCTTTGATAGTGCTATGATGCGCCTTGGCGGAAATGTAATTGGTTTTGCTGATGCTGAAACCAGTTCAACTAAGAAAGGTGAAAGTTTAGCAGACACGATTAGAGTCATGGGCTACTATTCAGATATTATCGTAATGCGTCATCCTAAAGAAGGAGCACCGAAACTCGCATCGCAATATTCGAGTATTCCTGTTATTAACGGTGGCGATGGCGGTCATCAGCATCCAACACAGACCCTTACTGACTTAATTACGATAAAAAGATTTAAAGGTGAGATAGGCAAACACAGCGTTGCATTCTGTGGTGACTTAAAATACGGTAGAACCGTACATTCATTAATTCGTACTCTTGCAAGATTTGGAACCAAGGAATTTATCCTTGTTTCTCCTGAAGAACTCAAATTACCTGAATCACTTAAAAGACAATTAGTTGAAAAATACGGCGTAGAACTGACAGAAGTGCTTTATTTAGAAGAAGTTATCGATAAAATCGACATTCTATATATGACGCGTATTCAAAAGGAAAGATTTTTCAACGAAGCTGATTATCTTAAGCTTAAAGATTCTTTTATGTTAAATCGCGATAAACTTAAAGAGGCAAAACCTGACATGATCATCATGCACCCACTCCCAAGAGTCAATGAAATTGCTTACGATGTTGATGATGACTCTAGAGCTGTTTATTTTGAGCAATCTGAAATGGGTGTCTACATTAGAATGGCATTAATCACTAAGTTATTGGAGGTGGGTCCTTATGCTAGAGGTTAAAGGTATAGATAACGGTATTGTAATTGATCACATCGGTTCAGGTAAAGGTATAAAAATCTTCAACTTGCTATTTGCATCGACCGAAACGCCTGTGGTTCTATTAATGAATGTTAAAAGTCAATTATTAGGCTCTAAAGACATCATCAAAGTTGAGAACGTCTATGAAGTCGATTTAGATCTCCTTGGGTTAATTGATCCAAAGATAACGGTTAACGTTATTAAAGATGGGAAATTATCCTCTAAAACAAGAGCAACGATACCAACAACCATCAAAGGCGGAATGAAATGTCATAACCCAAGATGTATAACACACTCTGATGATTATGCAATTCCTGAATTTACCTTGATTAAAGCAAATGGCAAATTGGAATATGAATGCTCCTTCTGTGAAGAAATAACCATTTATAAATTATAGACTCAAATCTTTTCATAAAGCAAATCGATACCATCAAAATTTAAGAGCTCAGCATATGCTGAGCTCTTTATCATAATTCCTCATAAATATCTCTATAAAAACATTTTATTGTGTCGAAGACCCAAATATGCAGTAGCCACTCCTGCAATCAACATCACTGCAGCAAGTATATTCATAGTCGTTAATAAGCCACTTGTAAATGCAAGTGAAAAATTATATGTTCCTGCTAATTCTGCAACATAGGCATCGTACCCTGTATTTAAAGCTATAAAAATACTTTTAAAATGAACCACGCCTACCATTAAAGCCAATGGCACAATCGTACATCCTGTAATTAAAGCGTTTAGGCTTCTTTTTTTCATACCCCTAAGTCCAATAAATACAGGAACGACCATTATTAATGGCAATATATAACCAAAGTATTGCGGTGTCAACAGATAGAAGAACATCGTTGTCATCATAAACGATCTCATAATCATTGTCAGCGGTTTCATATCATCTCTAAAATCATATAACGCGGCATCACAATACCTTAAAAAGTACTTGAGCTTGTTTTCATCTTTTAAATTACCAGGCTTTAACAATTCAACACCACGTTTACACAAGCTATCATAAGTTGGCTCATGTCTTTCTTCAATTGTTAGAACTTGATATTTTGCATTTAATTTTACAACTTGAGTTTCATACTTTTCCAATTTCTTCTCTGAATAGTATTTACTTAAACTTCCCTGGAGCTGTGTAAACACATCCGTCAACGCCTTACCCATGAGAACCTCCAAAATAAGCCCCCACCACAAGTGGGGGCTTACAAGTATTATTTGCTATGTTTAACTAATTGAGTTAAAGTAACCGCTACTGCGGTAAGGATAATACCCCATGCCAACACCATAAATGTTAATGCACCTGCAGACATATGATTACCTCCTTATAATCTCACAATTACTTGATTCTTTTCAAGCTCTTCTTTGTATGAACGCTTGATTGACAAGTAAGTGATTACGCAACCGATAGCAACAACACCAAATACAACAATACGTCCTGCGATTACCCAAGGAATTAAGACATCATTACCAGCAACAAAATCTGGTACCATTTTGTAATAGCCTTGTGCAGCAGTATCTTTAATGTACATAACGAGAACGATTAACATAGCAACTGGTGTAATTCCTTGAATGAACAATTTATAGAACCATCCTGGAACTTTCCAGTAACCACCACGGTTGATTTCTGGTAATCCTTTTTCTCTGAATAACCAACCAGTAACGATAATTTCTGTCATACCCAATATGAATAAGAAGAAGTTGCCAACCCAGTTATCTACTTCTGTGAAGTACATTAAATCAGCAGTTTTTGTTAAAATTGGTTCTAATGCAACTGGTAAACCAACGATAATATAACCGATGAATACCATGATAGAAGCTTTCTTTCTAATTGCATTTGTATTTTCCATAATTAATGCAACTAGGTAGTTATACATCGCAACCGCTGAAGTTAACCCTGCAAAAGCAAGCAATAAGAACCACATAGCACCGATCACTTGACCAAAGCCCATTTCTCTAAATAAGCTTGGAAGAGCGATGAAAGATAAACCGATACTTGCGCCAACACCATCTGGACCTAAGAACGCATAAGCAATCGGAATTGCAATCGTACCGCCTAAAACTACCTCAGCTAACTCATTAAGAGCTACTGTTGTAAATCCAGAAAGAACGATATCATCGTCTGGTTTCAAATATGATGCATAGTTACAGATAATACCCATACCAATTGACAATGTGAAGAAAATCTGACCACAAGCAGCCATAGTTGCTTGCCAGTTCAAATCAGACCATCTAGGAGACCAAATGAAGTTAAGACCTGCAATCGGTGTCCAGTCAGGATGAGCTGGATTTGGTGAACCTAATGTGAGTGTTCTAATAATAAGAATAATACCGAATACGTAGATTGTTGGCATTAACAACTTCGCCATACGCTCAACGCCTTTTTGGATACCGCCCATAGCTGTAAACAACAGTACGGTTAGTGCCACCAGCCAGAAGCCAAATACCAATCCAGGATTTTGAATGTAATCTACAAAGAATTGGCCTGTACTTTCAACGTTCATGTAAGATCCTGTCAAGGATAGAACAGTATAACCCATTGTCCAACCAATAATATGATTGTAATATGAGTTTACAAGTAAAGTAACTGCGAGTGCTAAACCACCTGCAAAAGAACCTATCAAAATTGCAGTTTTTGGTTTAACGCCTTCACGTGCTTGTAAATATACCATTGGTCCTAAAGTTCCATGACCGTACTTACCACCCATTCTACCTAAGCTCCATTCAACTAACATGAGTGGAAGACCCATTAAGATGAGTGCACCAAAATAAGGAAGCATGAATGCGCCGCCCCCATTTTTTGCGGCTTGGTAAGGATATCTCCAGAAGTTACCCAAACCAACGGCATTACCTGCCATCGCGAGGACTAAGCCTAACTTACTTCCCCAATTTTCACGTTTTTCTGACATTATATAACCCCCTTTCAACGTAATTTTATATTATTATAATTGTTACGAAAACGCAACAGTAAAAATTAAACTTTATGGCAATTTCTTAAGCACAATTCAAAAAAAACAAGTAGCTTTATGCATTTATTTTACATGCATCAGCCACTTGAATTATTTAATTCAGTATTTTCAACGGTTTCAGAAATTTGTATTTATATATTTCTTAGAAGTGTTCCAAAATTTTTGTAAAAATTCACTATGAAAATATACCTTTTCTCATATTATCAACCGTTTATTATTGTTACAGTATTAACATAATTATAAACTATAAACCTTTTTTATGATTGCTTCTGCTACTTTTAACCCGTCTACGGCGGAAGATGTTATACCACCAGCATAACCGGCACCCTCTCCACAAGGATATATACCGTGATGACTTAGACTCTCATAATTGTCATTTCTAATAATTCTTACTGGTGATGAGCTTCTTGATTCAACTGCCGTCATAACAATTCTCGGGTCAGAAAATCCAGGTATTTTTTTTTCAAAAGCAATTAAAGCTTCCTTCAACGCTTCGACCATGAAGTCCGGTATGCATTCTGTTAGCTTCGATTCAGTTAGACCTGGCGTATAGCTCGCCTGGTATTCTGACATAAGTTTATTATAATTGATGTTTAATCCATTATAATAGTTCTCGACACTTTTCACATCATAATGCGACCTATCTAAAAAACTTCCAACCGTTTCGTAAGGTGCATTATAATTATTTCCACCAAGTAAAAAGGCGTTACGCTCTAGCTTTCTCTGAAGCTTCACACCAGATAAAACATCGTTAGAATCTTCGAAATCATTTGTGACAATATTAACGAGCAATGCGCTATTTGCGTTAGCTAAATCTCTACTGTGATAGCTCATTCCATTGACGACAAGATGTCCATCCTCAGAAGCAGAAGCCACAACTTTACCTCCTGGACACATACAAAAGGAATACACACTTCTTGGTTGACTGGTGCTGTGAGTTAGTTTATATTCTGCTGCCCCTAAGCTAGAATGATTATGATATCTCCCCCATTGCGCTGCATTGATCAATTCTTGAGGATGCTCTATTCTAACACCCATTGCAAAAGGCTTTTGCTCCATGGCAATATTATTTCTCTTTAGTTCTTCAAATAAATCTCTTGCACTGTGTCCTATGGCAAATACAACATTATTAGAAATAAATTCAACACCATTTTCACATTTCATTAAAACCAGATGATCTTCTATCAAAGTAACCTGACTGACCTTATGATTGAAAAAAATTTCACCACCAAGTGAAATGATTTCATTTCTCAGATTTTTAACAACATTCATTAGTAAATCCGTACCTATATGTGGTTTATTTCGATATTTGATCTCATTTGGTGCTCCTGATTTTACAAGCCACTTTAAAACCCACTCAATTCTTGGGTCTTTAATTCTTGTGGTGAGTTTGCCATCAGAGAATGTACCAGCACCACCTTCACCGAATTGTACGTTAGAATTAGGATTTAGTTCACCCGTTTTCCAAAATCGATCTACTGAATTCATCCTATCTTCTACAGGTTCACCCATCTCTAACACGATTGGTTTCAACCCAGCGAGAGCAAGCTCTAGTGAGGCGAAAATTCCTGCCGGACCAAACCCAACTACAATAGGTCGGATTTTGCTAATATCTATGTTCTCAGCGATTCTTTCCCGTATCGTCTCATCTAGCGCAACAAAAGGCTCTGGTGCTAGTTTAAAACCATTTTTTAATAGGACTTTTTCCTTTGTGGTTTCTATGTCCACAATATAAGAGAAAATGATTTCTTTTCTTGCATCAATTGACTCGCGTATAATTTCATATGATACCAATTGTTCAGGTTGTAGTTTGGTCTTTTTAAGTATTTTCTTACGAACTGAATCGTCGCAAAAAACTTCATCTAATGAAAACTTAATTTCAGGAACTCTAATCATTTATTCACCTTCTGTAGTATCTGTAGTTTCTATTGTATCTATAGCCTCTGTTGCTTCAGTCACTTCTTCATTATTCTCATTCTTAATATTACTAGATGGAATTTGCTCTTTCACTTCTACCAGTCCCAACGTTTTCGCTCTTAAAATGATCTCATCGTCAGATAGTGCTGTTTCGAAAGTCCTTTTATCCTCATAATAGCTAATTACACCGTAGCACATAAGTGAAAGACCAATTATAAGTAAAATGAAGTATGCAAACATTTTTCTGATATTAAATATAATCCCAATGTTCTTCAATTTCGCCTCCATTATTTCAGGATTTTCTCAAATATTGGCCAAATATCCTCAGTTTCAAATCCACGTCTCCAACTTGCCGCACCTTTTAAATTTAAGTTATTTACGATATCCAGTTTTGCGCTGATTGTTTCCGCATTTTCAATCCAAATCTTGACTTGGGCATCTTCTTCAAAGAACGTCGCATAATAAAGTTGGTCGGTTTCATCCCATATTGGTTTCAGCTCATATTTCTCAATTAATGCGTTCTGAGCGGCCATTCCAATTGCAGAAGACTTTGTTCTAATCTGATTTGCAACATCTTCTCTTGGATATTCTCTCCATACTCTTGTATATAGCGGAATACCTAATACAAGCTTATCTTTAGATACGACTTCAGTCAATTCTGTCATATGCCTTAGCATCCAATCATAAGAGGCAACTGGCCCCGATACCGGACTAGAAGCCCAAAATTCATCATAGGTCATTATAATAAGAAAGTCAACGATTTTACCTAGCTTCTCATGATCATAGCATTTTGACCAATTATCACTACCACCCATAACGGTAACATCCATTGAAAGTACCAAGCCCTCTTGATTCATATAGATGGCGAGCTCAGCTATGAAATGCGTCAAAGCGTCTCGATCTGCTAAATAGACATTTTCAAAATCAATATTTATACCACTATACCCTTTCAGTTTTGCTTCAAGGATAAGCGCTTGAATAAAGTGCTCTCTTGAAATTGCGTTATTCAAAAATGTATGCGTAAGGTCAATATCAAATGCATTTGATACTAAAGGCCAAAGAATTAAACCTTTTTCCTTCGTCCAGTTTATATATGCTTCTGAAGGGTTTCCATTAATATTACCCTCTGCATCAGATAACTCATACCATGTAGGTGATATAACATTGAGGTTCGGCAAATCTGGAATGGTAGTTGGATCTGGATTATAACTATAAACTGCTTCCCAAGTCATTACAATTTTTTCAGGTACTTCTTTATTTATTACTGATACTTCTCTTTTCTTACCTTCAATGATTGTACTCTTAGAGTAAATCGAATTATCTACTATCCCATAAACACTTTCATTAGTGACCACTAAAACCGATTTTTCATCTAAATTAAACAAGTACAATGGCTTATTTTTTATAAGATCAACAATTTGAGCCTTATTAAACAGATTATTTAGTTTATACAAAAAATCTATACTATAATGCTTTTCTTGATAATTGGTTAGTGCTTCAATTGTTCCAAAAACCTTAATTTCATCACTAGAAGTATACACGCGATATGGTAAGTATCGATTCATAATAACCAAGCTATCTCCAGAGTGATACGAAAACTCGTAAAAACCAAGCGCCTCTCCTTCAGGAAGCTTTATTAAGGCAGTTAAATCCAAATAATAGGAATCATCTAACTGAATGATTTCCACTCTATGATCGACCAATTTAAAGTCAACTTTAACATTCCCCAATTGATCGATTTGAATATGATGGCGGCCATCTACTATTGATAATATAAAATTATCAGTATCATAATGACTTGAAATCCATTCAGTTTTTAAGTTTTCGATATTGATGAAGGTTCTATTCTCATCATTCTTCTTTTGTAAAATCCAATCCGAGTGTTCATCAATTATAGCATCATCTCCCATCCCATATAGAACTTTTGCTGTTTGATGAACCATTTCCGTTGGATCTAAGATGGAAACAATTTTGCGTCTTATCATTAGATTTTTTTCTACATCAATTGCAAGATAAATAGAGAGTAGCATTGTCACAATGATCACGATGCTGACTACCGCAAGTAGTGTTTTTTTCATGGCAACCTCCTCTTTTCACAGTTTTAACTAATTTTCTGTGGATAAATAATTTATAGAGACGTCATTTTTCCTTGTTATAAAGATTATATCCACATTATCAACATTTTATCAACATATCGAATTAATTATATACACAGGTTTCTAATTAACTATTAACATTTTATTGATATCTATCAACAGAAAAGTACAGGATTTCTTCAATCTCATCCACAGTAAAGCCACCTTTACTAGATGCGATTTCCAGCTGCTGTTCCACTGTATTAATTCCATCTAAATTAGGGAGTAGTAAACCTTGCATATAACCTTTTCTAACGACAATTCCATAGCTCCTTGGATTTAACTGATTTATGTTCAAAACTGGATTTAGCTCCGATAGAATATCTACTTTTACTTCAATAGAATCAAGTTCATCTATTGTAACAGGACTAAATCTACTATCCTTTGAGCAAGCAGAAACTGCGTTCTTGGCAATTTCATATATAACATTTTGCTCTGTCGCAGCAATCGTTCCGATACACCCTCTAAGACTTCCTTCAATATTCAGAGATACAAAGCATCCTCTTTCTATCTGACTCATTTGTTTAAAACGATTACTTCTAACCACCAGATCATTTATTGTTATTCGATCATCCTTAAAGCTTACAATTGGTCTTTTTCCAGTGATAGTATATGCTTCAATTACACGTCTAGTAAAAGTAACAAGATCATCCTCATTTTTACGAAGCTCTGCGTGGCGCTGTTTATAAAATTCTGATAGTCGCTCCACTTCATCAACTTTACTCTCATTTAGTATTTCAAGTGAAGCAACCAAATAACCAACACCGAAAGGTGCTTCATAGCTATACATTACCGTGTTTAATTTATAGAGATTCAACATCCCCATCAAAAGTGCATAGGCTCTTAGCCCACATTCTTTTGCATTTTCTATGATATCGCGCGGTAATTTAAAAACCTCATAGGGTTTATTTGCTTGTAGCTGCTTCTGCATCTCTTGATCAAATTTTCTACCATCCTCGTGAAATGCGTAAGGACCGCTATCCTTTAGTGCATGTGACATATCTCCGCTCGCTATTACAACTACTCTTTTATTCGTCTGACTGATAAAATCACTCAAAAGCTCACCATTTTTCATAAGCCTATAATAAGAAAAGGTACCGTAGCTCATCGCTACTAGTTTAAAATCATTGTATCGCTGTGATATAAAGTGAAGCGGCACAAGAACGCCATGATCCAATGCTTCTGGGGTATTGAATTCTTTAAATTGTCTTTCATTTAAGCAGTAGAAATCACCCTGTTCACTTTTGTTGAACGCTTTAAAGCTATTAATGAATGTCGTATCTTTTTCAAAATGATAATTTAGATTATATTCACCAAATGCTTTAAAATTACCGAAGTAAGTATTTTGATCATATATTGCAATGGCATCCGAAAATATTGGACCATGCGGCGAAATTACAATTATTACATCTGGTCTCAGCTGAGCAATTTCTTCTGCCACCTTATACATAGCAGATCTGGTTGATGAAACCTGATGAAGTTGATCTTCGCCTATTGAATCTATAAAAGCAGGTGCATGAGGCATTAAATATCCCTTTAGTAGTGCCATAGTATACACTCCTTTCCGCTTAAGACTATTATATCAGATTAGCATTAAATAAAAAAATAAAGAGCCACATAAAGTGGCTCTTTGATTCGTATATGGCAACAAATTAACGTTTTGAGAATTGTGGTGCTCTTCTCGCTGCTTTGAGACCGTATTTTTTTCTTTCTTTCATTCTTGAATCTCTAGTTAAGAAACCAGCTGTTTTAAGAATGCTTCTATATGATGCGTCAACTTGAAGTAACGCTCTTGAAAGACCGTGTCTGATTGCACCAGCTTGACCAGTGTAACCGCCACCTTCTACACGAACAACAACATCGTATTTACCTGCTGTGCTTGTAAGAGATAATGGTCTTTGTACTTCTCTTCTTAAAGTTTCAAAGTTAAAGTATTCATCAACGTTTCTACCGTTAACGATGAATTTACCTGTGCCAGGAAGAACTCTAACTCTAGCGATAGATGTTTTTCTTCTTCCAGTACCTTGATATTGAACTGTTTTAGCCATGAGTCATTCCCCCCCTTATCCTTGAATTTCTAAAACTTCTGGTTTTTGAGCTGCATGTTTGTGCTCAGGACCAGCATAAACTTTTAGCTTACCGTACATTTGACTACCTAAAGAATTATGTGGAAGCATACCTTTTACAGCAAGTTCGATAACTCTTTCAGGATTTCTTTGATTCATTTCTCTGTAAGTTCTTTCTTTAAGATTACCTACATAACCAGTATGCCATCTGTACATTTTGGCATCCATTTTTTTACCTGTAACTCTAACTTTCTCAGCGTTTACTACGATAACGAAATCACCGCAATCAACGTGTGGTGTATATATTGGTTTATGTTTTCCTCTTAAAATCTTAGCAACTTCAGCAGCCAAACGACCTAAAGTTTTGCCTTCAGCGTCTACAACATACCACTTTCTTTCAAGTTCTAGTGGTTTTGCAACATAAGACTTCATGTGAATCCTCCTTCAAAATTATTTCACCGTTTTATCTCAAAAACCCGGGGCAGGATTTCTAGATTACAAATTTAATGTCCGTAAACTATACAGACCACAATCTATTTTAAGCTATATACCTATGGTTGTCAACCGAAACCAACAATTAATTCAAGTTTTTTATGAAATTTTCTAAAGATGCTTTGTCATAAAAAACCTGTTTTAAATAGAGACCATTTGCCGGAGCAGTAACTTTTGCGTTAGCTCTTAATTGACTCTTTATAATCTGCGGAATGGAAGCTTCTGGTATTTGACCATTGCCAATACTAAATAATGTACCCATCATAATTCTTACCATATTATATAAGAAACCATTGCCGACAACAGTGAATACGAACTCATCATTTCTTTTCTCAAGATGAACCTTATATATCGTTCGTATTGTATTCTCTTTTTCACTACCAGTAGCCTGAAATGCAGTAAAATCGTGTGTACCTTCAAAATCCTTCATAGCGACTATCATCTTATCTATGTCTAAATGATGAGGCTGATTATAGCGATAGCTTGAATTAAATGGGTTACGATCGCATCCAAAGGCAAAATGGTACTCATATGCTTTAGCAATCGCACAATATCTAGCATGAAAATCATCGTTAACTTTTTCAGCACTTAAGATAATTATATCCTCAGGCAGTCTTCGGTTTATAACAACGACCATTTTTTCTATAGGTAATGTTTTAATATATCTAAAGGTTACCGTTTGTGCCAAACCATGAACACCTGCATCGGTTCTGCCGGACGCATCTACTGTGATCGGTTGTTTTAGCGCATGAGATAGGGCCTTTTCAAGTTCTCCTTGGACAGAACGCAATTTAGTTTGTCTTTGCCATCCATAATAACGACTGCCATCATATGCGACTGTCAGTAAAACGGTCTCCATCTCACACCTACAATACGATACAGGTCGCTAAATAAACGATCATGACCAAACAACCTACAAGGTCAAGTCTTGTAAACTTTAAAACTTTCATTCTAGTTCTGCCTTCGCCACCCTTATAGCAGCGCGCTTCCATTGCCATAGCAAGCTCATCCGCTCGTCTAAATGCACTTATAAAAAGTGGTACCAACAGTGGTATTAACGCTTTTGCTCGGTTCATTAGGTTGCCACTTTCAAAATCAGCACCCCTTGCCATCTGCGCCTTCATAATTTTGTCTGTTTCTTCTAATAATGTTGGAATAAATCTTAAAGCAATTGTCATCATCATTGCTAGCTCATGTGCTGGCATTCCTATTTTTTTAAATGGAGATAAAAGATATTCTATGCCATCCGTCAGCTCAATTGGAGATGTCGTTAGAGTTAAAACTGATGTCCCTACAATGAGAAGCACCAATCGAATTGCCATGAAAAAAGCTCTTTCAATTCCCTCAGGGTATATCTTTACAAAACCGGCTTTTATTAATGCATCTCCTTCGCCAGGTGTAAAAAAGATGTTGATTACAAAAGCAAATAGAATCAACATAAAAACAGGCTTTAAACCTTTTAGTATAAAGTTGAGTGGTACCTTTGAAAGCTTAATTACTAACCCTATAAAGAGGATTACTGCGGCATAGGCAAATATTTGATTGATTAAAAAAAGTGATACTAAATAGAGAATCGAACCCATTATCTTAAACCTAGGATCCATCTTATGGATCGATGAGGGTACACTATAGTATTGTCCAATCGTAATATCTCTTAACATATTATTTCCTTACTTAATTAAAATTTTTGATAACGCCTCTTTCGCTTCAGATGCTGTAATTATGTCATTACTTAAGTTAAAACCCTTTTGATTTAATGCTCTTATTAAATATGAAATTTGCGGAACAGCTAATCCGATTTCTTCAAGTAAATCTATATGTTGAAATACCATTTTAGGATGTCCGTCCAATACAACCGCACCTTTATTCATAACGATCAATCTCTCTGAAATTTTAGCCATATCTTCCATGCTATGTGAAACAATGATTACTGTCATTTTTTCTTTTTCATGTAGCTGTTTAATCTGAAATAGAATTTCATCTCTACCTTTAGGGTCGAGACCAGCAGTTGGTTCATCTAAGATCAAAACCTCGGGTTTCATAGCTAATACGCCTGCGATTGCAACTCTTCTTTTTTGTCCTCCACTTAGATCGAATGGCGATCGATCTTTCAGTGTCTCGTAATCAAGTCCAACAGTTTCCATAGCTGATTTGACTCTAATTCTAACCGTCTCATTATCAAGCCCAAGGTTAATTGGACCAAATGCAATATCTTTCTCTATTGTTTCTTCAAACAACTGATATTCTGGATATTGAAATACCAATCCTACTCTTTTTCTAACTTCAAGTAATCTTCTCTTTCGTTCTTTGATTTCCTGCTTAGTAACTTTTTTACGCTTGCTTTTAATTTCAAGCCCATCTGTAATGTTATATCCAGATACGACAATTTCACCATCGGTTGGTTTTAAAAGTCCATTCATCTGCTGAATTAGCGTAGATTTTCCTGAACCAGTATGACCTATTAAACCAATAAATTCTCCTGTATTGATTTCAAGATTAATGTTATCAATAGCGACGGTTTCATTCGGCGTATTTTTATCATAGATATGTGTTAGGTTAACTATATTAATTGACATAAATTTTCCACCAATTCATCTACTGTTAGATTTTCTGTTGATACCTCTATACCACTCTTCTTTAGCTCATGTGATAAAAGTGTAACTTGAGGAACGTCTAATCCAAGTCTTTGTATCGTTTCTACTTGTGAAAACACTTCCTTTGGTGTTCCTTCTAGAACGATCTGTCCACCATCCATTACGATAATTCGATCAGCATTAACTGCTTCATCCATATAGTGAGTGACATGTACAACCGTCATCTTATCAACTTTATTTAGGTTTTGAATCGTTTGAATAACTTCTTTTCTACCAGAAGGATCCAGCATAGCTGTTGGCTCATCAAATATTATACATTTAGGTTTCATGGCCAATATTCCTGCTATTGCAACTCTTTGCTTCTGTCCACCCGATAAATGGTGTGGCGGTTTTCGCTTAAATTCTCCCATTTTTACACTTTCAAGTGCTTCGTCAACTCTTTGACGTATCACCTCAGACGGTAATCCTAAATTCTCAGGACCAAAAGCAACATCCTCTTCTACAATGGTTGCAACCAATTGATTGTCTGGATTTTGAAAAACCATGCCCGCGCGTTTACGGATTTCCCATATTAATTCTTCGTCGGAAGTGTCTAATCCATCAATATATATCTTACCACTCGTTGGATAAAAAATACCATTGAACAATTTGGATAATGTAGACTTACCTGAACCGTTATGTCCAATGATTACTACAAACTCACCATCATTAATATGAAGATTTATATTTTTTAATGCGTATTTATCTTCTTCTTTTTCATCAGAATATCTAAAATATAGATTATTTGTCTTGATCATATATTCACCCTACCCTTTGAGTCTATATGTATTATATGATGGTTTGATGCGATTGGCTACTATTTAACGAAAAGTCACTTTATTTATGTCATAAATATAATGCGTTTTTAGATGATCACTTTACTACTATGAAATCTATTCTATGAAATATTTATTATGTTGAATAGAATTTATTATCATACAATATGTATAAAAGGGACGTAAGTATGCACTTAGTCCCTTAATGATTATACTAACTCTAATTTACACATTGGAGCAGCATCGCCTCTACGAGGACCTGTTTGAACAAGTCTTGTGTATCCGCCATTTCGCTCTTTGTAATTTGGAGCAATTTCATCAAATAATTTTTTTACTACGTCTTCTTCAGTTACGAAAGCAAGTACTTGTCTTCTCGCATGAAGATCGCCTCTTTTTGCAAGAGTAATCATTTTTTCAGCGAATTTTTTAGTTTCTTTCGCTCTTGTAACTGTCGTTTCGATACGTCCAGTCTTAAGAAGTGATGTTGTTAAGTTTCTCAACATCAATTGTCTATGAGACGATGGGCGTCCTAACTTACGGTAATTTGCCATCGTTTTTCCTCCTTTTACTTACTCATCTTCAGAACGTAAGCCCAGATCAAGCTCAGCGAGCTTAAATTTCACTTCTTCAAGTGATTTTTTACCTAGATTACGTACTTTCATCATATCGTCTTCGCTTCTGTTTGTTAACTCTTCAACCGTGTTGATACCAGCTCTTTTTAAGCAATTGTATGAGCGAACTGAAAGATCTAACTCTTCAATCGTCATTTCAAGCACTTTTTCCTTGATATCTTCTTCCTTTTCAACCATGATTTCAACGCCATTAACGCTATCTGTCATGTCAATAAAGAGGTTGAGATGCTCCGACATAATTTTAGCACCAAGAGAAGTCGCTTCATCTGGCTTGATGGTTCCATCAGTCCAAACTTCGAGAACTAGTCTATCGTAATCTGCAACTTTACCGACTCTTGTTTTATCCACTGCATAGTTAACTTTTCTTACTGGTGTGTAAATTGAGTCAACTGGAATAATACCAATAGGTAAACCTGCTTCTTTGTTGTTTTCTGCTGTGACGTAACCACGGCCTTGGCCAAGTGCGATCTCCATGTAAATTCTCGAGTTTTCTTCGAGGGTACAAATGTGAAGATCGGTATTTAATATCTCTACGTCAGCATCCGCTATGATGTCACCAGCTGTAATCTCTCCTGCTTCAGATGCTTCGATTCTTAAAATCTTAACATCTTCGTCTGAATGAATTTTAGCAAACAATTCCTTCAGGTTTAAGATGATTTCAATGACATCCTCTTTTACACCTGGAATAGTCGAGAACTCATGAAGAACGTTCTCGATCTTAATCCAACGAACCGCAGTTCCCGGCAAAGAAGAAAGTAAAATACGTCTTAAACTGTTACCTAGTGTGGTTGCATAGCCTCTTTCAAGTGGTTCAACTACAAATTTACCGTAGCGTCCATCGCTACCCATTTCAACGCACTCAATGGTTGGTTTTTCTATTTCAATCACTATTTAAGACCCTCCTTCTCTTAAAAATCACGATACAAAACTTGAGGGTAATAACACGTCTACCTTATCTAGAGTACAACTCAACGATTAAGTGTTCTTCGATTGGTAAATCGATATTATCTCTTACAGGCGTAGCTGTAACTTTCCCTTCCATCTTTTCATGGTCAACTTCTAACCAGCTTGGTACTGTTCTTGCAGCTTCAGAGATAGCTTTAAACTTATCAGAAGTTTTGCTCTTATCTTTAAGCTGAATTACATCGCCTACATTAAGCGTCATTGAAGGAATGTCCGCTTTACGACCATTGATTGTAAAGTGACCGTGAGTTACGAATTGTCTTGCTTCTTTTCTTGAGTTAGCAAAGCCAAGTCTATAAACCACGTTGTCAAATCTCATTTCAAGTAATTGAAGTAAGTTTTCACCAGTGATACCTGGTAACTTTTCAGCTCTATCATAAGTAGATCTGAATTGACCTTCAAGCATACCGTAGTATTTTTTAACTTTTTGTTTCTCTCTTAACTGAGTACCATAGCCAGATAACTTGCCTTTTTTAGCACCGTGTTGGCCAGGAGCAGTTTGTCTTCTATTTAATGCGCATTTGTCGCTGTAACATCTGTCACCTTTAAGATAAAGCTTAGTGCCCTCTCTACGACAAATTCTACAAGATGGTCCTGTATATCTTGCCACTTAAAACACCTCCTAAAACTTTATAAACTACACTCTTCTTCTTTTTGGTGGTCTACATCCATTGTGTGGGATTGGAGTTACATCAGCGATTGATGTAATCTCAAGACCAGTAGCTTGAAGTGCTCTAATAGCAGCCTCTCTACCTGAACCAGGTCCTTTAACGAATACAGCTACAGATCTTAAACCATGTTCCATAGCAGATTTTGAAGCAGCTTCAGCAGCCATTTGTGCTGCATAAGGAGTAGACTTTCTAGATCCTTTAAAACCTAAGCTACCTGCGCTCGACCATGCAATTGCATTGCCGTCGTTATCCGTTAAAGTTACAATTGTATTGTTAAATGTTGCTTGAATGTGAGCTTGGCCACGTTCAACGTTTTTGCGTTCACGTTTTTTTCTCACTTTACGTGCTTTTTTAGCAGCAGCCATGTTTTACGCCTCCTTCGTCACCTATTTTTTCTTCTTACGGCTAACAGTCTTCTTAGGACCTTTACGAGTTCTTGCGTTAGTCTTAGTTTTTTGACCACGAACAGGAAGGCCTTTTCTATGTCTGATGCCTCGGTAACATCCGATTTCTTTTAATCTTTTGATATTCATAGCGATTTCTCGTCTAAGGTCACCCTCAACAAGATATTCGTCTTCTATGAGTTGTCTTAATTTACTTACTTCTTCTTCAGTAAGATCTTTAATTCTTGTATCTTCACTGATACCTGCTTTTGCAAGCAAGTCGATAGAAGAAGGTTTTCCAATACCATAGATGTAAGTTAAGCCGATAACAGCTCTCTTCTCTCTAGGCAAGTCAACACCTGCAATTCTTGCCATTGAATTACACCTCCTAATGTGTATTAATTAATGAGTTACGGTATAAATTTATTTCAAATATAAAGATGTTCAGCCGCGCTTTATATTTGGATGC
This sequence comes from Clostridiales bacterium 38-18, assembly GCA_001897605.1. GTDB lineage: Bacteria > Bacillota > Clostridia > Peptostreptococcales > Acidaminobacteraceae > Fusibacter_C. The sequence continues at coordinate 13,026 of MKTL01000019.1, read as the reverse complement.
AGTTCACTACGCAGGATTAGCCTTGCGTTTGTTTGTGTTTCGGATTTGCACAGATCACCATGATTTTACCTTTACGTCTGATGATTTTACACTTTTCGCACATTGGTTTCACTGATGGTCTAACTTTCATTGTTATACCTCCTTATGACTTTCCACGCCATACGATTCTACCTCTAGTAAGATCGTAAGGCGATAAATCTAGTGTTACTTTATCTCCCGGTAAAATACGGATGAAGTTCATTCTTAATTTACCTGAAATATGAGCTAACACAACATGTCCATTTTCCAACTTTACTTTAAACATTGCATTAGGCAATGCTTCTAATACTATGCCTTCAACTTCGATTGAATCGCCTTTAGCCATAAGAACTATCCCTCCTTATTGGATGTAAGCTTTGACAAGCTTTTTCTAAAATCCGCATCGTTTAAATACATTTGATTTTCAATCTTGCTTTGAATCTCTTCATCAATGAATGCCAGTCTAGCAAGATGCTTGACCTTTTTCATCTTAGGATTACTTAGTGTTCTAAGTTTACCATCGGTAATCAAAACAAATTGTTCATCAACGATTGAAACAACTATAAAGATTTTATCTTTGTCTCGCCCCGCTTTTGATTTGACAAACTGACCGATTTTAAGCTCATGTGATGAAGTTAACATCACTTCACCTCACTATCTGAATAAGTGGTCATAATTGGACCATCTTCAGTGATAATAACCGTATTCTCATAATGAGCCGACAAAGTGCCATCTTTAGTAATGACAGTCCATTCATCATCTAATACAACAACCTTAAAACCACCTACATTAATCATTGGTTCGATCGCAAGTGCCATGCCACTCTCAAGTCGAGGGCCACGTCCAGCAGCACCATAGTTGGGAACTGGTGGATCTTCATGCATTTGTCTACCTATACCATGACCAACAAAATCTCTTACGACACTAAATCCATTTTCTTCTGCATAGGTTTGAATCGCATTGGATATATCTGAAAGACGATATCCAATTTGACAAAACTTTAGCCCTTCAAAGAAACTTTCTTCAGTAATCTTAATCAGCTTAGAAGCTTCATCACTCACCTTGCCAACAGGATGTGTTCTTGCAGCATCTCCGTGATAACCGTTTTTGAAAGCGCCGATATCTATACTAATAATATCGCCTTCCCTGAGAATGGTTTCTCCTGGAATGCCATGAATTACCTGATCATTAACTGAAGCACAAATTGATCCTGGATATCCGTGATAGCCTTTAAAGGACGGCACAGCACCATTTTCTTTAATCACTGCTTCAGCTATGGCATCAAGTTCGCCTGTTGTAACGCCAGGCTTGATTGCTTTTTTTACTTCTTCATGAGCCAATGCAACAATACGTCCAGACTCTTGCATAAGCTCAATTTCTTTTTTTGTTTTAATGACGATCATGTCTTAGCCCCTTAGTGCATTTACGATATCAGAAGAAACGATTTTAATATCTTGCTCACCATCAATGTTTACAAGTTTTCCACGCTCTTCATAGTAATGGATCAAAGGTGATGTTTCATTCATATAGACATTGATACGATTTGCAACAGTTTCTTCGATATCATCACTGCGTTGATACAGCTCCCCGCCACACTTATCGCAAACCCCTTCAACAGTTGAAGGATTATTCGTCACGTGGTAAGTAGCACCACAGCTTTTGCAGATTCTTCTACCAACCGCTCTCGCCACTAAAAGTTCAGGATTGACTTTAATGTTGAGTACTGCGGTTAGATCCTCGCCCATTTTTTCAAGCACCTTATCTAGTTCCTCAGCTTGGAAAACCGTTCTTGGAAATCCGTCTAATAGAAAGCCATTGATACAATCTGCTTCCTTTAGACGCGCTTCTACGATTTCTACTACTAAAGAATCAGGTACGAGTGCACCTTTATCGATAAATGATTTTGCTCTTATACCGAGTTCAGTGCCCTCTTTAATATTTTTTCTAAAAATATCACCTGTAGATATATGTGGTACTTCGAAGTTCTCGACGATAAATTCTGCTTGAGTTCCTTTTCCTGCTCCAGGAGGCCCAAGTAATATTAATCTCACAAGACGCCTCCTAGTTTAAAAAGCCTTCATAGTGTCTCATTAACATTTGAGCTTCGATTTGTTTCATCGTTTCAAGTGATACAGAGACTACAATCAGGATTGAAGTTCCACCGAAGCTGAGTTGCGCGTTGGTAACTGCTCCGAGGAAGTTCGGAAGAATCGCGATAACAGCTAAGAAGATTGCACCAACAATTGTGATTTTATTAAGCGATTTGCTTAAATATTCAGCAGTTGGTCTACCTGGTCTGATACCTGGGATAAATCCGCCATTTGTTTTCAAACGATCCGCTACTTCAACTGGGTTGAAAGTAATGTTCGTATAGAAATAAGTGAAGAATACAATTAACAATGCATATAATACATTATATATAATTGATGTCGAGCTCAACCATTTGCTCACGAACGCATAGAAGCCACTATCTCTGAAGAATGCGCCAATTGTCGCTGGGAACATAAGGATTGAAATCGCGAAAATTACTGGAATAACGCCTGCTTGATTAACTTTTAATGGAATATGCGTTGTTTGTCCACCGTACATTTTTCTTCCAACAACTCGCTTAGCATATTGAACTGGAATTTTTCTTTGTCCTTGTTGGATAAAGATAATTCCCATAATGATTACCACTGCAAACACTACAAAGAAGATTGCTTGAATGATATTCATTTGTCCAAGTGTTAAGTTAGTGTACATGTGAAGTGTACCCGCTGGAAGTCTACCGATAATCCCTGCAAAGATAAAGAGTGAAATACCATTACCGATACCTTTGTCTGTGATTTTTTCGCCTAAGTACATTAAAAACGCTGTTCCCGCTGTGAGTGTTAGTACAGCAATGAATGTTGACCATGCACCTGGAGTGACAAAGAATCTTTGGAAATAACCAAGGCTAAATCCGATCCCTTGAATCAATGCTAACACAACTGTCAAGTATCTTGTATATTGTGCAATTTTCTTTCTACCAGTTTCGCCTTCTCTTGCAAGTGCTTCTAAAGCTGGAAATGCAATTTGTAAAAGGTTAAGTACGATAGAAGCCGTAATATACGGGCTGATCCCAAGTGCGAAGATGGTAAACGTTTTAAAGTTACCACCACTCATTAAGTTGAAGAGTCCAAGTAGTCCATCTTCTGAGTTTGAAAATGCAGCTGCTAGAGCAGCACTATCTATTCCTGGTACTGGTACTGCTGAGCCTAATCTGAAAATAACAATCATCAATAATGTATAGAGAATTCTTTTTCTCAAATCAGGGATTTTCCAAGCGTTTCTAAGTGTAGACAACAATTAAATCACCTCTGCCTTTCCTCCAGCAGCTTCAATCTTGTTAATCGCTGACTGAGTGAATTTATTAGCCTTAACTGTGAGCTTTTTATTCAATTCTCCATCGCCTAAGATCTTAAGTCCATAACTGAGTTTGCTAACAACACCTGTTTGAAGCAAAACTTCTGGTGTGATTTCTGTACCGTCTTCAAAATCGTTTAATAATTCAACGTTGATTACAGTCCATTGTTTTTTGAATTTATTATTGAATCCACGTTTTGGAATTCTTCTGAATAATGGCATTTGACCACCTTCAAAACCAGGTCTTACACCACCACCTGCACGTGAATTTTGACCATTCATACCGCGGCCTGCAGTTGTTCCTAAACCAGAACCTGTACCTCTACCAACTCTCTTCTTTGACTTAGTAGAACCTTCTGCTGGTCTTAAATCATGAAGTCTCATGGTCGCACCTCCTTTATGATTTTTCTACTCAACTATTTTGACTAAGTAGTTAACTTGATCGATCATGCCTCTCATTTGTGCATTATCTTGTTTTTCAACTACTTGACCGATTTTTTTAAGGCCTAAAGCTTCAATTGTTTTCTTGTGTTTTGGAAGTACACCAATTGTGCTTTTAACCAATTTAACTTTTATAGTAGCCAAGGTTCATACCCCCTAACCTAAAATTTGCTCTACTGTCTTACCTCTTAATTTAGCTACACTTTCAGCTGTCTTAAGATTAGTAAGACCATCGATAGTTGCATTTACCATGTTTCTAGGATTGTTAGATCCTAAAGACTTAGCTCTTACATCCTTAATACCTGCAAGTTCGAGTACCGCACGAACAGGACCACCAGCGATAACACCAGTACCTTCAGATGCTGTCATAATTCTAACAGAACCAGCACCGAAGTGACCTTCGATATTGTGAGGTACAGTTGTTCCAACTCTTGGAACATAAATTAAGCGTTTCTTAGCATCTTCTACAGCTTTTGAAATTGCTTCCGGTACTTCTTTTGCTTTACCGGTACCGATGCCTACGTGGCCATTTTCATCACCAACAACAACAAGTGCGCTGAATCTGAAGTTTCTACCACCCTTAACAACCTTAGTAACACGATTTATATTAATAACCTGTTCTTTGAGGTCTAACTTACTCGCATCAATCAATTGACGGTTCATCAATATACCTCCCTATCTAGAATTTTAATCCTGCTTCTCTAGCGCCTTCAGCGAGTTCTTTCACTCTACCATGGTAAAGGTAGCCACCTCTATCGAAAACGACATTTTCAATGCCTTTTTCAAGAGCTTTTTTAGCTACAAGCTCGCCAACTAATTTAGCAGCTTCTTTATTACCAGCGTGTGAAACTTTCTCTTTAACTGAAGGTTCAAGACTAGAAGCAGCAATTAAAGTGTTTCCAGTTACATCGTCGATGATTTGAGCGTAGATGTTAGAATTTGATCTGAAGATGTTGAGTCTTGGTCTCTCAGCAGTTCCAGCTAAATTCTTACGAACTCTTGCATGACGAGCTTTTCTATTGATATTTTTACTTTTTTTAGAAGCCATTTTATGCTACTCCTTTCTTATTTTTTCTTACCTGTTTTTCCTTCTTTTCTGATGACAAACTCATCAGCGAAGCGAACACCTTTACCTTTATAAGGCTCTGGTTTTCTCCACTCTCTAATTTTAGAAGCGTAGTTACCAACAAGTTGCTTATTGATGCCTTTTACGACAATCTCAGTAGGTGTATTAACTACAGTTGTGATACCTTCTGGATCTTCCATCACTACTGGATGAGAATGACCTAAAGATAAATCAAGTTTGTTACCATTTTTAGCAGCTTTGTAACCAACGCCTACGATTAAAAGTTTTCTCTCAAATCCTTGAGTAACGCCGATAACCATATTGTTGATTAAAGCTCTTGTCAAGCCATGTAAAGCTCTGTGTCTTTTATTATCTGATGGACGAGTTACAGTTAATGTACCGTCTTCAATGTTAATGTTAATGTCTTTGTCTATTTGCTCTGACAATTCTCCTAGAGGTCCTTTTACAGTTACTAAATTAGTAGCAGTAATTTTAACTTCGACCCCTTGAGGTATTGTAATAGGCAATTTACCTACTCTTGACATTGTCACACCTCCTAGTTATTCATTATTACCAAACGTAGCAAATTACTTCGCCACCAACGCCAAGTTTTCTAGCTTCTCTATCAGTAATGATACCGTTTGAAGTAGAAATAATTGCCAATCCAAGACCTCCTAATACTTTAGGAATATCTGTTTTCTTAGCATAAACTCTTAAACCCGGTTTTGAAATACGCTTAAGTCCTGTGATAACTCTTTCTTTGTTCTCGCCGTATTTAAGTTCGATTCTGATAAGGCCTTGTTTGCCATCTTCAATGATGTCAAAACCTTTAATATATCCTTCCTCTAAGAGGATTTCAACGATTTTATTTTTTACATTCGATGCTGGTACATCTACTGATGCATGTTTCACCATATTCGCGTTTCTTACACGCGTTAGTAGATCAGCAATTGGATCTGTCATAGCCATGAGTAATTACCTCCTTCCGTTATTCTACCAGCTTGCTTTTCTGACACCTGGAATTTGTCCCTTGTATGCCAATTCTCTAAAGCAAATACGGCAAATGCCATATTTTCTAAGGTAAGCATGTGGTCTTCCACAGATTCTACATCTATTGTATTCTCTTGTTGAGTACTTTTGTGGTCTTGCTTGTTTTACTTTAAGACTGGTTTTAGCCAATGTAAATCCCTCCTTACTTCATAAATGGCATGCCCATCAATCTAAGCAATTCTCTTGCTTCTTCATCTGTCTTAGCAGTTGTAACGAAAGTGATATCCATACCACGAACGGTTTCAACTTTATCGATGTTGATTTCTGGGAAAATTAACTGTTCTTTAATACCTAAAGTATAGTTACCTCTACCATCGAAGGAATTTGCACTAACCCCCCTAAAGTCTCTAACTCTAGGTAATGAAATAGTGATGAATCTATCGATGAATTCATACATTCTTTCACCTCTTAGTGTAACTTTAGCACCTACGTTCATGCCTTGTCTCACTTTGAAGTTCGCAACTGACTTCTTAGCTTTAGTAATTACTGGTGCTTGACCAGCGATTGTAGCTAACTCATCGACAGCAGCTTTAATAACTTTAGGATTATCCTTACCGTCACCAAGACCCATATTGATAACTACTTTTTCAATCTTTGGGATCTCCATAACGTTACTATATCCGAATTTTTCCATTAACGCCTTAGTTACGTCGTTTTGATATTTATCTTTAAATCTCGCCATGAGTCAAACCTCCTTTCTTCGTGGGATTAATCGATCACTTCACCAGTTTTAACTGATACTCTGACTTTTTTCCCGTTTTCTAATTCTTTAAATCTCACTCTAGTACCCGCTTTAGCTTTAGTATCGAATAAAAGAACATTTGATACATGGATTGCAGATTCTTTATGAACAATACCACCTTGTTGTACTTTTACAGATGGTTTTTGGTGTTTTGTCACCATGTTAACGTTTTCTACGATAACTCTATTAGTTTTTGGGTTTACGCTTAATACTTTACCTTTTTTGCCTTTATCTTTACCAGCAATTACGATAACAGTATCGCCTTTTTTAATATGCATTACTACACCTCCTAAGTTTAAAGAACTTCTGGAGCCAGAGAAACGATCTTCATAAACTTCTTATCTCTTAACTCTCTAGCTACTGGTCCGAAGATACGAGTTCCTATTGGAGATAAATCGTCTTTTATGATAACAGCAGCATTTTCATCAAATTTGAGGTAGCTACCATCTGGTCTTCTGATACCGAATACACTTCTTACGACAACGGCTTTAACAACGTCGCCCTTCTTGACAACTCCGCCAGGTGTTGCATTTTTAACGCTTGCTACTATAACATCTCCGATATTGCCATATTTTCTCTTTGAACCACCTAAAACGCGGATACAAAGTATTTCTTTCGCACCAGAGTTATCAGCAACTTTTAAACGAGTCTCGTTTTGGATCATGCTTTTTTCCTCCTCTCGCTAAACTACTTAGCTTTTTCCACGATTTCAACTAGTCTCCATCTTTTATCTCTGCTAAGTGGTCTAGTTTCCATAATTCTTACTCTATCGCCAATGCCACATGCATTTTCTTCATCATGTGCTTTGAATTTTTTTGTTCTTTTTACTCTTTTACCGTAGAGTGGATGACGGATAAACTCTTCTACAGAAACAACGATTGTCTTGTCCATTTTATCACTAGTTACGAATCCAACTCTAACTTTTCTACTGCCTCTTTCCACAGCGTAACCTCCTTTGCTTATGCTTGGATCTCTTTTTGTCTTAAGATCGTATTAACACGAGCAATATCCTTTTTAATGGCTTTAATCTTCATTGGGTTATCTAATTGCCCTGTAGCTAATTGGAATCTTAAGTTGAAAAGCTCGTTTTTCAACTCGATCATTTTTTCGTTTAACTCTTGTGGAGTTAATTCTTTAATTTTATTTGCTTTCAACTTTATTCACCACCCTTTTCGATAGCGTCGTCCTTTTTAACAAATTTACACTTGATTGGTAATTTGTTTGCAGCAAGTCTCATCGCTTCTCTTGCTAACTCTTCATCAACACCAGCGAGTTCGAATAAAACTCTACCTGGTTTAACAACTGCAACCCAGTATTCTGGTGAACCTTTACCGGCACCCATACGAGTTTCAGCAGGCTTTTGAGTAACTGGTTTATGTGGGAAAACTTTGATCCACACTTTACCGCCTCTTTTGATTCTTCTATTGATTGCAATTCTGGCTGCTTCTATTTGATTTGCAGTAAGCCACACTGGCTCAAGTGCAACTAATCCGTAATCTCCGTAAGAAATTGCGTTCCCTTTTTGAGCAGAACCACTCATTCTTCCTCTATGAACTCTACGGCGTTTTACTCTTTTCGGCATCAACATGGTTAATAGCCTCCTTTCACAAAACTGAATTAATTATTGTTATTTCTAGGCTTTCTTGGGCCTTTGCCTGAACCAGCACTAGCGTTTCTTTGCTTTTGAGGGCGTTTATCAGAAACTTTTCTAGCTTCTTTTCTTCTAAGTCTAGTTTCTTCACTTACACTTGGAAGAACCTCGCCTTTATTGATCCAAACTTTAACACCAATTTTACCATAAGTTGTATCTGCTTCAGCAAATCCGTAATCGATATCTGCTCTTAATGTAGAGAGTGGCACGTTACCTTCTGAATAGCCTTCAGTTCTTGCCATTTCAGCGCCGCCTAAACGACCAGAAGTTTGAACTTTGATACCTTCAGCACCTGATTTAAGCGCTCTGCCGATAACTTGTTTCATTGCTCTTCTGAAAGAAACCCTTTTCTCTAATGAGAACGCAACGTTTTCAGCAACGAGTTGCGCATCAACATCAACATTATCTACTTCAGAGATATCAAGTTGAATAGATTTTTTAGTGATTTTTTCAAGCTCTTCTCTAAGAACTTTAATGTTTTCGCCACCTTTACCAACAACCATACCTGGTTTAGCAGTAAAGATGTTTACGTGAACTTTATCATTAGCTGTTCTATCGATATATACTCTAGAAACGCCAGCTGTAAAAAGTCTCTTTTTAACATATTTGCGAATTTCATGATCTTCAATTAAAAGATCAGCGAAGTTCTTTTTATTTGCATACCATTTTGAGTCCCAATCTTTAATGACTCCAACTCGAAGTCCGTGTGGGCTAACTTTTTGACCCATTTAGTATACCCTCCTTCTACTCTTTTTCGGCTACGACAACGCCGACATGGCTGCTTCTTCTCAATACAGGATTAGCTCTACCCATTGAACCAGCGTTCCATCTCTTAAGTGTCGGACCTTGGTTTGCATAGATTTCTTTAACGATCAGAGAATCTACGTCCATATGGTGGTTGTTTTCAGCATTAGCGACTGCTGAATTTAAAACTTTCAAGAATATTTCAGCACCTTTTCTAGGTGTAAATTTAAGAATTGCTTGTGCATCCTTAACATTTCTTCCTCTTACTAAATCAGCGATAGCTTTCATTTTACGAGGAGAAATTCTAATGTGCTTAGCTTCTGCTCTTGCTTGCATTAATTAGTACCTCCTTTCGGATTATTGAACTTATTTGCTTTTCTTATCGCCTGCATGTCCTCTGAAAGTTCTAGTTGGAGCAAACTCGCCGAGTTTGTGACCAATCATGTCTTCAGTGATATATACAGGAACGTGTTTTTTACCATCGTGTACTGCGATTGTGTGACCAACCATTTGAGGGAAAATTGTAGATGATCTAGACCATACTTTAAGAACTTTTTTCTCCCCAGCTGCGTTCATCTCTTCGATTTTTCTTAACAGACCTTTGTGGATAAAAGGACCTTTTTTAAGAGATCTACTCATGGTTTATGTCCTCCTTTCAGTTTAGAAAATTATTTCTTTCTACGAGAAACGATATACTTATCGTTAGGATTGCTTTTCTTTCTAGTTTTGTAGCCAAGAGCTGGTTTACCCCAAGGCGTAACAGGTGTTGGTCTACCGATTGGCGATCTACCTTCACCACCACCGTGAGGGTGATCGTTAGGGTTCATTACAGAACCTCTTACTGTAGGTCTGATGCCCATATGTCTTTTTCTACCTGCTTTACCGATTGTGATATTTTCATGATCGATATTACCAACTTGACCAATTGTTGCTCTACATTCTTTTCTTACATATCTAGTTTCGCCAGATGGTAATCTAAGAAGTGCATATTTGCCTTCTTTTGCCATTAATTGAGCTGAGTTACCTGCAGATCTAACTAATTGAGCACCTTTACCAGGTTTAAGTTCGATATTGTGAACGATTGTACCAACAGGCATATTCATAAGCGGCATTGCATTACCAACTTTGATATCTTGTTGTTCGCCAGAAATAACTGTATCGCCAACTTTTAAGCCATTTGGATGAATGATATATCTTTTTTCACCATCAGCATAAACCAATAATGCGATATTAGCACTTCTGTTTGGATCGTATTCAACTGCAGATACTTTTGCAGGAACATTATCTTTCAATCTTTTGAAATCGATAATTCTATATTTTACAGTGGTACCGCCACCTCTATGACGAACTGTGATTTTACCTTGGTTGTTTCTACCTGAATTCTTTTTCAAAGCAACAACTAGAGCTTTTTCTGGTTGTTTCTTTGTAATTTCTTCGAAAGTAGACACAGTCATCTGTCTAATAGCAGGTGAAGTCGGTTTAAATTTTTTGATACCCATTGTTTATACCTCCTTCGAATCTTAAATGATTACATGCCTTCAAAGAACTCGATTGTTTTGCTATCAGCAGTTAATTTAACAATCGCTTTTTTCCAGCTTCTTGTGTATCCTTGTGTTCTACCTTGTCTTTTAAGCTTGCCACGAACATGAAGTGTGTTGACTTGTTCAACTTTAACACCAAATACTTCTTCAACAGCTTTTCTGATTTCGGTTTTATTAGCATCTTTTAAAACTTCGAAAGTGTATTTACGATCTGAAGTTTGCATCATTGAATTCTCAGTGACGATAGGTCTAACGATTACATCATAAGAGGTTCTCATTATGCATACACCTCCTCAAATTTCTTAACAGCTTCTTTAGTTACTACAAAATAATCGTGATTTAAGATATCGTATACGTTGATTTCACCAACGAAAGTTGTTTTAACACCATCGATATTGTTTGTAGCACTTACAACATTTTTCTCAACACCTTCAGTAACGATAAGCACTTTCTTACCAGCTACTTTAATGTTGTTTAAGATAGATACCATTTCTTTTGTTTTTGGAGCAGCTAATGTCAATTCATCAAGAACGATCATTTCATTGTCCATAACTTTAGCACTGAAAGCAGATCTAAGTGCTAATCTTCTTACCTTTTTAGGTAATGTGTATCTATAGCTTCTTGGTTTCGGTGCAAATACCACACCACCACCAACGTGGTTAGGTGCTGTAATAGAACCTTGTCTCGCGTTACCTGTTCCTTTTTGTCTGAATGGCTTTCTACCACCACCAGTTACTTCTGCTCTAGTTTTAGCAGATTGAGTTCCCTGTCTTTGGTTAGCCAAGTAGTTTTTTACTACTTCATGCATTACAGGAATATTTGGCTCTATACCGAAAACATTATCGTTTAATTCGATTTCGCTTACTTTTTGTCCTGAAACGTTTAATATTTCTAATTTAGGCACTGTGCTTCCTCCTTTCCCCAGCTATTACTTTGAAGCCTTAATAGCTTTTTTAATTACGATTCGACCATTTTTAGGTCCTGGTACCGCACCCTTAATTAACATAAGGTTTCTTTCAGCGTCAACTTTAACCACTTCAAGATTTTGCACAGTAACTTGCTCGTTACCCATTCTTCCAGCCATTGGCATGCCTTTGAATACTCTTGCTGGGTAAGAAGCTGCACCAATCGATCCACCACCTCTGTGGTATTTAGAACCGTGAGTTTCAGGTCCTCTTGATTGATTGTGTCTTCTGATCGGACCAGTTGTACCTTTACCTTTTGAAGTACCGACAACGTCGATTTTTACACCGTTTTCAAAGATGTCAGCACCGATTGTTTGGCCGATTGTGAATTCAGCAGTGTTTTCTACTCTGAACTCCTTTAATAATTTTTTGAAAGGAATACCCGCTTTGTTAAAGTGGCCTTTCATAGGTTTGTTTACGTGTTTGTCTTTCACGTCACCAGTAGCAACTTGGATTGCATTGTAACCGTCAGTAGCAACAGTTTTGATTTGAGAAACAACCATAGGTTGAACTTCAACAACTGTAACTGCAGTAACGATGCCGTCTTCATTGAATACTTGGGTCATACCGATTTTTTTACCGATAATTCCTACCATGCGTCTCGCACCTCCTAATATTCTTACAGCGGATTGCCCGAGGGCAATCATCCTAAAAAATCAGGTTTATCTATTTAAACCGAAATCTTAGACTAACTTAATGATTAAAGCTTAATTTCTACATCTACACCAGCAGGTAATTCAAGCTTCATGAGCGCATCAACTGTTTTTTGACCTGGATTTAAGATGTCAATTAATCTTTTGTGCGTTCTAATTTCAAATTGCTCTCTAGAGTCTTTGTACTTATGTACCGCTCTTAAGATTGTTACAACTTCTTTTTTTGTTGGCAACGGAATTGGACCAGCTACATCTGCGCCAGTTGTTTTTGCCACTTCGACAATTTTAAGTGCAGTATTGTCGAGAATTTTGTGATCAAATGATTTTAATCTGATTCTGATTTTTTGTTTGTTAGCCATTGCTAAACCTCCTTTTTTATCGCATGTTTACCGTGATCATGCAATCGAGTTTTCATTGTCCACCCTGCCGGGTGTTTCACGTTTAGATACGCACAAAAACTCGTCGCTCATATCTTGTATGAACAATTCTCAGCGAAAATTCTCTCACAGTTAAGTAACTTTTCGCATCATCGCATTAGTGCACCATAACATTATATAATAACCCCTTGAGTTTATCAAGGGGTTATTTGTGTGATTTTATATTTCTTTTTCGAAATACTTATTGATAACTCATCTAATTATAGATTACTCAGTAATTTTGATTACGTTACCTGCACCAACTGTTCTACCACCTTCACGGATAGAGAATCTTAAGCTCTCTTCGATCGCGATTGGTGAGATCAATTCGATGTGCATTTCGATGTTATCGCCA
>MKTL01000018.1 GCA_001897605.1 Clostridiales bacterium 38-18 | reverse complement strand
GCAGGTGTATCCGCAGTGCCAATGGCAGCGCGTGTTTCACAGGTTGTCGGTCAAAAGGAAAATCCAGGTAACTTCCTACTCATGCATGCTATGGGTCCGAACGTTGCAGGTGTTATTGGATCAGCCGTATCAGCAGGTGTGCTTTTATCTCTGTTCCAAGGTTTTTAGAGAGGTGAATTAAAGTGAATCAAACCCTTGAGTTGATGTTATCACACCGTTCGATCCGTAAATTTACAGATCAAACGGTTTCAGAAGAATCCGTAAAGCAGATTATCAAAGCCGCTCAGTCTGCTGCGACATCGAGTTTCTTACAAGCGTATAGTATCATTGATGTTCGTAAGCCTGAGCTTAGATCAAAACTTAAAATCCTATGCGGTGATCAAGAGTACGTCGAAACTGCTCCGCTTTTTTTAGTGTTTTGTGGTGATGTTCATCGTACCAAAGTTGTGTGCGATAACGAGGCGAACAAAATTGGTAAAAATGGCCTAACGACTTACGAGTCGGGATGGACTGAAACCTTCATTATCGCTACGGTCGACGCAGCATTAGCAGGCCAAAATGCCATGCTTGCAGCTGAGTCTCTCGGATTAGGTGGTGTATTTATAGGTGGTATACGCAATAACGCACAGGAAGTCTCTGATCTACTCGAACTGCCTGAAGAAGTATATCCAATCTTTGGTATCTGTCTAGGGTATCCTGCTCAAGATCCACTGGTCAAAGAACGGCTTCCTGAATCTATCGTCTATAGTATTGATAAGTATCAGGCTTTAGACGAGCAAGCGCTTCAGGCTTATGATCAGCGCATCAGTGACTATTATGTCCAAAGAACTCGAGGTAAGATGAACGATACTTGGTCTCACAGTATCAGTAAAAAATTTGCAAGTGAAAAAAGAGAGCACATGTTAGGCTTCTTGCAAAAGCGAGGCTTTTTAAAGAAATAGAATGACAAAAAATTGAGAGAGGCTTGCGATATGCAAGCCTCTTTTTAGATTGTATTTGTTTGATTTTTACCGCGATATTTAGAGATATAGAGCGCTTTATCTGCATCCTTCATCACATCTTCAAACGAATGATGCTTATCGGAAAGCGTTGCGACTCCTAGGCTTACTGTAAAATTAATGCAACTGTTTTGATGTGCAACGCATAAGCTCGCCAATTTGCTACGAATCCCCTCAGCTATCTGAAGCGTATGCTCTAAATGTGTATTTTCCAATAAGATAGCAAATTCTTCACCACCATATCTCGCAAAAATATAATTGGATCTAATTATGGCATTGACGGTTATTGCCAAGTCCTTTAAAACAACATCACCGATATGATGACCATAATTGTCGTTAATAGACTTAAAATTATCTATATCAAAAATAATGGCGGATAAGGGGAGCTTTTTTTCTTTATGTGATAAATAATAAGCCTGTCCAATACTTGCAAAATAGCCTCTGTTGTATATTTTAGTCAAAGCATCGTGATCTGCAAGATAGGAGAGGTTTGCCTCTGTTTTAGCGAGCTGAAGTGAATACATATACAGCATAAAAATAAGTGCGACAAAAGAAACGATGGTACTTATAATTCTAAATAAGTGGTTGATATCGGAATCAATTGATAGGACTGGTCCAAAAAACTGATAACTTGAAGATATGAAGTAACCAAAGCAAATGATAATAGAAAAAACCACACCGAAAATTCTATTTCGAAACTGATTGAGATCGTTGAATAAAAAGGAAATTACAAGTAGAGGAATTAACATGTATTGAAATCCACTTGAGGGTGTAAATATAACGTTAGTCTGTATCATCACGATAACTAAAGAGCTAGTGACTGCGATCCATTTGGAGTAATCCAGTCGGTTTAGTAAAAACAAGTAAAAAGAGGTGCAGAATGGAACTAGCATGATGGCTTCAAAAAATGCAGCAAGATAAAATTTCTGTATGGTGAATACGATAGTAAACAGAATCAGTACAAAATGAGAAATTAAAAGGTAGTATAAATAGAGTTTATCTCTTGCGTTAAAGACACGTCTTTTTGGATACAGTTTCATATTTACCCCTATAAATTTTCTTTTGTCATCAGACCCTTATATTATAGCATAGGACCAAGGTCTCGAGTGTAAAAACAAATTTATACGGATTTGGTTTGTTTTTTTGTTCTATGCGATGTCGTATAGGGTGGTATCGCTGTAATTCTGCTTTTGATAATGATCCGTCGTATATAGGGATGGAACATCGCAGGTAGCTTAATTCTCTTTAAAAGTAGCTTGAATTTAATGGGCATCACCGCTCTTAGATATCGTCTTCGAGTGTTCACACAGTCTTCTAGGAAAAAAGCCTCAGCAAGAAGCCTAGAGGTTTTGAGTGCAAAGCTTATGCCTTCAGCTGAGGAGGGACTTATTGCACCAGCAGCTTCTCCGACTAGATAAAAATCCTTAAGGCTAAAGGGTGCAAATTCAGTCCGATTAAAACGTTCAATATTCGCCCCTTCGGTAAATGCCAAAGGTTTTGTGTTGATGCCCTCGTATGCCGCCACCTTATTAACTAGAAGTTGAAATTTCAGATGTGCATGCTTTTCACTTTTTGGAAAGGCGCAACCAATTTGAAGGGTGTGATCCTTTTGAATTGCCCAGCCATAATAATCGGTAACCGACTGATCAAACATCCCTAGATAGTGAGAAAAGTGTTGATCTGACTCGTAAATCGCTTGAATTGAAAAATAGTCTGCTCCAGAATAGGTCTTTATTAGCTGACGTCTTGTAAATGAATTGGCGCCATCGGCAGCAATTAAGCTTTTTGTTTCAAATATCTTTATGCCATTAGATGTGACGACCTGAACTCGGTAGCCTTTTTCCAAACGTTTAACCTCAGTAACTAGGGATGCTTCAAATTTGACAACTGTCTCAGGTATAAGTTTAAACAAGTAGCGGTCAAAAGCACTTCTATCTATATTTAAGTAGTGTCTTGGGTAATCCCCCTCTAGTTGATTGTCGAAATCAATAATATGAACCTTAAAAAATTGCGGCGTAACATATAGAGAGGTTGGCAAAGTTAGACCCTGAATAGCAAGCTCAACCTGTGCATCCTCTGATATTAAACCGCCACAGGCTTTGGTGCGATTGGTTGTTTCTGTCGATTGTAGAAGAGACCTTTTATCTATGATTCCAATTTTCATTTTATTATTTTGTTTTGAAAGCAAACGAGCTAAATTGCTTCCGGCAGGACCAGCACCTATGATTAATATATCAAACATAATAACCTCCGTTAGGAATAATATAACAAATAAATTATCGAATAACAATAAATATATATTGTATTTCAATTTATTTTTTATGATTATCAAAAAAAACTTGTTGAGGTTAATATGAAGTGATAAGGTAGTTATAAGAGGTGAACATATGAGAAAAATCCCGTTTTGGATGTTAAAAAGTTTTTTGTATATCATGGGTGGCGTCGTTATGGTTTTGAGCTTATTTTGGCTACCTGATATTGCAAAGGATTCTGCAGTTAAATTTCCCGAGTATAGCTATCTTGAAAAACCAGTTTTATTTTGGACACTCGCTACGTCAATACCATATTATTTTGCTCTTTTTCAGGCATACTTTTTACTCGATTTAATCTTTATGGGGCGTGCTTTTAGCACGGCATCCGTATCAAGGCTTGACAAGATTGGAATATGTGGTGTTATAATAGCCCTTAGCTATATAGGTTTAGGAATTACACTTTTATTAAATGGTGCCCTTCATCCTGGTATCATGATTGCTTTTTTAGCAATCTCAATTACGTCAATAGCGATCGCTTTTTTCGCTAAGCTCCTAAGTACATTGTTATTTGAAGCGATTCAGTATAAGGCTGAAAATGATTTGACGGTGTAGGAGGAATTATGGGGATCATAGTGAATTTAGATGTAATGATGGCAAAAAGAAAAATGAGTGTGACTGAGCTATCGGAAAAGGTGGGCATAACGATGGCAAATTTATCAATCCTCAAGACTGGAAAAGCTAAGGCGATTCGTTTTTCAACGCTAGAAAAAATTTGCGAAGTACTTGAATGTCAGCCAGGCGATATACTGGACTATGAAAGGGAATAATCAAACGTAAATGTAGAAAGAGGGCTATCTCAAAGGAGATAACCCTCTTATTTCTTTCATTTTGAGTTTTTTAAACGAAATTTTCTCACCTTTACAAGACTTGCGCAAGTGTTGCAGCACCATTTCTTCGTCCTAGATTTAGTCGAGTCTATAAATAACCACTTACATTCATCATTATCACAAATTCTCAACCTACTTAGTTCGGTTTCGACGATTAAAAGTATTAGGCTATTTGAAAGCAGACCTTTAAAAGCTTCGAGCGTTAAAGGTGTATTAATTTGCTTAAGTACAAAAGAATTATCTTCATGAGCGAGATGTATGGATGAAGCGAATTCATCTGAATAATCATTGAGCAGATTAATCGAATCCTCGCTTAAGGTGTAAGCCGAGGCTAACTGATCAAAGCATTGATTCAAAAAAAGACGCATTTTTCTCAGGTGAACTAGAAGGTCAGGTGTATCAAAAAAATGTTTATCAAGCTGATGCCCATATTTAGCTAACCATCGACTAAACCACTCCTGATCTTCTAGTAGATCTCTCATCATTTCATGTTCGATATACCATTTTGTGTTGACAAAATCCATAGCTAGATTTTTCATAGTTGTCCTTTCTAAACCGAATCTATAGATAGTATAGCACACTTTTGTAACTTTCAAAATGAATATTGACAGTAACTAGAAGACATGATAAAGTCATGTTGTAACTGTTTAAAACATTATAGACAGTTACATAAATGAAGGCAACTATCGATTAAATTAAACCTGAATGTGGTAAGGTTCAATAAAGCTGTAAATGGGGGCGAAATGAGAATAGAAATCATAGGACAAAAATCAATGGATAGAGGTATGGACTTTGAAAAAAACATTAAAGCACAATTAATAAAATCGCTGAATGCTGTTGGATATGAGATGAGAAGTGTGTTTATTGCTAGGGTTCATGAGCTAGAAGCCGAAATAATAGGGCAGAGAAATATCGGATTGATTTCATCCGACTTCTATAATACAGCACTGGGCGGATTTGATTTTAATCTAGAAAGCAGTCATCCTAATGCTAAATCTCTTCTGATAAATACAGCGCCTGATTGTACCGATTATATTGAGTTTCATACGGATCAGGGGATTAAACCACTTAAGCTCCCGGCTACCTATCATACTAAAAATCAAATTGGAAAAATCAGATCAATTTTTAAAGAGTTTGAATTAAACTATGGAATAGAATTTAATTATGCGAGCTTGCCTCATAAATTATTAGCGGCTAGAAGTGGATTGGCAAAGTATGGGAGAAATAATGTAACCTATTCCGATGCATTTGGTAGCTTTCAATATTTGATTACCTTTACAATTGATATTGCTCTCGAAGAGGACTGCTGGCAGGAAGCAAAGCTTATGACTGCTTGCGAGAACTGTAGAAAATGTATTAAAGCCTGCCCAACAAAGGCTCTTTCAGAACCACGGTTTACCTTAGATGCAGAAAAATGTATCACTTATTTAAACGAGTATCCGGGAGAATTTCCTAAATGGGTTGCAAAGGAATGGCATAATGCAATTATAGGCTGTACCCTATGTACGGAGTCATGTCCTGTCAACAAGCCCCATATAAATTCGGGTACAAGGATCGAAAGCTTTGATATTTCTGAGAGTCAGTTGATATTATCTGGAAGTCCTTTTGAACAACTTCCTTCAAGCGTTCAAGCAAAACTTAATAATTGCTCTCTTGCTTCCAGCTATCAGCTACTCTCAAGGAATATCAGAGCGCTATTGTAGCCAATCATAATAATGTGCGTTTGCTTACTCTAAATAAACTGAGTAAATGAACGCTTTTTTTATATGATGAACGCTTCAATTATTTGAGACAAGATTGAAGTAATTTTTGCATTTGTGTTGGCTATTCGTATGGACAGAAAACGGTTAACTTATTATAATAATTAAGTAGACATTTACATATAGGCAATTATGGATGATTGCTGTCAAATTAGCACTTTAAGTGTGCGAAGCGTTCTGATGGGGAAAATCCTCTGTAGACATAGTCTGTTAGGGTGTCAAATTTGAACTTGGAGGCGGTTATGAAAAAGGGATTAACGCGAAACATTACATTGTTTATCGCTTTGTTTGCTGTGATTATAACGATGATATCTGGTGGGGTATCTATTTTTATGAGCCGAAATGCAGTCCAAAGCGAAGCAAATCGAGCTCTATCTGAAATGACCAGTTTAGGAGCAGAGAAAATTACAGATGCAATTTCTAGTCGACTTTTGATTTTACAGGAAATTGCAAATCGATCAAGAACCCAGTCTATGGATTGGGCAACACAACAAAGTTCATTAAAGACAGACATTGAACGATTGGGCTATTTAGATTTTGCAATTGTTTCTCTAAAGGGAGAGGCGCACTATATTCTTGAGGGAGATACGTTGGATTTATCTGATAGAACCTACGTACAGAAAGCACTTGCTGGTGAAGCAAATGCTTCAGATGTTTTGATAAGTAAAAAGACAAACACTGCCGTTCTAATGTATGCAGTACCAATCACCAATAATGGAAAGGTAGTCGGTGCTTTAATTGCTCGAAGAGATGGCAATGCCCTGTTTGAAATTACTGATGAAATGGGATATGGCAATGACGGCTATGCCTATATCATCAATTCTGACGGTGTGACCGTCGCTCATCCAAATCGAGATTTGGTTATGCAACAATTTAAACCCATAGAGGCCGCTAAAACGGATGAGACCTTTGAGCCAGTTGCAAAGGTATTTCAAAAGGTTTTGGATGAAAAGAGTGGTATCAGCCAATATACCTATAAAGGGGTACCATTGCTTTATGCCTTTGAACCAATTGAAGGGACGACCTGGTACTTAATCAATACTGCAACTGAGGATGAAGTTTTTGCAGGCTCGGGAAAACTAGTGAAAACTTTATTAACCATATCAATCGTAATTGTTTTGCTTGCAATTATAGTCTCCTGGGGACTGGGTTTATCCATTGCAAGACCTATCGTGAGAATGACGAATATCGTAAATAAACAGGCTTCCCTAGATTTCATTAAAATTGAGGATCCTGTACTGGTAAGACTATCCCATCGAAAAGATGAAATAGGGCTTATGACCACTTCGTTATTTGAAATGTCTGATAATGTTAGAGCGCTATTGGAAAATGTTTCAAACACTGCAGAGCAAGTTTCCGCGACCTCTGAGGAGCTGACTGCAACCTCAAATCAGTCAGCTACGGCATCTGGAGAGGTGGCTGAGACAATTAATGATATCGCCCAAAGTGCGGGTAGTCAAGCGGAGTACACCTCGGAAGCTGCTGGTCAATTAAAATCTCTGAGTGATGAAATAAGAAACAATATGCAGCAGGTAGAACGTATGGCAGTAAATACGCAAATGATTAGAGCGATGATTGACGACGGCTTATCTGTTATCAGCCAATTAAGTCACCAAGCGGCTAAGAACAACGAGGCTTCAGAGGTCGCTTTTAACAGTATCATAAGAACAAATGAAAGCACTGCTAAAATATCAGATGCAAGTCAAATGATTACCTCTATTTCAGAGCAAACAAACTTGTTGGCACTGAACGCATCTATCGAAGCAGCAAGAGCAGGCGAGCATGGAAGAGGCTTTGCGGTAGTCGCAGAGGAAATTAGAAAGTTAGCTGAGCAATCGCGATCGACAACCGCAACCATTGATCAGATGCTATCTAGCTTAAATGTAGACGCTAAAACGGCAGTTAATCGCATGCAAGAGTCTGAAGAGCTCGTAAAGGAACAGGCCAACAACATCGAGGTGGTCAAAAAAACCTTTGAGGAAATCACCTCTGCGGTTATTAATTCTGAAGAAATCGTTTTGTCAGTTGGCGATTCAAGTGAAAGAATGGAAGGGCTAAAAGCACAAGTTTCTGACAGAATAGTATCTCTGTCCTCATTGGCAGAAGAAAATGCAGCTTCAACAGAGGAAGCATCAGCTTCAGTTGAGGAACAAACTGCTTCAGCAATTGAAATTGCTAGTGCAAGTGAGGATTTGGCGAAGATGGCGCAAGGACTACAGGAAATGATTTCTAAGTTTAAAATATAAATGTAGTTGATTGTTAGAGATTTGGGTATATCTATATCTAAATCGGAGAATCACAGTTTATTGAAGGTTGAATGATTAATACTTTTAAATCCGATAAGTTAAACTTATCGGATTTTTTTGATTCTATTTTTGTGAGCAAATTGATCACTATATTTATACTCAAAATTCATAAAAATGGTTGTCATCTGTACCTACACTAACTTTCATTTAATTTAGTGATTACTAATGTACACCATTGGGGAGGAGGCTTTATGCTGAAAAATCTAAATTTGAAAATGAAAATTATTGGGGGCTTTGTGCTGGTTGCTATTATTACGGTTTTTGTAGGGCTTATAGCGGTTATAGGCATAATGAGACTTGAGGAAAGTACACGTGATATAGGGACCAACAGGCTCCCTAGTGTTCAAGCTCTATTAAACGTCAGTGAGGCACAATTCTCGATAGATGGTGCAGAAAACATATTATTGGTTCAGGAATTAAGCCGAGAGCAAAGAGATGCAACCTTAGAGAGCATGATTACAGACATAAAAAAAGCACAGGCGAATTTAACTATATATGAAGCGCTTTCAATGAGCGCTGATGAACAATCTATTTGGGATGCGTTTGTTCCTAAATGGCAGAAATGGTTAGAGGATCATCAAGAATTTTTAAATAAAGAAACCGCATATCGAGCAAAGGTAACACAGCTGGCATATGACGAAATGGTAAGACAAGGGATTGTAACCAATGCAATATCTTTTAAGGAAGCTGAGAGTTTATTGACACAGCTGGTGAATTTAAATAGTGGATCAGCAGATCAAGCGGTCAAAGACGTCAATTAATTAAGCCTTCAGGTTAGAATGACGTCACTGGCTGCAGTAGCAGTTGGAACTCTTCTGTCAATATTATTCGGGATTATAATATCATTAATGATATTAAAACCAGTCAATCAGCTCAATAAAAACCTGTCACAGCTGGCGACCAGTGGTGGCGATTTGACACAGCGCTTTGAAGTTAAATCAAAAGACGAGCTGGGTAAAATGACGACCTCAGTGAATCAATTTTTAGATAATCTTCACGATATCATAAAGGGCGTCGTTGAGGAAGCCAATGTTATGGGAACGTCTGTTGAAGAAGTTAATAGAAATGTTATTGAACTCAACGACAATATACAGGACGTTTCTGCAGCTACTGAAGAGCTTTCTGCGGGTATGGAGGAGTCAGCTGCTTCTAGTGAAGAAATTAGTGCGACCACCAAGGAAATTGAAAACGCAGTTAATAGTGTTGCTGATAAAGCTCAGGAGGGTGCAGTTACCTCTACGCAAATTAATAATAGGGCAAAGGCTTTACACGAAACCGCACTAAAATCAAAGAATACAGCGATTGAAACGTACCAATCGTCTAAGATTCATCTTGAAAGTGCCCTTGAAAAAACCAAGGAAGTAGAAAAAATCAATGTCCTTTCAAATGTTATTCTACAAATTTCTGAGCAGACAAATTTACTTGCACTCAATGCAGCTATTGAAGCTGCAAGAGCCGGTGAGGCAGGAAGAGGATTTGCAGTAGTTGCAGACGAAATTAGAAAACTCGCAGAGCAGTCTAAGGAGTCCGTTACACAGATCCAGCTGGTTGCTGAACAAATCCTAGAGATCGTCGATGATTTGGCGGACAATTCAAAGCAAATTGTGTCGTTTGTTGAAACCAAAGTAATTGGAGATTATGATGTATTGGTTGATACGAGTACACAGTATGAAAAGGACGCAAGAGTATTTAACGACATATCTTCTGATTTATCGGCAACAGCTCAGCAATTATTGGCATCTGTAGAGACGATTTCAAAGGCTATTTATGAGATCAGCGTGGCAAGCAGTGAATCCGCAAGAGGCACAATGACCATAGCAGAAAAGAATGAAGTTATTTCTGAGCAGTCAAAATCAGTATCAAACCAAGCCATTTCAATTGATGATGCTTCTGTCAGATTGAGAGAAAGAGTATCGAAATTTACCATCTAGTATGAATGAACACGCTTCCTTTAAGAAGCGTGTTTTTTATTAAGCCACAATCTCGCTAATATAAATAGGATGGCTATATGGCTGAAGCCTTTTATTGACAAAAGTCAAAAAAACAACTTTATTTCCAAAATGGAGTAAATTTCCGCAAAAATAAACATTTTGAAAATTAACTCCATTTTCATTTGACATCACATTTACTATAGCCTATCATTAATATATAAGCTATAACCATTTGGAGGTTCATGTGAATGAAAAACCATCTCTCTTGATGATACAAGCCTCTAGAGAATTTACAAAGTCTGAGGTTAAAATTTACGATTTCATTAAGGAACAGCTGGATCGTGTCATCTATCTATCGCTAACGGAACTATCAGAAAAATGTGGTGTGGGAGATGCAACCATTTTAAGATTTTGCAGGAAAATTGGCTATAATGGCTATCAGGATTTTAAGTTGGCGATTGCTCAGGAGCGGTCATTTGATAAGGAGCTTTCAAACGATTCACATTTTACTGCACGATTGCTGAGAAATACTCAAATGGCACTTGAGGACACTCTTAATTTAATCGAGGAGAGCGTTCTCACAAGGGTGTTAAATTTAATTCATCAGACGGCTGATATTACAATTTTTGGCGTTGGGCACTCTGCTACAACTGCCTATGACCTTCAAAGTAAACTCATGCGAGTCGGTAAACAGACTTTTGCATATTCCGATGCGCATTTTCAACTGATGCGCGCTTCAAATATGAGCTCAAACAGCTTGGTGATCGCCATCAGCATAACGGGAAGTACAAAGGACATTGTGGACGCTTCTAGGCTAGCAAAAGAAAAGGGCGCAAGGGTGGTGGCAATTACTAGCTATAAACGCTCGCCACTTACTGAGGTTGCAGATTTTGTTCTGCAGACCTCAGGTAAAGAAAACCCGCTTGACGGCGGATCGATGGAAGGGAAAATCTCGCAGCTTTTTATGGTTGACGTCATCTGTACAGGACTAAGTCTACTTGATTTAGAGCATGCAAAAAAGTGCAAGGAAGCTGCTTCAGAAGCAGTTACAAATAAATTATATTGAGGTGTCAAATGATATTAGATCAGATCGAAGCAATTGGTAAGTACAAAGGCATTCATCCAAATCTTGATATTGCCATAGAGGCAATACTAAATGGTGATTTGAACCAAAGAGTTACTGGAAAGTATGCAATTAAAGAAAATGACGTTTTTTACATGGTCCAGGTATATGATACGAAAGATCAAAAAGACGTTAGATTTGAAACACATCACAATTACCTAGATATACAGTGGATGGTAAAGGGTGAAGAAATCATGGGTTTTCAAATAGAATCGGATTTGACGATAGACGAACCTTATGATAATGAAAGGGACATTGCATTTTATAATGGCACTGGTCAAAATATAATCGTAAATCAAGGCAGATTTGCTATATTTTTTCCAAATGAAGGGCACCAACCCAGCGTAGCCGTAGAGGCAGCCATTCCAGTAATGAAAATTGTCGTAAAAGTGAAATGGTAAATGATAAAAGGTAAATGGAGGTTAATGTGAAGGCAATCGTTAATGCATTAATTTATGAACAACAATCATTTATAGATAATAGTGTTATTTTATTCGATAAAACGATCCAAAAGATCCTATCAAGATCTGAGTATGATGTTCTAAAACAAACACATCAAATAGAAGAGATTGATGGTAAAGGGAAAAGCGTCATTCCTGGCTTCATCGACATTCACATACATGGTGCTTGTGGCTGTGATGTTATGGACGGTAATTATGAAAGTATTAAAAAAATCGCTGATGGTGTTGTGCGAACAGGAACAACTGCTTTTCTTGCAACCACTATGACCATGTCGCAGGAAAGAATAGATACAGCATTGGCAACGACACGTGACTTTATTAAGCAACAAACAGAAAAGCATGATAATAATCAAGCAGCAGGCGCTCAAATCCTAGGCGTTCATCTAGAAGGACCATTTATCAACCCTATTTTTAAAGGTGCACAATCAGAATCACATATTCAAAAGCCAACAGACAGTTGGATCCGACCTAACATGGATATAGTTAAAATGATTACCTATGCACCGGAGATGGATCACAATTTTGAGTTTGCAAAAGCGTTAAGTGGGACTGACATCGTTTTATCCATTGGCCATTCTGGCGGTGATTTTGAATTGGCACTAAATGCCTATAATGAAGGTGTGCGACATGTGACACACTGCTTCAATGCAATGACAGGATTGCATCATAGAAAGCCTGGGATTGTTGGTGCAATACTTACAAAGCCATTCACAATGGACATAATTTCCGATGGTATTCACGTTCATCCTGGCTTCATTGGTGCGTTTATTAAGCAGAAGGGCGTCGATCAGACGATTTTGATAACCGACGCGATGAGAGCTGCATTAATGCCTGAGGGAGAGTACGATTTAGGTGGTCAAAAGGTATTTGTAAAGGACAATAGCTGTCGACTTGAGGATGGCACATTGGCAGGGAGCGTTCTTACGACAGGACAGGCACTGAAAAATATGGTTGAATTTTCAGATTTACCTCTTGCAAGTATCATCGACATGCTGACGATTAATCCTGCAAAGCTGTTAAAAATCGATCATTCAATGGGTTCCCTTGAGGTGGGGAAGCTCTCAAATATGGTTTTACTTGATGAAGCAAACAATATCAGCAGTGTCTATATTAAAGGCATCTGTCATTATGGAGGCAAATAATGAACATTATTATTGTAAATAACTATGAAGAGATGAGCAGAAAGGCAGCACACCTTTTTGTTGCTCAGCTTTTAAATAAGCCGGATAGTGTCCTTGGTTTGGCAACGGGCTCAACGCCAGTAGGGATGTATAAAGAGCTCATTCGATTTTACAATGAAGGTATGATTACCTTTAAATATGCAACTGCATTTAATCTCGATGAATATGTTGGAATAGAAAAAGAACATCCGCAAAGCTATTGGCAGTTTATGCAGGACAATTTGTTCGTCGAGGTGGATTTACCCTTTGATAGACAATTTATCCCAAGCGGAACTGCTGAAAATCTAGAGGATGAAGCACATAATTACGATCGTAGGATTGCTAAAGCAGGTGGGATCGATTTACAGGTATTGGGCATCGGTCGCAATGGACACATTGGCTTTAACGAGCCTGATCTTAAATTTGAAGCAAGAACGCATGTTGTTAAACTGGATGAACAAACCATTCAAGACAATTCAAGATTTTTTAGCAATATTTCTGAGGTCCCTACATTGGCGTTGAGCATGGGGGTTAAGACCATCATGCAGTCAAGAAACATCATTTTACTTGCTTCTGGTAAAGAAAAGGGCGATGCTATACAAAAAATGCTAAGTGGAAATATTACTCCAGAGCTTCCCGCTTCAGTTTTACAATTGCACCCAAGTGTAACTGCAATTATTGATCTAGAGGCTGCTTCAAGACTTGATATTGAGGCTTTGAGAGACCAATACAAAATTGTTACACCTAAATAGAATCTTTTGGTGTCGAGGCCGTAGATTTTACTATAAATAAGATTTTGGTATATAAATAGAAAAACCAGCCCGTGGGCTGGTTTTTTGCTCTTAAGTAATGATTTTGTTATCTTGAACGACCCGTGATAAAATCGACAATAAATACAATTGCTGCAACGACAAGTAAAATATGAATTAATCCACCACCGATTTTAAATAAGAGTCCAAGTAACCAAAAAAATACTACAAATCCGCCTAACCATCTTAAAAATGCCATAACTATTCTCCTTCCTAAGCGATTTAAAATTTTATGATTGTGGTAAGATCATTTAATAAATGAATACCCTTCTCAACTATAAATAAACAGAGGAATCTGTATAGACTTAATTTGTTTACTTTTCTGTGATAAAATGGTCACATAAAATACGATTAATCGATTTAGGGGGCAGATATGTCAGATCATAAAAAAAAGAACGCCAAAGCAGTGACAAAGAAGCTGATTCGATTGGGGACTATATTAGCGGTTACGTCCTATGCTACAAGTAATCATTTTTATAAGGTAGCGATTAGTCGATCCAACCATACACAAGTTAAAATTATAGATGATGTCAAATATGATGAAATACCATTAGAGGGAGAAGAATGGCTCATATCTGTTGGTTATGAGCTTATGACTTTGACTTCATTTGATAGGCTTGTGCTAAGAGCTTATTATATTCCAGCCCTCAAACCAAGCAATAATACCGTTATCCTAGCACATGGCTACGGAATGAATGCACGTTCGATGAGTACTTACGCGAAATTTTATAGAGAAAAGCTCGGGTTTAATATACTTATGCCAGATGCAAGAGGGCACGGTATGAGCGAAGGCGATTATAAGGGCTTTGGCTGGCACGAAAGACTGGATTATCTGAAGTGGGTTGAAGCCATAATTCTTAAAAATGGATGGGATGAAAAAATAGTATTACATGGGCTATCGATGGGTGCTGCGACTGTGATGATGACAAGTGGCGAAATGCTACCCGTCAATGTAAGAGCGATCGTTGAGGACTGCGGCTATACATCTGCATATGAACAGATTAGGTATCGCTTTAAAGAAGAGTATAGAATCCCAGAATGTTTGGCACTGCCTGTGACAAGTTTATTAACCAAGCTCCGGGCGGGTTATTTTTTTAAAGAAGCTACAGCTATTGATCAAGTAAAAAAATCAAAGGTGCCAACGCTTTTCATTCACGGCAAAGAGGATACTTATGTGCCTTATCGTATGGTTTTTGAGCTTTATGAGGCATGCTCTGCTCCAAAGGCAATTTATACCGTAAAGGGCGCAAAACACGCCAATTCACTAGAAACAGATGCACTTAAATACGTTGAAACCGTTAAAGCTTTCTTAGAGAGATATTTATAAAATAATTTAACGATAATTCAATACGGCTAATGGAATTTATGTTGAACAGATAGCTTAAAACTGATAGTCTATATATGGACACTTGGGGCAATCAATGATTGGCCCGTTTAATCTGTCAAATAAGTTTAAAGGAAAATCTTATGAAATTATTATCTGTAGCGATTCCTTGTTTTAATTCACAGGAATATATGAGAAATTGTATCGAGTCATTGCTACCTGGCGGTGACTTAGTTGAAATCCTTATTATAAATGATGGCTCTTCGGATCAAACCGCTGCAATTGCAGATGAATATGCGACACGATATCCGTCACAGATAAAAGCGATACATCAGATAAATGGCGGACACGGTGAAGCGGTTAATGCGGGTATGCGAAACGCAACGGGACTGTATTTTAAGGTAGTCGATAGCGATGACTGGGTGGACGTGGATGCCTATGAAAAAATTCTAGAAACGCTTAGAAAATTAACTATGTCCGGTAAATCAGTGGATATGATCATTAGTAATTTTGTTTATGAAAAGCAAGGTGCAAGGCACAAAATGGTCATGAGATATGATAACGTTTTAGAGGAAAATAAGATACTGACATGGGATCAAATCGGGAATTTTAGAAAAGGTCAGTATATTCTGATGCACTCCGTTATATACAACATGGCGGTATTGAGAGCTTGCCAATTGGAGCTACCTAAGCACACCTTTTACGTTGATAATTTATTCGTATATGAGCCCTTGCCTTACGTAAAGACACTTTACTATATCAATGTTGATTTTTATAGATATTTTATTGGCAGAGAAGATCAATCTGTTAATGAAAAGGTTATGATCAAACGAGTCGATCAGCAGATTAGAGTTAATAAGCTCATGGTAGATCACGTTGACCTAAATAAAATTATGGACAAAAGAAAAAAAAGATATATGATTAATTACCTTGAAATTACCACCGTTGTTTCTTCAATTATTCTCATTAGGGCAAACACTCAAGAGGCTCTAGATAAAAAGCATGAGCTATGGCAATACATTAAAGTATCAAATCCTAGCTTATATTATACGCTGAGAAATGGTTTTATGGGCTTAACCTTAAACCTACCTGGAAGATTTGGTAGAACGCTATCGGTTGCGTTTTACAAGGTAACACAAAAAGTCGTTGGCTTTAACTAGAGGTAAGACATGAAAACATACGATTATTTGATCATCGGCGCAGGCTTATATGGTAGCATATTTGCTCACGAGGCGACGAAAAAAGGGAAAAAATGCCTAGTGATTGAGAAGCGGTCTCATATCGCAGGGAATATTTATACGAGAGAAGTTGAAGGCATAAACGTCCACGAGTATGGTGCACATATATTTCATACAAGTGATGAAGAGGTATGGACGTATATCAATCAGTTTGCAAAATTTAATCAATATATCAATTCTCCAATTGCCAACTATAACGGCAAACTTTATAATTTACCCTTTAATATGAATACCTTTTATCAGCTTTGGGGAGAGGTAAAACCAGAACGTGTGAGGGCCATCATTGATGCTCAGATTGAAGCTGAGGGGATAGAAGTGCCTCAAAATCTGGAAGAGCAGGCTTTAAAGCTAGTAGGTAGAGAAATATATGAAACCTTAGTAAAGGGCTATACCGAAAAGCAATGGGGTAAAAAAGCAACTGAGCTTCCTGCTTTTATTATTCGAAGATTACCAGTTAGGATGACATTTGATAACAATTATTTTAATGATCGCTTTCAAGGCATTCCAATAGGGGGCTATACGCCAATTGTCGACAAATTACTCGAGGGGATTGAAGTTCGATTAAACGCTGATTTTTTTGCAGACCGAAATGCTTATGAAGCATTGGCAGATCAAATCGTATTTACAGGAATGATTGATCAGTTTTTTGACTATCAGCTAGGTACACTAGAATATCGTTCTTTAAGATTTGAAACAGAAGTCTTAGAGCAATCTAATTATCAGGGAAATGCGGTTGTAAATTACACCGATGCAAAGACGCCATATACTCGCATTATAGAGCACAAGCATTTTGAGTATGGTTCAGGAGACAAAACCGTTATCACTAGAGAATATCCTCAAGCTTGGCATCCAGGAGATGAACCCTATTATCCTGTTAATGATGATAAAAACAATGCATTGTATCAGGCGTATAAACGTTTGGCTGACACAAGTGAAAATGTTATTTTTGGTGGTCGTTTAGCTGAATACAAGTACTATGATATGCATCAAATAATTAGAAGTGTACTTGATGATCTTAAAAACATCTAGCGAGCGTTAGATGTTTTTTTATAGCCCTAAAACCATATTTGCTAAATTTCTTTAGATTGATATCTTAGGAAGATTAGTAGATTATCCTTATCTTAAAATAGATAATAGAACCGGATTTTGGGTATAATGCCAGTGAAAGGAGAAATGGACATGAAGCAGCTAAATGAAGAGGTTAGAAAGAGATTATTAGAAAACCAACAGGATGAGATTAACGCGCATCACCTATATGCATTTGTAGCCGATAGAATAAAGGACCCGCATAACAGTGAGGTATTTAGGGCGATATCAATGGACGAGCTGAGCCATTACAATCGATTGAAGGGTATTACAGCGGTTGAGCTAAAGCCACAGACATTTAAAATACTTCTGATGAAATGGATGATTATAATCTTTGGTCTAACCTTTGGTATAAAGTTTTTTGAGAAAAGTGAAAGTGTTGCAATAAGTAGATACAGTAGCTTAGATGCAGAGCTTGCCTTCATGGATGAAATAGTTAAGCAAGAGCAGAGACATGAGGACGAGTTAATTGCCCTAATAAACGAAGAGAAATTAAATTATGTGGGATCAATCGTGTTAGGCCTAAACGACGCTTTAGTTGAACTCACAGGGGCTTTAGCGGGCTACACGTTTGCTTTCCAAAATACGCGACTTATCGCATTAACTGGGCTCATAACCGGGATTAGTGCGTCGCTTTCTATGGCTGCAAGTGAGTATTTGTCCACAAGGCAGGACGGTGGCGACGATGCTGGCAGATCTGCTCTTTATACTGGCGTTGCCTATGTTATTACGGTCATTTTATTGATTCTACCTTTCCTATTACTCAGTAATCCATTTTTAAGCTTAGGTGTAACCTTAAGTATCGCTGTTCTTATAATATTTCTATTCAACTATTATATATCCGTTGCAAAGGATTATCCTTTTAAGAAGCGTTTTATTGAAATGGCAGTGATTTCGTTAGGGGTTGCGGGTATCTCCTTTCTAGTTGGAATTCTTGTAAAACAAGTCTTTGGAATTGATCTGTAGCTTACGATTAATGACAATATATTGACAATTTCTGCTATTTGTGTTACGTTAATGACGTAACTTTAATTCTTAGTTGAGAACTTGATAATCATGTGTTAAATTAGTGTTCCGTTACATAGTATCGTCCTAATTTATTTTGAGGTGTTATCTGGTTTGATATGGTTAAAAGTTGAAAAAAATTAGGAGGCGTACTGCAATGATGAATGGTACAGTAAAATGGTTTAACTCAGAAAAAGGCTATGGCTTTATCACTGGTGAAGACGGCAAAGACGTTTTCGCTCACTACTCACAAATCAATGTTGATGGTTTCAAAACTCTTGAAGAAGGTCAAGCAGTTACTTATGAAGTAGCTCAAGGCCAAAAAGGTCCTCAAGCTGAAAACATCACACCAGTTAGATAATTAAACTAACTATTAAGCCCCGCTCATTGAGCGGGGCTTTTATTCTTTAGTCTACCATTTATTTTTTAGTCTACCCGTTGTTCTTTAGCCAACCATAGAAAATTCTCTCGCCTCTGCTTTGTGCATAAAGCTTTCGAGATGAACAATGCTTCTAGAGTGACTGCCATTACCTATTTTACCAAACTCATCGTAAGCATTCATATCAAAATGATATTTTCCTGATTCAAATCCTGTTATGGTTACTTCTACAGTTACGGTTGAGCCCATTAAGGTGGGCTTAAAATGATCGACGAAAATCGAATTACCCACAGATACAAATCCCTCAGGCAACATTGGGTCGATTAACCTTGCACAGGCTTCAACCATGAGAGCCACTAAGCGAGGGGTTGCAAAAAGGTTTTCTATTTTCCCTGATCCGTAGTTGAGAGCCGTATCATCTAAACCAATTTTTTTCTGTAAGTTAAATGACATTCCTCTATACAAATTAGCAAAAGCCTCCATTTTACACCTCCAAAGAATTAGTTCGAGCTTTC
Source organism: Clostridiales bacterium 38-18 (assembly GCA_001897605.1). Taxonomy (GTDB): domain Bacteria; phylum Bacillota; class Clostridia; order Peptostreptococcales; family Acidaminobacteraceae; genus Fusibacter_C. The sequence continues at coordinate 17,573 of MKTL01000018.1, read as the reverse complement.
AAGTTCCCACTTGGGCTATGCTCAAACTATATGCCTATTTTACTCCGAAGGTTTAATTTTGCAAGTTGATGTAATAATCTTTCAGAAAATGATATAAATTCTTTAGAATTCGATATTATAGGATTTAATTTAATTATGAAAAGTGTAGATATTTGAAAAGTGGGTATTCACTAGGTTAATAAGCAGAAGGAGCTTCGTATGAATACTTTCGTAAAGAAATATTACATGCTGCTGGTTATCTTTGTGCTGATTATATCTATATTTATGATCGTTCAATACATATTATTCCAAAACCGTACACAGCAAGCATATTATAATCAGCTATACGCTGAAACAAAAATCACCACTGAACTTTTTAATCAGTATCTTGAAGACAAAGAACGTGTTGTAAATGGCGCATCAAAGTTTATCCAGCAATCACCAGATGAAACCATTCTTTTAACCTACCTTTCAGGGATTTTATCTCAAAGCGACGTCGTCAACAGCGTTGCGTACTTGAATGTGGAGGGAAAAGAATACATGGGAAACGGAGCTATCAGTGCGTCGACCGATAAGTCCATGGACAAAGAGTGGTATCAGTTGGCCAAGGATGAGGGTCGAAGTGTTTATACGTTTGAAAATAGCTCTGAAGGATATTTGATGAACCTTTCAGCACCCGTTTACACTTCAGGGGGTATTTTTGTAGGCGTAATAAAGGCTGATTTTTTTGTTACAGATTTAGTTGAAAAATTTATCAGTAGCACGGCGACTCATTCCTACTCTTTGTGGATTCAGGATAAAAATGGGTTCGTATATTCAAAGCCTGATATTTTATTACCAAATGAATCACAAGGAAAGCCATTGGCTGACATTGCAAGTGCAAGTGGTGTTAAGGAAAACATAAAAACCATCAATAACATCATGCAGGTAAAGACAGATAAAGCGACATTTTTGGTGGCTGAGCATGAACTCGGGATGTCAAATCTCGTGCTGTATTATATAAAGGACAAAGTTCAATTTTTTACAGAAACGCAAATGGCAACCATCCTGTTCTATTTAGCGATGCTAATGACGTGTATTGCCATGCTAATACTGGTAAGAATTCAAAGACGCTTGATTTTAAAGCCTTTAGTTGAGCTAAACGAGAACATTTCTGGTATCGAAAGGCAAAATCTATTCTCCTATCGATTTCAAATAAACTTAGAGGACCCATTTAGAGAAACGCGCAAAGCGATCAATGGTTTGCTTAATGCTTATACTGACCAGCTCATATTACAAAATGAGAAAAACGACGCATTAATTGAGATCAATAATTCAATGGAGGAGTTTATTGAGTTTAATAGATTTACTCTAGAGATTTTAAAATCTGCACTAACGATCAATACAGTTAACCACCTCGAGGTCTTCAACAGAATCATCAAAGATATTTCAAATTACTTTTCCATGGATGCAATTTATCTTTTTAAAAGCAAAGAAGAAGGTGAGGTTTATTTTAGACTTGCTTCTTATTTAAACGAGACGATTCGAAAGGATCAAAAAGCAAAGAAAGCTTATAAGGCAAGCGTATATCCGTGGTTGAGAACCTTATTAGACAGTCATAATTTAACGGTTGTTGTGGATTCCAATCCGTTTATATGTATCAATCAACAGGATGCTAGAGAATATGAGGTAGACGATCCACTTTCCTTCATCGTTATCCCATTGGTTAAGGAAGAGGAAACACTGGGCTTTATTCGGTTAGATCGTCATGGTGATATGGAATCATTAGAGAGAAACCACCTCGATTATATGAAAATAGTGGGCAATATAATAGCGGACACCTTTGTAAGACTTGAAGTGGAAAAAGAGCTAATAAAGCAAAAGCAAATTGCGATTGATGCAAATGAAGCTAAAAGTAGATTTTTAGCAAATATGTCACATGAGATCAGAACACCGATGAATGGTGTTATTGGTTACTTAGAGCTTTTAAAATACACACAATTGGATGAGGAAGGAAAAAAATTCATTTTTGAAGCAGAGCGTGCAAGTAAGGGATTGCTGAGAATAGTAAACGATATTTTAGACTTATCCAAGGTGGAAGCAGATATGCTTCATTTGGTTTCAGATGATTTTGATATTAGCGAAGAAGTGGAGGCTTCAGTTTCTTTATTTAGAGCTAGAGCAAAGGAAAAGAAGATTACCATTACTTATATAGATGAGGTAAAGGAGCCACTATATGTTAAAGGTGATCCATATCGACTTAAACAGATCCTCAACAATTTAATTAATAACGCTGTAAAATTCACGGATCAGGGTGGCGTTCGTGTTATTTTGAAAGCCAGCAAACAGACGGATGATGTCGCATTAAGGCTAATTGTTGAAGACTCTGGAATTGGAATTAGTGATCAAAATAAAGATAAAATATTCGAGCCGTTTAAACAGGTGGAGGGCGATGATAATAGAAATTTCCAAGGAACGGGATTAGGACTAGCCATTGTAATGAGACTGGTGAAATTAATGTCTGGCGATATTATTGTCAGTGATACCGCAGGTGGTGGTAGTACCTTTGAAATTAAACTGTCACTTCCATTTGGCAACCCAAACAGGAAAGAGCTATCAAGTGAAAAAGTCATTGATCTTTCAAACATTAGGGTATTAATCGTCGATGATCAAATGGTGAATCAATTAGTAGTTAGTAAAGTACTTGAGTATCAGAAGGTCAAATGCTTTTCAGTCGATAGTGGCAGAGAAGCACTAAGTATTTTGAATGAAAACGAATATGATATTGTTTTTATGGATTGTCAAATGCCAGAAATGGATGGCTATGAGTGTACAAAGCAGATTAGAAAAAAACAGGAGATCAAACAACCCTATATCATTGCTATGACAGCAAATGCACTAGAAGGTGACAGAGAAAAGTGCATCGAAAGCGGTATGAACAATTATATATCTAAACCACTCAATTTCGACGAGTTGATACAGTTAATTATCCGATGGGAAATAGAGAGGAGTGATCGTTCCAGTTGAAATGGATAGACTACTATAAAATATTAGGTGTTGAAGCAGATGCTGAGCTGGAAATGATCGTCACTGCCTATAGGAGAAAGGCTTTTGAATACCATCCAGATCGCTCCAATAGATCGGATGCAAAGGAGAGAATGTATGAAGTAAATAGGGCTTATGAAACCTTGAAGGATAAATCACTACGCACAGCCTATGATATGAAGTGGATTGAAAATCATAAGCAAAGATCTGAGGATCAATTTTATACAGTTAACCTACTGGAAAACGAAATGGTAGAGGCAGCAGAACTGACTTTAAAAGCTTATTTTCAAGCCATTCTTAATCAAAATTATGAAGCAGCTTATCGTTTTTTATTTCAAAATGGCTTAGTTGAAAGCACATTTATTAGATGGCAAAATAGTGTTGCCTCGGTTTATAGAATGATTGGCTTTGAGACTCAATTTATAAAAGCATTAAAAAATAAAACGAGTAAAAGTAACGAAATTCAATATATAGCAGTTTTTTCGGTTACCGTACAGGAAATAGACAAAATGTCCGGCTATGAAGAAATGGAGCTTCTGAGTAAATCGGTTCTTTTTTCTGATGGGAAATGGCAAATATATATGGACCAAATAAACATAGATGCAGTTATTAGTAAGTTTGACAAACTATCAGAGCAAAAAAAAAGAAAATACTATCTTAAAAAAACAACCATGAGCAGAGGTGAATTGATACTGGGAATTGAGCGAGAACTTGAAAGATATATTCGATATGGTTCTCCATTTTCACTGGCTTTTTTCGAAATTATCAGTAAAGAAGAGCAGTTTATGAAAATTTATTTTAGACAAAAGCATTTTGACGACTTAATTTCACTAATAAAAAATGCCATAAGAAAGCTGGATGTAATAGGGACTTGGACAACGGATTGTATTTGCGTTTTATTACCAGGTTCAGGACTCGAGGAGGCGACGTTATTTAGAAATAAGATATTGAAGCTTATAGAAGATTATGCAAGTGATGACAAGCAGTTTACGGTGAAAAGTACCATATATGAAAATGAAGTTAAGCATTTAGAGTATTTACTAAATCAAGTAAGAGAGACACTGGAAAACTGGGAAGAGAATTTTCTTTCATACAAGAATTATCAATCTGGTTAATCAAAAAATAAACGTATAAAGGGAGGCGATACGATGACGAGTTTTGAGAATGAACCGATGCTCGAGATTTATATTTATGAAACTTCTACATTTCTTGATCAAATGGAACAAGTCATCATAAACAGTGAAAAGGAAGAAAAATTAAGTGATGAGGCGATTAATGAAATCTTTCGTTTTATGCATACGATAAAGGGCTCATCAGCTATGATGCTTTTTAATAATATTGCGAAATTAGCACATCAGCTTGAGGATATTTTTTATTTTATACGGGAGACTAAGCCTAAGGTTATCGCTTTTTCGACTTTGTCTGATTTGGCGCTTGAGGTAGTTGATTTTATAAAGGTAGAGGTCAATAAAATCAAAAATAGAGATGAGCCAGATGGTGATTCGAGTGAAATCGTGAGTGCATTGGTTGCTTTACTTGCTCAGATGAAGGAAAGCAATAATATAGATTCAGAAATTAAAAAACCTGAATCTGAAAAGGTTCAGCAATATTATATCCCACAGGAGAAAAAGCATCTAAAGGAACCGATTAATTTCATTAAGGCAACCATAAAATTCGAGTCTGGATGCGAAATGGAGAATATCAGAGCCTATACAGTTATTTTTGGATTAACCGATCTCGTGGAGGAAATGGTACACTATCCACCAGATGTCGCAGAGAATGAGAAGACGACGGATTGGATTCGAGAAAATGGCTTTGAGGTTAGATTAAAAACAAAGCTAGCTTTGGATGAGATCAAAGCACATCTGGAAAAAACAGTATTTTTAGAAACGCTTGAAGTCATATCAATAGAAGAGTCTGATTTTAAGTTTGAACAAGAGGAAAGAGCATCCGAAAGGATTCATACTGAACCGCAGATTATCAAGGTACCAATTGTAAAAACAATTACTGAAGAAGTTAAAGAGCAAAAAGAACCAAAAGAAGCAAGGGAATCTAAAGAGGTTAAGGATACGGGTTCAACCATGATAAGTGTCAATGTCGATAAACTTGACAACCTTATGAACACGGTTGGTGAACTGGTTATTGCTGAGGCAATGGTAACGCAAAATCCGATTGTTGCCTCAATTGATTCAGATTTGTTTCAAAAATCATCTAGGTTATTACATAAAATTACAGGCGAACTTCAGGATATGGTAATGTCAATTCGAATGGTACCTTTGTCTACTACTTTTGTTAAAATGCATCGCATTGTGCGAGATATGAGTAAAAAGTTAAACAAGGAAGTCACATTGGATCTTTTTGGTGAAGAGACTGAGGTAGACAAAAATATAATTGAAAAAATTTCAGATCCTCTGATGCATCTCATTCGTAATGCAATTGATCACGGTATAGAGTCAGAAGAGGAAAGGCTAGAAGCAGGTAAACAAAAGACAGGGAGAATCACACTGGGCGCTAAGAACGTCGGCAGTGATGTTCTCATTATTGTTAAGGACGATGGTAAGGGTCTTAATCGAGAAAAAATCCTCGAAAAAGCAAGAGCTCAGGGATTACTCAATCGAGCCGCTATAGACATGAGCGATCGAGAAATTTTTAATTTGATTTTATTGCCTGGTTTCTCAACCAAGGAAGCAGTGACGGAGTATTCAGGCCGTGGTGTAGGTATGGACGTCGTCGCTAAAAATATTGAGGCAGTAGGTGGCAGTATTGTCGTCGAAAGTGAAGAGGGAATCGGTACGACGATGACGCTGAAAATTCCTCTAACCCTAGCAATAATTGAAGGTATGAACATTCGAGTAGGTGATTCGCGCTTTACGATCCCGATCACAGCTATAAAGGAATCCTTTAGACCAGAGAAAAGGGACATTATCATAGATCCAGATAAAAATGAAATGGTAATGGTTCGAGGGGACTGTTTTCCAATTATGCGTCTACACAATCGATATAAAATTCCGAGCCAGTTTAAAAGGTTTGAGCAAGGTATTTTAATAATGGTTGAGCAAGATGAGAGAGTGATGTGCTTGTTTGCTGATGAGCTGATGGGCCAACAGCAGGTGGTAGTAAAGGCGCTGCCTAGCTTTATATCAAACATTAAAAAGATTGAGGGCTTAACCGGCTGCACACTTTTAGGCGATGGCAGTATTAGCTTAATACTGGATATATCAAGTATTACTGGACTAAGAATAAGATGAAGGGAAGGAGGGCAATATGGAGTCGGTTTTAGATGAAAACTACCAAGAGGAAGATACGCAGAAAGGGAAGTTTTTGACATTTAGTTTAGAAGAGGAATCCTATGGAATTGAAATTAAACATGTGACTGAAATTATTGGAATTTTACCGATAACAGTTGTACCAGAGCTACCAGATTTTATAAAGGGCATTGTCAACCTAAGAGGGAAAATAATTCCCGTTATGGATATGCGGTTAAAATTCAAAAAAGATTATCTAGCTTATAATGAAAGAACTTGTATTATTGTTGTCGATGTGAGGGAGCACTCAGTTGGCTTAATTGTAGATAGTGTCGCTGAAGTGACAAATATAAGGGATGAAGATATTGTCGATCAACCCCTACTTAGCTCAGGTGCCTCCAATCAATATATTAAGAGCATTGGCAAGGTGAATAACGAAGTGAAGCTTTTACTCGATTGTGAAAAACTACTGTCTAATCAAGAATACGATATTATTTTTGATATGGAAGAATAAGGAGGACTATATGAAACTATACCGCAATCTTAAAATAGGAACAAAGATGATTCTAGGATATTTGCTAGTTGCTTTAATTGCAGGTGGCATTGGCATCGTGGGTATTATGAATATTCAGTCAATCAGTGAAAGCGATACTTACTTATACACAAATATGACGGTTCCGCTTGGGGATATGATCTTAATTGCAGAAAGCTTTCAAAGAATGAGAGGCAATATAAAGGATATTATTCTATCAAATACTGAGGCAGAGTATGCTGATTATGAAGCGAGAATTGTCGAACGCAACAAGGAATTTGCAACCTATTTGGATCGGTTTGAACAATTGCTTATAACCGATGAGGGTAAACGTCTCACCGCAGATATTAGAGAGAATAAAGCGAAATACGATGAAATTGCCGCTCAAATTATCAGCTACGCTAAGTCTGGGCAAAAGGATAAAGCGCTAGAGCTTATGAAGGGCGATGCCGATGTGATTAGATCTCAGATCGAAGATAATTATAGAACACTTAAGGATTCAAAGGTTGAGATCGCAATGCAGACCTCTGATGATAATACCGCTCAAGCTAACTCTGCAACGACCATGATGATCGTCCTATTAGTGGCGGCGATGCTAATTTCTATGCTACTGGGTTTCTTTATTTCGTCTTCCATTAAAAAACCGATAATAGGGATGGTTGAAGCTGCTAAGAAAATGGCAGAGGGTGACTTGGATGTACATATATCGGTTAATTCTAAGGATGAGGTGGGAATTCTTGCAAGCGCATTTAATCAGATGACAGATAACATCAACGAAGTCATGTCAAACATTAATTCAGCATCGGAACAAGTAGCAGCTGGGGCAAGTCAGGTTTCTGATTCGAGCATGGCACTTTCACAGGGCGCAACAGAGCAAGCGAGCTCAGTAGAACAACTGACAGCATCCGTTCAACAGATTGCAGTGCAAACAAGACTCAATGCAGATAATGCAACTGAAGCGAACTCACTTTCAGAGGGTGCAAGAATCAATGCGGCTAAGGGAAATGATCAAATGAAGATGATGCTCAGCTCAATGGAGGAAATCAACGTCTCTTCATCAAATATTTCCAAAATCATTAAAGTCATCGATGAAATTGCATTTCAAACGAATATACTCGCTCTCAATGCTGCAGTAGAGGCTGCAAGAGCTGGGCAGCATGGTAAAGGCTTTGCCGTAGTTGCTGAAGAGGTAAGAAATCTAGCGGCACGATCTGCAAATGCAGCTCAAGAAACGACAGATATGATTGAAGGTTCTATAAGAAAAGTGGAAGATGGTACAAGGATTGCGAAGGAAACCGCAGGTGCACTTACAGAAATCGTTAAAATTGTTGAATCCGTTTCGAATCTTGTGGGCGATATTGCCGTGGCATCAAATGAACAGGCTCAAGCAGTTGAGCAAATAAATCAAGGCATAAGTCAAATCGCCGATGTTGTTCAGACGACATCTGCAACCTCTGAGGAAACTGCCGCTGCAAGTGAAGAGCTTTCTTCTCAAGCAGACATGCTCAAGCATCAAGTGGCTAGATTTAGATTAAGAAAAACGGGAAGCTACGGCTATAATCGTCAGATTGAGAATATAAATCCTGAAGTATTAAAAATGTTAGATATGATGAAAAGTCAAAATGACTACGAAACACACGCTCGTCTAAACGAACCAAAGAAGAAAATTGTGTTAAGTGAAAATGAGTTTGGAAAATACTAAACTTTAGAAAGGATAGGAGAGGATTACGCCTCTCCTATGGTACATATGATTACAATTACACATAAAGAGTTTATGCAGCTTTCTGAGCTGATAAAAATAAATTATGGGATTAATTTAAAGAAGGAAAAGGAAACATTAGTTGTTTCAAGGCTGCATAAGGTTCTAGATGAACTTAAGGTAAATAGCTTTACAGAGTATTACGACTATTTAATGAGAGATTTCTCTGGTCAAGCTTTACAGGTTTTGGTCAATAAAATTTCTACCAATCATTCATTTTTTATGAGAGAGTTTGACCATTTTACTTATCTGAGAGATGAGGTTTTGCCTTATTTTACTAAAGAAATTAGTGATAGGGATTTCAGATTATGGTGTGCAGCAAGCGCAACGGGTGAGGAGCCTTACACTTTGGCGATGATTTTAAAGGATCACTTTACTGAGGAATGGGACAGTAAAATTTTAGCTACTGATATCTCTGAAGAAGCGTTGCATATTGCTAAAAATGGTATATACAGCACAGTTGAAATTAGTAATCTACCAAAGTCATGGATCGCTAAATATATGAAGAAAATTGATACTGAACACTATCAATTTACAGATGAGTTGAAACGAGAAGTACTTTATAGAAAATTTAATCTGATGACTGAAAGATATCCATTTAAGAAAAAAATGCACGTTGTGTTCTGCAGAAATGTTATGATCTATTTTGATAGCGCTACAAAGGAAGCGTTGGTACAAAAAATATATGATTCACTTGCTTATGGTGGTTATTTGTTTATCGGTCATTCTGAATCTATCAATAAGGATGCAACGGATTTTAAGTATATTAAACCAGCTGTGTATCGAAAAATATAGGTGACTTTATGGGAGCGAAAATAAAAGTATTGGTATTAGATGACAGTATGGTTTTTCGTGAAGTTCTTTCGCGAGGCTTATCAGTTGATCCTGATATAGTCGTCATCGCGAAAGCTGAGAACCCATATGATGCGATTGATAAAATAGAGCGATTTCAGCCAGATGTAATTACTTGTGATGTTCAGATGCCAAAGATGGATGGCATCGAGTTTATCAGACAGTTAATGCCTCAGCATCCTGTACCGGTTATCGTTGTAAGTGCCATCAGTGAATCGGTATTTGACGCTCTAAATGTCGGCGCGGTTGATTTTGTTACAAAACCAAATGTTCAATCGCCACAGAGTGTCGAAAATTTTATTAAAGACCTAATTTTTAAGGTGAAGGCAGCAAAAAAAGCAAAGGTTGTAACTCAGGCAGATACGCCAGAACTAGATGTTTCAAGCGTCTCCAAGATTCAAAGCAAACAGGTTATTGCAATAGGGGCGTCGACTGGAGGAACTGAAGCAATTTACAAAGTATTAAAAACACTACCTAAAGAGATCCCTGGAATCGTGATCGTACAGCATATCCCACCTCAGTTTTCAAAAATGTTTGCGACTCGGCTTAACCAGCAGACGCACTTCGAGGTTTTGGAGGCTAAAAAAGGGGACTACCTGGAAACTGGTAGAGTTCTCATTGCACCTGGAGATCAGCATATGAAAATACAACGTATTGGTGATCGGTTTAAGGTGGATGTATTCTTTGGCGAACGCGTCAATGGACATTGTCCGTCTGTGGACGTCTTGTTTGATTCTGTTGCCAAAGAAGGTGGTGAAAAAGCAATTGGTGTCATATTAACTGGCATGGGCTATGATGGCGCTAAAGGGCTCCTCTCTATGAGACGTCATGGTTCGAGAACTCTAGGTCAGGATGAAGGCTCATCAGTCGTCTATGGCATGCCAAAGGCAGCCTATGAGGTAGGTGCGGTTGAGCGACAGCTTCCACTGGATCAAATTTCTAAGGGTATATGTCAATTGCTGAGATAAATAATTCTTAATCATAAGGGGCGTTTTATGAAGTCAATAACCCAGAATATTACAAAATTTGATCGATCAAAGTTAGTTTCTGTGTTGAATTCAGTGGGAGATGCAATTATAATCTGCGATTTAGAGGGGAATATTGATTTTGTAAACGTCGAAGCTTGTGAAATTTTGGATAAAGAGTTTAAGTCTATTATTGGACACTCACTAAATCAAGTCATGATTATTCAAAACGATTTGTTGAACTGTCCGAGTTTTTTCTTTAGTGACACTGGCGAGCATCCGTATCTAGAAAAAGGTTTGTTCAAGGAATCCTATATACAGACAGGATTAAGCGACAAAAAATACATTTCCGCTAAATTTACTCGAATACTAGAGCCTGATCGTGAGGTCACTGGATATGTCCTAGTATTTCGAGATGTATCGAAGATTCACATAGCTGAGCTGGAGGTGCTTCGAGAGCGAAACAATTTAATGCAGCTTTTTTCAAGTCTACCTGTAGGGATGGCGATAATAGACGAAGGCTTATTGATTCTTGGCGTTAATCCACAGTTCAGAAAGACCTTTGGTGTAAGTAATCATGATATCACAGGAAGTAGGCTTGGTAGTATCGTAAGGTGTACGAACAGCTTGAAAATGGGCTGTGGTAGAGCTGAGGTATGTGCGGGCTGCGAGCTCAACCAGTTCTTAGTAAGAAATATTGAGAAGGGTGAAACTTTAAATGGCCACGTGGTCTCCTTGACGACGGCTTCAAACAATGTTGATAAAGTATTTTATTTCAACATCAATTTTATGCCGCTTGATCAAGGGAACAAACGCGTATATATGATCACCTTTGAGGACATCACGCCAAGAATTCTATACGAGAAGAATTTAGAAAAGGCTAAGCTTATTAATTTAAGCTATCTGAACGGCTTGCCATTAATTATTTACAAGTTAGACGAGCGCCTTGACTGTGAGTTTGTGAATGATGCATTTAAGCAATGGCAGAATGGGGATCAGCTTCAATTTTTTGAAATACTCCAGCTTAGAATGAATGATAATCATTTCAATTTTTTTAAATCAGCGATTGAGGTTAGCTCAAGAAATAGAACTGACTTTCAGCTGGAGCTAGTTATGAAAAACCAATTTAGTATTGATAGACATATGCTTGCTATCGGAAAGCCTTATTATGATAGTGAGAATCAATATAAGGGGATCATTGGTATTTTACTCGATCGGCACGATGGCTTTCTCACCGAGGAGAAATTTAGACAAAGTCAGAAAAAATATTACTCACTTTTCCAAAATATGGACCACATGATTTTCTATGTACAGCTCGATTTTTATGAGGATGGCCAAGTGAAGGATGGCCGAATTATGGAAATTAATAAAAAGGTATATACAACCCTGAAAAGAAAGCCGCATGAAATATTGAGAAGCGATCTGAGGCAGCTAAGTAGGTTTTTAAGCATAGAGTTTGAGTCGTTTAGAGAAAGAATTGAAAAGGTAGTAACCTACAAAAATGTGGATCACATAGAGGAACACTATTTGGCCGGCATAAACAAGTGGATACAGCTGTCTCTTTATTCACCTGAGCCTGGATATGTCGTTTTATTGGTTACTGATATTGACTATAAGAAGCGGGCATCAATTGAGCTGTATCAGGAAAAGGAAAAGTCAGAGGCTGCCAACAAGGCGAAAAGTGAGTTTCTTGCCAACATGAGCCATGAGATTAGAACCCCATTAAATGGTATAGTGGGCATGATAGATTTGACACTCTTGGATCCAGTTAATGAGGAACAAAAAGATAACCTGCTAACAGCAAAGGAATGTGTTGCGACATTAATTGAAATCATCAATGACGTACTAGATTTTTCTAAGATAGAAGCTGGCAAGCTAAAAATAGAATACAATCCATTTCTTATGAAAGCCTTTGTGGATACCATCGTGAAGCTACATCAACCACATATCCATGAAAAGGGCTTGGAACATAGACTTGAAATTGATGAAATACTGAATAACTATTATTATGGGGATGAAAACCGGCTCAAGCAGATTGTTAATAATCTCATTAACAATGCGATTAAATTCACTGATAAAGGGACAATAACATTGCAAATAAAGGAAAGTGAAGGCACAGATGGTGAAAACAAGTCTCTAGAATTCTCAGTAATTGATACTGGAATTGGCATTGAGGAATCGAAGTTCAGCATGTTATTCAACAGCTTCACACAGGTAGATGGCACCTATACACGAAAATACGGTGGGACTGGTCTAGGACTTGTCATATCAAAGCAGCTGGCTGAAATGATGTTTGGAACAATTAGTTTTAATAGTGTTTATCTTAAGGGCAGTAAATTTACTTTAACCCTACCTCTTAGAGAAGTCGATTCTATCACTGATGAAAAAACAGTTGAGAAACAAAGGCGTATTGAACTTAAAGATAAGGAAATCCTTTTAGTTGAAGACGACAGTGTCAATCAAATAGTCATGTCTAAAATGATCGAGCTAGAGAAGATAAAGGTATGTGTTGTTTCCAACGGATTAGAAGCCATAGAAGCAGTGAAGCTTAAGAAATACGACCTAATTCTAATGGATATTCAGATGCCACAAATGAATGGTATTGAGGCGACAAAGTGGATAAGAAATGAGCTAAATCTCAATCAAAAGTCAACGATAATAGCACTAACGGCATATGCGCTTGAGGGCGATGAGGCGCTATTTAGGGCAAGTGGCATGGATGGCTACATTTCTAAACCAGTTGATCGAAATACATTGGTTGCATTCCTTTCTAAGTATTTAAACGAAGAAACCATCAGCACAAAAGACACCTCTCAATTTGAAATGAGTGTGATAACGACAGAGCTTTATGATCTTGTCACCGAAAAACTAATTCAAATTGAAATGGCATTGATGCAGGATAATTATATTTTATTAGAGCTATCCGCTCACCAGCTAAAGATGATATTTGAGAACCATAGAATTGAAGAGCTGAAAACATTGGCATTTAAAATGGAGCTATCAATTAGGAAGGAATTGTATAACGAAGCATTGGATTATATCAAAAAAATCAGATTAATAATTGGCATACTAATGGATGGAGGACAGGCAAATGAAAAAAATATTAATAGTTGAAGACGATATGGTCAGCAGAAAATTTCTGAACAAGGTTTTGAGAGAATATGGCGATTGTGATTTGGTCGTCGACGGCTTGGAGGCCATTGATGCATTTTTAATATCCCTTAAAGAAAGTAGACCCTATGATTTGATTTGCTTAGATATTATGATGCCCAAAATAGATGGTGTAAAAGTGTTAAAGGCAATGAGGGATTTAGAAAACGAAAAAAATATTCCTATAGACAAGAAAAGTAAGATCATAATGACGACAGCGCTAGGTGAATCGGATATTGTTAAAACTGCTTTTGAGTACGGCTGTGACGCCTATGCTTCCAAACCGATTGATTTAGATAAATTTCGCGAGGTTTTAGGAAAGCTAGGCATTATAGAGTAAGTTTGACGCAAAGGAGATGAACTATGATGGATCAAAATACAAATAATAAGTGTTTTCATGCGCTGGCAATCGAATTAGCTGAAGCGACGGGTTTTGATCTCCAGACCTCTGAGCTGGTCATTAATACTTATATCGATCAAACTCAAGGCATTATCGAAGACCTAAATAATTCGATAGAGCAGTTGATGAATGAGAAAGCCAACGAAGCCCTTATCGCTCATATTGCTAGACAGGCTCATAAGCTGAAAGGATCGTCAGGAAATGTAAGGGAATTAAAAATGATGGCGATGGCTGAACAAACAGAGCTTGCCTGTAAATCTTCAAAAATAGAGGCGCTATTTCCAATAATTAAGCAGATGAGAGTTCATTTTAAATGTTACTTAGAAAACTAGGTGAAAGTTATGGCAAAGAAAAGTGGTTTTACTGATCTAGAACATCAATTTTTTATTAAAAATCCAACCCCCATTCTGATAATTTCACCGAATTCAGGTCAGATTATCGACGCGAATCCTTCTGCCTGCAAGTTTTACGGCTATCGTTTGAATGAAATTCAGATGCTAAAAATTAGTGATATCAACATGGCAACTGAAGACACAATTAAAACAGAAATGAACAAAGTCGTGGTTGAAAATAGAAATTACTTTAATTTTCAGCATCGATCGTCCGACGGAACGAAAAAAGAAGTTGAAGTACATGCCACCTCAATCGAATATGAGAATGAGAACGTTATTTTTTCCATGGTGACTGACATCTCACAAAGAATGGCACAAAGTGATTATCTCATTCAAAAGACGCGGTCACAGGAAATTCAAATTAAACTAAGTGAAGAGAAATTTCAAGACATATTTGATAACACACCTGCAGGGATTTTTAGCTTTACTGAAACGGGCGATATTAAAGAGTGCAATCAAGAATTTGTTAGAATTATGGGTTCGACGCGGCAGACACTTTTAAGCCTTAATATTTTACAGCTACCAAATTTAGAGGTTCGTCGTGCGATAGCAAAATGCTTGACGGGTGTTAAAAGTCATTTTGAGGGATACTATAGCTCGGTAACTGGACATAAGGAAAGCTACCTGTCTGCCATTTTTACGCCTTTGTATTCTTTTGATAAAAACGTGATAGGTGGGCTAGGGCTTGTCAATGATATCTCAAAACTCAAGGATGCAGAAATAGAGGTATACAGTCAAAAGACTGCCTTTGAAGCACTTTTTAGAAATTCACCAATCGCAATTGTTCAAATTGATTCAAACCATCGAGCACTTGCTGTCAATGAGGCATTTACAAAAGTTTTTGGATACTCTCCTGAGGAAGTAATCGGAAATGAGATAGAGGATTTTGTCTCGTCAGAAAGTGTTAGACATGAGACATTTAATAATATCAATTCAATATTTGATGGTGAAAGTATTCTGTGCTCAGGAAAGAGGACCAACAAAATGGGTGAGGATCTCTTTATGGAAATCATCGGCGTACCTATTAAGTTAAATGAAGAGGTGGTTGGCGGTTTTTCACTTTACACGGATGTATCTTTAAGAGAAAGAAATCGAGAGGAGTTAATTAGGGCAAAGCAAATTGCAGAGGAGGCTAAGAAGACTGCTGAAAGTGCGAACAATGCAAAAAGCTATTTTTTAGCGAACATGTCTCATGAGATTCGAACGCCTATGAATGGGTTAATAGGTGTGCTACAGCTACTTAAGGAAACACAGCTGGACGAAGCACAAAGGAGATACATAGAGCTCGCAGATTTCTCTGCAGAGGCTCTTTTGAAGCTTGTAACTGAAATTATGGATTATACAAAATTAGAAGCCGATCGGATGCGTCTTGAAAAAATTGATTTTAACTTAAAAAAATTATTGAATAACATAGTGAAGCTTTATCAGGTTGCAACTGTGCAAAAAAATGTTAAAATAGAATTGAGCTTTGATGATCGTTTGCCATTAAATGTCAAAGGCGATAGCTTCCGACTGAAGCAAGTGCTCTCTAACTTAATTGGTAATGCAGTTAAGTTTACAAATGAAGGGTTTATAAAGGTGAACGCTCAGCTTGAAAATAGCTTTGATGAGCATGCTTATCTCATTCGGTTTACAATTTCTGATACTGGCATAGGTATTCCAAAGGACAAGATTGCTTCGCTATTTAAGCGATTCGTGCAAGTTGATGAGAGCACATCCAGACAGTTCGGAGGTAGTGGATTAGGGCTGGCAATTTCCAAGGGAATCGTTGAACTGATGTATGGTGAAATTTCTGTAGAAAGCACATATGGTGAGGGGAGTACCTTTAGCTTCACTTGTATCCTAGAGCAATCCTTTGAGGTGCTTGATATAGAGACCCTAGAGGATATAGCGGTAAGATTACCTATGCTAGAAGGCCTGAATGTACTAATTGTAGATGATGATATGACCAGTCGTGTATTGGTCAATCAGGTGCTACAGAAAAAGGGGTGGCGTGTGACCTTAGCGGTAAACGGGAAGGATGCTATTGAGAAAATTGAGGAGGATTTGTTTGACGTTATCCTAATGGACTGCCAAATGCCAGTTATAGATGGCTATGAGGCAAGCAAAAGAATCAGAAAACTAAACAATTTCAATCAATTTACACCAATTATTGCTATGACTGCTCATGCTCTTGAGGGCGATTCAAAAAAATGCATTGAAGCGGGTATGGATGGTTATCTTTCGAAGCCTATCAACTATGAAACCTTGATACAATCCATTAACGCACTTGTTACAGAGCATAGAAATAAACATTGAGATAGGAGCACACATGTTTTATAAAAATTTAGCACCCGTCTATCGGTTTGTCTTTCCCGTAGAGGATAAGGCAGAATTCTTAATGCGTCATATGCCTCATAGTGGAGAGGTTCTAGACATTGGTTCAGCAGATGGGACTGTTATGTCAGCCTTGAAGGCGCTTGAACCTGATCTTAATCTATTAGGGATTGACTTAAGCGAGTCCTTGATAGAGGCGGCTAAGAAGCTTTTTCCTAGCCTATCTAATCATTTCTTACTCATGGATATGAGATCTGCAAAAGACAATTTTGGATTTATGCGCTTTGATGGCATCTATTGCATTGGAAATACATTGGTACATCTTGAAGAAACTGAAAGTATTTTATCCG
The DNA here is from genome assembly GCA_001897605.1 of Clostridiales bacterium 38-18. Classification (GTDB taxonomy): domain Bacteria; phylum Bacillota; class Clostridia; order Peptostreptococcales; family Acidaminobacteraceae; genus Fusibacter_C. The sequence goes on along the minus strand of MKTL01000018.1, from coordinate 609 downwards.
ACATTAGAGATATGCTAAAGCCTGGTGGTACATTTGTTTTACAAATACTCAATTATGACAAAATTTTGGCGGAAAAACCAAGCCAGCTGCCTTCAATTGACAATGATCAGGTAGCTTTTGAACGGTTCTATAGCTATAGCGAATCTAGTAAAGACGCAACAGCAAGTATTACATTTAGCAGTGTGCTTACGATCAAAGGCGAGATACCAAGAATTCTAAGTGCAGAGACGCAACTTTTCCCGATATCGAAAAAAAGCCTTCTTGATCAACTTGATCGAGCAGGCTTTGAAAATCATAAATGGTATTCTGGATTTGATGGGAAGGCTTTTTCAGATAAGTCACTTCCCTTAATAGTGGTTACTCAGAGACGCTAGATGACAGAGTCAGTTTATTTATAAAAGCCTCTGGTAGCTGACATGCCTTTCTGATCTGATATTCAAAGGCGTAGATTTGATTTGAACCTTCAAAAACCAGAGCCTGATCACTGAGTCTATAGAACTGATAGACCATTGTAAAGGCTCTTTTTTAGTACCATAAAAGTGTAAGTGTTAGGCACATTAATAGTGCTAAAACATTTGCACTTATTTTTTTATAATTAAGGGAGTAGTT
>MKTL01000017.1 GCA_001897605.1 Clostridiales bacterium 38-18 | reverse complement strand
TCGATATGCACTATCACTTATTTCTTTAATTTACTTCAATTAGCTAACTGACTTAACGATGTTTGTCTTAATACAATGTCTCTTTTTATTCGTAAGTCTAATTTCGGATATCAGATAACGTTCTTGCAGTCCTCGCAGCCTTAGTTGCGAGGACTGTGTGTTAGATGAAGTTCATAATTATTCTTCTTTAATCCAAATTTCATTTTTTAGACAATGGTCTTTAACTTGCGACCTAATTGTTATATCACATGATTTACCAATTATTATTCCAATAAGATCAATTTCCATTTCCTTATATGCCAAATAGCATCCATAATATTTTTTTTCAGTCTTGATATTTGGAGATATAATCCCTCCGAAAAATCCATTTTCATCATCAAAAGGAGAGTAAAGAAATCTTATTTCTTTTTCTTTACTATAGGAAAAGTTTTTATAAACCAAAGGGAGAATGGCAACTTCTTTATTGTACCTTCCAAAAACATCAGTATGCCCTTCGTCGGAACTCTTTATTGACTTGATTGCACTTTGAGTTAAATCAAATGTTTTCTTATATATGTACTCAACAGGGAAAAAGCTATCTGTATCTTTTATCTCAAAGCATAAACACAGTCCATTATGATTAGAAGCATAATTTTCCCACATATACTCTGTTATATCTGTAGTGAAACAACAAATATCATAAATTTCTCTCAAGGTGTCAAACAAGTTATTAATATTTTCTATGCTCCTTTTCGTTTTTTTAGATACTTTAAGTCGATTTAAGGGAACTTTAAACTCGCTTACATCCTCAAAATTTACGTAATGAGTTAGCCATAGCTTTGACTCCATAAAGGCATTCATTTTAAGATTTTTTAAAGTATCATCACATGACAATCCAATAAATTTATATATTTTATTATCTTTCAAATTTTCTTTTATAAATTTATCTTTTATTCTCTGAGCATTATCTCCATCTAAATCTAAATACCGGTCATAAAAGTTCATTTGTTCCTCCAACTTTGAATTTCATCTAACGTTCTTGCAGTCCTCGCAGCGTAAGTTGCGAGGACTGTGTGTTAGAGGACGTTATTTATAAATTTTGCACTTCCAAATACAACTGTTTTAAATGATTAGACGATAAGTCAAGAATAGGTTCAAACATAAACGAATTGAGATGAATATTTTCTGGTGTCATTAAGTTGACGTTATCTAAAACTTTAATTGATTCGTGATCCTTTCCAAATTTAGCTTTAAATTTTCTATATAGTTTGCCGGTTTGTGAACTGTTTATACCTGCTACATAGGATGGTTCGTTAATCATTCTAATCATGTACTCTTCTGCAGTTAATCTTATTACAATAGAAATTGCAATTTTATTTTCCAAATTCAACCCTTCTTCAAGAGTTGTACTCAGTTCTATACCTCTTTCCTTAATAACTTCATATACTTTTCTTTCTTTACCTGGTAAGTCAAGTGTTTGCAAATCCTTAAATACTTCTTTGTATATCGTTTCCAATTCTTCAATAGAAATTGAAGCAGTATCAGGTTTGATATGCAAAAGTGATGTGAGCTTATTTGAAAAATCATCTCTACCTATGTGCTCACAAATATTCCTTGCAAAAGAAATAGATGCGATTAACTTGATATCACTTGTTGCCAAATCTTGCTTCCAAATTTTAAATGGGTTGCTAACATAACTATTATTTACTTTTTCAAAAATTATTCCATCAAGAGTCCTACTTGCAATGAGAGATTTATCTCCATACTTTACATTTTCAATTCTTTCTTGTATTGTTCGGTAGAAATCAAAATTATGAGTTAAAATAATTGTCTTGAACAAATCACTTTGATCAACCTCTTTAATATATTGAACAATTGCATATTTATTTTTATAGTCAAAGGAGTCAGCAATATCATCAATTATATAAAGTGTCTCAATTCCAAGGTTTTTTCTAGACTCGATTTCAAAAATGATATTTATTAAATACAAAGCCCTTAACTCTCCTTGACTCAAAGTGCTCTTAAGTAGCTCTTTATTAATTTCATTATTCGTGTCTTTATGATAATAACCAACAGCTGGAACAATATCTTTTAAGATTGAATCTTCCTTATTTACTACCTTTAACATAAAAGGTACATAAAATCTACTATTGAAGATACTTAACACTTTCTCCCATTCAGTAACTTCCCTATTAGCAGCGTCAACTATTTTTGTTATTTCAATTTCTCCACTTTCATAAGTTGAAACTAAATCTATGTATTTATCATAAAATACATTTAAATAATTAATCCATAATCTCCTTTTAAAGCTACCAAGATCAAGTAGTTCTTTAGTTATTTCCTTATTCTCAAATAAATATGCTCTGAAATTTCTTAACTTTGCGTTACTTATGCTCCTATCAATTTTATTGAAAATACTCTTAATTTCTTCATTATCAAATACACTTTCTCGTTCCTTTTTCAATACATCCTCTAACTCTTTTAAACTACTAATTTCAACCTTCTCTTCACCTGAAACTAAATTAATAGTATGTTTTGCATCAAAATAATTGTTACTCTTAAGATTTTTTTGTACTGTTTCAGCATTATAGTGATCAAATCCTTTTTTTAAGTATTTTGTCTTGTTTAATAACTCATTATATTTATTAGCATATTCACTTAAGTTTTCTCGTGTTTCAGAAGATTTCAAAAATTCAACTACATCATTATTGAAAATTTCATTGTACTTAATTTTTAACAAATTCTCATCAACATTATTAGTAATTACTGACTTTAATTTCTTTAGTACTTTAAAAAAATCATTCCCATACTCTGAGAAAGTTGATATAATTTCAATTTCAATTTCACTTTTATACTCTGATTTTTTTGACAAATCACTAATCAGAGATTTCTTCTTGTTATTTATCACATTGTAAATATTTTCATATTTATCTTTTAACTCTTTTTTTACGAGTAACGTTGATGTTTTGTTTGACTCAAAAGTATCATCATAAGGTTTAATAACAAAAACTGAGTCTTTGTTAATTTCCAATTCATTTTCATCAGTAAATTTTCTAATAGAAGTTAATGAAGTATTGATAAGATCACCAGATGGTAATTCTTTTGAATAATCATCAAATACTTTTGCAAAAGATGTTTTCATAACTCCATTTGGAGCATAAATAACATATGTATTTTGATTTTGAGGGTAGTCAAATTTGTATTCTAATTTGCTTATTCCGTAACAATTTTCAATTTCTATGTTTATTGTCTTCATCTTTTTCTCCTTTATTAATGTCCTCTAACGTACGTCTGTTCTCGAAGTTGCTGTGTTTCACTCCTTAGAGTGAAACTTGGCGCGGAATTTGCCCTCACCTTTAATATTCAAGAACTAATCTACTAATACCTTCTAGCCATTCCTTACTTTCTCGCAAATTCCGTGTCAAAAGCAATTTCGAGAAAAGTTTGTTAGGCGATGTTATTAACCATTTAGTGAGCGAAAAACTTTAGCCAACCTATTTCATAACCACTCGGTTAATCCCACATTCACTTATCAAACCTAGATAACCTTACTTAGTTTTTCGTGAATTTTAACATTAAACTTGAAACATCATCTTTTCAAATCTCTAAATATAATGACTCTATAAAGGGATTTAAGTATCGCAAAAATCCCAAATATGTAAATGCGAGCAATATAACTTTAGCTTAATCGATCACATCTTTCCCTTACTTAACCACTCCTAATTTCGCCTAACGTTCTTGCAGTCCCTCGCAGCGTAAGTTGCGAGGACTGTGTGTTAGGTGATGTTGGCTTCTCTTATTTAATTATCTTTTTCTACTTGCTTCTAAAATCTATTTTCTGATTCAAGATTACTTCTTCTCCTTTAATTGCATCTGCTACTGACATATATGCTTGTGAACGAGTACAATATCTATTTTTTTCAACCATAGATTCATATTCAACATAGTAACATTCCAATTCTATATCTTCTCTTATTTCTGGTGGATCTTCATAATCGCCTGTTCCATAAATAGTATTTTCTTTTACAATTCTCAAATTGCATAATTTCGCATTATCATATTTCCATGTTCCTTCGAGTACTGTTTTATTTGTTTTCAAAATATTTATCTCCAACGTTTAATTAATTATATTGATTTAATTCTTTTAGTCTTTTAATTTAACCAATTTCACCTAACGTTCTTGCAGTCCTCGCAGCGTAAGTTGCGAGGACTGTGTGTTAGCTGAAGGCGTTTA
>MKTL01000016.1:366457-480394 GCA_001897605.1 Clostridiales bacterium 38-18 | reverse complement strand
ATTTAAAGCGATTAATATCAAACGAAAAGTAAAATAAACGCCTTCAGCTAACACACAGTCCTCGCAACTAACGCTGCGAGGGCTGCAAGAACGTTAAACGAAAGTTAAAAAACAAAGGGGGAAACATGAAAAACGAGAAGAAAATAAATCAAATATTAAAGGACATTGAAAACAAAAGCAAAAAATTGAGTTTGACTGAGTTTGATAATATAAATGACTATGGATCAAATTTTGAACATGCTAAAGAACTTGGATTAGTTAGTGGTGGAAAAGTTATAAGAGCGGGCATTGGTTCAGAAGTTCAAGGAATGATACTTGCCGATGCAAACTTAACATCAGAAGGTATAAAATTTTTAAAAAACTATGTTGAATATACTGATGGTGACTTACAGAATATAACGTTAGAAATTGTGAAAGATAATACAGGTGTAAAAAGAAATATTACTAAGCATTTTATTTCAAAAGAACTACCTGTTTATGTAGATAAAATTAAAATAGACTGGTTTTTAAATAATTTAGTTGATGAAAAGAAAATACGTAGAATTAAAGGAAAATCATTTAAAGGTTTTGATGGTAAAACACAAAAGGGTGAAGACACTTACGAATTTATACCAAAAAATATTGAACATGAAAGGACTGTGATTATGAATAATGCAGACAAGTTGATGACTGAACCCACAACTAATAAAAGCAAGGATAAAATATTCATAATACATGGTCACGACATAGAAATGAAAAGAGAAGTACAACTAATACTTAGTAGAGCAGGGTTAGATGATATTGTGTTACATGAACAACCTGATCTTGGTAGGACAATAATTGACAAGCTAATAGAAGAAACAAAAGATTCATGCTATGCTATTGCATTACTGAGTCCAGATGATATTGGAGAACTAAAAATGAGGGCACGTCAAAATGTAATTCTCGAAATAGGTTATTTCTTAGGAAAACTTGGAAAATCAAAAGTGAGATTATTAGTAAAAGAAAATGTTGAAATTCCAAGCGATTTACAAGGCGTACTGTATGAGCCATTTGACGTTTCTGGTAATTGGAGAATGAGAATACTAAAAGAGATTAAAGCGTGTGGTATTGAAATTGATTTGGATGCAGTTCTTAAGAAGTTGTAATCATAAAAGGGAATAATATAACCTTCGTTTAACACCGTAGTTCCGTCACTTGAGGCGACGGAACTACGAAGAACGTTATAGGAAATGATTTAGGAGAGTTGAATGATTAGCTACGAAAGTATGAGTATAGACAATTATAAGCATATTCCAGAAGTACTAAAAAAATTCATATTAGAATGTATAAATAGTAAAATTGACAATCAATTAATCAATGCTCTTTGTCATAATTGTGAGTTAACTTTAAAAGCAATTTCTGAGATGTTTGAAATTGCTGAGAAATTTACTAACCTAAATTGTAATGAACTCTTTGCCAAAACAGGTTTTAATCCATCTGATAAAAGTGGTAGTAGGGTAGACTCCTCATTTGCCGAAATTAGGGCAATCAATTTTTTAGGATTGAATGGATTTGAAAATATTGAAATAATTCATAACAAAGTAAAGAAGTACGCAGATTTAATCGCATATCGATGTAATAAGAAAGTATGCTTTGAGGTAATGTGTATATCAAATGAAGGAAAAGAAAAATGGACCGAAATTGATATAGTAAATTTTATCAATTTCAGATTGATTAAAAAAGGGAAGATAGATCAGCTTATTAATACACAAGTTGATTATAACTGTCACTTTATGAACTTAGTAGTCGTAATTGTAAATAACGCAGGCATTGCTCTAAATAATCGAGAAGATTACCTAAGAATTCTAAAAAAAGTACATGAAATTAATAGGATTGATCAATTGACTTATTCAATTGTTACAGGTAAAGTAGATGGATTTACTCAAATAAGTGATGATTGTATTTATCCAGAATTATTTTAGTATCACTTCACTTAACACACAGTCCCCGCAACTTTCGCTGCAAGGAATGCAAGAAAGTAATCCTAAAGTCAAAATAAAGGAGTTTTTATGGGAACAAATGAATTTACAAAAGAAGCGATTGACAAATTAAGAGTATTAATAGCAGATCTAGAGACTTCAGAGGCTAATGAGAAGAAAAAAATTAGAGCTAAAATGAGACGTATAGGGTTCTATATTACAGACTTCGATCAGAGCAGGCAAGGTTTTACAGTTGCCCAATTACAAGAGTTGTTAGATACAGGAATTGTTGTAGTTTCAAACAATATTTAATGTAAACTTCCGCTAACACACAGTCCATGCGGATTAAGCTACCAAAGCTATAAGAACATAAAGCTCAATTATTAACTAAATCCTTTATATGAATCAATTTTGTAAATGTGAATTGTAGATTAAACGAAGGGAATAAATATGTCTAAAAAATCTACTAGAAGTGTTAGTGAGGTTCCGGGGTTCGGATTTCAAGTTTTTTTCACAACTGAAGATGGTAAGCCACGTATGTATCGAGAGCTGAACGAAGTAGCAACTACTCCTGCTGGCGAACAAGAACACAGAATCTATAAATTATTAGAAGACAACTGTAACTTAAGATTTTGTATGGATGAAAAGAGTGAAGATTTTAGTTTTATTACCTTAGAGCACTTTGTTATTTTTGGATTAGATAGCTTTGGAAACTGTTTTGGTACGATAGGCAATTTTGGTAACATTGAGGATAGAGTTCACCCCGTAGGTTATGTTACTAAAGATGGACAATGTGGAAAAATTGCTTCTTATTTAAAAGAGTTTTTGGAACTTGTAAACTATTATCCTTATTGGAGAGAAATAATTGAATATACAAGAAATGAAGAAAATTATTCAGTTAGAGATCTTGAAAACAAATACGGTATGCATACTGAGTTGTATCGTGAAAATCAATTGGAAATCTCACAAACACTCAATTTAGAGAAGAACGATAACTCAATTGAATTATTATTATCTAACCTATCTGATGATGACCAATTTATCGTATTTAGTCATCGTTATAAGAATTTATTATAAAGAGTCTAAGCGTTAACAACAGAGATTAAACACAAAAGGAGATGCCATATTCTATTCTCATAGATTACGCCATCTCCTTAATTTTGTCTAAATTGATTCAGTTACATAGCCCTTAGACGACCAATTACTTTCTACGCTTTGCGATTGTGAGTAGTAGGCCGAGTGCCATGCTTAGGTACGCTGCGACGAGTACGCGGTATTCTGGTGGTAAAAGGAATGTGATCGTGTGTGCTGGGATCCAGAAGAATGGGATTGTTTTCATTAGGACAAATGAGATAAATCCTTTCCAGTCAATTCGATCGACAACCATTGCGATGGTTGGTTTTTTGCCTTCACCGTATTTAAGGTCGAGATACGTGTCTGTAAATCTGTGGAATGCCATAAACGTCGGTGCAAATGTCATGTTCATCAAGAAGCTTGTGAAAAATGCAAATGCGAGCTTTGAATCGCCTCCTGGTAATAAACCCTTTCCAAGTGCGCTGGTTACGCCACCTGAGAAGATAGAGAAGATCAAGGTGATGACCATACCAAGGAATCCCCAAATCGCCACACGCCATAGGAATCCTGGTGCTTTCTTCCACTCTTTTGTACTGATACGTACCACGAGCATTTCACCCATAGTCGCTAAAAGTCCAAACTTGATAAAACCGCCTATATAAGGATGTGCGCCTGTAAATGTAACAAAAACCTCATGTGTTGATGGTACAATTACAAAAGCAGTAAACGCTGCTAATAATGCACCCCAAATAAAATCGCCCTTCTTCAAAATGCCACCTCTTTCGATAAAATCATTATAGCACCTTTAATTATAGAGGGTTTCAAAGTGGGTTTCAACATTTTTTATAAGTCTTACAATATTTTTATACGTTTTCGAACTCGCCTGCTACTCTGCTTAAGCTTGCGATGATTTCTATCTTTTGAGGACACTTAGGTTCACAGAGACCACATGCGATACATTGGCCTGCTCTACCTGTCTCTGGGATTTGTTGCATATATTGATTCTTCATCGCTTCTTGGCTATCGAAGATGTATGCTCTATTAAAGAATGAAAACGCTCTAGGAATTTGAACGCCTTGTGGACAAGGTACACAGTACTTACAGTCCGTACACGGTACTTGAACGCGTCTTGCGTACGCCTCTTTCACAGCCTCAACCACTTCATGTGCTTTCTCATCCAAGTTACCTACTGTAAGCTGATCTGAAAGACTGATGCTGTTTTGAAGCTGTTCTAGGTTAGACATACCACTTAAGACCACTTTGACATTTTCAAAGTTCGCCACATAACGATACGCCCATTCAACTGCGCTTCTTTCTTTCGCATGGCCTTCGAAGATAGACTTCACTTCTTCAGGTGGGTTTGCTAGCATACCGCCTTTAAGTGGCTCCATAACGATCACTGGTAAGCCTTTAGACTCGGCATATTTAAGTCCTTTAAGACCCGCTTGCTCGCCCATATCCATATAGTTAAGCTGAAGCATACAAAGCTCCCAATCATAGCTATCTACGATCTCTTGAAAGATTTCATACTCATCGTGGAATGAAAAACCGATGTGCTTGATTTTACCACTTGCCTTCGCTTCTTCTATTGCTGTAAATACGTCTATTTCCTTGTAAGTTGCCCATGTGTTTCTGTTGAGTGCATGTAATAGGTAAATGTCTAAATGATCTGTACCTAATTTTTCAAGCTGCTCATCTAAATACTTGTGGAAATCCGCTTGTGTTTTTATGAGCCAGCCTGGAGATTTTGTAATTAAAACTGCCTTTTCACGGTAACCGCCTTTAAGCGCTTCTCCAACGATTCTCTCACTTTCACCACCATGATAAGGATATGCTGTATCGATATAATTGATCCCATGATCAAGTGCATATCGAATCATTTCTATTGCTTTTGCTTTATCTACTACGCTTGCATCTGCTGCGTCTGCTGGAAGTCGCATACAACCAAGTCCTAGAACAGAAGCGTTAATACCTGTTTTACCAATCAATCTGTATTGCATATTTCCTCCTTAATACCTGTAAAAGTTAAAAAACCACCCCAAATGATTATAGCTTGCTCCCTTTAAAGAAGCTCGCCGATAAATCACGGTCTGTTATAACCCACTCTTTATTGAATTCAAATCTAAGTGCATCAAGTAAAGCAGTCGCCTCCGCTTTAACCGACTCCTGTAGCGCCTCTTCGATGCTACCACTTGGATGTGTAATCACAAGGTGAATTTCTGTGCAGTATTCAGTTTTCACGCCACATCTCATCAAATTGAAAGTATAGATATAATCACTCTCTTCAAAATGCCACACAACCCAGCTGAACTGTTCTTGCTCTGTCTTATTCGGTTTTTTCTGAGTCCATTTTTCGATCTTAGAGGGATTCGTCAAATATCGATAACCGTTATTGATATCTGTATGGATTCTCGTTTCAAGTCTTATGAAATTCATAGTGACTCCTTTCAAATTCATTCGATAGGCTAAATATATTTTAAAGCATCTACCCGACCATTGCAAATAAAAATTTTGAATAACTATTTTACGCCTTGAATATGTAAAAAAGGCTGTCTTACGACAGCCTTAAAGTGATAATTTGTAGCATTAATTTATCTTTTTTTACTCTTAGTATTCCATTTTAGCTAATCTTACATAGCCAGCATATCTATCTTTAGCGTTCTCTTCAGCTACTTTGAACAAGTCACTTGCAACTTCAGGGAATTGTTTTTGAAGAATTGTATATCGCGTTTCGCCAAGGATAAAGTCTTGGAAGCTAGTAGTAGGCTCTTTAGAATCGAGGAAGAATGGATTTTTGCCTTCAGCTTTAACGCGTGGGTCAAATCTCCAAAGATGCCAGTAACCTGCATCTACAGCTTCTTTTTCTCTTCTTTGTGTTGTGCCCATACCAGTTTTGATACCGTGAGCGATACATGGTGCGTAAGCGATGATTAATGATGGACCATCATATGATTCAGCTTCTTGAAGCACTTTTAAGAAGTGGTTTTGGTTAGCGCCCATAGCAACTTGTGCTACGTATACATAGCCATAAGTTGAAGCGATCATACCAAGGTCTTTCTTCTTAACTCTCATACCAGCTGAAGCAAATTTAGCAACTGCAGATACTGGAGTAGATTTAGAAGCTTGTCCACCTGTATTTGAGTAAACTTCTGTATCAAATACAAGAACGTTTACGTTTTCGCCACTAGCAAGAACGTGATCAAGACCACCGAAACCGATGTCATATGCCCAACCGTCACCACCAACGATCCATACAGAACGTTTTACTAGGTAGTCTTTTTGGTTTCTAGCATACTCAAGGATTTCTTTAGCAGCAGCATCTACGTTTGCATCAAGTACTGAAAGAACTTTAGCTGAAGCAACTTTTGAAGCTTCTGCATCTTCGTAGCAGCCTAACCACTCAACGAATGGCGCTTTAACCGCTTCATCAATGTTCATTTCAACAAGTGCAGAGAATCTTTCTACCATGTTTGATCTAATTGCTTTTACAGCAAGTGCCATACCGTATCCGTACTCAGCATTGTCTTCGAATAATGAGTTCGCCCAAGCTGGACCTTGTCCTTTAGCGTTTTTAGTATATGGTGTAGAAGGTGCAGAACCACCCCAGATTGAAGAACAACCTGTAGCATTTGCGATCATCATTCTGTCACCGTATAATTGTGTAACTGCTTTGATATATGGTGTTTCACCACAACCAGCACAAGCGCCTGAGAACTCGAATAATGGTTGAGCAAATTGTGAGCCTTTAACTGTGTTAAGAGGCATTTTGTCGTCTTTAACTGGTTGAGCAACTACGAAATTCCAGTTTTCAGATTGAACTTCAACTTGAGTTTCGATTGGCTTCATAACCAATGCTTTGTTTTTAGAAGGACAAACATCAGCACAGTTTCCGCAGCCTGTACAATCGTATGGAGAAACTTGAATTTTGTATTGTAAGCCTTCAAGACCTTTACCGATTGCTCCTTTTGTTTCAAAGCCTGCTGGAGCTGCCGCTTTTTCTTCTTCAGTGATTAAGAAAGGACGGATAGCTGCATGTGGGCAGACATAAGAACATTGGTTACATTGGATACAGTTGTCGATTTGCCATTCTGGAACGTTAACTGCGATACCACGTTTTTCGTAAGCAGCAGTACCCGCTTCGAAAGTACCATCTTCATAGCCTTTGAATGTACTTACTGGAAGATCATCACCTTTTTGAGCAGCGATTGGTCTTAAGATTTCTTTGATGAATGTTGGTTCACCTTTAGCTTCAACGCCAGTTGACTCTTCAGCAGTTGCCCAATCAGCAGGAACTGTAACTTTTACAAGTCTATCGATACCTAAATCAACTGCTTTGTTGTTAAGCTCAACGATTTTAGCACCTTTATTTCCATATGATTTTTCAATTGCTTCTTTAAGATACTTAACAGCGTCATTGATATCGATAACGTTAGCAAGTTTAAAGAATGCAGATTGCATGATCATGTTGATTCTGTTACCAAGACCGATTTCTTCAGCGATGCTAGTAGCGTCGATTGTGTAGAATTTGATCTCTTTTGTAGCGATATATTTTTTCATAGCTGCAGGAAGTAAAGCACTTACTTCTTCTTCATTCCATTTACAGTTAAGAACAAAAGTACCACCTTTTTTAAGGCCTTTTAATAAATCATATTGGTATACATATGATTGATTGTGGCATGCAACGTAATCTGCTTCATCGATGAGGTAAGTTGAACGAATTGGGTTTTTACCAAATCTTAAGTGAGAAACTGTGATACCACCTGACTTTTTAGAGTCATATGAGAAGTAACCTTGTGCATAAAGGTCAGTTTTGTCACCGATGATTTTGATTGCATTTTTGTTAGCGCCAACTGTACCGTCAGAACCAAGACCCCAGAATTTGCAACGGATAGTGCCTTCGCTCTCAGCAACGATGCTCTCTTCTGCATTTAAAGAAAGGTGAGTCACATCATCATTGATCGCAAGTGTAAAGCCGTTTGCTGGGTTTTCTTTTTTCATTTCGTCAAATACAACCTTAAGGTGTGTAGGCGTTGTATCTTTTGAGCCAAGACCATAACGTCCACCAACGATAACTGGTGTATTTTCTCTGCCGTAGAACATAGCTCTAACGTCTTTATATAATGGCTCGCCATCTGCACCTGGTTCTTTCGTTCTATCTAATACTGCAATTGTTTTTACAGTAGCAGGTAAAACATCAAAGAAGTAGCTTGGTGCCCATGGTCTGTATAATCTAACTTTGATCATACCTACTTTTTCGCCTCTAGCGTTTAAGTAGTCGATTGTTTCTTCTAAAGATTCAACTACAGAACCCATTGCTACAACGATTCTCTCAGCATCTGGAGCACCATAGTAGTTGAAAGGCTTGTAATCTCTACCTGTAATTTTGTTGATTTCGTTCATGTAGTTAACAACGATTTCAGGAACAGCATTGTAGAAACCATTAGAAGCTTCTCTTGCTTGGAAGAAGATATCAGGGTTTTGTGCTGTACCTCTTGTAACAGGATGCTCTGGGCTTAAAGCGCCATTTCTAAATGCATTGATTGCATCGTGGTCAACCAATCTATCGAATTCTGCGTAATCAATAACTTCGATTTTTTGAACTTCGTGTGATGTTCTGAAACCGTCAAAGAAGTGAACGAATGGTACTCTACCTTTAATTGCAGATAAGTGAGCAACACCAGCAAGGTCCATAACTTCTTGAACTGAACCTGAAGACAATAAAGCAAAACCAGTTTGTCTAGCTGCCATAACGTCTGAATGATCGCCGAAGATAGAAAGTGCATGTGAAGCGATTGCTCTAGCACTTACGTGGAATACACCTGGTAATAATTCGCCAGCAATTTTGTACATATTTGGGATCATTAATAGCAAGCCTTGTGACGCTGTGAAAGTCGTCGTTAAAGCACCTGCTTGCAAAGAGCCGTGAACAGCACCTGCAGCACCCGCTTCTGATTGAAGCTCAGATACCATTACAGGTCGGCCGAAAATATTCTTTTTCCCAGATGACGCCCATTCATCTACAGCTTCTGCCATATTTGAAGATGGTGTAATTGGGTAGATAGCAGCAACATCAGTAAACGCATATGATACATATGCTGCAGCCGTGTTACCGTCCATGGTTTTCATTACTTTTTTACCCATTAAAAATAGCCTCCTTTTAATCATCATTGATTACAGAAACAGTATAGTATACAAAATACATCCCTGTCAATCAACGTACTCCCAATCCTTATGCTACATTTTGTTAATCATTTGACACAATGGTCAACTACCTCTATTACTAAAGTTCAAGTACATTATATATAAGAATGTTCAGGATGTAAACCACTATAGCCATTTCGATTACATTTAGTATTATAGCATATCTGTATTTTGTATACAATTCGAAACTGTAAATTAATAAATACAAAAATAGTCTGTCCTATCCAATGATTTTATTCTATAATAAAAGCATTAATAGACCACTGTTTTAGTAAATACAAATACGAGGTGAATAATGAATTGTAGATTAAGTATTAGAGAAGATATCCATTGGATTGGTGTGAACGATAGAGAGACTACTCTATTTGAAAACTACTGGCCATTGGAAAAAGGTGTGGCATACAACTCATACCTGATCAACGATGAAAAGATAGCCATTCTAGATACGGTAAAGTTTAATAAGACGACAGAATATCTTGAAAAAATTAAGGAAATCATTGGCGATAGACAAGTAGATTACCTAATCGTCAATCATATGGAGCCCGATCATTCAGGCTCGATGCTCGCTCTTTTAGGTGCTTATCCAGATATGAAAATCGTAGGTAATAAAAAGACCTTTCCTTTTATAGAAGGCTTTTATGGTATTACGCGTAATTATTATGAGGTTGGCGATGGGGATTCTATCGATTTAGGAAAGCACAAGCTAACGTTCTACTTAACCCCTATGGTTCACTGGCCAGAGACTATGATGACCTTCGATGAAACCTCTGGTGTCCTTTTCTCAATGGATGCTTTTGGTGGCTTCGGTGCTTTAGATGGCGGCATATTTGACGACGAAATAAATTTTGAATTTTATGAGGATGAAACAAGACGTTACTATAGTAATATCGTGGCAAAGTATAGTCCTATGGTTCAAAGAAGCCTAAAAAAATTAGGTGGCCTAGACATTAAGATGATCGCACCGACACATGGTCCGGTTTGGCGTTCCAATCCTTCAAAAATAGTTGAGCTTTATGATAAATGGAGTCGCTTTGAGGCAGAGCACGGTGTCGTTATCGTTTATGGTTCTATGTATGGCAATACTGCAAAGATGGCAGACTATCTTGCACGCATCATCGCTGAAAATGGGGTTAAAAATGTTAAGGTATTTGATGCCTCTAAAACACACAACTCATATATTCTAAGTGAAATTTGGAAATACAAAGCGGTGGTTATCGGCTCGTGTGCATATAACACTAAAGTATTTAGCTCTGTTGAAACGGTACTAGCTAAGCTTAGCAACTCTGGTCTTAAGGATCGCTTGATTTCCGTTTTTGGTAACAAATCTTGGTCTGGTGGTGGGGTTTCAGGTATTGAGGCTTTCGTTAACGAAATCGGCTGGGAAAAAATTGGTCCATCCATAGAAGCAACTTATTCGCCAAAGGATGTTGAATTCGAAGCTTTAAATGCCTTAGGTAAAGAAATCGTAGAAAGATTGAACACTGACTTTAACGTAGGATAAGCGATAGGTGCTAAGTTTCAATTGACAATGCTTCAAAATTTGAATTTTATTAGTTCATCATATTTATAATAATAAAGAAGAAACAGGTTGGGTGTCCTGTTTCTTCTTTACGTTTAGGGTCTATTTAAAGGAGACGAATATAGCTTTATTACCAAATCATTAGTGCATCTGCTTCTCTTTGTAGCTCTTCTCTGAACATAGGATGAGCGATGCTGATCAGTCTTTTAACGCGTTCTCTGACAGAGGTGCCTCTCAAAGTAACTGCGCCGTACTCTGTTACCACATAATCCACATCATTTCTCGATAATGAAACGATAGCGCCAGGGGTTAGCATAGGTACTATTTTTGATTTTTCGATTTTTTCACCAGTTACTGGGTCTTTTACCACTGCTGTTGAATAAAGCGCGATAAAGGATTTGCCACCCTTTGAATTTTGAGCGCCTATAGCAGTATCGGCTTGACCGCCAGTACCACTGATTTGTCTAGTTCCCACGGACTCCGAGCAGCATTGTCCTGTTAAATCTACTTCGACTGAAGTGTTGATTGAAACCATTTTATAGTTTTGACCAATCACATAAGGGTCGTTTACATAGGTGCCGCGTTTTATTTCTACACTAGGGTTATTATTGATAAAATCGTAGAGCTTTTTACTTCCAAGCGCAAATGCAGCGACCATCTTTTCAGGATGAATGGATTTCATACTGTTATCTACAGCACCACATTCTACTAAGTCCACCATACCGTCAGTAAACATTTCAGTATGAATTCCTAAGTGCTTTTTCGTTTTAAGCGCTTGAGCAACAGCGTTTGGTATGCCGCCGATGCCTAGCTGTATGGTAGAACCATCTTCGATTAGGTCAGCGATATATTGACCGATCTTGATGTCCTTTTCATTTGGCTCTGTGATCGGTAGTTCAGGTAATTCATAATCAGCTTCGATAAAATAATCGACCTTTGTATAGTGTAAAAGTGTATCGCCAAAGGTTCTTGGTACATTGGGATTGACCTCGAGAATGACGATATCAGCCTCTGCTATCATTTCTTTTTCATAGACTGCACTTAGACCCAATGACACAAAACCATGTTCATCTACTGGTGAGCAATTCCCCATATAAATTTTAGGTTTTTTGAAATCCAATCTTTTAGTTGCAGCAAAGTGAAGATGATTGGGGATAAAGGTGATGTTCTTATTGGCATGCAATTTTCGCATTGCGCCACTGTAGAACCATCCTTCCATAGTGAAAGCATCCTTATATTGGGGATTGCCAAAGAATTCGTAAGTTCCCATCGGTAGACAAGTGATAATAGAGACGTCTCTTAATCGATCCGCTTCTTTATGAAGCTCGGATAAAATTAATTGAGGCTCTGCACCTGCCAAGCCTGAAACGATATGATCGCCAGAGCTGATTAAAGGAAGTACGTCTTTTACAAGAACTACTTTCTTCTGGTATTCAGATTTACTCAACACTACCTTCACCCCTTTCTCCCCAAATTATTACATTAGCTGCCCATGCATAACCGATCCCTGCTGCAATCATTGACACGACCGACCCCTCTTTAAGTTTCCCTTGTCGTTCGGCTAAATGTAAAGACAATATTTGATCCACTTGACCTATATGACCGAATTCACTAAGATAGATAGATTGGCTTTCTTCTAATCCCAGAAGGTCAAGCATTTGTTTATGCATAGAGTACTTAAAATGAAGTACCGCTAAGTAATCGAGTTCTGATTTTTCAACGCCAGATTTTTTAAATGCCAAGTCAATGCATTTCATCCAGTTGTCCATAGAGACATCGTTGAGTCTGTTTTTCATGTGGTCCGCATCCATCAATCTTAGCGATTTGTATGCTTCTCCTAAGTTATCTGTCGTAATTGGGTGCTCGATACCGCCGATTTCTACACCAGCATCTCTCGCCATACTACCGTCAGACATAATATGAGATTCTAAAAGCAAGTTTTTATGATAATCCGCTTTAAGAATAATTGCGCCAGCACCTGCGCCAAGGTTAAACATCATCGACATGTTTTTATCGCTGTAGTCTACGAAGTCACCATTTCTATAGCCACCACAAACCATGATGGTATTAATGCTCTCGTCTGCTACAAGCATGTCCTTTGCCATCTTCATAGCCGTTACAGTCGTACAGCAACGATTTTGTACATCTATACCCCATGCGTTTTTCGCACCGATTTGCTCTTGGATATAGATCGCAGAAGTGGTAAGTGGAAATTCTTTCCATTCTTCACCCATACATAAGATGACGTCTATTTCTAGAGGATCTACCCCTGTGTTCTTTAAACAATCCAATGCGGCTTTTACACCCATCGCCTGTGTGCCATCCCCTTTTCCAGGAATCGGCTTTTGTGTAAACCCTAGCTTATCTATAATTGCTTGTTCTGCCCAAACGCCATTTGTCGCTTCAGCGATTTCCTTAGCAGTAATAACATTTTCCGGAATATATATACCGGTTCCTACGATTCCAACAGATCTTCTTTTCATCTGCCAAGCCTCCTAAATCTTTATGCAATTCATTACAACTCTTGTTTGCTTTTTAGAATACGCAAGAGTCGTGCCAAAACAAAATCGCAGACAAGTGACTATTTTTATTGGAATCGTGTATGAAAAACTGTACAAAAAAAAGACAGTGTTCACAATTTGTACAACAGTTTTGTGAACACTCTCTTACACTTTACTCAACTTCTAGTTTAAATTTTTCCATTTTCTCATATAAGCTCGTTCTGCTGATCCCCAAAATCTTAGCTGCCTTCAGTTTATTATAATTAACAGCCTTAAGGGATTTTAAGATCGTCGCTTTTTCTACCTCATCGACTGCATGTCTTAGACTCGTTAGGGTAGTTGTTTCCTTTGCTTCATTTGGGTTATGAGCGATTATAAATGATGGAAGGTGCTGAATTTCGATGGTTTCCCCTTCCGTCATGTTAATTGCGCGCTCTACCACATTTTCAAGCTCTCTAATGTTACCTGGCCAGTTATAGGTTTTCAGACAATCCAGTGCATCCACCGTGATATTACTTACAAACTTTCCAAGTGAATGTGAAAGCTTTTCCATTAGCTTAAGGGTTAATATTTCAATATCCTCTTTTCTTTGTCTAAGAGGGGGAACCTCTATATTAACGACATTAAGTCTATAGTATAAGTCCTCTCTAAACTCATTTTCTTTGATGCGTTCAACGAGGTCTCTATTGGTTGCAGCGATGATACGACAGTCGATAGGAATTGTTTTATTGCCGCCAATCCGTTCCACTTCCTTCTCTTGAAGCACTCTTAATATCTTGACCTGCATGTCCAAGGGCATGTCACCAATTTCGTCTAAAAAGATAGTACCACCATTTGCAAGCTCAAATTTGCCTATCTTACCCTGCTTCTTGGCGCCAGTAAATGCGCCCTCTTCATATCCAAACAGCTCTGATTCCAATAAATCCTTTGGAATTGCGGCACAGTTGATCTTAATAAATGGCCCATCAAACCTTTTACTATCATTGTGAATGGCGTGCGCAAATAGCTCCTTACCTGTACCACTTTCACCTATAATCAAGACATTTGAATCCGTTTTAGCTGCCTTAGCGGCAATTCCCTTAACGTCCTGCATGATGATCGAGTTACCTATTATGGACTCCCAAGAATACTTAGCGCCGCGCATGCTCTTTAATTCTTCCTGATAAATCGAAAGCTTTCCTTCCAATAGCTTGTTTTTCTCTAACACCTCTTGCAGCTTCTTTAGGTCGTCAAAGATGACCATACCAAACCCGAAAACAACCTCTCCATCATCATCCAAAACAGGAATTCTATGCACAAGTGCCGTATGACCATTTGTAAACTTGTGCTTGTGAGCGAATTCAGGCTGTTTGTTTTTTATGACATATGGAAAACGCGTGTTTGGATCGAGTACTGCAACCTTTTTCCCGATAATCTCACTTCTCGGATACCCGAGATAATCTGCGAAAGACTCATTGATCATTACGACTTCAGTGTCCTTATTTACCATAATTATCGGCACTGAAATCGGATCGAAAATTTGATGAAGCCTTTTGATAAACAAATCGTCTGTTAAGTTACCTTTTTCTCCAGTATAATTACTCATATCATCACGCTCGCTATCTTTTTCTCATTTTCTTCATTATAAAACATTTGTAGAATGTTTCATATGGCTACGTTGAAAATAATAACACGCAAGTTTTATGCCATAAAGCTTAGAAAAACTGTATTTCACGTAAAAAGAAAGTCCTTCATCTGGAATCTATTCAAAACCGATGAAGGACTTTATGAGTTTATCTTAAATCAATTTTTATACTTGAATCATGGTGCCAGTTTTACCTTCGATGCCATCCTTAGCTTTTTCTAGCGAAGTGATCAACGCGCGTCTACCTGGCTTAGAGCTTGCAAATTGAAGAGCAGCTTGAACCTTAGGCAGCATGCTTCCTGGTGCAAAATGACCTTCCTCAATGTATTGATTTGCTTCTTCTACTGACAGCTTTGACAGCCATTTCTCATTTTCCTTACCGTAGTTAATCGCAACCTTTTCCACAGCAGTCAAAATAATCAAATAATCCGCATCTAATAATTCTGCTATTTTTTCAGAAGCGAAGTCTTTATCGATAACGGCTGGAACACCTATGAGTCGATTGCCTTCTCTAATCACTGGAATACCACCACCGCCAACAGTGATGACGATGTGCCCCTTTTCAACTAGGGCTTCTACAGTTTCTTTTTCAGCGACATCTATCGGTTTAGGTGAAGCGACGACACGTCTGTAGCCTCTGCCTGCATCTTCTACCATAGTATACCCTTTTTGCGCAATTAGCAGCTCTGCTTCTTCTTTAGAGTAAAAGGCGCCAATAGGCTTAGTAGGTTTACTAAATGCTGGATCATCCTTGTCGACGATTACTTGAGTTACAATGGTTGCTACTGGAACGTTCAAATTACGATTTAGTAGTTCTTCTCTAATTGCATTTTGAAGATGAAAGCCAATGTAGCCCTGACTCATTGCACCACATTCAGGAAATGGCATTTCTGGTGTTTTTGCTTCTGAGGCTGCTGAGGTTGCCATTGCTAGGTTAATCATGCCCACCTGTGGGCCATTACCATGTGCTAATATAACTTCATGTCCAGCTTCAATTAGATCTGCAATGGGTTTAGCCGTTCCTTTTACAAGCATCAACTGCTCTTCAGGTGAATTTCCCAAAGCATTGCCGCCTAGAGCAACGACGATTTTATCCTTATTCATGTAGATTGCCTCCGAGATAGTATTGTCAACGTTCTTATAAGTTGCCGATGGTTGCAACCATGATTGCTTTTATAGTATGCATTCTATTTTCAGCCTCATCAAAGACAACTGAGTGTTTACTTCTAAAGACCTCGTCAGAAACCTCCATTTCAGAGAGTCCATATTTTTCTTCGATTTGCGCACCAACCTCTGTCATGTTGTCATGGAATGCTGGTAAACAGTGCATAAATATAACATTTTCATTATTTGTCTTTTTTACCATATCCATATTGACTTGATATGGCTTGAGCATTTTGATTCTTTCCTCAAATAAATGCTCCTCACCCATCGAAACCCAAACATCTGTATAAAGAACATCCGCACCATCTACTGAAGCTACATCCTCAGATAATTCAATAACTGCACCGGTTTCCTTAGCAACTAGCTTCATTTCCTCTACGAGCGCTTCTTCAGGCCATAAGGTTTTTGGAGCAAGTGCTACGAAATGCATCCCCATTTTAGCAGCGCCTATCATAAGCGAATTTCCCATATTGTTTCTTGCATCACCGACATACACGAATTTAATTTTGTTTAAAGGTTTATCTACGTGTTCCATAACGGTTAAAAAGTCCGCTAATATCTGAGTTGGGTGATAACGGTCCGTTAAGCCATTCCATACTGGTACGCCAGAGTATTTTGCTAGCTCTTCAACGGTTGACTGTTTAAAGCCTCTATACTCAATACCATCATAATATCTTCCTAAAACTCTCGCAGTATCCTCGATACTTTCTTTTTTGCCCATTTGACTGTTGGTTAAAAAAGTCACTGTACCCCCTTCGTCAAAGGCTGCTACTTCAAATGCGCATCTTGTACGAGTGGATGTTTTATCAAATAATAAACAAATGTTTTTTCGATCTAATAAATTGCCTCTAATGCCTGCTCTTTTCTTCGCTTTTAAATCACTAGACAAATTTAAAAGATATCTGATTTCTTCTGGTGTAAAGTCTTTTAATGTTAATAAATGTCTTCCTTTTAAATTAACTGGCATAATATCCTCCTAGTTGATCATATATAATCTTAATCACGCTTTGCGTGTTTGTTACCTACGATAATCCGTATAATTATAATCTCTCTCTAAAAAGTGGCATAGACATACACCTAGGACCACCTCTACCTCTCGACAATTCAGATGAAGGAATTTCATGTAGCTTAATCCCCTCTGATTCTAGCAGGCGGTTTGTCACATGGTTTCTTGAATAAACGATGACCTCACCTGGTGAGATAGCGAGTGTATTTGAACCGTCATTCCATTGCTCTCTGCCAGCATCAATCCCCTTCTTACCACCACATCGAATGAGCTTAACAGAATCCGCTTCAAGATATTTACTCAATATGGTTTCAAGCGTTTGATATTCTCTTTCGATTTTATATTCGCCTTTTCGCTCTGTGCGTCTAAGAGAGTAAACCGTTAATGGTCCTTCTATTTCAGGATGGATGGTGAACACCTGATCATCGACCATCGTAAATACCGTGTCTAGATGCATAAAGGCTCTACTTTTAGGGATGTCAAAGGCTAAGATCGTCTCAAACGGCTGTCCATCTGAAAATACATTGCGTGCAAATAGCTCAATTGCATCTGCATCTGTTCTTTCAGAAATTCCGATAGCAATTACTTTCTCGCTTAAAACGAGAACATCGCCACCTTCTATTGAATTCTTCATTTCTCGATCGTACCAAAACGGTATGTCATGATGTCGATAATCTGGATGAAATCTAAAGATATACTTCGCGAAAATCGTTTCACGACATCTTGTTATCGTTCTCATTTTATTCAGTGTTATACCATTTCCTACGGTTGCAAATGGGTCTCGAGTAAAGTATAAATTGGGCATCGGATCGACTATAAATGGATAATCCATATCGACTAGGTCGGATAACGATCTGAGTCCAGATGGCTGAAGCTCTTCGCGTCGAATCCCAGACATCATTTTGTCTATCATGGATTTGTTATCCTCAAACTCCCTGTAGTAATCCTTAACCTGTTCTATTCTTAATCGATTTTTAAGTCCCGCCTCTGAAACAAACTCTTCTATAAAAGCTTCCTTCAAATTGCCATCCCTTAATGTTTCTGAGATTAAATCTTCAAGATAACAGACTTCAACACCATTTTTTCTAAACACATCCGCAAATGCATCATGCTCTTCTCTCGCTATTTTCAGATATGGAATATCATCAAATAGCAAACGATTCATGAGTGACGGAGTTAGATTTTCTATTTCCTCACCTGGTCTGTGAAGCAAAACCTTTTTCAGCTTTCCTATTTCGGAAAAAACCTGTAAGCCATTTTGGTTCATCATTGCACCTCTTTTAGTTTGGATTGTAATAATATGGTAATTTATTCATATTTCTTTGAAGCAATTCTAGTATACACCCGTTGTTAAAACTTTTACAAGCATCTATTTACAATGGTTTCAAGCTGTTGTACGAATTTTCGAACTATTTTGCATATTCATGCATTGTATAAACGATTTAAAGTTTTCGAAATTGGGGGAAATCTTTTGAATTGTCTGTCTATTCTGTCTTTTTAAATTTCATTTCACTGTATAAAAAATTTTTTAAATTAATAAAATATTTTAAGGATTATTGTTTTTTTTTAACTACTGATTTTGAGCATTATTTCTCCCACTTTAGATAAAGTTTAATCCTTTTTTAATAACTAAAAGCGTTAGATTTGTTATGATAAAGGGGAAATAAGCCCCTTTCGGAGCAGTGAAATGGAGGTTGGTAATATGATAAAAATTTCTAGTATTCTTTTTGTTACATTTTTAGTTGCCATGTTTGCAATAGGTATAGTAATCAGTTTCTTTCCAAGTGCCTATTTTTTAGCCAATGTGATTAATTTTATGGCTATTGGCTTATTGATCGTCGGTATAATGCTTATTGTCGCATTGATTTGGGATCGTTATAAGACTTCTAAATCTGAAGGCGACGACTATAAAAAATACTAGTCTTTTAGGAGGTCTCATGTTATTAGTGAATACGCCTGATATACCAGGTAGGACAATCACATCGGCTCTTGGACTTGTCAAAGGAAGTACCATTAGAGCAAGACATGTTGGAAAAGATATCACATCAGCCTTTAGACACTTAGTCGGTGGTGAGATGAAAGAGTACAGTGAGATGCTAAATGAAGCGAGACAAATAGCGACAAAGCTTATGGTAGAGGAAGCTACTGCAATGGGTGCAGATGCCATCGTCAACATTAGGTACGCTTCGAGCAGCGTGGTACAGGGCGCTGCAGAGATTATGGTCTATGGCACCGCTGTTCTAATAGAGTAACAACCTATAATTGGAAATAAGTTGCTACTTTTTCAAGGCTTATTGCGATAAAAAAAAATTCATACGCAAGTAATTGCAAGCTAAGGAAGCATTTCTCAAATGTTTCCTTTTTTTACGTTAAAAAAGTATCAACTTTCCTTAATAAAAATTGCTTTATTCAAATCTTTTGATATAATAGGTTTAGGTTGTTTGCAAAACACTAGGAGGTGGCTTATGAGGAAATTATTAAGTCTATTGCTCGTTCTTTTAATGGTGAGCAGTTTATTTATTGGATGTGGTAAAAACGAAGAGCCTGCAGTAGAAACGACTGCAGAAGAAACAACAGCAGCAGATACAACTGCAGCTGACACAACTACAGCTGGCGGCGACTTAGCTGACGGTATCTATTTCGCAACTCAACCAACATTTGATGCTGAATCAGGTTGGAAAACAGTAGTTACTATCGAAGTTGCTGGTGGTAAAATCGTATCTGCAGATTGGAACGGCGCAAGCGTTACTGCAGGTAAAGACAAAAAAACAACTTCTGCTGATGGCGAATACAATATGGTTACATTTGGTAAAGCTCAATCAGAATGGCATGAACAAGCTGCTCTTGCTGAGCAATATTTAATCGACAATCAATCATTTGATGGTCTTAACTATTCAGATGCTGAAGGTCACACAGATTCTATTACTGGCGTTTCTATTCACGTAAGTGATTTCGTTGACTTAACTGCTGAAGCTTTAGCAGCTGGTCCAGTAGGCTCTGGTCCATATGTTGATGGTACTTTCTACGCTGAAGATGCTGATTATGGCGATTCAGGCTGGAAAGAAAATGCTTCTTTCACAGTAATCAACGGTTTCATCGTTGCTGCTAACTGGAATGGTACAAGCAAAGATACTGATAAAGATAAGAAAACAGCTTCAATCGATGGCGATTACGGTATGGTTTCAATCGGTAAAGCTTCATCTGAATGGCATGAACAAGCAGCTATGGTAGAAAATTTCTTAGTTGATACACAAAGCTTAGATGAAATTACTTTAACTGATGCTGATGGTCACACAGATGCTGTAACAGGCGTTTCTATCAAAGTTGGTAACTTTATTGAATTAGCTAAAAAAGCACTTAAATTAAAATAATATTGATTAGAGAAATGCAAACAACAACCAGCTAATCAGACAAAGCGCAGTTCCTCGGAACTGCGCTTTTTTACATCTAAACAGCCTTATGCTCTATGTAAAAAACCCTATGCTCTGTATACAGAGCATAGGGTTAAACGACTTAATCAAGGCTGTATGGTTTTAATAGTGTAATCCTTATTGGTTAATGTAAACTTATCAGCCAATTCACTTGTAACATAGACCGAATGGTCCTTCATGATAAATACTGCACCAATCCCATCTAAGGATTCTATATACTTGTAACCGTTTTGAAGGCCAAGTAGGAAGGTGGTTGTGGATAAGGCATCTCCATCTACTGAGCGATCAGATACGATAGAGACCGATAGCATCTCATTTTGCTCTGGATATCCAGTTAATGCATTGATGATATGGTGATATCTTACATTATCTTGTATAAAAAATCTCTCGTATACGCCAGATGAAACAATAGAGTTATCAATTAACTTTAGAATGCCCATCGTTGAGCCTGCATCTGATTCTGGATTTCTTACACCGATGTTCCAGTTATCGCTGTTCGGCTTTTTACCAACCGTCAGTACATTACCACCTAGGTTAATAATTGCACTTTCGTAGCCCTCAGCTTGTATCTTTTCCTTCAATCTATCCGCGATATAGCCCTTTGCAATAGCACCTAGATCAATTTCCATACCCTTTTCAGTTAAATAAACGGTCGAAGCTGATTTATCTACCACAATTTTACTGTAATCGATGGATTTCATTAGCGCCTGAATTTCTGAGTCTGCTGGTAATCTAGCCGATTCAGATCCAATTCCCCATAAATCGACCATAGGTCCTATAGAAACATCAAAGCGTCCTTCGGAAATCTTTGCGTATTTAATGCCTAAATTAACCATTTCAATAATATCACTTGAGACCTTAACCGGTGCAATTCCTGCATTTTTATTGACCTTGTCAAGCTCTGTCCCTGAGATGTTCTTTGAGACCATGTACTCGTATTTATCAATCAGATTAAATAAATCGTCAAAAACATTATTTGGGACTTCCTTATCTGCATATATACTCAAGGTAATATAAGTTCCAAGCTGGTAGCTTTCCTGTGATGTAATGATACTGCCTGTTTTAGAATCGTTCTTAATCGTCGATTCACTTCTAACGATGACATGATCGTTCTCTGTCGTCGTTTCAGTAGATCCCTGCGCGACAGTTGTTCCCTCTCCCGTAGAAGATTGCTCTGTAGTTGCTTCAGATGACGACTCCGATCCCGCCTCTGATGTACTTGTCTCCGATGTAATTGCGACAGTGGTTTCAGTCGTTGCTTCTTTATCATCTACAGCATTTGAACAGCCACCTAACAATAACAGTAAACTCATACCCAATACTATAGGTTTACTATATTTCATTACTCCTCCTAATTTTGATACATTGTGATTTATTTTACAATAATAACACCTTACCATTATACCATAATACACTGACAAGTCACCTTCAACAATATATAATAATTGTAAATACTTTTTAAAGGAGAGATGTATGCTAAAGCTCTTAAAGGTTGCCGGAGTTTATCCGAAGACGCTCACCCCAAGCTATGTCCTAATTGAAGATGAATTGATAATAGCAATCGCTACTGAACCTCCTAAGCTGACTGAAGAAACTATATTTGAGGATTTATCTAGCTTTTTCATCTATCCGGGATTCAATGATTCACATATGCATCTAATGGGCTATGGCGCCTCACTCTCCCAATGCCTTTTAGGTGATGTGCATAGCATAGATGCGCTAAAGGAGGCGCTCACCACATATTGCACAAGTCATTTCTTCGAAATTATAACCGGTAGGGGCTGGAATCAAGATCTTTTCAAAGAAAAAAGATTGCCAAACCGATACGATCTAGATGCTTGCTGTAGCGAACGACCTGTTATTTTGTATAGAGCCTGTGGTCATATCGCAGTCTTAAACTCTAAAGCCATTGCACATTTCAAGCTTACCGCAGATATGCAAATCACTGGAGGGGCAATAGATGTTATAAATGGCGAATTAACTGGTATTATTCGAGAGAATGCCCTGAGCCTCGTTAAAATTGAACCGAGTAAAGCGCAATTGATGACCTTCGTCGAAACGGCACAGGCGCACCTGATGGCATATGGCATCACATCCGTTCAAACTGATGATTTAATTATGGTTGAACAGGACCACTATGCCGCAGTTCAGGACGCTTTTAAAGCTCTCGTCGATGAAAACAAATTGAAAATCAGAGTTTACGAGCAAAGTCAGTTCTTTACACCTGACTTGCTGCGAAAAGCAATTAAGGATGGCTATAATCAAAATAATCAATACGGTAGATATACCGATGGTCCATTAAAGGTACTGGCAGATGGCAGTCTTGGCTCGCGCACTGCTAAAATTCGTAAAGGCTATCATGACGCACCAGGTGAAAAGGGACTCTTTATTCACTCAGAGGATGACTTGCGTGAGCTAGTTAAAATCTGTCAATCCGCCAAGCTTGATCTAGCGATACACGGTATTGGAGATGCGACCATAGAATTGATTTTAAACGTATTTGAAGGCGTTACTACAGGAAGAAATAGCATTATACACTGTCAAATAATGGACGATGAATTGATTTTGAAGATGGCTAAGCAAGGTATCAGTGCACTGGTACAGCCAGTGTTTTTAGAATACGACATGACCATCGTTCCTAGCAGAGTAGGTCCAGTGCTGGCTCGCACCTCTTATGCCTACAAAAAAATGCTTTCTCACGGTATTATACTTGCATTTGGGTCAGACGCCCCTGTAGAGAACCCCAACCCTATGCGCGGTTTATATTATGCCATTTATAGAGAACGTCCTGATGGCTTAGTTTACTATAAAGAAGAAGGTCTTACCTTTGAAGAAGCATTTGACGCCTATACTTCGGCTGGTGCGTATTTTTCATATGAGACGCACATAAAGGGAAGACTCGAACCTGGGTATTTGGCTGATTTCTTTGCTGTTACAAAGCCACTTGAAAGCCTACATCCATCTGAGCTATTGACTCTAAAGGTTGAAAAAACCTATATCGGCGGTGAGTGTACCTTTACCCGCAAATAAATAAACTGACAGACTCTATCAAAACGAGTCTGTCATTTTTCATTTATATTGCGTAAACCTTTTTGTTTTTTACTAAGAATATTTTATCGTACTTCTCTTTGGTTTGTTCAAACAAAACGTGGCTCACATTAACCACGGTAACGCCATTTAAATTTAAGATGGTTTCTTCAATTTCTCTTGCAACATGTCCATCAAGACTTGCAAACGCCTCATCTAAAATCAATATGTTTGCATTTTGTAGCAAGCCTCTTGCGATGGCAATTCTACTTTTCTCACCGCCGGAGATGTTCTTGCCATTATCGTAAAGCATTCTTTCAAGACCATCCTCAGACTTGCCAATAAAATCTGAAAGTCCAGCATTTTTTATGGCTTCTTCTATGGCAGCATCATCGTATTGCTTATATAAGGTTAGATTATTTCTTAAGGTGTCTTCAAAAATGAAGACCGCTTGCTCAATATTCGAAATTTGTTTGAAATAGGATGCCTTTTGCACGTTTTTAAGATCAAAGGCATCGTACTTAATTTGACCCCTAGTTGGGTTAAAATACTTTCTCGTCAATTTCAAAATGGTTGATTTACCACCACCACTAGGGCCGACGATCAAGTACTTCTTGCCTTTATCAAACTCAAAAACAACCTCATCAAGCACCGCATTATGATCATAAGAGAAGCTCACTTCATCAAAGCTTAAGCCGTCGTTTAGCTCTCCTACTGATAAGGTCTCCTCGTGATCCACATTTTTATCGAGGATCTCATCGATGCGTTTGAAAATACCCTTTGTCGATTGCACCTTAGGTAGCCATTCACTAATCTGCATAAGTGGAAACATTATTTTTTCCATATTGTTCACGATGAGAATAACGCCACCCAAAGTCAGATTACCTTTAAGTGCCATCCAGACAGAAAATGCAAGGAGCCCATACATGATAGACATCATAATAAAATTCTGAGTTGCACTGATATAGGATACTATTTTATCAATGATGTATCCCTTTTCTTGAATTTTCTCAGACTTGCTGTAGAAATCATTGCTCACTTTATCTGCCAAATTATTGGACTTGATGATATTAAATGCACCTAAAAACTCTTTGATATAAATTGTGTAGTCCTTATAGTATTCACTTCTATGAGATTGATGTAGCTGTAAGGGTTTACCCATGACTACCGACACAACAAGTCCCAAAAGACCAAGCAGTATCCCAACGGCAAGTGCAATTGGACTTACATATGCGATAACCACAATTCCTACGATAAAGTTCATGGTGTTGAGCACGACCTCATAGATACCATCAATATAATTCATCTCAACATTTGAAACATCATTGGTCAACGCACTAAGATAAAGTGCTGTATTTTCTGCTTGAAACTGGTTAATCTCTTTGTCAAAGATCTTGTCGATGTAATAGGCCTTCGCCGTCACAATTGCTTTTCTTTTATATAAGCCTTTCAAATAAGCGACCAGTAACGTTGTCGGTACAAAAACACCTGCCAATAGGAGCATCGTTTTAATGTGATCAAACATCAATGACTTATCCTTCGACATGACTGCATCAATGGCTTTCATGATTTGAATGCTTACCAATCCATCTACAGAATAGACCGCAATACCCGCTATCGCTGCTAGTACAAGAAAAGGGTAGGCTTTTTTGAGTTGCTTTCTCATATTGTCACTACCTCCTTAAAATAAACATCACTAGGATACTCTTGTAGTAAGCCACTTTTTAGCTCCAGCACTGCATCGTATTTCTCGGTTACTCCTTCATAGAAGCGATGTGAGATAGCGATTACGGTTGCGTCTAATGACAGCAGGGTATCTTCTATAGCCCGTCCAAGCTCTTCATTTAAGCTTGAGGTCGCCTCATCTGCAAATAGGATCTGACTCTTCTTAATAATGGCTCTCGCAATGGAAATCCTTTGTCTTTGACCACCAGATAAATTCTTCCCATTTTCTTGTATTTTATGGTCTAGACCCATTTCAAAGGCATTTACCAGCTCTTTCAAACCGGATTTAACAATCGCCTCTTCAATTGCTGCTTCACTATACGGCTTATAAAGTGTGATGTTATTCCTAAGTGTATCCTCAAATAAAAATACATCCTGATAAATAAAGGAGACGTTTTGATTGAAATCCTCAGTGGATAGGCTGTGAAAATCACTACCATCCATAGTTATTTTCCCTTCATAGCCCTCATAAACCTTTGAAATAAGCTTAATAAGTGTAGACTTACCTGAACCACTTGCACCCTTCAAAAGATACTTTTGCCCTTTTTTTAGTGCAAAATTGGCACTGTTTAATATGCGATGGTCTTCATAGGAGAAGGTGAGGTTTTCAGCGATGATTTGATTGTCAAATGCAAAAGGTAAATTGCCAGAATGATTCTCATCAGCAAGCTCGTCACTTACGGTAATCTTTTCATATATTTTTAGGGCTGCCTTTAATTCATTGAACATAGGCATGACCTGTCCAATTGGCCACACACAGCCATTTGCAAGCTGGATCATAAACGTAATTCGCGTCAAGCTCACGTCGTTAAACGCTTGCATAATCAAATACATCAAAATACCAACAAATATCACATATCTCAAAATGTTAGTAAGGCCTCTTTGCGCCTCTGTAAACAGCGTAAAATGAAAGCGTTTTGTTTCCACTTTATTAATTGAGTCAATGGTTTGGTCTAGAAATTTGTCTGAGATGTTATTCAGCTTAAGTATTTCAAGTCCATTAAATGTATTTGAAGCCTTTAAAGTAAAGGCTTCATTATTTTCTGAAACCTCTTCTTGAATCTTAACCGTCTTTCCTTCAAATGACTTTGTTATAAAGAAAACCACTAAAGAAACGACGAATATTGCAATCGCAAACTTCAGATCATAAAAGCCCAAAATGATTAGCGAAACAGAATAGACCCCTATATAGAAAATAACGTTTAGTAATCTATGAAAAAATATCTGCTCGAAATTGTTGATATCATTAACAAGATTGGATATGTAGACCTCTTTAGATTTTTTACTAAAGTGCGCGTAGCTAAAGCTCATAATCTTGTCAAATGCTTGCTTTCTAATATCTAGAAGTGTATCTCTCATGAAACGAATTCTAAGAAATCGTGACGCGAGCTGTAGCAATGATGTAGAAATTACAATTATCAACATTATGCCTATAGAAATATAGAATTCGTGGAAGCTCTTCGCTTCCACGACTCCAATTAGCTTAGCAAATCCAAAGTTACCAGCCAGTTGTCCGATAACTGGGAAAAAGCAGGCAATGATATATATGATAAAGGCTCTTTTTCTCTTTAAGAGTAAGGATTTCATTGTCGCCTCCGATGTTTGATGATGTTTAAAATTTATCTATTACTATTTTACCTGAAACCGTACTTGCTTCAATGTAATGATCCTTAGAACGATTGTCTATTTGTACAGACTTCTTACTTGAGCTGGACTTATCAACGATTGCAAAGCCATTTGTATCTATCCCACCGGATACCGTGTTAAATTTCAGATTAAACACCTCCGGCTCAGCAAGGTACATTTTTAGGCTACCCGATACCGTACTGGTTTTTAACTTCGTTAGCATTGCACCGATTTGAAGCTCACATGTACCAGAAACTGATTTGGCTTCGACTAAATGTGCATTTCCATTGAGCTTGACCTTGCCTGAGGTTGAATTAAGGTAAAGCTTTGCGGCTTTAACATTATCAGCAGTTACTGAGCCAGAAGTGGATTTGAGCTGTAGGGTTTGCGTTTTTATATCCCCTGCATAGACCTTACCGCTTACAGATCTTGCTTCAAGATCAACAGACTTTACACCTAATAATGAGATGCTGCCTGATACGTTTGAAAATTTACCTTTATCAATAACCATTTCAAGAGGTAGCTTTACATTTATATAGACCGATTTGCTTAAGCCACTGCCACTTTTAAAGAAATCAAATATATCCGTTAAATTTGAGGTTCTTTTTTCTTTAATGGATATCGTATTATGTTCTTCGTTTAAATGTAACCACTCTGGTTTGTCGACGTACTCTCTCGTATGATTGTCTAAAATTTCAATGGTAACATCGTCAACATTCGATCTTTCAACGTTAAGTTTACAGGTCACTAGGGATACATCAAAATTCTTAAATTCACTGGTTCGGATGGTTTCTCCGTAGATTTCTGATTCAATATTGGTATTATCGGCCATTCGATCACTATATAGCTCTTCTCGGACATCCTCATCTATCCTTTCTGTTTGCTCAAGTGCTTCGATCATTTGAAGCCCTTCATCGACTGAAATTTTACCACTTTCTATCATTTTTAGTATCTCTAATTTATCACTCATTTGTGCACCTCTATTCTATAAAAATACTGACATGGCTTCCGTCATCAGTCACCACTGACATGATTTCACCCACTGTGCCTTCATTTATCGCTACTAAAATAGCATCATAATCTACCTCAGACATCGCACCTTGAAATTCAGGAGAAAATCTTTCTCCAATTTTAATACCTGCTTTGAATATACCTATAGGCAGCTTAACGGTTACGGGTTTAGATTTATGCTCATTCTCAACTAAAATTCTCACATGCGATGGTTTTGAGATTCGATTCGCGCTACCCTTCTTTTCTTCACCACCACCAATTGCTTGAAGAAGTTTCATCCCTTCATCAGCTGTAATTGTACCATTTTCAATCATTTTAAGTATTTTCATTTGATCTTCTTGCATAATAGCCTCCTCTAAAACTATTCACCACGAAGCTTTTTCAAAGCCTCTTCAGATGTCAGCTCACCTGTACTTAATTTTTCTAAGATGTCTTTTTTGTTTACTTCCTCTTCACTCGGCTTTACACTATAGCCCAGCGCTTCAATAACTTGATCTAGGTTACGCCTTACAGTCGGATATGAAATGCCTAGATCCTTTTCAATTTCCTTGATGTTGCCTCTGTTCTTAACGAATATTTCTATGAATTCTTTTTGCTCATCGCTTAGATAGCTAAACTTATCTAAGGTAAAATTCCCATCTATTCCTGTTTTACATTGATCACATTGTAATCGTACAACCTTTAATTTAGAGCTACAAACAGGACATTTTCCCAGTACGGTTCTTTTCATTTTCCACCTCACGTGTTACAAGACTGATTCGGTTATATCTCTAATGCTAAAATACACCAATAATTAAACATAATCAATATCAGATTGAACATTTTAACCATATTCTAACTTTCGAATTAAGAATATTAATTTTGTCGTTAAATTATTGAATATCATTTGTTCTGCAATTAAGAGTTTTAATATTACCTATAATTTTGTTAATGGATACAGCTCTATACAACGTAAAAAGAGATATTATTCATCTATTTTCACAGCTGAACAATACCTCTGATTTGTTATTTTAATCTATTAATTTACTTCCTTGCTATTTTCCTAGCCTATCAGACAATGATTTATTACGCTTTGTCCAAGGTTGCTGCTTCTTTGATACTAGCTACAATATTCGCAACATTTGTTAGTTCGCTTGGAATAATTAACTTAGTTGCTTGACCATCAGCCACTTTTGCAAGTGCTTCAAAGCTCTTAAGTGCCAATACAGACTGATCTGCATGAACATCTTTAATCATTTCAAGACCCATTGCAGTTGCCTTTTGAATTTTAAGAATCGCTTCTGCTTCCCCTTCTGCTTCTCTAACTTGTGCTTCTTTTTTAGCTTCAGCTCTTAGGATTGCAGCTTGTTTTTCTGCTTCTGCGCTTAGAATAACCGATTCTTTTTTACCTTCTGCGATAAGGATTGCTGAACGTTTTTCACCTTCTGCTCTAAGGATCGATTCACGTCTTTCACGCTCTGCTCTCATTTGTTTTTCCATTGCATCCTGAATGTCTTTAGGTGGTAAGATGTTTTTAAGCTCAACACGGTTTACCTTAATGCCCCATGGATCAGTTGCTTCGTCAAGGATAGCTCTCATTTGTGTATTGATGAGATCTCTTGAAGATAAGGTTTCATCCAGCTCAAGCTGACCTATGATATTACGAAGTGTTGTCGCTGTTAAATTCTCGATTGCTACGATCGGCATTGCTACACCATAGGTGTATAGCTTTGGATCTGTGATTTGATAATAAACAACGGTGTCAATTTTCATCGTAACGTTATCTTTTGTAATTACAGGTTGTGGTGGGAAATCAGCAACCATTTCTTTTAAAGATACTTTCTTTGAAATTCTATCAAGGAGAGGAATTTTAAAGTGTAAACCAGTTTCCCAAGTTGTCATATATGCGCCAAGACGTTCAATGACATAACCATTAGACTGAGGTACCACTCTAATGTTTGAAGCAACTAATAGTAAGAATAGAAGTGCCAAAACGACACCAATTAAGTAACCCATATAAACCTCCTAATAATCATATTAATATATATATTACATTATATCACTTTCGTGATTAAACATCGTCCATTTGTGTATTTCTAATCATACTTTAATATACCAGCTTTGATATCTCGTTCTACTTATCCACTTTCTTTACGATTAGCTTTACACCTTCGATTGCGACCACTTCTACTTCCTCATCTAAATCAAACGCTTCATGACTTACGCCCTTCGCTGTCCAAATTTGACCATTGAGCTTAACTTGTCCAACTTCTCTTGAAACGATAGATTTTGTAACAAAACCTGTTTTACCAATCAATGCATCCACATTGGTTTTATTTTGACCAACTTTTAGAAACTTTTTAGCGATCGGTCTCGTGTAAAATAATAGTATAACTGCAACGACGACAAAAGCAATAAATTGAACTGCAAACCCAAGTCCGATTGCAGATGCAATTAAAGCGACAAGTGCACCAACCGCAAACCAAATCGAAGTGAGTCCCAATGTAAACGCTTCAACCACAGTGAAAAATACAATCAATATTGCCCAGATGATAGATAATGTTTGGTCATTCATAATACCCTCCTAATAATTCATGAAGTCTAATATTTATTTGATAGCGCATATCATGTATAATAAAATTATCACTTCTTTATACATATCGTTTAATTGCAAAGCTTAATCTTTCTAATCTAGCATTATATCACTATTGCGCTAAGACGATTAAATCTTAATTCAGTTATAATCTATAAATATTAAGAAACTATTAAGTCCGACTTAAGAAAAGAACAATTAACACATAGAGGGTGAATTAATGAATCTTAGAAAAAAATACTTTATCACATTCGGTCTCGTAGCACTGCTGCTGGCTGCGCTAGTTTATAGTAGTGTCTTTACCTATCAAGAGCCGTTTCCACTTTTCATATCTCTGATACTAATCATTGGAATACCTATGCTTGGCGTTTTTTTTCACATTCGTAAAATGGTTAAAATCATTGAAAATAATACCACTCGTTTAGAGAAAAAGCTCGGCAAGCTTCCAAGCGAAAAAATCGACAAATCCAAATTTGGCCACTTCAGAAACATTGATTCTTTGTTTACACACTATGAGAGCATTATCACACAGGCTATTGGTGAACACGATCTATATGAAAATCGATTAAAAGAGCTTGAACGGATCAATGTTTTTAAAAATCACACCTTAGATACACTGTTAAAGGTAAATCATTTGTTTTTAAATTTAAATGATTCTGACGATTACTATGACATCATTTTGCATTCGGCTATTGAGGTTATTGAAAACGCTAACAAGGGTAGCCTTCTTGTCCTTGATCAAAAGGCTAATTTTTATGAATATCATACCTGTGTCGGCTATAATCTATCAGAGCTCAAAAAGGTGAAAATGCAGCTTGAGGAAACCTTTTTATATAAAAATGCAAAAAACAATTTTGAAGCGCCTGCAATTATAAGAAATATAAAAGAGTTTGATTCTAAGATTTTAGATGAAGATCGCGTGGCTGTTATTGAAAAGGCTGGCGGACTGGACATCGAAGAGGTACTGTCTGCGCCCATCGTTATCGATGGAAGGATTTTTGCCATTCTAAACATTGACAGCGACAGAAAGGATGCCTTTGATGAAATCGACCTACAGTTGATTCATTTCTTTTCATCACAAATTGCCATCGCTCTTAAGAACAAATACTTAGTGGACGAAACCGTTACCATGTCTCGTTATGATAAGCTGACGGGTGCGGTTAATAGAAATTACTTTGAGAAAATTATAGACGATCATCGCGACTATACTTTAGATACATTGGAGCCTTACGCCATCGTCCTCTGCGATTTGAATTACTTGAAGTTGATTAACGACAGCTTTGGACACAGCGCTGGCGACGTCATCCTTAAGGAATTTTCCAATATGATACGTGGCTCTATTCGTGAATCGGATGTTCTCTCTAGAATCGGCGGTGATGAATTTGTCATCCTTTTAAGGTCCATCACCTTAACACATGCTGAAGAAAAGATGACTGCCATTTTTGATAATTTAAAGAATCACACCATTGAATTTCATGGTAATGAGCTCCCTGTCAGCTTTAGCTACGGAGTTGCCGCATCTCCTGATGACTCGATGATCTATGACATCCTCGTTAAGATTGCTGATATTAGAATGTATAAGTTTAAAGAGAAATATAAAGCTGAGCACCCAGAAATACTCAGTATTATCAATACCTTTTAGAATCGAAGGCATTCATCCATATGGAGGGTGCCTCTTTTTTATCACTTATCATTTCATCTCAAAAACACATCACAGGTGAGTCATTTTGCACGTATTTTTTGAATTTAGCATCAGCTTTTTAATCCGCTTTTAAGTATAAATTTTTTTATATGTGATATAATGAATTAATACTTCGAATAACTAAATATTATGATAATTTAAACGGAGGGTCTTATGCATTTAAACTGGTCACTTAAAGAACTCTATAGCGATTTTGGGTCAGATGCCTTTAAGGCAGATTTTGAAAAGCTCGAAAATGATATTCGATCATTAAATCAGATTGCTACTTCTTTGTCTTCCTTGGAAACGCTTGAAAACTATTATACGAAGCGTTCTGCCGTTGAATCTACCCTTATGAAGCTCTATAATTTTGCAAGCCTGACATTCTCTTGTAACACATCAAATGAATCTGCACTTCAAACTGAAAACAAGCTAAGAAAGCTTTTCTCTGAAATAACGCCTGCTAGAACAAAGCTAATTCAATTCTTAAGTAAGATCGACGACATACAAGCCTATATCGCGCCATCGAATTGCTTAAAGCAATTTGAATTTATCATTTGTGAGGACAAAGCCTTCTCAACACATCTGCTGTCAGAAGAGGAGGAGGTGCTTGCTTCAAAGCTATCCATTACAGGTTCAAATGCGTGGACGACCTTACAACAAAAATTAACTTCAACCTTAAGCGTTACGATCAAGCTTGATGGCGAGGTCAAACGTCTACCAATTACAGTCATACGCAACATGGCATATGATTCTTCACAGGAGATAAGAAAAGCGGCTTTCGAAGCTGAGCTAGATGCCTATGGTAAAATTGACGAAGCGGTTGCTATGTCACTTAACAGTATTAAGGGTGAAGTCTTGACCATGAGTGAGCTAAGAGGCTACGCGTCACCACTAGATATGACACTTGAAAACTCACGTATGTCAAAACAAACGCTTACAGCTATGTTTGGAGCTATTGAAAAAGCATTGCCTACGTTCCATGAATACCTACAAACTAAAGCGCGATTACTTGACCACAAAGGTGGATTGCCTTTTTATGATTTGTTTGCGCCCATTGGAACTGCCCAAAAAAAATTCAGCTACGAAGAGGGCTGCCAGTTCGTGATCGATAATTTTTCAGCTTTTTCTGACAAGCTGGCTTCTGTAGCAAAGCATGCGATTGACAACGCTTGGATAGATGTTTCACCTCACGAAGGTAAAGTAAGTGGGGCTTTCTGTGCTTCTTTACATCCACTCGGTGAATTTCGTGTGTTATTAAATTATACTGGCAACCTTGGGGATGTCACCACAATGGCGCACGAGCTTGGACATGGTTATCACGCTATCTGTACAAATGATGAAGACATTCTAAATATTAACTATCCAATGCCTCTTGCTGAAACCGCTTCTACCTTCTGTGAAACCATTGTAAATAATGCAGCTCTGAAGATTGCAACTAAGGATGAGGCGATTACGATCCTTGAAAATTCACTTCAGGATGCCACTCAGGTGATTTGTGATATTTATTCAAGATTTATGTTTGAATCTCAATTATTTGATACGAGAGTAGATCATCCCCTATCGGTTGAGGAATTAAAAACAATAATGACTGAAGCTCAGAAAAAAGCTTATGGGACAGGATTAGATCATGAAACACTGCACCCATATATGTGGTTAATCAAGCCACATTATTATTCTGCTGCGCTGAACTTTTATAATTTCCCTTATGCATTTGGTTTGCTATTTGCAAAGGGGTTATATGCCAAATACCTTGATGAACCTGAATTTTTTAAAGACAATTACGATAAGCTACTGGCTGCTTCTGGAAAAATGTCCGTGATCGACGTTTGTAAAATTATGGCGATTGATGTCGAAAGTGAAGCCTTTTGGAACGCATCACTTGATCAGATTAAAAACGATATCCATGAGTTTGTTCGATTGGCAGGTGAACTATAATGACGACTTGGAACTTAGATGCGCTTTATAAGGGGTTTGATGATCCTAGCTTCAAGGCTGATCTTGTAAAGTGCGAGGGCATTTCACTACGATATAAAGCCCTCATTGAGAAACATCTAACCCATCACAATGATGAAATAGGAAGTATTGAAGCTTTCTTAAAAGCATTGATTGAGGATATGACTACCTTACGAAGAGTTGGTGCTTTTGGTCACTTATCCTTTACAACTAACTCAAAATCCAAAGATGCTTTAATGACAAAATCTAAGGTACTCAAGTTTGAAAGCATGCTCACTGAACCTAGGGTTGCATTTAAGCTATGGCTTAAGGAGATTGATTCTATAGATGCACTCGCTTCAAAGTCGATCTTAATTCAAGAGCATCTTTTCTTCCTAGAGGAGCTAATCGCATCAACCGCACACATGATGTCTCCAAAAGAAGAAATACTTGCTTCAAAGCTAAGTGCGACAGGTGCGTCAGCATGGGAAACCCTACAAAGCAAAGCATCATCACAGCTTTCTTATGAGGTACCGTTACCTGATGGAACGAAAGCCATGCCCATTATGGCCATTCGTAATTTGGCATTTAGCGGTGATAAAAGCATTCGAAAGCTTGGATACGAGTCCGAGCTTAGTGCATATGATACGCACGCTGAGGTTTCAGCGGCTGCCCTTAACGGCATTAAGGGTGAAGTCTTAACGCTTAGTTCACTAAGAAAATTCGATTCTCCTTTAGACGAAACCCTATTCAATTCAAGAATGTCTCGCAAAACCTTGGATTCAATGCTAAGGACGATGGAACAGTTTCTTCCTGATTTTAGACGGTACTTAAAGGCTAAGTCTAGATTACTTGGCAACGAAGGGGCAATGCCATTTTATGACCTTTTTGCACCCGTAACTGAATCTGACAAAAGCTTTACCATCGCAGAGGCAAGAAGCTTCATCGTATCATATTTTGCTGACTTTAGCACTGAATTGTCCAGCTTTGCCGATAAGTGCTTTGAGGCACAATGGATTGATTTTGAGCCCAGAGCAGGTAAGGTCGGAGGCGCATTTTGCTCAAATATTCCAAGCATCAATCAAAGCCGCGTTCTCCTTAATTTCACTGGTAAGCTTAAAAATGTCCTCACAATAGCACACGAGTTGGGTCATGCCTTTCATGGCGATCGGATTATGTCTGAAAGTATTTTAAACACAAATTATCCGATGCCCTTGGCTGAAACAGCCTCTATTTTCTGTGAGACCATTGTTAGAAATGCCGTGTTGAAAAATGCCGATGAAGATTTAAAGCTATCCATTCTTGAAAACAGTCTTTCAAGTGCGACTCAGGTCATCGTAGATATACTCTCTAGATATTACTTTGAGACTGCTGTTTTTGAGGAAAGAAAAGACCATCCTCTGTCAGTTGCTGAGCTGAAGGAGTTAATGCTGGATTCGCAAAGGAAAGCGTACGGTGATGGTCTTGATGAAAACCATCTCCATCCATATATGTGGTTAAATAAGAATCACTACTATTATGCAGCAAGAAACTTTTATAATTTTCCTTATGCCTTTGGTTTACTATTTGCTACAGGACTTTATGCAAAATACTTGGAACAACCTGATAAGTTTCTTACCAAATACGATGAAATGCTCAGGGCAACTGGCAAAATGAGTATAGTTGATGTTTGTTCTATCATGGACATTGATCCTGAGAATGAAAAATTCTGGGCATCCTCACTTGAAAAGATTAAAGAGGACGTCGATGCTTTCGAGGCCATTGTTGATCAAAAACTGTCAAAATAGGGATACAAACATGCGTTTGCCCACAATATCCACAGAGTTATCCACAATTATCCTCACTTTCTGTTGAAATGGTGTTAATAAGCTCTGAATAAATTCTGAATAAGTTCATATTGGTTTAACTAAAAAAGCGTGATTGATTCCTATCAATCACGCTTAACTATTATGTGTCCTTTTATAAATCTCTCATCACCTTAAAGCATCATTTGGCAAGTTCGCAGAGGATGTGGTCCATCAGCTTTGGAATATTCGTCGTTACATCCTCGATAAAAACGCGTTCTCCTTTTAAATGAAGATTTTTCCCCCAAGGGCCAAGGTGTAGCACCTCAATATTTAAAGCATCAATTGCATCGTATGGCAATTTATACTCCCTGTTAAAGGTTGGCATTAATCTAAGTGTACTGTAAATTTCATGTGGAGAAGCTTTCATATAGCTCATATCTGAAATGCCCATAAAATAATGATCTACCTTTATCTTTTGATCATTTTCTACGCTATAGGCCTCTATTATAGCTTTCAGCTTATCCTCAAAATAGGCCTTACTTGAAACTGCAGGGTAAAAAGGCGGTAGTAACCCAATTACAACTATAGGATAATCAGCATTTAAATACCCCATCAGGGCCTTAATGTACAGCGCCGTATTTTCTTGTATGGAACGTTCCTTATTGGCACTGATAATGTCATTATATAACACATCAATATCGACTTGGTCCTTCACACGATCAACCAACTCATCGTATAACAATATTTCAAAGTTAATGTCGTGACAGTCACAATAGGAGGGCTGATTTTGCTTTCTCAAAAACTCGT
This sequence comes from Clostridiales bacterium 38-18, assembly GCA_001897605.1. GTDB lineage: Bacteria > Bacillota > Clostridia > Peptostreptococcales > Acidaminobacteraceae > Fusibacter_C. The sequence continues at coordinate 443,763 of MKTL01000016.1, read as the reverse complement.
TATAGGAGTAGTTGTATTGATTAATTGCATCTTCAGCAGACCATTTACATAGCTCCTTTAGTTGCGCCATTTTGTATTCTAGGTTGCCCTTTAGAAACAACCAGTTAAAGGTTGCGACGGTATACTCAGGTGTGGTAACTGAATACCCTTCTCTCAAGGTGTGAAGATCTAAAAAGGTTGGAGGCGGTGTCATACGCTTATCCACGACATCACCCATTTCAGTATTCAGCTCGATTGCCTTAATAACCTCCATCGCAATTGCAACAGAGTTTAAGCCCTTATAGGCTAGTCCAGAATGTGTCGATTGTCCTTTAGTGACTATAATAGGCATCATTTTTCCTACAGAACCAGATGAAAGGACAATTTCATCGTCACTTACCCGCTCGTGGGGCTCTGTTAGAACTGCAAGTTCAAAATTAAGCTGATGCTGTTCCTTTAACTCAAGAATCAACTCAGTTGCTGCTCGCATGCCAACAGATAGCGTTTCTTCGTCTGGAACACTTATTAAAAGTATATTATGCTTGTAAGCACCCTCAGTCGCTTTACGAAGCTGGTTAAGGTTGATTACCAACCCAGCCTTCATATCACAGCTGCCTCTACCAAAGAGCCATTCTCCTGAGCTTGCATCCGCTTCACTCTCGCTGAAATACGCTCTGATTTCTTCGGGAATTGTCCCATCTAAATGACCGTAATCACTTAAATCAACCGTATCATGATGACCAAAAAGAATCACCGTTTTAGAATACTCAGTTCCACTTAATGCCCAAACAACACTTCTATGTAGTGGGTCTGACTCAATTAACGCTGCACCATAAAAAGCGCTATGGTTTTGAAAATAGGGTATGTTTTTGATTGCCTCTAACAAAATACTTTCAAATGCACGCTCATGTTCTGTTGCAGAATCACTTCTATATTTAATGAAATTAGTTAGCTGATCTATTATCATTTTTTTGTCGTTTATGTGCATAAATACGTCCTTTTCTAACGTCTGGCTTATATTGTATTATCTCATTATATGGACATATTGACAATGAAATTTAACTGATTTCTATAAACAAAAGCACACTTGTTAGCATATAAACAAGTGTGCCTTGCAATTATTATAAATCATAATACACTTTATATTCGCGTGGTGAAGGCTGTAGCCCTTCAGCTAATGCTTCCTTTTTCAAATAGTTGATTTGATCGTTGATAATCGCTTGCGTAAATACACCGTCCTTCAACAGATAGGACTGATCTGCTTCAATTGCTTCAATTACTTGATAGAGATCCTTAGGCAATGCGCCAATTTTTGATCTTTCCTCATCTGATAGCTTAAATATATTTACATCAAGTGGGCCGTAGCCTTCTTTTATGGGATCAATTTCATTTTCAATTCCATCAAACATTGCCATCATCAGTGCTGCATATGCCAAATAAGGATTTGCAGTCGCATCTGAAGGTCTAAACTCGAATCGTTTTCTATTTGGTTCAATTGCGTAGCCTGGAATTCTTACAACTGAGCTTCTATTCGCAGTACCAAAGCAAAGGCTAACAGGCGCTTCATAGCCGGGTACCAATCGTTTAAACGAGTTTGTGGAAGGATTGGTAAAGGCCATAAGTGAAGGTGCGTGCTTCAATATCCCCCCCATTGCATATAGGCCAATTTTACTCATATTTGAATAGCCACCCTTTTCATAAAAGAGATTAACGCCTTCATTCAAAAGCTGCATATGCACGTGCATCCCGCTACCGGCTTCACCATAGATTGGCTTTGGCATAAAAGTCGCCGTTCTGCCATATAGGTGTGATGTATTTTTTATTATATATTTGACCAGCATTGAACGGTCACCCATTACGACTGGCCCTTCAAAATCAAGCTCTATTTCCTGCTGTCCAGGGCCACCTACCTCAGGATGATGGTATTTAACCGGTACGCCAACTTGCTCAAGCAAGCTCACAATTTCGTTTCTCATATCAAAGTTGATGTCCTTAGGACGATCAACATGATAGCCACCTTTATGGGAAACGATATAACCGCTATTATTCTCAACCTTTCCTGAATGCCATTCAGCTTGCTGCGTATCCACAAGAAAGCCTGAAGCCTGTGGGGTCAGCTCAAATTGACATCTATCAAAGGTATAATACTCAAATTCAGGTCCCAACAAAACTTGATCTGCATGCGCTTTTTCTTTCATATAAGCTATTGCTTTTTCACAGATGAAGCGTGGATCGCTTTCAAATCTATAGTGCGCTTCATCGACTTTAAACAATCGCGTCATAAAAACAAGTGTTTTCGACTCATTAAAGGGATCGATAAAATAGGACTCCAGATCAGGTTTAAAAACCATGTCTGATTTTTCGACGCTTAAAAATCCGTAGCTTGACCCATCAAAGCCGATGCCCTGCGTAATGGTTTCTTCTGTAAATCGACGTGGTGTTATGGTTAAATGATGCCATCTACCAGCTAAATCCAATAATTTAAAATCAATGAACTCAATTTCATTGTTGCGGCAAAACTCTTGTACCTCATGATGGTTTTTAAACATGTCCTTGCCTCCTAAATGTAATGGTTGCTACCCTCTTATAATATCAAATTTTTGTTGAATTGTGCAAATTTTCTGCTAAATCTGTATTTTTCATATAGTTGTAACCCTCACTTCAACTTGCTATAATACTTATGAGGTGACTTATGAAGGATATAATCATATTTTGTGATGGTGCATGCTCTGGAAACGGACAAGAAGGTAACGTCGGTGGCTGGGGAGCAGTTTTAAAATACAAGGAACAAATTAAAGAAATCTATGGTGGCGCACCAGCGACGACCAATAACGTCATGGAGCTGACAGCTGCTATTGAGGCCTTGCAATCATTAAAAACGAAAGAAGTAAATGTTCATATCTATTCCGATAGCGCTTATGTCGTCAATTGCTTTAGGCAGGGGTGGTATCACAAATGGCGTTTGAATGGCTGGCTGACCTCAAAAAAAGAGCCTGTAGAAAACAAGGCTCTTTGGGAAACATTGGTCAATTTGGTTGAATCCTTCGAGAAGGTTAATTTCTACAAAATCAAAGGACATCTAGATCCTAATAAAACAGCAGAGGTCAATAAGTGGCTCACTAAATTTAATCAAGAGCATAATGCCTCTCTGTCTAAGCATGCTTTTTTATCCCTGATCGAGCTTAATCATCGAGCAGATGCACTTGCAAATTTGGGTATGGCACCTTACAAGGCTTAACAGATAGTTCCCTGAGATTGCTTAATGTCCACCTGAACCCCTACGCTGGTCTCAATAGCGATCTCCAAACCTTTTGTAATCATTTCGAGAGACATCGAAGGTTCAATGTTTTGCTCAGGTATATATGGTACATGAATAAAGCCGCCCTTATAAAGGGGGGTTTTTCTTTGTCTCATTTCCAACAGTCCAAATAAAAGATGATTGCAGACATATGTGCCTGCGGTATTAGAAACACTTCCATTTACATCCTGCAGTGTCCATTGATCTACGATGGCCTTAATAGGTAAATTTGAAAATAAGCCATCAGGCGCGTTATCAACTATTCTTTCATCGATGGGTTGGTTGCCATTATTATCTGGAATTCTTGCATCATCTATGTTAATCCCCACTCTTTCAATGGTCAATCCTTGTCGCCCTCCCGCTTGTCCTACACAAATGACAATATCGGGCTTATGAAGATCAATGAGCTGTTCCAGCATTGTAATTGAATCTCCAAAAACAACGGGTAGACAGGCTTTAATAACCTCTATGTTTTCAAAAGCCTTTATACTCTTTACCGCCTCGTAGGACGGATTAATCCTCTCGCCTCCAAAGGGCTCAAACCCAGTTATAAGTACCTTCATTTTGCCTCCTATAAACTAAAGCTCGCTGATAATCAGTTTAATATCTCCTAACTCACTTTTATTTCACCATTATATCACTATTTTGGTGAAATAAAAAAAACCGATCCAAAGATCGGTTTTAATATTAAACTTTAAAAGAACAAAGCATTAATAGTTAGATTCTTTTAATTCGAAATGCTCTTGTGGATGTAGACATGTTGGACAAACAGCTGGCGCTTCTGTACCTTCATGTACGTAGCCACATTTGTTACATTTCCATCTAACCACTTCATCTTTCTTGAATACCTTGCCATCCATAATGTTTTGTGCAAGTTTATTATAGCGGTTTTCATGCTCAACTTCAGCTTTAGCTATAAATTCAAATGCAGCAGCAACTTTTGGGAAGCCTTCTTCTCTTGCGATTCTAGCGAATTCTGGATAAAGAATTTCCCATTCTTCATGCTCACCCATTGCAGCCGCTTGAAGATTTTCAAGAGTTGTACCAACTTTACCAGCTGGATACATAGCAGTAATTTCTAAATCGCCACCTTCTAAGAAGCTAAAAAATCTAGCAGCATGAACTCTTTCGTTATCTGCAGTTTCCATAAAGAAATCAGCGATTTGTCTATAGCCTTCTTTTTCAGCTTGTTTAGCAAACATTTGGTATCTGTTTCTAGCTTGAGACTCGCCAGCAAAAGCTTTTAGTAAGTTCTTTTCAGTTTCTGTTCCCTTAATACTCGCCATTTTAAAAATACCTCCTTAAATTCTATGCACCAGTCGGTGGGACAAATGTTCTAGTTGCAAATTCTCTATCGAGCATTAGCATACCGTGTCCTTCGCCACCGATCATTTTCAACTCATTGATAATTTTTTCTGCATTGCCTTCTTCTTCAACTTGCTCATCGATGAACCAAATCATAAGGTTTCTAGTTGCTCTATCTTTTTCTTCCTCAGCAACCTCTGCAATGTTGTTAAGAAGAGCAGTAACATGTTTTTCATGCTCTAAAGTCTCTTCAAAAACCTCTATTGCATTCTTCCACTCAAACTTAGGGACTTCAATGGTATCAAGTTTAACTCTACCACCACGACTAATTAAGTAATTAAAAAACTTTAACCCGTGAAATTGCTCTTCTTCGAACTGTACCTTCATCCAATTTGCGAATCCCGGAAGGTTAACGCTTTCAAAATAAGCTGACATTGATAAATAAAGGTATGCTGAGTAGAGTTCTGCATTTATTTGCTTATTGATCACTTCTTCTAATCTAGCGTTGATCATATTTTTCTCCTTTAAAATAGAGTTTAGAAGTTAACTTCTAAACTCTATTAGAATTATAATTCGTTTTTCCACAAACCGTGAAGGTTACAATATTCTCTTGCCTTTATTGCCTTCTCATCAGTTTTGAAAATAGCAACTGGCTCATCACCCGGTTTTAGATAAGTAATAAGAGATTCAGACTCTGTGACAAGCTCAATCCACTGAATATGGTGTTCTTCAGTCATTGGATGAATCGTAGATCCAACTGTTACTTTGTAGCCACCAACAATCGCTTCAATAACTGGAACGTGTTTTTCAGTTGCCATATCAGCAGATTTTTCCTCTAACAGATTCATCTCTTGACCACAACATACTAACGTACCACCGCCAACGTGCTCAACTTCTACGATATTTCCGCAAACACCGCATTTGAATACATCTAATTTTTTCATTGGGACCTCCTATGATTTTTCGTTACAGCTTCGACAGATGCCATAAAAAAACATCTGCTGCTCAAGAATTTGAAAATCGTCCAATTGATCGCCAATTGCGCCTTCAAAGTTCACATGAAAATCATATACTCTATGGCATTCCTGACATTTGAAATGACCATGCGTATCAATAAACGCATCGAAGCGAACTTCGTTGTCGTCAATAGTAATCGCCATAGCGATCCCTTTGTCGATAAATATCTTGAGTGTATTATAGACTGTCGTTTTAGAAAGTGTTGGAATTTGTCCGTTCAGCGCACTGTAGATGCTTTCTACCGTAGGATGGTCTTTCGTGTTCATCAGATATTCATATATTTTTATCCTTTGGTAAGACGGCTTAATCCCGTTGGTTTTTAAAAAATCACCTACATTGTTCATCATTTTAAATACGCTTTCTCACTTATTTTAATGGTTCAAACATATCTTTGCCTACGCCGCAAAGTGGGCAAACCCAATCTTCAGGAATATCTTCAAAAGCTGTACCTGGTTCAATACCACTATCTGGATCGCCGATCTCTGGATCATAAACATAACCACATGCTACACATTCATACTTCATACTAATACTCTCCTTATACATTAAATTTTTTTAGTTTGTAATCATTACAAACTGATAATACCATCACTTATCTTTTCTGTCAACATCAATATATTATTGTTACATATGATGAAGGTATACAGAATTGACATAGGTGTTATATACCTCAATATATACCAAATAAAACAAAATTTCTATTTATATCAATATTAATTTACAAAATTTTAATGCATTTATTTTATAAAACGAGGTATATACCATATATCGAGTCATATATAGAGAAAGGTGGATCCACATGAATAAGAAATTAATTATTGTTGGAAATGGCGCAGCTGGTAATTCTGCCCTTGAGGAAATTCTTGCATCAGGCGAGGCATTTGATATAACCGTCGTAACTATGGAAGCAACACCTCCATACTACAGACCTATGTTATCAGAATATATCTCAGAAACTGAAATTCCCAATCGATTCTACCTGCACAATCACGATTGGTACGTAACGCATGGAATTGATATTAAGTATGAAACTGCGCTAGACGAAATTCATCCTGAGCTTAAAACGATTAAGCTCTCTAATGGTGAAGAACTGCAATACGATTCGCTAATTCTAGCTACCGGCAGTCGTAATTTTATTCCACCTATCCCAGGGATAGACAAAAGCAATGTGCTCAATCTAAGAGACTTAACTGACGCAGAAACACTTAAAAAATTTGCTTGGCATAAGAAGACTGCTGTTATCATCGGTGGTGGGCTATTGGGACTTGAGCTCGGTTGGCAGATGACGAAATTGAACGTAGAAGTCACCGTTGTAGAAATGATGGAAAGATTACTACCACGTCAATTGGATGCTGAAGCTTCTGTACTTTTTGAAGAAAAGGTCAAAGAGACAGGTATTAAAGTCATTAAAGGTGTTCAAACAAAAGAAATTATAGGTACAGAGGTCGCACACGGTGTCCTACTTTCTGATGGTACGATACTACCAGCTGATTTCATCGCGGTTTCCATAGGGGTGAGAGCAGAAACCACTAGCGCTAGAAAAGCAGGAATAAATACCGATAGAGCCATTATCGTAGATGACTTTATGAAAACAAATATTGAAGGTATTTTTGCTGCTGGTGATTGTGCAGAATACAAAGGCGTCAACTATGCTATTTGGCCAGAGGCGATCGAACAAGGCAGAATTGCAGCACTTAACGCACTTGGAAAAAATGTACCTTATGTACCCGTAACACCATTTAATATCTATCACGGTCTTAACCTTCGCCTTTTTTCAATAGGAGATGTAGGATCGGATACCAATGCTTCCTATGATATATACAGCTATTCCACAGAGGATCATTTTGAAAAGTTCTTCTATAAAAGTGGTAAGGTAGTTGGTGGCATTTTAATTGGCGATATTTCGAAATCATCCAAACTTAAAAGAGCCGTTACAGAAGAAATGTCCAGAGAGGATTTTGAAAGTATGCTTAATTGATATACGAAAGTTTTTATATAAGGTTTCACACGAAAGCCCCTGAGAGGTATCTCTCAGGGGCTTATTATACGCATTTAATTCCTTGACTCTATTTGCTATTTTCTAAAACCCAGTCCGCTAAATCATTGATCATCTCAGAAGAAACATGAGCTGCAACTGTATATTCTTCAGGCTTCGACATACCTTCACCAGTCATAAACAAATGGTTAAGGTCACTATATTCTTTATAATCCGCCTTGTCTCCCAATCCCTGTTGCCACAGCTTAAATTCATCGACAGGAACTTGGTAGTCTCTTGAACCCTGTAGTATTAGTATTGGAATATTAAGCGTAGCCGCAAGCTCAACTGGATTATAGTCCTTGATGTCCATCCAGTATTTTGGTGCTAATCCCAGTGTTAGGCTCATATCGGTATCTAATGTCATCTCGTCTGATGAAATCAAATTAGATGCTTTTTCTATGCTCTCAATCTGCTTTTGATCATTGTCATCTAAGCTACCATCTAATCCTAGCAAATACTTATATTGCGTAACAATTAGCTTTTGAAGTGGCGTTACATTGCCTGCAAGAACTGCAATACCTGCAACGTCCTTAGTCGCGTCGGCAATTCTAGGTGCTTGATTGCCACCTAATGAGTGTCCCGCGACAAAAATATGGTTAGGATCTATACCCTCATAATTCTTTAAGAACTCAACTGCATATACGGCATCGTCTACAACCTCATCGTAAATTGTAAAATCAGCAGCTAAAGTAGGATCGTTGAACTTCTCTAAATGTGTATAGGTCCTCTTGTCATATCTAAGAACCGCAACCCCTTTATCGATTAAGCCAGTTGCGATATCTTTAAATGGCTTATTCACATAGATGGATTCATTTCTATCATTTGGACCAGAGCCATGTACCAATACCACTACTGGGAATGGACCGTTACCCTCTTTAGGAATACTTAATGTTCCATTGATTTCAAACGGTGCTTCACCAAAGGTCACCTCAAACTCATTTGCATTGTCTATTTCAGCGTCAAAATAATCTTCAACAGACGAAATTTCTTGATAATTGAAGCCAGCAATTTTACCATCGTAGTTAAAGACAATGTTGTATACCAAATCCTTATCAACGTGATTGCCACCAATAGATACGATATAATACTCCGATTGCTCAGTGGTTTTCAAACCGTAGGTGCCTTCGAAGGAGCCAAAGGCTTTAATAATTTGCTTATGAATCGCTTCCATTGCTTCTACCGTAAATTGTTCTTTCATTTCATCAGAATAGGTAAAATTAATCAGCATTTCTGGAAAGGACTCTGCCATGAAGGTGTCGAGGAATTTAGCTGCGATGCCCTCTGCATCAAAGTCAATTTCACGGGTTTCACTTGCTGCCTCAGTGGTTTCTGTCGTCGTGCTATCAGGCTTTTGATCGTCCTTACTGCAGGCGGTCATTGCAAGAAGTGCAATTAATAGTGCCAAAATCATTATGATTCGCTTTTTATTCATGTTTTTCCCTCACCTTTCATCAAAGTAAACAACATACCTATCATACTATAAAAAAAGAAATAAATAAAGTCCGGTACCTAGAAGCACCGGACTCAAATGATTGATTACTTTGTATAATTGAAGATCATTTTAATTAGGTCTTCAATTTTTTCCTTGTCCATTTGATTTTCATCCATCATACACTCAGAGGCATGTGATTCCATAATAGCAAGACCAACCTTGTGAATGGATTGTTTAACTGCGGCAACCTGAATTAAAATCTCATCGCAACCCTTATCAGCTTCCACCATATTCTCAATGCCCTGAATATGTCCTTTAATGGTTTTTAAGCGATTGATAATTTTCTTTTTTTGATCATCTGTTGCCATAAGCCCTCCAATTAAATAAACAAACTCATGTTTGAATCTTCAGCAGCGCCTAGCATAGATGCAACACCACCGAGTTCAATACCATCGATTAATTCTTCCTGCGTAATGCCCATAAGATCCATAGACATGTTACAAGCTACCATTCTAACGCCATTTTCCATAGCCATTTTTAGTAAATCCTCTAATGAATCTACATTGTGTTTTTTCATAACCATTCTGATCATTTTAGGACCCATGCCCATTATGTTCATTTTTGATAAACCTAATTTTTTAGTACCTCTTGGCATCATACCACTGAACATACGGCTCATCAAGTCTTTTTTAACCGCTACTTTTTCTGGTCTTCTTAAAATGTTAAGTCCCCAGAAGGTGTAGAATAAAGTGACTTTCTTGCCCATAGATGCAGCGCCATTTGCTATAATTAATGTCGCAATCGCTTTATCTAAATCACCGCTGAAAACAATCATGGTTTTATCATCCTTAACAGCGGTTGGTGCTTGTGCTGGTTTCTTTCTGCCTTTTCTAATCTTAGCAAAGAATGCTTTATCTTCTTTTCCTGATTCAAGTAAAGTATTACCTGTTTTTTCACACCATACGCCGATATCATTTACAAAGCCTGGATCTGTAGCTTTAATATCCAAAATATTGCCAGGATTCATCATCTCAATCGCTTTGTGTACCTGCATAATAGGACCTGGGCATTGTAAGCCACACGCATTAACTTTTATTACTTGCGCATTTGCATCGTCTTGTGCGTCTTGGAAAGAAGCATCTTGCTCAACATCACCTGTCTCAGATACATGTACATCACCTTGTGGTAAAGCACCTTCACACATACCATTATTCTCTTGGCAAAGAACTGTCGAGTAAGTGTTAAAGCCACCGATTAAGTTGTAAATGTTTTCGAAGCCGTTTTGAACGAGGATTCTTGAAGCAGCATGACCTCTAATCCCTACTGCACAATATACGATATAAGTTTTAGATTTATCAAGTTCTACCATTCTGCTTCTCAATTGATCGACAGGAATATTAATAGAGTTTGGGATATAACCCATTTCTCTTTCCATTGGCTCTCTAACATCTAAGACGACGAAGCTTGGGTCCATATCTTTGAACTCATGCCACTGGTATGGTTTTTCCATACCTGTCAGAATGTTTTCACCGACAAAGCCAGCCATGTTTACTGGGTCTTTTGCAGAAGAATAAGGCGGTGCATAAGCAAGCTCAAGCTCAGTTAAGTCATAAACCGTTGCACCAAATCGAATAGCAGTTGCAATCACGTCGATTCTCTTTTCAACGCCATCGTAACCCACATTTTGTGCACCCAATACTTTGCCGTTCATATCAAATATAACTTTTAAAGTCATTGGAAGTGCGCCAGGGTAATAGCCTGCATGTGAGTTTGGATGTACAAGAACTGTATAATAATCTTTACCGTATACTTTTCCTTCTCTTTTAAGTGTTTTTTCATTAACGCCAGTTGCTGAAACCGTTAAATCAAAAACCTTAGCAACTGAGGTTCCCATTGAACCTTTGAATGGTACCTTTTTACCTGCAACATTGTCCGCACAGATTCTACCTTGTTTGTTTGCAGGACCAGCTAAAGGAATCATCGTCTTTCCGCCACCGATAAAGTCTGTTACCTCTATCGCATCGCCGATCGCATAGATGCTTTCATCTGAAGTTTTCATAAATTCATCAACTAGGATACCACCTCTTTGGTTGGTTTCTAAGCCAGCTGCCTTTGCAAGCTCACTTTGAGGACGGATACCAATCGATAAAATAACGAGATCAACATTAAGTGTTTTGCCACTTTGTAGGGTTACTTTTGTGTTGCCATTATGGTATTCGAAGGATTTAACACCATCGCCTAAATAAAGACCGACTTTTTTAGTCTTCATATGCTTGTGAACAATCTGCGCCATTTCAAAATCAACGGGTGCCATAACTTGGTCAGCCATTTCAACGACATTAACTTCCATGCCAAGATCGTGAAGGTTTTCAGCCATTTCAAGTCCGATGAAACCACCACCGATCACTGCAACTGATTTTGGTTTTACATTATCCACAAAGCTCTTAATGCGATCCACATCTGGAATGTTCCAAAGTGAAAAGATGTTTGGAGAATCAATGCCTGGAATTGGTGGCTTAAGCGGTGTCGATCCTGGAGATAAAATTAATACATCATAGCTTTCATCATAAACACGGTTGTTCTTGATATCCCTAATTTGTAAAATCTTTTTCTCTTTATCAATAGAAATCGCCTCGTTTTCAACACGAACATCTACGTTAAATCTTGCGTTCATGCCCTCTGGTGTTTGAACCAATAAAGCACTTCTCTCTGCAATCGTTCCACCAATATAGTATGGCAGGCCACAATTTGCAAATGAAATGTAAGGACCCTTCTCTAACATGATAATTTCTGCTTGCTCATCCATTCTTCTGAGACGCGCAGCAGCACTTGCGCCACCTGCAACCCCTCCGACAATGATCACCTTCTGACCCATAATAACCTCCACAAAACTTGAATATATTTTTAACAATCTTGAGCTATAAAAAAAGCCCTTTCGGGCTTGATTTGATGTGTTCTATAATCCCAATAATGAATCTAATCTTGCTTTATCAAAGCCTTGAATCACTTCATCCTCTACGTAGATAACTGGAACACCCATGAAACCTTTAGACATTAATTCTTTTCTCGCTTCAATATCTGTCGAAACGTTTTTCTCAGTGTAATTAACACCCTTTTCATTAAAATAATCTTTAGCCATTGTACAATAGCCACAAGAATTGCTTGAATAAATTACTACATTTTTAGACATAACTACCTCCATATTAGCATTTTGAGCCATAACGCATGGCCATTACATAGTAGCCTCTGGTTAAAAAGAAATTTGAATAATCGACTTTAAAGCCTTCAAACTTATCTATTAACATCTTCTCGGCAAATATTTGTATACCCGAAAAATCTTCCATATAATCATCATCTTGTGGTTCACCCGGAACCAACCCAAATTGTGGACCCCCTCAACCATAGCCTACGACTGTGATACGATATGGACCACGTTTAGCGATGTCTTTTTTAAGTCGCTCTATCGCTTGTTCAGTTGCAAATATCTTCACCGAATCCTCCACCCCCCGCATAGGGGTCGTTTCTTTCTTATAATAACGTCAATCGTTTCCTTTGTCAATTCGATATTAAAAAAATTCTTGTGAATTGTTTGTAAACAACCTTAAAATGACTTTTCCCAAAATCATCAACATTTTTTCCACAGAAAGTGGTTTATTTATGTTAACTCTAAATGATCTAAATAGTCTTTCATCTTTCAATAATGTTAACGGTATGTAAACATTTATCGAACATTTTGTAATGAACAGCCTATTTAATTCACAAAAACACCTCCTAACTATAAAAATTTTGGCTAATTCTGAAAATTTTAAAAAGTTATTGTTCGGTTATACACATTATCCACAATTTTGTCCACATTTTTTTCTCCATTATTCACAGGTTGACGAATTTCTGTTATTCTAAATTTGGGAGGTTGTTATGTGGGGAAAAAGAGGTCATAGAGGAGACGCATTAGAAGAACTTCTCTACTATACAAATCAATATTACCATCAATTAGGATTATGTCGAGTAGATAAAGTGAGTACGCCTATAAAAGTGATCGATATCGACCATCAGGGCATGATCACTAAAGGATTCTTTGAAAAAAAATCCACTGTGGATTTTATCGGTATCGCTCAAGGAGTTTGCTTAGCATTTGATGCGAAAGAAACCAACCTAAAGAGCTTACCGCTTCAAAATATACACGACCATCAGATTGGATATATGAAAGATATTGATGCACAAGGTGGACTGGCGTTTATCATCATCCATTTTAAGTTCAATGATGAATTCTATCTGGTGCCATATGAAATGATTGCCGATTATTACACAAAAGATAGCACAAGGCGATCTATTCCATATAAAGCCATGTTAAAGGAATTTCAGATAAAAAAAGAGCGCTCAGGTAGCATATTAAACTACATGGAAACGCTCAACACATATGTCACCTACAAAGAGACATTAAAAAAGGAGTAATCTATGAAAAAAGTTCAAGTTTACTTGGTTAATTCATTTTCATATCAATTGAGAGGTGGCAATCCAGCTGGAGTCGTTCTCGATTTTGAAAATGCTCTGTCCGATGCTCAAATGCAAGCCATTGCAAAAGAAGTTGGTTTTTCAGAAACTGCCTTTATTCGCTCAACAGCTCTTGCTGACTTTGAGCTTAAGTTCTTTACACCTACTGATGAAGTGCCTTTGTGTGGCCATGCAACCATTGCCAGCTTTTGGCTATTAAATCATCTTGGGTATATAGCAGAGGGCAGTTATACACAATTGACAGGTGCCGGTGAGCTCGCGGTTAAAATCGATACATCAGTACCCGAGGTTACCATTTGGATGGCACAGTCAACACCGGATGAGATTACGCCTCGTATAGAAGTTTCCGACGATTTTATCAAAGCTTTTCCTTCTATCGAAACGGATCAACAACAATCATTACCCATTGCAATTTGGAGCACAGGGTTAAAGGATTTGTTTGTGCCGATTTGCTCAAGACAAGCTCTAAACCGTTTGAGTGTCAACATGAAAGCATTGGCAAAGCTCTCTAAAACTTACGACGTTGTCGGTGCACATGCTTTTACAATTGAGGAGGGTAAAGTCTATGCAAGAAATTTCGCACCTCTCTATGGCATTGACGAAGAATCGGCGACGGGGACATCCAATGGTGCACTGGTTGCATACTTGTATCAAAATCTTCAAGACAAAGCACCACTTCTCGCAAAAGATTTACAGTTGCCTGTCTACTATAAAATGGATGTGCTTCAAGGAGAGGCCATGTCAAATACAAGTCTGATTCAAACAAAACTCTTTGAAGAACCCAACCTTGCAGTATGGGTGGGTGGTAACTGCTACCTTGTAGGCGAACGCGTTTTAATCGAAGCGCAGAAGACCGAATAAATCTCGCTTATAACAGTTTTTTAAAACCAAATACTATTATAAGAAACTACTATTATAAGAAACTACTATTAAAATAAACGATTACAAAATTAAAATCCTATCTCTCATAACAAGCAAACATGCTTATTGTGAGGATAGGATTTTTTATAGAAATTAGAATTGCTGTTAACTCATATTAAATGCTTTTTACTACTTGATTCTGCCATCTGTTGAAATAGTGACTTCGCTGTAAGGAACAATACATTGTGCTTTTAACATCGCCGCTTTAACCGCAGAGATCATACCACCACAGCATGGCACTTCCATTTTAACGACCGTTATGCTCTTGATCTCGTTCGACGCTAAAATTTGAGCTATTTTATCCGTATTGTACTGGTTATCGTCTAGCTTTGGACAACCGATGACAGTAACCTTACCCATTATAAAATCTCTATGGAAATCGCCATAAGCAAAAGCCGTACAATCCGCTGCAATTAAAAGATCCGCATTTTGAAAATACGGTGCATTTGGACTAACCAATCTCAACTGCACAGGCCACTGCATAAGCTCTGAAGGCACTACGCCATCAAATGTAGCTTCAGCTTTAGAAGTTAAAGGCGTAATCGTCGCCTTAGGTGCCATATCTAAAGTAGGAATCGTCGCTATTCTATCAAAGGTTTTCGCTTGTGAGCCAGCACAGCCACAGCCACTTTCCATAGCCTTAGGCGCATCACTTTTAGCCTTGATATTTTTACGTTCTTGATTAAAAGCATCCGTTTCCTTTTCAACGATATGAATCGCGTCAACTGGACACTTAGGCAAGCACATTCCTAGTCCGTCACAATAAGACTCACTTACAAGCTTTGCTTTGCCATTGATGATCTCAATAGCACCCTGCATACAAGCGCCAGCACATAACCCACAGCCAATACATTTATCTTCATTAATTTCAATAACATTTCTTTTCATAATTTCCTCCTACACATCACTCATATTGTAAGCTTATTATAAAATAGAAAAAACGGCAAGTCTGTAACTTATGTTACAAACCGCTGCCGCCTGATTTTAAATCACCATATCGTTATAAACGTCGCATTTGTCTTTATATTTAAAAATTGGAATCACTGATGATTCGATGCCACCGATGACTCTCGCTGGAATGCCGACTGCAGTTGACTCAGTCTTAGTATCCGTCAAAACTACTGAGCCAGCACCTATTTTTGTTCCCGCTGCAATGTGGATTGGACCAAGAATTTTTGCACCAGCACCGATCGTAACGCGATTACCTATCGTTGGATGTCTCTTCCCAGTATCTTTTCCAGTTCCGCCAAGGGTTACCCCCTGATAAATCGTAACATAGTCACCCACTATAGCGGTTTCACCGATAACCACGCCTGTGCCATGATCGATAAACAAGGCTTTGCCTATCGTCGCACCAGGATGAATCTCAATACCTGTAAAAAATCTACTTAGCTGTGAAACAAATCTGGCTGAGAAAAATCGGTTATGACTATAGAGAAAATGACTTACTCTATAAAGCGCTATCGCATGAACGGATGGATAGAGTAAAAGCACCTCTAAATAGCTGCGCGCAGCTGGATCGGACTCTTTTATAAATTTTAAATACTCTTTTGCACGTTTAAACATTCAATCACCTTCTATAAAAATACGTTGTTGGAAATGTACTTGTCACCACCATCTGGAGAAATTACGACCACCTTTTTACCTTTACCAAGCTCTCTAGCAACTCTAAGCGCTGCTTCAATCGCTGCACCACTTGAAATTCCTAAAAACAGTCCTTCTTTTTCAAATATATCTTTTGTAAGCTGGTATGCCTGCGTACTGTCTACTTTTTCAACTTGATCGACGACATTTGCGTCATAGATTTCAGGTACAAAGCCTGCGCCAATCCCTTGAATCTTATGTGGTCCAGCCTGACCACCTGATAAAACCGGTGATTCTACTGGTTCAACACCGATGACTTTAATACCTTCAAAGTGTTCTTTTAGTCTTGCGCCTGCACCTGATACTGTACCACCCGTACCAACAGAAGCGACAAACGCATCTAAGCTTTCAAATGAATCAATGATTTCTTGACCGGTTGTTTGATAGTGATAGTCTCTATTGGCTTTATTTTTAAACTGTTGTGGCATAAAGTAGTTTGGCGTCTCAGAAAGTCTAGTTGCTTCTTGAATTGCACCGCTCATTCCTTTACTACCATCAGTTAAGATCAGCTCTGCACCATAGCTTTTGATGATGTTTCTTCTTTCAACGCTCATCGTATCTGGCATAACGATGGTTACCGGATAGCCTTTAAGCTTTCCTATATATGCAAGTGCGATTCCCGTATTGCCACTTGTTGGTTCGATTATTGTCATACCGTTTTTTAGTGCACCTGACTTCTCAGCGTCTAAAATCATACCCAGTGCGGCTCTAGCTTTAACACTTCCTGTTAAGTTCATGCCTTCAAGCTTAACATAAACCTCTGCCATATTTTCATCCACTAAATGGTTTAGTTTAACAACTGGTGTGTTGCCAATAAGTGATAATACATCTTCCTTTACTAATTTCGATTCCATCATTTTTTCCTCTCTCTTTCTGCTACGAATACAGCGCCTTGTCTTAAGGGATCTTTGATTCGTACGCTTCATAAAATAAAAAAACCCCGTCTCTACTAAGAGACGAAGTAAACTCCGCGGTTCCACTCTAATTGATCAAAGATCCACCTTCAAGTACGATGTACTCTATCTCTGTATCGGGAGAACCCGGTATAGCCTACTTAATTCGGTATACTGCTCCGAAGGGCACTTCATTGACAAACGTCTGAAAACTTTCACCACCCGTTTTCTCTCTAAAAGACTTTTGAAAACTACTTTCCTTCTTCAATGCTTTAACCTATAATCCCTACCAAATTAATTCCAACTAATTCAGTACGATATCTTAATACGTATTTTACCCTCTTACTCCACAACTGTCAACTATGAAAAAGTAAATAAATTGTTAAGGATATGTCGTTAATTTTTTAACTTTTCATTCTTTAAGCCTATGTCCACTTTAAATTTTATGTGTTAAAATAGTATCAGAGGTGATATTATGGATTTTCGACAGCTTGAGGCTTTCGTTAATGTAGCGCGTTACAAGAATTTCTCAAGAGCTGGAAAAGCGCTCTTCTTGTCACAGCCTACCATTAGCTTGCATATTTCCAATCTTGAAAAAGAGCTTGGCACACCACTTTTTGATCGTACATCCAAGGAAGTAAATCTCACACCTGCTGGTTCTGAGTTTCTTAACTATGCCCTTGATATGATTAACATGAAAAATAGGGCCATTCATAATATTATTACCTCTCAAATGAAAATCACAGGCTCTATAACCATCTCAACGTCGACAACTCCTAGCCTTGTGCTATTACCAAAGGCCATTGAAATTTATCAAACCTTACATCCTGAGGTTAAATTCATTATAGAAGAAAAGACCTCAACTCTCATTTTAGAAGACGTTTGCTCGCTTTCTAGTGACCTTGGTTTAATTGGTATGCATGTCGAAAATGAACGGTTTATCAGTACACCTCTGTTTGACGAGGATATGGTCTTCATCTGCAGTAAGGAATTGCCTTTAGAGGGTATTGTCGATTTTACAGAAATTCTCCCCTATAAATTTATCAGTAGAAGCGATCAATCTGCTACTCGTATAGAAATAGAAAGACTAATGGCTGAATGTGGCCTTGATATCTCCTTACTGGATACCATTGTTGAAAGTGACAACCTGAATTTAATCATCAATCTTGTCGTTTCTGGACTTGGGATCTCATACATGTCCGATCGATTGTTCAAATGCTATAGTAAAAATCTACCTGTAAAAGCTTTTCAAATTAAAGGCTTAAATACGACACGTAACATACATTTGATTACTAACAGACGTAGGACACTTTCACCGGCTGCAGAGGATTTCGTGAAGCTTTTAATTAGCCTTAAGGATGAAGTCTGAAAAACTTTTCTCAAATAAAATAAATCCTGTGTTCATCAAACACTTTCTAAGAAAGCATGATATGAACACAGGATTTTTATTTTATTGTTTCTGCAGAATACGTCTTTCGGTGCATCTTAATCGCCAAACCTAATGGTAGCAACATGAAGATGCCCACGGTCAAGAACAACCCTTGATAGCCTAGATAATCCGCCAAAAATCCACTGATCAAAGTAAAGATAAAGTTTGCTATTCCAGAGGAAACTGCCGAATAGATGGCAATAGCTGAAGTAACCACTGCTCTAGGTGTCATCTCAATTATAAGTTCAACGAAAAGTGGCACAAATATACCAACCAATAGTCCCCTTAGCACACCCGCTAAAACAAACTGCCAAAGCTCAGTACTTTGACTTAGCACCAGCATCCTTATGATGGCGATCACATTCATGAAAACCAGCAGCTTTGTTGCGCTAAAGCGTTTTATTAACCTTTTAGACTGAGAAATCAACGGTACTTCCACGCATACGGAAATAAACGTTATCAGTCCTAACTTTGACAAATCCACACCAGTGCTTCTTATAAAAAGCCCTAGGTACTGATCGGATCCAAAAAATGAACCGATGAGCAGAAAACTGTATACCAGTACAAAAAGATATTTCTTTTCCTTTAACAATGCTGATAAATCTGCCTTAAGCGTCTTATCTAGCCTTGGCAATTTGAACGCATCTAATCGAAAGGTCAGGAATAAACTTAAAACATAACCGATACTCGCTATATAAAATAACCACACCAGTCCGTAACGATTGGAAATCCAAGCGACGAAAAAAGCTCCTATCGCATAACCCAGAGAACCCCAGGTTCTAACGAATCCAAATGACCCTTCAGTTGCCTGATTCACATATTCGATTGTCATCGCATCTGACAATGGCCCTTGACCACACAGGAAAATCTGATAGAGATAATACAGTGCGATGACCCAGAACTGTTGGGTTATTAAAGTAATTGCACCTGTAAGAAGTGCTGTCGCTATTAATAATCCTTGTAGTACAATCCGCTTATTGCCCTTCATATCTGACACCAATCCCCAAATTGGCTGAAAAACTAGTGAGATTAATGGCAAGATAGACATTACTAATCCAATTGTAGACAAAGAAAGCCCTATCTCTTCATTGAGATAGAGCGTTATTAACGTATACACAGATGACCATGTAAAAAATAATACAAAATAGAATGACTTATAACGATTCATTGATGCCTCAAAAGATCTTTAAAATTTGTTTGTAAAATATGCCTTAAGCATCAGTATAGCACATCGTCACAACTTGTCCATCCTATAATTTTAAAATCATTTGGAACCAAATCATTTGGTACAAAATCTAAAGGATTGCCATGGTTTCAGTTCATCTAGTAAGAACTGTTCATGTGATACTACAGTTGCCACATGATTGGTTTTTCCGCTATTTGGCATCTCCTTTAATGCGATTTGCAATTCTCCAGTGTATCTTTTATATAGATCGTTCTCTATAAGAATATCACCTGGTTTAATCTCATCTGTATCGTGAGGCGGGAAAGACTTTCCTTTGAATTTCACCCTACTCATCGTTGATCTTAGAACATATTCAGAAACATCGCCCCTTACGAAATGTGGTTCGTCTAAGACAATGGTTTTTTCAAGGTCTGTCGTGTTCTCTGTAAATACTACCTGAAGGTATAAAAGATAGCGATCGAGTTTGCCCAGTGCTTTAATTTCCTCTTCAGAGGCAAACATATTGCCGATAATGACATCGTCGATTAGTCCAGTATTAAATAAATCCTTTGCCTGCGTTTCAATCGGTAAGGTTCTATGTGACTCTACGGTACAAAGCCCCTCAGAGACAGGCCATGGGCCAAACTCAGCATGTGATG
Organism: Clostridiales bacterium 38-18; assembly: GCA_001897605.1. Lineage (GTDB taxonomy): Bacteria > Bacillota > Clostridia > Peptostreptococcales > Acidaminobacteraceae > Fusibacter_C. The sequence continues at coordinate 423,471 of MKTL01000016.1, read as the reverse complement.
AACTTACGAATGCAGCTGTTTTAACATTGAGCTGCTTAAACTGCTCTGAGCATTTTAAAAAGTGAGTTCTAGAAAGACCAGTATAAACGTGTGGGTAAAAGTTGTGACAGCCATAAATATTGCCTAAATTCGGCTGATAGCTGAGAATATTATCGATGTACCGATTACCATTGCTCATATTAAGTTCTATTTTAATCCCATGCGGATTAAATGACATCAAAGCCTCTTCATGTCCAGAAAAGCCAAGATCCAAACGAATTCCTGTAAGATGCATCTCTTTAAAAAAAGACAGATCCCTAGGTGATAAATCAAAAGCTGAGAATACTGTAGGATCAACATCTGCAATCACTTCCATTCCCAGTCTTGAAGCATGCTCTGTCATTTCTTTAAACTTGTCAATAAATGCATTCCCTTCCTCCCCTGCGGAGATCAAGCAGGTAAAAACGCGCGAAAACCCATTTTCAGCCGCCAAGCTTAGATAATTCTTAATCTCATCTATCGGTGCTTGATCCACATAGACCGATACGCCTAGTCGTCTCATTTCAGCCTACTTTCTTGTCATATTATAGATCACTTGATACAAATCTACGATTTCAGATGCTAAATCTTTTGCAGTCATAGCATTCATTAAGTGATCCTGTGCGTGAATTAAGAGCATCGAAAGCTCAACCTTATCACCAGATGCCTCTGATTGAATCAAAGCAGTTTGACTTTTATGTGCCTTTGAAAGACTCGCAGCAGATGCTTCGATAGCAGCATGTGCTTCTTCGAACTTAAAAGTCTTTGCATAGCCAATCGCTTCCATAGCCGCACTTTTTGCCTCGCCACTATTCGTAATCAGATTCATTATAACCATTTCCATAAAATGCTCCTATTCTAGTAAATCGAGATTAGAGAATGATTGCTCATCCCCTAATCTCATTATACTGTTTTTCTATTTGATCTCGCCAGAGTTTAATGTTTTGTTTCTATCCAGTGCACCCATAAATGGCAAGTATACCACCGTAGCAATAGCAAGGTTGATTAGTGCAACGATACCACCTCTTATAGAAGCAGTTGCTAAAGCAGCGCCAATTACTGGTGGGAACGTCCAAGGAACGATAACAACCGTTTTAGGACAAATGCCAAGCTTCATAAGGACAACGGTGTTGATAACCATTAAAATTGGGCCGATAATAAATGGAATTAACAAGAATGGGTTGAGTACGATTGGCAAACCGTAAACCACAGGCTCATTGATGTTGAATAGACCAGGTCCGATACCTAATTTAGCGATCTCTCTATGTTCTTTTCTCTTCGCTACGATAAACGCTGCAATTAAAAGACCGATAGTAGCACCACTACCACCCATATAAACAAACGTATCAAGCATAACTTTTGTTACAGTGTAAACTGGTTCAGCACCAGCTTGGAAGGCATCGATATTCGCTTGAATCATTGGTAGTAAAATCGGCTCGATGATGCCGCCGATGATGTTTGACCCGTGAAGACCAAAGAACCATAAAATCTGATTCATAAATACGATTATAACTGCTGAGCCAATGGTATCAGCAACGTTTGTAAGTGGCGCTGCAACAACTCTATTGATAAATGTGAATAAGTTGCCATCAGGTAATTTAGTCGATAAAATCGATGCGAAAGCAAAGATGACTAAAGTTAATAAACCTGGGAACAATGAAGCAAATGATTTTGCTACCGCTGGTGGTACGCCTTCAGGCATACGAATCACTAAGTGCTTAACGCGTGTTAATCTGACAAAAATTTCAGTTGAAACGATTGCGACGATTAATGCCACGAACATTGCACCTGAGTTGAGATAAGTCCAGCTAATGTCACCCCAGCCACCGTTTGGTGATACTTGAGGTACCATGATGAAAAATGCAGCAAGTGAAATCATACCAGCTGCTAAACCATCTACTTCATAGGATTTAGCTAGATTGTAGGAAATACTATAAGCAAGATAGATAGAGATCACTGCAAATGCGCCCCACCAAATGTTGCCACCAAAAGTCTTCCAGCCTTCGCCGAAGATAGATGTCATCGCATTTTGATAAGCGTCAATTGGTAAATTGTTAATTAATACTGCAAATGATCCTGCTATAAGGATCGGCATCAATGCCACGAAACCATCTCTAATTGCGACGAGATGTCTTTGTGAACCAATTCTCCCAGCCACTGGGATAAAACTTCTCTCTAGAAGTCTCATAATTTTGTTCATGACTAACCCCCTGTAATTAAAAGTTGATGAAAAGCTTTTCTGCTAAATTTATGATTCCATACGATAAACCCTGAGCATGTGCTCTAGATTTAACACAGCAGTTGATCACGTGCTGTGGTGATGAAACTTAAAATTGTACGTCTACAATTTTAATGCTTTTTCAAGGACCTTTGGTCCATTCATCGTGCCATAATCGATACTATCGATTACCGCAACGGGTGTTCCTTTTGCTTCCACTGCCTTTTGAATCTTAGATAGTAAAAAACGAACCTGAGGTCCTAACAGGATGATGTCCACGTCATTGTACTTTGCTTTTGCCTCTGACTCAGAGCATGCAAAAATCTCTATCGCCATTCCCTGCTCATCTGCAGCCTTCTTCATTTTAGTTACGAGAAGACTCGTCGACATTCCCGCCGAACATACCAACATGATTTTTTTCATAACTTCTCTCCTATTTCTTATTTTTAGCTATTTTATATGCCCCAACTACAGGTCGTTCGCTCAATCTTTTAATGCGAATGTCACTTGGTAAGAGCGCTTTCATTTTATTAACGATCGCATCATTGTTCATAACCACACTGCCACTTAACACGATATCGAGAGACGACTGTTTCACCTTTTTCTTTAAAGCGAAGCACATTTCCACCAAATCCATAGCCGTTTGATCGATGATTGCATTTGCAACCTGATCGGTTTCAGCCAGTGCTGCTACAGTTTTTGCAAGTGCTGCTATCTGGTGTTTTTGATTGCCTCTATTGTAGAGAAAATCGATTATATCTGGGACCGAGGTTACCGCCATTTGATCCTTTAAAGCTTCAAATAATCCTGTGCTTTCTCCTCTACCATCATAGGCTCTGAACATTGCCTCGATCGCTCTGATACCAATTCTATAACCGCTGCCATAATCATCTGCAAGGTGTCCCCATCCACCGACGCGATGCGCCTGACCCTCAGCGTCAACACCTACAGCGATAGAGCCTGTTCCGCTGATGAGAATACCGCCGGTTAGGGTACCCGTCTCAGCTGCCATCGCCACGAGTGCGTCGTTGATGACTATGAGTCTACCGTTAAAACCAAGTTCATTAAATAACGACCTTACAACCGCTTCATCTGAAGGAGTGTCCACACCTGCGCCACCGAAGCAAATGGTCTCAATATCGCTCAGTGAAATGCGCTCATGGTCAAGCAAAAGAAACAATAAATCCTTTATCGTCGCCTGAGCGCCTTGTTTACCGATGTTATGATAATTGGATGGCCCTGCAATCGCTTCAAATAATATTTGATCTGCGTTACCGATCATGCCTATGGTATTTGAACCGCCACCATCTATTCCGATATAATACATTTATAGACCGCCTTCAAATAATAGGTTGATCCCCTCAATCGCTTGCGCCTCGTCTTCGCCTTCTGCGATGATGATAATTTCATCACCCGTATTAACACATAATCCTAAGATGCCCATAATGCTTTTGCCATTGACGAGCTTTTCATTTTTCTGAACTTTGATTTCACTTGAATATCTTGAAGCTTCAGTGACAAACTGGCTCGCTGGTCGAGCGTGAAGTCCTGTTTCGCTTTGTACTCTAACTGCTAATTGTTTCAAACACACACCTCCTCACTTACACGCTTATATAATGCATGAATGATGCCAAAACCCATGCCCTATCATCCAATTTTATCGGATGTATTTTAAAAAATTGGTGTTATGTTTAATTGTTCGTGCATTTTAGCGGATTTCAACTTTTACTTTTCTGTAAAAAAAGATAAAAAAAAATCCGTATATACGGATTTTTTAGCTTTTTATTGTAAAATTAGTCCTAAATTAGGTGTATTTAGTGTGTAAAACATCGACACACATTTTTACACAGTTTATATTTGTGTGTGATTTTAGCATTTTAGTGTATTTTTTACACACTCTCAATATTATTCGATAAAAAAAGTTTGGCAAGGTAAGCAACGTCACTTTCATTGAACTTTAGTCCAAAGCGACCTTCAAGTGCCCCTAGGGCCTGCTTGATCAATGCAATTTCTCTAGAATTCTTTGAAATAAAGGCATCCACATCATCGCGACGCTTGCTGTGTGTCCCCATTTTGATTTGCTCTACTAGGAAGCTCATATGAAGCGCGATACCAACCTTCACATCATCCGGTACCTTTACCTTTAATAAGCGTTCTGCGTCGATGCTAAACTGTCGCACATAGGAAATGAGTTCTTTGGCATCTACGGTTTCTATATGCTCTGAAAGTGAATCGCCTATTTTAATGTATTCGTCCTGATGAGCTACCAAGGTCTTTAATAACGTCATGCCCTTACCTGTTAGTACATCCACTGCTGAAATATAAGGAATACCTTGCTCTTCTACCTCTACAGTTCCAACGATTGCAAGAATTTCATGCGTTCTTCGATATTCAGCAACTGAGGCCGAAAACGCTTTACGGTTGAGGATATCTAGCGGAACGACCTCAAAAGAATCGCCTAAATACAGCTGCGAGACGATGAGCTCTTTTAATTTTTCACTTGCACCTTCACCGGTAAAGCACACTGTAATAATTAGGTTTTTCTTGCGAATATCGGGGACGTTCAACGCAATAGGCGCTCTGCCCATCAGCTCAGAGCAGGCAGAATGAATTTCAGCAAGGTCGCGCCCTAACACTGCCCTTCTACACGCTTCAAGTGCAATTGGTGTACTGATACAATCGATGGTTTTACAGGAAATACCGGTCTCATCGTAAATGATTTCTGAAAAATTCACCAGTGAGCCCATATCTACCAAAAGAATGACGCCTCTGCCTTCGTGAATCTCCCTCACCTTACTCACTGCCAGTTCTACCATCGCCTGAGGCTTCATGTTCAGGGGCATGTCCAGCGCATGACAATGTGTTGTGCCTACCAACGAATTCACCACTTGCGCCATACTTGAGGCAGTGGCATTACCATGCATGATAATCAAAACAGCGACATTCTCATCCTTTTCCCCGATCTGTTCATTTGGGCTGGATGCGAGAAACATGGTCAAATATCCGATTTCATCTAGGGGTGTCTCTACATTAAATGATTCATCTATCTTTTTCGCTAGCTCCATGGCAACTAAAAACGCGTCAGGGTAGTTAACCCTTATTAGATTGAGCTTTGGATGATAGATTTTCTTACCTCTTCTAAGGCGTTCGATACTGCCGTTGAGGTGAAGCGCAAACCCATAAAAAATCTTTTCGTCGAAGGACTTGCCTAGCTTTTCACTTGCTTCTGAAAGCGCTTTTTCGGTGAATTCCACGATCCCAACATCCACCACCTTAGCGATTTCATCCTTCTTAAAGTGTGGCGTCATATCCACCATGTATTTTCTAAAGTGCGTCTCAATATCAATGCTCATAATCTGATTGATATCAGCTTCACTGTGACCTTCATTTCTAAGTCGCGTCAGCTTGCTTTCGATTTGCTCATAAAAGTAAGTGTCATCCAAATCCTCATTGAGATACATGGTTTCATCATCGTAGTGAAACTTAAAGATGTCATCTTGGTTTTTAATGAGTTTTTCTATTTCAGATCGATTTTCTTTGATTCTGAGGTGACCACGCCCCACTTGCTGTGGCAGGTCGCTTAGCTCTATTAAAATATAGCTTTTGTCTTGTGATTTATAGTTGAAGAAAGCCTTAGCGCAGGCCAGCTGAATATCGCTTTTAAGCTGTCCGATATTACTTGGACAATCATACAGCAAAAATGACTCAAGTGCATTTTTGTTAATGTAAATGCTTTTAGACAGACGCTTTGACTCTTCCTTTATAAAGGTCTGTATCAACATGTATCTGTCCTTTAAGCCACGCTCGCTCAGTGCAGGGAGCTGAATCGTCATCGGTATACGTCTGGTAAACGTTCTTAAGAGTGCCGATTCTGGGTCCTCTGTGGTTGCAGCGATAATCTGTACCTCAGCGTATTGTCGCTCTTCAGTATCGCCAAGCCGTCTAAAGTAGCCTTTATCGATAAAAGTAAAGAGCATTTCCTGACCTTGATAGGATAAGCGATGTACCTCATCTAAAAAGATGATACCACCGTTCGCTTTACTTAAGAGACCTTCTCTATCCTTTTCTGCACCCGTATATGCGCCCTTCTTCACACCGAAGATCTGGGCGGTTAATAATTGCGGGTTCTCAGCATAGTCTGCACAGTTAAACCTGACAAATGGTGCATCCTCACCAATCATTCCCGAATTCTTTGCAAACTGATACATCAGCTCTGCAAACATGGATTTACCCACACCCGTCTCTCCTAAGATCAAAGTATGAAGTCCTCTAGGCGGGTATAAGATCGCCGCTTTTGCCTGCTGAATGGGCACGCTTAGGCTTTTCTCGGCACCTATCAAAAGGTCAAGTGAGGTTTTTTTATCCAAAACTGGTTTTGAAATGACAGCCGTTTTGGCATCTATATGTAATATCTGATACTGAACGGGGCGACTCTTTAATTTTTGGACTTTACTCTCAGAAACCAATTGATTGAGATGTCGACTTGCATTGGTTCTGTCGATAGATAATGCTTCTGATATTTGATTTGCTGTAAACGATTCATTTGGTTTTGCTGAAATCCAATTGAGTACTTCATCAATTTTTCTCATATCGACTCCCCTTTTGCTTTATCAAATCTTTAGGCATCTAGCCTTCCGATTTTGCCACAAGCGAGATTGTGGCTAAAAAAAAACTCTCAGCTCATGGTATCACAAGCTGAGAGTTATCGTCAACAAACTATCCTTCGAGAACCTTAATATTAATTTTACGTTTTCTTGGACCATCAAACTCACATAAGAAAATGGATTGGAACATCCCGAGCTCAACTCTACCATTTTCAATAATTAAGGTTTCGGTGTTACCGAATAAGGATGCCTTAATGTGTGCGTCGCTGTTTCCTTCGATGTGCAAATAGTTGCCATCCTTCGGTACAATGTCCTTAAGCTTTTCAATGATGTCCTTTTGAACCACAGGATCGTAGTTTTTGTTAAGCGTCAGTGCCGCAGTCGCATGAGGTACATGAACGATTACAATCCCATATAAAACACCACTTTCACTTACGATTCGCTTGATTTCCTCTAAAATTTCGTACATTTGATATTGCTCTGTCGTTTTAATGTCGATTGTTTTAAACATAAACACCCCTCCAATCACGGCTTCTTATCTCATATATACGACAGATGCGATTAGATTAAACAGGGATTTATTTTTCTTTGCTTCTTATTGAAAATACATTCTTATTGAGCCGCACATTTTATAAAGTTCTAATTGTTTTAGAGATTATTATAAAGCTTATTTACTGATTGTCCTTAAGAGATTTAAAATACATCACTCTTTCACCAAGGATGAGGTACGTTAACCCCATTCCAAGTAGAACAAGGATAGGCAGATAGGAAAAGGTATTGCCATTAGTAAGTGCTTCAATCGCTTCAAGTGCCCATTTGTGTGGGGTGAAATTCGCTAACGTGAGCAGTAACCTCGATGAGATAATTTCAAGTGGCCACATGCAACCACCTAGCATCCCCATACCGGTAAGGATAATTGGAGAAACCGCTCCTAATTGCGCCATGGTCTTCACAATACTAACGACAAATAAGCTAAGTGTGGTCATAACGAAAATATATAAGACGCCAACACCGATGACTCCAAGTAAATTCTGACCCCAATCGATGTGAAATAAGAATTTTCCTGCTAGTACCATGAAACAAATTTGTAAAACGCCAACGACCATTGAGCTGACTAAATTTGAAAAAAGGATACCTCTACGGCTTATCGGAGCAATCATCATGCGATCTAGTGTGCGCAACCTCTTGTCCTCAAGAAAATCCCCCACAGTAAACATGAGTGAATAGGTGACAAAGAACAATGTCATGCCGATCATATAGTGACGACTTACATTTGAGGTCAATGCGTTATCAGATGCGACTAGATAAGATTCTATGGTAATTGGTCGTTTGTTTTCCCACTGATCGCCAAAGGTATTTTTCACCTCAAGATAAAGATCATCTTGATTAAATACAATTTTTTCATTAACCAGTATACCTGATAATTGCGAATCCAATGTCTTTATATTTTCTAACAAGCTGAGCTCGTCCTCTAGTAGTCTAGAAAGCTGGAAGCCTTCTACAGTGTCTCTCAGCTGAATAACATTCACGCCCTGATCTAAGCTTTTATCAAAGACCACCGCCGCTATTACATTTCGTCCCATCACTTCATCAAGTGCTGCATCGTAATCCATCAGCTTTACATTAAAGGCATGCTCCGATTGGAGATCATTGATGATATTTGAGGTTTCAACGGTTTGAAGCTCGTCTACTACAACGATGGTCGGACTGTAGCTACCGCCCATGGTACCACCAAAGACTGCTGAAAGGATTAAGCTCATCGCTGCCATGATAACATATAAAATGAGATTGTCTTTCATTAATCTTATTTTTAATTTAATGAGTGCCTTCATAAGTGAATACCTCCTTTCTTTTGATCATCAATACTGTAAGTATGCTAAAGAAAACTGAAATACCCACTAAAGAGAGATAATACAGCCCTAACTTACGCCAGTCTGCATCCTGATACGTATTGAGAAAGAGGTCGATGACAATTCCGTTTAATGCAAAGTATTTCAATGTCATAAAAATCTTAGGCAATACATCCAGTGGAATATAGCTACCGCCAAATAAAGCAAAAAGATGAATGAGTAAATTCTCAAAAATATTCGCTACGCGATAATTTTCGGAGGTTAGTGTCAACGCACTAACAAATACACCCACACCACTAACAGCCACTGCAGAAAAGAAAATGCCAACTAATATTTTAAGTGGATTGAGCCATTCTACTCCGAGAGCAAACTTAGCATATAGAATTAATAGACTCATTTGAATCACACATAGTGTAATGGTCATTAAGAACTTTCCAGCTAAAACCTTAATATAGCTAATACCTGCCACACTGGCACGGTCTAAGGTAAGCAGTCTTTTTTCTCTTAGAAGCTCCCGCCCCATATAGCCAGCACTATATAGAATAAACATCCCCATCATGGCGATGGAATAATAGGTAGGACTATCGATCAATCTTTTTCCTGGTACTAGTGTACGCGTTACCTTTTCTGAGCTAGAAACTGCTTCGCTTGACATAATCTCTGATAGAGACGCCATTAGGGTCGCTTGATCCAAATAGCCTGAGCCGACACTTAAATAGGTATTTTTATTGACGATTTGTTTATTCAGAGTTTCAAAATAACTGTTAATAATGCTTTCGACAATATCTCCCGAATAGCCATAGTCTGGATGTCGAACGATTCGAATCGTCATCTCATTTCGATTCGGTAAGGTATAGTTTATTAGCTGATCTTTAATAAAGCCTTTTGGTAGTTCGATGATTGCTTTCACCGACTTTTCTTCTAATGCCTGTAGTGCCTCATCCTCAGACATGACTTCGGTGGATATCATTGCTTTTACTTCTTCATTTTCTAAGAATGTATTGAAGAACAATCCTTCAAAGTCGAGCTCCGTATTTAGGGACGCTTTAAGGGATGCCAATCCCTCTCCCATATAGGGCGATACCATATCTAAATAAGCGTTGCTTTCTGCTTCTTTATCGTATGACTTGACGATTGCAACCTCTATAGGTGACATAACACCTGGTTCACCAAAGTTACCTGAAAGGGCAAAGCTTAGGATTGTGGTAAGTACGATAGGCATTAAGATAAAGATAAACAAGCCCTTTTTGTCTGATAGCAATACTGCCATATCCTTCTTATATAATTTAAGTAGCATCTTTTCACCTCTAATCTCTCAAGCCTCTGCCCGTTAATTTCAGAAAGACCTGCTCTAAATTTGGCCTAGTTATGTCGAATGAAGTTAAATCGTAATTCAATTCCATAACGCTTTTTATGACCTCTTTGTGGGTGTTTCCACCGCCATTAACCAGCACGACCAATTCATCATCAGAAATTAAGTCCACTGCCATTGCGTGATTTAATTTTCTAAGAGGATCGAGTCTATCTTTAATCTGTGAATCGAATTTCATGCGTATCGCAGTATGAATTCCCGCCTGCTCAATTAACGCTTCCTGTGTGCCATTGGCAATCATTTTACCGTGATCCATAATCCATACGTCTTGACAAATCGCCTCGACCTCTTCCATATAATGGCTCGTATAGATGACTGTTATCCCCTGCTCGCCTAAACTTTTCACCGTTTCAAGAATATGGTTTCTCGATTGAGGATCAATACCGACGGTAGGCTCATCCATGATGATCAGCTTTGGCTCATGTAAAAGTGCCACGCCTATATTGATGCGTCGCTTCATGCCTCCAGAATACTCAGAAACGCGATCCTTTAGTCTTTCATCTATACCGATAACCCTTGAAACCTCATCCACTCTCTTTTTAAGTGCTGTACCAGAAAGACCATAGAGACCTCCAAAATACTTTAGATTTTCGTAACCAGAGAGTGAATCATAGAGTGCAAGCTCCTGAGGCACGTATCCTAGGTGGGGTTTAATCCACTTTGGGCTTTTTATGATATCATTTCCCTCGAAAAAAAGTCTGCCTGAGGTTGGCTTATATAAGGTTGATATCATTGAAATCGTAGTTGATTTTCCAGCCCCGTTTGGACCTAAAAGACCTACTATTTTTCCTTTCTCAATCGATAAATCGATGGCATCAACCGCAGTAAAATCTCCAAATTTCTTCGTTAGTTTTTCAGCAACTATCATCATTTTCCTTTCCTCCTCTATTCATTCCCCATAGGTGACCTTAAAGCGTCGATTGGGACTGCACTGTCTTTCTGTATTTCACTAAAATCCATACTTTGATTTTTTTCAATATCAAAATAACTGATATGAAGCTCTATCTTCTGCGACTCGAATAAATTGGTCATCTGAGAGCTTGAATGATAAGCGATTTCAATATAAATCGTTTGATCAACAAGGTAGCCATCCATATCCATGTAAGCCACCTCTTCATATTTACCAATCTCTATAGAGTCAAACAATGCGCTGATTAGCTGACCCAATTCTTCATCTGACATTTCAACGCCACTAAATTGTTCTTTGAGCATACCGTTTAATAGATGGACATTATTTTGAAGCACCACCTTTAGCTTTGATTGAAAAGTATCTAGCTGCTCCGCGGTTGGTCTCACTGTAAACTTAGTCGCCTTTATGTCACCAGCTTCGTTTTGAATAATGGTCTTCTCGCCGATAAAAATATTTTCCTTTTGCATCATCTGCGCCCATTCACTTCCGATGGCAATTAAAGCCGTTCCGAATGCATTGTACTGATCAGAATTTTCCGCTTTAGGTAAACTGAACCATCGACTGTCAAAAGGTAATTTAATATACATTTCATCATTAGCGGGTTGGTAGAGCGTTACATCATTTCCTAGTCCAGCAAGTTTATAATTGAGTTCTGTTATAGAAGATTGATTATCTCTATCAAAACGGGTTATGCCATTTATAACGATTGTTTTTAGCCACGTTCCCAATTGTTTTAAAGTCTCATCATCACTATTATTAACCAGTTCACTCATCTGATTGTCCATACTAAAATCAAAGGACACAGCACCTTTTTTTATCTGATCCGTTCTGTCACTTGCTTCTATATAATCTTTATAGTCAGTACCATACTGGCATCCCGTAAAAGAAAGACTCACAATTACAAGCAGTAAAATCCCTATTTTCCTATTAATTCGCATAAAGACTACCTCACTTTCTAATGTTATTCTACAGTGTATCGATTAAATATACCTCTGACTTATAGCTAATTTGTCCATGACTTTTGTCACGGTTTTGTGTACATAACTAAAATAACCCCTTTTTATGAAACAACTTTTTTCAGTTATTTCGTAAAAAAGGGTTATGAAAATGACATTATCCATTCTATTTGTTTTTTAGGATGTAAATCGCTAGCTGTGTTCGATCTCTTAGGCTTAGCTTTTCTAAAATACTGGTAAGGTGATTTTTTACAGTTCCTTCGGAGACGAACAGCTGGTCTGCGATCTCTCGATTGCTTAACCCATCCGAAATGAGGATTGCAATCTCTGATTCTCGTACAGTGAGTGCTTCTAAAAAAGAAAAATTAGGTGTTTGACTGCGATCCAATTGCTTAACCAGCTTTGACGCAACATGTGGTGCCATAATGGTGCCACCGGTCATCGCATTTCTAATCGCCTCTAAAATCTGCTCAGGTGACGCATCCTTTAGTAAATAACCACTTGCACCAAACTTCATCGAAAGGTAAATTTCATCGTCCTCCATAAAGGTGGTGAGTATAATGACTTTTGTGTTAGGAAACCTTAATTTGATTTGCTTTGTAGCTTCAACCCCATCCATAATTGGCATTCTAATGTCCATTAACACCACATCGGGTACGTTTTGATCTGCAAAAAATAAAGCCTCTTCACCATTATTTGCCGTCCAAATCACTTCCATATCACTTGTAGTGCTCACAATCATACTTATGCCTTTTACGAGTAAAACCTGATCGTCCACGATCGCTATTTTAATCACGATTTACCTCACTCCCTTTACCAACGCCTACAGGTAATCTGATCGTCGTTCTAAAACCATTTTCATCACATTCAAACGTAACCAGCCCATCAAGTCTTTTAACACGCTCTTTGATGAAATTCAAGCCATTTCCCAATTCTATAGGCAGCTGACTACCACCGTCGTCCTGAATCTTTATCAAAATAGCCCCTTCATCTAACTCTTGAATTGAAACCCATACGTTCTTAGAACGACTATGCTTGGCAGTATTGGTGAGTGATTCTACAATACAGCGCTGGGCAATTTGTAATATTTGTTCCTCTATCGATGTACTTTTAAGATGAAAGCTCAGCTTAGCTTGAATTTTTGTGTGAGCTGAAAAGCTTTCTAGCTTCTTTAGTATATTCTCGTAAAAATTATCTTGGAGAATAACGTCTTTATTTTTTTCAACCATTGCCCTCAGTGCTCTTAATATCTCCCTTGAATGATCAATCGTCTCTTGTAGCTCTGTTCTAATAGCGGTTGACTCTGGAGATAATTTTATCATCTCAAGCGACATAATATGTCCTGTCAGCTCATGACCGATGGTATCATGCAAGTCTCTTGCTAGCTGTGAACGCTCTTTTATACGCGTTAGCTGTTCGACGGTTTCCCTTGCCGATTCCAAGGATGCATTGGACACCTCTAGTTTTAAATTGGTTTGTACCATCAAATCGATTTGCTGATTTAGCTTTTCATTGAGTACATCAACTCTGATTTTCTCACTTTTATAAAGCTTGTAGATAAACAGCATTGCAATAAATAATCCAATAAGAAACAAAATAATAAACGCTTCCATAATACCTTGATAATTAATATGAAAGCTAAGACTATAATAAAAACTCGAACCTGCAGCAATAATACATAAAAAAGAGAATCCTGCTCCAAAGTAGAGATCATGATAACCAACTGCCTCAATGATAATCCAAAGATAGAATAAAATATAAAGATAATTCACATCAAATCTAGTATTGAAATTTAGCCCCAAGACCACAAGTACATCAATTAAAAGCGACCATTTAAACCTTTGATGAGAACTACCTCGTAAAAATGAGAGCAGCACAAAAGAACCGCCCAAGGCAATTAAAAGTGCCATTCTGCCCTGAGCGGCGTTTTCGTATCCAAATGAAATTAACAAAGCGATAATGACAGTGATTGCCTTTATGCTATTCTGCTTCATAATTTCCCTCTTATAAATTTATGTTTTAATACGTGCTCACATTTCCTGAATTACTTGAAATCAAAACGTATGCCACCACTAGAATAGCAACTACTGCCAAAATAGCCAATGCTATTTTAAGCGCACTCTTTGGATAAGTGCCCTTTACTGTTCCATTTTGTCCATTGACCATAAAGTGATAGGTCGTTCCCTTATAAAGGTAGCTTGAGATCCAAAGTGGTAATAGGATGTGCTTATAAGTGACATCGTCATAATTCGTTGCCACCTTGAGCATACGCACTTCATCGCCACCAATTCGATGTTTGATATCACTCTCAAGTTGGTTGTCAATAACCCTCTTTCCAATTCCCCAGCCCTCTTCAAGCGCTATGCTATAACGCTCAGCGAAGAATCCAGCTAGATAATCCGGTTTATAGGTGATGAGTTCATGCAGATCAAATGAATCTACCTGCGAAAGGATTTTATTGTCCACCTTTTTCGAAGCTATAACGAGTACGTCGTCAAAGAAACGTTCGTAATTGCCGCTTACATTGGTCCAACGTGTTTGTCTTTCCTGATAAGTTTCAGTTTTACCATTAACCACTCTGGTCTTGGTCACATAGTAGTAATCACCTCTTTGAGCGGTGTATCGGTTAAAGGTCTGTGTATCAAAAGTCCAGTGCGGTATATAAGTGCCAAGAATTTTATCGTTTTTATAAGCGGTTTTCAAATCGTTTGGTGCAAACCATCTTTTGCCAATCCAAGTCTTAAAAGCTTCACCCGCTTTTTTAGCCGTTACTTTAAACGGTATAACATAACCAGGCGCTATGGTTTTTTCTGCGGTTATAACACTGACGTGAGATGAGCCACAATAATTGCAAAACTGTGCTTTGGTATGTGGATCAAAAACAATTTGGGCGCCACAATTTTTACATTGTATCAATGCGATATCATCGTCATTCCATTCCCGAACGCCATCCATTAGCGTCGCTACAAACGGGTTTTCAACTACGGCTTCTTTTAGCATTTCAATTGCCTTAACCGAGTCACAGTAGCCGCATTTTAAAGCTCCCGTCTCAGGGTCAAATGCCATTTGGCCACCACAGGTAGGGCAAGAGCTTACTTTCGTTTTTTCATTTAAATTCACATCGCTCATGACCTTATCCCTTCAAATTATTGCCACAATTTGGACAGAATTTTAAGTCACCTTCATAGGTCTCTCCACATTTACCGCAAGTACCTTCCAGGGCTTGTATACCACCACACTCAGGGCAGAACTTTGGATTGCCTTTGATCTCTGTTTGGCAATGAACACATCTTTTAACCTGATCTGAACCACACTCCGGACAGAACTTTGCGCCCTCTGGAACAGGTTGATTACAATTAAGACAAGGCTTAGTTGGCGTGTTCGTTTGATTTTGCGGCTGTACTTGTGGTTGTGATGGGCTACCAGTACCCTGTCCACCTGACATACCGTTCATCATATCACTCATCGCTTTACCAATCCCCATGCCAGCACCCATACCTGCGCCCATGCCTGCCATACCACCGCCTTCATTTTGCGCGGCATCGCGTATCGCCTCTGCGGTTTGAAACTGCATGTATTTGTTTAGATCGCCAAGTGCACCCATTTGTGAACGCTTGTCGATGGCTTGTTCGACTGATTCTGGCAGAGATATATTTTCTATCGCAAAGTCAGATATCGTGAGTCCATAAACTGCAAATCGTTCATCGATTCTCGATTGCGTTAAACGACCGATTTCATCGTATTGCATCGCAAGATCGATCGCCGGTATCTTAGCTTCTGCTATAGAATCCGATACGGTTGATACGATTAGACTTTTGAGGTGCTCATTAATCTGATCCACAGTGAAAAACTTGTTCGATCCAAATACTTCTTTAAGGAACGCCACAGGCTCATTTACTTTGAAAGAGTAAACACCAAACCCTCTTAATCTCAAGATACCAAAATCCTGATCTCGCATCATAATCGGATTGGCGGTTCCCCATTTTTGATTGACAAATTGCTTTGTATTAACAAAGTAAACATCTGTCTTAAAATGATTTTCAAATAGATACTTCCAGTTTGAAAGACTTGTTAAAATTGGCATCGTGTCCGTATGTAGTGTGTATTTTCCAGGTTGATATACGTCTGCGATTTGACCTTGATATACAAAAATTGCGACCTGAGAAGGTCGTACGACTAATTGTGCATTTTCTTTAATTTGTTGTTTGTCCGTCATAGGAAACTTATATACCATCGTATCCTGACTGTCATCTTCCCAATGTACAACTTCTAAAAATTCACCTTTAATAAAATTCAAAAGACCCATTTCTGCCTCCATTTCTACATTAATCTTTCAACTACATTAGCTTTTTTATACCATTTTAAGACCAAATTCAAACTGCCAAGATTATAATTATTTTAACATATAAATGATTAAATAAGACGATTAAACACATTAAAAAAGGATTATAAAGAAATTATTCTCAATTATAAACAATTTATAAAAGCTATTGAATGGGACATTCTAATCCAATATACTTTGATTGACTTTTGAAGTCGATTAATCGTATGATTTGAACTTATAAAAAGAGAAGGTATATGGAGGATGACTATGAGTTTCGAAAAAGTAAAATTAATATTAGTTGAAGAATTGGATTTAGATGCTGAAGAAGTAACTTTAGAAAGTAAAATTAAAGAAGATCTTGGCGCTGACTCACTTGATATGGTTGATTTAATCATGTCTATCGAAGATGAGTTTGATATCAAAGTAGCTGAAAGCGATGCTGCTTCTATTAAGACAGTTGGTGACATCGTCACTTATATTGAAAACTATAACGCATAATCAATTTAAATAACATCCACTTCACTAGAAAATCCATGGCGCATGCTTTGGATTTTCTTTCATAAGGGGAAAAATAAACTTTTTATAAAATTTGGAGGTTTTTATGAAAGCAAATGACTTAAGTAATTTGCTTGGTACTAAGTACCCGCTGATACAAGGTGGTATGGCTTGGATCTCAGATGCAGATTTAGCTGCAGCAGTTTCAAACGCAGGTGGCTTAGGTGTAATCGCAGGTGGCAACGCACCGCGTCAAGTCGTTGAAGAACAAGTTGATAAAATTAGAACCTTAACCGATCGTCCTTATGCACTTAATGTCATGTTACTTAGTCCATTTGCTGACGATATCATCGATCTTGCTATAGATAAAAAAGTGCCAATCGTCATCACAGGTGCTGGCAGCCCTGGTAAATACGTTGAAAGACTAAAAGAAGCTGGTATTAAAATCATTCCAGTTGTGCCATCCGTAGCACTTGCTAGACGTATGGAGAGCTTAGGGGTTGACGCACTCATCGCCGAGGGTACTGAAGCTGGTGGTCATATTGGTGAACTCACGACGATGGCACTTGTACCTCAAGTGGTCGATGCAGTTAAGATTCCTGTAGTTGCTGCAGGTGGTATAGCAGATGGCCGTGGCGCAGCAGCCGCTTTTATGCTCGGCGCTGAAGGGATACAAGTTGGGACGCGTTTCTTAGTTGCTCACGAATGTAACGTTCACGATAACTACAAAGAAATGGTACTTGATGCAAAAGATACGTCAGCAGTGGTATCGGGCAGACCAACAGGTCACCCAGTTAGAATACTTAAAAATAAGCTTTATAGACAATACTGTGAACTCGAAAAAAATAACGCATCCGCTGATGAGCTTGAAGCCCTAGGTGCAGGTGCTCTTAAAAAGGCTGCTGTAGATGGCGACGTTACTTACGGTTCAGTTATGGCAGGACAAGTTGCAGGTTTAATTACGAAAAGACAAAGTGCACAGGAAATCGTAGAAGAATTACTAAGCGATTGCCAAGCGGTCATGACGCGTGTTTACGACCATATAAAATAGGAGGCATTTATGAAAATCGGGTATCTGTTTGCCGGACAAGGCGCTCAAAAACAAGGTATGGGTAAGGATTTTTACGAGGCTTTCGAAGCTTCAAAAGTTGTTTTCGACGAAGCAAATTTAGCTTTAGGCTATGATTTAAAAGACTTGATCTTTAACGGCTCTCAAGAAGCACTCAATGAAACTGAGGTAACACAGCCTGCGATTCTAACCACTTCAGTTGCGATGCTTAAGGCCTTTGAATCTTTAATAGATTTATCACCATCCGCATGCGCTGGTCTTTCACTTGGCGAATACAGTGCACATGTCAGCGCTGGCTCTATCGCATTTTCAGATGCGGTTAAGCTCGTTAGAAAAAGAGGGGCATTCATGCAGGATGCCGTACCACTCGGCATTGGTGGTATGACGGCTCTTATGGGGTTAACACCTGAGCAAGCTGACAAAGTAGCTGAAAAAGCATCTGAGCACGGTATAGTAGAGGTTTGTAACTACAACGCTCCTAACCAAATCGTAATCGGTGGAGAGCTAGCTGCTCTTGAAATGGCGCACGAATACGCAAAGGCAGAAGGTGCAAGACGCGTATTTCCACTACCCGTTAGCGCACCATTCCATACATCTATGCTTCAACCAGCCGAAAAGAACTTAGCGACAGAGCTTGAAAAAATAACATTTAACGAAATGCGTACACCAGTTATTACAAATGTAGATGGCAGAATCGTCTCAAGCACAGATGACATTCCTGTTTACTTGGCAAAGCAAGTGACGAGTTCCGTAAGATGGATTGAATGCATCGAGGCAATGAAGCAATTGGGAATCGATACGCTAGTTGAATTTGGTCCTGGAAATGCCCTTTCAGGATTTGTTTCAAAAATTGATAAGTCATTAAAGGTTATCTCAATTTATGATATAGAAACACTGCATACTGCAGTAGATACACTTAAAGAATTGACCATAGAAAAAGCCATTTAGGAGGCATCATGAAAGTAGCTATCGTAACAGGTGCCGGTAGAGGTATCGGAAGATGTATCGCAGAGGCACTTGCTAAAGCAAACTACAGTTTGGTTCTAAATTACAGAAAAAATGAAGATGAGCTTAAAGCATTCGTCGATGAAATTGGCGCAGATGCACTTCTTGTCAAAGGTGATGTTAGTTCATTTGAAGACGCAGAGCATCTCGCAAAGGCTGCCTTTGATCATTTTGGTAGGATTGATTTACTCGTCAACAATGCTGGGATTACTAAAGACACCCTTCTCGTTAGAATGTCTGAGGAAGACTTTGACGCAGTTAACAATACCAACCTAAAAGGTACTTTTAACTGCACAAAGCACGTTGCTAAAATTATGTTCAAACAACGCTTCGGTTCAATCGTCAATATTTCTTCAGTAGTTGGTATCTCTGGTAATATCGGTCAAGCAAACTATGCGGCTTCAAAAGCAGGCGTTATCGGTTTCACAAAAGCAGTTGCTAGAGAACTAGCACCTAGGGGTGTTCGTGTCAATGCTGTTGCACCAGGATTCATCGCAACCCACATGACAGATGTGATTGATGAAACTGTAAAACAAGCTACTTTATCGAATATTCCAATGGGTAAATTTGGAGAAGCTGAGGACGTAGCTAATCTCGTCGTCTTCTTAGCATCGGAGCAAGCAAAATACATCACAGGCCAAGTCGTTCAAGTTGACGGCGGAATGGCTATGTAATTTAGGAGGAAACATGAAACATAGAGTAGTTGTAACAGGCATCGGTATCGTTTCACCAATCGGTCAAGGCGTTGAAAATTTTTGGAATGGCATAAAAGCAGGTAAATGTGGTATCAGCCACATTGAATCGTTTGATACAACTGATTTTAAAGTCAAAGTTGCAGGCGAAATCAAAGATTACGACCCGACTTTAACCATTAATAAAAAAGATGCAAAGCGTATGGATCGCTTTACACACTTTGCAATCACTGCATCTAAAATGGCTCTTGAAGATTCTGGACTTACAATCACCGATGACAATGCACAAAATGTTGGCGTCTACCTCGGTAATGGTATCGGTGGTCTTATTACTATAGAAGAAACTGCTGAAAAAATGATGACTAAAGGCGTGGATCGAATTTCACCTTTCTTTATCCCACAATCGATTGCCAACCTAGCTGCTGGTAATGTTTCTATCGAACTTGGTATCAAAGGTTCATGTCTCACTTACAACACAGCTTGTGCATCAAGTGCAAGTGCTATTGGAGAGGCTTTAAAAGAACTCAGATACGGTACACACGATGTGATCTTAGCAGGTGGTACTGAAGCATCTATCTCAAAACTCGGTATCGGCGGTTTCCAAGCAATGACTGCACTTTGTGAATCGACAGACCCAATGCGTGCATCGATTCCTTTCGACAAAGACAGAAGTGGCTTTGTTATGGCAGAGGGTTCTGCGATGCTCGTCCTCGAAAGACTCGACCATGCAAAAGCACGTGGCGCAAAAATTTACGCTGAGCTTGTTGGATATGGTACAACAAGTGATTCACACCACATCACGACACCTGCTCCAGGTGGCGAGGGTGGCGCTAGAGCGATGAAGATGGCACTAAAAGACGCCGATATAGCACCTGAAAAAGTGGGTTACATCAACGCTCATGGAACAAGTACGCCATACAACGACATCTTCGAAACTGCTGCAATCAAAACCGCGTTTGGCGATTATGCTTATAAAGTACCGGTATCCTCGACTAAGTCAATGACTGGTCACCTCCTCGGTGCAGCTGGTGGTATTGAATCTGCTGTTTGTGCACTTTCAATTCAAAATAGTTATGTTCCCGCTACGATTAATTTCAATGAAGCTGATCCACAATGTGACCTTGATTATGTACCTAATACAGGTAGAAACCAAGAAGTTGAATATGCGCTTACAAATTCTCTCGGCTTTGGTGGTCATAATGCATCGCTTATATTTGCGAAATACAGAGGTTAATTATGCTATTAAATAGTAATCAAATACAAGAAATCATACCACACCGCTATCCCTTTATGCTTGTGGATCAAATCCTAGAGCTAGAAGAAGGGGTAAAAGCGACTGGTATTAAAAACGTAACTGCAAATGAATCGTTTTTCCAAGGTCATTTTCCTTCTGAACACGTTATGCCGGGCGTTCTTATAGTAGAAGCACTTGCTCAAGTAGGTGCAATCGCCATCCTAAAAAAGCCCGAAAACCAAGGTAAAATAGCTTATTTTGCCTCTATTAACAACTGTAAATTCCGAAGAAAAGTTATTCCAGGTGATACGCTTACACTCACCATCGAAATTATTAAATCACGCTCTAATTTCGGTGTTGGAAAGGCAGTTGCTTACGTGGGTGATACGGTCGCTTGTGAAGCAGAACTTTCCTTTATGATTGGATAGAAAATCCTCCATTAAGTCTATGTGTCAACCATGCACATAGACTTCTTTTTTCAGTTCCATATATATTTTTTTGTATGTTCGTTAAACTGTTAACGTCTTTACAATGCGCCTTTAATTGTGATATACTCATTGAAATTTAGGAGGCAGGTATGAAACACTCAATTAAAGAATTTAATAAAATCGTTATCAAAATTGGCTCTTCCTCGTTAACACATGAAAGTGGCTTACTAGATCTTTGGAAGATGGAGAGCATCGTCAAACAAATTGCTAATCTATATAATAGCGGTCGATCGATCATCGTCGTCTCTTCTGGCGCTATCGCTGCTGGGATTGGAAAGATGAAACTGCCCGAGAAGCCTAAATCTATTCCCGAAAAGCAAGCAGCTGCAGCAGTCGGACAAGGTACTCTAATGCATATGTACGAAAAATTCTTCTCTGAATATGGGATAACTGTCGCTCAGGTATTACTTACTAAGGAAGATATGGTAGACCCTCAGAGAAAAACACATAGTGTTAACGCACTCTCTGCACTTACAAAACACAGCGTAATTCCCATCGTCAATGAGAACGATGTGGTGGCTATAGATGAGATCAAAGTAGGCGATAATGACACTTTGTCGGCTGCAGTTTGTAAAATGATTGATTTTGAAAATTTAATTATTTTATCAGACATTAATGGGGTATATAATAAAGACCCTAGGAAGTTTGAGGACGCAACTATGATTCCTAAAATCAACTCTCTTGATGATTTATCAAAGATTGATGCTGGAGACGCTGGCTCTAAAGTGGGAACTGGTGGTATGCAAACCAAATTCAAAGCAGCTCGCATCATTGCAAGCGCTGAAAAAACGATGTTAATTGTCAATAGTGGCACACCTAACATTCTCAATCTACTACTAGAGGGGAATGCAGACGGTACATTTTTTGATTTTAGGGGATAAAAATATGCAAAATTATAGTGAAGATATTAAAAAGATGGGAAAGCTTGCTAAAGAAGCTTCCAAAGTTCTAAGAACCTTATCTACAGCAGATAAGAATCAATTGCTATTAGCGATTAAGGAAGAGCTTATAAATGCCAAGACAGATATACTCTCTGCAAATAGCATTGATGTCGCTGATGCTAGAGCGGGTGGCTTAAAGGAAGCAATGGTAGAAAGACTCTCGCTTACCGATCAACGATTTAACGAAATGATCCAAGGGCTGGAAGAAGTCGCTCTATTAAGTGATCCTGTAGGTGAAGTCGATGCTATGTGGCTAAATGAAGCTGGACTCAGTATCGGTCAAAAACGCGTGCCGCTTGGTGTAATCGCTATGATTTATGAATCCCGTCCAAACGTCACTGTGGACGCCACTGCGCTTTGTTTAAAGACTGGTAATGCAGTTATCCTCAAGGGTGGTTCTGATGCGCTCACGACCAATATTGCGCTTTTAAAGGCAATTGACGCCGCTATAGAAAAGCAAGGCATGCCGGTAGGTACCGTTCAACTTGTGAAAACGCCAGATCGCGACTTTACTAAGCAGCTTTTAAGTGCAAGAGATGCCATTGACTGTGTGATCCCTAGAGGCGGCGCAGGTTTAATTCAATTTGTCGCTGAGCATTCTAAGGTGCCAATGATTGAAACAGGAACAGGCAACTGCCATATTTATGTAGACGAATATTATTCTATCGAAAAAAGTGTGGACATCATTCTCAATGCAAAGGTTCAAAGGCCTGGTGCATGTAATGCGGTTGAAACGGTTCTTATTCATAACCGTATCGCCCCTGAGCTTCTTCCTACGCTACTCACTTCACTGAAAGCATCAAACGTCAGTGTTGCACTTTGTGATAAGAGCTGGGAGATAGCTGAAGCTTCAAATTGTGATCTATCAAGCGCATGGCATGCAACTGAAGTGGATTATCAAACCGAGTACCTCGATTTCAAATTAGCTATAAAAGTAGTTGATAGCTTAACTGAAGCCGTCGATCATATCGACAACTACAGTACGGGTCATAGTGAGGCCATTTTAACGGATTATTATGAGCACGCACAAAAATTCCTTGCAAGTGTGGACTCCTCAGCTGTATATGTCAATGCTTCTACGCGTTTTACAGACGGTGGACAGTTTGGCTTTGGCGCTGAAATAGGCATTAGTACACAAAAACTACATGCAAGAGGTCCAATGGGGCTGAAAGCATTAACCACGATTAAATATATCGTTTATGGGACAGGTCAAATCAGAAAATAGTTTTCTGACAGGATTGTAGGTTGCAATTATATATCTGTCATTTTATAATGAGTTAAGGAGTGTGATTGACAAATGAAGGACAACAACCATAAGATCAAAAACATTTTGAAACAAGTCATGATTTTCAACGATTTTTACGAAGAAGTTATTCAGTCTAGCATCATCAAGAATCAAGCAGAGGCAGTGAGTAAACTTGAATTCAAATTGCTACATACTGTGTATCGCCATGAGAAATTGATGATTTCAGAAGTTTCTGAAATTCTAAACATTTCATTACCTAATTGTAGTAGATACGTAAAAACTGCAATTGAAAATGGCTATATACAAAAGCAAATTGACCTCGAGGACAAGAGAATTTATTACATTTCATTAACTGAAAAAGGCAAGCAAATCGTGGAATCAACCCTCGATAGCTTCGGTGATGAAATGGCATCACAATTACTTGACCTCGATTTCAAAACACTAGAAAAATTGGATCAGTCCTTTTCCAATCTCAATCATCTGCTCTCTGAAACGCTCTTTCCTTCAAACGGAAGGAACAACTAAAACGGTAATAAAAAAGGAGCTGTTGCAAATCTAGTTAAATAGATGCGTAATAGCTCTTTTTCATATGATTAAAAAAGGACCGAAATCAATCAAATTTTGATTGGTTACGGTCCTTTACTTTTTTATTCAATTTTACCAAAGACTTATTTTGTTGACGACTATTTGATGAACTTGCCTTCGTTTAAGTCTGAATAACTGTATTCAGAAGTTGTTAGTTCTCTTTCTTGCATCCAAGAAAGTACTTTAGCAAATGTTGCTTCGTTTGCTGCAGTTGCATGTGCAAGTGTTGGGAAGTCAAACGACTCTGCAAGTGTTGGTGGGAAACCCAACTGATCGATTAAAAGTTGAATATAAGTGCCTTGCTCTGTATCATTCAAATAATCGACACCTTGATTGTAACCTTCCATTAGCTTCTCTAAAGCTGCAGATTTTTCATCGATTACCGCTTGTGTCGCGATAAAGATCCCTGGCTCAAGCCCTAACTCCAAAGTACCGCTCACTTTCTCGCCAGCACCTAAAACAGCAGCTGATGCCAAAGGCTCAGGTAATGTCGCCGCTTGAAGTTCACCAGCGGCAAGCATTTCAAGTCTTACTGGCATTTGTGGAATTGCAACCGTTTCTACTTGACCTTCAACGCCTAAGCTCTCAGCGATTTGTTGCGTTGCAAAATCGATAACGGTGTTTGCAGAAATACCCACATTGATTTGATCAAGTGCTTTTAAGGCAGATGCATCTAGGCTTGGTGTCGATGACATCACATAGTCACCATAGGTTGCAGCAATCATTTTAGAATCAAATGCACCGTCGTTATAAAATACAATCGTTAACATATCTGCCATTGCAGCGTCTAAGTTGCCCGTTTGCATTGCGGTATCTCTATCTGTAGCACTTTTGAATACCGTGATTTCTACATCTAATCCTAATTTATCGAAAAAGCCATTTTCCTTTGCAACGACAAATGGCGCAGCCCCTAAATCTGACATAACGCCAATTCTAAGGCTTTGTTTCTCTTCTTCCTTTGCAGAACAGCCTGCAAGTACTAAGCTTGCAACTAATAAAATAGCAAGCATTACTGTTATCATTTTTTTCATGATGTCCTCCTTGTCAACCTAATCATGCTAACATATTCGACCAAGTCAGTCAATATAGCTAAATTGACACCAGCCCTTAAAATGGCTATAATCTAAGGTGTTAATAAGGAGGAAGGTATGCCCTATAAAAATCTTCAGAGCTTCCTGAAAGCTTTAAAAGAAAGAGAACTTCTCACAGAGATAGATATAGAAGTTGACCCAGAATTAGAAATCACAGAAATCGCAGACAGAATCTCAAAAAAATACGGTAATGCACTACAGTTTAATAACGTTAAAGGATCGAGTTTCCCACTGGTCATCAATGCAATGGGCACTTACGAGCGACTCAATCTGAGCTTTGGCGTTACAAACTTAGATGATATCGCTAAAGAAATTGCAGGCTATATGGACGTTGGCGCTTATGCTTCACTATTAGGAAAGGTTAAAGCCATTCCAAAGCTTGCACCACTCCCGTTTATATTTCCACGAAAGGTAAAGAAAGGGGCTTGTCAGGATGTGATCATCGAACCCAACCTCGACTTATTGCCTATCATAAAATGTTGGCCAGATGACGGCGGTAAATACATCACCCTACCACTGGTCTTTACCAAAGACCCTGATAACGGTCAGCAAAATGTCGGTATGTACCGTATGCAGGTTTACGATGCAAAAACCACAGGTATGCACTGGCACCTACACAAAGATGGAAAAGAAATCTACGAAAAATATAGAAAACTAGGGAAGAAAATGCCGGTTTCAGTAGCGATAGGATGTGATCCAACAATCATCTATGCCGCAACTGCCCCACTACCAAAAATGGTCGATGAAATGATTTTTGCTGGCTACCTTAAAAAGAAACCGGTTAAGTTGGTCAAATCCGTTACCAACGACATCTACGTTCCCGCTGAAGCTGAGTTTATCCTCGAAGGTTATGTGGATTTAGACGAGCGACGCCTGGAAGGTCCATTTGGGGATCACACGGGCTATTATTCTCTTGCCGATCAGTATCCTGTATTTCATCTGGAGAAAATCACGCATCGTAATGGCGCGATTTATCCGACGACCATAGTGGGCAAGCCACCGATGGAGGATTGTTATCTCGGAAAGGCAACTGAGCGCATCTTTTTACCACTAATGAAAATACAAACACCTGAAATCATAGATATGGACATGCCACTTGAAGGCGTGTTTCACAACTGTGCCATCGTCTCTATTAAAAAGGCCTTCCCAAGACACGCCAATAAGGTGCTCTACGGTCTCTGGGGTCTCGGTCAGATGATGTATACCAAAATGATTATCGTCGTTGACCATACGGTTAACGTGCATGATTATCAAGCAGTTGCCGCTGCACTTGAGGCAAATGTGACCGATGAAAGTCATCTCATCATTACGGAAGGACCACTTGATGCACTGGATCATGCCTCTAATAGAGCCTTCCAAGGCTTTAGATTGGGTGTCGATGCAACCCGCAAAAGAGAAGTTGAGTTCGATCCAAGCTACAATCAAACGCGTTCTTATGATGCACCCCTTAAAGCACTTAAGGTCATTCCTTTTGATAAGGCCAACGCTTCACAGACTGCGCATGACATCATGAAAGAAAACGAAAAAGGCGAACACCGTCTCGTTGTCGTTGTGGATGAATGGGTTAAACCAGAAGATTTATCCACAGTGTTTTGGAAGATTTTTAATAACATCGATCCAAAACGCGATATGATGACGGGTAAAAACGCACACGATCGACTCTATATCGCGCTGGATGCCACGAAAAAAGGACCTACAGATGGCTTACATCGTCCTTGGCCAGATGATATCGAGATGTCTGACGAAATGAAAGCCTATGTGACAGAAAGATGGGACAAATATGGCATTAAATAATAATACACAAGGTTGGTTGCAAAGGGTTTTTAGTAAAATCAATACCTATGGCGAGCTCGTTATGTTCTCTCATACGCTTTTTTCGCTCCCCTTTGCACTGATCTCGCTCTTTATCGCAGCAAAAGGCTTTCCTGATCTCCATACCTTCATATGGGTTATGGTCTGTCTATTTGCTGGTAGAAATGGCGCCAATGCGCTCAACCGCTACGTTGATCAAAAGTACGATGCGCTCAATCCAAGGACACAGCATCGACACATGCCCAAAGGCATCGTGAAGTCGAAAGAAGTGTTAATTATTACAGCGCTTTGCTATATCTTATTCGTATTTGGTGCTTATCAAATCAACACGCTTTGTTTTTATCTTTCACCGGTTGCACTAGCACTTTTTACACTTTATAGCTATACCAAACGTTTCACATGGCTCTGCCACATCGTCCTCGGTATAACTTGTGCAGGTGCACCAGTAGGCGCTTGGATTGCTGTAACCGCTGGTATCGACTGGATCCCATTTCTTCTAGGTGCCATCGTTACCCTTTGGATCGCTGGCTTCGATATCATCTATGGCACTCAAGACATCGACTTCGATCGAGCGACTGGCCTCTTTTCAATCCCTGCTCGTTTCGGGTTGAAAGGCGCACTCACTATCGCAAGAACCTTCCACCTGATCATGTGGGGGCTTTTAATTGCGGTAGGCGTATTGGCTGGTCTAGGCGTGATTTATTACGTCGGTGTTGGCATCAGCGCTTTACTTCTACTGATCGAGCACGGCTTAATCGATCCCGGACACCGTATCAAAATGAATTTTGCAGCTTATCATATCAACCAACTGATTTCAACACAACTGTTGATTACAACCACACTTGATATTTTCTTAAAATAAAGGATTTTCAATTGTGAGATAGAAAGGAAACCCTATGAAAAAAATCGCTGTTGGTCTTACTGGCGCCAGTGGCAGTACACTTGCAAACAGCGTCATCAAGCAGCTACTCGACGGTGGGCACGAGGTTCACTTTGTGGCGACGCAAGTGGGTGAAAAAGTGCTTTCCTATGAACTTGAAACGCCTTATGCGACATGGCTTTCAAACTACTTAAGTCACCCGCACTTTATAAAGTATGATAACACCGATCTCTTCGGACAACTGGCAAGTGGCTCCTATAGCATAGATGCCATGGTCATCGTGCCTTGTAGTATGGGGACCTTGGGGAAAATCGCGCATGGCATTTCAGATACTTTGATTATCCGAGCGGCGGATGTTGCTTTAAAGGAAAAAAGACCCCTCGTTCTCGTCACGAGAGAGACGCCACTTAGCGGCATTCATCTACAAAACATGTTGACCCTCACGCAGAATGGCGCGACTATATTGCCACCAGTACCTGCCTATTACAATCGACCTACGACTGTAGATGAAATCGTCACACAGACGGCTGCCAGAGTGCTATTATCTCTGGGAATCAAATCAGAGTCACACCGCGTTTGGGGAGAAACACATGCGTAAACATCTGCTCACACTTAATGAAGTTACAGTAGGCTATGGTGAACAAACCATTATAGATAACTTGACACTTACCTTAGAAAAGGGAAAATCCTATACCTTAATCGGACATTCTGGCTGTGGTAAGACGACGCTACTCTTTACGTTGGGAGGCTTGATTCAGCCAAAGACCGGTAACTTAAACTTCGAAAGCGAGTCTACACCTTCACACGTTGCGACTGTATTACAGGAGTACGGGCTGTTTCCATGGAAAACCGTCAGAGAAAATCTTTCGCTAGGTCTGATCATCAAGTATAAAAAACTCAGCTCTGAAATGACGGATTCTATCGCAAAATTAGCCATTAAATTAGGTCTCGATACACATCTGGACAAGTACCCACACCAGCTCAGTGGTGGGCAAAAACAAAGGGTTGCTATAGGTCGTGCATGGCTATTAAGCCCAGAGCTACTACTGATGGATGAACCGTTTTCAGCACTGGATACCATCACCCGGGAAGCGCTTCAAAATTCAGTGATCGGTCTTTCTAGTAAACAAGAGACCACTTGGGTTACGGTTACACATAACATTGAAGAAGCCGTATTCCTTGGACGTGAGATCTTACTGATGTCACAAACGGGTGGTGCAATCACACATCGCTTTGATAACCCCAGCTTCGGTGACCTTGAGCTTCGTGAAAAGCCTGAATTTTATGCGCTCTGCCTACAGATCAGACAGGCGATGAAAGAAATTCACCTTGCAGATGGAGGTGCTAGATGAAACAGTCAAAACGCCACCTTTATGCACTCTGTGTTATACTTATCGTCTGGTATCTCATGAGCTTCACTGCTGGTCAAAGACTCGTACCCGCACCACATGATACTTTTATGGTTTTCGTAAAGCATGCGCCAACCATTGGCCTTCATGTTGTCTATAGCTTATATCGAATCCTAGTTGCAATCTTTTTTACAGTCATTATTGGTGCTCCGATAGGAATCCTAATTGCGATGCATCCCAAACTCGACAGCTGGTTGTCACCTGTTATCTACGCGCTTTATCCTGTGCCTAAAATTGCATTTCTTCCTTTATTGATGCTTTTCTTTGGACTAGGCAATCTATCAAAAATCATCCTTGTCGGTTTGATTTTGATTTTCCAAATCCTCGTCAGTACACGAGATGGTGTCAAAGGGATTAACAAAAGCTATTTTACGGCCATGCAAACACTTGGCGCATCAAAGACTCAAGTTTATAGGCACCTCATTATCCCCGCACTACTGCCCAATCTCTTAACGTCATTAAGAGTCAGCATAGGTACCTCTATCTCCGTACTCTTTTTTGCAGAGAACTTTGCGACCAAGTACGGGATCGGGTACTACATCATGGACAGCTGGTTAAAACTCGATTATAAGGGGATGTTTGCCGGCATCGTTGCCATCAGCTTAATGGGCGTATTTCTCTTCCAAAGCATAGATTTTATTGAGAAAAAGCTTTGCCGTTGGCAAAATACGAGAGACTAATTATCAAAAAATAAATCCTATGGTCACATCGTTTTATTTGATGTGACCGTAGGATTTTTGTTTTATCTTTTAGTTTAAATTATACCTCTTAGTAGCATTTATATTTCTAAGTAGCTTTTATTTCTCTTAGTAGCTTTTATTTCTCTTAGTAGCTTTTTTTCTCTTAGTAGCTTTTATTTCTCTTAGTAACTTTTATTTCTCTTAGTAACTTTTATTTTTCTTAGTAACTTTTATTTTTCTTAGTAACTTTTATTTTTCTTAGTAACTTTAATTATGCTTACTAAATATTAAACTTATTAACTTGTTTTCTTATTTTCTTATTTTCTTGTGTTCTTGTTTTCTTATTCTCTTGTCTATTTTTACTTACATTATAGGTAAAGATTCCAGTACCACTATCAGTTCGTTGATCATCGCTTGAATATCCGCTTTCGTTATCACCAGTGGTGGCTGAAAAGCAAGTACGTTGCGATTCATACCGTTTTTACCGATGATGAAGCCTCTGTTTTTCATCTCTTCAAGAATATAATCCACGATTTCTGGTGAACGCTCGCCAGCTACCTCAACCCCAAGCATCAAACCGAGTCCCCTAACCTCTTTAAAACAGTCAAACTGCTCACTTAATTTTATCAGTTCTGCTTTCAAAATTGCGCCAAGCACTTCAGTCTGTGATACCAAGTCATGTCGGTCGATATAATCGAGGACTGCTATACCCGCAGTTGAAGAAACGGGATTCCCGCCTAAGGTCGATGCGGAAGGCTTGTTAAAGGAAGCTGCCACATGTGGTCTTGCACTGAATGCACCGATTGGCACACCATTGCCGAGCGCTTTGGCATAGGTGATGATGTCTGGCACCACATC
This sequence comes from Clostridiales bacterium 38-18, assembly GCA_001897605.1. Taxonomy (GTDB): domain Bacteria; phylum Bacillota; class Clostridia; order Peptostreptococcales; family Acidaminobacteraceae; genus Fusibacter_C. Next base: position 392,734 of record MKTL01000016.1, on the reverse strand, counting down.
AAAGTGTGTCACTGCGAAATACCTACCGGTTCTAGCAAAACCAGTTTGAACCTCATCTGCTATTAGTAAAACTTCGTGTTTTTCTAAAATGGGTTTTAGCTTTTTAAAGAAATCATCACTTGGCACCATCATACCGCCATTGCCTTGCATCGGTTCTACGATAAAGGCTGCAATCTCATGACCATGTACTTTTAGTATCGCTTCAATGGCATCTATGGTCTTTTGACTTGCACTTTCAGTGTCTTCACCACTCGTCGCATAGCAAGGCGCAAAGTAGACATTCTCCTCTAAAAAGGGATCGATTCGCCACATTGGGATACCCGTGACACTCATGGTGAGATGTGATCGACCATGTAAGCCACCTTCCAATGCCACAAAGCCTTTTTTGCCAGTATGCATCCTCGCAAGTAGCAATGCCCCTTCGTTTGCCTCAGTGCCACTGTTGCAGAAAAAGGTGGTCTGAATGTCTCCAGGTAGTTTCGTTGCCAATTTTTCTGCAAGTTCAACCATAGGCTGTGTCAGATAAATGATGGACGTATGCTGTAAATTTTCAAGTTGCAGTTCAATTGCCTTGATAATCTCTGGATTGCTGTGTCCACAGTTTAAAACGGTCACACCTGCGAAGAAGTCCGTATAGCGTTTACCGTTATGATCGTATAGATACTGCATCTCGCCTTTTACGATATGTGGTGGTTGCTTGTAAAAGTGCATGGTGTTGGGATAAAAAAAGGTTTTCTTCTTATCTATAATCCCTTCTGGTGATAGCCAATTGTTCATAAGCCCTCCTAAAATCGCGTTGCGCCAAGTGTGGCATCGGTCACAGCATTAAGCGCATTTAAAGCTGCTTCTACCGTAAGATCTGAACCGAGTATTTCTTGATGTAAATCGATAACTGCCATTAGCTTCTCTGATGACATTTCCTGTGCTTCAATTCTAAAGCGACTTGCTGGAAGATCATTCAACAAAGGTACTAAACTGTAATCCATCTGCATCAACAAATGGCACATGCCATTCACATCCTTGCGAATCAAATACTTGCCACCTTCGTTTTCAAGAATCAAGGCTTCATCTGTTGAAATCCCGTAGGCTTTGTAAAGATCATGTGACAGATACATACTGGTCAGTCTACCATGTGAGATCACTTCAAACTCATAGTCTGAAGCCAGTAGGTTAGCAAGATGCTCTGCAGGGATTTCGATGGATGGTGTAAAAGCACTTAATCCAAGCTGCTCATACCCTTTAACTGCAATGTCATTAAAGAGGTTGAGCGAATAATCGCCTATCATTTTATAGCCATAGCCTTTAAAGGCATGGAGTGCACCTAGATTGGTAATCAATAAGCCATCCAGATGAATGCCTTCTACTTTAAGTCTCTTAAACCAAGCGTGATAGGTTTCGATTTGTGCATCGCTCATCATCTTAGGTAACGACCAATACACCTCTGTATCCCCCTTTTCACGGATGAGTTCCTTGATTTGTGATAGCGTAAATGGCGTTTTTGGCTCAAACACATCTGCACTGAGATAAATTCTATCTACCTTCTTATCGAATGCGATGCGCGCTTGTGCCATATCCATCACACGTACTGAAAGCTTATGCTTCTCCAAACGCTCTGTGTTACTAAAAGAACGACTGCTGTTATTGGATGGCAATTCGTCGCTTTCGCTATTTTTATCTGTAAAGCCTTTGGCTGTTTTACCAGCAAAGACTTCTTTAATATTCTTGACTTGGTGTAGCTCAATTTTTGATTCTGCCGTTGGGGTACTGAACATTTTACCTGTGCTGTAAAATTTGCCTGTGCCTTCATATCGAGTATTGATGTTCGCGACGCCAGGTGTGCCAAAAGCATAGGCAGTTGAAAGATCGCGCTTACGATTTTCATAGATCCACGCTTCTGAACCCTTATAATCATAGCTTACAGGGTCGGCGATATAAGCGTCTAACACATCCCCATAGTGGTTGATGAGATTGACGATAAAGTCCCTTTCGCGCATTCTGCCTTCGATTTTAAACGACGTAATCCCCGCATGAATCATCTCTGGGAGATGGGCAATCATGGACATGTCCTTTACAGCCAGAGGGAATTCTTGCTTGCCTTCGCGTTCAAACCACCATCTGCATGGCTTTAAGCATTTGCCTCTGTTGCTGCTCATGCCAAAGAGCATGGCACTGTAATAACACTGAGCGCCATGTGCGATACACATATCGCCATGTGTAAAATACTCTAGCTCAAGATTGGCTTCCCTCTTAAATCGTGCCGCATCTACAAGGGTCGCTTCACGTGAAAGCACGACTCTGCTAACGCCAAGTGACTCAAGTGCATGTATCATTTCAGTGTTGTGTACGTTAAACATAACCGATGCGTGCTTTTCGATGGTTAAACCCAGTGCGTTTGCACGTTCAAGTACTGCCATATCCTGTACGATGATCCCAGTTGGCTTTATGTCTTCTAATAGTAATAAATAATCGTCTAATTCAGAAAGCTCGTTCGCATCTATTAGGTTATTGACGGTTATATAAGTGGCTTTTTCTCTCTCTTTTGCCAACTCCACCGCTTCTTTTAATTCAGCGTCACTAAAGTTAAATCCTTTGCGGATCATGCGCATGTTCATACGCTGTCCACCAAAGTAGATCGCATCACAGCGACTGTCTACTATCCCTTTAAAAATTTCTAAATTACCGGCTGGCGCAAGTAACTCAATTTTCTTTCCGTTAAAATTCCTCATCATTGCTCCTTGTCTAATCACATCATTACCTTCACTATTTTACACCTCAAATAACTTTGATACAACCTTTCTATACTATTGACATCATAGTAGAATTGGATTAAAATATAATTGAACATATGAGCAACTGTTCATATGTACTTGGAAATCAATTTACTAAACTAATCTTTTAACTTAGGGGTATTCATATGGAAAAAGTAACGTTAAATCTCACAGGGCTTGGCTGTGCCAACTGTGCCGCAAAAATTGAATCAAGATCTAAAAGCTTAGCGGGTGCCGATAATGTGGTTCTAGACTTTTCAAGATCACGGTTAACCTTTGAAAGTAAAGGCGATGCCGATGCAACCATACAAGCTATTAAACAAATCGTACTTGATCTTGAGCCTGATGTTGTCGTTTCAGTTGCTGGCGCACCTGCTGAAACGAAAGCTACAAGTCAAAATAGCGGGCTTTCTCACTGGATTCACGATAAAAAGGAAGTGGCAAGACTCTTTTCGAGTTTGGCTTTGTTTTTAATCGGTATCATAATCGGTTCAGATTCAACCATTGCACTGCCCTTCTTTTTAGTTGCCTATCTGCTTTCTGGATATAAGGTCTTACACAAATCCTTTAGAAACATTCGTCGAGGTGAAATCTTTGATGAGAATTTTCTTATGTCGCTTGCAACCTTCGGTGCAATCGCAATTGGCGAATATCCTGAAGCAGTTGCCGTTATGATTTTTTATGAAATTGGCGAATACTTTCAGGACTTGGCTGTTAACCGTTCAAAAAGAGCAATCAGTTCGCTTATGGATATAAGACCTGATCAAGCAACAGTTCTTAGAAATGGCTTCTGGATGTCTGTTTCTCCTGAATCTGTATCTCTGGGTGAAACCCTCATGGTTAAACCTGGTGAGCGCGTACCACTTGACGGTATTATTATAGAAGGAAGTTCGTCCATCGATACCTCAGCATTAACTGGTGAATCAGTTCCACGATTTATTACCAAGGGCGATGATGTCTTAAGTGGCAGCGTCATCCTAAGTGGCGTCGTTCAGGTAAAGGCGACTTCGATCTACAGTGAGTCTACAGTCGCAAGAATTTTATCCTTAGTTGAGAATGCAACTGCAAATAAAGCGCCAACGGAGAACTTTATTACGAAATTTGCTAGATATTATACACCTGCTGTCGTCTTGTTTGCACTTGGATTGGTCCTCGTCCCTTCGCTCCTATTCGGATTTGATCAATTCAATACTTGGCTGTACAGAGGACTAATTTTCTTAGTTATTTCATGTCCATGTGCACTTGTGGTTTCAGTGCCACTCGGATTCTTCAGCGGTATCGGTAATGCCTCTAAGCATGGCATTCTCGTTAAGGGCAGCAACTATCTTGAAGCACTTAGCCAAATTGACACGGTGGTCTTTGATAAAACAGGAACTCTCACTAAAGGCAAGTTTAAAGTTCATGAAATCTATGTTGCTAATGATTCAATCGACAGAGGTCAGCTATCTAAGCTTGCAGCAATTGCTGAGTCGCACAGTAACCATCCTATAGCAAAATCCATCTTAGACTATACCGGCGATTATGATCGTTCTGTGAGCCTAAATAAGATCGAAGAAGTCAGTGGTAAAGGCGTTATCGTCGAAACGTCTTTGGGTAAAATCATCGCGGGTAATCTCAGTTTGATGAATGAAAACCATATCGATGTTATGCCGATCAATTCTCCGCATACACAGGTTCACATCGCTTTAGATTCGAAATACCAAGGAACATTTGAAGTGCGTGATGAAATTAAAGCGGATGCTTTTGAAACTGTAGCTGCTTTACACTCGAGCCAAATTGAAGTTCATATGCTCACTGGCGACCGCAAAGAAGCTGCGGTTTCAGTAAGTGCAGAGCTTGGAATAGACAAAGTTTCCAGTGAGTTACTCCCTGAAAATAAATATGAGATCGTCGATGCGTTGATTCGCTCAGGTAAGAACGTCGGTTTTGTAGGCGATGGTATAAATGATGCCCCTGTTTTAGCACTTGCTAGCGTGGGCATCTCTATGGGTGCTATCGGTAGTGATGCCGCTATAGAAGCATCTGATGTCGTTCTTATGACCGATGAGCCTTCAAAAATCATCGAAGCAATCGCTATCTCTAAAAAGACAAAAAGTGTTGTTACACAGAACATCGTTTTCGCACTAGGTGCTAAGCTTTTAATTATGGCACTGGGCACAGTCGGATTGAGTTCCATGTGGATGGCAATTTTTGCTGATGTAGGCGTGGCTTTGATAGCCGTTCTCAATTCAACACGCGTTTTAGGATTCAAGCCTCCAAGTGTCGCAAAATAAAATTCCTTAATTTTTAACAAGCATTTTCAAGTGACAAGACACCAAATAGACCAATTAAGCCATTTTAGGGAATTCCCATAAAATGGCTTTTTATTTTTTGTTTCATATTTAACCCTATTTTGTTTAATATATTAAACTTAACTTCGTTTAAAAACCACCTATAAAATTTTTATAAAAAAACCGCATTAGATACTAGCATTTCTCATATTTTGTGCTATAATTGTACTTGTGCTAAAAACAGTATTAGTATACTTACGGGTTAATATTTTAAGTATTATCTATCGTTTTAAATAACAGACTATCTTGAATTAAGGAGGCCTGATTTGAAAGGTTATAAGAAAATTAAACTTCATGGGTTCAATAACTTAACGAAGACTTTGAGCTTTAACATTTACGACATCTGCTACACACAAACAGCTGAGGATCGTCAAAAATACATCGAATACATCGATGAGCAATACAATTCAGAACGTTTGACGAATATCTTGCAAGATGTTACTAAAATGATTGGTGCTCACGTCTTAAATGTCGCAAAGCAAGATTATGAACCACAGGGCGCAAGCGTTACCATCTTAATTTCAGAAGAAGAGGTACCTGACGGCGCTTTAGACGCATCGTGTAACAAAGGCGTTCTCGTCAATGTACCACAACATGTTGTCGGTCACTTAGATAAGAGTCACTTAACGGTGCATACTTATCCTGAATATCATCCCGATAATGGTCTTAGCACTTTTAGAGTTGATATCGATGTATCGACGTGTGGTCAAATTTCACCACTTAAAGCACTTAACTACCTCATCGACAGTTTTGATTCTGATATCATCACGATTGATTATAGAGTTAGAGGCTTTACGCGTGATGCATCTGGTCAAAAATTATTCATCGACCACAATATTAATTCAATTCAAAACTACATCGCAAAAAGAACTTTAAATAAATACCAGTTAATTGATGTTAACGTCTATCAAGAAAATATATTCCACACAAAAATGATGCTTAAGGATTTTGAGCTCAACAACTACTTGTTCGAAGTTAGCAAAGATGATTTAACACCAAAAGATCAAAGAGAGATTATGACTAAGCTTAAAAAAGAAATGACAGAAATCTACTATGGTCGAAACATTGGTAAAGCATAGTTACTACTGAGAGGAGACGGCTAAATGCTAGATCAAAACAAAACACCCGTCTTTACTGCAATGAAGGCGTATCGTGATAAGAAAGTAATTCCGTTTGACGTTCCCGGTCACAAACACGGTAGAGGTTTAAGGGAATACGCGGCATATTTTGGCGACGCTATGCTAGAGCTTGATGTCAATTCTATGAAGCCTCTAGATTTTCTAGGGAATCCAATTAGTGTTATAAAAGAATCAGAAGATTTATTAGCCGAAGCCTTTGGTGCAGATCGAGGTTATTTTATCGTAAATGGTACCTCATTTGCGGTACAAGTGATGATTATGACCGCTGTAGGTGAAGGTGATAAGATTATACTACCAAGAAACGTTCATAAATCAGCGATTAATTCCTTGATTCTATGCGGTGCAACGCCCGTCTACATGAGTCCTGAGATCGATGAAGAAATGGGTGTCTCTCATAATATTACTTTAGAATCACTTACGAAAGCATATGAAGCACATCCAGATGCTAAAGCTGCTTTTATCATTAATCCTACTTATTATGGTGCTGTCTGCGATCTTAAAGAGATCGTTGATTACTGTCATGAGAAAGGACTTTTGGTTTTAATCGATGAAGCACATGGCACACATTTTCATTTTAATGATGCCTTTCCTCTTAGTGGGATGCAAGCAGGTGCAGATATGTCTTCGGTTAGTTTACACAAAACTGGTGGTTCATTAACACAGAGCTCTGCACTTTTGGTCAATACCACTCGTGTGGATGGCAGGTACGTTAGAAAAGTCATCAACATGATGCAAACGACTAGCCCTTCCTATCTATTAATGGGCTCGTTGGATGTGGCAAGAAAGATGCTCGCAACTGAAGGCAAAGTCATTTTAGATCATATCCTCGAAGTTGCAGAGTATGCTAGAACTGAAATCAACAAAATTCCCGGTTGCTATGCGATTGGAATAGAATCAGAAGGCAGACCTGGTATTTTCGCCTTTGATCCTACTAAGCTAAGTGTTACAACACGCGATATGGGATTAAACGGTATGGAGCTTTATGATATTTTAAGGGATGAATACAACATTCAGATGGAAACTGGCGATGTTTATAATTCTCTTGCCATCTTAAGCGTTGGTGATGATTATGATCATGTGGATCTATTAATTGAAGCACTTAATGATATCAGTAAACGATTTATGGACAAGCGCATCGATTATAAGAAAATCGATTTGCACTATCCTGAGGTTATCATCTCTCCAAGAGACGCTTTTTATGCTGAGAAAGAGATGATCGCTTTAGAAGACACCCTTGGCCGAATCAGTGGCGAATCGCTTATGAGCTACCCACCTGGTATCCCAGTCGTCAGCTACGGCGAGCGTATCAACGAATCGGTCATCGAACAGATTAAACTGTTCAAATCATCTCACGGTATTGTAACCGGCATGGAAGATCCAAATGCCGATTTCATCAAGGTCATTAAAGAATAATTTAAATTACAGCCAATTGTTTTATAAAATGATTGGCTGTTCATTTGTAAGGTTATATATAAACTAAGTCTGACGACTTCGTCAGGCGTTATTATTAGGAGGTAATCATGGAACTTTGGTACACGGAAAAACACACAGATACAGTTGACTTTTCAATAAAAGTAAAGAAACACTTTTACTCAGAAGAGAGCCCATTTCAAACGATCGACTTCTTTGAGTCTGAAGAATTTGGTACTTTCTTTACATTAGATGGCTTAATGATGGTAAATGAAAAGGATGAGTTTGTCTATCACGATATGATTACACACGTGGCGATGGCAACGAATCCAGAAATCAAACGCGTACTCGTTATCGGTGGTGGTGACGGTGGTACAGTAAGAGAATTAACAAGATATGCACATATCGAAAAAATTGATATGGTTGAAATCGATGAAATGGTTGTTCGCGCTTGCGAAAAATACCTACCTATTACAGCATCAAAATTAACCGATCCAAGAGTATCTCTTTACTTCGAAGATGGTCTTAAATTTATCGAAGGTAAAGAGAATGTTTATGATTTAATCTTAGTAGATAGTACTGATCCAATCGGTCCTGGAGAAGGTTTATTCTCTGAAGCATTCTACAAGGATTGCTATGCTGCTCTTTCTCCAAATGGTATTTTAATTAACCAACATGAGAGCCCATATTATCCAAACTATGCTAGAGAAATGAAGCGTTCGCATTCAAAAATTGAAAAAATCTTCCCAATTAGTAAAGTATATCAATTCCATATGCCTACTTACCCATCAGGTCACTGGTTATTTGGATTTGCTTCTAAAACACTTGATCCAATTAAAGATTTCAATCCTGAAAAATGGGCATCTTTTGGTCTTGAAACAAAATACTATAATACAGATTTACATGTAGGCTGCTTTGCCCTCCCTACTTTCGTTAAAAAGATGTTGGAGGAATAAGATGCATTCAAATATTCATACGTTTATCGGATGTGATTGTGAGTTTGATGAGGCTGACGTCGTCATTTTTGGCGCTCCGTTTGACTCTACAACTTCATTTAGACCGGGGACACGTTTTGCTGCGGACTATATCCGTATGGACTCTTTTGGACTAGAAACGTATAGCCCTTACCTCGATAAAGATTTAAGCGACTATGCACTTACCGATATTGGCAACCTCGATTTACCATTTGGTAATGCTGCTAAAGCACTTGATGTGATCGAGTCAACGGCTTCAGAAATACTAACGGCTGGCAAAAAACCATTCTTAATCGGTGGTGAGCATTTGGTATCACTTGGTACAATTCGTGCAGCTTATAAGCAGTATCCAAACATGAAGCTGATTCACTTTGATGCACACACAGATTTAAGAGATCACTACATGGGCGAACCACTATCTCATGCAGCGGTGATCAGACGTGCTTGGGATTTTATGGGCGATGGTACCATCTCACAGTTCTGTATCCGTTCTGGAGAAAGACAAGAGTTTGAATGGGCAAAGACACATACCCATCTTGAAAAATTCACCTATGATACACTTAAGGATGTCGTATCTGGCATTGGGACAGATACACCTGTATATGTCACTATCGATCTCGATGTTTTCGATCCATCGATCTTCTCTGGTACGGGTACCCCTGAACCAGGTGGTATCTTCTTTAAGGATATGATCGATATTTTGAAGACACTTGCGCCGCTTAACATCATCGGCGCAGATGTCGTAGAGCTTTCACCACATTATGACCAAACAGGCGTCAGTACAGCAACTGCTTGTAAAGTCATTAGAGAGCTAATGCTAACCATGCTTAAATAGTATATAAAACGCCTGTTAACAATCTATGGTTAACAGGCGTTTATTTCTTTATCTCAATTCTAATATTCTTTAACTCATCCTTTGATTAATGTCCCATGTAAACGATTATACTAGTGATCACCCAGTTTATCGAAATCTGCTTTTGTCACAATTTTAGCACCTAAAAGGATAGCGCCATAGACGATGACCGCTATCATGATTGCAATCATCAAGGAAAGTCTCATACCCAAATGCGGCTCGATAATGCCATATGCGCCTTTTGAAAGGACTACCATGACGACATTGGCTACTATCGTCATCAGTATCTTTCGTATAAACTCAGAAGACGGCTTAAACGATTTATAAACCACACTGACATTTAACACTGCTGCTACAAAGTATGCAATTAGTGTTGAATATGCTGCTCCAACGATGTTTAAGCTTGGGATAGCTATTAAAATATAGGCTGAAATCACTTTAGCTATTGCCCCAATACCCAAGTGAAGGACAGGTTTTCTGTATTTATCAATGCCCTGTAAAATACTTGTCGTTGCAAGGAATACAGAGAACAAAACAATCGAAAGACCCATAATGCCAAGTACCGGTGCTGCATCCACAGCTATCTCAGCCTTCGATGGGTAAAGGAATAATAAAATTTGTTCAGCAAATGCCCAAATACCAACCCCCATCGGCATCCCAAGCGAAACTGATAATAAAATGCCTAAGTCTACCTGATGCTTTAGATTGGGATTCTTCTGAGTAAAAGCTCGTGTAATCATCGGTAATAAACTAACTTCAAGTGCCGAAAATACAACTTGAGAAATATTGATAATCGGTGTTGAATAAAATGATAAATAGGAATACATTACTGCAGCTTCATCAATAAAGCCCACATCTCTAAGTCTCCAAACGACCAGCGTTCCATCGATAATGGTAAGAAGTGGCATAATTGAAGCACCTATAGCAATTGGTATTAACACTTCAAAAATTCGCTTAGAAATACTCTTAAAATTATGAACCTCTTTGTTCACGACCTTAAAATGCTTTCTATGACGACTAATAGAATATCCCCAGCTAATTATAGCTCCGAAAAAGGCACCTGATGTTCCCGCAGCAGCGACATACCCATCGCCCATAGCAAAGCCTGATACCACAGCAACGACACCTAAACCGATAATTACTCGACCTAATTGCTCGATTAGCTGAGAAATACCGTAGAATTCCATTCTTTGTGTTCCTTGGAAATAACCTCTATACGCAGCATTCTGTGAAACGAAAAAGGCAGCTATACCTAAAACATAAAAGGAGTAACGACTTTCAGGATATCCAAGAGCGTTTGAGATAACACCAGCAAATCCAATTAAGAAAATCATCGCCGCAATCCCGAAAATCTGTAAAAATCGCTTGGAGACATGATAGACATCATCCTGCAGCACCTGATTTTCGGTGGCAATTGCTTCTGCAGTTAGTTTTGCAATAACTGCTGGGATAGATGTGGTAGATATTACTATTAAAATATTGTACCAAGGATATGCCAATGAATAATAGGCAACTGCATCCTCGGACATAAAAATAGCAAGTGGTACACGATAAAATGCACCGATCACTTTAACTAACAGTCCAATAATTCCTAAAATTCCAAGATTTTTTGCAAATTTATTTTTCATATGACCTCTTTTATTTAAAATCAAAATCTGACAGTTACATAGGTGTCAAATTACATTATAAGCCATTGGGAGTACAATTTAAAGCGGCATCTTAAAGTTTTTTCACGCCACCAATCCATTCCTTTAGCGATGGAAACTCCTCATGAAAGATAAGAATTACGGATAGTATAAATGTCTTGTGAGCATAAACGAACCGCCTTGTGGTTTTAACCACTTTAACAATGGCCATAACTGGCAGCTTAAGGGTCTTATATAGAAACTCAATAACAGTTTCATCTTTGGAAGATTCTTCACCCACTTCTATCGCCTTTACTCTTGTATCTTCATGATCAGGACTCGCATCTACTAGCTCATCAAATGATACGTTAAAGTCACCTAGCCTTTTACCGAAGGCTTCGATTTCAATCTTTAGAATCAGATCTGTCTCAGGTGCCATTGGTTCTTCAAGATCTTCATCCCAAGACTGACTCATCGTCTTGTACTTTACACCAGAGCGATGAAAGTCGATCAATCGATTACGGATGACGGTGGTCGCATACGTTTCAAACTTACTAACCCCTTCCTCATAGGTATCTATGGCATCATTAAAAGCCTCTAACGCTACACTGAACTCTTCATCATTTTCAAGCGATAAATATCTGCCCAGCTGCTTGGAAGTCGTATATATTATAAAGTTCATATTCTCTTTAATAAAGGACTCTCTTACTACAGAGTCAACTTTGGCTTTCATTAACTGATTGTGATCCATAATATGCCTCCAATGCTATTATATCATCAACACAATCACTTCAAACAAGTCAATATGATTACATTAAAAAAAGCCAAATGAGAAGCACATACATCCCATCGGCTTAGAAGGAGCTACTTAAATTTTAAACGATTGCTCCCCGATTGCTGCAAAGCCAATAACTGCAGAAAAAAATTCAATTGGCTTTTCATACATGGAGGCATGTCCACAATTCTTAATCACAACGAATCGGCTATTTTCAATCGCTTCGTTTAACTCAATCTGACAAGATAAAGGTGTAATAATATCCTCATCTGCACCAATGAGTAGAGTTGGTACTTTTATTTGATTTACATCGCCTCTAGCATCGTGTGCTTCCGCACTAATTACCAATCTGATGAAACCATCATACCATCTTGCATCAAATAATCTTGCAAACATTTCCTCTCTAGCATTTAACCAATCGATGTTCTTTTCATAAAAATCCATGGAGTAAATCGGAGGAATTGTATTTTTAAAAAACTGCTTACCATCATGTGTTTTAGCAGCATATACCCATGCATCACCAATTGCTCTTAGCTGTTGATTGGTATAAGCTGTCGTATTAGCTAGGATCAGCTTTTCAATTAAGTTTTGGTATTTTACAGCGAACTTCATGGCAACTTCACCACCATAGGAGATTCCCATTAGGGTCACTTGCTGAAGGTCAAGTGCCATGATCGTCTCTTTTACTAATTCAATCTGTAATTCTTGAGTATAGTTTTCTACTAAATATTCGGACTTACCTTGATCGTAAAAGTCCAAAAGCACCACTTTAAAATGTTGACACAAAAGGCTGACAAACGGTTGCCAGCTGCTACAGCTCATCATAATACCATTGAGTATGACAAGTGTAGACTCATGATCGCCATGCACTTCATAGTAGGCTTTTTTTCCATTCACCTCTAAAAATGCCATTTATTTCTCCTTGATTAATGCAACAACTTTATCTAAGCTATCCACCATTGGATTATGTGCGGAATTTTCTAAAACAACTAGCTTTGCAGTATCCTTTAGAGCATCTTTAATGCCTACTGCCATATCCATTGGTACGACAATATCTTTGTCGCCTTGAATAATTAAAACAGGACATTTAATCCTCTCAATTTCACCACTGCCTACACCGTAACCATTATCAGCATGTGAAAGATTAAATCTCGTTAATGAATAGTCAATATCAACTAAATTTCTCTGTAACAGCATTTCGGATACGTAATAATCATAATCCTCTGGATTTGGTTGATTACCAGCTGTGTAAATAGCTGCATTCCATAAAAACTTATAAAAATCAGCATTTTGATTTTTAATTGCATCTAGAACTGGCGCAACCTGAACTGGATCATTTTCAATATCTTCCTTCGTCATCAAAAGCTCAGTAAGAATAGGTTGTCCCTGAGCATCTTTCTTGAACATTGGATATCCCATAATGCCAACACTTTCAAGAAGAATAACACGTTTGATCAAATCAGGACAATCGATAGCTAGGTGCATGGCAATACCACCACCTGTGGACCATCCCAAAACTTCCACATCCTTGAGTCTCAATTTGTCGATAAAGTATTCTAGGTCTTCACTGAGTTCCTTAAGCGAATCAAATCTTTCATGGTAAGAAGAATGTCCAAAGCCCCTAAGATCAACTGCGTAGATTTTAAAGTCATCGTAAAGTGCATCCATCAGCTTGTCAAAATGTGCTGATGAAGACATATTACCATGGATCAACAACAGAGTTCTGTCACCTAATCCACCCTCACGATATGCGAGGACTTCATTTTTAATATGAATCTTTTTAAATTCAAATTCGTTCATGCTAAGTGCCCTCTTTCTTGTCTTATTCCCAGACTATTATTAAAATCATCCCCCATTAGACAAATGATTTTATGAATAATCCGTGTTTTTCGATTAAAATAAACAACCTGTTGATGCCTACTCACATTATACCCTAAATGAGTATAATGTGAGCTGTCATCTATAAAGGTTGTTTGATTAAACAAGAGTCGTTCTATTAATTATTTTCCTAAGATTGAGTTGATTGATGCAAGGTCTTTTACTGGTAACCAAGCGCCATCTTTGTTTTCTGGATCAATTTTAGAAAGGTTCATTTCTTGTGTACCAGCTCTTAAGCCGTTAGCATAGTTGATTTCACCACCAAATGGGTTCATGATTGGAGCAGATTCTAATGCGTCCATATACTTATCCCAAGTGATTACGCCGTCAACTCTTTCTAAACCTTCAACAAAGAAGTAAGCAGCGATCCAGCCAGTCATAGCATATACGTTTGTTTCATATCCTACAGCGTATTTTTGGAATTCTTCTAAAGCTTTAGCTCTTTCGCCTTCGAATGAAACCCAACCATTACCGTATACATCAAATTTTCCAGCGATTTCATTTACAACGCCTTGAGCGATGACTGGAGAAACGTTAACGTAAGTTGTGATAACGTCTTTGTTCACGTTTTGTGCAGCTAATTCTTTAACGATTGTTGGGAATGTTGCTTGAATTGCAGCAACGATTACGAAATCAACGTTTGCGTCTTTGATTGCTGTAATAGCAGAAGAAACGTCAGTAGCACCAGCAGCAACTTGTTGCTCAACTAGTTCTAAGCTAAGTTCTTTAGCCATTTCTTGAGCGCCCCAAAGTAAGTCTTTACCAGCATCATCATTTGTATAAACGATACCGATTTTTTTAGCTTCGAAGTCTCCAGCAGCACGAGCTACCATGATTTTACCTTCAGTTTTATAGATTGGTTGAACTGGGAAGATATTTCTATCAGAGCCAGTTGCATTTTCATTGTATAATTGGCCGATACCAGTTGCAAAGTAAACAGCTGGGATACCATAAGATTTAAGATCTTCAATAGTAGCTGCAACTACAGGTGTACCAAAGTGACCTACGATTGCAAATACTTTTTCATCTTCAACAAAGCTTGTTAAAGCAGCTTTACCTTTAACTGGGTCAAACTCGTCATCAACATGTTTGAAAACGATTTGTCTACCTTGAACGCCACCAGCTTCATTGATTTTTTTGAAATAAGCTTCAATACCAGCATTGAATGGAACGCCAACAGGTGCAAATGCACCAGAAGTTGCCGCGCTGTTTGCTACGACGATTTCTGTATCAGTGATACCTTGAGCCCATTCTAATTGTTCTTCTGTTGTTGCTTGAGTTTCACCATTTGCAGCAGTTGTAGCTTCAGTTGTAGCTGGTTCGTCCTTTTTAGCACAAGCAGCTAATGAAAAAACCATAACAAAAACTAATAAAAGCGATAAAAATCTTTTCATTTTTCTTACTCCTCCTCTTATGAGTCTAAATCTGTAATTTATATTCAGTCGAAATGGGATTTATTTCGACTCAATACCGTTCAAAATGTTACTCTGTTATTTTTGATTAATGAGAACCAAGATATGCTTCAATTAATTTTGGATCATTTCTAAGCTGATCTGCTGGCCCATGCGTTTTTATTTGGCCAAGCTCAAGCAAATACGCATAATCAGCAATCTTAAGTGTTTGAGCAGCATTTTGCTCAACAATAATTACGGTTGTTCCCTCTTCCTTAATTTCCTTTACGATCTTCATAATGTCTTGAACGATCAATGGTGCAAGTCCAAGTGAAGGTTCATCAAGTAAAAGAACCTTAGGACTACTCATTAACGCTCTGGCAATTGCTAGCATTTGCTGCTCACCACCTGATAACGTCGATGCGACTTGAGCTCTACGCTCTTTAAGAACGGGAAAATATTTATAGACGCGTTCAAAGTTAGCTGCAATCTGCACCTTATCTCTAAGTGTAAATGCACCGATTTTAAGGTTTTCTTCAACTGTGAAATCTCTGAATACGGCTCTACCCTCAGGAGATTGTGCAATTCCAAGTGCTGCTATTTTTTCTGCTTCTTTTTTTACAATGTCTTCATCGTATAATTTGATTGTACCTTCAGCAGGCTCTACCAAGCCTGAAATAGTTCTTAGTGTTGAGGTTTTTCCAGCACCATTTGCGCCAAGAAGTGCAACAATTTCACCCTCCTTAACCTCGATGTCGATTCCCTTTAAAGCTTCTACTGCTCCATATCTTACAACCAGGCCACTAATTGACAACGCCGTTTTTTTATCTTTACGCATTTTCATCTACCTCGATTCCAAGATATGCTACCTGCACATCTTTGTTTTCTTTGATTTCCTTTGGCGTTCCTACTGCTAAGAACTTACCAAACGAAATCGCACAGATACGATCGCATACTTCCATAACCAGCCTCATATCGTGCTCAACTAAAAGAATTGAACAGTTTAGCTCATCTCTTAATCGACGAATTAACTTAGACAATTCGATGGTTTCAACATCGTTGAGACCCGCTGCTGGCTCATCTAAGATAATCAGTCTCGGATTAGACATAAGGGCTCTAGCAAATTCAACCTTTTTAAGAACACCATAAGGCTGTCCGCCAGCTGGTGCATCAGCACGATCTTCAATACCTAAAATGCTGAGCACACGCATCGCTTCTGCTCTGTATTTTTTTTCTTCTTTTCTAGCTCTTGGTAATCTCAAGGCTTGATCTAATATGTTCGATTTAAAATCCACATGAGCGCCGATAAGCACATTATCAATTATGCTAAGCTCACGTATTAACTCAACATTTTGAAAGGTTCTTACCAAGCCGAGCTTAATGATATCATGTACATTCTTATCGAGCAGGTTGTGTACAGAGCCATTTCTATCTTTAAATAAAATATCACCAGAGTTAGGTTTATAGAACTGTGTGATACAGTTAAATACCGTTGTCTTACCAGCACCATTTGGTCCGATCAATCCAAAGACTTCATTTTCTTTGATGTCAAAAGAGAGATTGTCTACAGCCTTTAAGCCTCCAAATGCTATGGAAAGTCCATCGACTTTGAGTACTAAGCCGTCAATATTATTTTGCATACTATTTCTCTCCTTTTACCAGTTTTACTATAAAGCGTTTTAAATCAGTAAACATATGCACCAAGCCATTTGGATAGAAAATGATAACGACGATGATGAGAATACCATTTAAAACATACGATAAATCACTGAAAAACGGCACTTGTTTTAATAGTAAATCCGGTACCGCGAATACGATAAATGCACCGAGTAAGGTTCCATAAATGGATCTAAGACCACCGATAACGATCATCGCAAGGAAGTTAAGGGATAGGTTAAGCGACCAAATGGTTGGATATGAATATTTAACAAAGTGTACATAGAGAACACCTGCAATTGCTGCATACATAGTAGCAAGAGCAAATGCGATTAATCTATGATTGAGAAGATTTACGCCCATTGCCTGTGAAGCCGCTTCACTACCTCTCATTGCATTCAATGCTCTTCCCAATCTACCGTTCATAAGGTTATAGGTTAAAAGCATTACAAGTATCAGTATTGCAACCACAAAATAATAGGTGCCTGCACGATCTAACTCAAAAGTTCCAAGAAGTGTTGGATACTGAGCGGTTTTACCACTAAAGCCATTTGTAAAGAAATCAAATTCCTCAAATGTCTTTTTGAGAATTTCAGATACTGCTAATGTTGCAATCGCAAGATAAATACCTTCTATTTTCAGTGATACCAATCCGACTAAGATACCCAATAACGTTGGTATAACAACTGCTAAGATGATGCTTAGCTCAAAAGGCAATGCTAAATCTGCTGTGAAATAGGCTGATAAGTAAGCTGCAAAGCCCATAAAACCAGCTGTACCTAGTGAAATTAATCCTGAATAGCCAAGTAGAATATTAAGTCCCAACGCTGCAATTGCGAAAATAAAGGTGCCGCCAAGCGTTGTTAAATAACTTGTCTTCATTAGTCCCATTTTTGCCAAAGTTGGCACAAGTGCTAATATCAAACCTAAAAGGACAAAATGTAAGTAAGGATTTTTAATTATTTTCTTCATCTTTTCACCTACACCTTTTTAATGATTTTCTTGCCGAATAACCCATGAGGTCTAAACACCAAGAATACTAAGATTAGAATATATAAAATCTGTCCGCCCCATACTGAGCTGCCGTAGTAAAGTAATAGGTTTCTACCAACACCGATAATATATGCGCCAACTACTGGACCATAAAAAGTTTGGAACCCACCTAATACAACTGCGATTAGTGCGTTTAATTGGACATCATCCATAATGTGAAGGGTTACAGAGGTCATAGGCGCTGTCATTACACCAGAGATAACGCCGAGTACTCCCGCAACTGCCCATGCACCCATAGTGACTGTCTTTGTTGGTACGCCCATTAATTTTGCAGTATGCTCGTTTGAAGCAGTAGAACGAATTGCTAATCCAATTTTTGTTTTTTGTAAAATCACAAACAGTCCGCCCATTACGAGTAGACCAAATAAAATATTAAAAATACCATTGTAGGAAATATCTGCTCCGAGGATTGAAAGGTTACCTTGTTCAATCAGTCTCGGTAATCTCAGTGGATCAACACCAAAGATAAGTGGCGCAATTCCTAAAACAATCATGATCATACCCAGCGTGATAATCTGTTTTGCTTCGGGATGAACTTTTTTAGTATGTCGAATAACTACAAGGTCAATCAGTATACCGATTAAGATCGCACTGACGATACCACCTAGAGCAGCCAACCAGATGTTAATGCCCATTGTGTTAAATAAGTAGGTAACGACGAAAGTATTAAACATCGCAACTGCACCCTGAGAAAAGTTAACAATATTGGATGTTCTAAAAATAATGATGATGCTTAGCGCTGCGAGTGCGTATATACTCCCAGTCTCTAAGCTACGCAGAATGACTTGAATAAAAGTACTCAAAATGTTCACCTCATCTAATGTTTTTTCATAACTAAAACTGCTTTGCAAGGCTTTCAAGCGTTTTAGCACTTTCATTGAGCGCTTCAACCGACTTTGAAATCTCCTCTAATGCTTCGGTCTGCATACTAAAGATTCCGTTATTATCGTGAATTTTACGTTCAATGTTGCCAATAGAACCTTTGATTTGGGTCAAAGTATTCTTAATTAAGTCTGCAGAATCCTTACTCGATTTCGACATTTTTCTAATTTCTTCTGCCACAACACCGAAGCCTCTACCGTGCTCACCAGATCGCGCCGCCTCAATCGCTGCGTTTAGACCTAGCAAATTCGTTTGGTTTGCAATGTTGCTAATGAAACTTATGATTTCATCTGTCTTATCGGTTGATTCTCTTGAAGCAACGACATCTCTTCCAATATCGATGTTTCGATCTACAACACTCTGAATGTTTGTAGATACCTCCTTAAACGATGCGGAAAGCTTTTCTAATGCTACAGATAATGTCGTACTTAGGGTTTCCATCTGACTTTGCTTCTCAAGACTGATGCCAAAGCCAATCGCGCCAACGACGATGCCATTTTCGTCAAATACTGGATAGCCGATTGCCTTGTAAGGAAATCCAAAAACCTCTTTAGGAATTACTTTGTGAACGAGCTTACCCGTCTGTATACTGTCATAGGCTGCAGAGCCCTTTTTAAGTAACGACTGTTCCTCCGATTGTACTGTCCCTGCAGTTCCGGTATAGAACTTTAGACACCGCTCAGTGTTGTTGATTCCGACCATGAGCTTTTCATCGACTAGAAGGTTCAACAAAGGTATGATCTCATTGAACAACTGCATCGTTGAATTTTGGGAAATATCCGTGATCATAATTAGCTCCTAATTTCTAGTTGTTTATTTCCTGCATTCCTTGTCTTTTATACTAGCAATTCCTATGCCAAAATATTCACTAAGATTCTTGCACTTAAAAATGTGCATTTACACGACTTTATTAATAAAAGCTTTACAATTTAGAATAAAAAAATTGACAGTTGTCCAAATTGTGTACAAATTTATGTACAATAAGTGAACAACTGTCAATATTTATTTCATTTTTATAGGTTTCTCGGTTAATTAAGGTCATGCATTCCTATCAAATTCAATTATAGACCCATCCTATACTAAACTATAGAATTACGATTGTAATTTAGAGAATCTATTGAAATGATTGTCTTGCAGCGTTTTAACGCATCTTATTAGGAAACTGATTTTCTCCTAAATATTAGAAATGAAACCATTTATTTATCATATTAATGAGTTATCTGAAATAAGTTTGTTATCATGTACAATTTTTTGACCAATCGCTGTACAGCTCTTACTCATCTTTGAAACTCTTTTGATGTGCGATTAACATATCTAGTAACGTTAGCGCTGTCATTGCCTTAACAATTGGAACCGCTCTTAGGGCTATACACGGATCGTGTCGACCTTCAATTTCGAGCTCAGTCATTTCTTTTGTATTGAAATTCAGCGTATTTTGCTTCTTTCCTATGGAGGCGGTTGGTTTAAACACACACTTGAAGGTCAAAGGCATACCATTGGTTAAGCCACCGTTGATGCCACCATTATGATTGGCATTGGTTTGAACTTGGCCTAAGTGGTCCAAAACAAAGGCATCGATCACTTCACTACCTAATTTTGATGCAAAATCAAAGCCATCTCCAAAGCTAACCCCTTTCAATCCTGGAATGGAAAAGAGCGCATGAGACAATTGACTTTCAGCTGAGTCAAAAAAGGGTTCACCTAAGCCTATAGGAAGCTCAAACACTGAGGTTTCAATTATTGCGCCAACTGAATCTCCTTGATTTCTTGCAGCTTCTACGACATCCAGCATTCTCATTCTTGCATCGGGATAAATGCCATACGTAGCATCTGACAGTCTTTCTAAATCCTCATTAAATATACCGTAACGGGATAATGAAATTGATTTTTCTCCGCCAATTTGGAAAATATGCGAAACGATTTGAATGCCTCTTTTATTGAGTAAGTCCTCTGCAATAGCACCAGCAAAAACTAAGGGTGCCGTTAATCTCGCTGAAAAATGACCGCCTCCGCGATAGTCATTGGCACCATCAGACTTAATATGCCCAACATAGTCAGCATGCCCAGGCCTAAAAACATGCTTTATAGCATCATAATCCTTTGATCGCGTATTATGGCTCACAAACCACACCGTTAGTGGCGCTCCTGTGGTTTTTTCGTTGAAATAACCACTTAGTAACTCATATTCATCCGACTCAGCTCTCGGCGTTGTTAGAGCCTGTCCTGGTTTTCGTTGATTGAGACGCTTTTCAATCAGCGCTTTGTTCAGTTTATAGTTAGGCGGTAGACCGTCTATCACGCAGCCCACACCTTGTCCGTGCGACTCTCCGAACAGAGTCAGCTTAATTGAATTTCCTATACTACTCGCCACTAATAACACCTCCTAAAGCATGATAATCTTTCCAGAACTCTGGGTAAGATTTATTTACACTGTCTTTTCCTAGAATGGTAACCACATCATTTGCACAGGTCGCTGCAATTGCAAGTGCCATGGCAATTCTGTGATCCTGCCAGGCTTCAACCATGCCTCCTGTTAACTGCCTATTTCCAACTATCTCAAGACCATCTTCAGTTTCAGTGATCAATGCGCCTAATTTATTGAGCTCAGAAGCAATCGCTAAAAGTCGATTGGATTCTTTAATTCTCACGCGCTCAGCTCCTGTAATTTTAAATAGACCAGGCTTAACGGTGCAAAGAACCGCTATGATGGGAACCAAATCAGGACATTGGCTGACATCGATCTCTAAATAGCCTTCTGACTCACTTTGCTTTGTCACTTGTTCGATAATTTCAATAATTCTTTTATCACCTTGCTCAGAGGCAGTGTTTAGCCCCTCTATCACTATGTGACTGCCTATTGAATTCGCCACTAACCAAAAAGCAGCTTGTGAATAATCACCCTCAACCCAGTAATCTGATGCATGGTAGGACTGATGGCCATTAATCCAAAGGGTTAAATCATCCTTCCAAATAATGTCTATGCCAAATTTTTTCAAACAGCTAATGGTCAGCTTCACATAATCAACCGACTCAAAAGGTGGTTTAATCCTTATCTGACTGTCACCCTCAAGAAGAGGCAGAACAAACAACAGACCGGTGATAAATTGCGAGCTTACATTACCAACAAGCTCATATTCTCCTGGTTGCCAGCTTCCTGAAACGGTGATTGGAAGTGCACCCGAATGACTTTGGTATTGAAGCTTTTGACTTTCAAAGAGCCTTAAATACGGACCGAAGGGTCTTTTCATTAAGCCTTCCGCACCAACAAAGGTAACTTTACTTTTTGTCAATTGAAAAAAGGGGATTAAAAAACGCGCAGTGGAGCCTGATTCCCTGCAGTCAATGGTCAATGGACGATCAACCGCTTCCTTTATTCCCCAAATATTAGCCGTATATCTATTGCTTATGGGGTTGTAGTCGAGCTCTATTTTCGCGCCAAATTGTATCATAGCCGCTATAGACGCCTTAATATCCTCTGATAACACCAAATTTTCAACTCTAGAGGTTCCCTGTGACAAAGCGGCGCAAATTATAGCTCTATGACTGATACTCTTCGAAGGTGGCATCGATAAGATGCCATGCAAATATCTAGGGGTGATCTTCATCTGCTCATTCATCCTTAGCACCTTCATTTAAAATGCCTTTAAAGGTTGTCATCAGCCAGCCTAAATGATCTCGACCTTTTCCCAATTTACCGACGCCTTCGAATCGAATCCAATCAACCTCATCTGTAACGCGCTTTTTGTCTCTTGCCATAAGCTCAAATACAGCATCAGCATCATTCTTATCAAAATGCGTTGGCAATTGATATCTCTTGTAGATATCCGATATTTCGTCAAAGGCTTCCTGTGATAACAGATTTAACTCAAAAGCGAGTTTTATTTTAAGATACATCCCAATAGCAACTGCTTCACCGTGCTTGTAGGTGATGTAGTTGTAGTATGTTTCAATGGCATGCCCTATCGTGTGCCCAAAATTAAGATAATTTCTAATGCCTTTATCTAGCTCATCCTGAGAAACAATTTCGCATTTTATCATAACGCAAGCGGTAATCATCTGCCGAGTAATGACTTCATTTGCCATTAAAGTATCCAGAGTATTTTCGATTAAAAACTTGTACAGTTGCCGATCAAAGCCAACAGCATATTTAACGACCTCAGCCATACCATTGATCCACTCTTCACGATTCAATGTCATCAATAAGGAAGGATCTATAAAGACCGCATCTGGCTGATAAAAACTACCAATCAGGTTTTTCCCATGATTTAAATTCAACGCGACTTTTCCACCGATGCTACTGTCCACCATCGCCATTAGCGATGTCGGTATCTGAATGTATGAAATTCCCCTCATAAACGTCGCGGCAACAAATCCAGCCAAATCACCAACTACGCCACCACCAAACGCAATAATTTGACTTTGACGATTTAAATTTAAAACTGCCAATCGCTCAACAACCTCTGTATAGATGTTAATCTGTTTTGAGGCTTCACCCTCAGGTACGATGATAACACGTTCCTTTGGAAGAAACGCTTCGTAAATTCTATAAACCATTTCATCTGTTATAACGATGGTTTCTTTATTGTCTGATTCACTTATTAAGGCTTTGATCAATCCATTCTTAATCAATTGATTTTCTATATATATGGGATAGCTTCCCTGCTTTAACTCAAGTGTTATAGTCGGTGTTTGATTGAATTTCATAAGACCTTCCTTCTAATTCTAAGGTTCGTATACACGACAGCGACTGCTTTCACATGCATCTCTATCTAGTATATCATTTTGAAAGGAAACCTAAAGATTTTTTTCATGTAAAAAACACCTAACAAAGCGTTTATACTACCGCTTTATGAGGTGTTTTAACCGAATGTCCTAATAGTTTTTCGATGTGTCTAGCCACACCGTCGTCACTATTTTTACCTATCATTTCATGCTTAGGCAAGCTTTCGACAAGCTTAGGTGTTGCATTTCCCATCAAGTAACCCTTTCCCACCACTTGAAGCATTTCGACGTCGTTCATACCATCGCCAAATGCGATTACATATTCCTTTGAAATGCCTAGCTGTTGTAGGGTTTCAATAATTGCAGCACCCTTATTAACACCTTTGGGCATGATTTCTAAGCATTCTGGCATAGAAAAGGTTAAATCGACAATCTCTCCGTATTTTTCTGATATGATTTTGGCCACATTTTCTAATTTTCTATGATCCCTTGTTGTAAAAAATATCTTATTGGTAGGATGTTCATATCTTTCTTCAAAACGACACAGCGTAAAAGCAAAATCACCCTCTTGGTAGTACTCATCAAATACGGTATCATTTTCTTCCATCAGCCAGTGATCGCCCTGATAGAGATTTTTAAAGACGCCTTCTTCTACTTCAATGGATAAAATATCTTTAACAACTTCTGAAGGAATTGAAGCTTGATAGATTAAGTTACCAGCTTCATCTGCAACCGTTGCGCCATTTGCTGTAATCAAATAAGCATTAACACCTAATTTTTCTTTAATTTTACTTGCATCTCTTAAATGTCTTCCAGTTGCTATGATAAATCTAATATCATGCTCTGCAAGCTGCCTTACCACTTTTTTACTATACTCACTAATGGTGTGCTCTGCATTTAGGAGAGTGCCATCTAAATCTGAAATAATGACTTTTATTGGTTTGTTCATGATTTCACCTCCACCTGTACAGTATACCCTAAAGGTGTAACCATTACAATTTATAGCATGTTGCTTTTTCGTTAATAAAAATTGATAACAAAAAACTGTAGTTACCCTATTTAATAAAGTAACTACAGCTTATTTTAAACCCTATTATGCTTAAAAGCTTTAATAATTTTAATGAATTTAATGATTTAATGATTTAATGATTTATGCTTACCTTCGTAAGCCACGAAGCACATTATTGTTAATTAACCTAAGAATTGAACGATGTCTTCTTTTACAGTTGAAATACCGTTGATACCAAAAGTATTTACTAGGACATTTGCAACATTTGGCGATAAGAACGCAGGTAATGTTGGCCCAAGCTTGATGTTTTTAACCCCTAGGTAGAGAAGAGCTAAAAGTACGATAACTGCTTTTTGCTCATACCAAGCAATGTTATAGCTGATTGGTAATTCATTGATATCATTCAGTTCAAACACTTCTTTAAGTTTAAGCGCGATCACTGCCAATGAGTAAGAGTCGTTACATTGACCAGCGTCAAGTACTCTTGGAATACCACCGATGTCACCAAGGTTAAGCTTATTGTATCTGTATTTTGCACAGCCAGCAGTTAAGATTACTGTATCACTTGGAAGCTCGTTAGCGAACTCAGTGTAGTAGTCTCTTGACTTCATACGACCATCACAGCCTGCCATTACAAAGAACTGCTTAATTGCGCCAGTTTTAACGGCATCAACTACTTTATCAGCTAATGCAAGTACTTGGTTGTGAGCAAAACCACCGATGATTTTACCTGTTTCAATCTCTGTTGGTGAAGGTAATCTTTTTGCATGAGCGATGACTTCACTGAAGTCTTTAGCGCCGCCATTAACTCTGCTAGGAATGTGCTTAAAGCCTTCAAAGCCTGCAGAACCAGTTGTGTAAACTCTGTCTTTATAGCTTGCAAGTGGTGGTACGATACAGTTAGTTGTGAATACGATTGGTCCATTGAAGGTTTCAAATTCTTCTTTTTGTTTCCACCAAGCATTACCGTAGTTACCTACGAAATGGCTGTACTTTTTAAATGCTGGGTAATAATGCGCTGGTAACATTTCACTGTGTGTGTAAACGTCTACGCCAGTACCTTCAGTTTGTGCTAAAAGTTCTTCCATATCTTTAAGGTCATGACCACTGATTAGGATCGCTGGGTTTTTACCTACGCCAATATTAACTTCTGTAATTTCAGGGTTACCATATGTGCTCGTATTAGCAGTATCTAAAAGAGCCATTACGTTAACGCCGTATTTTCCTGTCTCTAATGTAAGCGCTACCAGTTCATCTGCTGATAAGCCATCATTGATCGTCGCTAAAAGCGCTTTTTCAATGAACGTATAAATCTCTTGATCTTTGTGTCCTAAGTTAGCAGCATGCTCTGCATATGCAGCCATACCCTTTAAGCCGTATATGATTAATTCTCTTAAGCTTCTTACGTCTTCATTTTCAGTACCAAGAACACCTACTTGTGGCTCTAAAGATTTCGCTTCAAATCCAGCTCTGTCTGATGACCACACTGCTGAATCATGGTAAGCCTTTTCTGCTAATTTACCAGCATTTGTAAGTGCTGATTTAATTTCTTCTCTAACTGCCAAAGCGCCTTCGATTTTATCTTTGATTGCATTGCCATCGAAGTTAGCATTTGTGATGGTTGCAAATAAACCATCCAATAATACATGATCTGCTTTTTCTGTATTTAAGCCCGCTTGACGTGCTTGTTGATTGAACTCTGAAACACCTTTTAAAGTAAAGATTAATAAGTCTTGTAAATTTGCAACATCATCTGTTTTACCACAGACACCAATTTTCGAACAGCCTTTGCCACCTGCTGCTTCCTGACAT
>MKTL01000016.1:158267-366409 GCA_001897605.1 Clostridiales bacterium 38-18 | reverse complement strand
CAGCCTTTGCCACCTGCTGCTTCCTGACATTGATAACAAAACATACTCATATCCCGATCTCCTTATTTTCTAATTGTGAATTCGTTAACTTCATTACAACCCGATTATACCCCAGAGAATAGATGTGAATCGGTAACACAAGTTACGTTTCTCATAGAAAATAAAAAAAAACGAATCTTTACTATTGTCACATAATCAATAGTAAAGATTCGTTTTCGATTAACTTGGTTGGTACAAGTAGCTTTGGTCATTCAAACTCACAATAAAATTTATAGCTTAATATTTATATTTTTAACTAAATATAAATTCGAAAATAATTTTGTGGGTTTCAATTTGATTATAGCTTCATAATTTGAGCTGCAGCATAAGCGGCACCAAAACCATTATCGATATTCACAACTGTGACGCCAGAGGAACAGCTATTCAGCATCGTAAGTAAAGCACTGATGCCACCAAAGCTAGCACCATAGCCAACACTTGTTGGAACCGCAATAACCGGCTTATCCACTAACCCACCAACGACACTAGCAAGTGCACCTTCCATTCCTGCGACGACGATTACCACTTTTGCGCCTCTAATCAAATCAAGTCGTGAAAATAGACGATGTATGCCAGCGACGCCAACATCGACAACCTTCACTGCACGATGTCCAAGAGCGCTCACCGTTTCATAAGCTTCCTCTACAACAGGTAGATCAGAGGTTCCAGCAGCAACGATGGCAACATAATCCGCAGTTTCCTTAATTTCAGGGCAGTTTATTTTAACGGTTCTTCCTAACACATTCACTGAAGCACTAGGAAATGCATCTAGAATGGCACTTTGTTGTTCCGTGGTTACACGGGTTGCTAAAACCGCTTGCTGACGTTCATTCACCATATGCTTCATAATGCCCAGCACTTGATCAACGGTTTTCGACTCACAATAAATCACCTCTGGATGACCATTTCGGATCTGTCTGTGATGATCGATGACAGCAAAATCCAAATCGCTAAACGGTAGTGTTTTTAACTGCTCTAAGGCTTCATCAATCGAAGTTTCTCCGGATTTAGTTGCTTCAAGTAGTGCTTTTAAGGCTTCTTGATTCATCTAAGCATTCCTTTCTTCAGTGATCCCTTTGTTAAAGCTTCCCATCTTATACCCTGCTAAGTCCAATGTCACATACTCAAAACCATAGGATTTAAGTTCATCTGCAATTTCTTTTAAAAGTTGAACGTTCATCATCATTTCAAGCTCAGCTTCCCCAGCCTCTATCCTAGCGATGCCGTCATGCTTTCTAACTCTAACCGCTCGGATGCCTCTGCCGATAAGATAGCCCTCAGCAGCTTCTATCATCTTAAGATCTTGTATAACGATAGGCTGATCATAAGGCAGACGCGTCAATAAACACGCGTAGGGTGGCTTGTCCCAGGTCGGTAGACCAAGTTCCTTTGACCATTTTCTAATCTGTGCTTTTGTGATGCCTGCCTCCATAAGTGGACTTTTAATCTCAAGCTCACTTAAAGCACGCATACCAGGACGATAATCCTTTGTATCATCCACGTTAGAACCGTCAGCTACATAATCTATACCCATCTCCTTTGCACGTTTCTTAATTGTACTAAAGATTTCTGTCTTGCATAGATAGCATCGATTTACTGGATTATTAATGATTTGATTTGGAATTTTTTCAACGATTAAAAATTTATGGTTAATATTTAACTCATGTGTCAACTCTTTTGCTTCTTCAATCTCCCAGTCGGCGATATAAGGTGAGTTTACTGTAAGTGCAATCGCATTATCACCTAAGAGCTCTGATGCAACCTTTATTAGGAATGTACTATCTACACCCCCAGAAAATGCAACGACGAGCTTTTCATACCCTTTAATCACCTCACAAAGATTTGCGAAGGCTGAATCCGCTTCTATTAAACTGCCAAACTTATCCTTTATCAATTTTATGCCTCTACTTTCTCTATTTAATAGTCTACACATACTATAATAAGTGTCTTACTTCTCTTATACTTCTTATTTCTCTTATCCTACATGTTTCTTTCTTTAACTTACCGATTTTTATAAGCTACTTCTCATAGTAGCAAATATACTTTTGAATCTCTTGATAGATCTTTTTGATAGAGACGCCTTCACGTAGTGCAAACACTTTAATTTCTTCATATTCAGGCTTAACATTAACCAACTCACCATCGAAATACGCTTTTTTAAGCGTCAATGGACCGAACTCTGTCTCTACAACTTCAAATGCGCGCTCAATTTTAACCTTTTCAACAGGATAAAGTCGCATGCCGATCGAAGTGGTCTGTTCAAATACGATTTTTTGCAGTTTTTTAAGATCTTCTTCCCAAGCTAAAATGGTTAGTTTAATTGCTGGGCGACCCTTTTTCATGATAATCGCTGTCTTATAAACGTCCAATGCACCTGCACTTAAAAGTAGCTCCTCTGCAAAAACCAATTGTTCAGAGGACATATCATCTATGTTTGTTTCCATTATAAACTGCTTTCGTGTTTGGTTTACCGATGCATGATTAACTGGTGTTTCACTCAGCATAGAGATACGCACTAAATTCGGAATATCAAGTTCTCTTGTGCCAAGTCCGTAACCGATACGGTTCACTATAAATGACCTTTCATCCGTAAACTCGGACGCTAGTGCTTTTAATATAGCCGCTCCAGTCGGTGTGGTCATTTCGTACCCTTTCACACGACTCTTGATAGGAATTCCTTTAAGTAGCTCTGCTGTCGCCGGTGCAGGCACTGGCATAAGACCATGCGCACATTTAACAAATCCACTTCCGACTTCCACAGTCGAAGTGCTAATTTCAGTGATATTTAAAAGATCGAGTGCGATACAGGTGCCAATAATATCTACGATAGAATCAATGGCACCAACTTCGTGGAAATGCACTTCTTCAGCTGTTTTACCATGAATTTTACCCTCAGCCTCTGCCAATACACCAAAAACCTTAAGACTGTTTTTCTTTACAGTTTCAGATAAATCACTTTCTATTATCAATGCTTTAATATCTCTAAAATTTCTTAAATGATCATGATGATGATCGTGATGCTCGTGGTCATGATGGCCGTGGTCATGATGCGCGTGGTCATGATGCTCATGGTCATGATGCTCGTGGTCATGATGCGCGTGGTCATGATGTTTGTGGTCATGATGCTCGTGGTCATGAGCATTATTATGATCGATGACATCTAGCTTTGTGCCTTCGATACCATGCTTCATTTTCCTTGCTACTATAATTTCAAACTCATGATCCAGTCCGAGTTTCGAAAGTTCTTTTCTTATTTTATCTGGTTCTGCGCCAAGATCGACCAATGCACCGAGCATCATGTCGCCACTGATACCAGCAAAACATTCCATATATATTTTTCCCATTTCAATTACCTCCAAGATTAACAAGTTCTGTCCACGATATATCAGAAACCCTTGAATTTACTCGTACCTAACAGACTCTAGATAAAGCCCATGTGCAGGCGCTGTCTCTCCTGCTAATGCGCGATCCTTAGATACTATGATTTGGTTCAGACTGTCAACCTGACGCTCATCAAACCCGATCTCAAGTAAAGTTCCCACAATAATTCTAACCATATTATATAAAAATCCATCTCCAGTGAATTTTATCTGTAAGACATCGCCATGAATCTCCCAATTAATCGATTCTATGGTTCTAATGGTTCCTTTTTTCGTCTTATCTGTTGAAAAGCCCTTAAAATCCTTTTTCCCTATTAATTCCTCTGACGCCAGCTTCATCTTCTCAAAGTTGAGCTGATGTCTTTTTGAACCAAGGTTTAAAACCCAATTTCGCTCTATTAGTGGTGGCTGTTCTGCAAGCCAAATCTGATAGACATAGGTCTTCGAAACCGCATTAAGTCTCGCATGAAATCTATCGTTTTCACCTTGTATCTCAAGAACAATGATATCGTCTGGCAAGTATTGATTCATTTGAAATCTAAATTCATTTAGATTTGAAATCGTCTCCGTCACCTTAAAGCTCGCCACCTGACCCAAAGCGTGTACACCTGCATCCGTTCTACCAGAACCATCAATTTCGATTGGTTCTCCTAATAGACGCGATAAAACATTTTCAATCTTCTGCTGTATGGTTTGATCGGTAGTTTTCAGTCGTTGCCACCCTTTATAACGAGTCCCCTCGTACTGGATGATTAATTTATAAGTCACTCTAACACCTTACCTTTAAAATATATCCCTTTAGGATTATACAATTCACACCTTAATAATCCTTATTCAACCGGCCTAAGAGCTATTAAAAAAAGCTGACGATACTCGCCAGCTTTAATTGCTTCGCCTCCCTAACAGTATAACAAAAAACCTTTAAAACAGGAAGCTATCTCGATGCAAATATATAATCCTCAAGTGATCTCAGATACAAAATATCTTCTTCATCCAAGCTTTTATAAAGCTCTTGTCGATAGTGATCACTTAAGTTTTCTTTTGTATTGATTCCTTTAATCTTTAATTCGTCCCAATGGATCTTCTTTTTCTTATAATATAAGTCAAAATCAGCAATGCGCTCGCCATTTTCCATATATTCCAGTGAAAATAGGGCTTTCTTAATTTCTAGTGGCTCCATGTAAGTGTAAAGCGTTAGCTTGTATCCACCGCCAACAGATCCTGAGAAAAATCTAGAGGATTCCTCACTCCACCCTTCCTTCAATACCATGCCAGCACCAAGACAATCCAAAATGTAGATTAGACGATCGTAGTGAGTCTTATAATCCTCAAATTGATCCTTAATTATTATGGTGAGGTTAAACCAATCCTTGTTCTCTGTACTGCGATTGATATATTTAAGAGCATGATGATCAAGATTATTAATCGTTTCTGAAAAATGCTCTGTGGTATAAACCGCTTTATGATAAAAATCTGAAAAAGCGAGTTTTTTATTGATATTGCCTCTTGTTAGTAGTATGACGGTCCCTTCTGAATGTGAGGTAATAACGGATTTTGTTGGTTCGATGCTCGCTCTAAAATCGTCAGCGATCTCACCAAGCATGTTTTCGATGTTGCCAATAACCTTCATCACAATGATACGTGGTGCACGTCTAACATAATT
This sequence comes from Clostridiales bacterium 38-18, assembly GCA_001897605.1. Taxonomy (GTDB): domain Bacteria; phylum Bacillota; class Clostridia; order Peptostreptococcales; family Acidaminobacteraceae; genus Fusibacter_C. The sequence goes on along the minus strand of MKTL01000016.1, from coordinate 361,327 downwards.
GACATGACTAGATGCGCCACAATTGATTGTCCTCATTAAGAAGGATTGCGCACTGTCATTAATAATGATGGAGTTGGACACATCAAAATTCTGGATATTCTCTTTTGCATTATCTGCGATGACAATCAATGTCTGATGGTGGTTCATCACAGTTATAATATCCTCAAAATTCTTAACCTTTTCACTCAATTCAACTTGATCAAATTGAGCCTTGATATAAGCTCTAAAAAGCTGCTCTTCTTTAGTCTCTACAATCAATATACGTGGGCCACTTCTAACAAAAGACATTTCTTTACCTCAATAGAAAAATAATTAAGCCCCATAGAGGAAAACTGTCTCTCTATGGGGAACATTGGTTTTACTGCATACTCAGTTAAGTATAGTTTAAACGTTTTTATATAAAAATCAAGGATAAGTTAAAAAAATATTTACATTTGGATTAAATAATATACAAACTCATATGATCTTTGTTTAAAATTGGTCAAAATAAAGGTATACTATATTTGTCAGAATATTAAGTATCTTCTGAATATTAAGGTGGGTTTTATTTCACTTATCCAATAAGCTCACAGGGGTTAAATTTACGAGAAAGGGAGGTTTTTATGGCGAATATATTCAGTCTAGAAAACGCTGATCAAAAGCTAAAAGCGTTAGACGCCTTTATTTTAGAACAAGATGCTAAAGAAGACGCACTCATATCTATTCTACACAAGGCTCAAGAATTGTTTGGTTATCTACCTAGCGAATTACAATTGTATGTTGCACGAAAACTCAATATTCCAGCGTCAAAGGTCTACGGTGTTGTGAGTTTTTACTCTTATTTTTCTCAAGAAAAAAGAGGAAAGTACACCGTTAATATTTGTATGGGCACGGCTTGTTTCGTCAAAGGTGTTGAAAAAGTCATGCATGCCTTTTCAGAGCAGCTTGATATTAAGTCAGGAAATACAACGCCTGACGGTCTCTTTACTTTAAAGGATGTGCGATGTATTGGCGCATGTGGTTTAGCACCAGTTGTCATGATAAACGATAAGGTTTTTGGCCATGTCACTGAAAATGACGTATCAAGAATCATCGATGATTATAAAAATATGGAAGGAAGTGAAGGTTAATGCCTGTTAAATCTTTAGATGAATTGCGCAAAATTAGAGAAGATCAGATTAAAAAAGTTAAGCTTCGCGAAACGGGTGAATCCGATGACCAAACCATAGAAATTCTCGTCGGTATGGCGACCTGCGGGATTGCTGCTGGTAGTCGTGAGGTATTAAACGAATTGATTACTCAAATTTCCACCAAGGGAATTGAACATATTAAAGTTGTTCAGGTGGGCTGTATGGGCTATTGCCACAGCGAACCCACTGTTCAGGTGAACATGCCAGGCCATGAACCCACCATCTATGGTAATGTAGATCGTAATTTTGTCGGCGAAATACTTGATAAGCACATCCAAAATGGCGAAATCTTGGATGATCACGTGCTTATTAAAACTTACCATAGCGCTTTGTAAGGAGGTTGGGGTATGACTACACAAAGAACGCACATTATGGTGTGTGGCGGTACTGGCTGCGTCTCAGCTGAGAGCCTCCAAATCGTCGAATTATTTAAGGAGAAGTTAAGTGGCGTCGGTTACGCAGATGAGGTAGCTGTTATCAAGACGGGTTGCTTCGGATTTTGCGGTCAGGGTCCAATTGTGAAAATACATCCTGATAATGTTTTTTACGTCAAAGTGACCCTTGATGATGTGGAAGAGATCGTCAATGAACACATCATTAAAGGAAGAACGGTAGGTAGACTGCTCTATAAAGAGCCTGAAACACAAAAGCCACTCCCAAAACACGATGAAATGAGCTTTTATAAAAAGCAATATCGAATTGCCCTAAGAAACTGTGGTCTCATCAACCCAGAGGATATTAACGAATACATTGCCTTTGGCGGATATGAAGCGCTAGGTAAAGCAGTTACCGAATATACGCCTGAAAGGGTAATCGATATCGTAAAGGCTAGCGGTTTGAGAGGCCGTGGTGGTGGTGGCTTCCCTACCGGTCTCAAATGGGAGCTTACTAGAAAGCCAGTAGCAGATCAAAAGTATGTCATTTGTAATGCTGATGAAGGCGATCCAGGTGCCTTTATGGACCGCTCCATTCTCGAAGGCGATCCACACTCTGTACTTGAAGCGATGGCCATCGCTGGCTATGCAATAGGCGCTTCTGAAGGGATTATCTATATTAGAGCAGAATATCCACTCGCGATTAAACGACTGGAAACTGCCATTGGTCAGGCTAAAGAGTACGGCCTTTTAGGTAAGCAAATCTTTGGATCGAGTTTTAATTTTGATATTTCTATAAAGCTTGGTGCTGGTGCATTCGTCTGCGGTGAAGAAACCGCATTGATTCACAGCGTTGAAGGAAATCGCGGTGAACCAACTAAAAAACCACCCTATCCTTCAATAGAAGGCTACAATGGTAAACCAACAAACGTAAACAATGTTGAAACGTTTGCGAACGTACCACCTATTTTGATTAAGGGTGCAGAATGGTTTAGTAGCATCGGTACTGAAAAATCAAAGGGAACCAAGGTATTTGCACTTGCCGGTAAAGTCAACAATGTCGGACTTGTAGAAGTACCTATGGGAACAACCTTACGTGAAATCATCTATGATATCGGTGGTGGCATCATCGGTGGAAGAGCCTTTAAAGCAGTCCAAACAGGCGGTCCATCTGGTGGCGTTATCACGGTTGCGGATCTCGATACACCTATCGACTATGAAAGCTTGAAATCTATCGGTTCTATGATGGGTTCTGGCGGTATGATCGTTATGGATGAAGACGATTGTATGGTCAATATCGCTAAATTCTACCTTGAATTTACGCAAGATGAGTCCTGTGGTAAATGTACCCCATGCCGCCTGGGAACAAAACGCATGTATGAAATCCTAGATCGCATCACTCAAGGTGAAGGTACAATGGCCGACATCGACAAGCTCAGAACCTTAGGAAAGAGTATTAAGGACAGTGCACTTTGTGGACTAGGTCAAACAGCACCAAACCCTGTCCTCAGTACACTTGAATATTTCTATGATGAATACCTTGCTCATATTAAAGAAAAAAGATGCCCAGCTGGTAGCTGTAAGGCCCTTGCAAAATATAAAGTCATCGAAGAAAAATGTATTGGATGTACAGCATGTGCAAGAGTTTGCCCAGTGAACTGTATCTCCGGTGCACCGAAGCAAAAACATGTGATCGATGAGGCAGCATGTATCGCGTGTGGCGCTTGCTTCACTGCCTGCAAATTCCAAGCGATTCTAAGACCATAGAGGGGGTATTCAGATGAAAATGATCAATATAAAAATTAATGACATGCCCTTACAAGTTATGGAGGGCACGACCATATTAGAAGCTTCTAAGCAGGTGGGGCTTAAAATTCCTACCCTCTGCCATATGAATCTAAAAGATTTTGGCATTGTGAATCAAAGCGCATCCTGTCGCGTTTGTATGGTAGAGGTTGAAGGTAGACCTGCGCTTGCACCATCATGCTCTGAGCTTTGCACAGAGGGTATGGTAATTCGTACAGATAATCTAAGAGCGATCTCTGCCAGAAGAACTGCAGTTGAGCTTTTACTTTCCAATCATCCCTTTGACTGCCTACTATGTCCTAAAAATTTAGAATGCGACCTACAAGCTCTTGCACAGGATTTAGGCATCCGTGATATCCGATATGCTGGTGAAAAGATGAACTATCAAAAGGATACCTCTTCCTATGCACTTGTTAAGGATCCAAACAAATGTGTTATGTGTCGTCGCTGTGAAACCATGTGTAATACTGTACAAACCTGCGGTATATTATCCGCTGTAAATAGAGGCTTCGACGTATTCGTTGGCCCAGCGTTTAACCTCGATATGGTAGATACCTCGTGTACCTTCTGTGGTCAATGCGTCGCAGTTTGTCCAACTGCGGCATTAACAGAGGTCAATAACACAGATGCGGTCTGGGAAGCCCTCAATAACCCTAAAAAACACGTTGTCGTACAGGTGGCTCCAGCTGTCAGAGTCGCTATTGGCGAGCTCTTCAATATGGATGCTGGGACCATCACTACGGGTAAACTCGTAAGCTCTCTGCGTAGCCTTCACTTTGATGCTATCTTTGACACTGATTTCGGTGCCGATTTAACGATTATGGAAGAGGCTTCTGAGCTTATTCACAGGATACAAAATGGTGGAACATTACCGATGTTAACCAGCTGCTGTCCAGCATGGGTAAAATTCTTTGAGCATCAATTCCCAGATATGCTCGACATCCCATCAACCTGCAAATCACCTCAGATTATGATGGGTGCCGTGATTAAAACCTACTATGCTGAAAAAATGAACCTCAAACCAGAAGATATCGTCGTCGTCTCTGTCATGCCGTGTTTGGCGAAAAAAGCAGAGGCAGCTAGACCTGAGCTCACCAAAGACAATAATAATAACGTCGACCTCGTTTTAACCACACGCGAGCTTGGCTTAATGCTAAAAGAAGCTGGCATCAATTTCGCTGGTCTTCCAGACAGTGATTTTGATCATCTACTTGGTGAAAGTACCGGCGCATCTGTCATCTTCGGTACAACAGGTGGCGTCATTGAAGCTGCTGTTAGAACCGCTTATGATTGGATTACTGGAGAGACACTTGAAAAGGTTGACTTCCAACAGTTAAGAGGCTTAGAAGGCATTCGATCTGCTACCGTTAAGGTGGGTGATTTAAATCTAAGAATCGGCATCGCACACGGACTAGGCAATGCACGTAAGCTACTTGAAGACATTAAAGCTGGTATTTCTCAATTTGATGCCATCGAAATTATGGCATGTCCAGGTGGCTGCATCGGCGGCGGTGGACAGCCATATCATCACGGCGATATGGAAATCATCAAAAAACGTCAGGCAGCGATTTATGCAGAGGATCGTGGCAAGGTGCTCAGAAAATCCCATGATAACCCTTATATCAAACAGCTTTACGAAGAGTTCCTTGGAACCCCTAATAGTCATAAGGCACACGATCTACTCCATACACACTACATTCCAAAAGAAAAAATCTAGTTTGACCTTAATTTTAAGACTGAACTAAATATAAACCCCGTAATGAGCTGTGATTCACACAGAACATTACGGGGTTTGCCATTCCTGCTATTATGTTACGCGTTTTAAGTTTTTTGAGAACGATTTGTAGACTATAGCACTGGGATGTAAATGTCACATTCTCCTGTTTTTTCAAATCTTTCATCGTAGTACTCAAATGTCATCCCTGTTATTGCAGTCAGGTCATTCTCTTTTAAATAAGTTCTGTAGATTTCATCCCAAAATTGTCCTATCTTATCCATCTTATCTTTAAATGTGAACACTGCATACTTACTGGCCGGACGTTCCACAACTTCCATACCATTGGGAATTGTTTCAAACTGATCAACAGCAAGTCCAGCCATATACGAAAAGCTGCCACCACTTTCAAAGCCATAGCATAGTCCATAAAAAGCACGCATATCAGGGTTTGGAATTTCTTTAAACCGCTTGTTGAACACTTCCCACATTGCTGGAATTTCATTATTTTCGTTTTTGCCTCTGTAAACGATGCCCATCATATTTGCCTTTTCAAGAGTAACAATTTTTGCTTTCATAACAAGTCTCCTTATCCATTTATTTGATAGACTAAGAATACCACTCATTTGTTGACATCATTATGTCAGTCAATTCAAGAACTAATAATTATTCAAGATAAACTGACATTTTCTTTTAATTGAAGCTCTTAGCGATTCAGGCGAACTTACATAGATCTGATCTGCGTGTATCAAAATTTGATAAAGTGCAATTGATTCTGATATTAAATCAAAAGTATACCGACCTTCATCATCCGCTTCTATACACCTGAAGCCACTGAAATAGACCAAGTACGCCTCAGGACATTTTAATGTCACCAAATAGCCCCCCTTCGAATCCTCTTTAAAAGTTCTGTCAAACATCTGCTTTTCAAGATACTTCGGAGTTGTACTGTCCCAGTACCGCTTAAGGTCAAATTCTGTGGGCGACAGATAATGCAAGTCCGTTTGTTTAAGCGATATTATTCGATCCATTTTAAAGGTGCGAATTTCAGCTCTCAGCTCTCAGTAACCCACAAGATAGTTTTGACCAACTTTTTTGACAATTCCCAGTGGCCATACGATTCTATCTGCGGTATAGCCCGTTCCACTTTTATAATCCATGATAACCTTTAGCTCATTGATAATACTTTCCTGTATCAAGGATAAAAATTGTTCTCTGTCATTTGAGATACCATACCAGTTGCTTTTGTCCACCAGTGAAGCTTCTCTCATTCGATCAAAAACAAGACGCGCGTCATCTGGTAATTGACCTCTTATTTTTAATGCTAAATTTTCAGACAGCTGATCATTTTTGTCAAAAATAGCAAAATGTTCAACCACCTTTAGTAGCTCGCTCTTATCCATTGCACTAAGCCTTAGCCGCTTGTTGTATTGTAGTGAAATACCGCCACCCTTACCACTTTCAGTAACGATACTATAGCCCGCTTCTGATAGGACATCTAAATCACGATAAATGGTTCTCACCGATACCTCAAAATGCTCGGAAATTGCCTTTGCAGTCATCACTGGGTTGTTCTCAAGCAGAAGTAAAATGCCTAGCAGTCGGTAGTGCTTCACTTACGTCGTGTGATGACAAGTGTTACCACACCTAAGATGGACATAAGCATCATCAAATAATAGCCAAGGCTAAAGGACATGATCGTGAAAAATAGGGTTCTTAGATCGCCATTTATCATTATCAGTAAAAATAATCCCAATACTAAAACCGTATGGGCTACAAAATTAATCCATGTAACAAGAGAAGCTTTGGCATGTCTAATCCCTAATAATACGATAGATGCCACCGAAATAACGGGTAAAAGAATTAAAATATAACCCAAATAAAGCAGTTTCCCAAGTGCCGCATATCCAAGCGTTGAGATAAGAGGGTCTACCACAGCTACAAGCGACTGATAGCCTCTAAAAATATCAAAGCCGGATAACTTAATTTCAGAATAAGCAAAGGTTTCAAGGTCGGGGTTATTAGTCACCCAAGGAACAAAAAAACCAAGGATTAAAAGTGTGCAAATAACCATCAAAATAGGTTGTCTCAACCCTCTAATACGTTCTAAAATCGTCATAATATTCTCCTGTTATAGTGTTCTAATAAGTCTTAACGCCTCTATTATAACATTCTTTAATTTGATTTTAAATGCGTCTCAAATCTGTTAAGATTAAATTGACATTAAATTAATGGAGGTAGTTATGAAATCTATACCCGCATTAGACGCGTCATTAAAAATGAGCTTAAGCCAAGCGCAGCCCGTGTTTTGGGTCAATCCTAATAAACTCAATACACAGGAAGCATTAAAGTCACTTTCAACTAAAGCACTGCCAACACTTTCAGATATACAATTAGCCGATGAAAGGCTGAGACGGTTTGCACCACTCCTAGCACAGCTTTTTCCTGAAACGCAAGCAACAATGGGCGTAATAGAATCAAAAATCAAACGAGTCGAACAGCTTCAGCTAGGTGTCATACCCTTTATTGGAGGGCGAATCATTGGCGATTGGTGGACCAAGCTCGACAGTCATCTCGATATAGCTGGCTCTATAAAAGCCCGTGGTGGTGTTTACGAGGTACTCCTTTTTGCAGAAAAATTAGCCCTTGAAAATGGCTTACTGAATTCTGAACATGATTACACGCAGTTTAATCATCCCACATTTAAAGCCATCTTTGGACAATACAACATTTTAGTTGGCTCTACAGGCAACTTGGGCCTTAGCATCGGCATTATCAGTCGTGCCATCGGCTTTAACGTCACCGTTCATATGTCAAATGATGCCAAGCCATGGAAAATAGCACTTCTCAAAGAAAAGGGTGCAACCGTCGTCCTTCATGATTCAGATTATTCAAAAGCAGTTGAGGAAGGACGTGCAGCGGCTTTAAACGATCCGTTTGCTTACTTCATTGATGATGAGAATTCAGTGCATTTATTTACAGGCTATGCGGTTGCGGCATTAAGACTGAAAACGCAGCTTGCTGACGAAGGCATCTTAGTAGACGATGAACATCCACTTTTCGTCTACCTCCCTTGCGGTGTCGGTGGCGCGCCAGGCGGTGTTGCCTATGGACTCAAATTAATCTTTGAGGATTCAGTAAAAATATTCTTTGCAGAACCAACCCATGCACCCTGTATGCTTCTTGGTATGGCATCTGGTCTTCACAGCAAAATAGCAGTCGAGGATATTGGTATTGAGCTTATGACAGAAGCAGACGGTCTAGCTGTGGGTAGACCTTCTGGATTTGTAGGCGAAATTATGATGCCACTCATCGATGGCATCTATACCGTGGAAGATCATACGATGCTATGGCTACTCCACTTACTATCCGTCACAGATAAAATTGAACTTGAGCCATCAGCTCTCGCTGGTTTTTACGGTCCAATCCAGCTATTTTACACAAAATCAGGATTTGAATATCTATTAGGCGAAGGCCTTTTAGAAAAAATGCAAAACGCGACACATCTTTCTTGGGCAACGGGGGGTGGTCTCGTCCCTAAAGCCATTATGGATGATTTTAAAAAAGCAGGTGCATCTATAAAAATTGAGTTTTAATTCTTCACCCAATAGTATATACTGTTTAAGGCAATACAAAACCATGAAAGGCGGTGAGCTTGTGGACAGCGTTCCGAGGTGTACAACCGACAACTCAATATTTAATAACCAGCTGACCGTAAGCTGTAGCCATCGACCTGTATAGTTTTACTATAGGACGTTTTTTTGGTGCTTCTTTCGGTTGGCAATCAACTGAAAGGAGCATTTTTTATGATCAAATTAATGAAAACACTTGATCAAAAGGTCGTTCAGCTAGAAAACTTTGAGCCTTCTATCTGGATTAACATGACCCAGCCAACAGAGGCTGAGATAAACACCATATCAGAAAAATTCAACATTCCCTCCGAGCACCTACGTGCCGCTCTGGATGAGGAAGAACGTGCACGTATTGAGGTTGATGACGATTGTACCTTGATCCTTGTCGACGTCCCATTACTTGAATTACAAGAGGGTTCTAAAATATACACCACTTTACCTTTAGCAATTATTCTTGCAAATGATAATATCATTACGGTGTGTACAAAAGAAATTCCACTGATCAATGATTTTGTCAGCGGAAAGGTTAAAGCATTTTTCACTTATAAAAAGACGCGATTTATTTTGCAATTACTTTATAAAAATGCAACCTACTATCTACAGTACCTCAAGCAAATCGATAAAATGAGTAACAACATCGAAAAAGAGCTGCACAAATCTATGAAAAATAAAGAGCTGATCCAGCTCTTAGACTTAGAGAAAAGCTTAGTTTACTTTACAACGTCACTAAGAAGTAACGAAATCGTACTTGAGAAAATGCTCAAGCTAGATGCCATTAAAAAATATCCTGAGGACGAAGACTTGCTCGAAGACGTTATCATTGAAAACAAGCAGGCGATTGAAATGGCGAACATCTATAGCAACATACTCAGTGGCACCATGGATGCTTTTGCGTCAGTCATCTCAAACAATCTCAATATCGTAATGAAGTTTCTGACCTCCGTTACGATCGTCATGGCGATACCGACGATGATCGCCAGCTTTTTTGGCATGAATGTGCCTGTACCACTTGCAAATCAACACTTTGCGTTTATCATTATCATGCTTATTTCCCTGGTCATCGCCAGTCTTTTCGCACTCTTTATGTATCGTAAGAAAATGTTTTGATAAAAAATACCGCCTATTTCTAAATTACAGAATTAGGCGGTTTCTTTTATTTACATATTACATATACATATACTTATACATATATGCTTACTTATTCTTTTACTTATTCTTTTACTTATTCTTCTACTTATTCTTCTACTTCTACTTCTTTTTATTCTTTTGCTTTTGCTTTTGATTTTGCTTTTGCTTTTGCTTTTGCTTTTTCTTAAGCTTAAGCTTCAACTTTAATTTTTACTTTATTTTCCTCGATGACTGCTTTAAGCAAATTGCCCTCTTGAATGAGCTTTCTGATGTAAAGCTCTGCAATTTCATCCTCGATCATACGCTGAATCGTTCTGCGAAGTGGTCTTGCGCCATATTTCTCATCAAAGCCCTCTTTAACAAGTAAAGCTTTCACTTCGTCGTCTACTTCAAGTACCATTTTCTTTTCTTTTACTTCTGAAGCAACTTCTTTTAGCTGTAAATCAACGATTTCTCTAAGCTCTTCCTTCGCAAGTGCCTTAAAGACGATGATATCGTCGATACGATTTAAGAATTCAGGTCTAAAGTGTTCTTTCAGCATTTCTCTTACTGAATTTTCAATTTTCTTTTCTTGTTCAGCACCGAAGCCCATAACTGTTGATTTCATCTGCGTACCAATGTTTGAGGTCATGATAATAACCGTGTTTTCGAAGAACACTGTTCTGCCCTGTCCATCTGTCAATCGACCATCTTCTAGGATTTGAAGTAGGATGTTAAACACATCTGCATGCGCTTTTTCAATTTCATCTAGTAGGATGACTGAATAAGGCTTGCGTCTAACTTTTTCAGTTAATTGGCCACCTTGTTCATACCCAACATATCCCGGAGGCGCTCCTATTAATTTAGATACGGTATGCTTTTCCATAAACTCAGACATATCCATACGAATCATAGCTTCTTCAGTTCCAAAAAGCTCTTCTGCCAGCGATTTTGCAAGCTCAGTTTTTCCTACTCCTGTAGGTCCAACAAAGATAAAAGATGCTGGCTTTCTTTTCTTTCTAAAGCCAGAGCGATTACGTCTTACCGCTTTTGCGATAACTTCTACCGCAGCGTGTTGCCCAATCACTCTTCTATGAAGTCTGTTCTCAAGCTCAATTAGCTTTTCAGCTTCTTCTTCAGTGATGCTTTTTACAGGAATTTTCGTCCATGCTTCTATGACATAAGCCACATCTTCAACGGTTAAACTCACGTGTGCACTGGACTTCTCAAGTGCATCTATTCTTTCATTTAATCTTAAAAGCTCCACTCGAAGATCTGCCGCTTTTTCATACTCACCATCTGCTGTTGCTTCAGCTCTTTGTGCTTCAAGGCGATCCGCTTCTTCTTCAAGCGCTTTGACCTCTACCAAACCATGGTTTTTAAGGTTCGCTCTTGAACCCGCTTCATCGATGACATCGATCGCTTTATCCGGTAAAAATCGATCTGTGATGTATCTAGAGGATAGCTTAACCGCTGCCTCGATTACTTCGTCATCTATGGCTACCTTATGAAATACTTCGTAATAATCCTTAATGCCCTTTAGAATTTCGATACTGTCTTCAACTGAAGGCTCATCGATTACTACTGGTTGGAATCGTCTTTCTAAAGCCGCATCCTTTTCGATGTGTTTACGATACTCTTCAAGCGTCGTCGCACCGATAATCTGTACTTCGCCTCTAGCAAGTGCAGGTTTTAAAATGTTTGCCGCATTCATTACGCCACCGTGTACTTCACCAGCACCCATGATGTTGTGAACCTCATCGATGACGAGTATCACGTTACCATGCTGAGAGGCTTCTGTAATAATCGACTTCATACGACCTTCAAACTGGCCTCTAAACTGAGTACCTGCTACGATAGCCGTCATATCCAACAAGTAGATTTCTGTATCTAGTAATTTTTCAGGCACTTGTTTTTCTACGATTCTTACTGCAAGGCCTTCTGCTATCGCCGTTTTACCAACACCTGGCTCACCCAATAACAGTGGGTTGTTTTTACTTCTACGATTTAGGATTTGAACCACGCGATCGATTTCACGATTTCTTCCGATAATACGATCAATTTCACCGTTTTTCGCTTTTTCTATTAGATTTGAGCCATACTTGCTCAAAGTTTTAAGCTTTACTTTCTTATACTTCTTCTTATCATATGCAGGTTCTTCATCGATTTCCTCTTCAAAGTCCTCTGCAGCTTCATCATAAGTGTCATCATATTCTTCAAGATCCATGTCTTCGTCATAATGATCGTGATCTTGATCATAATTCATAAATTGCATAAATGGATTTTCTTCATCCTGTGAAGCATTGTCAAAGAGCTTGTTCATTTGCTTAGATAAGTTATCCATTTCTTCTGGACTGAGATTGATTTGATTCATAATCTCATCCATTACCGGATACCCTTTCTTTTGCGCACACTCAAGACACAAATCCACATATTCTGTCTTACCATTTTCTATTTTTGCTGTCCGCATCATCGCGACATTTTTTTTACATTCAGAACATTTCTTCATAATCACTCACCTTAATCTTTTCATTGACGTCTAGTTCCCACACTCGATTATGGTAATTATAACCTAGATAGAGAAAAATAATATGCCTAATTTGTAAAATTTTTTATGAACAAAGCATAAAAGTTGTAATTTTCCTGAGAATTCGATACACTTTAGGTACTTAAGGAGGTATTTATGGACCAAAACCTAACGACAATTATCGATAAGCGCATCGAAAAGACAATAAAAGCACTTAAGCGCAACAACATGAATGGCTATCATGTTAGAACTGTAGATGAATTAAAGACGCTTTTACTAGAACTTATGCCACCTGAAACATCCCTTGCTGTGGGTGGTTCACAAACCTTATTTGAAACGGGTTTAATCGACTGGTTACGCGAGCAGCCATTCACTTTCTATGACCGTTACGCACCAGGCTTGACGCCGCAAGAGGTTCAATTGGTTCACAGAAAAGCCTTCAGTGCAGATGCTTATCTTGCTAGCTCAAATGCAATTACCGAACAGGGTGAACTCTACAACGTCGATGGTTCTGGCAATCGCGTCGCTGCGATCACCTTCGGCCCAAGCCGAGTTTATCTTATCGTAAGCCCTAACAAAATAGTTAAAGACCTTGATGCCGCGATTGCTCGCAACAGAGAAATTGCCGCACCTGCAAATAATGTTAGACTCTCTACGAACACACCTTGTACGCACACGGGTTCATGCAACGACTGTAGAAGTGAAAATAGAATTTGCTGTAGTTATTCTATTATTGGTCATCAGCGAGACGCAAGTAGAATCCATGTCATCTTTTTAGATGGACAATGGGGTTACTAATTCATAAAACATGAAAGCTCTTTCTAGAAGTCTAGGAAGAGCTTTACTTATCATTGTATTAATCCAATCTATCAGTTCTTACTTAAGTTCTTACTACAACTGGTCTTTAATCTCGTCCGAATGCATCACTCGGTTAACGATCACCTTGTCGTCTTCCCAATATAAAATCAATGCCATAGGCTCAATAACAAGTAAGCAGGCTTCATCTGAGTCGGTATCGATACGATCTATATTCTCTGCAACCGCTCTAAAAATGGTTTCTTCAGAGAATGGCAATGGCGCTGCTTGGTCAATTTGTACTTTAAGAATCTTTTCTGACATATAGCCTCCTATTTTTCACTCTCTTATTTTACAATACTTTATGCGATTTGAACATACTTCAAACGCGACTGTAATAGGATTGTGGTAAAAAAAAAGAAACCACTCTATTAGTAGTTTCTCTTCAATCATTTAGTTCATATTAAAATCTATTTTTTGAAAATGCCAAGTGGTTTTCCAACTGGTAAAAACACTCTGCCAAATGTATGGTTTAATACGTTTGCAGCTGAACCATAGAAACCTACTAAAGCAATAAAGAATTCACTCCAAGCTGCTAATACATGGCCGAACTCAATGCCCCAAATAACGCTAAGTGATAAGCCAAGGAACAAGAAGTCGATTAATACAAAGATAACCATCAATACTTTATTGGTTTCAAGTGACGCTAACGTCATATATAAAGAAAAGATGAGATAGCCTAAGAAAGCAAAGCCTAACTGCTTAATATCGCCATTTGCCTTCATCGCTTCACCAAATACACCGTTTGAAGTCATCCAAGTCATTGCTACTGCTAACCAGAATAATGAGTAAGCACCAAATGCGGTTGCACCAAATACATTGCCCTTTTTAGCGTCATTTACACATGCGTAAACCTGTGCCAAAGCACCTAAAAAGATCGCCCAAGGAATAATGAATGATGTGCCTGTTGTCCATTCAAGTTTTTGAGTTGAAGCAACAAATGTAACCATAGCAAGACCGAATAATCCCAATGCCGATGGGTCTGCCGTAAAAATTTTTCTTTCGTTTTGATCCACGATAAATCCTCCCACTGATAAATCTTTAACTAAATGATAAACTCCAAAATAGATTATCATAAAAGCATGTCCATATCAAGAAAAATCAAATCAAAAAAAAATAGTCAAAATTTGCACTTTTGCGGGTATAATAGACTAATAAATAAAGATAGTACCAAGGAGGCATATATGCAAATCGCAGCATTTTTTGATATTGACGGAACGCTCTATCGCAATTCCTTATTGATAGAACATTTTAAAAAGATGGTAAAATACGAAATCATCGACCCTGCACTTTGGCACACCAGCATTAAAAGTGCTTTTACAGAGTGGCGTAAACGCGTTGGCGAATACGACACTTATATGTTAGAACTCGTAGAAACGTACTATGAAGCCTTAAAAGGGAGACGCGTCGCCGATCTTGAGTTTATCTCGAATCAGGTCATCGCGCTCCACGGTGACATCGTCTACAAATATACGCGCAGTCGTATTTTATGGCACAAGCTCAATGGACATAAGGTGTTTTTCATCTCTGGTAGTCCAGATTTTCTCGTTTCAAAAATGGCGGACAAATACAGCATCGACGCTTATAGAGGCACCAGCTACCTCGTCGATGAAGAGGGACGCTTTACCGGTGAGGTCATCCCAATGTGGGATTCTGACAGCAAAGACAGAGCCATAGACGAGCTCGTTGAGCAATTTGGCATCGATCTCAGTCAAAGCTATGCTTATGGCGATACCAATGGCGATTACTCCATGCTCTGCCGCGTGGGAAACCCGATAGCGATTAATCCAGCAAAAGAGCTCTTACTCAACATCAAAACAACGCCTGAGCTCGCTGAGAAAGCAAAAATCATCATCGAACGAAAAGACCTCGTCTATGAACTTGACGCTAATGTCAAAGTCGTTTCAGATGATCAATTACACATTTAACCTTTACGCTTTTAATTAAACAAAAATCTTCAGGCATCGAGCCTTCAGATTTTACCACAAGTGAGATTGTGGCTTAACAAAAATAAAAAATAGCTGATGCGTATCTAATAATATAGATCGTATCAGCTATTGTTATATTTATATATAGATTAGGAATATTACTAATTTACATACTCATTCAATATCGACTGGCTAAATTGTTATTTTCTTACTTATGATAAACGTCTTTTCTAAGCTGCTTGATGATCGGTAGCTGTTCTCTAATATGAGAAACCTCTCCGAAGTCAATTTCGCCTAGTAGATACCCTTCAGAGTCATCCAATCTACCCAGTACATCGCCCCATGGATCGACGACGATGGAGTTGCCATATGAGATATAGCTCAGAGAGTAGTCCCTTGCCGGCGCACAGCCAACTGTAAAGACTTGATTGTCCACCGCACGGGTTCTAAAAAGGAGTTCCCAATGTGCGGGTCCGGTTGTCATATTAAATGCTGCTGGATAAATCAGCATCTTTGCCCCTCTGTCTACCATCATTCTAGAGAGCTCAGGAAATCTAACATCGTAGCAAATGGCAAGGCCAATGGTGCCATATTCTGTCTCAAATACAGTCGCCTGATCGCCTGCTTCGAGGGTCTCTGACTCTTTAAAATATTGACCATTTTCGATGTTGATATCAAACATATGAATTTTTCTATGCTTTCCGATTTGATTGCCGTCTCTATCAAAAACAAATGATGTGTTATAGATATTGCCATCCTCTATTTCAGCGATAGAACCACACACCAAATAGATGTGATTGTCTCTAGCGACCTGCTGCATTCTCTGCCAAGTTGGCCCGCCCTCTGGCTCTGCATATTGCGGAAACCTTTGTGTCTCATATGGACAGTTAAACATCTCTGGTAATACGACCATATCTGCACCCTGATCTGCCAGCTGCTTAATGTTTTCAGCCGCCTTGTCCAGTGACATCTCTTTGTCTTTATAGGTAATCATCTGTATGAGACCCAATTTCATCTTTTCCTTCAACGTCATCCCTCCTTATTTTTCTCCGACTCTTTGATAAAAGTCTTTCAAATTTTGGACGATTTTTTCGATGTCGTCTTTTGCTTCATTTCTACTTAGAACTTCACTATGATCTGTACCTGCATAAGTAAAATGCTCTGTTAATGGCATTCTTAGGTTTCTAAAAACCAAGCCTAAACTAAGTGCATTCCCAGTAAATTGATCGGTATAGGCATTTGCACCACCCATAGAGATGACATAGCCTTGCTTAGTCTCACTCACTGTATTATCCACATAAGGCCTGCCATGTTTAAAATCACAGATGAAAATCATCTGACAACGGTCTACCAGCTGCTTTAGTTTACTGGTGATGCCATTGAAATACACTGGCGACGCAACGATGAGAACATCCGTAGCCCTCAACGCCTCATAAACCGATTCCATATCATCATCGTGCACACATTTGCCATATGAATTTGAACAAACACTACAATCGATACATGGCTTAACCGTTAAACGATTAATGTCGTATACTTGTGGATAAATTTCGTTTTTCTTGAGTTCTTCCACAAGCTGATCGATGTATTGACTACTTTGACCATTTGATCTGTGACTTCCTTTTAAAATTACGGGTTGCTTCAATCGCTTATCTCCTATAACAACTTTGATAATTGATAATCTCTTATTTGATGACCATTATTAGACAGATAGACCTTGCCTTCAATGGCTTTACAAATTTCACTCGATCCTGAAATCACATTATATCTTTCAGCATCGTAATGATAATTGAACTCGCCACCTGCTTCAGTAATCATGAGAGCACCTGCTGCTAGATCCCACTTACCAAGTCTAAGCTCCCAAAATGCATCGTAGACACCAGCTGCTACCAAGCACAAATCATAGGCTGCTGCACCCAGTCTTCTAAGACCCTTTACGAGGGGAACCATCGTCGCTATATTTTGAGAATTGTTATTTTTAGCGGTAGCACGGTCATATGGAAATCCTGTCGCTAAGACACTTTTACCCAGTTCTGACTGAGTTGATGCACAAAGTCTTACAGGAGACTGGTCTTTTACGACGCGATAAGCACCTTCACCTCTTTGTGCAAAATAGATTTCTTCCAAAGTAGGGACATAAACGACGCCAAACTCTGGCTTGTTCTTATACCATCTTGCGATTGATACAGCAAAAATAGGGTGACCAATCGAAAAATTAGTTGTGCCATCTAATGGATCGATGATCCATTCATAATCCGATGCTGCCGCATTGGGCTGATAGCCTTGCTCCTCTGATAAAATTTGATCACCAGGGAACAGCTCCTTTAGACGACTAACGATGAGTTTATCGCAAGCGATATCGGCTTCTGTCACCATATCTACAGAGGTGCTTTTCGTCTCAATCGAGAGCGAATCACTTCTAAAAAAATGCATTTGAAGCGTACCTGCTTCTTTGGCAAGTGCGATAACTGCTTCATATTGTTTATCTATCATGTTAACTTCCTATTCTTATAAATCGATGTTGGTCTTTCCTGTCTTGTGTTCTACCGTTAATTTGATGATGTTTGTCTTATGAAAATCATTTGCTGCATATTTAAAGCCACCCTCTGTAAATTCAGGAGCGTACTTCACAATAAAGCGCTTTAGAATTTCGAGCTTTGTATCGTCAGATTCTACAAACTCAGCTTTTCCAAAACAGACGACGCTTTCGAAATCACTTGAAAATCGTTTTGCTACGACACTGTGACGTCCAACGATTGTGAAGCCAACCTTTTCGTGTGCAGCGATGGCATCAATTTTCATGCCTTCTTTTGCGCAGTGTATATAAATTGCATGCTCATCAGAGACATAATTGACGGGTATCGCATATGGATAGCCATTTGTATCCAAAACTGAAAGAACGCCATATTCGCCTTCTAAAATCAGCTTGTCGATACGATCAGCTGGCATAACTTTTTTCTGAACGCGCATTTCTTTAAACATAGTGACCTCCAATTCCTTTATTCGTTACATTATCCACTATACACCCTGAGGGTACACTTGTGAACGCAATTTTTAACATTTTGTAAATGTCTAAGAAAATTGTTTATAAAATGATATTTCGGTTAACTATATACTTGTAAACATATATTTGGAGGTTGTCATGAGAGATCAAATTACAATGGGGGGTAATCCCATCAAACTTTTAGGAGAAGAAATTAAAGTTGGAATGAAAGCACCTGCTTTTAAAGCGGTTAAACCAGATATGTCTGAATTCAATTCTGATGAGTTAAATGGAAAAATCAAAATTTACAGCGTTGTTCCTTCAATCGATACACGTATCTGTGAGTTCCAAACGATTCGTTTTAACGAAGAAGCGACTAAACACCCAGATGTAATGGTCGTTACGGTGAGCGTAGATTTACCATTTGCTCAAAAACGCTTCTGTGTGGCAAATAGCATTGAAAAATCAATCGTCGTTTCAGATTATCAATCACTCGATTTTGGTACTAAATACGGCTATGCCATCGAAGGCTTAAGACTGTTAGCGCGTGGGATCGTCGTCGTAGATGCTGAAGATAATGTAAGATACGTTGAGTATGTAAAGGAAGTTGGGTCTCACCCAGATTATGATAAGGTTTTGGAGTTTATTGAGACTTTGTAATAATAACAGAACTTCATCAAATAAATATTAATCGTAAAAAAGGTGCCTCTGTTTATCTGAATAGGATAATCAGCTGCACCTTTATTTTTTTTCTATATCACACAATTATCTTAAAAACAGCGGCACTAAAATAGGTACTAACGTCGAAAGGATTAATCCTGTTGAAAACGATAGTACGGCGGTTTCGGAGTTTGTATTTCTCGAAACGATTGGTAGTGTCGTATCCATCGCCGTTGCGCCTGCTGGTGCGATCGCTTCATAGAAGCCAACGTACTTTGCCACAAGTGGAATCATCATAATCGCTAGGATCTCTCTTACGACGTTGGTTAAAAAAGCAAGGACGGACAATTCAGCCGAGTATGGCGCAATGATAATTGAAGACAAGGTATACCAGCCAAGACCAGAGCCGATAGCACCTGACTCATGAAGCGGATAACCGAGTAATGCACCTATAATAAACGCACCGATTAAGCTACCCACTGCCACACCTATTGGAATTAAAAAGAACAAAGCACCGGATCTTTTCAAGTCCTTTAATACGTTTTTATTTTTCCCGATATCGATGCCTACAAAAAATAAAAGCAAACATAAACCAACTGTCAGCCAGTTATCTGAAAGTGCATACCAGCTGTCCGGAACAAACAATCCTACGATTCCGCCGATCACGACCGCTAAAATGATTTTAAAAGTCATTTCGTCACCTGCTTTCTACCAATGAGTCGAAGCAGCAGATGAACGGTGAGAACGCTGAAAACAACTGTAAAAACACCAAATAAGACCGCATGTAGGCCAATCTTTAAAAATGCTTCCTTTACACGGTCATCCATGCCGATGCGCATGCCCATGATAAACAATAGCCCAAACAGGCACGCCATTTGCAGACGATCAATGCGGGCGAGCATCGCCTTATGTATCCAGCCACGATAGCTGAATATCCCCCCGATAATTAACAGCCCTAAATACAACAAAATCCCTGACATATTATCCCCTCTCTACAATAGGTATCTCCCCAAGATACCGCATTTCACCACTTGGTAAAAGTGAGACTCTAACTGGATGAATCTCTACCCCAACTTCAAGTGCCTTGTAAAAAATATCTGCAAAAACAGGGTCCGTGTCCCATTTGGGTGAAAACTGTGTCGCTTCACTTAATACGAGAATGAGTACGCCCGCTCTTTTGCCTTGTTGCTTTAAACCTATGAGTTCCTCAAGATGTCTTGCACCCCTTACCGTTGGCGCATCAGGGAACATCGCTGTGCCGCCCTCAGAAAGTGAGCAGCCTTTGACCTCTATCCATATAGGCGCTTCCCCAATTATAACACCATAATAGTCAATTCGGGACTGTCCTACCTTAACCTCTGCTTTTAAGTCCGTCATTGGACCAAAGGGATTGAGCTCTAGATTTTCTAGAATCGCTGTACTGATGTAACGGTGAATACCAGAATGCACTAAGACATACTCGTCTTCTTTTTTAGCAGCAATCATATCCCAGCTGGTTTTACGTGTAGGTGATGGGCAATATCTTACGAGTACCTCATTGCCTTCATAGAGCAGCTCTTTTAAACGCCCAGGATCATGTACATGTACGGTTTCTATCCTTCCATCTACCTCTACCTTGGACAGATAGCGATTGGGACGCTCTATAAAGCGTCCCAGTTGTAAATCCTTAAATTCATATACGTTCATTATTGTACCTCATATGACTTTAGCTCTGCCAATACCTTTCCATCAGTATCTAACAGCTGTATGCTAATTTGATCTCCTTGCTTTAATCCCCTTTTGATTTGAAGCGTACCATCCTCCTTCAGATCAAAGTCAATCTTTTCATTGTTTACGCTGATAGCCATACCTTCATAAAATGGGCCTCCATAAATCTGAGTCTGGCTCTCGCTTGCTTCAACCTTGGTAATGTTAATTTCTGATAGGGTCTTATTAAAGTCACTATTATCCTTAATCACCCACTGATCAATCCCCTCTCCTTTTGAAAGCGTATTGAAAATAGATAAATAAAGCGATTTCATGTTGATAAATGCCGATGACTCCTGCGTTAGCTTATTGCCATTTGTATCATATCCAAAGGTCCTAAAGTAGAGGGGCATATCCTCTCTTGCCATATAAAGTGCTTTTAAATAATCTGGCATATCTAGAGCTGCTTTGTTCAATATGAAGGAAGTCATAAAGGATGCATTCATCGTCGGTAGCTCTTCAGACTTCGTATCGTAATTGCTCCATAGGATATAAGGGACTGCCATCATACGGAGGTCGTTTTGTAGCGTATAATTATCCTCATTACCAATGTAATCAAGCTCTCGATAAGCTTGATAATCATCACCTAGCATAGGCAAATGATCGCCATAGAATAGTAAAATGGTTGGCTCGCCACAGGTTTTCAAATAATTGATCAGCTTCTCAAGCGCTTGGTCCGAAAGATATAAGCCCTGTACATAATTGTGTAGAAAATATTTGGTTGAATCCGACATTTTTGTCTTTATATCCACATCAAATTGATCAGCACCAAATCTTGCATTGCCATAAGGTCCATGGTTTTGCATTGTAACTGTGAAATTGAAAACTGGTGCTGTTTCGTTCTCTATTTGATTGATAATCAGATCCGTCGTGTAATCATCTGCCGCGAATTCGCCAACCTTTCTTACATCATTCATAAATTCAAGCGTTTTAAAGGTGTTAAAGCCCATGGAATTGTAAACCCCATAGCGATTGTAGTACCAAGACATATAGGGATGAATCCCAACTGACGAATAACCTTGCTTTCTCAAAATGGATGCCAAAGAAATCAGCGGTGACTTAATCTCATTGGGATAAACCATATACCAGTCATTTGAATAGTTTTTAAGTGTCATACCTGTTAGAATTTCATACTCAGTATTCGACGTTCCCCCTCCAACTACTGGGACATACATTTCTCCATATTGTGATTCATTTCTTAAGGATTCAAAGTAAGCATTTGGATTTTTAGAAAATTTGACATCCATTTTATTCACATCCCAGTATGCTTCACTTTGAATGATAATAATATTCGGCTTTACTGAATCTGCAAGCTCTCCACCAAATTCCGTATTGTAGCCCTCGACATACCTCGTATAAAGAGAATCAGCTGCTTCTAGTTGTGTTTTGTCTATAACGATAGAGGGTGTTCTTAGGTTATTCGACAATGAATATAAGAACCCTGTTTTAGAAATATCATCATCCGAATGCATCTGCTTTTGTCCTATAAACAATAGTAGCGATCCCACCAATACCAAGATCAAAGCAAGTATGCGATGTTGGGAAAGCTTCCTTTTTTTATAAAACAAATGAAGTCCCCAAGCATAAGCGAATAAAACCAAAATCCCAAGACCCAATCCAAGAAGTACCTTGACGTTAATCAGCTCTGGCATCAAAACCCAAACTTCTTTTATAAGAAAGAAGTCTTCATAAAGCATTGGTACGTTACGAAGTGAAAACTTACCGATGTTGACCACATGAAGAACAATCGTCAACGTACTTACAATAAAGGTTACGATGGCAATTCGCCTAGTCGCAAGTAGTAACAAGCCTGATATGACAGCCAATATAGCCAAATTCAACAAAAATGCTAATGGCTCATGAACCATCCACATGAAGCCATCTGTGATGCTTTTCCGAAACAAGCTCTCCATGAGAAGAATAATAATACCGTATATAGATAGCATTTTAAGAAATGGAATCATATTTTGTTTGAACTGATTCATAATTGGATATTTCTGTGATGACTGCATTGTAGCCTGCGCGTTAGTTTTTGACATTTTTTACTGTCCTCTCTGTTACGTTAACATTCTATTATTAACTAAATTTAATTTTACAACAACATGTAATCCATATGGCAATGCAAGTGGTTAAGTGCTAAAATGAAAAAGGTATATTGTATACATTTACATATTTAGGTCGCTTAATACAGCACGCAGACATTATATCAACAAAAAATTACGAAATCAACCAAGGTTTGTTAACACTTGTATTAAATAAATGCGACGTTTAGGAGGGTTTATGAAACCTAAATTTTTTACTACCATCAAGGATTATAGCAGACAGCAGTTTATAAGCGATCTAACCGCAGGTGTAATCGTTGCTATTATTGCACTTCCTCTTTCAATTGCACTGGCAATTGCCTCAGGGGTTACTCCAGAAAAAGGACTCCATACTGCTATTATTGCAGGTTTTATCATTTCCTTTTTAGGAGGAAGTAGAGTTCAGATAGGTGGTCCAACGGGTGCGTTTATGGTGATTGTCTACGGTATCGTCATGAAATTTGGTCTTGATGGTCTCATAATGGCAACCATGATGGGCGGTATTATGATGATCCTCATGGGCGTATTTAAACTCGGGTCAGTTATTAAATTTATTCCACACCCAATAACAACTGGCTTCACAAGTGGTATTGCGGTTACAATTTTCTCTTCTCAAATTAAGGATTTTTTTGGACTCAAGCTCGATGTCGTTCCTGCTGAGTTTTTAGAGAAATGGCACGCATATATAGGTGCTTTTGGTACAACACAAGCTCAGACAGTAATCATCGGTGCAATTGCCCTTTTTATTATCGTCTTCTGGCCTAAGAATAAAATTAAAGTACCTGGCTCTTTGGCAGCTCTTGTGGTTACAACCTTAATTGTACAATTTACACCTATGGAAGTCGCTACCATCGGTTCAAAATTTGGCGAACTCTCATCAGCGCTCCCGGTACCTCATTTACCAGCATTTAGCATCGAAAAGATACGACTGCTTATCGGGCCAGCATTTACGATTGCACTGTTAGGTTCGATTGAATCACTGCTCTCAGCAGTAGTAGCCGACGGAATGATTGGTGGTAAACACCGTTCAAATACAGAGCTCATTGCTCAAGGGATTGCAAACATGGCTTCAGCTTTATTTGGCGGTATTCCAGCAACAGGTGCTATCGCAAGAACCGTTGCGAACATAAAAAATGGCGGGCGTACGCCTGTAGCAGGTATGGTTCATGCGATTACTTTGTTGCTTATCATGTTGATTTTTATGCCACTTGCAAAGCTTGTACCTCTTTCAGCTTTAGCTGCTATTCTCATCGTTGTCGCTTACAACATGAGTGAATGGCGAGAATTTATAGGTCTGCTAAAGTCTCCAAAAAGCGATGTTATTGTGTTATTAATCACCTTTTTTGTAACCGTGCTCATCGATTTGGTCGTTGCTATAGAGATCGGGATGGTTCTTGCATCTCTACTCTTCATGAAGCGAATGGCAGATGTTACTGAAGTAAAAGAATTAACACGCGATACTGCAGAGGAGGACGATAGCTTTACACCTTCCTTTGACCCAGCACTCCTTCAAAGATTACCATCACATATTACCGTTTACGAAGTAAATGGCCCATTTTTCTTTGGTGCAGCTGATAAATTTTTAGAAGTGAGCAAAGAAGTGGATCGTTCAACAAAAATTATGATTTTACGATTACGTAATGTACCCGCTATGGATGCTACAGCCGTTCATGCTCTGAAGCGCTTTATAACCGTTTGTCACAAAAATAAAGTCAAGTTACTTTTCTCAGGTTTAAAACAACAGCCAAGAGAAGTCTTGCAAAAATCAGGATTAATTGATACGCTTGGTGAGGAAGCTATTTTCGAGAATTTTGAAGAAGCGTTATCATTTGCAGAAACTTTGCCCATAAAATAGAAGGAGTTACCATGTACGAAATTAAATTACATGATAAGCATGTTGAGAAGTTTAAAGAAAAATATCCCTTAATCTTTAAGGAAAGTGTCGTTGGCTACCAGCTACTTGAGTCTTCAGATATTGAAGAGGGTCAGCTGCTCAGATTGACGGACTCAAAAGGTAAGTTTGTCGCAACCGGCTACTATGGCCTACAAAACAAAGGGTTAGGTTGGATTCTGTCAAACAATGAGCGCGAGAAAATTGATGATGCCTTTTTCCTTAAAAAGGTTTATCAAAGCGTAGAAAAACGCCTCGGCCTTTACAACAATCCTAAAACAACCGCATTTCGCGTTTTTAACGGCGAAGGTGATGGGATTGGGGGATTAACTATTGATTTTTTTGCTGGCTCATATTTAATTAATTATTACAGTAAAGGCATTTACGCCTTTAAAAATCAGATAGAAAACGCAATAAAAAAATCAGTCGAATTCGATGCCATCTATGAAAAATGTCGCTTTGAGGATCATCAAGAAGTTAATGATGGCTTTATCGCCGGTAAGCCCTTAACATTTCCAATCACAGTTATGGAGAATGGTGTTAAGCTTTCCATATTCTTTAACGAAGGTGGTATGGTTGGCGTGTTCCTCGATCAGCGTGAAATCAGAAAAGCCATTCGTAACCAATACGCTAAAGGTAAAACGGTTCTGAATACCTTTTCTTATACTGGTGCATTTTCAACGTTTGCTGCCGTTGGTGGCGCTAAAAGTGTTACAAGTGTAGATTTGGCTAACAGAAGCTTAGAGCACACACTTAAAAATTTTGAGCTTAATCACATTTCCCCTGAAAATCACCCTATTTTAGTTGAAGATGTTTTTCACTATTTTAAGTTTGCACAAAAAAAGGGGCTAATATATGACCTCGTTATTCTTGACCCGCCAAGCTATGCTAAATCTAAGGACTTCACCTTTAGTGCTGAAAAGGATTACCCGACTTTGCTTGCGGATGCAATAAAAGTCACTTCACCTAAAGGCATTATCGTCGCATCAAATAATTCAAGTAATATTACGCTTGAAAAATTCAAGCAATTGGTTGGTAAGGGCTTTAACCTTGCTAACAAGCGCTTTAAGATCATAGAGGTACATCAATTGCCGAAGGATTTTAGAACGCATTTCAAATATGAGGAAAGCAACTATTTAAAGGTGCTCTTCATTCAGATGGATTAAGACCATAATGAACCTATCAAAGCCCCTTCATATAAAGTATGAAAGGGCTTTATTATTATTAATCTATTACTAATTCATTTTTTTCTCTCTCATTTTTGACCATCAAGATCAACGATTATTTTACCACCAATATGTCCCTTTTCAAGCTCACCTATCCAAAATGGAATTTGTGAGAATTCAATTTGACGATCGATGACAGGCGTCAGCTTTTCCTGTTCTACCACTTCGGTAATGTAGCTCAAATCACCAGCATTGGGTTTCGCCATTAGCACTTGATAGCTCTTATCGTATTTTTTGCTAAGACTTTTTCCAAAAATTGAAAGATATAAAATGTGCTTCAAATTGCTACTGCCAACTAAAACAAATCTCCCCTTTGATGACAGCAGGCGATGAAAGATTGAAATGGGATAACTGCCATTAACATATAAGATTACATCGTATTTAGTAGTCGCTTGGGCCAAATCTTCTGTTAAATAGTCAATAACATCATCCGCACCAAGCCGAATCGCCTGAGGAATTCGTTTTGTACTGACAACTGCAGTGATATGCGCTTTTAAATTTCGACAATGCTGTATGATAAAGCTCCCGACCCCACCCGAAGCACCTACGATTAAAACCCGATCCCCCTCCTTAACCTTAGCTAGATTTCTAACCGCTTGCAATGCAGTGACACTTGTAAGAGGCAAAGATGCCGCATTCGCATATGATAGGTTCGATGGCATTTTAGCTAGTAGCCCTTCATCGATACAGACATACTCTGCAAACGCACCAAATCCACAGCTAGAAAGATCGCCATAAACTTGATCACCCGCTTTAAA
This sequence comes from Clostridiales bacterium 38-18, assembly GCA_001897605.1. GTDB lineage: Bacteria > Bacillota > Clostridia > Peptostreptococcales > Acidaminobacteraceae > Fusibacter_C. Next base: position 334,870 of record MKTL01000016.1, on the reverse strand, counting down.
GCTCTTAACAGAGCTGCCTGTAACCGTAATTATACCTGAAAAATCGGTTCCCTTGACTCTAGCCTTGGGCTTTATCCACCCTGAGAAAACTCTAACGACAAATGGTTTACCTTGTAACAGACGCCAATCAGGGGCATTAAGCGACACCCCTTTAACCGCAACGAGAACCTCATTTTCCTTTGGGATTGGAATTGGAATTTCATCGATTTTTAAAGTATCCCATTTCCCATAGCTTTCCTGAACAATAGCCTTCATATTATTTCACCTCGTCTTCACTAGAAACAGATAAAAGTTCAACGCCTAGATCTCTAATGCGATTCAGTACCCCATAAAGTGCGGCCTGATCCACTAACTCACCTCTTATAACCGTTGTAAAGGCATCCAATCTCTCAACAGATAAATTCTCAAACCAATGTGGTTTAAGATTGCCCTTTATCAAAATGGTATAAAACATTCTACACCTCCTAGAATCGTTGTGACTTAATCATAATAAAAAAAAACTTTGGTCGCTACCAACCAAAGTTTGTATTTTATAGTATGCCCAATTCTTTTGCTTTCGCCACTGCCTCCGTTCTTCTCTTGACCTCAAGCTTACTAAAAAGACTATAATTATAGCTTTTTACGGTACTAAGTGATAGGAACAGGGTTGCACCAATCTCCTGATTAGAATAGCCCTCGGCGATTAATGTTAATACCTCAAGCTCTCTCCCAGTTAATACTTGATTTGAGCCTCGCTTTAAAATTCTTTTTTCATCCTCAAATGCATCTGAAAATTCATAAAAGGGCAATAGAATATGGTTGGATTTGGCTTGCTCCTGAGCTTCATATAAAAGCTTTTGCTGAACGGCAACACTAGTGGTAAACTTAATAGAAATTAGTGAAAATTCCACTATTTGTATTGCTCTTTTTTGCGCTATTGCACGATTTAAAAGAAGCTGACACATCTCGGAATAGGCATGATACTTCTTAGGTGCATACCAAAGTAATAGCTTAAGCTGATTTTCTCTAATATAAGAGGGAAGGGTTTCCTCGGTCTCATTCTCAAGAAGTGCCTGCCATTTTAATTCGACAAATGTGCCCAAACGGTTTTCACGCTTTGCAGCTTCTAGCTGCATCCATAGCTCTAGATCCTCATAGCCCATAAATTCGGGAATTGGGTTGCTAAAGTGATGCTTTTTACCACGTTCAACACATTTTGTTGCAGCTTCTAAATTGCCATATAATAATTCAATGCGCGCTTTTAGGAGCTCTTGCTTATAGTGCCAATCCATATGATTATAAAGCATACCAAAATTCTGACTTTCTTCTATTGCGCCTAATGACAGTTCTACTTTCCCTTGCATCAAATATAAGGTCGCCTGATATAGCTTATAAAGCGCATAAAGACCATCCCCTGCTGGATGCTGTAATGCCATTATTTCCTCTTCTAGCATCCTCTCTACTTCAATTAGCTCACCCATTTGTAATTTAAGCTCCACTAAAAGAGCAAAAAATGAGCCCTGGACTATTATAGGTAAGAATTGCTTCGACTTTAGCCATATCTCGTAAAAGGTTTTATAGCTCCTAATTAGGTCCCCACTTGCCCATTCGAGCATCCCTACATAAGTCTCTATGACCCAAGCGCGTTGGTAAGGAATCGTGACGACGAGCGCTTTTAATTGTTCCTTTAAATCAAACAAAGCTTTGTAATCACCTGTGGATGCAGCAATATAAGCCTTCGCGCTTAATAAATATGCTGGCAGCTGATCAAACTCTCGATGATCAAAGACTAGAAGACCCTCTTCGCCATCTGCTTCGGAGTCAATTGCAAAGGCGCTTGTTGTCACACTGACATCAGTACTTCCTATGACTTGCCCTTTCTTTGTGTAAAGACTCAAAAGTACTTCCACATGCTGAAACCATTTAACACAGCTCACTGTATCTCCTGCATCCAGCATAGACCAACCAATTCCCATTGAAATCACGGGACTTCTTTTACAAAGTGCTTCTGGAAGTCTTTTAGCAAGTGAAAGCCATATATTGGATTTTAGAGCTATATCCATAGGTTCCCACTGTAATTCTATGAGTCTTGCAGCTTCAAGGGGTAGGTTAAAATAGTAGTGAATCGCAGAAAGATATTGGCCTTTAGATTCAAACCATTCACCAGCTCTTTTGTAAACCTCATCTATGGTTTCTTTTGTAATTAATTTTTCAATGCTTAGCCTTTGTCTTAATAGATCGCGAAATAAATGATGATATTTGTACCAGGTTACTGGTTTGGCATTTTCATCTATCAACTCATACGTGGAAATAAAGCTATTCTTTCTCTTTAATATTTCTAAATAAGTATGGCTTGTACCGCTTAGGTTGCCTAACGCATAATCAGATATTTCCTCACAGAAGTCATCTAGGATTGAGGTTTTTAATAAAAAAAGTTGCAGCTCTCCATCAAAAGTATTTAACACCTCTTCTAAAAGATACTCCATAATATAATCATTATTTGCTCCCATAGACAAAAGTGTGCTTTCTTTATTATCTGAACGCAATAGGGTTTGCGCCATCAATTGAAGACCAGCGATCCATCCCTCCGTACGATCTTGAATCAAGCGAATGTGATCTACACTCAGCGCCATCATAGACAATATGCCATTTAGAAAGGCTTCTGATTCAACTTCTGTGAATTTCAGATTTGACATCCTTATCTCACAAATACGACCAGCTGCTCTTAATCTACCCAACGCCAAAGGTGGATCCTCACGAGATATCAGACATAGTCTTAATTGCTGAGGCATTTGCCGCATCAGCTCATTTATTATACGATGAATGTTCTTGTCGTAAATCACATGATAATCGTCAATGACAATAATCATAGGCGCCATAATTTGGTGAAAGAGACCAATCACAGTTCTTGTAAAGCCTTCATCGCCAAGATTAGCTCTTGATCCAATTAGCTGTAAAAGCGCTTTGCCCACTTCCTGTCCAATCTCATATTTAACCAAGCCATTTGCAAGATAGCTTAAAAATAAATCTACTTCATTGTCCCACACATCGAGACTGTACCAAACATAGGGACAGCTCTCCAGTTCTATCCAGTCACTAACTAGGGTTGACTTGCCAGCACCGGCTGGTGCGCTAACAATGTTAATTTGACAATCAGATAATCGCATTATACTTTCTGATTTTCTAACGTAAGTGCTTGGAACTATTGACTTTTGCAATTTTGAGGAAAGAATAATCTCAGACATAGCATCTCCTACCAAATAAGTCTGTCATTTATACTATAATCAAAAATAAAGTGGCACTCTACCTACTTTAGTTGGTAACCTTTTCAACTCACTAATAAATGAAAGAAGCTCATAATAATCATACCATTATTACGAGCTATCTCACAATTTCATTTTCATATTGAAATTAATAACAAAACATTTAATTAGTAGTGAACGCCGTTTTCATAATAAGCAGTTGGATCTAACTCATTAAAATAAACACAGACGTCTGAATACCCCAAATCCAGAACGATCTTCGTCACGACCTTTGCGACATCATCCTGCTGATCTCGCGATCGTTTAAACCAATTAATAGTAACAAAGGGATAGCCCCCTGTGTTCTCAACCCCACCTGAGATAAACAGTGTTGGCGTCCATTCAACCGTAAAATGATCTACTGGACAGTTGACGATCGATGAAATTTCTTGAACCATTGGTTTCTCAATTTCTTTAACATCTGCTACGTCAATCCCTCTAAAAATGATATGTGGCATACCTTTAAAACACCTCTTTTCAAATTGCCTAAGCATGTGAAAAGTTTATCACAACTCGCTTTCGTGGTCAATGTCCTCATATAATTATGTTCACTTATTTCATTGGATGGGATAAAATAGAGATATCATATTTAGAATGGATAAAACAATTATGAAAAATGTTATTTACTTATTATTGATTATTTTATTTAGCCTTTCACTCTCTGCATGCAGCGTTTATTATGAAAAAATTGAAGATCCTATTAAACCTGAGATTTCCGTTCCATCGATAGATGAAACGTCACCTGATAGTGGTATTATAAGCGTCATTGAAGAAGAGGATGATCAAACGATTGCAGTTCATTATCCAATTATTGGACAGAGTAAGATTGACGATGCCCTCAAATCATTTGCTCTAAATCGTATTGAGCTATTTAGACAGGAGACAGCCGATTTGAAGCTGACGCAGGAAGAAAGCCTGCCCTTCGAGCTCCATTTGGACTATGAGGTCGTATTTAAATCCGATCGACATATCTCACTTCTTTTCAAAGAAAATAAGTATCTCGGTGGCGCACAACCAACCTCAACCATTTATACCTTTAACTATAATCTCGAGCAAGGTAGACAACTGGCATTAAAGGATTTATTTAAAGGCTCTAGCGCCTATCTTGAGATTTTATCAAAATATATTTTTGCCAAGCTTGTCGATGATAATGCCTTAAACGTCACTCTTGACACCGATTGGGTTACAAAAGGAACCAATCCACTTGAGTCAAATTTTAAGCACTTCTTGTTTACAAATGGTGGCATCATTATCATTTTTGAAAAATACCAAATCGGACCTGCTTTTATTGGAGAACCCAAAATCATCATTCCTTTTGAAACCTTTACAGCTCATATAGAGCTAAAGGAAACCATAGATGATATCCTACCAACAACAGAGGATGAAACAACAAACTCTGTTGAGATAATTACTGAGACGTCTCCTACAGAAATGGTTATTGAAACCACGGAGCCTTCAACAAGCTCTGTGAGTGAGTCGGTTGATAATCAGGAAACTATAGCCTTAAAGCGCGTCGCATTGACCTTCGAAGATGGACCAGATCCCGATTATACCCCTTTAATCCTAGATACCCTTAAATCAAGAAATCAAGTGGCGACATTTTTCGTACAAGGAATTCGTGCTAAAGAGTATCCGAGCTTGATTCAACGCATTAACTCAGAAGGTCATCTCATAGGCAATCACACCTGGAGTCATCCACAGCTGACGCACCTGTCGCCTGAAGATATGCTCCAGCAGCTTCAAAAGACACAAAGCGTACTTGAGAAAATTACAGGAAGAGCGCCCTTTCTATATCGCCCTTCGTATGGCATTTATAATGAAAATGTCATAAGTACCAACAATATGCCTGCTATACTTTGGTCAGTTGACCCAAAGGACTTAAAATATAAGGATGCCTCGTACATTACAAATTATGTTCTAGACCATGTTACTGACGGTGCCATCATTCTCTTACACGATACCAATGCCTATACCACTCAGGCCTTAAGTTCTATACTAGATGCACTTATCGCCGAAGGTTATGAAATTGTCACAGTAGATGAACTGTTGGGCATAACCGAGAATACAGCAAAATACAACGTGAGAATATTTTCTCAAGCAATTGAGAGTCATTAAAAAACTCCTGTGTTCACAGCGATTTGTTATCGCCTGAACACAGGAGTTTAATTTTACATATTTGCTAAATAGCGTCTGACTAGCCTCTAGGACGATCCGCTTTTACGCGTTTCTTCTCTCTATCTTTTCCCTCAAAAGTTTTTCCACCTTTTGATCCTTCTGATTTTGAGCCCTTAAAGCCCTCAGATTTAGAACCCTTGTAGCCTTCTGATTTACGCTTATTATGGCCTTCTGTTCCTTTTGATTTGCCCTTTGAATCCTTTGCTTTCTCAATCGAAATCGATTTGCCTTTGATAACGCGTTTGTCCATTCGCTCAAGGACACGTTGTGCTTGGCTTTCTGGAATCTCAACGTAGGTAAAGCTATCGAAAATATCCACTGAACCAATCAATCTACCCTCGATGCCCGCCTCATTTGCGATAGCACCTACGATATCTCTCGGTCTTACGTTGTGATTATTACCAACATTGATATGCATTCTGACCATACCTCTGCTGCTTCTTGTACCTTTGCCTGCTTTTGAAGCATTTCTATCAGGTTTTTCAGTAAATACCTTCTTAGTGTTATCAATAGAATCGATTTCTTTTACATTTTCCATCTCAAGTTCCATTTGGAAAAGTGCAGCGGCAACCTCAATCGGTGTATAAGAGCCTTCAGAAAACTCTTCGATGATTTTGATAAACTTATGATCCAAGCCAGCTTCAATTCTCTCGCGAATTTTGTTCATGAAAAGATCTCTCTTCACTGCTTCAAGATCGCTAATTTTAGGAATTGGATGCGGTTTGATATCTGATTTTGTGTATCTCATGATACTTCTTAAAAGATGGAACTCTCTTGAAGTAATAAATGTGAAAGAAATACCTTCTTTACCCGCACGACCCGTTCTACCAATACGGTGTACGTAGTATTCTTCATGTGTTGGCATATCGTAGTTGAAAACAGCTTCTACGTTATCGATATCGAGACCACGCGCTGCAACGTCAGTTGCAATAAGAATTTCAATATCACCACGCTTAAACTTGTTGATAACATTCATACGAAGTGTTTGCTTCATATCACCATGAATTTTATCACACATATAACCACGTGCTTGAAGCATATCTGTCACTTCGTCAACTCTCTTTTTTGTATTACAGAAAACGATGGAGAGTTTGTAGTTATAGATGTCTATCAAACGGGTTAAAATCTCGAGCTTATCTCTATCCTTCATCTCCATATAAACCTGGCTGATGTTTGGCGTTGTAAGCTCAGTATGTGTTACTTTGAGAATTTCAGGCTCATCTTGGTACTTGTTAATGATGTTCATGATCTCTTTTGGCATTGTTGCAGAGAATAAAAGCGTTTGAATTTTGTGATCCACTTCTTCAATAACCGCTTCGATGTCTTCTCTAAAGCCCATGTTAAGCATTTCATCTGCTTCATCAAGTACTAACATCTTTAAATTGTTAAGTTTAAGTGTTTTTCTTCTGAGATGATCTAGAACACGTCCAGGTGTACCGATGATAACTTGAGCACCTGATCTAAGTCCTCTGATTTGTCTCTCTATATCTTGACCGCCGAATACGGGTAAAATATGCAGACCTCTCATGTACTTGCCGATTTTGTTGACTTCCTCCGAAATCTGAACGGCAAGCTCACGTGTCGGGCATAATACTAACGCTTGTACGTGTTTAGAAGACAGGTCGATTTTTTCGAGCATTGGAATTGAGAACGCCGCAGTTTTTCCTGTACCCGTCTGTGCTTGACCGACTACATCGCGACCAGTAAACGCCACCGGAATCGCCATTGATTGGATGGGTGTCGTTTCTTCAAAGCCCATGTCTTCTACCGCTCTTAAGATTTCTCTTGAACAGTTTAATTCACTAAATAGAATTTTTTCCATTATTATTCCTTTCGTATATCTTGACAAGAAAGAGTCTTTCTCTGTCTTGTTTGGTACTTCTCCATTTTTCAAACACTTCATTATATCATACAACCTCTAAAGGTCAAATGACTATTTCGAAATATTTAAACTAATCGCTTATAATAGATCAAATCGTCTATGTAGTCACCAGTAATTTCGTCGTATTCATGCATGACCACGCGACCACTTAATGTAAAACCACATTTTTCTATGGTTTTAATCGAGGCGTGATTCCAGGAGTAAATATAGGTACGTGCTATTAATACCCCTCTATTTTTTAAATCATCAAGGACTTCATTTGTCAGCGAACTCGCCTGACTTTCTTTTCTATAATCTGGGTGTGTCGCAGCAGCAAGGTAACAGCTGTGTGCTTTATTACCTACACCTCTCGTCGCTTTCACCATAGCAATCAGCTGACCGGCTTCATTCAATTTTCCATATAATAAAACGTTGGTATCATTAAACCATTTTTCTAAATGTTCAATGTTTTCAATGTCTGTAAAACTCATCCTTGCATTTTCTTCAATTAGCCTCTGACATAATTCAAAAATAGCATCTTTATGTTCTTTACCTAATAATGTCATTATTTTACCTCATTTATAAATGGATTTAGTTTGAAAAGATTCTCTAATATCAACGCACTTCTAATACTTATTTCCTCGTTGTCTAAAATGTGTTTCGCCAGTATTCGATCAACCATTACAACCTCAATCAACTCATCTTCAGTTTGGTAGGCAGCGTTTGGTTTCCCAGTGTAGTATCCGTATGCGATTTCAACCTTTTCATTGATGATCCCCACTGAAGTATATCTTGCATTTGAAAAAGTTTTTAGCTCAAACGTCATACCAGTTTCCTCTAAAAATTCCCTTTTACTAGTTACATCAATGGTTTCATTAGGATCACTAAGACCCGCTGGAAACATATAAATAAACTGACCTGCGGAAACTCTATATTCTCTAATCATGACTGTTTGCGTCTTATCCGGATTCGTCGCTACAATCATCGTACCATCGCTGTATTTTTCATGACGATAGATCTCCGATTCTAATCGTTCAATTCCTTTTCTTGAAACCAGTTCCCAAATTTTTTCTTCACCCTTGCGATTTAAGTATCTAATTTCATATGCATATAGGTATTTCAAGCTAGGGATCTGCTTAACCTCAATTATTTCTAGCTTATCTCTCATAACCCATCAATTTCCTTTGCGTTTTTTTATCTTTTTATTATATAATATCAAAGGATAAAATAGAACTAGAGCGTATATCGCTTTTAATAGAAAGGAAAAGAAATGAGTATTTTAACGGTTAAAAATCTCAGCCACGGCTTTGGAGATAGAGCCATCTTTAACAACGTCTCTTTCCGTTTACTAAAAGGAGAGCACATCGGCCTAATCGGTGCGAACGGTGAAGGAAAATCGACGTTTATGAACATCATTACGCATAAGCTTGAGCCAGATGAGGGCAATATTGAATGGTCAAAACGCGTTCGTGCAGGTTATTTGGACCAACACACGGCACTAGAAAAAGGCATGACCATTAAAAATGTACTAGAAAGTGCGTTTCAATATCTATACGATTTAGAAACTGAAATGAACGATATGTATATGAAAATGGGCGATGTCACACCAGAGGAACTCGATGTTCTCATGGAAGAGGTCGGTACGATTCAAGACATCCTCAATCACAACGATTTTTACATTATTGAAGCTAAAATCAGTGAAGTTGCAAGAGGTCTAGGTTTACTTGACGTCGGCCTTGATAAAGAAGTTGATAGCTTAAGCGGCGGTCAAAGAACGAAAATTCTACTCGCTAAGCTACTACTTGAAAAACCTGATATCCTTTTACTAGATGAGCCAACCAACTACCTTGATGAAGATCATATCGAATGGCTAAAAAAATACCTCAACGATTATGAAAACGCATTCATTTTAATTTCACATGATATCCCATTCTTAAATAGCGTCGTCAACCTCATCTATCATATGGATAATAAAGAACTCAATCGTTATGTTGGCGATTATGATAATTTTATTAGAATTTATGAAGCTAAGAAAAAACAGGTTGAGTCTGCATACAAGCAACAACAACAAGAGATTGCTGACCTTGAAGATTTCGTTCAAAGAAATAAGGCGAGAGTCGCAACACGAAACATGGCGATGTCTCGCCAAAAGAAACTGGATAAAATGGATCGTATTGAACTGGCAAGAGAGAAACCAAAGCCAGAATTCAATTTCAAGATGGCGAGAACATCAGGAAAGCTGATTTTTAAAACTGAAGATTTAGTTATCGGTTATGATGAGCCTTTATGTCGTCCACTTAATCTGACTTTAGAGCGTGGACAAAAAGTTGCCATTATCGGGGCAAATGGTCTTGGTAAAACGACACTTCTCAAAAGTATACTGGGTCAGATTCCAAGTATCAGCGGAAAAGTTGACACTGGAGAATTCCTTCATATCGGTTACTTTGAACAGGAAATCAAAGAGGCTAACTATAACACCTGTATCGATGAAGTGTGGAAGGAGTTCCCTTCGTATACACAGTACGAAGTAAGAGCTGCGCTCGCAAAATGCGGTTTAACCACACAACACATCGAGAGTAAAGTCGTTGTACTCAGTGGTGGTGAGCAAGCAAAGGTAAGACTTTGTAAATTAATCAATAAAGAAACAAATTTCCTAGTTCTGGATGAGCCGACAAACCATCTAGACGTCGATGCAAAAGAAGAGCTTAAGCGCGCACTCAATGCATTTAAAGGAACCATTCTTCTCATTAGCCATGAGCCTGAATTCTATAGAGATGTCGTAAGCGATGTCTGGAACTTAGAGCAATGGACCACTAAAATCGTCTAGTCAAACTTTTAAAGGTGCTATTCCATCAGATTTTGATGTGAATAGCACCTTTTTTACTTGTATGGTTCTATTTGAGCAGTATACTATTTTGTAATTAAATACGGTCTATTTGTGCGACAACTATTTTTTAGGTAGGCTGTACGCGTAACTTAAACTTTAAATCTGCTAATAATTTCTAACATATCATCAGCGATGGATTTGACTTCCCCTGCATTTTCTTGAATGCTTCTCATTAAATCAGCCTGTGTATCCATAGTTGCAGCAATTTCTTCTGCAGCAGCAGCATTCTCTTCTGTAATAGCAGAAATACCATGGATGGATTCCGTTGCATTGTCCTTGTTACGATTGACGTGACGGATGCTTTCATTGATTTGATCTAGCTGTGCTAAAGTATTATTAATTGAGGTTTCAATGGTCTCAAATGCGGATTGAACCTTATTTAAAACGCTACCTGAAAAGCCAAGTGCTTCGTTTGAAGCGGTCATATTCTTCTCTGTTTCACCAATTTCACCAAGAATTTCTTTTACAGTTGTATCGATTCGAGTGGTTGATTTTGAGGTTTCCTCAGCCAGTTTTCTAATCTCATCTGCTACGACAGCAAATCCTCTTCCAGCTTCCCCAGCACGAGCTGCTTCTATCGCTGCATTCAGTGCAAGTAGGTTGGTCTGCTCTGCAATCTGCTGAATAGTATTGGTGATTTGTACAATTGATGAAGATTTTACGGTCAAGGTCTCAACGTTTTCATTCAATCGCTTATTGGCAGACACCGTAGAATCAAAGGTATCATTTAACGCTTGTAGCTGTTTTACCCCTTCTACATTGCTGACTGAAACTGCAGTGGTATAATCTTTGAGCTTATCCGCACTCTTAACCGTTTCATCTATGTCCTTAGCTAGACCCTCCATTTTTTCAGAAGCAACCATAGCATCCTGAGCCTGTGACGTTGCACCTGAAGCAAAATCTGTAACCGTTTGCGTTACTGCATCGATGCCTTCTTTACCCATTTCAACGACATCGTTTAATTCCCCAGATGATTTTTCAAGCTGGATAGAATCCTTTTGCATTTCAGCAATTAGCTCTCTTAAAACCGTTCTTAAATTGGCAACCGAATGAGCAATCGTTCCTGTTTCATCCTTATATTTTAAAAGGTTATCAAATGAATCATCATTTTTAATATCTAAATGTGAGGTTTTAATTAATAACTCATTGATTCTTAAAATCGGTTTTGAAAGTCGTTTGCCAAATATAAACGCCGCTATAATACCAAGGACAAGAGATAATGTCAATGCACCTATGATCATAAAGTAAGCACTCATTATTTCTTTTTTCATTTGATCCTTTTCAGCTGCAACTGCTACATCGATATCATCGATATAATTACCAGTGCCAATGATCCATTCGAACGGCTCAAAAAGCTTTACATAAGCGCGTTTCGGTAGCGCTTCTGTTTCATTTGGTTTTGGAAAATAATAATCATAATACCCTTCACCAGATTGTTTTACTAGAGCTATGAAGCCTTGAAGAATTTTATTCCCATTCGTATCGGTCAAATCAATACGACTTGTCCCTTCAACATCCTCACGACCTAATAAAACCACATTGACCCCTTCAATGGTATCTGCCCAGAAGTAACCTGATTCTCCATACTTTGCATTGCGGATGACATCTGCTGCAATAAGTTTAGCATCTGCTTGACTGATGACTCCAGAATTCATCTGATTAATAATGCCCTGTAGCTCACTAACCACAATCTCAACCTGATGCTTGATATTTGAATCATAGCCCTGTCGTAATTGCTTTTCCAACTGATCAATACGATCCATATTGGTTGTATAAATCATATACTGAGAAATGGCACCTACTATAAGTGACGAAATCAAAACACTTGCGATTACCAATGTGATAATCTTATTACTAATCTTCTTCATTACTTAACCCCCTTTTTCGGAAACCATGGGATAAATTTATTGGTTCTTGCGGCATATTCGACAAACCCATCTCTATTTGCCATTGCCTTCTCGAGCATAGGTACCCCTGATACGAAAAGAAGTAGAAACGTAATCGTTACCGGTCCAACCACTGTCCATAAACCCACACCACATGAGATGCATAGAAGCCAAATTCCCCACCACATGGTCGCTTCTCCATAATAATTTGGATGCCTTGTATATTGCCACAATCCTTGCGTCATTAATTTACCCTTATTTGCAGGATTGGACTTGTAAGTTTTTAGCTGCACATCCCCCACTACTTCGAAACAATATCCCCATAGCCAAACTATAATGCCAAGGCTCCATATAGCCGAACTATTAATATTATGTAGTGTGTTGAGAAGTAAAATAGCTGGTAATGCAATGATCCACATAAACAATCCTTGAAGCATATAGACTTGTAAAAAAGCTCTCGGTATAACCCATTTTCCCCACTCTTCTCGCCATTTCGCATATCTGAAATCCTCTGCTTTTTTATGGTTTCTTTTGAAGATATGATAAAACAGCCTTAATCCCCATAGGGAAATCAATCCAACGACGATCAGGTGTGTGAGCTGAATCGTTTCAAGCCTTAATAAATTGAAGAACGCTACTAGAACGAACCCAATTCCCCAAGCCTGATCGACGATGCTATTGTTTTTTTGAATCGTACCCACAAAGAAAAATATAGTAAAATATACGCCTATAAACCCTAAGCTTTCAATCATAACTCGCCTCCTGAGACGATACAGACTGCTACAGAGCCAATTCCTGCATGAATGGCAGTAATTGCAGATATCGAAGTCATAAATTCAGGCTTTTGTCCTGTAATCTCTTCAATTCGTTGAGCAAAACGCTCAGCTAAGTTGTGATTATCTGCATGAACAATCGCATATCTAATCGATTCAGATTTATTCGCAATTTGCTTGAGCTTTTTAAATATTTTTTGATTTGCAGATGCTCTTGAAAACGAAATTCCGCCTGCTTTACCAAAGCCAGCTTCATCTAAAGTCATGATCGGCTTAGCATGAAGTGCAGTTAATACCTTGCCAGCAAAATAAGGTACTCGACCACTTCTGGTTGCGTATTTAAAGGTGTCCATACTAACAAAAATCTTTGCATTTTCTATATCTCTACTAATGGTTTCAACTATTTTATTAAGTGATTTTCCCTCTGAGGCAAGCTGAGCCGCCTTTAAAACCACAAGTCCCTGTGCACCAGAGTTAAGCTTTGTATCAATCAGCGTAATTCTATCAGACTGCTCACCCAATGCCTCAATCGCTTTTTTATATCCCTCGTAGGTGCCACTCAGCGCTTTACTTACACTCAGAACAACTACTTTTTCATAATACCTCAGCATCCATTCTAGTTTGATCTTTACCAGCTTGATGTCTACCTGTGAGCTAGAAGGATACGATTCTGAAGCATCTAGCAACGGTTTTAGCATATCACTAGTAATTGTGTATTTGTCCAAGTAGGTGCTTTCACCCGCAATTAAGGCTAATGGTAAAAGATGAATCTGATATAGATCAATTAGAGCCTCTGAAATATCGCAAATTGAATCGGTTAGGATGCCAATTTTTGGGTGTTGATAGGTCTCAATTTTATTTTGAAGCCACATGTCCTCAACCTTAGATTTATAAATATTATGTCCATGCTCATTCAATTTCAATGTAATTTGATCAGGTGCATTGGTATGAACGTGAATCTTAGTCAATCTCTGGTTGCCTGTTATGATGAGAGAATCTCCAAATTGATCTAGTAAATAATCAAGTGCTTTCAATTCTCTCAGGGGCTCCTTTAACATAAACTCAGTACAATATCTGAAGTTTAGGTCTTCTGGCACGTCATGTAACTGAACCTTCAAGTCATGGGGTAAGCCTTCCACAGCATATTCTTTTGTATCATCTAAATCACTTTTTGTATTTAAAAACCCCTCCAAAAATAAAACAAACCCCTTGGCACCAGAATCCACTACTTTATTTTTTTTAAGAACCTGCAACATATTTTGTGTTTCTTCAAGTGTAAGTGCTGCATTTATATATGCTTCATGAAGCATTTCGTTAAATTTCACTTGTGGCTGGCAATTCGTCACAAGGTATTTTTCCCACGATCGCATGACCGTTAATATGGTGCCCTCTTGCGGGTTTCTTACCGACTGATAAGCCACTGCAACCGCATGAGAGGCTGCTTTGACAAACTGCTCAGGAGATATCTCTTTCAGCTGATGACAGGCCTCAGAAAACCCTTCTATAAAGCTTGCAAATATAATTCCAGAATTGCCACGCGCATTTTCGAGGGCAACCTCCGACATAGAGCTAACGACCAGGTTGAGATCTGGATGAACAATTGCCTCATTTAAAATTGAGCTTAGTGTAATTGACAGGTTGGTCCCTGTATCACCATCTCTCACAGGAAATACGTTAATGCGATTCAAAATTTCTGACGCTTTAATCACATTTTCTGCACCATTTTTAAAGTGCTTAAAAAATTCAAGACCGTTTAGCAATGTTTGATTCATGAGTCCTCCTTTTTTCAGTACTATGGCACTTTTACCCTATTTTATGAGTTTTAATTATTCTTAATGAATTATTTATTAGCCTTTCCATAGCCATTTTGCTATGATAGATGTAATTCAAATTATAGGAGCTATTATGAAAAATTATAACTTATTTGATATCATTGGCCCCGTGATGATTGGGCCCTCTAGCTCACATACAGCTGGAGCTTGCAGAATCGGTTATACTGCTCAAAATATCATAAAATTACCCGTTAATCAGGTTGAATTTGTCTTATATGGTTCCTTTGCTAAGACATATAAAGGGCACGGAACAGATATTGCACTCCTTGGTGGCTTTCTTGGATTAAAGCAGGATGATGAGCGTTTAGTGGATGCATTTAAAATAGCTGAAGCTAGAGGGCTTAAGTATCAGTTTATCTGTTCTGATGATGAAGCCCCTCATCCCAATACCGTTAAGATCATCGCACATACCAATCGATTAGAGACTTGGGAAATCATAGGCATCTCCATAGGTGGTGGCAAGATGATCATCAACGCTATCAACGGAATTGACGTACAATTTTCAGGTGATTACAACACTTTGGTTACACATCATAAAGACAACTCAGGGATGCTAGCAAAAATATCGACTTGCCTGTCTGAGCATAGAATTAACATCGCTTTCATGAAGCTTTTTAGAGAAGAAAAAGGGAAAATTGCCATTGGTATTATTGAAACCGACGAAATGATTGAGGAAGTCGTCTTAAATGAGTTAACGCGTTTAGATGGTATGATTAACGTCAATCTAATCGAGAAAATTTACGACTAGGAGGCGCTATGAAATTTTCAACTTCAAATGAATTGATTCTATACTGCCGTAACAATAACCTTACACTGAATGCATTTTCACTCTCAGAAGAGATTATCAATACAGGCAGAAGCTATGGTTATATTAGGGATTATTTGAAAAATGTCATAAAGGTCATGCAAAACGCCGTATTATCCAGTCAGGATATGACACAGCCTTCAAGACGAGGTAAAATCATTGGGAACGATAGTCGTAAAATTCACGATAGATTGGGGAGTCACAATACCGTTTGTGGTGAAACGATTGCGAAGGCTGCAGCTTACGCACTTAGTACGATGGAGCTAAATGCATCTATGGGAAAGGTTGTTGCATCGCCTACAGCTGGATCATGCGGTGTCATGCCAGCGGTTTTAATGACCACCAAAGAACGCTTCGCACTCGATGAAGAAACCTTAATCTCCGGTCTACTTGCAGCCAATCTCGTTGGAAGCCTCGTTGCTAAAAATGCGACGATCTCAGGAGCTGAGGGAGGCTGTCAGGCTGAGGTTGGCACAGCTTCAGCAATGGCTTCAGCTGCTGTGGTTCATATGCTTGGTGGCACACCAGAAATGGTATTCAACGCTGCTGCAATGTGTTTTAAAAATCTACTTGGCTTAGTTTGCGATCCCATCGCTGGCTTAGTAGAAAGTCCTTGCGCCAAAAGAAACGCTATGGGCGCGGCCAATGCGCTCCTATGTGCTGAGATGTCATTGGCTGGTATTGAAAGCATCATTCCATTTGATGAGGTGGTCGAAGCGATGTATCGAGTTGGTCGTGCCTTACCCCCTTCTCTCCGTGAAACTTCAATGGGCGGACTTGCAACTACTAAAACCGGAGTTCAAATTCAAACAGACTTATTTAAGTAAATTAAACTTTAGGCATCAAGCCTTCAGTTTTACCACTAGCTAAGCTGTTGCTTTTAAAAAAAAGACCTGTAAGAAAATTTCAAGCTTCTTACAGGTCTTTATATGTCTTCTAATCCAATTTAATATGGCAATAGCCACCTGGGTTTTTAGTCAAATAATCTTGATGGTATTCTTCCGCTGCAAAATAATAATTTAATGGCTCAATCTCAGTGACAATTGGCTTTTCATACTTTTGCTGTTCGGCATTCTTTGAAGCTGTGATAACCTCTACATCTGAAGTGTCAGTATAATATATACCCGTTCTATATTGCGATCCAACATCGCCACCTTGACGATTGAGTGAAGTCGGATCGATCACCTTCCAAAGGTGTGTTAGCAATACTTCAAGTGAAATCAAGCTCGGGTCATATTTTACCCACAGCACCTCAGCATGTCCGGTTGTATTTGTACATACCTCTTTATAGGATGGTTCTTTTGTTTGGCCATTGGCATAGCCCACTTCAGTTTCAAGGACGCCATTTAAACGCTTGAAATACGCCTCCATCCCCCAAAAACAGCCACCACCTAAAATTATATCTTTCATAGATTCACCTCATAAATATTCTGTCTATTCATTAGTATACTCATATGTTCCAATTTGTTCAATTTAATTTCAAATCAATTATTCCATTCTACGCATCAAAGCACGTGCAGGTAAGCCCTCGACGCCGAGAATTTTAAGTGGTAGGCATAAAAGCTCATGCCTTCCCGCTTCAATTGTCTTGAGTGCGAGACCTTCAATAATGTAGATGTCATTTCCTAATAGAATTGAATGTGTTGGATGACCTGCTTGGCTTCTTTCAATTCCAAGCGCATCAATACCAACAGTTTTTATACCCTTTGATTGAAGAAAAGCCGCTCCTGAGGCATCTAAATAGTCATACTCGAGATTAAATTCTGTATCATAAGCATTTTTTGTCTTAATAATAATAATGTCGCCTTTATTGATCTCAAATTGACTTAAAAAAGCTTCATCTACTTCATGACGTTCCTCTTTACTAAAGTCGAGAACCGTACAAATGCCATTGACCAAATCAAGATTAAACTGATCTGAATTAGTACCGTTTTCAATCATATGCAGTGGCATGTCAATATGTGTTCCAGTGTGTAAGTCCATGTAAATACTGGATTCAAAGTGCCCGTTCGCCTCATGTGTTGCACGAACCGTATACTTTGGTTTCTTTTCATCTTTATTCTTATAGACCATCATCTCAGGGAAGATGTCCATGGTTACATCGATCCAATTATTCATTACAGCCCCCATTTTTTATTAACAATATCTAGCATTTCAGATTCTGAGTAGTAGACATGTAGTGGTTCGAACGCTTTTAAACGCTCAATTTCATCTATTACCTTCCACGAATTCTCGATTTCATCCCAACGGGTGAAAAGAGATGCATCATCGTGAATCACGTCCAGAATGAGCTTTTCATATGCCTCCGGCGAGTTTCCTATGATGTTACAAAGATGGCAGTAGTCAAGGTGCATAGGCATGGTATACGACCATAAGCCAGGTGCCTTTCCATTAAACTTCAAGATAATACCTTCTCTTGGAAATATCTCAATTGTCAAAGTGTTCTTTTCAGGCTGTCCTCTTTCAAAGAAGCAGGTTGCATCCTTAAATGTAATAACAATTTCAGCTAGCTTTCTTGACATTTTCTTACCCGTTATTAGATAAAAGGGTGTATTTCGCCAACGCTGTGAGTTTACATAAGCCTTAAGTGCTACAAAGGTTTCCGTCTTTGAATCCTCTGGAATATCCTTTTCCTGTAAATATCCTGCATATTGACCGAAAATAATGTCGTTGCTAACCTGTAGGTGCTCAAGCACCTCAACTTTTTCATTTTTAATCAATGTATCACTTAAGCCCATTGGCGCATCCATCGCAACCAGAGCCAGTGTTTGAAACAAATGGTTTTGAACCATATCCTTGAGTGCACCAGAACGGTCATAATAACCGCCTCTTTGTTTCACGCTTTCTGACTCAAGTGCAATAATCTTAACGCTTTCAATATTTTCATGATTCCAAATGCTTTCAAAAATTTTATTTGCAAATCTCACGGTAAGTATATTTTGCAGCATCTCTTTTCCTAAATAATGATCAATTCTGTATACCTGTGATTCTTCAATTGACTCAAGTAAAAGTCGATTATAGGCTTTTGCAGTCTCAAGATTTTCACCAAAGGGCTTTTCAAATACAATTTTAGATCGCATATCACCCCGATTGAGCATATGCGTTACAATGAGCGCCCTTGCTATAATTGGAAAATAGTGTGGTGCAGTTGCCAAATAATAGATTTTTTGTCCATTGGTGGATAGATGCATTGCATCTACATAATTTTTGAAGATATCAAAATTTGCTTCTGAGGAAAAATCCATAGAAAGGTAATGTAGATTGGTACAAAAATCCTCCCAATGTGGATAATCACCTTCTATTTTACTTCTAATCAGCTCAACAAACTGCTCCGTTTCATAACGCCTTCTGCCTACGCAAACGATTGTGAAAGGCGTTGGCAGCTGCTCCTCTTCAAAAAGATGATAAAGTGCTGGAATTAACTTCTTAGTTGTTAAATCCCCAGTAGCACCAAAGATTGTAAATAGCATATTTCCCCCTAAGCTTTATAAACCTTATGACCGCCAAATTGATTACGAAGTGCTGCAACTGCTTTTTCACTAAACCTTTCTTCATCCTTAGATTTATATCTTGCAAATAAGGATTGTGTAATAACTGGTGCAGAAACCTTAAGACGAACGGCTTCCTGAAGGGTCCAGTCCGCCTCACCAGACGCATCAACTTTTCCGATAATTGATTCTAGGTTACCATCCTGCTTAAATGCTTCATGCATCAAGCGCATTAGTAAGCCTTCTATTATAGAGCCGTTGCTCCATACCTTTGAAACCAATTCAAAATCCACATCAAATTCGGAGGCTTTAAGAATATCAAAGCCCTCACCCATGGCTTGCATCATGCCATACTCTATACCATTGTGAATCATTTTTACATAATGTCCACTTCCAGGTGCACCAAAATAACCATAGCCATTTTCAATCGAAATTTTCTCGAGTACAGGTTCTATAAATGCAACAGGCTCAGCCTCACCACCAGCCATTAAGCAGGCCCCATTACGCGCGCCATTGATACCGCCACTGGTTCCAACATCCACAAAGTGAATACCAATAGCCTTTAATCTCTCATGTCTAATCAAAGTGTCCTTGTAGTAGGAATTACCACCATCGATGATAATATCGTTGTAATTTAGTAGTGGCACCAGCTCCTCGATCATGGTATCCACCGCATTTCCAGACGGTACCATCAACCATATAACACGTCTTTCCTCTCCAAAGGCTTCAACTAACTCTTTTAAGCTGTATGCTCCCTTTACACCTTCTTTTGTGATTTCATCAACTTTATCCAACGATCTATTTGTTGCAATTACTTCAACACCACTATCCTTCATGTTTAAAGCCAAGGCATAACCCATTCGTCCTAAACCAACTAAACCTATTTTCATATTTATCTCCTTATAAAATAAAAATCTTTTCTCTTAGTTTTTACTATTACCCAATATAAGTAAAAAAAAAACGCATTTAGAAAAGTATTTTCTAAATGCGCTATAACTATTCTGTAACATAAGTATTAACTCGAATCGCATGGTTAACAACTTCAATTTCAAGTGGCAGCCTAGGTCCCTGTTCTCCATCTAAATCTGATGTGATCTCTTCATTACAAGATACTTTAACTTGTTTGGATTGAATATAGTGAATATAATCACTTTTTGGATGCTCACCACCTAGTACCTGAATCATTAATGGCATTAAGTCAAGAACTGGACATTTTTTAAATACCAAAACATCCAACAGACCATCTGAAATATCGGAATAAGGTGCAAGCTTTCTAAAGCCACCCGCTGATTTGCCATTCATTATGAGAACAAAATAGATATCCTCTTCAATCACAAGATTGTCTGATTCGATTTTAGCCTTAAAGGTTCTGAGCTTTGGTATTTCTTCTATGCCCTTTATATAATAGGCGAGAACACCTAAAACGTTTTTGGTTTGCTCGTTTACCCTTTGGCTAATATCGACGAGATTTCCAAAGCTAGCAACATTAATAAAATACTGTTCATTGATTTTACCTAAATCGCAGCTTGAATACTGGTCACTCAAAGCGACCTTAGTCATACCCTCAATATCTTTAGGAATACCGAAATACTGAGAAAAATCATTCGCTGTACCTGTTGGAAAAATAGCTATTGGCACATCAATTCCCAGTTTCATCATCTTATTTACAACCTGATGAACGGTACCATCACCACCAGAGATGATGAATTTTTTAAACTGACTGATATCCAACGTTTTAAGATAAGCCTCCAATTTATCCATATTCTCAAGGCGATAGGGAATAATTTGTAACTCAATTTTTTGAAATTGTTCTACCACATAATCTAATTGCGCCTGAAAGCTTCTTGTTCCTGATCTTGGATTGTAAAGCAATAACACATTCATATGTCACCTCATCATCTACGTCTTAATCGAATTACCCTATCGTAATCTATAAATCCTAGTTTTTTATATAACTGCCCTGCAATAGGAGAATCGTACTGTAAAGTCAACCTTTTGTCTTCCTGTAGGAGTGGTTGCATTAATTTCCTTAGAATTTGCTCGCCATAGCCCTTCCCTTGATGCTCAGGATCAGTTGCTACCCCAACGATTAAAGCACCTTTTGGGTCTTCGTAATCCGTCTGAGCAACGGCGATCAATTGATTATCCAAATAGCCCCCTAGCGCTCTCCCGCGACCCTTTAAAAGCTTATCCTTCATTGAACCTTCACTAGCAAAGGATTTGAACACCTTACGGTATAGTGCAACCACCGATTCAAGCTCAGTTGAATTAATCCATTTGAAAAATAGCGTTTCCTCTCCCAATACATCATTATAAGAGTC
The DNA here is from genome assembly GCA_001897605.1 of Clostridiales bacterium 38-18. GTDB lineage: Bacteria > Bacillota > Clostridia > Peptostreptococcales > Acidaminobacteraceae > Fusibacter_C. The sequence goes on along the minus strand of MKTL01000016.1, from coordinate 313,561 downwards.
TTTTGTACAATAAGCAATATGCGCACCCTTAGAAATCAAATCAAATGCCTCATTTTCTCGAAATAAGGCAGAATAGCTTTCAAATGTACTGATTTCTTCAAATTCCATTGCCAGTATATGATTTATGATTTCTGATTTGTGTTCCATAACCTTCTCAAAATCCGCAACTGCAATCTGTAGCAAACCCGTTTTTCTTAGGAAAATGCCGACAATTGGCTCCTTATATTCAAACCTACCAAAAGCAGAGACATAAGGCTGATTTTTATCAAGTGTATGGCAGATAAAATAATTCCTTGAATAATCCTTAACTGCTAATTCATATAATTGATGTGGATCAACTTGAATAAACTCAGACATTGGTTACTCCATTTCATAATAAATCTATTTAGCCTCATCAATGAATTTCAAATACTTTTCTATCACAGGTAATTGTTTTTTTATCGCAGTAGGTAACGCCTTATGCTGTATCTCATCTAATGTGAGCCAATCCGTTTTAGGTAACTCCGATTCGAATTTTTGATCACTTCGATAAACGAAAATCGTTGGCTCCCATTTGATATGTGTAAATACATGCATTTTTCCTTCTAGCGTACCTATTGTTTTTATTTTTGTGTCAAAATGCTCGTTAAGATAGCCTTCTACTAAGTCATTGGTTAAATCCCCTTCATCCAAAGCTATTCTAGGTAGCCCCCAGAGGTTTGCCAATAGACCACTGCTCGGATATTTAATCAATAAAATTCTACTCTGAAAGAGGACAACGCATAAGGCGACTCTTTGAACCCTTTTTTTTATTTTTTTGATTTTGACAGGAAAATCCAATTGCTTTGATCTTTCAAATGCTTTACATTGCTTCTTCAACGGACATTTGAAACAGTCTGGCGCTTTCGGGGTGCAAATCGTTGCACCTAAGTCCATCATCGCCTGAGTAAAATCATCGTGTCTAGAACTCATCAGCTCAAGTGTCTTGTTTTCAAACACGACTCTATTTTGAGGGATGTCAATTGGTTGCTCTATAGCAAAATACCTTGAAATCACTCTAAAAACATTTCCGTCAACAGCAGGTGCTCTCACGCCAAAGGCAATACTTGCTATGGCGTTAGCCGTGTAAGGTCCAATACCAGGTAAGCGCTCTAATTCCACAACCGTCTTAGGGAATACACCCCCGTGCGCCTCGGTAATTACCTTCGCACATCGCATCAGGTTTCGTGCTCTCGAATAATAGCCCAAGCCCTCCCAGAGCTTAAAAACCGCTTCTTCATCTGCATTTGCTAGTGCTTCTACTGTCGGAAATACCTCAATAAATCTATGATAATAGTCAATTACAGTAACAACCTGTGTCTGCTGAAGCATAATTTCAGAAAGCCAAATCTTATATGGGTCTTTCGTTTCTCGCCACGGTAATGCCCTCTTATTATCATCGTACCAGCTCAGTAATTCTTTTGACATTTAACTCCTTTATTATCGTGTGATACAGCAATTGCCGCCCTTCGTTTTTGCTTTTTTGAGTCGTTCGGTAACTCGGCGGATGAGCTTGTCTGCCGTATCATCTTTTCTAACGACAGATGCACCAACAGAAACAGCGATTTCAACCTCTCTAATGGTGTTGGCACGCAAAGTGCTCGCTTCAGACATAATTCTAATTTTTTCACACAATGAATTTAAAGCCTCATTGGTGACACCAGAAAAGATGAAAACAAACTCATCATTGGTCCATCGTCCTATTAAATCTGCTAGCCTTATTGAACTTCTATAGCTCTCAGATAATAGCCTTAATATCTCATCACTGGTGGCAACACCATAGGTCTTATTAATACCATCGAAATTATCAATATCAACTATCGCAACTGCGAACGGCATGTCTAGCATTCGAAAATCATTCATTTTAGAATTGATGTAATGATCGAAGAATCTTTTATTTGGAAGACCCGTAAGTGGATCTCGTAAAAGCTCATGCTTAGAAAGCGCCGCTCTAAAATACTCGTTTTGAGGCTCAGAGCTCTCAGTAAAAATCTCAATTGTCGCTGTGATTTCACCCGCCTCATACATTGGAATAGACTTTAAATGTACCGGTACACGATGCCCTCTCTTATGCTGAAGATAGGCATTTAGCTCCCTTGTCTTACCATCTATTAGGGTCTCATGTAGAGGGCAGCCATCTAGACAAAGCTGTCTACCATAGACATCGATGTGATTGAGAATGTTGTCATGACAGAACTTACCTAAGGTCTCTTCAGCAGCGTAGCCAGTTATGTTCTTAGCACCTTGATTCCAAAATAAAATCCTTCTTTGACGATCGACGATGTATACGCCCTCATAGAGTGAATTTAGAATCAGTTCATAATCCTTTGGGATCATAGCAGCCTCCTTTATGTACATCTATCTTATACCCAATCCTACCTGATTATAAAAAAAAGATAACATTTCACATGTCTTTATATTATAATAGATTTATTATTAATATGAGGAAAAATCTATGCAAAATGATGTTTATTATATTTATCTTGTATTTTCAAAAACTGGCACTTGGTTATCCAGAGCATTGAAATACTTTCAGCCAGCAAAATATGTACATACCTCTATTGGCTTTGATGACCGATTCGATGAGATGTACTCATTTGGTCGAACTCGTCCTAGGAACCCTTTTTCAGGTGGCTTTGTAAAAGAAAGCTTATATGAGGGGGTCTATAAGAATAACCCATCAAGTGCTTGTCAAATTTTTAGAGTTCCCGTTACAAAAGAGCAATTTGAAGGCCTAAAGGCAGATATCGAATACTTTTATAAGCATAAAAATCAATATCGCTATAACTTTATTGGACTTTTCGGTGTATGGTTTAATCGCCCAATCTATCGTAAAAACCATTATTTTTGTTCGCAATTTGTTTATGTATTACTTAGGAGACATCATATATTGGATGTTGGAAAAACACCTGAGCTCGTTCAGACGGTTGACCTAATGACACTCGAAAATAAAAAGTTGATATATGAAGGACTAATCGTCGACTATCCTAAAAAAAAGAATCATTTTAACCAAATGGCTCAAAACAAATCTTGACTCATGGTATTATAACTATTATACTTTATTCGAATTTCTGAAATCAATCAAAACAAATAAAAAATAGAAAACCCCCAAAGGTTGCTTCACAAGAATGTGTGAAAGCTATCAAATGGGGGTTTGTTTTTTACACTTTTTAAGCTCTTTGCGCTTTTTCAATTTCCTCTAAGAATACTTCAAGCGGTTGATTGCCCACGAACTCATATTGATCGTTGATAACGATTTTAGGGACACTTGAGACATTAAACTTTTCAGACAAATCGTAAAAGGTCTGTGCCTCGATCATTTCACCATCGATAAGATCACTTTCTAGTGCCAATTTATGTGCCTTTTGAACCGCACCTGCACAATGTGGACAGCTGAGGGTAACAAACACCTTGATATTGACTGGTTTTTCAAGTGCATTTAGTTTTACTTTATAGCTTTCAGGTAAGGCTTCTCCTGCACCAGAAACTTCAAGAATGGCTGGGATGAAGGAATTGATTTCATGTCCTGCTGGAATACCGTTAAATTTCACGCCTCTATAATTTTTTTGTCCATCTAGCATTACGATGCTCGGTGCCATAACTACATTGTACGCAGCTGCTCGATCTGCATCTTTTACCAAATCAAGCTCCTCAAGATGAATTTTATCACTTAGACTTTCAATTTCTTGCATAAAACTTAAAGTATCTTTACAAGTCTCACAGTCGTCCTCCTTAGAAAACACTGCCAGTGTAATATCGTCCTTCATATCTGCAAAAATCTCTCTTAATTGTTCTTGTAATTGTTCGTTTAATAAGCTCATAGTTTTCTCCTTTTCTCGTGTTTCAATTATTTTTTTGATTTATTTTAATCTGTTTATATAATCGTTTGCAGTAAGTGCTGCTTTAGCGCCTTCACCAGCCGAAATAACGATTTGCTTGTATGGAACATCCGTAACATCACCTGCAGCAAATACACCCTCAACAGAGGTCTCACAGGCGGCATTAACAATAATTTCTCCTCTTTCATTCAGCTTCACAAGGTCCTTTACAAAACCGCTGTTTGGCAGATAGCCTATCTCAACAAATAAGCCATTTGCTGCAAGCTCTGAAATCTCACCTGTCTTTTTATCCTTCACGATGATACCAGACATAAGCTGAGCGCCTTTGACCTCTAAAATTTCGGTTTCTAGATAAATTTCCACATTTTCAAAAGTGTTGAGCTTGTCAATTACGATTTGGTCTGCTCTCAATTGACTTCTATGAACCAGCTTAACAGTGCTGGCAATTTTTGCAAGATCAATAGCAGCCTCTACTGCTGAGTTTCCTCCACCAGCAACGATGACTTCTAAACCTTCAAATAATGGGCCATCACAGATTGCACAGTAAGCGACGCCCTTACCTAAATAATCTGCTTCACCTGAAATTCCTAATTGTCTCGGGCGGCTACCAGTAGCGATAATAACTGCTTTCGTTGCAATCTCCTCACCACTTGATAGCTGAACCATAAATCTATTTTCAATTTTATGAATAGATGTCACCTCAGCATCACTTAAGAAAGGAACCTTAAGACTGTCAACGTGCGATTTAAAAGCCTTTACAAGCTCTTCGCCCGTTTTGTACTCAAAGCCTAAATAATTCTCCACTGATGTTGTATCTACAACCTGGCCACCGCTTTTTTTACCGATGATACCCACCTCAAGACCCTTTCTTTTTGCATATAGAGCTGAGTTAAGTCCTGCTGGACCTGACCCGATGATCAATAAGTCATAGGTCTTACCCTTATCAAGTACAACACTTTTCTTTTTACTTGAGGCTAAATTAAGATTGAGTTCCATATCTTACACTCCTTATCGTCTCTGGGGACGTTACTTGAATTGAAATGCTAAATAAACTTCTGTCAGTGTACATCATAAATATACGCACAACAGAAGGTTTTAAACGTTGGTATTATTTTTCTAATTTAAGAATCTTACAAACTGAGGACTCAGACAAGCCGCCAAACAGCTCACCAAGCTCTTTCAATGACAAAATTGAGTTTTTTCTAAAATCCACGATTAGCTGATTGCGAAGGGACTTATCCTTTATCAGGTCATGTGTTTTTAAGGATTTGGCACATGCAATCTGCTCCAATCTTTCCAGTGCCTCTTTTGTGGTTTTTAAGCACAATTTACAGGCAGCATGAAAGGGATTATCATGATCACAAATATCTATTTCACTATTGAAACAGGACCCATTTACCTTATTGCATCGGATTTCTTCACATATTCGCTCAAACACACATTCATCTTCAATTAAAACACTTTTGTATCGGTCTTTAAATATAGGTTGGTCAGATTTAATGTACATGGCGTATGCTATGTTTAGTGATTTCATAATCTTTGATAAGTCACTCCCATTGGCATAAACAACCAAATGATATGCGTTATCGTTTTCGAGACAGTAGGCATATAGCTTGTAGCCATATTTCTTTTTAGAAGCTTTTATCAATTCTAAAAATTTGAATTTATCCTCTTTGCTTTCAAAAAGCTTTCGAGAGGAACTGCCAAACTGCCTGATGTGATATACGCCTTCAAGCTCTACTCGTCTAGCTTTACGTGCCACAGGACCACCTACCTTCATACTGAGTATAACAGAGGAAAAAACAAAATTCAAGTACCGTCCCTGTGAATTTACATTTCATTTACAAATGTTAGAACCTTGTTTAAAAAATCCTTTAGCTTTTGGGTTTGTGGCTTTAATAATATGTCTTTTGTGCCATGCTCAATGATCTTTCCATCCTCCATAAAAATGATATAATCAGCAACCTCTCTTGCAAATCCAATTTCATGTGTCACGATGACAAAATCCTTTTTTTGCTCTGCCAAAAGCTTTATTGCATTTAAAACCTCATGCGTCAATATTGGATCTAAGGAGGAGGTGGGCTCATCTAGTAGCACTAGCTCAGGTGCGATTGCAAGTGCTCTTACGATAGAAGCTCTCTGCGCTTGGCCACCACTCATCTGATGTGGCCTTTTATCGGCGTGCTCAATTAATCCAAATTGATTTAAAAGTGAATTTACTTCGAGAATGGCTTCCTCACGAACGCGTCCATGTACCTTTTCTAAAACCAATAAAATATTTTCCATTATTGTTAGATGGGGAAACAAGTTGTGATCCTGAAAAACAAAACCAACCTTTTTTCTATATTCTACATCTGAAATTTCACTAACGGTGTGACCATTCACCTTTATACTACCACTTTGAAAGGCTTCAAGTCCTGCAATCAGCCTTAAAAGGGTGGACTTACCACTACCCGAGGCACCAATAAGTGCTAAAACTTGAATGTCCTCTACTTCTATCGCCATTTGGTCAAGTATGGTTTTTCCTCCGTAGGACTTAACGAGATTATTAATTGATAGATTCATATGCCACCTTGTAATTAAGTCTTTTTTCTAGTGTTCTTACCATAAAAATAAGTGGAACGGTTAGGATCAGATATCCCACTGCAATAATTAAAAAGCCCTCAGGATATCTAAAGCTAATCGACTGAATGGTTTGTATTGAATTTAGGAACTCATTTGTCGACATGTAAGCCAAAAGAGCACTACTCTTGATGGTCATAGCAAATTGACCAGCAAGAGGTGGCAAAATTGAAGTCATCACCTGAGGAAACACAATATATCGATACGTTTGATACTTTGTAAATCCAAACATTTTTGCGGTCTGCCACTGGTTTTGATGAATGCTCTCAATTGCACCCTTATAAATATCTGAAATGTATGCACCGATATACAGTCCAAGTGTCAATGAACCTACCCAAAACTTAGAATCAATATTAAATGCATCCCCTATATAATAGTAAGCAATAACAGCAATTACGATTAAAGGGGTACCAAAAATAATGGTCTTATGAATTTCCGATAGATACTTGAGCACACGCCATTTTGAAACGGTCATTAGATAAAGAACAAGTCCGATTACAAGCGCTAATATAAGCGATACCACACTGATGGCAATCGTCGTGAGCCATCCGTCAAGAATTACGCGCCAATAGTTTAAATAAACAGAGTAATCTGTTGTTTTTTCAAGCGCTCTAGACGATACGAAATAGAATAAAAGAACATAGACTGCAATTGCTGCAAGAAAGCTTAGTATTTTTTTCATTTGTCGCTCCTAGTTTATTCGGTAATTCATCAAAGCTATCAGTTCAACTTAAATTAAAATGAACTTTAATAAAAAAGTCACTCTCTTTTTGAATAGAGAGGACTTTTATAATCCTAATCTTCAACCTTATAATTAAAACATAAAATCGATTTTAATTTGAGCCTGAATTTTTAATTCCTTCATTAAAAGAAAAATTCTAGACCATAACCTTCAAATTCTTTAATTTTGTCTTGTAAATAGGTCTCTCGAATTTTATCATAGGTGCCATCGGTTTTCGCCTTTTCTATAAATGCGTTAATTTTTTCTTTTAGCTCTTCCTCTCCCTTTCGCATTGCAATCCCCCACCCTTTGGTATTTGGTAAGGGCTCTAAAATTGCACGTGTGGTATCAGGATAATTTTCATGATGTCTAATAATTGAAATCGGATCGTAGATAAAGACATCCGCTTTACCCTGAGCTACCTCTAAAACAGCAGATGCTTCCTCATCAATATTACGAATTTGGGCATTTGGTGCATTTTGCGCTGCCCATAAAGCACCTATCGTTCCAGTCTTTGAAGCAATGATAATCGAAGGATCGTCTAAATCCTCTGCTGATTGCACCTTAGAATCCTTATAAACGAGCATCATCAGCTGGCTGTTTGTGTAAGGCTCAGAAAAATCAACCACTTCTTCTCTTGCCGGTGTAATCGTCATGGACGAAATAATCAAATCAATTTTACCCTGTTCAAGTGCTGGTATTAAGCTACCATAATCGGTTTCAACGATCTCAATCTCTCGTCCTAAATATTCTCCTAGTTTGTTAGCAAGCATAACCGATGCACCATCTGGATTTCCATTTGCATCCTTAGTTTCAAAGGGTGGATATTTTAATTCCATACCAACCTTTAAAGGCTCTTCAGCAGATTGACTTTGGCACCCTGATAACACAAAAATGGCTACAATCAGTAATAGTACTATTTTTTTCATAATGCCTCCTCTTTTATTGATAGTCGTTATTGTTTATACCAGTATTTTCTATATTTAAAACATATGATACTTTTTTTCGCTTTTTGACACGGAATAGTTTATAATTTACATGTATACGTTTAATTTTGGGGCCTTTCGTGAAAGGAGTGTTACTGGTTGAAAAACATACCCAATCTATTAACTGCCATCCGTCTATGTCTTGTACCGGTTTTTCTTATGGTGTACTTTTCCACTATGGAAGCTGCACACACAATAGCACTTATAATTTTTATATTTGCCGGTTTTACAGATTTCTTAGATGGCTATTTAGCTCGAAAGTACCAAGTTATATCACCCTTTGGAACTGTATTTGATCCACTAGCAGACAAATTGATGCTACTTGCGGCACTAACATCACTCTACCTTGACCATATTATACCACTTTGGGTCTTGGCAATCATGCTTATGAAAGAACTTTTTATGATATGTGCAGGCATATATCTATACATGCGCAAGGAAAAAATGATCATACCATCGAACCTGTTTGGTAAATTTGCTACGGTTGTTTTCAGTCTAGCTATTGTACTACTTCTGCTCATGCCTGAATCCAAATCGTTGCAATACCTTGTTATTCTTGCTGTTGGTTTCAAACTTATCGCTCTTACATCCTATGTTACATTTATGATAAAGCACAAACGACAGTCCAATTAAACGGTACATCTATCACAAAATTGGAGGCTTCAATTATGAACATTAAAATCATAACAGATTCGTGTTGTGACCTTCCACTGAACTTTGTGGAAAGTCATTCGGATCTATTGCACGTCCTTGGTATGCCAATTCAAATCCAAAATAGAGAAGTCATCGATGATTTAGGAAAAACATATAAGCACAAAGACTTTTACGATTTATTAAGACAGGGAATTATGCCGACGACCTCACAAATTAACTCTTATCGTTTTGAATGCGCGTTTAGAGACTGTGTTAAGGAAGGCAAAGAGGTCATCTATCTAGGATTTACCTCTGGTATGAGTGGTACATACAATTCTGCAATGTTAGCAAAACAAACCGTTCTTGAAGATTACCCTGAGGCTGTGATTCAGATTGTTGACACACTATCAGCTTCAATCGGTCAAGGTACGATTATTGTGGAAGCTTTAAAGCTTGTAAATCAAGGTAAAAATGCAAATGAAATTGCTGAATGGGCAGAATCTGTAAAACTTAGCACGCATCATTGGTTCGGTGTTGATGACTTAAATTATCTAAAAAATGGTGGTCGTATTTCACATTTTTCAGCACTGGTTGGTAGTATGCTCAACGTTAAACCGACACTAGGTGTTGGCAATGATGGTAGAATTAAACCTTTTGGCAATGTAAGAGGTCGTAAGAAATCCATCGCGCAGCTGGCATCAAAATTCGAAGCCCATTATCAAAAATCCTCTCATTCTGCAGTAATTGTCGGTCATGGAAATTGTGAGGCGGATGCACTTGCTCTTGCCGACGCAATTAAAGAGATTGATCCAGAAATAACATTAATAATTAGCGAGCTCAGTATGACGATTGCCTCTCATGTTGGCCCAAATATGATTGCGGTTGCCTTCATTGGAGATGAAAGGGAAGAATAATGTCTATAGTAGCAGTAGGTCTTAGCGGTGGTATCGATAGCGGTACCACCGCACTTATGTTAAAAGAACAAGGCTATGAGGTTTTTGGCGTTACAATGTGGCTCTTTGATCATCAGCACCACGAGATAGAAGCTGCAAAAAAAGTAGCAGCTGCAATTGGGATACCTCATCATGTTTTGGATTATAGAAATGCCTTTAAAGAAAAAGTCATAACACCCTTTATCGATGCCTATGAGTTTGGAAGAACTCCTAATCCTTGCCTTTATTGTAATAAACACTTTAAATACGGTCAGCTCATAAGCGATTGTATCCAGCTTGGTGCGGACTTTTTTGCGACTGGACATTATGTGAAATGTGAATTTGACACTGCTTCTGGAGAATATATTTTAAAGAAGGCGGGCTATGAGAAAAAGGATCAATCCTATAACCTCTACCATTTGGATCAAAATATTCTGTCTAAGCTTATTTTTCCTTTAGGCTTTGCAAACAGCAAGGAAGAAGTCAGGGCTCACTTCTCAAAATTGAATGTTACCTTGTCCCAAAAAAAAGACAGTCTAGGCATTTGCTTTATCGCTCACAAGAATCACCGTCGCTTTCTTAAAGAGGTTGAAAGCTCAAGCAGCATCCAGGGCGACTTCATCAATCTTCAAGGAGAAGTATTGGGAACTCATAGTGGGTTTGGACACTATACCATAGGACAAAAAAGACGCCTTGGCATGGGTCGGGACGGTCAATATTTAAATGGCAGATACGTGGTTGTTGCCATTCATCCTGAAACCAATCATGTCGTATTAGGAAACGAAGATAATTTGTTATACAACGAGGTCTTTTGTTCTGAATTTAATCTTATTTCACCGAGCTTAAAAACACAGTTATCAAATGACACTCAGGGGATTTCAATTACAGCAGTTTTAAGTCAATGGTCTGAAAAATACCAAGGAAAGCTATTTATTAGCGCATCTGGCGCAAGGGTTAGTTTTGAAACACCCGTCCGCGCACCTTCACAGGGACAAGCAATGGTTTGTTACAAGGAGGATGTACTGATAGGTGGTGGTATCATATCAGCCTTTGAAAATACCAAATGAAAGACACTGATACAAAAATGACATAAGTTGCACAAAAAACTTGCAAAAATTTTGGCTATTTCTATTGAAACCATTAAATTTTTTGCTTCAATATGCTATCCTAATATGACTAAAATGCTCATTTAAATGCGCGTTTTAGTCATTTATTAATTTTAGGGGTGAGACATGCTTAAAAATTTAGGACTGAGAAAAAAAATCCTCGGAGGATTTATTCTAGTCACGCTATTAACTATAGTTGTTGGGGCTGTAGGCATTTTGGGTACTAGGAAGTTAAAGTCAGAGGTTGATGAAATTGGGTTAGTCAATCTACCGAGCGTCGATGCTTTATTGAATATAAGTGAATCGATTGGCTTAGTTGCAGGCTATGAGAATGCCCTTCTTGTTCCTGAGCTCAGCAGGGAGATGCGAGACGAGTATCTTGCAAAAATGGAAGAAGAACTTTCATTAATTGGTACATATATGACCAATTATGAGTCTCTATCTATTTCAGAAGAAGAGACTGCCCTTTGGACAAATGTTAAACCACTATATGAGAAATGGGCTTATGATCATACCACCTATTTGTCATTTGAGTCTACTTATCGTAGCAAAGTCTCACAAATCAATTACAACAATATGGTAACGCAATCACTTAGAACCAACGCAAGATCCTACAGCATGCTAAACAAAGCACTTGGTGAGCTCGTCGATCTTAATAAATCAAACTCGACGGTATCAGTAGCCGATGCAATTTCTCTAAGCAATCAAATTAATCTTGTAACTGGCGGGGTGTTAATTGGTTCAATTGTCTTATCCTTACTTTTTGGATTGATCATCTCAGGTATGATTTTAAAGCCAGTTAAAAGACTCAATCAAGATCTTTCAATGCTTGCAACAAGTGGGGGCGACTTAACTCAAAGATTTGCAGTTTCATCTAGTGATGAACTCGGGAAGATGACGCTTTCAGTTAACGCTTTTTTAGATAATCTCCATACCATCATGGGACGTGTCATCGCCGAATCAGATAACATGAATGAATCCGTCACATTGGTAAATGATTATCTATTGCAACTCAACGACAATATTCAAGATGTATCAGCTGCCACAGAGGAGCTTTCAGCAAGTATGGAGGAATCAGCAGCAAGCAGTGAAGAAATCAATGCGACGACTAAGGAAATAGAAAATGCGGTACATCTTGTATCTGATAAGGCACAGGAGGGCGCAAATTCTTCAATGCAAATTAACACGAAGGCAAAATCCCTGCTGGAGGTTGCATTGTCCTCAAAAAAAGTAGCAATCTCCACCTATGAACAATCAAAAGGACACCTCAAGGAATCATTAGAACGTTCAAAGGAAATAGATAAGATAAATGTTCTTTCCAACACCATTCTTCAAATATCAGAGCAAACAAATCTACTGGCGTTAAATGCAGCAATTGAAGCTGCACGTGCAGGTGAAGCTGGTAGAGGCTTTTCAGTTGTTGCTGATGAAATTAGGAAGCTTGCAGAGCAGTCAAAAGCATCGGTAACGGAAATTCAAGCAGTTGCAGAACAAATTACAGATATTGTTAGGGGCCTTGTGGGTAATGCAGAAAATATCGTTAGCTTCGTAGAATCTAAGGTAATTGGCGATTATGACTTACTTGTTAATACCAGCACTGAATATCAGTCAGACGCTAAGGTTTTTAGCGATATTTCAAGCGAACTCAGTGCAACAGCTGAGCAGCTACTCGCATCTATGGAAACGATTTCAAAGGCCATAAATGAAATCACCTATGCAACAGCTCAATCCTCAGAGGGTACGATGACCATAGCAGATAAAACAAGTCTTGTCTCTGAGCAATCAAGCGCCGTATCAAAGCAAGCTAATATCATTCATCAAGGATCAAAAGCATTGCATGAAAGTGTTTCGAAATTTAAGCTATAGCCACTGTCTGGTCTAAATATTACCGGTAATATAAGCTGAACAAGTACAATAAAAGGTAGCATGTCCTAAATAAGTGTTAGGATCTGCTACCTTTTCATATACTATGATTCCTTTTAGTATGCCTTTGCCATATAAACCATGTGCTTAGCAGGTTTGCCACAGAAAGGACATGTATCACCTAGGTTTTCTTGTTCAAATGGAATACATCTTATGGTAACACCGGTTTCTGCCTTTACCTCAGCTTCGCAGGCTTCTTCGCCGCACCACATCGCTTTAGCAAAGCCTGGTGTTTCAACCATCTTTGTTTTAAACTCTTCATAAGATTTTACGACATAAGTTTTTTCGTCTCGACTAATCCTTGCCTTTTCAAGCATATCATAGTGAATCGTATCAAGAAGTGCTTTCACCGTTTGAGCTGCATCCGCTCTCTCAAGTGTCACTTTCTCCAAGGTATCACGTCTTGCAGCCATCATCACACCGTTTTCTATATCGCGTGGCCCAACCTCTAATCGAAGTGGGACACCCTTCATTTCGTATTCGTTAAACTTCCAGCCTGGTGAATTTTCTGTGCTATCGTCTAGCTTAACTCTAATTCCTGCTGCTTTAAGCTCATCATAAAGCGCATTGACATGTTCTAAAACGCCTTCCTTCTTTTGTGCGATAGGTACGATTACGACTTGAATCGGTGCCAATCTAGGTGGTAATACAAGTCCTCTGTTATCACCATGAACCATGATCACGCCACCAATGAGGCGGGTTGAACAACCCCAAGAAGTATGATGTGGGTATTCTAGTTCACCCGTTCTGCCTTGGAAGGTGATATCAAATGCCTTTGTAAAATGCTGTGCTAGGTTATGTGACGTTCCTGATTGTAGTGCCTTACCATCGTGCATCAATGCTTCAATAGTATAGGTTGCTTCAGCACCTGCAAACTTCTCACGATCTGACTTACGACCCGCTACCATTGGAATCGCTAAAAGCTCTTCTGCCATTTCGATGTAGATGTTTAGCATTCTTAGTGTCTCTTCTTGTGCCTCTTCAGCCGTTTCATGGATGGTGTGCCCTTCTTGCCATAAGAATTCTGAGGTTCTTAAAAATGGACGAGTTGCCTTTTCCCATCTGACAACTGAACACCATTGGTTATAGAGATATGGCAGTTCTCTGTATGTGGTTAACCATTTTGAATACATAGAGCAGATGATCGTTTCAGAGGTTGGTCGTACACAGAGTCTTTCTGCTAATTCTTCACTCCCACCATGAGTTACCCAAGCCACCTCAGGTGCAAAGCCTTCCACGTGCTCTTTTTCTTTGTTTAGTAAGCTCTCTGGAATCAAAAGAGGAAAATAGACATTTTGATGTCCCGTTTCTTTAAACCGTTTGTCCAAAAAGCTCTGAATCCCTTCCCAAAGCGCATAGCCATATGGCTTAATGACCATAAACCCTTTTACAGGTGAATAATCTACCAAATCCGTTTTCTTAATAACATCTGTATACCACTGTGCAAAGTCATCTTCCATTTTTGTAATGTCTTTTACAAAATCCTTTTCTTGTTTATTGCTCATATAGCCTCCTTTTAATAGAATCCTCAGACATCGAGTCCTCAGAGAGTTCTCCGATAATGACACTAGTGTGCTTGTGACTAAATAAAAAGACCCTTCATCTCAGATAGAGACGAAGGGTCGCGGTACCACTCTAATTAACAGGAAATCCTGTTCACTTACGTCGGAGATATCGGTCCGAACCGTGCGTTTTCGCAAGCTCAAAGGTAGGTTTCAGTTTGATCATGAATCAAGGAATCTTTCAGCCGGTGGATTCCACTCTCTAATGACTTAATCAAACTTACTGGTCTTTTCATCGCCTATACTTTATGTTAAATTTAATATAATCGCATTTCAAAAACTTGTCAAGTGATGATTGTTGTGGTATCCTACCAATGTTGGGAATGAGGTTCTCCCTTAGTCTTTAGGACTTAAACCGCGTGTACGCTGATGACTTCTGTGATATCATTCACAGGACCATCAGCTTTTTTTAGGACTTTTTTTGCCAATTAATTATCTATAAAGCAAATTGCTTGTGAACTATATTAAAAAGTATGCAACTGGAGGTATTATGTTATTAAGTTTGTCTTTAATACTCATTTTAGGTTTTTCACTCAGTGGTATTTTTAACCGATTAAAACTACCAGGACTTATGGGCATGATTTTAACTGGCATTCTACTTGGCCCTTATGCTCTCAATTGGATATCAGATGATATTCTCAATATTTCCTCTGAGCTCAGGCAGATTGCATTAATTATTATCTTAACTCGTGCAGGGCTAGCGATTGATCTTGAGGACTTAAAGAAGGTTGGAAGGCCCGCTATCCTCATGTGCTTCGTACCAGCCACCATCGAAATTCTTGCATTTGTATGGCTAGCACCTAAATTTTTTGATATTTCTCTAATAGAAGCTGCTATTATGGGAACGGTTATTGCAGCCGTTTCACCAGCTGTTATCGTTCCAAGGATGCTACACCTTATGGAAGCCGGCTATGGCAAGGATAAAAAAATACCTCAGCTCATTATGGCTGGGGCATCGGTTGACGATATCTTTGTGATCGTTTTATTTACTGCATTTTTAGGTATGTATGGCGGTGATCATTTCAGCCCAATGACACTTTTGAAGGTGCCTGTTTCCATATTTCTTGGTATCCTTTTAGGGATCGTCAGCGGTCTCATTATGGTTGCAGTTTTTAAGAAGCTCCATATTAGAGATACCATCAAGGTCTTGATTTTGCTCAGTGTCTCATTTTTATTTGTGTCACTTGAAGCATTCTTAAAGCCTTACCTACCAGTGTCTGGACTGATCGCAGTCATGGCGCTTGGTGCTACGTTACTGAAACGCTATGACGTACTTGCCAAAAGACTAAAAGGAAAATTTTCTAAAATATGGGTTGGGGCAGAAATTCTACTTTTTGTTCTTGTAGGTGCTGCGGTGGATATTCGTTATTTACAGAGCGCTGGGATACTAGCGGTCGTACTGATTCTAGCCGCTCTTGTATTCAGGGTGGTTGGGGTTAATTTAAGCTTACTTAAAACGTCACTCACAGCAAAAGAACGTCTCTTCTGCTCTGTGGCGTATTTACCAAAGGCTACCGTACAGGCTGCCATTGGTGCAGTTCCTTTATCTGCAGGTGTGGCATCTGGTCATCTGATTTTAACGGTAGCGGTCCTTGCAATTATGATAACGGCGCCTATGGGCGCAATTGGGATCGATCTGAGCTATATGCGTGCTTTGACCGCGCCTAACGGTCAGGAAAAATCTCATTAAGTCTTTGCTTAAGTAGCCTTAAACCTTTGGTGGATGCGATACAGGTTTGACCATTTTTAAGATGTAGCATTTTCTTTGTGTGATCGATTTGATTTACATAGGTCAGATTGACGATAAATGATCGATGGCATCTTACAAAATAATCGTCCAATTGATCCACTATATCACTCAAATTTCCATTAAACTCAATGATTTGTGATTTACAGTGCATGACGATTTTATGAGCGGCGTACGCCGTTTCGAAAAAGTAGATATCATCGTACGCGACGTTTACCGTCTTGTCCTTGGTTCTCAAATTAAAGCGCTTTTGTAGCTCTGGTGATGCCAGAGCTAATTTTTGTGTGATATTATCCAGGCAGCTAATCACTTGCCTTTTTAAAGTAGAAAGGTCACCCTTAATGATAAAGTCGAGTGCCTCTACCTTGTACTTAAATGTCAGGTGGCTCATCTCCGAATGTGTCGTAACAAAGATGATAAAGCCTCTTGGATCGCTTTTACGAATTGCCTCTGCAAGCTCTATACCGTTCATACTGCTACGAAGATCGACGTCAAGGAAGTAAATGTTGCTGGTCTTATTGCCTTCAATTGCACTTAGTAATTGGGTCGGAGATTTAGCTTTTAATGCGATGCTCATATCAAGATTCTCGATTAGGATATGATTCTCGATGATTTGACTAATTTGCTCAAGTTGAAGGTCTTGATCCTCACATAGATATATAGAAATCATTTTTACTCCTTATTGCGCTTCTCTAACTTCAAGTACTTGTGTAAACATCTGATTTTCAAATTTCATATCATTGTTGACATTTGGGTAAGACTTAAGTATACTCCTGACGATTTCAAGCCCTAAACCATGACTATTGCCTTTTGTGGTAAATCCCTTTTCTCTCAGTTTAAAGATTGGTACCATATCCGCCACTGTATTCGTAACTATTAGTAGTGATCTCTCTGCCACATTTACCATTCCTATAGCGATGGTTTTCTCTGTTGATAAAGCAGCGGCTTCAATTGCATTATCCACAAAAATCCCAACAATTCTGCATAAATCAACAATATCCATATGGAATCTAACCTTCTCCACCATGTCGATTTCTACCTTTACACCCGCCTCTTGAGCACGTATTGCCTTCATTGCCAACAGACCTTTTAATTCTTCCTGCTCCACATAAATCAAACGATCTACGGTTTTGTCAATTCCGTCTTTTTGTACTGAGAATGTCATAATCTTCTCATCAAAGTACTTCTTCAAGCCTGCCATGTTGCCCTGTTCTATGTACCCAGATAGTGACGCCAATATATTCATATAATCATGCTTAAACTTTCTGATTTCCTGTTGCATACTCTCAATTTCATTTGTATACATCTTTAACTGAGTTAACTCATTTTCTTTACTTTTAAGTTCAATCACACTGGTCTTAGATTTAATAAAGAAAAGTGATGCAACTAAAATGGCACCTACGATAACCATCATGATGATTAACAATATCGCCCTTGAAATCGTCGTATATGACACCACAGTAAACGTCAACCAATATAGGAATAAAAAAGCTGCAACTGCGATAACACCTAGTAGTGTAGGCAACTCATTCCAATTAAATAATTTAATCCTCTCCCGACTTTTTGAAAAGAACACGCTAACCAATAGCGCCATTCCCAGCGCAATCGCCACCATAAATAAAAACGAAGCAAAATAAGCAGATGGCTCTGAGCGAAGCTTATCAGTACCAACCGACGATATTCCTACTACCATTGAAATCAGTGTAATGGAAAGCATATCTGCTAGAATTGCAATTATCATACTCGCCGAGAGACACAGTATGTTTATCACAACTTTCTTATTGATCGTATAAAAATAGACGAATAACCCAACTAAATATACAATCCCTAACGAGCTTTCATTTACATTAAAAAAATAACTGACCAAAGTTATAATCATCGTCAGCGCAACTGTAATAGAGACATCTAATAAGAGCTTAAATCTTTCCTTTAAAAATAGTTTTGATAAAGCTAACAATAACCCGGCTGATGATAACAACTGAAAAAAATGCACCATCGATATGCCCCCCTTATCCACTCATTATACCATATTGTGGAATAGAAGCCATATGATGATGCTAGGAAATTGGAAATGTCCTTAATAGGATATCTTAACAAAATTCAGTTGCTTTACTCTTTTTCAATTTCAAGAGCAATAAGTTCTTTTGGATATTCGACTTCATCGATAAGCACGAATGTACAGTCTTTTTCTTGATCGGAAAAACTAAGGATGACTTTCTCAATAGCTGATACCGCATTTGTTTCAATTAAGCTTTTCAAACTTCTCATAATTGTTCCTCTCTTCCTTCATAATTCGATAAGTGATTGGTAAGACATATAACAAGGCAACATAAGCGCCTATAGTTATCAATGATTTAATTTCAGCATCAGGTATAACGACCACTAATCCAGTTAAAATCAGCCCTCTAATAATTGACTTTTTCTTTAGTCGATCTCTAACCCGCTTATTAATGATCGGTTTCTTCGCTGTATCTGAGGGTGCATATAAATAAGCCAAAAGTGGGATCGCCAAGGCGGCTGCGATGCACAAATAGGGGTTAATTGCAACATGTACAGCCGTCCAAGGCAACATTATGAAGAAGACTAAACTGGATATCATACATTTAACTGAGGATTTAGCATGCAAGCCTTGAGCCGTTTGTCTCAAAAGATTATATGCAGCAAGTGTTATAATTGACTGCCAAAAGATGCCCAACACCATAGACAATACGATAACCACTAAAAGCTTGGATATGCCCAAATAGAACATTTCAAGCCCATACCTAAGCCTTATAGCATGTATAGATTCTGACTCTAAGTCGAAGAGGTTACCTGCAATTGCCATGTATCGTTTTTTTATCATCCTTTACCTCAAATCACTAATCCAAAGTACTCAAATAATCTCTAACTTGATCCACTGACATTTTCAAACTCGAAATTTTATAATTTAAGAACGATTGCTTTAACTGAATCTGTCCTTCATTTGTTAGCAGCAGCGCTTCATTCGTATATTGGTTATAAATGCTCACTTTGACAACGAAAGCATAAACCTTATCCGTTTTAAATCCTGAAAGCTTTGTAAAGGTTACCTCTTTGACGGCTAGCGATAGTTCTTTTATGTATGCTATGTTTAAAAGGTGTAGATACTTATGTAAAAAAGTTTCCTTTACAGATTTCGAACACAGTAAATCCGTTTGTGTCTCAATAAAATTTACGGTTTCCTCCCAGCATGAATTTTGATTGATACTACTGCTCTTAAAATTATAAATAGATTCAAAAAAAGACTTCATCGTATAATTGATGTAGGATTCCCCAATCCCTACCTTTAATACGATGGCAATAAATAGAACAAAAGTAAAAATAAACATGACGACTTTAATTTTTGGTTTCATGATCACCTCTCTAATTGTTCGGCGACCCATTCCCATTCCATACTCCCATACTAATGTTAATTGAGATGATAAATGAACTTTTTTCCTAAATGTTAACGATTCATTCCTAAATGAACTTGTAATAAAAATGAACTTGTCTTAAAAAACACCTCATGTTAAAATAAACTAATTTTATTCTCGTAACAATTAGGAGGACACCATGTCTGAAATCAAATACCAAAGTACTCGCTCGAAAACTGAAAATAAAACCTTTGCTGAAGCCGTTATACAAGGCATTTCACCAGATGGTGGTCTCTATGTGCCCACACAGTTTCCCAAATTTGACATTCACTGCTCTGATTTTTTAGCTATGAGCTATCCGCAATTGGCTGAATCTATTTTTAAACCCTACATGCCCGAGCTTACGACAGCTACCATCAAAAGCAATGTCAATAGCGCCTATGACACCAAATTTTCAAGCGACGATATCGCTCCTTTAAAGACTCTTGGTGAAGGTTCGTTTATAGAGCTATTTCACGGGAAAACACAAGCTTTCAAAGATATGGCACTCTCAATTCTGCCCTACTTTATGCTTACCAGTATTGCACACACCAAAAGTGAGGAATCCGTTCTAATCCTAACTGCAACCTCTGGTGATACTGGAAAGGCTGCACTTGAGGGGTTTGCTGACGTCAGTGGCATCGACATCGCCGTCTTTTATCCAACCGACGGTGTAAGCGACATCCAAAAGAAGCAAATGACCACGCAAACCGGCGACAACGTTCACGTCTTCGGAATCAACGGCAATTTCGACGATGCGCAAACCGCTGTAAAAACGCTCTTTAACGACGAAGATTTAAAGGCACTATTGGGAGAACGCGGCTATCGCTTTTCATCTGCAAACTCAATCAACATCGGCAGATTGCTCCCCCAAATCATCTACTACTTTAACAGCTACAAGCTGCTCGTTAAGGCGGGAACTATAGCTCTCGGCGCACCGATTAACATCTGCGTACCCACAGGTAATTTCGGCAACCTACTCGCAGCCTATTATGCGATGCACATGGGTCTACCCGTGCATCAATTCATCTGTGCTTCCAACCAAAATCACATCCTAACGGATTTTATAAACACTGGCATCTACGATACCAACAGAGCCTTTCATACCACCACATCCCCTTCTATGGATATCTTGATTTCAAGTAACCTTGAGCGTTTGCTCTATCATCTATCAGGTGGAGATACCGAGCAGATTCAGCAGCTCATGAATGGGTTAAAAACATCTGGAAGGTATGAAGTATCACCTATGATCAAGGCTAAACTAGATTCATTTTATGGCGGTTACGCCGATGAAGCTAAAACACAGCTAGAAATAAAAACAACTTTTACACAGGATCACTACCTCATCGATCCACACACCGCCGTTGCATATAGCGTCTATAAGGATTACGTTAAAGCAACTGGTGATCACACCCATACTTTGATCGCAGCGACGGCAAGCCCATATAAGTTCGCAGACAGCGTACTAGAAGCACTTGGACATGATGCAACAGAAGGCACACCGTTTGACCGTATCAGAAAGCTTTCTGAGATCACAGGAACCGAGATACCAAAAGAGATCGCAGCACTTGAATCTGCTGAAGTCAAACACGGCGGTACGATTGAGAAGACTGAGATTAGAAGTACAGTTGCAGGGCTTTTATAAGTTTGGTTAAAATTTTCATATGAAAGTAAAATGAGCGTATAAATTAACGTCTCCAGTTCCGGTCAGTAAACTGAAGGAACCTCCGACGTTAGTTTATACGCTCATTTTTGTGTGCAAAATCAAATAACAGCCATATTTATAAATCAGAACAAATAATGTTTATCTTTATTACTTTAAACTCATTAAATATAAACTGAACAAACGGATATAACCCTTCTGGTACTAGTGTTATTGTTCCAGTTCCATTTGCATTGATGTTAGCATTACCATGTGCCGGATATATATCATCTGTTTCACTAGGCATCTTACCATAAATTAAATATGCTTGATTTTCATTCCAAATAAACTCTATAGGTAATTTAGTCAAAGCTTCCTCAAAGGTATCATTTATCTTAATTCCCATCACTTGAATATCATCTTCATTTGATATAACTGAAATCAGATTTGGTGTGCCTTCGACATCATAGAACACGTACTGAACGGATCCTTTTGAATAAATAGCGGCACCATATGAGTCACTGTATACATATCCATTTAACTCTGCCGTTTCAATTGTCATATCTGGTAAATAAAAAGACAACTCTAAAATATCGTCTTTAGTTAAGTAATGCGATTTAGAATTACCCATAGTATTAGTTGTACTTTCTTCTGTTTCGATGTTCGGTGTTTCTTCAGTAGTTTCAAATGTTGTAATTATCTCAACAGAAGTTTCATCAAAATTGGAATTTAAAGTGGATGTTTCGACTCTTGTTTCAAGTTTGCATCCATATAGTATAAATGAAAAAAGTAAAAGTACAAAAATAAGTTTTTTAATAGAATCACCTCATCTCATGATTTCAATCAATCCTTAACTTATTATATTCGAAAAATATGCATAAGGATATGAGTTTGAATTAGGATCTATACTGGGATTATAGTACTTTGAAGGAGCCCATAAATAAGGAACTGATATTGAAATATTTCTCTTAATTCTTGCTGTCCATTGAATATTGGTTCCAGATGGATATTTCCCAGTAAAGGAGTATGAGTAATCAAAACCACTTCTTGACATCGCACCTCCATTAATCCAAACTGAACTCCCAGCAACTCTATAGAAAATAATAACTTCTGCTGGAAGTTCGTCATGTGTATTATTAGTGCCACTAAAAACTGCAGTTAACTTAGCAGTATTATTAGACCAAATACATTGACTGTAAACATCAACATTTCTTCCATAATTCCAACTAGATGCATCTCTATAAAAAGTTTCATTTCTATATGCTAGTCTATTAACCATACCAATCGTATCGTAAGCTCCAAAATGTAAGTGATATGCACCATCTGCACCAACTGCACCAGATAACCCAACAGTACTACCTTTACTTACAGTACCACTAGAAATCGAAATACTGTCCATATGTTCATAATGACAATATAATGATGTAGATCCATATCTTTGTGATAAGGTGTTATACCGATCATATTGTGGATACACAGTTCCTGTCATTACTGCAGCAATAGGAGTTCCTGCTACCAATGGAATATCAACTCCAACATGAGGTGTTGTTCCAACCTTTCTAGGTTCAGACCATTTACTGTTAATTGTTGGCCATATAATTGAACCAGATGAATTTTTAACAGGTGATCCCCATCGTGTAGTTGCATCATAAGCACCTCTGAATACTTCATCATAAGAGTTATAAGCAAATGCCATTGTATTTGAAGAAATTAAGAATACAAGTAAAAAAATTGATAGTAAAACTCTGAGTTTCTTCATAATTATTTCTCCCCCTTAATGTTATAAATCCAAGTAGAATTTGTCAACGTTTTTAAATCATTATTACTCAATGTACCTATTGTCATCATTATCGACTTGTTATCAATCCAATCACAGCTTGATATAATTGATCCATCGTTTGGTAGATTGTTAATAATCTTATTTGTTTTTGATTTGATGTCCAACAATGTAGCGAAAACATGTTCTGAATCATTTTGAGGAGAATAAATTACAACAAATTCATCATTATTTGGGCTAAAACCATTGAAACCTTGATACGAAACTATATTTCCAGGAATTTCATAGGTTCCAACCTCTTCTACCTTATTTTCATTGAATTTGATAATATGAATAACATTACCACCTAGTTCTTCTGTATAAGCAATATAATGACCACTTACAGACAAAACAAATCCTCTTATCCCTAGATTTATTTCATTTTGATCTATATCTATTATAGATAATTCAGGAACAGAAGAATCAATTATTGAGAAAAGTATATTTCTGTCATCAAGCCAACTTTGAGGATAATAGTTTTCTTTTTTATTAGTTTTTAATACTTTAACATTTCCGTCCTCAACATTTGATAGATATATTTCATTAATGTTCTCATCAAAAGAATCACGATTTGACAGAAAAATCACATTGCTACCATCATCAGAAGGTAAAATTGCACTATTTGCAAACACTGTATTTAAGTTGTATTTCTTAAACGACTTTTCAACTAGCTCTCTGTACTTTAAGTCATCAATTTTTGATAATTCTTTTACATTGTTTGTTTGAGGATCAACAACATATAATCCATTTTCTCCAGCAAAAAATGTTTTCTTTCCATTTTTACTTATTGAATAATTAAATGCTTCAAGATTACTTGAAATCGGAACTAAAATATCTCCAGCTAACTTACTTACTTTTTCAAAAGTGACTTTAGTTCCCCTTTCTACATTTATCATCACTTCTGAATTATTCTTTTCAACAGAACCAAAAACAAAGGATTTTGTTTTTTCCTTAATTAATTCATTTTGAAGCGATACCCAATTTTCCTTTAAATATCTTCCATCAGGCAATATATTGTCAGGTAGATATGCATCCTTATCTTCCTTTATTTTTTTTAGCTCTTCGGAGGTCATAGGCTTAATATCAAAGTCGATAAGCTGTTCCATAATTTCTAAATAATCTTTATCTTGTAGAATTTTTGTTAAAATTTTCTCGTTATCTGATGTTGAAAATACTTGGTATTGAGAATCATCAAAGAAAATCCAATCATCTTCACTTTTACTTCCAAAATTATTAATAATAAATAGTGAAGAAAGTAACGTAATAGTAATAATTAATAATAAAATCTTTTTCATCACATTTTCTCCTATAAAATAATTATATTAATTTCAGCATCCATAATAAGTTTTTATGTACAGTCATCCCCCCATCTAATAAATTTAACTATGTATGCAAAATTGATATTGACACAAATTTGCTGCAACCTATCATGCTATAATTTTATTTTTAACCCAATTAAGTTGACTTAAAAAAAGCATATACTTATTACACACAAAAGAGGAATCATGGACTACTTATTAAACTTGAAATAATAGATTTTTGATTATTTTATTAAACTCGTATTTTTCTTTCACACTTCTTAACATCTTCATTTTATCAACCAAAGTTTCTAGAATACATTTTGCCATATAGATTTTGATCTGTTAACATTAAGTTCAATCAAGCGATGATAATAATACAAGTAAAAACCATATATGTTCTAATTTGATATTAATACAATAAATCAACTATATAGAAAATAATTCCTGAACACCTATCAAAGCATCTTGAATACAATCAATGTAATAAATACAGGTAGAATACAAAAATATTATAATTCCCCATTTGTAGTGCTAAAGATGGATTTTGATTAGAATTCTTTCACAAATTTCAAAATGTAATTTAATCAAACTGTTTACTATCAAAATTCTAAATAAAAATATTTAGTTGTATAATTAAGTATTATTATTGTAAAGTTCATATTTTAAGTTCTCCGAATCCTTCAGTTTACTGACCGGATTCGGAGAACTTACTACATGCGCTCAATATGTTTTACTTTTACACCATGCAAGAAAGGCTCATATTTTAAGTTCAGAGAATCCTTCAGTTTACTGACCGGATTCGGAGAACTTAAAATATGAGCCTTTCGACTGCGTATAAAATAAAACCAAATTATAAGCTACTTTATGCCCCTAAGCACCTCAACCAAAAACGCATAGGTTCTAGCAGTTGACGAGATGCTAAGTCTTTCAAATGGCGTATGCACATCGTGCATTTCTGGTCCAAGTGAAACCATATCGATGTCGCCGAGTTTTTCTTTTAAGAAGCCACATTCAAGTCCAGCATGAATCGCATCTACCTTTAGCTCTTTGCCAAACATCTCTTGATAAGTTGCTTTCATAAGCTCTCTCGTTGGCGACTCTACTCTGTATTGCCACTCTGGATAGTCAGCAGTTAACGTATTTTTAGCGCCTACAGTTTCACAGATGATTGCCATAACTTCATTTAGCTCTTGTTTTTTTGATTTAACTGAGCTTCTTAGTGCATTTGTCAACTTAAGCGTTTCTCTTGTCATCTCTAAAACACCTAAGTTATTTGAAGACTCAACCAATCCTTTAATGCCTGCACTCATGGTATAAACCCCAAAAGGCGTCAATCTTAATAGCTTCTCGATATTATCTCTCGTTTCAGTAGAAAGCACTTCTTTAGGTGAATCCATCTCAGTCGCTTCAAGCTTGATCGCTGGGTCTGCAATTTCATACTCAGCTCTAAAAGTTGCCTCTAAAGACATCACGAGCTCTTCCATCAACATAACGTCTCTAGAGTTGATCATAAATTCAAATTCGCAACGCTTTGCAATGGCATTCATTTTCTCACCACCGCGGATAGCGATCAAATCATATTCAAAGTGATTTTTGAAGGTCGTTAAAACCCTACCTGCCAATTTGATAGCATTGGCTCTATTTTTATCGATTTCAGCACCTGAGTGTCCACCCGCTAAACCCGATATAACGAGTTTAAAGGCTTCCATTTTGTTTGCTGGTTGATAGCTTAACGGTAGCTCAGCGATGTTATTAACGCCACCTGCACAAGACGCCAATAGAACGCCTTCTTCCTCAGAATCGAGGTTAATGAGAATATCCCCTTTTACATTTTCAGGCTGAAGTGCGATGACACCATCCATTCCAGTTTCTTCAGAAGTTGTAAAAAGAGCGATTAATTTAGGATGTTCTAGCGTCTTATCTTCCAATACGCTCATTGTCATCGCCACAGCGATACCATTATCTGCACCTAAAGTTGTCCCCTTGGTTTTTATATAGTCGCCTTCAACCACTATCGGAATAGGCATCGTTTCGAAATCAAATTCGAGTTCATCGAGCTTTACACAAACCATATCAGTATGCCCTTGCAGGATCACAGTAGGTGCTTGCTCATATCCAGCAGTCGCCGGTTTTGTAATTATAATATTGTTGGATGCTTCTCTTACGACCTCAAGTCCATGTTCTTTTGCAAATGCTTCAAGAAATGCTGCCACAGCCGCTTCGTTTCCCGACTCTCTTGGAATACGCGTCAAAGCCTCAAAATTGCGAAAAACACTTTCAGGTTTTAAATCTTTTAGTAAATCTGCCATTGGCTTTCCCCTTTCAGTTATTTATCACCTAATTTGCCCTGTTCACAGCTAAACTGCAAACAAAAGCTGTGTCGATGCCACACCATCAACACAGCTTCATTTTAACATATTATTTCAGTATTCGAAAGGAAATTGGCGCAATGCTTAACTCAGTTAAATCTGAATCCGCCAACGCTTCACCTGTAAAGAGATCTAGCTGCACCGCTTTACTTAAATTAACCGTAACCGGTGCATCTGATAGATTTACCAACACCTTCGTACGTGAAGTCCCTTCTACCTTATCAAAGATGAGAAGATCAGATGTCATTCTCGCTTCATCCCATTGCACGGTCATGGACTTAAACTCTGGATGCGCTTTTCTAAGTGCAATCAACTGTTTTACATGCGCTTTCAAATCCAAATTCTGCTCAGCTTCATCCCATATCATACACTGTCTATTACCATCGTGAACGCCAAACAATCCGACTTCACTACCGTAATAAACACTCGGCGTTCCACCAAAGGTCATCTGTAGTAAAAATGCAAGCTTAACTCTTCTCACATCTTCATCCAGTAAGGTATGGATTCTCGAAGTATCGTGGCTATCTAGTAGATTGAATAGGTTTTCCCCTACATTCGGCGGATAGCTCACAATCAAACGACTCATGGCATCCTTATACGCAAATGCATCATAGTCTGAATACTGTGGCTCACAGCTAAGCAGATGCCATACTGGATAAGTAAACTCATAGTTCATCACCGAGTCAAACTGATCACCGCGTAGCCAAGGGGTTGCATCGTCCCAGTTTTCACCTAAGATAAAAACATCCGGTTTTAACGCTCTAACACGCTCCTTAAAGGTTCTCCAGAAGGCATGTGATACTTCATTAGAGACATCCAGACGCCAGCCGTCGATATCAAACTCTCTAATCCAGTACTCCGCCACAGAAATTAGAAATTCCTGTGCTTTTGGATTGGTTGCACGCCATTTGGGCATATTGGGTGTAAAGGCAAAAGTCTCATAATTGAGATCCCCTGCTTTTAAAGGCTTTTTAGGTGCAGGAAAACCCTCTTTATTAAGTTCAAAGTTAAGTACGGGCTCCGCCTTGAGATGGAAACACTCTGCGTATTCTGACGCATAGCCTTTTTGAACAACATCTTGAAAATAAGGATGCTTAAAACCACAGTGATTAAACACCGCATCTAGCATGACGCGAATCCCGCGTTTATGTGCCTCCTCGACTAACCTTTTAAAATCCGCATTGGTACCAAACTCAGGATCAATTTTAAAATAATCGATGGTATCGTACTTGTGCGTTGTAGGTGCTTCAAAGATCGGTGTAAAATAGATGCCCGTCGCACCAAGCTCAGCGATATAATCTAGGTGCTCGATGATTCCCTTTAAATCGCCACCAAAATGCATCTCATTTGTAACCAGCTTTTCACTTCCCCATGGTAATACAGATGGTTTATCTAAACTCTGATCACCATTAGCAAAACGCTCAGGGAAAATTTGATACCATACGGTGTCCTTCACCCAAGTAGGTGCTGTGAAAATATCTTCGTGATTCAAGTAAGGAAAGTTGAAATAATCGTTTAAACTCGATACGATCTCAGGATGCTTTTTCATAGAAACAGCACCATGTGCACCGTAGAACACGGTTTCTTCACTTGAAACAAGCACAAATGCATATCGCGTCCGTTTAAAATCAGGTTTGATACTCACCAGCCAGTAATCGTATAAGCTGTCGCTATAATCTTGCGCCATATCTACAGATGTATTGACCCAACTATGCGTCTGTGTAAAATCACCTTCAGAAGCCATTTCAGTACGCACCCAATTAAATGGATCACCTGAAATAAGGCTGATACTTGAAACATCTCCTTTTGCGGTTCTAATGCGCAGATTTAGAGTATCTGCATCTAGTGCATAAGCGTATTTACTTTTTGCTTCATGATAAATCGCGTGTAAATTCATAGTCAGCTCCTAAATAAATTTCTATCGTTCCATAAGTGTTTGGTAATATTATTTTTCATCTTAGCCCTAACTTAAATGCCAATAGCTTCAATTCTTAATTTTCAATTTTAATAATTTAATAAATGTCCGTCATAAGGTTGTTTCACTGAAATAAGGCGCATCGTCCTATAAACCTTTAGATTAATTATACTTAAAGCCGCTACATAAAAACACCTAACTACAGTGAGAATATCTAAGCAAAATCAACCGCTAACGCTACTCTCACAAAAAACATTTCACATTTTGAAAAAATAAATATTAAATTTGTAAAGTTTGCTTTGCATATTTTGCAAAGTGTGCTATACTAAAATTGCAAAGTTAACTATGCAATAAGGAGCGTGATTGCCATTAAAAATAAGATTTCCGAACTTAGAAAACTGAATAAGCTCTCACAGGAAGAGCTGGCCTTGGCGGTTGGCGTCACAAGACAGACCATTACATCCATAGAAGTTGGTAAGTACACCGCCTCATTACCTTTGGCATATAAGATCGCCAAACACTTTAACCTCACCATAGAAGAGGTTTTCGATTTTACAGAAATGGAGGAATAATCATGACAAACACACAAACAAGCACACTTAAATCAAAAGCAACCAAAAGAATGGTGATGCACATTGCTATCGCACTCGTTATCGTTATTGGCTACTTACTCGTATCGTCGAAGGTTACAGATGACGCTGGCAGTGGCTTTATATTGGGCTTTTCCATCGGTCTTCTTGGACTTGATCTTATATTGCTCACAAAGCTGGTCATTGCAATGCGAAATGAAACCGCCCTCAAACAGCTGTTTATCAAAGAAGCTGATGAACGCGGTATCTTAATCAGAGAAAAGACAAGTCGCTATTCGATGGTCGTCTACAGTGTCGTTTTAGGCATCGCATGTGTCGTCTCTTTTTTCGTAAACGATGTCGTTTTCTTAACTTTGTTTTGTGTCATGATTGGTATGGCATTTGTCAAACTCGTTTTAAAGGCTTATTTCACCAGAAACCTTTAATCAAACATTTTGAATTTCTAGAGCTTCTTTATACCGCCTATGCTGTATAAGGAAGCTTTGATACATTTTTGAATAGTATTTTTCAAGCTCGTAATTAAGTCCTTTACTCATTTGAATCAGCTTTAATAGTAGCTTTTCATCGTCAATCATATGCCCTTGCCAATCTAACTTGTCCAAATGCTTGATCATCAGCTCTACAAAACGTTCCTTTTTTAAAGGCTTAAGTGTGGAGACAAACATGGTGTTAGACTGTTCGATCGCTTGTAATAAGTGTGTCAGCTGGTTAGGGATACTTCTTTCTGTGACACATTCACTCAAACTTTCCCAGTCACTGCTAAAACTGTCCTCCGGATTCAGCTGACCCAGTCTAAAAGCACCCCATAAAAGATTGTCTCTAAACGTACTTTCATGTATGTGAGAGCCCAGTTTGGTGGCCAGCTTAAGTCCCTTTTCAAAATAGGGTTTACCCCCTTCATAATCATTAGATGCATAAAAAGTAAGTCCCAGCATTTCATAGCTGCCGATAATGCTCAACAAATTTGCTTCGTCTAAGTAAGTACTCAGTGCTTTTTGAAACTGAATCAGGGCACTGAGATCCTTTCGAAGTGAAAGGTGTGCGAATCCCAACCAGTAATAGAGGTGACCATTTTCACCGTAGGTACTCGCTTTATCTAGAATTTCGATCACCGCTGGATAGTCTTTGGCTACCTTTGCCGTATCGATGCCCCAGTAGAGATAATACCTAAATTTTTGTTCGGCATTCATCAACTGCTCGACCGATTCTAGCAAATGTCGTGTCTCTTCAAAGATTTCTCGTTCTTTTCGTGTACAATAAAAGGCCAACTGTACGATGTAGTAATCGATAATCAAAGGCGAATGCATGTACTTCTCAGAGTCTGCACTGATCTGTTCAAAAATCAACCTAGAGTTGGAAAACTCGTTGAAGTTAAGCTCATCTAGGAACCTCTGAAATAGGACTTTGCCTGACTGAATAAACCCTTCCGAATCATTATAGTGAATGGCGAGGGCATCAAATAAATCTGAAATCACCTGCTCTGAGGGGATGATCTCAGCATTCTCGATACGGCTGAGGTAGGAGCTGACACAGATGCCCTCTGAAAGCGATTTTTGACTCATGTTTTGGCAAATACGGTTCATTTTAATGATGGAGCCCAGTATTTTAACGTTGGTCTTATTAATTTCTTTCTTCATTTCTTTCTTGGTTACCCCCTCCGAAGTTTAAAATCAGATTGGATCTAGCAGACAGGTTCTCATTGTCCTGTTAGCTTTATGTGTTTCATTTGCTATACGTGTTTCATTTGTTTTTGTATCCTATTGGCTTTCAATGACCTATGGCACTGGATTGAGATAAAAAAATCTGGCAATCTATCGTTATACGACAGAATACCAGATTTATGAATGAGAAGGATTATAATCTTCCGTATAATTTGGTGATCTTTTTCATTTTATCTGCTAGGTGATCTGAAAGATCCTTTTGAGTGATTCTCCAGATCCAGTTGCCACCTAAAGTCGATGGGAAATTCATTCTCGCTTTGTTGTCCAGTCCTAAGAAATCCTGCATTTGAGCGATGGCAAGATACGCTGTTGATGACCAAACCCCTCTGATAAAGCCCCAATGGTAGCCTTCGCTGCGATCGAGTTTTAAGTAGTCCATAGCAAAGTCTCTATCCGCTTTAGCCACATTGTCCATCCAACCTGCGATGGTTTCATTATCATGTGTGCCGGTGTAAGCAACGAAGTTTTCAGAATAGTTATGAGGGAGATAATCGCTTTCCTCTCTCGCATCAAATGCAAACTGAAGGATTTTCATCCCTGGGAAGCCTGTAAATTCTCTGAGCTCAATAACGCCCTCTGTTAAATAGCCTAGGTCTTCTGCGATGATGTTCACATCGCCAAGTGCCTCTCTAATTGCGATGAAAAGCTTTTTACCTGGGCCGTTTGTCCATTCACCTTTTTCAGCGGTTGGATCGCCATATGGAATCTCCCAATAGGCTTCAAACCCTCTAAAGTGATCGATTCTAATCACATCGAACATTTTTAAGCTATAGTCAATTCGCTTGATCCACCAAGCGTAATTTTGTTTGTCCATGTGTTCCCAATTGTAAATTGGATTGCCCCAAAGCTGTCCAGTAGCAGAGAATGCATCTGGCGGACAACCAGCGACACTGATTGGTTTAGAGGTTTTATCGAGTTTAAAAAGTTCAGGATTTGCCCAAACATCTGAGCTGTCTTCAGCCACATAGATCGGTAAATCTCCGATAATGGTGATGCCCTTATCCGCTGCAACGGCTTTTAAAGCAAACCATTGCTTAAAGAAGAAATACTGCGTGAATACCCAGAAGAAGATTTCGTCCTTATGAGTTTCTTTAAATTTCGCAACCTTATCCGTTTTTGCATTTTCATAGCCCTTATCCCATTCGATCCAAGAGCGATTGCCATTATGTGCTTTGATGGCCATGTAAAGTGCAAAATCCTCAAGCCAAGTCTTTTCAGCTTCATAAAACTTATTGAGCTCATGGCTTAATTTTACTTTTGAGTTCTCATATGCCATTCTAAGAAGTGGCATTTTATTAAAATATAGCTTTTCATAATCGACTTTATGCTTGCTTTTGCCAAGATCCGCTTTGTCGACGGTCTTTTTATCTAGATAACCCATATCGATCAGCTCTGCCAAATCGATGAAATAAGGATTTCCAGCAAACGCAGAAAAAGACTGGTAAGGCGAATCCCCATAGCCAGTTATCCCGATCGGCAGTATCTGCCAGTTATGTTGTCCTGATTTCTCTAAAAAATCTAAAAACGCATAAGCGCCTTTTCCAAGGTCACCGATGCCATACTCGCCCGGTAATGACGAAATATGCAATAGTACACCACTGCTTCTCTGTCTCATATAAAACCTCTCTCCATCCAACCTACTAATTTACTCACCATAAAATCCATATATGTTAATTGCTAGAATTTGTTTGAGTCTATTTCTGCAACCGTTTGCACAATCTCATTATATTTTGTTTCTTAATGCTTGTCAATAATAGTAGAAAGATAATTTGTATTGAATTTAGCACATAAATACCCTAAAATTAGAAATAAACGCATCACAAATGGGTGATTTTTTATCCCTTTAGGTGCAACCGCTTGCATGAATTAGGAGGAAAAATGACATTTCAATTAGGCAAGAAACATTTTCAATTTAGTTTACTCATTATTTTCACCTTAGTTTTATTAATGGGGTGTCAAAGTAAAAATGCCCTTCCATCAGAAACCACACCGCTCACTTCAGAAGCTTCAGACGAGAAAGATGCAACTCAATCGAATGAAGCGACTCAAGCGAACGAATCAACCACCGCTGAGAGTCCAACCACAGAAATCACAGCGCGCATCACTTCCGATGACATCATCTATTTTATTATGGTCGATCGCTTTGCAGACAGTAATCCAGAGAGTAACCTTCCAGATGTCAACAAAGAAGATATGAGAGCCTTTCAAGGTGGTGATCTTCAAGGTGTCATCGACCATCTGGATTATATAAAATCTCTAGGGGCAACTGCAATTTGGCTGACGCCGGTTATGACCAATGGCCCAAACGGCTATCACGGCTACTGGATCTACGATTTTGAGTCCGTCGATCCACATTTTGGCGATATGGCTACCCTTCAAACGCTTGTGAATCAAGCGCACGAAATGGGCATTAAAGTGATCTTAGATTACGTCGTCAATCATACCGGCTACAACTCACCCTGGCTTTCCGATCCTGACAAGGCAGACTGGTTCCATCCTGATACGCCACTGAATAACTTCAAGGATGCAAACGAGCTTGAAACCGGTTGGTTGGCTGGTCTCCCTGATCTCGATCAATCCAATCCTGAGGTAAAGGACTATTTTATTAAAAACGCCCTTTGGTGGATTGACCAAACCGGCATCGACGGCTTTAGACTCGACACCATGCGCCATGTTTCACATGAATTTTGGCAGGATTTTTCAGGTGCGATTAAAGAAAAGTATCCCGATTTCTTTTTACTGGGCGAAGTCTGGGATGGTAACACAAATACCCTTGAATCCTATCATAAAGACGGCATAGACAGTTTAACCAACTACTCTTTGTATAACGGTATTATTAACGCATTTAATGTAAAACCGAACATTTTATCCTTGGCCAATGCCCTTGAAAAGGAAAAGAATTTTTCTACTCCTACTGAAAACGCCTTGTTCATAGACAATCACGACAATGCGAGATTTATGAGCCAGAATCCTAAAAATCAAGTAGAATACACCAAATTGGCACTTGCTTTCACCTATACCTACCCTGCGATACCAGTCCTCTACTACGGAACTGAAATCGCAATGGATGGGGCTTATGATCCAGCTAATAGAGCTTTTATGGATTTCAGTCAATCTGAAGTCAATGATGAGACAAACTTAATTCCGTATCTACAATTTTTAGCGCAAGTAAAGGAAAACTATTCTGGTAGCTTTCACCTGATTTACAGAGATCAATTTACTATGATCTATGAAATCAGTAAGGAAAATAAACGATTACTAGTAGCAATCAATGCTAGCGATTCTGAAAAAACCATTAGCTTTGATTATTCTGATTCAATGTCGTTAAAAGAACTAACAGGTAGTGAGAGCCTAACCCTTCAAACCGGTTCAAATTCATTCACACTGCCACCACTTACAAGTCAGTTTTACATCATAACAAAATAAAAAGCGTAAAAAAGGTGCTTAGCGATTCTTGCAAAAGCACCTTTTTAATGCATATAAACTTAATGTATTCTACCAAATTATAGGCTTTAATATAGACTTAAAAAGCCTGTTTGATTTTAGTCTTTAACATCTGAATCAGTTCATAGGGTGTCTCACCCAAATATTCCTTTAGGCCATATGAAAAAATAGGCTGTGGTTCAACGGCATATGCAATGCTTTGAATGTCTTCGATGATTTTATTTATTATCGTCTCAGCCATAATATTAGGTGTATTTGGAAGTGCAAAAATAAAGCAGTTCACACCAAACCTAGCCGTATATGCCTCCTCAGGCAACGCCGCTTCAATTGCATGTGCGACATGGACGAGCACTCGGTCTGCAACCCTTCTCCTTTCAGCTGAATTGATTTGTGCAAAATTGTCTACACATATCATTGCCACCGTTAAGAAAAACATGGATTTGCGTTGCTTCTCGATGGATTGCTTCAATTCAGATAAAAATGCATCACTTGTTTTAAGAAATGTCAAAGGATCTCTTTCAGGTATTTTACTCAAAATAGCATCTTTAGCAGATAAGGAAAGATCATATGTAAATCCTTCTGCTTTTGATGGTATCCCATCTGATGTATATTCCGTGATGATGATTTCGTCCTCAAAAATCGCATAGCCACCATTCGTAAGTCTTATGCGATAAGAATATTGGCACCTTTCAATCTCACCACTAATCAAATCCAAAAACTGATCATAGACGTCTGTCAAATCCTCAGTGTAAAGACGCTCTAAAAAAACGTCATAGGTGACAGGTAAGACAGGTTCCTCATGTAGGCCCAGCCTTTTTAATCGTCTATCATAGGGTACGGTTAATAGGTTACTTATATCAAGCTGCCATGACTCTAATAGAGTTTTCATTTCTCACCTCTACTTTATAAAAAGTGAAATAACCAATTCTAATACTAATATATCCCAATTTAGCAGTTTTTTCTATCTCTATCTGTCATTTACTTTTTTATCCTTAATCGTTGTTCGCTATTTTCCAAATTCTAATCGCCTCAGCAACCGACCATGCCTGTGCTGAACATCCCTTTTGATTGAACGGTTCTGTCGCATCAAACACTTCTGATAAACTGCCGATCACACCATTTTCCAAATGCATCATCCATTCCTTTAATGCACTTTGTAAATACGAAAGATCCTTGTAGGTTTTATAATGTGCCTCTAGATAGGGTCCCATTAACCAAGCCCACACGGTTCCTCTGTGATATGCACCATCTCGACTAAGTAGATCACCAGTATAGATCGGTTGAAAATTCTCATCCTCCATTCTAAGAGTTCTTAACCCATATGGGGTTTTAAAATGCTTCATCACATAATCGACAACCGCCTTATGCTTATCGAGGTTCAGAACTGAAAAAGGTAGGCTCACGGCGAATATCATGTTAGGTCTTGGAATGTCATACGCTTCGCCATCAATAATCAGGTCATATAAATTTTGCCCTGCTTCATTCCAAAACTGCTCATTAAATGCCTTTTTTGTACGGGCACTTAACTCTAAATACTTATGTTCCTCACCATTTGAAAGCATAGCTGAAAACGCCGCCATGATTTGAAGTGCATTGTACCAAAGTGCATTGATTTCTACTGCTTTACCATGTCTAGGGGTTACTACCCATCCATTTACCTTAACATCCATCCAAGTTAGCTGGGTGGTCTCATTTCCTGTACTGAGTAGGCCATCCTGATCCATATAGATATCATTTATGGTACCGTTAACATGAAAATCAATGATTTCAACTAATTTTGGATATACTTTTTCTAGTGCACCTAAGTGATTGGTTTTCATCATGTACTTGTACATGGCATGAAATAACCAAAGCGTTCCATCTGAAGTATTGTACATAGGTGCTTGACCTTCATCCGGAAAATTATTTGGGATAATGCCCTTATATGCCATTTGCAAAAAGCCTTCAATCATTTCAAGTGCTTCTTCATATCTACCGGTTTCAAGGGTTAATCCTGGTATAGAAATCATCGTATCTCTACCCCAGTCAGTAAACCAAGGATAACCTGCAATGATCGTTTTCTTTCCCGTCGTCTTTCTATAAACGATAAAATCGTCTGAAGCTTGTACCAGCTGCTTTAAAACTTCAGATTCTGCACCCGCATTTTTCATAAGCTGGTCATATCGATTCGTTCTCGATTCATGAATCTCGCTTAATGAACTAAAATCAGATGTGGTGTTCACTCTTAGTTCGAAGGTTACTGTATTTGACTTTGGTTTTATAATCCCCTCTACAGCTATGATATGCGCCTCCATGTCTGGATAGCCTCTCTCCGTTTCGATAGGATAATAGCTCTCTGCTGTTAGACTGAGCGGACAACGATAAGAAATACTTTCTTCACTGATAAACTGAGCATACACCGTGTGTTGCTGATCGGAAATGACTGCCATTTGATTGTCCTCATTAAAAACGGCGGTATACTTTTCAAGTTCTGGAGTAATCGTCTCATGATGATCTCTAAAGTTGACCAAAAGCTCAAACTTAATTTTCACATCACTTCTATGAACTAAGGTCTCTGGTAGGCTTAATTTATATTTGGCTGCAAGATGATTGCTACCATAAGCCAAAGCGATTTGCTCTTTTAAATCAGCTCCTATAGTAGGCTCATGAAACCGTCTTTGTAAGATTCCCTTATGGGTAAAGGCTGTAAGGTTAGATTCTGTTTTTGGAACACCGGTAACGTTTTCATAAACAAATGGATAGACATTCTCCCCCACCACGACAGAAACCACCATCTTAGAAATCAAATGAAACCTTTCCACCGGTGGATTATCGCTAACACAGTAAAGACCATGGTATTTTCTGCAGTTTGTCCCATCCACAGTACCAAAACTATAGCCTCCTAGTCCGTTGGTTAAAAGATACTCATGATTCATAATATCAAGCACTGATTTTTTCATAATTGATCCTTTCTACTTTGTTTTACTTTGACCTATTGCATATGATCGGTTTCACAATGATTACATTTTTTCTATTTCTATTAATATCTCATCAAGAATGTTTTGGTTGGCACTGATAATCAATCCTTCTCCTTCAAAGCCATGAGTGGCACCACTGAATTTGTGAACAACACAGCCAGCTTCCTTTGCAAGTAATATACCCGGTGCCAGTTCCCAAACGTTTTTAGAAAACAAAATGTGAACCGCATTCTTATGACTTGAAACAAATGCAAAATCCACTGAAGAAGCACCTTGTATTCTTATGCGCATCGCTTTTCCCAATAATCGTCCGATTAATTCATTTTGAAAGGTTCTTGAGCTTGGGTTTGACTTTGAAAAATCACCAAAGGTCACAATACTTTTTTCTAATGTTTGAATTTGAGCTATCGCAATAGAGGTACCATTTAAAAAAGCGCCTTGACCTAAAATGGCCGTATAAAGCTCTTTAAGCTTTGGCAAATAAATCATACTAAAAAGCACAGCATCCCCTTCTAAAAGCGCCAGTTGAACGCCAAAATAGGGAATCCCCTGTGTGAAATTAAGCGTTCCATCAATTGGATCACAAACCCAAATCCGCTTATGATTAGATGCCGTTTGATTCTCCTCCTCACCAACAAATCCATCGTTTGGAAACCGACTCAATAAGAGTGCTTTTATCTCCCTCTCCATTTGAATATCCAATGTTGTTACGATGTCCTGTCTGCCTTTTTCCATCACTTCATACTCGTTTCCAAGAAGGCGATCTGCAAGCTGAACCACTTCACTTACGACTGCATTTGTCCAATGTCCTGACGGAAAATCTTTGTTCTTCATGTGTTTACCTCTCTTCAAATAATATCAATTTTAATTATATCCCATCTCATCCGTTACACAAGTGTTATATTTAACGACAAAAACAGTCTTGACAGAAATCAAAATATTTGATAAATTATTAACAAGCAAGGTATTTACCGAGATGCGTCTTTGTAAATGTCTATTCATCGTCCCCCCCTAAGAGAGTAGAGATTTCTTATCTCAAAGGAAGCAGACCATATATTTTGTGCTGTCCTTCTTTTATCTCTCGGTAAAAGAATTTTTTTTTGGAGGTAAATGTGCAAACCATTAAACAATTGATCGACCAACTTTACGAGAATGAAGATTTATCAGATGAATTGTTACTCAGAATCATAGATGAAATCGATGCAGAAACCACACCCTATTTATTTGAAAGGGCGCTTGATAAAAAGTCTCTCTTTTATAAAGATACCGTTTTTATGAGAGGTCTAATCGAATTTACAAATTACTGTAAGCAAAATTGTAGCTATTGTGGGATTCAAGGGCAAAATAAAAATGTCGATCGTTATCGCTTAAGTAAAGACGCCATTCTACATTGCTGTGAAGAAGGTTATCAGTTGGGCTATCGTACATTCGTACTTCAAGGTGGAGAGGACCCATATTTTACAGACGATCGCTTAATAGAAATTATAACGGCGATTAAAACCAATCACCCAGACTGTGCGGTCACACTTTCAGTTGGTGAAAGAAGCTATGAAAGCTACGAAGCCTTAAAAAAAGCAGGCGTTGACCGTTACCTTTTAAGACATGAAACGGCTTCAAAGGAACTTTACGAAGCATTGCACCCTAAAATGAGCTTTGAAAACCGACGAGAATGCTTGTTCAACCTTAAAAAACTAGGTTTCCAGGTTGGCGCAGGCTTTATGGTTGGGCTACCTAATCAGACAAGCGCTGATTTAGTTGCCGACTTGAGATTTATTAAAACGTTACAGCCAGAAATGGTAGGAATCGGCCCATATATCCCACATGATGAGACACCTTTAAGGGGCTCAAAGGGTGGCACGGTTGAAGCGACATTGATCATGGTCGCTCTTGCACGACTTTTGTTACCTCAAGCACTTCTCCCTTCTACTACTGCTATGGGAACGTTAGATCCTAAGGGGCGTGAAAAAGCACTTAAGGCAGGTGCAAACGTCGTTATGCCCAATCTTTCACCTACAGATGTAAGAGAGAAATACGAGCTCTATAAGGATAAAATCTGCACAGGTGACGAAGCGGCTCATTGCCGTCAGTGCATTGAGGGTCGAATTAAAAGTGCTGGCTTTAGAGTGGATATGGGAAGAGGCGATCATGCTTCCATCAGCGAACCACAGGACGCATTGGGCGTTCAAATCTTCGATCTAACACAAACTCTATAAAATAATTCTGAAACAACCTAAAAAGCTATGGTGTCATAACTCTACACCATAGCTTTATTTAATACTCAATTCCCTTATCTAGCACTTTAATTACAAGCTCTGAATCGGAATCATAATATCCATATAGGTTACGCCATTATCTACCGTAACTTGCTCTAAGCATTTTGCTTCTCTAAGTTCTCGATTATAAAGGCTATTGGCTTCAATCCACTTAACCAGTGTTTGCCATGCTTTGGGAATTCGTTCGAAAGGGTCGATAAAAGGCTCTGTAATTCTAATGACAGCATATTTATAGCTTGGAACAGACTTAATTGTAACTGGTGCCTTTAATAATAGCGTTTCATCTATACTTTCATCCATCCTAACCCAGTACTCATAGCCGCGGTAGCCTCTTTCAGCTTCAGATTCACTCACTGGATAATCGAAGCCATATTGCTCAGCTGAATCCGGTATTTCATATTTTTTCATTATCCCTTGCATATACGCGATTACTTCATCCTCAGGATTTTCACTAATCACCACATGACTGGCTACTCGCATCTGAGGTAATGACTTATACATAACATCACTTAAATATTCCAATTTCAGATCTCCTTTAAAGCCATCAATTTTTAACGGTGCAATTGTCAAAGGCGGTTGGATGACAATTTTGCTTTTCTTCGCTTGTTTTGGAGACATGTGAAAGCAACCGCTAAAGGCTCTTGAGAATGCTCTTTCTGAGCCATAGCCATATTTTATAGCCACATCTATTAGGCGTTGATTCGCTTGAATGTCTTTAAGAGCAAAGGTCATTTTTCTCTTCCTAATATATGCGACGAGGCTTTCACCAGTATATATGCCAAATAATCTGTGGAAATAATCTGTTGAATAGCCTGCATACTCAGCCACAATCTCAGCGCTTATGGTCTCTTCTATATTTGTCTCAATATAAGCAATTACATTTAAAAGTATTTCTATCGTCTCCATTATCGCCCTCAATTCTTGCAAGAATTATATTTAAGGATTCCTTACTACTATTATAATCAATTTAGAAATTAAAAAAGGACAGTTTCTGTCCTATTAATCATATACTATTCTTAATAAAAGGTGAAGCTGTGTAATTTATATGATCGATGCGATAACCGATGCCCTGTCTTACCAATCTAATTTGACCTTTTTCCACATCTACTCTGAACAACTCATCCGTCTCGCTGAGCTTTGATTCAACTGTGACTTGAAAGTTAAAGTAAATCTCATCAGACTCAATATTGACACGTTCTAGGGTAACATCCGTCACCGATATTAATAGTGACTTCGCTTTAGCAATATCTGGTGCCATCATCCAAAGACGATTACCCATTAGCTCTTTTTTAAACTTTTCAGTAAATCGTCCCTTAAGTTTTTTATCAACGGATTGGTTAAGCTTTGTAATGTAGGTTTCAAAAGATTTTTCATTTGCTAAAAGTGTATCTTCAGGTAATAAACCAGACAGGGTAGATGGATTGGCTTCGTATAGCCTCACAAAAAAATTGGTAGTGACCTGTTCTGCTCTTTCTACAGCATTTTCATATCCTATGTAGGCCACGGTGCTCAAAGCCAGTATGGCTACAAAGCCAAAGGTTAAAAATATCCATTTTGTGTTGTGACGGTTCGAGATATTACTCATTAAATCCTCCAAATCTATCTAGGTTAATGCTTTAACAATAATTTACCCCAAATCCATTAAAAAATGATTAACCAAATATAAAAAGCCGATGTTCACAATTGGTGAACACCGGCTTTTTAGCTTAAAAAATTATTAAATCATGTTTGCAACAAAACCTAGCATCATTTTGGCTAAAGTAAAAATAATGATAAAGGCAATGGTAACCAATGCGTTGCTTAATCTTGAGAATTCTACAGGATATGCACCATCTTGATTAATATAATAGTGCGCTTTAAGTCCTAAAATCAAGTCGATGAGATTGAGTAAAATAAGAAGAATCACGGTAAATCCAAAAATCTTATTGATGATATCAAATCCCTTTGACAAGGTTGCAGATAACACCTCACCATTAAAGAAAACATCCATAATATCCCCATCAATCATCGCCAAACCAAATACAGCTAACATTCCAACGATTGATAATACAATAAAGGCTTTAATAATTAAGCTAAAAACGCGCCTGCCTAGACTACTTTCTGAAAATAACATCTTTTCAAATGGGTGATACAGCTTACTGTACTTTTCGTCATAGGCCTTAACAGAAATTTTTGCAATATCTTGACTATGAAGGTGTCTCACGCTATTTCGATCCTCAACAAGCATAGTACCGCTTTCCTTTCTTGCAAGATCAAAATACTTATCCTTTTCTTCCTTTGACAGTCCTTCTACATGTAAAACTTCCCCATATTTCATATGAATACTTAGCGCATACATGATTTTTGCTACAGTCTTTACTGGTGCTTGATTTTTTTCGCTCATTTATGCCTCCGATAGTGTTATATATTATTATTACCTTACAACGGTTGTTTCAAACAGTTCATTAGCATCATTATAGCATAATTAATCTATCCATAAGTTTATAGCGATACTAGTAATAAAATCTTAATATTCTGAAAGCTATTGCACCATTTGTTCTAGCTCATTAATGAACTTAAGCTTCTCTTGAATTAGCTCTGATAGCACATAATATGCAATAGAGGTCTCTTCCTCACCGAAAACCATACGACCTTGTATGTCTACAAGAAGAGCATAAATGGATTTTTGTTGAGACAGTGCATAATTGACAAGCGGTCTTCTCTCAAATATCGTGATCGGTACAATGGTTCGAGCAAATTGATTAACGAGGTTAGATATCTTATCAAACACACCAAAGTCAATTGTTTCTGCAATTTCATCCGTGAGTGTACCTTTAACTCTTTGATAATAAGCAATATCATTGTTAGCAGAACGAATAAAAACGCCAATTAGTATACGCATCCGCATATCGCCGCTATCCTCTTGAAGCTTGATATATTCCTTTTTTATTTTTTCTGTTAGCGTGATGCATTTTTCAATGATATCCCTGATGTCATACATAAATGTTAAAACCTCTTTCTATTTCAAAATAAAGAGACACTATATATCTATAAAATACCACTAAAAAGTATTCATAAACATATACTGCCTCACACATTATACTTGTATAAGCATTATTTATCAAGAACGACTGTTAAGCAATGCCATCCGAGTGTGCCACATTTTACCCTTGCAGGCATCTTTGATAAGTTCTCAAAAAGTGCTGCATCGGCTAAAGCCTCTAGCTCTTCCTCTGATCTTGACTCTCCTCTAATCATTCCTAGATAGAGCTCTGCGAGATTTTTTGCCTCACTCACAGTTTTACCCTTAACCAGATCGATCATGATGGACATCGCCGCTTGGCTGATGGCACAGCCACTACCTAAAAAAGCTGCATCAGTGATGACACCCTCTTCAAGCTTTACTTGAAGGGTCAAATCATCGCCACAGTTCGGGTTATGACCGCGCTCTATATGACTGGCATGCTCTAGTAGATGCTTGTTATGACCACTTTTGTTGTGCATCATTACCAGCTCTGTATATAAATTATCCATTGACATAGCCAAATACCTCCCTTGCATAGTTAATACCCTCAATTAAAGCATCTATCTCTTCAACGTGATTGTAGATAGAAAAGCTCGCTCTGCAAGAGGCATGAATGCCCAAATACTTCATAAGCGGCTGAGTACAATGATGCCCTGCTCTTATAGCAATGCCTTTGCGATCCAAAAGTGTCGCCATATCATGAGGGTGGATGCCTTCCACGTTAAAGGTCACCAATGCCCCTCGAGGTTCATCGGCTTTTGGTCCATATACCGTCACATAATTTAGCTCTGATAACCTTTTATAGGCGTATTTCGCCAAACGCTCCTCTTTCAAACGAATGTTGTCGAGTCGAGCACCTTGAATAAAATCGATGGCAGCTACCAGTCCAACGACACCTTCCACATGCTGTGTCCCAGCTTCAAATCGTTCTGGAATAGGCGCATAGGTCGTTTCCTGCTCTTCTACATATTCGATCATATCGCCCCCTGTTAAGAAGGGTGGCATCTTCTCAAGCAAATATTGCTTGCCGAAAAGGACACCAATCCCTGTTGGGCCATACATCTTATGCCCTGAAAACACGAGGAAGTCCACATCTAAAGTGACGACGTCTACAGGAACATGTCCCACGGCTTGTGCCGCATCTAAGACTACAACTGCCCCAACTTCATGTGCCCTTTGAATGATAGGCTCTGGTGAATGTATACAGCCCAGTCCATTGGAAATCCAGGGAAAAGCCACGATTTTAGTCTTTGCAGTAATTTTATCCAGTTCTCCTGATAGAAACTGGCCCGTCTCATCGATATACAGGTACTTCAGTACAGCGCGCTTCTCTTTTGCTACGATTTGCCAAGGCACGATATTGGAGTGATGTGCGGTAATTGCAAGCACTATCTCGTCCCCTTCATTCAAATTGACTTTGCCATAGCTTTGTGCCACCAGGTTAAGTGCCTCAGTCGCATTTTTAGTGAAAATCACTTCATTAGGCGACTTCGCGCCGATAAACTCTGCAACACGTCCACGTCCATAGTCGTATTGTCTCGTAGATTCAACACTGAGGAGATGCGCCCCGCGATGCGGAGAACCATTGCTCTCCTCTAAATAGAGCTTCATTCGCTCTATCACAGTGTCTGGCTTTTGAGAGGTAGCGGCATGATCAAGATAGATCAGTGCAGGGTGCTGCTTAAAAATTGGAAATTCCTCACGCACCATATTCAGTTCGTGTGCCTCTCTGCCTACTCCCATCTACAGCCTCCTGTCCAGCGCTTCTAAAATAGAATCCTTAAGCCCGTCGTCCTTAAGTGTTATCAGAACCTCTTCA
This sequence comes from Clostridiales bacterium 38-18, assembly GCA_001897605.1. Classification (GTDB taxonomy): domain Bacteria; phylum Bacillota; class Clostridia; order Peptostreptococcales; family Acidaminobacteraceae; genus Fusibacter_C. Next base: position 269,211 of record MKTL01000016.1, on the reverse strand, counting down.
AACGATGCTTTTATCACCAGCTTTTTTGCCTCTTCCAGCGATAAGCCTCTGCTCATTAAATAGAATAATTTCTCATGATCCAATTGACCCACACTTGCAGCATGCTCGCCGATGACGTCATCCTCTGAGCACATGAGTGCCGGAATTGAATCGGATTTGACTTTTTCATCTAGAAGAACAACGTATTCCTTCTCTCTACCAACGGATTGTGTCGCGCCTTTTTCAAAGAAGAGATTGCCTCTAAAGACCTTTTTACTATCGCCACCAAGTGCGCCTTTTGAAAGGATCAATGACTCTGTTTTGGGGCCAAAATGCTTCATCGTATATGATAGATCCAGAGCTTCGCCTTGATCGCCAAAGTAAAGCGATTGTAAATCAGCAAAAGCATGTCGCTCAGCAAGGTGTGACTCATAGGCAACCGCCTTGATCTGACCCCCTAGCTGTATATCGATTAGCTCTAGCTTGGCGCCTTCAAATACTTCAGAAAAGTTTTGATCAAAATTAAACGCTTTTGCGCCTAATCTTTGAATCTTTACCACTCTAACCGTGCTGCCTCTCTTGGCGATCACTCTTGTCGTTCCGTAATGCTGAAGCTCTACACCGTTCTCATCAGAAGTATAATCGATCACGACGGTTAGCTTACTACCTTCTTCTGCGATAAAGAGTTGATTCTCAACTAGAAGTGGCTTTTCCGTACTAAGTTTATAGTTTAGCTTCACGACAGGGGCGTCAAACGCTCTTGAGGTTGATCGAATGACATAGCCGTGATTCTTTTCATTTGAAATATAGGATGTAAATGGCTCACCCAATGTCTTCGTGTATTTTGCATCTGAAAACCATTCTTCATGAAACGCTTCAAATGGCGTCACCTCTATGGCATTTCCTTCTACACTAAGCGCTTCCACAACTTCACCACTACGAACTGGGAAGAGTGTTTCTGGTAAAGTGAGTCGTTTCCAAGTTGGGATCGCATAGCTGGAAGCTTTTTCATGACTTGATGCATCATCACGACCCAAACTGTTTTCATTATTTGAAGCTGTATTTTCATTTATCATGCTGTCCTCCTAACCAATCGTGCCTTCAAGTTCTAGTGTGATGAGATTATTGAGCTCAACAGCATATTCCAGTGGCAACTCCTTCGTAATCGGTTCAACAAAACCTCTTACGATCATCGCTTTTGCTTCTGCTTCATCAATGCCTCGACTCATGAGATAGAAAATCGTCTCATCGCTGATGCGACCAATCTTCGCCTCATGCCCAATATCGACCTTATCGTTGCCGATCTCGATAATAGGAAGTGTATCTGACTTCGAGTCGCTGTCTAGCATCAGAGACTCACAATTGACTGTAGACTTGACGTTTACTGCATTTGGCGTCACTCTTAAAAGTCCTCTATAGAAAGCGTGACCGCCATCCTTAGAGATGGATTTCGAATTGACGATAGAGCTGGTATTTGGAGCAGCATGTACCACCTTTGTACCCGTATCCAGATACTGACCCTTCGCAGCAAAAGTAATCCCAGTAAACTCACTGGTTGCCCCTTCGCCCCTTAGGATACTCATCGGATAAAGCATGGACACTCTCGATCCAAACGAGCCTGAAACCCACTCGATTTTCCCATTTTTATCTACGACCGAGCGCTTGGTATTAAGATTATACATATTGCGCGACCAGTTTTCGATGGTACTGTATCTCAATTTTGCGCCTTCTTTTACGAAAAGCTCAACTGCACCGGCATGTAGGTTTTGAACCGAGTACTTCGGCGCCGAACACCCTTCGATAAAATGGAGGCTCGCATTTTTTTCCACGACGATGAGCGTATGCTCAAACTGTCCTGCCCCTTTGGCATTGAGTCTAAAGTACGACTGTAAAGGCAGTCCCACATGGACCCCTTCTGGCACATAGACAAACGACCCACCTGACCAAACCGCACCGTGAAGCGCAGAAAATTTATGATCTCGGTTGGTGATAATCGTCATAAAATACTTTTTAACGATGTCCTCGTACTCTTTTACTGCTGTGTCCATATCCGTATAGACCACACCCTGTGCGATGAGCTCTTCCTGCATGCTGTGGTAGACGACCTCTGAGTCGTACTGCGCACCAACACCTGCAAGCGACTTGCGCTCCGCCTCAGGTATCCCCAATCTTTCAAAGGTTTCCTTAATTTCACTTGGCACATCGTCCCAGCTGGTCTTCATGTCAGTGTTAGGTCTTACATAGTGCACGATATTTTCCACATCGAGGTCACTGAGATCTGCCCCCCAAGTTGGGATGGGCTTTGATTTATAAATTTCGAGGGATTTAAGTCTGTACTCTAACATCCACTCGGGTTCATTTTTTTCCTTAGAAATGTCTCTGATGATGTCCTCAGTTAAGCCTTTGTCCGCTACAAAGCGGTGATTCTCAGGATTAACGACATCATAGATGCCACGATCTACGTCCGCAATATAGGTTTTATTTGCCATGATGCCTCCTTATGCACGCACTGCTTCACTTGTTTTTTCTGCTTTGAAAACTTCATAGCCTGAGCGTTCAATTTCTTCAGCTAAAGACAAATCGCCGCTTTTTACGATTTTGCCGTCTACGAGTACATGGACAAAGTCCGGTTTGATATAATTTAGAATCTTGTTATAGTGCGTAATCACTAAGATGGCATTGTTTTCACTTGAAAGCTTTTGCACCGTTTCATAGACCACGCGAATCGCGTCGATGTCCAGACCAGAATCCGTTTCATCTAATATCGCGAGCTTAGGATTTAACACTGCCATTTGCAAAATTTCGTTTTTCTTTTTCTCACCACCAGAAAAGCCCACGTTTAAATAACGATCTAGGTATTTTTCATCCATAGAGAGTTCAGAAAGACGACCTTTAATCTCTTTATTAAAATGCGTCATCATTGGCATGATGCCACTCACTTCTTTCTTTGCCGTTCTGATAAAGTTCTCTACTGTGACCCCTGGTACTTCCTGAGGGTATTGGAAAGATAAAAAGAGCCCAGATTTTGCACGCTCATCTACTTTCATGTCTAAAAGGTCTTTGCCCAAAAAAGACACGCTGCCATCGGTTACTTCGTGAGCAGGGTGTCCCATCAATACATTGGCAAGCGTCGATTTTCCCGCACCATTTGGACCCATGATAACGTGAATCTCTCCTGAGTTAATCGTAAGATCAATTCCCTTGAGAATATCTTGTCCTTCTACCTGTGATTTTAAATTCTCTATTTTAATAATTTGCATAGATGCCTCCTATATCCTAGTAATTTAATCGGATTTATTTCATAATAATGATACCGCGTCTTGAGGCGTTCGTCAACGAGAAACAGTATCATTCACAAAAGCTTAACAATTCCTACCTGTGTGCTCGGGATTTAATTGTCAAACTTTGATGTAATTGAAAGCCAGATAATAGCACCCCCAAAACGACAGGGTTTCGGCGGAGCCTGCAAATTGTCGTTTTGGGGGTGCTATTATCTGGCTTTCTTTAGACATAAACTTAAATAAATTTTGATGCTTTAATTGCCTCACACAATTGAAGTAGGGATTTTAACCTTTTACTCATGATTGAGTATGGAAAAGCCTCGTGTAATTAACCCTAAAACGACAATTTGCAGGCATAGCCGAAACCCTGTCGTTTTGGGGTTAATTACACGAGGCTTTAATTCACATGTCAGTAAAACGATACTTCAATCCATTCAAGGCTCTGATGCAGTTAAACTTCCGATGGGAATTCTTTGCGTTTTTCCCCTGCTGTGACTAATACTTTGCTGCCAATTAGGAAGAAGCCTTGAATGAAGACGAGTGCGCCTGTGACGAGTAAGAGCCATTCTATGGCGATGGCGTCTGCCAGTGGACCGAATAAAAGCATGCCGATTGGCATGGTGACGCTGTAGATCATGGACATGACGCTGAAAACTCTACCGAGATAGACATTGTCTACGTTTTCTTGTAAGAGTACGGTTGATGGCGTACTGAAAAGTGGTATCGTGATACCGGCTGAAAACATGATGAACAGATACACATAGAAGTTAATTTGCGTTCCCAAAACAAGTATAAGTAGCCCGGTAGTCATGGTGGACAGGGTCATGGTATGGATGCGATTTTTAAAGCCTCCCCATGCTGAAATTAGGAGTCCACCTATTAGCATACCTGAAGAAAAAGCGATCTCTATTGCGGTCAGTCGCCATATGACGCCACCGTAATTACGGGTTACCTGAAGTGGCGATAGCATGGCCACCGGTGTGATTAAAAAGTGAAACACGCCTATAAAAACATAAAAGCGTTTGAGATAGGCATGGTTACGAATATAGTCGATGCCCTGTTTTAAATCTGCGAAGTAATCTATTTTTTCACCCTGCTGTTGTATTTGTTTTTGCGCCTGCTCTACCTTAAGCGGTGCTATTATTAAGATGGCAAAAATTGCAGTTACCACATCGATCATGAAGATGGTTTCGATGGGTGCAAGTGTCATTAAGACACCGCTGACCATCGGCGATATGAGCATCATAAAGGACTGAATACTGCCATTGATTCCATTGACGCGCATCAGCTGATCCTCAGGCGTAAACTGCGGGATAAATGCATTGACCGCTGGCTGCTGTACCGATGAGCCAAACGCCCTTATGGCAGAGATAACAAACATGAGCCAAACACTTTCATAGCCCATTAAGAAGAATACCACCATAACTGCAGTTGCTAGTGCAATCCCACCATCCGCATAGATGATGAGCTTTTTGCGATCAAACCGATCTGCCCAAACCCCTGCAAAAGGCGATAAGAAAAAGGTTGGTAAAAAGCCAAAGATGATCGATAAGGTCATCATGAACCCTGACCCAGTATATAACGTCACATACCACATTATCGCATACTGAACTAATGAAGTCCCAAATAAAGAGACGTTTTGACTGATTAAAAACCTAGCCGCTTTCCGCTTCCAGTTCCCATTTGCATTCGATAAATTTTCCATAAATCACCTCATTTTATAATGTCATATTTACCCCAAATGGGTTTGTTAATTCTTCAATTTTGCTTTAATTGAAAATAATTCTCATTTTATCCACACCCCTAAAATATCAGGTTTGCATTAAAGAGTTGCTTTCTTTGGAAAATAAATCGACTCGATGAGTGCTTTACCGCTACTCGTTTTAAATAACTGATCGATCACATTTCTTATTTTATCTTCATTATGCTGACTTTCATCAGCATTTACAATATAATCCGCTTCTATTAAAATTTGATAATCCATGCCTTCAATCTGCGTCAACGTATGATGATGACCAACCAGATAAGCCACACGATTAACAAATGCTTCACCCATTTCAAAGGACTTGAGAAATTCAAAAGTCAACTTCTCCCCCTCAATCTCCTGATATCGACCATTTGTATTTCCATATTTCTCACGACATAACGGACAAGCGATGTCATGTAAAATAGCAGCCACTTCAAGAGTTTTCTGCGCGTTTACATCTAACCCTTCTAAAATCCCTATCGTTCTCGCATACCCATGTACTTTTAAGAGATGATTGATATCGTGAAGATTCCCATTCGAGTAAGCAATCATCTTAGCCATAACCTCAGAAACAATTTTCATAAACCCCTCCTAATATATGTAATTTATAATAAAGCTCCTCCTACGGATGTACTTCCAAATGACTATTGCAGGCGCTGCTACATTTGTTTTGTAATTAAAAGCCCTCCTGCTGTTAGTTCCATCAAAATGGCAATTTGCAGGCGCAGCAACATTTGTCTATGTAAATTAAAAGCCCTCTTGCTGTTAGTTCCATCAAAATGGCAATTTGCAGGCAAAGCCTAAACTTCTTATCCCCCACTATGTATTAGTATATTAAAAAGCCCCTCCTAAGGATATACTTCCAAATGACAATTTGCAGGCGCAGCCGAAACCGCTTGTTATTTGGAAGTATATCCTTAGGAGGGGCTATTTTTCATATATTAATCTACTTAGCCTTTCCGCATATCCTGCACAAACTGCACATTCACACCATCAGGATCCTTAACGATAAAATACTTGATGTTTGGATTAGGCGATTCAATTTCAGTTACCTCGAATTGATTTTCGATCAGTTCTATTCTAAGTCCTTCTGCATCATCACAGGAAAAACCAATTGAAATGCCCTCAATTCTGCCTGGAAGTTCTTCACCATCTGTTTGCATGAGTTCAATCTCTGTTTCGCCGACGCCTAGGAAAGCAAGCTCTCTACCTGGATAAGGATTGAAGCGTCTTCTAAGCTGCAAGCCCACGATAGCTTGATAAAATGCGATTGACTCTTCTAAATTTTTAACGTGTATGGTTGTCCATAAAAAACCCATAACCTACCTCCTATTTTTTAATAACTTTTAGCGTTGACATCGTATAGCCGTCATGTAAGCCTGAAATGATAGCATTAAGACCCGCCCTAACATAGATACCTGCTAGCTTTTCATTATATGTGAAAAGACCCGTTATTGTACTATAGTCCTTCACCTCTACATCGCCATCTGCAGCTTCATACAAATTCTTTGTAAGTGCAAGTGGACAGTATTTTTGAATGATAAAATCTTCATTTACCTTTTCCTCAAGTAAAGACTCCCAAGCTTCGTTTGTGTAGTCCTTTCCAGCACACACACCTTTGGATGCATAGTAATCTACCGGCTTAATAATATAGGCATCTTTATGCTCGAGATAATCCTCAAAACGCTCATCTCTTTTTAGCGGTCGTGTAAATGGAACGTGCTTGTCAATAAATGCGATTTGATCACTGGAAAGCTTAGCGCGTAGTCCCCCATCATAAAGCACCTCAAAGAAGCGTTTGGTGTGGATGACCTGTGTTTTTATCGAGCCAATCACGCACGTTTTCCCTGCTAAAAGGCCATTGATCAAAGCGGGAACTTCATCATAGCGATCCATTAAATCCTTCGTTACCAAACGGCGATAGATGATATCAATCGCTCTATCCTTAATATACAATTTCCCATCTATTTCTGTCAAATCCCTTGGATCAACAATTTCACATTCAAAGCCGCCATCAATGAAAGCATCTCTAAACATCTCAAACTCTAGTGGGCTGCCTTTGTCGATAAAATCAAGAATTGCAACAAAGGGAGACCCTTTATGTGGCGTGTTATCCGTTGTTGTTTCTTGAGTGAAGGCCGAAGACTTACCTGTATTTTTAAGGTAAGAGGCATAGATGCTTTTAACCTCAGCAACCCAGCTGTGAAACAGCTCAAATGCCTGAAAATCATAGGTATCCTTGACGGAATTAAGCAGTTCCGTCTGAGACATGATCTTACTCAGTTCAAACTCCTCGTTCATAGCAGAAGCGCCATCCGCGTTCAATTCACAGAACTGGAAGCTACCTTCGCCATAGTAGAAGATATCAAATCTGCCCATTGGAACCGTCGTATCGTAATGGTGAGGCACCCTGATTAAAGCATCTAGTCTAGAATCAAAGTTGAAGAGCTGTCTCACACTCTCGTCTTCTAGATAGAGCTCTATGGTGCGCTTTGAGATATCGTGAATGCCCCTTAACGCATATTTAAAAGTATCTATATCCTGATCAAAATAGAGCATTGGCAGATATAAGTATGGTACTGGTGCTCCCTTATAGATTGCCTTAGAATTTGCTACTGCCTCTTTTACTCTGTCAAAATCATGCTTATAGGTTTCATAAGCCTTCATAAAATCATCGGTTAATTTCTGATCCAACATGCTCCCAAGTCCTCCTAACGTCTACTAATTCAACAAATGCTTCCTTTGAACGATTAAATGTTCTTCGCATATATACCATAGGTGAAGTGTCAGTATCAACCATTTCCTTAAGTGCCTTAACGTAACGTGCTTCCTCAGAATCGAGTGCACGAATCGCGTCTATAAGCAAGTCTTTCCTAAGTTGAATAAATGCATTGTGTTCCACTGGAGTTAACCGTGAATCCTCACCTGACGAGAGCCAATTATTAAGCTTTATCACCCAGCTGTCGTTCGCACTGAGGCTAAGCTGATAGTACTTCTCTAGATTTTCGGTATTATAAAAGAGTCCCTTTATCACCGCTCCAACAGAGATATTATATGGATAGGGTAAAGAATCTGGCATTCTAATCTCAATGTATCTTTTTAGTCTCACATCTGGGAAAACCATGCTTTGTATATGCTCGAGCTCAGAAGGCTTTAAGGGATAAGTATCAAGTAACCTTTCAAGCCTTTCATTTTCCGTCTGGATCAAGGTGCCATCACTATATATGAGTATTGGTGGTATATTTAAAAGATACCTAGCATAATCCTCAAATCCAAAAAGCTGGTCTAGGCTTCCAGGGATAAGCTTTGATCTTTTAATATCGGTTTCTTCCCAAATGCGTAGACGCATATTAGCACCCTTGACGGGTTCTCCTTCAAAAAATGGTGTTGCATCAAAGAGAGATGCAAGAACTGGCGAAAGATAATTTGCAACTCTGAACTTTTTGATAAAGTCCTGCTCATCGGAATAGTCGATAGACACCTGAGTCGCTGCCGTTCCTTTCATCATGTTGTGGCAATAGATGCCATTGTTTTCAAAATAGCGATACATTAGACCATAACGCTCTTTCGGTAAAAGTGATAGCGCCTTAATTTGTGTTACAGGATGATAGCCGATTCCGGCGATTACCTGATTTTCCTTTAATACAGAATTTAGATCCTCTAAAACCCTGTGGTAGTAATCATCGATCTCTATTATTTTACTTAGAGGTCGTAGACTGATTTCTATTTGACCGCCAGGCTCTAGCGTTAGGGTATCTCCGTCTTTTTCCAGTCCAAGTAGCTGACCCTTTTCGATGAGTATGGGCTTCCAGCCTTGGAACATCAATCTTTCAAAAATTTCCTTCTGTCCATCTGGCTCGAAATAATCATAGCTTCTAAGTGTGTCTCTATCAATAAGTATGTGCTCAAATTCCATTCCTAAAAGCGTGGGCTGCTTTCTTGCATGCGCTTTAAAAAAGTTTGTCTGTGAATTAACGAAAGAAGTCGTATTATAATGTAAGGCCATTTTTTTTTCTTCTTCATGATTCATGTTTTTTTACCTTCCGTCTTCGGTCATTTTATTTCGATTTACAAAATATTATACAATTTGATTTTATAAAAAGCAACGAACAGAAAGTGAACAAACTATGACCACTTTAAAAAATCCTCGCCATGCAAATGCTTGACGAGGATCTACTTCTTACTTCTGTTTTGCTAAATTGTTTTGCTAAAATGTTCTTCTGAAATTACTCTGCTAAATCGATTAGCATACGTACTGTAAAACCATTAATTTCTAGGTCTATTACTTCAACAGGTGTTTGATCTGTAAGCTTTCGACCGTCTATATTTTGGAAAATCAAATGAACAATCGTACCATCTGTCCCGATAAGTTGAGGGACGCTCTCCTGATTCAGATAGAATTTTGCAGCTGCTTCTCGTAGATTTTCTGACAGAATCACCTCAGAATTTCTTGTGAGCTCCAGCTTGTCATTTTCAAGCTTAATATGATAGGATGCGTTTAAATCGTATTCGAAGGCTTGATCATAGCTACTGAGCTCAACGAGATAATCTGAGCCCATTAAATCAATCACCTGCTGAGGTGTTTTAACGTAATAATTGATATAGTCATCAATCGTATTACCTGGCCCCCAATAATATAGGAGCTCAAATCCTAACACTTCCTTCGTATCATCGGCTTTAAACCCATCTGGTAACGCTGAGATTTTTTTATCAGGGTAAGCACGCATTAAAAAATTGATTTGATTGGAAATTTCGCCTTGTCCTTCCTTTGAAGCGTTAGGATTTGGCGTTAATGATCCATCTGCATTCAATATTTCGTTTTGTGTTAGCATAGCTTCAAGGCGATTGGACTGGCTGTTAAACGTCAGTTGATAGCCTGATAATGGTCCGAAGAAGGATAAGGTCGTCATCGAAATAAGCAAAATCATCATTAATACTGCTGTTTCTTTTTTATTTTGCCACATACTAGCGACACTGATCGTAGAAAAAATGGCCAGCGTCACAACAAAATACCTTGGCATCGTTAAGCCAAATGCATTAATTCTGATAAACAAAGCGACGAAAAGCATGATCAATGGCACCGTCATAAGAGGAATATAGACTCTAAAAAACCTTTCAAGCCACTCAAGTTTGCTTCTAAGATCCCTTACAAAGAAGAGCGTAATAACGCTTACAGATGCATACCATAGTACCAGGTTACCAATAACGCCTTCAGGTAGCTTAAAGTTAAACAATATCTTTACAAAATAGGCATAAAGTATAATGGTATAAACGCTGATAATTGGTAGCACAATATAAAGGAACAGGCTTTTAAATAGCTTTGAGTACTCTTCTAGTTCAATTGCTTGATTTTTTTCGGGAACATTTCCTAAAAAATGTGTCACACCAAAAGTTGCAGCAATAAATATAAACAAATCAAAATAAATTTCATCCCACCAATTGAAGTCGAATAGCACTTCTATGGTGAAAATCATCATTGCAATACCACCATATAGAACGGCTGCAAATAGCACTGTCATAAAGAACTTTCCAGCAAGGTGTAGGACGTACCTTGACAGACCCTTTCGATGAAGAAAATAAGGCATCGTCAGGAACATTAAAAATAGAATACCCCAAAGTGCCAAAAATCTCATGATAAAGTAATCACCCATAGAAGTTGGGATGGTTAGATAGTAAAGCAATGGGAGCAGGATGCTAATGCCATATGTCAAATACTTGTAGCGTCCATCAAATTGAAATCGCTCATTGGTAACTTTAGCCAGTGCCGACATTGGAATGCCTAACGCAAACACCATCATCCATTTTTCAACTGTATCTGTACCTATGGCGTCATATGACATATGAACACGTGTCATCACTGATGCCATAAAACATAAACTAAAGATGAGCGTGATAGGAAATCGCTCGATAGAACGCTTTAACTGTGTCATAACAAATTTGAATAATTTCGTTATCTTACTCATTTCATCACTTCCTTTTTTATTTGTAGTAATATCATTATTATACTTCATCCAACCGACTACTTGTTACTTATATACCCAATTTAATATAATTGTGACATTTGACACATTATAAAACCCCACCTCTTATAACTCACAGGTGTAAAATCAGACAGCAATTTCACACATAATCGCTTTAAAAGATAGGGCATTTGCTAATTTTTAAACGGATAAATCTCTTTTATAAAATCTCTGGTTTGCCACATAGGCAAACACAATGCTCAACCCGACGAGTATTATCGTTGAAACCACATTCATCGTATGATCCAGCACGACATCACTTGCCTGATAAGCCTTAAAAGGCGTTATATATTTTAGAAATTCTACTTTATCACTTAAATCAGATGCGATCGATAAAAAGAACGTCCCTAGCACGATGCCGGTTGCTGTTGAGGTTGCTGCCTTAGTCGTCTTCATAACGGCACCTAGTAAAACACCTAGCGTCAGGAAGAAGAGCTGTATAAAGAAAAGAGCCAGCATTAAAAGTGAGACCTCTGGTAATAAACCGTTGCCGTCATTGTTTTGAGCAATCATTACAACCGAGGTAACCAATGTAACTATGTTAAAAACAATGATATTAATAACACCTACCGTCATTTTACTGAAGACAACCTTGCTTCTTTTTACAGGCCTAGAGTAGATGAAATCCGCACTGTGATCTCTTTCTTCTTTAGAGATGATAACCGCCCCGAGCATCACCGCGTGTATCGCCGCGAGGAGCATAAAGTATAGGAAAAATACGGTATAAAAACCCTCTACAGTGGTTAAATCCACTCGATTCATTCCAAATGCTTTCATCATACCTTCAGGGTAACCCTCAAGCATGGTTTTTAAATCCACGCCAGATGAAGAAAATCCAACGTATTTCATCATCCCTGCTAGAATGATAAAAATCTGTGCAATCGACCATATGATTAGAGACTTCATATGCGCCCTAAGCTCTCTAAGTACAATGTTCATATGAACCTCCTATATAGACGGTAGATCTTTTTTACTGAAAATTTTATAAGTAAAAAAGATAAATACGGCATTTAAAACAAACCATGCAACTACAAATTTACCTTGATAAGCAAAATGCTCTGAAACATAGGATAGATCAAAATAACCAAAGGGCGATAGCCAGGCTAATTTTGCATCATCAAGTGTTTGATTGAGCAGATAGATGATGTAAAACATAAACACCACACCCATACTAATAGGTAAAACGGTTCGAATACGTCTTAAGAATACAGATACCGCGAGACCTAGGAAGGCAAAAAAAGTTTGTAGCATAAAAAGTGTTCCAGCCATCGCTAAAAAGTTTTTAAATACAAAGCTTTGATCACTAACAAGCTTAATAATGATATAGCTAGAAGCAATCATTACCACGTTCATTATGATGATTTGAATAAAGACAGCAAGCATTTTCATGGTAATGACTTTGCTTCTTTTGACGGGCTTAACATATAGAAAATCCCCTGTTTTATCTCTGACCTCCGCAGACAAAACAGATACACCAAGATTCATCGCCTGCACAGATCCTGCCAACAAAACATAGAGAAATGCAAAACTAAAATAGCCCAGCACCTCACCTAGATTTGTGGTGGTGATGCCAAGTGCCTTTCTAAACTCAGGTGGAAAAGCTTCAAAGACCTTTTGAAAATCTGCCACCTGATCGCGAATGACAAGATACATCGCCATAAAAAGACCGAGCGTGCCAACTAAAGAGACGCCCCATACCATTAAGGATTTTCTGCCCATTTTAAGCTCTTGCTTTAAAATGTTCATATTACGCCTCCTTTAAATAGTAGTGCATAAAAATTTCTTCAAGTGTTGGCTCTTCTATAATGATATTTTTAAGCTCTAAGGTATAGAGCACTTTAATAATTTCATTGATGTTACCCTTGTAAAGGAATTGAATGCCATCCTCAGTCGATGTCAAATTCGTAATCCCCTCAAAATTGAATTTCGCTGAGATACCCTCTGATGCTGATTCAATAATGATGCGTTTATAGGTGTTGTTGCGCATCTCATTAATATTCTCAACCTTTACAATCTTACCTTCTTTTATAATTGCAACTCTCGTGCACAGCTTTTGAACCTCAGATAGAATGTGCGATGAAAATAAGATCGTCGCACCTTTCTTATTTTCTTCAAGTATTAGATCAAAGAATTTTTGCTGCATCAATGGGTCTAAACCACTGGTTGGTTCATCTAGAATAATGAGCTTTGGCTCGTGAAGTAAGCCTTGAACAATGCCCACTTTCTTTTTATTACCATATGATAGGTCCTCTATTTTTTTATTGAGGTCCAAATCCATCGCCTTTGAGAGTTTTTCTATTCTACTCATATCGACGTTTTCATAGAAGCTCGCTGAATATTTAAGCACATCAATTACCTTCATATTTTCATAATAAAAGACCTCTGAAGGTAGATAACCGATGTCCTTTCTTATTTCATCACCAAATTGAATGCAGTCCTTTCCAAAAATAGTTGCCGAACCACTGGTTGGATAAATAAGAGATAAGAGCGTTCTAATCGTTGTGGACTTTCCTGCGCCATTTGGACCGATAAACCCAAAGATTTCACCCTCTTCCACACTAAAGGAGACGCCTTCTATGCCTCGATGCTTGCCGTAGTATTTCGTCAACTGATTGATTTCAATAATTTTCATGACAAACCCCTTTCTGTAAGTCAATTTGACTTAGTATATTTTGAAAATAGCATAATAAATGCAATGTGACAAGGTGGTCACATTGCATTTAATACTTATTTAAGGATTTAATGAGGTTTCCTTCATACCTAAATTACTGTACTTTTATCCACATACATCTGCTCATCAGCAATGGTAAAAAGCGTATCAAAATCAAGTCCATTCTTAGGGTAGACCGCATACCCAATACTAGCGGTAACCAAAACATTATAACCATTGATATCAAGCTTATAGGACAACACGCCCTTCAATCTTTTTTTCATCTGCTGTAGGTTTTCTCTTTCATGAACAACTGGAACGACGATTAAAAACTCGTCCCCTCCAATTCTAAATGGCATTTCATCTGAACGAATGGCCTGCTGTAGGCGATCAGCTGTTTCCTTTAGCACCTCATCTCCTATTATATGCCCATAGGTGTCATTGATATCTTTAAAGCGATTTAGATCGATAACCAGAATCCCAGCATCGTGAGTATTCCGCTCTGCGGATGCAAAAACCTGCTTGATTGTTTCATCTAACGAATTTCTATTGCGTAGCCCTGTGAGGTGATCGTGAATTGACTCATTCTTGATGACATCATTTGCCCTTAAAATAACAAAGCTAAAAACTGAGGTACCTGCAAGTAACAAAATACCTATAAGAATATAAATCACCATATTGATATAGGTTGTAAAAGGCTGACTGCCGATGCTTAAACCCAGCTTCCAATTAATTAAGCCATCCTCAAACTCAAACCAATGAATTTTATCAGCTGAGGTGCCTTCGTTTCCATAGATAACCTTTTCACCATCCTTGATTAATAAATTCACCTTTAGCGACTTTTCCAGGCTGGCAAGCACCTCATTGAAAACCTCTTCCTTAAGTACCACGCTCACATGACCAAAGTAAGTGTCGTTATTTTTAGAAAATGGGTATCTAATTATGAAACCCCTTCCCCCCTGAACTAGGTCGACAGGACCTTGAAAGATAGGCTTCAGCGTACTTTGAATTCTTTCAATATAAGGTCTTTGAGCTTCAAAGGTCATTAGGTCAATTCCAATACTCGCCTTATTCTCTTCATACGGATAATTCCAGTGAATGGTCGAACCATATATGACGCCAACATTCTTTATAATTTCATCCTTTTCTGATAAAAGATGGTTCATATAATTATAGAATGCCTCATCCGTTAAATTATCTGAGGATTGAATATAAGCTATTGCACCCTTTATCAGGTTGATTTTGGAATAAATCATATTCCTTATGGTAGTGTCAAAGAAGATATAATTCTCCGTTATTCGGAGTGTTTCTGCTTGATTTATCCGGTTCATTTCATAGAAGGAGAATCCCACGGTTATCGAAAACATAATAACGCCAATCAAAATTGCTGTTACCTTTGCCTTTATGTGGTCTTTTGATTTTTGTCTATTTATCATAAAATCGCCTCGAACTATTATTTCTATCTTTTGTAAAAGCTGCTATACGTGTTCAAATAACCTCAACTTATAATATTACATTTATACACCATAATACGAATATCACGCATAAAATTACAAAGGGAATAAATAAGACTGTGAATTTTGTCACAACTATGATACGATGTGTAAATGAATACTTACACCCACTTACATATTCTCTCACATCATTAACTATTTATACATAATTTGTCAATTATAGAAATGGGGTCTATAGAGATAAAAGGAGATAAATATGTTGAAATTAAGTAAGAGGGATAAGAAAAATGAAGCGTTCACAAGTGCAATTATGCACCAACAGTCAAGCCAAGACGAGATTAAAACATTGCCTAGTCATAAGAGAAGTGAGCAGGATGAATTCTTTCAAAAATCGTTAATGTCAATTAATGAATTACTTACTTTTATGACGCGTCAGGATCACATTAAGGAAATGCTAGTAGACATGGATCATCAAGCGATTCGCGTTGAAGGAGTTGCAGCAAGCTCGCAGGAGGTCAGTGCATCTGTAACTGATATTTCTGAATTTGTGGCTGCCTCTAGTGATAGTACAAGCCAAGCTCTGGCACTTACCTCAGGCTGTATGGGGGATATTACTGGTGCTTTTAAGCAAATTGAAGAAGCCTTCATCAAAACGCAGGAGGCTCAAAATGCGATGCATCGAGTCAACGATGAGGCAGAAAAAATTGCAGGCATGGTAGCAGTCATCAAGCAGGTTGCCAATCAGACCAATCTACTTGCACTTAACGCCTCAATTGAGGCTGCAAGAGCAGGCGAGGCTGGACGAGGCTTCTCTGTAGTCGCTGATGAAATCAAAAAGCTTGCAGATAACACCAAGCAACAGGTTGAACAAATTCAAGCTCTAGTAACCAGCCTCACAAAGGAAGTAACGATAAGCACCAATTCAATTGATGATGCAACCAATACATTTACTCTCGGTCGTCATGCCATTGATAAATCTATGACCGGTATGGATGCAATGGGCGCCTCGCTTCAGGGGATCAGCAGGAACTTTTTAGAAATTACAGCAAATATTGAAGAGCAAACAGCAGCAACTGAGGAAATGGCATCAAGCTTAAGCTTGATCAATGAACAAATTCAGCATTTAAGATCTGAAACCAACAAGACAGGTGAAGTCTTCTACACCATTAGTAAAATGGTGGATCGCATTCGTATAGAAGCTATAGGAAATATAGACGGACTTAGTATCTCAAACCAGCTTGAGCTATGTATTTGTGATCACCTCATTTGGAGATGGCGCGTATATAACATGATTTTAGGCTTTGATCATCTCTCACCAGAGCAGGTTGGTACTCATAAAACCTGCAGATTGGGAAAATGGGTAGATACAGTAGGAATGAGCATCGACAAGTATCGCCCTTTACTCCTAGAGATGGAAAAACCACATGCTGCCTTACACGAACAAGCTGCTAGAGCAATTAAGGCATATAATTCTGGCGATCGAAGCAAAGCGGAATCTGTTCTACTAGAGATGGATGAGAGCTCAAAAGCGGTCATCACACTCCTCAACCGCATTAAAAAGATATAAGTTAAAAATATAAAGCCTAAGCTAAATAATGAACACTTGAAGGAGGCTTCGCAGCGCTGCGAGGACCGATCCTATGAAGAGTGTTATTATATCGCTTAGGCTTTTAAATTCTTACATGTGTTATTGCAGCATCGACTCCCAAAGAGCATCTAATGCCTCTTGTTTTTGGTTCTTCAGCTCATATAGTTCACCGAGTTTCGCATAGTCGTCACCACATTCCGCCATTTCTGACTCTATCTGTGCAAGATCAAATTCTAGATATCCGATTTCCTTCTCTATCTTCTCGATGGCACGTTGCCTGATCACAGCTTCATCCGGTTCATTGCGCTTTTCTTTCTTTTTTGAAGGCTCAGGCTTTAATGTTGTAGCTGCAATTACGTCCTGTCTCTTTTGAAGCTCAATACGATAGTCGTTATAGTTGCCTTCATAACTGACCAACTTTCCAGATTCAATGGCAATGAGACGCTTGGCAATTTTGTTGATAAAATAGCGATCATGAGAAATGAAAAATAAGGTACCTTTAAAATTCTCAAGCGCTTCTTCAAGAGTCTCTATCGCATCAATGTCTAAATGGTTGGTGGGCTCATCTAAAATCAAGAGATTGACTTCCTCATAAAGCAATCTAGACAGCTTTAGCCTGATCCGTTCGCCTCCGGAAAGAGCAGAAACAGGTGTAAAAACACGTGGTCCAAAGAACATGAACTTTGATAGATATTCACGCGCTTTTCCTTCAGGAATGTCTATGCCATCTCTAAACGTTTCAAGTACATTCAAAGCTGTATTTTCAAACTCGATTTCCTGTGGAAGGTAGGCAACCTTAGCACCTGAGCCAATCTTTAACTGACCTTTATCTGCTGACTCAAAGCCCAATAGCATTTTGATAAAGGTACTTTTACCACTTCCATTTGGTCCAACGAGGACAACTCTTTCCCTGTAATGTACCAGTAGATCTGCTAAACTAAAAAGTACCTTACCCTCATAGGCTTTGCACAAATCTGTAGCCACTATGGTTTCATTTCCCGTTCTCCCTACCGCATTTAATCCCAGCTTCATTCCAGGCTTGTCGATCTGAGGACGATCCATTTTATCCATCTTCTCAAGCTTCAGCTGCATGCTCGCAGCTCGACGAAAAAACTTATTATTGTCAGCTCGAATCGCCCAGTCCCTCAAGGATTTGATCGCCTGCTCCATCTGATTGATTTTCTTTTGCTGTTCCATGAACTGCGCTAGCTCAATACGAACCTGCTCTTCCTTTTGCCTGACGTAATCGGTGTAATTCCCTTTATAGGACCTCGCAGTCTTACCCTCTATCTCAATGACCTTCTCAACCACCTGATCTAAGAAATATCGGTCGTGGGATACGATGATGACAATGCCCTTATATTGCTTTAAATATCCCTCTAGCCACTCGATTGCCTTTGTGTCTAAATGGTTGGTTGGCTCGTCCAAAAGTAGAATATCCGGTTGATCCATTAAGAGCTTACCCAGTATAACCGTTGTCTTTTCGCCACCACTTAGGAGCTCAAAAGGTCGATTTAAAAATGCCTCTTGAAAATCTAGTCCAATACAGATCCGATTGTATTTTTCTTCTACCTCGTAGCCTCCAGCCGTTTCAAATGCCGCAGTTGCACTTGCGTACTGCTTAAGTAAACTATTTAGCTCAAGTTCGACTGCATGCTTCATTTGCTCTTCAAGTAAGCGCAGCTTGATTTCCAAGGCTCGTGTTTCCTCAAAGGCAAGCATCAGCACCTCTTTAACTAGCATATCGCTTGGATAAACTGGTATTTGTTCTAGATAGGCGACCTTTGCTTCCTTTGGTACATTAATCAGACCCTTGTCATATCCAACACTCCACGAACCAATATAAACGTTAAAGGGCTCTATACCAGCTATTAATTTAAGAATGGTACTCTTGCCACATCCATTTGGACCCACAATTCCAACCCGCTCACCTGAGTAAATTTGAAAGGATAAGTCCTCTAACAGTAAATGTGTTCCCATGTATTTCATGACTTTATTAAATGATAATTCAAACATATCTTTCACTTCCTTAATTGTTATGCTGTAAGCAAGCTAGCTTTTACTCAAGCAAGGGGGTTGCCACACAAGTGACAACTGTATGACATATCACTATTTTAAACTATTTATTGAGGTCTTCTATTCGAAGCGCTCTCGCTCTATTCACAATTTTCCTATAAACCTCAATCATAATGGGCTCGTTAGAATATTGCTCAAGCGCATCTACCGATACCCACATAACGCCACTATTTTCATCTGGTTTAATTTGATGTGCAGAAGACTCAGATGCAATCAGTACATATGACAAATTCAAATGTAGATGTGCAGAGACATACTTGCCTCTTTTGTAGTGCCCATTGACGGTTAGTACATCTATAGAAAGTGGCAGCTCAGTTAACGGTTTAAGCACATCAATACCCGTTTCCTCAAGGCCTTCCCTTATTGCAACCGCTAAAAGATCCGTATCGGCATCTGCGTGTCCACCTGTCCAAGCCCAGGTATTATAGATATTGTGATGAACCATGAGGATTTTGTCTAGACTTTGATTTAGTATCAGACCTGAGCTGGTCAAATGTGCAATATCGACATCACGCGTTAGTATTTTGTCCCCATATTGTTTAATTAAATCCTCTATCATGGCTTTGTCGGAAGCCTCTTGTTCATTGATTGGCGAATAATTTTTTATAGCCTCTCGATAATAATCCTTCTTCTCGTATCGGTATAAAACATGTCTAAGCAATGGACTTGTTGGTTCCAATCTCGGATGATCGAATTCGCCAATCTTCTTCATGCCGATCTTTTTCATAACATTTTCAGAGGGGCGGTTGATCGTCGCTGTAAAGCTATAAATCGCCTCAAGTCCAAAATTCTCGAATGCATTTGCCAAACACGCTCTTGCACCTTCAGTTGCATAGCCCTTGCCCCAAGCCCTTTTGCACAATCGCCAACCGATCTCCACACAGGGTGTAAAATCCGCTTCAAAATTGGCCTCCTTGAAGCCTATAAAACCAATAAAGCTACCACTGCTCTTTTCCTCTGCAGCAAAAAGGCCATAGCCATTGAGCTTTAGGTCGGCATGGATGCGCTCTGCAAACTGATCACTTTCATCAGCATCTAGTACTTTTGGGAAATAGCGCATGACTTCTGGATCTGCATTTATCTTCCTAAATTCTATATAATCTACACTCTTCCAGCTTCGTAAAATAAGTCTTTCCGTTTCTATAATTAACATCGTTTCCTCCAAACTTTTTCTTACTTTAATAGCTCCTCCATCAATATTCATATCTATTATTATTATCTTTATGATAAACTAAATTTAAAGAATATTGAATACCAATTATTTCATATAGATGTAATAGGAAGGATTCTTATGAGAAATAAAACTTGGCTAGGACTATTATTAATTATTGGATTTCTAAGCGTCATTCTCATACCCTTGATGCTGCCATCAAGCTCAAATTCATCTCAACCAAAAGCGATCAATGGCGTGCTGGACCTGAGAGAATGGGATTTTAATCAGGATGGACCGGTTACATTAAATGGTGAATGGGCTTTTTATTACGATGCCTTTTATTCGTTAAAGGATATGCATTTTGATTCAAGTTTACAGCCAAAGTTCATAACTCTCCCCTCATCAAGGGATACCTTTAAAAGTGATCTTGTAAAAGACGATTACTTTTACGGCACCTATCATCTGACCGTTCTATTGCCCCCTGATGATACCATCTACGGCTTATCAACTGACATCTACATGAGTTCCTACAGGCTTTTTATAGATGATAAACTCCAAACTGAGGTCGGAAAGGTTGGCGTAGATGCAAGCACCAGTGAACCCTATTACAAACAAACTCAAACCTATTTCAAACCTATTGCTTCTCAAGCTGAAATTATCTATCAAGCCTCAGATTTTCATTTTGGAGATAGAGCAATAAAATCTCCTCTGTTAGGTCATGCCGATCAAATTTCAGATGCATCAAAGTTCAAGCTTTCTAGGGATCTGCTGCTATTTGGTATCCTATTCATCATGGGTGTCTATCACATTGGACTGTTTATCAAACGCAATAAGGATAGAACACCGCTTTACTTCGGCATCTTCTGTTTAGCATTTGCCTTTCGAATGCTACTGGTTGGAGAACGATTCCTGCCAACCCTTTTCGACCTCAACTTTAAAAGCTTTGCTCGTTTTACCTACATCGCTGTCTATTTGGGCTTTTCAAGTCTTTGTGCTTTTTTATACAGCTCATTTAAATCGCTCATCAGCCCAGCTTCTGTGTCTATTTCTCTAGGGATTAGCTTTGTGTATACCCTGCTTGCACTCCTCTTACCCTTCACGTGGCTCGATCGACTGTTAGGCCTTTATATGGTCGTAGGATTTTCAACGCTTTTCTATATGCTTTATCGTTTGATCATTGGCTATTATAGAAGAGTACCGTTTACAGGAGCTGTTTTGGTTGGCTTCATCTGTTTGATTATGGTTTTTATTAACGACTATCTATATGAGGTGACGCTTAAAAACATGCCATCCATGATCCCTTTTGGTTTGACATTTTTTGTGTTTTTACAAGCATATATGCTTTCAGCTAAGTCCGCATACGCCTTTTCACAATCTGAAATGCTCTCAATTGAAAATAGTGAAATCCTTTTAGAGCTTAAGGAAATGAATTCAAGGCTTGAAAGTGAGGTTGAAAAGAGAACTGCTGATTTAGAAAAAAGATCTGAGGATTTAGAAACAGCACTTATGGAGGTTGAACTGCTCTCAAATACCGATTACTTAACTGGACTTCCCAACAGAAGGCATATGCTCTCACAGATTGAAAAAGCTGTCGTTTCAGATGCAGGTATTCACATAGCAGTTGCAGATATCGATCACTTTAAGCTCATTAACGATACCTTCGGGCACGATGTGGGCGATCAGGTACTCATTGAGCTTTCAAAGCTAATAGCTGATTTCTTAGGCGAAAGAGGCATAATTGGTCGATGGGGTGGTGAAGAATTCTTAATTCTCTTATATGAAACAGACACACAAAATGCACTGCTACTATCGAATCAATTAATTGAACTGGTTACGAGTAAGGTTTTTAGCCCAGTTGAAACTAAGGTTTCCCTTACTATTGGGATGAGCCAATACGATAAAAAAAGCACCATAGATGATTGCATCCACAGTGCTGATACAGCTTTATATTCTGGAAAACAAGCAGGTAGATGTCGCGTAGTGACTAGCTAATTGCCGCCTGAATTTGATCAAATCCATTTTCTAATAGATGCTTAAACCAATAGGTGAAGTTTTCAGGATGATTCTGAACTTCACCTTTTAATTTTACTAAATCAATCCACCTCACTGAATCTACCTCAGAAGGATCGAAGGGTACTTCTCCTTCATATTTACCAATAAAAACATGATCGTACTCATGCTCAAACAGGCCTGGCTCAAATTCCACTTTATATAAAAATTCAAACAAGGGCGTAATATCACAGTCAAAGCCCATTTCCTCCCTCAGTCTTCTGTGCGCAGCATCCATTACGTTTTCATCTACTCTTGGATGTGAGCAGCAAGTATTGGTCCAAAGGAGCGGGGTGTGATATTTGGTTGCACTTCTTCTTTGTAGAAGCAATTCATTTTTTTCATTGAAAACAAGGACTGAAAAGGCTCTGTGCAGATGCCCTTCTTTATGAGCTCGCCATTTATCCATCGTGCCAATCGTCTGATTCCTTTCGTCGACCAAAACGACGTTCTCCATTTGTAAGGTCACCCACTCATTAAAGGTATGAACTAGGGTATCCACGATATTTTCAACTATCTCAAAAGTATGAGCTTCTATCTTCGTTAGGTGAATGCCCGCTGAAACCACGCAGTTGACCTGCCATTTGGTACATAGCTTTAAAGCGACACCTCTTGCAAGCTCATCCTCTTTATGTCCAGTCACACAAATTACACTGGCACTTGCGGAATTTTTTTTCCCCTCAAGTGGATATTTCGAATTATCTAAGCTTTCTCTTGGTACTGCTATCGCAGTGGCTCCTATATGTGGAACATCTCCGCCAGAAAGTGTAATAGAATAGTCTCTTCCACAGGGTACCGCTGTCATTGTTATGGCAATTCCACAGGATTCTGCTCTATGATTAAAAATTTCCATGCTGCCTCCTAATTAAGCTGACTAACGGTATATGAGCCTTTATTGTAGCGCTTCGAGTCATAAAGCGCTTCATCGGCATAATGTAGCATTTCATCGTAGCTTAAGCTTTTATTTGAAAGCCATAGTAGGCCAGCAGATATGCGTACTGCTTTTAAGCTACCATCTGGAAACACAGTCTTTCTTTCCTCCAATCGCACAAAAAATTGATTGATTGCATTAACGATTTCCTCTTTGGTTTCATAATCGTGTAATAGCATTACAAATTCATCACCAGAGCGTCTACCTAAGAGCATATGTTCTTCTGGAGCAGTTTTCTTTAGATTCTCTACAGCATTTATGATGTACATATCGCCCCATTTATGACCATAGGAATCATTGATTTGCTTTAAATAGTCAAGGTCAAACATAAGTAGTGCATTGGCACCTTTTGCAGCGGGTATAATCTTCTCAGCTCGCCATTGAAATCCCTTTCGATTATACAGCTTGGTGAGTGGATCCAAATCTCGATCCTGCTTGATTTGGTTTTTCTCCAAAATCTCATCTGTGACATTTTGAATGACACCTAGCACATCGTTATCCGTTTCCTTAATCATCACCTTTACCCATCGCGTTGGCATCCCACTTAGCTTAAAAACGTTTTCTTCCTCTGGTTCAGGATTTGAGAAAATACGTCTTAGCATTTCAGTGAATGAGGATTTATCATGAGAAGCTAAAATTTCAGCTTCTGTCATTTCTAAAATATCGTAGAATTGATCGGTGACAAAGACTGCTTCTGTTTGCTTTGACATCTCGAACGCCCCTATTGGCAGCGCTACTAGATCGATGATTTTTGATAGTCTGGACGCAGAATCAAGCATCATCTTATTTGCCGTTTCCACTGCATAGGACAATTCATCTAATTCTTTCAGCCCAGTCGAACTGAGCTTTATCACCTGCATCTGGTTGGAGTCTCTCACTTCCTTTGCAAGTCCAATTATCGGCTTAGACAATTGATAGCTGATGATGATACCACCTAATATCCCAATACCAATCGACAGTGCTATCGAAATTTCCAATATTTGCGCAATTCGATTAACATAGCTGAGCAAGTAATCCGATCTCATAAATCCTATGAGATACCACTCTTCATTTTCAAAGGGTGTATTCTGTGCATATAGACCTAGCTTCTCATAGGAAGCATAAATTGCCTCATTGCCAAAATGATTGGTCAAACGATAAATCTTTTTACTCTGATCCTCAAGCGATAACTCAAGGGGATGACTGGTATCTATGAGCCTCTGCTGTAAAGCACCTGCGGTCACAATGGGGATAAGCGCATCAGAGGTGTCTTCTTTATAAGCGATAATATAGCCGAGTGAGTCCCGTGGCTGAAGATCCGTTGCTGGAAGAAATTTGGACAGATAGCTCACTGAAATTTCTACGCCTACGACGCCGACGAGCTCGCCAGACAAATCTAGAAGTGGCATTGAATAGGTGATGATGTCCATATCGCCGTCCATCAGCTTAAAGGGCTTGCTCCAATATCCCACTAGATTAGATTTACTTGTAACCATTGCATTTTCAATGGGCTTTTGAATAAAGGGGGTATTCTCCTCCGTTAGCTGTAAATTGTACTGCCAGCCCTGATCTAATGGAATCTGAAGATTCTTTGCAAGGTCTGAGGGGCCGCTAACCATATATAGATCATCGTCAGTATAGCCATTTGCCTGCGGGTCATAATCTCTTATATAGAGAGATGGATAACGATAATCCTGTACCCTTGACTCATTTAAAATAATGAACGCTCCTGTAACCTGGTTGGTTCTAAGCATCAAAATTAACTCATCCACTGAGGCTTCAAAAAAGTCGTCATGACTATCTGCATTTTCAGTCACCGCTTTTCGAATCGTCATTAGATAAGGACTGATATTCGTCCATCTATTTTTCATCTCTCTTTGTAGATAATCTCGCCTGTTATTAACCTTATCATAAAAGGTCTGGTAGGCATTTAACTCGGCTTGGTTGAAAACACCACCAAATACCAGCAACGCTACCAATAGAAGTGTCTGTGATAGCACAATTACCAGTGTCATCATAGACAATCTCGACAGGATAGACTTTTTTTGCCACTTAATCATAGTAGTCTCCGATTATTTCATGATGAGATCTGCTTCAGTCAATAGATGATTAAACCAATCTTCAAAATTGGTTTCGGAAGTAAGCTCATTGATTACTTTTTCTCTGCTTTCACCAGCAGCTACTCTTTTATTAAGTAAGGATAAATCTGCTGTCACCTTATCAAATAAGTCCGCATCTAAAAAGACGCGCATATCATAGCTACCGTTAAAAGGTTTACTGTTGTATAACTTATAGCTATCAAACATTTTAATACTTGATTCTATAGATTGCTCTATTGCTGGATTTATTCGTTCAGCTTTAGTAGAAGCTTCTTTTAGCTTGTTTGCGTCTATCGCAGAATTTTGAACTGGGAAATATCCAGTAGATACTGCAAAATCAAGGTTTTGCTCTGGATCTGTGAACCATTTTAAAAACAGCGCCGATGCATATTCATGCGCATAATCACTTTTACTGATGCACATGCCTGCACCCTGCTGAATAGCGATTTTATCACCAGCTTCAAAATATGGATATGGTAAAACTAATGACTTTATCGTATAGACCGTCTGATCGTCAGTTGTAACCTCAGTTGGGAAATAGCCAGCACCAGCTGTAGAGCCTGTGTAGGCAAGCACCGTACCCGTCTTTGCATCATCTGAGCTAAAGCGTCCTGTTTTTGCATAATAGCCATGGATATACGGTACATAATAATAATCCCAAATTAATTTTGCGTTCTCTTTAGTTAGTGCCAATTTAGCACTGCCGTCCTCATTATAAGAGAAGATTTCCTCACCCATTTGCTTGTCAGCTGCCATCATAAAATTCGCAGTTGCATCAAAGCTAAAAAAGCTCTTTCCCGTTTGCTCATAGTAAAGCTTGGAAACGCGATACAACCCCTCCCAGGTTTGTAGGTCGGCTTCAGTAAGATCATTATCATTGGCAAAGGAACTCCAATCTGTTTCGTTGACATATAAGTTTTCACTCGATTTCGCTATTGGCAAAATGTAATACGTATGATCTGTGATAAATCTACCTTCTTCTAAAAACTCATCTCGATATGCTTTTAGCTCTTCCTCGGTAAAGTAGCTATTAAGTGGGATCAAAGGTACAATTTGACTGACGCGATAAGCATTATCTGGGTAAGAGGCAAATATGTCCGGCATTGGCGATGATCCAATTGCTTGATTGGCAGCATCAAAAACTGCATCTGCCAGCTGATTGACATCCCCTTGACTTTGCGCGTCGATTACGATTCCCTTTTCAAGTCCAATGGTTTCATTAAATGTACTTACTAAGGCATCAAATTTTTCTTTGGTACTGCTATTATAATAGTGCCAAATGGTAACTGTAATCGGCTTTTCAGGATCAAGTGGGTTTTTATTACTGGATTGACTACATGCGGATAAAAGCGAAAGTATCATTACTAGGATGGCAATTACGCCAATGCTTTTTTTCTTCATCTCCATTTTACCTCTATTCTCATTTAATGGTAATCTACTAGCTGTTTATATACCCAGAATTGTTTTACTAAAATGGTTAATTTTAAAGATTAATTATTTATTCCCTACTAGAGTATCATTTGATCTAGGAAAAAGGAAGGAAAAATAACCACTGAATGCCACAAAAAAAGTGGCATCGCCACTTAAGAATTTGCTTTAATACGCAGTTTCATTAAAGCATCGCCACAATTGTCTCTGTGTCCACTGGCTTTGAAAACAAATAGCCTTGTCCAAAATCACAGTGAATTGATTGGAGTAGTCTCAGCTGCTCGGAATTTTCAATCCCTTCAGCTATGGTTACAATATTAAGGCGATTGCACAGCATAACAATTTGCTCGACTATAATTAAATCACTGCTTTGATTCACGATTTTATCTACGTAGGATTTGTCAATTTTAAGGCTGTCAAAAGGCATATGGCTCAAATAATTAAGTGATGAATATCGCGTACCAAAATCGTCTAAAGCAATTTTAAAGCCCAACGTCTTCAAATCCTTAACTCTTTTCAAGCTTCTGTTTAAATCATCAATCAACGAATGCTCAGTCAACTCAAACTCAATCGTCTTCGGATCAATATCAAATTCTCTGCTTGCTTTACCAACGAAATCGATAAAGGCATCGGATAGCAAGGTTTTAGACGATATATTTATCGTAGTCACTACATTTCTTCCCTTGAGATGCATTTGTGAAAATTCAAATGCGGCTTTAATTACCCATTGATCTACCTTCAGTATTTGTTCTGTCTCTTCCGCAATCCATTCACCAGCTGAAATGCCAATGCTTTTATCCTTCCATCTTATAAGCACCTCAACTGCACGTATGCTACGCGTTTCAAGATGAAAAATAGGCTGAAAATTAAGCTCGAAGGCGTTTTTCTGAATTGCATCATGTATTAATTTTTCAACCTCAACTCGGTGTTCAAAATTACTCTGAAATTCAGGACGATAAACGCTTATATTAGATAGCCCCTTTTCCTTAGAATGATGAAGGCTCAAATCAATATTTTTATAGATTTCATCCATGCTTCTACTGTCCTGAGGATAGTTGACAATGCCCACACTTACTGTAGGATTATAGTCCACAATTTCATATGCCCAGGGTTGAGTTAGCTCGCTAACAATTAGCTCTGACATTCGTTTGATTTTTTCTTGTGAGGTATTTTCGTCTATAATCATAAACTCATCGCCACACCAACGGAATAAACCACATTTTGAAAAGCTCTTACACATTCGATCGGTTAATTCTTGTAAAAACAAATCACCATATTTATGCCCGTAATAATCATTAATGTTTCTAAAATTATCTATATCTAAATAATAAACTGTGAAGTCACGATTTCGCTCAATCAAGCTAAGTACCTGTTGCTCGAAAGCAGTTCGGTTACCTAACTTGGTCAATGGATCCGTATATGCGTTCTCATAAACCTTTCTTTCATTTTCCTTCTGAGTCGTAATATCGATACCAAATGAGACTACCATCGGCATTCCCGAGATGGGATTTTGTATTAAAGAATCATTCCAAATCATATCGAGAATAAGACCATCTTTGGTTTTAACCTTATTTTCAAAGTTTGAAACATTGTAATTCTCCTTGAGACCTGTAAGGATTTCAGAAACGATTACTTTCTCAGATTCAGGTAAAATGATTTCAAACCATTTATTCCCAATCAGATCAGCCTCACCATACCCCAGTAGCTCAATAAACCGATCATTCACATCCATGATCTCGCCCTTCAGATTCCAAACTAAAATGGCGGTATTACTGTTATTGTATATCTCATAGACGTATTGCTTTTGAGATACTAGATCATCCATCGTTTGGTTCAACTTAAAAATTTTCTCATTTAACTCATCACTCATTGCCACTAGCTCTTCAGAATATGTTACTAAATCGTGGTTTTTATACGTAATCGTTTTTAACAAATCTGTGGATTTGTCATAATATGCTTTCACTAGAAAATACAATAAGAGTGCAGTCAACCCGACAAAGATCATACCCTTGTAGGTCTGTACAATGGCATAGGTAGTTTGGTTCTTAACCATTATAGATAAAAAATTATCTGAAAAGATGATCCATGAAAATCCGAATATCAGGTAGATTATAATGATCTGCCATGGATAGCTATCAAACTTTAAAGGTGCCGTTTCAAGTAATTGATCATCCTTTACTTTGTGTTTTTTTTGCATTTCTCCTCCAAAATAAGTGACGTAATTAGAGTTCCCACTCAATTACTTCATAATCATTAGCCTTTTCAAGACGAGAGATGCTTCTGAAGTAAGAAAGATAAATCTCCTCATCATTTAAATGATCCTTATTTGACTTTTTCGCAGTTAATCGAAGCGTCTTTATCTTTATGTCAGATTTAATCCTAAAATGCTTATAATTAAACGCACCGATCTGATCATGATAATGCTGAACTTCAAACCTTGAGCAAGGTATAAATGTCATTATTTGATTTTCAGAATATCTACATGCATAATCTTTACTTTCAATTAGAGTATAGAAATAGTTCATAAAGTCCATACAATAATCGTCTGCCCAGATTGCACCGAATGTGTCTTTAATGGGTTGATAATGATTTAGTTCAATTAACATTAAATAGGCTTGTCCATCACCCTTACAATTTTCGCTGATTTCATTGAGTACGCCTTCATGAAATTGCGTTTTTTCTTTATTATTATCTTCGTAGAGCATCAGCTGATCCATTTCAAAATCAATATGGTATTTTGCACTCTCAGTGATATCATTAATAAACAAAATCAATTGGATTTCATCCGTCCTTACTATGGGTACAATGGATATATCCAGCCACTTGTTATGTGTAATCCCGTTATTTATAAACGCCTTATGTACTTTGATGTCTTTAATTGCACGTCGGTAGCGTATTGCGTTCTTTATATTATTTCTAATTTTACAGTTGGTACATTGGCGTTTGGTGCCACAGTCTTCCTCTGCATTTGAAACGATTTGACAGTTAAATAGATTACCAAATTGTTGATGGTCACCCTCAGGAGAGTATTCAAAATAGGATGCCATAGCCTCATTTGCATAGATAACCTCGGTCTGTTCATTCAGCAAAATCATACCTATCGGTGCGTTATCAATTAGATTAATTAATACATCACTGTCACAGCCTTTACTTATTTCTTCAAACTCTGCTTTCATCATTGCCTACCTTTATAAAATAGCAAGAGGGGAAATCCCCTCTTGATCTGGTTTGGTATTTCATATAAATATATATAGATCTACTTGGTCATATTTATCGAAACAAATTGGGATTTTAATTAGTATTTTAAACACGCTTTCATTAATTTTTTTTAAACTGACTGGATAATAATTCTGCTAGACTTTAAATAGATTCACATTATTATTGAGTTCTTCTGCCAACGCAGCCTGTACATTAGCCACCTTAGAGACCTCATCGATTGCCTTAGTAACCGCCTCGACATTCCCTGTGATTTCTAGGCTGCTAGCTGTAGCCTGCTCAATTGCGCTTGCTACAGATTCAATTGCTGTGTTTATATGATCAATAGCCGAGTTTATTTCCCCTGCACTGAGATTAAAGGCATTCATAGAGTGACTAACATATTCTGCGTCTTTGAGATATAAATCTCCTGTCTCTACAAGTACATCATAATCCGCGATTACCTTTGTGTCAATAAATGTGAGTAGTTCATTTGAGTTCATTGAAAGATCATTAAATGCAATATTTACTTCTTCAACTAAAACATTTATTTGATCGACGGATTTCCTAGAAGCCTCCGCCAGTTTTCTTACTTCATCTGCAACAACTGCAAAGCCAAGTCCGTGTTCACCAGCACGCGCAGCCTCAATCGCGGCGTTGAGTGCCAATAAATTAATCTGATCTGATATTTTTTCTATCGATTCAGACATGACGATGATTTCCGACACGACCCTACCACGTTCAATTGAGGCGTTAATTTCTCTTTGTCTCTCCTGATAAATATGGATTGCATTGTCCCTTGCATTTTCTGCTCCTTTGCGTAGCTTAGAAGCACGGCTTGCAATTTCAAGTGAGTTTGAGTTGCCTTCTTGCGCTTGACTTACCAAGGTCTCAGAAAAATTTCTAATCTGTATACCGGATGAGCTGATCTCCTCTATTGCAGCAGAGGTTTCTTCCATTCCAGCTGCAATCTCTTGTGTGGCAGAATTGACATTCTGTACCTGAGCATTGATTTCCTCAACTGTTGCACTTAGCTCTTGGCTTGTTGAGGTCACCTCCATGCTATTTTTATTGATTGTTATTAGGAGTGACTTGAGCCTAGTGGTCATTTCCTCAAAGGCCTTTGCAAGTCTACCGATTTCATCTTTTCTACTAGTAAAGGCTTCACTTTGCGTTTGTCTAAAGTCACCCTCTTTTAAGTATTCTGCTTGTTTTACCGTTTCTTTTAGCCCTTTGACTATGTTCCTAGTTATCACCAGTCCAATAAAGATCGCTAAAAAAATACTTGCGAAGGTGAGTATTAAAGTTGTGGTTCTTCCAATTTTCATATTGGCATCACTTGTATTTTTAAGCTCTATGGCAATAGTGTTGTTCATTTCCTTTAAATCTGCCAGATCCCTTTCAGTTTGTTCTCTTAACTCAGCAGCCATTTCATTCAGCTTTACCGCTTGACTGTATTTTTTCTGTGACACCAGAGAAATGATTTCTTCACGATATTCTCTATAAGCTGTGTTTGAGGATTTGAAAGCCTCTAATAATGCCAGCTCATATTCTTTAGGGTTGCTCGCCTCATATTCCTTAATCAAATCGTTGTTCTCTGAGGCGATACGATTTAGTGTCTGAGTTACGTCGCTTATAATACTGTCAACATTGCCTAGCTGTGATTTATAGAGAAGCTCTCCCATTTCAAAGCGTGCATCTGCTTGATTAAGCTGTATCTTTCCCAAAATAGCGTTTGGGATCAACCGCTCGTTGTACAGCGCTTCCAAATTTCCGTCGACTTTTTGTGTAACCAGCATCCCCACAATTCCCACAACGGCAGTGATCGCCGCGACAAAAATAAATCCAGTAATAATTTTTGTCCCTGTTTTAAGGTTATTAATCCCCTTCATACATTTGTCTCCCTCATTTAATATATTTTTAGTATAACGATCCAAGATAGTGCAAACAAAAAACCGACCTTAAATATGTCATATGACATATCAAGATCGGTTTTACTTTTCAGCCAGATAAAAAAATCTCTCCTACAGTCCAACCAAGCTATTCAATCAAATTACTCTGATGCTTAATCTTCATTTTATATACAAATATATCATTTAAAAAATCTGCCTCTAGCTTATAAAAGCTAAAATGATAGTTTTCGTTGATTTTATTTAAAAATTTATACTCCGTATTCAAGCAATCTCGTTGATAAAAGCTAGTAAAAATATCAATCGCTTCGCTGCCAAAGGTTTCGATTAAATAGCGTTCATATTCTGTAACCACACCTTGTAATACAACGTGCATTTCATCTTCATAATATTTAATATAAATATTCTTTGGCCCTTTTCCGTTGATGCTTTTAATAATTTCTGTAAACGCCTTTAGAAACCTGTTTTTATCGTCATTTGAAAAAATCAAATTATCACCACTTGAATAAAATATTACAATATGCAATTTCATTATAAAACTAAAACCATTCATTTGCAAGTATACATGCGGAAGTTCATTAATTATCATTTAATTGTAAAAAATTTCAATTGATATTTTCTTATCAACCCATTATAATTAGAGTCGTAATTAAATAAAGAAATAGGTGCAGTAGATTTTCTACTGTTAAAAGGAAAGTGGAGTGTAAATCTCTCACGGTCTCGCCGCTGTAATAGAAGAGTCTTTTCCGTAGTGCCACTGGGTAACTGGGAAGGTGGAAAAGATGTTGATGCTTAAGTCAGAATGCCTGCCATTTCTTGTATCTGTAAACTCTACGAAGATATAGAGGAGATACACGGTTGAAGTGCGCCTATTCTGGGCATCTGAAAACCTTGTTGCTATGAGCATTGATGACATGGCCTCTCGAATTCGTTTCGAGAGGTCTTTTTGTTTTTAATTTATTATGAAAGCGGGAATCAAATGAGACTCATTGCATTATCATACATCTTGATCATGATTATGATCCTCTTCGCAAACGTCCTAAAATCAGCAAAAACACAAGATAAAAAACATCATCATCACGGCGAATCGCTCTCAATCGATTACTACGCCTATCAATCGGGATTAAAACACTGGCATCCAGTACTAAAGTCAGTTTTATCAATCTCACTTCTTTTGATGGGAATCGGATTCGATTCAGCGCTGGTCTCCACGATGATCTTGGTGACAGCGATGTTTCTTGTGGTCGTTATCGGCAAACTAAGTCTGGTTCAGTATTTGAGAGTTCTTTCGATTCCGATAACTTTCATTCTTCTGAGTCTATTGACGATCAGTGTCGATTATAGCACGCTGGTGCCATCCGGTTTTTCGGTCAGATTTTTTAGTGGGTATCTCTACACAAATCTAGATCTTCTAAAAGCAGCTGGATTATTGGGATTAAAAATGTTTGCAGCCATTAGCTGTTTGCAGATGTTGGCGCTTACTACGCCATCTTCAGAGGTAATCTTAGTACTTAAAAAGTGTCGTCTTCCAAGCTTGATCATAGAGCTGATGGCACTGACTTATAGGTTTATTTTCATACTACTAGACGTTACGATGCGTATGAAAAATGCTGCTGAGTCAAGGAATGGTTATGTCGACTATAAAGCCTCCATGAGGACGTTTAGTCAAATTGCAGCTGGGCTACTCATTCAATCCATTAAAAAGGCCAATCAATACTATATTGCAATGGAATCCAGATGTTATGAAGGTGAATACCATTACTACGAGGAAGAAAGATACTTTAATCCTAAGCTTTTAGCAACGGTATCTGTTCTCGTTTGTTTCATTTTCATGGTAGGGCTAAATTCATACTTAAGGGGATAAAATGCGCACTGAAACCATACTAGAAGTCAAACAGTTAAAATATACCTATAGCAGCGGTACGAATGCTTTAAACGGCATTGACCTCATCATTAGTGAAGGCGAAAAAATCGCCGTTATCGGCGCAAATGGGTCTGGAAAATCTACCTTCTTTTTAAATATAAATGGGGTTTATTCACCTGATGAAGGGTCGATCCATTATCGCGGAGCTGAGCTGAATAAGGGCAGTCTTAAAAATCTTAGGAAGCACATCGGCATCGTTTTCCAAGATGCAGATAACCAGATCATTGCGTCCACCGTACGTTCAGAAGTCGGTTTTGGACCTATGAATTTAAAGCTATCTCGTTCAGAGGTAACTCAGCACGTTGACGCTGCACTTGAAACCTTGAACCTGACCGAACTTTCAGATCGCCCACCTCATTATCTAAGTGGTGGTGAAAAGAAACGCGTCACGATAGCAGGTATTCTGTCGATGCATCCTGAAGTCATTATATTTGACGAGCCCACCGCCTCTCTTGATCCAGTGGGCAGCCAAATGCTCGAAAACCTACTTCACGATCTAAATGCTTCGGGTAAAACCTTGATCTTGTCCACTCACGATATTGAGTTTGCCTATCGCTGGGCAGACCGAGTGGTGGTGTTCGACAAGGGAGAAATCATAGGGGATGGAACTGCTCTTGAGATTTTCAAGAACGATACACTTCTAAAAAGAGCAAATCTCGTAAAGCCAAGCCTGCTAGATGTTTATGAAGCCATGGTAGAAGCTTCCCTTCTACCTGCTAATGATGATTATCCAAGAACCTCTGAAGCGCTAAAAGCGCTGATTAAAAATTACACCAATATTTGATAGGGAGGAAACATCATGAATTTGAAACAAAAAACGATCTTTATGGTCAGTATCGCCATTGCTTTCATCGTCGGCTTTGTACCAGTTTCAAATGCAATGCACATTATGGAAGGTTATCTACCACCTATGTATTGTATCCTATGGGGCGCAATTACACTGCCATTCTTAGTACTGGGTTATCTATCTATAAAGAAAACGGTTAACAACGATCGCAAATCAATCACACTCATCGCTATGTCCGGTGCGTTTATTTTTGTCATTTCATCGTTAAAAATCCCCTCAGTTACAGGCAGCTGTTCGCATATGACAGGCACAGGCCTAGGTGCAATCCTCTTCGGTCCAACTGCTGTAAGTGTACTTGGCGTAATTGTACTCATTTTTCAAGCGATTCTACTTGCACACGGCGGCTTGACGTCACTGGGTGCAAACACATTTTCAATGGCGATCGCAGGACCATTTTTAACCTATGCCATCTATGTGATCTGTCGAAAACTCAAAGTCGGCAAGCATATGAGCGTGTTTTTAGCTGCAGCATTAGGTGATCTTTTCACATACTGTATCACCAGCTTACAGCTTGCACTCGCTTATCCTTCAGAGTCTGGTGGGTTTCTGGTTTCAAGCGCAAAATTCCTCGCAGTTTTTGCTCCGACTCAAATCCCTCTCGCGATTATCGAAGGTATCCTCAGCGTCTTAATCATCATGGCGCTTGAAACTTATGCAAAATCAGAGCTTAAGGGCATTGGCTTTATAAAGGTAGGTGAAGAGTGATGAAAAATACAAAGTTAAAGGTCGTTTTATTGCTCTCCCTCGTTCTAATCATAGCGATCGTTCCACTTTTCCTCGTAAAAGGTGCAGAATTTGGCGGTTCTGATGATGCTGGCAGTCAGGTGGTATCTGAAATTACAGGTACCGAATATGAGCCTTGGTTTACACCGGTTATGGAACGCTGGATCGATGGCGAGCTGCCTGGAGAAGTCGAAAGCTTGCTCTTCTGTGTTCAAACGGGTATCGGTGTTGGAATTATCGCCTTTTTCTTAGGTCGATTCGTCGAAAGAACCAAGCAAGAAAAAATGAGAGCTACTGAAAATAACTAGTCAAAACAAAGTCAAAAAAATCAAAGTGCAGTTGCCATTCGAGCAACTGCACTTTTAATTTTAAGTGTGACTGTACGATTAATGATTTTCTTTAGACTTAATTGTCACTCTTAAGTAAATCCCTAAGAGTATCAGCATCAACCCAATGACGTAATACATGGTCGATGCAGTTTGACCGGTTTGAGGTAGATGTTCTGGTATGCCAGCCCCCAATGGTACTTCTTCTACTTCAATATCAATGGTAAATTCTTCATCTCCATCAGGTGTAGAAACAATGACAGTAAATTTATCTTTGCCGATAAAACCTGGATCTGGTTTATATGTCCATTTTCCATTTTCATCAACTTTTACGGTTCCGTTTTTAGGAGGTGTCTTTATCTCAGGTTTTCCGCCCTCTGGAATAGGTACTTCTCCCTCTTTTGGTTCATTTTCTTTAGTTTTTTCAGTTGTAGCCTGTGTTGTGGCTTCAGTCGTGCCACTCGTTGTTACTTCAACAGTTGGCTCAGTTATTTTTTCAGTTGTCGGTACAGTGGTTGGTTCAGTGGTTTCTGGTATATAGACGTTGGGAATACGTTCATTTTCGAAAGTAACGCCGTAGACAAGCTTTAAGCTGTCGTCTGGATTTTTATCCCCTTTGCCAATGACCACCTGAATGATATCCAATGACTTGTTATAACCATAGGGTGCTGTTTTTTCAGTCACGACATAGGTGCCATATGGCAAATCTAAGGTTGCTTTCCCTGCCACATCAGTAGTGAGAGTGCCAGCCAAGATACCGTCCTTTTTAACTTCAAAAATTGCACCGTTGAGAGGTGTCGTGCTCCCCTTCGCATATTTGGTAATTTCAATTTTTCTCAATGCATCATTTTGTATCGTTACAGCTTTGTCTACTGTGCTATTGATGATAATTTCAGTAGAAGTAGTTGCGATTTGATATCCCGTAGGTGCATTAATCTCTTTTAACGTGTAAGTAGCATATTTTAGTTTTCCTACGTGAATTTCACCATATGAATCTGTCGTCAGCCTACCCAATAATGTCGTTCCCTTGTAAAACTCAAATTCAGCACCACTTAACGGATCACCTTGCTCATTGACCTTGGTCATTGTGAAGCTTCCAAGCTGGCCAATCGCCCATCCGTTTGACTCCATAATATTATGTGAAATGGTCTGTGTTTTCTGAGTTGTTCCTGAGAGAACATATGCGCCTTCTAAGGTAACAGAATTCGAAAAGGAATTGCTGACGATATTATCTGTAATGATCTCAGTCTGATACTTAATTTTTAAGGTATCAACAATTGGCACAATTGCTTCGATAACAAAGCTCTGAGGATCTGAAGAAAGCGCTCGTTCATTGACCTTTACAGTAAAATAGTCACTAAAAACAAGTTCATCGCTGCCTTTAAATAGCTTAAAGCTATTTGTATCAATTTCAAGTCCTTCGTTGAGCTGCTCTGTCATTTTTAAATTGGAAATGGTAGATTTACTTTGATTGATAGTAAGCTCCCAATTCACTACCTGTCCGTCCCTAGCGCCAGTTTTATCAATAAAGGTTTGCCCCTGTGCATGTGTTACTGTAGCGGTATAGTTTTCTCCCTTATTGGTGTTAGCTGTGTTGGTATATAGTGTGCTAGAAATACCAACCATGTCCGTACGATAGGTGATGCGATAGGGTTCCTGAATCGTCCCATTAAATGCAACTGTAAAGCTATTTTGATCCGGTAACTCAGTTATGACGATTTGAGCAGCCGAAAGATCGCTTGCTGACAATTCAGTCATTCCAGTTGTTTTTAGATTACCAGAGGCATTAACGGTATCTTTATAAATCTTTATGGAGCCGCTCTCTAGCTTAAGCCCACTTCCGTTGGCGTCTACTTGGATAGGATCGGTGACCACAAGACCATCATAATTCTTACCTAGGTAGTTGACGTTGATCTCCCAGTTGATTTTCTTTTGGGTAAGATCTAAAGTGCCACTCTTGCTTCCATTGTATTTTTGGAGAGCTGAAAGACTTGGTTTAGTCGTGACTACAGGTAAGTCTGTTTTCGTATCCCAATTAAATTCGGCATTATTACTATAATCCAAGTTGCCATTATTTGAGGCTACATCTGGATCGATCGTCGTCTTGTACTCGACGGTATAAACATCATTGTTAACAACATGATTTGCCGAGCCACCTGAGAAATCAATCGTAAAGCCTTTTATTTTTCCTGAACCTGAGTCCGATACAATCGCATAATCCACACCTGCAATCAATACAAGATTTCCTTTTTTAACGAGTATGCTGTTAAATTGTGCAGGTGTCATGTAAAGGCCATTCGACAAGGTGTCGATGATTTCAAGCGCATTAATCGCTTCACGTACAGGATTAACCGTTATTCTCCAATCATAGGTCTTTGTTGCGTAGTCAAAGGCTATACCATCGGAATCAATATCGATATTGGCTTTGGCGAACGTATTAGCAATGCTTTTATTGACAGTTGCCGCATACGATCTACCCGTTCCTATAGTGCCTGTATTTGTAAAGCTGCTTTTATCATAATCCTCTACATCTATGGTTGTTCTGTATTTGATTACAAAAGGCGTCGTAATGTTTGATGGAAACACGATGTTAAATTGATGAGTTGGATCGGTACCATCAAATGTTAGCGTATAGTTGGTTAGCTCTACTCCGCCTTCTACCAAATTACCACTTGCATCTACGGTAATTGGATAAAGACTAATTTGATTCTCTGCTAACGGTAAAGTTTGTCTCGTATCTAAAGTATCCGTCACTTGATTGGTCCCAAGATCGACGTTGCTTAAATTAACGTAAACCTTCCAATCGATGTATTTTTCACCATTGTAGCCTACGGATGCACTTCCCGTCTTGTAGATCCCCTTCCCTATTTTAACGATCATGCTATGAGAAGCATCTTTTTGACTTTCAAGGCCGTTCTGAGTTTGGAAGAGTGATGCAGTGTTTGAAAAATCAACTTGAACTAAGGCAGCAGTACCACTTGTTGATAGCGAATTAATATAATCCGTCTCCACCGATGTGGTAATAAGCACGGTACGTCTATTCGAGAGATCATTGAAGTTAACCGTGAATTTTTTTGTAGGCAAATCGTACTGAATTGCCGCAGCGAGTGAAGCCGTAATGTCAACCTCATTTTCATCGAGTATTTGAACGGATTCATACTTAAGGCCTGAAGGAAGCACGTCCTCTAATCGAACTGCTTTTAATGGATATTCTGGATCGTTTACGAGGATTTTCCATACCAGATTACTTGGATTCACCGTACTTGATCCGCTTCCGTACTCACTTTTAGACAAGATACTGCCACCATTGATCGTGACCTGAGCCGTACTTGAATTGCCATTGAAGGTACCTGTATTGGCATAGGTAAAGCTGGATTGACTAAAGTCGATTTTATCCGCATCGACTTGTGTCGTATACTTTATTTGATAGGCTTTAGGGATAGCTCCTCCAGCTGAGTTGACGATGTCAAAGGAAAGCTGGTGTGGTGAGTTATCGAGACTCTGAACATAATTCACTGTATAATCTGCTGGGTCGATCGCCGTATTAGATACGGTGTAGCTTCCATCTGATTTTACAGTAATCGGATATATTTCAACATCATTTGTGTCAAAGGTCAATCGATTGTCTAAAGCGTCAAACACAATAAGATTACCCGAATCTGCTAGGTTCATATTTACATCGACATGCCATTCTATTTCCGATCCTGCTAAAGCATTGCCACTCTTTTTTATACTCGGTGTGCTCTGATTGGGCTTTACAACTAATTGATATTGCTTTTGTACGGTTTCCGAAAAAGGCAAAACCAATGTATAAGGCTCAGAAACGATGACATCTTCAAAATCAAAGGTTAAGTTAAAGCTGGCACCTCCAATTACATTGGACTGAAGACCTGCATTTTCGTCAAAAGTGAAAATTAAGGTTCTGTTTTGGACATTATAGGAACCAAAGCTTACGCCATCACCGTCCATCATTTGTCCTGAAGCCTCAGCGTTCATCGGGAATACATCTGGTAGAGTGAGTGTTATCGAATTATTTCCTGCTGTGATTACAGTGTTTTCATCGATAGCCCAATTATAGGTAAAGCTAAGGGTATCGCCACTTTCAAATGGACCATTTGTACCAGGTGCGTCAACGAGATCGACACCATTGTACTTGAACGCCGCACCAGTAATTCTAAAGCCCGGATCTGAATCGGCATAGTTTAAAACAAAAATTTCAGTTGGAATAACACCAGAAATTAATAGGATTGCCATCATCAAAAGACTGAAAATTCTTGAGTATTTTTTGTGTTCAATTTTCCGCATACTTTTCTCCTCTTTTTTTCACATACAACCATTATAACTCATAAAATGTATTTGTGACATGTTTGTATTCGTTACATTTGCATTACTATACTAATTCTATCAAAATGAATACATTATATTTATAACGTTTCAAAGATCGATTTAGTTTCATAAAAAAAAATGATAGTCATCAATAAAGATTCATATCATTTTTTTGAAAGGTTAAATTGTAATTAAATCTGCAAACTCAGCTTGTACCATATGCCTTAGTGCTTCGGGATCAAGTGATACTTGCGTCCCAATCTTACCACCGCTCACCGTTATTTCGACGAGCTTGGCTGCAGTTTCGTGAATAAAGGTTTTGTACTTCTTTTTCATCCCTATCGGTGAGCATCCGCCCCTGATGTAACCTGTGTGCTTTTCAATATCCTTTACAGGGAGCATATCGATGCTTTTTTCACCGCAAACCTTCGCGGCTTTCTTAAGGTCTAGATTCTCCGCTACGGGGATTAGCAATACATAAAGCTGCTTACTCTGTCCTATTGTCACCAGTGTTTTATAGACGCAGTCCACAGGCTTACCTACTTTTTCAGCTACCGATACGCCATCTATTTTTCCATCGTCGGGTTCATAATGTGCCACTGTAAAATTGACCTTACTTTGTTCTAAGATACGTTCTACATTTGTCTTCTTCATCGTCTTGCTCCACCTTATATCATCGTTATTTTATTCTTCGGTCGCTTGCTTTTGCAAACGATTCTTTTTGTAAGTAAAGACCTTTATCTGCAACCAGCATCAGCATATCTAGGCTTTGATTTGCATCTGCATCGTAGAGTGCATATCCCATACTGATAGATAGCTGATAAGGCTTAATTGATTTTATATTATAGTTGTCAAATAAATTGCTAATGTGATCAATTCGATTTAACACTGCTGCATCAGTCCTGAGCTCCGTTGATAAAATAATAAACTCATCTCCACTTAATCGAGCGACTACATCGGACTTATGCGAGCCTTCTACCAACAGGCTGGCTGTCATGATTAATGCTTTATCGCCCTCTTTATGTCCATAATTATCGTTGACCTGCTTAAATCGGTTTAAATCCCCATAAATGATAGCAAAGGACCGTTTGCTACCTCTCGCCTCCTTTAAAACCGCTTCTGCCTTTTCATAATAGCCCTTTCTATTTAGTAACCCTGTCAAGTCATCCCGATAGACGGCTTTATTTTCTTCCATCAGCTTATCTACTTTATCAAATGCATCTGAAAATTGGATTGCCATAATATAAGCCTGAGAAAAGATAAAAATAAAAAATCCAATTGAAGCAAGTGACCTAGTTTGAATAATGCCCTCTTGAAGCAGCATATCATTAAAAGTAGCGCCAACATAGACGAGTACACCAACAAAAAGAATCGTTGCACCCTGTGTTTTTTGCGTAATTTCATAGAAAATCGCATATAGTAAATAAAGGAAAATGGCTGCAAATACAACCTCATATAGGATAAGCAACCTACTATATATAACGATTGGTGTAAAAAGTGTTAAGCTACTCGCCACTAGTGTCATTACCACCAAGATATGCAGGAGCCTAGCAGGTATTTTCCTTGGAAAAAGTGTTCTAAAAAATGAGACGATAAACGGTAAGCCACCATATACAGTTAAAAATGCGGTCCGATTTAGCTGTTCAATTGTGATGTTTGGAAAAATTTCATAGACAAACCTGCCGCCTACCATTACGTTTCGAAGCGCTATAATTAGACAGAAAAAACCAAAATAAAGTGGTGCCTTATATGATGGCCGTTTAAAAAACAATGCGAAATGATATGCTGCCATAATTGCCAGTGCACCTGTAATAAAAATATCAGATGAAACACTGTGCATATAGTGATGCTTGACAGCCAATGCCGTCCCTAGTTGAATGTCTCTTATTTTGGCGACAATATTATGATAATTCGCCGCCTGAATCACTATTTCCAGTTCTGGAAGCTCCTGCTTAAAAGTGATCACCTGTCTCTCAAAGCTGCCCTTAAATGCTTCTGGGTCTTGGGTAACGACGCCAACCTCAGAATAAACGACGCCGTTGATCCAAACCTTTGATGCTGTCATCACCTGTCTTACGATTAACCCATACACCTTAGTATCAGGTGCTGTTTTGGGCATTTTGATAACCAGTCTAAGGGTTGCAACACCCTCTTTTTCAAGAGTTTCGCCATGCGCCCCTTTCGTGTATGGGTTTGGTACATTGAAATAAATTTTATCTGACTTATAGGCATCAAATTCTCCTGGCTCGATCAGCTTTCCTGGATAGAGCTCCCATTCCCCATTTAGCCTTACAGTTACATCATCCTTAGGTACCCAATCGCTAAGGTTTAATGTCCCAAACTCTATCAGCTCAGTGTCATGCTTCTCAGAGCAGCCTGATAAAACCAGAACGGTTAGTAATAGTAGGATCATCAATGACAGGTTTCGATACTGATAGCCACTTTGAACAAATTTTTTCATAAGCCCCCTCAAACGCTTTAATTATAATGCCTTACCCCAATCAGCCAACCCCTTTAACGTCGGTATAAGCGCTTCACCTTTTTCAGAAAGCGCGTACTCTACTCTAGGTGGAATCTCTGCATATTGAGTTCTTTTGACGACACCGTGACCCTCCAGCTCTTTTAGCGACTGGGTCAGCATCATGTTTGTGATACCCTCCACCTGCCTTTTTAATTCATTGTATCTTACAACCCCATTTTTATGGATCGCCCAGATTACCGGAAGTCGCCACTTACCGCCTATCACATCGATTGCAGCGGAAAGTGGACAGGTATCGTATTTGCTCATATATTTATCATTCGACATATGTATCCTCTTTACTCAGTTTATTCTTCCTTAATCAGTAAATATTGCATACTTGTGTATTTCTGACTTTTTTTTAAAATTGTAACTGAAAGGTATATTATGGTCAACAAAAAGGAGCTAATTATGAGAATTACTTACGAAGTTTTACATGAAGTTAACATTGAAGTATTACGAGAGCTTTGCAATGACTTGATTAGGAAGTGAACTCTTTAATCGTTCCATAGCTTGGCTGGATGAATCTACGGCTATACACGATCATTTTATATTTGTATACAATGGTAACACAGAAGCGCTTAATTTTTATATACGGAAAGGCTTTAGAGTAAGTCATAAAATTATGGATGGCTTTATAACCGTTATGAGAAACAAATAAATTGAACCCCCTTTGTTTATATACATTATTAGTTGTATACACACTTAGGGGGTTCTTAAACTTAAAAATATGAGAAGTAATTAGGAGGGTGACCAGACATCTTTCTAAAGTTTAAATCTAGAAACTGCCATTTTTAGCTCCTCAGCTATTTTAGCTAGCTCATTACTCGCTTCATAGATCTCATCCATGGATGCTGACTGCTCTTCAATTGCTGCTGCAGCCTGTTCTGTCCCAGCTGCATTTTCCTCCGAAATCGCCGATAAACTACCCATGAGATCGATTAGGTCCTCTTTCTTAGTGGTCATCACTCTTCTTGATTCAGTAATCTCTGTGATTTGATTCAAAATATGATCGACGGCTGATGAAATACCCATAAACTTGTCCGATGTCAACTCAACACTTTTTGATTGCGAAAGTGTAATTTGCTGAGAATCCTTCATTGTATTCACTGCCTGTAGAGATTTCTTAATCAAATCATTGATGGTATTTTGTATTTCTTCTGTAAAGGCAGTCGACTGTTCAGCCAGCTTTCTAATTTCATCTGCCACTACAGAGAAGCCTCGACCTGCTTCACCAGCACGTGCCGCTTCAATCGCTGCGTTTAATGCAAGAAGATTGGTTTGATCAGCAATACTCTTGATCATCTGACTTGCTACCTCAATTTTCTCTGTACTTTTGTTCGTCTCTTGAACGATATCATATACAGAATTTGATGCTTGGCCATTTCGATCCGTTTCTATTACGAGATGGTCGACAATTTTCATTCCTTCATCCTTAAGCTGACTCACCTGACCAGCTGCAATCGAAAGGCTATTGATTCGATCTGCATCCCGCTCGAGAAGTCTGCCTAAATCATTGGCACTGTCCACACCGTTAGACGTATTCTTAGCTTGGTTGGTAGCGCCCTCGGCGATTTCTTCGATGGTTTTTGCAACCTCATTGCCTGAATTGGCACTCATAAGACTGGTAGCAGCAAGCTCTTCAGCAGATGATGCAAGCTGATCTGAGGTATTGCTGATATTTCGTAGAATATCTCTAAGATTATGACTTACCTGATTGATGGATCTTGCTAGGTGTCCCATTTCGTCTTTTCTTGAGATGAAATGCGCATCGAGATCGGTTGATAAATCATAGGCTGCAATATTGTCCATAATAGCCACTGTCTTTTTAATTGGCTTAGTAATTAGAGAAGTTATAATTAAACCGATAAGGACACTTAGCGCAATTGCACCTATGGTTAAAATTAAATTCAAGAAATTAATTCTGTTTTCCAGATTATCAACATAATCCAACACACCCAGTCTGATGACCGATGCGGTATCAGAAATATTTGTTGCAACGGCTCTTACAGAGGCTGCTACGTCAGATTGTTGCGTAGATAAATCAAAATACTTATCAAAAGCCTCATCGTAGGATATGATCGAAGCCTCTGCTATATCGAGCTCGTCCAGCACATCCTGTGCCTTTAGTATCTTTCTAGCGTTTGCGATTTCATCCTTTACTTGAATAACACTATCATCAAAGGCTTTGTGATTCTCAGCGTTCTTATCAATTTGATAATCCTTCATATATGAATTCATGCTCATAAATGCCATGTTAATTTTTCTGAGTAATACATATTTTTCGTATGAGGCTTTAATTTCCTCAGATACTGTAAGTGTAAGGATAAATTCCTCTTCAAGTCTGAGTGTCTCATTTAGTCGATCATAAGCAACCATAGACTCATCTTGCATAATAACACTTTGACTATCCTTCTCGCCCTCCATTTGCACATATGTACTGAAGCTTGTCTTATACGTATCTAGGTCCTGGATTATTTTCTTTGAGTTAATAATATTTGTTTCAGACTTCATAAGACTAGAGGCTTGCTCAATAGAGGTTTTAGCTATATCAAGACTACTTTGAACCTTAGCAGAGGTTTCTGCCAAGCCATCCTGTTGGTATCTAACTTGTTCAATTCTTGCAGCTAATACATTCGCTTCCATTTCAGAAACGAGATCATAGATTTTAATTTGATTATTCATCGCCTTGTAATTGACCACA
Source organism: Clostridiales bacterium 38-18 (assembly GCA_001897605.1). Taxonomy (GTDB): domain Bacteria; phylum Bacillota; class Clostridia; order Peptostreptococcales; family Acidaminobacteraceae; genus Fusibacter_C. Next base: position 224,304 of record MKTL01000016.1, on the reverse strand, counting down.
TTTATTGCAGATAGAATTACAATGATAATAATCATAAATGAAAATCCCAAATAGAGCTTGTTCCTAATCTTTAGATTGACAAAAAAGTTGTTTTTATTTTTCATACCATCCCTCATCCGCTCATTATTTTATAGTTATGATTTTTTACTTATCTACTAATGTTTTATATGTACACGAAATTTGAAAATTATAACATGAACTTTTTGTTAACTAGGTATTAATGCCTAGTTAACTAGGGTTAAAGGCGCGAAAAACCTCATAAAAATAAATTTATGAGGTTAATTCTGTTGTTATTATTCATATTGATAAGTAAATGGTGACCCCATCGAGATTGTAGGCATTTATCAGTAAATCATGATCGACCTGGAAAAGCAGCTCTCTTTCACTTTTCTTTTGGCTAGAAATATCCTTAACCGCTATTACTAGAACCGTTTCACCATACTTAGAATGTGAAATAAGAAGTGCCAATCTAAGATCGTGTACCTTTTCCTGGTGTCGGTACGCAACCTCAATTTTACCATAATGAATTTCATGCTTTAAGAGACGCTTCCATAGCTCCGAAAATTCATTTTTATCCTTGTCGTCAATATTACGGTAAAAATTTGGTAATTCATCTATGAGTTCATATGTGTCAATACCCATTAGGCTTGTCATTCTGTTATATAGCTTTGCTTCCTTGTTGAGCAAATTATAGGTTAAAAAGCCGTCTTCAGTAACCTTGAGTAAGGCGCTTAAAAAATCGTTTAAATTTGAAAAATCCTTATTTAATCTGGATATCTCATCATACTGATATCTCAGCTCCTCCTCAGCTGCGACGTACTCTTCATTCAAAGCAGTAAGTTCTAGGTTCATCTCATTTAGGGACAATAGCTGATCGAGATAGAGTGCTTCGAATTTTCTATACATCTCAATCCCTTTGTATAGGGTGAAAATCGCCATTAGTACCATTCCCGTTATATTAAAAACATAACCACTACCGACTGAAATCGTTAGTCCAATAGCCAAATACCCATTAACTACACAAAGACAAATAGTGACGACGCCCTAAATTATTAATAGTCGCCTTGAGAGACTAAGAAACATGATGATTAAAAAACAAACACCGCTGTTCCGGATGTCGTCAAATACTTTCCAGGTGATGAAAAATTTATGAGTAGAATATAAAACAACGACATTCCCAAATAAATCCTAAATCTTGTATTACTGCTAAAATTTAAATATTTCGCAACATATGCAATAACAAAATTAAAGGTCGAAATCAAAGAAAAAATCGCCATCGTTAATATCTTCATTTGAATATCATAGGTGGAGAATATGATACTTGGAAGTGAGGTTAGATAGACAAATACAATGGAAATGATCATTACCTGGTGAATGGTGTTTGCTCTAATAAGTTCATATTCATTTTTAATCTTCAGTGTAATGTTATTCATATGCGCCTCATTTAAAATAGTTAATCAAGATATTTATATCCAAACAAATAATTACTATCATTAATTGCCTAACCATCATTTATTTTATTAATACTATCACATTTTAATACCCTTGAAAATCTTTAATCAATTGGTACTTATTATGCATAGCATGGAATATCATTATCCATATCATATAGAAACACCAAAGGTAGATGTCTAGATTAAGGTGTCTACTTTTTGGTGTTTTGGGTTTACTATTTTAAACAGATAACTTATACTATTAAAGCTAGTGGAAATTTTATACATATACAACTAAATAACTCTGTAAAAAAAGAACTTTTATCTAGAATTATATTTGTTAATGTATTAACATTCTTCACGGTAAATCATTTCCTGGGGGAAGTATGCGAAGAAAAAAAGTACTCTTATTAAGCCTGTTTCTATTAACACTCTCTACCATCTTTCAGTTCAACTTTTACGGGACTATCTCATTAGCAGAAACAATCCTAATTGAAAACACATCAACTCAAGAAATACAAGCAGTTAATACGCTAGACTCAAAAGACAAAACGGGAAAAGATTCTTTTTTCTTGGCAGATGAGGATGGTGATAATACCACAAAACCTGTTAGCGTCAACAGTGACAGTATTACTGAATATCAACTATTAAGTGATGGCACAACACAGATTACATACGACATTAACGGCGAGTTTAAAACGGGGCTTTACCTTGAACCCGATTTATATCGTTCTTTCGATGAAGGCGAGTTTAGTTACTTTTATACTACTTTATCTGTACCATATGTTGCCGAGGAGCTTGGTTTCTCACAATTATCTAATAAAGTTGCTCAATCCAACACAGATATAATCGTTGCTGTATTAGATACAGGTGTAGATGTATATAATTTATCACTCAAATCAAGATTGTTACCTAGTTATAATGCTGTAAATAACAGGAAAGATTATGATGACACAAATGGGCATGGTACTCATGTTGCTGGAATAATCGCAATGTCTACTCCTTCAAATGTGAAAATTCTACCTATAGATGTTTTTGATGAATCGGGATTGGCTAAGGATTCTGATATAGTTACCGGTATTTATTATGCTGTTAACCAAGGTGCAAAAGTCATTAATATGTCACTATCAGGTGAAGGAAAAACCAACTATCTTGAAAATGCGATTCAATACGCAATAGACCGAGATGTCATTGTAGTTGTTTCTTCTGGAAATGATGCTACTGATAATGGTTATCTGTATCCAGCCGCATTTGATGATGTCGTTACAGTTGGTGCAACTAACACAATTGGTGGCTTATTATCTTACTCTAACTTTGGTGATTCAGTTGATATCTGTGCACCTGGCGAAAATATAGTCAGCACCTATCTAGATAATACAACTATTTCGATGTCAGGAACTTCTATGGCATCACCTTTTATATCAGCAGCATCTGCGCTAATTTGGCTAGATCAGCCTGATTTGGACGCTGATGAAGTAAAAAAAATTATGCTTTCCCAAACAAAAGATCTTGGCGCTCTAGGAAAGGATCAATTTTTCGGATACGGCGAAATCAATTTAACTGGTTATGCCTCAAGTGAGTCTTTTTACTTGATTGGACATACTTATGCAAACGTTGACAACATCCCCGAATATAAATTCGATCTTCCCATTAAATTTTACTCAGATAATACTATTGAGACCATCGATTTTTTGGTAGATGGTGTTCCTGTTAAAACCTTGTATTCTACAGATAGCGTACAAGACGCTTCACTTAACATTCGTAAATTGAAATTAGGTGAACATATGCTAACCGTTACAATAAACAACACCAATGGCAGTCAAGAAACCGTAATTAATTCAAAATTTCTAATCCCTGATTACAATGTTTCAATTATTGCATTTGATCTTCTTGGAAACATTGTTGGTTCAGACAATTTTCGTCCACAAATGGAATTTTATGAATATGATATAGACGAAAACATTTATGATGAGCCTTCTTCTCTTTTTATGGATGAAAATGTTTATCAGCTCAATATTGATTTTACAGCAATGGCCAAGGCACATCGAATCACATATGGCTGTTTAAACTTGTCCTATTCGGATACACCATTTTATTTTAGAGGTCTCTTTGCCAGTGGTCTTACCTTACTCGAACCACTCAGTTGTGAAACCGTAACCTTTGAGTCCGATTGGGAATTCGGGGACAATGCTTACGTGGAATACAACATTCCATTAGATCGCTTTAAAAACTCTAAATATATTAGTCCCTTATATGAAAGAGTCCTACAATATACGGTTGGCATGAGACAACTCTTAATAACCCAAGAAGTATACGACAACCCAGGCGGAACCTATTCAATATCACAAGATAAAGGGAATTTTTTTGTGAAAATTTACAATGATACAAGTTATTCAGATAGTATTAAGCCACCTGAAGTATTGTATAACGATTACTTGTGTTATTTAGATGATTTTGATCTTACCTATGAAGACTTTAGTGATGTTTCATTTAAACTAGCTCCAGAAGCTTATTTCAATCAAATTGAAATTGTAGATCCAGTTTCATTAAGTTACGTAGTAAATGTAGATTTGAGTTATCTAGACGGCGTCGCCGATTCATATGATGTTAAGCTCGGTAGAAATATCTATAATGTAACTTACTGTTTTAAACATGCGCTTAATAATCGAGAATTATTCTACAAAATCTTTACCAATATAAATCTTTTTGAACCTTTAATAATAGACTCTCCTTTTTTAGAAGAAGTTAAAGAGAAGGTCATGCTAGATAGTGGAGATGGTGTTATCCTCCATGAACTGGTTAACAACGTTGGCGGTAGTATCGTCATAACTGAACATGACTATGTAAACCCAATACTCGTCCTAACAGATACTAAAACGAAAGCAACATACAGAATAAAAGGATATAAAACTATATTAGGCTATTATAGCTATGTGAATGAACAATCTCAGGATGCTTACAAATTAAGAGGCATTCCAAATGGAAAATATAGAATGACTTTCGAATATGAAGAGGGCGTGATTTTCTTCCCTTATACACAATATGATACTGTAGTAGAAATCAAAGACAATAAAATATTTAATGGTACAAACACTGCTCCAAGCTCAGATACCTCTCACACTTATTATATAACGAAAAATTTTAGTGGTTGGATTGATTTAAATCGAATATTCAAAGATAATGAGCAATCCACGTTGGTCTATAAAGCTGATAAAGGATGTGTTATCGGTAATATTTTGTATTTTTCAAACTATAAAAATAACGATATCGTCGTAAAGGTAAATGCTTACGATGGCGCTGGAGGCGTAACGACCACAACACTTAATTTAATAAGATCACATGACAATGAAAATGGTGATGATTTTACGCCAATTCCAGAAATCATAAGCATGGATGCCTCAAATTGGGCGAAAGGAAGCATCGCGATTGCAATTACTGAAAATCTAGTTGAAAATAGTATTCTCAGTCAGTATCAGGAAGATATTACGAGAGGTGAAGTGAGTATTCAAGCAGTAAAAATTCTCGAAAAATATGTCGGGACTCTGAAAACAGCTGATACTTCAACTTTTAAAGATACTGAAAGTGAAGCCATTTTAAAAGCCTTTAAGGCTGGCATACTGAGTGGTACAGATAAAGAACATTTTAGTCCACAAAACACAATAACCCGCGAGCAATTTTGCGTCGTTATCTACAAACTTGCTCAAAATATCGAAAATAGAACTTATGATACCAAAGCTATAAAAACCAGTTATAAAGATCAATCATCCATCTCCAGTTGGGCCATTGATGCAGTTAAATTCTGTAGCAACAATGCTATTATAGCTGGCAATAACGGCAAACTCTCTCCGAAAAGTAATGTAACAAGAGAAGAAGCCATTGTGATGTTTGTGAAACTCTATGAACAAATCACCAATAAAACTTTAAAGTAATCAAATAAAAACGTCCCAAGCATACCGTCTTCATACGGTACCGCTTGAGACGTTTTTCATTTTATTAATAGTCATCCCTACTGGACTTTGACTTAGATTTTGCTTTCTTTCTAGAAAGTCTGACGCCTCCAAATCCGCTGATGATGGCGATATAGAATCCAAAATCGTACCACCAACCGGTGTTGTTGACCTCGTACACGCGAGTCGTGTCATTGAACAAGCCGATAATTAATGAAAGTGGCGCTAGCCAGCCATGCCAGATACCCCAAAAGAAGCCCGCTGGATCCTCGCTGGTGTACTTGCTGTCACCAGGCAGACAGCCAGTCAAAAGTACCGCCATCATAGCCACTAACAATATCAATAAGATACTCTTCTTTTTCATATTCCCTCCTGTTTCAAAGCCCTTTGCTTTCATATTTCATTCAAATTCAAGCATTCAGACAGATTAAGGTGTCTACTTAGATCTCTTGAATGAGTTGAAATCTTTTTACAAAGCCTTCAGGTGTCTCCTTCATATCCAAAAACATATCATAGGGTCTTACCCATACGTCCTGCTCACCATAGAGCTTTTGGTAGACGACCATGCGCGCCTCTGTCTCACTGTGCTTAGCAACTGCCAACACTTTATAAAGATTGCCTTTGAAATGTCTGTACGTTCCGCCAATTATTAGCTCTTCCAAAATAAGTTTCCCCTCCTTATATGGCTTATCAACCCAATTATACCACATAGAATAACACTTCAATCGCCAAGATATCTGCGAGGATTTCAGTATCATGGGTATATATCAACACGGGTATATATCAACACGGGTTTAGATTGACACGGGTATATATCTCCATTTGTATACATCTCAATAGGTAATACCTCCACTCATCCAATTCAAATTTCACAAAATCCATACTCAGAGAGGTCTCATATGAAACGACATTTGCTCAATCTATCTATCTTCGCCTATATGCTCCTTGGGATTCGTAATATCTATTTTGCACTCCCCTTTAGCTATTACGACCTCGATGAAGAAATCCTGGCACATACCTTTAACCTTTCTATGCTGGCGATTCATCACACCCTCTACTTAGTCACTGGGATTTTGATGGTGATCGTGGCATTTTATCTGGGCAGACGCCAACGCGTCGCCTATGTTATAGCGCTGTTGTCGCTGATCGCATCGCTGGCTGGACACCTATCACACGTCCACCCACTGACACTGCCATTTGTTCTCATAGATGCCACAATGCTGATCATACTTACGCTTGAATCCAAGTATTTTCGCATAAAGTCACAGCCAAGGAACATAAAAAATGCGCTTAAATACCTTATATTTGCTTCGCTAGTCTACAGTGGTTTTATCGTGACTGGGCTTTTTAGGCTACAAAGTCATCTTTCAAAAACAGCCTCGATTGCTGAGATTATTCTAGAGAGTGGAAAAGCCTTGTTCTTTATGGATAATTCCTTATTTGTAACGCACACCTTTACCAGTCGTCTTTTTGAAAGAACGATGATTGGCGCTTTCTGGTGTTTGATAGGTCTGTCATTGATTGCGGTTTTAAGACCATTGATTTTATATCCCGTCCTTAGCCGTAATGAAAAAAACAAAGCACGGCCGCTGGTGGTCAAATACGGAGAAAATCCAACCTCCTATTTGGCATTAGAATCAGACAAGCTCTACTTTTTTACAAAAGATGGTCAGGGCGTTTGTGCCTATACCACGGTTGGCAATGTCATGACACTTTGCGGTGATATCATCTGCTCAGATGAAAAAGCAGAGGAGATGATCAGAGAGCTGTTAACCTTCGCCGATCTAAATCACTATGACATTCTTATGATGAATATCACTGATCGCTTTAAATCCCTTTATGAAAAATACGGCTTTGGCTTTACGAAGTGCGGTGAAGATGCCTGCTTTGATCTCAGCCTTTATGACCTTAAGGGCGGTGAAGTTGCAAAAGTCAGAGCAGCGATTAACCACGCCACAAAAGCTGGCATAACAGTATCTGAATTAGACCCTTATTCTGATACTGCAGACGCCATCATCTTACAGCTAAAAGCCATCACCGATGAGTGGCTAAAGTCCAAAAATTCACCTGAGCTGGTTTTCATGCTTGGGAAGAACAACTTTGAAGATCCGATGGATCGACGCTATTTTTATTCTGCAGATGCTGCGGGAAAAGTATTAGCTTATTGTGTTTTTAATCCTTATAACGATAAAAAGGGCTATATCGCAGAAATTACAAGACGAAGACAGGATGCACCTCAGGGTGCGCTTGAGAAAATCATCTATGAAGCCTTTATGACCTTTAAATCAGAAGGTGTGATCGAAGGGACAATGGGTCTTTCGCCTCTTTATAATGTGAATTCAGATAACCAGTCAGAAATAACACCTAAGCTCTTTAACTATATCTACGATCACATGACTTCCTTCTACAACTTTAAAGCCTTACATCACGCAAAGGAAAAGTATGCGCCAACTCATTGGCAGACACGCTACTACGCCTACCTACCAAAACCGTTTTCACTAAAATATGCCTATGCCATCGTTCGCTCTCAGGTACCAGGTAAGCTCACTGCATTGGCATTTGATTCAGTTAAAAGCTATCTCACAGGGATGTGGTCAAAAGATGTACATTAAAACAAAAGACGGAACCAATCACCATATTGAGCTGTACGGCAATGGTACACCGATTATTTTACTTCATGGCAATCATCAATCCTCTCAGATATTCATGCGTCAGATTCATTTACTCTCAAGTGATTTTAGAGTGATTTCTGTCGATGCGAGAGGTCATGGTAGCTCAGAACATGGCAGCTTGCCGCTATCACTTGATTTACTCGCAGAGGATATCATAGAGATAGCCCACCAGCTTTCACTAAGTCGCTTTGGTATTATTGGCTTCAGCGACGGCGCTAACATCGCACTTAAGGTTGGTATGAAAGCTCCCGATCGGATCACTGGGCTTTTTCTGATTAGCCCTAACTATAACGAAAAGGGCTTAAAAGCGCGATTTAGAGTGCCTCTCAAGTCACTCATTCGCCTTCTAACCCCTTTTAAGATGTTATTTTTAATAGGTCGATTTCAAGAAAAACTCAATTTAATGATGGAAAAACTCACACTCGATAAGACGGCTCTGACCATGCCCATCCTAATCGTCTCGGGTCGACGCGACATCATTCACGCACACCATCATGAGTCGCTGGCAAATCAACTAGCAAATGCCACCTATACCCAGTTAAAACACATGGGCCATTTTAGTTTACCTAGTGGTGAGTTAAACGAACGGCTATATGATTTTTTTATGTCTATCATAAGTCCCTGAAAGAGCTTACATTGATTAGGATTGTTTTGGTTGGTCTGAATTTGCCTTTTTCAACTCACAACAATTAATGCCACCCTCACCATAGTTCGTTTTATTCTGTTCAGCAAGTGTCTGTAAAAAATGTTGCCAAGAAGCTTTGATTTTCTTAATCATGATAAACACCTTTCAAATCGTTTTAAGCGGGAGTCTTACTATAAATCGGCTACCAAGACTGGACTCACTTTCAACCTCTATACTACCACCATGTGCCAGTACGATTGATTTTGCTATGGTCAAGCCTATCCCAGCGCCACCTGTACGTCGGTTTCTCGATTTATCTGTCCTATAAAATCGTTCAAATATATAGGGCAAATCGGCTTCTGAAATCCCTATTCCTGAGTCCGATATTTCCAGTATCGCTTCCAATTCCGTTTTGGAGATATTGCAGCGAATACTTCCCCCTTCAGGTGTATAATGAATCGCATTTGAGACTAGGTTTACGATAACCTGGTAGATGCGATCTTTATCAATAGAAGCGATTACAGAAGTCCCTGTGACCGTGAATTCAATCTGCTTTTTCCGTGTTTCAATCTCAAAATTATATTTAATAGCATTCAGGATCTCTAATAAATCTTCATTGGTTCTGGTGAGTTTAAGGTTATCCACTTCGACCTTCGACAGACTTTCAAGATCAGAAACCAGCCCTGTAATCCTACCGATTTCCTCATAGCAGCTACGTAGCCGATCTTCTGTTGGCTCCCAAACGCCTTCAATCATCGCTTCCAAATGTGAAGATACGGTTGTTAAAGGGGTTCTGAGCTCATGCGCAACATCAGTAGTCAGCTGCTTTCTTAATTTTTCCTGCTGCTCTAAGGACGATGCCATCTGATTCATGGTGGTAACCAACACCTTAAGCTCTTCACTTTCTGGTATATCTTCAGCCATTACTTTATATTGACCTTTCGATATTAGCTTTGCAGCTTCTACGGTATCTAAGATCGGCTTAATCATCTTTTGTGAAATCAATCGGCTTGTTAGCATAGCGCCAACTAAAGCAATCAAACCAACCACGAAAAAAATCGTATTGAGTGCCTTGAGAAAATTCAAATCATTTTCAGTATAAAAATATGGACCATAAAACGTAATCTCAACACTTCCGATAGCAGTATGATCATAACTAAGTGGAAAGGATTTCGTGACAAAGCCACCTTCAAAAAAAGGCTTACTGGACTTCATTCGAGCTTCAATCGCTTGCATCACTTCTGTCATAAGTGCCATATCGTGGTTTTCAGCATCCCAAACAAGATTGTGCTTGCTGTCATATAACCGGATGATATAGCCTTCATAAAGTGCATACATGCCGAGTCCATGGATATAGTCGTCATTCCAGGACTGAAAAAGAGGCTGATATTGGCTTTCCAAATGGGTAACGATTTCCTCTGATCTAGCAGATTGTTCTTTTTTTGCATATTTTTCAAACTCTTTATTAATAAACACATTGGCGACAATGCTTATTAAAACGATGCTTAATAGAACAATACCCGTAATGGTAATCGTAAGCTCTTTCTTTAATCCACCCTTCACTTTTCACCACCAAATCTATAACCGAGACCGTATATGGTCTTAATGTAATGAGGCTCCTTAGGATTCCTTTCGATTTTTTGCCTTAAATTTTTAATGTGTGTGTCGATTACACGATCATAGCTGTCGAAGTCCTCACCAAAAACCGAATCGATCAATTTCTCCCTTGTAAAAATATGATTGGGTTGATCGAGCATTGTCATTAAAATTCTCAGCTCGCTGACCGTTAGGCTGATGAGCTCATGATTAACTCTAACCGTTTGGTGAGTCAAATCCACCATTAAATAATCATCCTGCCAAATTGTAGGCTTTAAATGCAATCGACTCAAATCAAATCTTCTTAGCACAGTTTCAATACGAACCTGAAGCTCTTTTAAGCTAAAGGGTTTAACCATATAGTCATCCGCACCTGTTTTAAGTCCATCGATGATAGCTGCCTCATGCGATTTCGCTGAAAGCATAATAATTGGGGTTAATCTAACGCGTTCATTTTTTGATTGCCGGATGCTTTGACACACTTCTTCGCCACTGATATCTGGTAGCATCAAATCTAGAACAACTAGGTCAATTTGTCCTGAGTTAATAATGCCTAGTGCCTCAGAGCCATTTACCGCAACCTGAACTTGGTAGCCTTTACTCACTAAATAAGATTCAACCACCTCTAATATTTTGTTTTCATCATCAACGATTAAAATTTTGGCCATATTTATGACTCCTAATGATCTATGGTTTAATGGCAGGATGCACCCGAGTTTGACTGATAAGTTTCCTCTGGATAAATGAGGGTTTCAAATTGACTGATATCATTTTTGACGCTTTCAGCATCAAAGGTTTCTAAGTCCTCTACTACCTTAATATACCCAAAATACTGACTGTTAGCGTTTGTGAATTCAAAATCTTGATCTGGATAAAGCATCAATAGGTTTTCGCCAGACCTAATTTGTAATTTAGTCGCATACTTTGGTACTCTTAGTTCGAAATTACCAGCCTCGGTCTGTTGATTATCAATGGTCCATCTTGTTTCAATGCCCTTCTGAATGACGATTACTGCTGGCGAAAAGCCCTCATCTGTAAGTGTAATTTTGACCTCTTGGTACAGCTTATTGTCCTCGGCTGCTTTGATACCTGCAATTTCTAGCTCATTTGTAGGAATTTGATAGCCTGCTGGCTTTGGCGGTTCAGGAGCTGGTGTTGTGTCCCCGATTACAGCATCAGACCCAGGTGCCACGACTCTTATGGTTCCCGATACCATTCCCATCCAGCACGTATAATTATAGACACCTGTTTGCTCAGGATTAAAACGAATTTCATTATTACCTGTTTTTAAGGTAACCTCTAGGTTATATTCTCTAATAAAAAATCGATTATTACAACTGTTAACGGTACCCTCTGGTGCGATAATTTTCCAAACAACGGGTTTTCCAGCTTCAACTGTAATTTCAGGATAGCTTCTTGTATTAAGTGTACTTTCAATAATCTGAGGTGATAGCGTATCATCTATCGCAAAGGTTTCGGACGGCTCGGTTTGAGCAAAGCTCGTACTATTAAGACCTGAAAGCGCTATTCCTTGACTGAACATGGATAGTCCCATTACTACCACTAGCATTGCGCCAATGGCAACTGCCTTTTGAGCGAATTTTTTACTCATATAGGCGCTGGTGACACTCAATATAAACATCAGAGGTACCGTACCAAGACTGAACATCAGCATTGCGAACGCACCCTTTATCGGACTTCCTGTCGATAAAGCATAGAGCTGCATCGCTTGAAGTGGCCCACAAGGCATTAAACCATTTAGAAGCCCTACAACAAGTGGACTATTTTTACCAGAAGGCTTTAGTTTTTGCAAAAAGGCAGGCAGCCTAGGTACGAATTTTCTAAATATCGGAAACACATCTAACAGGTTCATCCCCATGGCAATCATTAAAAATCCAACAAGGATCTTAATTACGCCTTGCAGGGTTAACGAAAAATCAAGTACAGAGCCAAGACCGCCAACGATAAATCCTACAGCAGTATAAGACGCAACTCTACCGAAGTTATATAAGAAAGCTGGACGTAAAGGTACAGCTTTTTTAAAATGATCCTTTGTCCCTAGCTCACCAAGGTTTGTATCGATTTGAATATTCTGTGAGAGGTTGATACCACCACACATTGCAATACAATGCACAGAGGTGAAAACGCCTACGACAAATAGCATGCCATAATTCATAGTGGTGGTTACCAACTGATTGGGCGAAAGTAAATTTAAAAGACCAAATCTTTGAATGATAAAATACATTAGTCCTATACTGACTAAGACTTCAATAGAACGATTGACACTATCCATTTTACTGGCTTTATTAGCATCAATTTCATAGCCAGCATCTATAATCACCTGATTGACTCTATTTTCATCGGTCATCGTTTGATTATAGACGATAGAAGCGCTGCTTTTCTTGAAATCTACAGTTGCTTCGACGACTCCAGGATGTTTAAGTAATTCCCGTTGAATTTTATTCTGACACTGCACACAGGTCATGCCGCTGATCTTAATTTGATATTGCTTCTGGTATTCGTCCATCCGAACCCTCCTACAGATAATCTCATTTTGATTATAAAATAAGAATTTGTGGTTATTATGTGGATTTTTAGGTTTCATTTAATTCGTCTCAGGCGGCTGGTTTTTTTTAGCATAAAAAAGCTGTATTTGTCATTACGATTAAAGACAAGTACAGCATTATTCTCTTGTTGTCTCTTAAATTATTATTTTAATGCCTTTGCTTCTAAATTTAAACGCTTTAGTTCTTCTGTTTCATAGGAGATTTCTAGGTTATGAGGCTGCTTGTTACCCATCTCATCCACATTTACGAACGTTATAAACCCGCTGACATAGGGCTCATGACTAATCGCTGATTTTGCATCGCAGTGCACCGTGATGCTCGTTCTGCCATGGTTTGCTATTTGAGCAGTTAGCTCAATTAGATCTCCTTTTTTTGCAGGACGTCTAAATTCAAGCCCGTGTACCTTGAGACAGACGATTTGATCGGGATTCTTTACAGCGACAGCTGCTGCGCCAAAACTAGCTTCTACGAACCATTCCGCCATTCTACCTGCAAATAACGTTCCATGATGGTTCAAATCTTCAGATTTTATCAGTCTTGATGTCTTTAACATAATGCCTCCAAATTTAAGATTTGATATCCTATTATTATATCCTATTTTCTAAGAATTTTCTCCATAGCCTTACCTTTAGCCAGCTCATCGATCAGCTTGTCCAGATATCGGATTTCCCTCATGGTATCGTCTACAATATCCTCAACACGCACACCACAAACGACACCCTTTATTAGGCCTCTTGAAGCATTCATCTCAGGTGCCTCTTTAAAAAAATCCTCAAAGGTAACAGAGGTGTCGATTACTTTTTTAAGCCCCATTTCATCATACCCCGTTAACCAAAATATGATTTCGTCTACCTCAGCCTTGGTTCTCCCTTTTCTTTCAGCCTTTGTAATATAGAGTGGATAGACGCCACCAAAGCTGGATTTTGTTATATCAAATTTTGCCATATTTTTCTCCTTCTTTATCATAGAGTCATCATTTTTAATTATGTTTTGTTCCCTTGTTAGTTAAAGCTATACCCCTTGGCAGACAAATTTCTCTATTTGCATATAATTTTATCGTTAAATTCATAAAATTCATACAATTCTGTAAAATCAGGTTTATAATTAAGGTAGAAAATCATTAATAGACGATTTATTTTTTTACCCTTAACAACATTATAACTGATTTTAATTATTTTCCATAACTATTGGGTAGTTATAATGATATCTTCAGAGATAATTAATTTTAAAGGCTTTAAAATTACATTAAAGATTAGAAGGTGATCGATTTGGATGATATTTTAACCACATCCGTATTAAAGCGAATTATTGAGATCGATGCAAGTACCGATCAGACGATTGAACAGCTACAGGTAGAGATAAAGGATCGAGAGAAAAAGCTCAAGGATATTCGGCGCAATATAGAAAACAACTCCAATTTACTTCAGGCAGAGCAAGGTAAAAAGCTTTATGACCTCATCCTCTCCGAAGCAAATAAGGAGAAGGATGAAAAGGAAGCTGAATGCAAAAGTAAGCTCGAGTCGATGGATCAGCTATACGAATCAGGAAAGGAAGCATTAATTAAAGCCGCGATCAATAAACTTAATCTTGAGCGTTAGGAGGCGAATGTGGATAAAGTGGGCACACATGCAGCCGCCATCGCTAAGGCCAAAGCCATTTTGGGTCGACTGCTATCAGATTATCATTATAAAGAGCTACTAAAGCTTGAAACCAATCAGGAGGTCATCGATTATTTAAAAAACCAAACACACTATCATGCCGTTTTGGAATTTGCTGAGGGTGAATCCTTGGATCAAATTGAGGTTCGAATTGAAAAGTATTTTTTTAGTACGTATGAAAAGTTTTATCATTACTATGTCGATAATTATCGGGATTTTTTTAAGGCCCTGCTGTTTCGTTATGAGGTTGAGAATCTTAAGCTCTACCTAAGACTTTTGGCTAGAAATGATAAAATTGAAGACCTCGAAACCCATTTAATCTTCTCTTCGCTTTACACGAACTTAGATTACTCTGAGCTGAGTAAGGCAAGCACGATTACAGAATTTATCGAGGGCTTGAAGGATACTCTATACTATAAGCCCTTGAAGCAGTTTATTGAGGACGATTCGTCACTCATGGTCTTCCATATGGAAATGGTACTCGACAAGCTTTACTTTGACAGACTTTATCAAGCCATCACAAAGCTGGGCAGCTACGACCGAAAAATTATGCTCGAGCTGTTAGGCATCAACATCGATATCCTAAACATTCAATGGCTATATCGAGGGCGAAGGTTCTTTGATATTTCCTCTGAGGAGCTATTTAACTTTACGCTTTTACACGGTAGGCGCTACGATGATAAGGTAGTTAGAATGCTGTGTTATTTGCCCCTTGACGAATTTAGGGCATTTATTTCGAGTGGTGATTATAAGGATATTTTTAGTGACAAAGAATATATGATGGAACGAGCAATGGAGAGACACCTTTTTTATGCACTCAATGATTATACGAAGAAAGCAACCTTTTCTATTGCAATTCCAGTTGTTTTACTGTTTAAATTCGAATATGAAATTAGAGATTTATTTACCATCTTGGAGGGCATTCACTACCGTTCAGAGGATGTGAAAGACTTGCTTATCCGAGAGATTGAGAGGTAATTTAAATGGCAATTAAGAAACTATCTATGGTCAATATAGTCTGTCGTAGAAACGGACTGGATGAGTTGATCCGCGACTTGATTCTCATCGGCAAATGCGAGTTCATAGATACATTTTTAGAGATTAACGAGGGCGAATTCAATATCGGTATCTCTAAAGAACATGCAGATGAAATCTTGGATATGGAGGACATTGTCCCCATAAAGGAAAACAAGGAAATCAAGCAATACACGCAGAAGCTCGAGCAAACACTAAAGGATATGAAATACGAGCCAAAAATTAAGACAAAGTACATGCATGGCGAGCATCATTTCGAGAATATAAAAAAGGAAATCGACCAGCTCTGTGATGACTATGCCAGTCAAACCGAAGATATACGGCGTCTTACTGAAAATATTCAAACATTAGAAGAGCTTAAGCCTCTTGATTATATGAAGAATATTGATGTGGATTTTAGTAAGCTCATAAATCTACATCATTTTACAATGAAGTTCGGTTATTTAACACGTGAAAAAGCGCGAAAAATCGCACAAAACTATGAAAACATCAAGGCGATCGTTCTCCATGTAGGCAGCTCCGAGGAAAAGGAATTCTACATGATTCTGACGCCAAAGAGCCTAGATGTGGAAATGGGGCGAATTTTAAGAAGTACGAATTTTATGGAGATAGCAATTCCAGAAAGCTATCTTGACGTGCCTTCAAGGATGCTAGAACAGATTCATGAAGATCTACACGCCTATAAGCATCAGCTAAAAGAGGTTTTGGATAATGCCAAGCACAAGCTGAACGCGCAAAGTGAAGCAATTGACATCCTCTACTCTAAGCTGATTATGGAAGCAAAAATGGACACCATACGCGTGAAGGTTGGTGCGACAGCAAATTTTGCATACTTGTCCGCCTGGGTCCCAAGTGAGAAACAGGATCATTTTGAAGATGCATTTGCAAAGCATCCGGATATATTAGTTTCCTATAAGACCTCGGAGGAAGTTTCTCCACTCATCCCCGTACCAACTAGGATGGAAAACAATTTTTTTTTTCAGCCATTCGAGACGCTCGTGAACATGTATGGCACACCATCTCACAACGAGATTGACCCAACCTCTTTTATGGGGATCGCCTATGTCTTTTTATTTGGAGCCATGTTTGGCGACCTAGGACAAGGGCTTATCCTAGTATTAGCAGGTTTACTTCTAAAGAAGAAAGTTGCACCAGAATTTTGTGGTATCTTAACCCGTATCGGCGTTGGCTCAATGCTATTCGGGGTTCTATATGATTCTTTTTTCGGATATGAAAAAGTGATTTCAAAATTCTTACCAGGACTTTACTATCTTAGACCTATTGATAATATTAACCTAGTGCTTGAGCTTGCCATAGGCATTGGAATTTTCCTGCTCTATGTCAGCTTTGTCTATAGTATTATTAATAAACTACGAATTGGGGATATCGAGGAAGGTGTTTTCGGACGAAATGGCTTTAACGGTGCTTTTTTAATGACATGCCTCATTTTAGTGGTATTGAACCTAGGATTTAAAATTGTGATTCTACCAAGCTTTATACTCTATATAGCAATTGTTATATCCATGGCTCTACTGGTTATAAAACTGCCACTTACCAATTTAATTCTACATGGTAGATTTGGGTTTAGGTTAGAGGATGAATCCGATGGCTATTATATCGAAAGTGGCTTTGATGTATTAGAAACCTTGCTCAGCACACTAAGTAATAGCACTTCATTTATACGGGTTGGTGCATTTGCACTCAACCATGTCGGTCTGTTTATCGCCTTTCAAACCTTGGCAGATATGATCGGCAATACAGGTGGTAATATTTTAATGTTCTTTTTAGGTAATGCGATCATTATTGGATTAGAGGGTCTTATCGTATTTATTCAAGGGCTAAGACTCTTCTATTATGAAATCTTTAGCAAATACTATTCAGGTGATGGCGTGCCATATATGCCTGACAAACTATAGGAGGTAGCGCATGTTTTATGTTTTAAGTCTTGGGTTCGTCGTTGTCTTTACCATAGGTCTCGGAATTTACTTCATGAAAAAAGAGGATGCTAATGCAAAGGGCAAGCTAAAGTTCATCCTTGGTGCAAATGTGGCTTTGTTTATTTTGATGCTAGTTGCTGGAACGATTTCAGCATTTACCGGTGCTTCTTTTGCCGCTTCTGGTACGACTGCTACAGCTACCACTACCTCAAGTGCTTCTGGGCTTGGTTTTATCGCAGCCTCTCTTTCAACTGGTCTTGCTGCGATAGGCACTGGCTATGCAGTTGGTAGCGTTGGTTCCTCTGCACTTGGAGCGGTATCAGAAAATCCTAAGATCCTTGGTAAGACCTTGATTTTCGTCGGGCTTGCAGAAGGGATTGCCATCTATGGGTTGATTATCTCTATTTTAATTTTAGGAAAATTATAATGCGATCCTATTGTCTTTGTGAGTCACAGGAAACATTAACAGCGATGCGTTTGGGCGGTATAGAAGGCAAACTCATCCACTCAGACGAGGAGGCGAAGTCACTCATCGATCAGCTGATAAAGGATTCTCAAATTGCCTTAATCATGGTATCTGAGAACATTCACAATCGCATTAAGCCTTATATTATGCCGATCAAACTGGAATGTAAGCATACGCTAATCATTCAAATTCCAGAAACCGATGGTCTAAAGGACAAAGATTACATTATGAAGTACATTAAAAACTCCATTGGTCTAAAATTATAATAAAGAGGGTGATCTTATCATTACGATAGATGTAAAAATTGATCTTTTCTCAAAAATGGTTATGGAAAAGGGTGTCTCAGAGGATCGACGTGTACTAGAGGCACTGAATCGAAAGTACGCTCAAATCCTAGACGATCTAGAGGTCAAATACCATGAGCAAAGAAGCGAGTACCTTGAAGGGGTTAAAAAAAGAGCCCTACAGGACAAAAATAAGCTTTTATCTAAAACTGAATCAGAAATTCAAAAGAAAATTCTCATTAAAAAGAATGCACTTTTTAATCGGTTAAAGTCGGATCTTAAATCAGCAATCGTTGAATTTACCGAGTCACCTGGCTATGCACATTATTTTAAGGATAAGCTAGAAAAAGCATTGAAGGATTTTGAGGGTGAGGACGATGTCTTAGTGGGCGTCAAAGCCTTTGATGTAGATCTTCTTCCCATTAATTTTCGTTCACATATTGATGATACCATCATCGGTGGCTTTTACCTCGTCAGAAATGGCAGAGTCAAATACGATTACACCTTAAATTCAGAGCTAGAGCACATAATGGATGATCTTGGCTGGCAGGTTAATGCCTTATTCGAAGACGATGAGGAGATTCAGAATGAAAGCGAATGAAGGAAAAATCATATACATTAATGGCCCTGTTATTAAAGGTAGCCAAATGGAAGAATTTAAAATGCGTGAGATGGTTCTTGTGGGAGAAGACAAGCTCATTGCAGAGGTCATCTCTATAGATGACGCCATAGGGACCATTCAGGTTTACGAAGAAACCGAGGGCATCGAGCTAGGTGAAACCGTCTACGGTTTGGGGGTTCCCCTCTCACTTAAGCTTGGTCCAGGGTTAATCGGTAGCATCTTTGATGGCATCGGAAGACCACTTGAGCGCATCGATCAAATGAATGCCGATTTTATCCCAAATGGGATAGGCTTGCTCAGTATCGATCTTGATAAAAAATGGGATGTAGCCTTTAAACCTTCGCTTGGCGATGTATTAGCTGCTGGTGATATCTATGCGACCATCCTCGAATCCGGGTTAGTCGAGCATCGCTTAATGATGCCACCCGCCCTCAGCGGCACAGTTGCCTTTATTGCAGAGAATGGCTCGCATGGCGCCAATGAAGTGGTTATGAAAATTACAGATGCCTTTGGCATCACGCACGATATAAGAATGTATCAGGAATGGCCAGTTAGAAAGGCTAGACCTTCTAAGCATCGGATGAAAATATCCAAGCCACTCGTCACAGGACAGCGTGTTTTTGACTGTTTCTTCCCTATTGCAAAGGGTGGAACTGCTGCTATCCCTGGCGGCTTCGGTACGGGAAAAACCATGACGCAGCATCAGCTAGCCAAGTGGTCGGATGCCGATATTATCGTCTACATCGGATGTGGCGAGCGTGGGAATGAGATGACAGACGTTCTCGAGGAATTTCCAAAGCTCATCGATCCAAAATCGGGAAAAGCCATAATGGAGCGTACGGTTTTAATCGCCAACACCTCTAACATGCCAGTTGCTGCGCGTGAAGCCAGCATCTATACAGGTATCACCATCGCTGAATACTACCGCGACATGGGCTATCATGTGGCGATTATGGCGGATTCTACTTCTAGGTGGGCTGAGGCCCTTCGTGAAATCAGCGGCCGTCTAGAGGAGATGCCTGCAGAAGAAGGCTATCCAGCTTACCTGCCTTATCGACTTGCAGAATTCTATGAACGCGCAGGCTATGTGACAACCTTGAACGACCAAGAGGGCTCTATCACCGTTATAGGCGCAGTCTCCCCTGCTGGTGGCGACTTCTCTGAGCCAGTTACTGAAAACACTAAGCGTTATGTTAATGCCTTTTTAGCACTGGATAGAAAGCTCGCATATTCGAGACATTATCCAGCGATCAACTGGCTGACCAGCTACAGTGGCTATGTAAAAATGCTCGGTGATTGGTATGTGACAAATGTCGGTGAGGATGCACTGGTGATGAGAAACAACGCCATGAAGCTTTTACAAGAGGAAAGTAAGCTTTTGGATATCGTTCAATTGGTCGGTGAAGACGTACTCCCTGATTCACAGCGGTTGGTACTAGAAATTTCTAGAATTTTAAAAACAGGCATTCTACAACAAAACGCCTTTCATAAGGACGATTCCTTTGTGCCGATTGCAAAGCAATTTAGTATGCTCAAGGTCGTCTTACACCTATACGACAGAGCTAAGGCTTGCTCTGAGCTTGGCATTCAAATTTCTCGTATCAAAGATACAGAGCTGTTCGAACGCGTCGTCAAAATGAAATACTCGATTCCAAATGATTACAAGGAGACAATTGACGCCTTGATTCGAGACATCGATGGGTATTATGACGCTTTAATGTCAGAATACGAATAGGAGGCACCATGTTAAAGGAATATTTGAGAATAGATAAAATTGAAGGTCCCCTGATCTTCTTAAAAGGGATCAATGAAGCAAAATATGGTGAAATCATCGAGATCTCAGTAGAAGGACAAAGACGACTTGGTAAGGTCATTAAAATCGACGCACATATGGTGGTAGCACAGGTTTTTGAAGGCACCTCGGGAATGAGTACTGTCAACAGCTCTGTTCGCTTCACTGGACAGCCTCTTACGATTGGACTTTCAAAGGACATACTAGGAAGAATGTTCAACGGCGTGGGCGAACCCATCGACGGTGGTGGCCCCATCTTTGCAAGTCAACGCTATAACATCAACTCAAGGCCGATTAATCCAGTGGCTAGACAATATCCTAGAAATTTCATAGAAACGGGTATCTCAACGATTGACACCTTATTTACATTGATTCGTGGTCAAAAGCTTCCCATTTTTTCAGGCAATGGTCTGACACACAAGGAGCTGGCAGCTCAAATCGTCAGTCAAGCTAAAATCGCCTCTGAATCTGAGCAAAAATTTGCCGTATGCTTCGTTGCCATTGGGATTACCAAAGATGATGGCGCTTACTTCGTCGAACGCTTTGAGGAAAGTGGTACGATTAACAACGTCGTCATGTTCATGAACTATGCTGACGACCCTGTCACTGAGCGCTTGAGCATCCCTAAGTGTGCATTGACCGCAGCTGAATACCTCGCTTTTGAAGCGGACATGCATATCCTTGTGGTTATGACCGATATGACCAGCTATTGTGAAGCCTTAAGGGAAATCGCTTCGGCAAAGGAGGAGGTGCCAAGTAGAAAGGGTTATCCAGGGTATCTTTATTCAGATCTCGCATTTATATATGAACGTGCTGGAATGTTAAAAACCAAGAATGGCTCCATTACCTTCTTACCGATACTCACTATGCCAAATGATGACATCACTCATCCAATCCCAGACCTTACTGGCTATATCACTGAGGGACAGATCGTTCTATCAAGAGAGCTTTCTAACAAGGACTTCAACCCTCCGATCAACGTCATGCCCTCCCTATCAAGATTAATGAAGGATGGTATCGGAGAGGGGTTTACAAGAGAGGATCATCCGGATCTTGCCAATCAGCTTTTTTCATCCTATTCAAAGGTTTTGGACATTCGCTCACTTGCTCAAATCATCGGTGAAGCCGATTTGTCAGATATCGACAAGCACTACATGACCTTTGGCAAAAGGTTTGAGGAGGAGTTTGTCAGTCAAGGCTTCTCCACTCGTCGCACCATAGAGGAAAGCTTAAATCTAGGCTGGGAGCTTCTCGGCGAATTGCCACCAGAAGCCCTCGACCGCCTCAATGACGAGTTAATTCGCAAGTATTACAGACGGAAATAAGGTGTACTATGGAAAAAATGACGCCAACCAAAGCCAATTTAATGAAGTCAAAATCGCTCCTTGCTTTTTCAAAGCAAGGGTATCAGCTACTCGATAAAAAGCGTACGGTTTTAATTCGGGAAATGATGTCCATGATGGAAGAGGTCGAGACACTACAAAAGGATATCGATGAGGTGTTTACTGAGGTTTATGAAGCTCTCATGCACGCCAATATCACCATGGGCACAAATGCGGTCATGGAAACTGCACTCTCTATTCCAAAGGATGAGGACATCAGTATCCTTAATAAAAGCGTTATGAACGTCGAGCTGCCGACCATTAAGCAGACCAAACGCGGTAGTGCGCCTTCGTATGGGTTTTATCGAACGAACTCAGCGGTGGATATTACGGTGATGAAGATGAAGGACGTTCAGCAGCTACTGTACCGACTTGCAGAGGTTGAAAATGCGGTGTTTAGACTCGCTGAAGAAATTAGGAAGACCAGTAAGCGCGCCAATGCGCTTGACAAAATTCAAATTCCTAAATATTCAGAGCTCACCAAATGGATTGAGGATTCACTGGAAGAGAAAGAGCGCGAAGACTTCTTTAGACTGAAGCGAGTTAAGGGGAAAAAGTTCTAATAAACTCGGCAATCTCATGCCAAGCCTCCTTAGACTCAGGAATTAGGTCGCCAGCCATTTGAAAATCATGGAACATACCTTCATAGACATGAAGCCAGACCTTGACACCTTCCTTTTTCGCCTTTTCAGCAACTCTAACCGAATCAGAAAGTAGCATCTCGTCTCCTCCGACCTGTATAAGCATAGGCGGAAAGTCGCTATAATCTCCAAAAAGAGGAGAAACATATGGTGTTTGCTGATTTGCTTTTCCTAAATAATCTCTGTTATATAACAGGGATTTTTTTGTTTTGCCGAAAAGTGGATCATTTTCATAGTTGAACATGTAGGATGCACCACTTGCAGTCATATCAGTCCAAGGAGACATTGCAATGATGGCTCTTGGGAGATTACGCATGTAGTGCTTTAGGTACAAGCAAACTGCCAATGCAAGTCCACCGCCTGCTGAATCTCCCGCAATGATAATGTCATTTTCTTTATAGCCCTGCCTAATTAGCCAATCAAACGCATCAATCGCATCCACCAAAGCTTCTGGATAAGGATGTTCAGGTGCAGTTCTGTAATCCGGCATCAGAACCATGGCATCCTCCATACTTTCACAGTATTTTATAGCCATGAGGCGATGTCTGTTTTTTAGCTTTCCCACATAACCACCACCGTGAAGGTAAAGGATTGCCGTTTTAGTCTGAGAATGGCTTTTAGCCACTGTTTCCATGGTAAATTGAGCCTTTTTTATGGTTTCACTCTTAAAGCTTTGTGGATAGATCCATTTGAATAAACTCTTACTTTTTAAATTGCTACCGATATTTATTTTAAGCCCAACTAGCTTGTTTGATGCGATGCTGGCGATCATATTCCGAGCGATTTTACCTCTAATGCTAGGTTCCTTTGACATATCTACCTCACGTGAAATCTACGCTTAAGCTCATCGGAGGCGCGCTTGCCTCCTATTATTATTGTTCCTAAAAATAATAAAACCGAATACCCCAATGCCACATGGCTGACGTTCATCTTTGTCAGCAAGCCCATTCTGTTTAGAATAAAAGGGAGTATGCTCCATAGGATTGTAAACAGCTCAATCATCATGTAGCTTTGCCAATTTCTAATGTTGATGAACATGGCAACGACGATACCTGTATTAAAAAGGATGATAGCAGAGGGTAAAACATAATTTAGCGACCAGCCTCTAAAGCCTGTCAACAGGTCGATTAGTACGATACAAAGGACGCCTATGGTCACTAGCATGATGCTTTTCGTTCGATATTCATAGCCTTCCTTAAAGGTGACTCTAAGTGCGATGAAGACATAAAACAAAACAACCCCTACCAACACGGACCAATAAGATGTTTCATAGGTTCTATAGTTAAAATAAGCGAGAAAGGTTTCAACAACGATGGCCGCAAATGCATATACCCTAATCATAAGATCAATTCGCTTTGCTATAACACGCACGTTGGGATACAAATTTTCAGCGCTTTCTGTTTTATCTAAAACACTTTGACAAAGTGGGCAAACTGCGCTATTGTCCTTAACCTCTATGTTGCATTGATTGCATTTACTCATCGTACACCCCATTACTCTCCACGGCTACGTCAACTCCAAGCTCGACAAACTTTCTAAAAAACCGTCTTTGAATTGCTGGTTTAACCAAAATAGAACTAAAGGTATAAGAAAGTACCCCATTATAGGAACACACAATCCCCTTAAGATTCTGTCCTTTAGACAATGCAATTATTGCATTACATTTATCGATGTAGGGTGCATATTCTTCTTTAAATACCACGTTACCAAGATTGGAAATCGTAGACGTATTGGCAAGAGATGCTTTTCTAAATATATAGTACATCGCAAGCTTTTTAATTTCCAATGGCAGCACTTGAATCAACAGATTTTTTTCATTGGATACATTGTAGGAGACGATTTTCATCAGATTATCAGGTGTAATCTGATTTCTAAGGCTAGCTTTGACAATCTCTAATACCGCCTCGAAGGTATAATTGTCTCTAGCTGCATGAAACTCCGATGAAACGACTGCAAAGAAATTCTTAGTTGTAATTGAATCAAAAAAACCTCTAAGGTTAACTGGAACTGCTATTCTTATGGCTTTATTGTTCTTTACCTCTTCTAAATGCTCCTGATAGATGCTATACGTAAAAACGGCAACCAATAGCTCATTAATTGTAACCCCAAGGCTTCGGGATAAGGTTTTTAGCTGTTCTACCTGCATATAGCCATGTAGGATTCCAACCTCGTTTTTTGTAAGTCTTGGCCCCTTTATTAAAAATGCTCTATTAGAAACATATGGCTTTGCTGCTTTCTTTTTGAAATTACTTAAGAAACTGTCCTCACGGTTCATAGAGGTTTCACTGCTCAAGGTATCGCCATGGTTATCACGTAGGGTTGGATGGACCAGTCTCAAATACTGATAGGTAAGCTCCTTTAAAAAAGCCAGACTACCCATCCCATCTGAAAGCACATGAAACACTTCTAAATTAATCTTCTTTTTATAATAGCTAACTCTAAACAAATAGCTTCTATTTTTATGTGGTACGATGAGTCGGCATGGATAGTAGGACTCTTCCCTAACGGTTGGTGCCGGTTTCCCATTTTTTTCAAAGTAATACCAAAATAGCCCCTGTCTCAATCTAACGTTAAATCCTTTAAATTTGGGAAGGACCATTGAAAGTGCTTCCTGCAGTTTTTCAGGAATAATGTCCTCCTTTAAAATCACACTAATTCTATACACGTTAGACATATTTTCTCCTGCAATAACAGGAAATATATGTGCTGTATTATCGAGTTTATCCCACCAAATTTCAGCATCGTTAAAAAAAGCTTCTCTCTTTTTTCGTCTTTCTTCTTTTTTGCTCTCTCTGTTTGGCATAAGCATATCCTTCCTATATAAAAATCACAGAAACTTCTCTGAGAGTTGCTTTCTGTGATGGTAAAATTTGTCCTTTTTATTTTGATTCCTATTTATAATTATAAACGGCTTTTGGAAAGCCGTAAAGAAAACTAATGTTCAAAATTGTTTATAACTTATCTATATTTCTATATGCTATGTATTATATAAATACATTGACAGACTCAGTTGAAACACTTAAAATTACACCAATAAAAACCAAGGGGTGTAGGATGGAAAGAAAACTAGAGAAAAAATATGGGCTTCCCACTGCTATTGCAATGGTGGTCGGCGTCGTAATCGGTTCAGGTGTATTCTTCAAGGCCGATGACGTATTGACATTAACAAATGGCAACCTAATTTTAGCTTTACTCGCATGGGGTTTGGGTGCCTTCTCCATGATCTTTGGATCGTTGGTATTTGCGGAGTTTGCACAGAGAATTGAAAAATCTAACGGAATCGTCGACTATTCGGAGATGGCATATGGCAAGCGCTTTGGTTATTTGGTGGGTTGGTTTAAGGGCGTTCTATATTATACACCACTCTCGGCAATTCTCGCTTGGGTGGCAGCCCTCTACACGATGATATTATCTGGTAGTGATAACCCTTCAAATTCGCCAATGACATGGGGCTTAGCGCTTTTATACCTTGCTGTCATCTATCTTATTAACTGCGTAGCTCCCCTTTTAGCAGGTAAATTACAAGTGGGTTCAACTGTTATTAAGCTTATTCCTTTAAGCCTGGTTGCAATAATTGGAACAATTTCAGGATTACTCAACCACGTTACCTTCGACAACTTCTCTTCTGCGGCAAATACTATTGGAGCCTCAGGAGGGACTCTAGCAAACGCCGTTGTAGCAACTGCATTTGCTTATGAAGGATGGATAACTGCCGTGACGATCAACAGTGAAATAAAGGATTCGAAGAAAAATCTTCCTAAAGCACTTGTTTTGGGGGCATTTATTGTTTTCGTGGTCTATGTCACGTACTTTTTAGGCATCGCATCGGTATTACCAACTTCTGAGATTATTGCTCAGGGAGATGGTGCTATCACGACTGCTACTACACAGCTGTTTGGTTCTGTTGCATCCACCATTTTAACCGTTTTCGTTATCATTTCTTGCCTAGGAACATTGAATGGACTCGTTCTTTCTTGTATCAGAATCCCTTACTCTCTGGCGATTAGAAATCAAGGTCCCTTTCCAAAGAAGATTGCACTTGTCAATCCAAGGACAGGTATTCCAACATATTCCGCTTTTTTCGCTGCTGCTCTTTCCCTGGTTTATACTGCACTGTGGTACGCTAGTATAAACGAAACCTTCGGTAGATACATCGGACTCGATGAAATTCCTATTGTAATGATTTATGGCTTATATATCTTTTTATATATCTGGTATATTCGTACATTTGATGATCTTAGCTTTGGGAAACGGTATGCTGTACCCCTCTGTGCAATACTAGGTGCACTTGTCATCGTCTATGGCGGTATCACAAATCCAAGTATTGGGCTTTATCTGATCGTCTCTCTTGCAGTGGTGGGATTAGGGATGTTATTCTATAGAGAGGAAACCATTAGCTAACCTCTTTTCAATTAAGGAGAATCTCCAGATGACCTATATAATGATTACCAACGGATATGATTGGGGCCCGGCAATAGACAAAATCATCCTAGATCTTGAGACCATAGTCGACTCAAAATCGTTTAATAAGGATGACTTCAGTGTCAAGGTTCAACGCACCTATGCCAAGACACAGATTTTTGAACGAAAAATTACAGCAGCCTATAGCTCGGATGCTGTAGGTAACCAAACAGCGGAAAGCCGTTACATTACCCTTGAGCTTGAAGTCGGCCCGAATAAAATAGAGGGCTCACCCTTCAATTACAACGCATCTACTGGTCGAAATGAGTACGTACAAACGAGCTATGAGATAGCCTTAATGCCTATGCATCAGCTTAAATCAAATACTGGAGATGACCTTGCTTTAGGCGAGGGGGTCTTTCATGAATGTACAGGGGAATTAAACCCCCTCTGTGATAGGTTTGTTCAGAATCAAGCATTCCAATTTGATGATGTTTTGCTCACCTATGCGCATTTTGAGCCTAAGAGTACCTCTAACACCGAGCAAGTGACATCAACGTGTAAAAAACCACTCATCATTTGGCTACACGGTGCAGGGGAAGGCGGACTTGATACCTCAATTCCCCTTTTAGGCAACAAAGTTACCAATCTTATTACTTCGGACATTCAAAGATTTTTCGGTCCATTAGGCGCTTATATACTCGTACCTCAAGCGCCAACGATGTGGATGGATTATAATGGTGCCTCTGTCTATAATACTACTGTTTCAGAAAGTGATGGTTATTCTCATTATACCTTAGCACTAAAAGAATTAATTGACACCTTTATCTCTGAGCACGATGCGATTGATATCGATCGCATCTATATCGGTGGCTGCTCAAATGGTGGTTATATGACCGTTAGACTCCTCATTGACTACCCTGATTTCTTTGCAGCGGCATTTCCTACTTGCGAGGTATTTGAAAACGAATGGTTGACTGATGCGCGAATAGAAAAAATCAAGCATATACCTATATGGCTCGTCCATTCCCAGGATGACCCCGTTATTCGTATCTCGAGGTTTGACCGTTTGTCAGGGGTACCCCTTTACGATCCTAATGGGAATTTCATTCCTTTAGATACTTTTTCAAATGCGCTTTTTGATAGAATGCTTCGTGCAGGCAACCAAAACTGTTATTACAGCCGCTACGATTATGTCATCGATCCTACTGGAAGGTATAATACTGAGGATGGCAAGGCTTATGTCTATCACGGGCATTGGTCGTGGATATATACCTTGAACAATTCGTGTACACAGACGATTGATGGTAAAACGGTCAGCTTATTTGAATGGCTATCGAATCAAAAAAGAAACGTAAATAATCCCTCATGATGACATGAGGGATTTGTTTTTTTTTGCCAAGTGTGATTTTAACTTTGTCGAAGCGATTAGAATTTATTAATCCATTCTACAAACGAACCAACAAAGCTGTCTAAAAAGCCTTTAACATTTTCATTGCTTAATTTACCATTTTCATCTAAAGCATTCATGATATTACCTAGGTAAACCTCTGGCTGTGGTAACACGAACAAATTAAGGAAGCCTAAGACTTGTTTTAAATGATGGTATGCGCCAAATCCTGAAATTGCACCAGGTGATTGACTGACTACAGCAGCAGGCTTGCCGCTCCACACGTTTTGACCATAAGGTCTAGAAGCTACGTCAAGTGCATTTTTTAAGGCTGCTGAGAACGAACGATTGTGTTCTGGTGTTACAAATAAAACTGCATCTACTGCTTTTACTTCATTTCTGAAAGCCACATAAGCTTCAGGAGAATTTTCATCATAATCTTGATTATAGAGTGGTAGATTTGCAATATCGATAAATTTGAACTCAAAACCCTCTACAGGTTTAGATGCGATATAATCTGCAACTGATTGACTAAAAGATCCTTTTCTAATACTGCCTACTACGATACCAATTGTTTTCATTTCATTACCTCCGTATGGTCATTTATATTTGTTTGTTCATCCAAGTCCATAAGAATATCGATTAGATAAATAGAATCAAGCTCTTCATTGAACTTCTCTTTCATTTGATGATTAACATGTGTCACTACTGAACCAATCCTTGCTCCAACAGGGCAATTTTGATTGGTGTCCTCATGAATCTTAAATATAGGCGCATCGCCCTCAACTGCAATAAAAATTTCTTTCATCGATATTTCATTTGCAGGCTTTGCAAGTCCAGTAGCACCTATTTTGGTCTGAGCCACAATTAGGCCAGATTTTTTCAGCAAACTCATAAGTCGTCTAACCAACACAGGATTTGTATTAATGCTTCCTGCAATATAATCTGAGGTTATTGATTTCTCTTCTTTTAATGCAATCAGACTCAAAATATGAAGACTAACTGAAAATTTCGTTGAATACATGTTTATCACCTCTATTTGTAACCATTATAGTTACTATTTAATTCAATGTCAATACCAATTGATAATTATTATCATTAACAATTTGTGAACAGATTTTGAATAAAAAAACGGATGATTTCAGTAGCAAAAAGTTCTGGGTCTTGCAGGGGTGCCAAGTGACTGACGCCTTCTAAAACATTAAGCTTTGCATTTGGTAATGTATCTGCCAAATAAACTGCATGCTCCATCTTAATAAACTCATCCAGCTCGCTTTGTGCGATACAAACAGGTGTCTTGATACGTTTTAAATCAGATGCGGTGTAATTCGGTTCTGTCTTTTGCATTTCAGATACCTTGCCAACAAAATCATCAAATTTTGTTTCAGAGGTATTTAGTCTTTCATAGTCACTTCGGTGTCTTCTAAATATCGATATTACTTGTTCGTTAAAGTTAGGTTCGGTGAGTGTACCACTGTCATCCATGTTACAGGCAAAATAGAAAACACCTGTAACCATTTCCGGATATCGATCTGCCAGTATCATAGAGGTTACTGCTCCGTCGCTCCATCCGATAAAACCTGCCTTGTTGATTTTTAAAAACTCGAGAATCGTTTTAACATCCTCTGCCATTTGACCATACGAGTATGTCTCATCGTAAATTAGGCTTCTACCATGTCCTCTGGTATCCATCAGAATAACCTGATTGCCAGCACGGGTCAAAGGTTCTACCACATAAGACCAATTTTCGCTATTTCCAAGTCCGCCATGAAGTAAAACCAGCGGATTGCCATTCCCGTAGACACTGTACCAGATGCGTGCCCCTTTGGTTTCTATTTTACCCTCAGAAGTCGGTGTCGGTAATGGTTTTGCTTCAAGTATGCTTGGAATTTCTTTAGGATTTGGGTTCATATTTGCCTCCAATTTTACATTTTAATTATCTGAAATCAGCTAGTAATACCAATTATTCATCTATTCATGTGTAAAAGCTATTCATGTGTAAAAACTATTCATGTAACAAAACTATTCATATATGAAAACTATTCATATAAATATGCTCTATGATTTTTATACCAATTTTAAGGCACCATCAATCACGATTGCAGCGGTTGTCTGGATTCAATTTTTTCACTTATTTTTTTGTTTATTTTTCGCCAAAAAGCTTTATAAACTCTTTATTTTAACTCTAAAATCTTTCGTGATAGAATCTAATCAAATGTTGTTTATAATGACGCTTTAAATAAATTTATTCTATTGTGAGGTATTTATGTTGCTACATGAAATTTTTAAATCAAGTGCACCGGATCTTATTGCATTAAAATCTGGAACTCTTTCAATTACTTATAAAGACTTAAACCAAACCGTTCAAAAGTACAGAAGCTATTTCGAAAGCATTGGCATGCAGTCAGGTGAAAATGTCGGCCTTTTCTATAAAAATGCACCTGAATTTATCTATGCTTATTTTGCTGTTGTTGCATTAGGTGCAGTGGTTGTGCCGCTTAATATCATGTCTACGCCAAGCGAAATCGCCTATATTGCAGAGGATGCAAAAATGAAACACTTAATCACAATGACAAAGCTAGAACTAGCACCTCAATATCGTCAGCTTGTGATTCCAGAGCTTGAGACTGCTATTCACTCAACGGTGATTACTGAGCAAGAGGTTATCGCTAGAGCTGAGGAGGATGTCGTGGTCATTATCTACACCTCTGGCACCACTGGTTTTCCTAAGGGTGCTATGCTTACGCATAAAAACCTCTGTAGCAATGCCTCTTGTGTCGCTGACTATTTGAGCATGACGACTAAGGATAGTGTTCTCTGTGTACTGCCGATGTTTCACAGCTTTGCTTGGACCGTTAGCGTTTTGACATCATTAATGGTTGGTTCCACTATCGTCATAATGGATGCCTTCTTGCCAAAGGAGGTGCTGCAAACCATTCAGGGGGAGCAAATCACCATCGTAAGTGGCGTTCCAGCGATGTACAATTATTATCTTATGGTGGGAACCAAAGCAATCTTCGCTACTGTTCGTCTTTTTATATCAGGTGGTGCTGCTTTACCAGTTCAAGTTTTAGAAAATTTCAAGAAAAAATTTGACCTGAAAATTTTTGAAGGCTATGGTTTATCGGAAGCCTCTCCTGTCGTTTCAATCAACCCACTAGATGATACAAGAGCTGGTTCCATAGGGAAAGCACTTCCCGGTATCTCAGTAAAAATTGTAGATGAACATGGCAATCAGCTTCCAAATGGCAAACCCGGTGAGCTTCTAGTTATGGGACCTAACGTCATGAAGGGTTATCTTAATTTACCAGAAGTTTCATCAAATACAATTAAGGATGGCTGGCTTCATACCGGTGATGTGGCTTATATAGATGATGAAGGGTATATCTACATCGTCGATCGAATTAAGGATATTGTTATCGTCAGTGGCTTAAATGTTTATCCGAGGGAAATAGAAGAAACACTTTACCAGTACGATGGTGTTATAGAGGCTGCTGTTATTGGTGTTCCAGACCAGAAAAAGGGCGAGTCTTTACTCGCGTTTATCGTCGTAGCAGATGGTAAGCCGTTTAATCTAAGTGATTTGAAAAAGCACCTGACAGATCGTACCGCAAGCTTTAAGCTACCTAGAAAAATCATCGTAAGAGAATCACTTCCTAAAAATGCAACTGGTAAAATCATGAAAAAGCTACTAAAAGAAGAGTTTTCGTATTAAGAAGAAGTTTCACATTAAGAAGAAGTTTCACACTAAGAAGTAGTTTCACACTAAGAAGTAGTTTCACACTAAGAAGAGGTTTCACACTAAGAAGAGGTTTCACACTAAGAAGTAGTTTCACACTAAAAAGAGGTTTCGAATAATGAAAAAGAGCTGAGCTTCTCAGTGCTAGATTGCACATGAGAGCTCAGCTCTATTTAATTGGATAACCCATAACCGAGTGGATACATCGGTACAGCTTGCTTATTGCCTATATCGTCAACGCTTTTGTACCAAGGCATAGGCAGCTTACCGACAAACGCCTTCACACCTAGCAAAACATCCGCAACGCCTTGTCCTTCACTTCCAGGTAGAAAGCCCATAACCAGTCCATCCCATTGATCGACATAGTCATCGATAATGACTTCTCTTCCCGCAATTAACAACGTAGCTATAGGCTTGCTTTGCGCATTTGCCAAGTCTATCGCTGCTTTATTTTCAGGCGAAGCTAAGCTACCCGTGATGCTCATATCAGCGGTATCTCCATTCATTTCAGCATATGGCACTTCACTTAGTACGAGCAAGATTTTGTCCGCTTTTGAAGCTTGATTTGCATCGGTTATAAACGTAACCCCTTGTTTTTCACCTAGACTTTGTAACCCCTCTAATATGGTCGTACCTGTCGTCAATGGATAGCCTGCGATATCAGGTGACCCTTGCCAATAGATCGTCCAGCCACCGCATTGAATTCCCATATTATCGGCTCCAGGACCAAGCACCAAAATAGTTTCACCTTTTTTGAAAGGTAAGATTTCATCCTCATTT
Organism: Clostridiales bacterium 38-18; assembly: GCA_001897605.1. Classification (GTDB taxonomy): domain Bacteria; phylum Bacillota; class Clostridia; order Peptostreptococcales; family Acidaminobacteraceae; genus Fusibacter_C. The sequence continues at coordinate 191,337 of MKTL01000016.1, read as the reverse complement.
TTTAAAAGTACCAACGACTTGCTAACAAGCTCAGATGCAACTTCTCGACTTTTCGCATCACCTAGCTCGGTAACCTTTGTCTCGCTGTTGGTTAGATAAGGATCTTCAAACAGTCCAGCCTCGAACTTAACCGTCAATATGCGACTAACTGCATCGTCTATTCTAGACATTGGAATTTTACCAGCTTCAACATTGGTCACAATGGCTTCAATCGCGCTCAACCAAGCGTTGGGTTCCATCAGCATGTCTACCCCTGCATTGATTGAAAGCTGTACTTGATCGTTAAAGTCAGCTCCCTGCTCTAGCAGGTGGATGGCCTCCCAATCGGAGACGACAAAGCCTTTAAAGCCAAGCTCATTCTTTAATACATCTGTTAATAAGTATTTGTGACTGTGCATCGGTTCGCCATTAAAGCTGCTAAAGGATGCCATTACCACCGGTACACCGTTTTTAACCAGTTCCTTATATGGCTCTAGGTAAATCTCCCTCAGCTTTTCTTCAGACATCTGTGCGTCCCCTCTATCGATGAGGTTGCCACCACTGCCGGTTCCAAAGGTAACACCGCCATCAGCCACATAGTGCTTCGCCGTCGCTATGACACCTGATTCCTTTATGCCTTCAAAATAAGCATTGCCTAATTCTGTTACGATTTTAGGGTCTGTAGAGAACGACTCATAAGTTCTCCCCCACCTTGGATCGCTGGCAATTGCCACACATGGCGAAAAATTCCAAATGATCTTTGTGAGCTTCATCTCATCCGCTACAATTTTACCCATTTCCTTTACTAAGACTGGATCATTTGCAGCACCCAAGCCTATATTCTGAGGGAAAATTACTGCACCTTTAACATTTGAGTGACCATGTACGGCATCAATCCCGTAAAGCATCGGAATCTTTAAGTCGCGTAATAAAATCGCATCCTGATAACTGTTCATCATCTTTTCCCAGTCATGGATCGCTCCCTCACCGGGAACACTGCCACCACCACTGAGTACTGAGCCAAGACCATAGGTCTTTAAATCCTTGCTCGTTACAGCATTGCGTTCACCTTGCACCATTTGAGCCGCTTTTTCTTCAAGCGTCATTCTACTTAAGAGATCAGACACACGTTCAGCTGTTGACTTAGAAGGATCAAGGTAGGTCGCCTCTGACTGACCCTCTCCTACCGTAGGTTGTGGGTCAACCGTTTGTTTGGAACACCCTGATAGAGCGATTAGTGCTGTTAGGATTAATATTAAAATGATTTGTTTTTTCATAGGTCTCCTCGATTACTGAATTATTAATATGACGGTCTAGTTTATGACTATCAATTTTAATCCGATCTACTTTGAAAAGTTACTTAATCAATTCAAGGACCAACTTTATTCAAAATATCCTTATACAAGAAATCGCTTTTATTAATAATCATCAAATTTAACCATGGCATCGTTGCAAACAAGACTGCAAATAAAATAAAAACGGGTTTCATCGTCAGTACCGTCGCTATCGCAATGACTGTCGAAATGAGGATTGAACCGTATACGATTTTAATGGCTGAAGGCTTTTTTATGATCTCTCCCTGCATATAGACGCCATCTTCTTCTTCTTTGATCACACCCTTAAACTCAAACATCGCGCTGCCCTTTGCTCTACTGCTCAGCACAAAGCTACCGTCGGGATAAACTTCACCACTGATCTGTCTCGAATAAGTGGTCGCAAGAATCGTCTTTCCTTTAACATCTCTACAGTTCTCCATACATTCTTCTTTGGTTTTGTACTTGGTTTTTATCGATATATTACTTCGTTTTGGCAATTTGCACTCCCAATGTAACCCTATTTTTTTAATCATATAATAAAAACCATCTTACGTCGAGTCATCAGTTTTTAAATCACCCTTATTGCGTAATATCTAACTGATTTAGTATTGAACAATTTTTTACGATTTTGACGTGCGCTTCAATCTACAATGCTTTCCCAAATGCAATAGAAAATATCTTCTTTATCCACCTTATTCCAGAATAAATTCCAACCAGTACAATAAAAATTTCAAGTCTTCCCAGTATCATTCCTATAATTAATATATACAGAGTAAAGGGAGTTGAAGCTGAGCTTACCACGCCTACTGAAAGTCCAACGGTTCCAAGGGCCGAAGAAAAATCAAACATAGACTCTAAAAGGCCAAAACCAGACGAAGCTGAAAGCAATATCGAGCCGATTACAAGGATGATTAAATAGAGATAAAAGAAGCTGAAGGTATCTTCAACAAGCTCATTATCTATAGCAACCTTACCCTGTGCCTTAACATAAAATAATGTTTTCACTTTTCTAGATGGACTGATACGTTTAACGAAGTTTTCAAAGACGACCTTTTGCATAATTACAACACGTGACAATTTAAGACCACCCGCTGTAGAGCCAATACCGCCACCGATAATCATAAGAATTATAATTAATCCAATTGCATGATCGGGCCATTCCACATACGTAACTGTAGAATAGCCTGTCGTTGAAATCGCTGAAATGACGTTAAATAGTGCCACTCTCAGGCTATAGCCAAGTTTGTGATAGACCTCGAAAAATATTGAAAATCCAACGAGTGAAGTGAATGCCAGTGTTAAAAAAGAGAGTAGTTTCACTTCACTGACTTTTACGACTTGTAACAGATTGCCCTTCATGAAATGTAAAAGTACGGCAAAATTCATGGTTCCAATAATCATTAATATAATTGTAACCGCTTCTATTTCGACACTGCCATATGCGCCAATACTGTCAACCTTATTTGAAAAACCACCCGTAGAAAGCGCTGACATCGCATGAATCACTCCATCGAATACCGGCATGCCAAATATCACATACAAACCTGTTCCAATTACTAGAAGTACGAGAAACATTATCAAAACTGTACGCGCCGTACGATTGAGATTTGGCATGAGCTTATCAGGATGACCCTCAGCGGTAAACAGACTCATCGCATATTTGCCTTGAACAAACATGATCATTACCATAACAAAACCCATACCACCACAAAACTGCATAAAGCTTCTATGAAAAAGGTAAATCTGTGGCGCATGAGTTACTTCTACAACAGACAGACCTGTGGTCGTCCAGCCACTAACAGATTCAAACAATGCTTGAGGAAAGGTCAGCATACCAGATAGATAAAATGGCATTGCACCCATAATAAAACCATATAGCCATACACTCAACACAATAATATGACTGTAAGCCCTCAAATTCTGCAAATTTGTTTCTAAATCTTGTTTTTTAACAAATATGACTAATACAGCCCCAGCTATGATAGATAGCAGGGATGGTATTAGAAAGTAGGGAATATAATTGGTCTCACTAGGATAAAAGGGCACTACCAGGATTGGTACTGCCATTAATAACCCTACGATCATAATCAACTTCCCAAAATTGCTTCTATTCACTAAATACCGCTTTATCCTATTCATATCAGCCCTGTCAACTCCTTTATAGCTGCCATTTCATCTTGATCCGTTGCAATAAGAATCAACTTATCACCGATCAAAATTTGTGTTTCACCCCTAGGTATTAAAATTTCTTCTCCTCTGATAATACAAGCAATTATCGCTTCCTTTGGAAGTCTGATTTCCCATAGTTTTTTCCCAATCGCTGGATAGTTATTAAAAATCAGAATTTCATTAATATTGATTCTCCCATCACCTGTTGGAATGTTTTTAATAATACCATCGTATAAAGCCTGTTGTTCGATTAAATTTGTTATGGCATTCACATCGCAAACGACACAATCGACACCCATTTTATAAAACAAATCTGTTTTACTTGGATCGTTTAATACCGAAATGGTTTTTTTAACGTTGAACTTTCTTTTGCAAAGCTCACAAATAATGAGATTGTCCTCATCCCTTTGTGACAATGCAATTACCAAATCCGCATTATAAGCATTTGCATCCTCCAGAATATAGGGTTTGGATTCATCCCCATAGATCACCGTTACACCAGCCATTTCAGATAATATTTTGCATTTTTCTAGATTGTTAAAAATAATAGTAACTCGATAGCCACTTTTGATTAATGCCTTTGCTAAAACTCGTCCTCTATTGAAGCTACCTATAATCAGTGCATGCTTTACTTTCTTAATCATTGCATCACCTCATTTAGCTTTAAGTTAATAACGTCATAAGAGAGTAGCAATGGGCTAACCATTTCAACTGAAAGGCCCTCTAAAACTTCCTTTCGTTCTGGATCATATAGCCTTATATAAATATTCGCCAAATTATTCTTATCTCGGATCATTTGAGCAATTAAAATGTTAGCATTATCATTGTTTGTAACAATAATAATTTGATCCGCATCAAACACATTGGCCTCCTTTAAAATATTATAGTCAGTTCCCTCACCCATCATGGATATACCGCCAAATGCAGGCGATAGCTTTCTAAATGAGTTTTTATCTCGATCAATAATTAACACATTATTATTCCTATCCGAAATTTCATTTGCTAACATTGCACCCAGCCTACCACATCCAATAACCACAATATAAGATTCTCGCTTCTTCTCATTTAATTTCATTTTTTATTCCTCCTAAATAATCGCCCAATCTGATTATGTCCATACACTATTCTACTTATTGGATCACTATCAAGCGTTTCATCCTCAGCTGCATAGCACTCTTCCTCTAAATAAGCGCAATGGTCTTGAGGATAAAAAGTACCATAGTGCAAAAGATTGTATTGAGCGGGAAGATAGGTAGGATCTATCTCAAGTGCAATTCTAAAGTGCTTCATAGCTTCATCGTGGTCATATCTTTTTTCCAAAAGTATTCCCATTAAATTGTGTGGCTCAGGTCTATTGGGATACGATTTGTATGATTGCAATATCAACCGCTCTGCATCCTCAAGACTTCTATTCTTTAATAATGTGACAATTTCAACGAAAATAGGCACATCCCTATCAAGGTTCTTTTCAGACATCGTAACACCTTCTTCACTATATTTTTTTACTACTAACTTCTTAATTAATAATTTCTTAACTATAGTCTATCAACTATCTTGTTATATTGGTGTGAGGAAGAAACCTAAGCTGTTAGAAAGCTGTTAGCATTTTTGGCACAAAAAAAAATGCTCATTTCGAGCATTTTATAGTTATCTGATTTAGTTTATTTATCATATTTAACTTATCTATCATATTTAACTTATTTACTTATTCATCTTTTAGTCGATACCCTACACCAATTTCAGTGATAATGTATTTGGGCTTTGCAGGATTGTCTTCAATTTTCCTTCTCAGTCCCGCCATCAGTGTTCTCAAAACTTGTGTGTCTGAACCATAGCCATGTCCCCAAATTTCACTCAACAACGTTTGATTGGTGATCACCTTTCCTATATTTTTAAACAAATAGATTATTAATTGGTATTCTAACGGTGTCAAATGTAATTCTTCTTTCCCCCGATATAATAAACGCTTTTCCATATCTAAGGTCAACTCACCTATAGAGAAAATCGTTCGTGGATCCAATGCCGATTTTCTTTGAACATGCCTAAAAGCAACTCTTATTCTTGCCATTAATTCTACAGAAGAGAATGGTTTGGTTAGAAAATCATCTGCCCCTAAATCTAAAGCAATCGCTTTTTCTTTATCTGCATCTCTTGCAGAAATTACAATAATAGGAACTTCTGACCACTCGCGAATGCGTTTAATCACCTCTAATCCATCAAAGTCGGGCAATCCCAAGTCAAGTAGCACAAGATCGATTTTCTCAGTAACCAAAATACTTAACCCATTTTGAGCATTATTAGCCGCTTTGGTACTATAGCCTTCGAGCTCTAGAGCATAATTGATAAATCGACTTATTTGTTGATCATCTTCTATTATTAAAATTCTCTCTTTGATATCATTCATTTGATACATCCTCCAAAGGCAATGTAAAAGTAACCTCAACGCCTTTTTCCTCTTCAATATTTCTAATTTGGATTGTCCCTCCATGCGCATTTATTATAGCTTGACAGATTGGCAATCCTAAGCCTATATTGCTTTTACCCTTACTGACGAGTTGAGAGGTATAAAACAATTCAAAAATATGGGGTAAATCCTCCCGAGATATACTTGGACCAAAATTAACAATAGAAAAAATGATTCCATCTGCTGTTTCAGCTTTGCGCACTGACAATTTAATAATATCATTGTCGGCTGTATGCTTGTGAGCATTGTCTAAAATATTAAATAATACCTGCTCAATGAGTTTTGCTTCCATAGGAACATAAATAGGCTCATCAGGAACTTGTACTTCTATATTACGGGTGGAAAAATTTTTGGAAAACCGCTCGATAACACTGCCAATGACTTCTTCAACTAATTCCAATTGCTTTCTTGCCGCCAGCTTTCCTTCCTGTAATTTGGTCAAGCTCAGTATGTTCTCTACCATATGATAGAGCCAATCCGCCTCATCGTGAATCCCAATCAGTGTATTTGTAAGGATTTCACTTTTAAATGCTTCAGACATTTGTATCAAATTTTCAGAATTGCCCAAGATGCTTGATAGTGGCGTTCTTAAGTCGTGAGAAATTGATCTGAGCAAAGTACTTCTGTATCGCTCTTGATTTGCCTGTTCTCTATCAATAATCCTTTGTTCAGTAATCCGGATTCTTTCTAATGCCAATGCCGTACTCTCTATTAGCGATAGTATGAGTACATGTTCTTTTTGATTTAATGATAGGCTCTCATTTTTATGAATTCTTAATACTCCCAATACCCCCGTTCTACCCTTGATGGGGTAATCAATAAATTCCTCATTTTCAAAATGACTAGCCTTTAAATCCTTTAATTGTTTGGTTAGCAAGTGGTACCCTTCTACCTCACGGATTAAATGAAGCTGACTATCCTGATAGACAAAATGATGATCTAGGGTACCATCCACTGAACATATGATCAACCCGATCCCTCTAGAGAGGAAACCATTGAGATTTTGAATGACAATATTAGTGATGCTTTTTTCATCCATAGCATCCGTCAGTTGACTCGTCAAATTGTATAATACCAAGGTCTCCCTTTCACGAGCTCTAGCAATTTCTGCATTTTTTTTAACATGAGTCGTCAATGTACTTGTTAGAACAGAGGATAAGGTCATGATAATAAACGTAATTATATAGCTTGGATCTTGTACGGACAGGGTTAGAAAAGGCGCTGTGAAAAAATAGTTGAAGGTCAACGTTGCCCCTATGGAGCTCAAAATACCTACTACAAAATGCTCGTTGAGCCAAGTTATTACTTGTATGGCTAATAAATACACGATGACTATATTGGTCTCTGGAAACCCAAGTTCTTTGAAAAGATAACCCAATAAGGTCGCCACAGTCATTGATACCAAAAATGTATATAAACCTTTTATGATTATTTTCATATCGAATTCTTCCCCCCGACGCTTTCAAGTAACGGCTTATAATCAATCTCCTCTGACCTTCATTATATAGTGTCGTGTAAAATGAATCAACTTAAGCAAGCACATCGTTAATAAACCATTTCATCGATGTATTCGCCTAATGTTGAATCCACCTGAAATATATGATATTATGCGATTGGATGATATCTTTATGAATCATACCTGCTAGAATATTTTTTTCATTTCAATCTGCTTTGAGCCACGGCCAAGGACAGATCAAAACCATCGTTTTTCGTGGCTTTTAGCTTTACTTCATAAACGATTCTAAGCAGGTGTAGATAGACATTTAGGTCTCAATCTACATCTTTTTTTATTGCCTTTTTGATTATAAATGAGGAGAATAGCTATGAATTTTAAAGAAAAAAATAAACAGATCAACAAGGAGGCCCTCATCACCGTTGGACTTTACGTTATATTTTTCATCTGGTGGATTGCCTTTGCTTACGGCCTAGGGCTAAAGGACATTTCTGAATACAACTATATTTTAGGCTTCCCAGCGTGGTTCTTTTATAGCTGTATCTTAGGATATGTCTTTATATCAGCACTTCTTGCTTTTGTCGTAAAAAGATACTTTAAGGACATCCCATTTGAAGATGACGCAAAAGCAGAGGAGGATCACCATGAATAATCTAATGATTTTAATCCCTATGATCGTCTACCTCTTTTCTATGCTGGCGATCGCATTTTATACCAATTCACGCGCTTCAAGTAATGGCAACTTCTTAGAGGACTACTTCATTGGAGGGCGTTCTATGGGGGGATTTGTACTAGCCATGACTTTAATCGCCACCTATTCAAGTGCAAGTAGCTTCATCGGTGGCCCTGGCGTCGCTTATTCAAGAGGCTACGCTTGGATTTTACTCTCCATGATACAAGTGCCAACAGCCTTTTTAACACTTGGTGTCCTCGGTAAAAAATTTGCCATCATCTCTAGAAAGATCAATGCAGTTACCGTCACCGATTATTTAAAGAAACGCTATGACAATCATTTTATCGCCATATCGACCTCTATCGCAATGATTGTTTTCTTTGCCGCTGCAATGGTGGCACAATTCATCGGTGGTGCGAAGCTATTTGAAGCGGTAACCGGCTATTCCTATGTTACTGGTCTCGTCATCTTTGGCATCTCAGTAATTATCTATACGACCATCGGCGGTTTTAAAGCGGTTGCAATAACCGACGCCATCCAAGGTGTGGTCATGGTGCTTGCAACGATAGTGCTTCTGGTTGCAGTAATACATGCAGGTGGCGGTATGGATAACATCACTGCAAAAATGATCGTTGAAAATCCAGACGCCTTAACACCTACCTCTGGTGGCAAAGTACCTATTCCTTATATTTTATCGTTTTGGGTGCTCGTTGGCTTTGCTGTCCTTGGCTTACCTCAAACCACAGTCAGATGTATGGGCTTTAAGGACTCAAAGTCACTTCACAGTGCCATGATCATCGGTACTGTAGTCGTTGGATTTTTGATGCTCGGTATGCATTTAGTTGGTGCACTTGGCGCATATGTCGTTCCAGGTCTTTCAGGTGATAGTGCGATTCCTGGGATAACAGTTAAGGTACTACCACCTATCCTAACAGGTATCTTTATCGCTGGACCACTTGCAGCGATTATGTCTACGGTAGACTCTATGCTTATTTTGGCTTCAGCCTCGATCATCAAGGATCTCTATCTCAGCTATGGTAAAGGGGATTTGAAAGCGAAGCACTTAAACCGTATCAGCTTTGTAACCACAGCGATCATTGGGCTTATCGTCTTTATCTTCGCGATTAAGCCACCTTCAATAATCGTTTGGATTAATCTCTTTGCCTTCGGTGGTCTAGAAGCCGCTTTCTTCTGGCCAACACTGCTAGGCCTTTACTGGAAAAGAGCAAACGCAACAGGCGCTATCCTATCCATCGTTACAGGTATCGCTGCCTTCTTTTTCTTTACCATCCAAGGCATACAGGTTTTCGGTACACATCCAATCGTACCTACCTTGTTCATCGCCTTGATTGCATTCTTAATTGGGTCATTCTTTGGAAAAGCGAATTCGGATGAGACGATTCGGTTGTTTTGGGAAGGTTGATCTGTTGTGTGGGTGATGTAAGAAATCATATGAAATTATATGAAAACATTTGAAGGTAGAATAACTATTCATGTAGTAATTGAATTTGCATTGCATATAAAACTAAATTAGTAATGCACATAAATCTTGCATATAAATCTATATTAAATTGCTTATAAATTTGCGATTCAATTAAAGTAAATTAGCGATACACATACAAAGAACTCATCTTATTAGCTTGATATTATAAGCTAAATAGTATGAGTTCTTTTTTATATACGTTATTACTGATTTATACTAATTAATGATTTTCACTAATCATTTCTCTCACTAATTATCACTTTTCTGTGATTAATACTATGCATCCATAAGAATTTTACAATAATTTGAGTTTTATATTATTAACAATTTTGCTGAAATCACTATTTTACACTTAAGAATTCCTCTTTCTTGCTGATCGCATATTTCTTTCCCCACTCTCCCATGCTTTCAAGTATCGGAATAAACTGTTTTCCAGCAGCAGTTAAAGAGTACTCGACTTTAGGCGGTACCTCCTGATACACCTTGCGGTTGATCATTTGATCTTTTTCCAGTTCTCTAAGCTGACTGGTAAGAATCCCTTTCGAAATTCCAGGTACCAGTCTCTGAAGCTCACCGAAGCGTCTTGTCTCTCTAAGATGCCATAAAATAATAATTTTCCATTTTCCAGCAATGATGTTTTGTGTTTCTGTTACTGGACATACTGTAACTTGTTCTTTAGGAATCTCTCCTGCGAAAGAAGTACGAGCCATTAAATCACCTTCTTTTTCTATTGGTTATATTTTTATGACTAGGTCATAAAAATGTGCCTACTTTTAAAAATCCGCCTAAGGATATAATATAATATTACAATTAATTAAACAACTACCCTATTAAAAGGAGGCATAAAAAATGAAAATATTAGTAACAGGCGCTACAGGTAAACTAGGCACAAAGGTCGTAGAATCACTACTTAAAACTTTACCAGCAAATCAATTGGCGGTTAGTGTTCGTAATCCAGAGAAAGCAGAAGGACTTCGTGCTCGTGGCGTGGATGTTCGTCAAGGCGATTTTGACCATCCAGAAACTCTAGATACTGCATTTGCAGGGATTGATCGCTTATTAATTATCTCTGCCGATGGTGATAATGATACCAGAACCCGTCAACACGCAAATGCAGTTCAAGCTGCTGAGCGTGCAGGTGTAAAATTTATTGCTTATACAAGCATCGTCAATGCAACTGAAAGCAAGAACTTATTTGCACCAACTCATGTGGCAACAGAAGCAGCGATCCTTAAAACCGGTATCCCTTATTCTTTCCTACGCAACAATTGGTATTTAGAAAATGAAATTGGAAGTATTCAAGGTGTTATGTCAGGTGCACCATGGGTAACCTCTGCAGGAAATGGAAAAGTCGGCTGGTCACTACAACAAGATTATGCAGAGGCTGCAGCTGCTGTACTTCTCGGTAGCGGTCATGAAAATACAGTGTATGAATTTTCTGGCAAGCCTTTAACCCAAGAAGAACTGGTATCTGAACTTCAAACGGTATTGGGTAAAGAGATTTCTGTACAGCAAGTGAGTGACGAAAAATATGCAGAGATTATGAAGGGATTGGGTTTACCTGATTTCGTTATCCCTATCGTTTTGGGCATTCAAGAAAGTATTCGAAATGATTCACTTGATGTTGTAAGTGATGATCTTGAGAAGGTTCTCGGTCGATCGGCTACGCCTATTAAGGAAGCGTTGGCTCAGCTGGTTGATCATGTTTCTAAGATGAATTAAGATCTATGGGTGATGTAAGGATTGTTAAATGTTAGCAATTCTGGTGATATTGGTTTATTGTTGAATAATTTGTAGTTACTTGACTATATTTAGGTAATTAAAGATCTTTCTTTAACAGAACTAGTAATATTGTGCGAGTTAAAAATGCCATACAAAAGTCTTTTGTAAAAGACTTTTGTATGGCATTTTGATTTTTTTTCTTTTATGAAAGACTTTAGTTAACGATAATGGCTCATCATACAAAATGTCGCTTTAATATTTAGGTAGCGATTATTTGGGCAGTTATTAAACTATGTCATAGAATAGAATATTTTTTTAATTCTAAATACATTTTTTTACTTGTGATACGGTTCACCGTACCGCTCTAACTACGGTTTTAATAGGTACTTAAGTGCTGTGCCTGGTACAATATTACGTAGCCATGCGAAGTTTGCATTTTCTAACAAACTCCGCATGTAACTGTATTTTTCTCTATACTAAGCCTGTGAATCGACTCGCAATCTGATCGTGTTCATCGCTTGATACCTATTTAGTGCCTCTACTTCGCTGTAGACATCTAATGTATTGCTGACATCCTCAATGGTTACAGCCAAAGCGTATGGCACATCTAAGTTATCATCATCCCAGCGCGAAAACAATTCAAGCCAGATTTGCCAATCACCAGCCTCAAATTTTGAGAAAAGTTTAGTGAATTGATGACATACATCCCACTTCTGTCGCCCTTCTTTAAAGTCCTGCTGGACAGGTATCAGCCGCCCATCTGAACTGCTTTTCTTCAGTGACGCTCTAATATATGCTCCTAAATACTCTGTCCCTTTTGTTCTATTTACTGGCGGCATAGAGATACATGTTACTGTTACCTTCGCAACGTTTCTTCCTACTTGTGCCGCTAGAATTTCTGGCATAAATATTGTGACTCTCTCTTTAGTAACTCGATTCAAGGTACCTGTTCGTACAAAAGTTACTTTTGAAGGTGATGAATACTTGCTTTCATCGACGTTAGATAATCCTCTTCCATATAGGTTGTGAGCAAATGATAATTCTTCATCTGTGATGCTATCTTCGTCCCAAATAGGCTTTGTATTATGGTATAGCAAGGTTTTAGCCAATAAAATGTCTTGACTTGGAATTACCCCTAAAATCTCTGCCAAGTCTCCTGCCACTATCGGAGCAGTAAAGCTTGTCCCAGCATCAGGCGTCAGCTTACCGTTCTTGTCCAACATTAAGGAATATTTGTCTTCTGGGACTGATACTGATCCAGCAATGTTTATAATCGAACCACCATAAGCAATCAAGTCTGGTTTGCTAAATCCATTAAATCCTGGGCCTCTTCGGCTATATGATGTAATTTCGTTGAAAGTCGAAAGGCAGTTGGGATGATTTTCTCCAGATGCAGCACCGACAATTACTGATAACATCGAATCCGCAGGTGCTGAAACTCTTGAATCATCATCATCTAGAATGTCTTCTAAACTTGTCTCAGAGCTCCACAGCTGATGATTACCAGCAGAAACTACAAATTGCACATTATGCTTAAGTTGCAACTCGTCTAATTCATAACCTAGAATACTCATTTCATCTCCTTCAATCGGAGTTGTGGCATTAGCTGACAAATTATATATCTTCGATATATCTTTAAAACTAGCAACCGCATTTTGGATACGTTTAATAAAAATATTTACTGGTACACTTCCATCCAATATATTACAATCAATGATTCGTGTTCTAGGTACGACTTTTGTTCCCGGCAACTGATCACAAATATATTTGAATGCAACTCTACTCGCAACTTTTGTACCATGGTCGGTGTCCCCACCAAGAGAGGCTCCATCAACCCAGTGCTCGACAACTAAGGGCTTCAATTTATGTGGGAAATTAACACCTGAATCCAAAACGGTTACAATTGGTAATGTATCAACTGATATACTTTCATCTAGTTCCAAATCATTTAAATCAATCGCATTCTTTGAAGCTGCATCTGCATTAAAAAAATCAGTTTCTTCTATTCTGTAAATTGCGGAATCATTTTCATAATGGAATAGTGAACTAGAAGGAATTATCGCACGTATTACAGGGGTCCTATCGGATAGATAATATGGTTCTTCTTGAACGTCCCCACCTTGTCCCGAAATCTTATCAACTATTCGTTGAATCGCTAAGCTATTTATGTCTTCGCCCAAATTAGGCACAAGCATCAATTGGATATCCAAAGTCAATGGAACTGTTTCTGAACATGTTGTTTTTTGTAAAGTACTTGAGTTTTTCTCACTACCAATATACGCTTTAAAATCTTCAACATAGTCAAAATAGGTTTTCCCAGTACCTGTAGCAGTATAATCATCCACACGTTTTTTCAACAACTGAAACTGAGATTTTGTAGTAGCAACTATAGCCTTATTCTCGCTTTTTACAGCCTTAACTTGCATCCCTGTTGAAGCAAAAAGATCTTTTTTATCTTTGATTTTCTCGCCTTCAGGCAGTTCTATTTTGAAAATCAATAATCCTGAATCTACTAGAGAGTCATCTGCTGCTACATTTTCAATAGCTTGCTTAACCGCTTGCAAGCTGGAACTAAGTTTTTGACCATGCTCTCCATATGGGATATTTCTCGGAGTAGTTCGAGCAGTAAGAGTTTTATCTAGACGAACAACTTCCTCATCTGGTATCCATAAATGTTCCCTCTTATTATCATTCATCATTCATTCCCTCCTTCTTAAAACGATAGTCTAAAGTTGATTTTGGTATGCCGGTTATGTCTTCTAATGTTCTTAATGCAATTCCGTTCTTTTTTAACTTATATAGCGCTTTAATATAATCATCACTGTTTTCACTGACAAATAGAGTGTTTTGCTGTAACCAAATTTCTGCGATTTCTTTTTGAGAAATCGAACCTGTTAAATTCTCTAACACACAATATTTTGCAAGCGACAATAAAAATCCTTGAATCTCTGCACCACTCATTCCCTCAGATAGGATTGTTAATGTTTTTAGATCGATCGAAAATTCAGGCATCTTTTCTGCGCAAAAGCGCTCTATCATTTGTATTCGCTGATCAAGGTTTGGTAGTTCTAAGAGTATTGAAGAATTGAACCTTCTCCATATTGCAGGATCTAAGAGGTGATGATGATTAGTTGCAGCCACCAGAAAAACATTAGCTGGCATGGCATCCATATTCTGCAGTAATGTAGTTACAACTCTCTTTAGTTCTCCTAATTCGTTTGAATCATCTCTTTTTTTTGCAATAGCATCAAATTCATCTAGGAATAGCATTATGCGCTTATTTTTTACATAGTCGAAGATCTTTCTAATATTTGTCCCAGTCTGTCCCAAGTATGAAGAAACAAGTCCATCAAGTTTTACATAGGCTATTGGTATTTCGAGTTCCCCAGCCAATGCATTTGCTGTTAGAGTTTTTCCGCAACCTGGTGGGCCACAGAACAAAAGCCTGTTGGCAGGCACCACCCCTTTGTCAACAAGTTGTTGCATAGACTTTTGCTCGGCCACAGTTTGCTTGAGAACTTGAACTGTTTTCTCGGGCAACGCTACATCAGACAAATTAATTTTAGGAGTTAATATTTCCAATAATTCCAATGTACTATCTCTGTCTTTAGGAGTAGGAATAGCCGTTTGTGCCGAAAATGACATTTCTGAAAGCGGGCTATCTGCATAAGACACAGAGCGCTTTTTATCATAAACATAAGCATTTCTTAATGATAAGGCCGTGCTTGCATTGCCTTTTTTTTCTTCATCATCTGCTAAATTAATCAACGCATTCTTAAAAGCATCTTCGCTCCCTGAGCTATGCGCTTCTATTAGTTTCACAACTAAATTAGATTTCATATTTACACCTCTTTTGGACACTTCTGTATTTACATGCTCTATTCTAGCATTTTGCTCGCCGCTTGTCAATTTATTATTGGACACATTTGGACACGCATAATTTTCAAGTTTTTTCTATTTCTTAAAGCATATCTTTATGAATAGTAAAAAACCGCAACTGCTATTACAGTTACGGCCATTGTTCTCTATACTATTTCACAGTTTCTAATCACTGTAGTTGTCCGCACTCTCAGTCATCAGGATTCGAAGTGAAGTCGTAAGGTTATTTTCATGCCCATATGTACCACGATGCTGTAGGTCAACTTTTTTCACCAGTTCTTGGTTAACTTCTATCACCTCTGGGTTTACAGTCTTGATTGCCTTGTCCAGTGACTAAACCCATTCGACGTAGTTCTCTGTTTACTTCGATATTATTTCAATCTGTAATTTTCGCCTATTTTAACTCGGATATAATAGTATGTTCTATCTATCACTTTTCTAACACACCAAATGATAGAGCCAGTTGATATGTTTCCATGCACGATATTCCACTTAATGTCATCTGTACACTCAGTGGCTAAATCCATTGATTTATTTTGTTTAGCGTCTTTCTAACTTAACGACCGCTTCCACATGAGATATGCGAGAAAACATAGTGTTCAAAAAACAGCAGTCACTTATGATAAGGTTCCCCCTTCATAATCCGAAACCCACGATACACTTGCTCTAGCAGCACTACCTTCATCAGCTGATGTGGAAACGTCATCTTCGAAAACGACAGTGCAAAGTTAGACCGCTTCATCACAGCATCCGACAAACCCAAGCTCCCACCTATGATAAACACCACATCTGAGTTTCCCTCAAGTCCGAGGCTTGAAAGTTTTTCCGAAAGCTCCTCTGAAGTCAGTTGCTTCCCTTTGATCTCTAAGGTGATCACATACTGCGAATCCTTTACCTTGCTTAAGATCCGCTCGCCTTCTTTGTCCTTGATTTGTTCCATCTCTTTATCTGAAAGCGTCTCTGGGGCTTTTTCGTCTGCCACTTCTATCTGA
This sequence comes from Clostridiales bacterium 38-18, assembly GCA_001897605.1. Classification (GTDB taxonomy): domain Bacteria; phylum Bacillota; class Clostridia; order Peptostreptococcales; family Acidaminobacteraceae; genus Fusibacter_C. The sequence continues at coordinate 175,207 of MKTL01000016.1, read as the reverse complement.
GTCAGCGTGCAGTATTTGGTTAGACGCTTTGCGTATTCCTCTATCGCACCTGTAAAATACTTCTCTTTAATTTTCCCAACAGTGATCAATGTAATTCTCATCGTTTCTCCTAAACTTTTATATGTTAAACTTTGAAACTAACTTTGGTAAATTCTACCTTTATTCCCGTTATCCTTAAGATATAACAAAAGCCTTGCAGATGCAAGGCTTAAGAACACTACTACACTATAAATTTATTAAACCATCCAGATCATACTTTCCTAAATGAACGATTTTATTTATCACAGAAACGAATAACCTATTAATTCCTTATTAATTCCTTATGACTTCCTTGCTATTTTCTAGCCAAAACCTCTTTCGCAAAGGCGTTAACATCTTCAACCACAACTAATTCTTCGTTGATTAAACCAAATGCTTTACCCGAAGCATCTGTACAGTTGTCAACACAACCTAACTCAACTTCGATTCCTTCTAATTGAGATTTTAACACGTCAACATCCATGTTTGAACAGCACTTACAAACCTTAACCATATCATGACTCCTCAAAAATATATTTTAGACAACAAACGTTGCCTCATCATTATATACCCCCAAGGGGTATTAGTCAATAATATACTAAAGTCCACAAACGGCATCAATTTAGTGTCATTAGACCTCTCCATACCGCACCAGCTTCACCACGCGATTGTCCTTTATCAGCACTCTAAACCCTCGCCCCTCAAACTTTGTGCCACTTTTAGAATGCTCTATCGTTCGCACATTGGGTAACAAACTGACGATAAACTCTTTTTCATGCTTTAGGCTCTGATCGAACACGACTTTTTCATCTGCTATCGCCCTTAAAAGCAGCTCGATATTGACCTCGACCCAATCCTTAGGCACCACACTTTTCTTAAACTTGTTGCAAAGCTTACAAGACGCCACGAGATTATAGTACTCCTCCGTGCCGCCAAGACTCCTAGGATAGTAATGGTCAAGCGTCATCTTTCCAGGTTTTAGAAGCTTTCCGCAATGATAACAGTGTCCGCCCTCGCGCTCAAAAATATAGAGTTGAATCGTCCTTTTATAAACCATGCTCACCTCAAATCGCCTTCATAAAAGTTATCGTCCGAAGTATCTAATAACATGGATTCGACGTATCCGCTTAAAAACCCTTCTTTTTCCTGTGTCCAAAGGGCGTAGCCTTTTCCGTTTCGAATCGCTTCCTTTCTTTCTTCATCGCTATCCGTTCCGGCGAAATACGCTTCGTTAAGATCTGCGAATACACTGAGCATCGCGTCTACTTCCTCTTGTGAATGCGTTTTAAGTAGCGAGGCATCGATTAAAGCCACAGAATCCGCTCTAAACTTAAGCTCTGCATTGGACTCAAAGGCATTCAAAAATGCTAGTTTTTCATCACTATCGAGTTCATGTGAAAGGAGATAACTCGCCATATCCACCCACTGTGTCTGGTAGATTACTCGATCACTAGAGACCTTCGCCACACCGTAGGTCTGAGGGTATTGAATCAAGCTGCCACTGACTACTTCAGTAAATACAGAATCATAGTTGGAATTTTCTTTTAAGTCACCTATTGAATCTTGATTTGAATCTTCAGTTGAGTCTTGATTTGAATCCACTTCTGAATCCTCTTCTGAAAGTTTCACCGAAACGATGTCTTGAATGTGGATATGTCCTGAAAAATTCAGCTTTATCCCCAGCTTATTGATCACTTCTAGCCCTCGCTCCGCGTGATCTATGACAAACCCTTTGTCATGTACCGGCGAATGCGAAACTAAATTATGATGGGAGCTAGATATTACCGTCGCACCTTCTGGCGCTTCTACCTTGATCTCTTGAGCCACTTCATCTAACCACTTTAAAGTCTCTGGTCTTATGTCCCCAGACTTAAGTGGATAGCCAAGGCTTTGATTGTCCTCATACTTACAGGTATCCAGCATCAAAAGATAATAATCCTTATCCAGCTGAATCACATAGCTTAGTGAGTTTGGATCCCTTGACCAAGCCTCGTCGTAACCAAATGCGCCATAGATCGAAGCAAACTCATCAGGTGTGACACTTTCTGCCACAACCTGTTTCCCTGAACTAAAATCTCTTGCATAGGGGTTATCAATATCATGATTACCAGGGATGACAAACACACGTGTTCCCGTTTTCGCCTCAAGTGCTTTCAGCTGATCTGCAAGCCACTGATGAGATGCCTTCTCGCCATGTGTGGTCAAATCGCCTGATAAAATCAAAATATCCGTATTCACCTTTTCAAGCATGGCACCGATAATCTCCGGTGCATACTGAATCAACTTACCATCACCACTTGCCACAAATGCGTCGAATACCGAGTTATCTCCCATAAAATCAGGAGCAAGCACGTGTAAATCTGAGGCAATAGTCAGCGAATATCGTTCATCTGCAATATCAGTTACAGAGGGATTGCCCGCTTCAGATGTTTGCTCGTCAGTTGTTTGTTCATCATTCTCAGGCAAATTGTTTTCATTGCTTGAAACATTTTCTGAAGCTTGATCGTCATTAGTAGCCTGAAGGTTACTGGTAATTCCGCAGCCAGATAATATAAAAAATACAAGCGTTGTTAGTACTACTATTTGAATCCAATTTTTAAACTTTTTTTCAATCATTTATATTCCTTTTCTATAAAAATACCTGCTTTCAGCGTAGAAAAACTCTAGAAAGCAGGTACAGATTACATCATTTAAGAACAAATAATTACTCGCTTATAGGCCATTCATTTGCGGGTATTTTCAAATAAGTGTATTTATTATATGCATCATTTGGTGTGACATTTGTATAATACTCTGTCAATACAAGATGATCTTCATCGTCAAACACCACCACATAACGACCACCCCAAGGCGACTCTAGTGCATTTTTATAGTTATCTTGACTGATTTCATCATAGTCATAATAACAATAAGCACCATCAAGTACATAATATTTATCAGCAGATGAGTAGCCTTCATTTTCATTTAAAGATGTTGTAATGATATAAAGTCGATTTTCAGTAACCTCTAAGAAGTAAATTGGATATTCTGAAACATCCTCAACCTCACCATTTTCATCTCTTTCAAGCATTCGCCAATACCCTACAAAGGCTTCGGCTTCAATCGGTTCTAATCCATTTCCAGGATCAAAATCGGATGTATCTGTTGATGTTTCTTCTAATATAGATTCTGTTTCCGCCTTAATATCTGACGAATTTTCCTCATTAATTTTAGAAGTATTCACTTCTTTAGAGCACCCAACAATTACAAATAGACTAATAACGAATAAAACTGTTAAGCTCCTAATTACACTAATTTTCATAGACACCTCCCCATAGATATCTCAGATCTAAGTAGCTTAATTTTACCACTTAAATGGTCTGAGTGATTTCTTTGTCATTGACAAAAAAATCAAATGAGTCGGTATCTGATTTAAGTCAAAACCAGCTGATTTTCTTATAACTCAATCAACTCATACTGATCTGATCCAAGACCGATTTTCACCGCATGTACGATGGAAGCACGTCCGTCATCAAATAAGGTTTCGTCTGACTCTTTTTGTAAGATGTCGATGCAAGCTGTATCGATGGCAACTGGGTCCTTCGACACGAAAACACCGATGTCTTCTGCTACGGTGTGCATGTTTTGTCCCATACAGTCGCACTCAGGCGTTACGTTGATGAGGTATGAAATGTACACGTTGTCTTTATCTTTTTGAGCCGCATATGCGTACTCAGCGATTTTTTCTTTGAAGTTTTTGCCCGACCAGTCACTGACGATTGCGCCTACTGGACACACTGCGATACAACCTGCACAGCCTACGCATTTGTCTTGGTGAATGTATGCTTTTTCACGCATTTCGATGGCATTGACGTCACACTTTTTAAAGCAAAGACCACATGCGATACATTTTGGCTCTTTTACCACTGGGTTGATCCCAGCATGCTGTGCCATTTTACCGCCTCTCGCAGCAAATCCCATGGCAAGCTGCTTCATCGCACCGCCGAAACCAGCAGCACCATGCCCTTTAAAGTGGCTCATTACCACGAATTGGTCGTAATCCCCAAACGCTTTTCCGATTTTACACGTCTTAAAGAATTCCTTGTTAATTTCAATCTCGTCGAACGCCTCACCCATTTCACCATCTGCGATGATGACAGGAAGCTGTGTAAACCCGTGCTCTTTTGCGATCTCTAAGTGACTCTCAGCAGTGGTTCTTGCACCTCTATATAAAACGTTGGTTTCGATAAATGCCGAATCCACGCCTTGTTCCTTTAGGTAGCCGATAACGCCATCGTAGCAAGCAGAAGGCACATACGTGTTATTGCCCTTTTCGCCAAAATGTACCTTGAGCGGTACAGTCCCTGTAAAGCTATGCCCGTCTTCCGCCACAAGCGTCTTTAAAAGCATCAAAGCAGCATCGCTAAGTGCCTGAATATCCTTATTTTCCACACGTTTAAAATACACCTTAGACATAAATTACCTCTACCCTTTCTCGGTCAGGTCGCCTCCTGACTCTCTTAACTATTATTTATCCGCTTATGAGCTTTAACGCGAAAGATCATAAAGCGCCTCTAAAATTCCTTAATACGCTATGGTAAAACGTCATCGCCTTCCATTAATAGGTGAGTAGGTTCGCCATAACCTTCTTCACCTTCGTCGACCAGTCTGGATCTGTCGCATAGCTTTTACCAATACTGTCGATGGACACGCCATTGTAGTAGCTGCCACCCTCTGTTAGGTAATTCTCAGAGAGGTATTTCGCCACATAGTCCACGCTGTCTGCCTTAGAAGCAAACGTTGCCGCGCTTGCATACGGTGAGCTATCATAGGCTTGAAACCCAAAGAGGTTGTTTTTATCCTGCGCGATTTTGCTGGTGCCATAGCCCGACTCATGTGCTGCCACGCTGGTTAGAAACCATGCATTGACGCCATAGTTGGCCTCAGCTGCCACAAAGGCATCGCCAAGTCCTGCCATGCCAGTGCCTTCAAGCTTTGCATTGATGGCATCTGCGGTTGCGCCTGATCCCAATCTGACGTCTGAGTACACATTGTTGACTGAATACACGCCAGAGGTATTGTTCATCGCAGATAGGTTGCTGGCTACTGTTGCATCTGCAACGCCATAGCCCTGTGACGTACCTGTAGATACGCCGAGCTTATCTCTTAATATAGATTCGAAGCGGTTTTTCGCATCGTAATAGCTTTGACTTGGACCCTCGAAGCTAGAGACGATTCTCGCTTGAATATTTGTGTCAATTTTATTTACCATAATTGTCCTCAATTTCTATCTGGCTAGATTTAAGCATATGATGCATCTAATGCAAAATATTAATTCACAAAATACTAGATCACTTATACACTCTTACTGACTCTATATAACTGACTCGATTTTATCACAACCGAGGTGCTAATTAAAGTCTATATAGCCTAAGATTTTCAATATACCACACTATAATTATAGTCTTCACACAGCCCCTTCGATACGTTTTATCTCAAATTTAACCAAAGTTTAATTTGAGACGTGTTGCAAGGTGGGAAGCGTTGACATATAATGAGTTCAGAATCTAAAACTTCGTTAGGAGAACACCATGGAAGCACTAAAAAAACGCACACTCTGGGGCTTTGGCTTCGGAAACATAGGATTCGGACTCACCACACAGATAATATCGGCATATTTGGTGTTTTACGCCACCGTCATTTTAAAAATGTCTGGCGCTTCCATTGGGATTTTGGTCAGTATCGGCATCATTTGGGATGCACTCTCAGACCCTATTATGGGGTATTTGTCCGATATGACCCGAAGCAGTCGCTTTGGCAGACGACATCTCTACTTATTAATCGGTGGGGTTGGAACGGTTATCGTCAACCTGCTGCTTTGGTTTATTCCAGCAGATCTAGGTCAATTGACCAAATGGCTTCTGATGATTGTATTTGTCCTTTTTGTAAAGACCTTTTTAACCATTTATATAACCCCTTATACGGCACTTGCTGCTGAGATCAGCGACGATTATACCGATAGAACGCGCATACAAGCGGTTAAAACCACATTCTTCTTACTGGGCTTGTTCTTCGCAACCGCACTTGGGATGTTTCTCTTTTTTAGAAGCACACCTGAATATCCTGTTGGTCAGCTGAATCCTAATGGGTATCACAATATGGCGATCTTTGCATCAGTGGTTATGGCAGCATCCATGCTCTCCGCTTATTTTTCCACCAGCCGTCTCATCCCTCAGCTAAATGCTAGGATTATGAGAACAGAAGGCGGAAATATCTCACAGTTTTTTAAAGAAATCTATTACGCCTTTAAAAACGTAGACTTTAGAGCGGTTGTTCTTGGCTACTTGTTTACAAATATTGCGAGTGCGCTCATCAGTACACTCGGACTTCACGTCTATACGTATACCTTTGGCCTCAATAACAACGGGATTGCCATCATCGTAGGGACACAGCTCGCTATGAGCATCCTTAGTCAGCCGTTCTGGATCAAATACACCGATCGCACTGAGAAAAAAGAGGGTGTTAAGCTTGGACTTTTAATGGCACTTCTCGCTTGCGTCTACTTTATCGCGTGCTCGATCTTTAAGGATGCCCTCTATGGCAATGTCTTTTATCTTATTCCCTTCGGTATCTTAGGCGGTTTTGGTACAGGCGGACTCTTTACCTTGCCTCAGGCAATGGTTGCAGACACCGTGGATTCTCAAGCACTTGCAACAGGTGCTAGACAAGAAGGCGTTTTCTATGGCACTTTAACCCTTTGCTATAAGCTTTCTCAATCGGTTGCCATCTTCCTATTGGGACTGGCGCTGGATCTACTTAAATTTGATTCCGCAAGAGCGGTACAGCTGGACAGTACGGTAACTGGACTTTCGCTTTTACTTGCCGTAGGCAGTGCGGTCAGCTTCATCCTAGCATTTTACTCCTATCGTCCCTATACACTGAGTAGAAATAAAATGAATGAAATTCATAAGGCTTTAAAAAATAGTTAATGGGATTGCTTTACATTGCGATAAACTAAAATTATACCCTAGTTAATCTATCCATAGATTTGCTAGGGTTTTTATATTGCCTCAAGTCTTTATTTTGAATCTATTTCCAAACAATTTTTCATCCAATCACTTGACTGAATATTCTAAATATGATTAAATGGAAACCGAAAATACAAAATGGGTTTCCGCGCTTTTTTACACATCAAGGAGGCAAATATGACATTAAGAGAAAATCTACTTTCTGCTGCAGCTGAGCAGTTTAATCAATATGGCGCAAAATTCACCCTTCAAGACGTTTCAAAATCCATAGGCATCAGTAAAAAAACCATTTATACCGTCTTTCCAGACAAGGAGTCTTTACTCTATGCCATGCTAGACGAAACCTTTAAAGCCATCAAGCAGGCTGAAAAGGAAATTTTAGATCATCCTAGCTACACCATTGTGGAGAAAATCAGAAAGGTGATCATCGCCCTTCCTGAGGTGTATCAACAAATCGATTATTCCAAATTTCATACCATCAAAGAACGCTATCCAAAGCTCTTTGAAGCTGTTGCCAACAGAATCGAATCCGATTGGGAGCCGACGCTCGCACTCATACAACAAGGGATTGACGAAGGTGTCATCAAACCTATCAATCTTAATATTTTTAAAGGTATGGTAGAAGCCAGCATTGAGCATTTCTTACTGGAATCAAAAGAAGATCTCGGCGGTGCAACCTACTGTGAGGCGCTAGAGGCGATGATCGACCTATTGATCGACGGCGCTGCCGTACGCAAATAGAATTAGGAACAAGGAGGCTCGCTATGACAAAAAAACAACCCATCAATTTCGATTGGCATTTCTACCCTGAAATCACCTTTGATGCAACTCGCATAACTTATCCAGAGCTAAATGGCAGCTTTGAAGTGATCCACATCCCACATACCGTTGCCGTAACTCCGCTGAACTATTTTTCTGAATCGCTCTACAGCAAAGTTACCGCATATACTAAAACACTCACAATCCCATCTGAGATGAAAAATCAGCTCTGCATGATCGAGTTTGGCGCAGTGGCGCATATCGCACATGTCTATATCAATCAAACCTACATTGGTTCACATTATGGTGGTTATACCGAGTTCACACTCGACCTGACCCCACACGTCCAATTTGGCGATGAGAATCAAATCTGTGTTGTGGTCGATAGCCGTGAAACCAGTAATCTGCCACCTTTTGGGCACGTCATCGACTATATGACCTACGGGGGGATCTATCGTGAGGTCACACTTTTTTATCGCCCTGACATCTACATTGAAAGCATACACTACGAAACACATGTTGATGCCTCACAGGTCAAACGCTCGTATGCTGATCCATCACAAGCGGATCGTTCACATGCCTTCGTTCAAATTCAAACCACATTCAATCAATCCCTTGCTGTAGAAGGCTATACCCTCGAAGTTGACATATGGGACGATACGCAGCTCTGCTATCATGCCGCTTACCCGATTAGCGATGCGACGACTCACACAGCAGAGGTCGATCTTGATCTTTTCACGCTTTGGTCGATTGAAAATCCTAAACTGTATCAGATCAAGGTCGCACTTAAGCACCAAGACACTCTCATTGACACCTCTGAAAAAAGAGCTGGCTTTAGGCAGATCGAGTTTAAAAGCGATGGCTTTTACCTCAACGGAAAAAAGACCATTTTACGTGGTCTCAACCGTCACCAAAGCTACCCTTATGTGGGCTATGCCATGCCAGAAAGACCACAAAAGACAGATGCGGATTTGTTGAAGTACGCGCTTGGCTGTAACGCGGTAAGGACTTCTCACTATCCTCAATCGCACCATTTTATAGATCGGTGTGACGAGCTCGGATTACTGGTTTTTACTGAGATCCCTGGTTGGCAGCATATCGGTGACAGTGAGTGGAAAGCAATTGCACTCACCTCTCTCAGGGAAATGATTCTCGCTTATCGCCATCACCCATCGATCATACTATGGGGCGTTAGAATCAATGAATCACAGGATGATGATGAATTCTACCAACAAACGAATGTATTAGCTAAGGCGCTTGACCCTTCAAGACCAACAGGTGGCGTTCGTTATATTCGAAAAAGCAACTTACTTGAAGACGTCTATACGTTTAACGATTTTTCACACATTGGTTCAAACGTAGGTGCACTGGATAAAAGCAAGGTCACACCAGACGTTTCAAAGGCATATCTCATCTCTGAGTTCAATGGTCATATGTATCCGACGAAATCCTATGACAGCATCCAAAGACGTAGAGAACACGCAAGAAGACACTTTAATGTCTTCGATGCCATATATAAAAGCGGCAACATCGCCGGCGGCTTCGGGTGGTGCTTCTTCGACTACAACACCCATCAAGAGTTTGGCAGTGGCGATCGAATCTGTCATCATGGTGTAACGGACATTTTTAGAAATCCAAAGCTAGCAGCTGCAGTCTATGCAAGTCAACAGGATGAAATACCCGTCCTTACACTGGACTCTGAAATGGGCATCGGTGATTATCCCGCTGGATACATCGGCAATATCACCGCATATACCAACGCAGACGAGGTTCGGTTTTATAAAAACCATCGTATGATTAAGACCTTCAAAAGAGACAAGATAGGTAGAGACAACGATCGTAAAGAATGCAACGAACTGCCCCATCCACCGATCCTGATCGATGATTTTATCGGCGATCAACTGATGACAAACGAAGGATACTCTAAAAGTGCCTCGGAAACGGTAAAGAAACTCCTCGATGCTGGTGCAAAATACGGCGAAGCCAATCTTCCACTTAAATATAAGTTGATGGCGGCGAAGCTGATCCTCACAAGTCCATTCACTCTGAAGGACGGGGTCAGAATCTACAGCACCTATATCGGTAACTGGGGCGACACTGCGACGACCTATCGCTTTGAAGCGGTTAAAAACGGTGAAGTGGTCGCTGAAGTGATGAAAGGGCCATCCACCCATTTACACATCGAAGCACTTACAGATACCATTCAGTTACATGAAAAAGACACCTACGATGTCGCTTCGATTCGCATTCAGGTAAAGGATACCTTTGGTAACATCTCTACTTACCTAAACGCACCGCTATCACTAAAGCTCGAAGGCAACGCAGAGCTTGTAGGGCCAAACGTCATTAGCTTGCAAGGTGGTATGACGGGTACCTATATTAAAACCATTGGTCTCTCAGGACCAGCAACCTTAACCATCAAGGTCGCTGACCATGATGAAATCGAACCTGTAACACTATCTTTTGAATGCTTTAAATCTTAGGAATTTAGTTATCGTAGCTGATATTAATCGCACTTTATATTCATCTGAATTAGTTGTAATAGATATCTATTTAAATCATAAAATGAAGTATAAAATTGTTCATCTAAGCAGAATGAAATCAATTACCATCAAACTACTTAATAAATTTATTTTGGGGGAAATATGAGCTTAAGTACAAAAGAAAAAAGCGCATATGGTGTTGGCGCTGTGGGAAAAGACTTGGTATATTCTTTAGTGGCTGGATTTTTGATGTACTACTACAACACGGTACTCGGTATCAGTGCAACCTTTATTGGCGTTCTCTTTATGGCTGCTAGATTGTTTGATGCCTTTAACGATCCAATTATGGGTATTGTCGTCGAGAAAACGAAGACACCACTGGGTAAGTTTCGACCTTGGTTACTGATCGGAACCCTTACCAATGCGGTTGTTCTAGTGGCAATGTTCTCAGTACCACTCAGCTTTACAGGCTCCAAGCTCTTAATCTATAGCTCTATATTATATGTCATTTGGGGTGTCACTTATACCATGATGGACATACCTTATTGGTCACTGATTCCTGCCATTACCTCTCATGGCAAGGAAAGAGAGCAGCTTTCTGTTATCGCTAGAAGCTGCGCCGGATTAGGCTTTGCACTACCAGTAGGCCTCACAATGGTATTAGTTCCTCTACTTGGCTCTGGTAGTGAACATGCTGGATTTGCTAAGCTTTCCATCTTTATGGCCATCTTCTTTATCTTCGCTATTTTAATAACTGTGCTAAACGTAAAGGAAAAGGAAAAGCCATTTACCAAAAGTCCAACCATCAAGGAAATGTTTCATTCTTTGATTACAAACGACCAAGCGCTTATAGTGGTCATCGCCATCGTTATGTTTAACTCTTCACTTTATATCACGCAACAGCTTGCCATTTATTATTTTAAGTACGACATTGGCAACGCAGCACTGTTTGGTATCTTCGGTACGGTCGGCGGACTTGCTCAGATTCTCTCTATGGCTTTGGTGCCACTTTTCAGAAGAAAATTTGGCAGAAAAAAATTGCTTACCATTGCGATTGGTATCACGCTTGTCGGTTATACCATGCTCTTTATCTTCGGGATGCTATCGATTAGAAGTATGATTTTACTAGCAATTGCTGCGGTCGTCATTTTCATGGGATTTGGAATTGCAACCGTTCTAACCACCATATTCTTAGCAGATACCGTTGATTATGGCGAATGGAAAAATAATCGCAGAACAGAAAGTGTCATTTTCTCGCTTCAAACCTTTGTGGTTAAGCTGGGCTCAGCGATCTCTGTTTTAGTGGCAGGCGTAGGGATTGATCTCATCAAACTCGATGTGAATGCACAGACGCAAACGGCATCAACCCTTTTGGGACTCAGAAGCATCATGATTGTACTTCCAATGGTAGGTTTAATTCTCACTATTCTATATTTTAGAAAGCGCTATACACTGGATGAAGCGAAGCTCGTCCAAATCACATCTGAGCTAAATGCGAGAAAGCTTTAACCTTAACTTAAAATCAGTCTTCAAGAAAAACTGATCTGAAGATACTCAGTAGTAATTATTACGATTAAAATTGATAAATAATGATAAATATTGATAGAATAATGATAAATATTGATAGTATAATAAAACCAGAAATTGTATGAAACATAGATCATTAATGGTATAGATCATTAAACTAGACTTAAACGAAAAACAAAAAATCCTGTAACACAGATAAGTCGGGCAATGGTAGTTTTCCACTAGAATGGCACATTACACTCCTAGAATCTTATCTAATTACAGGATTATTCTTTATTAACCTGAAGTTTAAGTTAAAGCTTTGCTTAATTTAGCTTAATTTAGCTTAACTTAGCTTCGTTATTCAGTAACGATACTAAACGTATAGCTCATATCAGCCACATGTGAAATCGTCTGATAGATTGAGCAATATTCTGTCGCTAATTTTACTGCTTGTTCGATGCCAACTTCCTTTTCAGGATTAACTATTTTGAAATCAACCTTTACCCATTTAAGCGTTGTTGGCACTTCTGTTCTTTTTTCACCTACGATATGAATCTCAGCTCTATCGTATGGAACGCGTTTTTTATTCATGATATCTAAAAAGGTTGAGTATAAGCATGACCCTAGAGCACCTAATAACATATCATAAGGTAAAACGGTTCCCTCTTCAGTGCCAATCTTAACTATACCCTTTGGCGCAACTAATTCTCCTGAAAATTCATTGGTAAATTTTAAAGTAACTTCCTTTAAACTCATTTTATACCACCTTTCAATATTTTTTTAAATACATAAGTTATTCGCTTCAGTAATCTGTTTAATTCTTATGCTAATAATTGACATTCATTACTTATTATATATTATATTAGATAATGACTATTAAGTGAGCGTATTTATGAAAAAAAAATCAATTCTACTAAATATATATGAAGATCTCTTTCGAAATATATTGGCTTTCGTCATTAATCAGGGTATCATTTTTTCTCTGATGTTTTTTGGCTTGTTTCCATTGTGTCTTTCCATCATAGAGCTTTCAATTAAGCTGTCACATTTTAGCTTTATTACTTTCAGTAATATATTGAGCTTTATGTTATTACCGACAAGTATTTTGCTTTACCTGCTTATAGGTTTGATTATTATGATATTCCTGTTATTTGAATATTATAACCTAATTCACTTTTATTACTACGCATTAATTGGAAAACGACCAAATCCCTTTTTATTACTAGCTACATCCCTAGTCAAAATGGTAGAAACTCTCTTCCAGTTTTCATTGCAATGGATCCCAACCTTGATTTTTTATACCATAATAATTAATCTGCCTGCTATTCTCTTCCTATTCCAAAAAAACAAGCTTTTAAAATACACATTAAACAAAATGCCACATCATTTACTTTATCTCGTTGGCCTTTTCCTGCTTATTATACTCGTCTATGGGTTTGTAAAACGTTATTTTGTTTTTGATTATTACTTGTCAAAAAAAATTACCATGAATGAGGCTTACGCATTATCTAAAAAAACCAATTTTAAGTCAAAATGTCTAATATTTCTCTATTCTCTATCATTATCGCTTATGTTGATTGTTATATTTGCAATAATTTATGCAACCAGTATCGTCTTAATCGCCTTTTTTATAGGATTGATGAGTGAGAAGTCAATTTCATCAGCTGCGTTTATGACACTTTTGGAGAAATTTGATTTATTTTTTCTCATTACCTTCGTTTATGTCAGCACGATTAGCCAAGTTTCTCTTACAATTCAATTATTCAATAAATTAAGTTTTTCACTTCGACCTGTCATATCGAGTCTAGAAAATCCGAATTTAAAATTATTATCCTCCCGAAAAATGATAACTATAATTGTTGTCTTTATTCTATTTATTGATACGGTCTTATTTTATAATTGGATTCGTAATGGTTCAGTATTAAACGCGGTCTCCTTCGACGCCATAGAAATTACTTCCCATAGAGGGTTTTCTCACGAATATCCTGAAAATACACTTGTAGCCATTGAAGCAGCAATTGACACTAACGTTGATTACATTGAAATAGACGTACGAAGCACAGCTGATGGGGTCTTAGTTTTACTTCATGATTCCAGTTTAAAAAGAACAACCGGACTAGACCGTTATATTTGGGAAGTTAATTACTCAGAAATTAAAGATTTGGATGCGGGAAGTTGGCTGAGTATTGATTTTTCTGATTCTAAGATTCCAACATTAGAAGAAGCAATTGCATTTGCTAAAGGAAAAGTCTTGATTAATATAGATTTCAAAGACGTTCTCAACTCGCCAAGCTCAACCAAACAGCTAGTCGAGCTGATACAACAATACGATCTCAAATTTCAATGTGTCGTCACTTCTACAAGTATAGATACACTTCGTGAAATAAAAGCTTTAGACTCTGATATTCAAACAGGTCTTATAACCTATACACTTAGTAAGACTATGTTGACAGACACATCGATAGATTTATTTAGTATGTACTCAACATTTGTAAATCAGACACAAGTCAATCAGATACACGATCAGAATAAGCGGATATTTGTTTGGACTGTCAACAGTGTCAAAGAAATAGAACGAATGAATCGACTAGGTGTAGATAATATCATCACTGATAATCCAACCTTTACAAGAGAAGTTATATTTAAGTCTGGTAACAGCCCATTTATCAATAGCTTTTTACAAATAATAACTGAATAAAACTTCTAGTTTACTAAATGATTCAATTACAAGCCTTATATAAATATTCTATTGAAATTTAAAACGGTTTGTGTTATTCTAATATTACCCCCTATGGAGGGGGAATCCCTTATTAATTTCTAATACTTTGTGGACAACACTAACGTTAATAATTCCTCATAACGTACTCATTCCACCCGACGCGTAAGCGTCATTTTTTTTTGCCTTTCTTTTAACTCAATTCACCAGCACCTTTTATATTCTCAATTTGAGACTGGCATTAATTTCGGTATATAATTCTCAAAATGAGAATTTGTTTTTCGAAATTTCTTCTCATTTTGAGAATATTTAATCTTAATCGTAAGCTTTCAGTTTGAAAACGCCCATCCTATTTTGAATCTCAAATTGAAAATCACTTCTTAATTTGTAAATACACCTTTTAGACCCATTGTAGTTGCTAATGGCGATTACTTGATTCACGATTTTTGTCCCACTAAATTTATTTGTTCACCTCGTTGGCACGTCTTTTGCACTTATATTAAAACAAGAATGCTTGGGAGGTTTTTATGAGAAGTGCTGTCTTACCATTTTCAAAGATGATTATTGATACTTTAAAAGAAGAAGTAAAACCTGCGATGGGATGTACCGAACCAGTTGCTGTCGCTTTAGCTGTTGCTATGGCGAAGTCACATTTTAAAGGGTCACTTGACATCGCAAATGAGAATTTAATCATTGAAGTCTCCGTTAGCCCTAATATTTTTAAGAATGGTCTTGCTGTTGGCATTCCTGGTACTGATGAAGTGGGATTAATGCTTGCGGTTGCGCTTGGCGTCACTGCATGTAATTCTGCTGATGGTCTAGAGGTCTTCAAGAACGTCACAAAGCGAACAATAAAAACTGCGTATCAGCTTATGGAAACTAAGCGAATTTACTTAAGAATTGCTGATACCGAAAAGAAAGTCTATATCGATGCAAAAATTTCTGATGGTACAGTCTACAGCCGCGCAATCATCGACAGCCGGCACGATCACTTTTCAAGAATTGAAACCAATAGCGAAATTATTCTTGATGAACCACCTACTGCGCCTTCATGCAGTAGAAATCCCCTTTATGATTATCCAATAATTGATTTGATAGATGCCGTTGAAACCCTTCCCTTTGAGGAAATCAGCTTTCTCAACGAAGGCTTTGAAATGAATCGTAAAATAGCAGAGTTTGGCTTGGCAAATACTTGTGGTATGGAGGTTGGCAGATCTCTACAAAAGAATATCAACAAGGGCATTTTGTCTGATGACCTAATGAATCGTTCAATGATACTAACCGCAGCAGCTTCAGATGCTCGAATGGCAGGAACACCTCTGCCTGTTATGAGCAGTAATGGCAGTGGCAATAATGGCATTACTGCACTTTTACCTGTAGTGGCATATGCCAATACGCACATTGTTTCGGATGATAAATTAGCACGAGCTGCTGCCATCAGTCACCTCGTTAACGGAGTTATCAAAAGCAACATCGGAAGACTTTCAGCTCTCTGTGGCTGTGGCGTTGCAGCTGGTACAGGCGCCTCAGTAGCCCTCGCATGGCTAATGGGTGCGAATCGCCCTCAGCTAGAAGGGGCCATCCAAAACATGATTGCCAACACAACTGGCATGATCTGTGATGGCGCAAAGGTTGGCTGCTCTCTCAAGCTTGCGACCTCCGCATCTGCAGCAGTTCAATCGGCACTACTTTCTATGAGTGGCGTTACCGTACCAGATGGCAACGGCATTATCGCAAAAACAGCTGATGCGACCATTAAAAATCTAGGCGTT
The DNA here is from genome assembly GCA_001897605.1 of Clostridiales bacterium 38-18. Lineage (GTDB taxonomy): Bacteria > Bacillota > Clostridia > Peptostreptococcales > Acidaminobacteraceae > Fusibacter_C. The sequence continues at coordinate 158,943 of MKTL01000016.1, read as the reverse complement.
TTATCACGACACGCTATGGATACAGTCGATCATGTCATTCTCAATGTGATGCTTGATCATATCGCAGAGTAAAGGAATTTGCTAACTGTGGCTAAAACCCGTATAACATCAACCTCTCCAATTCCGGTTGCTTCGCAAAGGAATTTGCTAACTGTGACTAAAACCCGTATAACATCAACCTCTCCAATTCCGGTTGCTTCGCAAAGGAATCTCCGAGGTTAATGTTATACGGGTTTTATTATAGTCAATGTTATAAAATCTTTGCCTGCTATGTTAAAGACAATTCCTTTTCCACCCTACTCATAATTATAATTTTGAACATGAGCCTCTAGAATTGGGGAGTTGATTTATCTGTGGAGAATCCTTTAGTTTACTAACCGGATTTGGAGCAGTTAAATGAACCCCACAATTCCTTTTTCATCTTGCTCATAATTACAATTTTGATCATGAGTCTCTAGAATTGGGGAGTTGATTTATCTGTGGAGAATCCTTTAGTTTACTAACCGGATTCGGAGCAGATTAATCAACTTCACAATTCTTTTTTCACCCTACTCATAATTATAATTTTGATCATGAGCCTATGGAAATGGGTGGTTGTATGATCTGCGGAGAATCCTTTAGTTTACTAACCGGATTCGGAGCAGATCTCTCCTTCTCACTGATAATTTTAATTTTG
>MKTL01000016.1:136671-158223 GCA_001897605.1 Clostridiales bacterium 38-18 | reverse complement strand
TACTAACCGGATTCGGAGCAGATCTCTCCTTCTCACTGATAATTTTAATTTTGATCATGAGTCTCTAGAATTGGGGAGTTGATTTATCTGTGGAGAATCCTTTAGTTTACTAACCGGATTTGGAGCAGATAAATCAACTCCCCAATTCATAACTCACCCATCAAAACCTTTAATTATCCCTCATTTTCATGTTAAACTATGTATTGAATCCTCACCCAAAAACATCAATTATAAAGAGGTAGCCATGAACTTAAACATACGCGACTTAGGCGTTATCAACTATCTTGAAGCTTACGATATACAAGAAAAGCTATTGGAGCAGGTAGGAGAAGGACTTGATGATCAACTTCTGCTTTTAGAGCACCCAAAAGTCATTACCATGGGGATCAATGCTAAATCAGAAAACATCCTCCTACCCGATGAAGCCTTAAAAGATATGGGCTTTGATATCGTTCGTACGAGACGAGGTGGAGATGTCACCTATCATGGACCTGGGCAGCTTGTTGGCTATACGATTTTTAACATAAAAAAGAATCACGGTGGTAGTATCAAAACCTTCGTTCACGAACTCGAAGCACTTTTTATCGAGCTTTTACAAGAATATTATGACATAAATGCCATTCGAGACGAGATCAACTCTGGCGTCTTCGTTGGCAGTTCAAAAATCGTCGCTATCGGACTTTCAGTCAAAAGCGGCATCACCATGCACGGCTTTGCACTAAACGCAAATACAAATCTCGCAGATTTTCAAACCATCGTACCCTGTGGTCTCGCTACAAGAGGGGTTACTTCCCTCGAGAACATCATCGGTCATCCGGTGGATATGGTTCTATTAAAGAACCAAGTTCAGCTGGCATTTACCAAGCGCTTCGGGTACAGTACCTCCACAGGTACTCAGGCTATAGTGTGAAATCCACTTACAATGTGTTTTATGGCGTAATTTTGTGGTAAGAATGCAGTACAAGCAGTTTAGTGATTGTAGATCCAGAAGGCAATCCAATTTTAATAGATCAACCTGTAGATTAGAAAATTATAGGAGGTTTCAAATGAAATTAGTACCGTATTTAAACTTTGCTGGTCAAGCAGAAGAAGCCCTTCAACTTTATGCAAAAGCACTAGGTGGGAAGGTTAGTGACATCATGCGTTTTAATAAGGATATGTTTCCAGATATGGACGATTCGATGAGAAACTGGGTGCTTCATGCTGAACTTTATTTTAAAGATAATAAACTCTATGCTTCTGATACTCCAGAACCTGATCAACATGCGTTTGCAACAGGATATACCATACATTTAGACTGTGAAAGTCAAGATGAAATTCTCGAGCTATTCGAAGCCTTTAAAAGCTTTGGGCAGGTTACCAACCCCTTAGAGGACACCTATTGGGATGCCATTTATGGCGCTATAACAGATAAATTTGGCGTTCAGTGGAGTTTTAACTACCAAAAGTCTGAGTAACCTACCGTTTTCTAAAAATTATAATCAATTATTAATCAAAAAGACCCTATAGGTAGACTTTCAAAAAGAATCTATCCTATAGGGTCTTTCTATATACTGTTTTGAAGATTAATCTTTATCACATCTTAATTTAAAAAGTCGGTTGCTCCGGATCAAACGTACTATCCGCCAACGGTTCATTTTCAGGGAGTTCAAGTCCAAACAACTCGTGGATCAGCTCTTCGACCTTTGAAATGCCGACGAACTCGAGTTCTTCTTTTACTTCCTCAGGCACTTGATCCAAGTCGTTCAAGTTTTCCTGTGGCAATAAGACTTTTTTTACGCCTGCACGGTGAGCTGCGATGACTTTTTCTTTGATGCCGCCAACTGGAAGGACATTGCCTCTAAGCGTTACCTCACCCGTCATTGCGATGTCAGATGGGATTTTTCTGCCCAAAATCAATGATGATATAGCAGAGAATAATGCTGCACCCGCTGATGGACCGTCTTTTGGTACGGCACCTGAAGGTACGTGTATGTGGAGATCCTTCTTGTTAAACTCAAAATTCAGTGTTTGGAAGGCTAAGCGCGATCTTACCAAACTGAGTGAAATCCTTGCGGACTCCTTCATCACGTCGCCGAGTTTACCGGTTAAGATGAGTTGACCACCACCTGGCATAAATGAGCCCTCGATAAAGAGTATCTCGCCGCCGACTGGTGTCCATGCAAGACCTGTCGCAACGCCGATGGCATTGTTGGTACCTGCAAGATCATGTCTCGCAAGCGGTTTGCCAAGTAGGTCGTAGATCATGGTTTCATCCACGTGATATGGCAGTGGCACTTGGTTGAGGACCACCTTCTCTGAAACCACCCTAGCGATGGATGCCATTTGACGTTTCAATCCACGCACGCCGGCTTCTCGCGTATACGCATCTATCACGTGTTTGATGGCGTCTTCCTCGACGATTAGCTCAGAATCCGTCAAGCCATGCTCCTCAAGAACGTCTGGAATCAAGTGATCCTTCGCGATGTGGAACTTCTCAAGGTTCGTGTAGCTTGAAATTTCGATAACCTCCATACGATCAAGTAGTGGCCCAGGTATGCTTCTAAGCGAGTTTGCTGTCGCTATGAAAAAGACGTCCGAAAGGTCATAAGGGACTTCGAGATAATGGTCGGCAAACGAATTGTTTTGTTCAGGGTCGAGCACCTCTAAGAGCGCACTGGCAGGATCACCACTGTTGCCCACTTGAAGCTTATCGATTTCATCTAGAACAAATATCGGATTGGTTTGACCCGCTTTTTTCATCCCTTGAATGATTCTGCCAGGAAGCGCTGCCACATAAGTTCTTCTGTGACCTCTGATCTCAGCTTCATCTCGGATACCACCTAAGCTCATGCGCACGTAAGGACGATCAAGTGCTTTGGCGATGCTTCTACCTAGACTGGTTTTACCGGTTCCCGGAGGACCTACTAAAAGTAGGATGGAGCCTTGCTTTTCTTTTTTAAGCTTTAAAACAGCCAAATGCTGAATGATTCTATCCTTAACATCTTTAAGACCATAGTGGTCTGCGTCCAGAACGGCTCTCGCTTTTTCAATGTCGATTTCGCCGCCTTTAAATTTACCCCAAGGCAATGCCAGCAATAAATCCAAATAGTTGGCAACGACGTTGCGCTCTGCACTTTGTGGTGAAAGCCCTTCTAACTTATCGCTTTCAGAAAATGCCACCTTTTTTACTTCTTCAGGAATTAAGGATTCCTCGATCATTTGCTTGTAATCCTTTTTACCGCCTTCGCTACCTTCTTCGTTGAGCTCTTCCTGAATGGCTTTCAGCTGCTCGCGTAGGAATGCTTTTCTATAGTTCTTATTCGCTTCCTGTGAGAATTTTTCACTCATTTCCTTTTGGAACGCAAAGGATTCTCTTTGCTTAATTAAAGCATCGATGAGCTTTAAGCCCTTTTCGCTGTAGGTTTTTGATTCGAAAATCTTTTGCTTATCGTCGATGCTGATGTTGAGGTATTGGAGTAAAATACCTGACAAAAGCTCAAGATCGTGGATTTCTTCGATATAGTTAATAAATGGCTCCGAGCCTTTAAAATAAGTGCTAATCTCCTGTACCAAATGCTTAATGTGGTTGAGCATATCTTCAAATGGCACGTCATCCATGTCTCTAATCGTCGGTTCATAGCTATAATCTGCCTTTAGAATCGACTCCAATTGATAAAACTTGTCGATTTTTACTTTGTCTAGCGCTTTGACATCCATATAATAGACGTCCTTTTCAAGTCGAATACTCTTCACTTCTAGCATCACGCCAAAACGATAAAAATCCTTCACATCATACTGCCCGTTTGAACTTGGCTTTTTCACTGTGACGCCAAGCGCGTACATTGCGTCTTCTACTAAATCTCTTTCCAAATCACGAGAAGGTTCCTTTGCAACTTTGATCGATACTTCATTGCCTTTAAATAGAACCATCTCAGAAATGCCTAATACGTTAAGTAATAATTTCGGTTCATGTGTCATCATGTTCTCGACCTCCTCTATTCAATTAAAGGATCATACAAATAAGCTTACTTCTCTTTCTCTTAGCCATATTTGTCTTATACCCTTATTCATTCTGCTACACGCCAATTAAATTTTAAGTCCTATAATACAACTGAGTAAATGTCAGATATAGACTTAGCATAATAATTCCGAGTAAAACAATCAAGTATTATTCTAATACTAAAGTACCAAATTATCACTAGTTAGTTCTTGCTATCTTTATGACTGATTTGTAACGAAATTAAAAACAAACCAATTGTACACAATTTATGTTAACCTCATGCTTGCTCTGTTTAATGCAATTTGCCTCCTAAAAGATATGGCAATCTTACCAGAGTCCCAGTATTCTGATTATAAAAATGTTATATTTTGAATGGTCATAATTTGGAAGCGAAAGGGTATATTAACTGTAAAAGGCTAACTCTTATGGAGGATAACACATGAAAACGTTGATGCTCATCCTAATCATCGCCACTGGGGCATTTCTACTGACCGCCTGTGGTGAAAATAAAGAACCGACGACTATAGCAACCACAGAAGGGATAACCGAAAGTACTGCAGTAGTTACAACCGATAGTACAACAGTAGTTACTACAGAAACCGCCTCAGAAATGGCAAGCGGCTTCGAAACTTTATTTGAGATTGAGCTAGCTGAGGACCCTTTAAATGCGCCATACGGTATCGTCATCAACTCAAAAGATCATATATACATCAGTGACGCAGGCAACAACCGAGTGCTTATTTTCGACACAGAAGGCACCCTTCTCGATAAGTGGGACAATCAAGGCAGCGGCGAGGGTGAATTCAGTACCTTAGGCTTCGGTGGCATCGCCATCGATGGAAATGATGATGTCTTCGTGGTGGACAATGCCAACCATCGCATTCAAAAGTTCGATGCTACTGGCCATTTCATCACACAGTGGGGAACGGAGGGCACTGCAGAGGGACAATTTGTCAGAGCCATTGGCATCACCGTGGATAATGACGGTCAAGTGTACGTCACTGACGATGGTAACCCTTATATTCAAAAGTTTGATAACGACGGCAACTTTATCATGCGTTTTGGTGGTCCAGGCATAGGAAGTGGCCACTTTAAACATGCCACAGGGATCGCTGTGGATCGTGAGGGCTTCATCTATGTGGCAGATTATGAAACGAAGCTACTTCAAAAATTTGATGCGCTGGGCAACTTCCTCATCAGCTGGAAAATGGGTGAAGACATAGGTATCACGGGAACGCCAGAGGGCATTGCCATCGCGCCAGATGGTAACCTCTATGTTACTGATTATGATTATGGCCGCTTACAGGTATTTGACAGTGAAGGTCAGTTTTTATGGGCTATGGGCGATCGTTTACAGTCTAAAAATCCATTTAACCGCCCAACAACTGCTGCTTTTGATTCATCAGGTAGGCTGTATGTGGTCAACCAATCCTCAGGGAAAATCACCGTAGTGGATGTGTCTGATAAGATGAAATAATGTTAAAATCAAAATCGAGTTTATTTCACATGACAAGGTGGCATTCAGGTATTGTGGCATTTGGCATTCATGCATAGAATTATTTTAAAGAGGGGAGATTATCATGAACAAGAACCTACAAAAGGCGAACTGGATTCAAGAACTAAAAGAGATGGAAAAATCATTTTGCAGAGATACCATAAAAGATGGCGCTAAAGGCTGGGCAAAGTATTTTGGTGAGTTCGGTAGACTTGTTGGAAAGAATGGTAATTTAATTGAAGGTCCGGCAAGCATATTCAATGCTATGAGCAATATATTCTCGCAGCCAGGTTACAGTTTGATATGGGATCCGATGCATGCAGATGTGTCCGATGACGGTACACTGGGCTTCACATATGGAAATTACGTACGTAAATGGTTGGAAGATGGCATTGAGAAAGAAGAAACAGGTCGGTATATGACTATATGGAAGAAGAATGAGAAGAATGAGTGGCAAATAGAGGCGGACATTGGAAATTAATCCTCCCAAGTGACTCAACAAAGGGGGGTTCAGTGAACTTAATAGAGTTAATAAAAATCTTTGGACATCGATTCCTCGGACTTTACCATGAACAAGATCATGGCTAAATAAAGGGTGTTTGCGGCTTAATAAAAGCTACTATAAATTAAAATTTATAGTAGCTTTATTTATATTTCCCCATTATTTCATTATAATTTTCTGCTTCACAGGTAGCATCTTCAACACGAATCAAACCATCACAGTTTTAAATCGATTTCGTGAATCGTGCCTGCACCACCATTTTCCTTCAGATAAACGCTAGACTGCTTGATTTTACCTAAAAGCTCATCTCCGGTTTTCATCTGATAAGAGGATGCCACACCACCTAAATAAATTGCGCCAACACCGGTTTCTTTAAGACCGAGTAAAGTCATCGTGCCATCTGCACCTACTGACCAAACTTTCAAGGAATTAAAAACCGTGTCGTTTTCATCGATCCAGCCATTGGCATCACTGTCATACGCACTAAGCTCTCCAAAACCACTGCCCGTCTTCGCACCAAATAGCTCAGAACCATCGTCGATCGTTCCATTGCCATTTTGATCTAAAGCGAGAAAACCACTGCCCGAAGCTAAGTTCTTAAACGTATCCACTGTGCCATCGAGGTTAATATCAAGTTGTAGTGACTGATCACCAAACTGAATCCCCTTGCCGTCAAAATTAAGTACCAATGGATCCTGTAGCTTTGCACCGAACTCAATCATCGTCGTAGAAGTCATTTCATATGATCTTGCCATTTGAAGATTGACCGAGAACTCAATCGTCTGTCCATCGGCTGTCTTAACGACGCCATTTGATTGAAACTGCATTGACTCTTGTTCACTTACTGAGTGTGTCGTAATAATTCTTCCGCCAAATCCCTCTGACGCCCCACCTCTGTTATCACTGATCTGTAGAGGCTTATGATGGCCTAGCTTCAAACCCTTCGTTTCTGGTGAAGACTTGCCTTCGCTTTCATCTGACTTGACAACCTGCTGGAACTTAAATTTCTTTCCAGTGATGGCGCTAATAAAGCTTTCAAGTAGCCTTATCTTTGCTTTGTCCGTTTCAGAAAGGTGAAACAAATCATCCGTCTTTGTCCCATCTACATTTTGAACATCGTCAGAGAGAGACAAGAGCACTGAAGGCTGATTCAGCTGCCCCTCAGCATTTGCATTTACATTGGCATTACCATTTCCCTGTACCACAAAGGTTTCAAGCTTAGTCATGCTGGTTTCTAACCGTGAAAAAGCAGATGAAGCCTGTTGCGTTACTTCATAGTTAGCAATTTTCATCCTTACACCTCCATGTGTAAAAACCATAGTATCCATACCGTATTTATATATCGGCAGAATTGTGGCAAAAAATAAGGTGTGAGTAGAAAATTCTTTTCTTAATTATCTGTTTTTCTGATTATATGCAAATAAATTAACTAAAATGAGAGCCATTATAGCTCTCATTTCATAGTTTCCACTATTCCTTTAAATCCTCAAATGCTTTGATTTTTCTATAAAGTGTCGCTCGACTGATGCCGAGGGCTTGTGCTGCCTGAGCGATACCATCTCCCGAATCGCCAAATTTCAGTAGTGCCGCTTGAATAAGTCGCTTTTCCATAATCTCTAAGGCTACAATCCGTTCCTCTTTTTGTTCATGCTCGTGTATCGGAGGTAGCGTCTGATCCTGTGTCAGCTGAATTAAAGACTGCTTCACCTGTTTTGCGAAAGTCTCTTTCGGTTCAATTTTTGCAATAATGCGTTTTGGCAAATGCCAGTATTCAAGCTGATTGCCATCACATACGTTAATTGCATACTCAATTGCATTTTCAAGCTCTCTGACATTTCCCGGCCAATCGTAAATGAGTATTGCACCTCTAAAGGCATCAGAAAGTCGTGGAACTGGCTTTAAAAGACGCGTACACCATTTTGAAACCAGATGCTGCGCAGTGAGCATCAAATCATCCTTTCGATCTCTAAGTGGCGGTAGTGTAATTGGAATAACATTAAGACGATAATAAAGATCCTGCCTAAAGGCACCCTCTTCAACTTTTTCTTCTAAATCCCTATGTGTTGCAGCAATGACCCGAACATTCACAGGAATTGCAGTAGCACCTCCAAGGCGGTCGATGGCCTTCTCCTGAAGCGCTCTTAAGAGCTTTCCCTGCAGATGTAGTGGCATATCGCCAATTTCATCTAAAAACAAGGTACCGCCACTTGCTAACTGAAATTTACCTGGTTTTCCTCCACGTTTTGCCCCTGTAAAAGCCCCTTCATCGTATCCAAACAGCTCGCTCTCCAGTAAATAGTCCGGAATAGCCGCACAATTAATCGCCACAAATGGCCCATCCTTACGATCACTGCTATGATGTATGGCTCTTGCGAACAACTCCTTACCCGTGCCACTTTCACCAAGAATGAGAACGGTTGAGGTGCTTGATGCCACTTTTAATGCAAGTTCCTTAGAGCTTAAAAGCATGGCAGAATCACCTATAATTTGATCAAATCCGGTACTCGGTGTATCTAAGACCATATCATTGACGGTATTCATGACCTCTTCAAGCGTCTTAATCGTCAGTAGAACGCCCTTGGTTTCCCTCTGCATCTTGATTAAAGCCACATCGACGATGCCCTGGCTTCCGTTTTTAAAGGTAACATAGTGGTTTTTACTATTCCCCTGTAGCTTTAATATATAACTTAAATCCTTTTCGTAGAAAAGGTCTTTTAATTGTAGAATTGATTCCTGATGAAAAATGCGTTTAAGCTTTTGATTGACCCTGATTACATTACCTGTTCGGTCACATGCCAATAGACCAGTGTCGATGCTTTCAAATACAACTTCGAGCTCCTTTGCCATTAAATCAAGCGCTTCATGACTCTCAAACTCTTTTAGCTTGGTGGCAATCAAATCCGCCATTCGAGTCAAAAAGGACATCAGGTTATCTTGATTGCTTATAAGTGCCTGTCTTTGGGATGCTTCAAAGGCAATCAGTCCGATGACGCCAATGGTTTTACCTCCTAGTAGAATCGGACAGCACACTTCAGCATGTTCATTGCACCTGTCCTTGCAATTACAGTCCAAACACGCTTGATGCTCACCTGGATTTTCTATGATAAATCCCATGCTTTCCCTCAAAGCAAAGCTAAAGGCAGAGTGTTCATTAACCACTTCGCCAATACTACTTTGATACCTTCCAGTTCCAGCCAGTCTAATGCGGTCCTCATCGACGATGGTAACGTCAATGTTTACCACACTTGCTATGGCATCACAAATCAATTGTACACTTGAAATAATTTTATTAAGTGACAAATAATCCTCCTTAACCACACACAAACTTTACAGTTTCAGATGACCATTTAACCGCTTCCAGATAAGCGGTAAACAAATCGCCTTCGTTCAGCTTTAATGATTTTGCCATTAGCTCTGCCATTTGCCAATCCCCTCTCTCATAGGACAATACGAGGTGATAAATTGGCACTAGAACCCCTTGATTTCTAATAAGAGAATCCTTGATCGAGCCAGGTAAAGAAATATCCTCAAGTGCAATTTCCATTTTTTGATCTAGCATGGCATCTATGGTACTGAAAAGTCCCATCATGGAGGCTTCATATTTTAAATTCTTTAGCCCTCCCATAATTGCAACTGCCTCCGCAAATTTCGTGCGAATCAAAGACATGTGCGTCAACTCCTTAGGCTTATTGTCGCCTAGCTCTTGAATCATTAGAATATTAATCCATCGCTCTAGCTCCTTTAAGCCCATGTATGTCAGTGCACGCTTGATGGAGTAAACTAAGTCATCTCCTGCTCTTGAGCTGATGACACGCATCACCTTATAGGCGAGGTTCACATCTTTTTCTATAATTTCAGCGAGTACCTGAAAAGAAGGCTCTTCTTTTTTCAGCTCGTTTATAATTCTGCCGTATTGTGCCTTCGTCGTCGCTTTCGGCGATGGCTTACTTATGATAGAGGGCTTTGAGAAAAAATACCCCTGAAACAGGGTGAATCCCATCTCCTTAGCTTTTATAAAATCAGTTTCCGTCTCAATCTTTTCTGCTAGCAGCACTTTATTTTCTTTAAGTGCGCGTGACACTTCACTTTGAATCTGATCCAGAGGTGTCGCCAATATATCGTACTTGATAATGTCCGCATATGGAACCAAAGGGTATTCAGAATAGCCTTCGATAAAATCATCAAGTGCAATTCGATAGCCCTTCTTTTTCAAATCTACGATACGGTCGATCAACACTTGATCAGGGACAACATCCTCTAGGACTTCAATAATCAATCTATGACTATCGATGAGTTCTGGAAGGTCCGAGTTGATAAATGTCGCATCAAAATTGACAAATGCGCGCTTGTCATCGACGATATCATCGATGCCGGATTCAAACAATCCGCCTATGACGCTTGCAGTGGCGTGAGAAGAAGAAATACCATCAAAGCTCTTGGAATGACTTCCCGATCTAAAAAGAAGCTCATAACCGAATACATCCATATTTTTACTAAAAATCGGTTGTCTTGCGATAAACATGCTATGCTCCTATATAAAATTTCTCTATCTCTATAATCATACCACGACAGGTGCATAAATACTATAATAAGGCATTCTCAATCCCTTGAATGAAACAAGATGTAAGCATAAAAAAAACAGCTCACAACTAAGTAGGCCATTTTTTCATTTAATTATTTATTATATTTTTATCGATATATTATTGAAGTCTGGTTTGATTATTTCATTATATATTTCGACTCTAGTTTTTCTAAAACTAGTGTGAAATGTGCTTGTATTCCCTTTACATCTGCTTCTTTTTCAAAAGCTTCACATTTCTTGTCAATTTCGCTTAAAAGTGCTGCATCTAAGCTTCTTTCAGCAAATGGATAGACTACACCATCCTCTTTATCGATATGACGGTGTAAAAGATGTGTATAAGATACGGCATTTGCCACGATATCCACAATTGATTCTAAATCGCCTTCTTGATGTGCTTTTAATGCTTTTTCAAGCTCTGCCATATGGAGTCTACCAAGGTCATGCTCAACAAGCATGCCATGTGTGACGAGTTTTTCAGCAGCGGGGCCACCATGGGCTACCATTTCATTAAACAATAAAAGCTCTTCCTTGCCATGGTGATGACGGTCAGCATAACTTCTAACAAAGTCGATCATCTCAGCAAAGTCATCGTAGTTGATGCCACCGGTTTGAATCGCCATATAGGAAGCATTTCTGAGTACCTTTAGCATTCTTTTGATTAAGACGTGCTCTTCCACCATTAATTTGATTCCGTTTAATTGTGTGCTCATGCTACTCTCCTTGTGAGTGTATAGGTGGATGCATCCTGCATCTGAAGTTCAAATGATTCGTCTACAAAGCCTTCTAACCATGCCGCTCTAAGATGATTATAGATCGCTATGTCACCGCCTACAGCTTCCCAAAATTCAGTGTGTAGACAGGTTCTTTTAATCCAAGTTAATGAAATTTCTGTCGATTCGATCGGTTGGTTGACGCGATCACAAGGCATGCCCTCAAGTAGGTAGTCATAGATCACGCCAAAGAGTTCTTGCGGTGTCGTCATGGGTTTGGAAGTTGATAATGCTGCTTTCTCGCCATTGCTTCTGTAAAGCATCGCAAGTCCTTCCACCGACAACCACTCTTTTGAAAGTCCTTCAGTGATGGCACCTGCCATGCGGTATTCAAGGCTATGGATTTTTTCTTGTAGCCAGCCGTGGATGTTACCAGCGTCGATTACATCTGAAAGCTCTGATGTCTCTGGTAAACCATATCTCACTTCTAAGTTATTCTTAAGTGAAGCGACTGCTTCTGTATTTTTCATTTCTGCATAAATGTCTTCTAATAGTGCTTCGTGCCAAAGTACCTTGTTATATAACCAGTAATGGATCGGTCCTAAAAATGCGCTCATCTTATCACCTACTTCACTGAATCGTTAAGTGCGGTCATCAAAGCGTCTATGCTAAGGCCATGCACCAAACATGCTTCTTCGAGTGTCTCTGCTTGTGCGGATGGACAGCCAACACAGCCCATGCCAAATTTAAATAATACCTCTGGTGTATTAGGATAAGTTCTCACTACACTACCTATTGTCATATCTTTCGTAATCATAAATTCTCCTTCTCAAAACTTGTTTTTATTTTAGTCTGCCTATTGGATACACCTTTTTTATTGTAGCCAAATGAAAAAACCTGTTATGTCATCTCTTATGATATGACTATAACAGGTTTAAAATTCTAATTCCGTTACATATGTTACGTTTGTTTAAATGGTGATGTCATCCAGCGTCTCCATATTTTTTAAGAAAACCTCGACGATGTGTGGATCAAACTGTGTGCCCGCACATCTGTTTAGCTCCTCGCCCGCTTCCTTTTGCGTCATCGCCTTTCGATAAGAACGATCGCGCGTCATGGCATCGTAGGCATCCGTTACCGCTATGATTCTAGAAAGGTAAGGGATTTCTTCCCCCTTTAAGCCTCTAGGATAGCCTTTACCATCGTAGGCTTCGTGGTGACAGAGTACGTATTCTGCCATCTCGCTAAGTTCATTAACAGAGCTGAGGATACGGTAGCCTATTTCGGGATGCTTTTTAATTTCAGTATATTCTTCCTCATCTAAACGATCCGGTTTGTTTAAGATGTGATCGTCTATCGCAATCTTTCCGATATCGTGTAGCAGCCCCATACTTTTAAGCTCATCTAGCTCTCTTGAAGAGACGCCAAGGTGTTGACCCAGCTGATAGCTTAAGCTACCGACACGTCTGCTATGCGCTTCCTCGCGTTTGTTTTTCTCGTGAAGCGTATTGACGATGGCATAGACAGCTTTTGCTCTTACTGATGGTGATTCGATAAGCTTGTTACGGTTCATGTTGTCTTCTGTATTTTTGAGTAAGGATTTGAGTGTATCAATGGTATTATCGATTTCAGACCAACCATAAGCGACAGAAATTTCAACCTCTCCCAGTCTTATATTGGCGCATTTTACTTTTAAAACCTCAACAAAATTCTCTAGCACTACTTTAGATGAATCTGGGATTAAAACGCCAAATTCATCACTACCTAGACGACCTATGATGCAGCCGTCTACTTCTCTACAGTTTTCAAACGCTTGACTGGCACTCTGTGTGATTCTGTTCGCAACTTCTACAAGGACCATATCACCCACCACATGGCCAAATGCGTCGTTAACCAGCTTAAGGTTATTGATATCGATCATGACAAAGCCCAGCATTTGGCGTTCGCCACGATAGAATTTGTTCATTATACTATCAAAGTGATTTCTATTTAAAAGATCGGTTAAATAGTCATGTGTACTAATGTGCGCCAAATGTCTTTCATTTCGCTTACGCTCTGAAATATCGGTATAGATGGCATAACCACCGATAACATGACCGTCTATCAGCATAGGCACACCTTGAATGGCAACCTCAACTGAATCTCCATGCTTATTATATCTAACGCCCTCAGATAGTACCTGTCTACCGTCGAAAACTTGAACGGTGAGGACTTTGGCGTCACCTATGTGATTGGGATCTGAGATAAAGTTATCCAGATTTTTGCCTAGCATCTCAAACAGACTATAACCAAACATGCTGACAAAAGGCTTGTTACAGTCGATAACGTTATGCTCATGGTCAAACATCGCTATCGCCTCGTGTGCATTTCGAAATAGCGCTTCAAAGTTAAGCTTTTGCTTCGTGACTTCCTGTTCCATCGCAACCAGCTGTCCAAAGGACGCTTCAAGCTCTTCATTTAATGCATGCAGCTCTTCCTTGTCGTTCTGAATTTCCCTCACCATCGTATAGGTTTTACTTAAAATTGCATTTAGCTTTTCCACCATGGTTTTAAGTGGTGATCCCTTTGGTATGCTGAGATAATAGTCAGGATTAATGTCGACATCGATCACTTCCATTTGTTCCTCGATTTGAACCAACGGTCGGTTGATATATCTGTGCTGCAAATAAGCCAGAATACCTAATGACGCTACTGATAAACCTATCAAAATAGTGCCTTTAATGAACTCTCTCTGCTTTAAAACATCCAACAAATCTACAAACTGGAGTGCAAACACTAGAACGATCAAAACGAGAAGTGTCCAAATAAGTTGTCTGGCATGCTTCATTAGCTTTTTCAAAATTTACCACCTTTAGCGCATAAATTTTTACAAATATTTTCAGTTATAACTTATTCTATTATAACTGAATAAGCAATTCCTAACAAACTTTTTCTTTCAAAAAAGTAATATATAAGTGAACTTGCGTCTACAACTAACCAACAATCCACCTTACTTAGACGAAAAAAAGTCGGGAAAGTTCCCGACTTTTTTAGCGCTATCCGATACAATCTCTTCTAGCTGTTTTGGTATCTACATTTAATTCTGATTTAAGTTCAGACTAAGCTTACCTTTTGATCATGTGAATTGGTTTATCCACCGCGCCATGCGCCGCTTCCATAACGATCTCAGAAAGTGTTGGATGTGGATGGACGGTTTTAGCGATATCATAGATGGTTCCTTCAAGCTCCATAGACACTGCTGCTTCTGCAATCATGTCAGTCGCATGAGAGGCAACGATATGAACGCCGATAACCTCGCCGTATTTCTTGTCGTGCACGATTTTAACAAAACCAGTGGTTTCACCCTCTGCCACAGCTTTACCGTTGGCACTAAGTGGGAACATGCTGGTACCGACATCGTAGCCTGCTTCGATGGCAGCTTCCTCAGAATAACCGATGACGCCTACCTCTGGGAAGCTATAGATACAAGAAGGCACCTTATTGTAGTCGATCTTGGTTTCGTCACCGTGAATCGCTTCTGCTGCCACGATGCCCTCTGCTGATGCAACGTGTGCCAGCATCATTTTTCCGCACATATCGCCGATGGCGTAAACGCCCTTCACGTTGGTGCGCATTTGATCGTCTACGATGACGCCGCGTTTATCGGTCTTGATGCCAAGTGCTTCGAACCCTTTGAGGTTAGGTGTTCTGCCAAGGCTGGCAAGAATTTTATCCGATGTGATGCGTTTCTCTTCACCGCCTACCTCGTAGACGACGGTGCCGCCTTCTACACGTTTGAGAGAAGAGTTTGTGATTATTTCAACGCCTGTGCTTTCTAGATGTCTTTGAATGGTGGTTCTAACATCTGCATCAAGGTTTTTAAGGATGGCGTCTGATCTTTGTAGAATCGTTACCTTAGTGCCTAGGCTATTGAAGAGCGTTGCAAACTCAATCGCAATAACGCCACCACCTAGTATGGTAATCGACTCTGGTTGTTCCTTCAGCATGATTGCACCTGTACTATCGATGACAATGCCTGCTTCTTGTGCTTGATCAATTCCCTCGATTTTTGGAATCATAACCGATGAGCCAGTCGCTAAAATCAAATTTTTTCCCTGCAGGGTTTCATCTCCCACCACGACAGTGTTCGCGTCCTTTGCAGTGCCATACCCTTTGTAGACATCTATTTTATTGAATTTAACGAGCTGCTCCACACCACCGACGATTTTGTTAACGACGCTGGTTTTTCTGTTCATCAGGTTCGCCCAGTTGAGCTTCACATCAGAAAGATTTGCAATGTCGATGCCAAATCCTTCTGCATGCATCAGATCTTGATAGAGCTTTGCACTTCTGAGTAGGGTTTTCGTTGGAATACAGCCATAGTTCAGACAGACGCCGCCGATGCGATCACCTTCCACAAGAGCTACCTTTGAGCCCAGCTGTGAAGCTTTAATCGCTGCGACATAGCCTCCTGGCCCACCACCAACGACAATGACGTCATAATTTTTCATACTGCCTCCTAACTCATGAGTAAGACTTTTGGATTTTCAAGTAAGTGCTTCACTAATCCCACAAATCTACCTGCATCTGCACCATCTAGGATACGATGATCAAATGAAAGTGAAAGTGGCAACACGGAGCGAATGACGATCTCATCGTCTTTTACCACCGGTTTTTTCACGATGGCACCTACGCCCAAGATACCCGCTTCAGGATGTCTGATCACCGGTACGCCAAAGCTAGCACCCACTGCACCATAGTTAGTGATGGTAAATGAGCCACCGCCAAGTTCGTCCAGTTTAAGTGATTTCGTTCTAGCACGGGCACTTAAATCCTCGATCTTCTCAGCAATTTCAAAGACACTGAGTCGATCTGCATCTTTTATGACAGGTACCATTAAGCCGTCCGGTGTATCCACGGCGATACCGATGTTATAAAACTGTTTATAGACGATCTCTTCCGCCACTTCATCGAGTGATGCATTGAGACCTTTGTATTTTTTAAGACCCGCTACCACTGCTTTGATAAAGAAAGCAAGATAAGTGAGTTTAACGCCCTCTGCTGACGCCAGTTCCTTCGCTTCGGTTCTAAATGCCACAAGCTCTGAAACATCTGCTTCATCCATAACAGCCGTGTGCGGAATGGTAAATTTAGAAAGTGCCATGTTGTCTGCAATGGTCTTGCGAAGCATGGTCATTGGAACGCGCTCAACACGATCCATTTGAGGGACTGCATATTTTGGATAGCCGCCTCTACCTTCCTTTGAAGCAGTAGAAGCTGCACCGCCTGATGGCATGCCTGAACCGCTAGAAGTCTGTGCATCACTTGATTTTGACGCTACACTGCCTTTTGCTTCAGCTGCTTTGCGGATATCGTCTTTCATAACCCTACCTTGAGGACCAGTACCTACGACGGTTTGGATGTCCACACCGAGGTCTTTTGCCATCTTTCTTGCCACTGGCGTTGCAAGTACTCTTTTATTTGATACAGCAGCCACAGGTGCAGATGCTTCACCACTGGATGCGATGACCTCATCTGATATCTCGATCTGTCCAACGACAGAAGTGCTGCCCTTTTCTTCTACGGTTTCGTGTTTTACTGCAGGAGCAGCTTGTTGGTCTAACTGCGGTGTAGCCGCAGAATTTGACGCTTCTACGGTAGACCCAGAACCTGAGCTCTCCTCAGTAATTGCCTCGCCACCCTCCATGTTAGAGCGAATGCCCGGCTCACCATCATCGATTACCACGATGACATCGCCGACGTGTACCTTCGAACCAACCTTATATTTGATGGCTTTCATAACGCCATCTACAGGAGAGGGAATCTCCGCATTTACTTTATCGGTTTCTAGAGTAAAGAGCGAATCGCCCTCTTTCACTGTGTCGCCTTCATTGAAAAACAGTTTCAGGAGAACACCTTCATGTATGCCTTCTCCTATGTCTGCAAATTTTACATGAAACATATCCTACCTCCTAAAATTCTAGTACAGATCTAAGTTCACTAAGGATCATGCTCGTATCTGGCACGTAGTGATGCTCGCCCTTTGGCAGAGGAACGATCGTGTCATTACTTGCAATACGTTTTGGAGGTGCTTCAAGGTATAAGAATGCGCCTTCATTGACGATGGTGATCAACTCTGCGCCTGGACCATAGGTTTGTGCCGCTTCATGTACCACTGCAAATCGACCTGTTTTTTGAACACTTGCTAGGATCGTTTCTTTATCGATCGGCGAAATGGTTCTGAGATCGATTAGCTCGATGCTGTGACCCTCTTTTTCTAGTGTCTCAATGGCTTTTTGCGTCTCACGCACCATAGCGCCCCAAGCGACCACGGTTAAATCCTTACCTTCCTTGACAACCTTTGCTTTGCCAATAGGGATGGTATAGTATTCATCTGGTACCTCTTGCTTAAACGCACGATAGATGCGTTTTGGCTCCATAAAAATCACTGGATCAGGATCTGCGATCGCCGCAAGTAGCAAGCCCTTTGCATCGTAAGGTGTCGATGGGATAACCACTTTAAGTCCTGCCGTGTGTGCAAACAGAACCTCTAAGCTCTCTGAGTGATGCTCAAGTGCTCTTACACCGCCACCGTATGGCATTCTGATGACCATCGGCACTGTATAGAGCCCTCTTGAACGGTTACGCATACGTGCTGCATGCGTTACGATTTGGTTGAAACCAGGGAACATGAAACCTGAGAACTGAATCTCTACAACGGGTTTTAGGCCGTTGATCGCCATCCCAATTCCGGAACCGATAATATTGGATTCGGCTAAGATACTATCGAAGCATCTCTCTGCGCCGTATTTTTCCATTAATCCCTTTGTCGCTCTGAAAACACCGCCTTCTACGCCGACGTCTTCGCCAAATACCACGACATTTTTATCTTGAGTCATTGCCACATCAAGGGCGTTTGTAACCGCTTCAACTAAATTTAATAACATCTATTTGCCCTCCTTTGCATAAAAAGCTTTTCTTGCTTGATATTGTGCTTCGAGGATAGGTGTCCTTTCAGCATAGACGTAATCAAATGTGTCTTCTAGAGGGGTAAGACCTGATTTTTCAACTGTTTCAAAGGTTTCTTTTACAAACTTATCCTTTTCAGCGAAAAATGCAGCTTCCTTTTCATCATCCCAAATGTCCTTTTCGATCATATACTTTCTGAGTCGATCGATTGGGTCTTTGTCACGCCATTCATCCACTTCTTCATCTTTTCTGTAGACAGTTGGGTCGTCAGAAGTAGTATGTGCGCCCATACGATACGTATAAGCCTCTATGAGCGTTGGACCATCGCCACGTCTAGCGCGATCGACGGCTTCCTTTGTTACGGCATACATCGCAAAGATGTCATTGCCATCTACTTGTACGCCAGGGATGCCATAAGCCAGTGCTTTTTGAGCAATCGTTCCAGCCTTGGTTTGAATTTTTCTTCTCGTCGAGATTGCGAATTGATTGTTTTGAACGATAAACACCGTCGGCAAGCTTTGTACCGCTGCAAAGTTAAGCGCTTCATGGAAGTCACCCTGTGAGGTACCGCCATCACCGACATAGCCAAGTGCCACGTCATCTTTTCCTTGATATCTTGCTGCATAAGCAAGTCCGGTTGCGTGTTGGAGCTGTGAGGCGATTGGTACTGAAACTGGAAGCACTCTTACTTCCTCAGGCATTTTCATGCCAAACTCATTACCAAACCAGTATAAAAAGATATTTTCAAGTGGTGCCCCTTTGTAAAGCCAGATGCCCAGCTCTCTAAAGGAAGGTGCTACCCAGTCCGTCTGTCTTGCAGCAGCTATGGAACCCACTTGAGTTGCCTCCTGTCCAAGGTTCGGTGCATAGGTTAGCATACGACCTTGTCTTTGATATTGGAGCGTTCTTTCATCGATAATGCGGCTATAGCGCATGGTTTCATAGAGCTTCACGATTTCTTCGTCGGAAAGCTCCGGCATCGCGTCTGGATTGACGATTTTACCGTCCTTATCCATAATCTGAATCATACTGTCTTTCAATGGGTCAAAAGTATCAAGAAACATAATGCCCTCCTTAAAAAAGTGAATTTATGCCCTCAGGCGTAACCGTACCGCTACTGAAACTGTGCTTTGAACCTGCTTCATCTGTATAAGTAAAAGTAGGCGTTTCACCAAATATCCACTCCCAAGATGCCAATTTTTTACTTAAAGTTTCAACGGCCGGCTGATGTGCTTTTAGGATGTCCTCAACTGAGACCACCTCTACCTGATACGCGTTTTTACTGTAATAGGTATCGATGATCGCGCCGATCACATCATTTACTTTGAGACGCTTTTCATTATTTTGATTTTCGTTCTGCTGATTTTCGTTCTGCTGATTTTTATTCTGCTGTTCAACCTCCGCGAGGTTGACCACTGGGCTAGGTACCGATCGGATCGTTCTGCCCATCTCAAATCTGTTTTTAAAGTCCTCATCACGCACCTTTAAACTCTTCCAGAGCGTCTCTAAATCGGTGTCGATTAAAAGCGTTCCGTGGTGAAGACGTCTTAGCCCCTTCATAAAGAAGGCACTCCCAGACACTTTACGGCTGTCAACCACTAGATCCTTTCTAGGGGAGACCTCTGCCTGAATACCTAACTCAGCCAGTGCTGCTATGATCAGCTCAAAATGCTCTGATTCACTATAAAGTGAATGATGCTCTATAAAAGAATAATTCAGATTTCCGAGGTCGTGATAAACCGTACCTCCTCCTGAGATTCTTCTCAGTAGATGAATACCCTTCTCTTTGGCAAAGCGAACATCTATTTCATGCCAAGGATTCTGATTTCTTCCAAAAACGACGGATGGCTCATTTACCCAAAGAAAAAGAATCTGTTCATAATCGACAAACGTCGTGAATAGAATCTCCTCGATTGCATGGTTCACATATGGGTTTTTTTCTTTTGAGATAATCACCATTCGTTTTTTCATAACAGCTCCATCTATTTTGATTTTATTAATGCCTTGTTTACGATATACCCTAAATTTCGGGACACTAACATCATTGAGAATTATTCTCAAAAAGTTAACAGTTGCAAAAAAAAGCTATTTTGATCCTAAGGGTAGAGAGGAACCCAAAGGACAAAATAGCAAAAGGGGTAAAGCTTTATCATTAGACTGTCAGAATTCAGTTGTAAGCGTTGAAATATTACTTAAATAGTTTTACTACAATTTTTTGACACTTTATAAACTCAGATTTAGCTTGTTCATGATAGGTGCTTTCATCGGAATTGATGCTGTCAGAATTTTGACCGACCACCATATAGATGACGTAGTCACCATATCGAAAGACTTGTGAAGCTTCGATTTTAGCATAGACCGCTTTGTTATCCGAAAATTGAGCTAGCAGCTCACCTCTATAGTTTTTTAGCTCAGTCTCAATAACATCCGCCCTGCCTTTAACGGCCTTAAAGCTTAAAAAGACATCTGCATAGGTGGACATCATAGCAGACTCCGCTATATAGGAATCCACATCATCCATTGAAATACCATAACTAAGCTCAAGCTCATCAGCGTCAATTGCTCGACTTGGAATATAAAAGTCGCCATAGGTGTCCTTGATGGCTTTATGCAAATCGCTTAATTTACTATGCGAACGCTCTTCTAATTTATATTGAATGCCAATAACTAGGCCACCGCAAATCAAAACTACAACTAGCGCACTCAAGACCCATTTATTTTTATATTTATACATCCCCATCTCCGCATCTTGTCTTAATTCTGTCATTATTTTGAAACCTTATTGTAATAAGACGTTATGGAACTCTTAAAAGTTCCATCTTCTCAAAAAAAAGACGCCTTTCATTTAGAAAGGCATCTTCGGCTTTAAGCATTCATTTATTGATTATTTGATTTTACGTTTAATAATAATCCCTGCTGCACTGATAATTGATCCGATACCATAGTAGAGTTCAGGAGGTAATTGTCCTGTTTGTGGTAAAGCACTACCAAGTGGTGTTGATTCATCAATAATCACTTCTTCTGTAGTATCTTGGATTGTGTCATAGAAACTATCGAAGTTAAATGGTTCATTTGCTGGTCCTAATGGAACAGGCTCAGTAGGAATTTCTTCAGTTGTTGCTTCTGTTGGAGGATTAGTTGGTGGTTCTGTAGTTGCTTCTGTTGGAGGATTAGTTGGTGGTTCGGTTGTCGCTTCTGTTGTAGATTCAGTAGTTGCTTCTGTTGTTGCTTCAGTAGTCACTTCTGTTGTTGCTTCAGTAGTCACTTCTGTTGTTGCTTCTGTTGTTGCTTCAGTAGTCACTTCTGTTGTTGCTTCTGTTGTTGCTTCTGTTG
>MKTL01000016.1:0-136662 GCA_001897605.1 Clostridiales bacterium 38-18 | reverse complement strand
TGTTGTTGCTTCTGTTGTTGCTTCTGTTGTTGCTTCAGTAGTCACTTCTGTTGTTGCTTCTGTTGTTGCTTCTGTTGTTGCTTCTGTTGTTGCTTCTGTTGTTGGTGGAACATATGTGTTAACAAATGTCACTGATCCGCCTGATAGACTATTAATATATTTATTAACGCTATCGTCACCAACCGTATAATTAGTAGGAATATTTGTTTCTGTAATCGTGTAAGTTCCATAAGTTAAATAAGTTAAAGTAACACTGCCTTCACCAACGATTGTAACTTGATTTGAGTAATTATTTGGACCTGTTACATTGAAAGTAAATGTTTCATTGCTAGGTGGATTACCCAACACATCTTTGTTAATGACTAATTTACCTTTTTTCAAGTAGTAGAAGGTTACGTGACTAATTTGAGGCTGTTGGCCACCATGATTATCAGGTGCTCTTAAAGCAGAGTCACCATACGATCCACCTGGATAGTGATATAAATAACCACTATTACCACCTTTTACATATACGTATTCAACAGGATATTCAGATGACCATGTTAAAAACTTTTTATTTGCGTAGAAATCTGCATCAATTTTTAATAGGCTGTTAAAATTTGTAACGTCATAAGGTGAATCAATCTTGTCGGTATAATACCCAGCAAGAACAGGATCTTGACTTGAACTATTAAGCGTCGGCGTTACCGTTGCTGCGAATGCATTGAAGCCTGTACCTAAAGCTAGTAAAGCTATGAGTGCAATCGCAAATATTTGTTTTATACTCTTTTTCATAAATTTCCTCTCTTTAAACGAATGTTTAAAGAAAGGTCGGTTGCACTACTCGCTCCGTATTTCTTAAGTGCCCAGATTACAAGAAATACTTCATTGCTCCCTTTCCAACTTTACGGAAAGTCGGTTGCACCACTCACTTCATCTATTTAAGGCGCCCAGATATAAAATAGACTTCATCGTATCTTTCTAATTCCCCATTGCATTCTATTGTGTGACTCATTTTCTACTTCTTGATAACTCTATAATACCCTGTTTAACTTTAAAAAAACAACTTTTTTTAAAGTTTATTCATTTTTGTAATCATTTCATCAACAATCTTGATATATTGCGGTTGCTGAGGTTTTATTGATATTGTTTTATCAAATGAAACTCATTATCATTACCTCGGTTGTATTATGTTAACTGGATAAATATGATTCCAATTTGAGAGTTATTCACACATTGTAATCACTTCATATCATTTACATAAAAAAAAGACCCAAAATTGGGTCTATTCTAACCGATTGATTTGCTTATTGAACTGATTATTTTGCTTATTGAATTTCATAATGCTCATATAATAATTAGATGGCATTAAAAATCATTTTATTCTAATTTGCTCTTTTCGTTGGTAATTCTTTTTTTCTTGATACATTGCAGATTCAGCCCTAGAAAAGAGATCCTCAGACTTTTCACTCGTCTGATTTGCAATGTGAAAGCCCAATGAGATAGATAAGCTTCCAGCTGTCAACACGGTTTCATGGCAGGTTTCCTTAATTTTCTTTTCAAGCCGCCTCATTTCCTCTTCTTTCGTGTTGACAACAATGATTGCAAACTCATCTCCGCCCAATCTATAAACGGGAGAATTTCCTGCATGTGTTTTTAAAACCTCTGAAATTGCAATTAGGTATTGATCGCCACATATATGTCCAAATCGATCATTAATATGCTTTAAATAGTTCATGTCACCAATCATTAAGCCTAAAGGCATAAAAATCGGATTATTGATCAAGCTATTGATTCTTTGATTGAAGGACCTGCGATTTAAAAGCCCGGTTAATGGATCATTGTAGCTTAAAAATTCAAGCTCATTTGCCTTTTCAATAATTATATTTTTCTTCTGAGCATTTGAGATTGCAATTGCAACATAGGTAGCGAGTGCCTTGATCACTTCAAAATCCGAATCGGTATAAGCATCTACCTTGTAATTTTGTACCGTTAACACACCTATACATCTATTTTCGCTTACCAGCCTCGTATAGATGATGGATTGCGTCTTTTGCTCCTTATTATTTCCTAGACCCATATAATAGCCTTGAGGGTAATAATAATCTGACTCATTTACAAAATCTCTTATAAAAACATCGGTTTGATTCTTAATACAATAAGCTGCCAATGAAACGGTATCGTTGACATCCACTTCCTTAAGTGGTAGCTTTAGCCCACCCTCTTCAAAATACTTAAAGCTGACAATATCATCCTCTGGGATATAAAGTGCAATTCCAAATAAGTCAACCTTCATCAGGTTTGAGATAGAGTGTCGTAGAATTTCATAAATTTGCTCCAAATCCATAGAAGAGGTTAACTTTTGACCAATTTTTCCGATATTGGATAAATTTTTTAGTGTTTTCTCTAGCTCAATGGTTTTATTTTTGAGTTCAACATTTTTTAGTATGTGAATTTCCTCTTCACTCTTTTTTGTCTCATCCTCAAGCTTTTGTTTTAAGTGATCTATCGCTTCCTTGCTTTGAGCATCGTTTACCTGCTCTCTTAAAAAGGAGTAGCATTTTTGATGCTCAAGCGCTTCCTTGTACATAGCCTTTGCCTCATAGGTAAGTGCCAAATTTTTATGACAATCCATTTCGACAAAGCGAATATTCTGCGCAATGGCGCTTTCAAGTGCTTGCTTGAGATATACCATTGCTTGGTCGTACTCACCCTTCATTGCATAGGTTTCACCTATATTACCGATAACAATTAATCCATTTGTACTAAAGGAGGTACCATAAATGCTTTCATATACCTCATATGCCAGGAAAAAGAATTCTAAAGCGCGTTCATATTCAGATATACCAAGCAATACAAAGGCATAGTTGTTATATAAATCCCCTAGAATTTTATTGTTTTTCAATTTATCGCGATATTCAAGTGCTTTGTCCAGGAGCTCAATCGCCTTATGTATGTTGTCAAGAGAACTATAAACCGAGGCGATATGCACCAGCGTTTGAATCGTATAAGAAAAATCATCCAAGTCGAAGGCAAGATTATAGCACTTATTCAATGCTCTTAGAGCCAAGTCGTATTGTTTTTCTTCACGGTACGAAATGCCAATATTGCTATAGCAATAAAACATTGCCAGCTTGTCATAGTGATTGCCAAAGTACGTCAATGCTCTGTTGAGAAAGCTGATTGCCAAATCGCTCTTTCCTGTGATTAGATAGCCCCTACCTAGAAGTAAAAAGCGCATAGCTTCACAATCATCCACGATCTCACTGTCAAAATGGATGACCTTTAATAACTCATTAATTTGTTCTTGAGGGCTATGTTCAAGTTGACTAATCTGATCAACAATCTCATTCTCCTTCATAAAACTCTCCCCAATAGTTATTATTTATCAACATTATATCACGCGTTGTTTATGTTAACAATCTTTAACAAGTGATTGTTTCTTGCTTTCGCGAAAGTAAAGGAGCGTACCTGATCAGTACGCTCCTTTTGCATATAGTTTATATAGATTATTTAAGCTCAGTCACACCTGAAACCGTTGTTAAATCATCTATAACTGCTGTATCCATTACGCGTTGGCTCGCATAGTAGACATTACCGGTTACGGTTGTATCTGCCATAGTAAAGCCAGTTGCATATGGACCGACATAGATGTTACCTGTCACTTCAGCAACATTGAGCTTGAAGTTTGGTGCGTTTACATAAAGATCCCCAACAAAATTGCCTTTTTCTAGTCTCGCATTCGCGCTCTTGATAACGAGCATAGGCGCTGTTAAGGTAAATCTTCTAGTCACCTTTCTGGTCTCGTCTTGGCTATAAAGAGCGATTTTTCTTTGTACCACGTCTTTATAAGTGAATTCACCCATTAAATAAAGTGGTTGATCTGTCGTTAAATCATTCCCAGCATAAATAATCCAAGTACCTTCACTTGAAAGATTTTTGATTAATGCTTCTTCATCTCTATAAAGAGAAGGTGAAACGACTGCATCTACTTCTGTTAATATTTTTTCACCTGTTACAGAGCTTTCAGCATCCATAACAAATGTGTCTTTTGCCGATTGTGTTGTAAAGTAAATATTACCATCCACAGTCGCCTTAACCAATTGGAAATTGTCTACAGTTACATAAACATCGCCCTTAAAAATACCGCCTTGTATTCTAGCATTTGGACTTTCAATCGTAAGCTTTGGTGCGGTTAAAGTAAATTTACGAGTGATATTGTGATCCTCATCTTGGCTATAAAGAGCGATTTTTCTTTGAACCGCGCCTCTGTTATTTAAGAATTCGCCAGTCAAGACAAGCTCTTGATCAAAGGTCATATCCTTTAAGGTCGAAATAATCCATGTTCCTTCAGCGCCTAAGCTCTTAGCAAATACATCGGTTTCATAGGTTAATGATGCAGTTGTTACAACATCAGTACCCTCGATGATTTCTACTAAAGCAACCTCACCAGTTACTTTGCATTTTGCATCCATAGATGCTGAATCTTTTGCTTCCTGAGTTAAGTAGTATAGGTTACCCTCAATAACAAAATCCTTCATATTGAAGCCAGCCGCATTAACATATACATCTCCATAGAAGGTGCCGCTTTGTAATCTCATGTTAGGGCTGTTAATCGTTAATTTTGGTGCTGTAAGTGTGAATCTTGCAGTTACATTATGATCGTCATCCTGCGTATAAAGACCAATTTTTCTTTGAATCACATCTTCACCAGTTGTAGCATCCTTCTTACCATTTAAGAAAGTACCTTCAACCACTAATTCTTCTTCTGAAACTAAATCAGAAAGAGTTGTAACAATCCATTTCCCTTCTGACCCAATCCCAGCCTTGAAAGCTTCAATATCATTTACTAAAGAAGCAGTTGTTACAGCGTCTGTTTGACCAGCTGCTTCGTAGATTGCTTTATTTGTCGCTTTACCAACATAGCCGTCAGCAACTAGCCCAGCTTTTGTTTGGAATGCTTTTACAGCTTTAAGCGTCATGTTACCAAACATACCATCTGCTTCAATGTCGTGACCTAATTTGATCAGATAATTTTGAAGTAACTCTACATCTGCGCCAGTTGTTCCAAAGTAAAGAACTCTAACAATTGTAGGAATTGAATATCCTTCAGCTGCAGGTGTAGTTGGTGCTGTTGGTGTAGTTGGTGCTGTCGGTGCGGTCGGTGCTGTTGGTGCGGTCGGTGCGGTCGGTGTTGTCGGTGCGGTCGGTGTTGTCGGTGTTGTTGTCGCTGATGTAGTCGCATCTAAAGCGGCAAAGCTAGCCACAGGGGATGCAACCATGGTTAAAATCATCACTGCAACTAATAACAACGCACTAATCTTTCTTTCCATAAATTTACCCCTTTATCAAAATTTGTAATCTGCAATACTTCGTTAATATTGCGTCAACCGTTTGCAGACCACTTAAATCCATTGTATCAAATAATAAAAGTAATTTGTTAATTATTTTGCAATTTGCCACAATTATTTTGTACACTATTGTAAACATTTTCTTAATCGATCAAAAAACAATAAAAGCTACCTCAGAGGTAGCATTTAAAGCAATGGTTATGATGCGGCTATACCGTTTTAAATGGTATGTCTAATTTTCCCATGATATTGCGTACAGTTTCAATATCCTCTTTGTTGATGGGTACCATATCCTGTTTTTTTGATTCTTTTCTTTTTAAGGCGAGATAGTATTCATTTTTAAATGGTAAAATTTGATAGCTTTCTACCTTCTCAAACTGTGCATACCATACCTTTCCAGCATATTTCGTAGTAATCAGTGTATCCCCTAGCTCAATATATGTCCAAATGATTGCCATTTCGATACTCATTATGAAAATAAGGATTTTTAAAATAATATGATAGCTGAGTAAAACGCCTGCAATTAATATGATGGCTGGAATGCTTAACCCCAAAAGATAAAATAGATACTTGCTTTTCTTTTTATTTTTTACTCGGTAGAGGATGTCCTCTTTATTAAATACGCGTTTTCTTAAATCACTCATGATAATCATTGAGCAAACGACTGTGATTAGACCATAGCTGTAAATACTCGTGTCCATATTTCCTCCCATAAAAAAATCAATCTAGCATAAACAGTATAACATACGCATAAAAAAACCAGAAACGCAAATGCGTCTCTGGTTCAATCTTAATAACGTGAGTGCTAAATTTTCTACCCTATTGACTTGACACTATAGCCACTGGTATCAAATGCATCCAAAAAATCAAAGCCCAATTTATATCTAATTTTATTTTGATACATTCTGTCGTCGGCAACTCTAAAGAGCTCACTGAGTGTGGTCCCATCTTCACCATAGGTGGATATGCCGTAGCTGTAGGAGCAAACAAAAGGTTTTCCACCAAATGAATACGGCTGCTCCATTAGTGATTTCAGATGTGTGTCGATTTTTTTTCTTAGTTTTTCTCTAGAGCAATTGTAGAAAATACCTACGAATTCATCTCCACCATACCTTGCAAGTAAATCACTCTTACGGATTAAGGAGCGGCTACTTTGGGAGAAATACTTGAGAAGCTCATCCCCAGCGATATGTCCATGCTCATCGTTGATTTGCTTTAAGTCGTTTATGTCAAATACGACAAGATTAAATTTTTCGCCATAACGATTTGATTTATCGATGACGTGCTCGAACATGTTGTCGAAATAATGTCTATTATAAAGGCTCGTCAAAGCATCATATCTCGATAAAAACGCCTTTTCTTCGTATAGTAGCTGATTTGAAAGTGCAATTTCAACATTGCTTTTTATAAAGGTCATCAGCTTAATATCGTCTGAAACAAATGCGTCAGTCTCTGTAGAATCAACATTTACTGCGCCAAAAAATCGACCGTTTATGTATATTGGTGCAGATAATGTAGATTTTATATGTGCCTCAAATCCCTCATCTGTCTTAAACCCATAATAATCGCCATATTTGCTTAAGTCATTTATAATAACGATTTCATCAAGCCGTCCCTTAGTTTCTCTATACAAAAATAAATCTTCAGTCTTAAGCTTGAAATTGGTCATCATACTATTATCAAAGCCAATCTGTGCAACTGGTTTAAGATAGTCCCCATCGCGAAGCATAACTGTGCCGAGCTTGGCATTATCGATACAGGATACGACACTCTTCAGTACATCCTTGTAAATCTGTATAACCCCTTCTGCCCTCACAACCGACTGCGTTATACCCAGCATAGATTCTCTAAGCTTTAAAAGCTTAGAAAGATGTCTTTCACCCTTCTTCTTCTCAGAAATATCCATAAGATGAGACAACAAAAATGGCTCACCCTCAAAGTTGACGATGCGCGTTTTATGCTCAACCCAAAATTCACTGCCACAAGCAGGAAGCACACAGAGCTCACTTTGCTCGTTGAAGGCATCACCCACTAATGCTCTATGGCAAAGCTGCTCGTAACCATCTCTATGTATAGGGTGAATAAATTGATCCAATCCGCGTTCATTAAGTGTTTGCAAATCATACCCAAACAAACTATAAAACTGAGGATTAATATATGCGACCTTATTTTTATTAGCTAAAATGGTTGGCATCGCAATCAACCGATCAATTACTTGTAAATCAGCAGTATTTAATTTTTCCAGCTTTTTTAAATCAATAGACATAAGACCACCAAATATTAAATCTTTGATATAAATAAGTACATATATAAAATATCATTAAGTCTAAAAACCGTCAAACAATACCTGAAACCTTGAGAAAATGTAAGAATTTATATAAACAGCTCAAAGCCACTGACCTCGTTAAATTTAAACGAGGCGAATACAGAAGCATTTTCCCCAAAACTGGAGTCAAACGCTTCTCTTTGCTCTTTCGCCTTTTCATAGCTTTCTTTTATTTTCTTAAGGATCAATTTATTTTCGAGTGCAATTTCAATTGCACTTGCCATAGCAGATGCTCTTTGGTCAGAGGGTGACGGATCAGTCGGCGCTGTGGCAGCTGCCTTAAGCTTTTCCACTGCAGCCTTCCCGTTTTCAAGTGAAAGTCCTGACGGCAGATAAAACTTCACTTCCCCTCCCTGAATGTATTTCTTACCATCTGGCCCATAGGTATAGGTGTAGCTAGGCGCACCAGCTAAGCCACCAGAGGTAAGCAGATGCATTTTTTCATGGGAAACAACATGCGCTTCCCACTGCTCAAGCCTCTTAATTTCTCTTGAAACAGCTGCATCATCCATGCTTGTGACCTTAACCAAATTTACATCTTTTGTTTTAAATTTCTCTTTTGTATTCTCTGTTGCAAGTGAAATATAACTGTCAAGTAAGGTGTTTTTAGAAGTATTAATCACCATAAATTTCACGTCCACTCATTATTCAGCACTCATAAAAAATTATTGATTAAATAACAGCTGATAAAATCTGCCTTTTACATTAAAAAATGATTCTAAGCTCTCATAAGGAATATCAAAGGTAGGATAGCCAGCTGCATAAGGTGCAATTTCATACTCTGGATAATAGACCTTTAATCCTTCATTTGTTAACGATACCTCGAAATGACCTTCCTTAAAGGTCTTCAATCTTTGCTCCTTTGGTGTATCGTGGTCAATAAACAAATACATTTCATCGTTACTCATAAAAGCATCATCTATAGATGTAATTAAAGCGTCCATCCACTCTGAATCACTGTTAAAGAGATCACTTATAATCAGCTGATCACCTGTTTCAGAGTCAAAATAATAGCTGTTTTGAAAGCTATTTGGATGTGCGGCGCCAAATCCATACCAATATCCCAAAACATCATAGGTCAATACATTACCCGTAAGCCCAATGTTAAAGTTGACTTCAAGGTTATAATTAATTTGTGTCACTTGATTTAGGTCGACAATAGTGCCCTCTTCAGCACCAAAATTCTCATGTACCTTTGCGAGCTCTAAAATAGTCTGATTAATCTTTGATTGTGCCTCTAAATTCTTTAGCTTTACTTCAGGATAAAAAACAGATGTGCCTATATAGGGTGAAAGGATATTGGTTGTAAAGCTAATATCATCACCGATACCTTCGTTTAATTTAATTTCATCTTTAATCTCACCCTCTGGTGAAAGAATCCAGTGTATTCGATCCTGTGAATCGTCCAAAGGACGAACGATTATACTCCCATCCTTCATTGATGCTGTAACAGGAAAATAGAAATCAGGAAAATTTTCAAGCTTAACGCCAGCGTCATCAATAAATAATGATTTGTTACCATCGTTCGCTAGAAGTACATGCTCTGAAATAGGCATAACATAGTAAAAAGCAGTTGTGCCGTGTGGATTGCCTTCACCATCTATTAGTGTTCGCTTCATTACACTATTCAGATCAGGTCCATAGCCCCCAAAAAACTCACTTGGTTCAGCATACAAGTAATGCCATGTATCGACCCTTGTTAATAGTCCCTTTGGCTCTATCACAAAATTTCCATCTGGATCAATCATACCGTAAACACCGTCTGCTAAAACACCATAAGTGGGTGCATCGGCAGCACCTTTCATTTTTACGATGGCTCTTCCGCCATAGAAATCCTCAGCTCCCAAGTAGGTTGGCGCTATTACAACCTCCCCCGCTTTGTTTTTATAGCCATATAAACCAGTGCTTTGATCCTCATATGCGTACCAGCCTGAGCTTTTTTGTTCATCCCCAGCCAGTGGATTGTCATTTTTTGTGGTGCCGTCTTTATTCCCGCATGCCGATAATCCAATGATAAAAATCATCAGTAGTAAAAATGCTGTCACTCTCTGTATATTTGCTTTTTTATTATTATTCTCTTTTTTGATTTTTTTATTCATAATAGTCACTTATTTTCATCCCTTTCGTTATTTTCGCTTATATTTGAACGTCTTTAAACAGAGTTGATACAGGTTGTTTTCTAATAGTTTAACATACCCTATGGAATAATGATATAATAGTGTCAATTCAATTTGGAGGTTAATTATGAATTGGGAACTAAAATCATTTGGATGAGGTTTCTATTGGAAGGGTCATCGTAGCTGATGCGGCAAGAGGAACAGGGCTTGGTCGCCAATTAATGCTCAGGGCATTCGATGCAGTAAAAGAGCTTTACGGCAATGTCCCTGTTCGAATTTCTGCACAGGCATATCTAAAGGACTTTTACGAGTCGCTTGGATTTGCGGCGGTTTCAGAAATTTATCTTGAGGATGATATGCCTCACATAGAAATGCTTAAAATTAATTTATAAAAACTATTGACACCTGTAATTTTATGCATTATTATAATTTTTAACAAAATGCAAAACTGGCTACGAAGAGAAGAGTATTCAGAAGAGACATTTTACAGAGAACTCCGGTTGCTGAGAAGGAGAAATGATCATTTTGAAGAAAAAAGCCTCTGAGCTTTGCAAGGAATCTATCGTTTAATTACAGATAGAAGATGCTGCAACGGTTGCCCCCGTTATCAGGATAGAGTATAACCATTTATGGCGTACTTGAAAAAGGTCGTTTCTAACGACAAATTGAGGTGGTACCACGAAGTTTAACTCTCGTCCTCAAGACATATGTCTTGATGTCGGGAGTTTTTTATTTGGTCACATTTTCCAGGTGGAAAAATAAACATAAAGCTTCAGTCACTTCAGTTGTCGGTTCGATTCTAACCAGTTGCGCATTATATAATCTTAACCCATT
Source organism: Clostridiales bacterium 38-18 (assembly GCA_001897605.1). Lineage (GTDB taxonomy): Bacteria > Bacillota > Clostridia > Peptostreptococcales > Acidaminobacteraceae > Fusibacter_C. Next base: position 126,055 of record MKTL01000016.1, on the reverse strand, counting down.
TTAGGAGGTATATTATGCATTGGGCAATCGAAACGGCAGCTGAATTAATTAGACAACATGGCACTGAAGAAACCATCGTATGTGCGTCTGGCATCAGTCCATCTGGTCATGTCCACATTGGCAATTTTAGAGAAGTGGTGACCACATACTTTGTCGTAAGAGCACTTGAGTCACTTGGTGCAAAAACAAGATTTATCTTTTCTTGGGACGACTATGATCGTTTTAGGAAAGTACCTGCAGGTATTCCAGAGCATTTTGAGGCGTATATCGGTTTACCATACAGCGAAGTACCTGATCCATATGGCTGTCATAGTTCATATGCAGCGCATTTCGAAGCAGAATTTGAAAGTGCTTTGGCACGTTTTAACATTTATCCAGAATTTATCTACCAATCAGAGATGTATCAAGCAGGCACGTACACTGAGGCGATACGTGAGGCGCTGTTGAACCGTCATCAAATTTACGACATCATCACCTCTTACAAAACACAGGACTGGGATGAAGTCGAGCGTGCAAGCTATTATCCGATCAACATCTACTGTAGAAGCTGTGGCAAGGATACCATGACGGACATGCATTACGATAGCGATTCTGACATCTTAGAATACACCTGTGCATGTGGCCATCACGAATACACTGAGCTAGAAGGGTTCAACCGTATCAAATTAACCTGGAAGGTAGATTGGCCGATGAGATGGCGACATGAAAACGTCGTATTTGAACCAGGCGGACGTGATCACTCGGCAGAAAATGGTAGCTTTAGAGTTTCGAGCGACCTCACTAGAAAAATCTTTTCTAGACCTGCGCCACATTATATTCCCTATGAATTTATCGGTCTAAAAGGCAACTCGGCAAAAATGTCCAGCTCAACTGGCCATCTAATCACGCCTGCAGATCTATTAAAGGTCTATCCTGCTGAGATCATCTTATTTCTGTTTTCGAAATACGATCACAGAGATGCTTTTGATATCGGGCTAGACGAAGATATTAACCGACTTTACACAGAGTATGAAAGATTGGTAGGTCGCTATTTTTCAGATGAGAGCCTCGATGCACCTATTGCTGAAATGCTTCAGCTTTCAGTGCCTAATGCTTCTATAGCTACATCGCCTAAGTTTTCCAACATCGCGTCCACACTACCACTTTTAAACTTTGATCGTTCACTGCTCATGTCGTTAATGACCGAGTATGATTTTAGCAATGAAGAGGTTCTCAATGCGTTTAATATGAAATGTGAGCATGTGGAATTTTGGTTGAGAAACCTAAGCTCAAAAAGACTACCAACCGTTCAGGACATCTTTAATAGCTTTTATTACAAATCCTTGACTCAGACTGAAAAAAACTGGATTGATACCTTTAAAAATCTGATCGCCTCAACTGAAATTAATCATATGAGCTCAGAGGTACTGCTTCAAACCATCTACGATATCGTACAGCACAGTTCTCCCAGTCAACGACGTAAGGATCAAAAACGATTCTTCGAAATTATCTACCGTATGATTTTAGGTCAAAGTAACGGACCTCAAATCACCTTGCTTATACAGATGGTGCCACAGGCGAAGATGATTAAGTTGCTGAGTGCGTAGTGAAATTATAAGTATACTATTATTTACTGTGAGCAAAAAAACTGACCTCAATATGCTAGATTAAACGCTAGCATACTGAGGTCAGTGATTTATTATATTTTATTTACCGTCTAGTAGGTTGCCGAGGCCACCTAGTAGGCTACCTTCACCAGTGGATTTACCGCCATGTGCTCTTGCACTAGACAGGATGCGGTCTGCCATACGTGAGAATGGAAGGGATTGGAGCCATACCCTACCTGGACCCTTTAGGGTTGCAAGGAACAAGCCTTCGCCGCCAAATACTGCGCTCTTTATTCCTTTAACCATCTCAATATTATAGGAAACACTGCCAGTCAACGCCACCAAACAGCCCGTATCCAGTCTCAGAAGCTCACCTGCAGCCAGCTCTTTTTCGATAATGGTGCCACCTGCATGAAGAAAGGCAAGCCCATCACCTTCTAGCTTTTGCATGATAAAGCCTTCGCCGCCAAAGAAGCCAACGCCAATTTTACGTTGAAACTCAATACCAACACTTATTCCCTTTGCTGAACACAAATAAGCATCCTTCTGAGCGATAATCTTACCACCATATGCAGCTAAATCTACAGGCACAATTTTACCTGGATAAGGCGCTGCAAAGGCTACTTTTTTGCGATCAGAGGCTTGATTTGTAAACTGAGTCATAAAAAGACTTTCACCTGTTATCATACGCTTTCCAGCGCTTGCAAGCTTACCCATAAAGCCGCCACCGCCAGACCCTTCTGATCCATCACCAAAAATGGTGTCCATATCGATGCCATTTTCCATATACATCATAGCACCCGCTTCTGCTACAACGCTTTCTCTCGGATCAAGCTCTATTTCTACAAACTGTAAATCGTCTCCAAAAACTTCAAAATCAATCTCATGTGCTCTCATTTGCATTCTCCTTTCGATTTATGCTCTTTTGCTATCCTTATGCTGGTACATACTTACGTCCGCTTCGTGTATGAGGGCTTCTAAATCTTCATTACGGTTTAAGCCATTTGTATAACCAAAGGTTACCGATACCTCTAACCCTTGTCTCAACATCTCATCCTTAAACTTCTGAGCGATTCTACCTAATACCACATTCAGATCCATTTCATTAATACCCGATACACACAATACAAACTCATCCCCGCCTATCCTCGCAAAGATATCAGATGCTCTAATCTGATCGAGGGCAATCTGTGAAAATGCAACCAAAACCTCATCACCTCTCGAATGACCATAGGTATCATTCACTTTTTTAAACTTATCCATATCAAAATAAGCGATATAGACCTGAAGTGACTGTCTATTGGCGAACGACAGCGCTCTAGCTGCCAGATCAAGAAATGCCCTGTAATTGTAAGCACCCGTTTTTTGATCTGTATAGGCCATCCGCTTAAGCTGATCATTGTTCCTTCGAGATTGATAAGCCATGATGGAAATTACCAAAAATATAACCATCCTGGAAAAAAACTCAATCGCCACACTAGAAGCATGGTATAAGTTTTTACTAAGATACCAATCGACAAAAGTCCACATGACTGCAGATGAGATAGCGACCAGCAGACCTGAATATTTTTCACTAAAATAGCTTATTAAAACAATTGGAAATACATAAAGTAGGTAAATGGATATATAGGCCCCTAGGTATATATCCAAGGTGCCAACTAGAATAACCGATAATAATCCTAAAATAACTATAATTATCTTTTTCAATTGTCCTCCCTGACCGATTATTCTATACATTTTGATAAAACTTCACCGATAGGTGCATGAATATGAAGACCTGCCTTATGATCCTGCGGCGTTGTATCCTTATTGATCAGTACCATTGAGGTTCCTCTAAAATAATCGATTAAACCCGCAGCAGGATAGACCACAAGCGAGGTGCCACCTACGATGAGCAAATCAGCAGAGGCGATAGCCTTCACCGCACGATCCAAAACCGACATATCTAGATTTTCTTCATATAAGACCACCTCAGGCTTGACGATGCCACCACATTCTATGCACTTCGGCACATCCTCACTGTGGATAATGTGCTCTAGCGAATGTGCTTTTCCACAAGACATACACTTGTTTTTATGAATACTGCCGTGCAGCTCAAGCACATTTTTCGATCCCGCCATTTGATGCAGCCCATCAATGTTTTGAGTAATCACCGCTTTAAGCTTGCCTCTGACCTCCAGCTCTGCTAAAGCTAAATGTGCAGCATTTGGCTTCGCAGCTTCATAAATCATATTGGATTTATAAAAAGCATAGAACTCAGAAGTATGGCTCATAAAAAAGCTATGGCTTAAGATCGTCTCTGGTGAAAAGGTTCTATTGCTGCTCTTCACATAAAGCCCATCTGCTGACCTGAAATCAGGAATTTGGCTTTCTGTGGAAACACCAGCCCCACCAAAGAAAACAATATGCTCACTTCGTTCAATCAGACCTTTCAGCTTAATCAATTTATCTTCCAGCATGCCTATAATTCCCTTTCCTTTGAGCGTCTTTTTAAAAATACCCTCTCTGAGTTCATTATAACAAAATAAGGTTAAAACGCGCTATGATTATTCATTAAACATATAATTGCTAAAACTCTTTGTTTTGATAAATCTTCATTGAAATCAACAGTGAAAAGCCACAAAGGAGAATCGATGCAGCAAAACCAATATATGGCAATCGTAAAATCATCTCTTCAGACGGCAATGGTAAATTAAGCTTGCTGCCAATCAAAGCGACGATGGTCGGCAATAATATAAGAAGAAACATCATCATTCTGCCTTTTTCTACGCCGAACTTAATCATCACAGGAAACAAAAATGTCATAAATAGAAACCCTGCTGCTGTCAGAGCGAAGGTAACCGGAAGAAACATTTCTGCAGGCATCATACCCGTTACAAGATTGAAGATCAAATTGATCACAAAGGCGATCAAGACGAATCCCGAGCCGAGTAGATACTTACTCATGACGATTTGATTCCTTGAAACCGGCATGGTAAGAGCATACTTATCCCAATGCGCCTTCTCATCATATGCGAGTGCAGTGATAGGCATCATTGCGCCAAGAATGGTTATGATTGCGCCTAGCATCGCAGAATTGCCACTGGCGAAGGCAAAAAAGCTATAGAGTAGAATCATTAAAGCCATAATCTTGAATTGCGCTTTTAAATTAACGATATCCTTATATAGTAAACCCAGCATCTTATTTCCTCCTATAGTGAAAAAGCATGATGTCCTCTATGCTCGCCTTGTCATATGTCATATCAGAGGTGACTGCATCACGCATTACTAACGCCTCAACTCCAAACTTATTCTTTCTTACGCCGATAACCTTATCAGAGGGCAGTTTATCGAAAGTCACTTCGTCCCCCTTGAACACCACATATTTCTCAATTAAATCGTCCTTAGCCTCTGAGAAAACAAGCCTTCCCTTATGCAGGCATGCGATGTAATCACAGATTTTTTCAAGATCGCTAATGATATGCGATGAAATAAAGATCGAACAGCTCGGATCCTGAATAAACTCTAAAAAGACGTCTAATATCTGATCCCTTACCAGTGGGTCAAGACCACTTGTGGCTTCATCTAAAATCAGTAGCCTAGAGTCATGTGAAAGCGCTACCGCTATGGCCTGTTTCATCTTCATCCCACGGGAATATTCCTTAAAGGTTTTCTTAATCGGTAGCTCAAAACGTTCAATCCACCCCATATACTTACTAGAGTCCCATGTTTTATAGACGCGCTTCATGATCTTATCGACACCTTGCACGTTTAATGCTTCAGGAAAAAAGCTCTCATCTAAGACCACACCTAAATTCTCTTTAATATGCGTTAATCCTTTTTTCACATCCTGTCCCAAGACGTGAATCTCGCCCGAGTCACTATGTACAAGGTCAAGTATGGACTTTATAGTGGTGGTTTTACCCGCACCATTTTCGCCGACAAATCCCATGATGCAACCACTCGGCAGTAACAAATCCAAACCCTCTAGCTTAAAGCCATCGTATTTTTTTGTCAGCCCTTTGATCTCTAGGGCATTCTCATAAAAATGCTCATCGTTCATAACTTTCTCCTATTCTCCTCTGTAAAGCAAATCCACAAGTGCCTTGACTTCATCCGCTTCAAGACCACTCATTCGCCCTAGCTCTACTGCCTGCTGTAAAAGTGTCTCCATCCGCCTGAGGTTTTCTTCTCTGATAAACTCTCTGTTTTTTTCGGCGACAAACGAGCCCTTGCCTACCAGTGACACGATGAATCCTTCACCTTCTAGCTCTTCATATGCTCGTTTCGTCGTTATGACGCTGATTCTAAGCTCTTTCGCTAGTATGCGCATAGAAGGTAATGCCTCACCTTCCACCAGCTCCCCACTTAGAATAGCGCTTTTTATACCGTCCTTAATCTGCTCGTAGATCGGGACGCCGCTAGAATTACTAATATGAATGTGCAAATGGTACCTCCAATATATTGTATATATACAATATATACAATCATTATAATCCTGTCAACCCCTTTGCATATTTTCTAAAATTATGGGTAAATACATCTCAGGCATAACTGTTTGTTGCAGATAAGGAGAAGGATATGGCAGTAGATAAAATAAGGGAAAACCTTAAAGAAAAGTATAAAAAACCTGAATCATCGGAGCTTAAAAATAAGCTGAGCCCCATCGCTTACCAGGTCACTCAGGAAAACGGCACGGAAAGACCTTTTCAAAATGATTATTGGGACCACTTCGAAAAGGGATTATATGTAGACATCGTCACTGGCGAACCACTCTTCACTTCGAATGATAAGTTTGATTCCTCCTGTGGTTGGCCAAGCTTTTCGAAACCCATCTATAAGGAAGCGATCCATTATCTAGAGGATCGATCTCATTTTATGAATCGCATCGAGGTGAGAAGTCAAGCGGGCGACAGTCATTTGGGACATGTATTTGAGGATGGTCCAGAGGCTCATGGCGGCCTTCGGTACTGTATCAACAGTGCTGCTATAAGATTTATCCCATACGACAAACTCGATGAAGAGGGCTATGGTGAGTTTAAGCACTTGTTTGATAAAGCTTAGCACGTACTTAACTAAAAATCCGGTTGTCAAAATGAACAAAGGTTCAAATGACAACCGGATTTTATACGTTAAACTTCATATCAGATTTAACTTTTTACAGATATAAACCAAACACTATATATGATTTAACCATTTATGCACTATGCCATCTGAACACGTGCAACGAATTCAAATCTTTCATGGTCAGGACCGTCGATAAAGATAATCTCTGCGCTTCCCACCACTCTCGGCTCAGTATAGGGTATCCCTAGCGCATCCAGCTTGCGCATCTGCTCTGCTAGGCTGTCAATTTTAAACGCGATGTGTTCGATAGGACCCATTTGACGCTCAGTGTTTTCTGGCTTAGAGATCAGCTCAAGTATGGTACCACCCACTTCTAAAAAAACCAACCGACTGTTGGGATAGACATAATCCTTAATGATTTTAGCTTCAAGAACCTCCTGATAAAACTTGATGGATGCCTCTATATCCAGCACCTTAATACCGATATGACCGAATTTCATATTTTCCTCCCTCATCTATATCTTCTAACTTTGATGGTAAAATACAATCTAATTTTACCTAATATCTCATGTTGCCTTAAATGATAAAGCCACTTTTATACATCGTAGCTTCATAACACTACTTTATCACAGCTAATCTCTAAATAAAAGTCTAGCCTATCCCATGAATAAATTGCTTTAATTTAACTTAACTTGTCCAGTTCACATAATTCTGTTAAGATGAACTTACAAAAATACAATAAGCATTATACAAAATTTGTATTCCATTCCGCCAGATTTGTATTTTGCGACTTTAGGAGGTTCTATTGAAACTGGTTGTTACCCCTTCCTACTCTGCAGCGTTTAACCTAGCCCTTGAGGAATACCTCATGACACATTTTGAAGATGAGTTTTTCATGCTATGGATGAGTGAAAATGCCATTTTGATTGGGAAGCATCAAAACACTTATACCGAGATTAACATCCCATATGTCCAAGAACATCAGATAGAGGTCGTAAGGCGTATGTCCGGTGGTGGTACTGTCTTTTGTGATCCAGGTAACATTAATTTTACCTTTATCGAAAATACCTTGGGTAATTTTGCTGATTTTAAAAAATTCACGGCACCCATTATCTCCTATATTAACCACCTTGGTGCACCTGCACAGTTCTCCGGCAGAAACGATCTCGTCATAGAGGATAAAAAGTTTTCAGGCAATGCACAGTATCGTATCAAATCCAGAACGTTACATCATGGCACACTTCTATTCGACTCAAAGCTCGGCGCCTTGGCAAATGCGCTAACACCAAGAGAAGAGAAATTCAAAGGAAAGGCCATTGACTCGGTTAAAGCCAGAGTGACTAACATAAAAGCCTATCTGCCAGACCAATCGCTCACCGTAAGCGCCTTTAAATCTGGCATTTACAAGCACATCATGTCCAGTTTTGAAGATTGCAGCTACTATTCACTCACTCAGGACGATCTTGAAGCGGTTCAAAAGCTCGTCGATGAAAAATACGCCACATGGCAGTGGAATTACGGCGACTCACCAAAGTACGATTATACGAACATTAAAAAGTTTCCAAGTGGACTGGTCGAACTCGGGATTACCGTTCAAAAGGGCATCATTAAGCAGCTTGCCATTCACGGTGACTTTTTCGCTTCTAAAGAAACGAACGAGTTATGTGAAGCAATGATAGGCACTAAACATGAGAAAAGTGATATTCTCACTGTCCTTACGTCTATCCATCTTGGCGATTATCTTCAAGGGATTGATGCAGAAGCCTTTGCTGATTTTATGACTGAGGTATAATTAAGTTGGTTTATAAAGTCATTAACTCATGACTGTACAAAATATGTTACTATATAACCTCTTTTGAAAAGGAGACCCTATGGAAAATCAAAACGCATCGAAAAAGCCATATCTTAAAAAGCCCGACTGGCTAAAAGTTAAAATACAAAATCCTAAAAATCTATCTGGTGTCAATTCATTAATTCAATCACTCAACCTCAATACCGTTTGCCAAGGTGCAAACTGCCCAAATCGACTTGAGTGTTTTTCGAAGAAAACGGCGACCTTTATGATTTTGGGAAGTACGTGCTCTCGCAATTGTAGATTCTGTAATATAGAAAGCGGCAAATTGCTACCACCTGACATCGATGAACCTTACCGCCTCGCAAAAGCGGTGGCAGAACTGGGACTAAAGCACGCTGTGGTTACCTCAGTGACGAGAGACGATCTACCCGATGGTGGTGCAGGACACTTTGCTCAGACCATCACAGAGATTAGAAAAGCAGCTCCGAGTACCGTTATTGAGGTGCTTATCCCCGACTTCCTAGGCAATCATGAGGCACTTAAAACCGTAGTAGCTGCAAAACCTGATATCATCAATCACAACGTCGAAACCGTGCCGAGACTCTATGACACCATAAGACCTGAAGCCGATTACAAGCAAAGCCTTGAGCTTTTGGTTAGAGTAAAAGCACTCGATGACACTATTTTTACGAAGTCTGGCTTTATGCTAGGACTTGGTGAGGAAGTAGATGAGGTGAATCAACTGATTCTTGAGCTCAAAGCAACTGGACTCGATATCCTAACCATAGGACAGTATCTACCACCTTCAGAAAAGCATGCCCCTCTCATCTCCTATATACATCCCGATCAGTTTGATGCCTATGGCGCCTATGCAAAATCTATCGGTGTGCCAAATGTCGCTTCTGCGCCACTTGTGAGAAGCTCTTATAACGCAGCTGAGACCTTCAATAATTTTTAATCTCATTTTATATTTTTATGTTCTCAACCACATATATCACTTTTTAAACTTTCAATAATTTTTGACCGTTTTATCACATTTCTATCACAATTAGGTTCTATACTGAATTTGAAGTTAAGCAATGCTTACCCGGTTCGGATAGAACCTATTTTATTTAAGGAGTGATACTTATGAAAAAAACGTTACTATTAGTAGCCCTCGCAATTTTAGCGATTGGGATGACAACCTTATCATTTGCAGATGCAATTTTTAATCCAGCTCAAACCTATGCGGATTTAACAGGCATTACACTTGAAGAGGCTTATGCACTTCACTATGACACTGCAAAAACTTACGGCACACTTGCTTCTGAAGCTGGCGTTTATGAAGCCTTTTTCGATCAAATGATCGAAGCTAAAATCACTAGAATTAACGATCTAGTCAAAGAAGGTAAAATAACTGAAGAGCAAGCAGCAACCATAATCGATGCACTAGAAAATTGTGACGGTACTCAGAGCTTCATGATGAGAAACATGCTTGGATACGGCATGGGATTTGGTTATAATACAGACGGTACTGGCATGATGAATGGTCAAGGCTTTGGTCAAGGTTTAAGTCAAGGCGCTTACTGTGGCGGTACTGGCGTACAGCTTCAAGACGCTACTGGCTTTAATGGTCAAAACGTCGATGGTGCATTAGGCACTGGCACTGGCTATGGCAGAGGTCGTGGCATGATGGGCGGCAGAGGCATGGGATTTGGTAACTAAATATAATCTTCTTACGTCGAGTCCTCTGATTTTCCACCTGAAAGAGTATGGCTAAATAGAGAGAGCTGTATCAAAAGTGATATTAGAATCACTTTGATACAGCTCTCTTTTTAACTGATTTTATTTGTCGTTATGCATTCTATTTGTTTTTTCTTTTCATGAAGACACCTGCTGCAGTAACGATACTACCGATGCCGTAGAAGAGCTCTGGAGGTAATTGACCAGTTTGTGGTAAAGCTTCACCAAGAGGAGTGCCTTCATCCACAATCACTTCTTCTTCAGTTGTTGATTCTGTAGTCGCTTCGCCCAAAGGTGTTTCTTCAGTTGTGATCTCAACAGGTACATCGTAAACATATACGACTGAAAGTGTGCCATTGATAAAGGTACCATTTGCATTTGCTGGTGTTGCTACTAAATCATAGCCAAGGATATCTCTAGCAGTGGTTGAATAGTTAGTGCCAACCACTCCAACCATTTGATAGCCAGCTGATAAAGTAACGCCATTTGTATCCACAAATGTAACGTTTACCAAACCGTTTGGTGTTGGATCAGGATCTGGAGTAGGTGTTGGTGGATTTGTTGCTACTGCTGTTGCAGTGCCATCATCACTAACTTCAGTTTCTACATAATAACCATAACCAGTTGCAGTATTTACATAAGTTCCTGCTAGATTTACAGTTACGCTATAGTTAAAGACAACCTTATCACCCGGTTTCAAAGAGCCCTCTAATTCAAATACTGCACCATTTTCATCCTGACTATTTGGAGCTGGTGCGTAAACCCTATTTGAGCCTTGAGGTCCTGTCATGAGATCGACCACTCTAAGTGCATTAAGAGTTCTGTTACCATTGTTAATTAATTCAACACTGTAATTAAAGGTTGCTGTGCCTGATGAAAGCTGTACTAATGCATTTGAAATCGATTTATTAACATCGATGCTAGGTTGATCTTCTGTTCTAAGATTAATGATTTCAACGGATTTTTTGAGGTTTTCAGCATCAAATGTGATTTCTGAAGCACTATAGGATACATCAAACTCTTCAAAGGTTGTCATTTCTTCTACAGAATAGGTCGCCTCTGCATTAAGACCAGTTCTTACTACAGTCCAATTATTTTCAGCGTTTAAAACCATATTGGTTTCTTCTGGTTCGCCATTGACGATTAATCTAACTTCAACCGAGTCAACTGGTGGTGTTATCTCTTCTTCGTCAAGTCCTAACCAAGTTTTAGTAATTGTAAGTTCACCTTTATTTGGTGAATAGGTGTTTGTAATTGTAATTTCACTTGGTACCTCTACATTTAATTGTGCCGTGTCTGAGGTATCTGTGTCATATAACGATAGTCCTGCACCATTTTCAGAAACTGAATAAGTGTATCTCACGCCACCTGGACCATAGATTTCGAGTCCTGTGAAAGTATGAGACCATTCATTTTCGTTATCGAGTACGGTTGTTCCAACTAAGGATAAGCCTTCGCCTACAGATCTATATAGTGTAACGGTAATTGGAGCGCCCACTAATCCAACCCAATCCTTGTTGACGGTTAAGTCATTCAGCTCAGGAATATAAGTGTTTTCAATTGTCGCTGATCCTCCAGCCACACTACTTTGTCCTTTTACAGGTTTATAGCTTACGAAACCATTGTAATCTGCACTATAATTGTCAACTGATACCTCAAGAATGGTATAAGTCTTTCCTAAATCAAGACCTGTAAAAGTATAATTTGAGCTAAATGTCGCTTGAGTTTTGTAGATACCATCTTCATAAAGCTCAACGGTTACTTCAGTAGGCTGGTTAGGATTATTGCCATGATCCCAAGTCTTGTTAACAGTTAAGCTGCCTTTAGGATCTGTATAAGTGTTTGTCACTGTAAACGAATCATTTTGATTATTTTCATTTAATACAACTAAAGATTTATTAATTGATGAATTGTAGAAAGGAATGTCTCCCTCAGTTATATAGTAGCTAATATTATCGCCTAATTCTAGATTATAGAATACTACTGGCGCATTTACTGGTCTTACTATCGCTAAGGTAGCTACAGTTTCATCAACTGGTGGTTGAACGATAGGTGGTGGTGTTATAAATTGATCTGGATGCTCTGGATCTGGTATCGGATCAACTACGATTGGCGGTAAAATAGTTACCTTATGAAGCGTAATAAATGCACCTGATGGTCTTTCAGCAACAGGATTATTTCCATCTTCCCAAACCTTGTTCACTGTAATCGTTCCTTTTGCATAGGTGTTTGTAATTGCAATCGTTCCACTTCTAGAGCTTGGACCTAATTGCAAATCACTTTCAGAGGCTTCATTTGCACTGTAGCTAATTTGCTCAGCATACATAGAGAGCTTATCAGAATCTGTTGAGGATTCAGAAACTGTATATATGCCGTTATCTAGTAGTAGCTCATCAAAGGTTGTCGTCCAATTGTTCGCTGCGTTTAACTCAGCTGTATCAAATGGGGCGCCATCTTTTTGGAGTGATACGACGATGCTACTTGGTCTAACCACGGATGCATCCACATCTGTTTCGACCCAAGTTTTTGAAACTATAATACTTCCCTTTGGTTCATCAAAGGTATTGGTAATATTAATTTGGCCTGTTCTTTCTGATATGCCGTGATTGTCATCAAACTTATTCAAAAATACATTGTCTGAATAAGTGACCGTGTAATCTGGGACATCAATTTCTTCAACTGAATATTCACCAAATGGCAAGTCAGTAAATGTGTGTTCCCAAGGTGTATCATCCGCTTCAGGTAAAACAACTGAAAGCTGTGTATCTACACCATCTTTAAATAGCTTAATTGTGATTGAATCTGGTCTATATGAAGCATATAAATCATCTTCATTTTCCCAAATCTTCTTAATGGTTAAACTACCTTTAGGCTCAACATAAGTGTTAGAGAACGTTAAGCTAGCTTCTCTAGCATCTACTGGTAAGATAGAAACACTTTGTGATTGAGGGTTAAGTGTATTTTCAGTAATCACATAGTCTAAAGGAAGAACTTCAGTAAATTGATAAGTACCAAAGACTTCTGTTTCAAAATCCTTTGTCCAGCCTTCCGATGCCTTTAAGGTTATAGTTGAAGGACCATCATACGCTTCAGGACCAACGATGTTAAAGGTCAGTTCACTTGGTCTATCCTGAGCTACGTCCTCAGCATCTGACCATACCTTATTAATCGTAATCTTTCCAATAGGTTTATGATATTCATTTGTAATGGTAATGTTCTTTGTTAAAACGCCATTACCAGCTATTAGATCTGCTGAGTTAAACATTATCGTTTGAGGTGAATAAGAAACCTCATAATCTAACATTGGATCTTCAATTACCTTATATTCAGTATCTAAGCTTAAATTACTGATGGTTACTTGTGAAGTAGCTGGTGAGCTGGTGTCTATAGAATAGCTACCTTGAGAAGCAGCAACCCAATCATTGCCTACCTTTTTATAGAGCTTGAAGCTTGCAGCCGTATCTGGGCCGTCTCCCGTCCAAGTTTTGTCTACAGTTAAGGTACCCGTTGGTGCATAGCTGTTTGTAAAGGTTTTAGAACCTGTTGGTACAGCTCTTGACAAAGTAATCGCTTTACGAGCTGTATTATCATAGCTCCAGAAGCTATTTGGTGCGGATTCATTTTCTTGGATATAATAAGTCACTTGGTTATTACTAAAACCATTGTAAGGAATATCAAAGGTAAATGTGCCTGTATTGCTACTTGCACCTGTCACAGTGATATTGATTGGACCACTGACTACATTGCCATTGCTTGCAGCATCATAAAGTGTAAAGCTGAAAACTCTAGCTACGTTGGTAACTGGACCAATAACTTGTTTTGTAACGGTTATACTTGCATGCACAGGAGGTGCACTTAAGGTTAACCAGCCCTTGTTCGGTAAATTTTGTTCCCTGTTTAAAGGTGCACTTGGATAAAATGGATTTTCATCTGTTACAGTAAACGTCGCTTTTGCTGAAGCATTTGTAAACAATTGCGTGTTGACTGCTGCATTATCCTTTACCTTAACCTGGAAGGTAACTTTACTTACCTTCAGAGGGTCAACTGCTACGCTGTCCACTGGCATGGTTACAAAATCATCACCATTTACAGTCCAAGTAAGCGTATTCCCTGATTGACTCATACCACTTGGCAGTAAACCGAGCAATTCAAACCCTGATCCCAAAACATCCTCGATCACTAGATTTGAATATCCAGTATTTGAAATGTATTGAAGCGGTTTTGAAACAGAAAAGCTCTGAGTGATTGCATTGAGAGCATTGTAAAGTGATGTGTAATCACTTCCGATTATAAAACCATCTTCCCAATACTTTTGATTAAATGCCTCTTGATTAAAGATAATATTTTGATAGTCCTTTCCAGATCTGACACCTTGTTTATATCTTGTACCATTTATAATTTGTGTACTTCCAGATAAAACAGGATCATCCAAATAATTAGATGGACTTGAAGAAGCCGTATTAGCAGTCCAATTTCCTAGTACAGTGGTAATCGTACCAGTTGATTCAATTGGTGTATACAAACTACCATTGCTTTTAACTCTATAAAGTCCAGATTCTTGTCTGTTTCTTTCATCAAAGTTATAAGCTGAAGGTCTAACGCTGCTGGTATTCGATTCAGTTGGTTGCAATGTCGATGCAGCTAGAGAATTACCCAATAAATCAAATCCAATAGTGTATATCTTAACGTCATCGTCTGACTCAATGCCGTCTTGACCAAGTTTTAATTTCATACCTTGTTGAATGGTCCACCAGACATAGTCACTACCACTTGAAGCGGACTGATGACGTTGGCTGTTAATGCTATGATCAGCTAAATTCTCATGGTAAATGGTTGGTTCACCATCACTTATGATAATTAATACCGGCTGATTGGTTTTAGATGGTCTGTTATTAAAGGTTTGCTCTGATACTAAAAATGCATTTTGAATATCAGTGTAAGTACCTCCAAAGCCCTCATCTATCTTGTTTTGAACATTGGTTTTATTGGTTGAAAAATTATACTGTAACGATGCACTGTCGTTGTATTTCACTATAGCAACTCTATGCCCTGCATCGATAAGATTACCTGCAATAGCTTTCGCTGCATTTTTTTCATTAGTAAGCTTTGAGTTTGAATTCATACTGTAAGAAAAATCTAGTGCCAAAATTACATCTAGTTTTTTAGGTGGATTTGTTACCTTAAAATCTTGCCCGATCGCACTTAATGTGATATTAAATATGCCATCCCCTGCATAACTGACACTTTTGTCAGTCCATAATTCACCATTTTGAAGTGAAGTTGGAAGTGCAGTTGTCGGGTCGCTACCCGAATTGGTAATCGTTACGCCATCTGGTAACGCAAATGTAGGTGCGGGTATCATGCCTAGCACCAATACGAATGTTAAGAGGATCGAAAATATTCTCTTAACCAATGGATTTACTACAGTTAGATTTTTGTCCATAAGACTTTCTCCTTTGCCAAATAGTTTCTTTGGCAGTCGGACGATCTTTGTAAAAATAGAAATTGGCTTTCTATTCACTTTAGACTCCAGACTTTGCGTCGCCAGCTTTCGCTGGGTTTGCCCTTTTCGTTCGTCTTTAATTAAATACTGACTTAGAACTTATCCCCCTTTCCCGAATCAAACGATTCGATTCAACCCCTTTGTACTTGTACTTTCGTTCCAAGTTCTTCGAGTAATTTCCCTGTTGTTTTGAATAGCTACTGCTTCTTCTAATAGCGAAAGCAGCTCGAAAGCATTTCTAAAATGAATTTTTCTACCAGAATCTAACCACTGAATCAGACCCTGAAGCTCTAGGTCATCATCTCCATAGATGGTTACTAAAACATTCGTTCCGCCCACATTCAGCTGTTTTCTTG
Organism: Clostridiales bacterium 38-18; assembly: GCA_001897605.1. Taxonomy (GTDB): domain Bacteria; phylum Bacillota; class Clostridia; order Peptostreptococcales; family Acidaminobacteraceae; genus Fusibacter_C. The sequence continues at coordinate 110,047 of MKTL01000016.1, read as the reverse complement.
AGTTTTGATCCACTTTCATATAGGCCTCCTTAGGATGCGGAAGAAAAATGATGCTAATTCTGTTTTCAGAATTATTTATCTTATGTATACCCCCTGTTGTGACATCCGAAGAACATCTGTGTGACATCTGTGTGACAAGACACTTTTTTTAATGATTTCAAATTTGATTTTACAACAAAAAATAAAAAACGAGTCTTTTCAGACTCGTTTAAGATTCGGAATGTTTTTAATTAAAACGACTTTAATTAAAATTAGTATTTAACTTCTACTCTATTTGCATATGCTTTTTCTACTGCTTCAAGAATGTAGCCGTGAGCATCATGTAATGACATAGTAGCACCTGTGATAACGTCAGCTAATACAGCTTGTTCATCAGCAGATAAAGCGTCAACTTTAGCTTGATCTTCAGGTTTTAATTCAGTACCGATTTTGATTGGTCTACCGTTAACATCAGTGTTAGCTTCGAACCAAGCTCTTAACTCAGCTACTGTTTTGCCTACGAAGAATTTTTCGTAGTTTTCCATTTGTTGGTACCACTCTAAGCCAGTAGTAGCTTTAGCAGCCATACCATAAACTTCTTTTAACTCAGTTTTAGTAACGATACCAGCTTCTAAAGCAGCAGCTTGAGCAGCTTTATCTGCAGCTTCTTCACTGATCCAGTTGAAATCATCTGGAGTAAGCTCAGTGATATCTACTTTAGCGCTTAAGATTTTACCATCTTTGTCAAATACTACGCTAGCGCCAACAACGTTGAAGCTAGTGTGGCCAGTTCTGTAGTTATCGATCATGCCTAAACCAGCGTAAATTTTATCTTTAGCTGCAGCAACTGGAGTTGTTGGAACTTCAGCAACTGGAGCGCCAGCTTTAACGATGATTTTTTGACCAATTTCGATCACGTTAGGGTTTTTGATTTGTGGATTTAATTTCCAAAGAGCTGCAGTAGTTAAACCGTTGTCTTTAGCGATTTTCCAGAATACATCACCTTTAACTACTGTGTAAACAACAGCGTTGCCTTCAGCAACTGGAGCTGGAGCTGCAGTAGTAGTAGTTGTAGTTGGAGCAGTGTAAGAACCTGTAGTTTCAGATGCAGAAGATGTCGCATCTGTATCAGCGAAAGCTGGTACGCTTAACGCAACTAACATAAGTACCATTAAGAAAGATAATACCTTTTTCATTAAGGACCCCCTTATTAATTTATATATAATCCTTGTAAAACATTCCTCAGTTACGATTTTACCATATCTATAGAATTTGACAATCGCTTTTAACAAAGTTAGTTAAATTTTTATTAAAATTTTTTTGGTTTTTTGTATTTTTTAGATAAGACTGATGCAAAATAACAAAAAATAACGATAATTATCTCCTTATTATTGTATTTATACCATCAATTGTTAAGCCATATTAATATTTAGCTTTTTCATTACCAATTTTATGAAAAACACAATTCGATGCACGTATCAATGTTATGTCAACTTTTAAGCGGCAGCTCTATTGGCTTTGGCTTTGAGAATAAAAACCCTTGATGGACATTACACCCAAGCATCTTAAGGACTTCACTTTGATCAACGGTTTCGACGCCCTCTGCTACAATATCAATTCCGTAGGTGTCCTTTAAGTTAATAATCGCCCTGACCAGATTTATGGTTCGATCGTCCTTTCCAATCATTTGAACAAACGATCTGTCAATTTTTAATTCGTCAAATCCAAGTCTGGACAAATAGCTAAGTGAAGAATACCCCGTTCCAAAATCGTCTAGAGATATCCTGTAGCCTACCTTTCTCAGAGTAAACAGTGTTTCGGATATACCTTCAAAGTCTTCTATTAAGCTATCCTCCGTTATTTCTAGTATAATGGACTCTGGATTGATGTTTCTAGAAAGGGTTTCCTTTATAATGAAGCTACTAAACTCATCAGACGACAAGTGAACCGGCGAAATATTGATTGAAATCATAATCCCTACACCGTATTTGCTCTCAAGTATACTATATTCGTCTAGCACCTTGCGTATAATCATATTGCCAAAGGTTTGGCTTAAGCTCGCTTTTTCTATGACGGGTATAAAGCTACTAGGTGAGACTGTGCCAAGCTCAGGCGATTGCCATCTGGCAAGTGCTTCTAGGCCAACCACTCGTTCCTCTACACAATCTCTTTTTTCCTGATAGCTAATGTAAAACTCATTATTTTCAATCCCCTTTAGTAAAAATCGGCGTAGCTCTTCCTCTGTTCTAAACTCGTTTTCAAGCTCGAGATCGTAACGAGTGATACTTGCACCCTTAGATGATTTTGATTGCTCGAGTGCTATAGATGATTTCTGAATGATTCTAGCTATATTTTCGTAGGGCTCATCTATGCCAGCAAATCCAATGTTCAAGTTGAACTTTGCAGGCATATCGATCGTTTCTGCAGATGCGTGAATATTCTCTAGCAGGATTAGCAGGCGATTCATCATGACATCTGAGTCATATGAGCGACTGTACCATATAAATTCGTTACCTCCACTTTTAGCCACGAGCTCTCCTTCCTTGGAGCTAAGAGCTAATTGCTTCGCCACATGCTTTATAACGTTATCACCCACGTCACTGCCATATATAGAATTGATTAAGTTTAAGCCTCTAATGCTAAGTAAAACGACCCACCCCTGTTCAACCTTGTTTTTATTCATATCCGCTACAAAACGGTGCTTGTTTATAATTCCCGTCAAGGAGTCGTAATAAGCCAGCTGTGTCAGCTGATCAGAGTGAATTTTCCCTTCATTTATGTTTTCCAGCAAATAGTCCTTGATCGCATTAATACTAACCACCATCACAAGTCCAAACAACAAGTATGCTACAATATGCAAAAACCACTCTGAAGGATTATTTAATAGATATGCAATTGTACCTTCATAGCCTATGATATTGGCCTTTAATAGAATAGGCGGCAATGAAAATACCAAAATAGAAATACCAGTATAATAGTAGCCCATTTTCTTTGAAAGAAAGCTTACAATAACAAGATTACTTAGCGCTATTAATATGACGCCAGTTCCTGAAAACCCACTTTGAATGAGTGAGGCGGTACCAAGAATCGTCGTTACCAGCGCGACGATGATGATTTTTGTATGAATCTTAATTTTTCTTCTTAATAAATAGACACCTATTAGGAAAAGACAGATTATCAGATCATAGTAAACAAAATTACTCCTTTGGTCTGACTTTGAAACTATATATGAACTAAAAACTGCAATAACTGCTGAGATTGGAATTATTAAATCAAAGCTCTTTTCAACACGTTCAAGAATCATTTGATCATAGTTTTTACGTGTCATGGCACACCTCTATTTTAATATTACTTCGCTGTTTAATACTCGATTAAATTAATATACCCACTCTAAACTATTAATCACATGGCACGGGAATAATCACAAACAAAAAAACCACGCAACCACAGATAAAATAACTATTATCCGTAATCGCGTGATTATTAATTTAACCAGTCAAATCTACTATGACTATTTTGTCATGAGCAAATCAAGCTTTGCTTGATCAAAGGTTAGGTGCTGTGTCAGACTGTTAATTATCTCAGTAAGTGCTGCTACCACTGCCTCTGAATCATCTGCCTCTACTGCAGACTTAAGCGCTTCATTTAACGCTTTAACCGTACCCTCAGGCACATCATAGCTTGCTTTTAAAGCATCTATCTCTGCTTGGGTGGATTCTCTTTCTGCTTTTAAACCTGCTCTATAGGCTTCAATTTGTACCTTTGCTTCCTCTCTCGTCAATTCCTTTGAAAGTAGGCTTGCTTTGATACTTTCCATGAAGCTCTTGCCCTCAGCCGCATTTTCAGAAAAAATTCTCTCACGTTCTGCTTTAAGTGATGCATGTAGTGCGTCGTGTTCTTCCCATAATCCATCAAACGTGCTTTGAAGCTCTGGCGCATAATTACCAATCACCTCAGTAAGTTTGGTTCTATATGCGTCAATTTTCTCAGTCGGTGTGACTGTATCTGCAAATGACATCGTCGGTGCTGCAATTAAAACGATAGCGATACAGCTTAGTACGATTTTTTTTAAGCTCAAATTTCTTTTCATAATAGACACTCCTTTATTTTAGTTGATTAACCTAAGCTCAGGTGGACGCGACCCCTTCGTCTTAATCACAGTATACACGCCAAAGTCTTGTGAGTTCAAAGGTCAAAATGTGGCAGATCATAGGCAGTCGCCAAAAGAGTTAATTAATATTTGTTTGCCATTCAATAATCGGGGAAATAATGCAATACGACAAAATTTATATAGTAAAGTTTCTTACTATTATTACTTAAAAGGAGGATAAAAATGAAGCGCAAAAACAAAATTCTATCGGCATTACTTTCTCTCTTGCTGATAATCGGAACGATTCCCAGCGCTACATACGCAGATGTATATGATCCTGTGACCAATGCTGCTCCTGGTAATTACACGATATCATCTGTCGGAGGCATCTTTGAGATCACATCTGGGACGATCACTCTAAATAATGGTGATTTAACTCGCAGCGTTTTTATGGGTGGTTTAACCGTCGCTGGTGGCACTTCCTACAAGCTGGTTAGCTCAGAAAATTATGTGAAATTTCAAAATTCAGAGCTTACATTTGACGCATTGCCTGATAAAGGCGTCACTGATTTAATCGTTAATAACGACATTATCATCGCCTATATTCCAGAGAATTCAGCATTTCCTACAGTGCCTGATGCCTCAAATGTAGCAATTTATAAAATCAAAACCACCACTTTGACACATATTATCAATAATGGTAAGTTGAGATTTGGAGATGGTTCGGAGGATTCGATCAATGACAAAGGTGGCCTAGAGCAGCCGTTCTATTTTAATCAAATCTGGAAGCAGCTGACCTACTCCGATTATCCACTTAACTATGGCATCGGCATCAACGGCGCAACTCCACTTTTAGATAATAGCTTATCCAACATCGTTTACAATTACTCCGGATTATCCAGCGGCTCAGGTGTGGCGACTGCCACTGGCGAGTTAACCGTCGATGGTAAACTGCTAGAGATAACCAACCGATATGAGCTAGGGGCTACCTCTTCCTTCATAAAAATTACCACAACTGTTAAAAACAAATCTGATTCTGAGATTACCGATGTGAAATACTGGGCAGGAACACAGGATGATTACGTCGGTGGTACCGATTCACCTTCAAAAATAAAGGGGAACCTAGTCGATGGTGTATTTGTTGACTTAACCGCCGTAGATCAACAGGCTAAGGCGCTGAAAATTTATACTGGCAGTGAAGGCGTCCTTTTCTTTTCTACCAATCCAAACACAGATATGATTCTCTATTCTGACTTAGATTTTAATGGACTTGTAGGGGTTGACCCAAGAGCTTCAGTATATTCGATGAGTGGGGATGACTCCTATGGTATGCGCATCGCACCGGGCAATATCGCCGCAGGGGCAACTGCTTCTTTTGACTGGTACTATGCAGCTGGTAGCATCGCAGACATTGGAACGATCACTGAAAACTTAGATCAAGAGGCAAATGTACCATCTAATGATGCCACACTCTCAGCACTTTCTGCTTCTACTGGAACTCTGTCACCAGCTTTTGCTTCAGGGACAACTGCGTATAGCTTCACAGTACCAACTGATGTTAGTAGCCTTACTTTAACTGCAACCAAAAATAACAGTGCAGCAACCTTGACGCTAAATGGTCAAGCTATTACAAGTGGTGCCGCTTCACAGTCAGTTGCTTTAAGCTATGGTAGTAACACACTTACTGTCGTCGTTACAGCAGAGGATGGCACAACTACCACAACCTATACGGTAACGGTTACGCGAACCGCCCCAGCTGCTGAACCAAATACAGAGCCTGCAACAGAGCCAGCAACCGAAAAGACCACTGAAGCGGTTATGATCATCGTCAATGGTGTTGCACAAAATGCTGGAACTGAGGAGAAGACCACTGAAGGTAGTAAAACGGTCGTAAAAGTCCAAGTAAACAACTCTCTTATAGACAGTAAAATAGAATCCACCCTCCAGTCCAATCCAACTGGAAATCGCAACCTAATCCAAATCCCGGTTTCCGATACAACATCGGAAATCACAAAGGTTGAGCTTACTGGCGATATTATCAAAAAACTTGAAACCAATACCTTTGATATCTCCATTAAGAAAAATAACATCGAGTATATTGTGCCTGCTAGTGAATTTACTATCGGTAACGTAGCCTCTCAATTGGGCGTTTCTGAGGCTTCACTCATAGATATAAAAATCGAAGTTCGAATCACTTCGCTCGACGCTAGCATTACCGATCAATACAAATCTATGACAAAGGAAAGTGGTGCTGAAATCATATTTGCACCTGTATCCTTCGAGATCGTGGCAAAAACGACTAAATCAGATGGCACTACTGGCGAGGTTCTCATCGACACCTTTACAAATTATGTGGAACGCATCATGGAAATCCCTGCTGATGTCGATCCAAGTAAAATAACCACCGGTATTGTATTTAATCCAGACGGTACCTTTAGTCACGTTCCTACCAACGTCTATGAAGAAAATGGCAAATGGTATGCAAAACTTAACTCATTGACCAACTCTGATTACTCCGTTGTTTGGCATCCAGTTGTCATCGCTTCTGTTGACGCACATTGGTCAAAGGTTTCTGTAAACGACATGGCTTCAAGACAGGTAATCATCAATAAGGACACTTTTGATCCTAACCATGCGATTACTAGAGGTATGTTTGCAGAATATCTAGTTCGTGCACTTGGTTTATATCGTGATAATGCAAGTGTAACCGCCACTTTTTCAGATGTCTCTGCTACGCATAAGGATGCAATTGCCATCTATACCGCTCTTAACTACAACTTGATTTCAGGCTATGCTGATGGTACCTTTAAGCCTGATGAGATGATTACAAGAGAGGAAGCGTTTGCAATTTTATCAAGAGCTATGAGCATAACTAATCTACAGGATCATATGGCTTTAGATACCTCTATGTTTACTGACCTGTCTGACGCTAGTAAATGGGCTTTGCCTTCGATAAATACACTTTTATCCACACATGTCGTTCATGGTAAATCTAGTAATCAATTGGACCCTCTAGCGGATTTAACTGCAGCCGAGGCCATTGCAGCCATAAGAAATCTACTTGTAGAGGCAAAATTAATAAATGAATAAATGGTAATCCTAATTAAAGGATGCTGCTTGTCTGTTTAAAGACTTGCAGCATCTTTTTATTGCATTTACAGTATTTATAAGATTATCATTCACATGATTACTCAGTGCTGACATTATTTTGAAATAACATTATTGGAAAATATGTCAATTTAAGTTATAATAAGTTAACCTAAAGGAGGGCTTTACTATGTCTTATGATGTAGCATTATCATTTTCAATGGACGAAGTTGATTTGGTTAAGGACGTCTATTTTTATTTAAAAGCTGAGGGCTACACGGTTTTTTTTGCCCCAGAATGCCAAGAGGCTTTAAGCGGTAAAAATCAAAGAGAAGTATTTTACAACATATTTGGTTTATCATCAAATTATGTCGTACTTTTTGTATCCGAATCCTATCTAAGAAAAAAAGTAACGATGGAGGAAGCACATATTGCCTTCTCGAAGCTGGGCAAAACAGGCAGGGTCTTACCTATATATACCGATCACGCCGAGCTGCCAATTGAGCTACTTAATCCATCGGAGTTTAATTACTTTAAAGAGAGCAGAGCAGCCTTTATAGCCTCACATATTTCTGGGAAAATAGCTTTAAATAAGCATAAAAAAGGCAGTCCAAGTGTTGAGCAAAAAGAAGGAAGTATGAATAACATAAATAATCAAGCAACCAATCAGGTTTTCATTAATAAAATTAACATTTAAGGATGAAGCTATGACTGAATATGAAGCTAAAGAAAATCAGGAAGAATCCATCTGTGAAGAAGCAATTGAAGATTACGATGATTTAAGAAGCGCTAAACTAAACGATCAGTCCATGAACAACTATGCGAACAAAGCGCATAATATGACGATTATCAATCACGCTATCTTTAATTCTCCAACTGATCTTCATGCGTTAAACGCTCAGAAGATTGATACTCAGGTTAGCAAACGATATGATTTAACCACAGAAAACGATTGTATTGAATTTATCGAAAAACATCAGAAGGAAGAAGTGTTCTACGTCTCTGTAATAATGAGCTTGTTTGATAGAACTTCTTTGGCTGAAATTCCAAATTTGGTACATAAATTAAAAGAAGCTTTACTTAGAACAAATAATTACACAAATCAAAGCTCAGAGCTAGAGAACACGGGTTTTACGCATCATAGAGCGATTGCGACTGTTCTCGCTGGTATTGAGGGTGAAATCTATATATCTGGTGATGGCGAAAAGTTTATAGGCTTTAAAGAGGATAAGGTTCGGCTATTTGAAGTCATATGGGGGCAGTTTCCTTCACTAAGACAGGGGATCATAGGTTGGTTAGTTGAATTGAGTACGGTCACCATCAATAATCAATACAATTTATATCAAATTTGCTCAGCGTTAAAAAAAATAATACTTGAAGACCGTACGAATGCGAAAAATACTATTTTTCCACTTCTATACACGCATAAGATAAGTTTTTGGGCATTAGGTGCTACTGCTTATGTTATATACAATGAAAGTCAATATAGGGATTATATTGCGAGTATCTGTGTAGAGTGGCAGAAGACAGAGTTTTGGAGTGCCTTTTTAATCTTCATCTCTTATTTGGAAAACGAGATGATAGAAGCTACTTTACAGACATCGCTCTATTCTATCTTAAAAAACAAATTATTAAGTGGGAATCATGATGACCTCGCTTTAATCGCCGTTTTGTCCAGTCAATCTACCCATATTAAGCTTGCTATACTTAATATACTCAACACACAATTTGAACAAAATAAAGTATCAAGGGAAAAAATTGCTGTCCTCTATCTAAAATTAGTAAGACATGCTTATTTTTTCGTCTCAAAAGAGGAAATGTGTTTATCATTAATCGTACTAGAAAGCGAAAAGCAGTTGAGGTTACTTGAAAATATACTTAAACATATTATGTCTGAGTATGATTTTAGAAAAAGGCTATTCAGTATTCTCAAGGCTTATATGACAGAATTATCAAGCTTCGATGGTAGCGCTGTTTATATTGAAAAGCTTACACTTCTCTTTTATGTTTTAGGCTGTACGCCTTGGTATATGGAAGAAATCATGTGGTTTTTAAATCAAAATCAAAATGATTTTACGCATAAAGTAATTCAAACCATTCAATCACTATCATAAGGAGGCGCATTATGGAGTCGCACAACAATATTTTTATTAATAAGATTTTACCATTTAAAAATGGCTTATTTGTAAGCAAACCAAATATTGAGAAGGGCAATCTTATCTTTCTTCTAGTAGATGGTAAAAATGAAGACCTATTGGTAAATGAAAGAACATCGATCAAGCAAATACGAGATGGAAAATACACTAAATTGATCGAGATAATTAATTATCCAATTACAAAGGAGATTAAAATTACCGCACCTGCGAAAGAAAACTCCTACAACTTTCTCATAACCTTGAACTTAACACTTGAGCATACGTCTCCCTTTCTTGTACTTCAAAACAAAACACTAATTATTGAGGACTTTTTACATAATCAATTGTCTTTAGAAGTTAGAAGAATCACAAAAATGTACAGTGTCCTTGACTTTGGCATGTTAGGAGATCAGTTGACAGAAAAGTTGATGTATCCCACACAGCTTGAGCCTGATGTCGGTGTGAAATATAGAGTTTCTTCAGTCACTGCAAACCTTAGTGAAGAGGCTCTGAAGTTTCTTCGGAAGCAAGATGATATAGAGCTTGGGGCTGAGATAAGAAAAAAGGAATCCAGCATAGGCAGTTCATTAATCACAAATTTTCGCACTGCTATTGGTGCACAAATAGCTAGAGGTGAAATATCTGAGGAAGAAGCCGTATACAAAATTGAAGAATATGAAAGCAATCATTTCCATAAGGACCTTGATAAATATATGAAGCTTGTAAAGGGAAATATTTATACTGAAGCTGAGGTAAGAGATCATATACGCGGCCAATTATCTATAGGAGAATCCCCAAGTAATAATATCGAGTCCCACAAGTTATCGAGAGACCATGCTATAAAGTCGTTATTAAAGGAGGATGAAGGACAATAATATGGATGCCTTACCCTTAATTATTCGAATAATTGTTCTCTTACTTCCTTTGTCTTTGTTTTTTTCAGTCGTTTTGTGGCAACCATTTCTTTTGCTCATTCGCATGTTCCTATTATTAATTAAAAAGGTACTTAATCTTATCTACATCATCCTCGATATGATCATAGGTTTCTTAACCAACATACTCGGCGGTGGTTTTTATAAGCTTGATAATACCCTGTCTTTTGTGTTTTGCAGGATAGACTTAAGGCTACAAGGCTATATTGCATTTATTAAGAAGCCTGAAAACACTAAAAAAAGATTTATGCCTATCTATTTGGCAGCAATCCTACTTGTTTATGCTTCAAGCTTCTATAGTGGTTCTGCTAGCATGGTCAACGCACCTTATAAATTGTACTCAAAGCTCGATTCACTTATAGTCGATGCGACAACAGATATGGCAAACGCACCTAATCCGATGACAACTGACGAAATCAAAGAAGTCTTTAATTATGAATTAAAGGTGCAAGGTACAACAAGCTCACTTCTAGTGAGAGATTTTCCTAGAACCAAAAACTGTGAGATTGTCGATTATGTCGAAAATGGCGATACTGTCTCATGGAACGGCGTTTTAACTTTTGGTGAGAATGATAATAAACGAAATGAAGCATGGGTTGAAGTAGAGACTGCGAGTGGTATCACTGGCTGGGCAAGACTTTCATACTTAGTCCCAAATGAGAGTATAGAAGGAATATCCTGGCAATTTCAAAAACAGGTCGATTAATAAAAAAGTGAAGCGATTAAAACCGCTTCACTCAATTCACCCTTTCAAAGCCTTCTCTGTCACTCTCACCATATATAAGCTCTATATATATCTCGTATGCTTCAAGCGCTTCATTATAATATATCTCTGCTGACTCATCTGATATATTTTCCAACAAGCCTTCAACCTCAGCATAATCACTGTAAACCCCGTAGTAGGTAAGACAAATGCGATAATTGGCGTTTAGCATTTTAAACCAATAATCATCACCATAGCTGACACTGATATTGGGTATGAGGGGATTGAATTCAGTTAACTCAAGGTATTTATCCATATCACTTATAAAGTAATTAACAATATAAGGATATATTTCATTTTCGCCATCCTCATACACTCTTATACTACTGACCTCAACGCTATTATTCTTTATCCTTAGCTCTGGAAACTCAGTTAGCACCTCCGTATATGACTTTGATTTACTTTCATCATACGCGTGCTTTAACTCGCTGATGTAAGGCTCTGATATTTGATCTCCTTTGACAGCAACTGCTTTAAACTGAACACTTCTCCCATTTGGAACCGTGGTAAAGGTTTGGTTATTCCCTTTATAGAATCTGTACTCTCCATACTGACTTGGTAGTAGAAAAAAACTACTTTCATTAATCGACATGTATATTTTATAGTAATCCGAATCTAAGTTGCTCCACCTTAAATCATAGTGAATGCCATCCTGCGTGATGGCAATCAAATTTGGCTTACGCGGTAGTGTATCTCTCTCCTTAACAAAGTAATCAAATGACTCTCTATCGTAGCTAAGTCGATTTAGAACCGCCATAGATACCGCCTTATGGATTACACCCTCCTCTGTTAACTCTGAGGTGATCATTCCGACCAACTCTCCCTCACTATTGAACAAACCGCCACCACTACTGTTAAGCCCAGTTATACCTGACAAGGTTAGGTTGATACTGTTGGGGATCTCCAAATAGGAATAGCCAAAGCCTTTTTTTACAGTACCATCTGGTTTGTTATAAACCATAGATACGCTCCTACCAGCTACTGAGTCTACATTTGTCATACTTTTTGCAGGTTTTACCGGCGAATCCTTATACTCTAAAACAATAACATCCGCTTCAGCATTTGTATCTAGAACACATAAATTTTTACTTCCGATAGAGCCATCACTAAAAATCAGTTCAACCTTTACTGCATCCTTGTAATCATGATAAGCGCTGATAAACTGATCTTTTTCAAAGCAGGCAGCATTAATTATTTTGCTCGTTTCATTTTTATATGTGACACGAACGCGAATAACATGCTGTGCAGCCTCGTCTAAATCCTCACCAGTTAGCAAGTTTTTATAATTGCGTTTGTACCTTTCAAAGTAGCTTCCAAAGACATACAGGCTATCCTCAACCCTTGCATCTTCTTTATTGCTATTATCACTTGAGTTTGTTTCAAGTGTATTTATCACTCTTTCAGTTAAAGATGTATTTTCTTCTATTCCAGCCAGATGAATTGCTTCACTATAAAGGCGGCATAGTGCTTCTCTTGAAATACCTGTTTGACCGTCATAGTCAACGATGCTGTTTGGACTGAGCAGTCCTATGTATAATGCTTTTCTTAACGGTAATTCTAGTGCCGTATCGTATCCTATGACATCTTTTTCAGTCAAAGGCGTATAGGTTAGGGCTTCATAGAAGCTAGTCACATCCCTTATGCCTCTTTGATAGCTCAGCGTATCCTTATAACCTAAAAAATCTCTCTGTTCGAGAACCGCTTCCTTCTTTAATTTTGTAATCACCTCTTTAGCATAATCAGATGGCTGATTAAAGGGATCTAATTCACAAGCAGTTAAAAGCATTACTGAAAATAATAATAGCATGATGATGCCTATATTCGACCTATTTCGCATGACTGTGACCCCTTTATTATTTACTCTGATCTATGTTATCGGTTTTTTCCTCTTCGACAAAAGTAATCTTACTTTCATCAGATTTTTGTTTTAGGTCTATAAGTCTACAAATCTGCTCAGTTCTACGCGCCAAAATTTGTCTTTCATCGGGTGATAGCACTTCATTTTTAAACGCTTCAAATGTTGTGATTTTCTTTTTCATGGTACCTCTTTTCTTTTATATATGACTAATGATAAGATAATTTGCTATTCATAGTTTATAGCATTTAGCCAAGAATCACTTTAGTTTGATTATTTAACACGATCTTTATTTTGATACACAGATATCTCTACTTCAAGAATTACGTTTGTTTTATTTTTAATTTATCATATATGTCAATATATTTAGTACACAAAAGAGCGAGGAATAAAGATCCTCGCTCTTACTGTACTCTTTCAATAATTAAGTTTATTTCTAAACATTATCACTAAAAGTCAATTATTAGTTTGAAGTGTACTTAACAACAGTAACACCAGTAGTATTTCCAGTTAATGCATTCGCAACTGTAGCTTTATCAAGAGTACCAGTTGGAGTAGCAATTGTTTTAACTGTGATTGTTCCAGAAGCTAATGCAGCAAAAATCTTATCTGCTTCAGCGCCTGCAAGTACAGTGATAACTACTTGAGTATTATTGTTTGAGTTCACAGCAATTGAAACAGATGGATCAGTCATAGTTACTGCTGCAGGAGTACTAGTTTCAATTGTGAAATCATCAATATCTGCTGCGTTCATAGCTTCACTCATTTGTAGAGTAAAAGTATAACTTGTTAATTTTGAACCTTGTAAATAAGCTGCAGACATAACTGGTTTAGTAGTATCAACAACAGTTACAGCTGCTGTTGTGTATTGAACTGTTGAACCAGCTGTAGAAGCTACATTACTAACACCTACAGATAAAGTTCCACCATTGATAAATGCATTTGGCAATTTGCTAGCAGCTACTGCAGAGAAATCTAAAGTAACTGTAAGACCGCCAGTTACAGTAACTACAGTACCTGATGGTAAAGCAACACCGTCAACAGTGTAGTTCGCTGGATCATCAGCAGCACCAGTTTTGTAAGTTCCAGTTGCTGGGTTAATACTTTCAACAACAGTTTGATCGAATACGATTTCAACTTTTTTGTTAGTTGTAGAATTTACAGTAGCAGCTCCACCAACAGTTGTACCAGTTGTATTGATTGTAGCAACCATTTGAGTAACTACGCTTGCATCTTTAGTGAAGTTAAATAATACAACTTGTGCACCGTTGTAATTAGCAACGTTTGCAGTATCTTTAAGAGCATTTTGAATTAATACTAAGTTGTAAGCTGCAGATGCTCCAAATGGTGCGCTTAAAGTAAGTTCAACTGTATTGCTAGAAGTAATTGCAGAAACACCAGTAATTGTAACAGTAGGGTTTGTAGTTGCAGAACCGTCAGAATTTCTTAAAGTAAACGCAGATGCATCTACAGCACTACCGTTTGCTAAAGTAACTCTTTCGCTGAATGTTACAACTAAAATATTTTGTGTACCAGGTTTTTGAACTACAGAAGTAATAGCTGGTTTTACAGTATCACGAGTAATTGTGATAGTGTTACTTACAGAATCCATTGTATTACCTACTGAATCAGATAAACCTTTTACTGTAACTTTAATGTCTTTTGTAGTTTGTGAAGAAGTATCAAATGGTGCAGATGCTAAATTCACATAGAAAGTATCTTTGTTAACAGATGATCTAGTAGCAATACCTGATTGTGTTAAAACAATAGTATTACCTGATGGATCAACTTTAGTTACGATGAAAGAATCAACACCTACAGTAGCAGACATAGTTTTATCAAATTTAACAGCAATTTTAGTTTCGTTTACTGGAGTAACAGAAACAACTAGAGGTTTTACATTATCTCTAACAATTGTAACTGAAGCAGAAACGTTTGCAGCTGCTAAGTTATTGAATAAATCTTTAAGATTGTTGATTTCTACTGTGTAAGTAGAACCTGCATCTAAATCTTCAGTAGTTGTTAATGTCCATACTGCACCAAATCCAGAATCAGCAGTAACAGCACTTACAAATTTACCGTTTACTTTAATTGAAGTGAAAGAAACTGGCTCACTAAATACTAAAGTAACATTTCTTGTAATTAATTGGTTTGTTACTGATTTCAAAGTTACTAAATCAGGAGCAGTAGTATCAACCATTTTTAAAGCAACTGCAAATGCAGGAACTGCTTTAGCTTGATCATTTTTTACACCTTGAACTGATACTACATAAACTTGATCTTTTGTCCAATTTGTTGCGTCTTTTGTTAATGTCAATACTGTATTATCATCATTAAACTCACCTGTGAATCCAGTAGCTAAGTTGTCAATTTTAACAGTACTATTAATTATAGCGCCATTAGCATCGATAACTGTGTCAGGATCTACAGAATCACCAAAAACAACTTCGATTTGTTTAGGGTTTAATACGTTAACAGCTTTAACTACTAACTCTGGAGTTACAACAACTGGTACTTCTGGCTCAAGTTTGCCTAAGAATACGCCAAGTGTTAAGCCTTCTTCAGTGTTCATAGGAACTTCTGATACAGCTGTCCACATAGCTTCGAAAGCTTCGCCTCTTGTTAATGCATCGCCAGAAACAACGATACCAAGATCAGCAGCTACTTGAAGAGCGTTAGCCCATTCGAAATCATAGCCAAGAGCGTTTAATAATACAGCAGCTAATTGTTGAGCTGGTACTTCAGCATCTGGTCTGAATGTGTCATCAGTAAAACCATTCATCCATTCATTTTGTTGTGCATAAGCGATAAAAGGCTTAGCCCAATCTTGGAATGTGTCAGCATCAGCAAAATCAGCTGGTTGTGCAAATGCAGCAGCTTCTTCTTTAGCGCCGTTTAATTCAGCGATTAAAGCTGCTAATTGAGCTCTAGTTAATTTTGCGTTAACATCAAGCTTCGCGTCAACTGTCGCGCCATCTTTACCCGTGATGAAGCCGTGATCATAAAGATGTTGAGCTCCAGTCGCGTCAGCTGCGAAAGCAGTTGGGATCATACCTAGTACAAGCACTAAAGCTAATACTAAAGATAATACTCTTTTCATTGCGAATTCCTCCCTTTAATTTAGGTTTAATTTCTTGCTTCTTGTTACAGAAGAGAGTTTTGATCAATAACCCCCTTCCAAGGCCAAAGCTCTGCCTCGGAACCGCGTAACCCGCGTGGGATATCGCAAAATCCTATTACTGATTATATCACCTTACAAGAAGCGAGGTCAATCAAAGTTTTTTATTGTAATAGAACTGTAAAAGTACAGAACTACTTGTACTACCTCATTATACATGTTTTTGTATAAGAAGTCTGTTACCATACGATTACATGACATTACAATACCATGACAGAGGTTATATACCACTATCAGCCTCGTATTACTCAATTATTTAGTTAGACGATAAATATTGAGAAAAGTTCCAGTTCAAAAGAACTATTTAAACAGTCATTTAGGCGCATATAAAAGCATATATATAATGTAGGAAAATATTTTGTTCTTTATCTTTCCCGGTCATCTACTTTTTTTACATACAAGCTTAGCGTATTTTTCCCATCATGTGATTCGCCTCGTTTTCCCAGATACATCTCGCCACATTTAGTAATCTTTGTGATACCCGCTCTAAAAAGCAGTCTCTTAATTTCTTCTTCACATGACGCTGGCACACTGAGCCCAACCGTCTGAAGATGACCGATATGTGGTCTCAAAACTTGTATAAGTGCTTCTCTTCTAATGGGAATAATCCATATGTTTCTATAAAGTGGTGAAGCTCTAAGCTCACTTATATCTGATATCATTACACCATAGCTGTGTGCTGCATCTGTAAATGGGGCGACCCCTTTTATATGGCTTTCAAGTAAAAGTGTTTGATGTAGAAACGTTATTTCGGCTTGCTGCTCTTGCGAAATTGCTTTTTGAGGATATGTCTTAGAGCTTTCTTTTAGACTATTTTCAAGTCGCTCAGCGAATGCATAACTGCCACCCTCTGATGCTTCATATAGGATGCATTGTGGAGAACTACAGTAAAGCTGGTTGGTTTGGCACATCTCATCTGCAAGCGCTCTCAAATCCAAATCTGTGGTTTCACCTTCTGAAAAATAGGCAAAGCCAATCTTATGCCCCCATTCTATCAGAGGCTTATGTGCAGGAAGCGATCCTCTTAGCGCCTGTATGGTTTCGTCGCGTCCCCAAGCGATGACAGCGTCAGAAGCCTCAGCTAGCTGGTGAATTTCATACGTTCTACTTGAGGATAGATCTGTCATGTATATATATGGCTTTAGCCTAGGCTCGATTCGAATCAGCTGCTCTAGTAAGAAATACGATATACCCGCTTCGCCCTCAGGCAGCTTGAGCAGGTTGATATTACCAGTGAGAAGTCCCTCTATCACTGAATACGCCGATAGTCCTATGGTATTTCCAGCACCTATGTGAAGCAGAACGCCAAGTGGTAAATAGCATTCTCTTCTCCTTTTACCCGAATTATCTATAACCGTCCGCCATTCTCCCAGCGGGGCGTTTAACTCATTGCTGAGCTTATACGTAAGTGCCTCTCGCTTCATATCCTCAAGTGTATGCTCTAAAACGTCTTCTATCCCCGTGGTATCGATGCCCATTATTTTAAGTAGGGATAAGGCGCTATCCTTTGTAACAAGGTTAGCCAAACGATCCACAGCCGCAATCACGATTTCTGGCCCCAAAATAGGTAGACTTAAATCCTCGGAGATTTGCTCCTGTAAGGTACATATGCGACCAACAAAATCTTCCTGTGAACAAGCCTCTCCTCTAAACAGATTCATAGCCTTCACCTCCTATAAGCTCGGCAGCAGTTATGGCACAGGTCTTACCCTGCGTTATCCCCGCTCTTCCAAGCACTTCAAAATACGGCGTCTGAATTCCACACCCACAGGTTTTGCCCTCTCTAAGTACGGCGATGTCCTTCATCATCACACTGGACAGCGGCATAGAATGTACAAGTGGGCTGATGAAGTTCAAAAATCCCGGCTGGTCATACCCTAGTGGTTTTAGCGTTTTAACGTCTCGAATCACTACCCGACTCCAGATCGGTACGTGCATATGATGATTTTCACACTCTGGATATGCGACACTGTGCTCCACTGCACTGTAAAAATCTCTGATGTTTTCCTTAGGGATTCCCAAACGGGTAAATACGCGCTCACGCAGTTCAGCTTTTGGGATCTCACTCCCAGCGAACTGCTTCCATCCACCACCAGTAAGGACAACCGACTTTTTGCTGAGCTTAAGTGAAGGCATGCCCATTTCATCCATAATTTCCAGTAGCCGACTTAGATAGATTGGAAAGCCAAGTAGTCTTACTGGTAGGCGCATTTTTTCATATTTTTTAAGTGTTTCCAGAACACCGATGATATCCGTCTCATACGAATTTCCTATGGCTCTGATGGCGTATTTTGTGTGTAAAGCCGGTGCGAATCGGCGCATGCCATCTGCGACCTTTGTATTCCCCATAGCATTGTTTGGTCCTGGTTCGTAGCCGAGGATGATGTAGTTCGTGGGTATTAAAGAGAAAAGTCCGTGATACCGCATGGATTTTATGATCATTTTTACGCCAAGATCCAGTGTTTTCTGATCTAAGAAAATCTGACTTTTTTGACCTGAGGTACCTGAAGAGGTGGCATGTAGGACGATGTGCTCCATGGGCACGCTGAGCACCTCATTGCGTTTAAACACGTCAGATGGAATTGGTTCTATTTCATAGAAGTCCTCTACTGACTTGTACTGCGTCAGTTTAGAAAGTGACGCCTTCCAAAACACGGTATTTGTACCATGATGCTGTAGCGATTCCCTCATCGCTTCTATAAACAAGTGCTCACTTCCAGACTGATCGTAGATTTTTTTATATGAAAATAACTGATCTATGTAACTCATAAATCCTCCTATTCTAGCAGCTAGATAAGTTTAATTTACATTCATGTTATGGTATTTCATCGGATTGTGCAAGTCTATGGACAAATAAAAGTACACCTATTGATAACAACAGGTGTACTTCGTCTTTAAAGCTCTGATTCTCTTAGGCGTTCTACTATACTCGATCGATTGACAGATCTGAGGATGACCATAGGAATATAGGTGCCTAGAATTACGAAAATTGGCAACACGGATAAAACTGGGGTTAAGGTAAAGCGGTACGTAATAAACCAAAATACACTGTTTAGTAAATGTTCAATTAAGGGACTGGTTAAGACCACTATTATACCTACAAACAGGACTGATCCCACGGTATAGAGCAGGCCTTCGCTGATAAGCATGGCTTTTAGCTGTTTGCCTGTCATTCCGATAGCCTGCATCAAAGCAAACTCGTGCTTTCTGGCAACGATGCTGGTTATGGTCGCATTGATAAAGTTTAATATACCGATAAGACCTATGATGAAGCTCACTAAGCTACCAATCGTTAAATACATCTTTTGAAAGGATCGAAATGCGTCCTCCTGCGTCTTCTTGCTCTCATAGTTCAGGCTAGAAAAATCATTTGCTGTTACCTCGTTCAAAAATTGATCGATTTTAGCTTTTGAGGCATCGTCTGCATCGAAGGCAACGTACATGACGTCACTTGTCCTCGTATCCTTTAAAAAGACCTCCGAACTGAGTATGAATTCATCGATACCATAATAGCGGTAACCAATTGCATGAGGTACCTGAACGGTTGCAGCGACTTCATAGATGCTATCTCTATCCTCTCCATAGGTCAATGTTATCTGATCGCCTATCTTCGCCCAATGCGAGTCTGCCATCACGTGTCCATAGTCATCTAGGCTGTAAACGGCCGCAACATAGCGCCCACTCGGATCGTTGAGCTTGGAGAGGTCGCCGTCGATTACGGTCAGTTGATCCATAAGGAACTGATCCATACCGTAAAGCTGTGCATAATTGTTAATATTGCCCGCACTGTCCCTTTTAGCACCCTGTATCATCTGATCAACGGTTGCCGCGTCATTCCATCTCCCAAAGAAGGCTCTATAATAGGCTTCAGGAACGTATTCTGAGACGCCTGTGTTTAATCCATAAACCCTACCAAAGTCACTAATTCCGTCTATCTGTTGCATCGTCTTAATGACGTCATCCGTCAACCCCTTATCGTTTTCCCAGTGCCGTGATACCTCAAAGTAGTCGCTGTCTGCTACGATGTAATCCACCGCAAGGTCTGAAAGATACTTGTCCATATCAAAGCCATTTGAAAAAGTAACCGTCATCGTCAACAGTACGATCGAAAGTGACAGGGAAAGCAACGTGATTGCCGTCTTTTTCTTGCTCCGCATCAAATTTCTTAATGCCAGCTGAAGGGATGAAACCTTAACGCCACTGGATTTACTACGTCCCTTTGATCGATAGCCGTTTGTCTCTACATACCGTATCGCCTCGATCGGTGTCACCCTTGCAGCAATCCTACTAGGCTTTAAGCATGAAACAAGGACGGTAAGGTAAGAGAATAAAGCCGAAAATACAAATATAGCTGGATTCACAGAAACGGTTTCCTTTATAACGCCATTCATCTGATTGAGAACGACTGGTGTGAGAAGGATACCCGTCAGATAGCCCACACACATACCCATAGGTACACCTACCACAGCGAGTAGACTTGCCTGCTTGTAAACGATGCCTTTGATCTGCTTGCCCGTTAATCCAATCGTCTTAGTCAGACCCCATAGGCGCGTGTCATTCATGACTGAAATTTGAAAGAGGTTATAGATAATCAAATATCCAGTTGCAGTAATCATTAATAGCATGCCAATCATTCCGACAACCGTTCCAATATCTATATTTTCAAAAAGCTGTGCACCGGTATAGCCCCAATTGATGCCGACATTGATATACGTATCCTCGTTCATTGGCTCTTCCACTTGGAAGCCATTTCTTTCTATGATTCCTAGCATGGTGGGCTCTATCTGGAACGCATTATCAAGCATGACATCCATATTCCAGGTACCGACATAAATATTGTCTTTCTTTGTGACGTCATAGTTGGCGTCTTTAAAAATAGTGGTCAGCCTGCTTTCAGGCACCAGGACATGATTGGCTTTTACAGCATGATCATAAGGCCACCAGCCACTAAGGACAAAGCTTTCTTTAACCATAATGCCATTTACGTCTATCTCTAGCTCAATCTTTGCACCAAGCTCAGGCTTAACACCGAGTAAATCCAACACCTTTAAGTCGGTTGCGACCTCGTTGGTGCCTTCCTTTGGTAGCGCTCCAGCGATTGGCTCACAATACATCCACTTTGCTTGATTTGCATCGCTGTACCCTACCTCCACATGGTATTTGTTAAACGGCGGATCCACAAGCATTCCAACCACACGTCTAAGCCCATAGGCTTTAATTTCAGAATCACTCTTGATTTGATTAAACTCTGACTCACTTAGATATTTAAAAGTGCCATGCGCATAACCGCCAACCTGTCTAAAGTTTGCCTCCTGTACGGCATCATTAAAGGACATCCCAATGGTAAACAGGGTGGTAAACAAAACCGTTGTAAGCGCAATCGCTAAAACAGCGATTCGATTTCTTGTTTTTTGTGATTTCAATATTCGAATACTTAAAAGCCATAAGTATCTTCTATTCGCAACTCGCATCCTAAACCTCCTCTAAATGATTCTGCCGTCCTCTATACGGATGATTCTATCCGCAAGCTGTGCGATTTCCTCATTATGTGTAATCATAACGATGGTCTGCAAAAATTTCTGATTGGAAACCTTAAGTAGACTCATAACGTCTTGGCTGGTTTTAGAATCTAAATTGCCAGTTGGTTCATCTGCTAAAATGATAGCGGGCTTGCTTGCCATAGCTCTAGCGATTGCAACCCTCTGCTGTTGTCCGCCCGATAGATTATTGGGGAGGTTCTGTAGCTTTTGAGAAAGTCCTAGGGTATCGACGACTTGATGGATGTACTCTAAATCAGGCGTGCCACCATCCAGCTGAATGGGCATAAGGATGTTTTCATATACCGATAAAACTGGAATCAAGTTGTAGCTTTGAAACACAAAGCCAATCTTCCTTCTCCTGAAAATCGTCAGCGCCTCTTCCTTCAATGAAAAAATCGATTGATTTTCAACCGTAACACTGCCTTCAGTCGGTCGATCGAGACCACCCAGCATATGTAATAGGGTTGATTTGCCGCTGCCCGATGTGCCGACGATTGCAACAAACTCTCCTTTTTTCACTTCTATGCTCACACCGTTAAGTGCAAATACACTTTGCTCACCTGAGCCATATACCTTTTTAAGCCCTTCAGCTTTTAAAACCGTCATCACGCCTCCTATAAAATAAAAATCTGTATACGCAATACAGATTTTATCAAACGAATCTTACTCAATTCTTTAGATCACTTTTTTAATTCTGACAATCCTGAAAGATTTAGATTTTTGGAAGATAAATGGAAAAGGTGGCGCCATTGCCCTTTGAGGACTTCAGTTTTATGTAGCCGTTTTGCTCTGATAGGATTTGACGCGTCAAGAAAAGACCAATACCAAGTCCATCAACACTTGCAGCATCCATAGAGCGATAAAATCTCGTAAAGATATTGGCGTGCTCAGCTTCATCAACCCCCATCCCATCGTCTGTGACATTGATCGCTATAAATAGCTCGAACGCAGCAACGGATATCATAATTCTACCACCTGCAGGGGTGTACTTTATCGCATTATCGACGACATTGCCCAAGGCTTCCAGTGTCCATTTCTTATCAAAAATGGCTTTGTCTTCAGTCGGTATAATCGAAAGAGCAATTCCCTTGGTTTCTGCTATGGGTTCGTAGATTAGCTTTAGCTCACTCAGCAAGGGCATAACGTCGGCTATGCAAGGCGATAGCTTAATAATGCCAGCCTCAAGCCTAGACAGCTTGATCAGCATGTCGATGAGAAAATTAAGCTTATGGGTTTGATTTTGAACTGCGCGGATCGCCTCTAGCTGCTCGCTTTGTCCCGATTCCTGAAGCTGTTCAGATATCAGCTGGCTATAAAGCTGTAGGTTCGCTAAAGGCGTTTTGGTTTGATGCGATATATCGGATATCAGCGCCTTAATGCGGTTTCGTTCCTCTTCGACGATGATCCTACCGCGTTCAGATGAGGCAATGTATTTACTAAATTGATTTTCTACTGATGAAAATAGACTTTCATTATACTCTGATGCGTTAAAAGTCCCATTGGCTGCATGGTCAAGCATGTCTTTAAGCTTTTTCATGACGCTTGAGGTTTCGTGCACCTTATAAATGGCATAAGCAATTACGCTCACCATTATGACCAAAACCACGATTACAAAAGCCTTACTGATAATGATTTCGTTAAAGAGCCATTGCATCATATCTTCGTCACCCAAGTGTATCCAATCCCATAAACGGTTTTAATATAATCCGCTGCGTCCAGCTTATCTCTAAGCCTTTTCACTGTAACCGATAATGTGCTTTCCTCAATCCAATTGCCCTCCGTTTGCCATACTCTTTCGACTAAAAGGTCTCGACGAAGTGTTAACCCTCGGTTTTCCACCAATGCTCTTAGCAATCTCTGTTCTATCTTACTGAGCTCTATTTGAATAGGTCCCTTACTAAATTGCATTCTTTCAAAGTCAAACCTGTAATCTTCAATTTCCAAAGCATGTGCCGATTTTGTTTGAAGTCTATTCAGCTGTGTGTTTACTCTAGCCCTTAATATATCTAAGTTAAATGGCTTGGTTATATAGTCATCGGCTCCCTTTTCAAGTCCATTTATGATATCTGCATCCATATCATTTGCAGACAAAAGGATGACGGGGATATGAGGCTCATTGCGCTTAATTAGCTCTAAAATCTCAAACCCACTTCCGTCTGGTAAATTTATATCTAATAGGACGAGTGACGTCATGCCGCATGCAAGCTGGGCTTTTGCAGCTTTAACATCATGACACTGTACCAATTGAACGGCATCTGACTTCAGTGCCAGCACAAGACCTCGGCTTAGATTAATATCATCCTCAACTATAACGATTTGCTTCATATCTACCTCATGACTTCTTGTTAATCCATTGTTAGAAAACCGTTGAATCATTAAATAAAACTATACTAATTAACATTAAATAAGGGCTGCTAAAAATAGATGTTATATTTTCAGCAACCCTCAATGATTATTATTACTTATTAAGAAACGCTATAGCCGCCTCAAGCTGAGGATCATACTCTGAACCATCTGAGACCAGAGCTTCTTGAATAGCCGTCAAGGTTTCCTTAGATAACAGACCTGATGCGGTTAAGCCCTGTGCCGTTTGAAATTCTTTGATGATCGTTTTGGTCATAGGGCCATAAGAGCCATCTGCCTTAACGTCGTAGCCAAGTAGCGCCAATCTTTGTTGAGCTGCATATACGTTAAGTGAAATCGAACCTGCATTTACGTTTATCGGTGCTAAGGATGCAGCCAACTCATCCGTCATACTAACTGGTGCTTCGACTTTAATATCTGGTATGATACCCACGCCATTTACTTTATAGTCGTTGTTAAGTAGGTATTCTGCAATAGTAACCTTTATTGCACCGCCATTTGTAAGTGGCATTAAATTTTGAACGGTACCTTTGCCAAATGTCGTCGTACCGATTACGACACCATTGCCCGTTTGCTGTAGGCTACCTGAGAAAATTTCAGATGCACTTGCAGAACCACCATTTACCAAAACAGCGACGTCCATAGGTGCTTTTGCAGTGGTCGCTCTATAAGTGCGATCATTCGTTCCTTTGTAATCGATCTTTACAATCGATTTTCCCTCTGGTATAAAATAATCCGAAATATGGATGGCAGTATCGAGGTAACCACCTGGATTGTTTCTCACATCGACGATGAGTTTCTTAACGTCTTTATTTGTCATAAATGCCATGGCTGCGTCAAACTCACTGCTGGTTTTATCACCAAACTCTGTGATTTGAATGTATCCAATGCCATTATCTAATAATTTATAGTTGACTGATTTAATAATAATCGTATCGCGAACGATTGTAAATTCCAGTAAATCCGTAAGGCCAGGGCGTTTGATAGTGAGCTTTACAGCGGTTCCCTTTTCGCCTCTAATCAAAGAAACTGCTTTTTCTGTCGTAAAGCCAGCTGCCTCCACGCCATCGATTTTGATGATCATATCTCCCGACTTTAATCCAGCCTTGTCAGCAGGTGTATCTTTAATCGGTGCTACAACCTCGACATAGCCAGACTCCCCTTCTGTGATGGAAGCGCCTATACCAGAAAATTCACCCTCTAAAGAGGTATTAAAGCTGTCGTATTCTGCCGGTGTAAAGTAGGTGCTGTATGGATCGAGGACATTGAAAATACCTTTATAGGCACCTTCAATAAGCGCTTGCTTGTTGACGTCCTTATAGTAATTACTTTGAACGGTGTCTATCATAAAATCGATGAAATCATGATAATTCTCATCTGTACCAGTAGTTGCAGCTTGTACGGTATAGGTCACATTGCTATCTGAAACTAAGGTTTGACCATTTCCTAAATATAATTCGTCGGTTGCTATATAAGTATCTGCGAATATTGGCGCAAGAGCAGTTCCAATCAATAAAAGCGCCATCAATATCGCTAGACCACTTTTTATTAATTTATTTCGCCTCTGCTTACGCAGTTTTTTCTCCATTAATAGTGTTTTAGGATCTTTCTTAACTGAATTCGTCTGTGCCATATCCAACCTCCTTTGTCATGGAATTAATTATACCCCTTAAACCTTCTAATTACAAGGTAAGTTAACAATCAATTTACATCTGAAATCAAACTAGCCCACTCACTAGTAGTCCTAGCAGGGTAACGATGGCATTACTTATGAAATTCACAAGGTTGTTGTCTAGCCATCTAACGCCCTTGAGATAGGTCACCTTTACATCCTTGGTTCGCTCAGTCACTCTATTGCTTTCAACCTCTACGTATTTAACCTGCCAAAGCTCTCCGAGCACGCTGTCACATATAGAGCCCAAAAAACCTGCAACGCTGATAATGACCCCAAAAATCAGCAGCTTTTGCGTTGGGTATATGGGGTTAAGTACAGGTGAGACAAATAAAGCAATTGGCGCTACACAATTTAGCGCCCAGTGAATACAGATAAAGGCTACAGCGATAAAGCCACTTCCCAATGCTGATGCAACTAGCCCAAGTACAGTGACACCCCCTGAAATACCTTTATCAGTAGGCTTTCTAGAGATGAGGTTCACTGGTTTTTGATGACTTAATACGCCAATCTCAGACGCCCATGTATCGGCATTCGCTGCAGCAAATGAAATAACACCAGCGACTTCATATATAGGATTTCTTGTGAGAATTAGCATGATCAAGCACATCAAGGCAGCACCTGAGTTTGCAAGTACCTGTGTATAATCTCGGCGACCAGTCTTTGACAATCGCTGCTCCACCTGTGCAATTTGTGCACCACCCATCCATTGACTCAGCTTAGATAAGACACTTGAGGAAACAAAAAAAGCCACAAGAGCGATCGTAAGCGATGGCACTCCAGCCCCGAAAACCAACCCGCCTAAAACGGTGGCAGCTATAGCGCCACTCGTAGTCAGACTTTTTTTATACCATGCAATACCACTGATCATTATGCTCATACAAAATCCAATTAGATATGCCATTTTTAGCGCCTCCATTACAAGCCACTCCCTATTAAAGTCAAAAAAAGCGAACCTAAAAGTTCGCTTTAATCTGATTACAGTCTTCTTACTTATTTAGTCTAACAAGCTCGATATAAAGGTTGCCATCCCTTTTCTCAACAGTTGCTGAATCGATCATGGCACTGATTAAAGTCAGCTCATCATCGTCATCATTTTCACCTGCAAGCTGCCAGTAATATTCCTCTATTTCTGACTGTCTTTGATTATTGAGCATCTTTTCAAAGTGATTGATAAATTCCTCTGAATATTTTGTATTATAATCTACAATTCTCACGATAGAGCGATCTGGCTCAGTAATAATCTTAAAATCAACCTCGTTGGTATCCTCTCTCAAAAATAATGTCGTCAATTCATCCACTATTTTGCAGAGCTTTTTTATTTCGTGTCTCATAACTTCCTACTCCCCCTCTTAAACGCATCTATGATTGGTAACATAAATCCAGCAACGATTCCCCCAGAAAAACCGTTGTTGTAAAGGTTTATCCCTCCATGAATAATACCTATATTTGTTACCAGAGTCAAGTGTAGCATTCCTGCTATTGCACCAATTACTGGACCATATGCACCTGCAATTGGTGCGATGGTGGTAGAAAACAGCGCTGAAATCAAAAAGGTTGTGCTTGAGAAATCGTAGCCAAAAAAAACACCTGCCAAAAGGACGCCTAAAACTATTGGATAACAATTTTTCGGCTGCTTACCAAATGCTGCAAACCCTACAATCGTTAAAATACCTGCAATTACTGGTCCATTGACGACACCACCTAGTATCAGAACAAAGGCGACACTGGCTAGACCCAATACGCCCATGTTGACAAAGGTAATACCATATCCCAGTAGGGAGGTGAAATCTGTAATGGTACGACCTCTATAATCAAAGATTTCCTTGTAACGTTTAAACGCATCCTTATTGGTATACACCCCAACCCCGATTAGGTATAAGAATAATAAAACTAAAAGTCCGATGACATAAGGGCTATTGGTCTCATGGATGATATTGACGGTAGCGATATCCACGTCGAAGCTCCTTAGTGCGCTTGTAATCACCGTACCGACTATACCTGCTGTGAAGCCAATGTTATAAAGGTTGAAACCATCGTGAAAGCGAATCATATGCGACGACAATGGGACGATGATAAAGCCTATAGAAATCCCTGTTATCAGCCCCATTAAATAGCTGAAGCCCTCTGTGAAAATACCACTAAAGGTAATAAAGCTTACTATTGGCGCCAGTGCGGTACTAAACATGATAACGAGTATTATGTTTTTCATCGGAATTTCTTGATAGCGCGCGTATAGATAGCCGCCAAAGTAGATCGGCAGAATGTTAAGAACGTTTTTTCCAAAAAATGAAAAACCTAAGACGGTGAAGAACGCTGCAATTAGAAGACCATTGATCCTTAGCTTGAAGCGCTTTAACAGATACAGGTTAAAAAAACCGATGAGTGCAGAATTGACAAAGGCTGCACCTATGCCGCCCAATGCCATAAAGTCGGTTAAAAGAGTGGTTGGAGATTTTACAATTGCTTTCAAACCTCCTAAAAGCGTTTCATGATCGAGAAGTGCATAGATTAAACCGAATAATAAAAATAAGGTTGGAAACAAAGCCAATATTAGCAGCTTTTGCTCCTTGTGCAGATCTCTTTCTTCAATTTTGTTTGTAAAAACCACAGATTCACCTCAACATAAATTTTTAGTTTTATCGTTTTTGTTCCCTACTATTATAACTGATGCACCTTGTATCGGTCTATGCTTATACAAACAATTGATATTTTGTTCAAATTCTTTTGAATAAAGACAACTTTTACAGGATATAAACTCACCATAGATGCTATTTTCCACAAGCTTAGTCTGAAGATATGCATAATACTGAATTTATTTGTTTTTTTAATAGAACTTTTCCTAAAAGGATTGCACACCACTATAAATAGTATATTATAGATGTGAGCGAAGGTATTACATAGGGTATAATACCAATTTTAAAAATTAAAGGGGGCATCATAATTGAAGTTATCAATACGAAAAAAACTCATTCTCATTTCAAGTTTGCTTTTAATCATTCCTATTATAGCGATAGGAACTACAAGCTATTTCTTTGCAAAAAACCAACTTTCTTTAAAAGGTGAAACCATTCTCAAAAACGGTGTAAAACAAGTTATGCAGCTTATCGATGCAAAGAAACTTGAAGTTTCACGCGGTAGCATTACATTAGAAGAAGCACAAGAAGAAGTCCGCGTAAAAATGCTCGGCGTAAAAGATGCAGATAATAAAAGACCAATTAGTAAAACGGTAGATTTAGGACCTAACGGTTACTTTTTAGCCTATTCTTCTAATGGTGTTGAAGTAATGCATCCATCACTTGAAGGTACAAACGTATGGGAAACGGAAGACAAATCCGGATCAGGCTTCAAGCTGGTTCAGGAACAAATTAAAGTTGCTAAGAACGGTGGTGGATTTGTTACTTACGCGTGGACGCTTCCTGGCTCAGAAAGTATCGGTGATAAAATTACTTATCAAGAATACGATGCAGATTGGGATTGGGTTGTTTCTGCTGGTGCATATGTTCAAGATTTTAACGACAGTGCAAACCTTATTTTAATCGCAATTTTTGTAGTATTTTGGATATCACTAATTTTAGGTCTTATTATTATTACGATCTATTCAGGTAGTTTCGCAAAACCAATACGTCAGATTTCTAATTCTTTACTCGAGGTTTCAAATAACAACCTTGATGTCTCAGAAATCCACATTAAAAACAAAGATGAAATTGGCACCCTTGCAACATCATATAATACAATGCTTACAAACATGAGACAATTGATCGAAACAATGCAAAAATCTTCTAGTACAGTTACTGGTCTTGCACATTCACTCGTGGAAGTTACCGATCAAACAACCAATGCGATACATGAAGTGGCTCAAACCATTGGCGAAGTAGCAAAAGCTGTGAGCGAGGAAGCATCAACCACTGAAGAAACCGTCGTTAAAGTCAATGAGCTTGCCAATCGCATAGATGGTGTTAAACGTTCGACTGCCACTGTTGAAGAATACTCTAAAGCAGTCGAAACTCTAAGTATCGATGGCTCACAAATTGTTAAACAGTTGCTTTCAGCTAATGACGAAACCAATAAAGCAACTGGAAAGATCAACGATGTCATTCTTAAGGTTTCTGAAAGCACTGAGAAAATTCACAAGATTACCGATGCAATCACCGGTATATCTGAGCAAACCAACCTACTTGCCCTAAATGCTTCTATAGAGGCAGCGCGTGCAGGTGAGGCTGGAAGAGGGTTTGCGGTTGTCGCTGAGGAGATTAGAAAGCTTGCTGAGCAATCCTCAAATCAGGTTGGCGAAATTAAGAGCATCATCGGTGAAATCAACAGTCATTCAAGCCTATCTATCGAAACCATGAACGAGCTTAAAAAGGTAACGGTTGAGCAAAATCAGTCAGTTGAGACTACTCAATCTCAATTTGAGGTTATTTCAAAGGGGATTATCGATCTCGGTAATGAGCTTGTTAAGATCGAAAACGAGGTCAATCAAATGCTACGTCTTAAGGATGCTATCGTCGATGCAATGACAGGAATTTCAGCGTCTACTGAGGAAACCTCTGCAAGTACTGAGGAGGTTTCTGCAGCTACTGAAGAGCAGCTTGCTGGAATGACTGAAATCAACGATCAAACGGCGAAATTAAATGAGCTTGCAAAAGACCTTGAGACAATCATCAATCGATTTAAGCTTTAATGCTTTATAAAAACAATCTACTGGGTTACATTTTTTTAATAAACCGATAGCGATGCTATCGGTTTATTTTATGTTTACGAAGGGTATAAAAGTTTAAATAACTCACTATATTTTGCTCATAATTGATGTATTTTAAACTGGCCTAGCTGTGAAAATAGAGGTAAATTTATGTATTCTACGTTTGAACAAAGGAAATTTGTAGTTCCAGAGATAATCATTGGTTTAGATTCTAGCCATTTGATTACGCAATACTTGAAGCATTTTGGTGCACGTAAAACCATGATTGTTACAGATAAGATTGTGTCTGAGCAGGCATGGTTTAAAACACTTTTAGCGGTTTTTGAAAGAGATCAGTATGCCTTTGTGATTTTTGATGATATATCCAGTAATCCAAAGGACTTTGAAGCGATGCTTGGCGCGGAGCTTTTTTTAGCAGAGGATTGTGATTGTCTCGTAGCAATCGGCGGCGGAAGTCCAATAGACTGTGCAAAATGTATCAGTATCGTTTCAACCAATGGTGGACACATTCTAGATTATATCGGCGTGGATGAAATCAGACTACCCGGCCCACCTCTTATATGCGTTCCAACCACTGCAGGTACATCTGCAGATGTCTCCCAGTTTGCAATTATAACGGACTCTCAGGAGCATATTAAAAGGGCGATTATCAGTAAAAAGGTCGTACCTGACCTAACGCTTATTGATCCGGTGCCGCTTATGACCATGGATTTATACCTGACCGCCTGTACGGGAATGGATGCCCTAACACACGCCATAGAAGCTTATGTAAGTACTGCTGCTTCTCCAATAACCGATATACATGCGTTAGCCGCAATTCGCATCATAAAAGACCATCTGATCCACGCGGTTAAGCCCAATCGTAACCTTGATACGATGTATCAAATGATGCTCGCGTCAATGCATGCTGGCTTTGCATTTTCAAACGCAAGTCTAGGTGCAGTACACGCAATGGCCCACAGTCTCGGAGGCGTTCTCGATTTGCCTCACGGCGAATGCAACAGCATTCTACTTGAGCATTTGATAGATATCAATTTTGAAAGTGCACAGACGCGCTATATAGATATTGCAGGTGCTATGGGAATAGAGGAAGCATACACCATCGATCCTTTTTTGGTTAAATCGGCTCTTGTTAGAAAAATTACCACTCTAAGAGAATCTATTGGGATACCATCTTACGTTTCGCTCGATTTCCCAAATGAAGCCACTATGACAGCCATGGTCGTGGCTGCCATGAGTGACCCCTGCATGGTTACCAATCCAAAAGAACTAACTTACGATGAGGTGAAATCAATATATGGCATCCTATTCAAAGCCTAAAAAGCCACTTAGCAAAGAGGCAATTATTGGTCTTGGTGAAGATTCAATTCGAAAAAATTATTATCCTGAGCTTCAAGATAAGGTCAGTGCCCTGGAACAAATTCGGGCACGTAATAAAGCGCTAATGATGGCAATTCCAGATATCTTGTTGGTGAGCAATCGTCAGCATCATTTTACACCGTTTTCTGCCTCCGGAAGGGAGGAAGCGGCTCTTGTCATGCAATTGATGCGAAGCAAGTCCATCACTGAGCTATTGATAAAGGGGATTGACGAAGTCTTTGAAAATCGAAAGCCACAAATCATTGAATTTACTATAAATTCGGAAAAGGGTACAAAGCACTACGAAGCACGCTTCCAGCAGGCAGAATCCTCTGAGGTGTTAATTATCATTCGCGATATGACAAATAGAGTTCTACTTGAAAATCAGCTTAGGGATTTAGCTGAGCGCGATAGTAGCACTGGTCTTTACAATCGTAGAAAATTTGAGGAAGCGATGCTTGGTTATGAGATCAATCCTGTCAATCGCTTAACGCTTTTGATTTATGACATCGACGGCCTTAAAAATATCAACGATACCTTGGGACACACCGTTGGCGATCAAGTAATCAAGCAAGTTGCCAACCATCTAAACGCAACCTATCAGGATGCCAAAATCATAAGTCGTATCGGTGGAAATGAATTTGCAATTCTTTATGAGGTACTACCTTTAGATAGCATTTTACAGAAGCATGAAGTTTTTGAAAAGGCACTTTCAAGAACCAATGAGCTTAGCACCTTCAAAATTTCGGTTTCATATGGCATGGCCACAACAAAGGACAATCCGCTGAACGCTTCAGGCTTATATCAGACCGCGGATCATAATTTGTTCAATCACAAGCTGCTTAAACAGGAAAGTAGCAAATCAAACCTTGTAAAGACGCTTATGAAGGCACTAGAGGCTAAGGATTATGTCACAGAGGGGCATACAGACCGTATGGGTGAATTGGCATACAAGCTTGGAATTGCTATGAAATTGCCGCCACATCGCCTAGACCGTTTAATCCTTTTGACCAAATTTCATGATTTGGGTAAGGTCGGAATTCCAGATAGCATCTTAAAAAAGCCAGGGCCTTTAACAGACGATGAATGGGTGGTTATGAAAACGCACACCGCTATCGGTCAAAGAATAGCTGCAGCCTCACCAGAGCTTGAGACGATCTCAGACTTGATCTATAAGCACCATGAGAAGTGGGATGGCACAGGCTACCCTCTTGGTCTGTCTGGTAGCGATATTCCTCTAGAATGTCGAATTCTTTCATTGGTTGATTCTTATGATGCAATGACCAATGATCGACCTTATCGTAAAGCATTAAGCCTAGACAGTGCTCTGGCTGAAATAAGGCGATGCTCAGGTACACAGTTTGATCCCGATCTAGTCGACCTTTTTGAAACCTATTTGAACCAATTGGAGTAGTCTACTTTTTTCTATCCCTTTGGGAAAGGAGTTTACATGGAGCATCTTGATACCTTTATGACTAAAAATGTAAAGAAGCAGATAATGGGTCTGATCATCATTTTTATATTAAACACGATTATGGCAATCGTATTTACGATTGCCAATAAATCTCTGGTTACAGAGAGCCTTTACAATGTTATAGTAGCTCTAAGGTGCATTAATTTGTCGATTCAAGTACTTGCTCTTTTGGGGCTTATATTTGAAAAAAGAATCCTGGCGCACCTTTCGATTTTATTATGCCTCTCGATCAGCTTATCGATTGTGACACTTTTTCCATCAAGCAATAACCTAATCGCACTTATCTCTGTTAGTGTAACCCTCATACTTATTCAGCTCATTCTTAGCACTTGGTATGAAAACAGAAAAGTGACGCTTGCTTTGGGTATCGGCACCGTGCTTTATCTTAACATATTTGCTGCATTTGAACCCTCTCATCCAAGTATTAGTGACTATGTGGACAAAACACTATATTTTTCTATAATTATTACCCTAAATTACCTTTTAATCATGATTTCACTTTTCAATGTCGCTTTGATGATGAGCATCAATCGTGCTACAGGTTTTATAAAAAATCTCATCTATATCGACATTAAGACCGGTCTTTTTAATGAAAGACAATTTGAGCACGTTTTATCTAAGGCCATTACTGAACAAAGTAAGCTAATTGTTCTTGCAATAGATCTATCCAACCTGCAGGAATTAAATCATCACTTTGGTTATCGTACGATTCACAAGCTTTATGTTGAGGAGCTCTCTAGAATACAATCCCTTATGCTGCCATATGGTTCCACATACAAGCTTGATGGTCCTGTTTTAGCTTATATTGTTCCTTCAGATCAAAACTCACTTATCGGTTCAAAAACAAATTTAGCTGAAATTATAAATCAGCTGGAAAGCACTAAGTTTTATGAAACCCATGAAATTCATTTTAAGTATCAGATGCTTGCGACACAGTACCCACAGGATGGTATAAATCCCAGCCAATTGATCGATAACCTATATCACCTAAAATATTCAAACACGCCAAGTATCAATTCGATCAGGTGGTATGATCAAAGGTCATTTGATCAGCTCAAGCGCCGTATTCAACTTGAAAAGGACCTTGAACAGGCGATACAAAGCGGAGATATTTATATTGTTATACAGCCTCAGGTGACGTTAAAGGATTACAAGGTCCATGGTGCTGAAATTTTAGCAAGATGGCGTCATCCAGAATATGGAGACGTTAGCCCAAACGAATTTATCCCTATTGCTGAGCAGATGTATTTGATTGATCGCCTAACCGAGCACATCATCAAAGAAGCCACTGTAATACATAATCAAATTAAAGAGATTAATAGCGACTTTAAATTTCAGCTAGCGGTAAATATATCTGCTTCGTCCATCAACGGCAAGCTCGATCATCATTTCAGAGAGCTCACGCATCCATTTGAAATAGAAATAACTGAAAGCACTCTGATTTCACTTACTGAGAATGCAAAGTATACGCTCGGTTACTTGAAAGCAAAGGGTTTTACAATTGCTATCGATGATTTCGGAACAGGTTTTTCTAATTTAGAGTACCTGCACGCTCTCGATGTAGACGTTTTGAAGATTGACAAGAGATTTGTTGATTCCATGATGAATAGTGACAAAGCACTCAAGCTAGTTGAGGCATTAATCATTATGGCACATACCTTGGGCTTTAATGTGGTAGCAGAGGGAGTAGAAACTAAAATGCAATGTGACGTGCTCGCTGTGTTTGACTGTGATATCATTCAAGGCTATTGGTTTGCAAAGCCAATGCTTCCAGAGCAATTCATCACCTTCTATAAAAGCTCTAACGATTTTAATTAGTTGCAACCTAAAAATCCCACACGGTTAAGTGGCTCAACACTTGACCGTGTGGGATTTGTTAATTTCGTCCGCGTTATCTATTTAGGATTTTTTCTCTGTAGTCATAAGTGATATAATCCTTAAGATGATTGATGAAGCTATTGATCATTGCTGCTGCTTCAGCCTTTGTAACCGCTTTATTTGGGTTGATATAGCCCTCAGGAGTCCCCGATACTAGGCCGATTTCATTGGCCATATAGATGTAGTCCTTTGCCCATTCAGGGATGGCTGCATCATCCGTAAAGCTGGTATTATAAGGCGGTGCTGGTGCCATGTATTCAAGTCCTAGAGCCTTTATCATTATGGTGATTGCCTCTGCTCTGGTTAAGGTTTCGCCACCTTTAAAGTAACCATTTTTGCCTGCCATGATATTGTTTTGTTTAATGTACTCAATATAATGATAATCAGGATCGGTCACTAGGATATCGAGGTAAGGCGTTTCAACCCCTGGGCGCATGCGTTTAATCACCTGAGTGCTCGTTGGCTCTGGTAATATACCATGTGTCGCAACGACCATTGCCTTACCAAAATCAAGTCTTGATATGACGCCACTCGGTACGAAATATTCCTTCTCAACATCGAAAACCTCAAGTGAAGTGAGTAGAAAAATCTCTTTTTCAGCCCAATGTCCACCTATGTCTCTTATTTTCGGTGTTACAAGTGCTTTTGACTCAAGTACCACATCCTTGCTCATATGAACATCGCCAGTATTACGCTTACTACTAGTGGTGTCTACCTTGCCACCGCTTAGATAAGGCAGTGAATACTTGTAGGTTAAAACGTTTTCTTCGCTAGTTACCTGAAAGTAGTTTCCTCTAAAGCTAATGCTTTGCGGGTCTGTGTTTTGATAGAGGTAGCTCACCGATTTAGTGGACGACATGCCGATATCCACCGTTCCCGTCCAAATCGTATATTCCTTTGAACCATAAACACTTGGATCGTAGCTTGAATTAGGTGTTGCACTT
Source organism: Clostridiales bacterium 38-18 (assembly GCA_001897605.1). Lineage (GTDB taxonomy): Bacteria > Bacillota > Clostridia > Peptostreptococcales > Acidaminobacteraceae > Fusibacter_C. The sequence continues at coordinate 74,095 of MKTL01000016.1, read as the reverse complement.
TGGATTTCTTGACTGACGACTATGGTTTCGTTGTTACCATAAAGGTGATCATATCCGACAATTGGCTTAGCATCTATAACATACGTAACATAGCCTTCGTTGTTTAGATAGTCACCGTTCAGATAATATGTTCTTTCTGAAATAATATTGCCAGAAAAATAATTGACTGCAGGTGTATTGTCCTCAAGCTTACTTTCATTAAAGGTGTATTTACCCAGGGTATACGTCCCAGCACCAGTGGTGATGGTCTCCGTGTATTTGGAGAGCTTCTGCTCGTAGGCGGTCTGACCGATACCACTGTTTGCCGTCTTCGTAACGTCAAAGGTGATATCTCTTGTCAGCGTAATACCTTTTGATGCGTTACTCAGTGCAAACGTGTATTTAAGTGAGTACTTGTCGCTACCTGTCGGTATGGTAGGTAGCTTAACCGTCCCTTTCAAAAGTACGGGTTCGCCAGTGATAAAGCAGAGCTCCTGATATTCATTGGTACCTGAAATCATGAGATCGCCAACGAGCCCGCCATCCATCCAGACCACCTGAGCACTTGATTCATATGTGGTTGTGCTGATCCAAATGAGCATCAAAAATAGAACGATGCTTACCTTTAATCTTACTTTCATAGTGACTCCTTACTCAACAAAGATTACCAATGCACTTTCTTTTATACGCATAACGTAGATATAATCGCCCATCTGTACGTCATCAATCGATATGACTCGATTATTCTTAATAACAATTGCGTCTGTATACTTAATAAAGATGTTTGCTTTATTCGCAGTCCACTGTCCAGTGTAATCTGTCCAATCATGTGAATCTGTAATTTCAATTCGATCCCACGTTGCGTCATCACTGGTTACTATCCCTCTGGACAATACCGCACCAGTAAACGTGTCCTCTAGCTTTTTAGGTAGATCGGATTCGCTGTACAGTGTATCATCAAAATTCTGTCCTGATAAAAGACCTTTTCTTCTTAGATGCATTGCGATGATTGAGCTGTCTGCTTCATTTACTACCATAAAGGCGTAATAACGTTTATACTGCAAACCTTGTGTATATGGATTGTATGTGGTATCCAAATTTTCAGTTCTTGCATAAGAAGCATGCCAGAAGTCAGCAGGTTTTATTGTTTTTACATTTGTCGAATCCGTCAAGTCGACAATTTTACTGTCCGTATAGAACTTATAATAACCAGATTCATTGGTATTAACAGCATTTAGAAAGTTATTGGTGTACTGGGTGTAATTTCTAAAAGTGATATTAGATGGATTCACTGTTTCAACTGCGCCAATTCTGATGCTATCAAAGATATTATCATATGGCGTTACAACCTTGACAACCATAGCGTTCTTATTATATGAGCCCATAGGACTTTCGGAGACGACAAAGACCGTATCTCTTGCCTTTAATTGTGATGCTGGCACTACAAGGCCGTCCTTTATTACGATTGTACCCTCTGTAATATTGAAGTTTTCTTTAGTGGAAATATCAAAGCTACCTAAGGTTTGATCAATTGTTCTCACCGTGCTAGAGAACATCATTTCACCACCAGTTTTTACACTGAGCTTAACGACTGTTGGCTGTCCATAAACATTCTTAATAACTGCGTATGTTTGATAGCCTGAATAATTTCTCTGTAGCTCATTTAAAGTCAATTTTTGATTGCCTGCATAATACTCTGTTTTTTCATCGACCTTAAGATTAATGCTATAGGTATCTGCAGATAGCCAATCGTTGTTACTGATATATTCTGGCTTAGAAACACCGTCCGAACCAATGATCTGTATTTCTTTTCTCGCCTCATTGACGTTCTTAATCTTACCCTTATAAATAATTTCAAATAAGATCTCAGGTGCTTCAATCTCAACTTTGGATGCTTCGTCTGATGAAATATTATCAAAGTAAACCTTTACAGGCTGCCCCGATTTTAAAGCTGATTTTGTTACGGTGTTACCATCTTTGGTAAATGAAGTATCTGAAGTTATTGTGTAGTATTCTGTCTTACCATCGCTCAGCTTTACAGAAAAGCTTTTTTGATAAACCGCAACGACGTCTCCCATGCGCATTTTACCATATTTAGGGATATAGCCTGGCTCACCACTATAGGATTCTCCCTCCACAAGTGTGATATAACCATTTGATATTTCTACCTCAACTGGCATACCATAGACAAAATTATTAAGCTCAGTTACGCGATCGTTTATTCTAAGGTTGGCATATGGTGCAAGTGGAAACTGGTACACCTTATCATCATAGCCATAGATCGTCATCGTCGCAGGTCCATCTGCTGCCAAGGGTGTGATTTCTCTAACTGTACCTGAAAGACTGGTCTTCTCAAGTGGTGCCACCTTAATATAGATGATTTCTCTGTTTTCATTGACCAAATATTCCATTACGTCGCCAACAGCTAGTAAGTGTACGCCGCCCACCGAATTGTTTTTATAGGTAATAACATCGTCTCTTTGACCATTATATAGATTCTCATCCACTAGGATATCAAACGTATCTCCTGTAATGTCCACTACTCTGTAAATCTCAGTGACAACTGTTGAACCATTTTTGTATTGTGTCTTAGTGTTTATGTCTACAAGTGTGCCATAATGAAAGGTTGTATACATATCTGCTTCACTGTTAGCTGCAATTTTTTCTAATATTAAATTATGGTCCACAACCTCAACGTATTGAAGTACGCCAGCAAGTGTGACATATTCAACTTCATCTCCAAGTTTAAGATATGAATTGTTGGAAACAATCCCATTCTTATAAACGACATAGTCATATTGGAGATTGCCCTTTGAATGTGTTTCACTCACAAGATTTGTCACTGTGCCATCTGTGTTTTTAACAGTCACTGTATTTCTTTTAATCGTGTCGCCATTTTGATAGATGGTTTCAGGTTTGACGCCAATAACAAGTCCAAAGCCTGACGCAATGTTTCGTGCGGTATTTTGTGTATCTGTTGCAGCTGCAACAATTACAGCGAGTTCACCCCTTGTGATGTTTTCTTTAGGCCCAAACGAGCCATCGTTTTTCAATGGGATAATCCCCTCTGTGGTCATATCCTCTATAAGTGAACGATAGATCGGGTTGACATTTACCCAATCCGAATATGTGAACACGGTTTGTTGCGTATAAACAGGTGTTTTACCTATCGCTCTAGCCGTCCAAACTGCTACGGTTTCTTTATTGACAGCTTGGTTGAGATTGAGTACCTCTGCGGCTGTAATGATGCCAAGTGTCTGTGCCTCGGTTAAATATTCCTGATTGCGAAGCTGAAGGAGCTGAGCATCTGTCGTCGACGACCCTGCTTGATTATACACTCTTTGCATAACTGCTGCTTCGTTACCTCGCATCCTAACCAGCATACCCAATACGTCATAACCGGTTGCTTTTTTTGCTGGATAATACTTTTTGTCACCATATTGCTTAACAACACCAAGAGCCGCCATACGGACGATGCTTTCATGTCCGTACGTGCCCTTAATATCACTAAAATAACTGTTTGTAATAATGTCTTTACCCTTGACACTGCCAGTGAGTGTATTGGCATTTGTCGTGTCCGTTTTAAGTGCCGTAAACTCCGGCACTGGTACGTCAAATGGCATTGCAGCAAATGCAGCAAGTGGCGTCACTAAGCAAACGACTAAAATGAGTATGATAATTTTCTTCATGAGCCTCTCCCTCCTAACGATTTGCAAGCAATACATAATGACCGGAGTCTTTAATTCTTGCTGTCACTCGATTGTTAATGGTATCTACTGTTGCAGATACAGCAGTGTAGGTGCCAGTTGACGGATTGTATTTGTACATTTGAATTTGAGCTTCGCCTGCAGTTGTCAAGCCAGTAGCATCATAATATAGGGTTAAATCCATAGTTGACGCCAGCTGTGTAAAGCTCTTAGTCAATTCATTGGAGCTTGCATCAAATGAGACACTGTGTACCTTTGAAACCTGCTTTTTACCTCTAATATTAGGTGTTAGATAAGCTCTTGAAGTACTCATCGATGTGTCTTCTGCAATTCTAGCATATGCGCTGTAAAGATCGGCTACACTTCTAAATGTGGCTGTATTTGCAGCTACTGGTGTAAACCTGTATTGACTGTTGCCAAATTCGATGGTAATGCTGGTTAAGCCAGTTCTAACAAGTCCCTCAGGAAGCAATATACGCTTCGTCGTCATTTGAGCGGTAACCGAATCAGATAAATCAATATTTACCAAGCCCTTAGTGATTTTCGACGCAAGATTAACAGTGATAATGCTGCCATTTTGTACGGTATTATAGTCTTGACCACTAGGTACACCTAAGTCACCATCAAGGTCCTCTGGACCAAGCTCTTCAATATTTTTTGTGTTTTCATAGGTTAATGCTGCAATGTTTGAGTAGCCTGAGGAGCCAAACTTGTTTACTGCCTTCACCACAAACACAACTCGATCTGTAAGGCTCATATTTTCAAGTCCTGGTAAAGTTGTAATTTTATATGGCTCAATATTTGTTATTCCAAGATACTTAAAGTCGCGGTAATCATTGCTCATCAACTCGTAATTTGATTTTGTTCCAATATAGACATAGATTTCAAAGTAGTTGGCAGTGTCAGAAACAAAGTCATAAAGTTTAATATATCGATTATCTACAACAGAAACCTTCAGCCCAGAGGGATCCTTTGGAATCGGAACCGTATAGTTGAGCTTAACGCTGTTGTCCGTAATACCACCATCTGAATTCTTAACCACTATGGTGACGTCACCTTCAAAGTCAACCACTGGTGTGGTGACTAAAAGTGTTTCACTGTCAACAAATTCTACCTTAGTAGCTTTAATACCATCTTTAACGAATTTAATAGAGTCATCTCTGTAGATTCCTTGTTCTGTCTCAGCGACAGTGTCAGAGCTACCCTTTGTCAGCCATTCTCCACCGAAGTAAACCGTTGCGCCCTCTGCAAACCCAGTTCCCTTTAGCTTAATTACCTGACCGCCTGTGACGTGAATTCGATTTAAAACCACATCATTTTCATCGGTAATCACTGGTGACAGGGTCGGTGCAGATACAACCGTTATACCTGGGTTTTTAATTGCGATACCATAATCATTATTGAGAACCTGTACGCCCTTTGCACCCAAGGTCATATTATTTGGCGTTGTAAAGGTTAAGACTGTCCCACGATCTGAAATTACACCATTGTATATTGGAATACCTGCACGGGTTCCAATGATAACGTATGCACCCTCTCTGAAATCACTACCTACAATTACAATTTTGTTGCCTCCGTAGATTGAAGTCTTGGTTGGCGTTATCTTATCTATTCTAGGACCAGACAATGGTTTTTTATAAACAAAGAAGAACGGCAATGTCGATGAGCCGTAGTTTGGCCCAATTAAATCTAATAGATTGTTGGAAGTTGCCAGGCCTTTATCTTCGTTTTGAATCATTATAGGGTATTCCTTGTCTACGTCGTTGACCGTCGCTTTTGGAACCGTTGCAACGATAAGATCGTAGGTTATCCCATTGATTTGTTTCGTAGTTACCTCTTTGATGGTTGCTTTATAAGCACCGATGTACACCGATACATTATCTCTGAAGTCATTACCTATAATTTCAATGTCTATACCACCGTCCATAGAGGTTTCAACCAACCATCTCGTTTCATCGAACGACAAGGTTTGAGGTTCAATATTAAAAATCTTTGGTTCACTAGCTGGATTGGTATAGGTAAAGGTTTTTGTGGTTTTTCCACCATCTGAGTTATAGTACGCTATGGTCACACTGCCTATTGTGTAATAGGATGGCGTCACAACCGTAACATGTGTGTCGTTATCATAGGTGACCTTTGGTGAATAGCCTCTTTCTACAAATACCCGACGATCAGATATTTCTAGCTTAACATATTCGTAGGCATTCCCGCTGTACACCGTATTATCTACATTTTTAAGACCATTAGGCACATAATAGTCACCAGCTGAGTTTTGTAGCATCCCAAGTGGCAGATACGCAACCGTATTGTCATAGTCAAAGGTTCTAGAATAGATGACGTTATTTTCAGTAACCGTCAGCTTAACCTGTCCCAAATCTCCATAGTAGCTCAATGAAAGACCACCATCTAAATTCACCGTTGACCTTTGGTTGTTAATTAGGCCAGAATTGGCTGAGTTTCTGTCGATGCTGCGATTATCTATGGTGCCAAATCTTACAAGTGCTTGTACATCTGATAACAATTGTATCTGAGTTGCATCATCATCCTTATAGCCGTAGGCTAAAGAACGGTAGAGCTTCGATCCGTAAATATCCTTAGGCTCTTGCCCCTGTCTTCTACCAAAGTTAGGTACAATGCTATTGATGACAGGTGTTGTCGCATTATAGGTATATTTAACCTTATTGCTGACACCTGAATCGTTATTGATGACATAAACGTCTACAGCACCAGCACTGTGAGCAGGTGTAATGACCTTAATAAAGCCTTTAGAGTACTCTACGATCTTCGCCTCATTCTCACCAAAATACACCTTTGGCAAAATAACTGAGTCATAATACACATCATAATAAGGGTTCGTCAGCTCAGGATAAGCGGTTACAGCATTAGGATCTACACCTGCGGATAACAGGTCGTCCCACACGCCATTTTTAAACTGATCGACAAAGATATCCCCCAGATCGTAATTAGGACCGCCTACAGTGTTCTCGTATGGCTCGTAAAATCTGAATTCATATCCAATGATTTCTACGATTTCACCACCATTTGATGACCCACCTGTCGGTACGATTCTTGATATTACGGGATCAGACATTGGTATGATATACGTAAAGCCCTTGTCTCTACCTGTGTTACCGCCATCCGGGTTGACGATGACCACAGGTACCGCCAATTCGTCCACACCATAATCTTCATTGAGCTTTTTAATGGATTTTGGCATCTTTATTTTAATCCAAGAGCCGTCAAGCGCCACATAGGTATCAGCAGCCGGTACCTCTACAGAGTCTATAAAAACTCTTACATCATCTTCAAAGTCACTACCTGAAATAGTAACATAATAACCGCCATCTACAGATCCCTTTGATGGTTCAATGGTTGTAATGATTGGGTTAGATGTCGCTTGAGTAATATAGTAAAATCCGTTGTTACCCGTTTTGCTTGCGCTCTTAGTATCAGGGTTTACTACACTGATATCTTTATAGCCTTTACCAGTCGATAGGTACGGCACTGTGAAAATGATTTGATTTTTTGAAAGTACCTTTGTGAGGTTACCATCGATTCGACCCGTTGCTGAATTCACCGTGTAAGGTGTAATCATATCAAGCTGCGTACCATCGAGTGAAATGCCTTGATCGTTAACCACGATAGGGCGCGTATAGCCGATACTGTCCTGTGCAACGATTTGATCCAAATCTTCATATTTAACGACGTAGCTCTTATCCTTTCCATTGGTCAAGATAGGCTGTCCTAAAAAGTTATAGGAAAGCGTAAATCTTTCTCCATCGGCAGATTTTAAGGTTACAGAATCTACATAGTCAGAAAGAAATACCTGCTTGTTTCCCTCTTCATTTAGGCCAATACGGATCAGATTGTTATCCATCGTAGACACAAAGGTAGGTCCACCACTGATCGATATCGTCGTCACAGCAGTTGCACTGTTATATGCGATATTCGCAGCACCAATAAGCACATCATTTTTATTATATGCTTGATAGCTACCCCCTGAATATTTAATTGCATAGACCTCTGTTGCGGTGAGGATTGCTGGATTGCCATCCGCATCGTTTGAGAGTGTAACCACTGCACCTGTGCTTTGATCTACGGTCGTACTATTTGATGCAAATTTAGAGTAAACGGATTTCCCCGCATCTAGCTTAATTAAAGCTTCCTCCGAAGGTGCTGCGTACACGTCAAAAATAATATTGCCAGTGGTATCTCTTTTATATGAATTTACTTCTTTTCCATCGAGTAAAATTCTTGTTCCGATAAGACGATATGCATCTATACCACGCTCAGTAACCGCAGTAGGATCTGGCTTAAGGAAATTATCACCATTTACGACAACAATAGTTCCGTACGTACCTAGTGGTGGTGTAAAGCTATTGAATATAGGATCCTTGTTAAATGTTTTTACATACGTAAAGTCGCTTACTGCTAGTCCACCACTCGGATTGAGAATCTGAACCTGAGTCGTTCCTTCTCGTCCAGGAGGCGCTTTAAACTTCACAAGTATTTTATTTCCAGTTGTATCAAGCTCTCTTGTAAAGGAGGTTATTTCCTCGCCATCTAAGAATAGCTTTAAGCCATTTTGAAGGTTGGAACCCGTAATTGTAATGGTTTCGCCACCCTCTACTGTAATGATGTTCGGTTTAACGCTCTCTATAACTGGAATATCTGAGGTTTTAATAAACTCTACGAAATCGGATTTGATACTTGATTTACCATAATCCGCCGACTTTCTTGTAGGGTTCGTCACTTGAATGTGCTTAATCCCGCCATCTGCTATTAGCGCACTGCTTGGAATGCGTATGAGGATTTTTGTACCAATTTGATTGCTGCTCGTACCGTCTACGAGATTGCCATTATCATCAAGTACAACCATATCCAGCGGAACCGGCTTACCATCAGAGTAAGTAAGCACTTGTTCAGTAGCGTCAGTTTCATTAAGCTTATATTTAATAATCCCTCTAACCGTTACGCCACCGCCTGTATACTCCTCATTAGGGAAGAAACCAAGCTGATACCTATTGTTAAAGGTATTGTTGTCATTTTTCTTAACTAACACGGTCGGCTTTCTTGTAATTACCGATCCATCCGTGTCAACAAAGCGATCTACTAAGAACTTATCTCCTTGAATGGCAATTAAGGTTTCATTCTTTAGCTTCGAGTACGAGGTTGCTGTATCTTCGATTTGAACCATACCCGGCGTAAAGCTATCGATTACTGGGGTAAAGGTACTCGGTTCAAATTCAAAGCCATTTGTCTTCGTAATAATTTGATTAAACACAAACTGCTTTCCGGCATTCACGCCATCTTTTATTTCAAGTACGGTTGAAATCTCAATAATGACATCCTTAAACGGATTTGTTTCTGCATCTGTTACACTATCGGTCACGACCATCACTTGGTCGGTTGCCGCTTTAATGATCTGAAAATTGCCATCGGTATCCTTGTAGAATTTAACCTTTTTACCGATTTGCATGTTAATCTTACGTTCTATCGTGACGTTTTCGCCCTTATAGACACCATCTGCATAGTTTAAAACCAAGATTTCGTCATTTGATTCACTCGTTGGATTCACTTTAAAAGCACCCGTAGTCGTTAAGTCTGGAATATTTAAAGTCAATAAATTGAGTGCCTTGATTTCGACGTTACCACCTGTATCCGGACCCTTTTCAGGATAGATACTGACAATGGACGGCTTATAGTCCGCCTGAATAACTGTAAATTCGTCATAGCTGCCGTCCTGCCGCAGCACGACCTGCTCGGCGACGACTTGTCCATTTTGAACATCTGTAATCACCACATAGTAATTACGACGCTCAAAATCCTTATTATTGGGAAGTCGCACGGTTAATACGTCTTCGTTTCCATTAACATTTAAACCAAGTGACACAAATTGCGCTTTATTTACAGAAGTAAATTTATCTGAGCCATCAAGTGCTTTAAGAAAGTAAACCTGATAGTTTCTCGTATCTGAAAAATTATCTGCTCTAAAATAAACCTCGTCACCTAAAACGCCTGTTGCTGAATCGCCTTTTGCACCTGTATTTGGGAACATACGAACATCGTCAAGATTTAGGTCCTCAATAATCCTAAATGCGTTTTGGTAGGTATACTCTATCTCAATATTGGGATCCGCTGTGACGGTCTTTCTCAATATAATATTTTGATAGCCAAGTGACCCCGGATTTGTGGGATTATTTAGTGTCAGTGTCGATGAGGTCGAGCCTGTACCTAATGTTGCTGAGGATAATCCAGAGCCGTAGGTACCTGTAATATTTCCTGTGTTGATGGTATTTAAATAGTTACCTGTAAATGTAATACTGTTTGGTGTTTGATCCTTGTTTACGGTTTGTTTGTTTGAGCTTTGAATGTTTGGGAATGTTCCTGTATTTAAGTTAATGGTTCTGTTCCCGATTCTTACTCTACCAATAAAGGCCTGTGTTTCATCTGTGTTGAGGTTGAATTTTACAAACGTTGATGAGTTAATAACTCTCGTACCCATACTGACAAAGCCTTGCCCGTACTTTTCAAACAAAACTTCAACGTCCTTTAAGTTTTCACCTAGAATTTCAATATAGCCATTGGTAATTTGAAAAACTTCATGTGAGATGGCGTATTTGACATCTGTTACCTCGACATCAGCGCCACCGCTTGTCCCAACTACAAGTGCAAACGATAGAATGCCATCAAGGGGAATGGAACCAAGTATCGTTATTATCGTCAATAATATAATTAATGTTTTTTTCATATTGCACCTCACACAGATTTTTTTTTACCCATCTATTGTTTCTTGCTCTAATTGTTGTTTAATTACTTTATTTAATTACTTTATTTAATTATTTTTGCTTAATACTTCATTTTTACAGTCGATTACTAATCTATCCTTATAGTCAATACTACTTTTATTATATCAAATGAACTATCATTTTTGGATTAAGGGCTCTTTACAAGCATGTGACACCCTTATGACAGGATACACCACAATAGGAATATCGGGTATTTTGTTTATTTTCTTAAGTAAAATATTAGGTTGTCTTTGTTTTGTAACATTAGTATTTCTTATTTATAAGGCAATGTCTCATATAGCCTTAATAATTATGTAATCCACTTTTATTTTAGGATTATTTTGTGTATAATTGAGTGAAATATGAAAAGTCTGTAACACTGTATAGACACCAATGGAGGCCTCTATGTCTGAATACAAAATAATACGCTCTGGTGAAGCTGAGTCTACTTATGAGATGAAGAACAAAAATTCTCAAATAGAGAAAAAATTTCATGATGAAGATTTGCAAATTAGTGTTCTTCATATTTCATCAGATCGTATTTTATATGTAGAGCCACTCCCTTCAAATGGGGATTTTAAAACGTATTATATCGTAAAGGGCGCTTGCTTCGTCTTTGAGGATGCTTCCATCGTTAAATCTGGTGATATCGTCGTCTTTAAGAACACCTCAGAGGTTCATACTTTAAAAACGCTTGAAGATACCACCATCGTTGTACACGCTACCAACTACGACGTTTATAAAACACTTGAAAACCATCATGGTGTAGTGGATCGACTTATACGTGAAATTCAGGATAAGGATCATTATACGGGTGAGCACAGTCAAAGGGTCTTCGATTTGGTTAAGCAGCTCGCAGTTAGACTCGGCTATAAATCAAAGGCACTTAATCTAATTAACAAGGCTGCCTTTTATCACGACCTTGGAAAGATAAAGATTCCTGATGAAATTCTTAATAAGCCAGGTGCACTGGATCAAATGGAGTTTGAAGCTATAAAGCTACACGTTGAGCACGGTAAGAAGCTGATTCTTGAAAACTTCAGTCCGGAGGTTTTTGAAATTATTTATCAGCATCATGAAAGAATAGATGGAACGGGTTACCCAAATGGCCTAAAGGGTGATGAGATTTGCTTTGAAGCAAAAATTCTCGCCGTCTGTGATAGCTATGATGCTATGATTACCGATCGCGTTTACAAGAAAGGGAAATCCATCGAGGCAGCATTGCTTGAGCTTAAAGAGCTTTCTGGAACGAAATACGACAGCGAGGTCGTTTCTGCATTTGTCGAGATGATTTTAGATAACAAGACTTCTAGCTTTTAGAAAAATGGGTAAAAAAAAAGACTTCAATTCGTAAGAATGAAAGTCAATCTAAAAGTTAAGAAGGGGGGAATTTCACGAGTGGGTTAATTTGGGGGATGCCCACTCGGAATTCATTATTGGGGTTTTGTTGCAATTTAGGTAAATATTTTGGGGGTTTATTGTGTTAAGCGATCTGTTTATCACTTATCTTGTACTTATAATAAAATAGAGTTGTGTATAGGTTATGACCCCTTTGTGAATAATCTGTAAAGTATCAAATTGTCGATTTTGAGTAATAATTTATTATTTTTTTAGTTAAAAGTTTGGCTTGTGTTAAATCTTTGTATCTCTAAAATTATTTCTAATATAACAGTTTATCAACTATTATATTTGGTAATAATAACTATACTAATATACTATAGTAAATTTCGAACGTTTGATTGTAACCAATATTCTCTTCATGATATAATATTCTATTCCCAAAATATACTTATTACTAAGGAGTTGTTAATGTTGACTTCCCCAGTTATTAATGAAAATCCTACATTTATCATACAGACTCTGGGAAAATTTGAGGTTATGAAAAATGGTGAGTCCCTCGTAAATTCTTCTGCAGGTTCAAAAAAAATCTGGGAACTCTATAAATTCATGTTAACACATAGAGATCGCGTATTTACACCTGAATCTCTCATGGACCAATTGTGGGTAACTGAATCGTATAGTGATCCTAGAAGCACGCTTCGACGTCAGATGCACCGATTGAGACAAGCGCTTTTGGAGTCTACAGATGACGACTATCTAAAGACCTTAATTTTCTCAAATGGTTACTATAAGTGGAACGATCAGCTGCCGATTCATATTGATGTTGAAAGCTTTGAGGACCTGATCAAAAGAGGCGAGGCGCTTATGCAAAATGCCCCTGATCTAGCACTTAAGGATTTCTTGGCTGCTACTCAGATCTATACCGGCGATTATCTGCCCGATTGTGTCGATCAGCACTGGGTTTTTTCTATAAGAAACCATTATCGAAGACTTTATCTTAAAACGGTAATGAATGCTTCTGAGCTGCTTAAGGCTGCTAGAAGATATGAGGAAATCATATCTTTGTGTAGACAAGCTATCATCATTGATATCTATGAAGAGGGCTTTCATCTCAATTTAATGGAAGCGTTAATGCACAAGGGTGAGCAAAAGGAAGCTCTTGAGCACTATGAGTACATCACCGGTTTTTACTATCATGAGATGGGGTTAAAGCCATCGCCTTCCATGAAAGCACTCTATAAAAAGCTCCTTCAGACTCACCAGCCTTTAAAAAATGATAGTAGTTTGTATGAGGCGCTAGAATCAGAATTAAGTCTTGAAAATGCATTCTTTTGCGAAACAGATACGTTTAAATCAATCTATGAGCTTGAAAGACGTCGGTCTCAAAGGTCAGGTGTAACTTTCAGCATAGGCGTTTTGGATGCTAGTAAAATTGATGGCTATTCTCAATCCCAAGAGGATTTGCGAATTTCCCATCTAAAACAGCATTTAATGGAGCATCTCCGTAAGGGTGATACGTTCACTCGATGGAATGAGAGTCAATTTGTCGTTTTACTTCCTGGTGTGGATTCGGATATGATGCATAAAATTTTAAATCGAATTTTAGGTACTTTTGCCAATAATCAATCCATCTCTGTATCACAAGTAAAGGAGCTAAGTGCAAGTAGTATTAATTTGTAGGCTCTGTATAGCCCCCTTTCAAGTTCGCAATATATGTTAACTAAAAACCTTCAGACGAAGGTTTTTTTATTTTTGTATTATAACCTTCTAGATATAACAATTCTTGTCACAGATATGTAACAGCGATGTTCTTTATATGTCACGCAAATGTTCGTCCTCTGTCACACTGACTATGTATAATAACTATATTGAGCGTAGTCTCCACTCGGAGGTAATAATGGAAAAACCATCTAAGAAAAATCAAATGAACATGGGGACTAACTTTTTAATCACCGTATATCATCAGGAAAACTTTACTTATCAAGGTGTGATTGAATGGTTGGACACAAGGAAAAAAATGCACTTTAGAAGCGAACTAGAATTAATCAACCTAATACACAATGCAGTTGCTTTAAACACTGAGAAATCAGATAAGCTGCGCACATGGCAAGATGAAAGAATGATAAACGTGATTTAACGTTTATGCATAGCAAGGGCAAACTCTATGAAAGTGGAGGACGCAAAGTCAGGAGTCTAAAGTTTAATTAACTTAAATCAGTTACAAAGAATTAAACCAAGATCGTCCGACTGCCAAAACAATAATATGATTTGGCAAAGGAGAGTTTTATGAAGAATTCTGTAAAAAAAGTATTTGCATTATTACTTATTGCCGTTCTGGTAATCGGCACATTTCCAGCAACTAGCTTTGCAGCTACTACTTATTATGAGTATGTTAACAGCAACACAAATGGAAAAGCTATTTTAATGGAGAATAAGTACTCAGCTACTGATACTTCTCTAATGAATGTTCGACAAAAAGATGATACATCAAACAAGTTTACTGCATACTGTCTAGATTTTGAAAATGGACTTAGCTCTGGGAGTCATAACTCTTATACAATTAGTAGTTTAGAATCCATTAGCTATCTTACAAATGCTTCGAAAATCCGCGCAATCGTCAATAATAGCTTTCCAGTTATTAGTGTAGACACTTTGCAAGCACGCGTTAACGCTGGGTTATCTAGCGGTAACAAAATTAGTCAGCTTACAAGTACCGAAGCCGTTACTGCGATACAAGCTGCAATTTGGAAGTACTCAAACAACAGAAATGTAAACTGGACATATTGGTATGCACCTGGTATTGATGAAAACGATGTTTATAAGGTTTATAATTATTTGACTAATCTACCTGGAGAGTCTGCACCTGCTCTTCCCCAAATTCAAGCAACGCAACCAACTGCAACTTCAGATGGTACCAATATTGTGATTCAATTTAACTACAAGAATTTACTTGCGAATCCTACGATTTCACTTTCTTTAACTGGTTTCACAAAAACTGAAGCATCAGTAAGCGATGGTTGGACACAGGTAACTTTTAAAAAGTCACTAGCTTCTGCCACAGCACAAGATTTTGGATCTTTTACAGTAAGTTTAAATGGCAAAAGTAACTATGTTGACGTATTTGCCTTTAATCCAAAAGATGGTCGCGATAAAACGCAAACCCTCGTATCAACAGGATTAAATCAACCAGCAACTGTAACTAAAACAGTTACAGGTACTAGTTCAAATCTTTTAGGGTCTGTTACAGTTAATAAATCTTTTTCAGATAACGCAGCAACTGAAGTTTCATTTAAGCTTCTCAAAAACAATGTGGTCATTAACACATTAACAACACAAAACCATTCGTTAGTATTTTCAAACCTTGTTCCTGGTAATTATTCAGTTCAAGAGGTGACTCCTGCTCATTATACTTCTTCAATTGCAAATGGTACTTCATTTACACTTACTTGCTCTGAAAATAAAGTGCTTAATGTCACCAATACTGCTATCCCAAGAACCGTCTTAACTGTGCACCATGTTTCTGAAGCAAATGTAACCTTAGCAGCAGATCAAACCTTTAGTGGTTATGCTGAAGAAAATTATTCTATTAATGCAGCAACCATTCCACACTACACCGTTTTAACAAAACCAGCTACAGAAACTGGATTATTTGGAAATTCTAACTTTGAAGTAACTTATGTTTATAAGGAAGATCCAAAATCAAAAGTTACTGCCATCTATGTTGATGAAGATGATAATGTTCTTGCTGCTCCTGAAGAAGTAGTCAATTATGTTGGCCAATCTTATACGACGGCAGCTAAAACAATTAATCATTATGCACTAATTGATACACCTGTAAACGCAACTGGAACACATGATTCAAGTGATATCACTGTTAAATATATTTATGTTGAAAACGATAAATCAACCGTATACGTTTACTATGTAGATGAAGATAATAATACACTTTCTCCTTCTGACTCAATGAGTGGCTATGCAGGCGAAAGTTATACAACAAGTCCAGCTGTGATTGCTCATTACACTTTAATTACTACTCCAGACAATGCTAACGGCATCTATGCAGAAGATGATGCAACCGTAACGTATGTTTATCGTGAAGATCCAAAGACTACTATCACTATAAAACATCAAGATGCTGAAGGCCATGACCTTGTAGCGATTGCAACCATCAGTGGATATGCTGATGAAGCTTATTCAACATCTTCACAAAGTATACCAAACTACACTTTAAGCTCTACACCTGCTAATTCAAATGGTGTTTACGGTGATTCTCCATTTGATGTTGTTTATGTATATACACCAGATGATAAATTAGTTTTAACAGTTAAGCATGTTGATGAAGACAATGTATCAATTGCTTCTGATGATATCATCAAAGGCTATCCACTTGATCCTTATACAACAAGTTCTAAATCAATTAATGGCTATCAACTAAAAACCACACCAGAAAACGCTTCAGGAAGCTTTGGTGAAACTAGTTTCGATGTAATCTATATCTATGAAAAAGTAGAAACAACTGAACCTGAAACTGAAACTCAAACACAACCATCTACACAACCACCAGTTGTACCGGAACAACCAATCGGTCCACAAGGAACCG
The DNA here is from genome assembly GCA_001897605.1 of Clostridiales bacterium 38-18. GTDB lineage: Bacteria > Bacillota > Clostridia > Peptostreptococcales > Acidaminobacteraceae > Fusibacter_C. The sequence continues at coordinate 57,680 of MKTL01000016.1, read as the reverse complement.
TTTTAGTAAATTATGTGGATACTGAAGGTAATACTCTTGGAAGTTCATTCTCTTTCACTGGTAGCGTTGGCACTTTATATCAAACCTCTTCAAGATCATTTGATGGCTACTCATTAGTTGAAACACCTTCAAATGCAAGCGGTTCATTTATTGATGGTTCTATAACTGTGAGCTATGTTTATTCAAATGGTGAAATACTAACGAACGAAGATACACCACTTGGTGAAGCAATTGCGCCATTCAACTTTGACAGCTTCTATGACAATATGGAAATGACAACAGAAGCTGAAGAGTTTATCGTAGACGATGAAGAAACCCCACTTGCTGATGCTCTTCCACAGACTGGTCAAGCATCTCCAGAATTATTCTATGGTTTAGGTAGCTTAATTACTGCAGCTGGCGTTTTCCTTAAAAAAAGAAGTAAATAGTTACAATTAAGTATTTTGCAATAATCATATGGATAAATAATTAAAGCGAGCTCATGATAAATGAGTTCGCTTTTTTATTAAATTGTTCGCTTCAGGGTATTTATGCAACTATTTACCTTTTAGTTTGTCTATCTTAATGTACTTATTTATAATATAATTAATATAACCTAATAAATGGAGAGCATATGCGTTTATTTGATATTAAACTATCCTCAAAGACAATTAATCAAATTACTAGATATTTAATTACTGGGTTTACTGCATTTGGAATAGAATACAGCTTATACGTACTGTTGTATAAGGCCGTCGGACTTAATTATATCCTTGCAAGTGTCATTGTTTACGCACTTGTATTCCTGTTCTCTTTCTTTGTAAATAGAAAATGGTCCTTCCAATCTCAGGGTAGGGTTAATCGACAGCTGTTTCTATACTTATTGCTTTTTCTTTTTAATCTAGTGTTTGCAAATGTGTTTCTACTGAGGTTTTTAACCGATGTTTTAGGAATTAATGCTTTATTTTCACCCTTCTTAAAAATGGCGTGTGTCGTTTGCTGGAACTTTTTTATCTACAAGTTTATTATTTATAAGGAGTAGCAGTTATGAATTCACTTAAAAGTCTTGTACTTATTATTCCAGTTTTTAATGAAGGTGATGCCCTTAGAACCAACTTTTTAGAAATCAAACGCATACTCAATCAGGATGGTATTGTTTGTCGTTATCACTTTGTAGATGACGGCTCTAAGGATCATACATGGCAGGTAATCGAAGCACTTTCTAAAGAGTTCAACGAGGTTTCTGGGATAAAATTTGCCAGAAACTTTGGGAAGGAGGTCGCCTTAAGGGCTGGTATCGAAACAGTTGATGCGGATCTGTATTTAACGATGGATTCTGATCTTCAGCACCCTCCTCGTTATGTCAAAGACATGCTTCGAATCATGTCTGAAACCAATGCGGATATCGTTGATGGTATAAAAGCCTCGAGAGGGCGTGAAACTCTTTCACATAAATTTTTTGCTAAAACCTTCTATAAAGTTCTCAAGTGGATTACTGGACTTAAAATGGACAATTCATCAGACTTTAAATTAATGAATCGCCAAGTCATCGACAGTCTGAGAAGCTTCAATGAGCGAAATGTTTTTTTCAGAGGTATCGTGAGCTGGGTGGGCTTTAAAAGCGTTACCTTTGAATTTGATGTGGCAGATCGCCTTGAGGGAACGAGCCACTTTTCATTTGGCAGACTGATTTTTCTAGCGATGAGTGCCATTGTATCCTATACAAGTAAGCCCCTCTATCTTACTTTATTTGCTGGGGGGTTATTCCTAGTATTTGCTGTCGTTATGGGGATACAAACTTTGTTTAATTTCTTTTTTGGTAATGCTATTAGCGGCTTTTCCACCGTTATATTGTTGATTTTAATCACAGGATCGATGATTATGCTCTCGCTTGGAATTATTGGATTATACATTTCAAGAATCTATGAAGAAATTAAAAGGCGCCCGCATTATCTTATTGAAAAAAGAGTTGAAAGACATTGAGCAATAAAAAGAGCCTGACTACGAAAGCGCTACTTGTTTTTAAAACGGTAGACAGCTTATCTCGTCAGGCTTTATTATTGTGATGACAATTTTTACTCTAGCTTATTTTCTTGTATTGATACATTCACTTCTTTTGATGTTTTCACTTCTTCTGATACATTCTCTATTGGTTGCTCATGCGCTATATCTGACTCATGCAAATCCTCTTTGAGCATCTCTTCAAGTGCCTTTGTATACACTAAAACTTCAGGCTCCACAAAATCAGGATCTGGTTGGCTTTGCCCGTACTTCAGCATGAAAATGAAAAGAGCAAGTGCCATTAGGCTGATAAAAAAGCCCTGCTTTAGCCCATATGGTAGATAGCTAAATTCAATCTCGTGATACCCCTTCTCGACATCGACCATTAGCATCGCTTCATCAAGTGCTTCAGTTAGTATTTTTTCACCATCGATCTTAACTGTCCATCCCAACTCATATGGAATTGAGGTGTAGATAAAGCCATCGTTCTTTGCGTCTATATGCCCCTTAATTTTAGTCGAGCTAAAATCAGTTACGATCAGTTGCTCATCTGAAAGCTCACCATAAGCAGCTTCCCATGCTGACTGGTCAAAGGTAACCGCCTGTAGGTTGAAATACCCCTCGTTTGCCGCTTGAACCTCAAACTCAAGTTTGATTTCGGTTCCTTTCTCAAGTACGCCTAAATCAATGATTAATCCCCTTCGCGTTTCATATTCAACTGGACTCTCGCCGCCAATTGAAACCTTTGTTTTATAGGAACGATTCGCATACATTGTAAGGTACATCTGCTTTGTTTCTGGTGCATTGAAGAAGAGAACAGCATTTCCAACTGCTGAAGCATCTAGGTTCTTATAGGAATATCTTAGGTCGTTACTTAAATTCGTTCTCTCCATATTAACATAGTTTTCACTGGATATTGGCACATTGGTATAGAGCTGGTACTCATTTCCAGTTGCGGACTTTAAAAATGCTTCCTGTGCGATAAATGGATTGGAAGGACTTCCCTCCCAGTTATACGTATTGTAATCTACTCTAAATCCGATAGAAAGTGGATAATTGTTCTTAAAGACATTGACCTTACCCTCTGTTAAGTATGGACTGTACCCAACGTTATCTCTCGTGCCCTGTGCGTCTCTTCCTATTAAATAGTCTACGTTTAGTAGACCATTTACGAGGGGTGTACTCGCCGCATATAAATAGCGATTGGACGCAGGTGAAGCTGCTAATCCCAATGTTTTTAGATACTGCGTCACATTTGAGTTTACTGTAGAAGAGAACATAGATACCCCACGATAGCCATACAAAGCTGGATCGTTTGTTGAATACCACTTAATCATCTCCATGCGGTAAAAGCTGTCATCCGCATTATAGACCTTTTGCACTGCTGCCTTAACATCATCACCTAAATACGGATAGCCTGCTCTAGATGAGCTTCCTGTGGTGGTAGACCCCAAAATGGCTGATAGGAGTGCTTCTGATAAAATCAATATTGAAAATAGAATCACATATAGCTTTCTACGAATTACCCTATATCTATAAAGTAGGAATACAAGTCCATACAGTGCGGTTGCTGCCAATGTACCAAAGAGAACCTCACTTTTAAGTGAAATACTTTCATTGACGATCAAATAAATGACAACACCTATCAGTATGGCCCAAATTTGTTTTGTCCTTGTTTCTTCAAAGTTTTCAAATCCCTTGTATGCCATCGTTAGTAATACAAACGAAAACATAAATGCAAATCGATAAGGTACTTCATTTGGAAAATGAAACGCATGCCAAATATAGTTTAAATAGTTTATATTGAAGCTTGCGATAAAGAATACCAGCAATCCAGTATAAAGTATTTTTTCTTTTATTTTAATTCTATTTGTCATGTAATAAACGGGTAGCATCAGCAATGCTATAAAGCTACTAAAGATATTAGGTAGACCACTTTTAACCGTTGGCTGGACACCTACTAAAAGGTTGTTTAGTATTTCGAGCGTGGTAAAGTAGGTCTTAAAGCTTGTCGGCTTTGATCCTTCGATAGCATGTGATAGCTGTAAGCCCCTAAATGCTGGCAGCAAAACGATAGCAGCAAGTCCAATTGCTATAAAAGAGTAGACCAGAATCTGAATTGAGCGATTAAAAAAATGACCAAATTTGAATTTTTCACGCCTAGAAAAATAGGCAATAAAATAGTAAATCAAAATGAACTCGCAGACAAAATAGCCAATATAGAAATTGCTGATTAAAGCAATTGCAAGTGTAATCACATAGAGCTTAAAGCCCTTTCCGCTAATCACGCGATGCATGCCTAGAATGATCAGAGGAAACAAAGCAACCGCATCTAGCCACATCACATTCCAATAATAGCCCATTGTGAACCCACAAAATGCATATAAAAGTCCAAATCCGGTAATGGTGTAATCTTCTCGTTTAAATTGATGCTTGATATATACAGAAAAAAAAGTACCTGCAAGTGCAATTTTAAACGCCGTTGCAAACATAAGAAACTCTCTTAGAAACTGCGCAGGTACTAAAATTGAAAGTAAATAAATAGGGCTAAAGGCGTAATACGCCATTACGAGTATAAAGTTGGACCCCATCCCCATATCCCAGGAATAAAAAATGGATTCACCGTGCTGAAGCTTGTAATGGAGCTCCTGAAAGAATGGATAATACTGATGCCAACTGTCTATTACCATAATTTGTCCTTTTCCAAATGGATAAAGTCCAATGACAGCAAACGCAATCATCATAAATAAAAAGGAAATTCCAAAGGTGGATAAAACATACTTGTGCTTTAATATTCTTTGCTTCATGCTACCTCCTGCGTTGCTAAATATATAGTGATGATATGATACCTGTTATTTCAAATGATTGTTACTAATTCTAGTTTATTGTTTTAAGTACATACAATTGAAATAATATAAAGTTAACATTGTTGAAATATTCCTGTATCAGTTCTAAATACTCATAAATTGATACATTCATTATACATGATTTTACGTCTACTTTAAATGTATTAATAAATATATTAAAAGTCATCTAATGGTTTGTCATGAATGACAATGAAAATTATGTTAACTTTTTGTATTTATTGGTACAAATAAAATAGGCAATTTAGGAAGTGGGGGCTTCACCTATTTACCCACGTAAGTAAAGAGGGACATGATGAAGCATCTCTTGAAACTGGGCACTTTAGAGATGCGGAGTGAATAGTGCAACCGACCCTTTCTTTATTCATTAAAGAGAGGAGATTTATTAATGAGAAAATTTAAAGTTTTAACGATGGTTATGTTAACTTTAGTTCTAGTCATTGGGACGATGGGAAGTACTTTTGCCCATAATAACCCACCGCCTCCACCACAACCGCCAGTTTCCATAGCGGTTGTTGCTTCTCCACCAGAGGGCGGAAATGTTTCTGGTGGCGGGAATTATTGGTTTGGCCAGCATGTAAATTTGTTAGCTACAGCTAATCCAGGTTATGAATTTGTAAATTGGAGTTGGTGGCCTAATCAATCAAGTACCAATTCGAGCTTGAGCTTTGATGCTTTTTTTAGCAATACCTTTACTGCAAATTTTAGAGTTTTAAACTACAATCTGTCCATAGCAGTAAATGATCCTGAAATGGGCAGTTATGTATCAAATATGGAAGGAGCAGTTCCTTTCAATAGTCCAATTGAAATAGATGCTTTAGCTGCTCCAGGCTATCGCGTTCTAAGCTGGACTGTTAACTCAGATTCGCCATTGCCAACATCAACTGAACATAATTTCAGTATGCCAGCTAACGATGTCTCTATACTAATTACTTTTGAGCCAATACCATATTATGATGTGACTACTATGGTCGATCCCGAAGGTACAGGTACAACGACTGGTGATGGTTCATATCAAGTTGGTGACTTGGTTGAATTAACTGCAACACCTGCTGAGCATTTCTCTTTTGATTATTGGGATTTGGGAGAGTTTGATTTATCGCCAACTCCTGGGTTAAATGAAGGGGATATCTCATTTGTAATGCCTGAGGTATCTGTAGAAGCTACAGCTATGTTCGTGGAAGATCCTTATGTTTGGGCAACTCCATATTATGTGGACAATGCAGATGCAGATGTTCAGCCTCCAGGAGAAAAGATAAAGGTTTATTTGGATGAACCTTACTCAATACCTCATCCAGCTTCAATTGGAAGCTACTTATTTGCTTATACTTTAAATAATAATGACACAGGAACCATCAGCTCAGAATCCGAAGCTGGCGATTTTGATGTTATTTTCCACTATTATTTACCAGCAGTAATTACTAATACAGTTACTGAAACCGTAGTTGTTACTGTACCTGTAACAACTGAAGCACCTACAGAGGCTGTTACTGAAGAAGTCGTACCTTTAGGTGAAGCTGTGGTGCCATTTAATTTTGACAGTTTTTACGATAACATGGAAATGTCTACCGAAGAGGTTGTCGCTGAAGAAGAAACGCCTTTAGCAGATGCGTTGCCTCAAACTGGCCAAATGCCAGTAGAATTATTCTACGGTGTTGGTGGTATGTTAACCGCTATTGGCGCTTATATTAAACGTAAAAAATAATTAAACATGAAGAGGACGAATTTGTATAAAAGTAATGTCTTGAGTAGGTAGAAGCCCTTACTCACTTAAAAAATACACTTTACGAAAATTGCTTTGTAAATAAAAAAAGACTCCAGAATGAAACATTTTCGGAGTCTTTTTTATGGATTATTTGTTTAATTTTTTAGCCAACGCTTGAACCACAAATGATGCGACGTCCTCAGCATAAGTACCTGTGCCAAAGCCAGCATCATAGCCAAGCTCTTTTGCAAGCTCATAAGAAATTCTAGGACCACCTGCACAGATGATCATCTTATCTCTTAAGCCTTCTGATTCTAAAAGCTCAATCAGCTGTGTCATGTTTGGGATATGAACATCTTTTTGGGTTACGATCTGAGACACGATAATCGCATCTGCGCCAAGCTCTATCGCTTTCGCCACAAGCTCTTCATTTGGGACCTGTGCGCCTAAGTTGTATGCTTTGATGCCATGATATCTCTCAAGACCATAGTGACCGTCATAGCCCTTCATATTCATAATCGCATCAATACCTACAGTATGCGCATCGGTTCCAGTACAAGCGCCGACGATAACCACGTCTCGACCAATATTTGCTTCGATAAAGTCTTCAACTGCGTATTTGTCCATAACGTCAGAATCAACCTTAGGTACTTCAATTTGTGTGAAATCTACTGTATGTGTTGATTTTCCATACATGATGAAGAAAGTATAGCCTACGCCTAAATCTTGTGCTGAAACCACTGCTGGCTCCTCTATGCCCATCTTAATTAAAAGCTGTTTTGCTGCTTCCTTGCTTTCTTCACTGAGTGGAATAGGAAGTGTAAAAGAAAATTGCATCATACCATCGTTCATGGTATCGCCATAAGGTTTAACTTTAGTTAAATCCAATCCGTTTTGCGCGCTCATCCTACTTCCCTCCTAACATCATTGGAATAAATGGGTTGAAATAACGCTCTCCCTTTTGAGTAACGCCATCAAGACCTTTACCGCCATCGATTTTTCTAGTAACAGAAGCAAACTTGCCTTGTTCAATAGTTGACATGATGCCAATCTCTTCGATTTCCATTAATAGATCCGCCGCTTCTTTTAAAACGCCTTGTGCTCTTGTTTGGATGATACCATCTTTTTTAAACTCAACCTCATCGCCAAAATGACGCATGTTGTTAAAGATGTATTTCGCATTTTCAATTGAGAGTGCTCTGTCTTGTAAAAGTGGTGTATGAATCGCTTCAGTTGGCATACCAAGTAATTGTAACCCTTGGTTTGTCATGATCGATACCACATTGAATAGTGCATCTTGGATATGACCTTTAAAGATATTGCCCGTCATATACTTTGTTGGTGGCATGTATTTAAGTGGTGCATTTGGGAAGATTTCTCTTGCCATTTGCGCCTGTGATAATTCAAGTAAGAAGCCATCTTCAGTATCTGGATTCATTTCAAATGCATGACCAAGTCCCATTTGTTCTTCAGGTAGTCCAGCGAGAAGTGCAAATTGTTCATTGATAAACTGTGATGCGAGAACAGTATGCGCTTCTTCAATAGCATCTGCAGTCGTCAAATAGTTATCTTCGCCAGTATTGATAATAATACCAGCATAGCCGTTGATGATTCTTGAAAAATACTGGTCAACCAGCGTTCTTTGCATATTGATATCTCTAAACAAAATGCCGTATAAAGCGTCGTTTAGCATAACGTCAAGACGCTCAATCGCACCCATAGCAGCGATCTCAGGCATACATAAGCCTGAACAATAGTTACAAAGTCTGATATAACGACCGACCTCCATGCCAACTTCATCAAGTGCTTTACGCATGATTCTAAAGTTTTCTTGAGTCGCATAGGTACCACCAAAGCCTTCTGTAGTCGCACCAAATGGTACGTAATCCAATAAGCTTTGAGCTGTCGTTCTAATAACAGCTATGATATCGGCACCTTGTCTTGCAGCTGCTTGCGCTTGCAATACGTCTTCATAGATATTACCAGTTGCTACGATTACATATAGATAAGGTTTAGGACCTTCACCTATTTCTGTTAAGAACTGATCTCTTTGAGCGCGGTTATTCTTAATGCGTTCCACCATTTTTGCTGCTTCTGCTTCAACGACTTCAGTCACTTTTCCCATGTCTTGCACTGGCACTTTTACTAAGTCTATTTCACCTGCTGAAATGCCTTCTGCGATTTCTTGAGCTGTCTTTCCATAAGCTACCATGGCATTGCCCAACCAGAAAGCCGCACCTTCTGCTAAGCCGCCACCTTTTTTGATGTTATCTACAACCACGTTTGGAAGTGGTCTTTCAATATCATCGATTCCGTCGACACCTAATAATCTGACGATTGTTCTCTCTACAGCCACGGTGGTGTGTCGGTCGATGAATTTTTGTGTATCCTCAGCAATCACTCTTGCAGATTGACGCGCTTTGTCAACGATACTAAAATCCAAATTCAACTTACTCGTCATTTGATCCTCCTAATATTTCTTTTGCACGGTCTAAAATTTCTTTATTAAGGCCCATAAGCTCAGAAATTCTAATCGCTTCCTTGGGTATTTCTTTTGTCTGACTTACTTCTACCAATCGATAATCCATATACTCGTGGAGTAGTCCTACACCGTGTTGGTTTAAACGCTCACGAACGATGCTAAGATCGATGTCAGAAAGTCCTTTCACTTGATAGTGTGTGGTATGCATAACCTCAGTTAGACCATCAAAATGAGTGGTTATAACTGCTTTGGATCTATACTGGGTCAAATACTCTATTAATGCTTTTGAAATTGCGTAGCCCTCAAGTGGGTTAGTTCCCCTTGCAAGCTCATCTATTAGTATTAATCCATACTCATTAGAGCGTTTAATTGCCTGTTCAATTTCGACAATCTCGCCACCAAATGTGCTAAGACCCATGTCTATCGACTGAAAATCTCCTACAGAGATAAAGATATAATCAAAGGGTTTAAAGGATAGAAAGTCACAGGGAACAAAAAAACCATATTGAGCCATACTGATCATCAGACCGATTAGCTTTAAAGAAATCGTCTTCCCACCCATATTGGCACCGGTAATCAACGTCACTGAGTTCTTGAGGGAAACATCTATTGGTGTGAACGTCTTACCTTGTTTTTCTAATCCAATGGCAACCTTTATATGCCTTGCACCCTTCATTACAACTTCTTCAGTGTTAAGAAGCACAGGTCGTACACATCTGAATGCGATTGAGAATTGCGCTTTTGCAATCAGTAAGTCGATCCAGCTGATTGCATCGGTATTGGAAGTTAGGGTTTCCAAATTCTCTTTTAACGCTTTTGTGAGTTGGCTTCTCACCTCGTATTCCTCTTGCTCTTCCTTTAAGAGTAAGCTTTCTTTTAATTGGGTTAAATTTTGAGATGGCTTAACTGTATAAAGCTTATACAGTGGTAGCTCTGATTTATAGCATAGCCTCTCATCATTTTTTGCTCGATCTAAAAGGTCCGTCTCAAAAGACTTAATGCGAATGTCGCCATTTGGCTGTACAGGATATCCCTCATCCGCTAATGCCTCTATTTGCTTCATTTTATAGCGCTTCATCTCGACATCAGCTCGTTCTATTTGTGCTCTTATTTCACACAATACATCCGAGTAAGCACTGTATAAATGAAAGGCTTGAGTCCCAGAATTTTCTGGATCGAGCAGCTCTAGAATTAACGCTACGGATTTAAGCTGGTGTTCGCCAATACGATTCTGCCACTGTAATAGGTTTTGAAGCTCTAAAATGGTGAGCATGGTTCTGGCAATTTGCTTAATCTCGAAGAGCTCAGTTTCCGTTAATACGTCATCCTGTAGAATCCGCTCAAAGGACCCGTCCAGTAGCTTAATTCGCTTCAGCTCTTCTTTAATTCTGAGTACATCTGCTCTTCGCTGCTCAAAAAGTGCGATCATTGCTTCTAATTTGTCGTATTCCCTATCAAGCGCTTCTGCTGCCTCACTTTTAAATGGCTTTAAGCTTCTACGATGTCTTTCTCCGTATGGCGACACTAGACTGAGGCGATCAAGTACAAATCCCATGTCCAAATCGGTTAGATTTTTTTTAGTGATAAAGTCCATCATGCCAACCTCTTTCATCTTCTAAGCCATTACATCAAATACAGGTATACCGACAATCTTTGATTGAAGCTCTGATACAAAGCTTTCAGAATCATAATAATAGCCTTGTGGTGAATAGGGATTAGCAGTGACTGCTTTTATTTGCATCCCATATCTCACATTAATTTTAAGCCCCACTCTTTTAAAGTAGAGCCAATCTTTATAATCGATAAACAATCGGGTGGCATCTGCTACCACCCACTGTAAACTCTTGTTCACTGAAATGACGTCCTTTAACGTCTGAGTGACAAGTGCGCCAGGAATTAATACTGCTACTGTCTCTTCAGCAATTTGATCTGCTATTAGTTTACCTGATCCGATGGCAGTTACGACCTCACTTAAAGGTACGACCTTGCCATCCGACTCAACCAAAACTGGCTTGCCTGAAGCCTCAGCCATCTCCCAAGCCGATAGGAGCATAGGATCATCTATCGACTCTAAGCTGAACATTGAGGCCTTGAAGGCGGTTAAATCAACCGTTTTATACATGTCGCGGCTAATCACCGCTCCTGTAGATAAAATACAAGCGTCTGTAATTGCAGGTGAAGCTGAAGAGGTCCGATCCAGAGCACCATCAACTAGAACAAAATCTGCCCCTATGGCACACATTTTTTCACATATCATTCTTACTTCAGAATTTGTCGTTGGCCCCCCGACCTGTACAAACCCTTCCGTAAGAGCTTTACCAATAATCACACGCCCCATCGCTGTCTGATAATCGGTAACTTCTAATATTTCCATTTTTGACTCTGACAAATTGAACAGCATTTCTGAGGTTGCAACCAAGGTCCCTTTTTTCACAAAAATCATGGGCTTGTCAGTCTTTGTCACGATGTCAGTCCGCTCACCATCGCGACCAATGGAAGTAATCCCAACTCTGAACCCGTTTTCGTCAAAACTCTCGATTAGATGATTTAAAGTGACGGTTTTGCCTGCATTTTTAGCCATACCGACGATTGAAATGATGCGCTCTTGCGCTTCAAATAGGTCTATTAGTTTCATGCAGGCACTCCCTTCTACTTAAAATTATTCATGATGTGTTCTTTTTGCACGCTCGAGCTCTTTCAGCTCAATGTTCACTCTATTGCCTTGTAAGAGTCCACCAACACCAGCAATTACATGATGCTTTTGATCCTCTGTCAGAACTGCTCCCTCTTGATCTAAATCGTAAGGTCTTGGTTCAGCATAGGTTGTAATAACACCTTCATAGTTTCTTAAAATGACTCTTTCTGGCGATTGTGAAATCATATATTGTGGCATTACAGGGATTTTACCGCCACCACCTGGTGCATCCACAACGAAGGTTGGAACACAGAAGCCTGAAGTATGGCCTCTTAAGCCTTCAATGATTTCAATACCTTTAGCTACAGGGGTTCTAAAATGCTCAATTCCCATTGAAAGGTCGCATTGATAAATATAATAAGGTCTAACACGCATCATTACTAAATCATGAACAAGGTCTCTCATGATATGAACGCTATCATTGATGCCTCTTAGAAGTACAGATTGATTGCCCAATGGTACACCTGCATCGGCAAGTAAAGCGATTGCCTTCTTAGCTTCAGGCGTTACTTCCTTAGAGTGGTTAAAATGTGTGTTCAACCAAATTGGATGGTATTTCTTTAACATATTTACAAGCTCTGGTGTAATCCTTTGTGGCATAACAACTGGTGTTCTCGAGCCTAAACGAATAATCTCAACATGTGGGATTTCTCTAAGCTTGCTGATCACGTATTCTAATAAACTATCAGATACCAATAATACGTCACCGCCTGAAAGAACAACGTCTCTAATTTGAGGTGTGTTTCTTACGTACTCGATTGCTGCATCTAATCTTTCTCTTGGAACGCCACCGTCATTATGACCAGCAAATCTTCTTCTTGTACAGTGACGACAATACATTGAGCACATATCGGTTACAAGAATCAAGCATCTATCAGGATATCTGTGTGTTAAGCCAGGCACTGGAGAATCGCCATCTTCATGAAGTGGGTCGTCCATATCTGCTGAGCATTGATAGGTTTCATATATGGTTGGTACAGCCTGCATTCTAATTGGACATTTTGGGTCATTTTCATCCATAAGCATCGCATAATAAGGTGTTATGCCCATTCTTAAAAGCTCAAGTGTTTTCAATACCCCGCCTTGCTCCTGCTCAGTTAAATTAATCACCTTATTAAGCTGTTCAAGCGTTGTGATTCTGTTTCTTACTTGCCACTCCCAAGAATCCCATTCTGCCTGTGTAACGTCTTTCCACATTTCGATTTCAGTGTAATGTCTCATTTGATAATCCCCTTCCTACGCGTAGAGCGCCTCATAGATTTTTCTTAAAACTTCACTCTCTCTCATGATTTGTAACGTAATTTCAGCATGTCCCTTAGTATAACCATTTCCGACGATCATCGTAACATCTTTACCAACGCCCTCAGCACCTAGAGCTGCTTTTGTAAAGCTTGTCGCCATACTGAAGAAGTAAACCATACCATCGTCCTTAGTTGCTAAAATAGACGCCATTTCCGTATTTGGCACGTTAACACAGTTAATAACCAAATCACACATTTTACCATCTGTTAATTCTTCGATTTTTCTTAATACCTCTACAGCATCGGTTGCATCTGCCACTAAAAATGCATCCGCAATCCCTGCACCCATGACGCGTTCCTTAGCGGCATCATTGTGCTGTAAGCATATTACCTTACCGGTTACCCCAGCTCTTTTCTTAGCTTCATATAAGCAAAGCATACCTGACTTACCAGCACCGCCAATAACCAGTACGGTATCGCCTGGTTTAACAAGTTTTGCCGTTTGTGCAGGCGCACCTGCTACATCTAGAACCGATAAAGCTAAATTCTCTGGAATATCTGATGGAATCTTAGCATATAAGCCAGATTCAAAAAGAATTGCCTGCCCTTTTATATCAACCTGATCAATGTTTTTTCTAATCTCAATTATTTCTTCTATAACAAGTGGTGTTAAAGATAATGAAACCAATGTCGCTATCTTGTCGCCCACCTTTAAATCTGTTTTGCCAACTAAGGCATCGCCTATTTGAGCGACTGTACCTATTAGCATACCACCTGATCCTGTAACAGGGTTTTTATGTTTACCTTGCTTTTCAACGATATCGAGCATTATTTCTTTGATTTTTTCTTCATCGCCATTTGCCTGTTCTTTAATTTGCGTAAATGACGCTGAATCAATGTTAAGTGTTTGCACATCAATTAAAATCTCATTGTCGTAGATTTCCATGTCATTAGAAATTTTTTGTGCGGGTTGTGGCAATATGCCCTTTGGTTCGATAACACGATGTGTTCCAAATTTACAGCCTTTTTTCATAACTTCCTCCCAAAATTGACTCAATCCCGTTAACCATAAACGATAGTATTCTATAAGTGCAATTCTTGTGCCAAATGTTTCACAATTGTACATTTATTGAAACATTATGCTTATTTTAACCGTGTAAATCATTAACAGTTTATCTATGTACACTCTTATCTAAATAGCTTATAGTATACTACTGTTTACAAATCTCTAAATTAAATTTTCTTATTGGCGTTCGTAATTTTTTAGACAGTTTGAAAATTTGAATGGCAGTCATCAAAAAAAACAATAAAAAAACGCCGATTTTTCGGCGTTAAACTTGATGCTTTTTCATTTTGGATTGTAGCGTTTGTCTTGGTAGACCCAATCGTTTTGCTGCTTTAGTGATGTTACCCTCTGATTCACCTATTACCCTTGTTATCATTTGCTTTTCATATTCAGTGAGGGCATCCTGCAAATTAAAATAATCCGGTGTAATGTCGATATTTCTTGGTAGTTTAGGCATTTGCTTGTCATAAAAGACTCTAAAGTTGTAGGGAAGGTCTTCAATTCGGATCAGATCACCATCTACTAGGTTAGCAGCCCCCTCTATTACATGCTCAAGCTCCCTAACGTTACCATCCCACGGATACTCATTGAACAATGCCATCACCTCTGGCGTAACTCCTTTGAGACTTCTGTAAAGCAAACCATTGTATTTTTTGATAAAATAGCGTGTTAGAACAGGTATATCCTCCCTACGATCACATAGCTTCGGAATCCATAAGGTTACTGTGTTTAGCCTATAATATAAATCGCGACGTATCAGTCCCAAATCGATGGCAAGGTTTGGCTCTATATTTGTAGCTGCAATGATTCTGACATCAACATTTCGCTCCTTAGTATCTCCAATTCTTCTTATTTTCCCATCTTGAAGAACTCTTAACAGCTTTGCCTGTAGCTCCTGAGGCATCGAGTTGATTTCATCTAAAAACAAGGTTCCAGAATCCGCTAGTTCAAACAAGCCTGGACGATCAACCGCACCTGTAAACCCACCTTTTACGGTTCCAAAAAGAATGCCCTCTAGCAAGGAGCTCGGTAAAGCCGCACAGTTTTGTGCAATAAAGGGTTTGTTTTTCCTTTTGCTAGAATTATGAATGGCTTGAGTCAACAACTCCTTACCGGTTCCCGTTTCGCCATAGATTAATATGGCGATATCTGTAGATGCGGCTTTCATTGCAATTGCTTTGACACGATTGAATTCTGAATGAACCGTTATAATATCCTCAAAATGATAGCCTCTTCTTCCAGAATCCTGGACTTTTAGAGCATCATCTTTGCTCTTCGCCTGTGACTGTAGATCGATCACTTTTTCAGTAAGTTCCTTATAGGTTGTAATATCCCTTGAAATTTCAATAGCACCAACTATTTTCCCATCATTTATTATTGGCAGTGTACTGTTAATGGTTGCAATATTTTTACCCTTATAGGTTCGATAGGTTTGTTCACGGTTTAATATCGGCAGCTCTGTTGAGAGTACTTTTAGCAAAGTACTTTCCTCCTCCTTTAGCGATGGATAAATCTCCGTAATGTGTTTGCCAATAGAGTCTTCAATATTAATATCATCAAGAAGAGCAGAATTACGATTACAATAGACAAGAATGCCTTTATCATCGACGATTTGAACACCATCACTTATATATTCAAGCATTATTTTTACATGTTCAAGAGTTAAAATCGGATGCATATCATACTCCTACATTCAAAATGCCGACATTTCGGCTATAGCCGAAAAATCAGCACCTATAGTATTGTTCCCTTTCCGTAATCCTTTGCCAGCTTTAATTTCTCATAGGCTAAGTGGACAAACTTATCCTCTGATTGCCACTGATCAATAGATAAGACCACATAACGACACGTTACGTTAATCTCACTTTCCTTATCTTGATCCTTAATTTCTGCATACTTTATACTGTGAATTCGATCTCTGAGCTGATTGGTAATCTCATAGGCAACTGTCTGTGTTACATTTGGCATTACGATTGCAAAGGTATCACCTTTAACTCTAGCTACCTGACAGCCATTAGCTGAAAGGGTTTTATTTTCTTGAATAAATGCCTTAGTTATTTTTACAATATCGATAAGTACTTTATCACCAGTGAAAACATCAAACTTCTTATTAACTTCTCCTAGATCGTCAACATCAAAAAATACAACGGTTGAAAGCATTTGAGTTTGATGACTCCTTTCAAACTCTAGCGATAAAACGTTTTTCAATTTTTCTTCTGTATTAATCTTAATGAGCTCACGACTGATAATTTCTTCATTCTTGAAAATTTCATTTACCTTTTCAGAAACCTCTCTGTTGAAATATTCATTGACGACGAAAGCTAAAAATAAAAGCACCACTGTATAAAATAAAATGACAATGTACCATTCAATGAATTTAGTAAACTCACTTATTGTAAGTAGAACACTTGGAAAAATACTTGCCACCAATGCAAATATAATTAGTCTTCTAGTTCCCATTTGTCTGAAATTATAGCGTTTGTGTTCTGCTTCGCGTTTTTTGAACATAGCACTATTCTCTTTTCATATCTATTTTAATCTGCACCTCAGAAGGCTTTTCTTCGTCACCTTCGATTTTTAATAAATACTTTAGTTCAATATTTACTTCATCCCAATGAATTTCAATACCGCAAGTTTGCATCACAAAGGTACCATAAGGGGTCTGGTAGATATTCTCATGCCATACGTCCTTTTCAATTTTCAAAACACTTGTATTTTCACCATAGCGCTTAATGGCTATTATTTCGTCTTCAAATGTTATAAGCGTCTTAGTCCCTTCCATTTCAACTTCTTTGTACATAAGAAAAGTCTTATAAGCCTCTTTTTTATAGGTTGCTTCTGTAAATTGCTGTATTTCGTTTATTTCACCAGCGCCATTTGTGATAATCGATTTGACGGTGATGTTTATGTTTTCTTTTCCCATTATTCTGCGATCCATTTATTAACAAGCGTTTTAATGCTCTCTACATGGCTTTCAGATTCCTGTCTCGCTACTGCGCCATCTTGGCGAATGATTGCATCGAAGATACGGTTGTGAGATGCTTGAATTTCTTTAAAGTTATTGAATTCATTAAAGTAAATTAATCTAAAGCGTTGAAATTGGTCGTGTAAATCATAAATGATATTAATTAATCTCTGATTTTTAGTACCCTCGAAGATCAATGAGTGAAACTCATTATCGCTTTCAATCATGCTTTTCTTATCCATGCTTAAAAGAGATTCATTAAAGTGCTCTACCACCTTACCAAGTGCTTCTTTTTCACTTAAGGTCATTCTCTCAGCTGCAAGATAGGCTGCAAAGCCCTCAAGCTCCTTACGAATTTCAAGAACCTCCATGATGTCTTTTTTGGTTAAATCTGCAACATAAGCCCCTTTTCTTGGGATCATAATAACAAAGCTCTCTTTTTCAAGCTTTCTAATGGCTTCGCGCACTGGCGTACGGCTAACACCAAGCTGATCTGCTATTGTAACCTCCATCAATCTTTCACCTGGCTTTAGCTCTCCAGCAAGAATCGCATTTCTAAGATACTCAAAAACAACCTCGCCTAGTGGTTTATAATTTCTTATTTCCAATTTGTCAAAATTCACGTTCATAACCCCTCCACTTAACTTTTACTGTTTATTATATGTTGCTACTAGATAACACTGAGAATACTGAAGCTTTAGTTTTTTATGCGCTTTTTTTGCTTTTTCGTAGCTGCTGTAAAAAGCAAAAACAGTTGGACCACTGCCGCTCATTAGAACGCCCTCTGCGCCAAATGCCATTAGAGTTTGTTTGATTTCCTCGACCTTAGGATAAAGTTTCAAGGTAACCGTTTCAAGGACGTTCACAAGACCACTCAGTATGTCTTTTCTATTTTGTGTTTTTAGTGCCTCTATCATTTTATGTGTATCTGGATGTACATTAACTTCACTCAGCTCTAGACCACCATAAACGTCTTTTGTCGATACGCCAAAGCTTGGCTTAACCAATATCATCCAAGCATTTTCAAACCCTTTAATCGGTTCGAGAATTTCGCCTAATCCTCTGGCGATGGCTGCCCCTTCACAGAAGCAGAAAGGCACATCTGCACCAAGCTCAAAGCCAATTCCTTGCATTTCTTCAGTTGATAAGCCTAATTTACAGAGCTGATTTATACCCTTTATCACTGCAGCAGCATTTGTACTTCCACCTGCAAGTCCAGCCGCTACAGGTATGTTCTTTTCGATTTGTATCTCAAATCCAACCTCTAAATTAAAACGCGTCATCATAGCCTGAGCCGCCTTATAGGCGATATTGCGTTCATCCGTTGGTAAAAATGAATCTGAGCAGGTTAAATCAATTCTTTTTTCAGAGATCAGGGTAACTGTTACTAGGTCGTATAAATCGATTTGCTGCATGATCATTTCCACATCATGATAACCAGAAGGTCGTCTAGAAAGAACATCCAGTGTAAGATTAATTTTTGCTCTAGCCTTTAATTGAACACTTTGAGCATTAGTTAAATCCAATTGAACACCTCTTTTTCATTCATTCTATTAAGTATGTGAATACAAAATACAATAAAAATACATTATAATCAATTATATGCCATTTTGTATAAATTATAAAGTGTAATTTCAAAAAAAAAATAATCTGCCATATGAAGTCACTCTTTGGCAGATTAAATATGATTTTATTTAAATGGTAACTGGCTCTTGTTAAAAACCATCACATAAAAGGTTGTGTAAAGAACGCCTCTAATCATCTGAAATTGTTCAGGATATTTCTCCATAATTACATCCCTAAAGCTTTGCTCTTCAAAGGGCTCTAAAACTTCCTTTACTTTTTTAAATCCAATCTTTTCATAGCTCTTTTGCGCACGTTTATTAAAATGCGCGACTCGAAGCTGCATGTCCTCAAATGGATAGTGCTCAAAAATATACTCGAGATATCTTTTTAACATCTCAGTTCCAAATCCTTCACTTAAATAGTTAGGATCAATGGCAATTCCAAGCTCTGCACGTCTTTTTAGCCACTTGATGTTCTTTAATGTCACAAACCCAAGTGGGTAATCATCTATAAAGAGACCAAAAACCTTTTTCCTTATCCACTTTTGCTTTGAATCGTACCAGCCGTCAAATTCTTCCTTGTATCTAAAGGGAAAGTTATACTGAAAAAAACGCGGGTCCTCATGCGCTCCCCATTTCTCAAACGCGTAGATATCACTTCGCTTAAACTTCCTAAACTCTAGCATAAGATCACCTCATTTGGGAGGTATTTGCAAATTTTGTATACTTACCTAGCCATGCAAGGTAGACTTTACCGGTTTCACCATTTCTTTGCTTTGCAATGATGACCTCACCAATCCCCTTGAGCTTCTCATCCACCGTATCAGGGTTGTAATACTCATCACGATAGAGGAACATAACTAAGTCAGCGTCCTGCTCAATTGCGCCGGATTCACGAAGGTCGGATAGAATCGGACGATGATCCGCTCTTAGTTCAGATGCACGGGAAAGCTGTGAGAGTGCGATTACTGGACAATTCATCTCTCTGGCAATCCCTTTTAACGAACGAGATATCGTCGAAATCTCTTGTTGTCTGTTTTCAGACTTACCGCCACCTGACATCAGCTGTAAGTAGTCGATCATAATCATATCTAGTCCGTGATTCATCTTTAATCTTCTACATTTACTTCTAATTTCTGCTACTGTAATACCTGGTGTATCATCGATAAACACCTTAGCCTCTGCAAGCTGAGCTGAGCTTCTTGCAAGCTTGAACCAATCGTCATCCTCAATTTGACCGGTACGGATATCACCGATAGAAACGAGAGACTGTGCCGCTAGCATACGCTGTACCAACTGATCTGCCGCCATCTCTAGAGAAAAAATAGCGACACTTTTTTTATCTTTAACCGCTGCGTTTTGACATAGGTTCAGTGCAAATGCTGTTTTACCCATGGAAGGACGAGCTGCGATGAGAATCATATCAGATCTTTGAAGTCCGTTGGTCATTTCGTCAAGTGCATCAAAACCCGTTGATATACCCGTCATGGCATTTGGATCCTCGTGCAGCTGAACGATTTTTTCATAAGTCGTCTGAAGGACGTCGGAAATAGCTTGAAACCCTTTTTTATCTCTATTTTGCGAAATTTCGAAGATGTTCGATTCTGCCTCTTCTAATAAAAGCTCCGCATCGTGCGACTCATATCCCTTATCGACAATCTCAGTTGACGCGCGAATCAGGCGTCTGAGCATAAACTTTTCATGAATAATCTTCGCATGATTTGAAACGTTGGCGATTAAAGTACCCACATCTGATAGCTCAGTTAAATATTCGAAGCCACCTACGGTTTCCAGCAGCTTATTCTTTGTCAATTCATCTGATACGGTAATTAGGTCAACGGTCTTTCCTTCTGAAAACAATTGCTTAATCGTTCTAAATACTTCCTTGTGCGCTTCATGATAAAACTCGTCCTCATTTGAGACGACATCCATAACATCGCCTATCAAGTCACTGTCAAGCAATAAAGAACCTAAAACACTTTGTTCTGCGTTAATATCGTGTGGCATTGTCTTCAAATTCATGGCAATACTCCTAGTGCATTTTTTTCTTATTATAACACAGTTAAGGAATGAATTTTACTATGTCAAAATACCTAAATTTAAGATATTTCAGTTTTCCCTTACGTAGACGGTAGTTCATTGCCACATCCTTGTAGTGCGCTAGGGCTTGATCAATGGCTTTCATAATCTGCTCCTCTGTCACCAGCTCTGGCTTACTATAGAGCATTTTAAGCCATAAATTAACCTCACCCTTAGGATAATCTGCTCGCTTAAAGACGTATTCAGGCTCATGAAGTGGATAATCCTTTGATTCAGCAAGTAAGTAAGCCAGTACATAGATCATCCTTATCGCAAAGGCATGCGTATTTTTTCTATTTAAAAATCTGAATGGCAATCTTATATAGATTAATGCTAACAAAACAAAAAATAGAACACCGATAACCATCCACTTTGTCCATATAGAGGATTTTGAAAGCACCTCAGTGTCCACTGGTGAATTAAAGTCGCCTCTTCCACCATCGTTTTCAGACAGTAAATCTTCCAAATCAATTGGCGCCTCAGTGGTTGGCATATTGCCTGTACTACCATCACCCACAGTTGTTTCCTCTTTTTGAATTAGCTCCTCAAGTGTAGGTGCAAGTGCTTCACCTTCAGCTTCCGAGTAGATAGGCGTACTTTCAAAAATCATCCAACCATATCCCTCGATATAAACTTCAGCCCATGCATGTGCATCCTTTTCAGTCACCTTGGAGTAATCACCATCAGGATCGACCTCATCTGGGTCTACTCTAAAGCCTTCTACATAACGCGCAGGAATGCCGTTAATCCTCGCCATGACCACAAGCGCAGATGCAAAATAAGTACAATAGCCCTTTTTGGTATCAAATAAAAAGCTGGAAACGAAATCACGACGCTCTCGGTTGCTGACTGGCGTCAGGCTATAGGTGTAATTCTGCGATAAAAATTGCGTCAGCATTAACATTTTTTCATAATCCGTTTCACCGAAGGCCCCAATTTGTTTCGCAAGCTCAATGGTTCTAGGCTCAACTCGGTTTGAAACCTGTAGATAATCTACCTCAGGTGAAAGTAAAAAATCTCTTCGAGTAGAAAAAAAGTCATACGTCTTAAGGTACTTAACAAAAGCACCGGTTTTATAAAAAGCCTCATTTTCCGCTGATGCATAGACCTTATTGTTGCCCAAGCTCGTCTTATAAAGACCCATAGGCGTAAAGAGCGTAACGGTCTTCGTCAGCTTTCTGTTTATTTTAATTGATCCAGATATGCCATCATAATTGCCACTCGTCAGAAGGTCTATGTTGTCCTTATTCGAAAGATAATATTTGTAATTCGTTTTATACGTTATGCCATTATTGTTCCATTTTAAACCGTCATAGTTGTCTTTTATAGTCGATTTCAAATAGACTGCTTGAGTAATCGGCTTATCAAATTTTACCCAAAATAAAGGATCGACACTATTGATCTCACCTAAAGGTCCTCCTAATATATCGCCGTTTCCTTGAAATGCGGTTTCCTTAAGTGAGTACATTTGAAGCTTAGACCCCTCATACCCGCTCCTAGCCCCCCAAAGATTTGGTGTTACAAGGTCTACCAGAAAATTTACCTGATTAATTGGAAAAGCAGCAGAAACCACTCCAGCCACAAGTACAATCACCAGTCCTAAAACCAAGCTGGTAATCATAAGACTTTTCGCTGGATAATAGGCGGTATTAAAGCCTGGATGTGCTTTGATGAGCTTATCATGATGATCCATAACGAAATAAGCCACCGCACCCGCAAAATAAAGGGCACTGTAAAGCCACGGAAGGTCTACAAATTGATACCAAAACCAGACATAAAATAGAATTGGTATAACCAATATTGGCTTAAGCCAGCGATAGCGATAGATTAGAAAAATAAGAACCGTGATCACCAGCACCAAAATAATCAGCAGGTACAACTCATAGCGCCTTTGCTTTGATGTTTCTAAATGAGAGGGGACATTATTGATCTTTTCATCTATAAACCATTTCCCAAACGGTACTAGCATTTTATAATCCAAGTGATCTCTAAGATCTCTCACCCATTTTATATCATGTCTTATCGCGACACGCTCACCGTCGTTGACTGGCGTCAGGGTTTCTTCAACGACTAGCTCTTGACGATTCATGTAGGTTAAAATGGCATCGGCTGCATAGAGACACATCAATAAAGCGACTAATATCAATACCAATTTATAGGTGACCTTTTTATACCTATACAAGGCATAAAAACCGAAGTACACCATTATCGAGACGCTAAAGTATAACGCGCCATCTACAGTTAGCTTGATAAAATAATTAACTGTAAAAAGTACAGCAAGTAAAATGACGTAGCCTGTAGCCCATTTTGTAAGTTTAATTTTATTGTCCATAGGTCACGTCCATTATTCGATCAATATAGTGTAATCTCAGGAGACGACTTTGATATTTTGCGTAAAGCTCTTTTTCTTCCAGTGTTTTTGGTGAAAACGTAAATACGGTTAATCTCTGATGATTTTGAGCCAATGCTTCGAAAAAGGATTGGCTTAGAGTTTGACTTACTAGGACAATCTCTTGTCCAGATTTTACCATGTCAACGTTCATATAACGATTGACAAAGCTAGCAAATGAAAACTCCGAATCACTTTCAAAAGAAGTTAGGGCCTCTAAAAAATTGTGAAAATCACTACCTGTGTTCCCTTCTAAAATCAGGCCAGCATGATTGTTGACGACAACCTTCATATTGATTTCATCATCCAAAAAACGTTTAGAAAGTGAGGCTACAAATGAGACCATCTCTTCTTCCTCTAAAAGATTTAGACCTTCAGAATATTGACCATTTAGCAAAACAACCAGTTTTGTGCTCACAGTTTGCTCAAACTCCTTTGTGTGTAAATCATCCTTTCTTGCACTGATTTTCCAATGGATGTTTTTTAGCTGGTCACCTGGCTGATAGGGTCTAATATTCACAAGATTTGTGCGATCCTCTAGTGTCTGTCGGTTGGATTTAAGCGTCCCAAAAAAGTCCATCGACTGAAGGACGCGTTCTTTAATTGGCATCACCTTAGGATAAACGGTTATATCCACTTCCTTGTTAAAATCAATGGTTCTTTTTCCGATCATTAAAGGATCATAAAGATCAACCTTAACCTTTCCAAGCTTGTAATACCCTCTATACTTGCAGATAATGTCCTTGGAAAAATTAATGCGATCAAAATTCTTAAAATAGGCGATCTCCTTTAAGCTTGAGTCCGTATCCATTTTTTTATCGAGTTTAAATTCGATCACTGCATGAAGAATTGGCACGATGCTCGTATTTGACAGTTTATAATCGATGTTCACTGCATCCCCAGAAGAAACGACGTTATCACTTGTATAATAAAGAATATATAGGTTACGTTCATTATGCCTGAGCATGAGGACCATGCTTAGCCAGATTAAAAATGTCAGCAACCATAAATAATAAAGTGTTTTTCCCCCTGATATAACCGATACGACTAAAAGAAAGGCCATTAAGACATACAGAAATCGACGAAATCCCTTCGTCATAAATCCCCCTAACGTACCACTTTAGGTACTTCAACTGAATCTACTATTTCTTGTAGAAGCCCCTTAAGACCTGAGCCTCTATGAATGGCTTCACTCTTTAGAATCAGCCTATGCCCAATAATCGACTCATAAATGTCCGAAATATCGGATGCGATCACAAATTCTCTTCCCTCTAAGTATGCCTTAGCCTTAGCGCCCTTAAATAAATGTACCGATGCTCTAGGGCTTCCGCCTAGCTTTATCAAATGATGCTCACGCGTCGCCTTTACAAGCTTAACTACATAGCTTTTAAGTGCGGGATCTACGTATATTTTTTCTATGTCGCTAACTGCACTTTGAAAGCTTTCCTTTGTTATAACTGGCTTAATCTCTGCACTTTTCTCCTTTAGACTTAGGATATCGACCTCTTCATCAACGGTTGGATAGCCAAGTGAAATTCGCATCATAAATCGATCCAGCTGTGCCTCTGGAAGAGGAAAAGTCCCCTGAAGCTCAATCGGATTTTCTGTAGCAATGACGATAAATGGCGCTTCAAGCTTAATGGACTGTCCATCAACGGTTACTTGAAACTCTTCCATTGCCTCTAACAAGCTGGATTGCGTTTTGGGAGAGGTTCTATTTATCTCATCCGCCAAAAGCACATTTGTGAAAATTGGACCCGGATGAAAAACAAATTGTTCTTTCTCTTTAGAGAATATTGATATGCCAATTAAATCTGATGGCATTAAATCCGGCGTAAACTGAATTCTTCTAAATTCCGAATCCATAGCTGCAGAGAATGCTTTGGCAAGCGTCGTTTTTCCCAGCCCCGGTAGATCCTCGATAAGAACATGTCCTCCTGAAAGCATTGCAATTAATATGCTCTCAATCGCTGTATCCTTTCCAACAAGTGTTTTTCTAATTTCATTTTTGATGGATTCTATCATATTACACCCCTTTGTCTGATTTTTCTGATAATTCCACCTACAAAATAAGAAGATCTCTCGATCTTCTTATTATTGATGTCATATCCATGTTGCTTACGTCATTTCCCAGTTGCTTCTGTCGTTCCTTGCTGTCTAATCAAATGATACCCTATTTTTAAGCATTTTTGCTTTAAGATTTGTTTATATTTCAGAAAAATACGTTAAAAATAGGTCATAAATAACCTCAATTTTTAATGTAATTCTCATGAAGTGGTTTACTCCTCAATCACTTGAACTTTCAACTCAGCTGAAACCTTTGGATAGACCTTAATGGTAACCTTCGTCGTTCCTAAGGTACGAATCGGCTGATCCATAACGATTTTCTTCTTGTCGATATCTAGACTGTATTTCTTCTTAATCATTTCTGCAACGTCTTTATTGGTAATAGAACCAAATAATCTACCACCTTCTCCTGCTTTGGTTTTAAACGTAATTTCGAAGGTATTGATTTTTTCTGCAAGTGCCTTTGCTTCATCTAACTCTTCTTGTGCACGTTTTTCTTTCGCAGCGTTTTGGTGCTCTAATTGTCTAACACTTCCGTCAGTTGCTTCCTTTGCAAGCCCTCTAGGAATAAGGTAGTTTCTAGCATGTCCATCACTTGCGTTAATAATCTCACCTTTTTTTCCAGTGCCCTTTATGTCTTTTAAGAGTATGACTTTCATTTCGATGCCCCTTCCTCATAATATTGATCGATACTTTCAATAAGTTTTTGTTTTACTTCTTCGATATTTGCATCCTTAAACTGTGCGCCTGCAACCTCGAGATGACCGCCTCCACCTAGTTTTTCTAAGATGATTTGAACGTTAACATCTCCTAAAGAGCGTCCAGAAATAAAAACTGTACCATCTAACTTTTGTGCAATGACAAAGGATGCATTAATACCTTTTATATCTAACAGATCGTCTGCAGCCTGTGCAGCAATCAGTTGAATACTATCACTTTGAACATCTGAACTTGATATAGCGATGCTTTCTCTATGGCGTATTGCCGTTCTCACAATAGAGGCCTTTTCGATAAAAGTCTCGAGATCGTCCTGAAACAGTTGTCTGACACGAATGGTATCTGCACCTTGTCTTCTAAGATAAGCTGCCGCATCAAACGTTCTTACCCCTGTTTTAAGCGAGAAATTCTTTGTATCCACAGTTATACCCGCAAGGAGTGCATCTGCTTCTTCTCTTTCAATTCTCGGCTTATTCTCCATATACTGAAGAATCTCTGTTACCAGTTCCGAAGTACTAGAAGCATAAGGCTCCATGTATTTTAAAACCGCTTTATCAATAAACTCCGTACTTCTACGGTGATGATCGATAAGGACCACTCTTGTTGCGGATTCTATCAGATCAGGGCATTCGGTCAAGCTTGGTTTATGTGTATCTACCACGACGACAAGTGTTTTCTCATCCTGCATTTCAAGCGCTTGCAGCGAATCTACAAACTGATAGATGTCTTTATCCTTAACTGTGCCATAAACCGTTTCAATGCCTTCATTGATTTCATTTAAAACGATGGCAGCTTCTTTTCCACGATTGATAACACTTCTGTAGATGCCTATTGCAGCACCAAACGAATCCATGTCTGGCGATTTGTGCCCCATAACGATGACCTTCGAACTTTCGTCGATAAGCGTTTGAAATCCATGAGCGATAACCCTTGCTTTTACACGGTTTCTCTTTTCAACTGCCTTTGTCTTTCCGCCATAAAACTCAAATGTATTGTTTCTTCTGATAACCGCTTGATCCCCGCCTCTACCTAAAGCGAGCTCCAAACAAGCATATGCGTCTTCTTCAATAAGCGCTGGCGTATTGCCATTATAGCCAATACCGATACTCAGTGTCGCAGGAATTTTATTACCAACATCTATTTCTCTTACATCATCTAATATTGCAAATTTCTTAGCTTCAAGGTTTTCTAAGTACTTTGCTTCAAAGATAACGATATATTTGTCCTTTTGATAACGTTTTATCATCCCATTCATGCGAGTTGCCCAAAGATTAACGCGTTTTTCAATTTCAGAAGTAAGAAATGGAATTTTCTCCTCTTTTGTCTCATTCATAACGTCTTCAAAGTTATCGACATTTATCAAAGCCAAAACGGGTTTTTCTTCCTCATATCGCATTTGAAGATCTGTAAGTGGCGTCACATCAAACCAATACAGCATAATCACAAGGTTTTGAGGATTGTCATCCTCAAGGTTAACCATATTGGCATAGACATCATAAGTACGATCTCCAATTCGAACCGCTTCTTGATTTTCAGAAAGCTTAAATGCTTCTAAATTAAGCGCAGGAATTAAATTGACGATCCCTTTACCCATGACACTTTTTTCAGAAACCATATCTGTAAACTTTGAGTTGTACCAATTGATCTTACCATCTATATCGATGACAACCAGTGGTACAGGTAAATTAAACACTGCATACCTAGCTGCATTATCGATATTTGTGGATAATGCCTCAACATACTTTCGCCACTTTCTCGATTTATTTCGATCAGAAAGCCAATTGTATATGATGAGACTAATCAAAATAAATGCCCCTATAATACCTAGTAAAGGATTATAAAATGCAAGTCCGATTACAAGCAATGCTATAACAACTAAATATAAGTTGACCGTTTCTTTAAATGGATTGCTCATTTTATTGTTTCCCATAAAATATCCCTTTCTATCGATAACGTCTACTTAATCTTTTTTTATTTTAATATCAAGGCGTCTTAAATCCATCATAACATCAAAGAAACCAAGGAATGCAAGGAATACAAGTAACTGAGTAAATCCAAACAATGTCAGTAATACAAGTAAAATGATGGACATTGATTTTCCGGTTCTTTTCTTAAAGAAAGCGTAAAATAATGCATAGCCTTGAACTGAAAAGACCGTGACAAACAGATACTTTAAATTGGACATAAGAAGCACCGAATCCACATAGCCTAAATAACTGATGATGTAAGCTAGTAATAGCATTCCCATACTACCGTAAGCAAGATGCTTAGGATATCTAAACGTATCAAAAGTGCCAAGTGGTATATGATCAATTTTCATTCTCTTTAATACTTGATGCGAAAACAATAAATTTATTGCTGAATACAGCATAGCCATCGCAATCATCATTGCAGGCATAACTAGCTGTGTGATATAAAGCACTTGATCCATTGCCTTTTGAAGTTCATCTAATGTTGCAGTTTTATCTACGTCAAGATCACTTGCTGCTGTACCAATACTGGCTTGTAGATCCATCGATACTCTAAAGCTATCTTCAATAACACTTATAAAAGAAACGCCAAATACAAATTCAAGCAATGTAAAGATTATAAATAATCCTATTGCTGCTGAAACAGTACCGATAAAAAGCGTCATTAAGTTAGATTTTCTATTCTTTATAGCTAGCCCCATTGGAAGTCCAATGATCAAAGCAAGTCCACCTAGGGTCAATCCATTGATGATTGATATGATTGCCCCGGAGATCAAACTTGCGATCACACCTGCGACAAATACATACAAAGGCTTATTTTTCATAGTCAGAACGATAACAGGTACTGGTAATAAAAAGGCGAGTACGCCTCCAATGATAGGCACATAATATGCCCCAACAATCATAATTGCAATCAAAGCTGCAAATAATCCCGCTTCAGTTATTTGTCTTGTCTTATTCAATGTGAAAAACCTCCACGTTCTGGAAAATAGTCATTTCGTCTTACCTCTATTGATTATACACTAAAAAACAAACGCTGCCCATCGGACAGCGTTAATTTTATACTTTTGCTTTCGAAACTTAATCGTTAACGAAAGGTAAAAGAGCGATAATTCTAGATCTTTTAACTGCGCTAGTAACCATTCTTTGGTGCTTAGCACAAGTACCAGTTACTCTTCTAGGCAAAATTTTGCCTCTTTCAGTAAGATACTTTTGAAGTTTCTTAGTGTCTTTGTAATCGATAGACTCTACTTTATCTTGACAGAAAGAACAACCTTTTCTCTTTCTACGTCTTTTAACCATTAGTTTTCCCTCCTTTTCTAGAATGGAACATCATCATCATCTTCAATGGATTGAAAATCTTCAAAGCTTCCAGCACCAAAGCTGAAATCATCGCCTTTTGACGTTGATGACTGTGACTTTTCTCCCCATTCGAGGAATTCGACTCGGTTGGCAAGTACTTCGGTCGTGTATCTGACCTCTCCTGTATTCGACTTATAGCTGCTGGTTTGAATAGAACCTTGTATAGCCACGAGTTTGCCTTTTGCTAAATATTGTGAGCAGTTTTCAGCCTGTTTTCCCCAAACAACGATTCTTATGAAATCTGCTGTCGGTTTGCCTTGGCTTTCAAATTCCTGCTTTTTCTCACGTGTCAATCCTTTATCGATCGCCATCGTAAAGTTGGCTACTGCCATCCCGCTGCCGGGAACAAATCTGAGTTCTGGGTCTCTTGCCAAACGTCCGATTAAAACAACATTATTCATTAAGGAGCCCCCATTTTCAATTATTTGTCTTCTAAATTAACGACGATATAACGAATTACGTCATCAGAAATCTTGAAATTTCTTTCAAGCTCTTTTGGAAGAGTAGAATTAGCCTTAAAGTTTACTAACACATAGTATCCTTCTCTAATCTTTTCGATTTCATAAGCTAATTTTCTGTTACCCCATTCTTCCACTTTTTCTATTTCGCCATCCGCAGCGATAATCGCTTTGAATTTCTCGATTGCTTCAATTCTTTTTTCTTCTTCGAGTGATGGTTTTAAAATAAAAATAGTCTCGTAATTTCTCATCTTTACACCTCCCTATGGACATAATGGCCCTTAAAAAAGGGCAGAGAAGTAGCGGCATTGCCGCACTTACAACATTAGAATTATATCATCGACCTATACACATGGCAAGTTTTTTTTTATTCTTTTGGTATTTTAACGCCATTTCTATAGATATCTTTGATTCTTTTCTCTATTTTAACACGTGGAATCCATATTTCTTTGCTACATTGATCACACTTTATGACAAAATCCACGCCGACTCTCATAATTTTAAAACTATGACTGCCACAGGGATGTGGTTTTTTCGTTGTAATTTGATCGCCGACTTCAAGCTTTAGTGGCATACGCATCCTCCCAACCAATTGTAATCATTTTTCTAATCTGCTTCTCTTCTATATATTCATACAATTGTTTCCCAGAAAGATCCTCCGCTTTTAAAGCATCAAGTATAGATGATAAATCTTCCTTCTCAAATTTAAGTGAAAGGCCACAGCTGGCGGTTATATCTCTTGGGGTTGGAATCATTTCTATAGCAAATCGTCCCAACAATAGACGTTCAAAATGAATCGCCTGATGCGTTGAGCTAAATGTAATAATCATGTAATTTCTTTCCATAATCTTTATATTGCTCCTCAAACTATTAATTGCACTAAGCATATAATCTTTCAGTCAAGTAATTAATAATTAATGCTTACCTTATTACAAGGTAATCGTATTATTGGCTTCATTCATTAGCTCAATAATATGATACATATTGGTAACACCACCTACTTGTAAAAAATCTTTTATTTGATAATAATCTAAACATAAACCACAGCTTAAGATCTCTGTACCATATTCTGTTAGTTTTTTAAGATGCTCAATCACCTGGCTATTTAAGGTGGTAAGCTTTACGCCAGAATTAACAAATAGAATCGCCTTTGGGTAGGGCTCAGATTCTGAAAGTGCATAAAAATAGCTCTTAATTAAGGTTTCACCCAGTTCTCTTTCACCCTCGCCGAGTGTATCTTTTCCAACTAGGATAACTAAATTAGCTAGGTCTGGTCTTTTTTGCACCATATCCTCTGGCGATTGTGCATAGGCGCCCTTAAAGATACTTATTTCAAAATTTCCGTCTGCCTCAGATACACTAAAATGTAGCTTTAGGCTTTTTGCCAGCTTTGAAACATTGTCTCTAGCAACTGCATTATCCACTAAGGTTATAATATTGCCTTCATTGATTCCTTCTAGTGCTTTCTTAGTTTCAATCACCGGTTTTGGACAAGCCAGTCCACGTGCATCAATTTTCACTTCCATCATCATCCTCCATTAAAATTGACCCTTAATCAACATATGGTTAAACAAATATTGCAGAATATTGTATTTATAAAAATAGACGGCAAACTGAGAATTTTCCACAGCACTCTGTGTTTCTTGAACCCATGAAAAGGTCTTTAAATAGCCGAGTATGGCCATAATAAAGTAGACGCTAATTACACCGATTACGCCACCAATTACCATGCCACCACCTTGATTTAACTCTTTAAGTATCGGGAGCTTTGCAATCATGTTTGCAACTGTTTGAAAAATACTAAACGCAATTAATAGCAGGAATACCAATAAGATAAAGCCTAATCCATAAAGTATCATTTTACTCATTTCTTGTGTTGCCACATTGACGAAATCTGTCGTCGTCTTAGTAACCATTGTTGAAAGCTGCGACTTGATGCCAGTCTCAAAGTCCATGGGAAGCTTTAATGAGGTTACAGCAACATCCACTTCGCCTCCTGTCATCGTTTGAGGTGAAGTCATACTAAAGCCAAAGGACTCATAAAGATACTTGCTGACATGGGTCTTAATTTTTTCAGTAGGATCACCCAGTATGCCTATAAAAAAGTTTGTAAATTGAACAAAAAAAACGCGTGCTACAAATAAAGATGCAATCCATTTTATAAATTCAATGGCAGCAACAATAAACCCTTTCTTCCATCCAAAATAAATACAGCTTCCCAATATGGCAGCAACCGCGACATCCGTCCAATTCATTTATGCCTCCATTTAACGTAACGTATAAACATCCAAGTGATCCATGTATTCAATTGCAAAGCCTTTGTTATTCATTACATGTACGTTTACAATGTCTTCTATCACATCATAGGTTTCTTGTACCTTACCTGAAAAATCAGTTAGTACCACCTTATTCGAATTATATAGTAGAATCTTGCCATCCATAACATTGACACCCATGATATCTAAAAATGGTGGCTTAAAGCTATTGAGGATATTGCCGTTATCATCATAGACAACTAATTGCTCTGAAGGGGTTTCAACCGTCACAGAGGTATTATTGGCATTATTAAGATACAGAAATACGCTATCCGCCAGCTTAAACTGACTGATCGTCTGGTCAAAGGTCGCCTCGCTTAATTTTTTGCCATCGTAATCAAAACTCATCATAGCATGGTCGACTAAAACCACGATCTTATCCTTTTTAAGGCGCATGGCATAGCCGATATCCTCTGAGATATTACTTCCACTAACGATATTACCGTTAAAGGTGGTTATAATCAGCTTTGTATTAAACTCCGCATGCTTTAAATCCAGTAGTAAAAAAGCCACATTTTGTCTTTCAAGGTTCATCTTGTAATCGATAATCGTTCCTGATGGTAGTTCTGTGCTTGAAACGGTTTTTAAGCTTTTATCCAAAAGTATAAATTCGTGGTTGGATTTTAATACGCCAAAATAGCCCCCACTAAAGCATCTGATGGATTCTATA
The DNA here is from genome assembly GCA_001897605.1 of Clostridiales bacterium 38-18. Taxonomy (GTDB): domain Bacteria; phylum Bacillota; class Clostridia; order Peptostreptococcales; family Acidaminobacteraceae; genus Fusibacter_C. The sequence goes on along the minus strand of MKTL01000016.1, from coordinate 25,090 downwards.
TTGCCTATTGCAAATCTTTTCTGAGTTATCTCACCAGATTCATTGACGAGAAATAGATCCCCCGCCTTCTTTTCTGCTAAAAGCATTAGTTTTGACTCAGTGTCTACACTTACATTTTGAGAAGTGATGTCTTTCTCCCATATGAGAATTCCTTTTTCGGAAATATACTGTAGCTTCGTCCTACCCACAATGATATATGCGTCCTTAAGCGCATACACTTGTGCACGATTTTCAAAGTCATTATTTAGATTAAAGTAAATACTATCTGATTTTTTATAGTTTTCATCCACCAATCGTGTCGCTAAAGACATGATTCTTTCAAATTGCATGACAAAAACGATGCATATAATCAAAATAGCAATTGAGATACTTTTCTTCATGTTGGCTTGTCCTCGAATTAATTACATTTCTGACACTTCTTTATTTCTTCTAGGTGGCTTTTCGCCAAAGTACATGTAAAAATAAGTTTTAATTCTTCCGTTGTATAGCTTTCTATTTTTAGTTGACTTTGAACCATAAGCATCTTCAAAATAATCATACGACGTAATGATGTATTTGGACCAAGTCGTATATTCCTTAAATACCTTACCCATCAATGCATATAAGGACTTAACAGCAGCTTCGTCTTCAAGTCTTTCACCATACGGTGGATTGCAAATTAAATAACCGTATTGATTCTTAGTGCTGAAATCTCTAACATCCCTTACTTGGAAGTGAATAATGTCTTCAACACCAGCTAATTCGGCATTTTCTCTCGCTATAGCAATGGCGCGTCGATCAATATCATAGCCTTCAATCTTAATATCAACATCCTGCTTAATCGCCTGATAGGCTTCTTTTCTTGCATTTTTCCATATGCTTGCATCAATCCAGCGCCATTTTTCAGCATCAAAGCTTCGATTGAGACCCGGAGCGATATTTTTTGCAATCAATGCCGCTTCAATAGCAATTGTTCCCGAGCCGCAAAAAGGGTCTATCAATGGGATAAAAGGGCGCCATTTACTCACTAATAGTAAGCCTGCTGCTAAGGTTTCTTTAAGCGGTGCTTCATTGCCTTTAGCACGGTAGCCCCTCTTATGAAGACCACTTCCAGATGTATCGATGCTAACCGTTACCTCATCCTTTAAAAAATTCACATGAATGCTGTAGGTTTCTGCTTCTTCCTTAAACCATTCTACCTTGTATAAGCCGGATAGTCTTTTTACAATGGCTCTTTTACTAATGCTTTGAATATCAGACAAGCTAAATAGCTTGGATTTTACCGATTTTGCATTGACTGGGAAAGTCGCTTCTTTTGGAATATAAAGCTCCCATGGCAATTTGTATATTTGGTCAAAAAGTTGTTCAAAGGTAGTCGCCTTAAATGTACCTACCATGATATAGATTCTTTCTGCAGTTCTTACCCATAGATTTGCCTTTGCGATGCCAGCTTCATCTGCATCAAATAAAACTCTGCCATTTTCTACAACCACGTTGTCAAAGCCTAAATCCTTAAGCTCCTGACCAACGATGGCTTCCATTCCAAACACTGCACTTGCAATCCCTCTAAATTTCATGCTTCACCTTCCAATTTATCTAAAATTCTTCTTAATTTCCCGTCCATCTTATTAAAAATCTTATGAAAATTCAAATCGTAATTCTGCATTTATATTCCATTATAACATAAAAGAGGACGCTATGCGCGTCCCGGATGGTGTTAAATATGGCTTGATCATCTAAATATAACTAGTTATGATACTTAGCAATTTCTCTTCGTCCAAGGGCTTTGGATAATACTCATCAAATCCGTAATCCCTCATGAATTCTCTCTCATTATCGATTAGCTTATTTGAAATTGCGATAATGGGTTTTACCTTACGTCTTCTACTTTCTATTTCATCAAAAACCTTAAACCCATCACTTCCAGTGATCATAACATTCATAATGGTTAAATCCGGTTCATTTTTGAAATATGCAGCGACTGCATCTTCTCCATTTGAAGCAAAATAAAAGTCGTATGCTTTAAAAATTTCCAATGAAAGTCTTAGCCTCTCACTGTCAATAATTAATATTTTGGGTCTTTCTTTAATACTGTTTTCATCGATATCCTCAAATTTTGGATTGATTTTATCGAACTGTAGGTTCACATCCATATAGATATAATTATCAATACCAGAACTTAAGACTAAAGTACCTTTATTACTTTCAACAATTTCTCTTGCAAGCTCAATTCCAAGTACTTGAGAAAACTCTTTTAAGGAATCAAAGGACATGTTATCTCGAATTCTATAATACTCAAATGGCTTTTCAGTCACTAAGGGATCAAATTTGGTCTGAATGCTAACCTTTAATGCAAGCTGCGAATGAGTTTGCAGTACCTCTGAAATTCTTATCTCAATCAGCTGGCTTGATGACGAATGCAGTGCAAATTCTAGCAAATAGGCAAGTGTCATCTTAAGTCCAAATGCATCGCCAACGACAACCTCGGGTAGTGTTTCAGTATATTGAAGGCTGTAATTCGAATGCTCTGTGATCTGATTAAGTGCTAACACCTGATCTAACACCTCATTAATTGCCTGCTTCAAACTAAATGTAATTTTTTTAGCATTATAAGCTAGCTTCTCAGTTTCTATATATACCATTAATCGATTTAAGGTTTCATATAACATCTCTGAATTTGTTTCCAGCATTTTCAAATACTCAGATTGAACATGGTTATCTGGCTCAATATTAGAATAGGCTTGAAAATAACCAATGAAAGATCTTAACGGTACTCTCAAGGATTTAGAGTAGTGTTGTATGAAATTTAATAAATCCTCATGTTTTTGTTTTAGGTGCTCATAGGCGTCTACTATGCTCGTTATTTTTTTTGTAAACTGTTGTTTGTGATTTTCAGTTTGAATTTCAAGGACACCTGTTATTTGTTCATTCTTTATTACAGGTAAAAGCTTAATGCCTATTTCCTTCAGCAATCCATCTGTAAATCGAGTTGTAATAAAATCCTCATGCGAAAGCTCGCTAAAGCAGTTCTGAAGTGGACACCCAAAGCAAACATCCTCTAATCCAAAAAAGACTTTATAACACTTATGAGAAAGTAGGTCATTGAAGTTGTCTGAGCTATGTCGATTGGCCCATACGATATTATAGTCTGAATTAACAATAAACGCAGGAACACTTAAATCATTTATGCTCTCGTGAATACCTAGCTTTGATCCTATTGCTTCGAGCCTAATTTGTTCCTTTTCCTTGTTTAATTGTTCAATTTCGTGTATCAAAGACTCTCTAGAAAGCTTGCTATAATTCATCTGAAACCTCCTATTTGTTATATTATATCAGAGAATTCAGCAAATAATACATTGTCTTTATAATGCATATATATGATCGCTTTCAAATGTAAGCTATCTCTTTATTGCTTCGATGCGACCTTGATCTCTTAACAGTATAAGCCTTTCTATCGTATAAGCTTCCCCTTCAACGACAACGTAGGTCGGCATGCTCGAATTGCTTTTTAAATTTTGGTCAAAAATGCCTTTAATTAACACTTCGCCAAGTAAGGTCATCTCATGCTCAAACGAAACATGTACAAGGTCTATGCGATCTCCAACGCCAACCTGCCAACAAATAAACTCCTCTGGCAAAACCTTTAGACTGGTAATTGCATTATTTTTTTCAGGTGAATAGTCACCCTCCTGCTTTATAAACTGGTCCATTAGTAAGGTGCCTTCATTTAATGTAATCGCTAGTTTTTTCCCGACAACATCGGTGCCTTTTGAAAAATAATGCTCACGATCAAAGGTATAATCCACTAAAACATATTTTATGTCTTCAGTGGTAATTGCCACTCCTGCCTCAATGGGATTTTTAAGTGCTATAATTTCAATCAATTCATTTTGATTTACATCTCTAATAGAGCTCACTTCATAATAAGTTAACAGGAAACCAAATAAGAGTAAACCAACAATCATTACTATCCTTTTCATATATCCTCACTGCTTTTATCTCGTATGACCTCATATCACAAAAGATTTATATTATTTGTTTTCATTGATTCACAGGTAATTGATACCTTAGCTTCACATTCATTTTCTTAGTCAGATGCCCCCTCATTATAATTTGGGAGACATAATCGTAATTAAATGAAACCATTATGTCAGCACTACTCGCTATTGTTTTGAACGTGATTTCAAGGTTTTCTATTTGAGTCATTTTATTGAGTGGGGCATCACTTTCAATATCTAAAGCAAATCTGTTCAAATAGTCTGAATTAAGGACAAACCTAGCTTCACTAAATGCATTTGAATTTAAGTACATCAATTGATTCATTAATGCAAATTCTACTTCTGCTTCAAGCTCTTGATTAAAATTATTAAAAAGAGCGTATTCCTGAATCATTAAGTAAATTGGCATTACAATAATCAGTAATATAAAGAACGCTGTAATAACAATCCCAATTTCACTAGAGCCGCTTACTTTTTTTTTATATTTCATCCTACATTACGATCTTTCTTGCGATAAAGTTCTGAGAATACTTAAAAATGAGAGTCTCATCAATTCTATTAAATAGATTAATAAGCTTCGTTGTTTTATAGGCAACCTCTACCACTAATACCGATTCACTCCCTCTCATGACCGTATTATTTTCATTTGACTGGATGTCTATAATCTCATAGCCACTGCTCATTAATTCGTTTTTTAATTTCTGTAGTGTTTCATTTGACAATCCATTTTGAGATTCCGCTAATAAAGTATAATTTCTACACAGTGCATTAAACTCTATTTTTTTAATGATAGGCGTAGCAAGCTCTATCACAGAAACAAATATAGCCATAATGACCACTAGTAATATCCCGATTACAACCACTTGGTCTATATTCATTAGTTCGGGAAAATTTGTGTGCTAATTGAGTTCGTCCACCACAATTGCATATCTGAAATAATTTTGCTTGCAAAGGTTTGAATGCCAGGAATTAATATAAACGCTGCCACAATTAATCCAATTGCAATCCCAATAACCGAACTAATTCCAAACTCACCCGCCTCAGATTTAAGGGTAGCCATCGCACCATAGATCCTGTCTTGTAAGTTTTTACAGGCTCTCAAGAAAACTCTTTTCATTAAAATAACCTCCTAGTTAAATATAATATTCGCTGAATTTAACATTTGCTCAAGCAATGGTATAAAAATAATCATTGAAGCTGCTATTGTAAAGCACACAATTGCATAAAAATAGGTTCTCTTTATCTGCGCAGTATCTTTTCTTAACTGTGCAAGATATTTTTGAAAAAGCATTTGATCTAGTCTTAGAAAAGATTCCTGTGATAGACCGCTAATGGTTATGCTTTTTAGAATTCCTACCAGAATTTCGCCTTCCTCATATGCAAATTTGATTTTCAAATAGTTTAATGCTTCTTCAACATCATTGGTTTGCGATAAAATTGCTGACATCGAAACAAGAACCTTTTTTAATAAAACATGGTCCACAATTTGATGCATGCTCTTCAATACATCTTCAGGTCTTGCACCTGTAACCGTTTGAATATATAAGTACTTATAAATTCTGTAGAAATTTTTTGCAATAATTGTAGAATTAATTCTATCTTTTTTTAGACGCATAACGAACTGATTTGTTTTAATTGGGGATTTTACTCGCTGCGCCTCACCTGCAGCTTCCATAAAAAGCAATAAAATAGTGACCGCAGAAATATTTATAGCAATAATTGTTGCATTTATCATTTACCTCACCCTAAAGTCCTTTTATTTGTCTTAGACTCACTTTCAATATGTTTTCAGAAAGCCTTTAACCACAAGCACGATTCCCAAAGATACGATAACTGAAATCAAAGCTATAAGTCCATAATGACCACTATAGAAGCTTAAGATATAGTCATTATCATTAATCACCTTTATGGTAACTAAGAGGAAAATCGCTAACGATACCAAAATCATCCTTAGCTCATGTATTAGTTCGGTCTTCCTCTTATTAACTTCTATCTGAATGGAGGTATATTCATTTTCAAGTGCCCTCATAAGCTCTGAGACATTCCCCCTTCTTTTATATACAATTTCAATATTTGTTATAATGTATTTAAAGTAATCATTTGTACAAATGCGCTTTGTATTTTGAAAGGCTTGCTCAGGTAAAACACCGATTTGTATCGATTGATTGAAACGCCTAAGAATTTTACGGATCGGTTGGTTGTCAATAGCACGTTCAATTTCATACATTGCACAGATAACATCTTCCTTCTTCATCAATCTTGAATTGAACTGAGTTAGTAGCTGAAACAAGCCACGTTCAATTTTCTTATTTAAATGATTTCGTATTACTTCCATTAAAAGAAACGGGAGTGCTATAAAAAGAACACTTAAGCTGTATTTATAAAATGGATTGAGCTGTGTAATCAGGTTTAATATAAAAATCAACGTAATATAAATTAAGTAAAATACCCAAATTTCTGATAAGGTTATTTTTTCTTCTAAAAACAATTCTTCAATGTATCTCTTTTTAAGCCTTTGTCCGAGTCCTTCATTTCTATAATAGGAAATTGTCATATGATGAAAATTGATTAATTTATTGCTAAAGTCGATTTTTAATAGAAAACGAAATAGCAAAAAAATTGCCAGAGCATTAAAACATACAATCAGTATTGTCATTCGCAATCACCAAAAGTATATATGGGTTGAATTTCATACTTCCTTTTGTCCATATCAAAGCCTGAAATCCTACTGATATTCATCACTTGAAAGTCTTTAAGATAAATTACATAATCTAAGGTATTCGCTATCATTTCAGCAAGTTTTTCATAAGGAATTCTCGTACAATTTTCAATTAACATCACCATACGGTCCAGTGCCCCAACGACATTTGAACCATGTATGGTTCCTATGATTCTATGATCTGTATAGCCCGCCTGAATAAAATCCCATGATTCTTCACCTATGATTTCACCTATACAATAAGTATCTAAGCTCATTGTAAGTCCCTCTCTTATTAAGTCCTTAAGCTCAAGTGACTTACCTCCAATTTCAGATTTCTTTATCTTTTGTGAAATTGCATTTCTTTTCTGTGGATAAATCTCGGAATCTGTCTCACATATCAACATTCTCTCTAATTCATCCCCAGAATCTATCAAGGTTCTTAAAAGAGTCGTTTTACCAGCTGCGCCTTTACCACAGATTAATAGATTTTTCTTTTCTTCATTCATTTTTTTTAAAAGACTACTACTCATTGAATCCAAAAAACCAAGTGATTGTAGCTCCTCCCATTTGTATGCAATGATTGTATGCTTTCTAATATTTAATGAAGTACCTGTATTATTTCTTGGAGAGATACAGACATTGATTCTCAAAAAATGATGATGATCACTAACTCGACAATGGTTATCAACTTCGTTTATAACGCCGCCATTTCTGGTTATTAATAGCTTGCAAAACCGAGTAAATGATTTTTCATTCTCAAACTTTAAATCTATTCTTTCCTGATTTCCCTTTCTCTTAATTAGTATGTAATCATAATGCGGTACATCAATATCAGAGATGTCATTGTCCATCACCAATGGTTGTAATATCCCATAGCCATAGATTGTATCGAAAATGATACGTTTCATTTCCTCAGGATCAAACACACCCTTTTGCTTATTGATTTTTTTCTCAATTTCCATTTTTAATACAAGCTCATTAACACGACCTTCTTCAACATCCGCAATTAAGGTAGCGAAATTAAACATTAGCTCATCGATTAATTCATTCACCACAGACAAATTCGTTTTTAACTCGATTTGTCGACTGGTGTCGAAAGGTTCTATTAAACTATTAAGCACTCCCATTAATTTATTATTCCAATCCCCTTCCTTACTATCGTTTCAGCTGAACTGTAAAAATTATCTTTAAATAAAAATTTAAGTACAGATCTGCTTTTTAAGTCAATTAACTTATTCGTTTTCTTTAACAGTATTTTATTCTTAGATTTAACAATGCCCTGCTTGGCTTCTAGTAAATTAATAAACTGAAATAGATGTCTGGTTTCTGCAAGTGAACCTGAAGTGGTAAAAATATTCACCGAGCTCATATGTAGGGTGAGCATTGTCATTTCATCATAAGGAAATCCAGATACGACTACGACCACACATTCATATAACTGCTGTAAATTTAGTAAAAGCCGCTTAATCGTACCAACATCATAGTGTTCATAGTTATATATATTATAATTTCCAAGCATAAGATCCAGTTTGGGTGACACCCTTTTAACCAATTGGTCGATACTACTTTTTATATCAATCCCTTTTAAAATCGTATCCAAAGCGACATTAATCCCTGTATTATCTATGCCTGTCAAATGTGATCTAATTCCAGTTTCCATCTGATGGATACCATAAATCTCATCAAGCGAGGGTGCTAATAAATTACCATCGATTAAAAGAGTTCGACCAGAAACCCTACTAGTCATTTCCTGAATCATCTTTTTAGATATTCTCTGTTGCCCAACCAATGCTATCATGCCAGTAAATTGACTATTTTGCCGTTTGTTCACTTTCATATTGAAGTCTTTTATTTCCATACCTTCGTAATATGTAGATAAATATTGATAATCGGATTCATCTAAAATTAGTTCCTTAATTAGTTTTAGATAGGTTTGGTTAATATCCCTCTTGTACTGTATGCTCAATTGTTTAAAAATTTCATATTTATTTGTGTTTTCTAAATATAAACTATCCTGCGTCTTATATCTGATTCCCATTCTTACGAGTCTCTTATACCACTTGAGCTGTTCAAGTTCTTTAACAATCTCATCACTTGGTTGCGACCATATTAATAATATGGGTAACCACTCTTCACTGAAATGATTCTTTATTTTATCGACCTCATCAAAGTAAATGAGTTGATTAAAATTGAGAAAATCCAAATTATCTTTGGTTATTTCTTCTGTACTGTATATATAAATTTGCATATCAACCTCTTTGCCATAATTTGTAAATAACATATCATGATTTCCATATTTTGTAAATCTATTTTTTTTGAAACAAAAAAAGAGCATCAGAATATAATGCTCTTTTAACACTTTACTTTATTGAGTTATCATCTTTGCTACAAGAGCCTTCTACCTTCAATTGCCTTAGCTAAAGTTATTTCATCTGCATACTCTAGATCGCCACCAACAGGTATACCATGTGCAAGTCGAGTTACCTTAATGTCGGTCCCCTTAAGTAGCTTTGATATATACATCGCCGTAGCTTCGCCTTCTATGGTTGGGTTTGTCGCAATGATCAATTCTTTAGTTTCGTCTCCTTGTAATCTAATGATCAATTCACGAATTTTAACGTCATTTGGACCAATCCCTTCCATTGGCGATATCGCACCATGAAGAACGTGATAATAGCCATGATATTCCTTAGTGTTCTCTATAGCAATAACATCACGAGGTGTCTCCACCACACAAATAATCTGCTGATCTCTTTTAACATCTTGACAAATTTCACAGATATCCTGATCGGTAATATTAAAACATCGATCACAATACCTGACTTTTCTTTTAACATCTAGTATGGCTTCAGCAAAAGCAACCGCTTGACTCTGTTCCATATTTACAATATAAAAAGCAAGTCGTTGGGCACTTTTCTTCCCAACGCCAGGCAATCTAGCAAACTCGTCAATTAATCGACCAATAGCAGGGATAAACTTTGACATTTAATTCTCCTAGAACAATCCTGGCATATTCATACCGCCAGTAAATTTACTCATGGTTTTATTCATGGTTTCATCCGCAATTTTCATTGCTTCATTGACAGCAACCATAATTAAATCTTGTAACATTTCGATATCATCTGGATCAACTATTTCTGGTTTTAAATCAATCGAAATAAGCTCTTTTTTACCATTGACCACTACTTTAATTGCGCCACCACCTGCTGTTGCTTCATAATTTTCAGCTTCAATTTTTTCTTGTGCATCGGTCATATCCTTTTGCATTTTTTGAATTTGTTTCATCATATTATTCATATTGCCTGGTATCATTGGACCTTTACCTTTAGCCATAATATTGCCTCCTTAGAATTCTTTTCTATTTAATTTCAAGAACGTTGGTATAGTCCTTAAAAAAATCTTTAATTTGTTCTTCCTCACTGTCTTTGTTGGTTTGAACTTCCTCTGAAACAAACTCAAGCTGAATGTTCTTTTTAACCAAACGACTGAGCATCATTCCCAGTGCACTTACATTTGCATTGCTATTCAAAATTGATAAAAACATTTTGTTCTCGGGACTAACATTAACTAGACATTTAGTACCATTATAGGAATACGGTAGCGCACCTTGAAGCATTGGCATTATACCTTTTTTCTCGACAGAGGCTTGCTCTATAAACTGATGCCATTTTTCATTGATGTTCGCAATTGATACTTCCACATCTGTAAATTCAATAAATGACTCAATATCATTATGATTTGTTTGACTTGTTATTTCAGGCTTAATCGTGTTAGATGGTTCTTTAGTCGTTTGCGAGGGTTGCGTTTTGGGCACCTCATAATTTCTTTGTACGGCTTGAGGTTGACCGATTTTCTTTACTGAAAAATCACCCTCTTCAATCCTTTTTTCAAGACGAGAGACTCTTTCTAACAGATTTGAATAGCTTATCTCAGTTTGTGGATATAAAAGTCGAATTAAAACGGCCTCAAATAATGCACGTTTATTTTGAGCGTATTTTAGCTGCTTTGAAAGCTCTAAAAGATGATCTAATGCTCTTGAAAAATGAGATGGTGATACCGATTTTACTAAGTCTCTTAAGGATTCAATGTATTCTGATGATGCATCTATTAATAGTGAATGATTGTCCTTTACCATACTAACGATAAGCAAATCACGATAGACCTCTATCATAGAATTTACAAACTGATTTAAATCTTTTCCTTGCTTCAAGATGTTGTCAACCGTTAACAATACTTCTTCTGACTGGTTCTGCTCTATAAACTGTACCAATGTCAATATCTGTGTTTTTTCTACAACACCTAAAATCTCAACCACTTCTGAAATTCTAAGTTTCTTATCGCTTATACTCAAGCATTGGTCGAGTGCACTTAATGTATCTCTAACGGCACCATCGCTTTTTTGAATAATCAGCTTTAATGCCTCTACATCATATTCGATACCCAGTTGACCACATATATGTTCCAAACGGCCCAAAATTTGCTCATATGATACTCGCTTAAAATCAAATCTTTGACACCGAGAAAGTATTGTCGCAGGAATCTTATGCATTTCCGTTGTCGCTAATATGAATAATACATATTCTGGCGGTTCCTCCAATGTCTTTAAAAGTGCATTAAATGCGCCTGTTGAAAGCATGTGAACTTCATCGATTATATAAACCTTATATCGCCCTCTTGAGGGGGCAAACTTAATGTGCTCTCTAAGCTCACGTATATCATCAACACTATTATTTGAAGCAGCATCCATTTCGACAACATCAATGAATTGATCCTCTAAAATACTCAGGCAGTTTGCACATTTATTACAGGGATTGCCATCTTTATTATCTAGACAATTCACTGCTCTAGCAAATATTTTAGCAGTAGAGGTCTTTCCAGTACCTCTTGTACCTGAAAATATATAAGCATGGCCATAGCTTTGAGATTGAATTTGATTTTTAAGTGGTATCGTTATATGACTTTGACCTATTATCTCATCAAAATCAATTGGCCGCCACTGCCTATACAGTGCTTGATAGGACATATTGTCTCCTTAATTTCATACTAGTTATTCAAATTGAACGATTTCAACGTCGTTTATAATATCTTGGATTTTTTCTGGTGATTCTTTAATTAATCTTTCAATTACTTCTACTACAATGGGCTCAAACTGTGTCGACTTATTTCTAATGACTTCTTCTAATGCGACTGACATTGATTTAGCTGCAGAATAAGATCTTGCTGACGTCATTGCGTCAAAGGCATCTGCAAGGCCAATGATCGCTGCATAATCAGGAAGTTCAGTTAAATCACATTTAGGATATCCCTTTAAATCGTATCTTAAATGATGATATAGGATGCCTTCTTTTATTTTATCATCAAAACTAATTGCCTCAAGGATTTGTATGCCCTTAACAGGATGGTTTTTTATTACCTCATACTCTTCCAAAGTTAATTTTCCACGCTTGGCCAGTATATTTTGATCGATTCCTATCTTGCCAATATCATGTAACAACCCAGCAATTTCAATATTTTCAACTTCTTCATTACTATAGCCCATTTCCTTAGCTATTTCAACCGAAAATCTAGAAACTCTTCTTGAATGGCCCTCGGTATACTTATCCTTTGCTTCAATGACATTGACCAATGCTTCAATGGTTCCAAAGTATTGATTTCTCAATTGATCATAGATAATTGCTCGCTGGATAACCATAGAGGCTTGATTTTTTAGCATTTTTAAAATACTAATATCATTAGGGCTCATTTCTTTTGACAGCGCTAGTACAAGTATTGCAATAACTTCATTTTCCACTTCTAGTGGCGCAAGTATTAAATAGTTGTAGAATTCTGTATTTACTTCTATTGATCTTATATTTGTTTCATTTATAATTGAATGGTCAAAATGCTTTTCAATTTCTAAGCTTTTAATCTCCTGCTCGGTTAAATTTTTACCCCTAGCTGATCGAAGCTGCCATTTCTTTAGATCATCTAAGACATAAATTGCTCCCATCCTAGTATCAAATAAATACTCTATCCGGTTAATTATATTGACCAAGAGTGCATCGATGTCCCAATTGCTGATTAAACTCTCATTGATTTGGTTGATATATTCGAATTCTCTATTTTTTCGGAGTATATTACTTTGCATTGCGAGCTCATCATTAATTGATTTACCTACACATAACAAAGTGCCATCAGCTAATTTGTTTGATGTAAATCTAATATATTCACATGCGCTTGGATTATTAGATTTGACTTTTAAATAAGCAGCAACCGGTTCGTCTATCGATCTCACTAATTTAATCATCCATTGCTTTGTATTGAGTACCGGATCGGAAAAAGAATTTTTGTTACTCGAAAAGGTAGCTTGATCTGTCATAAACAGCTCGCCAATGCTCAATCCTATAAGCTCACTAGCCACATAGCCTAAACGTAAGGCTAAAGCAGTATTGATACTCGTAATGATCCCTTCTGAATCCACCTGAAGAATAAATTGAGCTGTCAACTCCATTAGTGCTTTATTTAGCTTATCTTGTAATTCGATTTCTTCAGTTAAGTTAAAATCCTTTTGAGATAATTCATCAATCTGCTGTTTAATTTTATCAATTTCTAGCAGATTATTTGCCTTTTGTTGCTTCAAATTCCTAATTTCATTCTGATACAAATCATCTGCTTGCGTCATTAATTCTATTTTATTTTTTAATATAGAAATATCTGTCAAACTAGAATCTAGAGATTTTAAAGCTTGTAAATCTGCTTCGAAAACACGACCTAACTTGTTCGTTATTATAAAGTTTACTATTCCTTCAAAGATCAGTGTCAAAATGATGAGAGCGATTCTACTACCCGTTGACACCCCATCTATTGCAGAGGTTAGAATCCAAACAGAGACACAAGCAGCTGGTAAATATATGGTTATAAAAGTCAGCAATTGTAGTTTACTACTGTATTTATGATTCATACTGCCCCTCACTAGAGTAAATTCTATTTAATGCGTCTGAATGATTTTCAATTATATCGTTTACGATTCTCAAAAATTGACTTGAATAAACCGTACCTGCCAAATGCTGATTCTCTTTAATAAACATTGGTGCATTTGGCTCAGTTGATTCATAATTCATATATAAATCAAAATCATTTGCAATTCTAATAATTTGTGCATAGTAGGGCTGCTCATTTAAACCATCTATCACACAGTTTGATAAATCATAATTAATATGATGAAATTCTATTCCTTCTAGAATATCCTTTGTAAGACCAACCTTTTCTACCATTCTTCTTCCAATTGAGCCATGGTTATCAATATCATAATAATAATCAAGCGAATGATCTGAAAATGCAAGTTTTCCCACATCATGTAGTAAACCAGCCATATATATTTCATCTATCTCATTTGAGCTTAAATATAATTTCTCTGCTATTAGCTTGCATAGTTCAGCCACTCTTCTAGAATGGCCGTTAAATCGATCTGATTTAATATCCGTTGCAGTAACAAAGGCCTCCACGGTTTTAAAATAGTTTGATTTTAATCGATCATATAATAGTATTTTCTCAAGTGCTATTGTGACATTAATCGATATGGATTCAAGCAGTTGAATACTGTCTTCGTCAAACTTGTTATCACTGACAATAGCAAGCACGCCAAGCGTTTTATTATAGTTAGTAAGGGGAATATAAAGTACTCTTTTATTGTGAACTAAAACATTTTCAATATCAGCCTCTTCAAATAACATCTGGCTGATATCATTTAATATTACTATACGATTATTCTTAAAGCTAAATCCTAGATGCGAATTAGTTGGATTCTTTTTGTTTTTCATAACAAATTCGTGACTGTAGCCACCTAATGCTTTTATTTCAAGTTCATTATTATCATTTACCAATCTGATACTACAGGAATTATAATTACCCAAAAAAGCAATCCGATCAATTGCATCTTGAAGGGTTGTTTCAATTGAGTTTTGGCCACTGATTATTTTACTTATTTCATTGACGAAATGCAAATCTCTGCTCTTCTTTAAATAGGTTTTATTCATTAGATTATCTTGATTTGAAATAGAGGCAATAAATAATATTCGTTTTATACTTTCGTCAAAAAAGACCCGTGAATTTTTACCATTGGTCACTTGATTGTTATTAAAATGCATCTCAATACTTTGAAAATTTCTTCTTCTAAAAAGGTCGAATTGAATAGGTGATATATCAAGTAGATCAAATATTTCCAAATTTTCGGATGCGGTTGGATGACCTAAAAGCGTTTTTATACTTTCATTTAAAAATACGAGTTTCCCTTGATAATCTGTTAGCCACACATGAGAGGACAAGCTATTAGAGATTTTTAAAAACCCATCATTTAATTTATTCAACCTGTCTTCTTTAAACTTCGTGTCCGAAGCGGCCGTTCTTAAATTAAACTGACATTTTTTTAAGTCTTGATAGATTTCATTTGAGATAAGATTTTCTTCTTCATAATTACTCTTGATTTTATTAATTGCTTCTATTTTTTCAAGATAGGCTTCTCTAAGAGCAGTAATCTCCAAAAAACGTTCCGCAGTTGAAGGCTCTTCAATCCCTGTAATTAAAAGGGCCTTATCTCTTCTTATAACTGAAATCAGCCATATATTTGATAGCAATGTCAATATTATTAACACGCTCATTACACCTAAAACTAATGGCATTGGTACTAAAATAGCCACTTTGAGCACCTTTACCAAAAACAGAATCAAAAATAGAACCATTGCCATTTGAAATAAAATGCCAATAAGACCAACCACTAATCTTTTCTTTTCCAAGTGTGTTAGGTTCATACTTTTCTCCTTCCGTTTTTTTGCCTTACTTTAAATTATATTAGAAATTGATCAAAAATAAAAGAAACAAACCGTTTATTTATCTCTATCCTATATTTAGATAAATAAAAAATCATCCCCAATAATTGGTGATGATTCTTTATTACGCCGTGCACTTAGCTTCGAACAGATATCTACAGACGTTAACCTATTAGTTAACTCAAACTAGGCGACCCTACGGCACATAGATGGTCAAGTTTATCGCTGCTTCCTTCCGGACCTGACGAGGTTCACAAGTATCTATTGCGTAAGACCCAATTCTCAACATCACTTAATAGGCGCAGACTCTACAAATGGTGTCCTCAGCTAAGCATCAACCCTACTACAGCGGATTGTAGGTTACAAGGAACCGCTACCTCCCCGTCTAGCACGGCATAGCTTTATATATATTTGGCGGAGAGAGCGGGACTCGAACCCGCGGGGCCATGACAGCCTTACACGCTTTCCAGGCGTGCCCCTTAGCCAACTCGGACATCTCTCCATAACCTTATTTATTACGCTTCTTTTTAAAAAAGCTTGTCATTAAACTTTTACACTGATCATCCAGTATACCAGAATAAACTTGCACATAATGGTTCAAGCCTTCAATAGAAAACAAATTGAATTTTGATCCAAGTAAGCCAGCTTTTTCATCATTTGATCCAAAATAAACTGCCCTCAACCGCGACTGAAATATTGCGCCAGCACACATCGGACAGGGTTCAATTGTAACATACATATCACACTCTGTCAATCGCCACGTACCAAGTTTACGACAAGCCTCTTGTATCGCATTTATTTCGGCATGACCTATTACTGATTCTTGAATTTCGCGTGTATTATGCCCTTTAGCAATTATGATGCCGTCCTTAACGATAACAGCTCCTATGGGAACTTCATTCATAATGAGAGCCTTTTCACCCTCTTTAATTGCTTCGTACATATATTTCTCGTGTATATTATTCATTTTTGCTCCTTCAGTATTGATAATAACATCATGTTCTAAATCGAGTAGGAGGGAAAATTGAATAATCCTCCCGACCTCTCACACCACCGTACGTACCGTTCGGTATACGGCGGTTCCCAAGTTTACGCATTAACAGATTTCAAATAGTCCAAGAAGAACAGATAACCAGCTTTTCGAAGCACATCATCTGTAATAGAACAGCTTAGTATTTGGCTACCGGCAACTGACCAGTAGCCTTTTCTTGTGTTTGCATACTTGATAGCGTTTTGATGATTGTAGCCAAGTTGTTTCAGCAGGCGGTATCTCGTCTTCACTTTCTTACACCGCTTCCAAATGAACATACGAAGTCTACGGCGCAACCAAGCGTCTGTTGATTCCAGTAACATCCTCATGTCCGCGTGTTTAAAGTAATTGACCCATCCCCTTACATATTGTTTCAGTTCGAGTTTTAGGGTTTCATAACTGATACCTCTACTTCTAGAGGTGATTTCACACACTCTGTCTTTCATCTTTACGATGCTCTTCTTATGAACTTTGAGTTTTATCTTAGAGCCTTTGCTAGGATAGAATCCATAGCCCAAGAACTTGACATGGCCGATATAGGCTACTTTGGTCTTCTCTTTATTCACACGTAATTTGAGCTTGTTTTCGATGAATGGCAGTATATGTGCCATGATTCTTGCGGCACTGCGCTTACACCTTGCAAACAGCATGATGTCGTCTGCATAGCGAACAAATCGTATGCCTCTTCTCTCTAGTTCTTTATCAAGCTCGTTAAGCATGATGTTACTACATAGCGGGCTTAGATTTCCACCTTGCGCGAGTCCGATTTGAGTTTCCTCAAATCGCTTGTTCACGATTGCACCCGCTCTAAGATATTTGTGAATCAATGAGATGACACGTCCATCTTTGATGGTTCTTGATAGTATTTCTATCATCTTCGATTGATTTACGATGTCAAAGAACTTCTCGAGGTCCATGTCTACAACGTAAGTGTAACCTTCGTTTGCATATTCTATGGATTTCCTCAGTGCATCGTGGGTACTTCGCTTTGGGCGGAAGCCATAGCTTGTCTCACTAAATGTCACATCATAAAGAGGTGATAGCACTTGCATAATGGCTTGCTGGATGACTCTGTCTACTGCTGTCGGTATGCCTAACTGTCTTTTCTTCCCATTATCTTTTGGGATTTCAACCCTTCGGACGGGACTTGGACGGTATTTACCGTCTAGTATGGTTTTTCTTAACGTATTCCCGTTTTGTTTGAAATATTCCAGAAGTTCATCTGTACTCATCCCATCCACGCCGTGCGACCCTTTGTTTCTCTTCACTTGTTTGTATGCTTTATTCAGGTTTTCGGGGTCTAGAATTTGTTCAAGTAGGCCATACTCTTCACTGCTTGCGTCGGTGATGTTGTTTTCAGTTATCCTCGTTTCGGTAAGCGCTCTGTCATACCCTTTGTGTTCCGCACTATCTCTCTGACAGTAGCCATCGCTTTTACGATGTGTTCTGCTTTCTTTTGTCCCGATTTCGGTAACATTCATTGACTTTCACCTCCTTAGGTTCAACCCTTCATGGTCACGTCGACATGACCACTACTATGGTCTCGGCTGACTTCTCACGATAAATCTTGTTTCAACCGTTAATGACTATAGTGTCTTAAACGTCCGTGAGATCTCCCCAGGTAAGAACGCAATCCTTCTCTCCATCTATCTGCCACATTTACGGCGGTTAATTCCGAGTAGTTATTGGACTTTGACTTGATTAGTAGCCTTATCCTTAACCGATGCCTGATGTGATTTCTGTTCGTCAGACCAGAGATTTGCCGCCGACTTCCTTCAGATTCGCAATCACCCACGACACCCTTGGCTTAAGCTATACACTTCCCACTACTAGGGCGTGTTCGGGACTTTCACCCGTTGGATTGCGCCCATGCTGGGCGCACTAAATAAAGCCTTGCAACTATTTAGTTACAAGGCTTTCATTCATTTTGGCGCACCCGAGATGATTTGAACATCCGACCTATCGCTTAGGAGGCGATTGCTCTATCCTCTGAGCTACGAGTGCGAATGACTATTTTGACTGACTACCAATAACGTAATGATTTTCAAAATAAATCTCAACCCGATTATTCTTATCTTGATTACCAAAATCCTTGGAGATAGGATAATCAGTTCCAAAGCCATAAACCTTGACTGTGGTTGTCTCTATGCCACTATTAACCAAAAGGTCTCTGACATCCTCTGCCATATTTAATGACTCTTGTCTAAGTTTATCACTATTTTCAAAATTAGGATACCCATTTATATATCCCGAAACAGCAATAACTTCTTCTGGGTAAGTTGCAAGCATTTCAACTATTGATTTTTGGTCTTCACTACTAAGGATTATGTTATTCAATTCACTATCATAATATATGATTATTTTAAATAGTTTTAAATCCTCAAGATCGTATACCGAATAGATGTTTGACTCTGAGCCTTCACTTTCTTGTTTGTCTTCAGTTAATTCTTCTGCAGTTGTATCGGTTGAGGCTTCAGTTACATCAGTTGAATTTAACTCACTAC
The DNA here is from genome assembly GCA_001897605.1 of Clostridiales bacterium 38-18. Lineage (GTDB taxonomy): Bacteria > Bacillota > Clostridia > Peptostreptococcales > Acidaminobacteraceae > Fusibacter_C. The sequence goes on along the minus strand of MKTL01000016.1, from coordinate 6,074 downwards.
TTTCAGTAATAATTTCCTCAGTAGTCGCTTCAGCATTAACAACTGCTCTATCCTTTAAATAATTCAAAATATAGAGGCCTGAATAAACCCATCCAGTCAAAAGAATTGCAATGAAAACAGAAAGGACGATTTTACCTTTTCTGGTTAAATTATATTCACCCATATGCTATTTCTTCGGCTTAACAAACTCGACTAAATTGATAATTTTTTGAATTTCATATTCTATCATCGTATTCTGATCTTCTTGGAACTTTTTGCGATTTTTATTAATTTCCTTAATATCTTCAATTCTCTTCTCAAGCTCTCTTATGGTAGCATCATTTCGATTGAAAACTTCTTGAGTTGTTGAAACCGTTTCTTCTAACACTGTATTGAGTGAATCGATTCTCTTATAAGCATCGTTTAACAAATCATCTAAACTGATATTTGAAACGTTCATAATATTTAAGACCGTTTCTCTCTTTATATCAAGAGGAAGGTTCTCTGGAATTGCTTTAAGATAGACATCGGTCATAAAAATTGTCTTTTTTACTTCTGATTCTAGATGAGAATTTCGATAGATTTCATCGATGGTCATTAATTTGTTTTTTTCGTAAGCGCCGATGATTAAATCAAGCTTATCACTGATATTTTTTGGAATATCATCCACATTTAACTTTCCTTGTGGTTCAAGTAATTTCTCAGTAGTTGCATCTGTGATTTCAATTTTCTTTTCTTCTTTTACGTCTAAGTCCATGTGAGTCAAGTCAGGTACATAATCTGGTTCAGGAACGTTATCAAAGTCAATGGCTTCATTAGACTCTTCAATTCCGAATTCTTCTTCTTTTTGAGTATGCTCAATCAAACCCATTCTTTCAAAAATAGATTTCTTAGGTACCACAGCTTTATCCTCCTAGTTTACTTGATTTATCTTGCTTTCAAGATATTGTATTTTTCCTCTATTGCTTTTTAAGATACTTTTATAGGTTTCAATTATTTCATCTTTCTTTTGAACCTGCTTTTTCTTGATTTGAATCTGTGAACTCAAATAATCAATCATTTCTGTTAAATCATCAATATACTCTTTTTTTAAATCATCTAGCTCATTGATACCGCCTAGAGATCCAGAAGAATTAATTTCAATTGTGTCTTTAATAATATCAACGCCTGTATCATCGATATAGGTGATATTACTCCTTGTGTGAATATGATTTTTAAGAAGCTTTTTATTTTTATTTACTTTCTTATAAATAGTTACCTTACTAACACCTAACATTCTCGCTACTTCTATCACTCGATACATATACTACTCCACATATTTTTTCATCATTTGATATTGAAGTTTATTTAGCAATTCTACATCCTCTAGTAACTTTTCTTGAAATTTCTGGATCATTTCATCCTTTAACTCTAATTCTGAATCTAGGTTATATAACTCGTTTTTAAGTATTTCGACTTTGTCATACAAAATATCACGTTCTCTCTCAAACTTTGAAATACTTTTAATCGGTTTAACTTCGATTTTATCTACTTGATTGATATCTTCATTTTTGGAAAATAGCGTCTTTAATATTTCGAATCCTCTTTCATCAAAATAAGTAACACCATCAATTTTGGAAATATTCAAATCTAGCAATGCTTTGTGAGTGATCATTTTTTCAAATATTTCAGTTTTTTCTACACCGATAAGCTCGGCTACATCACTTACCTTATACACAACAACCCCCCTATAGTTTACAGTAAATTAACTGTAAATTACTTAATTCGCATATAAACTGGATTTGAACTATATATCTAATTTTACATAAACTATTACTTTTATTCAAATACTATTTTTATTTATTCTATTAATATCATTAGATTGGACATGGATAGTCTTATATATTCTAATTAAACAGCTTTACAATATTATAGTTAACTTAACACATTTTACATTTGATTATTAACTATTTATATTTCTAATTAACAGTTACTCTCTTAAACGTTTGTATTTGAATCATTAACAAAGATTTTTTAATTTACAATAATGATCAATATTTATGCTGATTTCTACTCCTATTATTTTTTGAACGGCCTTTTTTACTCTATCAGTTACAAATTTGCACCTCTGAATTTAATATGCCTTAAGTCAATCTGATTAATTTATTCTTTTACATAACTTAACAAGACCGAAGCTAATCAAAATATGTCGCATTTTGATACGTCTTCGGCCTTGTTTCATTATGAGATCTTTATCATTTGTTTATAAGTGTGTTATTTTGATACATTTTACACTTTTCTAGTTTTCTATAAAGCGTTGATCTTCCAATTCCCAATACTTCAGCAGTTGCAGCTATGTTTTCATCTAATTGCCTAAATACCATTTGTATATAATCGAGTTCAAAATCTTCTAATGTTTTCATGCTCATTTCATGGTCACTAATATGAAGTCTTACTTGGTCTGAAGCCGCATTCACACTTAATTTAAGAGAGTTTTCAACATTCTCTATTGCATGCTTATAGTCTGTATGCTCTAAGTCAAAAGCCACCTTTTTAATGAAGTTATTTGATGCTTTAATATTTCTTTTTTCAATGATTCTTTTGGCGAAATCATAACTTTGAGCTTTAAATTCTCTACTGTTAACCAAGTTAACAGTACAAAGTGTTAGTTTAGATATAAGCTTTGTAAATGCTTTAGTTTCTAGATCTATCTCTGAGCTTTCACAATCGCTATAAGTAGTTGACAGTATTAGTGTCTTACACTTGTAATTACTATGATTTAAGCTATACTTTTGTGTTATTAACCCTTCACTGTAAACAGTTAACAACCCTAATAATGATTCATTTAATTTTTCAATACTTTCAATTATGACTGTATCATTTTGAGACAACAATCGTATTAAACACTGCTCATGTAACAAGTTATTTACATCCTCAGCATTAAAATAGCCTATAATACCAGTTTTTTTCATTGCAAAGTATTGGCAAAGTGTTGTTTTTCCTGATCCTGCGGTTCCTTTAACTAGAAAAGTATTCATTTGACTACTTAATCGATTGACTTTATACTCAAAATCTTGAAAATAGTCAAAATCATAATTAAAAAGCTCAGATAATGCCAATTCGTAGTCATTGCTCTCATCTTCAACTGGTAAAACTTCAAACGTTTCTTTTTTATAGTATTTATTTAGGGTTTCAACGATTTTAATGATCTCATAGCTTGAAACTTCATCCTTAGAGAATAATGTTAGTGTCCCAAAGCTCGTATTCCCATCACTTAAATATATGCCACAAGTACAATAAATAGATAGTGCGTCTAAAAAGTGTTCGTCATATCTTACCTGATAATTTGACTTTATTTTATTGGCGATATAACCTGCGTTCGTGCCTAAATATAAATCATCAATGCTATTAATTTGCTTTAATAAGTCATCAGTTAATCTAGAATGACAGACATGTAAATTCTTATTCGCTAAAATGTACTGATATTTTCCGTCAATGATCGAATCTACATAATTTTTAAATCTATATTCAAAATTACATTTTGAATCAGTAAAGTTTCTTCTTATTTGATCTCCTGGATGCAGCGACTGAAGTTTACATTTGTACCAAGATATCGCAATTTCCTTTTCAATTACATTTCTATTTAGTCTTCCAGTTTCAATATACACACTTTTAATATCTTTTATTGATGAATCCATAAAAACCCCTAATTTCTTTCTATATCTCTCAATTTTTGCGTTTAAGCACTTTTCAATAGATTTAATATAAAATTATAGCATATTAGATTAAAATTGAACCAAGACCCTATGTTTTTTACAATTTATACCAAATCAGTAGCAAAATATTTGATTCCCTCTTTTATAATCTTCACTTTTGCTGGTGTTCTTCCCACTAAATTACCATCCGCATTTATCCAATATTTTTTTTCTTCATTATCAATTTCTAATTCTGTAATTTTTGAATATGCCACTTCTTCAACCTGATCAAGCTTACCTGTGTAAATTTTGGACATCTCTTTTACGAACTTAACTTTACCTACATTTTTTACTTTTACCATATCTAGATAGCCATCATCAAGCCGAGCTTCCGGAAAAATTTTCATGCCACCACCGAAGTACTTCCCATTTCCAATTGCAACCAAAATCATTTTTTCCTTAATAGTTTGTCCAGAATATTTTAAGTAAACCTCTGAAGCCTTAAATGTCAAGCCAGCTTTTATTGTACTTAATAAATAAGATCCTTGACCTGGTATATATTTCTTTAAGCGGTCTGTATCTTCAATAATTGGACCGTCAATTCCGAATGAACAAACATTTAAAAAATAGTAGTTATTTACCACACCAACATCTATTGTTTTTGACTTTAGGTCAATGATTGTTTGAAATATTTTGTCCAAATCTCGATTTGAATCTAAATTTCTAACAAAATCATTTCCTGTTCCCATAGGTATAATACCAATTGTGGGTTTGTCGTTTAGTGGTAAGATAAAGCCATTGATTAACTCAGATAAGGTTCCATCACCACCAACCGCTACAAATTCTCTGTAGCCTTGATCATAGTGTTTTTTTACCTCTGAAATTATGTCACCTTTAAATTTTGAGATTATTATTTTATAACTAATATGATCTTTATGAGGATTAAGCTTTGCCTTGATAAGTGGTAAAATTTCCTTTGTCTTTCCATTTCCAGCAACTGGGTTTACAATAAATAGTATATTTCTGGTATCTTTATTTAATTCAGTGTTTATAAATGAACTCATGAATTCTCCTGTATGCTTATATTTGTAAAATTTCCTATAGATCAAAATTTATACTTCCATTAAGAAAAGTAGTATTGTGACTTAAACTAACTTATACAGTTGGATTAGAATACTGCACTTATATCTATCTTAACCTATTAAGCTAAAAAAGTGTACCTAAATCCTTCTTTTATTTAATTGAATGTCTACTTCAATATTATTAAGCTTGTTGATATCAGTTATTACTATTTAGTTTAAGTATAGTGCTGCTATTACTTATTTGATACATCATACACTTCATCTATACAGATCTAATATATAATTAAATAGACTATAATCTATTCAGATGAGCTAATAACTTTACCTCCATTTTTCCACTATCTACTATCGCTTAACTGTATTTCACTTACAATAAAGTCAATTCATTTTATAGTGATATCTCTATTTTAGTGGTATATCTATTTCTGTTCTTATTCATATTATTATTTATCATCAAACGATCCGATCGGCTAACTATAAATAATTGTCTCAATCATCTTTCTATTTATCATTTTCTATTAATAATTTGTTATTTGTCATGTATCATTTTTTATTCATCATTTGTCATTTGTCATTTGTCATTTATTTTTCCTCATTCGTTATTCATCATTCATCATTAATCTTCTGTCATTCGTAATTCGTAATTTGTAATTTGTCATTTGTTATTCATTATTTGTCATTTGCTATTCATTATTTGTTATTAATATTTTATCATCTTTACTTAATCATTAATTCCTTGTCGTGCCTAGTTTACAATTGATTTTTATCCATATCTTCGTTATTTCTAACACTATATTTTCACACTAAATGATTTATGTTTTATTACTTTATCATATATATAACGACTACTAATAATATCTTAATGCTGATCAGTTATTTTTCTTATTAATCTATCTTTTATGATATAGTTTATTTAGTTCTTTGTATTTCTTTTTTTCTCTATTATTGGTTTTTTATCAATTTAAGCATACTAATATGATAATTTACTTCATGAGTCTAAAGGTATTCCCTATATTCCAATAGTTTCAAAGCATTTTTTTTATTTTCTTTCTTCTTGCATTTTTTATCATTATGGTATATATAATCCATGTACTAGAACTAAATGCAAACCTAGGTCAAATTTAGAGCTTTTTCCGATGTTTCACGTGAAACATATGCTATTATTATCATTCATTTCTTAAATTATCCTACTTACTAAGAATATTATTTATAGAAAGACATTAATAAATTTGATAATATTTAAGTATTGAATTTTCTCAGAAATCTTGGTCCTCTGTCAAGAAAACGGAGAGCTTAAATATAATAAGCTCAGCATTTGATTAAACAGCACATTTTCCCT
>MKTL01000015.1 GCA_001897605.1 Clostridiales bacterium 38-18 | reverse complement strand
TGCTCCCTCTTTTTCTGATTCTTTATTATATCAGATGTTGAGCATATTATATTTATCTTCTCCGTTTTTTATTCTATCAGCATATCCATATTTAAGTTATCCATATTTAAGTTATCTATATTTAAGTTATCTATATTTAAGTTATCTATATTTTATATTTAAGTTATCTAAACTTATATAATCAAATTATCATGGTGTCTAAACTTATTGCTTTTCTACTATTTGAGTAGACAAAAGTTGACCTAAGCTCATAGGACGCGCATAATAATAGCCCTGATAAATATCGATCTCAAAGGTATCCAGTATTTGCTCTTGTTCAACGGTTTCTACACCTTCCACTACTACCCTCATTTCAAAAAGATTAAACAGCTCGAGGGTCTTCGAAAACACTAATCTTAGCTTTTCATCTGCTTGTAAATCCTTCACAAAAAAACGATCGAACTTCACTTCATCGAAATTGAGCTTTGAAAATCGATTTAATGAAGAATACCCGGTTCCAAAATCGTCCAAGGAAATTTCGAATCCAAACTTTTTAATGGTTTTAATCGTGTCTTCCACTTTCTTAATATCGTATAGGAGTGCGGTTTCTGTTATTTCAAACACAATTTCATTAGAGTTAATTTCGTATTTATTAAGGAGATTATTAATGATGAGCATAAAATCCGATTCCATCAGCTGAATAGATGATAAATTAATACTGATTTTTTTACCTTTATTCCACTTAAGCTGATGAACATTGAAGAAAATAGATTCAATAACCTGATAGGATAACTTAGAAATTAATCCCGTCTGTTCAGCAAGAGGTATAAACACACTTGGCGATATAAACTGCTCTTCAAGCTGCCATCTCGCCAATGCTTCATAGGATACAATTTCTTTAGTTTTAGTATCTACCTGAGGTTGATAGTAGACCTCTATTTGATTGTTTGCAATCGCATTCTTCAAATGATACTCTAAATTATATTGCGCTTTCTCAGCTAAATATTTAGACATTGCAATGAAATAAACCCCACCATCATTACTTTTTGCCTTCTGATTCGCAACCTCAAGTGCTCCTATAATCGTATGTGCATAATCACCATTGGCTTTATCAGCTTCAAGTGAGGTTATACCAACTGCTATTTCTAATCTAAAATTCATTATGGATTCTAAAGAAAACGCAACCTGAATTTGCTTAATGAATGCAAATGCTTCAAGCTGTGTCATATCTTCGGTAACGATCAAGAATTTATCATTGTAAAGCTTAAATAGATGATGTTCATTATCTGTAAATGGCCTTAATTGATCTGCCATTTTCTTTAATAATAGATTTCCTTGGTGAAATCCAAGAATCTGATTGAATGAAGCAAAATTTCTTACATTTATTAGTATAAAGAGATGCGCCCTTTGGGAATGATTCATAAAATTCAAATAGGCGACCTCGTTGGGTAAACCCGTCAGAGAATCCTTATATGCCATTGCTTTCATTTCATCATTTAGCTTGAGTAAATCTGAGCTTTGCGTTAAAAGACTTTTATTGCTTTCCTCTAATTCCTCTACATAAAACTGCGCATAAAATAAGAATAATCCATATACATTTAATCCGCAAAGCGCCAAAATTACTGTTACGTACATTTCAAAAGGAAAGTATTGTTTTAAAAGAGTCGCTAGCAGCATGACGAGAAAGCTAGTGGCTAGGAAATATAAGCCATAGTTCATATTACTTTTTTTCAAAATGACAATGTTGTAAATAAATCGCGAAACGATGAGTGCATATCCCCAAAATACAATACTAAACAGATCCACATTTCCAATTACGCCAAACGTATACATTAACACAATAACAAAAGATACTTGAACATTCCATTCTAATAGCTTTACTTTGATTTTCAAGACTTTTGATATTAATATGTAGACTAAGATGGTGACGATTAAAAACATAGCACATGCCAACATCAAAATAGTGAAGGTATCATCTTGAAAGAGATGCCGAACCTCAAAGATTAAGTACTTGGCCACATGCATTATTGAAAAGAACATCGTATAAATTGAATACATAAGACATTTATAGACAAACGTTTTATGATCCTTATTTTTTGCTTTTATATCGTAGAGTGCAAAATACAAGTAATTAGTATTACTTAATAGAATGACACTCATTAAAAAATATTGAAAATCTATAATCTTTCCTTGCATATTAACTCCCAAAGTTTAACCAAAGTACGGGTCGAATGCCACCACTGTTGTCGAGTGTTTTAGGGTGAAGCGTGTTACTACTGTATTTATAGGTGCCATTGCCCTGTATCCCGATGTTGCCATCTCCATGAATATAAATGGCTCTTTTTTTATCTCTCCCAGGGGTTCTCAACCACCACCACCAAATATAGCCATCAAAGCTAGCACGACGCAATGAATTGTTATGATCTTTTTTCTGAAACCAATATCTTTGCTTAGGACTACGATTTTCTAAGCAATGTCGACTGTCTCCAAAGTACTTAATAACTGCTTCCTCGAGGCTAAGTAAGAAAATCCTATCATATGTATCCTCACCACCCTCTGTTTCATACCAAGGATTCGCAGGATTCACATTCTTACATTCAATGATATTATTTCGCTCTGATTCTTTGAAGGAATTATAGAATTCACCATTCAAATACGTTCTTATGGCGCTATTTGACCAGGTCACATCTTCTTTTCTATTATGATATGGATATTGACCTATGATTTGCTCTGTTATTATCAAGGCCTTATTCTCTTTTACCTCAAGCACACGCCAGCTGTACTTACCAAATTTTATAACTTCACCAATTCTCATATTGCCTCCTGTCTATCTATATAACTATTATATTATGATAAGTAATAAACGTCGATTTATTTTTTCAGACCTCTAATGTCCTTAAAAGATAGATAGAACATGCCACCTGTACCAATAGCCGAAGAGACTGCAATCAGTGGCCAAGCCATTGTGATACTGAAGTGATCGATGTAAATGCCAATTATCGCAGTTCCAAGTATCGCCCCAATTGCAAAGCTCATGTTTGTAATTGCATTAAAACGTGCTCTAAAATTAGCTGGTGTTTGACTCGTTATATACACTCCAAAATTGATGGACATGATGATTTCACCCAAGGTCCAAATAAGGGTTGAAATAAAAAATAAAGGCAGGGTTTTGATTAAGCCAATCATTCCAAACCCAATTACGTAAGCGATTCCCCCAATTGCGATATTTGTTATTGCTGAATTTCTTTTTGAGAATGCCGTAATCATCATAGTGAAAAATAAAACTGATATTGCGTTTGTACTCATCAATGAGCCAAAAATTTGGGGTCCTCTTTCAGCATAAAGGTGATTTAAAATAAGTGGTAGAGAAAAGCCACTTTGAACATATGTGGCGCTAAAAAACAAGTTAAAAAGCATAAAAAGAATAAGCTGTGGACGCTTCTTTAACACATCCAAAATACTACCCTCCATTGTTTTTTCATGTTCATTCATATTGGAAAGACTATTTTGTGAATCATTTTCTATAAGAGCATGGGCTTGAGCTTGTTCGTCATTTGAATGATGCTCTTCATCTAGCCTTGGTAATGATTCCTTTATGGTCAAAATGACCAAAGCAACCGCAAAAAAAGAGGTAATTGCATCCCCCATAAAAATCCAAAATCGAAAATGATTAAATAGAAACCCTGCAACGATTGGTCCTAATGCAACGCCAAGGTTGATTCCCAAATAAGATAATGAAAAGCCCGCTTGTCTGTCCTCTGGTTTCAGAACGTCTGATAAGATCGCTGAAAGTATCGGCCTAACTGCACCACTAAAAAAGGAGGACATGAAAATAAAGAGTAACATGACTTGATGCGTATAAAAGAAAGCACATAGCATCAGCGATAAACCCGATGCACCTTGAAAAATTAAGTATGATTTTTTCCTTCCGATATGATCAGCGACTTTACCACCAATTAGCCCACCAGGAATAGATAAAATCATAGTTAGCATGACGATAGACCCTGTCTGTGCAACAGAATAATGAAATTGCGTCGTCAGCAGTAATGTTAGAAACGGCATGACAAAATCACCAAATCGGTTGATAACTTGAGCGAAAAATATGACGTATACACTTCTAGGTAACCCTTGATAGGTCTTAAAAAAACGATTTATCTTTATCATACTATTTCTCCCGTTCAGGTTAGTGGTAATTTAGAAAATTTATTTATTCAGCCATAAATTCATGAGTTTTCTTGCGATAGGCGCAGCTACCTGACCACCGTCCTCGGCTTGGTTTTCCAAGAGAACAGCAATGGCAATTTCAGGATCATCAGCAGGTGCAAACCCTATAAACCATGCGTGATCATAGCCCCCCTGACTGGATTTTTCATTTTGTGCGGTACCTGTTTTACCTGCGACGTTTATTCCTGAGATCGCTGCCCTTTTACCAGTCCCATTTTTAACGACCTCTACCATCATATCGGTTACTTGATTTGCCGTTTTTGCATCGGTAAATCGATAGAGCTTTTTAGTAAAAGTTGTTGTAAGAATTTCTCCATTTCGATCGGAAACACTCTTTACCAAATAGGGCTTCATAATAACACCATCATTTGCGATACCTGCGCAGATCAGCGCCATTTGCAATGGTGTTACTAGTAGCTTTCCTTGACCAATTACGGTCGCTGCCAGCTCTGTATCACTTTTAATTTTTGTGTTGATTTTACTCTTACTCGTCGGAATGTCAAAATTGAGTTTCTTGTTGATGCCTGCTTTTTCAGCAGTACTTACAAGTGCTCTTCCGCCGAGTTTTTCTGATAATGTCGTAAAATAAACGTTACTGGATACGGTCATAGCTGAAATCATATCAAGGGTGCCATAGACTTTGTCACCAGCATTTGTAAATGTCTTACCATCGATAACGACACTGCCAGTGTCCTCAACCTGAAAGTCATCTAAACCCTTTTTAATGGCAGCGACAGCAGTTACCACCTTAAATGTAGATCCTGGTGGATATAAACCGAGGACTGCTCTTGGCAATAAGGGGCTGTTCTCATCCGTCGTAAGGTAATCCCAATTTTCATCTAAAGCGCTTTCATTTGGATTATAGTCTGGCGTGCTCACCATGGCTAGGATTTCACCTGTCTTTGGATTAATAGCTACGATAGCGCCCCGTTTGTCACCTATTAGCTCTCTTGCTCTTGTCTGCAGGTCATGATCTATCGTCAAAATTAAGTTGTTGCCAGTCTTAGGTTCACCAGTAATTAAGCTCATGGTGTTACCGACGACACCGAGCGCATTGAGTCCGAGTAATGTGTCATTGTACTGTGCCTCTAATAGTGTTTTCCCAAGCATATCATTGCTATAACCAATCACTTGCGAATACAGCCTTTTATAAGGATAGCTTCTCGTTGTGACGCCATTTTTGATTTTTGTAATCGCGAGCACTTCTCCATCTCTATCAAAAATCGTCCCGCGAATAATACCTTCTTCATATGCCTTTAACCGTCTGTTATAGCTGTTTGACATTAAAGAGGATTTACCACGAAGCTCAAAATAGCTCATGTAGCCAATCAGAACTAAAAATAGGATGCTCATAACGACGAATACATGGAGGATTCTACTGTTTGTTGTGGTTTTTTTCATCGTTAAAGCTCTCCTCTCTTAAAATTGATCCCGATAGTGCTTGCAATAAACCAAGAATCAGAAAACTAGATACTAGAGATGAGCCACCATAGCTGACAAAAGGTAAGGTGACACCTGTAAGTGGAACGACTCTCGTCACTCCGCCTATGATGAGAAAGGTCTGAAAGCCCGCGGTTGTGGTCAAGCCAAATGCAACGACTTTTGTATATGGATCTCTTAGAAGCAAGCAAATTTTCATACCTCTGTATACCAATAGCATAAACAATATGATAACTGCGATCCCACCAAATATTCCCATCTCTTCACAGATAGCAGAAAAAATAAAATCCGTCTCAACATTTGGAATAAACTGTGGATAGCCAAGGCCAACACCTGTACCAAAAAAGCTACCACTACCTATGGCAAACAAAGACTGCGTAATTTGATAGCCTTTCCCAGCGATGTCAGCAAAGGGATGTAGCCATGTTGTAACTCTCGTTTGAAGATGAGGTAGAACCTGAATTGCCATAAAGGCAGCAGCGCCAGCAACTGAAATATTGATCACAGAAAATAAAACTGCCTTTTCAAAGACATACAGGGTAGATATATATACCATAAAAACTAAAAGCGCGGTTCCGAATTCTCTTTGTAGGACAAAGAAACCCAATAGGACGAATACCAGCCCCATTAAGATCCACTTTGAGGTGATTTTCTGCCCCTTTAGCTCAACCTCCAATTTTTCTGGATTTGAGACAAATGAAGCCATAAAGTATACAAACAAAATCTTTATAAATTCAGAGGGTTGAAATGAGAAAGGTCCTATAATAATCCAGTTCTTTGCACCATTGATTCTTACGCCAACAATCAATGTCAATATAAATAATGAAAGCATTAGACCATAAAAAAGCCATATTGCTCTGATGCGTTTATGAAAGTAATGATAGATAAATGTCGTTACAAAAAAAATACCCATACCCAGCAGGAACCAAATAAACTGCTTAGTACCTACCTCTGTTGAAAGTCTAAGCTGCATTGTGAGTCCGAGGCTGGCAAGTAAGGCAACAATCAGGGCAATGTAAGGATCACCCATCTTTAATTTTTTAAGAATGAGGTACATCGTATATGTTAAAACAATTTTTGTTCCGCCAAGAATCATGATGAAGGGCTCAAATACACCTGTTCTAATGGACAAGAGTGCAAACAACCCTATATCAACTAATGCAACGAGATGAACAGGAGAAATCGCTTTGTTATTTTTGGAATTCGCGTCAACAAATTTATCCATTTATTCCCTACCTTCAGAAAAAATCATCTTAGAGACACCTAGAGAAATTTCATCACCTTCTTTTAGTATCAAGGGCTTCATCAATTTCTCACCATTGAGAAAGGTGCCATTTGCGCTGGCTAAATCTCTAATGACATAACCATTTACAGTATTTTCAATTTGTAAGTGCTTAGATGAAATGTGTGGGTCAGCAATGATGATCTGAGCTTCGATCCCTCTTCCAACTAAAGTTGTCCCTGTAATGAGTGGAAAGATTTCTGTTACCGTCTGTTTATCATTGCCTTCAAGAGTGGATAACAGTTTTAAGTGTGGATTAGTTACCTTAGCACTTTCCCACACCGTCATTGTTTTTATGTCCTGATAAATTAGTTTTGCGATTCTAAAAATAAACCAATAAATGGTAAAGGTTAAAGCATATTTGGTTACCGTAGCTATTATTTCATACATATTATCACCTCAGATTTGATTACCAAACTTGATTATATCACAACTTATTCTACAATGAGATAGCCGAGTTTTTTAACTTATTTTAATTATACCGTAATCTAAATGAAACATGCATAAAAACTGACCTTTCGAAGCATGGTCAGTGCGATACTGACTTGTTGGCTGCACCTTTCATAGTTTCAGTATTATCTAGCGTATCGATTAAAAAGCAAAGGCACATGTATGCGCTTTTAATAATATTCATTTCATACGAATTCTGATATAATTCTATCGTTCAGTATCTTTATAAAAGTAGGTACTATAATAGCTATCGTCCTCTAAAGATACTGAGGATAATTTTAAATATGAAATGAAATCCAATTTTACAGACTACAAGCTTAAACTCAGTCATTTGAAAGCAAACTGAATGCAATTTGAGATCTATCCTATGACTTAACGAATCAAAGGGTTAAAGAATACTAAAGATTGAGAGAAACATCATCTATGATAGGAAAAACACAACCAAAAACTACTCACACTTTCCAAAAGGACACTGAACACACTGAGCTAAAGTCAATTTTATATGTAATTATCGCCGGATGTTGTTGGGGCATAATCGGCTTATTTTCAAGGCCACTATTAACCATTGGTTATAGTGCAATTCAAGTCAGTCTCCTTCGTGCTCTCTTTACTTCACTTTTTCTTATTATCTACACATTTGCAAAAGACAGAAGTAAATTTCACGTACTATTTAAAGACCTTTGGTTGTTCGTAGGTACAGGAATTTTAAGCATCGCAGCCTTTAACGTTTGCTACTTTATCAGTATTAGCTTAAATAGCTTGTCATTAGCGGCCATCTTACTTTATACAGCTCCATCCTTTGTAGTAATATTATCAAGAATGATCTTTAAAGAAAAAATTACTAGAAGCAAACTGATGGCACTTGTACTCTCTTTCGCAGGTTCTTTTTTCGCAGCAGGATTAATCGGTAGTTCAGTACAAACCTCATTATTAGGTTTACTGGTTGGTTTAGGTTCTGGACTTGGTTATGCGCTTTACAGCATATTCAGTAAAATCGCACTAAAGAAATACAATTGGCTCACCGTTATTACGTATACCTTTATATTTGCGACGATTTCACTTTTACCGCTGAGTCCCCCAAGTGAAATAAAAGGATTATTTATATCTATGCCATCCTACTTAATAACAATTCTAGCTTTGAGTCTAATTTCAACGCTCTTACCTTTTTTTCTTTATACCAGTGCATTACAAACCTTAGAAGCTGGTAAAGCATCTTTATTTACATTTGTTGAGCCTTTGGTCGCAACTCAAGTAGGCGTCTTTTTATTTGGGGAGGATTTAACGATCAATATTGTGATTGGTATTTCATTGATTGTTGTTTCATTATTCATAACTAAGACATCTACTCAAGCGTGATCATCTTAAAATCAAAAAAGACAAGAGAACACGATTCTTAATCACATTCTTTTGTCTTTATTTTTTTATTTTATCAAACTCAGTAGCCCTTCTGATGCTAGAATATCATACCCAGTCTTCACCATTGCGCAAACGGTTTTTTCCATACTTTCAAACGCATAATCCGATAAGGTTGCCGACGCAAATTCTCTAGAGTGTGAAATCAACTCTTCACTTGAGAGCTTGAAAATACTGTGAATGGTTGGAACGACGTGACTGACATTACCAGCATCAAGCGAACCGCTTCTAGATCGTTCAAATGAAATATCCTCTAGACCGAATGCTTTGGCATTCTCATAATAAACTTCAGTTAGTTTTTTATTGGTTTTAAAATTATCGTACGCTTTCTCATAATAATTGATACTCATCTCAGTCCCTGCTCCTAGCGAAGCCCCTTTTGCACAATTGATTAATCTATTTTTCAGATACTCAACCGTTTCCTTTTCGTTGGCTCTCACATAGAATTGTGCAACCGCTCTGTCTGGTACGATATTTGCCGCAACACCACCTTCTGTAATGATCCCGTGAATTCTCCCATCAGATGGCATATGCTCTCTAAATGCATTGAGATTATTAAAAGTGTTAATCACTGCATCGAGTGCGTTGATTCCCTTTTCTGGGCTAGCTGCAGCATGCGCAGTTTGACCTTTGAAAGTAAACTCTATTGCAAGCATTGCTAGTGAACCCACAGTTGCAAAGTTTTGATTCCCTGGATGCGTCATTATTGCCACATCGATGTTATCAAAAGTTCCTTTATCCGCCATATCAACCTTCGCACCGTTTGTTTCTTCTGCTGGTGTCCCAAGCAAGACAACTTTTCCGCCTACTTCATGAATCAAGGCTTTTGTTACGAGTGCAGCTGTAAGACCAGAAACACAAATGAGATTATGTCCACAGCCATGACCTATATCAGGTAATGCGTCGTATTCAGAAAGATAAGCTACAGTTCGGCCGGGCTTTCCACTATCATACTCTGCTCTAAAGCAGGTCGGAATTCCTAAATATTGCTCTTCGACCTGAAAGCCTTCAATTTTTAGTTTTTCAACCAATCTATTGTAAATTTCATATTCCTCATCACCAAGTTCAGGGTGTTCGTACATCCAATCCGATAGTGCTTTCATTTCTGGCATGTATGCTTTTACTTTTTCTTTAATAGTTTGATTAATCATATTTCCTCCTGCGTTATAATTGATTTATTATAACACTTTTAAATAAAGTCTAAAGAGAAAATAAAAAAAGAAACTTCAAAACCAATATGATTCTTCTGTAAATGGTTGCTAGCAACCAACTTTCATTACGATAATTTTGAAGGTAGCTGAATTTTCAAACCAAACCCTATAGAAGAAGGCTTATAAGCCATTATGGTCCCATTCATAGCAACTACAATGCTCTGGCAAATACTCAAACCTAACCCATATCCACCTGACGCTCTAGAACGCGATTTTTCTGCCCGCCAAAATCGATCAAATACTTTATCAAGCTCAGAATCTGAAATTCCTACACCATCGTCATAATAATCGATAAGTATATTTTCATTTTCAATTTCAATGTTCAGAGTAATCGTAAATCTGTCTCCTGCATACTTGATGGAGTTATCAATTAAATTACTTAAAACTCTCATTAACTTATTTGTGTCAATATAAACCGTCTGTTCTGGATGAATTTTCAAATTATACATAAATTGAATATTTCTCATCGCTAGTTCTGAAGCGTAGCTTTCACAGATTTCTCTAAATATGTCCTTTGCAATAACAGGCTTTTTATTAATTTCTAAAATGTCTAATTGTATAATTGCCAGCTCATCTAGAAGAAAGGTCAACTCTCTCACTTTTCGATTAATAATACTAATATATTTTTGTTTTTTTTCTTCACTTAAATTTTCTTTTCTTATGAGCATGTCTATATAGCCAAATATTGAGGTTAGTGGTGTTCTGAGATCATGATTTATTGCTTCCAATGATAATCTCTGCTCTTCGTGAGCTTGTACGAGTCGTTGTTCTAATCTTTCAAAATTTCTACACAAATCTCCTAACTCATCATTAAAATAGTAATTAAATTTTAAGCGGTTTGTTCGTCCATCAATTTGATCAATCTGTTGATTAATCATTTTTACAGGTTTTGCTACCTGAAAATAAAAGAAAAATATAGTTATTAAAAAACTAAATCCTATGGTAACAAAGGAAAAATTTCTGATATCCTTGAAAGCGCCAGTGTCTCTGATTTTGAAAACATCAATTTTATAGGTGGCTTCAATTATATAGTTTATTTGTCCACTAGATAGTACAAACTCTTTTGATTTATAACCATAAAGCCCCTTAAGATAGTCAAAGGTAAACAACACTTTCCCATTTCGATCTAACACATTTATTGATATCTGGTGCCTCTCGGCATAATCTCTTAAATAGGTTTCAATAAAGTGATCATCACCGCTGTGTAATGTCAGTATATCAACCATTTCTTCATTGAGTTTAGTAAAATCATCCTGTAATGTTGAAATATTTTGCATAACTTTTTGACTTGTAAATTTGGTGTAGAAACCAATTAAAAGTACACTGTTAATTTGAAATAAAATTAACATGAATATAGCCATTTTAAGCGTAATTCCAAACCTATTGTTGAACTTTATTTTACGAATTTATAACCAACTCCCCAGATTGTAATCAAATGTCTGTTATCATCATTTAGCTTTGTTCTTAAATTTTTGATATGCACAGTGACAGTGTTAATGTCACCATATTCATTGTACCCCCATACCCCTTCATAGATCTGCTGTCTTGTCAAAACCCTATTTTCATTATCAAACATAAATGACAATAGTTGAAATTCTTTTGTTGAAAGCTCTATCTTTTTGTTGTCACAAAATAAATCATAGGTCATCGGATTAAATTTGAAATCACCGAAATAACGCCAATATGCATTTGTATCATTAGCAGTTTCTATTTCAGTTGCACTTTTTTTTAGAACCCTCTTTTCTCTCCTCAAATGTGCTTTAACTCTTGCTATTAACTCGTCAGTGCTAAAAGGTTTTACCAAATAATCATCGGCACCAATTTCTAATCCGATAATTTTATCAATTTCACGAGCTTTTGCAGATAAAAAAATAATAGGAGCATCAGTGAGTGGTCTAATTTCTCTGCATATTTCTAATCCATTAATATCTGGCATCATAATATCCAAGATGAAAAGAGATATTTCGGGATACTCTTGAATGGAATTTATAACCATCCTGCTATCCGTTATTTTAATACATTCGTATCCTTCATCCTCCAAGCTGTCTGAAATCATCTCCACAATATCAAAGTCATCATCTGCAATTAATATTTTACTCACTGATTCTCCTCCAAACTAATTACTAGCCATTTCTAAAGCCTTTACAGCATTTACCAATCCATACCCTGTTTCAACATCAAAACCTACACTTAGCAAATCATTGCTAGAAGTGTTCAATATTTCATAAACTTCATCAGGTGTCAAACTAGGATTAACACTTAGCATCATAGCAACTATTCCAGAAACAATTGGTGTCGCCATACTGGTTCCATCCCAAGCTTCATACTGACCGTTAGGGACTGTGCTTATTATTTTCTTACCAGGTGCAGCTGCGTCGACGTATTCACCATAATTTGAGAATTGAGCTGGTTTATTTAAAGGTGTCAATGCCACAATTGTATAAGTCGCATCAGACGAAACAATTGGACTTGAATCACAATTATCACTCTCATTACCAGCTGCTACAATAACTGAAATACCAGCATCTTTAGCCGCTTGTAGCGCGTCTGAAAGCGCTTTATTTTCCACATTTGTCCCAACGCTCAAATTAATAATCGCCACGTTTTTTTCGATTGCATAATAAATACCATCAACGATACTAGTTGAACTACCAACACCGTCTTGATTCAATACCTTTATTGGAATCAATTCAATATTTAATGGACCTACAGTTCCTGAGATGCCGATACCATTATTCGATGTAGCACCAATTATTCCAGCCACATGTGTACCATGTCCATTGTCATCCATTGCATCCTCATCATTATTCACAAAGTCATATCCTTCATCATAATTAACTCTGCCCAATAAATCAGGATGTGTATAATCGATACCTGTGTCAATTATTGCAATTCTAATAGGTTCCTTTTCTTGCAACTGAGACCATGCAAGATTTGAGTTGGTATATGCTAAATACCACTGAGACTTATATCCAGGATCGTTGACCAGCTCGTCCACTGCTAAACTATTCAAGCCAGAAACTACAAAGTCTTTCCCTACTCTTACTTTATCGGTAGGTCTAATGAGCGAAAAATCAATTTTTGTTGCGCTAGAATTTCCAGAATATTGATTAGGAGCTACCGTCGATGCTGTTTCAGGATCAATCTCTAAAATGTCCATTAAATCGTTGGTGAATGTCTCAAAATCATTTAACATATCAAGCTGTGCAGCTTGCATATCAACGATACTATCATATGAATAGTCCGTTATCGCTTTCTTAGTTTTGTTAATGCCCATTTCATTAATCATTGTGGTTATCTTTTCAAGAACGCTTTGAATTTCTGATTCATAAGACTTTACTAGCTTTTCAATTTGAATAACTTGTAAAGGCGTTAGTGTTTCGCCATTCGAGTTCATAACGACTAACTGATTTATAATCAAGTTTAAATCCAAAGAAATGCCATATGCAATTTCTGCATTCGCTTTACGATTCATTTGAATTTGATTCAGCTGATCCTCTGTAAAAATTGATAGTTTTTTTTGTTCAATACTAACCAATAACTGCTGAAAGCTTTCTTGTTCCTCAAGCTGTTGAACAATGTTTGTTACTATCATCTGTAAACTTTGATTTAAAGCATTTGCCGCTTTTACGTCAGAGCTTGTACCTGATACTGAAATTCTTTTACTTGTTGATTCAACTTTACTTGTTACATCACTCGATGAATTTTTAACCGCTAATTCAGCTTCATTGGTGTAACCATTTGAGCAACCTCCCAACACTAAAACTGCACATAACATCATAACCATTGCTGCTTTTATTTTCATTTCAAAACCTCCTATTTAGAATAACTTATACTTTTATTCTAAAAGCAAAAACTGAAATGAAAATGGTACAAATATTAAGAATTATTAAGTCACAAGGATTGCAGTCATACCAACTTTACACATATCTAAGGCCTAATTAATTAATCACGTTACATCTTTGAATGCTTCGTTACAATCCACTTATGACCTAAAAAGTACTTCCAAAGTGCCATTGCATGCCCATGTCCTAGGTCATACTCCTTTTTTAGCCAATCTGTGAAGACGGTTGCTTTCATATCCTCAACTAAAATGCCCTGACTGACTGCATTCTCTTTGATTTGTTCTGGTGTTTGACCGGTTTTGGTCGTGATATTATCTATATAAGCTTGAAATGACATAATTAACCTCCTATTTTGTAAATCTATTGACTCATTCATACCCGGTAATTGTTTAACTAAATAATTGTTAAACTAGATAATAGATAACCTAAATCATTTAAATTTTCGCGGTTTCAATTATAGGGATTCTTTAAAATAGCAGAGATAGGTATCATAGGCTTCATATCCCACTTTTAATGCCGCATCCAGCATCCTGCCTTCTGGTACAAAATTCACGATTTGTGTTAATCCTTTATTTAACCAGGTGGTTGTATTTACATAGATCAGTTCCTCTAGCAGAGTCGTTGCTTCAAACTTTGGTAATACTACAGCGCCATACACTTCGCCTGACTTCTCTGTTTGACGCATCGTGAAAATGCTTCCAACAATTTCATCGTGATCTTTAACGATATGAACCAGCCATTTTTCAAAGACACCATAGATTTTATCCGCCGTCCAATAATAATCTTTAAAGTGTATTTGATGAAAATCCCTATAGGCATCGAAGTCATCCTCTGTCAAAGTCTTTATCTCATAATTTAAAGTTATCTCCTTTAAATGACTGCTGTCAATTCTTGTTTGTACAGTGTCTTCTGTACAAATAAACCCTTTCGCTTCTAAAAACTTCTGAGACGCTCTGTTCGGTTTTGTTGTTCCAAAATAGCAAACATAACCTTTACAAGCGACTTCAAGATAATCCATAAAGGCAGTCGCAATCTCGTCATAACGACCATCATCCATTATATAAGGACCACCGGTCGTACCGATGTATTTTTCTTCATCGTTTACATCTATCGAAAACACGCCTATCAGCTTTTGATCTTCGTAATAGCCAAGTAATCGTTCGTACTTACTTTTCACTTTTTTATGAAACTGCTTTTCCATCACTGACCGTGAATGATAGGGTGGCGTGGTTCGCTTTGTCTCAAATAGATAGATCTGCCAAGCAAATTGAGCCGCTTCGTTTATTTGATGTTCTGAAAGTTCTATTATGTATCCCTCTGTCCTATTTTTATCTATATTAACCACTCATTGCCTCCTATATTGATAAACTTATTTTAAATCTAGTAAGAAGGGAAATCAAATAATTTCCCCAATGACTCACATCTATAAACGTAATTATGCTTTGGTTCTGAAAAAGGCTTCACTTTACAAATAACCTTTTGTATTAATGTTTGTTAATGAGTTGAAAGTTTAGACTTTCGGTAAAGCTGTATAACAATCCAACACAAGGTATAAGTGAACCAATTATCATTGCGGCTTGCCATCCACTATTTGCATAAATTAGGTTGCCAAAATAAGATCCAAGTGCACCTCCTAAAAAGAATATCGACATAAATACACCATTAATTCGGCCTTTTTTATTTTCATCGATGCTATAGATAATACTTTGCCCAATAACTAAATTTCCTGAAACTGCAAAATCTAGAGCAATTGCAGATAGTGTTAATAGACCTAAGGAAGAAAGTGATTGATCAAGAAGTAATAAATTCGTAAGAAAGGAAAATATAGCAATAACAAATGCTAAATTGGTTAAAATTCTCGCATGTCCTTTGTCCGCTAATCTTCCAACAATTGGAGCAGCAAGCGCACCAGAGATGCCGACAAATCCAAAAATTGCAACTTCACTTTGGTTTAAGTTATAGTTTGTCATCAGCCACTGAGGTGTTATTGTCCAAAACATGCTAAACAGACCAAATAGCAGTGCTTGATAGGTTGATCTTCTTCTCAATAGCTTTTCACTAATATAAAGTGCACCCATTGATTTAATAATTGAAAAATAACTTTCTCTTCTACTTGACTCTCTTTCTGGAACAAATGTAATTAACAAAATCAAGATAATCGTTATTAACACTGCAGAGCTTATAAAAACGCTTCTCCAATTTAGTACGCCAGATATAAAACTTGAGACAGGTCTTGCAAGCATTATCCCTAATAGTAACCCACTCATTACATTTCCAATTATCTTACCGTTTTGTTTGTCTTTAAAAAGCTTTGTTGCCAAAGGTACGATAATTTGAGCAGAAGTTGAACCGAGCCCAATTAAAAAAGAAGCCATCAAAAAAACGGTTGAAGACTTTGTTTCTACCAAAATTATCAATCCGAAAAGCACGATTATTAGCCCACTAATAATAAGTTTTTTGTTCTCTTTAATATCACTTAAGGGTACTAAAAAAATGAGTCCTAAGGCATATCCTATTTGTGTCAACGTCACGATTCCGCCTTGAGTTGACCTAGAAAAATTTAGGTCCTTAGCAATTATACTAATAATAGGTTGCGAATAATACAAGTTTGCTACGATAATCCCACATGCCAATGCAAGTAATCCAACCATCCATTTAGAAATTTTAATTTCTTTCATAATTCACTCTCCATAACGATATATGAACGTTTCGTTCATTAATTAAATACTATACGCATCGTTCAGTTTTGTCAATCTTTTTTTTATTTCTAATTTGTAGTATAATGAACGTATCGTTTTCAAATACAAAAAGAGGATATCATGATGAATAAAAGCCCAGGACGACCAAGAAGTAAAGAAACTAAATCAGCAATCCTTAAAGCAGCTTATGACCTTCTGTTTGAGATTGGTTTTAATAAGATTTCCATTGAAGGAATTGCTAAAAAAGCCGGCGTAAGTAAAGTAACCATCTATAAATGGTGGAATACAAAGGGTGCTTTAATTTTAGATGCGTTTTTTACATTTAGTGAATTACAGCTTCCTGTCCCAAATACTGGTTCTGTCAAAGAAGATCTATATCAACAAGTGTTAAACCTATCTGAGTTTATTAAGAGTGAAAAAGGCGCTATCTTATTAGAGTTTATTGGCGAAGGCCAGTCCAATATTGAATTTGGAAAAGAATATAGAGATAGATATTTTACACCCAGACGTTTAATCTCTAATAAAATCATTGAAAGAGGTATAGAAAGAGGAGAACTAAAAAGGACAGTCGACAGTAGTATTCTTATTGATTTGATATTTGCTCCTATTTTTTATCGCTTACTAATTACCAAAGAAAAAGTTGATGAAGACTATATTACAAAAATTATTGATATTGCATTCAGAGGATATTGCATTTGATATTATTAACAAAAGGTCGTATACGGGCTGGTGAGCAACCAAGTATACGACCTTTTATAATTAAAATGTTATCAATGGTACGATCCAATTGGCCCAAATCCAGCTAATCGGCATTACAATTACCATAGCAGGTATCATATCAGCAACTGGAAACTCCTTAATTTTCGTCATTCTAAAACCTGTTGCAAGAAGTAAAAAGCCACCGCAGGCTTTAAAGTCGCCAATCATATCTGGCGTTGTAAGTGGAAAAATCAATTGCGCACTTAATGCAAGCGCACCAAATATAATGAATTGTGGGATAGCAACCATTGAAACGACGATGCCTAGGTTACACGCAAAAATTACCGCTGTAAAAAAATCAAGTATAGACTTTGAAATCAATATCGTGCTATCTCCCGTCATTCCTGCATCTATACTACCATAGATCCCAGAGCCACTTGCACAAAATAATACGACTATCGTGACTAAGGCTGCCGTTACATTATCATCTGACAATTTCGTGTGACCGTGTTTCATCCACATAGCAATAGGTTTTTGCAGCGAAAGCGCACCAGTGGTTATCCATTTGTTTAAATCAATGATAAATCCAAAGATTGTTCCTAAAACAACAGCTAGAATCACAGCTGGCATAAATTTCATCATATCAATAGCGACTATGCCCATACCGATAGCGCATACGCCAAAAATAAGTGTTAAATTGTCCTTAATTCTTGCTGGTAGCTTATTTCCCATAAGCGTACCAACGATTCCGCCAAATACGACTGATAATACGTTGATGGTAACTCCAATTGGCATTTTATATCGACTCCTATTCAATTATATTGCGTTCTAAATGTTAGAACCAAAGTGTTCCAATATTTTAATGCTAAAATTACTATAGTCACTTTGACACTATGTGTCAATCCATTCTAAAATCATATACTCGTCCCCTTCTAGTTATAAAACGATTAAACCTATAAAAACCATGCATGAAATAAAAAAAGATATGAAGGCATTAGGCTTCATATCTTTTACATGAGATTTTATACTTTTAGTTTCATACTTTATTATCATACATTAGTTTCATTATTATGTTTCATTATTATGTTTCATTATTTAGTTGATACGGATTGAACTGGAATCCAGATTTCACAATACTCATCTGTCCCTTTGGCTTTGTAATACATTTCAAGTCTTGCACCTATAGCGACTTCATAGCCTGAACTTGGAAACCACTCTGAAAAAATCGCATTCCAAAGTGCTTGGACATGTTCAGTTGTTTGCTCAACTTGATATGGCTCAGTTGAAAAAATCGCCCACTTGGCAGCAGGAATTTCATTGACTTCATAATCTGATGGATCGCTATTATCAAGTAATAAAGCACCTATCATATAAGGGAAAGTCTCATCGCCAGTTTCTTTGTAGCTCATAACCGCATGAACCGGTAAAACACCTTCGTAATCGTCGAACACTTCTATACCAGAAGCCTTTTCAAGCTTTTCTACCATTCCATTTGCAAAGCTTTCCTGCCAAAATTTTGGCACATCTATGAAATTTTGTCCATTTGTCATACTTATGATTCTCTCGACACCAAACATTTTAAATGCAGGTTTTTCTTCGATTTTTACATTCATCAGCTTACCTCCATTTTTCTCTTATACCCATTTTAAAGTGTAATCATAATGTTTAATAATTTCCTTTACGAATCTTAGTCACGTTGTTATTCATTAATTTTCGTGCAAAATTCTGGTAAAACCATTTTTTGATTGGTGATAACGCTTGATTATGCTTCATAAAAAATGTATCTGGGTCATTAAAGATACCAAAATCTCGATTGATCCCTTCTTTTTGAATATAGGTGTCGTTATTATCCCAATCAACCTCCGGTTTTTTAAAATGGTTCGTAGCGACGCCATAACCACAAAATTGGTCATCTGATTTAGAAAACTTTTTCTGCAATTGAGTCAAGTAAGGCCGATCCAATATAAAGCCCTCAAGCTTCAACCATCTGTCTTCAAAATTCACTTCGACCCAACTATGAATAATACTTTTGGGAGCTAAAGTGTAGACCAAGCCCGTCATTGCTCCTTTTTGAAGTTTTTTATCAATTGTAAACCCATGTATTCGGCAAGGAATACCTACAGATCGCAACAACGACATAAATAAAATACCTTTCGTATTACATTGTCCATAACCGTCACTCAAAACACGACTTGATTTAATCGCATCATCAATATTATAACCAAAGCTAATTTCATCTTTTACAAAATTATAAATCTGTAGTATTTTACTATAATTATCTATTTGACGCCAACCTCTTGCATTCACAAGCTTAGTGATGTTTTGGCTTTCATAATCTAACAGCTCTGTTGGTTCTAAATATTGATTCATAATGACCTCCTTTAGTTTCTATGAATAACTTAATTATACAAATCAAACTAAAGAATTACTTTCAAAAATCTGCTATCAGAAATAATATCTCTCGCAGACATACCAGTCAGTTTTTTATTGGCAGCCGAAAAATGGGATGAAGAATCAAAACCCGAAGCAATTGCAGCATCTGTTATGCTCTTTCCTTGAAAGATAAGTTGGTAGGTTTTATGCATTTTATGCAGTAAAATATACCCTTTTAACGTTAAACCTGTTTCTTGCCTAAACAGATGAGACAATCGGCTTTCTGAAAGTGTTAATTCATGTGCAATGCTTTGTACTTGATGATAAGTTGCATCACAATCACAATCATTAATCCATTTAAGCACTTTTTCAACTCGCAGATCATATTCTAGCCCTTGAGATAGAATGAAATATTCATTAATCCTCAAAAGCAAAAGTGAATAGTCCGCAGTATTTTCTTTCTGACTTCCTCTAGCTAACAAATCCCTAAACTCTGTAGCCACTCTTTCTGATACTAGATAATAGGCATCTCTCTTTAGAAAAAACTTTCTCATTGCTCTTCCTAGTTGACTTGTAGGATCAATTAACATCGTAAAGTGAATAGAATCGCTAGAATAGAATTCATGTGGCACGTTTGCATTAACTAATATAGCATTACAGTTTATTTGCTTATCTAATACTTTTATTTTTAACTTTTCATTTCCACCTATAAACAGTTGAAGTAACCAGTGTTTATGCTGCTCAGCTCGTATTTGGTTCGTTATTGCACCGTAACTCTGCTCGAACTTGAAAATATCATTCATGAATCCCCCTAACTAAACTTTTCGATGTTGTACCTATTATCATTTGGAAAAACGAGATTGCTAATTAATTCTAGGATTTCTGTTGCTATATCCACATGAACTACTTATTATTAAATTCCTCTTTTAATTTAATTGGAAAATAACGCTGCATTTGCTTATAGCCTAACCCTAGCTCAATTTCTCTATAAGCTGGATCTCTACCATCCTCATATAGATAGGGCATGTTAAACATCACATGCCTGTCTTCATCGATGCTGAAATTTGTATTTTCAATCCATTGACGCACTTTGCCTTCTACTTTACTAAGGCTCTCGTTATCTTCATCGATACTGACAGCCATTGCATACAAACCACCTTTAAAATCGATCAAGTCAAATGGCGCTACCGCATCAGCATCAACGCCTTCATTAACAGCACATAGCCACTCAGCCTTATCTTCAACAGATAAGAGAAAATCAAAGCAATCAAAGATGACAGGCTTATACAAATGTACCTTTTGCCATAACTGATACATATAACCGCCATACTTAAACATGTCATCCCATGACTGAACCCCAACGGTTACTGCTTTAAAATCTGGAATTCTAACCACCATGATATCTGGAATCTTCTTGTCTAATCGATCCGATATTTCAAGGAGTCGATTCACATTCGAAGGCTTTCCTATGTAGTCGATACTGGTCAACTGTGTT
The DNA here is from genome assembly GCA_001897605.1 of Clostridiales bacterium 38-18. Lineage (GTDB taxonomy): Bacteria > Bacillota > Clostridia > Peptostreptococcales > Acidaminobacteraceae > Fusibacter_C. The sequence goes on along the minus strand of MKTL01000015.1, from coordinate 18,071 downwards.
TCAATTTCCTTTGCTTTGGAATAAAGCAGCTTGATATCTGAGTTATCCGAAAAGTTCACTTGCTCAATTTCATGAATAAAATCCATCACGATTTCTTTCAGCTCATGTAAAAGTGCCACTTCATCGTCTATGCTTGTGACTTTCTTGCCCAGTACCTCCAAAACCACATCAGAACCAGAGGCACTGAACACGCGCTGAATGTCTTTTATACTGATATTTAGCTTTCTGAGAATCAAAATTTGCTCCAGCCTTCTAATCGCACCTTCATCGTACATACGATACGCATAATCGGTACTTCTTACACTTGTGAGCAATCCCATATCCTCGTAGTAACGCAAGGTGCGAGCGGTTACATCGTATTGGTTGGACACATCTTTAATCTTTACTAAGCTACTCATTTTCGTTACCTCTCTTCTAAATTATTATGTTCTAACCTTAGAATACAGGATTACGCAAAGGAAGAGTCAATGCTTATCTAAATAAATTTTCTGCGAGTCCAAGATTTATTTTGGATGGATCTATTTCTTCTTCAGCTTTTTGCATAATTAACCCCATCGCTTCCGATTGGAAGTCCCAATAATAATACCCTACGTTATCTTCGCTTAAAATAGCCTTCACATCCTTAATCCAGTTTAGAGCGCCTTTGTGATGATAGCAAGGATGTGTTAGTCCAATCTCACCGATATGAACAGGAACGTCATTCTCTCTACCAAACTGTAGTATATGGTTTAATCTTTTTCGAAGATAGTCAATATTCCTAGGCAGAGAAACACCTTCCTCTACTGGTTCTAGAATTGATTCATCTGGGTAGCTGCCACCATCGGAGTTGTTACCAATCCACCCAGCATACTGATGTGTATAATCATTTGGATCATAAAAGTGATAGTCATAAATGATATTCTCCCAGTTCACCTTTTTGTAGTACTTAGGGGAATCCAAATCATCCCCTATTCCATGACAGCCATACAACTTAGATACTACAATCAGATGATTTTCATCGATAAGCCTTATTTGCTCTATCGTTTTATCTAGCAAATCATAGTAGCTTTGTCCACTGCGATCGTTTGTCACAGGTACGTTAAAGAGGTCGTAGCCGAGTAGCGCTTCTTCATCTTTATACCTTTCCGCAAATACTTGCCAAATCTCAATAAATCGTTTCTGTAACGCTTCATCGTACCAAAATCTAAAATCCTTACCGTCTTCCTTATCAAGCCAGTCACCACCATGAGGTAAAACCAATGCCAAAGTAACCAATAGCCCATTCTGTTTCGCATGCTTAATCTGTAGATCCAGCCAATTTAGAGCTGTAGTATCATAGGTAAATGGTGTTTCAAAGGGTTCGAAAAAGCTATGACGTATTAACAGACGAACGCTATTTGCCCCTAGCTCTGAAGCATACTTATAAGCTGAGTCATCTACTCCCGTTTGTAGGATTACTTCGTTGGGCATCCAGTAATTTTGAGTAAAGTTAAAGCCGATGAGTCTGATGGGTTCACCTGTTTCAGGATGGATCAGTTGTCTTCCTTTTGCTTTTATGTACATAAAATCGCCTACTTTCTTGCATAATTTGTAATCTTAGTTTGCAGTTACAGCTTGTTTCTAATACAATAACCTTTTCATTATGAATTTTCAACCTACCAAATATGTTTTAATTTGTTGAGATAAATTTTATAAAAAATGAGCAGTAATGTCGACTGCTCTTTTGGTTTATCTGTAACGTATTCACTATTCTTCTGGGAGCGAATCAAATGCTATTTTCTCACCTGTTCGCTTATATGCCCAATACTTCCTTCCACTCAGCAAGCTCTGCTCGATCCTTGTTTGTCACATTCACGAAAGAAACTCTTTGAAACTTTGACAACTCTTTTTTTATCTTGCCAGTCAATTTAAGCACTTCACCATTTTGGGTGGTGTTTGTGCCTCTAATGATTTCATTCAGTGCCCCATCATTGATGGTGATGACGATGGTCTCTTGTTTATAGGCTTCTAGCTTTCTTAAAAGTATCAATAATGCATTTACGCCTACAACCGCTGGTTTCATATATTCCAAATAAACAGATTCTTCTTTTATCACTTGATCATCTTGAATCAAGCTGTATCTAACCTCAATGTCCTCGCCTTCATATAAAGTTGAAAATGAAGCCATATATGCTTTAATCATCCTTATTCTCCCTTGTCTATAATATAGAATTATATAATCGTTTAAATATCAATATTCATAATCCACTTACTCTATTATACCCAATCACTCCTCAATGACAATCAAAACCTTTCCCAAGTGCTCTCCGCTGGCGTAGTACGTCATAGCCTCTCTCCCACTGAGTAGAGTGAAGCGACGTGGATCTATTATTGAAGTTAATTTTCCCTCTTCATAAAGCTGATTGATCTCAGGCAAATTGCGATTTGTACTAAGCTGAACACAATTGTACTTTCTACCATACTTTTTCTCTAAGGACTTAGAACCTAACAGTATGCGTATTACTTTAATCATATCGCCACCGATCGTGATGTACATGCCATCATCATTTAAAACCTTGGCATACTTACTGAGTGGTTTATTGGTTTTACAATCGATAATCAGATCATACTTGTCGGCTAGTTTAGTAAAATCCACCTTCTTATAATCCTTAAAAGCATTGTATCCCATCGAAAGTAGCATTTCTCTTTTCACCTCTGCATCCACCCCAGTTAAATGAACGTTGAGGTCACGAAGCATTTGAACCGCATAGGTCCCAACGCCACCACCAGCGCCGTTGATCAAAATCCGCATGCCATCTCTAATCTCAATAAAATCATAAAGCGCTTGATAAGCAAGCATCCCCGCTTGTGGAATAGCTGCCGCTATATCAAAGGGCATGCTTTCAGGCATATGACAGAGATGCTTTTCATATGTAGCGGTATATTCAGCAAAACCACCGAATTGATTGTTACTCAGATCACCATAAACGCGATCCCCTATTCTGAACTTCGTCACTTCACTACCGACCGACACTACTACACCCGCTACATCAGAGCCGAGGATTTGTAGCTTAGGTTTAAATAGACCGGACTGCATTCGATTGACAAATGAGCTACCCTTTATCATGCCTAAATCCCAGTCATTTATCGATACCGCTTTAACCTTAACTAAGACTTCATCACTTTTGATGCTTGGTGTTGGAACTTCTTCAATGGTTAAACTTTTGAGTGAGCCATACTTGCGGTTGACGAGTGCTTTCATTTTTCACCTACTTTTTCAAAAATAAACAAATTAGTATTATCTATGACTATGCCATTAAAAACTACTATCTTAACAAAAGAATAATCAAAACAAACCGCAATAGCAAGTTTAAGTCTAACAAAATAGTGCTTTTACTATAAAAAACCAACTAAAAACGCCGTTAGTGGTGCAAATGCACCTTGAATATTAGCAACTACAATGATCATCGATAAAAGTGCTAGCCCAATTGAACTGTTTCCAACAACAAAATTAAACTTATCTACTACTCCCCACTGAGCAGGTCTTATACCAAACTGAATCAACTTTGCGTTTTTTAGCATCACTTTCCAGCGGTTTATGGCAATGCCAATAAACAAGCACATAAAAACAAAACTTTTAACTGCTTTATTACTATGAAAATCGACACGCTTTTCCATTTCATTCAAAATTGGAGTAGGAATAACGCCATCACCTGCTTGTATCCAGCAACTAAAGGCTTGCTGAAGTGTCAAATGCACCGAATCTCCATAGGATACATGACTATTCTCCGTTTCTATTGATATATCTGGTGTATTCAAATAAGCTAATTTTAAACCCTTTAACGGATTAATGGTGTTAGATGTATTAGCGATTACTAATAAAAGCATAAACATTCCAACAAACACACATATACTCATAAAATATAAATTAGCCTTCTTTTCAAAATGCCATTTTATATTCGCCTGTTTGGGTGATTTTCTTAACTTCAACCAAAATTTGAACCCTAATCCCCCAAATAAAATCAACAGTATGCCACTCATCATCACCATAATGGCATGATAATTGGAATAATCGAAGATAATTCTCTGCATAGTGGCATTTGGCTGCACACCCAAATCAATTATTTCTTTTAAAGCCTTTTGAAATTCTATCAACACAAACCTCCCTATAACTCAGTTATTCGTTAGAATAATAAATGATCTAACGTGATAGGTTTATCATAGAGGTTTAATATTACAAAAGAATAAATATAAGCTTTAAGAATTTCTTACGTTTTATTTGTTTATGGTTCATTAAATATTAATTGAGTTTCTATTGTTTTCTATTATTTCTATTATTTCTATTACTTATACTACTTTCTATCACTTTCTATCACTTTCTATCACTTTCTATAATCCGTCCTAATAAAAGGGGCTTCTACCCTTTCGCTGATTAATAGCTTGTATTTTTGTGGGTGTCGATACGCATTTCCATGAACCTCGCGTTCTCTGTAATTACGGATTTCTTCAAGTGGAAACTCTGCCATAAATATCCCTTCACTTTCATCAGCTTCGATAATCAGTGTATCTCTTGAAGCATTTTCAGTGGGTTTATAAGCGATACCGTCAAATGCAGTTGAATGGCCATTACAATCCGGTTGACCCTTCGGATAATTCACAGTTGCAATTCCCACCATGTTCTCATAAGCTCTCCCTCGTAGCTGAGAAATACGATTGATCTCCATAGGACACGCATTGGGTACCAATATAATTTCTGCACCCTTTAACATGAGAATTCTAGCACTTTCAGGCATTTCTCGATCATAGCAAATCATCGAACCGATTTTTACTAGTCCGATCGTAGTATCTAGCTCTGTCACGTAGAAATCATCTCCTGGTGTTAATCGACACTCTTCTCCAAAATCACAAGTGTGTACCTTGGCATATTTAAGCGCGTCACAACCTTGTCGATCGATCAACATCAACGTATTTCTCGGTAATGGCTCATAAGTTTCAAGATAAGTTAACCCTATAGCCATGTTAAGTTCTTTTGCAAGATTTTTAAACGCTATAATAAAGTCGCTACTTTCGTCTATAGAGATGCTTTTAAGCTGATCTAAATCTTCAGGAATATCGTAACCAACACTCCACATCTCTGGAAACAAAGCGATGTCCGCTCCCATTTCCTTCGCTTTTCTGCAGTAGTCTATGCCTTTTAGTAAATTCTCCTCTATACTTTTTTCTGGTAACAATTGCATTAATGCCACTTTTAGATTTTGATTCATGGTTATCCCCTTTAAAAACTTAATATGATTGATTTAAGCATAATTCAGATTATAAACCTTCGTGTATTTTTTATACTGATTTTTTAAATTGATTTTTATTTTAATATATTTCTTTTACTAATTTTATCATAATCATTATTATTAATCTTAATATAATCATATAATTTCAAGAGTATAGAACTCAATTATAAACATTGTCTATCAAGTCCACGGAATATAATCACAAACAGTAAAGTGGCTAATTCAAAAGCTCTTGGTATCAAGTCCATAGAATTTACATCAATTTCTTTGCTGAGAATAAAAAGCTACTTCTCTTAAATATATGAAAAGTAGCTTAGGGTGATTCATTCTTATATAATTAAGCATACGAATACGATCGCTATGATGAATGTTAGCATACCCGCTAAAAATTCCAGAAAAATCTTTTAATAAGGTCTTTTCCCCTCTTCTCTAGCTTTTGAAATTTCATCTAGTCTAGCACCTTCTGTAAATGCGATAATCTTTTTGTAGGTTTGTACATTCTACTGAATGCTTGCAAATACAAAGAGCGAAGATACTGCTTGAAGTATCTTCGCCCTAACTTATTTTTACACCAATAAACGCACTTGGAAAACGCCATTTTCGATTTTATAGAGCAATTCACCATCATACTTCTTGGCAAAAGCTATGATACTCTTGCTTCCAATTCCATGACCTGCTTCTACAGCTATTGGAAAACCATTTTGGTCAAGTCTAGCATCTTCAGAACAGGTATTTTCAATCTCAAGTAGCAATCGTCCAACGCTTCGCGAAATAAATCGTATATATGGTGGCCTATTATTCGGTAATTTTTTACAAACCTGAATTGCATTTTCCATCAGATTGGAAACTACCATAGAGAGTTCAAGAGAATCTATATCCAAATCGTTTGGGATATCCAGTATAATTTCTGTGTGTATGTTTGCTTGGTCTGCTATCTTTGTGTAATGACTGACAGCAGCGTTGACAGTATGGTTTTCACAGTAGATCTTCGTGATTTTGTTCTCTTTTTGGTTATCTCTTCCCAAAAGAGACATAACTTCATTATTTTCTCCTTGATTCAACAGCTCCAGAAGGACATTGTTGAAATGTCGACGGTCATGTGCTTCTCGGCTGTTTTGTGCCGAAACTTCTTCCATAAGTTCCAACCTATACGCCATATCCCTTGTGGCCAGCTGCAGATATTCTCGTTCCGTCTGCATTTTATGATTTTCTTCACGCATGTTATATTGATTTGTTGTGGAATTTAAAGAGTGAATAATGGAAACATAGACCGAAATACCCAAAAGGATCAAAAAAATAAGAGGCAACTCATTTTGAACCAACATTTCTTGTATGTCACCACCAAAAAAATATACTAAAAAACATGCCATCAATAAGATCGTTGGCACTATGTAAATATACCAATTATCCAGTACTTTTCGATATGCTTTTGTTATACATTTATTAAAGACATAAATTATCAGTGAAAATAAAATTAGGCGTAAATAAATGATGCCATACAACGGACTTGGAAAAAGATCACGTAATATGTAACTCAAAAATACAATTGCCATATAAACATTTATCATTGTGATATAACTAAAACACCATTGCATTATTTTATCTCTAAAAAGAGGTTTTAGACCGATTCCAATTATAAGCAACATTGCAAGATCAACAAAAAATACTGCATTATAATTTTCTGTAAAATAATAATAGCAGTTTGCGCTGACATTTCCCACAACAATAATGGTTGTCACAAAAAAATAAATCCATTTGTTTTTATATTTTGGAGTTGCCATTGTTGAAATTAAAAGTACTAGCATTATATCTGTGATGATGGCTCTTAAAAGGTTAGGAAAGAGTGATGTCATGATCTATCTTCCTTTGCCATCAAGTAATCCATGTATGCATCTCTCACAATGGGATATTTTTTTGCTGAAATAGGGACAATTTTATTACTTCGAAGAGTGAAGCTTTCTTTTGAAAATTTCACCACCCGACGCATATTCACCACAAATGAGGTGTGACATCTAATGAAATGCTTGTCTTTGAGAATCGGTTCACAGTATTCTAGAAAATTTTCTCGTATGGTCTTGCTTATAATTTCATTACCGTTGATCAGGTTGAATATGACAGTGTGTCCTTGGTATTCACAGCAAGCAATGTCTGATAGTTTAATCATTCTGAGGCCATCAGATGTTTTTACTGTAATGGTCTGCTCTTCAGCTATGTCTACTTTTGAGATTGCTAGGTTAAGTGTATTGAATAACTGCTGCCTATCAACGGGTTTCAATATATAATTAATCGGGCTTGCTGCATATGCTTGTAGAGCAAACTGAGGTTCGGTAGTGGCATAGATAATTTGAGCTTCGCGGTCAAAGCGGCGTATTGCTTTACCTAATTCCAAGCCGTTCACCATAGGCATTACGATATCCAATATGTAGACGTGAAAATTATTATCCTTAGTGGCAGCCAGTAAAAAATCTGGATGACCGTATTTAACCACCTCTACATCAATACTGTTTTCAGTGAAATAATCGTTTGTCATTAAAGCAAGATTATGCAAGTCCTGTTGTGTATCATCGCATACTGCAATACGAATCATTTTTGTCACCTCTTGAATAAAATTCTAATTTCCCATATATCTTATCATAAATATTGTCAACCTATATATACTTTCAGACTATCTCTTTACTAAAATCACCTAACATACATTATAGTAACAAAGCTTGTTTATAATCGTTCTTAATTCCATTTACCTTATGCCCTGCAATTTGTGGTATGTGCGGTATCTTAAAATAATTGCTGATTTCTTCATCTGTATATTTTCTCAAATCTTAGATAATTCAGAACTATAGGTTGTCACATCAAATCTCATTTTCAGTTGCATCATGTGGCTTCTTTGTATAAATTCAATATGAGTTAGATTGTTCATGGTAAGATAATTATAACTCATCTGAACTGGCTCTTCCAGCCAGTTCTAATCTTTTATAAGATAAAATAGACTCTTTCAAAATCAAATCTGATTTTGCTAGAGTCTTTTTATACGGAGGGGTAGTTTGCAACAGCCCCTTTGTCATTATTTGTTGATTAATTTTGATTCCACTAAAAGGTTCCTAATTGCCTGCGCTGCTTCTCCATAGGTCATATTCGCTTTTGGTGAAATCGATGTTGCCGTACTACCATTGAAGACATGAGCAGAAAGAACGTCTTTTACATAAGGTGTCGCCCAGTTCGAAACCTGATCAAAGTCAGAGTAGTTTTTATACCTCTCAGTATCAGAACCTACAAGACGGATGACCATCATTGCTCTTTGATACATTGTCATTGCTTCTTCTCTTGTAATCAATGCATTTGGCCTAAATGTACCGTCTTGATAACCAGTCACAATACCATTTTCATTTGCAATGAGAATCGCTAATGTTCTCTGTCCATTTACAAAAACATCCTTGAATTTATTTTCGTGTGAAGAACCCTCTCTGTAAAGGCCTAACGCTCTGACGATATATTCTGCAAAATCAGCTCTTGTGATCGCCTTGTTAGGTTCGAATTTTTCAGGACTAAAAATCACAAGTCTTGACGCCAAGTCATTTACAGCTTCTTTTGACCAATGGTTTTCAACTGATTCCACTATGATTGGATTCCAAATGATTGAGTACTCGGAGTTTGTCATAGAATTCAATCTAGCATACCATTTTCCATCTTTACTGAAGACTTCGGTCGGTACGTGGCTATAAGTGCCATTCGAGTTGAATACGATACCCGTAGTGGCTTTTTTAGGATCTACGCCTGCTGGTATTTCAATCACTCTTTCCACATAATTACTAAATTTGTTGATTTCCACTTTTTCGACTGTTCCGTCTGACTTCACAATTTTTGCGATGACGTCAAATGCAACTGGTGAGAAAACTAATTCAGAGCCATTATTTTTAGCGACTTCATTATATTTTGAAATTACACTTTGATCAATTTTAGTGATTTGTACCTCTATTTTGATATCTTTCAGCGCATTTTCAGAAACACCGAGGTTTGAAGCCACTTGATTAATCGTAAATTCTTCTGCTGGAATAATATATTCCACATGATCTCGTTTAATAGAGACATCAAAATCATTTACTTCTAGTTTCTTTACAATATCCCCCGTCAACTCTACTTTTGAAACTTCTGAATTTGTGTCAGAGACGGTCACTTGGATTATGTTGTTGCCAACTGTCGGTGGGTTCTTTGCTACTTCATTGATTTTCGATTCAATAGCCGAATTGTTTAAATTAACCGTAACGGTTGACTTACCCTCTTCAATTGATTTCGATTCTGTCCCAGCGTTTTGTGTAACGCCATTTACAATGACATTAACCGTAGTGGGGCTAGTTGTTGGTGTTGATGAAGTAATTCTTTGTGTCGTAAAGTTCCAGGTGGTTTGATCAGCAATCCCCGCGTAAGCATTTCCTACAGAATTTGCAAACGCAGTTGCGTCAATTTGTACATAGTATTCAGTTTCTGCTAAAAGTGTGACGGATGGATTGACTGTAATGATCGCAGTTCCTCCGCCTGTCACTTGACTGGATGTGACATTGATTGATTCAATGACGCTATGATCAACAGCTCTCTTTATGACAATGTTTCCTGAGCCTTTTGCGACATTTTCGCTAAAGGTGATGACTAAGTTGCTGTCCATTGCTACATTTGTTGAACTATCTGCTGGACTAAGTGAACTTACAGTAGGTGCTACACCATTAACCTTTACGCCTACTGTAGAATCCACTGCATTTAATGTCAGCGCTACATTATTTTCTGCCCCATCTTTCAACGTTCCACCATTTAGTGTGATTGCTGAACCAACTACTATACCGTCCATATCATAATTTCCAGACACCACGATGTATCTAAAGATCAGTGCTGTCGTCCCGCTACCACTTTGATAAGCGGCATTGACTGTTCCACCAGTATCTAATGTAAGCTGTATATACGGCGTTCCAACGGTTGTATCGACTGTTATAGCATCACTAAAATTGACTGTAAAACTCAAATTATTTCCGACTTTATATGTGCCATTACTTGGAACAGCTACACTTGATACTGTAGTAACAATCTTATAAACCTCTTTACTTAAAGTATATGGCCCATAAGTGATTCCGCCAGCTGTAATTGAAGGAATCGTTATATTGGTAGATATATTTCCAACTGCATATTTGGTATCTAAAAATCCACTTATGGAATCATCGCTATAGTATCCTCCGTATACATTTCCAGTTACTTTACCGACAGCAGGATCACCCCAAAAGGCCTTATTTCCGGTCAAATAGCCTCCATAAATATTTATAACACCACTATTAACAACAATCGCTTCGTTGACAGCATTATTAACATTGTTCCAAAGACCGATAAGCTGTCCATCATACATATTGAAAGTGCCGCTTTCTAAATAAATTGCTTGTCCTGGCGCTAGTACCCTGCCGTTATAGAAATTGACAGTGCCACCAACTATTTTTATGCCGCTCGTATCGTTGCCCGCAACTGTGCTTAGAATGCTTCCTAATTTTGAGTCACTAGTATCATCAACTTTTAAGATACCACTTGTTATGTTAATCACTGGCGAATTCTCTTCGCCACTTGTACTTCTAGTTATTGTTTTACCATTGAGATCAAGTATTGTTGTCTTATCTTCTAAATCAAAGTGTAGCGCAGTAGCTGTCGTCACATCAGAAAGTACTTGAATATAAGCCGTTCCACTTGCTAAATCACTTACATATGACACAGCCTCCGCTAGAGTGCCATATAACCAGCTCGACGGTGCAGAGTCACTTACACCAGCCACTCCCCAGCGCGCTTGTGTACTAGCTGGTATTATTTTTATGATCTTTGTACCCGTTATTTTAACTGGTGTATCGCCTGACATACCACCATACTCGACAATATATCCATTAACTCCTGGATCATAAGGATTAAAGTCATTCCATTTCCCCGTGGTTTTATAGATATGGGCAACCCATTCACCAGCGGAACCGATCGAGTAATTATTCGGTTCTTTATCAACATCCCTATCCCAGTTGACATACATGTCTTCAACGGCTTCGCCGTCTTGATATCCACTCCAGAATGGTTTACCTTCTTTTTCCCCTATTGTAGCGCCTTCCGGTCCTGTAACCCAGCGCCAATCTCCATAGGTCCCAGTTGTCACACCAGTAGTTAAGTCTCTACCATAGTCTCTAGCCCCTATCCAGCCAATTCCTAAAGCTTTTAACTGGACGAAATTATTCTCATCCTGACTCGTTAGCGTTACGAGATAGCCTTTTCTACCAAAAAGTGATTTTAACTCTGAATCTGCTTTAGCTGTAGACCATGTAACTGGATCCCCTGTATTTACGAACTCGTAGAAATGACCGGTGGCTGCCAAGTATAAGCCATTGCCAATGGATATATCGATATTTCTATCGGTGTTATCATTTGAGGTCGTCGAGAACTTGATACTCCTTAACGCTAATTGATAATTTTCAGGCGTATCTAAACCCATCAAAGTTAAAACACCATTATCTGCATTATATTCACTTCCGATAATGCTGCCTATCTGAGCCGGATATAACAGTGTATCTCCTGTCTTAAAATTGGTTATACTGACCGTTGCACCTTTTATATTTTCAGTGAAATTTAATGTTAAACCGCTGTCGACTACTACCGGGCTACTGCCTACGAGGTAGTCTGTAGATCCAACAGAAGTATTGAATCCTGTTTGGACAACTGATGCAAAATTCATTGCTGGCATCATATTTAATACCAAACATACAGTAAGTATCAATGCAAATACTTTTTTCTTCATAATACCAATATCTCCTATTTTGTTTTCTTCTCTGGCCAGTAGCATACGCCTACTTCCAAAGCCTTTGGTTTATCAATATGAAAATCCGCACACTGGCAATACCAGCATTGGCGAAGGCCATCTGGTGTGTTTCTTCTAGGCTCAAAAGCGGGACAAAACTGCTTAGGCCATACATTACCCTGTGCATTTGGTGCAGACAATGGCAAATCCTCATGTCTACGAATGTTCATTAATCCCTTCACACTCCTTTGTTTCAAAAACTCTTGTTCTCAGTATAACATTTGTTTATTATTTATATTGCTTTTGCACTTAGAGGTCGCATTATTACACTTTAACAACTAAATATAGGTCGAATTTTCTATTGACTTGTCAGTAGAATAATGACTTACAAAAAAAATCAAATTGCAACATCATTAACATGTCGAAATTTGATTTCATTAGTTCTATACCATTAACATTTAAAAGATTATCCTGGAAAAATCTGAAATCTTCATCTTGAAAGATAGATTTAACGCCATTTGCATTTAAGAGTCCTGCTAATGTTGAAAAAACACTTGCCCTTAAGAAACCTTGATTGTTCAAGACGTATTTCATTAAGCTTCGCTTGAAACTTCGGACTAGAGTAGTGAACACCTTGATCTGAATGAATATATGTTTGCTATGGAATTTGTCATGACACGATTTTTTTATTATATCTAATGTGTCTAAAACTTGATCAATTTTAAGCGACTGTGATAAATGGTACGTCCGTATTTCGTTTGTCACACTGTGCTTGACTATTGACGGCATATGATATCATCTTTAGACACTTCACGTTCTAATGGGCGACTTAAATTTTCTTTTCGAGTATCACGCAATTCCATTACACCTTTTTCCTCATAAGCCTTCTTCCAACGAGTAGTTGCACTATAAATTCTTAGTTCACCCAAAAGCTCATATTCAAATTCTGCTGCATCAAAAATTTCTTTTGGATTTTACCTTTTGCGAATTCTGAAACAACTTATCTTTTGAACTCATCCATATATGTTATTCTTTTTGATAAGACATTCTAAACGTACTTATTCTTCAATCGCGCCACTTCTATTTCTGTGAATAAATTCTTACTCTTATTTAAGTAACCAAACGAATACGATCGCTATGATCAGTGTTAGCATACCCGCTAAAAATGCCAGAAAAATCTTTTGATAAGGTCTTTTCCCCTCTTCTCTAGCTTTTGAAATTTCATCTAGTCTGGCACCTTCAGTAAATGCGATAATCTCTTTGTAAGTTTGTACATCGAATTGTTTTTTCTTCTTTTCTACTAGGATTGAAACATATAAAGCCAAGCCTGCTAGAACAACCCAAATGCCTACGCCCACATACTTAAATAAATGAATCAGTGGAATGGGCGTTACCACAACCGCAACAAACAAAATGCCAAATACCTGAGCTAATTTTTCAAATTCTTTTCTGTCTTCCAGTTTAATTTGCTCTTTCATATACGCAATATCTCCTTTGATTAATTGATCTAAGGAAATCTGAAATACTTCGCTCAGAAGGACAAGACTGTTAACATCCGGATAGCTCTTATCATTTTCCCAATTGGAAATGGTTTGTCTTGAAACATAGACTTTATCTGCCAGTGTTTCTTGAGATAAGGATAACTCATTACGATATTTTTTGATCTGTTTTCCAAGTTCCATATTTTCATCTCCTTTTCTCTTTCACCTTAATCAAATTTGACCTATACGTCTATCAAAGGTCTTTTACACGCGGCTAAATGAGACTGGAATTGTGTGTAAAAGTCTTTTGACATTGGCTTAAAGAGTGGCTTTAAGTAATGGCTTTAAGTAATGGCTTTAAGCGATGCAATCAAGCAGTCACTTTAAGTAATAGTTTTGTTAAATGAAATTAATCAATGACATTATTCAGTAGTTTTAAACTGTGTTTGTAACCATATATATTTAATTACCAAATGCCTTTTCCATCTCCAAGTAAAATATGCTTAATATTCCTATTGATTTCGTTTTCAGCTAACCCTTGTTGAATCAGTGGCTGTATGACCTCTCGACTTTCTCTTGTATGAGGTAGCTCTGAAGACAACTTATAAGCTTTATCTTCATATCCCGCCTTCAAATAAAGAAAACACAGAGTGCACGAATGGTAGATTTTTGTTTTTCGTTTATGGAAATTGGCAATCCTCTTTCCATTAACTCGATTGCTTCATGTGTTTCTCCCTTTAGTGCAAGTGTACTGGCAAGTCCTAATATCATGCCAGGCTTATTGGGATAAATCAAAAGTGCATCTCGATATACTTTTTCAGCCATCTCATACTCTTCTTTTCTTTGATGATCAACGGCTTTTTTATGAATTTCAAATCTCGTTTTCTTAGCTCGAATATCATCCATCCCAACCAATAAATCTATGCTGGTTTCAAAAATGTTAGCCAATGCAGGTAAAAGTGTTATGTCCGGATAAGACTCCCCACGTTCCCATTTAGAAACACTCTGAGGCGTTATCCCTAAATATTCCGCCAAATCTTCCTGTGTAAAATTCTTCAACATGCGATATTTCTTAATATTCTCTGCTAAGTATAACATAGCACCCTCCCGATGGCTTATTTTATTAAATCATACCATGAGCACTTGTAAATACAATAACTTAATAGTTGTGCTTGACTCAACTGGATTTTTAGTTTTTCGCAAGTTCTATATACAAGTAATTACGTTCCTGGAGTGCTTTCATTTTGCTCGTTCATGGGAATATATTCATGATACACCAATTAATATTACTGCTCTACTGTTACGCTAAGAAGCTCTAAAAACTCAATTTCTTCTCCAGGCGGGTTCATCATTTGTTTGCGATTTTCATAAGTAACTGTCACGCGTTGTCCCTTTTTCAGTGTTTCTGGATTTTCCATAACCTCTTTTAGAACAAAGAAACTCAAGGAATTACCACTATCAGTGGTGATATTGAGATGCAAGTAATCGCCCCATTCCACGTTATCGACGGTTCCAGTAGTTATAAGTACTTCGATATTTTCTGTAGCTTCTGTAATATCAGAATCTCTGTCACTTTCAAACTTCACTGTAGTTCCTGACACCTCTGCCTCTCTGTCACTACAGCCCGTTAAGGTCACAGACAATAGTAAGATGCAAAATAGTTTCACCGCAAAACGCTTTAATTTCATAATTGGTTCTCCTTAAATTAAACTTAGCATTCTCATCTTATAAGGTTTTCAAGTAATTCATTAGTCAGTTAAATTAACCGCTGAAGATACTAGTAAGTCTCTTTCAACAATTACTTCACTCTTGACATCAACACCACACACTCCACGTACCTTGAGTAGACAAAAATGATGGGCTGATTACACAGTGGTTCCTTGGTGGAAGGTTACTGTTCTCGAAAACAGATTACTAATCTCGAATTAATTGAAGGCCTAGCGTTACTTTTTTTAAATCATAAGCTAGTCAATGTAGTACCATATCTCAACGGATGTTGAGTATTGTAACCGTTTTTGTTCAACACTTGACATCACAAATAGAATATGTTACATTCACAATATAGTTAGCCAGCTAATCACTTTACAAAGGAAACGATATATGTATAATTTTTCATTTAAAGATCGACCTAATAATCAGCGTCTAGAATTGCATCGAGATATCTATTCAGATATCAATACTGACATCGTTAGAATTTTTATTGACTTTCAATGGACATATCGTAATATGCAACGACAATATGACCTACTTCTAGAAAAAAACGGTTTAAGCGAATCAAGATTTATCGTTCTGATGTTTTTATACCAAGCACCGGAACACACACTATTGCCTTCTGTCATCGCTGATAAATTAGGGGCTACAAGAGCAACCGTGAGCAAACTTTTAAAAGGAATGGAATCTAAAGGATGGATTACTAAAAGTTCTTCTAATGAAGATAAACGTGCTTTTTTTATCTGCCTTACTGATTCTGGCCATCAAATCCTCTTGGATTTTTTACCCAAAAACTTCAGTATTGTAAACCAACTCCTTGGAAGTTTATCCGCAGAGGATTTACAGACGCTATCCACCTTATTAAAAAAAATTGAACATAGCACTCAACACTATATTCAAGAAATGGAGAATTAATATGCAAACAAAAAAAATTGAACTTTTAGAAACTTACCTCAGCCTATACATCGATCATTTTACTGTTCTGGATAATCTTGATAAAGAAGATGCACCTTACGTTGTTCTTGATGTACGAAACGCTCCTCCCCAAATCAAAAAGGACCAAATCAAAGGAGCCGTTCCCATGCCTGCTAAGGATTTAGCAAGTAGATTAGATGAACTTGACAGAACCAAAAAATATATTGTCTATGATTGGACTGCCGGAACAACACTTGGCAAAACAGCTTTACTGATTCTACTATCCAACGGTTTTGAAGCTTTTGAGCTAGCCTGCGCTTTAGAAGGTTGGAAAGGTATGAATCATCCTATTGAATTACTTTAAAAAAAGAAGCCTTTAACCATAAGGCTTCTTTTTTACATCTGCAATTCTAACGATTGACTTCAACAGTAAACAAATTCGGAACAACTTTATTAGGGTTGTTTTCACTCTTTATATTATCTCATTTTAAATGGAGATAATCGATTTGAGAGAGCATGTTCAATAATTTCTAAATTATTCAATTTGACCACATAAATCAATGTTTATATCACGCGATTTACATTGTTAAATTTTTCAATGTATTTCAATAAAAATGTAAACATTCTTCTTCCCTTCAAAATAAGAATAAACAGACAAAAATATTCACTTAGAATTTAATCAATTATTCTACCAACTATTTTGTTCTGATAAGCAACACTACACTCTCCACGTGCCTTGAGTAGACAAAAATGATGTCGAATAGACCCATTGGTTCCTTGGCGGAGGGGTATTCTTCTCAAAATCAGATCACAATAATCCGTTTTTCGAGTCCTAACTTCCGCTCTTTTAAGATCAAAGAGGACGCCATTTCTGTTCGGCACCTGTAGTGCTGCTACAACTTTACCAGTCAGTAAAAATTGTGCGCAATAAAACTTTCAAACTTGTTGTGGTTTGAGAGCTTTATTCTGAACAATTATTCAATTGTCATGATAAAGTCTTTTCCATTATTAAACCGGATTTGAAGTACACTGTCGCAGTTTTTTCATCAATAACGACAATCCGATCAATCACCTTACTCAGTAATTGCTTTGTTAACTCGTCATCATTGAACTCTTCTTTGTCTCCAAGGTTTACTATTAGAACCGCTTTTGTTTTGATCAAATACACTGTCGAGTCGGCAGGATCCATTTTTATAATCGTATTGAATAGCTTAATAATAACCGCCGTCATCACTGCAAATTGCGTGTCCTTCGCACCTGAGTGCGTTGACTATGTCTCTGATTTTCCGACCGCTCATTTGAAATTTCATTTCCAAGCACTTACTTTGTACAGCCTTCCCTTCTCCTGTGTGACTTCTTTTCAAATACCTTAAAAACTTTTCATTGATGTTTACATGTTCCACCTCCTCGCCTCCTTTTCTGGTGGGATGAGCTTTTAAGCAATAAAAAAAGGCCGGAAGAGTCACTGCGCTTAGCAGCAATTCAACCGGCCTCATACGGATTCAAGACATAAAAAATGTACGGATTGAATTCCGCACACCGATGTCCTTTACTATTCAGTTATCTACTCGTTTTTGTTCTATTTTTTTACATGCCCATCCCTCCCATAGTTTGCTTTTGATCATTCTCCATGACCTCTTCTTGAGACTTGGGAATCACTTTGAACTGATCCTCACCCGGAACAATGCCAAGCGTTCTTCCGTTGTCCCATCGCATATGCAAGGTGCCAGCGTCATCCACGCCTTCAACTGTTCCCTGAGTCCCTGCTTCATTTGGACCATAGGGATCATCCATATGGATTAGCTCGATCCGTGTTCCAACTGGATACTGCTCTTTGATTGTTTCAACTTGCTTTTGTGAAAGAAATCCTTTCATTTCAATACCTCCATTCCATTTTCATGGCATAAAAACCTGCTAAGAAAAATC
>MKTL01000014.1 GCA_001897605.1 Clostridiales bacterium 38-18 | reverse complement strand
CATCCTCTTGTATCCGCCTTTTCCAACATAATTTTTTCCGCTTTTATACATGATTTCATACGATCCGGTAGACTTTCTGATGTCACTTGTCTTATCCGCCATCTTATAAGTAGTCTTAGCTAGATCAATCGCATTATCAGCTTTTGCCATTGTCTTTGCGGTTAACTTAACACCTTTTACTACATAGGAACCGGGAACATATGGAATCAATGTTGCTGCAATATCCCAAAGTAAAAAACCTGCGTTTGCCCAAGACGGATTTGTAATTAAATCATAACCGCTCCATCCGATGGATGCAACATCAAGAACGGTTTCCACCGGTACATAACCGGAATCGTCCTTCAGCCTGACCGGATTGTTGTATCTCTTTCAAGCTGCATGCTGACATTTGAGCAGGGCTAGATTTAACCCTGCTCATCTTGCATTCGATATAACTTGTCAAAAAATAAGCTGCTATCGTTCAACAGGATTTACTCCAGTCTACGCCATTCTTCTAAATCCTCATTACCTCGTACATATTTCACTTTGGGGAGATCCTTGTCCTTTAAATTATAATGCTTTCTATCCTTTTCAGAATAGACATATGACATGTTTAAACAATGTGACAAGTTTCCATCTAAAACATTCATGCTAAACACAAATGTTTTAAGATTTTTCATGGTTTTGAGGAAATCTAAATTAGGCAATTCATTGCTTCCTGTTAAATCGAGTAATTCTACTTTGCTTAATGTACTTATCGCCGAAAAATCGTCTATTTTCCCACATGCGTCAATTCTTAACGCTCTTAAGTCTGAAAGCTTACCCAAGTCTGAAATATCACTCAAATTTCGGCAATTATAAAGATATAAACATTTTAGATTTTTCATAGAAGAAATCCCATTCAACGATGAAACAGCTGCAGAATTCATATTTAATGTGTCCAGGTTTTCCATCGATGATAACTCAGATAAGTCATTTGTTTGTGATTTATAATGATTGATATACAAAGACTTCAAAGAAACCATCTTATCCAAATTCACGATAAATCTTTGTTCACCGGAATATGCTTGAAGATTATTAAATCTGCTTATATCCAGCTTACACTTTGCTTTTACAATTGGCAATTCGTTATCTCTCAAATCTATACTCAAAAGATTTTCAAGTTTACATAACGGTGATAAATCATAATCCTTAATAAAATAATTACCTTTTCGATTCAGTTGACCGATTTTTGAAAAAGGCAGATTGAATTCAACCACTATGTGTTTTATAGAATTACATGGTTCAATGAAATCAAATGTACTCAACCCATTTAGAAATACCTTTTCAATGCGTTTCGATTGTATGTTTTCTGCCATTTCTTCCAATTTAAAATCTTCAACAAATAATGCATCCGGCTTATTAAATGGATATGTTATCGCTACATACGGTTGTCCGTTGATGTACTTTGAATTATTTTCTGTTAATATCATAATTCTACCTACCTGAATAAATTTATTAAGTCATTATAGTAGTAATTTCTACCCGGACTCCATATTTTGTTGTAAGTATTTGCATTATGAACCCCTCTGACCCTCATCATATAATACTCATCTATGAATGCTGAACGTTGA
>MKTL01000013.1 GCA_001897605.1 Clostridiales bacterium 38-18 | reverse complement strand
ATATTAGTCTTAATACAATGTCTCATTTGATTCATAAGTCAAATTTCGGATATCAGATAACGTTCTTGTAGTCCTCGCAGCCTTAGTTGCGAGGACTGTGTGTTATGGGAAGCATTATAAACTCCTCATTAAACGCTCGATATAACGCTTAAATATTCTGCTTCATTTTTGTTAAACATTTCTTTTGTACCTCCAATGTAAATGCATAAAAAGTGATTTTCTAATTCAATAAATTTATAATAACCCTTATTTATTATGCCATTAATTAGACACTCAATTTTAATGCTATTATTGTGCGTAACCAATTCCCTTTGCAATATAGTAGCTTCTTGTAAATAACTTAAATTTTCAAAATAAAGTTTTGAATAATCAATCCAGTTTAAAGCCTTATCAAAATTTATTTTATTCTCACATAATATAAAAAACTCTTCAGGTTTTAGATGATTAACGTAATAAGCTAGCATATCATTATTTCTTTTTTCATAATTATTTACAAATTTCTTAGGTAACTCTATTGAAAATTTTATAGGATCTTTTATAGTTACTAGTGTATTAGTTTTTTTGAATTCTAAATTATACATCGCACTTATCATAACTGCTATAGCTGCAATTCCAAGTGTAAAAAGTGCGCTATCATATAAAATTTGAATTGAACTCGAATCACTCTTAATACTATCTAATGAAATTTGCATGAAATCAACACTTACAATCTTCAATATGATTACAAGCGCTAGTAACTTTCCTAATTTCCAAAATGACCTAGCTACTGGATGTGAATACTTCTCTACAATCCGTATAATTTCAAAAGAGTTTTTAAACTCATGATTTGCAATTTTTTCTACTAGTAGAGTTAGACCACCGCCAAAAATTGTAATAAATAAGACTATTATTACGTTAGTTTTGATAATGCAGGTTAATATATATATGCTAACTATACTACTAAAAACTAAAAGGCACATTTTAGCTATTTTATTTAACAAATTCATCAAACTTCTCCCCCATTAAATTTATCGTACTGACCATTTTGTAATATAAAAATGTTTCCCATAACGTTCTTACAGTCCTCGCAGCGTAAGTTGCGAGGACTGTGTGTTAGATGAAGCTATTTATCGCTTCTATCTCTCAAATTATATTCACATACTATCCAAGGTTGCCATAAAGCGTTTTCCGCATCACATTCTTCTCGAATAAACTTGCACGCTTTTAATGTTTCATCATAAGAATCATACAATCCAAATTTATTAGGTTTCATATTTAACTTGTCAAATATATCTGTTTCTAGTTTATTACATAGTACTGAATGTAGAATTCCTAAATCACAGCCTAATATCTCATATCCAATGATTTTACTTGTATCAATTAATATTTTCTTCTTTAACAATTGATATATCCCTAACTCGCCCTCATTTTCTCCTATTGGTTTATTGTATTCTAAATAATTATTTGCCTCTTTTTTTTCCAGACCAATCCCTATAAGTTTTATTCGGTCAATAAAAGAAAAATATTTATCATACAAATACCTAGCAGTATCAATATTAAAAATTGTATTTGGATACCCCAACTCTTTTCTTTCAAATAAACTCGTTATTTCTTTACACAACTCGTCCATTCTTTCCAGACTCATATTGTAATTATCACAAAACTCAAATCTTTCATTTGTGCCATCTAAATCCCAATTGAACATCCACCACGCTGGAAATATTGTAGTTATACATTCACTGTTTGTAATTATTACATCATTAATCAGATTAGCATTCATGCTATCCGCTCTAGTGAATAATTCAATTAATGCATATCTGCCAATATAAAAATCACTCTTCATATTCATCCTTTCATAACTGAAATTCCATTTGCTTTTATAGATGCTAGTAAAATCGCAATTTCTTTGTCTGAAATTACATTTAATATTGAGCATAGTATTTTATACCTAGTTTCATCTAACGTTCTTACAGTCCTCGCAGCCTTAGTTGCGAGGACTGTAAGAACGTTAGATGAAGGATCTTTATGATATCCAGTTTGCTTTTACTTTCCATATTATCCACTCTCCATTTTTGTAATGAAACTTTATAACAATACCATTAGCTCCTAATGAAGCATATTCTTTCGCAACATGAACATTATAACTAAATATGTGATTTTCAATTTTTTCAACATATATAACTAATCCCGATAACTCTTTATTTCTATGTTCTATGCCCTTTTCTAGTAAATCCTTGTATGATGCATCAATTACTTGAACATTGTATTTTAATTCAAAATACTCATTAACTTCAGCTTTTTCAACTTCATTTAATCCTTTCAATGTGTCAAAATCAATTGCAATATATTGGAATGACTTCTGGGTTCCACTTTTGTATTCAATTATCTCTACCAAAGACTTAATATAAATGTTTTTCAACTGCTCCGACTGCGTTGAAGTTATGTATGCTAGATAAATTCCTAGTACAATTATAAACAATAGTAGTATTCCAATAATGGATCTTTTATTCTTCATTTGAACCTCTTTAAATTTTTTTCATTACGGATCTTTCATCTAACGTTCTTATAGTCCTCGCAGCCTTAGTTGCGAGGACTATGTGTTATGCGAAGAAGTTATTATTTCTTTAAGTTACTTATAATTCCTGATACTACTGACTCTGGGAAAGCAGGCGTTGAATCGCCTTTAATAAGACCAGTTTCTGATCTACTAAATATCGACTGGATTACTAACGCTCTTTCATTATCAGTAATTGCATTTTCTTTAATTAATGACAGATATACATGTGTAAGTTGATATCTTTCTTTTGCATCCGTTGATAAATGATAATTGCTAAGCGTCAGTTTAACGAATAGTCTTATTAAGAATATTCCAACTGATACTACAAAGGCAAAGCTAATCGTAATTTTTAGATTATTAAAGTCAAAAATATCATTTGAAAAAACATCTTTTGGCATCCTTAACAGTATTCCCGAGAGAAGAATGATGAACAAAAATGATAACAGTAAAGTAAAATTCTTCCATGATTTTCCTTTTTTTTCATATTCTACGCTTAAGTTATTCCAATATTCAGCTGGACTCTCAAATCTTAATTTTTCACGATAAAGTACTTCAAGTTTCTCCATTTCTTCTTTTTTAACTTTAAAAAAATCATCTAAAGAATTTTTTTGATTTTCAGTCCAGTCTTTAATTTCATCTTTAAAATTTTGAGTCTCTAAGTTTATTTTTATATTTGTATCTTGATATTTATTTATTAATTGAGAATATTCCTCATCAAATTCTTTTAATAAGTTTTCTCTTTTTATGCTTTCTGCATCAAGAAAGTAATTGGTTTTTGCATTGTCAAATTCATAAGCCTTTTGAACTCCAATGTAATTTCTTCTATTTGATAAAGAATTAAATCCTAAATCAAATAAATATTCAACCGCTCTCGATGCAGAATCATAAGATTCTTCATAGAGTTTAACCAAAAATTTTGCACATGCAGTATTTGAAAATACTTTTGGATAAGCAAGTACTGTCAATTCTGATTTGATTTGATTTAAGTAGCTTCTAATATAATTTTCATTCTCAAGATTGCCTTCAATATTAGAAAATATACCCCTTATTGATAGAAAATGATTCCTTATAGTATTCAAATGACCTTGATTATACGGATTCCAAAAATCTACCTCTTTCTGTATTAACTCTTTAAGTTTTTCATAATGTTTTATAGTAACTTTCTTGTTTTCTGGAAACAATATAATTGAAAATTCCATTTGGTCAAAAATGCTTTTTATGAGATCATTCATATATTTCTCTCCTTTTTCGCATAACGTTCTTGCAGTCCTCGCAGCCTTAGTTGCGAGGACTGCAAGAACGTTATGCGATGGCCTTTACTTAATTAAATCTTTTATAGTTATTTAAAATAACTTCTTTAACTGGTTCCCATAGATATACATATTCTTTAGAAACCTCAAATATCTTGCCATGGTTTTGTGGTGCAATTGTTTTCATTTGATTAAAATTTTGATCAAAGGTATCTATATTTGCTTTTTTTCTTAATTCTTCCAATTTAACAATCCCGTTATTTTCAAAATACAATTCTAAAAATGAATATAGTATTATACTATTGAACTGATCTCTATTTTTAAACCATCTAGGAATTCTCCTCTGTACTCTTAGAATCTCACTTTCAACCTCCGACGGGTTCAAAGTATCCAATTGTTTTGATAAGACCGACTGAGTTTTTTTTAGTTTATACTTATTATTACTTGATGTTTCATTTTCAACTGAATCATATTTAATATGACATTCTCTACATAAAAAAATAAAAAATTCATTGATAGGTTGATGTAACAAAATTAACTCTTCCTCAAATTTATCTAGATCTACGTCTAAATAATCCTCTCTAAATAATCTATTTTTCGAATATTTCTCAAGGATTAAATCAATTATTGCTTTTCTAGATTTTCCATGAACATGAGCTGCTTCTAATTCAACATCTACCTTATTGCAATGAGCACATGTTTTATTCGCTTGTTTTTTTTCACCAAGTGTAATTTGTTGCACTCGATTTCTAACTCTAGGTCCAATATATTTATGAAAATCATCTCTATTTCCAATAAATCTTGGCATGTTCCCTCCTGTTTTCTAGTTTTTGAGGCTTTCGCATAACGTTCTTGCAGTCCTCGCAGCGTAAGTTGCGAGGACTGTGTGTTATACGAAGCACTTAACCAATTTCACTTGAATTTTCTTTTATCCATATTGCAGCTTCAAAGAAATCCTCAGCAATGTAATCAGTCTCTATGTCTTGCCATGTGTGTCGAAATTCTTTTAAACTTCCTTCACCAACACCAGTCAAAACTAATATTTTTCTTAGTCCAATATTATGTGCGAATACCATATCAAACATTCCCATATCACCAATCATATAACTTTTCTCAATATCAATTTTCTTAATCTTATTCGCTTCATCAAATAAACCAATATTTGGTTTCCTACATGTACAGCCATCTGATTTTGAATGAGGGCAGCAATAAAATTCTAAGTTATCAATCCCATTTTCTTTTGCTTCTTTAAGTAATTCAGATTTTTTTGCTTCGTAATTACTTATGGT
>MKTL01000012.1 GCA_001897605.1 Clostridiales bacterium 38-18 | reverse complement strand
TTCACAGGTTGTCGGTCAAAAGGAAAATCCAGGTAACTTCCTACTCATGCATGCCATGGGTCCGAACGTTGCAGGTGTTATTGGATCAGCCGTATCAGCAGGTGTGCTTTTATCCCTGTTCAAAGGCTTCTAATAAGTTGCATGAGCAATTTAGCTTTAATTGTAAATCTAGACTTAAGCTTAATTAAGTCTAGATTTTTTACGTTTAAGCCATTTTGCTTTTATTTTTGACAGGATTTATGTTATGCTATAGGTTGAGTAATTATTAGAAGGTGAATATGAAAACTCTGATTTTAAGTTTTTTAAGAGCAAATCCAGACAATTACGTCTCAGGGGAGCAGATAAGCGAGCATTTAGGTGTTTCGAGAACTGCTATATGGAAACACATAAAAGCGCTGAAAGCGGAGGGTTATGCGATTGATTCGGTAAACAACAAGGGTTATCGTTTGATTTCTGATACAGATGAGATCAATCGCTCTTCTTTAGAGAGTGTTATCAATCAATATTCATTTTTAGATTTTGGAAGGTATCATACTTCTATCGATTCAACAAATTCTGAAGCAAAACGTCTTGCGATAGACGGTGATTTACAAGGAATTGTCGTTGCAGGTGAGCAGACGAGAGGTAAGGGTCGACTCGGTCGTGAGTGGGCATCTGAAAAAGACACCGGTCTTTGGATGAGTTTATTACTGAGACCGAATTTAAACCCCGAGGTTGTATCGGCGATTACGCTTGTAGCAGCAGCAGCTATGACTGAAGCAGTTGAGGCTTTAGCAAATGTGAAGGTCGGTATTAAGTGGCCAAATGATCTTGTGGTTAATGGGAAAAAAATATGTGGTATTTTAACTGAAATGAGTGCAGAAATCAATCGCTTGCATTATATAGTCATTGGTATAGGCGTTAATGTCGCACAGCTACATTTTCCTGAAGAGCTATCTGCCAAAGCGACCTCATTAAAGCTGGAAGGCGTAAGCTTATCACCCAAAAACTTGCTTGAAAGGTTTTTAGAAGCCTTTGCGAGATGCTATGGCGAGTTTTTAAACAGTGAGATGTCTCGTATTATTGACTTTCATAAAAGCCACTCAGTGACTTTAGGTAAGGATGTTAAGCTAGTGACGCCAACAACTGAACGAATGGCGTACGCAGTTGACATAAATGAGGACGGTAGCCTAACGGTTCAAAACGAATCGGGGCATTTAGAAAAGATTTTTACGGGCGAGGTTTCTGTCCGAGGAATAGATCAATATGTTTAATTGGGAGGCTTTATGTTATTAACCTTCGACGTAGGTAACTCAAATATTGTAATGGGTGTATTTGAAAATGATCAATTAATTACAAATTGGCGGATGGCAACGGATTATTCAAAATCTGCTGATGAAATTGGTATTTTCATTCATCAGCTATTTGCACATGAGAAGCTTGATGTTAATGCAGTGGAAGATATTATTATTTCTTCAGTAGTGCCACATGTTATGTATTCGCTCCAGCACATGACTCAAAAGTATTTTAACAGAGAGGCCATCGTTATTGGACCTGGAATAAAAACGGGTATGAACATTAAATATGATAATCCAAGACAGGTTGGAGCAGATCGTATTGTTAATGCTGTGGCTGGTTTTAAAAAATATGGTGGTCCGTTGATTATTGTCGACTTTGGAACCGCAACGACATTTTGTGCCATTAGTGATAAATGTGAGTATCTTGGTGGGGCAATTTTACCTGGTATTAAAATTTCGGCGGATGCTTTATTTGAAAGAGCGGCAAAATTGACGAGAGTTGAGTTAATAAAACCAGATCATATTATCTGTAAGAACACGACTCAAAGTATTCAAGCAGGCATGATCTATGGTTATGTGGGCAGTGTCGATTATATCGTTAAGAAGATGATAGATGAGCTTGGTGGTGGCGAGGTAAAAGTTATTGCAACAGGTGGTTTATCTACCCTAATCGCATCAGAATCCGAGCAAATTGAAATTGTTGATAAGTTTTTAACATTAGATGGTTTGAACTATATATACCATATGAATCGTCCTAAAAAAACGGTGTAGTTGGATTAGGTATATTAGAATTAAAGTAGGTTTAAATGGATATTAACAAAATGATGGAAGTGGTTGTTGCACCAATGGCAGGTGTAACCGATCTTCCTTATAGAAAAATTATGCGAAAGTTTCACGAAAGCCTTATGGTGAGTGAAATGGTAAGCGTAAGTGCGCTCTATTATAAAGATAAAAAAACTGCGCAATTAATGGAATTTGACGATAGTGAACATCCCGTTGCGCTTCAGGTTTTTACTGCAGATGTAAGCAGACTTGAAGCTGTCATGCCTATTTTAAATGCACATTCAAATGAGATGTTGGATTTTAATATGGGATGTCCAGCGCCGAAAATCGTAAGTAATGGCGAAGGGTCAGCGCTTATGAAAACGCCAGATATTGCTGAGGGTATTTTAAGAAAAGCGGTTCAGCTTTCTACAAAGCCTGTAACCGTAAAGTTTCGTAAAGGCTGGGATGATAAGAGTGTCAATGCAGTTGAATTTGCTCAAATGGCTGAAGCAGCTGGTGTAAGTGCGATTGCAATTCACGGTAGAACTAGGGAACAGATGTACAATGGACATGCGGATTGGGAAATTATTAGACGTGTTAAAGAGGCAGTAAAGATTCCAGTAATCGGAAATGGTGATATTTTTTCAGCAGAGGATGCAAAACGTATGAAAGATACTACTGGTTGCGACGGAGTAATGATCGGTCGTGGTTTACAAGGAAATCCTTGGCTTTTGAAAGAGGTAGCCTCCTATCTTAGTACAGGAAAAAAAATCGCACCACCGTCTATGGAAGAAAAAAAGAAAATTGCAATAGAACACTTTGATTTACTTGTTGCATTTAAAGGGCTTCATATAGCAGTTCTAGAAATGAGAAAACATGCAGCCTGGTACTTTAAAGGAATTAATCATGCTGCAATTTTCAAGAATCAAATTAATAAAGCGAATACACCTGATCAAATCATTCAAATTTTAACAAATGCCTTTTCACAGGAATAGAGTAAAAAAGATTTTAATAGGATAAAATGCGGCGTTTATGCAGATTGACTTTAAAAGTTGCAACGCATATAATATCACCAACGAGTATTTTTATAAAGTTCGGAAGAATAGCCGCTTAAAATAAAGTATGGAGGGAAAGTATGGAGAATTTAAGTGAAGTTTTACAGGTTAGACGTGACAAGCTCGCACATTTAAGAGAAATAGGTCAGGATCCATTTAAGATAGAAAAGTATGAGCGAACAAACTTTACGACAGATATTTTAAATGATTTTGACGGTTATGAAGGTAAAGAGGTTAGAGTAGCTGGCCGTATCATGGCTAAGAGAGATATGGGTAAAGCTTCTTTTATAGATATTCAAGATAGTGAAGGTAAAATTCAATCCTATGTGAGAAAAGACGCAATTGGTGAAGAAGTCTACAATATATTTAAAACCTATGATATCGGTGACATCATTGGTTTATCTGGAACTGTATTTAGAACACAAAAGGAAGAAATATCAATCAAGGCAGACAGTGTTATTTTACTTTCAAAGTCTTTACAGGTGCTTCCTGAAAAATGGCATGGCCTAAAAGACCAAGAAATTAGATATAGACAAAGATACGTTGACTTGATCGTCAACCCAGAAGTAAAAGAAAAATTCTTAATGCGCTCAAAAATCATCAAAACAATGAAATCTTATTTTGATGAAGAGGGTTTCTTAGAGGTGGATACGCCAGTTTTAAGTACAATTGCTGGTGGCGCTTCAGCTAGACCGTTTATTACGCATCATAATACACTTGATATCGACATGTATATGCGTATTGCAAATGAACTCTACCTTAAAAGATTAATCGTTGGTGGCTTCGATAGAGTCTACGAGATGGGTAAAATGTTCCGTAATGAAGGAATGAGCATGAAGCATAATCCAGAATATACTGCGGTTGAGCTATATGCTGCGTACGAGGATTACGATTACATGATGCGTCTTACTGAAACCGTTGTTGCAAAATGCTGTGAAGCAGTACATGGTACTACAGAAATAGAATTCCAAGGCACAAAGTTAGACTTTACACCACCTTGGAGACGTGCTTCTATGCATGATCTTGTTGAGCAAAAGACGGGTGTTAATTTCTACGCGATTGAAACAGATGAAGAAGCTAAAAAAGTTGCAAAAGAAAAGTTACATTTAGAAGTAGAAAAACACTACACTAAGGGTCACTTGGTTAACCTTGCGTTTGAAGAGTTCTGTGAAAGCGACTTGGTTCAACCGACATTTGTTTTACACCATCCAGTAGAAGTATCGCCACTTGCTAAACGTAATCCAGATAATCCAGCGATTACGAACCGATTCGAGGCTTTCGTTAATACGTGGGAAATTGCTAACGCGTTCTCTGAGTTAAACGACCCTATCGATCAAAAACAAAGATTTGAAGATCAGTTGAAGCAACGTGAAGCTGGTGACGATGAAGCACACATGATGGATGATGACTTCGTAAATGCACTTGAAGTGGGTTTACCTCCAACAGGTGGTTTAGGTATAGGTGTAGACCGACTCATTATGCTTCTTACAGATAGTGTTTCAATTAGAGATGTTATTTTATTCCCGACTATGAAACCGATTAAGTAATTATTTGTTTGTAAAACTAAATGATCAATAGGATGCATATTAAAAATTATTTTTTTACGTAATTGATTTGAGCTGCACCCCATTTGTCGGATAGACAATTTGGGGTGCTTTTTGTATGTTAAAAATTAGAAATTAAACCATAGGGATAATCAATTTTCATATGTTGAGGTATAATTTTTTAGATTTGGTAATTATTTTTTTTGTAAAAGTGAATAGAGAAAAGGCGTTTAAATTGATTAATTATCCACTGAATGGGTATATAAAAAATTGTCGCCAAATCTTTCTTCATATATGTCTCAATGAAGTGAAAATATTTCGGCTTCTTAATAAAATAAATGAGAATTAGTGTTGACTATAATTGTGCTTATGGTGTAAGATAATCAAGTCGCTAAGCGATGGCAACATGAAAAACGAAAAGTTAAAAATAAGTGTTGACAAAGCTTTTGAGATTTGATAAAGTATAAAAGCTGTCACGTTGAGTTAGTAATAGCGATGACATGTGAAAGCAATTATAAAGATGGAAGCCGAAAGGCCTGAATCAAAAACCAGGACCTTGAAAATTGAATAGCGCAAATGAAAAAAACCAAAAAAGAATTGAAAAATT
>MKTL01000011.1 GCA_001897605.1 Clostridiales bacterium 38-18 | reverse complement strand
CCTTCACGGATAGAGAATCTTAAGCTCTCTTCGATCGCGATTGGTGAGATCAATTCGATGTGCATTTCGATGTTATCGCCAGGCATACACATTTCAACGCCTGGTTCGAACTCGATTGAACCTGTTACGTCTGTTGTTCTGAAGAAGAACTGTGGTCTATAGCCTTTGAAGAATGGTGTGTGTCTTCCGCCCTCTTCTTTTGTTAATACGTATACTTGTGCATCGAATTTTGTATGCGGTTTGATTGTACCTGGTTTCGCAAGAACTTGTCCTCTTTCGATTTCTGATCTTTGAACACCACGAAGTAATAAACCTACGTTGTCGCCTGCTTGACCTTCATCAAGTAGCTTTTTAAACATTTCTACGCCTGTTACAACTACTTTTCTTGGCGCTTCTGCTAAACCAACGATTTCTACTTCTTCTTGTACTTTTACGATACCTCTTTCAATTCTGCCTGTTGCTACTGTACCACGACCTGTGATCGAGAATACGTCTTCTACTGGCATTAAGAAAGGTTTATCTGTTGCTCTTTCTGGTTGTGGAATATATGTGTCGATGATTTCGAACATTTCTACGATTTTTTCTGCCCATGCTGCATCGCCTTCAAGTGCTTTTAACGCTGAGCCTCTGATGATTGGTGTATCATCGCCTGGGAACTCGTATTGTGAAAGAAGATCTCTTACTTCCATTTCTACTAACTCAAGAAGTTCTTCGTCATCTACCATATCACATTTGTTTAAGAATACAACGATGTATGGAACGCCTACTTGTCTTGATAGAAGGATGTGCTCTCTTGTTTGTGGCATTGGACCATCTGCTGCAGATACAACTAAGATTGATCCGTCCATTTGCGCTGCACCAGTGATCATGTTTTTAACGTAGTCAGCATGGCCTGGACAGTCTACGTGAGCGTAGTGTCTGTTTGGTGTTTCGTATTCAACGTGAGCTGTAGAGATTGTGATACCTCTTTCTCTCTCTTCTGGTGCTTTATCGATGTTTTCGAAGTCTACTTTTTCACCTAAACCGTATTTGTCGTGCAATACTTTTGTGATTGCAGCTGTTAAAGTTGTTTTACCGTGGTCAACGTGACCGATTGTTCCGATATTACAATGTGGTTTGTTTCTTTCAAACTTTTGCTTT
>MKTL01000010.1 GCA_001897605.1 Clostridiales bacterium 38-18 | reverse complement strand
CGCTGCCATTGGCACTGCGGATACACCTGCAGAACCGATGAGTGGGTTAACTGGATCCTTGGTAACTTTATTCATAATTTTTGCCAAGACAACACCCGCCGCTGTACCAAATGCAAACGCAATAACACCTAAGCACATTATAGCAATTGTCTTTACATTTAGGAAGGCCTCTGCTGAAGCCGTTGCGCCTACCGTTACCCCTAGGAAGATCGTTACGATGTTCATAAGTGCATTTTGTGCGGTATCACTTAAACGCGTTACAGCACCTGACTCTTTAAAGAGGTTACCCAGCATCAGCATCCCTATAAGTGCTGCAGCTGGCGGTACAATTAATGATACGACAAGCGTCGTCATAATCGGGAAGATGATTTTCTCAAGCTTTGAAACAGGTCTTAACTGCTTCATAACGATTTTTCTCTCTTCCTTTGTCGTAAGCAGCTTCATTATTGGTGGTTGAATAACCGGTACCAATGCCATATATGAATACGCTGCTACGGCAATTGAACCCAGTAAATGTGGTGCTAATTTCGATGATAAGAAGATCGCCGTTGGACCATCTGCACCACCTATGATACCGATAGATGCCGCTTCAGTTGGTGTAAACAGACCCGATGCGATCGCACCTAGGAATGTAACAAATATACCAAACTGTGCTGCTGCACCTAGTAAAAGTGATTTGGGATTTGCAATGAGTGGACCGAAGTCTGTCATCGCACCAACTCCCAAGAAGATAAGTGGTGGGAAGATACCCAAGTGGTCCCCTTGATAGAGATAGTATAATAGACCGCCAATTTCCTTGACATGACCATCCGCACCCATAATCGGTTCCGCCATGAGGCCTGCAAGTGGTAGGTTCGCTAAAAACATACCAAATGAAATTGGAATTAACAATAACGGTTCAAAACCCTTCTTAATCGCTAGGAACATCAGAATAAACGCGACGAGGATCATGATGCCGTTTCCAACTGTCATCTGCGCTATGCCCGTTGACAGATAAAAATCCTTAATTGTTTGTAGCATCTTGTATCTCCTTTCGATTTTAGTCTGTGATCGATTAACCGATTACAACTAAAACGTCTCCTGAATTTACTGATGCGCCCTTTGATACTGAGATTGATTTTACTGTACCTGCTACTGGCGCCATGATTTCATTTTCCATTTTCAT
>MKTL01000009.1 GCA_001897605.1 Clostridiales bacterium 38-18 | reverse complement strand
CCGATGGATTATGAGGGAAAATGTGCTGTTTAATCAAATGCTGAGCTTATTATATTTAAGCTCTCCGTTTTCTTGACAGAGGACCATGATTATATGATTAGTTGATTAATTACTTAATAATAATGATTATAATAAGTAATACCAATGAAATAGAGCAACTTCCGTTGTTTTAATTCATTGGTATTTTAATTTCATTATCTCATATTTTATTTTCAGCGCTGATGCTTTTAATTACTTATAAGTTAATACAAGCTTTTAAAGATACTTCAACTAATCCTCTCATAATATCTTCACGACTCACCCATCTTCTTGAATCCCATTCGACGCCACTTAGGTCATCTCCTCCGAATAGAATTTGTCCAAGAATGACATTTCTAAACTTGGCAACTGCATAAAATGCCGCTGCTTCCATTTCCACAGTAACACAACCTTCTGAAACGCGTAAGGCAACCTTATCCTCTGTTTCTCTATAAAACGCATCGGTCGTCCATGTCTTTGCTTTTATATATGGAATCTTTTCCTGATCTAACAGCTCTTCAATGGTTTTGAGCGCATGTGGGTTACATGCAATTTCTCTTGACGGTTCGACATAGTGATAAGAAAGCCCTTCATCTCTTACAGCAGATTCAGGTAAAACCAAATGACCGACTTGTATGCCCTTCTGTAAAACCCCAGCCCCACCACAAACGACAAACTTTTTAAAACCCTTGGCAATTAACTCCTCAAGTAAAGCACCTGATCCAGCTGCGCCTAAAAAACCTTGTACCAACCCAACTTTTTTGCCATTGTATTCGGTTTCATAAACTGGGAGATTGATAGAAGCTGAGTAAAATGTACTGATTTGCGTTAATCTTCCCGCTTCAAGCATCTCCTTTATAATTGGACCAAAAAAAGTAATCACACAATACTCTGGTACATCAATCTCTGATATTAAAGCGGCCGGATTGATTTTGGCATTTGGATTTGGATCAAACTCCAATATTGGATATTCTTTTTTTATATTCATGATTGCTACATTCCCTTTCTAGACATATGTATCATAAGGCCAAATGCCTATCCGTTTAAACTGGGAGGATTTAAAAGGATAGACATTTTCGTCCTTATACTCGTTTGGGTAACTTCTTCTTGTACTTTGACTTTTACTACAACTTTTTCTATCTATTCAATTGGTAAAATTAATGGGGAAATTAACTGTACCTGAATAACCTAATAAACTTGCTTGACGACGTATCCTATTTGATTTAATGCAGATACGATCTCTCTAATGTGTTCATGACCATTGGTCTCCACAGTAACCTGTAGCTGAACGTGGCTAAAGCGATCAAAATTCATAAACTGGTTATGATCCAGTTTAATAACGTTGGCTTTATAATCCGATAAGATTTGGGAGATGTTCAAAAGTTGACCTGGTGTATCCGGTAGATCCACCGAGAAACAGAAAATTCTACCCCGTCTCGTTAAACCTTTATTGATCATTGCAGCAACTGTAACCACGTCGATGTTACCACCAGATAACACACTGACGACGCGCTTGTGTTTTATTCCAAGCTTTCGAAGTGCTGCAAGCGTTAATGCGCCAGAGGTTTCAACCACCATTTTGTGCTTTTCGAACAAGGTTAAAAAGCCTTCCATGATATCGTAATCGCTCACGGTAATAATGTCATCCACATAATCTCTCGCCAAATTATAACAATTCTTACCCACCTTTTTTACCGCGACACCGTCCGCCACAGTTTGTACGATGTCCAGTCTTGCCTCGTCTCCTTTACACAGTGCAAGCTTCATAGAAGCTGCGCCTTCAGGTTCAACGCCGATGACTTTACAATTGGGTTTTCGATGCTTAATATAAGTTGCAATGCCACTAATTAAGCCGCCACCACCCACAGGAACCAATACGATATCTACATCAGGGAGCTCCTCTAAAATCTCCATGCCAATCGTTCCTTGTCCTGCGATCACATCTAAATCATCAAATGGATGAATAAAGCACTTTTTCGTTTGATCTGCAAGCTGCGTCGCATACTGGCTGCTCTCATCAAACACATCGCCATAAAGTACCACTTCAGCGCCATATGATTTTGTTGCATTAACTTTTATAAGAGGGGTTGCCACTGGCATGACCACCGTTGCTTTAATGCCCATTTCTTTCGCTGCAAGTGCTACGCCTTGAGCGTGATTACCTGCCGATGCAGTGATTACGCCCGCTTTTTTTTCAGCTTCAGAAAGCTGACTTAATTTATAAAAGGCGCCTCTTAATTTGAATGCGCCAGTCCTTTGAAAGTTCTCAGGCTTTAGCCAAACATCTAAATCGTGTTGTTCGCTTAAATGATTGCTATAGATCAGAGGCGTGTTGGCAATTACACCCTTCAACGTTTCTGCTGCAAGTGAAACTTTCTGACTCAAACTTTGTTCAGCACCTTTGAAAGTCGCTGCCGAAGGGTTAAAGTCACGTCCAAACACCTGCCAATTTGAGTGACTCAAATCATTATCTATTGTAGACATGGTGCCTCCTCTATCATATCTTGAACCCCTTTACCTGGTGGAATAATCGGATAAACGCCTTCATCGATGTTAAAGTCACATTCGATTAATACTGGTCCTTCAGTATCTTTTATGCCTTTTAGTATGATTTCAAGATCCTTTAAATGTTCTACTCTAAATCCAACAATCCCGTAAGCTTTAGCCAGTTTAACAAAGTCTACGATTTGTTCAGCATCGGTTTCGCTGTATCTACTATCGCAAAAGAGATGCTGCCACTGTCTCACCATGCCAAGTGCATGATTGTTCACGATAACGGTGGTTATCGGTAATTTGTATTTACTAACGGTTTCAAGCTCGTTTGAATTCATCTTAAAGCTACCATCACCAGCAATATGAAGCACGCGTTTTTTTAGTGCAATTGAAGCACCTATTGCTGCCCCTAAACCAAATCCCATCGTTCCAAGTCCACCTGATGTGATGAATTGTCTTGGCTGATCAAAGCCAAAGAACTGCGCCGTCCACATTTGATGCTGTCCTACTTCAGTAACGACGGTTATGTGCTTTGGACTTTCAGTATGAATCAACTTCAAGGCTTTTTCAGCAATGATTTGATCCTCTTGATCACTTTTTGCTTTCAGTTTTGATAGATGTGATTCATTAGAACTCTCGTTAGACGGTTTGTTTTGAAGCGCATTCTCTACTATAGAAGCTTGATTTTTCATTGATACTATTTCAAACAATTCAGGCGTCCTTTTAAATTCTTTTGAAGCTTCTATTAAAATGGATAAGGCCGTTTCTAGCTTTTCCTGCCATGGGAAAGTAACCTCTTTATTTTTTCCTAGTTCATTGGCATCCAAATCGATTTGAACAATGGTGGCATTTTGTAGGAAATGCTTCTCGGCACCAACGACGCGATCGCTAAAACGAACTCCTAGTGCGATTACCAGATCTGCTGATTGTAGCTTATGATTGGCATGTGCATGACCATGCATACCGATTAGGCCTAAAGAAAGTGGATGCGATTGCGGAAAAGCACCACTGCCCATCAATGTATTCGCAACAGGAAACTGCTTTTCAATTGCCCATTCGGTTAGTTTTTCACTGACGCCTGCATGGATAACGCCCCCCCCCACGAGTAAAACCGGGGATTTGGCTGTTCTAAAGTAGTCCTTTAGCTGATTCAAAATGGTTTCGTTTTCAGATCGGTTCGATTTTTCGTCATCAAACTCAGCGGTTAAAGCGTTGCTGTTTTCTTTGCTTGCCTTTAGATAATTTTCAAAATCCTCAAGTGGGATTTGTGCGGTCAATAAATCCTTTGGAATATCGATCAAAACAGGACCCGGTCTGCCTTCAAGCGCAATTTTGATGCCTCTTTCTATGGCAGCTGCTATCTCTTCTGTCTTTTTTACCATCTCACAATGCTTTGTGATGGTGATGGTCATCGCGGTAATGTCCACTTCTTGAAAAGAATCCCGTCCAATTAGGGCACTACTTACCTGACCAGATAGGATTAGGACAGGAGATGAATCCATAAATGCTGTCGCGATTCCCGTTATGGTATTGGTCGCTCCTGGCCCGGAAGTAACGATACAGACGCCAACCTTACCGGTTGCTCTCGCATAGCCGTCCGCGGCATGCACCGCTCCTTGTTCGTGACAGGTTCTATAATGCTTTACTTTATCTTTACGTTGATAGATCGCATCGTAAATTGGGATGACTGCGCCCCCCGGAAACCCGAATAAATCCTCAACACCATTCGCTATAAGCGTTTCCAAAACGATATCCGCTCCGGTTATACGCATCCCACTCACTTCCTTTAATTTGTGTATTTTTGTGTGTTTAATATTTTATTATTACTGTCTATTATTCAATAATGATTATTCTATAAATTTTATTAAATTCTACATTAATGGTTATTCTATAAATTTTATTAAATTCTACATTAATGGTTATTCTATATAATTTTATTAAATTCTACATTAATGGTTATTCTATATAATTTATTGAATTCATTAAAACCGATTGTTCATTAAAAATGATTATTCATTAAACTGATTGAATTCTTAATATAAAGTTTGTTTTTTTATTTTATAACCGCACCAGCAGATGCAGATGACACCTTGCTGAGGTATTTTTTTAGATAACCCTTCACAGGCTTCTCCACAAGCTGAAGTGTTTCTCTTCTCTTGGCTAAAGTGACGTCATCCAGTCTGTGATTTAAAAGACCCGCTTTTATATCGATATCAATCATATCACCCTCTAGTAAAAAGCCGATATCACCACCCTCTAACGCCTCTGGTGAAACATGACCAATCGCTGCCCCTCTGGTTGCACCTGAGAAACGACCATCTGTAATGAGTGCCACGCTTTCATCAAGTCCCATACCTGAAAGTGCTGAGGTAGGAGTTAGCATCTCTGGCATACCCGGTCCTCCTTTTGGACCTTCATACCTTATGACGACCACATCCCCTTGTACAATTTGACCGTTTAGGATTGCATGTACTGCCTCTGATTCGCTATCAAAGACTCTAGCAGGGCCACTGTGCTGCATCATTTTAGGACTGACCGCTGACTGCTTTACAACAGCGCCATCTTTTGCAAGATTACCTCTTAACACCTTGATGCCACCCTCTGAGGCATAAGCATTCTCAAGTGTTCTTAGAACGTTTTGATCACTTGACCAGCTATTGATCGCACATACAGCGTGTAGCTGCTCCTCTAAAGTTCTCCCCGATACGGTCAGTGCAGAGGTTTCTAGTAATTCGCCTGAGCTTAGCTCTTTAAGCAGTGCACTCATGCCACCCACGCGATCTAGGTCCTCGATGTGTGCAGTACCTGCAGGACTGAGGCGACATAGATTCGGCGTCTTGCGACTCACTGTATCTATGGTTTCTAAATTGAGTTCAACCCCAGCTTCATGTGCAATTGCCGTTAGGTGAAGTACGGTGTTCGTCGAGCAGCCAAGTGCCATATCGGCAGAAAGTGCATTGTGAAATGCCTGAGGTGTAAGTATATCTGACGGTTTGAGTCCTTCTCTAACCAGTTCGACCGCTCTATAGCCTGTCTCTTTAGCCAGACGCATTCTTTTCGAATACACAGCTGGTACTGTCCCGTTGCCCGGTAGCGCCATACCAAGCGCCTCTGTCATACAGTTCATGGAGTTTGCTGTGTACATCCCAGAGCAAGAGCCACAGGTTGGACATGCCTCTTCTTCGTACTGTTTGAGCTCAGCCTCTGAGAATTTACCTGCTTTGACACTGCCAACCGCTTCAAAGACGGCACTTAGGTCTACGACTTTGTCTCCAACGCGTCCAGCGAGCATTGGGCCACCACTGATGACTATGGCTGGTAAATCTAGGCGTGCGGCCGCCATTAGCATGGCGGGCACGATCTTATCGCAGTTGGGTACAAGCACCAACCCATCCAGTGCATGTGCCATGGCCATGGTCTCGATACTATCTGCGATCAGCTCGCGGCTGGCGAGGGAATAGCGCATCCCCTCGTGATTCATCGCAAGCCCATCACAGACGCCGATGACTGGGAACTCAAACGGAGTCCCGCCCGCCAGACGCACGCCAGATTTGACGGCATCGGCAACCTGCCTAAGATGCGCATGTCCAGGAACGAGCTCACTAAAAGCACTGACAACCCCGATAAAAGGCTGAGACATTTCTCTATCCGTAAGTCCTAACGCCTTTAAAAGCGAGCGATGCGGCGCTCTTTCCACACCTTCAGTTAATCTATGGCTTTTAAATTTAACATGGTTTTGGTTATTTTCGATTTGGTTATTTCCGTTTTTATTATTTTCATCATTTCTATTTTTATCATCACCTTCAGCATCACTTAGCTGCTTCTGTGACGGATCATTTACCTTACTCATCTAACCCACCTTGATTTGGCAACCAAGTCATCATTCCTCTAAGCTGTTTTCCCACATTTACCATTGGGTGTGCCATCTCCTGACGACGCTTTGCGTTAAAGCCCGGTCTACCTGCTTGATTTTCTAAGATCCAATTCTTTGCAAACTCACCACTTTGGATTTCGCTCAATACCTTTTTCATCTCAGCGCGTGTATTTTCATTAACAATTCGCTTGCCCACACTGTAATCCCCGTATTCAGCAGTATCACTTACCGAGTAGCGCATGCGTTCAAGACCACCCTCATATAGCAAATCCACGATGAGTTTAAGCTCATGTAAGCATTCAAAATACGCAATTTCTTCTTGATAGCCAGCGGCAACTAACGTATCAAAGCCCGCTTTAACCAGCTCAGTTGCACCCCCACAGAGTACAGCTTGTTCGCCGAAAAGATCGGTTTCTGTCTCTTCTTTAAAAGTGGTTTCTAGGATACCCGCTCTTGCAGCGCCTATGCCTTTGGCATAACCCATCGCAAACTCACGCGCTTTTCCAGTTGCATCTTGGTACACTGCGAATAATGCGGGTACACCACCACCTTCCGTATAGACACGTCTTACCAAATGGCCAGGGCCTTTCGGTGCAACCATAAAAACATCGACGTCCTTTGGCGGTACGATTTGACTGAAGTGGATGTTAAAGCCATGTGCAAAAGCTAGCGCTTGACCATCAACCAGATTAGGTGCAACGTCCTCTTTATAAACCTTTGCTTGCTTTTCATCGGGAAGTAACATCATCACAACGTCTGATTGTTTTACCGCTTCTGCGACAGTATAAACTTCCAAGCCTTTCGCTTCCGCTCTCTGCCAGCTTTTCGACCCCTCGTATAAACCGACACAGACTTTAACGCCACTTTCCTTTAAGTTGAGGGCATGTGCATGACCTTGACTACCAAAGCCTAACACTGCCACTTTTTTGCCTTCAAAAACCCCTAATTCGCATTCGTTTTCATAATACATCTTCGCCATATAAATACCTCTTCTCCTTTTAGTCTTTATATAATTTCCACATTGTGAACGCTGTAGATGCGCCCTAAAACATTGCGTGTGGTTTCAACACTATGTGCTTCTGACCAAAGCACCATCTCTAAGCTAGCAAACTCTTGACTTGAATCCGACTCCAGCAGAATTCGTCTCATTTGGTATCCTTTTCTTTTTAGTAACGCAGTTACGCGCATCATTGCCTCTGGATCAACATCAATTGTCGCCTTTACGATATGCTCCGCCATAGCACCCTCCTTTAATAATTTTTGAAAAAAGTCTTTTTACTAAATAAAAAACCCCTCGACAAAGTATATGCTTTGTCGAGGGGCGAATCATCTTTTCGCGGTACCACCCTGCGTTCAATAAACCTATAGAAGGTTCATTCTCATTAAGGTCTTACGTTTACACGTGCAACCCCGATCGTTTAACGAAGATCAACCCGGCTCAGTCTACTCGGTTCCTTTCGACTTCGCTGCTCTTGAGTGATTATTAAGTATTCGGCTCCTGTCACTTCCCACCATTCGTGACTCTCTTTGAAGAACTCTTGAATACGTTTCTCTCAGTCGGCGCATTTCAGTTATTAAAGATGATATTACACACCTTGAAAATAAAAGTCAACCTCTTTTTTGAATTTTCTGAAATATTTCTTGCTGTTGTAATATTTTTTTGAAATGTATCCTTCATTTTCAGGAATTTCTTCACGCACTTATAACACAGTCATTCCAATGCTTCCGCGCACCACAAATTCACGCAACAAACAAAATATAATGGATTCCAAAACAATCTGCTAATAAACTGTGAACAAATTGCCGCACTTATTGACGTTACTAGGTTAAAGTGCTAAAATATTTCTCGTTAATTGATAATTATTTTCATTTAGGAGGTGGTCATTTGGCAAGAATGAGAGAGCCAAGATTCAAAAAATGTAGAAGACTAAATTTAAACGTAACGGGTCATCCAAAAGCGATGAACCGACAAGGGAATGGACAAGCAAGAGATGCGAAGAAGCTATCTGCTTATGGTATACAGCTACTGGAAAAACAAAGACTTCGCGGCTATTATGAAGTGATGGAAAAACAGTTTAGAAGATATGTAAAGACCGCTAAAAAGAGCTCAGAACTCACAGGTGAAAAGCTCATAAAGGATCTTGAAACCCGTCTAGACAATCTCGTCTATCGCATGAATTTTGCAAGTTCCATCAGACAAGCCCGTCAAATGGTAGTTCACGGTCATATCCTCGTTAACGGCAAAAAAGTGGATATTCCCTCTTTCGCTGTTAAGGAAGGCGATCAAATTACCCTGAAAGAAAAATCAAGAGATGTCATTACTTTTAAAGAGAACTTGACAGAAAAAGTGGGTTATACTTTACCTTATATTACCTATGATCCTGAAGCGTTCTCTGCAACCTTATCACGATTACCACTTAGAGACGAGATTCCGATCCAAATCGATGACCATCTCGTCGTTGAGTT
This sequence comes from Clostridiales bacterium 38-18, assembly GCA_001897605.1. GTDB lineage: Bacteria > Bacillota > Clostridia > Peptostreptococcales > Acidaminobacteraceae > Fusibacter_C. Next base: position 51,710 of record MKTL01000009.1, on the reverse strand, counting down.
CTATGCTAAGATGCTATAAGGCTGTCTATGAGTATTCGACCTGACAGCTTCTGGGCTCAAAGAATTGAGCAATATGACATCGACGATTTACTTTTTGGGCGAATTACGGGCAAAGCAGTTACCGAACAGACGATGTTCCTTTATCTGGGTTACTTTGACCATGAAAAGGGATTCGCAAAGCTTGGCTGGAGCAGTCACGCATCTGTTCACGAATTAGCGGATTATTTGCGTTACGTTCTCGTCCCTACCCTTTATTACAACTGGATTGACGATTTAAGCGACGGTTTTTATATGCCAATGTCTTCCTATGAAGTTTTGAAATCTGAGGTTTATGCCTCTATGCGAACGCCATACAGAAAGACATTTGAGCTCCCTAAAGTAAGACGCATCAGTCCGATAGATCAGTCAGCCCATCGCTATCTCGACAACCTGATAGAAACGCTTTCAAATGCATCGTCGTTTAGCGAAAGTGACTTAAAAGCGAAGCTCGTCCTTCACCTACATGCACTTAATCGCTTTTTTGACGATGAACCTAGGAGAAAGCTAACATTACATCTGTTTGGTTCAGCTTCAGAGGTCTGCACCTTTTTATCTGAGGACTACGGTGAAAATGCAGTGGCGTTTTCAGACGACACTGGGCTAGATTACGCTGAATTTAAGCGCTTATGTCAGTCAGTAACCACATCAGAGATCGCTGGACACCAGTTTGTTGAGAGACTTAATTTTCATTTTCGATATTGTTTATAGAGTTTAGTTATTATTGCGTGCTATTTAGATTTATTATTGTGAAATGACTAAATTTGTTATAAATGAAAAGAGAGATCGCAAATATCAATTTGCAGTCTCTCTTATTTTTTATATATTCTCTCCCGATGGAGCTGGTACGGGTTTGTTGATTACGGTTGTTTTAGGAGTATTGTTCTCGATGTAAAGCGTACGTGATGGGAAGGCAAATGCAACGCCGAGCGCATCAAATTTTTCTCTAATATCGAAATTAATGGCTTGTTGGATGTCCATAAAAATATTATAATCACCCGTTAATACATAGTAAACCACTTCAAATCTTAAACTTGAATCCCCATATGACTGAAAATGTGCTCTGTCAAATCGCGTCTGTTCTCTCGCTTCTATGGTTGCCTTGATCACATCAGGTAGCTGTTTAAGCGTCTCAAGTGGCGTGTCATACGTAACCCCTAATGAAAAGACCACTCTTCTCTCCTGCATGGTTTTAAAGTTCTTTAGTCTCGCTGAGGTTAAGTCCTTGTTCGAAAAGACCAATTGCTCACCGCCAAGGCTTCTCAAACGCGTCGTTCTAATACCGATATGCTCAACGGTGCCTAAGAAATCACCAACTATGACGAAATCCCCAAGCTCATATGGTCGATCAAAGAAGATTGTAAAGTAGCTGAAGATGTCCTCAATAATTGCTTGCGAAGCAAATGCAATGGCGATACCACCAACACCAAGACCCGCGATAAGTGCACTTACATCTGGAACGATGTTACTGATCAGAAGAAGTAGTGCAATGGTCCACACGACGAACTTTGACATTTTGATGAGCCATACGATGGCCATGTTTTGGCTTGAATCCACCGTCTTTTTTTCTCTATAGCGATTAAATAGGTATTCAATAAAAGCACTGAGGAGCTTTGCAGAGTAATATACTGCAAACGCCAGTAGGAAGAGCCCTAGCACGTGATTGACCTTATCTGTGATGGTTAAGATGCGAGAGCTCACATAGAGTGCAGCGATATATAAAAACCTAGGTAGGTATTTTCTAACTGCAGGGATAAAAACGGTATCCTCTACAGTTGATCTCTTGAGCACCCAGCCAAAAATCCGCTTTAAAAGGACGGATTTTAAAAATAAGATGACGAGTGTAGCGAATACAAAGGTGCCGAGAAACCAAAGGTAGCTTTCTATCGTGTTGTTTAGTATTTTGTACGTTAATATTTCTTGGATAAGAATCCCTCCTCTGTTAATCCTTGATTCGTTCATAATATAAAGCTTCATAATCAATTATAGTATACCTTCTACACCTATTTTGAGTCAAATGCTTATAAAAAATCCCACAGTCTACAATGTGTAGATCTGTGGGATTTGCGTTAGTTTTGAGCCATCCATGCCAATTATTTCTCAGACATTGAAGCTACTTCTTTTTCCTTACGCTTCTTCTTCTTCGCCTTCTTCATCTTCTTCATCTTCTTCATCAAATAAAGAATTAAAAGCTTCAGATACGACTTCATATTCGTCGTCGCTTGTAATTTCAGTTAATTCGATAGAACCATCTTCATAATCTAAAAAGCCATAAAGTAAAGCAATTTCATCCTGTGGATGTAATAATGCAATGTACTCTTTGCCATCTACTTCAAAGATTTCAAGAATAGGGCAAACTAATTCTTCGCCGTTTTCAAGTTCTAAAGTTACTGTATGCACATGATTATGCTCGTGATCGTGATCATGGTCGTGGTCATGACCGCAGCCACATGCTTGATCATCGTGATCGTGTTTTAATTCAGACATTTTGTCACCTCACTGGATTTTATATCTGATTATACAATGGATTCGTTGAAAAGTCGATATCCCAGCGGTTTTGAAATGATAAATTTCTGTTAATTTTTATCAATCAATTTAACCGTCATTATATAAGTCAATTCAATTAAAAATATTGCTAAGATTTCTACTGTTAAAATGTTTGACCTTCAGGTAAGATAAAAGAGTAAAAACAAACTAGATCCCTTGGTCAAACTAAGGTTCATTATACAAGGAGCAAATATGCAAACAAATGTCTATTTAAATGCGGTATCAGATGGTCAAACCTATGAGATTAACGATCAAGTGAAAGCGGATACACAAGGCTGTGAGGGCTGTAGCGCCTGTTGCCAAGGTGTTGGCGACTACATCACCTTGACGCCATTTGATGTATTTGAAATTAAGCGTGCAACCGCCCTTTCATGGGAAGCGTTATTGGAAAAGCATCTAACATTAAAACTTTCTGATGGTATGGTACAGCCTTTTCTATCCATGGAAGGTGTTGCCGAAAGGTGTGCATTTCTAAACGAAAATCAGCGCTGCTCGATCCATGCCTACCGTCCAAACATCTGTCGATTATTCCCACTTGGACGGGTTTATGAAGACGATGATTTTAAATATTTCTTACTTCAAGACGCTTGTGTCAAACCAAAGCTTGAAAAAATTAAAGTAAAGAAGTGGATCGGTATCGAAAACTACGCTGAAAATAAAAGGTTTCTTTTGGACTGGTATAAGGTAATAAAAGCACTTGCATTTCGTATGAAATTCGTTCGTGATTCTGAGGATCAAAGGGCAATGTACGACCTTTTTTTAGAAGGCTTCTATGCCTTTGATACTGAGGATTTTTATGCTGAATTTTATAGTCGTCTTCCTAAAGTTAAAAGTGATCTGGGAATCCTCTAGTACTTTGAACATAATTCGTAAGGAAATTTGAGGCTTTTACCCTTCGTCTGAACTTACTAAGTATAAACTTAAGTGCCACAGCAACTCGTTATAGCATTAAACGAATTACTGTGGCACTTTTTTATTCATGAATAATGACATCCTGTTTTAAAGCTCGAAGTCTTCTTCTAATCGGTACACCTAGCTTATAGTAAATGATTACAATAGGAGTCAATATGAACGCGCAGATGGTATTGACGTTAATTAGTGAATGATTGCCTTCAGCTAAACGCCATATGAGAAGTCCTGCAACAAGATTGAACAGCATCACAATAACCTCCATCGTAAATAGGGTTTTCCAAAACTTAAACACCTTAGTGTAGTGTTTTAGCTGTGACGCTTTATCTGTATAAAGCTCGAATCCACCTGATGTTTTTTCCATTCGCAGATAGGCCCAACGCATATATGTGGCAACACATTCCACACCGTTATCTTCTAAAAATCGAATGTAGGATTGACTTTCAGGGTGCTTAGGCAATTCTCCCAAAAGTTCAATTCTGTATTCATATTTCCCAGGATCAGTCTCCTCAAATGCATATCTACACCATGAGTAATCTGACAACGCTAACCCTTTTGAAGCAAGCTCGTTTAACCACTTCTCCTCTTTTTCAAAATCCCAGTAGCCCTTCCATATAATTTGCTTCATCCTACATCACCCCCAGCTTCTGTTTGCCATTTAAAATCAATTCTTCAAGTCGCAAGATTTCTTCTTCAACGACGTTCATCCCTTTAGCAGTAATTCGGTACTCCTTTTTGCGTGCGTTCTTCTCACCCTCTAGTGCTTCGATCCATCCTTTTTCTAGTAAGGTGTTAATCGCGCCATATAAGGTTCCCGGACCAAGTGCGACGCGGTCGTGGCTTAACTCTTTAACGTGTTGCATGATGCCGTAGCCATGCAGTGGTTGAAACAATGAAAGCAGTATGTAGTAAACGGCTTCGGTTAATGCATTTCTCTCTGAACTTTCAGGCATTTGTGTTCCCTCCTCATTCTTAAATGATTTATGTTTATTGTTCTTCTTATCAGGTCTGACCATAATACGGATACCGATATTACGCTTGTCGATATTACGTCAAACGTTATATCGGCTTCCGTAATATAACTATATCGCTTGCCGATATAAATGTCAACAAAAAACTAAAAAAAAAGCGTTTGATAAATTTTCTTTATCATAACGCTTTGTAATCCGCCCACTATTTGACCGGCTTTATTGGCATAAGCTCCATATAACCACGCTCACCCAAAGGCTCGAGTTGAATCCGTGGATTGGATTCGTCCCATTCATAACCTATGTTTTTAGGATTGTATTTTTGGATGGCTTTCCAGACCGATTCTATTGCTTTGCCATAATCCTCTTCCTCAAATGGTTCGCCTTGAAATAAGAGGTATTCTGCCTCAGGCAATTCAATTTCATCTAGATCACTTGGCATAATTCCAGTGTGATCTATTGGAACCTCAACCCCTTGCACGTACTTCGAAGTGTTAGACTTAATATATGCCTCAGGCAGCCAAAGGCAAACTGGCTCCTCAAAAGGTGTTTTTATACTTGTCAAAAGTCCCCATATGTCACATCCTACCTCTTCACAGTAGCCAAAATACTCAGTCGCCTTAACACCTCTCTTGATCCAAGCTTTACGTCTAGGCTTTTTAATTACTTTAACAAAAATAGTTTCTGTTTCTTTCATGTTAAACTCCTCTTCTTCTCGATCGTTTTCCACACGGTAAGGAATAAACAGATAAAGGGGCACGGGATGATCCACATAATCGCTTGGGTTTAAACCAAACTCTTTGAAAAAAGCCCTTTGATAACCATCCACACTACCAAATCCCATCTCAAAAGCCACCTCGGTGATTTTCTTTTCAGAATCTCGTAAAAGTAGTGCTGATCTTGATAATCGCAGTCTCCGGACATACTCTGCAGGTGTAAATCCAGTAAACTTTTTAAACAAACGATTGGCATGCCAAGGTGAAAAGTAAGATGCCCTTGCCAGCTCCTCAGGACCGATCTCTTCATCATGATGCTTTAGGATGAAATCTTGCATTCGCTGTACAGCTTCTCTCTGTGCGCCGATAGCTCTCACTCCTTTCACTAACAGTGTAACAAAACGACCGTTTCAAAGACTCGACTATTTTTGCTCTGTTTGATACTTAATAATGAACTTCGTTATCTTAATCTTAAATATAATGAGAACACTGTCAAGACTTTTGAATCAAATCCCAAAACAGCTGTTCCTCAGCAGACGCATTTGTTTCTAAAATTGATTTCGATTCAATAGACACTTTCGATTCAATTGGCACTTTTGATTCATTCGGCACTTTTGGTTCAAACATTCTCTCTAGTATCTGATTGATAGCCACTTGATCGGTTGACCTATAAAATCCAATCGCACAGTCGCCACCGCCAGCACCAGAAAACTTGGCTGCTCCTATTTGAGCTAAAGCTTCTGAGAAAACTGTGTGTTTCTCTGATTCTAACTTTAACCCAAGTTGATGCTCTAAATCTAATAAGGTCTGTCGTTGATTTTTGATGGCTTCAAAAAAAGCTGACGCATCGTTGTTATAGCACGCCATTTCTAAGGCTTTTACATTTTCATGTGTCCTCATTAAGAAGGTGTTTATTACCTTTTTATCCTTTTCTGCCACCTGATAAAAGCGCTTGATATAATCTTTTGTAGACGCTTTTTCACCGGTCCAAAAAACCACGCAATTGATGACATCTGGAAGCTTAAGCGGTGTCACGTCCCCTCCTGACCACTTTGAACTGACAATCCTATAAATTTTTTCATCGTAAAGATATTCATGGTTTGCCTCTTGCAGCATACACTTAATATCCATACTTTTATATAGGATCAAACCACCATATACTGCTGCGGCAATATCAACACCTGAACCACTTCCTTGAACACGATAATGCGCAAGATACGCTAATTTAAAAAGAAGCGCTTTATTATATCGAAAGCCATGCCATTCGAGCAGTGCTTTAATTACGCCGACAATCACTGCCGCACTAGAGCCTAAACCTAAAGAGACTTTCTCAGAGTTAGACAGCTCACTTGCAAGTATGATTTTTAAAGGAACTGTGCGCTCTTTCAAGTCAGTAGAATGATATTTCATTTTTATAAATTGTCTAATATAAGCCATTGCAGTTCTAATGGCTTCATCGATAAAGCCATCACCTAAGGCATCAAAGTAAAGCCTGACATCCGTATCTTTTGAGTAGACATAGCTTTTCTCTTCATCTGAATGTGAAATCGCCACCGTCAGCGTCCGGTTAGTGGCTGCAACGATGGCGATTTGATTGGGATAGAGAATCGCATATTCGCCTGAAAGTATTAGTTTTCCGGGTACTTTAAACTGCATTCATCCTCCAAATTTTAAAATAGTTTTGTTAGTATCCAAGGTGCTGCATATAGCGTCATAAACATTACGCCATAGCTTACACCAGCTCGGTGTAATGCACCTGAGAACAAGCCGATGACCAAAACACCGATGATATTGGTCATGCCACCGTCCATATAGGCGAGCAACAACACCAAAGCCATAAACAAAGCAATTAGTGATTCATGTGGGATATATTTAAATACGATGATACTGATCTGTCTTGAAAATCTAACTGCGATGTAGAACGTGACAATTGTAGCAATAATTGCACCGATCAGCGTAGCTGTTACAAATTCTGGATAGCTGAGTAAGTGATGCAAGTTGTTCTCTAAGGTTAATACGGGTGGCGCATTGAACAGCGGGTTAGCAGGACCAATTGCCATTGGAGAAAGCGGTAAACCGATGGCCAATAGTGGAATTAATGTACCTGAAATATAAGTTCCCTGTGCCAATGCCTCCATTGCACTTAGTGCCACACCAGCTTTTTTAATGGGATTCTTTTCTTTTGAAGCAACCAGCTCACCTAAAAATACGGTTAATCCAACTGGGCTCAATATAAAAAAGAACGATCCTATCGCTGAAGCCAGCGCACTTAAACCCATTTCTTTTTTTGATAAGATCTTAAATGGATTAGGATAGCCTTTCATTTTTTGATTTGCCGATAGCGTTATGACTTGCTTTTCGTTAACCTGTTTGCTTTTTCTTAAATTCGGGTTTAAAAGCTCTAATAATGACAGCATCGCAGGACCAATAGTAATCGCTAAAAAAATGGATATAAATACTGTTTTCCCCTCTGGGACTGCACCTGTTGCAGTATACAGCGTTCGCATACCTTGAATGAGCAATGCCATTGGAAAAATACTGATTAAGGATACAATCTTATTTTGACTGAGTAAAGCCAAGAACAAGCTTCCCACAAAAAAGATCAAACCACTGCTGTTTTTAATCACATCTGCAAAAGGAACGATTGCGCTTGCAAGGATTAAACTAATCGGAATAGATACTATGGTTCCCACGACGGCACCTGCTGCAATCTTTTGGATGCTGATGTCCGTCTTGCCTTCCGCCTTTAACACGAGCGCATGTGGTACAAGTGGTGTCGACATGACACCTGCTGGGATGCCTGCAACAGATACTGGAACTGCATCGATCAGTTTACATGCAATAATCGCTGCTATAAAGAAAGCGAGAACGACAGCAGGATGAATCCCTGCTAAAATCAGTACAAGAGTTACAGGTGCTAAGGTCGCTGTTTCATCTGCGCCAGGAATTGCACCCACTATAGTATAGATTGCGGTTGCTGCAAGTGCGGCGATACACATTTGTATAATTAAAATTAATGACATTTCATTATTCCTCTTTGTTTTCTTGAGATTCAAATACAAGCTGTCGTTTTGGCTTAATAACCAAGCTAGAAACGACAAAACCAACGAGTGCCCCAGCTAATGATATGAATAGTGGCAAGGGTCCAGTCTTTGGCGCAAAATGATAGCCAATTGCAGTAAAACTAATGGTTATAAATAATGCAATTAAGAGATCTGAAAATTGAACCAAATCATCCCAAATTTCATTATAAGCTTTTATATTCTCATTAGTGCCTTGAGTTTCTAATTTAGGGTAGTTGTTGTTACTATTGTTGTTACTATTGCTGTTACTATTGCTGTTACTATTGCTGTTACTATTGCTGTTACTATTGCTGTTAATTTTACTATTAATGTTAATATTATCAATGCCGTTATTATTATTTTTGATGTTTATCATCTTTGTTTTCCTTTCACTCTATCAAGGATGCACCTTTTCCTAAGCTACAAATTTCTACTGATTGAACAGCAGAGAGCTGGATTAGCGCATTTTTAACTTTTCCTGTATCTGATTTTTGACATAGGATTTTAACATTCGGACCTGCATCTATTGTAAAATAGGCTTCAATCCCTTCCTGTCTCATCCTTTGAACTAAGTTGATGATTTCTAACGTACCGCTAGTAAAATAAATGACGCTTGGCCACGCACTCATCATTGTCGCATGCATTTTAAGTGCATTGTGTTCAACCACTTCACCTAAGCTGGTAAAATCCTTCGCTTTAATCGCATGAATCGCACGCATAATATCACTATCTACAGACTCGAGCCACCCCTTATAAAGAGGTGAGGTTTCAACCGTTTGCTTCATGCCCATTCGACTTGATATGGACTTTTTATCCGTTGAAACCACAGCTGATATAACCTCAATAGGCCACTCATATACCTCATCAATAAGAGATTCGCTATAGCTATCCTCACCATTTATAAGCTGCCCTCGATGCCATAGCACAAAGCCACCAAATATGGAACGTGAAGCAGAACCCGATCCTCTTCTTGCAAGTATTGAAAGCTCTTTTGGCGTCAGCTTCAGACCATACGCAGATGATGCCGCAAGCGCTAGCGCTGCATACCCTGATGCTGATGAAGCAAAGCCTGCTGCAGTTGGCACGCGATTGATCGACTCTACCTTAGCAAAGTATGGATTACCACTCATCTCTCTAATTAGATTTAGAAATCTGACTAAATTATGATGCGAAATAACGTCAATTGTATTTTGATCGATTAATATCTGATCGTTACTAAGTATAGGATCCACCGAGACTTCCGTTTCAGTAAAATAACGATCTAAAGTCATAGATAGACTGCTGTTCATGGGCAGTATAAGCGATTCATCTCTTTTGCCCCAATATTTTATGAGAGCTATATTCGTGTATGCTCTCGCTTTTGAATGATTTATCATCTTTAGTTCTTCCTCATATAGCTCTAAAATTCAGTAATTCCAGATTTGGAAATACAAAAGCCATAGCTCTTTTTTGCACCTTGATTGAGTAATGACTCTTTCACGGTATTAGCTATTTCTAAAGTGTCACATAGCGCAATCATTGCACCGCCAACTCCTTTTCCCGTCAGCTTTGCACCAAGCGCACCAGAAATTTTTGCAGTCGAGACTAGGTGATCAAGTGCAGGAGAGCTTACGCCATATTTCATAAGCAACTGGTGATTGTCATTCATAGCTTCACCCAATGCTTTTAGATTACCAAATTTTAATGCAGCAAGCATCTTCCTGACCACAGCATCAAAGTCATTTAGTCCAAACAAATAATCGTCCTCGCTATTCTGATTAAGCGTCTGTGCAAATTTTTCTACCACCGTTTTGGTCATTACTTCTATTCCAGTTAGCCCGGTAACAAAATAATAAGTACCCACAATAGGTACCTTTTTGAATTGAAACGGTTTATTGGGGTTTTTTATATTTTTCTTAAATAAAATGGGTGCATTTTCTGAAGTCGCTATCATATCCATCCCACTTGGATTTCCATGTGCATGACACTCAGCGAGATGTACTGCTTGCAATAGTAAGTCATTTGGGACATCGCCTCTATAAAATTTAATCACAGCGTTTGCGATAGCATTTGCAACTGCCGCACTCGAACCGAGTCCAGAACGAATAGGAATATCAGACAGTATCTCAATGTTTAAAGCCCTGTCAGATTGCGGTATATGAATCCTCTCTTGAATCAGATGAATCATTTTAAAGAATCCTTCTAATAAAACTGGTGGTTTATGATTATGCCCAGATATCAGTTTAGAATGAATCCACGTATATTGACTTTTCTCATTTTTAGAGACTCTTGCCATGACGATTAACGGTACAGGTAGAACAACTGCTGGTATTCCATATACCACACTGTGTTCACCACCCAAGATTAATTTTGCATGCGCCTTACCTTCTGAATGGTTTGTATAAGCTCGTTTAATCGGTTCCACAAGCCACCTCTTTTTTTGTACTTTATGTTATACATCATAACAAAAGCCACCCTAATTGTAAATGATATTAATAATCATTTACAATTAGGGTGGCTTTATCTGTTTTTTAATTCAGCTCTAATGTATCGCTTATCAACGCGTCAAAAATGGTGCCCATTTTTCAGAACCTGATATTATAGTACCGTTCTCACACCAATAAGACATACGTCGCTTGTAGGCGTCTATTTGATTTAAAACAGCAGATGAATACGAATCGTATTGCTTCTCTATGACGATTGCAGTTAAAGTGTAAAACACGATGCCCATCGCATGATCTTTAACATGAACGGTAGAGCAGCCTTGACCGATGGCATGCACGAGTGCAATATCTATTTTATCATTCATTTTTTTAGCAAGCGCATGGCAGGACAATATCCCCCTTTTCGCTTCAGGCATCTTAATTTCACCATGTGCCCATAACCGTGCCAATTTAAGCACTTCTGTTATTTCATTATAGTCTGGATACTTTTTCTGCAATCGTTCCACAAGAAGTTCAACCTCATCAAACGCCCATAGAATAGCCTCAATTCTATTTAATGCTTGAAAGTCATGAATGAGTTCTTGCAGGCTTTCGCTATCAAAATTAAACAAAATTTGATTTTTTTTTTTTATTTTGATTGCAACATCGTCAAACATAAATCGCTCCTTAATTTTCACAATTAAATCTATGTACATCTGTATCAATTAATTGCGTTTTTTTGGGGTATATAAATTATATCACATCATCAAAAGGAGAAACTATGACAAACATAAAATTTGAAGGTATCCTATATGAAATAAATAGATGGTTAATTTTAAAGCTCCCAAGGAACATTAGCGAACAGCTTCCTACTAGAGGCTTGGTTCTCGCCACTGGTACGCTTAATCAAGCGTCTATCAATTTTCCCTTTGAACCAGATGGCAATGGTGGCCATTTCTATAAACTAGATGATACAAATCTTGACATGAAGACTTTAAAAGCAGGAGATCATGTTACTGTCGTATTTTCACTCTCTAAAGATGGGTTTGAGCCACCTCTACCTAAAGATGTCGAAACCATGCTACTCAATGAGGGCTTAATGGCATTTTGGGAAACATTAACCGTTAAAGCAAGATGGGAATGGATCAGATGGATTCGAAGCACAAATAATCCCGAAACAAGAAAAAAAAGAATTGGCGTCGCCTACTCAAAAATGAATCACGGCTCTAGACGCCCCTGCTGCTTTAACACCAACCAATGCACGGACACATCTGTTGCGAAAACCGGTGTGCTCGATCTCCCCAAAATAGAAATATCATCCGTACTTTAAAGTAATTACGGATCGGAACTACTAGCTGAGATTATTAAATCTATAAGTAATTCACATATCATACCGTCATAACTAAAGCTTAAAAAAATGCACTAAATCAACTGTGACTTTAATCGATATAAGGATTGCAATAATTAATAACAATGTATTATATATAAAAAGCGTATAAAATTAACTATGGAAGTTCCTTCAGTTTACTGACCGGAACTGGAGTAGTTAATTTTATACGCTTTGTTTTTTTATGCTGCTATTATTATGAACTATTTATATTGATTAATAATCTCCATCACGATTTTCGCCGCATTCACTAAGTCCACGATATGAAGATGCTCTTCTAAAGTATGTGGCTTTCTCTCACCGATGCCAAGGTTAACTGCTGTAATGCCATTTGCATTTAAAATATTGGTATCACTACCTCCGCCAGATGAAGCTGTAAATGGTCTTACACCCACGATTTCACATGCTTTTTCAACGTTTTTTACGATATCATGGTCTTCAGCAACATTAAAAGCAGAATACATTCTAACCACATTGCTCTCAACTTTTGCACCAAATTTCTCAGCAGCTTTGTTAAAGCAGTCTACCATGTGTTCAGATTGTGCCTTTAATTTATCATTGTTAAGACTTCTCGCCTCCGCTTTTACGATCGCCTCAGGTGCGACGATATTGGTTACTGTACCACCTTCAACTCTACCGATATTAGCAGTCGTTTCAAAGTCAATTCTTAAAAGTGTCATATTGCTGATCGCTTCCGCTGCAACCATAATGGCACTAATGCCTTCTTCAGGTGCAACACCTGCATGTGCAGGACGGCCAATCACTTTAAAATCCAGTTTATCCTGTGCAGGACCTTGAATGATAATTTGACCTGGATCGCCACCACTATCTAAAACAAATGCATGCTTAGATTTTAGCGAGCTAAAATCAAGATTCTTCGCGCCATGTAGGCCACCCTCTTCAAAAACAGTAAATGTAATTTCTATATCACCATGTGGTAGATCGTTTTCTTTTATAACCGTCAATGCTTCGATAACTGCTGCGATACCCGCTTTATCATCGCCACCTAATATCGTCGTTCCATCGCTGTAGATAACGCCATCCTTAATGATTGGCTTGATGTTCTCTCCAGGTGATACCGTATCCATATGACAGCTAAATAAGATCGGTTCACCCGCCGTATTCCCTTTCAAACGTGCAATGACATTTCCCGTGTCACAGCCAAGTTTTTCGCCTGCTTGATCGACCGATACATCACACCCAAATTTTTCTAGTTCAGCTTTAATAAAACGTGCAAAAGCCCCCTCTTTAGTCGTTGGACTAGAAATTTGCACGTACTGTAGAAAAGCATTCACGATTCTTTCTTGCTTAATCATATAACCTCCTATGTGATTTTATAATTATGTCTGCCTTAAATTATACCATAAAATAACATAAGAATTTTTTATTGATTTATACTGGTTTCTACTGTATTGCCGCTTTTTTAATTTTTACTAATATGAGTATAAGACCGACAGCCAGCACGATATGCCCAATCCCAGAAATCCCAGATATAGAGGCATCAAGTCCACGACTAGGCGCATCTATTAACACCTGCTGTACCCCTCTAACGAGCAGCATAAGGGTTGAAAGATTGAGTCCAATATGATAGACGACTACAGCACTTGCTATCTTTGGTTGATTTGATAGATGAAATGCATTTTCCATCAATAATAGAATTAAAAAGAAGAACATTCCGAGTACAAAGTAGTGCGTATGAAGTGCTGAGAGAGTCGTTTTTCCTGTGAAATCATTCATCTTAGTAAATTCTCGATAAAAGACCCCTGAAACAAGTGCAATCACTGCGTAAATGAGTGCAGAATTTATAAATTTTCTTTTCATATAATGTCCTTTCTATCCTGAATCTATTTGCATTTTCACTGACTTAAAAATCAAATGCTGTAGATTTTATACCACTTTCACAAATGATTCACACATATAACGCACTCTGTTTTTGATTTTTTTATTCTTTTATAAATATGTTTGATTTGAAAATTTTTATGTATAAACTAAATATAGTCATACACAAAAGATTAAGGAGCGCGATATGTCAAAGATCATTGATTTTAAAACCGTATCCACTGATGGCTTAACATCGTCACCCTATATGGATGCACTGGCAGGGCTACGTGCGAATGAAGCGCGATATTTCATGACCAAATACAAACATGCTTTTGAAGTTTCACCTACATCCGAAAATAAAGAAGCCTTATCTTATGCTGAAAACATCCTAAAATCAGAGCGCAATATCGTCTTTGGCGCTACACCACTTGAAGTATCACAATTTCAAGTAGAGAACATTCAATTCACTTACGTTTTTTATGAAAGCGGTTTGGCCATCAACGTGATGTATACCGTTGATAATCCTAAGAAAAGAGCGGTTGGATTTAAATTATGTGAAGGTATGCCAGTACCTCCAGAGTTAGAAGGCAAATTTAAGTTTGCAACTCAAAAGTCTAAGCTTGCCGGTTCAATTCGCGGTTCATTTTTCGTCATTAAAGGTGAATATCCAAGATAAGTCCTCTCTGTCTGGAAGTCGGTCACACTGCATTTTCATTAAGAAAACCCTGAAAACGAGTTTCTCATAGCTTGAGGGACTCATGTTCAGGGTTTTAACATTTCCAAAGCGTACTTTAAGGCGATAATATTTCTTTCGGTCAACCTATATTGCCAAGAATCGGGTTTTACCTTTAATAATACCTTTTCCGACTTACTGATTAAGGATTGAATGGGTGCTATAGCATTCTCAATCTCCTGAATACTGTAGCCGTCACTGAATTGATTCATACTCATCCCATCATCACAATTATCTTCAAGTGTATTTTTAAGTGTGGCTTTAACTTTATCTCTCGTATGCGCCTTGCAAACCATTTTAGCAATTTTAAGTGCTTTTATACGATTCTTCACCAAACTCTGTTGGGATGAACCCTCTTTGAGCTTAGGCAACACCCTTTCGCTTCTTTGTATCATATCATCAAACGCGACGAGGTTATCTAGGGGATACTTTCCATCCATTACTCTACCTCTTTCATCAACTGAATTTGATACAGCCGTTCATTTTCAACGGCTTTCATATCCTTAGGATACATCAGATTAATTAGTGTTATCCCATAGTCTGAGGCAATTAGTGAGTGTCTTCTCACATGCGGTGTGGCTGCCACTTGTCCTAAAACCCTTAAAAGTTTAACTTTTAAAGGATTCTTCTCTTCCTTAGCTGCACGATTCGCCTTAAAAGCCACCTGTCTCGCTGCTTGAAAATTGACTTTTTTTTGTTGCCAAAGCCGATTGATTTCGATGCATTCTTCAAACAAATCAAATTCCTCTAATCCTGTAATCTCAAGAATATGATAGGCGTATTTTATACTGTAATTAGAGATCGCCACATGGGTTTTGGTCTCAAAAATTTCGATCAAGATTTCCTTTAGCTCTGGTAGATCATCTATCTTTTTTATTATTCCAACAGAGCTCATTACATTTGTTTTTGGCTTATTCTCTTCACTCTTATTCTCTTCTTCTTTTTTATGCATATTCATATCCGCCTTTGTTTACTTTAGGCAATTATAGCATAGTCACTATACCTTGGTACGACAGTGGAGGGTTTGGTTTTTTTCTATGGTTTTGATGATTGCTTCTATTGCGCTTAAATTGTCTTTAAAGCTTGAAATAGGATGATCATTTATATCTTTTTGGACGATGTCTCTAATGGTTGATGTGCTGTAGTGGTATTGCCTTAGTTCCTTAATGATGTTTAGCTTACGTATCTCATCTGTACCGTAATAGCGATAGCCGTTTTTCCCCTTTGGCGCTTCTAAAAGGCCATTTCTCTCCCAATACAAAATCACGTGTCTTGAGACATTTAAAAACTTGTCAACTTCACATCGTGTCAAATACCTCGATATATCGTCTTCTTTAACCTCATTTATCTGATTCAATTGCGTATATATCTGATCTTCAAGCGCTTGATCATTCTTCAAGCTCAGCTTATAGTTTTTAGCCGAAACAAGTGCTTCATCGTAATCAAACGCAGCACATTGCCTAATAATCGATTGATGCACAAACTTCATATAGGGCTTTACGCGATCTAATTTTTGAATCTGCTGAATGAGTTCAATCTGATTGACATGATCCTCTGTAAATTGTCGATAACCATTTTGCGATCTTTCAACTTTAGAAAGATAACCCCAAGCTTCATAATGCAATATCGTATTGTTATGGACGCCAAATCTCTTCGCTATCTGCGACGTCGAATAGATCATCTATTCTGCTCCCCCCATTCACACATTTGATCCATTATTGGGATTAAGGACGCACCTTTTTCAGTTAAACGGTATTCGACCTTCGGTGGAATTTGTGGAAATTCTTTTCTATGAATCAAGCCATCTGCCTCAAGTTCTTTTAAGTGCAGGCTTAAGGTTTTATGTGAGATGCTGCCTACAATTCTTTTTAGCTCATTGTATCGAATCACTTGATACTCTGATAGCCAGTATAGGATTACCATTTTATATTTACCTTGGATCAGAGATAAAGTATAGCCCAATCCAGTGTCTTCTATTTTCGTACCCGTCTCACGACAATTTTCCATTATACTCTCCTTTAGGTTAGTATATAACTCAAATGTGCATACTTCACATGACTATTATATCTTTATATACTAATCCTTGTAAACCTACTAAATAACGATAAGGAGTTCAAAATGAAAAAAAAATTATAATCTTAAATGGCAGCCCACGAGCTAAAGGCAACACTTCTTCTTTAGTTGAAGCGTTTTCAAAAGGTGCAACTGAAGCTGGACATGAGGTCACGACTTTTTTTTTAGACCAAATGTCGATCAAGGGCTGTAAAGGCTGTTTTGGTGGCGGGAAAGACGTGCATAGCCCCTGTGTTATCAAGGACGATATGGACTTAATCTATCCTGTGTTTCAAGCTGTTGACATCATCGTTATGGCATCACCAATGTACTACTGGAACTTCAGTGGACAGCTGAGAACGACTTTTGACCGTCTGTTTGCAGTTGCTGAGGCAGGTGGTGACCTTTTGGGAGCTACAAAAGAAAGCATCTTAATTATGGCTGCGGCCGGAGAAGATTTCACAGAAATTGATTTTTATTATAATCGTCTGATGCAACAGCTTGGTTGGATGGATCTAGGTAAGATACTCGCTGGTGGTGTTAACAATCTTGGTGATATCAAAGGCAGAATTGAATTGGAAAAGGCTTATCTCTTAGGGAAAAATATAGTGTGAATAAATTTTGAACAATTCTATATTACCTTGACAGATTAAATATAATTGCGTACAATTTAATTGTAATTAATTTATTGGAGGTATTTATGAGTTTTTATAATTTTAAAGCAAATAACATCGATGGAGATGAAGTAAATTTAAGTGAATATGAAGGAAAAGTACTGCTTGTTGTGAATACTGCAAGTAAATGTGGTTTCACGCCCCAATACGAAGATCTTCAAAAATTATATGATCAATATCAATCACAAGGTTTAGAGATACTTGGTTTCCCATGTAATCAGTTCGAAGCACAGGAACCAGGCAGTAATGATGAAACAAAAAACTTCTGTTCATTAAATTATGGCGTGTCTTTTCCATTGTTTGAAAAATCAGATGTAAACGGCTCTGAAGCGCATCCAGTATTTAAGTTTTTAAAAGAAGCTGCTCCTTTTGAAGGTCTTGATTTTAGTAATCCAACAAACAAAATCATCGATAAAATTCTTTCTGAAAAATATCCTGAGTTCAGAATGGGCAATGCCATTCGTTGGAATTTTACAAAATTCTTAGTTGATAAAAATGGAAATGTCGTTAAGAGATTTGAATCCTCAGTAGAGCCACTTTCTATTGCAAGTGACATTGAAGGATTATTATAATTTCAACTGAAAATATAAGCTAATGATACCAATTAAACAAAACCACAAGCCTTTATTATCAATGGCTTGTGGTTTTTATTTAGCTAAAATCTCACTTTTGGTAAGATCCTAAGATTTGATGTCTGAAGATTTATGCGCCCTCTTGCATATCCCGTCTAATATATCCTGTATATCCAATTAAGATCATAGCCACGCTGATTAAAGTAATCGTAACAAAAGGCATCACTTCAAAATCACTAGCTGGCATTCTTGGAATCCAGCTTTGAATCGCAGTTTTTGAAAACCATTCTGGTAAATTAATCATACCACCAAAGTAGTTAAGGGCGAATGAATAGCCTAAATATACATATACAGCTTTGCCAATTTTAGGCACATAGCCTAAAACAACTGCTGACAATCCTACGAAGAAAAGTGTAGATGGTAAATAGTTGAACCCTGCCTTCATAAAGGTTGCCAGAGTCATTGTCGATTCACCATTCATCGCAACAATTGCTGTACCACCTAGTCCAATTACTGCAAACACGATTCCAGCAATCGCACTTATTACAGAAAGTACGATCGTTGTCCAATAAAGCTTTGAACGTGTAATTTTAGTCGCGTATAGCTGGCTTAAGTGCATTCTCTCTTCTTCAGCATAAAGCTTGTTAACGATTGCAATAGGCAATATACCTACCATACCGATCATAACCATCATGATAACACTTGTGAATGACTCTTCTATCGTCACACCTGTCATGGTAAACATTTGTTTTATGATTTCATTGCTCTCTAAAAACACCTGCATATCGCCGTAGATAGACCCATAAGCAGCACCCAGTACGACAAAAGCAACCAACCAGCTGATGATTAAACCTCTATTTAATCTAAAGAATAACCCAGGTACAGATAAAAGTGATTTTTTTGCATTGGCTTTACCTTCTATTGCTGGTAAATACCCAGCGCCCATATCTCTTCCACCTTCAAGTGCAAATGCAACTATGGCCAATACCACACAAAAGACGATTCCGATAAAAATTGGTAAACTGTTGTTTTCTGTGAATGGAAAAGTCAAATAGGTCCAACCCATTGGATTCATCATTGAAAGATTTTGATTCGATACATCAGTTGCACCTCTTAAGATATAAAGTAAACCGATAATCGCCATTGATGAACCTGTAGCACCAGTTGACGTCTGCATGATCTGAGCCATAACCAGCGCAACAACAGCGCCGATCATTCCTGCAAGTGCAAGCGATAATGAAAATAATACAATCCCAGTAACCGTAATAGATTCAACCTTTAAAACCGTCATTATAAGTGTCGTTACCAGTGCAAGTATGAGATTAATCCCTAGAGTTTCGATTAGAACTGCAAGAGAATTGGCTTGTCGGCCTACTTGAAACGATCTAACGATTTCAGTAAGTCCGAGCTCTTCCTCTTTTCGGGTATGACCCGTTACGTGTAGTGCTGATATGATCATTGCAAATAGACCACAAAAAAGTAGCATCATATGCGAATACATTGCACCAAGCGTATAATTCGATGGATCTGTAATCGGTGTTGGTCCTACCATTGAAATCATTGCGGGATTTCTCATGGTTTCATATAGTCCAATCAAACCTTGACCTTTACTGATTTCTACAAAAGGTGGAATGTAACCACCTGAGAATGCGGCAAGTCCAAGTGTCCAGATCAGAATTTTCTTCCAATCTCTTTTAAAATAGTTTAAGCATAGCACATGCCATCGTGCGAATTTCTCTTTCATCATCTTCACCCCACTCTTCTACGCTTCATAGTGGCGCATGAATAAATCTTCAAGCGTTGGTGGTACAGACTCAAACTTCTTTACGCCCAGCTTCGTGGCTTCTAATAAAATTTCATTAATGGATTCATTATCTGCATAGAATACAGCTTTGCCATCTTTGATACTAAAATCATGAACCCCTTTGACATTTTCCATTACTGCGACGTCACCTTCAGTCGTAAGTGTAATCGATGAACGCGTCAAGTGTCTTAGTTCTTCAAGCGTTCCAGTTTCTACTATTTTACCTTGCCTAATAATAACCACTTTATCAGCTAAACGTTCAACTTCACTCAATATATGAGAAGAAAGTAAAATGGCTTTACCCTCTTTTTTAATCTTTGCAATTTCTTCTTGGAAAACCGCTTCCATCAATGGATCTAGCCCTGAAGTTGGCTCATCTAAGATATATAGATCCGCTTCAACCGATAATGCAGCAATTAACCCCACTTTTTGACGATTGCCCTTTGAATAAGTTTTAGCCTTTTTCTTTGGATCGAGTTCAAATCTTTTTATCAGTTGATCTCGTTTCGCTTGATCACCGCCACCGTGAAGCTTCATAAAAAGGTCGATGATCTCTCCGCCAGTAAAGCCGCCCCAAAGCGCAACGTCACCAGGTACATAAGAAATCCTCTTATGGATTTCCAAACTGTCCTTCCACACATCGAGGTCGAATATTTTAGCACTACCGCCATCACCCTTAATAATGCCTAATAAGGTTCTAATCGTTGTTGACTTGCCAGCACCGTTAGGTCCTATAAATCCAACAACTTCTCCCGCTTTTACTGTAAAAGTAACGTCGTGAAGAGCAGTGAACTTTCCAAAGTTCTTCTTCAATCCCTCAATGCGTATCATCTCTGACATAATTTTCTCCTTTTAAAAAATTATTATCTCTCTAAAAGTGCTACTTCTATAATTTGGGGTAATTTTGTTTCAAACCCAAATCCATAGCATTATACATTTTAAACTATAAATCACTAATTAGTTTAAATCTATGTGTTTTTTCACTAGTTTTAAACTATATTTCAATTATTAATCCAATTGTATCGGATTGAATTTTAGAAGTCAATAAATTGGCTATTATTTATTCTGTTTTTGCAATTGAAATACCAAAATATATCCTATATAATTAAATTTGAGATAGTTTTGTACTGTTTCACATGCCTAAGTTTATAACTTTATGAAAAGTGGTGATCAAATGAGTGAGATAGATATGTCAGGTTATGAAAAAAGAACCTTTGAAAAGAAAAGAAAAGTAATGGATGCTACCTTTGACCTCTTAAATACCGATATTGGCGTAAAGGGTTTGACCATGGAAGAAATAGCAGAAAAATCGAAGGTCAGTAAAACTTCTATTTTTAAATATTTTGGTGATAAAGACACTTTGATAAATGAGGTTTATAAAGACTATCTTGATAAAATTGGCAACGAAACACAAGCCATCATTGATCAAAACTTACCTTTTGAGGAAACTTTAATCACTATGACACAAAACGAGCTTGAGCATCTACGAAAGGTGAGCAAACAGTTTTACTTGGATATGATGGCGTTTGTCACTGAGAGAAATGATGAAGGCTTAACGGTTATTATGAGGGAGTATTCTAATAAAAGCTTTAGTATCATGTTAGATATCTTCCATAGGGGTAGAAAAGAAGGAAAAGTAGATTTAAAATACTCAGATGAATTCTTATTGGTTTTCTTCCAAGCCATGATAGAAGGAATCTCCAGCCCACAAATCTATAATCGAATCCTTCCCTATACAATGGAATGGACAGAGTTACTTATAAAAGGTGTTGCACCAAAAAAATAAGGATTGCTTATGCAATCCTTTCTTTGTTATAACTGTGGTGCAGGTGCCTTAACAACCATTAGCTCTAAAGTCGCTAAATGTTGGTTACTCACTTGCATTTTTGTTTCAAATGGAATTTTTAACACGGTTCCCATCTCGTAGGTGGCAACTTCTTGGTCGCCCAATGCAATCGATAGCGTACCTCTAACAACCGTCATATAAACCGTTGCATTGGTATCATGTGAGGGGACGACATCCCCTTTTGGTAACACAATGTGTGCAAGGTGAAGGTTCTCATCCTGGATTATTTTCTCAACCACCTTCTCGGCGTTTTGCGTCATATGAAAAACTTGCTCTAACATTAGGTACCTCCTCTTATTTGTTCTAGTTTATCAAAGTTAGATAAATGAGTCGGTAACTAAAGTTACTTTTGAGGGGTTCATGGTCGAATTGCAGACATTAAAAATAGGGTTGCTCTTTGTCCCATAAACAAATTGTCGCTCGAATAAAAGGATTTATAGTTAAATGAATTATAACCATTCTTCAAGAGCTGTATTTCCAAATTTGCCTTATTAAATCCGCGGTGCACAAGGGGCGAGTTTACAAGATGATTTTCTTCAAAATCAATAATGATGAGCATGCCATTTTCGTTTAAAAAATGTGACAGCTTCTCTAAAATAGCTTGCGTATTTGGAATATGAAGCAGAACTTGAGAAATAATAATTACGTCTACCTTCAACGGCTCCACTTCGTTCATTTCCAAGTCAAAGTTCATCACCTTGGCATTTGTTATATCAAGTTGTTTTATTTTATTACTTGTCACAGCTATCATATTAACCGATGAATCCACCAGTAGGACTTCTTTAAACTCAGTTGCAAGACTGAGTCCTATTAAACCTGTGCCGCATCCAAAGTCCATTAATACCTTATCCTTTGAATCTTTTAAAATAGACTTTATCTCCGACACTGTTATTTCAGCGATCTTTATTCTATCTGGTTGATCGTACTGCTTTGCTATTTGTTCAAATTTTTCTGTATTTGCCATTTGCACCTTCCTTTTATTTATGTAGCTACTGGTATTTTATGAGATTTCTTTGTAGAAGGTTAGATTAATTATGTTAATTTTATTAAAACAATCACCGTGAATATACAAATATAGTGCTTGGGAACTAGAGTCCTTTTCCGGAATCCGTAACATTAATTAACGCCTCTGGAAATGGCGCGAAAATAACTTGGTTCTCAAGATAATCCATTTCAAATCTAGCTACCCAAGAGCTCAGAATTGACATAACACTTGATAAAGGCAATTGCTTATTTCGATAATGCTCTAAAGTGTCTAAAAAATAAGCCTTCTCTTTCGTATTTAGATGCTTAGAAAAATAGCCAAAAATATGTAGGATGACGTTGATATTACGACTTGAACTTACAGGGGTTTTTAAAGCTTTGTCAAGGGCTTCACCATATTTGACTAGCACCTCCTTTAACTCAAGGTGCTCATGATTCGCAACGATTCGTCCCATTATCGTCAACTGATTTTGATTATATGCCATTAAAAGATACTTATGATTGCTGTGAAATGCGACAAGGCTTTTATGATTATTTTCCTTTATTACCTCACGATACCGTGCATGGGTAAAAATTCTTGTATAAAACTGTTCTCTAATATTGTAGTTTAAAAGTCTACCCTCATCTTCCACTGCCAAACTTTCAAATTGTTCAAGTATAATACTTCCAAAAATACCTTTTGTTTTTTTGGGCAGCTTTGGTACTTTTCCATGTGACTGATAGACCTTAACGTCTTTTATGCCACAGGAAGGCGATTTGCTCTTAAGTAAAAAACCGTCCACGTCCATTTGATTAATCCTCTGAACTTGATCCAGAGCATAAGCCTTCATTTGATGCGTAACTTCTTCCCCTGACAACGAGAATACTAGCTTTTCTACTTGATCTTTTTCAACCATTCTAAGAGATTGTCTTGGTGAAGGCAATCCAATTGCCATTTCAGGACAAAGTGGTATAAAGTTCACAAACGCCATTAATTGTTTTACATTTGAGTCATTTATTTGAGAACCATCATATCTGCAATGACCATGCTCGATACACTTGCTTATTACTATATTAGGTCTAACCATTATAAACACCCTCCAACAGATTTGATATATATTTATGGCTTTTATACCCTTAATCAATACTAATGCTTCACTTTATAATGCTTCCATTATTTCTTTTACTGAATTAAATTGAAAATCCGCTTTAATCTTTGATTGCTGATACGCTTCTGTGGTTGTTTCGCCGCTATATACCAATATTGAAGTTATTCCAGAATTTACGCCCAGCTGTATATCTGTATAAAGTCGATCTCCCACCATTGCAATTTCATTTTTTTCTAAGTGATACTTATCAATAATGGCATCGACGATATGATGGCTTGGCTTACCAATAACCGTTGGAGCAATGCCTGTGGATGCCTCTATTAGTTTAATCATCGCACCTGCATCTGGCATATACCTTCCTCCAGCTAATGGGCAGTTTATATCTGGATGTGTCGCAATAAATGGAACCCCATCCTGTATGAAGTCACAAGCCATCCATAATTTTTCATAGCTTAGTGTTGTATCAAATCCTAATACGACAAAGTCTGGCTTCTCATCCCTTGCCTTTACAATATCAAAGCCATGTGAAGTGAATTCTTCCTCTAAATCCTTTGTTCCAAGTAAGTATATTTTTGCCTTATTATTTATGGCTTTGAGATAAATAGCAGTTGCTTCACCTGATGTAAAAATTCTAGTCTTATCTACTTCAAAACCTAATCTACGAAGTTTTTGTTGATAGGCGTCTCTATTTTTAGACGAATTGTTCGTCAAAAAAAGATATCTGATATTATTGGCATCAAGATGTTTTAGAAACTCAATTGCACCTTCAATCATTTGATCTCCTAAGTAGATCGTGCCATCCATATCTAATATAAAGGTTTTGATCTCATTAATGTTCTTAGTTTGCATAGCATTTCCTCACATTAAACTCGTATTTGTAATAGTTAAGTGTTAGTCAAATTAATTATATGAAAAATACATTTACATTGCTACAGTAACATAAAAAGAAAAGTCGCAATAACGTAGTTGTTAATGCGACTTCTAGTAAAATTAGTTTTCTATTTATGTGTAATCTTGTTAATGTTGTTTACAAGCAAACCATCTTTAATGTGCGGTTTCTCCATAAAGTAAAATGATAGACCACCTAGTCCGACATGCGTCCCTACAGCGACACCCATCTGAAGTAAAAGAATATCGCCTATAAACTCTGTCTCTGATTGAATGAGATGAACTAAATTCTCTGCATAAAGTTTATCTGAAGTATAGCCGACGATGACAAAATCGGTTTGTTCAAAATCAACCCTAGATTTAAAGGCTTGAATATAATGCTGTAGAACGCCTTTTCTACCTCGCTCTTTACTAACGATAGCCCCCTCGCCCTGCTTCATGGTCATGATTGGTTTTACTTTCATGATTTTACCAATCAAGGCGCTACCATATCTCAAACGACCGCTGCGTACTAAATTGTCTAAGTCATCCACAGATAGAAAGTGCTTCACATTTCGCTTATGCTGCTCGAGATAATCAACAATTGCTTCGAAATCTAATCCCTTCTCTATCATCCTCACACTTTTAAGGATTAACCAGCCACTACCATGACTCATAGATGTACTATCTAGTACATGGATCATATAATCATTTTCTGGATGCTCATCTTTAAAATAAGATTTGGCAATTTCAGCAGATTGATAAGAACCGCTTGTCTTACTTGACATACAGATACAAAGAATTTCTCTTTGACCATTCTGATAGGCATGTTCAAAATGCTTTAAAAAATCAACTGGTGAAGGCATTGCAGTCGTTGGATGAGACTTAAACTCAGCTATTTTAGAAAAGAATTCATCGGCTGTAATATCAATGCGATCCTTATAGGTTTTTCCATCTATGGTGATACTCAGTGGTGCAATTCCTATATCGTACTTGGCCACCAGTTCTTCACTTAAATCGCATGTTGAATCCGCGACGAGTTTAATCATTCTAACCTCCAAATAAATTCATAGTTCTAAAAATTTGTGTAATTCATTATACTATGGATTTACTTTTCTGTGAACTGGTTGTATGACTATTTGTACATCTTCAAGCTGTTACATCCTAGAGCAATCAAAGCGATTCCCATTGGAAATGCGAAAATCCGATTATATGGATGCGGAACAACAGAGGCTGCAATCGTTGCAAAAGATGCAAATGCAAAAAGTAGAGTAGCAAATTTGCTATAATGTACTGATTTTGATAAGCTCAATCCAAAGCCTAAACCACCTAAGACGTATAAGATCCCTGCAGCATTAGTGAGTACTGGAAAAATACCAAGCGATACTGGAACAGAAACATGGTCAAATAGTCCCATCATTCCAATGACGTAATCTCTGGAGGTATCTTCTACTAAGGGCAAAACAAAGGCTTCGTTAAAGCTAAAGATTGCAGATAAGAGCCAAAACGATACCAACAATATAAAGCTAGCTTTACCCAGTCCTTTAAAATACTTGTGCTCTCTCACATAAAGGGTTATAAATCCCGCAGCATTTAACAGAGACATGATCATCGTAAGGATTGCCACCATAATCCATAGGTTGGTTTTAACAACATCTATGGTTTCACGCGGATGAATCAACTGAATAAAAATATAAAGTACGCCTGAAAGCATTAGTCCTATAATAAAAATGAGTGCTAATAAATCTTTCCTTGATTGACTCACATCTTCCGCTGAGACGTTACTCTTCATAGAATTGAAATCATCTTCTACTTGTTTCTCCCTATTTTTTTGACGGCTATTTTTCATAATAAAATCTCCTTTGTTTAAATTATGATCTAACTATAACAAAGGAGATTAATTATGAATTGTCATTTATTGCTGTAATTATAAATTCTCATCTTCTAGAAGTTTTTTGATTGGTACATAGACCTCAAAGTTACCTTCGATGGATTTGAAATTGTTAAATACCTGTATCAGCTCAATATGATTTTCTGCAGATTCGAGTTTTGAAACCCTCAGAAACCGATAAAAATCTGTCTCCAGCAAATTCCCTATTTCTAGTAAATCTCCTGAATAATTGAACTTTGCAGTAAATAGACCTGGTAGCTGTGTTGAATAGACGTTTTCAATGCTTGTTTCAAATTCAGCTTCTATCCCATAAATCGCATTAAACTTTGTTGACCCCGGTCTACAATTTGAGTACACCATATAGCTTCTAGTATTCTCACTTAAGTTCAGTTCATTTATGAGTAGCTCAGCTTTAGAACGAATTAAAGTCTTAAACTCGTCATCTGCCAAATCAACTTCAAATACAATCCCACGAATGGTACGAGACTCAAAATCCAAAAGTGTAAAATCTGAAACGATATCACCATTATAGTTTTTAAAAGGCCTTTCGATAATTTCTGGAATATCAGAAACTTTAAACTGTTCCAAATTTTGAAGTGCAGCTGTCGGTGTTACCTCATAAACCTTCTTAAAAGCCTTTATAAAGCTGGATTGATCGGGAAAATCTAAGGCATATGCCACTTCAGTCAAACTCAACTCACCACTTTTCATAAGTGTTATCGCGCGATTTATCTTTCTCTTTCGAATATACTGATTGAAATTTTCTCCTAGTACCGCATTGAAAACGCGATTAAAAAAATACTTCGAAACGTTAAATGCTTGTGCCGTTTCCTCAAGACTGATCGATTGGTCCAAATGTGTTTCAATATACTGAAGTGACTGATGGATTAGTTCAAAATATACCATATTTCCTCCCGATGATGCGATTCTAAATTTTTTTATAAATTCGCATTGCAAAGCCAAAGGCAATTATAGTTATCGCCAAGCACCACACGATTGCTATATAAATATTATCACCTATTGGTTGATTTGATAATAAATTTCTTATGGCATCAACGATTGCAGTTACAGGTTGATTTTCAGCAAAGATTCGAACTGCCTTAGGCATCGTATCGGTTGGAACAAATGCCGAGCTTATAAATGGTAAAAATATAATTGAGTAGGAAAATGCACTTGCACCATCTACTGATTTTGCAGATAATCCAGCCACTACAGCAACCCAAGTAAGTGCAACGGTGAACATACCAAGTATCCCAGCGACACCCAACCATGCCAAAATACCAGTTGAAGATCTAAAGCCCATAATTAATGCCACAAGCAAAATCACAACTACGGAGATACTGTTTGACACCATCGAGGTCATAACATGTCCCCATAAGACGGTTGACTTAGCAATTGGCATAGAATGAAACCGCTCAAAAATTCCCCTTTGCTTATCCAAAAACAAGCGATAGGAAACATAAGCAATCCCACTTGCAATGGCGATTAGCAATATCCCAGGGAGTAAATAATTGATATACCGTTCTGTACCCGTTTGAATCGCACCACCAAATACATATACAAACAAAAGCATAAATGAAATAGGCATAATCGTAACGGTAATAATCGTATCCATACTTCTAAATATATGCTTTAAAGATCGACCAAGCATAACATTTAAATCTCTCAAATAGTAAACCATCTTATGCACCTTCCTTTCTTCGAATGATCGTAAGAAAAATATCCTCTAAACTTGACTGTTTCTCAACATACTCTACCTTAGCAGGAGGAAAAATGCGTTTCAGCTCATCCAGTGTGCCCTTTGCAATGATTTTTCCTTCGTGTAATATCCCAATTTGATGTGCCAGCTGTTCTGCCTCTTCGAGGTATTGCGTCGTTAAAAACACAGTGGTACCACCTTCTGACAGTTTTTTTATCGTCGCCCAAACCTTAAGTCGCGCTTCAGGATCAAGTCCAGTCGTCGGTTCATCTAAAACTATGACCTCAGGCGATCCAACTAAGCTCATCGCAATGTCTATCCGTCTTCGCATACCACCTGAGTAGGTAGAAACGCGTCGGTCAGCGGCATCGGTCAAATCAAACTGTCGTAAAAGCGATTCTGACAGCATCTTAGGTGAAGGCAGATGTCTCAGCTTCGCAATCATTTCAATATTCTCACGCCCTGTTAGCATCTCGTCTACAGCTGCAAATTGCCCAGTTAGCTAATTATTTTTCGAACCTCATTTGGTTTAGAAAAAACGTCATAGCCTCCAATCGAGATACTACCCGCATCGGCTTTATGAAGTGTGGCCATCATACGAATAAGCGTGGTTTTACCTGCACCGTTGGATCCAAGAAGTGCAAAAATCTCCCCCTTTTCAATGCTCAGGTTTACACCTTTTAAGACCTCTAAATTCTTGTAGCCCTTTTTGATGTCCTTTATCTCAATCATGTTTGTGTTCATTCGTCGTTTCACATTTACACTCACAATATCATTCACTATACCACTTCCATTATGATTCATAAATCTTCCTCCTTACAGTAAGGTCACCTTACTCAAATCGGCATCCAATCCCTTCAATGCCGCGTAGGTTAATTTGTCCATTTTTGCATCTGTAAAATCTATGGTCTTTATTGCTTTATAGAACTTTTTAGTAATCGTATTTAAAGTACAAAAAGAGACGTTTCTGAGGGTTGTACTTCTAAAGCTCGCGTTGGTCAACATGGTTTTTTCAAACTTAACCGAATCAAAAACTTGTCCATCAAAGCTCACACCGGTTAAATCTGAATAATAAATGACCACATTATTAAATCGACAGCCAGAGAAATTAACGGTTTTAAAATCCATCATTTTAAGTTCTGTATTCGTTATAATCGTATCTGCAAACTCAGTATGATCTAAGCTTGAGGCATAGAATATAACCTTGTCCATAACGGCACTATTAAACTGAACATTTCTAACATCGGAAGATTTAAAGCTAACATTTTTACATGGTTAAAAACCACACCATTTAGATCACTGCTATTGAAATTACTGTCTTCAATTTTTGTGTTTGAGAAGTTTGCGCCTTTAAGATTACTCGCATTAAATGCGCCACCAACGATGCTCTCATTCCTAAAGTCACCTTCCTTTAAATTACTTGCACTGAAATTAATGAGCAAAGTTCTTGATGCAGCTTCGACATCGCCTTGATTCTCTGATATCAATTGCGCCATGTCTCCAATTGATTGTATCGTTTTATCAAATGCATCCTCCTGTGATAAGCCCTCTTCTAAATAGTCATTGTATCGATCCGTTAGATTGAGTAAAATCTCACTCTTAAACTCAAGTAGCTCCTCTGTCTTTTCATAGGGTTGAAATAAGGTTTCAATATGTTTAACTAGTTTATCCTTCACTGATTTACCTCCTAAAGTAATTCTTCCAAGATTCTCTTTGCAACTTCCCAATTTTCTTTATTGGTCAAATAGGTTTGCTTTCCCTTATCCGTGATTTTGTAGTATTTGCGTCTACCGCCCTGCGTCTCATCCCCCCAGTAAGAAGTAATGTCACCCTCTTTTTCTAGGCGTTTTAGACTGGAATACATGGTGGCTTCCTTTAACTCATAATCACCACCTGAGTTTTGATAAATGGTTTTAGCAATTTCATAGCCATATCGATCATTTGTAAGTAGAAGTTTTAGTATCATCGTATCGGTATTGCCTCTTAATAGGTCTGATGTTATCTTTGCAGATTCTATAGCTGTCAGTTGATTGACTTTATTTTCGTTATTTTCGTTATTTTCGTTATTTTCGTTATTTTCGTTATTTTCGTTATTAGCATTCATGTGATCACCTCTTAAGCACATTACCCATCATACTACTATGTCTGTCAAGGTAATCTGATAGGTGAAATAGTTAGAATCTGGTTAAAAAAAATCATTGGGCATCGAGCCTTCATAACTTGCCACAAGTAAAATTTAGACTAAAAAAAATAGTAGACCCTTGTGAGTCTACTATACATAGAATAATTTGATTATCTAAAATTGATTACTTATATTTGATTGCTTTTATTTGATTATTTGTATTTGATTATTTATATTGGATTGCTTTAATTGGATGATTTGAATTCTATTTGTTTAAAAACCCTTCAATTTTATCCGCACAACTTGAATCCATTTCCCGAATCTGGGCTAAATAAGCTTCTACAGTTGTAAATTCCTCGATCGACACATGGAATAACAGTAATTCTAACTGTTTTCTGAGTTCATTTAACTGACCATCACGAGTGGCATCTGCATTTTTAGACAGCATCATCAGTGTATCCGCTAAACTATCTATTACTGACTCTTTATTAAAAGCCTTTTCTTTGAAGCGCTCATCTATATTGGACTTCAAATTTGTGTTGATTTGGCTTGCAGAGGCACCATTTATAGATGTAGAACGGTCAGCTTCTTTATTTAGTTCTAGCTGTACAATTTGTTTCGCCTTACCAACAGGACATGCACCACCTTGACAGGTTTCACAGTATTCTGTACCCAGACAGATGCCTTCTAAGTCCTCATGTATATGGTGGTAATAGGCGTATAGCGCCTTAGCTGCTGCAACGTATTCAGATGCAACCCCTTTTCTCTTGTGATCCAAAAGCTTATAAATCATAAACCCAATCGTTACAAATAAGATCGTTAAGACAGGTACGATCCAATAAACCGTTAAAAACTGAGTCGGAACAGTTTGAGAAAGCTTTTGGATACCGAATATTAAAAAGATACCTGCTGCAAATATTTTAATCGCAATTTCTGGCACTTTATCCCCCAGTGTTCGACCAATTAGGATACCGATAAAGCCCGTTGCAATCATCCCAAGCACTGTACCCACTAAAATAAGTGCTGGATAGGTCGCATCTGATGCAAGTGTAATCGCAGTTAACTGGGTTTTATCCCCAAGCTCTCCGATGAAAAAGGCTAGGGCTATCGTCACAACTGGACCAAACTGAAACTTCGGAGTCTCTTCTTCGTCATCCTCTTCAATTTTAAGTGACCAAATTGCGAAGCCAACAAATGCAATACCTGCAACCAGCTGTAACGTATTGATCGGTATAAAATTCGATAACAAACTTCCCAACAGAACCGCCAATCCATGGTTGAGAAATGCACCTATACCAATCCCTAAAAGTACCTTCTTTACAGGGTAACGCGTCGCAAATGCCATCGCCAGGATTTGCGTTTTATCACCCATTTCTGCAATAAAGATCAAGGTAAAAGCCTTCAGTATTTCTTGAAACATATGAAATTCTCCTTATAACTCGTTTTATTTTGAACTCTTTAAACTGTAAACTTACTCAAACACCTCCAATTCTAATGTTATGTCATTACTAATGGTATATAGCTTTTGACTTTCATGGATCTTAATTTTTGACTTTAATAACTATTAATTTCGACTTTAATGGTATTGGACTTTGATTTTTTAACGAAAAAAAAGAGACCTGTAGATTAATAGACTAATCGCCTAATAATCTAAAAGTCTCGCCTCTTATCTTTCAAAGCAGTTATGACCAGGATTTCTCCAGTATGTTGACCATAACTTGGTTTCCCATAGCTACTCCCCTTTAGAGCAACCTAATTTTAACATCTTTAGACGTTTTACGTCAATATAATTCTAAATAAAAATAATCTAAAAGATATTATTGCTGATAAAGCTGCCTTATTTGGACTTGCCGCCACTTATAAAGATATTGATCATTGTAATAGTGGCTCTTTATCATTTAACAATTAAGGTTTCAGTTAACAATTACGGTTTCAGTTAACAATTACGGTTTCAGTTAACAATTAAGGTTTCAGTTAACAATGATGTATCCCTAGAATCCGATCCCATCCAAATTTTAAAAGCACCTAGCTCTACTATTTTTTTACCAGAAGCATCAATGATAGCGAGATCTTCAATCTCAAGTTTAATCGCAACGACTTTGGTTTCACCACAATTAATCTTTACACGTTCAAAGCCCTTCAGCATCTTAAAAGGGGTCATTACTGAGCTGACTAAATCACTCACATAGAGCTGAACGATTTCTTCACCATCATAATTTCCAGTATTGGTCACTTCCACAGATACAGTGATAGAATCTGTCGGCCCGCAAATCGTTTGAGAAAGTCCTAAATTTGAGTATTTAAAAGTTGTATAAGAAAGGCCATAGCCAAACGGATAAAGTGCCGTCATCGGTAAATCAATATACTTACTACCATGCCAACCCGGTAGCTGATTATAATAAACCGGTAGCTGACCAACATGATAAGGAAATGATATAGACAGCTTTCCACTCGGCACACACTCACCAAAGACAATTTCAGCTAAAGCAAGACCACCCAATTGGCCAGAGTTAAACGTTTCGATCACAGCATCAGCATTTTCTTTGATCCATGGTATGGACAACGGTTTACCGTTCACTAAGACGACTACCATAGGTTTACCAGTCGCTTTAAGCTTTTCCAATAAGAGTTGCTGCTCTCCCATCAAATCTAAGTTAGCACGGTCCTTAAACTCACCGTTTTGCTCAATGGTATCGCCCACCACTGCTATGATAAGATCAGATGTGTCGGCTAATTCTATCGCCGCACGCATCTCAAAATCATCCTTTGAAACTTCCGAAACATCACACCCTCTTTGATAATTGACTTCTACGTTATACGCTTTAGCAAACTTTTCGATCCCCTTTAATACCGTATAAGTCTGAGTCAATGATGGTTCATACTTTGGAAATGGATGTGTAAAGTACGTCCAGTCGCCATACTGAGCTCTTAGATCATCTGCATTCGGTCCAATTACTGCGATTTTTTTATATTTTTGGCTTAGAGGTAATAGCGCATTTTTATTTTCAAGTAATACGATGGACTTCCTTGTGAGTTCTAAATTACGCTCTAAATGTGCATCACACGCGAAAACAGAGTCGCTTCTTTCCAACCCCTCCGACTGATGCACCTTTTCAAACAACCCCATCTTGAACTTAGTTAGCAATATTCTTCTTACTGCATCGTCTAAGGTTGCTTCAGCTACCTTGCCTACTTTCACAAGTTCTACCATGGTTTCAAAGAAAGCAGGCGTGTTCATAATCATGTCATTTCCTGATTCTATGGTTACTTTTGAAGCTTCTGCTAAGTTTTCACATACGCGCTGTTGCGTGACAAGACTCTCAGTATTATTCCAGTCAGTGATGATGAACCCTGTAAAATCGAGTTCATCCTTTAGTATCCCTTTAATCAATGGCTGATTTGCCGTTGCAGGTGTGCCATCGATGGATTGATAGCCAGTCATAATAGACATACAGCCTGCTTTTATGGCTTTTTCAAAGGGAGGTAGGAATGTTTCTCGGGCTTTTCTAAAGGAAATTTGTGTGTCATAAGAATCGCGACCACCTACGGATTCGCCATATGCAAGGTAATGCTTTGCACATGCCAATATACTGGTTGACTCAGCAAGTGACTCACCTTGATAGCCTTTTATAATCGCACTGCCCAGCTCACCGATGAGATAAGGATCTTCTCCAAATGTTTCGCCCACACGCCCCCATCTAAGGTCTCGTGCGATGCAAAGCACTGGTGAAAAAGTCATATGGATCCCATCCGCTGCAACCTCTTTCGCTGTAATTCGCCCCATTTCCTTTATTGCTTCTCTATCCCAGCTACAAGAAGCGGCTAGCTGAGAAGGAAATACCGTGGCGCCATTGTGAAGTGCGTGCCCGTGAATGGCATCGATGCCGAACATCACCGGAATGCCTAATCGTGTGGTCTTTGCCAACGCTTGTATCATATGAATTTCATCGCCCAGTACATGTAAAAACGATCCAGCATGCTTATTTTGAACCCAGTCATTTCTATCTGCGTCAGACATTCTACTATAAATCCAGCCCACTGCCTTACCATCCACAAACTCAGGATCGGCCTTCATGCAAGAAATTTGCATCATTTGTCCCACTTTTTCCTCAAGTGTCATCTGTGCTAGCAAACGTTCTGTTCTGATTTCAGGTGATAATGTAGTATCTAAATAAGAAGGATCCAATTTGCTTTGATTCAAATGTGTCTGATCTACTTTTGCTTCAGCTGTATTGTATAGATTCTCGTTTGATTGTTTTCCATTTGAACTTTTCATTCGCCACCTCATGAAATATTTCATTATTTCCCTTAGCGTATCAAATTATAGATGTTGAAACTATCATATATCTACGATTTATTGTATATTTATATTGTAATTGTATCTATAATTACACATAACTTAAATTACTAACTTAAACTACGGTCTTACTAAATGGAAGGGTAATATGAAAACAAACACATCTACAACTCTAACTCCAGATACCTCCGTACAGACCAAGCTGACGCATACCACTTTTTTGCAGCGTGAACACCTATCGGCGCACCATACCTATGATGATGAAATGCGTCAATACGAGTATGCCAAGCAAGGCGACTTCAGAAGTATCGAAGAAAGCAAGCGTATTTTCCAAGGCGATTCTACGGGTCAGCTTTCAAACGACCCCATTAGAAATGCCAAGTATCTCTTCGTTGCATCGGTCACACTTTTAACGCGATTTTGTATCGAGGGTGGCATGCCATCAGAGATTGCCTACACGCTAAGTGACCTCTATATTCAAAAAATGGACGAGATTCATGCTCTGCATCAACTATACACGCTACACAGCGAAATGTTCTATGACTTTACAGCCCGCATGGCTGAAACAAGAACATCCAAAAGCTATTCTAAGAAAGTACTTCTTAGCTTTGACTATATCTATTTGAATCTGCACAAAGAAATAACCGTCTCTGACTTAGCAAAAACGGTTGATTTAACTCCTAATTATTTATCCAGTTTATTTATGAATGAGGTCGGTATGAGTCTATCGGTATACATTCGAAGTAAGCGGATCGAGGCTGCTGAAAATATGATTAAGTATTCAAGCTTCTCACTTTTGGAAATCAGCAATTATCTTAATTTCAGCTCTCAAAGTCATTTTTCAAAGGTGTTTAAAGCACAAACAGGGTACACGCCAAAGCTGTATCGAAAACTCTTTTTCAGACACAATTGGTAATCTTGCATAATTATTGATGAAATGCTTCTGCATAATATGATAAAATAGATGAAAATTTGATGATCAGTCCCTAAAGCTTGAGAACAGGAGGCGTTATGAATATTTCTTTAATTGGTTTGGGTGCAATAGGCGCATCCTATGCAGAAAAACTTAACGAGTGTGAAAGTGCTAATCTCAGCATTATATTAGATGAAAATCGTTATAAGACTTATTTTAACAGTGAATTCACAATCAATGGTAAAGTACAACATTTTAACTATGTAAAAGATACGGACCCAGCTGTCCCTGCTGATTTGGTCATTATTGCCGTTAAGTATAATGAACTCCAAAATGCGATTCGTTTGGTTCGAAATCACGTTGGTGAAAATACGACCATCATGTCATTACTCAACGGCATCGACTCAGAAGAGATCATCGGAGCCACTTATGGTGCAGAGAAACTTTTATACAGTATGTGCTTAGGCATTGATGCACAAAGAACAAATAAAGAAGTGAGCTATGGTAGTATTGGAAAAATCGTATTTGGTGAAAAAGACAGCCATATTTCAACCAGAGTTGAAACCATCTCTAGGTTGTTTGAAACCGCAAATGTACCTTATGAAAATCCTGCAGATATGTATAAACAAATGTGGTGGAAATTTATGATTAATGTTTGTAGCAATCAACCGACTGCCATCTTAGGTGCGAACTATCATTTTCTTAACACCGATAATGGTCATCGTATCATGCACTTGGTTATGACAGAGGTCAGTGCTATCGCGAAAGTTAAGGGTGTCATTATCACTGAGGACGATTTTAACGCTTGGATCAAGCTGCTTGGAACGATGGTGCCAGAGAATAAAACCTCGATGCTACAGGATATGGATGCCGGTCGAGCAACTGAGGTCGATATGTTCTCGGGCGTAATCTGTAAAATAGGTGATGAACATGGTATCGAAACGCCTTATAACGATCTCATGTATCATATGATTAAGCTTAAAGAGCAAATCGTAAAAAGATGATTTTACCACAATCAAAATTGCTGCTAAATAAAAAAAAGGAAGCGATGAGCCAATCATCACTTCTTTTTTAAGTTTAAATAACACTATATTTTTTTTACAAATTCTGATTTAAGCTTCATTGCACCAAAGCCTTCAATCTTACAATCTATGTTATGGTCACCTTCTTCAATTAGACGAATGCCTTTAACTCTTGTGCCCATCTTAAGTGTTGAACTACTGCCTTTAACTTTTAAATCTTTAATGACACTTACCGTATCACCATCTGTTAAAACATTCCCATTTGCATCTTTTACTATGAACGCTTCTTCTGTATCATTCGCTGTTATTGGCCATTCATGACCACATTCAGGGCACACATAAAAGACATCTGATTCATAAGTGTATTCAGATTGACATTTGGGGCAATTTGGTAATTTAAACATTCCGTTCTCCAATCCATAATTTTTTACTCACGTTGACTATAGTAACACAGCAGGTCAAGATTGGCAAATTTGTAGTAAAAGCAGATGACATCATTTTGATAATTATATAATGCCCTTTTTTATATGTTAAAGCAGCCATTGCAAAACAATAATAAATCTATTCTATTTTACTACTTTTTGCCTTCTTCTATAAAGGAATAAGACCAATCCAATCGTAATCAGTGCGGTCACTGAGATGATGAATAACATCTGTGAATCGTTGTTACTAGAGCCAGTGCCACTGACGATTACACCTTCTTGACCTTCCAATACCAGTGCAGAAGAAGCGGGTATTTGAACCCTCCCACCCATGATGATTTCAACGCCATCAGGAGTCGCTTGTCGATAGTTGATGAGGACTTTATATTTGCCAGCTGGAATATCTATGCTTTGCGCTTCAAGTGCCCCATTAAAAAAGACATATAGATCTTGATTGGTGTCTACATTTGCTGCTCTATCTATTTTGTACCCAATCATCATTTCAGGTAAAAGAATCGATGCATCACTTACAGATTCATTCGTACTTGCTTCGCTGCTAAAGAAATGTAAATTTGCTTGTATTTCCTCTTGTGTCGCCATACTGAAGGCAGAATATGCCTTGCGTACAGCGATTAATCCCCTGTAATATTCAAAGACATCTTTGTGCATGGTTTTTAAATCCCAATCCAAAGCATTGATAGTATCAGGTGATTTATAGCTGTTTTCGTCGCCATCCTTTGATCTTAAAAAGTCAACGCCTGCATGTAAAAATGGCATGCCTTGCGAAGTTAGTACGATGGCATTGCTCAGCTTATCCATTGCAATTCGCTCTGCCTCTGTTGCATCCGGATTTGTTAAAGCAAGCTTATCCCAAAGGGTTAAGTTGTCATGTGCTGAAACATAATTAACCGACTGCCATGGGTATATCGCCCATGGTTTTTTAGAGTAATTGACTTTTTTATAATTAACGCCGTCATGTTCAACTGCGCCAACAATACCAAATTTAACACTCTCTTCTAAATTAGGGAAACCTCCTGCAAAGCCACCCTCGGTTGCATTGAATACATGCCCCTTGATGCCATCTCTAAAATCATCACTAAATGCACCAATACCAGTTGCCTCAGACATATTTGCTTTAACCAGTCTAAGACCTTCAGGTAATGGTGAACTTCCTCCTGTCCATCCTTCGCCATAGATAACGATATCTGGGTTGACGTCACGCAGTGCTTTTTCTATCTCATTCATGGTTTCAATATCTAAAACGCCCATTAAATCGAAACGGAAGCCATCGATGTGATATTCTGAAACCCAATGAACTAAGGAATCAATAATCATCTTTTTAACCATACTTCTTTCACTTGCAATTTCATTACCGGTTCCAGATGCGTTAGAATATTTCCCATCGACCATACGATAATAGTAATTGGGTTCAATTATTGAAAAGTTCGAATCACCACTTAATGCAGTATGGTTATAGACCACATCCATTATGACCCCAATACCGGCGTCATGTAAACCTTGTATCATTTCTCTCATTTCTTCAACTCTTACTTCACCATGGTAAGGATCTGATGAATAAGAGCCTTCAGGTAGGCTATAGTTTTTCGGGTCATAGCCCCAATTAAAATTATTATCAGCAAGTCTCGTTTCATCGATGCTATTAAAATCGAACATCGGTAAGATTTGAACATGCGTGATGCCCAACTCTTTCAGATGAGAAAGCCCCGTTTTCGTACCATCTGCTGTTTGTGTATCTGGCTCGATGACGCCCAAATACTTACCTGCTTGATCAATCCCTGATGTTGCGTCTATCGATAAATCTCTAATGTGCATTTCATAAACGATGATGTCATTCTGACTTTCGACTTTTGGGCCATCATCCTCAGACCAGTTTTCTGGCAGATCACCATTAAAATCGAGAACCATGGATCGATCGCCATTTACACCCGCTGCAGTGGCATAAGGGTCATAGGTTTCTTTAGTAATGTCTTTTCTTGTTACACCATAGGTATAATAAATGCCATTTTGATCGCCATCAATTGTAACTTCCCAAACACCATTTGTATCCATGCTCATTGGTTGAGACTCAATAAATGTATCACCGTTACCGGTTTGGTAAAGATTTACGACCATTAAGTCTGCTGTTGGTGCCCATACTCTGAACGTCGTCTGTTCTTTTGTGTAAACAGCTCCAAGCGCTTTATTACTCGTATAGGTGGTCTCAAATGCCTCAGAATCATATAACCCACTGATTTCTACAGGAATAGGCGTATAATCGAGATAATTCGTAGCATAGGTTTCATTTATATCAACTGCACCATCTAATAAGATGACAAAATTCGTCGATAGAGAGCTACTGCCTGAGCTCACAGCAGTTGGCTTAAGAGTTGCTCCTGATTCAGATATTAGACTAAACTCATTTCGAAGGCTTCCAGCCTCAATCGGTTTAGATGTGCTTATTTTAATCGTACCTGCATCAATAAAGCTCGCTTTAAGGAATTTCGGCGATAGATCAATCTCTGATTCTGAGGAATACACATTCTCTACACCTTGAACCAAAAATATTTCAATATTACCTTCAGCATTTTTTGCATCGATACTAACAAATCGATCAGCATCGACATCCTTTGCTTCCCATTCCCCTTTTCTTACAATAAATCCGATCTGTTCAGCTGAGCTTATTCCCTCTAAAACAAAATCAGCTTTCTTACCAAATGCGTCATCCGAGTTAAATGCGTAGCTTTGCCCGTCCTTCCCCTTCACCCAGATCCATAAATTCCATCCATCATACTGCTCATCAAATCGATGATAATGTACGGTCATATTGATTTGATCCTCAGAGGCTGCATTTGATATGACTTCACTTGGAAGAAGTAGTGCCATCATTACAACTAACAACAAAATACTAATCCACTTTCTCATAAAATCCCCCTCTTTGTGCAATCGGTTGCACGGATTGTTATTACTATTATATCAAAACAAACTATCTTCAACAACAATCATTACTCATATAAAAAACCAACTCGTTTGACTAAAGTTAGCTTAGTCGAACCAGTTGGTTTATTATAAATCGCTCCTACTTTTATTAATAGGTTGTTGAACTGTATACGATATCCAATATCCGCTTTAAGAATTTCGGGAAGTTTGGGAAGGATTTATTCAGTTGTGCTGTAAACAATTGCGCGGAATCGGTTAAGCGATTAAATCCAAATTCACCTTTGTATTCTGACATATAAGCCGTAAGCTTTGCATGTGCGACATCGCCAATAGCGATGTCAGTTGCAATCGCAACACCTCCAATGGCTAAATTGTGCGCCACTGCTACGCCGCCAATCGCTAACATGTAAGCCGCTGCAACACCACCGAACGCACCTATCGCTCCTAGTGCAAGTCCACCAAATGCTATTACGCCTAAGCCAATACCACCAAGTGAAAATATGCCTAATGAAAACGCGCCTATAGAGATGACGCCAACTGAGAAGTTCCCTATGGCAATGATGCCTTTTGCCACTTCAAATTTTCCCACTCTTATACTGATTAATGGAATGCCCATTATTTTTGCTTTACTCGTGTAGTTAAATGTCTTTTTACCCTGATTGATTAAAGCACTCGGTTCAATATTTTCGATAAATTCCTGAGCGACTTCGTACGTACTCCCCATTAAATCTTCTGGTGAAGCAGAACTATGGTATTCTTCTAAGCGTGAGATGATATCTTCTTTGATGCGGTTTTTATAAGCTCGGTCAACGGGAATCAACGCTACGACTTGCTCTGCGTATTTTTGATTTGCACTTTTCATTGGATCACCTATCCTTTCAACACGTGATTTGTTATCTGATAGAACTGTTGCCATTCCGCTTTCATAAGAGCCAACTGCTGGATGCCATCCTCAGTAATTTTATAATATTTTCTGGGTACTGCTCGATCGGCTTCAGAAGCCTGTCTGTAGTTTTGAATCAGATTTTTATCTTCTAAACGGTATAAAACCGGATAAAGCGATCCTTCCTTCATCAAATAATACCCATCCGACGCCTTATCGAGCTGACTGATAATCTCGTAACCGTAAGCATCTCCGTGGTTGAGCAAATCAAGCACCAATAGGTCAAGTACACCTTTTTTGAACTGCTTTTGTAAGTTGTCCAACAAAGCACCTCCTTTATACTAAGTATTAACCAATACTATATACTTTGTATTGCTAAGTATATAGTATTACTTATTTTACCTTCTGTCAACAGTTTGCAATCAAAAATTAAAATGATAAAATGAATTTAATAATACATGTCAAATCTATGGAGTGAATGATGCATCATAAACAACCGCACCTTCTTTTGTTTAACAAAATAGCCTACCTTTATGGTTTCAATTATAATAGTCAAGCGAAAAGCTTTGAATCAGCGCAAACGTCACAGTATATATCTAAGGTGAAAAGAGGCACAGATGAAATTATGGATTGATGCTGATGGTTGTCCAGTAGTGAATCAAACGATTCGACTAGCGAAAAAATATAAAATTCCAGTAACTGTGGTAAAGAATTACGCCATTCACATCGAAAGTGATTACGCTGAAATTGTTACAGTTGATATTTCTAGAGATTCCGCTGACTATTACATCGCCAATCACCTGCTCCCAAATGATTTGGTGATTACGCAGGATAATGGTTTAGCGGCAATGGTACTGGCAAAACAAGGTAATGTTATCAATGTAAGTGGTAGAGTGATCAACTCGCAGAACATTGACTTCATTTTGGATTCGAGACATCACGGACGTGAAGCACGAATGAAAAATTTAAAAGGACCTCGTCATAAAAAAAGAACCACTCAAGATGATCGTGATTTTGAAATGTCTTTAGAGAAGCTGATCTCAAATGCGAATTAGAAAGGAGTTTTCGAATGATTGAACTACCTGAAGCCGTCGTTTTAAGTGAACAGTTGAAGCTTAAACTAAAAGGAAAAACTATTACAGGTGTCGTCACCAACTCTAGCCCTCATAAATTTGCTTGGTTTTATGAAAATCCAGATGATTATCCCTCAAGACTTATAGGACAAAATCTTATTGAGGTAAAACCACGCTCTGGTCAGGTTGAGATGATTTTTGAAGCTGTGCATCTAACCTTTAGTGATGGTGTTAATCTTCGTTATTTTAAACCGGGCTCAAAGCTACCATTAAAACATCAGCTTATACTCTCTTTTGATGATGAAAGTAACCTAGTTTGTTCAGTTCAAATGTATGGTGGGCTTGTTGCGTTTCCAAAAGGACAGTATCAGAACCCCTACTACATAATCGCGGGTCAAATGCCTACGCCTTTATCGGATGATTTCTCGGAAGATTATTTTTTAAATCTGGTCAGTGCTGAAAAACCAACTCTATCAACAAAAGCGCTTTTAGCAACTGAGCAACGCATCCCTGGTCTGGGTAATGGTGTTTTACAAGACATTCTATACGAAGCAGGTATACATCCAAAACGCAAATTAGGAACGCTTTCTACGCAAGAGCTAAAAGCGCTTTATATTAGCATAAAAAATACCATTCAGCAGATGACAGCACTGGGTGGCCGTGATACTGAAAAAAACATTTATGGTGAACCTGGTGGCTATCCCACTCGATTAAGTAGTAAAACACAAAACCTACCTTGTCACAAATGTGGCGATATCATTCATAAAGAAAGCTATATGGGTGGCAGTATTTATTATTGTGCAACCTGTCAAAAATAGTGCTTATCTTATTATTTTATCTTTTTAATCTTTTTTATCTATCTCATCACTTTTCTAGCAACAGACATCACTGGCTTTAACCAAACTGGTTCGAGCCTTTTTTTGACATTCTTTAACTCTTTGATAATCTCAATATTTTGCGGACAGTGTTTTTCACACTTACCACAGCTGACGCAATTACTCGCAAATGCAGGCGTTTGTGTCATTGCACCGGTATTGATCATATATTGATTTAACCCTGTGGATTTCTTAATGGCAAATGAGGTATTATACGCTGTAAAGCAACCAGGGATGTTAATGTTTTGTGGACAAGGCATACAGTAGTTACATCCTGTACAAGGTACTTTATAAGCTTCATTAAAGATGGCTTCAACTTGGCTGAATATTTTTTCTTCTGCTTCTCCCCACATACCAACGGTTGCATGATCTGCGAGACTTAGGTTTTCTTCAAGGTGAGACATTTCGTTCATACCAGATAGCACCATGGTAACCTCTGGCTGATTCCAAAGCCAATTTAAAGCCCAACCCACTTTGGAGAGCTCAGGCTTTGTACCTTTCATGACGTTGACCGCTTTTTCAGGTACACCGTCTGCAAGACGACCACCGAGTAAAGGTTCCATAATGAAAATAGGCATGCCTTTTTCATAAGCATATCTTAGGCCATCACGACCAGCTTGATAGTTTATGTTCATATAATTGTATTGAATTTGACAGAAGTCCCAATTGTATAGATCCACTAAAGCTGTAAAATCATCTTTTTTACCATGGAATGAGAAACCAACTTGTTTGATTTGGCCACTTGCTTTTTTCTCCTCAATCCACTTTTCGATCCCTAGATCGCAAAGCAGTTGCCACTGTGCAGGGCTCGTTACCATATGCATGAAATAATAGTCGATGTAATCCGTTTTAAGTCGTTCTAACTCCTTATTAAAAATTCGGTCAAAATCTTCAAACTTTTTACACATCATGATTGGCAACTTAGTCGCAATATAAACGGAATTCCTTAGATTATTCTTATCTAAAATTTGTCCAAGTGCCGCTTCGCTTCCTGGATAGATATACGCTGTATCAAAGTAATTGACACCTTCTTTTATCGCCTTTAAGAAAAGTGCCTCTGTTTTCTCGATATTAATCTGTCCTAAATTTGACGGTAATCTCATACAGCCAAACCCTAGAATACTGATTTTATTTCCTGTTTTCGAATCAATTCTATACTGCATTCTTAACCCCTTATCATTTGTAATAGAATCAGTTTATACCTATTACAAGGTCTTGTAAATTGCATTTCTTAGATTTTGGAGATTTCTTAGATTACTTAATTTCACTTAACAACTTTCCTCTACCAATTGACAGATTTTAATAAAAGCTTTATGATTGAGTGATTGGTTATTTTTAGAAGGTGAACACTCGTCTCATACAGACTTTTATATATTAGGAAAGGAATCAAATATGATTAATATTATTGATTTATCTTTTGGATTTCCTCAGAAAGACCTTTTTGAAAAGGTTTCTTTTAGTATCGAGGATGGACAGCATCTTACATTCATAGGTGCCAGTGGCAATGGAAAAACCACTTTAATAGAAATGATTATGGATACAGAAAAATACATGTACGATGGTAAAATCGAAATCGAACCAGGCAGTCGAATTGGCTATGTCAGCCAGTTCTATAAAAAAGAGACGAACGATTCTGTTACTGTATTTGAATACCTCTGTGCGCCTTTTCTTAAGCTACAGGCTGAGATTGATGCCCTTTGTTTAAAAATGGAGACTGCAGAAGATATCGAGCCAATACTTGAGGCATACCAA
Source organism: Clostridiales bacterium 38-18 (assembly GCA_001897605.1). Taxonomy (GTDB): domain Bacteria; phylum Bacillota; class Clostridia; order Peptostreptococcales; family Acidaminobacteraceae; genus Fusibacter_C. The sequence continues at coordinate 7,356 of MKTL01000009.1, read as the reverse complement.
AATGCACTGGATGCATTTGATGCCATCGGTGGTCATGATTATGAAACGGATATTATTAAAAAGCTAAATCTTGCAAACTTAGGCAAGCATAGGGATTTAAATATACTCCAGTTAAGTGGCGGTGAGTTTAAAATCGTTCAAGTAATTAGAGAGATGGTTCTAAATCCACAGCTCATCATCATGGATGAGCCCGATGTGTTTTTAGACTTTGAAAATCTAAACGCATTAAAAGATCTAATCAACACCTATAAGGGAATGCTTTTGGTGATCACACACAATCGCTACCTCTTAAATCACTGTTTTAATAAAATTATCCATCTTGAGAACAAGCTCATTCAGGAGTTTGAAGGCAATTTCATTGAATATAATTTTGCACTCTTGCAAACTAAAATTGAGCAGCAGGAGCTTTCAATTAAGGACGATGCTGAAATTGAAAGAAATGAAGCGCTTATTGGAAAGCTAAGAACCATTGCAACTTATAATACAGAAGCGGCAAGAGGAAAAGCACTTAAAGCGCGTGTTAAAGTTCAAGAGAGACTTGTGGCAAGACGTATCAAGGCCCCTTTCGTATCCATCAAGAAACCTTATATTAAGTTTGTTGATGTTCCTCTTGATATTGAAACACCGATTTTATCTGTGTCCAATTTAACCTTAGGCTATGAGTCGACTTTGATTCATAACGCAACCTTCGATATTAATTACGGCGATAAAGTGGCGATCATAGGGGCAAATGGTACTGGTAAAACGACTTTATTTAGAGCCATCCATCTTAACCAGAACGAAAATATTATCCGTCACGAAGGTGTAAAAACCAGTTATTTATCTCAGCTGCAGGGCGAATCACTGGATGAATCAAAATCAGTAATTGAAGCTTTCTATGATGTTGATATGCACAATTATCAAGAGATTAAGGCGCATATTAGGAATTTCGGTTTTGATGAAACTATCTTAAAACAGAAAATAACCGCACTTTCAGGTGGTGAGAAGAATTTACTGCAAATCGCAATCGTATCTGCTTTACATTCACCACTCCTACTTTTAGATGAACCTACAAGTCATCTGGACACTTACGCTCAGATCGCATTAGAGCAAGCAATTGAAGCGTACAAGGGAACGGTTTTAATGATTTCTCATGATTATTACACGATTGCAAATACAGTTGATTATGTATTACTGATTGAAAACCAAACCATTCGAAAAGTTAACATTCAAAAGTTTAGAAAAATGATCTATGAAAACCATTTTTCTCATGACTATCTCGTCTTAGAGCAAAAGAAAAAGACGTTAGAGACTAAAATTGAACTCGCCCTAAGCCAAAAAGATTTTGAAACTGCGAAGAAAATTTCAGGTGAGCTTGAAGAAGTCATCGATAAAATGATTCAATAGTTCAAACGAGTTTCTTTTTAATCAAATTAAAAAATTAAAATAAAAGGAAGGTCAAAGCAAAATTTGACCTTCCTTTTTATTCTTAAACAGATCATGTTGTGAAAATTTAACATCTTATTTCATCACTGCAATTATGCCACCAAAAACAACATAAGTTACAAGATATAAGCCATTATTGATTAATAAGACAATCGGTTTTCGACCTTCAAACTGCGTATTAAGACTATGTGTTACTGCAAATGCAAACCACAATACAAAACCAACTGATGCACCTGAAATAAAATCAGTTGCCTTAACGCTTTGAACAATGATCTGCAAGCCATATGCATATAAAAGACTCGCAATCACAGCGCCACCCATCAATCTTGGCATACTTTTTTTGTCTTCATCTGTCATTTCTTTTTTATTAATATCTGCACCCACTCCTATTTGCCAGGTTTTAAACCAAGGTGCCATCGGTGAGTAGTAAATCCAACTTAAAAAGAAATTCACTATTGCTACAATAAAAAAAGCTAGGACGTTAATTTTAAAATCAATCATATTTTCTCCTTTACGGTGTTAAATGAATACGCCTTAATCTAACCCTTCTCTTTTCTCAACGTTTAACTCTATAATGCAATTCAATGATACCTGATGTAAAAACTTGAGATTCAATTAGTTCCAACCTTTTAGGTGTGTCAAAGTCTGTAAATAAAGATTTTCCTTTTCCTAACAATATTGGATTAACAAATATCCATAATTCATCAACCAAATCCAACGACATAAGAGACTTCGCAGCTGATGGACTGCCAAACATTTGTATGTTTTGACCTTGTTTTGATTTAATTGCTTTCACTTTTGACGCAATATCACCTGAAAGTACAGAAATTTTATCCTTTGAACTTACCATCGTATTGGATAGTACGTATTTTTCAACGCGATTATACCATAGCGAGTGATCTTTATCGTGCTTTGAGGCATTAGGTTGTTCGCCTGCTTTTGGCCAATAAGCATCCATCATTTGAAAGGTTACTCTACCATAAATAGCTGAATCTGCTTGATTGGTTAAATTGACAATATAATTAAAAAGCTCCTCATCCACATGAATCCAATCCATCTCTCCGTTTGGTCCACAAACAAACCCATCTAAGGACATATGAACAGATACCACTAAGTTTCTCATTTTACCTCCTTATTCTCTTCCCAAAAAAACTGATACTCAATATTTAAATTCATTGCTCCAATTCAATTATTAATAAATTTGTACCCTTTTATTATGTATTAAAATAAATAATACGATATTATAATCATTTATCATAAGTGACATAAGATAACTCAAAATTGTCATTTAAGTTTATTTCTCTATCACATATAATAAAAATCTTCAGGCATCGAACCATCAGATTTTACCACAAGCAAGAGTGCGGCTTAAAAAAAGAATCCTGAAATATTTCAGGATTCATCTTCATTTAATCAAATTCTTACCATTAATAGCTTTTATTTACTTTATACTTTATTCACTTAGCGCATCATCTCACTTATCACATCGATTCACTTAAGTCTTTTATTCTATGCATCACCTTTGGATAAACCTCGTTAAAATAATCAACTAAATTCTCAGGAACGTCCATGACGATTGAAAGTTCCGTCAGAACATCTCCCGCCGAACTTGCACTTTCAGTAAGTTGATAGCTTTCAGTTCCACCGGTCCACTCTTTCTCTCTATTTTCAGTACCATTTTCTTTCGTATCTGCTAAATGCTTCAGCTTTACATACTCATTAAGAATAAGCTTTTCAACATAACTGGTGACACCGTACCCATTAATCGAAGAAATATATTCAACCTCGCACCCTTCTTTTAGCTCACCCTTCATAAACGTCCCTTCATCGATAAGGTTTGCCCAATCTCTAAAAGTCTGGTCGTTCCAAAGGACGCCCCATACTTTTTCTTTTGATGCGTTTATGACCATACTGTACTTAGTTTCAACCATGGTTGCCTCCTAACGAATCAACTAATTGATGATTTCTCCATTTCCTTTTTCAATGTCCTCAAGCCATTTTTGCTTTTCAGTTTCAGTTAATGTGATCCAATCTGTGACCTCTCCTATAATCTTTAAAGGATAAATGGATCGGTAAGAACGCGTTAAGTTACCGGGAAATTTCTTATCCGTTACATTTGGGTCATCTTCAAAATCACCAGTGGGTAAAATCACATATATTCTCTCCTTTGCATTTCCTTTTGCTAGAGAAGCTGCCAGCCCTGCACCTGAAATATTGGCTGTAAAATATATATGATTCATTTGCAGATCCTCTTGATAATTGGATTGACCGCCTGGGTTTAAAAAATCTCCTACCTTAAGATCTGCCTTAGTCCCATGATAAAATGGTCCCCTGTCTTTAGGAAAAACTTTACTTTGATGCTCTAGCGTTTTAAATTTAGCATAATTAACTTCATCGCCCATTGCCATATAAATGGCAGCTATCTCGCTATAAAGCGTCTGATAAGCACGCCAGACATTGTCATCATCAACTGTCATCGCATGATCCAAGGCTTCTTTTAAATACTTTAACTGTTCCAGCTGATCCGGCATGAACCTAGCGTAATGATATTTGGTGAAAAACTTTTCAAAATCACTAGTTGAATGATCAACTGCACTTAAGAAGGTGCTCTTAGCAGCTTCAATATTTCCTTCAGCTTCCTGTTTCATAGCAGCCATGCATAACTTGATTATTGGATTCGTCGTTGGATTAAATAAAACTGGCATACCCACCTCTCCAAGTAAAAATTAAGTAGACTTAAGAAGATTGCTTACACATTCATACCTTATTTGTAATTCTTGTAATTCTTGTAATTCTTGTAATTCTTGTAATTCTTGTAATTCTTGTAACTCTTGTATTTCTTGTATTTCTTGTATTTCTTGTATTTCTTGTATTTCTTGTATTTCTTGTATTTCTTGTGTTTCTTTTATTTACTCGTCTGTTGTTTTACTTTTACCCAGATTTCACTTTTATAATTGGGATTTGTCGTGTCGGGCGATTCATGCCATACGATTTCGGGTCCTTCACAGGCTTCATAGATAGATGCTGGAAACCATTCTGAGTAAATTCGACCCCAAATTTCTTGTAGGGTTTCTGGAAATGGCCCTAATGACTCAAAAACTGCCCATGTTCCCTTTTCCACATCTAGAATATCAAAGCTTGAAATAGGACTTGATTCATTTGGATCAAATTTGGTTGTGGCTACGCCGATATAATGGTCCAGTTCTCCCTTTTCTTCCATTCTTTCCTCGGAAAAATGGGTAGATGCACTAATAATCCCCTTTGGTTCCACATTGGAGAGGCCTTTCAAATATTGGATGATTTCAGGTGTTAGTCTCTGGTAAATGGATGCGATCTCAGGGTTAACGCCACTAAACACGATAGGCACTCTTTTCATAAATCCAATAATATTAAATGCTTCTTTTTCAACGATACGATAATTCATTTCTATACCTCCACTGATAGATAGTTTAAAGGTCAATTTTGGATAGGCTTTAATCATTGCTGCATTCCCTTTTACTTCAGATGGCAGTATGCCATGAATCTGTTGAAAGGCTCTTGAAAAAGCATCGGCAGAGTTATAGCCATATTTAACAGCAATATCGAGCACTCTTTCCTCGAGTTGCTTTAAATCTTGAGCGGCCAACGTCATGCGTCTTCTTCGTACATATTCAGATAGACTAACACCCGCTAAAAATGAAAACATCCTTTTAAAATGATACTCTGAACAAAGTGCTATTTTAGCAACCTCGTTATAGTCAATTTCTTCTGTAAGATGCTTTTCAATATAATCCAAGGCCATATTCATACTTTTAAGCGAATCCATAATTCACCTCCTTTTCAAAACCATCTTATCTAATTCTGAGGATGTGTATCCGATAATCTGTGCACAATAAAGTCGGATTTGAGTAATGATATATACTATCACTCACCAGATAACATTAGCCCCTACGGTGGACCGGTCCTCGCTTTGCTGTGGAGCCACCTTCGTAGCTAATGTTATCTGGTGAGTTAGGATTCATATAATTAATTCAAACGATTTATAGTAGTTAATTAATCAATTAAAAATATGTCATCAAAGGCAATCTCAATTGTATCTAATAGTATAGACTTATACACTTTGTCGATCCCCAAGAATGTGCCCGTTATCTGAATGTACTCTCCATGATCATAATAGGTTATGGAAATAATTTCACCTTTATTTAACTGTGATATTTTCTGATTAAGTTCATCAGATCTATCTTCACTTAATTCTATCTTCTCTAGAAATTGCAATGCTTTCTCTTTTTTCTCTAACGCTTCAGTTAAACCCTTTACTGCTGCAAAAGGTAAGAATTGCTTTGCCCTTTCAGATAGTGGCATAGGTGACTTCGGTTTACTCCCCACTTTTGTGACCTCCTATCTGGCGATTGCGTTCTCTAGTCATTGCAGATGTTTCAAAGTTCATGCCTTTTAAAATACTGTTTTTGCCATATTTTTTCTTTATATCAAGGACTGCTTTTTGAACACGACGATTTTTATCTGAATTTTCAGCAGCGTTATTTTCTGAGCTTTGACCCTCAATTTGATCAAAGAAGCTGAGCTGAGCAGAGACACTTTCATCAGCATCTATCACTTGATTGCAGGTTATATTTACACGTCTAATCATTTTTGTTTTATCTACCGTCCTATTGTAAAGTGCGACCACTGCTGGGATAATTATACGATCTACACTTGTTGGAACCACAAATTTAGCAGTTCCCCTAGAAGGATCAGCATGCAGGCTATTTGAATAGCCTACATAGATGGTAACAGAGCTAGTGACGAGTTTCTTATCGACCAAATCCAAACACATTAGATCCATCATCTCTCTTACAATCAGTCTGCCCTCATCGAAATCATAATCTCTCATGAGCACTTGCCCACTGGACAAGCAATTGCTTTTAGAGCGATAGCCTTTGATATCCGCCATAGTTACAGGCTCACGTCCCCAAGCATGGTCGATTAAAAGTTCTGCATCTATACCAAATAGTTCGTATAAAAAATTCTCATCCATTTCAGCGATTTGTCGCATGGTCTGAATGCCATAACGCGCTAGTGTTCTCGCTGTTCCTTTACCGATACGCCAAAAATCAGTCAGTGGACGGTGCTCCCACAGCTGGATTTTAAACGATGCTTCTGTAAGCTCACTTATAAAATCCTCAGAGTGTTTTGCGGTTATATCTAAGGCAATTTTTGCTAAATATAGGTTCGTACCTATGCCACAGGTCGCTCTAACGCCTGTTTCTTTTAAGATGACGCTCATCAGCATTTGAGCCATTTCTTTTGCAGTCATATGATAGGTAGTCAAATAACTGGTTAAATCCAAAAAGGCTTCATCTACAGAATAGATGTGAATGTCCTCCTTAGAAATGTATCTCAGATAAATTTCATAAATATCTGCTGAATAATCGATGTATTTTTGCATTCTAGGAGGTGCAATGATATAGTCTACCCCTTTTGGGATCTCAAACAGACGACAACGATTTTTTATACCAAGTGCTTTCATTGAAGGTGTAATGGCCAAACAAATGGTCTTTTCAGAGCGTTCAGGATCTGCAACTACCAAATTGGTGGTCATCGGATCAAGTCCACGTTCGACACATTCAACTGAAGCATAAAAGGATTTTAGGTCGATGCAGATATATGCGCGTTCATTCATTTTACACCTCCTCAGCCAATTGATTTCCATATATATTATAACTTTTTTGACGAAAAAGAACAAATGTTCTTTTTATAAAAAAACCGTTGCTCTAACCAAGCTTGTAAGTACATGATTAGTCCAACGGTTTAAAGATGAAATGTTACTGATTAAGTTATTTATAAATGATATTATCACTCTACCTGTTATCCATATTTAAGTTATTGGTCCTCTGTCAAGAAAACGGAGAGCTTAAATATAATAAGCTCAGCATTTGATTAAACAGCACATTT
>MKTL01000008.1 GCA_001897605.1 Clostridiales bacterium 38-18 | reverse complement strand
ATACAGTATAAATAGTGACAAAAGTGAAAATTTATTATATAATAAGTGCATGGAAAATAACGATTTTTCTGTAAAAAGCTTGCACTTAGGAGTAATAATATGTATAAATTTTCAGATCACCAAATTCAATTCAGTGATTTCGGACAGCCCGTTGGGATGGAAATGAATCCAAACAACCGTTGGGTTCAAAAAGCGCAATTCATACCGTGGAAGGAAATTGAATTGCGGTATGCAAAGCTTTTTTCTAACCGCAAAGGGAATGTTGCCAAGCCGCTCAGACTGGCATTGGGTGCGTGCATCATTCAAGCGGAATATGGTTATTCAGACGAAGAAATTGCCCTGCAAATTCAGGAAAATCCATATCTGCAATATTTTTGCGGTTTCTCAGCATATCAGGACGAACGGCCGTTTGATTCATCTTTGATGGTATACTTCCGAAAACGCCTTACGCCTGAAATTCTTGGTGAAATCAATGAGATGATCATTCAAAAAGCACAGGATAAAGATAAAAATGATAAGCAGGATCCACCGGACAATCTGCAATATTTTTGCGGTTTCTCAGCATATCAGGACGAACGGCCGTTTGATTCATCTTTGATGGTATACTTCCGAAAACGCCTTACGCCTGAAATTCTTGGTGAAATCAATGAGATGATCATTCAAAAAGCACAGGATAAAGATAAAAATGATAAGCAGGATCCACCGGACAATACCGGCACTTTGATCGTAGACGCCACTTGTGCGCCATCCCAAATCAAGTATCCCCAAGATACTGAACTTCTCAATGAGGCTCGGGAAAATACAGAAAAAATGATTGACTATCTCAATCAGCAGGGAACCGCCAAAAGACCTCGAACATACAGAAAAAAAGCCCGCAAGCAATATCTGTGTATTGCACGCAAAAAGAAAAAGACTGCCAAAGAAATACGCAAATGCATCAAAAAACAACTCAGTTATCTGAGCAGAAACCTACAAATCATCCATGAATACCAAGAGCAAGGTTTGACGCTGTTGCAAAAACAGGAGAACCGGCTCAACACCATCAAAACATTATATGACCAGCAAAAATATATGGTTGACAACCATACGCACAAGGTAGAAAACCGCATTGTCAGCCTGTTGCAGCCATATCTGCGTCCGATTGTAAGAGGGAAAGCAAAGGTCGCTGTGGAGTTTGGCGCAAAGCTGGATGTCAGCGTGTCAAACGGATTTGTGCGGTTAGAGAAGCAGTCGTTTGAAGCGTATAACGAAGCAACAGTGCTGATTGAGGTAATTGAACGCTATAAAGAAGCCTGCGGCAGCTATCCCAAAAGAGTATTGGCGGACAAAATTTATCGCAACCGCAGTAATCTCGTATGGTGCAAAGAACGCAATATCCGGCTTTCCGGTCCCGCATTAGGCAGACCTAAAAAGGATGCGATTGAGGATAAAAAGCAGGATTATCAAGATATTTGTGACCGTGTTGAAGTGGAACGGGATTTCAGCCTGGCAAAGCGAAAATGTGGGTTGGGACAGATTTTCACCCGCCTTAAGGAAACAACACAGCATACCATTGCGCTGGCAATCTTTGTATTGAACCTGCGTAAGGTTCTTTGCGCCTTTTTTCGG
>MKTL01000007.1 GCA_001897605.1 Clostridiales bacterium 38-18 | reverse complement strand
GCCGATATCGTTCATATAATCGATATCTGCGATATCTACTGGTGTGTAGTATCTGTTGACTGGTGCGCCTGAACCTGTTGTGAATTCTTTTTTACGCTCTGGTCTTTTTACCAAGCTTTCTTCCACTTTCGCAGTTTGTTTATCAACTGCTTCTTTGATCACCATTACTTGTTTTTGATCAAACATTGTAACCCTCCTTGTTATTGGCCGCATAATTATAAATTTTCTCTATTTCATTGAACCTGTTTTTAAGAATTTTGAATGCCATGAAAGTGCTTCGTCAACTAAATGACTCTCGTGCTTCGTAGGTAATGCTTCCGCTCTTTCAAGATAATCTAAAAGTCTAGCTTTATAATCTGGATGCGCACAGTTTTCGATAATTGCTCTAGCGCGCTCACGTGGTGATAGCCCTCTTAAATCTGCAAGACCTAATTCAGTAACGACAACTTGAACATCATGCTCTGTATGATCGACGTGAGATACCATAGGTACGATAGATGAAATATCGCCGTTTTTAGCGGTTGAAACAGTTGTAAAGATTGAAATATAAGCATTTCTAGTAAAATCACCAGACCCGCCAATACCATTCATCATTCTAGAGCCCATAATATTAGTAGAATTAACATGGCCATAAATGTCAATTTCAATTGCTGTATTCATCGATAAAACACCAAGTCTTCTTGCTACTTCAGGGTGGTTACTGATTTCCATTGGTCTTAATACACAGTGCTTTGTGTAGTGGTCGATGTTATCGTAAAGTCTAATCTGTCCTTGCTCAGAAGGTGTGAACGACGTGCCTGACGCAACGGTTACTTTACCAGCATCGATAAGGTCAAACATGCAATCCTGAATTACCTCTGTATAGCAGGTTAGGTTTGTAAAGTTTGATTCTACTAACCCAGCCATAACTGCATTCGCAACTGATCCAACCCCTGATTGGAGTGGTAATAGATTTTCTGGTAATCTACCAGCAGCTACTTCTGCTTCAAAGAATTTGATGATATGATTAGAGATTTTTTTAGAATCGGCATCTATTTCACCAAGAGGTCTTACTTTATCTGTAATATCTGTTTCAACGATTGCGACGATTTTGTCTAAATCACATGGAATAAAAGTTGTTCCAACACGGTCACCACTTGCTGTGATCGGAATCGGTTTTCTAAAAGGTGGTTTTTCTGTCATGTAGATATCATGTACGCCTTCAAGTGCTAAAGGCTGAGAATAGTTGATCTCTACGATAACCTTTTTTGCATTATTGATTGCTTGAGGCGATACACCAACTGAGGTAGACGGTACGATACCGCCATCAGGATTGATTGCGATTGCTTCAATAATTGCAACATCCACGTCGCCGAAAAAGCCATAATCTACGAACTGCGGTACATGGCTTAAATGCATATCTGCATATTTAACCGTTCCCGCGTTAATTGCATTTCTCATGCGACTATCTGTTTGGTAGGGAAATCTTCTTTTTATGACGCCTGCTTCAGTTAATATACCGTCAAGCTCTGGTCCAACTGAAGCGCCAGTAATTAGTGTTATTTCAATCTTTTCGCCATTTTTTGCACGATCTGCAAGCGCCAGCGGAACCGCCTTAGGATAACCAGATGGCGTAAATCCGCTTGTAGCAACAACATCACCATCTTTAATCAACTTAGCTGCTGCTTCAGCAGTCATTATTTTTTTTTCTAACGCGCTGCTTCGCAAACGCTTTTCTCTCTCACCTGTATTCATAAAACCCTCCCAATCGAAGATACTATTTATTGCATTGCTCTTGAAAAAAATTGCTTATTAATAACAAAAAAAACCAAATAACCATCATAAAGATTGGCTAATTGGCTTTTGAATTACTAGTCGTTGGAAATAAAGGCTGTTTATCTCCGTTAGTAATATCGCTAGATACCCTCTAACTTATATTAAGTTATAAACAAACTTTTCTGTACTCGACTTTCAAAGCATACAGTCAGAAGTGCTTAGATTAATCCTCGATAATTTCATCTGCACCATCAAGAATTTGACGGTACTTTTCGTTACATGTTTTTATTGCAGATAGAATGGCTTTTCTTGCACTTCCATAATAATGATTCTTGAAGCCTTTTTCTATTTTATCCAAATCATTGAGCTTTGACCCAACGAGAAGATTCTTTACCACGCTCTTAGCAAGTGCTGTAGCTAGTGTACAATCTGCATCTACTATTTCTGATGTCTTAATATCTATCACAACGCCCACTGCAATTACTGCATAAAGTTCTTTTGCTGTGATGCCTTGTGGCAATTTTGCATATCCTGTAAGGAATATATGATTTGTTTCCATAGAGCCTCCTAAATACTATTACCGACGAAACTCAACGTCGTTAAAGGTGTAAGCAACTATGGCTGAATTTCTCAACCATAGTTAATATACACCTTTTAGTATTTTAATTCAATCCGTTTATTTGATTACATCGGTAAAGAATGTAGAACAATTGTAAAGATTACCATTCCCAGCAATGCAAACGGATAAGTTGCTCCATAGCCTGCTGCAGGGTCGTCAGAGCCAGCTGCTTCAACTGCCGCTCCAAGACCAGGTGTAGAAGTCATACCACCACAGATTGCGCCTGATAGCATAACCCAGTTAATTTTGAATACATATTTTCCAACAATGTAGCCGATCATCATAGCGATAATACCAACTACTAATGATACCAAGCCTAAATAAGCACCAGGACCTGCCAAAGCATCAACTACTGCAAATCCGTATCTTAAGCCAACGATAGCCAAGAAAAATACAAGTGAAATTTCTCTGATAACGCCGAGAATTTTACCATTCATTCTGAAATTAATAAAGCCAATTTTTCCAATATAACCAACGATAAGTGATCCTATTAACGCACCACCTGTTGCACCTAAACTGAAATTTCCTAAGTGGATAAAGTCTAGATTGATGTTGATAAGACCAATGGTATATCCAAAGAAACATGCAAATACAAAAGCAATCATATCAAAATTAACTTCAGGAATTTCTTTTCCAACTTTTCCAGCTCTTGCTTCTGCCATCTCCTTAGCAAATATTTCTTTTTCTTTATTGACATCAATTCTGAAAATTTTAGGGAAGAAATTCATAGCGATAATAACGATTAAAACACCAAATGGATAACCAATAGCATGGCCAACGCCGATTCCAGCTTCAGCATTTTTGATATATTGTGCTTTCTGCTCATCAGTTAATGAAGTAACAGTTGTAGGATCAAGCTCTTTATCTAATACTTTTACAAATCCAGCTTTTTCATCTGCATTCATTTCATCAAATCTAGCGACTTCTGCAGTTGCATGTTTTTTTGCAGTTTCAATTGCTGCTGCTAGCCCTGGCGAGCTTGTTAATGCACCTGTATAAACGCCTGATACTTCGTATGGATTTGAATCATCTGATAACAATGCCATACCGTAAGTAGCGGCAGCGCCAATAAACGTTATTAAAAATCCAATGATGATAAATTTAACGCCATACTTCTTCAACACGACGTTAATGTCTTTAGCTGCTAATAAACCAACTGCTACAACGAATAAGACCAAAAATAAAGTGAAGAAACTACTACTTACTACACCATTTTTTACTAGTGCAGATGCTGCTTTGTAAGCATTGTCGTCCTCGCCAATTTGCTTAGCATAATTCATCATTACCCATCCAAGTGGCAAACCTGTAAAGAGTGCACCTGAAGTACCAAAGCTAAATTTACCAAACTTGATTTTACCGAATAACAATCCGGTAACCACGGCTACGAACATAAGAATAAATGGATCCATTAACCAACTTCTTACATCAAAACTCATAACTACCCCCTATTTTTATTTGTCAACTTCCTTTAAATTCGCCCCTAAGCCGAAGCCGCAGACAATAAAAAAGGCATAGCAAATAAATGCTATGCCGCACTCTCAATATGACTGAGTGATGGGGAATCACCCTATATTGTTCAGGCAAGTTTGTTAACGCAATCACAGGATACCACTTTTTTTTCTCTTTGTAAATTATTTTTAATATGTTTTTAGTGTTTTTTTGTTTTAAAAATAAAACATCCCACTGAAGAAGTTTCAAACTACTTTTTTTCAATGGGATGCAATTTTATTCGATTGCATATTATTTTTTCTTGTTTACTCAATGTCCATATTGCTGAACTTTGAAATTAATCTTCCAAAAACAAGACTATATGACACAATAAAACCTATGGCGAAAATGACGCTAAACATTGCAATCATAATGCTTCCACCCACATCTGGCATTAGTCTGAAAAGTGCAAATCCAACGACGCCAAATGCCATTCTAGGTAGTAATGACAGCATAACATTTAAGTTGTTTTTAACAGCAGCTGTTGGATTTGACCAATTGAGGTAAGGTCTTGCGATGTTGATGATTAGGTCTAAAGTGCTAAAGCAAAATGTTGCAATTACGACACAAATCATTGTTAAAATAATATCAGATAGCGTAACTGGTAGCAGAATGCCTGCGATGATTGCGAGAACTAAGCTCGACGAAAGACTCAATACGATAGTCGTTAGTATACGTGTTTGAAGGTTTTCTTTCGCACTTATCGGCCATACTCTTGTTTCCCAGAAGGTTTTCCCTTCTCTCGTTATCGCCGTCGTCGATAGGCTACCCATTAAAATTGGTGCACCCACAATCCCGGTATAGATGTAGATCATAAAGGGTGCCAGCATCGGATCTTTAAAGGTATCCAAATCCATGATGCCCATAAAGGTATAGATGACAAATAGCAAAATCGGTACAAACATGTTCATAACTGTATTGAGTAGGAAAGTAGGATTGTGAATGATAATGCCAATGTGTCTTTTAATAAGCAATACTCTTTTAGATGTCATTCTATAGCTATAATTTCTTAAATTACCCTTCTTTGTTGCTGAAGCTTGTTGATTGTACTTACTCATAGCGCCTTTGTAAAGAGAGGTTGCTGCAAATTTCAATAGGATCACAAAGCCTAGATTGAGACCGAGGTAATATAGCCCCTCTAGCCAAGATTTCATCACCATTTTCGTCATCCAAACGCTTGGTGGAAACTTGCTGCCCACGATTGCCATTACACCATCCTTCGATGACAGCAATTTTTGCATATTCGAAGGATCCAGCTGAAGACGAGTAACTAAGACCTGCAAACCCAAAATTATCACTATAAAGATAAGGTTCCCAACTAGTATCATCAGGTTTCGATTTTTACGCCCACCTATCACTGTCATAAAAGGAATAATGATAAGTGTCGCAAATATCATAGGTAAAATAGGCGTAACGATTACAGCTAAGATACCTAGTAAAAGCGCCACTGGTTTGAATCCATCAGCAAGTCCATAAAAGCCGACGCCAGTACCAAAAAGTAGCGCTGAAATACCAAAGAGGTAGACGTAGACGGTCGCTAGCTTTGAAAAAACAATGGTATCTTCTTTTATAGGAAGTGTTGCTAGTAGACTCAAGTCCTTTGAATAAAAGAAAAGTGAAATGATCAAAGGAATACCCGTGATAAAAACAATCAAGCTTACTGCTACGTGAATATAGGTCAATGTCAGCTCTGGCATGCCTATCGCGGAGAAGCTGTCATAAAATGACTTAACGATCTGAAACACTGGTATATATAAAAATATGGGGAGTAGAATCAAAAGTCGTGAAAGCGCTTTGTTCATGTTAAGCTGCTGCGAGTACTTACTCATGAAGTCCTTCACTTGTATTTTTGTGAGCGAAAGAAGTTTATTCATCTTTTGTCATCTCCAAGAATATGTCTTCCAGAGAAACGCTTCTGTCATGCTTGATTTCTTCTGGCGTTCCAAGTGCAATCAGTTTACCCTTGTGGATAATCGCAACACGATCGCAGAGGTTTTCAACAACTTCAAGTACATGTGAGGAAAATAGAACGGTTCCACCATTGTCACAATGCTCCTTCATCAAATCCTTGAGCACCTTTGCGGAGTGTGGGTCTAGTCCTACATGTGGTTCATCTAATATAAACACATTTGGATTGGGGAGCAATGCACCACAAATCATCAGCTTTTGTCGCATACCGTGAGAGTATGAATTGACGGTTTGTGAAAGCGCATCTTCAATTTGAAAAATCTTAGTGTATTTTTCAATCCTTTGACGTCGTTCTTCTTTATTGACATCGTACATATCTGCTATAAAATTCAAATATTCAATGCCTTTTATTGCATCATAGATCTCAGGGTGATCGGGTACAAAAGTAAACTGATGCTTTGCACCGACCGCATCCTTAAGTATGCTATGACCATTAATCAATACATCGCCCTCTGTTGGTGCGATAATGCCTGTAATCATTTTCAGTGTGGTTGTTTTTCCTGCACCATTTGGTCCGATAAATCCGAAAATCTCACCTTTTTTAATATCCAGATCCAATGTGTCTACTGCTTTTTTTCCATTTGTGTATACTTTGGTAACTCTATTGACTTGCAACATACGATCACCCCTTAAATTTTCTAAGGTCAGTTTACCTATAAAGTATTAAGAAACTCTTAAGAAAAAGTGGGATAACCATAAAATGCATCAAGCCTCGATTTTAGCTGAAAGTGTTACAAAGCTAAGTAAAAATAATATGCCTGAAGCGATGAAATAATACTTAATATACGGAGAACCTGTTCCAGCAATATCGAGAATGCCTTTTAAAAACTGACCGATAACCAATGTCGCAATTCCAGAATTATAAAGCTGAATAAATCGGTTGACACTATTTTTTGTAAATCTTTTGTGAAGGGTTAATCCCATCAGTCTGTATCCGGCTACGCCTAATATTAAAACCGATACGACCATAGTCGACATGGCTAGCGAGCCAACGCCATGTGAGAAAATACTGTAAACGCGGTCAATGACAAACACCATTATTGCAACGATTAAAAATCCGATGACCTGTCTTTTTGTTTTAATTTCAAAATAAGTCATATATACCTATACCTCCTTACTAATAGCCAAAGTAGACGATGTCACTTACTTTTCGTTCGCCATTATTTCTACCATCAGTAGGATTATTAATGACCACCCCATTAAAATAAAGTGTAGAGGACCCTCCACCATCTAGATTGTATGCTGTTTTACAGCCAAGATTTAAGCAGATTTGAGCTAAAGCATCTAGGGTGACACCCGTACTTTGAGAGGTTCTTCCATCCACGACAACAAATACGTAGTGACCTTCTTCAATCTGCCCAATCGCAGTTCTTGGATTATTCTTCTCACCATTTTGTGTTACTCTATCTACTGCCTCTCCGTCAATGACTAAAGCTGGTCCAAAAGAAAGAATATCCACTGCCCCATTGTCGATCGCCTCCTGAGGATCGTAGGAGCCTTCGTAGGCGATACTTAGGTTGCCATCCTTATCTATTATTAGATCTTCAGTCGTGCTACTTAGCACGGAGCTTCTGAGCAAAACCCCATTTCTTACCACATACCCTGAATCTCTAAAGCCATAGTAATCGCCATTAATCGCCAATATGGCATCGTGTGCTGATGCGATACTAGAGGTTGTCGCTGTAACGTTTTTTCCATAGGTATCATTTGCCAGTGCCGTTCTGAGAAGCTCTGGCGTATCCGTTTTAATGTCCGCCACATAGTAGACGACGCCATTTTCATCATGGGTGGTTATTTCCACGGATAGATGCTCATCCTGATAAGAGGAGGAATCAACTACAGCAGAGCTCACAGCTTCTGTGTAGCTTAATGCTTCTGAGGAATTGCTCACATTTGATTCATTTGAGCTCGATGGATCTGACTCAGTCGTATCCACCACCTGCTGCACATCGCTAGCGATTTTCGTTCCTGAATCCAGTTTCACCACAGCGTGCTCAAGTACAAATGTATCTAAAAGTACAAATGTACTACTGATGATTAAAATAACGGTTGTTCCAATTGTCCAAATATGACGCTTTATCCATCCTTGCATCACTTACCTCCAACTCAATTAAAAATAAATCTTCTCTGAATCCAATAGCTCATTATAAACAGCATGCTGTCAACCAGTATCTTCGCTATAACTGGTGTTCCAGTTAGCATAGTAATGAGCTGTACCAAGCTTGCACTTACCATCATCTGGGTGAAGAAAAGTAGTGTGTATTTTCTCAGCTCCTGCGCTCCTTTTCCCTTAGATTCAAAAACGAGACTTTGATTGACCTTAAAGTTAAAGCCACCTGATATTAGTCTTGCAAGTACGGTCGCGACTAAAGGTATAACGCCAACTAAATGTGTCAATACTGCAAAAAGTCCAATGTCCACAATGGCTGACGTGATTGCTGATAAGCTATATCTAAGGATCACACCATATATCTTTAAAGAATCAGTGAATGGGTTGAAGTGGCTGCCTTTGTTTTCTTCAAAGTACAAGGTTTCTATTTGAACCTCTTTTAATGAAAGATTGCGTTTTGTCGCTTCGAGCAAAACATTCATCTCGTATTCGTATCGATCTCCCTCAACTTCAAGAAGCATCTGAAGCATCTCAGGCTGAAAGCCTCTAAGACCAGTTTGCGTATCTGAGCAATATGATCCTGTAGACCACTTAAATACCTTAGATGTTATTTTATTGCCCCATTTACTTTTAAAAGGCACCTGCTCAAAATCAAAATTTCTCACACCTAAGATTAAAGCTTCTTTATTGCGAATCAATTGCTGTGCAATTCTAAAAATATCCTTTGGAGCATGTTGCCCATCAGCATCTACGGTGATACAAGGTCTATCTTCATTCTTAATCTTTTCAAATGCAGTTTTAAGCGCTGCTCCTTTACCTAGGTTAATTCCATGGTGTAATAAAATTACCTCATCTCTAAGTGACAAAGACTCAAAAATAGGCAATGTTTCCACCTCACTCCCATCATTTACGATGATAATCTCATTGAAATTAAAACGAATTAAGTCATCCACTAATTCTATCAATCTATGGTTAGGGTTATATGCAGGTATGATTATAATTGGGTTCATTTTTCTACCTCCTGAACTTTATAAACAAATGTTAGCACTCTAACCTTAATCTATCCTTAAAGGAGAACATTCATTACAAACAGAAAAATGATCGTCTACGACAGATAAGCAAAAAAATAAGCCCTTAGCTCTCATCAATAAAAGACTGAGATCACAGGACTTAAGTGAGGTAAGATTATAACAAATTAATTGAGTCTTATGGCACCCTTACAGCTGTCGCAAACATAGTATGCGGTAACTGCAGTACCTTCAATATTGACGTAGACGTTGATTTCACCAAGAGATTCTGGATCTACCCCTTCTGCTTCACAACCTGATTTTATTTTTTCTATAATTTCAGATTCATTTAAATTGGCTAAATCAACACCGCTCATTTGTAGAGTTACTTTTCCTAATTTCATAAACACGCTCCATTCTAACCTAAACTAAATTTGTTAATTAATTACCCATTCCAATATTTGTTAATCAAGATTGTTAATGTTTTATTTTAGTTGACACCGCAACTAATTTTCGTTAAAATAAGTTGACAATGCAACTAATTTTAGAAAGGACTACTATGAATGAGACAAAGGTTTGTCCAGAAATCGATGTAAAGCCTGACGGCAGACTTACCGATTTCTCACAAATAGGTAAATTAATCTCTATATTATCGAGAGCAGGGCAATCTTTCTTCGCACAAAAAGCGAGTGATTTTGATATAGGTGGCGGTCAGCTGTCGCTCATCTTTTATCTTTATAAGCACGATCTATCCAGTCAGGATGAGCTTGCAAAAGCACTAGAGGTAGATAAAGCAACCATTACGCGTTCAGTTAACAAGCTTGAAGAATGTGGTCTTGTAGAAAGAATTAGAGACGATCAGGATCATCGGATCAATCGTATTCGACTGACTGAGGCAGGAAAAAATGTACACGATAACCTAAAGGGCATCGCCCGTGAATGGCACGATGTCTTACTAGAAGGTTTTACAACCGATGAAGCACAGCAGTTAGAAATTCTCTTTGGAAAACTATTGCAAAATGCAAGGCAATATAAATCCACTCAAAGCAAACTTTAGACACTATTACAAAACACAGATTAGAAATTAAGGTGAAATTATGTCCAACAACGAATTACTTAGAACCGAAAAAATCGGTAAATTATTATTTAAATTTTCTCTACCTGCAATCGTAGGTATGCTCGTCAATGCACTTTATAACGTCGTCGACCGTATGTACATCGGATGGCTAGGACCACTGGCGATGACTGGCATCGGATTATCTTTACCACTTATGACGCTACTCATGGGACTTTCCATGCTCGTCGGTATCGGTTCAGGTGCAAGAATTTCCATCCGCCTAGGTCAAAACAGAAAAGACGATGCTGAGCATATTTTAGGCAATGCATTTGTACTTTTAATCCTCATCATGGCCTCTGCAATGGTGCTTGGCTTGATATTCAAAACACCTCTTCTCTACCTATTTGGTGCTAGCTCCGCGACCATTGATTACGCGGATCAGTATTTAACCGTCATTCTCTTGGGCTCAGTTTTCCAAGGGCTTGGTTTTGGTTTGACTGGTGTTATGCGTTCTGAGGGTAGCCCAAAGCAGGCGATGTTAACCACACTTGCAGGTGCTATAACAAATATTATCCTCGACCCAATCTTTATCTTTGCACTCGGCATGGGGATCAGAGGCGCTGCTGTAGCAACGATCATCTCGCAGTTTGTCACAATGGCGTTAGTGCTTAGACACTTTGGCAAAGGGAAAGGCCATCTTAAAATTCATAGAAAAAACTTTAAATTGGATACTGGGATTATTGCAAGCATCCTTTCAATTGGGATGTCACCGTTCTTTATGCAAGTCGCAGCAAGTATCGTAACCGTCGTTTCAAATAATGCACTTAAATCGACTGGTGGCGATATCGCTATCGGTGCAATGACCGTAATCAATGCCATCGCCATCTTTTTCTTAATGCCGATCTTCGGTCTTAATCAGGGGACTCAGCCCATCGTTGGATACAACTACGGTGCGAAGCAGTATGATCGCGTTAAGAAAACGCTTAAGCTCGCCATCTTAGCAGGCACCTGTGTTTCAACGACTGGCTTTTTACTCACTCAGTTCTTTACAGAACAACTGATTCACATTTTTAACAGTGATCCAGAGCTCGTCAGCGTTGCCACACATGGTATGAAAATATTCCTATCGATGCTACCTGTTATTGGGTTTCAAATTATCA
Organism: Clostridiales bacterium 38-18; assembly: GCA_001897605.1. Taxonomy (GTDB): domain Bacteria; phylum Bacillota; class Clostridia; order Peptostreptococcales; family Acidaminobacteraceae; genus Fusibacter_C. The sequence goes on along the minus strand of MKTL01000007.1, from coordinate 67,453 downwards.
GCGCCAACTACTTCCAAGCAGTTGGAAAAGCACCAAAGGCCATTTTCCTTAGCCTACTCAGACAGGTTATCGTACTCATCCCGCTATTGATCATTCTGCCAAAATTCTTCGGCTTATCAGGTGTATGGTATGCTGGTCCTGCTGCAGACTTTACAGCTTCCGTGGTTACTGCGATCTTCTTATTTCATGAAATGCGTCATTTGGATGAAGTACAGGCTTAGCTTTTCATTTATTTTGAACACTTAGCTACTACTTGATCTCTTCGGACATTAAGTCTACTGTTTTGCCACATGCAAGGTTGTGGTAAGCTATGGCAGAAAAAAAGTTCTATTGCACAGTCTTGTGAGGGTTAAAGTCACAGACTGAGTAATAGAACTTTTATTTTTGCGATCGATCACGTTTGAATATCTTTATGAGCAAAACTAGTTAATTTTCATCCACATACCATGAAGCTGTGCCCCTTCTCCGATGTAATAAGGACTTTCAAAGGTTCCGATATAATCCTTACCAAACATATCGTATAGATTTGAACGCATGTTAAACTCTGGTAGTTTGCCAATAATCTCAGTGCCCTCAAGAAGGAAGCTGACCTGTACAGGTGTTGCGTAGTCACCGTCAGTCGTAAAATCTCCGCCCGAACTAATGACCACAAGAATTGATTTTTGCCCTTCAAGGACTTGCGTAATGTCTTCTGTGTCGACGTCAAAACCAAGTGTAGGTGCCGTTAAAACGGGTAGCCCGTCATAGTCTCCAGTTGCACCGCCAGTATAAGGCAATGAATAAAGATCAGACGTTCTCTTATCAGCGAAGACACTGACGAACTTACCTTTTTGAATTAAAGGTAGCTTATCATTCTCATAAGTCATCCCTTCTCTATCAAAGAACGGTGCGAAATTTTGCACTGGATTTTTCCAGATCGATAAAGTCAACTTTTCATTAAATAGGGTTTCTCCCAACTTTCCTTTGAAAAGAGAGGAACCTGTCGAATAGATTTCGCCATTTAACGACCTTGAAAATATGCCATTGAAGCTATCTTCACCTATAAAGAAAACTGGTAGCTTATCCCCTTCTGGGAGATCCGCTTTTCCCAAATAGCCTTTCATAAATGCTTTTGATTGTTCAATAAACTTCGCTCGATCAAACGATCTGCCAAAGTAACTTAAGAAGCCATCAAACACATTGGGTCCACCAATTTCCTTTAAAATCAAAGCCAGCTCAAAATACGCATCCTCATACTTTAGATCAAGTCCCTCTGTATTTTGCATCCAAGCCGAATGCTCGATCACAGATAGGTGCTCAGAATAGTCAAACTCTGGATAGCTTTCTCTAAAGAAGGCCAAAATCGCTTCTGTTTCTTCGAGGAGGGTTTTCGCATCCATTGGCGATGCATTGTAGTTTCTATGATCCTTTTTATCCCCTGTTAAAGCATATGGATAGGCGATATCTGTCATCAAATTCTCAGTTGCATCTTTTTCAAGCTGCGCCATTGGTACATCCCCGATTGCTCCGGAGATACCTATTTTTCCATCCTTATAAACGCGATAGCCCTTTTTGACGATGTCTTTAGAACGTACCGCTTCAACCTTAGCCGTTTTAACTTTAACGGTTGTTTCTTTTTCCTTAATTACAAGCCATTCTTTTTTCATATGCTCCCCCTATTGAACCGTAAGCTTCTTAACACGTGTATATGGACCACCAAAACCAACCGGTAATGGCCATTGCTCCATTTTTCCGCAGCCGCCTCCAACGAAGCTGAGGAGCTCAAATTCTTCACTTAAAGCATCCACTTCGCCCAACGTTTCAAACACATTTCCAGTCACAACCGAAATTTTTACTGGTGTTGTAATCTTGCCATTTTCTATCATATATGCGCGAGACGGTGCAATCGTAAAGGTCGACATACCAGAGCCATGCTTGATGTCCTCAATATAGATCCCCTTTTCAATCTCTGCAACAATCTCTTTAAGAGGGCGATTGCCCTTTTCTATATAAGTCGTCGTCATTCTGACGATCGGTTCAAACTCAAAGTTCATTGCTCTAGCATTACCTGTAAGTCCTTCTTCAAGATGTGTACCAGTCACTGTGCTTTGCAAACGCCCCGTCAGTTTACCATCCGTAACGATATACGTTTTCTCAGCTTTATTGCCCTCGTCGTCATATGGCGTATAGCCATTGCCTAAAACATGACCATCATCTATAATCGTCAATCCAGGACTTCCAACCTGCTTGCCAATTGCCCATTCCTTTTTCATGTTTGGATCACCTAACATAAAGTCAGACTCACTTTTATGGCCAAAGCTTTCATGTGTGAAAACACCTGTGGTCAAAGGACTCATTAGTACCACATAATCCCCAGGTACCACAGGTACAGCCTCTTTTACAAAAGCGATGCTTTTATCGACTTCATCCTGCAATTCGCTACGGATGGCTTTTAAATCTTCAAAGTAGATACCAGCCTTTGATGCGCGGCTTGAATCTTTTTTATCACCACTAACCAGCTCCATATTCAACCTGATGCCACAAGTTTGTCTGTCGTAGATGACATGTGTCCCCTTTGACGAAATGATTTCTTTTGTGATTCTATTGTCTACATAGAATGAAGAATGATGTACGATCTCTTCACGTTCTAATAAATCCAAGTAACCTCTAAGTAATTCTTGTTTTGCCATTACATCGATTTTAGAGAGGTCACCCTCTTCAAACTTAAGGCAAGTATCTACATTGACTTCGAATTTCTTAACGATAGGATGCTCAAGTATCGAAGCATTCGGCGTCGCCAATGAAGCCAGTTCATCGATCTTCTCCTGTAGGGCTTCAAGTTCAGTGGTTGCGCTATAGTACCAGCGATTGCCATCAAACACGCGAATAAAAGCACCTTTATTCGTTCTTACTTTCTGTTCTTGCAATTTTTCTTTTTTAAACGTAATTTTCGTATCAAACAAGGTTTCAATTCTCAAATCAGTGTAGAGCCCTTCTGGAAAATGATACATAGACGCCTCCTTATGTTAGATTCTTATCGAACTTAAACCTATTATACACGAATTAAATTAAAATTGTGTTAGAATTCTATCAGATATATAAATTTTTTTATCATTATCAATTTGATACAAAAATACAACATAGAAGCATTGTCTGACAATTTTTATAGGATCTGATTTCAAAAAAATAAAATGAGGACTGTTATGTCCTCAATATTATTACATATTTATTTACTCTTAATTCCTACATCACTTATCATGCCGAATTTGACAAATTAGACTCAATTTTAACAACAACTCGCCAAATTCGGCGCGTAATACTAATTGTATTCAATTCAATCCTTTTTCTATTATCTTTAAATATTTGCCATGATGTTTGTTAATCTAGATTCTAGTGTTTTAAATACATCTACTTCAAATACATCTACTTCAAATACATCTACTTCAAATACATTTCCTTAAGCACTGCTTCACTAGCAGTAAGATAAGCTTCTAAATCTTCAGTCGTATGCGCTGTCGATAAAAAGAGCCCTTCAAACTGCGCTGGAGGTAAAAGGATCCCTCTTTCTAGCATGGCCTTGAAGTAAGTCGCATAGGCGTCTGTATCACAGCCCTTTACTTCATCGTAGCTGCTCAAGCTACCTGTCTTAAAGAACAAACACGGCATTGACTTGTATCTTACAAAGGTAACGGGAAATTGATATTCCTCAATGATACGGTTCATCCCCGACTCTAGGTAAGCTGCTTTTTCTTCTAAGCTCGTATAGATTTCTGGATTTTCTCTAAGCGTTTTAAGCACCTCAAGCCCACAATACATCGCAATTGGATTCCCCGATAGGGTGCCTGCTTGATAGACGCCACCCAGCGGTGAAATCACGCTCATGATTTCTTTTTTGCCGCCGTAAGCGCCTACTGGTAGACCGCCACCGATGATTTTGCCAAAGCAGACCATATCTGGTGTGACGTTTAAAAGGGATGCTGCGCCACCGTAGGCAAGTCTAAAGCCAGTAATGACTTCATCAAAAATTAAAACGACCCCATACATATCGCAAAGCTTTCTTAAGGTTTTTACGAATTCATCCTTTACGGGTACAACGCCCATATTGCCCGCTATCGGCTCTAAGATCACACAGGCAATCTCATTCCCATTACTTTTAAAAAGCTGCTCTATGCCCGTTACGTCATTATAAACTGCTACCAATGTGTCTTTAACAGTATCTGCCGGTACACCCAGTGAAGTTGGGACGCCATACGTAAGGGTTCCAGAACCGGACTTAACCAATAAGGCATCTGAATGGCCATGGTAGCAGCCTTCGAATTTTACGATTTTTGTTCTTCTAGTGTAACCTCTAGCCGCTCTGATGGCACTCATCGTCGCCTCTGTGCCCGAGTTGACCATACGCACCATTTCAAGTCCTTGATAAGCATCTACTAAGCATTCTGCCATTTCCACTTCAAACGGACTCGGTACACCATAGCTCATTCCCTTTTGAATCACCGACAATAGATTTTGATCCACAAAGCTCGGTGAATGTCCTAAAATCATAGGACCCCAAGAACCGATAAAATCGATGTAGGTGTTCTCATCCACATCGGTTAACGTCGCCGCTTTTGCACTTTCTATAAAAATTGGTGCTCTTCCCACCGAGCGGAACGCTCTAACTGGGCTGTTGACACCTCCAGGAATCACCTTTTGAGCCCTTTCAAACAATTGATTTGATCGATTATAATTTTTCATTTTTCCTCCAAGGTGTCCTGATTTAGGATACTAAATTTTTATCTACAAGCCATTTTGAAAAATAGGTGATGATGAGGTCTGCACCTGCTCTTTTAAAGCCAATCATCGTTTCATAAACTATGGCTTCATTGACTAAGCCTTGTTCAATCCCCTTTAATAAAAGGGCGTATTCGCCACTGACATTGTAGACGACCACGGGTGCTGAAATAGACTGACGAATGGTTTTCACAATGTCTAGGTAAAGCATCGCCGGTTTTACCATTATCAAATCCGCCCCTTGTGCTAAATCTTCATTTGCGATTTCAAGTGCCTGTCTGCTGTTGTGATAGTCCATCTGATAGTGGTCTCTAGATCCGAACTGTGGTTTAGAATCTGCGATGGCTCTAAATGGGCCATAGTAATTCGAACAGTATTTCAGCGAATACGATAAAATCGGGATGTAGGTGAATCCCTCTGCGTCTAAACGCTCTCTGATCGCAGCGATTCTGCCATCCATCATATCGGAGGGTGCCACCATATCTGCGCCGGCATGCACATGACTAAGAGCAATGGCTGCCATAAGCTTCGCACTTTCGTCGTTCACCACTTCCCCAAGATCGTCTAGGATGCCACAATGACCGTGGTCGGTATATTGACAGAGGCAGATATCAGTGATGATATAAAAACGCGCATCAAACGCTTTAATTTGCTTAATTGCCGTTTGAACGATGCCTTCAGCGGCGTATGCCATTGTGCCTCTTGCATCTTTGTGATCGGGTACGCCAAATAATAAAATTTTGAATAGGCCTCTGTCCCTGAGCTCAGTGAGTTCTTCTTCTAGTCGATCCAATGAGTATCGATAAAGATCAGGCATTGCGTCTGTTGCATTTTTTATATTTTCGCCTTCTATCACGAAAATGGGTGTAATCAAATCGCTTTTTAAAAGATGATTTTCTTTGATGCTATTTCTAAGTTCATCTTGCATTCTTAATCTTCTAAATCGTTTCATATTCAGCTCCTGTAATCAATGCCTCTAACATGCCATCGATGGTATGTGTTTCAGCTGTACGTATCTGTTTAAAGCCAAGCTCTTTTAATTTTGCTGTGGTAATCGGTCCTATGGACAAGCATTTAATTTGAGCGAGTCGTTCAGGTGTATTTGCCATCAGCATTTGGTGGAAGTGCTCAGCCGTAGAAGCACTGGTAAACGTTACATAATCAAACGCGTCAAGGGATCTACCGAGTAATGACTCTTTTGGCGAATCGTCTAGCGTGTGAAAAGGTGTCCTTAACGATGGATTTACAGGACGATATAAAGGCACCTTGACGAGTTCACAAGTCAATGAAAGTAGTTGCTCCAAGGTTTCTCTCGCATCCTCAGATACAGGCAGTAACACGCGATCCGCCTTTGAAAGCTGTGGTTGCATTAATTCAAAGATTCCCTCTTGCGTATAGACGGCCGGAATAAAATCTGGCGTGATGCCATACGTCATTACGACACGCTTCGTCGTTGGACCGATTGCGAGTACCTTCATGCCGCCGAGATGTCTTGTATCCAGTCCGGCAGATTTTAGTGCTTTAAAGTAAAAGTGTACGGCATTTTCACTGGTAAACCAAACCTGTGTATAGTCACTAGAAATCAGCGCTCGATTCTGTTCGTTTGAAAGCTGCAGTGCTTCAAAGGCAAGCATTGGCATCGCAGTAACCTCAGCGCCCAAAGCCGTCAATCGATCTGAAAGTGTCCCCACTTGACTGGTCGCTCTTGTGACCAGTATGCGCTTGCCAAAGAGTGGGAGTGACTCAAACCAATTGAGTTCCTCTCTAAGTGCAACTACTTCCCCAATCACTAAAAATGCTGGGGATAAAACATCTTCTATGGCATCTAGTCCCTCTAAAGTCGTCGCCGTAACATTTTGTTTGACCGTTGTTGCATTTGAAACGATCGCAGCTGGGGTTTTCGGATGATACCCTCGAACGATCAGTGCTTTGGCAATCTTTTTAAAGCTTGCGATGCTCATTAAAAATACCAAAGTGCCTTTTATAGTGGCGATGCTGTCAAAATCCAGCTCGGTTTCATCGTCCTTAAACTGACCTGTAAAGACGTGGAATGAGGTTGTAATGCCTCGATGTGTGATCGGTATGCCCGCATATCCAAGACCTGCAATAGGGGATGTGATGCCCGGGACAACTTCGAAGTTCACGCCAGCCGCTTTAAGCGCTAGCACTTCTTCGCCACCACGTCCAAAGACATATGGGTCACCGCCCTTTAATCTGACGACATTTTTACCTTGTAAGCCTAATTTCACAAGCAGTTGGTTGATGTCTTCCTGTGTCATTGCGTGATTGGCAGCCGCTTTTCCAACATAGATTCGCTCAGCATCTGCTGGTGCCAAAGCGACCAGCTTCGGACTTGCCAATCGATCGTATACGATTGCCTCGCAGGCTTCAATTTTTTCTTTGCCTTTTACAGTGATTAAACCTTCATCCCCTGGACCTGCACCGACGAGATAGACGATTCCTTTTTTCTTAATGGCATTCGCAGCTCTGATTCCCAAGGCTTCTGGTGACTGACGATCACCCACTAGCTTAACAAGCGTTAGCGCTTCACCTTCTGCATCTCCAAAGATGGCTTTTAGTTCCAGTTGATTTTCTCCTAAAAGTGTGGCGTAGGCACCTACAGGTACATGACATCCCCCTTCTATGGCTTTCAGGAAGGCACGCTCTGCTCTAACACAGAGGTCATCGGATTCTGAGCGGATGGCGTTTAAGATCGCTTTGATTTCTTCTCTGTCGGTTTTGTATTGAAGACCCAATGCACCTTGTGCTGGAGAAGGGAGTAAGACATCGACGTCAAGGTACTCCGTGATTTGCTTTTCAAGTCCCAAGCGATGAATGCCAGCTGCAGCTAAAATGACGCCATCTAAATTTTCGGTTACAATCTTACCGATTCTCGTTTCAACGTTACCACGAATAGGTACCGCTTCTATATCAGGCCGAGACTTTAAGATTTGAAACAATCTTCGTTTGCTACCTGTACCTATTTTAGCGCCTACTGGTAAGTCCTTAAGTCCAGTTAACCCCTCTCTGAGTACCAAAACATCTCTGGCATCCTCACGTTTCGGTACCTTTGCCAAGCTCAGACCTTCTGGCTGATCGCTTGGCATATCTTTAAGGCTATGAACTGCAAAATCGATACGCCCCTCTAATAGCTGCTCTTCAAGTGCTTTGGTGAACAAGCCTTTGTCGCCTATTTTATCCAGTGGTTTATCTTGTATTTGATCGCCCTTAGTGACGATAATTTTCATTTCTAATGTTAGGTTAGGGAACTTCTCAGAAATTGCATCCATTACCCATTGCGTTTGGGTAACTGCAAGCTTAGAACCTCTCGTGCCTACGATGAGTTTATTAATCATTTTCTGTTCCTCCACTCTTTATAAGCTGCTTCAAAAGAAAGACTACACAGCCACTCTTTTAACGATGATCGTAGAAATTTAGCCATATGTGGCGAAGCGGCTTTACCCGACGTTGCGATGAGATAATCCTCAGCTTCAAGATAGGCCATATCAGAAAACTGACCCAAATTGCCCGCGTCTGTTCGGTTGTATAATTTGGCGGCTGCTTGACAGCTCCCCATAACGGTTTCGTTTGCTTCTGTACTTGACGTACAGATATAGACCATATGCTGCTCACTGAAATGTGCTTCATGTGTTTTTATATAGGTTTCAAATGTCATGACAAAATCCGCATTCTGATTAGGGTCAGGGTCGATACTGCACACACTTGCCCCTGCCTCAAGATACTTTTCAGCTTTACGCCTGCCGATTCGACCATATCCGACAATCAGTATGTTCAGTTGCTCTGCTTTTAGTAGCACAGGCACAAAATTACTCATAGTTATATAGCTCCTTCAACATACCGATGTACGCTTCTCTTTGAGACTTATCTTCCATCTTTTTCAGACTCTCAAGAGGCGCTTTGATCATTTGTTTCAGAGAAGATTCAAAAAGGGTTTGTAAAAGTTCCGTTTCTCTCGGTGTATAGGCGATGTTTTTACGCCCGATGCTCTTCATCGCTTCACCCGTGATGTTGGCAATACTTTCATGCCATTTTTTAATAATGTCATCCACGTCGAGCCCATCGATCCAAGCTTTCGTTTTTAGCGCTTGTTCATCTAACCTCGTAACGATTTTCTGTGTGAGTTCGTATCTTCTTTGAAGGTTTGCATCGGAGATATCCTTTAAATTATCGACATTCCAAAGGGTAACGTCATCATGATTGCCTAAGCTTTCTTCGATATCCCTTGGCATTGCAAGGTCAATTAACAGTAGCTCACCTTTCATTTTTTCAAAGCTCTCTTCGCGAATAACGGTATGCGGCGCACCCGTTGAGGCAACCACAATCTGACTTTTAGAGATGCAGGCATAGCGCTCTTCAAAGGTAGCAATTCTCACTTTAGGGTGCACCAATACCCAATCTGGTAAACGCTCAGGGTGTCTAACGGATACATAGATGAGTTGTACGGGAGAGTCTAAAAGATATTGGATGGCCAATCCACCCATTTTGCCCAGTCCCACCATGGTAACCGATGCCGATTCCTTTAAAAAGCCACATTCACTTGCTTTTTTAATGGCGATATAGCTTAAAGAAAGCGGATTTTCGGAGAGTTTTAGCTCCGTTTTAATCGCCTTTGCAAACGAGACCGCATCACGAAAAACCTTGTTTAGTATTTTCCCAGCTGCACCACATTCAGATGCATCTGATATCGCATTTTTCACCTGTCCAAGAATTTGATCCTCACCTAAAACAGCAGAATCTAAGCCACAAGCCACGCGCATCAAATGTGCAATCGCAAACTCCTGCGTATGCCAATAAAATTCTGGCGGACATCCATTAAAAGGTGCTTCAAGCAACTCAACTATTGCACGATGTGCTTCTTTATAGCTTTCAGAAGGTGCGATAAAATAGATTTCGAATCGCCCACACGTTGCCAAAATACTGACTTCACTTACTGTAGTGCCCATTTTAACTTCCAAGGGCGTCAGCGCAAGCGAACTCATTATTTCTCTTTGGCTAACACTTGCTGTTTCATGATTGATACCCACTACGTTGATTTTCATAATTACCCCTTAACCGCTCTATATAACGCTTTCGTTACCAAAACTATAAACGACTGAAATGTCTACTTGAATACCTATAAAAGATGTACTGATCTATCGAGAGATGACCGCTTGGAAGATTGCCTCTAGGTCAGACTGTACATCTCGTTGTGTTTTTTTCGGTGCTAATTCTAAGGATGGTATTGAAATTTCCGTTTCTGATTGAGCCGTATTAACAGCTACACCTTCATCACTTCTGATTAAAATCCCGATCACATCTGAGCCTTTAACCGCTTCTATGTTACTTTCAGTAGCACTGCCCATTCCGCTTTCTTTAAATACAAAGTACTTAATCCCATAGGATGCGATTAACTCTCTTGTCACCGCCACTGGACAAGGTGCTTTTATGCCAAATATATGATCGAGATCGACACCCTCTTGATCGCAAACGGTCATAGAGTAAAGACTTGGCATCACCCTAAAATAACAGGGTGCTTTACCAAATACCTTTATAAAATCTGCGATGTGTTTTGTACCTGTCATAAGGATATTGCCAGCTTCTGACCTGAGAATCTGCTGGATCGCAGCCTCAACAGAAGTGACGACCCACACGTTTTCTGGAATCGCATCTTTAAAGGTGTTCATCGGTCTTTCATATCTCATGTAATTCGTATCTAAAGACGCACAAACCCTTCTCGCTATTTCGGTCACTACTTTGGCATGTGGATGTGTTAGATCAAGCACCTGCTCTATCTGATTGGCTTTGATATAATCAGCTAATCCCTCATCCGTGAATCTCTGCTGAGTGACGATGCCTTTCAAGTCGCCATACACCGAGCGACCAAGCTCAGTGGCAACAGAGAGGTGATAGGCGATACCCACATCATCTAGTCGCTTACATAAAATTGCACCTTCATGTGTCCCACCTAAGATGAGAATCATAAGGTGTAGCCTCTTGGCGTGATCATTTTACCACCGATGTTCCTCGTATTTGAATTGCCGACGATTACCACTGTCGTCATATCGATTAAATCGTAATCCACTTCATCAATTTTGCTTATGATGGTGCGTTCGCCCTCACGTCCAACATCCTTCGCAAGGCCTACCCATAGATTCGTACCTTGGTAGCTCATTATCATCGAAAGGGCTTCATTGATATATTCTGGTCTGCCATGGCTCTTTGGATTATACAGACAGATCACAAAATCAGAAGCCGCCGCTGCTTTAACACGGTTATAAATCGTTTCAAGTGGCGTCATCAAATCGCTTAAGCTAATATGGCAAAAATCGTGCATCAAAGGTGCGCCTAAGATTGCTGCGCCAGCAGTTGAAGCAGTGACGCCTGGGATGACCTCAACCGCATGACCTTCAGGAACAAGCTCATAGATCAAACCCGCCATACCATAAACACCAGCATCTCCACTTGAGATGACGCAAACTGTCTTACCCTTTAAGGACTGTGCAACGGCTTCCTTACAGCGCTCAACCTCGCCTCTCATGCCATTGACGATTACCTCTTGTTCGTCGATAAATTCTTTTATTAAGTCAATATAGGTTTTATAACCAACGACCACATCACAGCTTTTAATTGCTTCTACAGCTGCATAGGTCATATGCTCACGTGCGCCAGGGCCAATCCCCACTACTTTTATCATCTAATTAGCCTCCCTAGTGCAAAAGTGCACCCTGTTTTTTTATATCTGGTAAAACTCATTTCATCTTGTGTCAAAATATAGGCAGAAGGACCTGCCACCGCTGTAACCCCCACATTTGCCTTTACAAACGTAGATCCTTCGAATAAACCTTCTAGTTTTGAAAGCTGTTCTACGCCATGACAGACAAACTGATCTGCATATTTAGAAGCAACCTTCAGCATACATGCCTCTTCTGCTTTTAAAGTGATAGAAGATAGCGTCTTCACGGATTCTATCGCAACGCCAAGACCTCTTAGAACTTCTAGAAAAGCACTTTCATAAAGCGTTTCATCTAAATCCCTTTTACTTCCCGTACCCACCACTAAAGAACGGCTATAAAATACATGATCTAAAGCGTTATTCGCCCTCTCATCAAGCCAGTAGCACGGGTTTCTAAGTGCGATTGCCAGCCTAAGCTTTGACGTAGCAGTGGAATTGCCTAAAATTCTTTGATTGCTTTTATTTTCGCAAAGCCAAGGATCAAACAGGATTTCCACCTGACCACCTTCGGCAATGTGCATATTAACCGTCTTCAGCACTTTTCGATAATTATTTAATGGCACATAGAATTCTGTTAGGACCGATTCAATGCCTTCAACGCCTCTGATATCAGAAGCAGTAGTAATTACCGCTGTGGCTTCAAAACCAACTCCCTTTAGCTTTACAGACAGTGACTCACAAAGATGGTTTGCACCACCTGCATGCCCTGATAAAGCAGAGATGACGAACTTTCCTTGATCGTCGATAACGATCACCGCCGGATCAGTTAGCTTGTCCTTAACATAAGGAGACATCGATCGTATAGCAATCCCTAATGCGCCAACTGCAACGAGACTCACTTGACACTTTTCAGAAAAAGCCCGTTTGTAAAAGGCAGAGGTTGTGGTTTCTGATTTATCGTACCTAACGATGACGGCTGGTTCCAGTAATCCAGTCAACTGATCCAAAAGACGATTGCCATCAGTCGTGTAGGCAATCAAATACCATTTATGCTCTAAATTCATGGCTAAATGCCTTATCGTATAATTTCGATGCATTGAACTCATAACCTAAGCATCTGCCGACGATGATGAGTGCCGTTTTTGAGATACCAGCCTCAGCGACCTTCTCTGCAATATCGGCGATTGACCCTCTCACGATTTTCTCATCTGGCCATGTCGCTTTGTAGATCACTGCCACCGGCGTGTCTTCAGTATAGCCGCCTTTGACCAATTCTGTCATGACATCCGATACCATTCCAGAGGATAAAAAGATGGCCATAGACGTTTGATGTGACGCAAATGACGACAGCTTTTCAAGCTCAGGCACTGGCGTTCTTCCTTCCATACGCGTAATGATTAAGCTTTGAGAAATCTCTGGTACCGTATACTCGATTTCTAGAGCCGATGCAGCGCCAAGGAAACTACTTACACCAGGAATCAGTTCATATGAGATATCGAGTGCGTTGAGTGCTTCAATTTGCTCTCTTAAAGAACCGTAAATTGAGAAATCACCGGTATGCAAGCGTACGACGGATAGCCCAGCTTTTGTGTCTCTATGGCAGACCTCAATGATTTCTTCTAGATTCATGACTGCACTGTTATAGATCTCACAGCCTGATTTACAATATTTCAAAAGCTCTGGATTCACCAATGACCCTGCATAGATCACTGTATCCGCTTCACTTAACGCACGATGTCCTTTTATCGTCAATAACTCAGGATCCCCAGGACCTGCACCTACAAATTTAACCTTCATCTTTTTCTCCTTTATTTAAACGTTGTCGATGATTATACTTTCGATTACAATCCTTTCGATTCACTATGCTTCGATTTAAAATGTTTTCGATTCACTAAGCTTTAGGGTTGACTAAGATCGTCGTGAAATAGCTCAAGTTTTCAGGATTTACATCCTCAAGTGATCGATAAAGCACTTCATTTGGCTTGCCGTAATTAGATGCGATGACGCAACTATCCGCTAAACCATTTGCGATTAACTTCGCCTTCACCCCTTCAAACTGTCTAAACACCTTCATCAAAACCAGCGCACTGCCAATGGCTAAGAGCGCATCCAATCTCGATAAATCATCTGTACAAGGGTAAACCACCAGCGGCGTATCCCCTTCACATAAAATATGGTTGGTACCAGAGGCGATTGCGCCAAACGACATAATCCCCGGTATGGTCGCTACTTCACATTCTAACTCTACAAACTTTTTCAAGTAGCCATAGGTACTATACAACATAGGATCGCCCAAGGTAATAAACCCTATGGTTTTACCAGCCTGAATCATCGGAATGATCTCTGCCGCAATTTCTTGTATCGCCCCAAGCATTTCAACCGTATTTGAGGTCATCGGAAAATGTCTCTTAATCTGCGTGACCTGCTCAGGTATATAATTACAAGCAATCCCGTATGCTTCACTTTCCCCACCAGCTCGTCCAGTAGGTAAAAGTAAAATATCTATTTCTTTTAAAGCTTTAATCGCTTTTAGGGTCAAAAGCTCAGGATCTCCTGGGCCGACACCAATACCGATCAATTTTGCCATTTCTATCTCCTCTTAAGCAAATTTGTGATAATAAGTTAAATCTATAACAATTATACCAACTGTGTTACGAACCGTACGTAACCTTGATGACGTAACACGGGTTGAGCGGTTTAAAATAATGATAGCTCCCCAACATTTCCAATCGACTCGCCTGTATTTGACTCGCCTCTAGATCCTTGAAGGCCTCGTTGTCCTTTACATAAGCAAATATCTCATTTAAGCTCTCAAGTGTAATCACCGAAAACACGATGACGGCCCCTTCTTCAAGCTTTGGGGTAATCTCAGCCATAATTTCTGAAAGATACCGCCCTGTGCCACCGAGATACACGCGATCAAACTTTTTAGATACGGTTTTAAGTAAAGTACTTGCCTCGCCTTCCAGTATCTCTAGAGTAACGCCATGCTTTTCTGCATTTAAGCGAATGAGCTCTGTTCCCTCTGACGTTTTTTCAATCGCCACCACGGACAAAGTGGGATTGGTCTTTAGCATCTGAATGGTAACCGAACCGGTTCCAGCGCCAACTTCAAGTACCGAATGCGCACTTTCAAGCTCAAGATAACTGATAATCGTCCCTCTGACTTCCATTTTCGTCATAGGGTTTTTTCCTCTAATAAATGCTTCATCCTTCAAAATCGATCACCACCACACAAAATTCGTATTGACGCTCTAAAAAATCATCCGCGAAACCCATCTCAATTTTTTCCTCTGGATACGTCAACCACTCACCTACTACCATTTTGGGATTGAGCCCTCTGTCTAGCAAAGTCCTTGCAATAACCGCTGGCGTCTGTACCCGATCGGTTAAAAGACCTACTTTAGGTAGTTTTGTCCAAAGCTCCCAGTTTGGTTCTCGACCATGTAAGCTGGTTAAAAATACGTCGTGCATCGGTAGACCTAGCTTACCAAAGAGGATTTGAAGACTGCTAATTCCAGTGACGATTGCGATCTGCTCGGATTCAAAGTTCTTTTGTATCCAAGTTGAGATGCCATAAAAGCTAGGATCGCCAGAGGCTAGTACACTAACACATCCATACTGCGTAAGTCCAGTTTCAATAAGTGCTTTTAAAGTTGCAAGTTTGCCATCGTAACGAATCCCTTTTTCTAAGACATGAACACTCTTCAGTTGTCTTTCTGTACCTATGACATACTCTGAAGCTTTTATTCGCTCATTGACCTCCATCGTGTGATAGCGTTCATCACCTGGACCAATTCCAATTATCTCTATCATAAATTTGTCTCACCATTCTTTTCACGTGTATCGCCCAGTATTTTACCCGGCATACTATAGATGACGATATCGACCTGAGTCTCTTCTAAGAGCTGATTTTTAACCTTTGCTTTCGCTTTTTCCGTCAGATTTTGAAATGCTGAAAAATAGACTGTCGCCTCAAGCAAAGCACTCATCTCATCCGTTGTATTCGCCATCAAAACTGCCTCAATTAAACTGAGTGGGGCTGACATAAGCGCAAGTTCAGTAATTAATATTTCTGCTTTTGCGTCTGCCACACGACTGTGCGTATTAAAAATGCCACCTGCTACCTTCATCAGCTTACCTGAGTGTCCTATTAAGAGCATTTTTTCAAAGCCCAGTTTCTCAGCAGACTGTATGCTGAAGCCAATGAAGTTCCCCATATGCACCACTTGTCTAGATTCATAGCCCAAGCCTTGCGCATATTTTTCACCATGTAAGCCCGGTACCAAAATCACAGTGGTTTCACCCAATGCTCTCTTTTGTTTCAACTCTGTATGAATCGTTGCTTTATAGGCGTCATCGCTCATTGGTCGAACGATCCCTGAAGTGCCGATAATGGATATACCACCTTCTATCCCTAGTCGTGGATTAAAGGTTTTCTTTGCCACCTTTTCCCCCTCTGGAACAGATACCGTAACCGTAGCCACCATCCCCTCAGGTAAATACCGTCTAACATGAGCACCAATCATTTGTCTTGGAACTGGATTAATCGCTGCTTCACCAGGTGCAATTTGCAGCCCAGTCTTCGTGACGGTGCCAACCCCTTTACCACCTCTGATAACGACTTCCTCATAGGGCGGCATTTGATTTGCAGGGTCAAGTGTAACAGTAACAATAATGTCGAGTCCATGGGTGACATCCGCATCTTCCCCTGCATCCTTTATGATTCTTGCCATCGCAGAGCTTTGCGATAGCTGTCTTGTTTCTTCAACAGGAATTTGCAATGCATCTCCTGAAGGTAAAGTTATGGCAACAGCAGGCACATCCATTTGTTCTGTCAAGAGTAGCATCGCTGCAAGTGCGCCTGCGGTTGCACAGCTACCTGTGGTATATCCTGTTTTAAGTTCTTTGCCATCCTCACCCAGTATCATCATTACTCATTTCTCCCAACAAAATAGTACATCAGTGCATTGACGATAGCTGCAGCAACGTTACTGCCACCTTTTCTCCCCAGTGCAGCGATACTCGGTATCGCATGTTCATAGAGCATTTCCTTGGATTCTGCTGCACCGACGAAGCCCACTGGTACGCCAATCACACCAACCACGTCAGAAAGTGTTTTTTCATCTGCCTCTAACAGCCTAAATATAGCAGTAGGTGCATTACCGATAACGAAAAGTTTCTTACCTTCGGTCTGAAGAGCGACACTCACTGCCGCCATAGATCTTGTGATACCTTCCTCTTTTGCAAGCGCTCTTACAGTTTCATCACCCACAAGACATTTTATTTCCCATGGTAGCTTGCCAAAAGCCGCCTTGTTAATACCTGAAAGTGCCATTTGTGTATCTGTATAAACTGTAAGTGGTGTGTTGATTACGCCTTCAAATACATCGATAAATTCAGGATCTATTTTAAGATTGTCCAAATAATCAAAATCTGCTGAGGTGTGAATGACGCGTCTAAAAATAAGGCGATGTATCTCAGAATCACTTGGATAGACTCTACCTTCTTCTTTTATAATGTCATCGATGATATCAAAGCTCTTACTTTCAATCATCATTGGTTTTTTTATATAAGACATCCTATAGACCTACTCTTTCGCAGATGACATCCACAAGCTTCTCATCAAAGCCGATGTTCTCTAAAAACTCAATTTTAAGATCAGTAAATCTTTCTTTAAGACTGTCCAATTCCGCTGGAATATCTTCCTTTATATGATTGCCATTAAATAGGAAGAAAGGAAACGCCTTAATTTCTCTAACACCTTCGTTATATAACTTCTCAACCGCATCCAATAATAACGGCGCCATCAATTGTAGATAGCACTTTTCAAATTTCACTTCAGGATGACGCTGTTTGAGTGCGTTCATATAGCTTTCCATGATCAAATCCGTTTCTTTTACCTTACTGCCGTGCGCAATGATTAATATCGCTTTCATTCTTTCCTCCATCAGTTGTATAATCCATTTATGGCGTGTATGCGTTAATAAAAATCTTATTGCTAAGAGCCATCAGATTTTACCATAAGAACATTATGGATAAATAAAAAAACACGCCAATGGGCGTGTTTTCAATACGTAAAGTAGTATCAAGTAAACCTCCCACCGAGATTGCATTGTAAAATACGTTTTGGCAGGTCTCCTGGCTTAGACATCATCCTAATTTCTCGCCTTCCCATGAATCAGTGGCATTTGAGATTTCGTACGTCTTTACAGTAGCGGGGGCTGCTGAGGATTTTAACCTCATTCCCTATTATCCTTATATAAAGGACCGAAAACGGTTATTCAGTTCTATATCATCATAACATGTGTCTATTAATTATCAAAGTTTTTTTTCGATGACTTCAGTATTTCATTATATTAATTTGACAGCCTCAAGCTCTTTTACCCCTTTTAGAATTTCTTGCCACATGGCATCCTCTGTCACTCTCGCTCTTCTCGTTTCACAGAGATACCTTACGGTTAAAACGATCGCACTTTCTCTCACCTTGACGTAGACGATTGGCGTAATATTCTTATAGTAGAGCATATACCGTTTTGAAGCCTCATGTAGGCTCTCTTTTACATCTGAAGTTATGTGCAGTGCTTGCTTGTTTGCCACCGTCTCAAGCATATTCTTAAAGCTTTCCCAATCACTGTCTAGCGAAATGGCGATATCAATCTCATTCCAAATATAATCAAAGCCTTTGTTGGCATTGCTTATGGCATGTAGAAAAAGATAGTTGTTCGGTATGTGAACGATGCGCCCTGTACTTTGTTCGCCGTACTGTGCGGAGGACACTTCAAGCAAAACGATTTGAAAAAGCTTGATATCAATAATATCACCACTTCTACCATCCACGCTAATGCGATCACCCACCTCAAATGGCTTTTGAAAGATAATGATGAACCACGCAGCGATATTGGTAAAAATCTCTCTTAACGCAATGGCAATCCCTGCAGATATGAAGCCCATGTAGGTTGACAGGTCAAGCGACGACCCTGACCATACCAGTATAATCAACAGGATTAGGATTAAGGTAAACGTATAGTAAAAGCGTTTTCTAAGATTGTAATAGGTCGATGTGTTTCTAATGGTTTTAAACAACACCTTACTGGTCAACTGTACAGCAATGATGTTAATTACGATTAAAACCAAAGTAATGATTAGCTTAACCCATGTACTGTTTCCGGTGATTTCTGCGATGATTTCGCTCATGTAGGCTTACTCCTTTGGTCTGCTGATGGTAATATCTGAAACCGTTACTTTTGTATCGATAATGCTTTTTACGATGTGTCTCGCCACATCCTCAGGATCCATGAAAGACTCCGTTTTATAACCCGATTTAGAGTCTGACCAAAAGGCAGTGTTCATGCCACCAGGAAAGACGTTAATCACTTCAATCGGTTTGTCGCTTAGTTCATCTCTAAGCGATTCAAGATAGCCTCTTGCCCCCCATTTAGCAGCATTGTAAATGGTCTCATTCTTTTTACCCTTAAGTGCAGCTGTGGAAAGGACGCTGACGATCCGCTTCGGTTCGTGTGTCTGAGATAACATCACTTTAACCATTTTTGATGTGAAAAGCATCAGTCCAATCATATTGCTATTTAAAACCTTGTCGATATCCTCTCTGCTAATCTCTGTAACCGGCCCAAAAAACGTCGTCCCTGCAACATTATAAAGATTCTTAACCGTTTTATTAGAAGTCATTAGGGTCTCTACGAATGCATCTATGTCTTCCTCTATCGCGATATCCAAGCTATATGAGAGAACGTCTGCCTGCTTAGATAATTCCTTTAATGAATCCGTCGCTTTTTTAAGTTTTTCAGCCTGTCTACCGATTAAAATAACTGGCTCGTCCATGAGAACCAGCAGTTTTGCAATTTCATAACCAAGCCCTGAGCTACCGCCCGTTATCAAATGATACATGTCACCCTCCTTTTTCACCCTTAACATCATCTGATATTTTATCATATGATGACTCAATCCGATATTAACTTTCTATGTCTAGTATAACCTTTCTAATGAAACAGCTATCATTTTAAAATGACTGAATGATTCTATCTATATTATACCCGCTTAAAGCATTTAGCCACATGATTTATTTAAGGCGCATTCTTCTTAGCTTTTTCCCTAACTAAAGTCAAAAGTAAAATCGCCAACTGCATCGATTGACGCTGCAATTGGCGATTAAGGTTTATCTTTCTAGCTTCATAAGGAGTTCTCCCGACTTAACCTGAGTCCCTTCCTTAACAAAGATATCTTTTACGACACCCTCCGTTAATACGACGACACTGGTTTCCATCTTCATCGCTTCTACGATGGCAACCACTTGATTTTCTTTGACTTTTTCTCCTGGCTTAACAAGTATTTTTACGACTTTTCCAGGAATGGATGATCCCACTTCTAATTGGTTATCTGGATCCGCCATAATCGATTCTTGTACTACCGTTTCAAACTTAGAGCCCTTGTCCTTGATATAGACTTCTCTACGATTGCCATTAACCTCGAAAATCAATTTAACCTGACCTACATTGCTGACCTTGCCTATTTCAAGCAGCTTAACGATTAGCTTTTTACCTGATGCAATTTCTACCTCACAAGTCTCACCTTCGTACATTCCGTGGAAAAATACGTCTGAGCCCACTCTTGAGAAATCACCGTGCTCGCCTTTGTATTTCAAATAGTCCTCAAATACCTTTGGATAAAGGGCATAGCTCAATTTTTCGTCCATGCTAAACGAGCGGTGATAGGTGCTTTCAAGATAACTTCCAATTGCTTCAAAATCCTCATCTGGTAAAAGCTCACCTGGACGACAGGTCACTGGCTCTTCGCCTTTTAAGACTAACTTCTGAAGCTCTATTGGAAAACCGCCATCAGGTTGTCCCATCATACCTTGGAAGTATGCGACAACCGAATCTGGAAATGCCAAATCCGCACCCTTTTCAAGTATATTTCTTGAATTAAGCTCATTTTGAACCATGAAAATCGCCATATCACCAACGGCTTTTGACGATGGGGTTACTTTAACGATATCACCAAATAAATCATTAACCTCTTTGAACATTTCTTTGACTTCTCCAAATCTGTGGCCAAGTCCAAAGCTTTCTACCTGTGGTTTAAGATTCGAATATTGACCACCTGGGATCTCATACTTGTAAATTTCAGCAGAAGTCGATTTAAGATCGGACTCAAACTGGCTGTAAACGGGTCTAACATCTAACCAATAATCACTGATCGATTGTAAGTTTGTTAAATCTAGTCCGGTTTCTCTTTCAGTATTTTCAAGCGCTGCAACAACCGCGTTCATCGCTGGTTGAGAGGTCAATCCCGACATACTGGACATAGCGGTGTCGACGATATCGACGCCTGCCTCAGCTGCCATAAGAATGCTTGAAACGCCATTTCCTGTCGTGTCATGTGTATGCAGATGAATCGGTAGACTCACTTCATTTTTGAGTGCTTTAATCAGCTTGGTTGCCGCATATGGCTTTAATAAAGCAGACATGTCTTTGATACACAAGATATGTGCACCTGATTTTTCAATCGCTTTTGCTTTTTCCACGTAATACTCTAGAGAATATTTATCTCTATAAGTATCTAAGATGTCTCCCGTATAGCAAATACATGCTTCTGCAATTTTTCCTGTATTGAGGACTTCATCTATGGCGATTTCCATCCCTTTTTGCCAGTTCAATGAGTCGAAAATTCTAAAGACGTCGATGCCACGCTTAGCCGATTCCTTGATAAATTCTCTAACGACATTGTCTGGATAGTTTTTATAGCCAACTGCATTCGCCCCTCTAATCAACATTTGTAGCATGATGTTCGGTATTTTCTCTCTTACGAGATCCAATCTTTCCCATGGCGATTCATTTAGGAAGCGATATGCCACATCAAAAGTCGCACCGCCCCACATTTCAAGAGAAAATAAATCGTTAGCAAGGTGTGAATAAGATGAACCAATTTTCTTTATATCCACCGTTCTCATACGCGTAGCAATTAAAGACTGCTGTGCATCACGCATGGTCGTATCTGAAATGAGTAATTTTTTTTGATTGTGAATCCAATCCACAACCCCTTTTGGACCTTGTTGATCTAATATCTGTTTCGTTCCAAAATAACCTTTTTTATCGATTTCTTTATCGTAATGTGGTACTCTCGGCACATCGAACTCTGCTTTGAAGCCCTTTGTCTGATTAACGACCTTTTCACCGATAAAGGATAAGACCTTATACTCAACATCTGCCTTAGGTGCAATGTCAAATAATGAAGGGTTTTCTGCGATAAAATTGGTATTACATGCACCTGCCATAAACGTTTCGTGTTTAAGGACGTTGATTAGGAAGGCAATGTTGGTTTTAACCCCCTGAATCTTCATTTCACTTAAAGCTCTGAGGGATTTACTAATTGCATCGTTCCATGTGCGCCCCAATGATGTCGCCTTTACCAGTAGGCTATCGTAGTAAGGGCTGATAACAGCACCTGTAAAGCCATTGCCACCGTCTAAACGAATCCCGAAACCAGAACCTGAGCGATAAACGTCAATTCTTCCTGTATCAGGTGCAAAATTGTTGGCAGGATCCTCTGTCGTGATACGACACTGAATCGCATAGCCCCTTGGGATGACACTGGTTTGATCAACAATGCCCACCTCATCTGAGTTAAGCGGTAAGCCTTGGGCGAGCAAAATTTGACTTTGAACGAGGTCAATACCGGTTACCATTTCAGTAATCGTATGCTCTACTTGGATTCTAGGGTTCATTTCTATAAAATAATGTTGACCGGTTTTATCCACTAAAAATTCACATGTCCCTGCATTTCTATAGTTCACTGCACCCGCAATTTTTAAGGCGTCCTCACAGATTGCATTTCTCTTTTCTTCAGTTAACGTAAATGCTGGTGAAAATTCAATTACCTTTTGGTGTCTTCTTTGAATCGAACAATCGCGCTCATATAAATGAACGAGGTTGCCGTAATTATCTCCCAAAACTTGTACTTCGATGTGCTTTGGATTTTCAAGATACTTTTCGATAAAGACATCGTCAATACCAAATGCTTTTTTTGCTTCGCTTTTTGCACTTTGGTATTCGCGAACCAAATCCGCTTCATGACGAACGATACGCATACCACGACCGCCACCACCAGCAGATGCCTTTAATATCACAGGATAACCACAAATTCTTGCAGCCTCTAAAGCTTCCTCATCTGTCTGAATGGGTTTTTCGATTCCTGGAATTACGGGAACGCCGACCTTTATCGCCACTTGCTTAGATTTAATTTTATCTCCCAGTGAGTTCATCATCTCAGCGTTTGGACCGATGAAGACAATGCCTGCTTCCTCACATTTTCTAGCAAATTCAGGGTTCTCAGATAAAAAACCATAGCCGGGGTGAATCGCGTCAACCCCTTTTTTTATCGCTAATTGAATGATTTCATCTATATTAAGATACGCTTCAATTGGACTCTTTCCTTTTCCTACTTGATAGGATTCATCCGCCTTTGTCCTAAACAATGACCCCTTATCTTCTTCTGAGTAGATCGCCACGGTTCTAATGCCCAGCTCGTGACAAGCTCTAAAAACACGAATAGCGATCTCGCCTCTATTGGCAACGAGAACGCGTTTGAACTTTTGCATAACTACCTCCAACCTTGTTTATCTCACTTTTTTATCTTCTATTATGACACATGAGGGAGAAAAGTCACGAACTTTTTAGATATAAATTTATTTATATTACGGATTTAATTAATTTGTTATTTTTTTCATGAGATTTGCTTTAAACTGTCTGCGGTGGGTATACTCCTTCGTATATCAAAATAATTTTATTATACGAATGTTTGTATTTAGGAGGTTTTATGTCCCATTTATTTGAACCACTCACCATTAAAAATCTCACTCTTAGAAATCGTATCGTCATGGCACCGATGTGCATGTACAGTGCTGATGAAGCTGGTCATCCGACGCCATTTCATCTCAATCATTACGAAACAAGAGCACTCGGCGGCACTTCACTCGTTATACTAGAAGCAACCGCTGTTCAACCCCGTGGTAGAATTTCAGCAAATGATCTCGGTATCTGGTCCGATGCACATATAGAAGGTCTTGAAAAAATCGTTCAGGGGATTCATAGACATGGCGCACTTGCTGGTATCCAGCTTGCACATGCAGGAAGAAAATGTACCGTGCTGTCAGAAGATGTCTTTGCACCTTCAGCGATTCCATTTGATGAAAACGATGGACAGTTGAAAACGCCTCGCGAGATGACCGATGCAGATATTAACGAAGTCATTAACGCCTTTGCATTCGCCGCTGAGCGCGCTTTAAAGGCAGGCTTTGATGTGATCGAAATCCATGCGGCACATGGCTATTTGATTAACGAGTTTTTATCACCACTCACCAATCATCGCACGGATGCCTATGGCAAACAGCCTGAGCTTTTACTAGGCAACATCCTTAAGGCGATCCAGTCAAAATGGCCAGTTGAAAAACCGATCTTTGTCCGCGTCTCCGCTGAGGATTACGTCAGCGGTGGCAACACCTCTAAATCGATTAGTCATCTTTTAAACAAAGTAAAAGATCTAGGCATTGATGTGGTCAATGTCAGCTCCGGAGGTGTCGTGCCAGCGGGTATCAAAACCTATGACGGATATCAAACCAAGTTTGCAGAAACCATTAAACATCTAACCGAACTACCGGTAATGTCCGGCGGTCGTATAAAAACCGCAGAAATGGCAGAGGAAATAATAAGAAATAATCGCGCCGATTTGGTCTTCTTAGGGCGTCAGCTCTTAATTGATCCATATTTTCCACTCCATGCTGCAGCAACTTTAAAGCAAGAGATCGATTACGCGCCTGTCCAATACGAAAGATGGAAAACGTCTAGGTAAGTTTAAAAAATAGTAAAAAGCTTTGCTGAAAATTAAAAGCCTATGTCATAGTCTCATGACATAGGCTTTCATAATGGTTTAAGACATCATTCTCGTCTCTTATAATACGCTTATTTTCATATCTTTAATGCTTTGCACGGATTACTTAAGACTTTGTTTTAACACAAAACCAATTAGCGCACTATTCAGTGCATCTGGTTTTTCATAAAAAGTGACGTGTCCACAATTTGGAATTGTAAGATACTCTGCATTTTCAATGCCTCTTGCGATGATTTCAGAAAACTTCAGCGGTTTTAAAATATCATTGACACCACAGATTACAAGCGCTGGACATTTAATTTTATGCAGTTCCTCGGTCATGGTCACATCTTCTATAAACGTATCGTATAAAGTGATCTGCCCCTCAAGATAATCCTCAGGGATTTCATTGAACCCTTTGGCTCTCTTTTCGAGCAGTGCTTTGTTTGCCACCAAGTAATCATGATAATACAAACTTGGTAGCATGGTATTGAAGAAAAGCTCTCCTTGCTTCAAACGCGCTATCGCTTTCCACCCCAAAACGAAGCCAGTTAATACTTCATCCAGTTCACTTACTGAATCGATGATTGAAAGACTCAGTACTTTCTCTGGAAATAACATCGCTGTTTTCATAGCGACTTCACCACCATATGAAGTGCCGATAAAATGCGCCTGCTTAAAACCCAGCTCTTTCATAAGGGCAATCGTATCTTCTGCATGCAATTTAAAACTGTATGGTCCCTCAGGCTTCTCTGATTTGAGCTGACCTCTAAAATCGTGCAAAAGAACGCGATAGCCCAACTTCACAAATGGCTTTGCTTGTTCTAACCAACTGGACGCAGAAGCCATAACGCCATTGAGAAAGACGATATCGCCTTTATCACCAGCTGCACCATGAATTTCATAGTACAAATTTACACCGTTTACTTTTTTTGTAGCCATAAATCCTCCTCATGTCTTTATTCCTATAGTCGTCTCCCTAGACATAAGAGTGAGTGATGCGATTTAAACGATAAACAGCCCATATTTGAAAGCTGACACAAAGTATGATAAATAGTGGAAATAACCCTAAATTCAAGTGCTTCATCACCACGCCAAATAATGGTGGAAACACTGCAATGCCAACATACGCAGATGCCATTTGATAACCTATGACGCTTTGAGCAACCTGCTTGCCAAATCGTTTTGGTGTCTCGTGTACCATCGCAGGGAATATAGGCGCGAAACCTAATCCTACGAGAACAAAGGCGATCATCAATAAACCACTTGACGGTAATACAAACATTGCAAATCCGCCTAATGTAGCAAGCGTCAAGCCAAGAGTAATCATTTGACGGTTATTTAGCTTAAAAGATAAAAATCCTGCTAAAAATCTGCCAAGTGTAATCCCCGCATAATAAGAAGCCACCCAATTCGCTGCCGATTCAACGGCGATGCCTCTTACCTGAACAAGATAGCTCGCTCCCCAAAGACCCATAGTGTACTCGCCTGAGCAGTATGCCATAAACACTAAAAGTGCATAGATAACGCCTGGCTTTTTCAAAGGTTTAACCAAATCTTTCCCATGAGCTTCCGTCGGTTCATCATCATCCGAATGCTGTTCTTCTGACTTTTGATCCTGTAATCGCCAAAGTGGCAAGGAAATAAATATAATCGTCGCTAAAACCAATTGTATACCAGCAACTAAAAAATAACCGTTTCGCCATGAACCTGATGTGGCAAGCACAGCCCCCATAAGAACTGGACCTGCAGTGGCACCAACGCCCCAAAATGAATGTAGCCAGTTCATATGATGTGCTTTAAAATGCGTTGCCACGTAGTGATTGAGCGCTGTATCCACTGAGCCAGCGCCAAACCCTAAAGGCAAGGCCAAAAGTATAAACCATAAAAAGGAAGGTGCAAAACCATAACCCAGAAGCGCAAAACCAGTCATAAGTCCGCTAAGCAATGTAATCTTCCCTTCACCAAAGCGCTTGATTAGCTTCCCACTCAAAAGGCTACTTGCAATGGTTCCTCCAGTGATAACAATAGATATAATGCCTGCAGCATCAAGTCCCAAGCCCCAATCCAATCGAATCTGAGGCCAAGCCACCCCAAGAAGAGCATCTGGTAAACCTAAGCTGATAAATGCCAAATAGATGACGATTAATAATATGGTAGTAATCATTTTTACCTCTTTCATCAATAAAATTATAATTAACACGTATGATCCTTTGCCTTTTCCAATAAACCTCTACTGATGAAAATACCCTAAAAGTAAATCCACCATTTTACCATAGCTTTTAACGCCATCCTCTTGCAGGTTTGATTTTAAATAGGTATCATTGACGGTATCGGCAACTTCATTTGCTTTACCTTCGTAGCTTTTCCAAAACGCACTATACGCTATCACATCTCGATTCACACCCTCTGAGTAGGTTGCTCTCAATTTCATTGCTTCATCTGCATTCTCTCTATAAAGTGCGTTCATCGTATGAATCAATGCAAGTATCGTTCCCGAGTATTGAAAATCCTTATCCGGATGTGCCATTGCAGCAATATAAGCGATAAAATTAGCTTCATCTTCAGGGGCAAAGCCTCTTTGATGCGCCATCTCATGCAAGGTAGTCGCTGGCAGTAAAAGATCTGGAACGGCGATGTTTACGTTTGCCTCAGCAGTATAAGGAAAATAAACACCCGTTATTCCTGTATAAAGCATGGCTTCTGATGCCAGTACAGGCTTTGGCTTTCCGTATAAGCCTGAAAATACATCATAGTTTTTTGAGAGTTCAAAATAACCATCTCTTGCTCTGGTAAAAATCTGCTGATAACCTCCTGAAATAGTCATCACACCATTTGAATCCTCCGATTGATAGGCTCTTAATCGATTGGCATCTGCAATCAGCTTTTCAGTTAGAGTCACCAACTCTGATTCCGTGTATTTTGAAACTTCAAAGCCCATGACACTAGCTACAGACTCACGTTGATAATTAAATCCCCATAGGAACATAAACAGAACGTATAATATTGTAACGTACTGTGCAATTCTAAACAGACTCTTTAATAGACCACCTTTAAAAATTCTGACGAGTAGCAAGACAGAAATACCAAAACCGGCTGCCACGTGCCCATATAAAATAAGTTCACCTAACGAAAATTTAAACAAACCCGTTGCCATACTTAAAAGCTCAATGGTCCACTTGTTAAGGTGTGTGGCATAGGTCAATTCAAAAGAAGAAAGGTTGTTGGGAATACTCAGTCGAATGCCATATACGATTAACAATAGCATAAATGGCAGTAAGTTCATTACCCAAAATCGACCACTATGTGGTGTACGAATCTTTTCAGTCCGATTCTCACCATCACTACTTTTCTGACTGTCATTCCGTTTTTGACTTTCCGTTCGAAACTGACTTTTAGCTTGCTTCTTATTATATATGCCCTTTTGATACCCTGAACTTTTCTTTGGGCTATTCTTTTTTTTCAACTCAATACTGCTTTGACCATCAGTGTTGTTATTTTTTTCAGTCATATCACCCTCAAAATATCAATTCATAAAGTTGCATCGCATCACTTTCTTTAATGTCCGGATAGACTTTTGCAGCAATGCCCCTACATTTAAAATTTAACCCTTCCAGCATGCGGATCGAAGCGATATTGGCTTCATGCGTTATCGCGATTATCGAGTCCAACTGTTCAAGCGATTCTGCAAATGCAATAATCTGAGTAACCGCTTCCGTTGCATATCCTTTTTGATAATGCTCAGGCAATATCTCATATCCTATTTCAGCATGCCGACGTTCATCGTCGAAATTCCAAAGACAGATCGTCCCAACACAATGACGCGTTTCAAGCGATTCTAAGCACCAATAATAGGCTTCCTTATGATCGATATCCTTTAAGACGGACTTGATAAATTTTTTTGCGTCTGCAAGCGTTCGATAAGGCTTCATATCGACATAACGATAGGTTAGCGGATCGGATTTTAGCTTATAAATAAATGCTTCATCTGTTTTTTCAACCGTTCTGATTTTAAGTCGCTTTGACTGCATCTGTCTCTCCTATTATTTCGGCATCCGAAATTCATGGATTTAAATCGTTACTTTTCATGATATAATCATACTGTCAGACCTATTATAACATAAAACAACTTAAAAACTATGGAGGGCGAAATGAATTTAAAGCTATTAAAAGCACTTAGCGAAGCTTTTGGTCCATCTGGATTTGAAGAAGATGTCGTGAAAATTGTGAAAAACAATGTTCCGTTTTGTGATATTGAAATCGATGCGATGAATAACGTCTATTTGAGTCTTAAAAGCAATACCGGTAATAAGCCAAAATTACTTTTAGATGCCCACTTAGACGAAGTTGGATTCATGGTACAAAGCGTTGCAAAGAATGGACTCATCTCATTTGTGCCACTGGGCGGTTGGGTACCTACCAACGTTCCTGCGCATACGGTTCATATTAAAACCGAAACAGGTGAGTTGGTTCAAGGAATTATCGCTTCTAAGCCACCTCATTTTATGAGTGAAAAAGAAAAAAGTGCACCACTTGAGCTTGAATCCCTTCAAATCGATATTGGCGCTTCTGATAGAGAAACGGTTATAAATGTTTTTGGCATTCAGGTTGGCGATCCAATTGCACCACATGTTATTTTTAACGAGAACAGTAAAAGCGACTTTGTCTTCGGAAAGGCATTTGATAACCGAATGGGGTGTTTTGCCGTTATCGAAACACTTAGATTGCTTTCTACGATAGAAGAATTGCCATATGATGTCATCGGCGCTCTTGCAAGTCAAGAAGAAGTAGGAACCAGAGGCGCTCATGTAACAGGTCAGGTAACCGCACCTGATATGGCCATCGTTTTTGAGGGCTCACCTGCAGATGACCTTTATTACGATGCACAAACGGCTCAATGTGTTCTTGGAAGCGGCGTACAAATTAGACATATGGACGCTAGCTATGTCAGCCATAGACGCCTAATCAACTTTGCGAAATCACTTGCAGATGCGCATGAGATCCCCTATCAGTCAGCTGTAAGGCGTAAAGGTGGCACCAATGCTGGACGCCTCCATACTTCAGGCAAAGCGGTGCCAGTTCTCGTGTTAGGTGTGCCTTCACGATATGTCCATACGCATTACAACTATGCTTCTTTAAAGGATGTTAAGGCGACCATCGATCTTGCTGTTAAAGTTGCAACCGCTCCAGTGCAAAAGTTAAGTATTGATTAATCTTTAATTTAATAAAGTCCAGTTCTCACATTTAGCACACTTTTTATGATAAAAGATGCTTTTAAATGTACGAACTGGACTTTTTAGGTTTATAGCCATTTGCCACTTTCTACGTATTGCTTCGCTGTAGCGTCAGCACGTTTTACCATATCTGCTTCAAAACCCATGAGATGTAGTAATTTGATGGCATTTCTGCTCAGCGCTTGACCCTCTTTCATCTTATAATCAAAGGTCATTTCTGTTTCGGTGACTTCCTCTTGGAAATGATAGGGTACATAGCTGTCTTTGAGCAACTGGCAGAGTTCAAGGTCATGTGTAGCAACGATTGACATCGACGATGGCACATTAAGTGCTCTGAGGATTTCACTGGATGCAGAAATGCGCTCAATGGTATTCGTGCCTCTCAAAACTTCATCTATGACACACAGCACACGTTCGCCTCTTGCAATGGCTTCAAGAATCCGCTTAATGGACTTGATTTCAGAGATATAATAGCTCTCACCGGCCAAAAGCTTATCTGAGATGGCCATAGAGCTATATAAATTCAAGGCACTCGCACTAAAGGATTCGGCAAAAGCGGTGCAAATACATTGTGACATCAGATGGTTGATGGCAACCGTTTTGAGAAATGTGGACTTTCCTGATGCGTTTGACCCCGTAATAATCATCGCTTGATTGCTATTCATCGTGTTGGGGACGCATTGATCGACAAGTGGGTGGACAATCCCTTCACCCCGAATAAAAGGTAACGAGTTCTCATTATAATCGATCTCAGGGTCGGTTGCATATTTAGCACTGGCTCTCAACGAAGCAACTGCTATGGCCGCTTCAATCTCGCCTAGTTTTTGATGAATGTTAAAAAGTTCTTTACCGTGTTTGGCGATAAAGCCTTTTAAAAGCTCATATGAAATTAAATCCAATAAAAACCATCCCAGCATCATTTCTATATACTCATTTCCAGAGACGGCTGATACATTACCAATTTTGATGGCCGGTTTTAGTTTTAAAAAGTCAGCCTCACAATCCTCTATCAATGGTGTTAGCTTGTCCACACGCATTTTTTTAATTCTTGAAAAGGTGATAATCATAGAGACCGCGTAATTAACTGAAGCGACATCTTGCATCATCGGTCTTCTGCGATACTCTCTTACTAGAGGGTTGATAATAACAAAGAACAGCATGATAAACACCGAAAGCTGAGTAAAGGTCATGGCGAAATTCACGATGGAAGCAATCAGTCCAATCACAAGCGCTAGATAGCCCATTAAGTAAAGTGGATTGCGTTCGGTTGCTTCAAAATTATCGGTCACCTTGGCATATCGGTTTCTCCCAAGCTTTGAAAGGGCAAGCGATAGGTTAAGCCGTGTATCGGGTTCATTCATCATTAAGTGAATCAGATGCTTTCTATGCTTATAGGTCTTCTCATCTGGCGATGGGCTATGCAAATAATAGTAAAGCATCTGTTCTCCAGATGTGGAGTATCCGAGATTGATCTTTTTAAAAAGTGTATCAAGATCAAGATCTCTAGACGTGGTTTCATCGATTAGAAAAGGGTCAACTTCTAATTTTCTACGATAGTTAAGGTATTCTTTAATACGTCCAAAATCTTCCTCGGCATATTTGATTTTTGAAGGTTGACCGAAGTTTGATTTCAAGTGCTTTTTTAGCTTTCTGTCACTCATCGTCGTCTCCTGTATATGTATTACTCCGTAAACGGAGTACATTCCATTATAGCATTTTAAAGTTTATGCGTATATAAATAGTCACGGTCCATTCAATGCGGTTATATCGTCAACAAGCGCTTATAATGCACCTACGATTTTAGTTCCATGAAGTTCTTCAACTAAAGTCTGCATTGCAACAGCCTCATAATTACCTTCATTCACACCACCGCCTGCGACGATTTTTATTCTACCCTTCGCTTGCACAACGAGTTGCTTTAATGTTTCAATCCCATCTAGTGCATTTGTTTTTGATCCCTTCGTCAAGACGCGATCAATCCCGAGCTCGATAAGCTGTTCAAGCGTCTGGCTGAGATTTGAAGTTTCATCAAACGCCATATGACAGGTGATTTCCAATGGTTTAGACAACTCAACGAGCTTTTTCATCTTTGACATATCCAGCTCACTCTCTGGCGTTAACACGCCAAATACAACCCCTGCAATGCCAATTTCCTTGCATACCTTTATATCCTCTATCATCATTTCCATCTCAATCTCATCGTATACAAAGTTGCCACCCCTTGGGCGAATCATAACTAAAGAAGGTATACTGAGATGATTTTTTGCAGCTAATATCGTACCATAGCTAGGAGTCGTACCGCCTACCGCTAAGTTATCACACAGTTCAAGTCGATTTGCCCCCAACGCTTCTGCTTTTTTTCCTTCTGTAAAACTACCCACACATGCTTCTCTAATCATTTTTTCTCCTCCAGAAACTTGAATCTATTTCTTTTCTGTTCATATATTATTCTGAAATATAAGATCTTCCTTATTTATATCTATGTTCTGGGTAATCCATTTAAACCGATTGTTTATACCTATTACATTATAACGATAGCCTGTTTTCAGGACAATCCCCATAAACAGGCTATTGATTATTTTTATATTGATCTTATTCTTGAATATCGTTGATTATTTTTTGAATTTCTAGCTCAATGGCTTCTGCACCATCTCCCTTAGCTTCTACCTTAACAAGGTCATTCTCTTGAAGTCCCATGCTCATAATGCTCATAATCGATTTCGCATTGTATGATTTTTCACCTTTGATAAGTGCGATTTCGCCGCTATATTGATTCGCTAAGCTTGCGATCATACTCGCTGGTCTAGCGTGAATGCCATTTTTACTTTTTACGATTGCTTCTTGCATGTCTGCCTCCTAGTTAATTTCAATTTCAGCCGCAACGGGTAGATTTGCACCATAGTGCGTCGTCATTTGTTTTACTTTTTCTTTATTTGTGATTACAACAGGTGTAATTAATGATTTTGCTCTTTCTCCGACAAATGCCAAATCAACTTCTACTATTGGTTCACCTGCTTTAACCTTTGTATCCGGTTCAACAAGTCGTTTAAAGCCTTCACCTTTAAGGTCAACCGTGTCAATCCCAATATGCACTAATATTTCTAAACCACTATCAGTCAAAATGCCAAACGCATGATTCGTAGGAAATATCTGAACGATTGTGCCATCAACCGGTGAAACGACAGTTCCATTTGTGGGTTTCACAGCAAAGCCGTCACCGAGCATTTTCTGCGAAAAGACTGCATCCGGTACTTGATCGATTGATACCACTTCGCCTGCCATAACAGGGATAAGCTTTTCAAAAGACCCTTTCTCTTCTTTTTTCTTAAATAATCCAAACATAGTTCCTCCTCAAACCTATACCATACTAGGAAACGCATCAAATGCTTCAAATTCCTCTATCAAACCTCAGCGTTCCTTCGTTCTGAGATTTGATAGAAGAATCTGCTAGGCAGATCTTCTATACTAAGTTGTGGGGGATTAAATTAGTAGATGTTTATAGAGTTTACACTCTAGCTTGTTACAGTATATAAGATAAATGTTTTTTAATTATGAGCATTTTATTAAGAATTCATTACCTAAATCATCAAGCTACTTAAATTACTTAAATTACTTAAATTTCTTCATTTCTTCTGCAATTAACTCAGCATGAGTACCGACAACGATTTGCATATTTTTGCTGTTAGGTTTAATTAAACCCGCTGCACCAAGTCTTTTACAAGCTGCCTCATCGACGATAGCCGTGTCTTTAAGTGTTAATCTTAATCTTGTAATACAAGAGTCAATTTCAACGATATTTTCGCGTCCGCCGATGGCATTGTAATAGCCACGAGCAACTTCTGAAATGCCAAGTTCGCTAACGATTGCATCGCCTTCTTCAGAAACTTCATCGATTCTACCTGGAGTAGGAATGTTGAACTTAGTAATCATAAATCTAAATACCACATAGTAAATTGCAGCAAAGACTAAGCCAATTGGTATGATTAGTAAACCTTTGGTAGCAAGGTGCATATTGAGTAAGTAGTCAATTAGACCTGCTGAGAAACCAAACCCGTGAAGCACACCGAGAAGCTGTGTAATTGCAAGTGACAAACCTGATAATATGGCGTGAACCAAGTATAAACCAGGTGCGATATAAGCAAATAAAAACTCGATTGGTTCAGTGATACCGGTTAGGAACGATGTAAATGCAATAGAGATAAACATACCTGCTACTGCTTTTCTGTTTTCTTTTTTAGCTGAGTGATACATCGCCAAACATGCTGCTGGTAAGCCGAACATCATCATTGGGAACCAGCCAGCCATATATACGCCTGCTGTTGGATCGCCTGCAAAGTAGCGCCATAAGTCGCCGTTTACGATTTCGCCAGCTGCATTTGTGAATGAACCAAATGTAAACCAGAAAATTGAGTTTAATACGTGGTGTAAACCAAGTGGTAATAATAATCTGTTACCAAAACCAAAGAAGAAAGTGCCAAGTGGACCAGCTTCTATAGCTGCGTTACCAACTGCATCGATTGCATTTTGTGCATAAGGCCAGAAGATACCGAAAACAATACCCATTGCAACACCAGCAAACGAAGTGACAATTGGAACGAAACGCTTACCACCAAAGAAGCCTAAAAACTCAGGTAATTTGATGTTGTGGAATTTGTTATAAAGACCCCCTGCGATAACCCCCATGATGATACCAACCATGACGCCTGTGTTGATATCTGGATTGATAACTTCATAAACGTTTTTAGTAACTAAAACGCCGATTGCACCAGCAAGCGCTGCTGCACCATGATTGTCTTTTGCAAGTCCAAGTGCGATACCAATACCAAATAACAAGAATAAATTGTCGAAAATTGCTGCTCCTGCTTTGAGCATAACGTCTGCTGCTATGCCTTCGATTCCAGGTACTCCCGCTCCCAAACGAAGGAGTATCGCTGCTGCAGGCATGACTGCGATTGGTAGCATTAATGCTTTACCAACTTTTTGCAACTTACCAAAAAAGTTACCCATAAATTCCCTCCTGATTTTTTCATTGTATATTCAACAGTCGCGCGCATGACTGTTTGAATCAGATTAGTTTTACCATTGCAACAAAAAAGGCATGGTCAAAAGGATCCCCTTCTGACTCATGCCTAATCGTATTAGTAACACGTCAATGGTTATTCAATAAATTTCATATTTCTTTTCAAGCGATCTATATGGATGGCCATAAAGCCAACCTCATCCTCAGGTACAGTGATACCGTACTCCGTTTCTATCTTACTTTTTAATAAATTTGCAATGTCAAAGCTTTCCTTTAGATCCTTTTTAAGTGCTTCGAGTAAAGGATTAACCACCTGATAGCCCGTTTCAATACGATCGATTGCACCTCTCAGATGATGAATCAATCGACTGTAGGTCAAATCCTTTGGTATAGAAATCCCGATCTGCGATTCAATTAATTTGACGAGCTCCTTTAATATCCGTGTATTCTTCACAGATTCTTTCACGTCTTTTTGACTCCTCGCTGCACTTAAGTGAAGTGCTATAAAAGCAACCTCATCTTCAACAATGGCTACTCCCAATTGCGATAAAATCATTTGTTGCGCCTTTA
Organism: Clostridiales bacterium 38-18; assembly: GCA_001897605.1. Taxonomy (GTDB): domain Bacteria; phylum Bacillota; class Clostridia; order Peptostreptococcales; family Acidaminobacteraceae; genus Fusibacter_C. The sequence continues at coordinate 32,319 of MKTL01000007.1, read as the reverse complement.
ATCCCATTTCGTACTCTTTAGGATATAAAAGCTTAATTTCGTCTAAAAATGGATTGTGAATCTCCATTCCAAGTTTCATTCTTTCGAGTGCAAATCCAATATGGTCTGTCAAAACGATGTGAATACGATCACTTAATGGCCCTATGCTCTCATTCGCCTCCTGTATGATTTCAGAACAGACAGCTAAAATTTGCTCATCTAATTGCTCCACCAAATTTAGATATTCTCTTTTAAGCTTATCATCGTAGGTGATGAAATACTTTTCGATCTCAGAAGAAGAGATTTCCTCCTCCATGCCAGTTTTTTTGCCAAATCCGATGCCTTTGCCTACTAAAACAGCTTCTCCCTTGGTGTCATTGCCTTGGACTAAAATGGCGTTGTTATTATAAATTCTTACGATCTTATACTTATTTTTCACTAGAACCACCATTAAATAAATTTGTCTGAGTGACAGACTTCTTATACCCTACGAATAAGGTGTCCTTACAAAATTAAAACGAGACAACCACTATAAAACAAAAAAGACACGAACAAAAAGCGTCGCTTTTGGTTCATGCCTGATTGAACAGTAACATACCATTTCTTATACCAATATGTTAACAGAGTGTAAATTTACTGTCAAGTACAAAAGATAATACATACCTAAATTTATCAATTGCTATAGCTAAATTTGCCATCGCCCACATTGAGGTTCAGTTTTATGCTAAACTGACTTTTGTCCCCTTCTACTTTATACTGGTCTCTTGATTTACTATAATCAATGTTTGCCCAATCTAAGCTAGAAGTAAACTCAGGCGCTTTAATTTCAAATGCCATCTCATGTCCTTTTGGGAGCTCTAGCTTTACATCGCCTACATTTGCATCAAGGTCTAGATTAACCACTTCTTTAAATGCGCCTTTAAATGACAATTGCATATCGCCCACGTCTGTATCCGCTACTAGCTCAAGGCGTTGATCATAGTTGCCTTCAAATGAGCTCTTAATTTCGCCTGTATTGGTATCTAATTTAACGGTATCAAGAGCCTCAGCATTTTCTATCTCTAGGAATAAATCCCCAACATCCGATGACATTTTAATGTAGCTTAAGCTTGATTGGTCCACATTACTTGACAAAGCAGTGTCGCCGACATTTGTTTCAAGATTCACTTCTGTTAATTCTAGTTTGTTAGCATCAATTTTGTAGTCACCTACATTCAAGTTTGAGTCAATTTTCAACTTAATCTCTTCAGGAACTTTAATGTTAATCTTGCTATTTTGAGATTGCGCTTTAAGCTTATAAGAATCCTTATTGCTATAGATGACTTTTAGTGTATCACCGTGCGCTTCGTATTCTGCAGTCGCTAATAATTCTTTTAAATTGGCTTCCTGATCAAAGACAATATCTGTTCCATTTGTGCTTATGATTTCAACATCAGAAACAGTAATATCCATTTCTAGCTCAATTTGACTGAACCCTTTGACACTTCTATCATAATGTACAGACTCGTCCATTTTTGTGTCAAATACTGTAAACGGTTGTTCACCATTGTTTATCAAAGAACAGGCTGTCAAGGATAACGCAAGAGTTGTCACAAGCACACCTTTAAAAAATAACCTCATAAATCCACCTCATTTATTTATTTCTTACATTATGATATAGTTTTCTTAATATTAGGTTAAAGCAGTCTTAATGTTTATTTACAATTGGAGGTTGCAACTATGTGCTCTATCAATGTAAAACGTCATTTTTATATCTATCTTATAATACTATTTGTACTTCTAACTGCGTGTTCTCCAAAAACGATAGAGACAACATCACCGGTAACCCTTGAGACTACAATGATCACCGAATTAACACTTGAGGAGACAACGGTTGATCTTAAACTGCTTAAGCTTGAATCGCTAAATGCAGTTTCACTCGAATGGGGATTAGGTGACAATGTATCTACCTATGTGAGCAACGATAGAGACTATGACTGGTATGTCGATCAAGCAGTAACCGGCTTACATGCAGGCAACAATTGTGGCCCAAGCTCTATCGAAATGGCTGCAAAATGGTACGACAAAGATACTAAAGCCTCTGCAGAAAATGCCCGTAACCACTTTCGCTCAGACGGTGGTTGGTGGTACAGTGATGATATAAACAACGCACTAGACCTATATTCAATACCCTATGAAGTAATCTCAATCCAATCAGAAACTGACCTTACTAGCCTGATTGATCAAGGTAGTATCGCCATCATCAACAACAGCATGTCATTCATTCCCTTTCATAGCAATACTAATGAAAGAATTAATCGATTTTATAGCTTTGATAGTGGACATTATTTCATCGTAAAGGGTTATACAATAGCAGATGACACTTTGTACTTTGAAGTTTACGATCCTAACAATTGGTACGAAAGCTATGATGATGGTGAACCAAAAGGAAAAGACCGCTACTATGAGTCCAGTGTCTTAATGTCATCCATTTTAAACTGGTACCCATATGCGGTCGTCATATCTAATCCCTAAAGTACAAAGGCAATCATTCTTAGCACATCAAAATAATCATCCGAACTATATTGTATTGTGTTTGCATCGAGCTGAATCATGCCTGGATAATAGGATCGCCTTTTTGCATCTATATGCTCTTTAAAGGTGATGTTTACCTCGAAGTGGTTTGGCAACTCAACTAATTGATTTTTCAAATTGCCGCTAAGAGCAACTCTCACGGTATTTCTTATTTTATCAAGGGCTAAGTTTGGCGAAAGATGTGTGACACTGCCACCTTTTCCTGATTTCACAGATACCGTTCTTATATTCGGGTATAGCTCCTTCGCTTGCGCACAAAGACCTTCATCACCTGATGCAAAAACGGTAGGTACACCCTCAAGTGCTGCAGCATAGCTGTACAGCAAAAACTCACTGGCTGGCAAACCATTTAGTGAGATTTTTTGAGAACGACCCGTCATCGTATGCGAAAGTGGATTCAAAGGATTTCCCGCTGCTCCATGATAGCCTACAAATAACACAGCATCGAAGCTTGAATCAATACCATCCACCATGGAATAAGGATGGCCACTCCACTGTCTAATAATTTTAACTTCTTTGGGAAGTAAACTCATATCAATATTGGTGGCTGAATTATGCGCATCTCTTACGACAATTTCGACTGCACCAGCCTCTATAGCCCCTTCACATGCAGCAAGACATTCATTGGTCATCTGATTGACGTGTGCTTGATAACTAGGGTGATCCGATTGGCATTCTTGCCATAAGGTTGTGCCAGTTATGCCTTCCATATCAATACTAATAAACACTTTCATATGGGCCTCCTAGAACTACTTATTTTCATCGCTTTTATCGTCTTTGTCCATTCGAGTCATTACATTGAATTGCTTTTCTTTTAGTTTATCGTGCAAGATATGCATTAACCCAAACTGACTGGTCGATGCATTTGGATAGTTTTTAAAGAAACGTTTTCCCCTCGTGTTCTTAGCCTTCTCAAGCGCCTCTCCAAATCGCGTTAAGCCACTTGCATTTTGGTCCCTATTGTGTGCCTTCATTTCGGATAGAAACTCAGAATAGATATTAAAGTTCTCGTATTTTTTATATAATGTGCCCGCTTTTAACTTTGCTTTAGCATCTTCTATCATCTCTTTAAAACGCAATCTTTGCTCTAATACAGAATCCGGAATAACATCCGAAACGATTGTTTTAACATCCTCTAAATTATCATTAATTTTCTCACTGATTATTTCACCTAATTTTGGTACCGTTTCGGTTAACTTATCTAGACCTTCACCCACCTTATCCAAAGTTTCTGTGATTTGATCGACGATTTCTTCAGAAGCTTTCTGTAGTCTGATAACGACGTTTCTAAGATTAATTAATTCAATTAAAGTGGTAATCGTGTCAATTGAAACGATTAAATAGGCAATTGATAAAAAAATGCTCATCCCTCGAGCGTTGAATAGATTGAAAAGCATCATAACGAGAGGATTGATAAAGCGCCACAATACGTACCCTCCGATGCCCCAAAAGATTGAAACATCAAGTGCAATTCTACCTTTAATATTAAATCGATGTTCGGTATAATTCCACCATCTCGTTTTGAAAAGTACTTCCATACCAAAGGACGTCACATACTCCCATACAGATGCAACAAGAGCAATATATATCATTGTCAAACCGGTTTCAAACTTTGAAAATGACTTAATATATGGAATAACCCAATCTATCGAAAGTATGATGGTAACCACGGCAAATCCGTAAATCGGTATTATAGGTCCCCTTAAAAAACCTCGGTTGACAATTTTCTTACTCTTTATCGAAACATAAGTGGTTTCCCAAATCCATCCAATCAATGAATACGCTAAAAATAAAAAAGCTATCCTTTGCAATTTATCACTCTCCATTACTAATCACTATTAACTCTAATATAACATACTTATGACACTATCAGAATAGTCAAGAGCTAAACTTAATTTCATCTCTCCAAAAGCCTTCAATCAGCATAAAATAATATTGCGATTTTATTTCATAAAAAAAGAAACCACTACGGGTTTCTTTTTACGCTACGTGCATTTTCTCTTTTGCAAAACCAATTGTTTTCACCATTGGCTTATATAAAACGAGCATAATAATAAAATTTGAAGTGCCATGAACGATATCAAATGGAATACCAGAAATCCAATATGGAATAGCATAGCTGATCCCATAAAATAACGACTCAAACAATGCAAAAAATAGTCCAAATGTAAATCCATAGATAGCTGATAAAATTGCATAGCCATATTCTGACCTAAGCGTTCGACTAATGATATGTGTCAATATCACTAAGGTTGGCCATAAAATGTAATAGCCCAATAGCCAAGTTCCAAATCCATAGATGAGAATTTCTGTAGTAACAAAAACAACAACGACCATCAGGGTTCTTTTATAACCAAATAACACGGTGTAAAGGATCATTAAAAAGGTTACAATTTCAACATTTGGTACAACACTAAGAACAAATTTTCCAGCTGTCAAGGTAGCGGATAAAATTGCTATCAGTGTAATGTCTTTCGCTCTCATTAAAAGTTACGTAACTCAAATCTATAGACATCGCCATCGGTTACAGGTACATCCTTGACACCCACCATTGCGTCCTCACCATTGATTAATATATGATAATATTCGCTTGTACTATCTGCCTTATAGCCTTCAAAACCAACAACCATTGGGCCAAATGATGAATCCTCTGACTCAAATTTAACTTGATCCTTCACTTCGTTTAATAAATCATATAGGAATACAGCATCCGTATCAAAGTTGTATGTTTTATCAATGCCTTGTGATTCAACATAAATTTCTACTGTAACCGACTTTTCACCAGCTTTGGCATCTGGACCAAAAAACTGATTGTAACCGAACAAAGCTGCCACTGCCAGTAACACAACTAAACCAATTAAAACTACCTTCTTATTCATATCGTTCTCCTTTGATTTCCGCTCGCTGATCGCGTTGATTTAGCCACAAACAATATTCTGGCTAAATCAAATTCTTCAAACATCGAGTCCTCAGATTTTACATCAATTTCTTTGCTGCTAAATAAAAATATTCAGGCATCGAGCCTTCAGATTTTACCATAAGCGAGATTGTGGTTAAATAAAAAACTCACTTCCTTGAGATAGGAAATGAGTTAAACTTCGACTCTTTCCATCCCACCCCCAGGGGAATAAAGCGATCTATGGGCAGGTCTACCGGCTTAGCTTCATTCGCAACTCACCCTTCCCGCTTGCGCAGTGGTAATATGAGTCTTGTCAGCATCACGGTTGCTGGGACAGCTCGAGCATTCTCGATTCCCTATTAAGTCTTTCGACACCGCATAAATATAGATTATATATCATGAACATTATAAAAAAATACCATTAAAATTGCAATACTTTTTTAGCATCTACAATTTCTTTGCAGTGTATTTTAGCTGACGCAAAGTTAATTAATAGCTGCTCTGCTTCGCCTAGTGCACCAGTAAGATCATAATGCTCTTCAAATCCAAATAGACTCATAACTATTTTATTCGTTTTAAGTTCAACATTGGTTTTGGATGAATCAGATGTTGTGGAGCCGAAGGGACCATTTTCATCAGAGAATATGGGTAAGCCAGCTAAATTTAACTCTTGATTTCCAAGACTTAGGTAGGTTTCTCCATCTCGTCCAGCTCTTAAAATAATATCATTGCCCAGCTTGTCATAATCAAAGGTTCCCACAGGACAAACCTGTGTCAATGATATCAGATTAGATATATCGACGATATTATTGATAAAATCTAGACCTTCACCTTTGAGAATCCTTCTTAAAAGTTTTTCACAGGAAAGTCGATATCGAGTTGGATCCTTTCCGAAAGCGCGATACGCACCACGTCCTGCCTTGATTGGATCAAGCTGACTGATCTGATCAACTTTCATAGAATTTTGTATGGCTTCAAAGGACTTAAGCATATGCACTTTTAGTGATTCATTATCCTCTGTTGTTATTACGTCAGCTACTAAAATACCAAGCTTGAAGCCATGAAGCTTCTCTGTATAGGCTGAATCTATTTTAAGGCTTTTCATTCTACTCCTCCCTTGAAATTGATCCACATGACGTGTACATTTTCATGCACTTCTATTTCCTTATACCCTAGCTCCTTATACATGTTTAAAGTGCCTCTATATTGTTTCTGAAATTCATTCGATACAAAAGGCATCCCTAACATTCCGTCAAAGCCAAGTTCTCTAAAATGTGCCACGGCTGATGATAAAAGCTGTCTAGCAATTCCCTTATTGCGATACTCAGGATGAATAATAAAACACATGGTACAAGCAACCTTTCGATCTTTTACTATAGGTTTAATATCCTCTTCAATTCTAATATAGGCACTCGCATCATTTGCATTAAGCCATCCGATACAGGTATCGCCATCGAATGCTAGAAAGCCTTGCATTGAGCCTTCTTTAATCGACATGATAGCTTCATTTCGATTTAAGTTACCGCTGCGCATCATCCATTCGTCTTGATCAGCTTTAGTATGATAGTATCTACAGTAGCAGGTTGACCATTCTGGTGCATGACCAAACTTTAAATGATCGATGTAGTCAACAAAAATATGACTCTGAGAAGGGTTCATAAATTCTATGCGAATTGCCATTATAACCTCCATTGAAAACAAGTATAAGTAACGATATAATAAATATATCACAACTTTAATATTTTATAACGCAGAAACTTAAAACGGAGCCCAAATATGAATACGACTATAAAATCATACAGCTATATTGGTTTACTTCTTTTTTTCGTCGCAGTTTCAATTGCGCTAGGATTACCTATGTACCTTGGAATGGCGACCACATGTGCTTTAGGGTATCTATTTTTGAGTCGCAAAGGCGTTCTTCCCAAGTTAATTCTACATAATACCAAATCAGTTTCAAAAACAATGCTATTGATGTTTCTCATTAGCATTACGCTTCCTGTTCTTATGGCTTCAGGCGCACTCCCGACAGCCATCTACTATGCAACACAGTGGATGGTCGGACAGAATTTACTTCTGGCTGGATTTGTCATTTCATTTATTTTGTCTATGATATTGGGGTCCGCTATTGGAACCCTAACGATTACCTTACCACTTTTCTCTTCAATTGCTATTCAAGCAGGTGTATTTTATCCCATAATGATTGGGGCATTACTTTCCGGTGTTTATATAGGTGATCGATGTTCCCCCCTCTCCTCCGGACTTCATTTACTTTCAAGTATCACTAAAACCGATTATAAAAAGAACATGTGGGTTTTACTTACAAGTGCAATCCTACCATTCATTGTAACGATTGTTTTTTTTGTTTTTAAGGGTCAAAGTACTGTGATCACAAAGGACTTAATTACTGCAAATGAAGGCTTAAAGCTTATATTTAGTATTTCATTGTTAAGACTTATGCCCTTAGTGCTGTTAATTGTACTTTTACTATTCAATCAACCCATTACGAGGGTTTTGACCATTGTTTTTTCTATCAGTCTATTACTATCTATTCAAACACTGGGTTCATTCTCAGAAATCATTGATACTTTATATCATGGCTTTTCTTCGACAGAGTCATCAGTGGCCTATCTAAAGACCTCTGGCTTTAAGCAAATGCTCAATGTCATTCTTGTCATTTTCTTTTCAGGCATTTTTAATAGCTTACTTGAAGCGGACAACCTGATGGAGCCAATTATTGATCCTTTTGTTCCAAAAAAACCATCAAAAAGTAGGCTAATGTTCAACACAGGCGTATTGAGTATTGTATTAAGCATGGTCACCTGTAGTCAAGCTATGACTTCAATGGTAACAGGCAAATATATGGCGCCTCATTTTGATGCTCAAGATGTCAAAAGAGAGTTTCTCGTGATGCTAACCGCTAATCTTGGGTTAAACATCGTTGCTTTAATTCCTTGGAATGTTAATGGTATCATGATTAAACAGCTTACTGGTGTTTCAACACTCGATTACTTACCTTACGCCTTCTTCATCTTGGTATTATCTATTTTTTCCTTGGTTCTCTACCCTTCTATATTGTCATTCAACAAGTCGACTTAATTAAATTCGTACTATTAATTAACGCTCAATAAATTATTCCGAATGAGCGTTTTTTTTCGCCTCCATAAGACTTCTAAATGCAGGAGACTCCTTATTTTTATTATAATACATGTTCCGTTCAGCACTTTGTATGATAGTTGCCATATCCATACCTTGTAGCAGCTTTGTATCAACGCCAAATGCAACCGATAGATGAATCCCTTTTACCTGCTTCATGGTGACATTTGACCTTAACCGTTCGATTAATTGCATAGCTTCAGAGGTGTCAGTGTGCGTAAGCAATATAACAAACTCATCACCACCAAGTCTTGCTATAATCTCGTCTGATCGACAAACCTCCTTAAAGGAATCAGATATTTTAATTAATAGCTCATCACCCGATTGATGACCAAAATAATCATTGATTAGCTTAAGCCCATTAACATCGGCAAAAATAATAGAGATTGGCAGATTTCTTGGGACGTCTAAGCGTTTTAGTTCCTCCTCAAAAAACCTGCGATTGTACAGATTAGTAAGTGAGTCATGATAGCTTAAATACTCTAAATTTTGCTCTAACTGATATCTTTCAGTTATATCTCTAATCAAAAAATGAACCACCTGCTTTTCATCGATTTCAATTTGAGTCATTTTAACTTCAGTTAGTATGGCTTCTCCTGATTTTTTTTGTAGCCACCATTGATGAATCAAATGTCTTTGATGATCAGACGATAATACGGTTTCCTTTAACATGGCGAAAACTGCCTCAGCATCCTTGTTTATTAAGGCTTTGACTGGTTTTCCTAGCAAATCATCAAATGAGCTATAGCCTAATAGTTCAACCAAGCTTTTATTACAATTGACGATCAACCAATCCTGCATCAAAAGAATGGCATCTGCTGATTCATCAAATAGTTTTTTAAATGTTGTGTCACTTTCGAGTAAACGGTCGTTGGCCACTTTCAGCTTTTTATTTGCATCATAAAGAAGCTTAGTTCTTTGTGATACCTTTTCTTCTAATTCTTCATTAAAGACTATAATTTTTTCTTTTTCATTTTTGAGAAGCTGACTCAGCTTAAACTGTTTCCGCTCAGACTGTTCAAACATGTAAGCACTAAATAATCCCATAAGTGAAACCGATATGACCAAAATATTGGTGTCCATTCTTATCTCTTTTGGAACATTGGTATTCAAAGCCGAAGCTATAAAATAAACTGCATTTAATATTACAGTTGAAAAAAGTAGCTTAATCCAATCAACTCTACTAAGAACAGTTAAAAATATCAATCCAAATAAAAGTCCAAAACGATAGGAATAGAATTGATATCTCGCACCAACAAAGGTGAGGAACAGCATACCATAAGCGCTTAAATTGGCGATAATCACCATCATCCAGTCATTCAGCTTCGTATAATACTTCGTGAACGTCAGAAAAAGTGCCACAAATGCAATTGGAGTGAAAATGCCAAATCGCACGCCCCAGAAGGTCGGTAGCGCATTTGGTACTGCTTTGATATCCACAAAAGCAAACACGAGATAGAATGGAATGCTAATAGAATACAAAACTCTATGAAATAAGATGTTTTTCTTATTTCTTTGTGTCATATAATCATGTTCCATTGCTTGGTCTTGAAACCTTAGCGACATCCATTCTTTCATAGTAACCCCCAATACATCTTGTTATTTCATTAAAATCGAAACTAAAAGTGTTAACAACAGTGTGCTCGCAAAAATCAAAAAATTACCAACGGCTAATTTGAAGGTCTTTGATTTGACAGGGTTTGCACAAAAGATTCGAGCACGTTTATAGATTATGGGTAAGGTAACCAGTGTAACGAGCATCATGAATGGTAGTAGTTTTAGCAGTATACCTAAGCACAATATCACATAAGCTATAATTGTATTTAACTTAAAAAGGATGACACTTTTTTGTAATCCCATCACAACTGGCAAGGTAAAGCGCTTGTTTAGGATGTCCTCTTCTCTATCACATATATTATTTGCAAGCATAATATTTCCAATCATCAAACTAAGCTGAAGACCCAATAATACAACTGGCAACGCTTCTGTAAGCTTTATTGAGAAGTAAATAAAAGATAATGAAAAACTTAACTCACCTAGATAACCATTAGGAACCTGTATATAAAAAGAAATAAAGGTTATCAAAAGGCCCATAAATAATCCTGAAAACAATTCGCCTAAAATTGTCCTCGAAAGTGGAAGTGGCCCTGCTGAATAGACAATTCCAATTATAAATGACAGCCCTCCAAGAACCAATACAAAGGGGTCTGTTAACAAAGTAAGCCCTATCCCTGCGCTACTACCAACTAACAAGAGCTCGATCAAATATCTTTTTGCTCTTTTACGATTTAATTGACCAGAAGTTATTGGGTTATGCTCATCATAATGATACCCGGTTGTTACAATCGCCCTTTTTGCATCATAAAAATGATTTAAGCCCGTTGTTGCCATATCAATACAAAGTAATGCTATTAGCATCAAAAAAAATCTTTCCAAGTAGAGGGTTTCAAGTGTATAATATGCCAGTGCTGTTCCCAATAAAAAGGGTAATAGACTTGCAACCTTTGTTCTAAGTTCTATAAAAGTTATAAATGCTTTCATTGGGATTTTTCTCCTTGTGAGTCGTTTGATTAATTGGGTAATTATATAGTATGAAATTTAACAGGAGGACTTATGTCAACATTCAAAAGTTATGTCTTAATCTCCGTCGGTGTTCTGATTGTCGCACTCGGCATCTGTTTTTTCTTAATTCCAGCAAACCTAGCTACTGGTGGAATAACAGGTCTTTCTATGATTATACACGATTTGGTTCCTAGTATCAGCATTGGACAGATCTTACTTATTCTAAATATTATCTTATTTGTTGTGGGATTTCTAACCATTGGTAAAGAATTTGGAGCTAAAACCATTTATGCCAGTTTTTTATTAACGGGAACTATCTATCTATTCGATACCTTTTATAAGGTTACAGAACCAGTTGTAGACGATCTACTTGTTAATTTAATCGTCGGCATCTTGATTCAAGGGGTAGGATTGGGGATTGTATTTAATCAAGAGGCTTCAACTGGCGGTACCGATATTATCGCAAAGATTCTCAATAAATTTTTTCACCTGGATATTGGTAAATCCTTGCTAATCGCCGATTTTGCCGTTGTTACACTTGCTGCCTATAGCTTTGGTATAGACTTAGCGATATATGCCTTTTTAGGTATACTGATGAACGGTTTAATCATCGATACCGTTATCGAAGGCTTCAATCAAAAACTCAGCGTTTCAGTAGTTTCCACTCAAAGCGATATCATTCAAAAATTCATAGTCGATCAACTTGAGAGAGGTGCAACGATTTACAGTGCTAAAGGCGCGTATACTATGAAGGACAAAGAAATCGTCAACTCGATCATGGATAAAAAGCAATTTATACGGCTAAAAGGTTTTGTTAAAGCAGTAGATCCCGATGCCTTTGTTACCGTTTCCAATGTTCGTGAGGTACTTGGTGAAGGCTTTCATAGATAATAGGCACTTCTAGTCGTTTATCGTTTAAATCGATTGGCTTTCATTTATTCATACCCAAAACTTTTAAACCTATCACGTTTTAATGCTTATATTCAAACAATTAAAGGCGTCTATGTAAACTCACCTTTGTGATTTTTACAAGGACGCCTTTAAAATTAACTTCGTTTTACATCATCAGATGACTCTTCATCATCGCCGATACAAAAAAGCTCATAATGACAAACATGTAGAAGAATAAGTACATGCCTAAAAAGAATGAAAAATGTAAAAACCAGTTTGTATAGTAATAGTGCTCTTTTTTCCAAAGATAATATAGACCGAGTGCAACAAGTCCAATTGTTGATGGTATCGCAATTAGAGCAACTGTACTTCCAAAGAACCATGGGTAAATTTGTTGGTACAATCTAAACGCTGAATCTGGAGCTGCCACCATCACAACACCTATAACAAGCACCATTCCCATCAGTATATACTGTGTTATGACATCCTTTTTATTCTGATCAAGCCTTGCAAATTTTCTAAATAGCACAATCGCTATAAGCGTTACAAATATCCAAATATTATAATCAGAAAGTGATATTAGGAAAGAGACCAACCCTAAAAATACGGTATTTGCTAAGGCCACAAGCGTGTAACCAGAAAGCTTTACTAAATCAATCGGTTGATTAGCTTTTGCAAATTGGATCCAATCTGGCGTATTGCCTGCCATCATAAGCACACCGCCATTGCTTTCCTTATCTATCCATATCAGTTGATTAATGCCCTCATTTTCAAAATAATAATAAGCTATAGGGTATTTCCTTGTTAAGGTTAATCGAGTATTTTCTGTTAAAGTGTCACCTTGTCGTGAAAAGTATGAGATATTCGTATAAATACCGCCTTTAACCTGTGGATATCTAGACAAGCCCTTGCTTACGTTATCCAGCGTTTGCTGTACCCCAAGGATATAACTTACTTGATCGCCCTCAATATGCGTTAAAATCGGCTCCAGGCTCGTTCTAACATGGTAAAACAATGTAAAGTTTTCTTGGTCGAGGCTTGAACGATTGTATTGCCATACACCAAGTACGCTTGGCGCTCCAGGATTTAAGTGATCAAATAAACTCGTTATAATTGTAACGCTACTTTCAGTCGGCTTGATATCTTTAAAATAGCCATAAAATCTCTGATCATTTTGATTCATAACGACCGATTCTTGTTGTGCACCCGTAATTGAATTTACTTGATAGAGCATGCCTTCTTTATCTGTATTTACACCTGCATAAACCGTTTCATCATCAGAGCAAATCACCAAGCTTTTCAAATTATCGTAGCCATCTATCTCACGGATCATCTGATCTTCTCTAAAAACTTGGGTTAAGGTATCATCACCTGCGATAACGTATTCGCCATCCACATCAAACTGCTCAGCATGCTCAGAAACTAAAATAGGCGCTTCAATATTTTTAAGGCTGGCATCAAATGCGACTCGATATAAACTAACCCGATCACCATAATATAGATAATTTGTGTCCTTAGCCGGTGCAACTTTGACTAATTTCAGCTTACCTGCAAGTATTGGCCCATTACTAAGCGAGAGCTTAGCCTCTGCTTGCACCTTCCCGTATAGATTCAATGATGTAATTACAATACTGGTCGAGGTCTTGTATGCGACAATATAGCTATTTCCATCGGTACTTTCTGAGACACTAATTAGACGTTCATCTGTTGGCAAACCTTCAAGGGCCTTATAGCCTATCGACCAACCCTCTGACGGCTGTTCAATTGTTATTAACCATTCTGTTGTACCGTGCATCACTAACACAAATATGATTAACAAAACAAAATAAAACGACCATCTTTTGTAAAACAGGGTTTTATTCTTCGAGGCCTTACGTTTCTTTTTTGCCGCTTTACTCAAGCTTTCTCTTTCTGACATTGCATATCCCCCTTAAACATTTTGCTAGTATATAGTGTTTTCAGTATCTGACTATTCAAACTATTTAATTAGCACTTGAAATTTTCTTTCTTATCTATTATAATTACTAATGATGTGCCGTCGTAGCTCAGCAGGTAGAGCAACGCCATGGTAAGGCGTAGGTCAAGAGTTCGAATCTCTCCGTCGGCTCCAGTAAAAGGAACACTTTCAGCTGATCACTGAAGGTGTTTTTTTTATGTATCTAGCTCCTTCGTAAGTTTATCACAAAATTAACTTCAATTTATTAAAAATGACTTAACAACCCATTAAGATATCTGCCTAGTTTCAGCTCCTTAAGCCACCAGTCAATTTTATCAATATTTCCCGAAAGCGTCATTAAAACTGCATTAAAAATGACCAAGAAATCTCTGTATTAAAAATTCTTACCTTAATTACTTTTCACTCATAGATATAAAAACAGCCCTTAACGCAAATACAAGGGGTCATAAAGACAACTTGTGAACCGAGGGTCAACGGTAAACTGAATACGTGAAAACCCCGCCTTAATAATCTAAAATTAAGGCGGGGTTTTGTTAATTACCCATTAACCATTTTCATGGAAATATCAAAATGCCCTTTCCACGCAGCATCAACAGTTCTTATAATTTCTGGTCCAACTTTTGAAATGATAACAAGGGTAGATGCCTCTAATTGGCGATCTGTTTCATAAAAATCAACACAATCACCAACGCCGTGGACTTCCCACCACGATTCGCCTGATTGAACGAATCCTTTCACCCTGAAGGCTGATTTCATAATGGCTTTAATAAAACTTTTCAGTTGTTCTTTTTCAACGTTTTCTGTAAAATTGATAGACATTGTCTTTGGCTTATTCTCAGGTGTATTCAACGATGCCCTTAATTCAGGATATTTCCCTTTAGCCAAATCTCTACCTAAAATAGCTTCAATTTCTTTAAAGAATGAAGTTTCTACCAGTTCAGTATCTGGGTTGATCTGAAGAATTTTTTCTTTTATCAATTGTACGGATTCTCCATCTACCAAATCAACTTTATTGATTAAAGTCAAATCTGAACACTCAATTTGCTTCACTATGGTTTCAACTTCTTCATATGAACTTAAAAACTGGCTGGCATCCACAACAGTAATGCTTCCAGAATAGACATAAGGACTATCGATATTCTGACTCACACCGCCTAGTATTTCTCCAATATTGGATGGATCGGCAAGTCCTGAGCTTTCAATAATGAGGTAATCCAAATCTTTATCTGCCATGTCGATCAAGGCATCTGCAAATGCCATTGTTAAACAAGAACAGAAGATGGATCCTCTTGTAAGCTCAATCATTTCCATGTTGTTCTTTTTAAGAATGGGACCATCAATGCTGACTTTTCCAAACTCATTCATAATGATTCCGATTTTTTATCCGATTGATTCTCCAGAAGTTGTTTGACCAATGTGGTTTTCCCCGCACCTAGAAATCCTGAAATAAGATACAACTCTACCGTTTTACTCAAAACCTCATCTCCCTGTTTTATAAATTTAAAGCTATTTCATTATTGCTGATTTTGTCAGCTAAATGTTTAATATTTTCTTCAATCTTATCAATAATCAGCTTAAATTCCTCATCCGACTTGCCGCTTGGATCATCCAGTCCCCAATCTTCTTCATGTTGACTTGGTAAAAATGGACATATCACATTGCAGCCCATTTTTATGACTATATCCACATCTGGAATCTCTGTAAGGAGTTTTGATTGCTGAGTAGCCTCCATATCAATATCGTAGATTTCTTTGATAAGTCTTACAGCATCTTGATTGATCTTAGGTTTCATTTCCGTACCTGCAGAATAGCTTTCAAATACATCACTTGCAAAGTGCTTGCCAAGAGCTTCTGCCATTTGACTTCTGCAAGAATTATGAACACATATAAATGCAACTTTTGGCTTTCTATTCATTGTTTTCGTCTCCTTATCTTATATTCTACTGACTTAACTTGTTGGGTTCAAACCATCCCTTTGTCGAATTGGCGATATTTACGAGTATTAACATGACAGGCACTTCTACTAATACACCTACTATGGTTGCAAGTGCTACTGGGCTAGTTGCACCAAAGAGAGAAATAGCAACTGCAACTGATAATTCAAAGAAGTTGGAGGCACCAATCATTCCTGCTGGTGCTGCAATATCATAAGGTAATTTGAGTAATTTACTAGCAAAATATGCTATGAAGAAAATTAAGAAAGTTTGAATCGTGAGCGGTACCGCTATCAACAAAATATGAAGCGGATTGTTGATAATCACATTCCCTTGGAACGAGAATATAATAATCAAGGTTAAAAGTAAACCACCGATTGTAATGTTGTTAAATTTGGGAATAAAGGTGTTCTGGAAATATTCAATACCTCTATTTTTTGTAATGACATTGCGAGTAATTACTCCAGCACTTAAGGGAACAACTACAAATAAGACCACAGAAAGAATAAGTGTATCCCATGGAATTGCAACGCCACCTACCCCAAGAAGGAATGCCACAATTGGCGTAAATGCCACAAGGATAATCAAATCATTTGTAGCAACTTGAACAACGGTATAAGCTGGATTCCCTTTTGTCAAATGGCTCCATACAAAGACCATCGCTGTACACGGCGCCGCCCCAAGTAATATGGCGCCTGCTAAATAATCTTTTGCTAAGTCAGCAGGAATCAGTGATTTAAAGACAACGTAGAAGAAGAAATATGCGATTCCAAACATGGTAAAAGGTTTGATTAGCCAGTTCGTTACCCAGGTTACATACAATCCTTTGGGATTCTTTCCAACATTCTTAACACTATGGAAATCAACTTTCAACATCATCGGATAAATCATCAGCCAAATTAAAATAGCTATAGGTATGGAAACTTTCGCATATTCAAATTTGCCTAAAAATGCGGGGATTCCAGGTAAAAACTGACCTATGAGAATACCGACAACCATACATAATGCAACCCATATGGTTAAATATTTTTCAAAAAAACTAATGCCTTGCAATTTTCCTTTGCTCATTTTAAACCTCCATATTTTTGTAAGTTAATGTTTGATTAAAGTTTGCCGATCTTTTGTACTGATGCATCTTGAACCCATGGTATTGTGACCATGCTGTTAGAACTGATTTCTCTGACTTTTTCAATCCAGTGTCTTTCTGCTTCTGCACGAGCTATAAGCATGGCATCGCTGGTATCCACCATAGAAAGACATTGGTTTACAACCCACCATTTGTTATTGATACCTGCTCTTTTAAGGTCATCACGCAGTTTATTGGCCTCAAAAACAGGTGTGGCTTCTGGTAAGGCTACGATAATGACTTCGGTCTGTTTCTCATCTCTCAGCCTTGGAAGTAATCGCTGAACAGAAATTGGTGTTTCTCCTTTGGTTCTTTGAACTTCTTTATGGTAACTTTGTGTCGAATCAAGGAGTAATAAAGTATGCCCCGTTGGCGCCGTATCGATGACCACAACTTCATTTTCGGCCTTGTCGACAATTTCAGCAAAAGCTCTAAACACAGCAATTTCTTGTGTGCAAGGAGAACGCAAATCTTCTTCCACATAGGCAATGTCTTCTTCTGACATGGTTTCCCTAGCTTTAGTCAATACCTCATCTTGGTAATTTCGCAGTTCTTCTTTTTCATCAATTTTACTAAGGGTAATGTTTTCTGAGTCCTTGATCACATATTGAATGTGGTCTGCAGGGTCGGTAGATGTCAGATGTACTTTCACACCTTTATTCGCCAAAGCAAGGGCTATCGTGGCCGCAATGGTGGTTTTTCCAACGCCACCTTTTCCCATGGTAAAGATTACTTTTTTACCCGTATTGCAAACATCCTCTACCAAAGCATCAATTGATTTAAGATCTTTTGACTTAGTCACTGTTTTAGTGCTGTCAAATTGATCACTTTTGAAAAACGCTCTAATGTTATCAAGTCCCAACACATTATAAGAACGAAGAGGCAACGTAAATTTTGTAAATTCAGTTAATCCTTTTGGAATATTTTTAATGGCATCTTGTTGCTTATCCAATATTATTTTTGATAAAGGATCTGATGCACTGCCTAACACCCCATTAATAATCAGTAGTTGATTTCTAATTCCAAGGTCACTCAGTTCAAGACTAGAGCGTTCAGCTTCCAAGAGTGGTGTTTCTTCTGGTCTAGAAACCAATATTAAAGTCGTCTTATGATGGTCAGAAAGGTTTAAAACAGCTTCCTTATAAATATTCTTCTTGCCTTCGAGACCAGATAATTGGCCTAAGCAAGATGCACCGTGGGTACTTTCACTAATAAAGTTACTCCATGCTGAGGGTAACTGAAGCATACGAAGGGTGTGCCCTGTCGGTGCTGTGTCAAAGATGATGTGATCGTATTCCAGTTCGGTGGTCTTATCGGTGATAAAATTTGAAAATTGGTCAAAAGCTGCAATTTCAACCGTACAGGATCCTGAAAGTTGTTCTTCCATATTGGCAATAACACTCTCCGGCAGTTTCCCTCTATAGGGTGCCACGACTGATTCTTTATATTCTCTTGCAGCCTCTTCTGGGTTTAAATTTGCAACCATTAAGTTGGGAGCGCCAACAATAGGGACGCCTTTTCCATCTATCTCCGTATTAAAAACGTCTTGTAAATTCGAGGCTGGATCCGTACTGATGAGCAGTACTCTCTTGCCACCATCAGCCAGATTTACAGCCACAGCACAAGCAGTAGACGTTTTACCGACTCCACCTTTTCCAGTGAAAAACAAGTATTTGGTTAAGTTGAATTGATCAACATCAAAGGTGTTCAGTTGATGTGTCATATTAACAACACCCCTTTGGTCCACAACAACAGCTTTGCTTTTGCTCTGGCTTACTATCAATTTCCACACCCAACCACTCTGCAAATTCAGCATTTGTTGGATACGCTTTTGTCTTAGCTACTTTACCGTCAACTAAAGTCACTGGCAAAATGTCAGCACCTTCCGTTTGAAGGATATCGTTGATGATTTGGTTAGAAACAAAAACTTGTGGCTCAGTGGATAGACCGTATCTTTTGATGGTAATTCCTTTTTCCTTAAGACTATTAATTACCGTTGAAACTCTCATAAGCTCTGGGTCAATTGACGGACCACAAACACCCGTTGTACAACACATTGCAGGATCAAATATCTCAATCGTTTTCATAATTATCATTTTCGTAATCTCCTTTATATGATAGGGTTAACAGCATCCTGAGCCATTGCAAGAACAGCCTTCAGTCTTTTTCTCAGTTGTTAAATAGAATTTTTCTAAGTTTTGAGGTAAAACAAATTGTACTGTACCTTTATCTACATTTTTATTAAATAAAACGCTTAAAATGCCTTCCAAAATCATAGCTGTTGGCGGTTCTGTAAAGGCTTTGCCATCGTATTCAAAAACTCTGCAGGCGGTTTCTTGACCACTAATGGCACTGCATGCTGGACATGAATTTTCTTTGATCGCCCCCAATATGTCTTGTCCGTTCACTCGAATGGTTGGGGAACTTTCAAATCGATGAATCTCTGCAAGTTCCTTCGTGTTGACATTAATTTTGTTTACAAGGACTTTGTAATTAAGGCATTTTGATACTTCTGAAAAAATGCTTACCGCCTCGTCTAAATTTGTCTCCGTTTCTTGACATCGATCACAAGTATTTAAGTCTAGATACAAAAAATCAATGGTGATCGTTTTCTCGTTATTTATGATCAGTTGACTAATCATTGTGGACCTCCCTTCGTATTAAAAACCTAAATAGAACATGTAAAATCCTAGCAGTAAAATCAGTACGCCTAAAGCATATTTAAGTACTTTTGCACTGGTATCATAGGTCTTGTTGCTTGTGAGTTTTGTCACAAATCCAACGGAAGTCCCCGCCAAGATTACCAAAAAACTATGACCTAAAGAATACAATAGTAGAAGCAAAATTCCCCAAAGAATGTTACCACTTTTGGCTACCAATCCCAAAAGTACAACGAGCACTGGTGTTGCGCAAGGAGAAGAGAAAAACCCACCTAAAACACCTGCTACGAAAGCACCAATAAATCCTTTACGAACATGTTTTGTGCTTAAAAATACCGAGGGTACAAAATTAAATACTTCAAAAACTTGTAGTGCCATCAACACCATTAAAGTTCCTAAAAATAAAAACCACAGAGATGATGAAGTGCCCATAAGTTTTCCAAGCGAAGATGCTAAAACACCTAGCAGCGTAAATGTTAAAGCCATGCCCAGTGCAAAAGTTAATGAAAGTTGAAATGACCTTTTAGTATCTTGCTGCTTTATGCCACCAACAAATCCAATAACTAAGGGCACGCTAGATAATGAACACGGCGTAAAAGAAGTCAGTATACCTGCTAATAAAGCCATAAGGGGTGCTAACCAAGGGTTACTCAGTATCCCGGTTGATAGTCCCTCTAAAAATCCATTGATCATGGTTTGACCCCCAGCTCATCAAAGATAGCCAAAAATTGTTCCTTTTTCATGCCACCCTGATGGGCCGTAAAGCCATGATCTCCTGTATCCTTCATTTTATAAAGTTGCATCCCCATTTTCTCAGCATCCTTTGGCATGTAGGGGTTCCCATCTTTATCAAAGAAAAATTGAGTTGGAATGACTTCTAATGGAAACTGTTCTGCAAGTTCTGGATATTTCCATACGTCAACAAATTTTACAATAACCTTACCTTGGTAATTCTCACTTAACTCTTTCAAAATAGGTGCCATTTCTTTACAAGGTATACACTCATCAGCACCAAAATCAATGACAATGGGGAGTCCTTGGGCTTTGAGTTCGTCAAGGTCTAAACTTGTGGCTTCAAGTGTATTAATCATTGCCTTGTCATTTGTAGAAATTTCACCACTGCTCACCGCTGTTTCTATCGGCTTTACAAGACTTGCTTCATCTCTATTTTTGAAAAACCAGAGACTGCCTATGACACATATAATAAGAACAGGAACGACGATTTTAATCACTTTATTTTTGTCTATCATTTCTGTTCACCGCTTCCCTTATAAAATTTATGCCCACCTGAAAGGTTAAATACTTTTTTAAATCCGTTGTTGATTAAGATATTCTGTGCCGCATTTCCTGTCACACCTTTATTGCAATAGGTCACTGTAGGCTTTTCAGGGTCGAGATTTTTAAGCACATCCCTCAGTTTGGCATGAGGCATATTCACTGCACCCGTCACGTGTCCTTTTATATCGTAATCCTCACTGCTTCTTGCATCCACAATTTGAAGTTCCGATTCACTGTTTCTTACTTCATTTGCCGTGATGATTGGTCTTCCATTGTTAATGGCATTGTCCAAAATCATGCCTGTATAATGGATAGGGTCTTTTGTCGTTGAAAATGGTGGCGCATATGCTAGGTCTAAATGGAAGAGTTCATCCACCTTTGCCTTGTAGGTAATTAAAGTTGCAAATACATCAATCCGCTTATCTACACCTGTGGTTCCAATAATCTGTACACCCAATAAGCGCTGAGATTCTCTATCCGCTATCGACTTAATGACCATCTCCTCACCATGGAAGTAACTCGGTTTATCTGGCTTAATATTGTGTGATATTTCAATGTCATACCCTTCATCTATTGCTTCTTTTTCTGAAAGACCAGTGGTTGCAATGGTTAAATCAAATAGTTTAAAAATCCCTGTACTTAAATTACCTTGATACCGCAGCTTACCGCCAGTCAGTGCATCGCCAGCTATTCTACCCGTTTTATTAGCAGTTGAGCCAAGTGGTCTGTAGACCGGTTTATTTGTAATAGCTGAGAAAGTTTCAACACAATCCCCACAGGCATAAATATCTGCTACATTGGTTTTCATTTGCTGATCCACCTTAATGGCACCTGTTTTACCAAGTTTAATGCCTGCTGATGTTGCAAGAGCCGTATTGGGTCTGACACCAGTCGCCATGAAGACCATATCCGCCTTCAGCTTATTGCCACTGCTCAATACAACTTGATTCCCCTCAATATGGTTGATACTTTGACCCTTTATAAGCTTTGCACCTTTTTTAGTTAATGTATTTTCAAGAAAAAGAGCCATATCTAGATCTAAATTGGGGGTGATTTTACTAGCAACTTCTATGATGGTTGTATCAATATTCAGATGCATCAAGTTTTCTAAAACTTCAAAACCAATAAATCCAGTCCCTGCTATAACAGCATGTTCAGGTTTTTTCTCATCTATGAATTTTTTAATCGCAATTGCATTTTGTACATTTCTGAGGAAAAACACATGTTCAAGGTCAACGCCTTGTATGCTCGGAACAAAAGGCATTGCCCCAGTCGCAATGACTAATTTGTCATAAGTATCTCCAAAAAGTTTGCCTGTTGCAATATCCTTTACTAAAACGGACTTCTGATCCGGGAATATTTCCATTACCTCATGTTCAGTTTTAACCTCAATGTTGTATTTCTTTTTAAAGAACTTTGTATCTCTCGGAGTCAATTCTTCAATGTCTTCAATTTCACCGCCAATGTAGTAAGGCAGTCCACAGCCTGAATAAGAGATATCCTTATCCCTTTCATAAATAACAATTTCAGCTTGGTCATCATTTCTTCTTGCCTTCGCCGCTGCAGAAGTTCCCGCAGCAACCGCACCTATTATTACAATTCTCATTTACGCCTCACTTTCACAAGCGCACTGTGCTTGATCACTGTAGTTTTTGGTTAGAAGCATACTTAACTTTTCTGTGGCGACTACTGAACCTTTATCTGACAATGAGTAATAAGACCACTTTTTATCTTTTCTGACTTCAACCACACCACTTTCAAGCAATATTTTCATATGGTGAGAAAGGGTAGATTGACCAATAGGCAGTTCATCTTGCAATGTACAGGCGCATTTTTCTCCGCCTTGAAGTAATTCAAGTATCCTCAACCTGTTTTCATCACAGAAAGCTTTGAAAATTTTAGCATTTATTTCGTAGACTGTAGACATGTTCGTCCTCCTCATATCGATATTTATCGATTTAATTATACCAATCAAATTGATGTTTTTCAATATGTAATGATTTTAAATTTTGAAACTTAAAGATTTTCTTTGTTGACAAAACAAAAATACAGGCGTACGATATACATATTCCCATATGTGCATATGTATATTCAACTACAAAAGTTGAAAGGAGACCCACTATGAACCAACTTACAAATATATTCAAACTGCTATCTGACGAGTCGAGGCTTAGAATGATGATGCTCTTATATCAACAAGATTTATGCGTTTGTGAAATGAGTGGAATCTTAAGTATCCCACAACCAAGGGTGTCTAAAAACCTTTCAAAACTGAGAGACCTAAATCTTGTTTCAGATGATCGTAGGGAAAAATTCGTTTTTTATAACCTCAAGAAAGAGAACATACTTTTGACACAAACTCTTGAGCACATTTTAGAGCACATGGATCAATATCCACAAATCAAAGAAGACTCAGAACGACTTGTGGACAAAGAAAAATTTCTCAACCAATGTTGTATTGTTTGTGAAGCATAATAAAAAGGAGATGATTTAATGTTTATATTAGAATGGCTCAATAATCAGCTACTTAAAATGCAGTGGCTGTCTGATCTTGTTAAGATACTTGTCGAAAATGTTTTTGGTCTTAGCACCACCGATAGACTCGGAGGCAGTATTCACTTCTTTATTTACGATGTAATCAAGATTTTCATACTGCTTTCAGTCCTTATATTTACTATTTCTTATATTCAAAGTTTCTTCCCACCTGAAAGAACACGAAAAATACTTGGACGATTTAACGGCATCACTGCAAATATTTTAGGAGCTCTTTTAGGCACGATTACCCCCTTTTGCTCTTGTTCGTCTATCCCACTTTTCATCGGATTTACAAGCGCAGGACTTCCAATCGGCGTAACTTTTTCGTTTTTAATATCCTCGCCACTGGTTGATTTAGCTTCAGTACTTCTTTTAGCAAGTATTTTTAACTGGAAAATTGCAATCGCTTATGTCGTTGTAGGGCTTATACTGGCAGTCATTGGTGGTTCGCTTATTAGCCACTTAAAACTTGAAAAATATGTAGAACCCTTTGTCTTTGGAAACAAGCTCATGGAAATTGAGCAAGAAGAACTCACTGTTAAAGATAGAATGAGCTACTCAAGAGAACAAGTGCTAGACATTATTAAGAAAGTTTGGCTCTATATCCTCATTGGTGTCGGCATAGGTGCAGCAATCCACAACTGGATTCCTGAATCTGTTATATCGGCTGTATTGGGTCAAGACAAATGGTACTCCGTTTTATTAGCAACAGTTGTGGGTGTCCCAATGTATGCAGATATTTTCGGAACCCTTCCGATTGCGGAAGCTCTTGTTCTAAAAGGCGTTGGCATTGGTACTGCTTTATCCTTTATGATGGCTGTAACAGCACTCTCACTTCCATCTATGATCCTTCTTAAAAAAGTTGTAAAAACAAGACTACTCGTCACTTTCGCAGGGATTGTCACTATTGGTATTTTAATCATCGGCTATACTTTTAACGCCTTTGGTTATCTGTTGTTATAGGTAACTTTATTAATGGAAAGCAGGTGATTTCTTGAACGCTGGTCTATATGCAATAACTCTCAGTCTTTTACTTTTATCCCATATTAAAGATAAAAAGAAAACAAAAATGGCCATCAAGAAAGCGTGGAAGGCATTCGAAAACATTCTGCCAGAGTTTTTAGTTGTTATCCTTTTTGTCGGCATATTGATTGCCGTAATCAATCCCGAAATCATATCTAAAATAATTGGTTCTGACTCAGGTTGGTTAGGTGTCATTCTGGCTTCAATTGTTGGATCAATCACCCTCATACCTGGATTTGTGGCTTTTCCAACAGCGGCCATGCTTCTTGAAGGTGGCGCAGGGTATATGCAAATTGGTGCCTTTATCTCCACACTGATGATGGTGGGGGTTGTTACTCTTCCTGTTGAAATCAAGTATTTTGGAAAGAGAATCACCTTCATGCGTAATATTTTAGCTTTCATCTTTTCCTTTTTCGTAGCAGGCATTATTGGATGGGTGGTGACTGTATTATGAAAAGTATTATCAGAAAATACAGAGCTTTTTTAGTAGTTCTAACAGGACTATTGATTTTGACCTTAATCAATCAGAAAATCGGATTTAAAGCCATTAGCGTTACCGCCTATTCTTTTAAAGAAATGATAATGGTGATCCCTCCAATCTTCCTTTTACTTGGCCTTCTTGACGTTTGGGTACCAAAGGAAACGATGATAAAATATATGGGTGAAGGCTCTGGTCTAAAAGGTATCTTGCTATCCATATTTATTGGTTCTGCCGCTGCCGGTCCCTTATATGGTGCATTCCCAGTTGCAGCAGTCTTTATGAAGAAAGGTGTATCCTTTAAAAATATCCTTATATTCATAGGTGCATGGTCCACAACTAAAATACCGATGTTTTTATTTGAAATAACATCTCTTGGTGCAAAGTTTGCCGTTACAAGACTTTTAGTAGATCTTCCAGGTGTCATTATCATTGCTTTTGTTCTGTCTAAGATTGTCCCAGCAAGCGAAGTAAAGGCAATCTATGAAAAAGCAGAAGCAATTGAATAAAAATATAAAGCTATTCTCTTTAAAATTTAGGAGGAACAGACATGTCTAAAAAATGGTATCCAGTAATCAACTATGAAACCTGTACAGAATGCGGTGCATGCGTTGAAAAATGCTCTCATGGTGTGTATGAGAAAGGTTCTTATAAGCCAAATGTGATTCACCCAGATGGCTGTATTGATGGTTGTCGTGGTTGTCAAAAACTCTGTCCAACCGCATCCATAGACTATGTTGGGGATGTTGGTCAGGATTCGAGTTGTGGTTGTAGCTGTACTTGTTTATAAACCATTCTATTTTAAGGAGGATTTTCAATGATTATTAAAGTATTAGGCACAGGTTGTGCAAGCTGTAAAAAGCTAGAGGCTCATGCCCTAGAAGCTGTTAAGGAACTTGGTATTGAAGCCAGTGTTGAAAAAGTTGAAGATATTCAAGGTATTATGGCATACGGTGTTATGAAGACGCCTGCTCTTGTCATTGATGAGCAAGTTAAAGTAATGGGACGTGTCCCTTCTGTGGATGATATCAAGCAACTTCTCAAATAGGTAATTTAAAGGAGCTTTCAGTCGAAAGCTCCTCATTTTTTTCGCTATCAATTTGATATCTCGTGTCTATTCCTAAGAATATCTAATAATTCAAGAACATGAGTTTTTATCTTATCTCGTACAAGTCTTGTTTTTTCTAGACGCTCCTCATAACTACCTTCAAAGGTAGATGGATCTTCAAAACTCCAGTGAATCATTTTATTAATACCCGGAAAGATTGGACACTTCTGACCACTTGTTTCATCACAAACAGTTATGACATATGAATAAAACTTCTGACTTTTAAAAAACTCAAATACGCTGTCAACTGAATTTTTTGATATGTCCAAACCGATTTCATTCATGGCTTCTATCGCCAATGGATTAAGGACCCCAGCCTCCATCCCAGCACTTTCAGCAATAAATTTACCTTCACCATAATGATTTAAAAATGCTTCTGCCATCTGACTTCTGGCAGCGTTATGCACACAGACAAACAATAATTTAATTGGTTTCATTAGAACACACCTTTCATTGTAAGTAGAATTTTAAGTATACTAGACAAAGTAAAAAATCTTAAAATTTTGATGCTGAATTACTCATAAAGTCACAAGAGCTTTCATCCTTACAATGTACATCACAATATATTTTTTTCCCACGTTCAACTGCTGATCTGTAATTTGCAAATCCAATAAAGCCTATAAAAACTATACTTAAAACTCCAATCATTATCATTTGACTACCCATAATTTCACCTCATAAATTTGAACTAGGTTAATGTTATATCGATAAACATCGATTTATATTTTCATTATACCAATCTATGATAAAAGCGAAACATGGTTAATGTTAATTCTCTGTTAAAATTTTAAATTTGTAATGATATCATTGGAATTTGCTAAAAATAATATTTGCAAAATCGTCGGAAGTACTCAATGCTGATATTTGCTTTTTCTTTCCTCTGCCAACCTTTATTTCAAAGGTGTCATAATCTCCAACAGAATACTCATTTTTACCTACTAGTTTAATGTTTTTTATAGCAAATATGGGATTTAATGATTCTATTGTCTCGTTGAAAAGTACTGTTATTGAATCTGTATATTTAGAATGTTCAGGGACAAATAACGTTACTACTACCGTCTTAGTTTCTTCTATCATCTTTGTACACCTCTCTAAAATGTATAATTTAGTAAAAATATATTCATATCGACGTATATCGATATTTACATAATAATTCACAAATCGATATATATCAATACGAAAAATTTCTTTAGATTATTATTTGTGGTTATTTCTAACACTTACGATTATAAGTTATGGTACAGATGCCCTCCTAAACGTGGAAGTATATGAGGGCATCTTTTTTGTTGCATTTTTTCCGCTCAACAGGACTTCTCATCGTGGAAGTATATGAGAAGAAAAATTTTGTAGGGTAGCCGTTTTTTTGCCTTTAGTAGTGAGGGGCAAAATTATTTTTGGTCCAACCACACGTTTCGTCGTGGAAATAAGTAGAGATACTTTTTCTAGTCTGGTTGTCAAAAATTCATTTTCACTGCCTATACAGTAAGAGCTTCTCTCAACTTCAGAAAAAGAAATCGAAAATCAAAGGAGGAATTACCAAAATGAAAAAACGATTCAATACCATCGATGGTCAAACACTTATGACCATGCCACTTCAGCCACTCGAATTTGTCATTGAAAATCTTTTATCCAAAGGGCTACATGTTCTTGCAGGCTCACCAAAGGTAGGAAAGAGTTGGCTTGCCCTATGGCTTGCTGTAACCGTTTCAAAGGGCGAAGAAATCTGGGGCAACAATGTAAAACAAGGTGATACTTTGTACCTCTGCTTTGAGGACAGTCAAATCCGAATTCAAAATCGTCTGTTCGAAATAACAGATGAAGCATCTGCAGCCGTTAATTTTTGTACAGAGCAAGCAACACTTGGAGGTGAACTAGAAGAAAGGATTAGAACTTTTGTTGAAGAACATCCCAGATGTGTTCTGATTATCATCGACACACTTCAAATGATTCGTGGATCTTCTACTGACAACAGCTATGCCAGTGACTATAGTGATTTATCTGTTCTAAAAAATATTGCAGATGAACTTGGAATTGCCATACTGCTCATTCATCACCTGAGAAAAGAAAATGATAATGATCCGTTCAATCGAATATCTGGTACAACGGGTATTCAAGGTGCCGTAGATTCTAGTTTTATTCTTTCTGAAGATGTTCGTGGTAGTGGTCAAGCAAAGCTATATTGTGTTGGTAGAGACATTGAGTACAGAGAAATTTGTCTAAAGCGAAATGAAGAAAACATTTGGGACGTGGTGTCTGACAGTTTTCAAAATAAAGATGTGCTACTCCATGACATTGTCCTTCTTATTTCTGATTTTATGAAAGACAAAGATAGTTATAATGGATCGCCAACAGAATTGTCGACCCTGCTATCTGTTCAAAGTGGTGATCAAATTTCTTCAAGGCTTTTGTCAAAACATATCAGACTGAACCTTGAAGAACTTCGCAAACTCTTTATCTATGCGGATTTCAAAAAGAGTAATGGTAAACGTATTATTTCACTCTCTGTCATTAGGGACGATAGTGTCGATAATCTGGGGACTTCGGTAGGTGCTCCAGATAATGACCCTTATGACCCTGCGGAAGTGAATCGTGCCTAATTAAATTCTAAGAAAATAGTCAAAACAACGATTGTTTGCCCCTACGTAGAGATTTATATACCCATTGGCATTACAATGCCTGCTGCTGATTATAATCGAAATTTGGGGCATTTGTGAGCCACAAACACGCCAGAAAAGAAAATTGGCACAATGGAATTATTTGAAACTACTAATTGGACACCACTAAAACCAAGTATTAAAAATTAGCAGGATAAAGCAAGGTGCTGTAAACGCCCCTTGCGATCACATCGGACGGCAACGCCGACCGAGGAAACCCCCACCAGATGTAGATTCTAAGATATAAGCCAGTTAAATCATAACAGTGCTGAAAATAAGCATTTTGTACGCTTTCAGTGCTGTAAGAACAGCTAAACCCCACAAAATAGCCATTTTAAAGGTGCTATATAAGGTGATGTTAATAAAAAGGAGCGATTTTATGAGTACAAAGAAACTTGAAAACAAAGAGCGTGTAAACGCTTGGTTACCACCATCTATGATTAAAAATATGGAAACTCTTTGTGAACCAAACAACATCAAAAACAAATCTGAATTCATTTATCATGCAGTAGATTTTTATATTGGATATTTAGCATGTCAAGACAGTACCACCTATCTATCAAAAATATTGCTAAATGCCATTGACGGAACACTCAAAATGACAGAAAATCGGCAATCTGCTAATCTTTTTCGCCTGTCTGTAGAAATGAGTATGATGATGAATATTCTAGCTGCAGGTCTTGAAATTAGTGATGACGATTTACGAAAGCTTCGTGGCAGATGTGTTTTAGAAGTCAAAAGAAACCGTGGAAAAATCAATATGGAAGATGCAGTCAAATACCAAATGGGGCTCGACTTGGAGGAGGAATCTAATGCGTAAAAGAACTGAAGTACAGCATTATTTAGAAACAAAAATACTTGGAGCATATGAAACTGCTGAAGTTGTTTGGAAGAATGACACCGAAGGAACATACCATAGAACCTTTGATGATACCGCTATTTTGAATGATGGAAGTCGTCATATTGTAGAGCGACAAATGGATATTGAAGGGCGAACCTTTCGAGTTTGTTCAGTTTTTCCGATGGTGAAGCACTCCACGCCTACAGAAAAATTATTAAACCTAATTGATAATGCCCTAGTAGAAAATTTGAAAAAGGCTTGATTTCAATAGCTTTATGGCAACGTTTACGGTATTGTGTGTAGTACCGTATTCGGTTTGCCATAAGAGAAAAGGAGGATTTATAAATGGCAGACAAAGAAAAATACACCATACTTTATGGAAGGCTAAGTCAAGAAGATGAACGTGAAGGTGAATCAAATAGCATTCAGAATCAACGTTTAATCCTGACCGCTTATGCAGAAGATAAAGCCTTCGAGAATTTAAAATTCCTATACGATGACGGTTATTCAGGAACAAATTTCAACAGACCTGCTTGGAATGAAATTATGTCACTCATTGAAAGTGGACAAGTTGAAACCCTTATTGTAAAGGATATGAGCAGACTAGGACGTGATTATCTTCAAACAGGGCAGCTCATGGAAATTGTGTTTCCAAACTACAAAGTGAGATTTATCGCTATTAATGATGCTGTTGATACCTTGTATGGCGATAATGATTTTGCACCCTTTCGCAACCTGTTCAATGATTTCTATGCGAAAGATTGTAGTAAAAAAATTAAAGCTGTTAAAAAAGCACAGGCAGAACGTGGTGAAAGAGTTGCTACAAAGCCACCTTACGGTTATGTAAAAAGTACGGATAATCCAAAACTGATTGTTCCAGATTTTGAAAGTGCTGAAGTGATTCGCTACATTTTTAAGCTGTGTTCTGAGGGCAGAGGTCCAAAACAAATTGCAAGGAAACTGAAAGAAGATCAGATCATCACCCCTAGCAATTACTATTATAAGAGGAATGGCGTTGCCCTTAAAAGTCTTGACACAACAAGACCTTATAATTGGAGTGACACCACCATTGCTAATATTTTAGAAGATATCACCTACATTGGTCATACCGTTAATATGAAGCACACGACTGTTTCTTACAAAAACAAAAGGCAGATTGTAAGACCAGAATCAGAATGGCTAATCTTTAAGAATACCCATGAACCTTTAATTACTCAGGAACTGTGGGATATCGTTCAAAGTATTCGAAAGCATAAAAAGCGTCCTCCGAAGAAAATGGATACGCCAAATATGTTCTCTGGACTGGTGTTTTGTGAAGATTGCGATGGTACTCTGGTGCTACATCGAGCTCATACGATGGAATCCACTAAAAACAATTTCATGTGCTCCACCTATAAAAAGCGTGGCAAAGAAGAATGTACTTCACATTACATCAGGGAAAGTCAGCTAACAGCGATCATCTTAGATGACTTAAAACGTGTGACTCATTTTGCAAGACAACAAGAAAAACTGTTTGCAGAACATATCAATCAGCGAAATTCTTTCGAAACTAGAAAGGAGCTTACAAAGCTTCAGCGTGAACTGGATAATATGAAACGCAGGGACTCGGAGCTTACAATCTTGTTCAAACGACTTTATGAGGATAATGTCCTTGGAAGAATCCCAGATGAACACTTTCGGATGTTGTCTTCAGAGTATACGGATGAACAAAAGATTCTGAAAATAAGCATACCAAAAGCAGAAGAAAAAATGGAAAAGTTGAAAAACTCACTCACTAATGTAGAACTGTTTATTGAAAAAGCAAAACGGTATACAGATATCACAGAAGTGACATCAGAACTATTACACCTCTTTATTGACAGGATTGTGGTGGGTGAAAAAGCTGAAAGATATTCAAGAACAGCTGAGCAATGCGTCTGGATTTACTATCGTGATATTGGAATACTCGATGATGTCACTAAGGAAAATGATATTTCAGAACCTGATTATGAATTTGTTGCCGATGGTAATGGTGAGCTAAGGCTTGTAATTTAGGCAAAACAAAAGCGGACAGCCGTAACTGTCCGCTTAATGCCACCATTCATTAGGTAGGTTCAAAAAGTATCCTTATGAACACTGCCCTAATGATAAGGGCTGTTTTTTTATGATAGAACCTACTTAAACATAAGCCATGCTATGAGACCAAAGAGTGCAAAGATTCCGATTAGAACTGGAAACATAGTAATCGCAGCTGCGATTGTAAGTGCGAGAAAATCTCCCTTTTCAAACTCGACATCTCTTTTATCAGGATCAATTTCCTTTTTTTTCATCACTTCTTTAAATCTCTTAAACATATTGGTTCCTTTCTTTACGCTTAAATTTCACCCGCGAAGTGGCAGTTGACGATGTGTCTTGGACCAACTTCTTTTGCAGGTGGGATCATTTCCTTACAAATATCCTTAGCATATGGACATCTTGTATGGAACTTACAACCTGATGGTGTATTAACATTCGATGGAATCTCTCCCATGATTGGTTGCATTTTCTTTAAATTTGTCGGGTCTGCTATTGGAATAGCTGCAAGTAATGCTCTTGTATACGGATGCATTGGGCTTGCATATAAATCGTTCTTATCTGCCATCTCTACTAGTGAACCTAAGTACATTACACCGATTCTATCACTGA
>MKTL01000006.1:363131-736723 GCA_001897605.1 Clostridiales bacterium 38-18 | reverse complement strand
GTTAGGTTATGTTGTAAGAAAAGTAGAATGTTCCGCTTTGATAGTTGAAGAATAAAATCTCTATCGCTCAAAACGGACATCAGATAACACACAGTCCTCGCAACTTACGCTGCGAGGGACTGCAAGAACGTTAGACGAAATTATAAAGGCGGTAAACATATATGATTGATGAGTTCATTGATTTAATACCATATAATTTGAGAATTAAAGCCAGGACTAACTATGATTTTTTGATTAAAGACCTGAAGTATCAGTATTCGAAAAAGTACAAAGAAGTAAATAATAGTGATTTTGAAATTTACCAGTTCTGTGCTGTATTAAACGTTATATATAACAGTGTTATAAGGGATGCTGATTCATTAATTAATTTTTTTAAGATTAAATCATTAAATAATAGTGTTAGCCGCATTTCAATAGGAAGTAGTAAATTTGATATAGAGCAAGCAAATGAGTTGGCAATGCTGAAAAAAAAATACTTAACCATTATTAATAAATATAGAATCTCAGCTGATATTTTAGAAATAACTGATTCTTATGGTTTGTTTAAAGAAATAGAAAAATTCATCAACGAGGAAAACTTAGATGAGTGATGGAAATAGAATAAATATTAAGTTAATTAAAGATGATATTAGAAAATTTTTAAAAACTAATAAAGCAGTAATTGGATCGTATTCCAAAAGAATATCTGATATATTTGAAATTAGTGTCTATAATTCTATTGTAAGATATTATCAAGATAATAACTATACTGTTATACCTAAAAATCTTTATGGTAATGTGTTTAAGTATAA
This sequence comes from Clostridiales bacterium 38-18, assembly GCA_001897605.1. GTDB lineage: Bacteria > Bacillota > Clostridia > Peptostreptococcales > Acidaminobacteraceae > Fusibacter_C. The sequence goes on along the minus strand of MKTL01000006.1, from coordinate 735,932 downwards.
ACTTTCTCCGAATGGGTATCCATCAAATTTTTCTTTTTTTGAAGTAGAAAAAAAAATTGGGAAAAAAGTGATGTCATACGAAGTTAGACATAATTTAACTGTTGAATCATTTCATTCTACTGGTATTTATATGACACCTGATATATCTGTTATAAAAAAAGGATCAATTGTGACAACTACTCCCCTAACAGTTTCGAAAACTTTAAGAGCGATCAATTTTGTGAAGAGTTCAGACGTCATTTCTTTTTATGAAGCGAAAAATTTTGTTCCTTTTCCTGAGTTAATTTTTAATTTTATAGGCATAGTAAATGAGTTAATCCCAAAATGCCTGAAAAAAACTTCTAGTAATGGTATTGAACATATAGCACCTTCAATTGTAATTTCGGGTAAAGGAAATGACCATACTGATAATATTAAGAAGGCGTTAGAAACAAGATATTGCATTAATTGTATATATAATAATTCAATTAAAACAATAAAAGGAAGAAAAAGCACAGTAAAGATTATGGTCAAATAACTTCGTCTAACATACAGTCCTCGCAACTTACGCTGTGAGGACTGCAAGAACGTTACATGAAAGCGAATAGGAGAAAAAGACAGAAAAACAAAAAAAGGTGGATAAAAAATGCGAATGATTAAGTTTAATTTCTTTGTAATAGTTGCGATGATTATTATTCTATTACCATTTAATGTCATGTTAAATACCAGTTTAGGTGAAGTTAATCAGATGACAAAGTATTTTATACATAAAGAGTATGATTCATTTACATTTGTTAGTTCTATTGATGACCAACTTGAAACAAGTGTATATGATCAGAGTACAACGAGCGCATTGCATTATTTAGCAAGTGTAAACTACGATTATAGGTGGGCACAAAAAAACATATCAAATATAAGTGAATATGACTTGACTTTAGATAGAGTTGATATCGGGAATAAACTAAAAAATATTTATACCCAAATAAGTTTTAAAAGCAATTTTTTAGGTTATACAATCTTTTTTATAAAATGGCTAATATTTATTAATTTGGTGGAAGGTATTAGATTGTTGCTTGGAAAATTCTACAAAAAATTCTTTGAAAAAACAAGTAAGTAAATGATAAACGCCTTCATATAGCACAAAGTCCTCGCAACTTACGCTGCGAGGACTGCAAGAACGTTATAGGAAAAATTAAAAGATATAATACCAAAAAAAAAGAGTAAAGACATCTTTACTCAATTTCAATAATACCATAAATAATATCATAAACTTCATGCATAAGAATAGCTGGAATTCGTTCATAAAACTCAGCATTTCTGAAATTTATGTCTAGTGCTTTTACTTGTTCACACATTATAAAACCAGATGTTTTAGTTTTTGAAGTTAGCGTGACATGTAGTGGGTAATGCCTATTTGTATTTGTAATTGGGCATACTAAAGCCATTTTTGTAGATCTATTATAAGTTGAATTACTAATAACTAATGCAGGTCTTCTACCTTTTTGCTCATGTCCTGCTTGTGGATCAAAGTCTAAATAAATAATATCACCTTGATTGGGAACATATGACATTATAGCACCTCACGACCGACTGGCTCACCAGTATCCCATTCAGAACATTGGTAATCACCATCATAGTTTTTTAATCTTTCTTTTAAGGTTTTGTGACGATTGGCAGGTTCGAGTATTATTCTACCTTCTACAACGGTAATATCAAGCACTTCATCAGTTGAAAAGTGAGCTGAATCAAGAATAGTTTTTGGGATTCTAATTCCTTGACTATTTCCCCATTTTTGGACTTTTGCTAACATAGGAAACTCCTTTCGAAAGATTTATAAGTGAGTTTTGTATATACTAAGTATATACTTGAAAAGACATAAAATCAACATGCATTTATTTTGGAAGTACATAAAAATTCTTCCTATAACTCACAGTCCTTGCAACTTACGCGGCAAGGATTACAGGAATGTTATATGATAGTCAAAAAAAGAAACCATTCAAAATCGAATGGTTATTCATTAGTTGATATTCCTAAATAGTTTTTAATTGCTACTTGTAATAATTGAGAAAAATTCACATCATTTTCAATAGCAACATCATTAAGCCATTTGGGTATTGTTAAAGTCTTTTTAATTGCCTTATTTTTCATGAAATCTCTAACAGGTTTCATCCATATATCTATAAGCACGATAGATTCATTTTTCTTTGTAACTATATTTTTTATATGAGAGGGTGCTGGGATAATTGTTTTATCATCTTCTAAACCAAAGATATGCAGTTCTAAAGCTTCTTTTGCATTAGATAAAGCTTCAATTTCGTCTTCACCATAAGAGAAGCATCCTGGTAAATCTGGAAACTCGACAGAAATACCATCGTCTGCAAAATGGAAAATTGCAGGGAAAACATAACGATCAGCTAACATTGTTAAACCTTCTTTCATAAATGTTGAAGTCGAAGGGAATACTGACCCATCAATTCCAGCCTGTTTAAGAATACTCCATAGGTTTTTCGAAGTAAGTCTTTTTTAGAATGCAGAATAGTGACAGTCCTTTTTTTAGTAAGGTGTTTTAGTTGATGATGAGAACCTTTGATTCTGACCACAACCCAGCCATCACTATTAAGCAGTTTAAGTAGCTCCCTTGAGTTATAAGAACGATGATTCATGAATCCTCCTAAGGAATAGGATATTTAGAACAAGAACAACGCTCTATACGTATATTATATACGTGTCAGTAACGAAAAGCAATAATTGAACTTTACCTAACACACAGTCCTCTCAACAGAGGCTGCAAGAACTGCAAGAACTGCAAGAACTGCAAGAACTGCAAGAACTGTAAGAACTGTAAGAACTGTAAGAACTGTAAGAACTGTAAGAACTGTAAGAACTGCAAGAACGTTAAGACATTAAAAAAGAAATTAAAGATAAAAGGGATTAAAAGAATTAAAAAAAGCCAGTTCAAACGGGTTATTTAAATGAAATTTGAAGCTTTTTTCCAAGAGTATGTGCAATTCTATTTAAAAATTCTACACTTGGATTATAAGATCCATTTTCTAGGCGAGAAATTGCTGATTGCTTAGTTCCCATTAAAGCTGCTAAATCTTTTTGAGATAAACCTTTTTCAATTCTCAATCGAATAATTTCTTTTTTCAATTCATAGATAGGTGATAGTTCATCATATTCAGATTTAATCTCACTATCATCTAAGAGAAGTTTCTTTATTTCGTTATGATTCATGATTGTCACTCCTTTCAAGGCAATCATTCATATAATCGATTGCTTTGTTTAATTCATTAGAAGGTGTTTTGGAAGTTTTCTTTTGAAATGCGTTGAGTAATATAATTAGATTAGATTTCATTGTAAAATAAAAGATTCGATAATTATTGGATGCTTGCTTGACTCTTAGTTCCCAAATGTCTTTAGTGCCAGTCGTTTTCTTTATATATGGCATCCCTAGAGATATCCAAACTCATCAAGAGGATCAATATCTCTCAATATTTTTGCAACATCTTTTTTAGGAATTTTCTTGAATAAATCAAGAATTGGGCAGTCATTATTTCGAGTATAGTATATAATTTTATACAATATGAGAATCTCCTATATATAATTATTGTATAACATATATGTTATATTATCAAAAGGGGTGGAAAATTATGATTTACGTCTTATAACACACAGTCCTCGCAACTAATGTTACGAGGGCTGCAAGAACGTTAGTATAAACCCATATTAAAGATCAAAAATGTACTGAGTTAACTAACATAAAACAAAGCGATAAATGAATCTCTATTTTATTTGAAATAATGGAAAGAAAGGTGAAGTCGATAAATGAAAAAATACTTAACAAGAGAAGATGTTGATCGAATACTAAATGTTGATAGAAACAAAAGATGTGCTACTCAAATAGAGATTAAAATAATTCAAAATGCTATTAATGAAAGAGCAACAAAGAAAGGTGTTTTACCAGAAGATTTAGATCAAAAAGACATGATTGAGATACTGAAAGAGCTTGGAATACCCGATGTTGAGATAAAAACTATTGATCCCCCCAAATGGCATATTTAAATTTTTAAAGTACATAAAAAACATTGTTGAGCTTCGCTCAAAAGAAGATTAAGAGAAAAGAAGATGTAATTTTGAGAAAATGAAATGAGTAAAATATCTTGATAAAGTTGTTTGGCAATGAACTTGTAAAATTGAGCTACTTTCAAAAGATAAAAGATAATTTAGGCATCTTGAGCTAATGCTCAAGATGAAATGGGCATCTACTAACACACAGTCCTCGCAACTAACCCTGCGAGGACTATAAGAACGTTAGATGACATAAAAGTAAGGAGCAAATGAATGTTAGATAGAAATGGATTTGATAATTGGGCAGGAAATTATGATGAAACAATAAATAAATCAAGTGAAGGTTATCCATTTGAAGGCTATTATGATGTACTTGGATATGTTCAAAATTCAATAGAAACAAGTGAAGAGATTTGGATATTAGATCTAGGTATTGGTACAGGATCACTAACAAATGAGCTTTATAAAAATGGTGTGAACATAGTAGGTGTTGATTTCTCTAAAAAAATGATAGAAGAAGCAAATAAAAAAATGCCAAAAGGTACGTTCATATGCTATGACTTTAATGAGAACTTACCAAGTGAAATAACAAATAGAAAATTTGATTATATTATTTCTTCATATGCAATTCATCACGTTGATGATGAAAGAAAATTAGAGTTGATCAACCATTTAAGTAATACTTTAAAGAATAATGGAAAAATCATAATTGCAGATATAGCATTTGAAAATATGGAACACTTAGAATTAGTCAAAACTGAAACTGGACAGTGGGATGAGGATGAGTATTATATTGTTGCAGATAAATTTATATCAAGATTAGATGATTTGGGGTTTTATGCAAGTTATAGACAAATTTCAAAGTGTGGTGGCGTACTTGAAATTAGAAGAAAAATTTAACTTCACGTAGCACACAGTCCTCGCAACTTACGCTGCGAGGACTGCAAGTATGTTATGTGATATTATACTTTAGTTGATTGAATGAATGAAACTTTCAAACTTAATTAATTTCGGCAAAATGGATACTAATAAAAAAATAACTATAAATTCAGAATGATTTTTAAGGAGACCAACTATGAATAGTCAAGTGTAAATTGGCGAAATATTTGTTAATCAGTTGGTATCAGCAGATGGCCGACCTTAACTAAGCATCCCTCAAATGGATGCTTATGGAAAATCCATTTGAGTATTTATTCTAAGTTGAACTCAATATTACAGGTTAGCATTTTGTAAATGATTCTGACCAACTTACCAGCACAGTGTCCCAAAGCGTTGTAGTGTGAACGTCCTTGGGAGATTTTGAGATCATAGTATTCTTTAAACGTTTTGTTATTGAGAACTACGTTATGTGCAGCATTGATTAATGCATACCTAAGAACTTTGGAACCTCGCTTTGACATGCGTGTATTTGTAGCTTTAAAGTTTCCTGATTGATAAACGGATGGATCGAGGCCGGCAAATGCGAGTAACTTCGAAGGATCTGAAAATCTTGTGATGTTTCCAGCCTCGCCAAGTATCATGGCACCATTTAAATATCCGATACCTGGAATACTCATTATGACTGAATTTAGCGATTTCATCGTCATTTCGATTTCAAGATGAATCTCAGCTAATTGTCTGTCGTATAGCTCAACTTGTGAGATGGATTGGGCTATTTGAATAGATAGTGTTTTATTACCAGTACCGACAGACTTCTGTGCAAGAACTCTTAATTCTTGAGCCTTCTCTTTCTTAAAGTGGCCGTGTGAAGCTTTATTAAGAAGAGCAGCCAGATGAGTCATATGCATGGAAGCAATCTCTTCAGGTGATGAAGCCTCTTTTAAGAGAGTATAGCAGGCTTTGTGATGGATTCCTGACTTAAAGAAATACTGAAGTTCAGGAAAGACTTGGTCGATATAGGTGGTCAATTGAATTTTGACTGTTGTTCTTGCTTTGATGAGCTTTTGTCTAAATCGACAAAGGTCCTTGAGCCTTATGAGGTCGATATCCTGCTTGGAAACAAGTCTGAAGTTGTTGAGTAATAAGGTTTTAGCGACAAGCAAAGCATCCACTTTATCCGTTTTAGTTTTTCGAATGTTGTTTTTACGCATAACAGAGGTTTGAATCGGGTTGATAACAGTGATGTTAAACCCATGAGAGAACAAAAATACAACAAGGTTGTTGCCATAGTGAGCCGTCGATTCAAGACCCATGATTAGATCTTCTTTCAGGATATTGTGTAGTGAAGAAAGAAGTTTTGAAAAGCCATCATGATCATTTGAGAATTCAAAGGGCTCGATGATGATTTCGCCTTCAGAAGAAATAGCAGCGGTAACATGCAATCTCTTAGCGATATCAATACCAAGGTAAATCACGGTACATCTCCTTTCAACTGGATTGACACTGTGATAATCCACCTAGTTTTATCATCATAGACTTGATTGATATAAGAGCTCTGGGCACAAGAGGCTATAAATGATTCAGATAAAACAGTGGCAATAAACTCCAACTAGTAGTCTAGCTACAAGGAAAAAATATAAAGTCCACAGGTCTGAGTCTATTATAGTCACAAATCAAATAAAAATGGAAAGGAGAGTATGATTTTCTGTATAGAATAATCATACAAGGTTTATATGGATATTTACAAAGAGTTTGATAACGAAATGATGGAGATTTACTTTCTTTCAAAGAAACAACTTCACTATAACCCATCTAGATTTTTAGAAATGCTGAAATCAGAGGGAGGTTACATGACTGCAAAAAAATTATTATCCTATAATGAACCTTCAGAAGGATTTACAAAATTATTACTTCTAGGTAGATTAGATTTGACTGTTGAAGCAGTTGTTGTAAAGGATAAATATAGATTAATATTTACTGATGCGGAAATTAGTAAATGCAAAGAAAGATTAGAAAAAAATTATTTAGAATTCAATAACATCACCTAACACAAATCCTCGCAACTAAGGCGGCGCAAATACAAAAACGTTAGACGATAGAATAAAAAGAATAAATCATCGAAGAAATATATAAACTGAGAAGGGAGTGATTTCTATGAAAAAAATAATTTCTAGTGTAGTAATAATCTTAGTAATCATAATTGTATTTGTATTTCAAAAGATCAGTTACGATAAAAAAATTATATCTATTAACAATACACTCTTACAATATGAAAATGAAATATCTAATTTGTCTATACTGCAAGAGAAATTAAGCGAAGAAGTTCAATCATTGAATAGAGATAAAAAAATATTATTAGACGAGAATGAACAGCAAGTTAAGTACGAAGAAGAATTGAAAATTAATTATAGTAACTTGAAGTACGATTTAATGACAAATAATCTAACCTACTATTGGAACTATATATGGGAAGATATCTATAAAAGTAGTGATAACATTTCTGAAACACAGATTGATGATATCAATTTTCTATTTCAACCAATGTACAATTATCAGGATTCTTTTATTGTAAATCCTTTATGTGGCTATTTTGCATCATATTATAATGATATTAAGGATATTGATTTAGGTGAATTTCTAAGATATTCCCCTATTGGTACTGTTCCAAAAGAACTTCCAGAAATTAAATTATTATCCAAGCATCCCAATTGGCCGTTTGATGGGGAGGATAACTTGAATAAATTACCTGTTCCCATTCATAGATTTGAACGAAATAAAGTTCAAAGTTTATTTAGTACATATGCAGGAATAAATCTCGATGAGCTATCAAATAGTGATTTTCATCTATTAATTTACCTTGAAAGTACAGATGCTTACTATAATTACACAAGCGATTTTGGACCAGCGAGCTTTAAATGTAAAACGATTGAAGTAAAAGATAATACTATTAAACTATTTGGAGCTAATAAAAATGATCCAGTATTAACAATCGTAAAAATAAATAACAGTTATTTCATAAAATCACACAATATAATGTAATGTAGATTAAAAAAATAGGATTCAAAAATTCCGTCGTCTAACACACAGTCCTCGCAACTTACGCTGCGAGGACTACAAGAACGTTAAATGATACTTGAAATTGAGGAGCAGTTAATGAATATAGAAAAATCTAGAATAATTGAAACCGAAAAGAAGTCTATAACAATTATCCCAAAAGAAGTAAAAGAAAATGAAAAAATATTAGACATTGGCGGTGGCGGTGAAGGAATAATATCAAGAATATATAAGAGCAATGTAACTGCAATTGATAATAGAAAAGATGAGTTAAAAGAAATTAGTGATACTGAATCACTCAAAATTGTTATGGATGCAACTGTAATGGCTTTTATTGATCACCAGTTTGATAGAGCAACTGCCTTCTTTTCGTTCATGTATATGCATGAGAATGAGATTATTAAATCAATTATGGAAGTTCATCGAGTTCTAAAGAAAAATGGTTCTTTTGAAATCTGGGATATTGAAATGCCCTCAGGTCATCAAGTAAAAGAGGATTTTTTTATAGTTCAGCTTGAAGTTATATCTGAAGATTTAGTAGTTAATACAGGATATGGTGTTCAACTTAAAGAAGTACAAAGTTTGGATACTTTCTTAGAGTTACTAAAAAATAATGGATTTACTTCAGTAATTTCTAAAAGCTGTATCGACAATGTTATTTATATTGAGGTGAAAAAATAACAAACATCATATAAAACACTGTCCTCGCGACTTACACTGCGTGGTCTATAAGAACGTAATGTGAAATGTGAATTGAAAATATAAACATAGAAGCAAATTAAGTAGAATAATAATATTAATAGATCGAAAGGAGAATTATGATGAAAAGGATTAAAGAAGTGCTAATAATTTTATTTTTTGGGTTCTATTTATACATAGCAAGCATTGTGACATACAATTATTCTGATAACCTATTAATTGAAAGTATTATTGGAGCTACATTAGTTGGAATGTTAGGTTATACTATGAGTTTAGTATTTTCAAGATATTCAAAAAAAGATAAGTTAATAAAAAGATTAGCTGTTGCAAGTATATTCTTAGTTTTATTTTTCGTTCAACAAATAGTTCTAAAGTAAAGAATATGACCATTCACATTAAATACAGTAATCGCAAATTACTGTGAGAGGACTGTGTGTTAAGTGAAACTCATTCATGAAATCTATCACATAAATATTGCTCAAACATGTCAAATGGAGGTTACATGTATACAATAATTATAGAGCAAACAAAAGCATATAAGAAAAGAGTGAAATATATTCCAGAGAGTCATACATTTAGTGAAACTGAATACGACAGTCTGATGTATATGAGAAATTTTCCATTTCCATATGGTTGGATAAAAGAAACAGGAACACCACCGCAAAAACATTTAGATGTTATTCTGATTTCTGATGAAGATTATGAATTAGGTGATGAAAAAGGCATTAAATTGATAGGTGTTTTTATTAGGGAAGATGGCGATCATAAGCTTATAAGTGTTCTTAATGAAAATAAGAAGGTAAAAGATTTATCTGATTTAACGAAAAGTGAATTGAATCAACTATATAGTTTGTATCCAAAAGTTTTAGAAAATGAAGGTTGGTACGGAAAAGAAAAGGCTGACAAGGTCGTTGAAAATTATTTGCTAAGTACGAACAAAATTGAAAATTTGTATTGAATTTCAGATAACACATAGTCCTCGCAACGTTCACTTTGTGGACGACAAGGCTGCTTAATGAAGTAGTTCATTTCTGATTTGGATAACTTTATTTGTTACTGATTACGTTAGAGTTAAAACTGATCACGGATCAATACTTTGTATTCCAATTGCATACTACAATGATGGTGGAAGCATTGATGATTTTGGCGTTCTTTAAAAGGTGAAGAAAGAAGTATCTGACTTTGAATTAGAAATCTTGGGAGAAGCTGAAGGATTAAACTATTGTATTTCACCATGGTTTGTAAAAGAATAGTTTATTTGTTAATATTTGATGAACCGGCGATATGTGCTATCTCATCTAACCACGAATTCACGCAAGGGTCACTCTGAGAAGAGAGTGACCTTATCAAGCCGCCTATGCCCTTCGGACTGTGATTCCACGTTTGCTAACATAGGGGTGGAATGATTGGGACCACTTTAAGGGGCCAGGAAGTCGTGAATGTACATCGTTAGATGAAATAATTAAAAGGAGATTTATTATGAAAAAACGAATATTATTGGGCATATTTGTACTAATTACATTTTTGCTTATAGCGAGTAATTACGAAAAAGATGAAGAAATAAAATATCCGAATGATTTCAATTTCACATATAAGTATGGCGTTAATGGTAAAGAAAGTATAGATACATATAATGAAATTTTGAAGTATGATTCTGTGGAAGGTATCCTCGAACTAGAATTTAAGCTGAGTATAGAAGAAAAAAATCAAATATATTTAAAGATGAGTCAATTAAACTTTATGCAAATACATTCCGATTTTCCGAGATTATTAAAGGTGGACATAAATCCTATAAGTGTATCTGAATTAATTGGAGAGTACCAAAATGAAAAAAATGAGGTGAGATGGAGCACTCTGAATTTCAACTTTACTAATTTTGAGGATCCAACTGAAGGAAATGTGGAACTAAAAACAATAAAGGAAATTGGTGATTTTATTGAACAAATCATAAATGAAAGACTAAAAAATATGGACTTACCAGATAAGCGCTTCTATTTATAATCAAATTACTTTATTAAAACGCAGTTAACGAAATTTACGCTACGAAGCTGCAAGAGCGTTATACGAAAGCCAATGTTAGTTACTAATTGCTCGAATTAGAATAATGTTAATCTATGAAGCAGTTAATTTTAAGTACAATATAAATTGAAAGAATAAGAACATTAATAGTATAGAAAGAAAAAAGAATAAAAACACTAATTTTTAGGAGAGCTAAATGTCTTATGGTATTATTGTTTATGGATTAAATGGAAGCGGTAAAACAACTTTAGGAAAAGAACTTGCATTCAAACTAAATTACAAGTTTATGGATATTGAAGATTATTATTTTGAGCATTCCAAAGTACCTTATAGTGTACCGCGTACAAGAGAAGAGTGCATTAATTCATTACTATCAGATATAAGAAAAAAAGAAAAATTTGTCTTATCAGCAGTTGCAGGTGATTTAGGAAGAGAAATAATTAAATCAATAAAATTTGGCATATATATTTCAGCTCCAAAGGATGTTCGCTTAAAGCGAATTAGGCAAAGATCAATTGAAAGATTTGGAGATAGAGTTAAACAGGGTGGGGATATGTATGATTCAGAAGAAGCGTTTTATAGTATGGTTCAAAACCGTACTTCTGATAAAGTTGATAAATGGTTAGAGATGGTGTCATTACAGATAATAGAAATTGATGGTCTTAAAAGTATTAATGAAAATATTGATTATATTATGCAAATATACAAGAAATACATTTAAATAGTTGGCATTCATATATCATATTGTACTCGAAACTTAAGCTGAGAGGAGTGCAAGAACGTTAAGACATATCATAAGGAGGTGGAAAATGGACTTTGAAAAGATAATTTTAGTAAACGATAAATTAAGGTTGAGAAAACCCCAAAAATCAGAATGGATAAATGCTTTGTCTTGGTATAGCGATAAAGAGGTATTGCTAATGTCTGAAGGAATTTCAGCCCAAAGTTATGGATTTGATGATATCAAAAGAATGTATGGATATTTAGAAAAAGTTGGACATCTGTATTTTATTGAAGTATTAGAATCAGATTGGTTAGCAGTCGGTGATGCAACATTTTCGAAATCGAGTTTACCAATAGTAATTGGTGAGGAGCGATATAGAGGTAAAGGTATTGGAAGATCAATAATAATGAAATTTATTGAAATAGCTAGAAATATTGGAATAGAAGAACTTAGGGTTAAGGAAATCTATCATTATAATAAGAAGTCACAAAATTTATTTAAGGGTTTAGGCTTTGAGGTTGAAACGGAAAATGAAAAAGGTTCAAGTTACAAATTGGTTTTGTGATACGAAAATTGCTACTTAACCCGATGAATTGGATTTTTGCATGCATACAGGACAAACAGATAATTGGTTTCGCATATGGCTACGAGTTAAATCGATTAGATAGTAAAGGAAATATATTATATATTCAATCAATGAAGAGATCAAAGTAAATTTTACAGATGTGGAGGTTTTATGAAAACAAACAGTTGGTTAGTTGCCGCAATAATTTTTTTAGGAATATCAATAATTTTCAGTGGTATATTTATTGGAACATCAATAAAAGCAGAGAATCAAGTAAATGAAACCGAAATAAATGAAGTGTATTTATTAGATTTAGAAGGTGCATCAAAGTATTTAGGGTTATCTACTGATGATATGAATGAGATAATATTATACTCTGATAAGCTATATGACCAGGGAATTCCATATTTCAAAATTGGTTTAAACAAATATTTCAGTAAAGAGGCTCTTGAAAAGTGGATTTTAAAGATCTCTGAGCTGCATACAGAATTCTAATTTTGGAGGCTAATATGAGAAAAGGGATAAGAGCAAATCTAAAGAATAATAGATAAAAGTAAATTGGAGGTCGGATGAAAGTTGCTATTTTACTTTCTGGGTGTGGTATAGGTGATGGAAGCCAAATTGAAGAAGTAATACTTACATATTTAGCTCTAGATAAATATCAAATTGATTATGCTTGTTTTGCACCAGATAGAGTACAGAATCACACTTATAATCACTTATCTGAAACTGTTGATGTAGATGAAACGCGCAATATTTTGATTGAATCTGCAAGGATTGGAAGGGGACGGATTTTCGCCTTGAAATCAATCAAATATGATGAATTTGATGCGCTTATTATACCTGGCGGACAAGGCGTGTTTAAAAATTTATCGGATTATTTTATTGCTAAAGATTCATATAGTGTTGATGAAGAAGTCGATCAATTAATAAAGCGATTTTATGTCAGTCAAAAACCAATAGGTGCTATATGTGGCGCATCATTACTTGTAGGCAGAAGTCTGCTAAACGAAGTTAACAGTTTATATTTGAGTACAAGCAACAATTCATTTATGAAAATCTTTGAAAATAAAAGAATAGAATTCATAAATACAAAATCATCCGAATGCCTAGTTGATAAAATAAATAAGGTTATTTCTACACCTGCATTTATTGGATCACAAAATTTGTATGAGATTATGCATGGTATTGATAATTTGGTAAAAAATCTAATAAGTGTACATGAAGATGAAAATTAAAAACACACAGCCCTAGTAACTTACACTATAGGAACCTGATATGGAATTAAAGGAGAAAAATATGACTCAACAATACTTCGATGAAAAGTATATAAGAAGAGCAAATGCATTAGCACAAAAAGCAAAAAACAAAGGAGAAGATCCCTTTGGTGCGTTACTTGTGAAAGACAATGAAATAGTATTTGAATCGCATGATGGTTGCATAGAGTTTTGTGATCCTACATTTCATGCAGAAAAAAGGTTGATATCAGAATATTGTAGATTACATAAAATCATCTCCCTAGAAGGCTATACTCTTTACTCAAGCACAGAGCCATGTTCTATGTGCAGTGGAGCAATTCATTGGTCAAAGATTTCGAGGGTTGTCTTTGGTGTTAGACAAGAAAAATTAAATGAGAAGTCTGGTGGAATTAAAAAGTTTACTGCGAAGCAAATTCTTCATCAATGTGGCAAGCCAATTGAAGTAGTCGGTCCAATTTTGGAAGAGGAGTGTTTACAGACGTTTTCAGGATATAAGTTCAGGATGAAAAAGGAAAGAATAAAAGAGCATTTAGACAATAAAAGAGAATTGTAAACTTCATCTAGTACACAGCTCACGTAAATTAAGCCGCTATTGCTAGACGATATGCTAACGATAAAAGTATCGACGATGATATTTGATTAAAAGAAGGGAGTTGTAATGAAGAATGATAAGATAACCAAGTTTAGATTATTGATACCATTATTAATATTTATTGTTACTATTGCTGAATTAATTGTCATTTACAGATTGAATGTAGCCTATAAAGGCGTATATGAAGCGTTCGTTTTTGTACCTTTTATTTTATTGCAATCCTTTATTTGGTATCAGGTACTGCTAAAGAATAACATATCAAAATATTATATGTTGAAAATAGTTTGTATGGTTTTAATTACTATATTTATACCAGTAGCAATACTCACAACCGTACCTGAATATACATATAAAGAGGGTAAAACAATAATTGAAAGTAGTAATAATTTCGATAGTTCGTATTATTTTAGTGAAAATTACAAAGGCGTTAACACGATTCCCGTCAGTGATAATCCAAAGGGACTTCTTGTTGCAGATCGAGCTTACTATTACGCTTTAAGTAATGGAACAAATGATATGTTTTTTATAGTGAGTCCGGTAGATGGTAGTTTAGTTCAATTAGCTAATGATTTTACAAAGAAAAATGAAGTAAATAATTAATATAAAGGAGCAAATAAATGATTGAATATATTAACACCATAAGTGGCATTACGTCAGATCATTTAATAGGTTTTTCGTTGGTTGGCCAAATCCACCTTCACCTGAAAAACATTTGAAAATACTCGAAAAGAGCTCGTATATTTGGTTAGCTGTAGATAACGGTACAAAAAAAGTTGTGGGTTTTGTAACAGCAATTAATAAATAAAGAAGGTGATTCTAATTGAAAAGAAATAGCACATTCCTCATAATTCTGCTGGTGATACTTATATTTTTTACATACATAAAAACAAATGAGTTAAAAGAAACAAGAGACGAAAATATAAGTCTCAAAATTAAAATTGATGAGCAAAATTATGAGTATGAAAAACTAAAAAATAAGTACCGCATTGAATATGAAATTCGTAATCTTGTGGATATAAAAGCAAGAGGGATTTACGACGCTTTAATGTCATCGGATATTGATTATTTAATAACAGAAATGGCAATGGGCATATTAATAGATAACGACAAAATAACTTTTGAAAATGGTAATTTATATTCGTTTTCTGAAATGAGTAATAAATATAGCTTAAGACAAAGGTATTTTGAATTATCCGAGGATAATTTGAGTTTTATAACAGGATATGAAGTGATTGTTGAATCAGTGGATTCTATAATTATTTGTATCATGGAGTTTACTTTTCAAGAAAATGACTGGAAACTAAGTAATATCTACTTTGATGTTTGATGGCGTAATCAAATTGTGATTAGACTCGTTTTATAAATATGATTTTGTAAGGAACAAAAAGAATTCTATAATGAAGAAAGGTGAAAAACATGGCGACGTGGATTACACATCTAATGATAGCAGATCGGGTAATGAATGAACTAAGTGATTTGGATCGACTTGGGTTTTGTGTAGGAAACATAGCTCCAGATTGCAATGTAGAGAATACAGACTGGACAATATTTAGGCCATCAAGAGAGCTTATGCATTGGACAACCAAAGAAGATAGTGTGAAATCAGATTATGAAGCGTTTTATGAAGAATATATTTTAAATCGTAAGAAAGAAATTTTATCTCATGAGCATTACAGTTTTTTACTGGGTTATTATACACACTTGATCACAGACGTGGAATATAATTATTTTATGCATGATGACGAAAGAGTTAAAAATGTGTGGAGCCGTATTAAAGAGAATGAAAAGTTAAGGGAACTGTCTAAAGGCTTTACAGAGGATTGGACTTCTGTAAAAAGTCTAATATCCACAAGAGATCGAATGCATGAGATATTTTCAATGGAGTTAGAATATCTCAATGATAATCCTACATCCGGGTATTTAACTGAAATCCTAACCTTAGAAAAATTCCCCGATTATATTGACTATTTGCCTCATGGAAGTATCGTCCGAATGATTGGCGTAATGGGAAATTTACCAGTAACGAATGAAAATCCGTGTAATCCAATAGCAGTTTCAAGAGATGAGTTATACTCATTTGTTGAAAAGACAGCTTTGCTCGCAGTAAATAAGATAAAAGTTAAGAAATTGATTTGAAATAATACGAATCGGGTCGATGTCATTAATATTGATCAAAATTTGACTTTTGTTTGAAATCGAACGGTATCCGATAGAAAAACTTTAAAACGTAAAATGATTAATTCAAACACAGTCCTTGTAACAGTAGCTGCGATGACAGTGGGTTATGCAAAAGAATTTAAGGTGAAGCAAATGATAAAGAAATTTAATAAAATTCTAAATATTATTATGGGTTCTTCAATTGGTGTTTTCTTGGGTCATTTTCTTTATAATTTTGTGATTTATAGAGGAAATAAATTAATGTATGAGATCCAATCTGCGCCTTGGTATACAAGTTCAATAATCTACGGACTGGTAATGATCTTTGTTATAATTACCGGAATCATAATTAAGATAGTACTATCAATAGTTGTGAAGCGTAAATTGACTGAAACAAAATGTGAGTAATTTCATCGTATCACGTTTACGACCTTCTTCAGTTGCGCTAAGATGATGGCAAGAATGATTTATGAAACTCAGAAAACTAACTGGTTTAAGTAAATAATGAAAGTGAGCTGGCATTAAGATAATAAGAAAATTTAGTTAGAATGTTAAGTAGGAGGAAAAATTATGATCGCATTTGAAGATTTTATTAGTATTTTCATTTTTTTAGGTCTTTTTATTGTAGTTACTTGGTTTATGTTTTCAGTAGTAGGATTACTTAAAAGAATAGAGAGTAGACTTGAGAATCTAGAAAATAGTATGAATAGTAAGAAAAACTAGGTTGTAGGATCGAATATTATTATAATACTTGGGAGGCATCTCGTGAAAAAGGATAGTTCAACTGAATCTTGGGGCAACATTGAGATGAGCAATGAGTGGATTAAAATGGCACAAATCAATCCACATAGATTACATTTTATCATGCCATTCACCTTTCAGCAGCTAGGGGATGTCTCTGGTAAAAGGATATTGGATTTAGGCTGTGGCGAAGGCGGATACTCTAGAGAATTGGCAAGAAAAGGTGCAATAGTAACGGCAGTCGATTGTGCTCATATCGCTATTAAATATTGTGAATCTAGATCTGATGAAGAAAAATTACAGATTACATATCTTATTCGAAACAGTTCTGATTTATATGAGATTGCTGACGAAACTTTTGATATCGTTCTTGCTTCCATGATGTTGATGGATTGTGAAGATTTTGAAGGCACCATTAGAGAAATTGCTAGAGTATTAAAGCCACAAGGAAAAGTATTTGCTAGTGTGTGCCACCCTTGTTTTCACTCTAGCGGAGGTATTGGTCGCCAAGATAAGGGGATAGAGAAGAAGGTGGTTGTTTCAAATTATTATCATCCAACTGAATGGGAAGCGCCATTGTCATCCGGTAGCATAAAAGTGATTTGGCGTCACAGAACGATGGAAGATTATATAAAAACATTTATAAAATGTGGGTTAACAATAACGGATCTTAGTGAGCCAGTACCAACTGATGAACAAGCAGCATTATCGGTAGAAATTGCTTGGATGCAGAAAATACCGATATTCCTATTTTGGGAACTAAAAAAATAAACTCACATTCTGCTACAAAAGAAACGATAAGTGATCTAGCAAGAACAACGAGAGCTTAATTTGATCCTTATAATTAAAACCAACTACTATTTTAGATAGGTGAGAGGTGTTTATGAAAAATAACTCGACTATAAAAAAAGGAATACCAGTAATCCTATTAGCAATGACAACTACTATTTTTTTAATACTTACACTATATCTTTCTGAAAGGTTAAAGGAAGTAAAAATGACTATGTAATTGAACTTTCAACCATGAAATTAGACTTTTCCTTATTGGTATTTATCAATTTGAACACGGCGATATCGATAAAATACAGCTAGATGCTTTACTTGAAAACTATGAGTGAACTAAAGTAGAAGTTGAAAATGCATTGAAGAACATAAGTTTTGCTGATTAACTGATAAAAGTTTGAAGGAGAACAATATGATTTATGGATATTTAATACTAGTAATTTTAATGATCATAGCGTTATCGACAATTCTATGGTCAACACATAAAAACAACAAAATTTACATAAACATTTTACTTATTGTAACGATTATAGGTAATTGTTTTGTTTATTCTGGTTTAGCTAATTACCAAGGTTCATTGAATAAAAACGCTTACTTTTTGATGAATCGGTTTGAAGACGCTTTACTAGAGTTTAATCAGTTTAATCGTACCATTGATTCAATGGATGCGTTTGGTGCATTGGTAGATGAAATTAGAGATCTTTATAAAGTTACCAACTACCTTGAAGTCAATCATCAAAATCTTAAATTGAAAAATATTAATGTTGATGATTTCGATTACATACTCAGATCATTAAATAATTGGATACTTGATTATTTAGAGATTCACGATCGACTCTATAAAGAAGATAGAAGCTCAGCTGAAAATTATTATGAATCTTATAATAGAATGGCCTCATTACTAGTTGAGTTTTCAAGTCATTTAGTAGTCATATCGTCTAATTATTACGATAATTTTCGAGTGCTAACATTTGAGCTAGAATTTAATGTGAATAGTTTTGATGAACTTTCTAAAATTATTCAAGAACTAAATGAAGTACTCGGCTCATTTGACAGCAATTGAAGCCGTTAATACTAAAGTATGGAATCTCTTATGAAAAGCAACATCTGAATATGTATATAAAGAACAAGGACATGAACTGTTATCAATTTATGATGGTTTGATTATGAAACATCTATATCCGAGAGGTACCAGTTGATTAAACAAGCTGGATTTGATGATGTTTTGCTATGATGGAGTAATGAATTCGGACGAGATGTTGGTGAACTAATTTATCCCGATATACAGCCAAGGTTTTTTCGGGATGTAGAAAAAATATATCAAGTATATTTATAAGGAGGTTGTAATGAAACTGAAGGGGTTTTTGAAGTATAGGACACCGACAACATTACTTGACTTAATAATCATAATATTTAGCTTTGTTATTAGTGGATTTGTACTGACAAAACTAGATGTAAATGATGCACAAATATTTTCTACAGGAATCGCATTTGTTATGATGATAGTAATTAAATACATAAAGTATTCAACAATCTAATATATAGAACAACTAATATTGGATGTTTTTAAAGCTCAAATAGGTTTAGTTAAGACTGTTAGATTGCTTTCTAAGATAAAAAAGGATTTATTGATGTCAAATGATTTATGCTGAAGTAACATGTTGGCTGTTTTGCGTTCTTTGCAACAGAACGTATGAGAAAGGTGAAAACAGAATTACTTTTTTATTATGTTCTGAAATTAAGGTGATGTTATGAAAAAAAGTGAAGCACATTCAAATCAAAGTCAGTTAAATATTATGAAGGGTATCAGTAAAGGCCTATATGTTTTTTCAATAATACTATTCGTTAATGCGTTAAGTAGAGAAAAGATGTTCATTTATCTACTCTTCACTCTTGTTACTGCATCGCTTTTAGGGATTGCTACAGAACTGTTTGGTGGAAAAAGAAGAATTGTTTTCGGTGCCCACAGTGTTATTTTATTAATTTCTATATTGGTTATTTGGTTTTTTTTCAAGACAGGGGTCGTATTGACAACGATTTATTATTAGGCCGACTTGTAAGGACAACTCCTTATCGTATTAAGAATCAGATAAAAGAAATTTTGATTTGAGAGAAGAGGTTCGTAATGAAGAAAATTGTAATTGTTGTGTTGATTATTAGTTTTGTTACGCTTACTTATACATATATGCAACATGTGCCGATTCCAACTAAAAATCTGCCCGTTTCTGTAAATATGATCGTACTTCCTTCTCCACCACATTATAAGACTATCATTGATGTAGAAAACATTGAGTTGATTTTTAAACTGATAAATGATTCTGATTTAAAACCAATAATAAATTATGAGAAGGGATGGCAAGTTCGTCTAGAATATAAGGGTGGATCAGTTGCTATAATTGAAAACAAAATTGAAATCAATGGAAAGTGGTTTAAGTCAAATAACAATATTTCAGCAATATTTAAAGATTTTTATCTGAATCTAGATTATAAAGAAGAACTTTGGCAGTAAATTACTTAAAAATCAAATTTATAGTGAGAAACAGATCATTTAATAATCCAAATCAATTCTATTGAAGCGTCCAGAAAGAACATTGTTTGAAAAGAGTAATATTGTCAAATGTAGAGGATACATCCAAATTTTTATTGAAGGAGAAAATATGAAAAAGAAGGTTATACTATCAGTAGTGATATTATTAATTGTTATTTCATTTGCTGTGGTTATCGTTGGTCCTAAGCAAAACACAATCGACGAAGCGCTGAATCTGTCACCAGATTTGAGTTATGAAATATTACATATCGAAGAAATTAGCAATAGAGTCGTTGTTTTAACTAAAATGGAAGATATGATACAGTTTACCATCCTTAAGAAAGGAATTTTTAGTTATAAGTATTTGTATAGTGGTGTTCAAGGTGAATATCAACGCGTAGTTGATGAACATAAGGTAGTTGTTTTTGAACTACCAAAAGTTTATATGAAAAATAGACTGTATTGCGTAGGACTTGTTTCAGATGCAGCTATTACTAAATTAGAATTTACAGACCAGATATCGCTCATTGAAACTCAAACTACTAACCTAGATAAAATGCAGTATTGGAGTGCAGATCTAAGTGAAATCGATAACCGAGAAATTGTAATAAACGCTTATAATGATGAGAATGAGATTTTTGCGGTTGAGCAGATTTTATATCAGAATTAGTATCAGATGATGATCAATCAAAATTAAAATGGAGGTTTGAAATGAAAACAAAAGTTCTTCTATATGTACTACTGTTATCGGTTTTGGTGCTTTCTGCTTGTTCAAATACGGATCGCACAAATTCATATAATACATACGCGTCTAAGGAAGACGCGATTGAGAACGGATTAACGGAAACGGACAAGTTCCTATCCACAGTAAGCTATAAAGATATGAATATCGTATTTTTTGAGAGGGAAGGTGCCTTGGGAACGTCTATCCTATTAGAAGATAAGGCTCAATTCAGACTGGTTAGAAATGAACCCTTTCATAAATTTGAAAGCGAAAGTGACTATTTAACAGGTGGTTTTAGTATAAAAATAGATGATGAAACTTCTATAAATATCCTTGCAGGTGAAGTATTTGACGTAAGTATAAATCAGATCCTTCTGGAAGATAACAAAACCAAGCAACAAATCGAGATATGGAACCGAGATTCTAGTAACTCGATGTTATTTTATTCTATACTTGGAGATGTCGAGTACGTCGATAAAACCGTTATCGCAATAAATAATGAAAACTCAAATATTGATGAACCAACTACTGCCACTGGTCAGGGCAATGCTTCAAATAGTAATGCAACTAGTGAGACGCAATTTTTTGAAGTCGAAAAAGTTTTGAATGGTATCGCGTATAAATTAGGAGAAAAAAATACTGCATCCAAAGAATCAAATTTGAAGATCGTTGGAAGTGCGAAAGTTAATACCGAAGGTGAACTACAGTTTGAAGGTATCTTTGAAATTGATGGTAAAGCATATAATTTGATATATGAGTCTGATAATAGTAATCTCTTGAGTTATGCCAGTGCAGAAGGTTACACCAGAACTTATGGACAAGTGTTCCTAAATAATGATTTATCGAAAGTTTCGGTGAGTATTTTAGAAGATGGTTGGAGTAATGAGGATGGTAATATGTTGACATATCCTGCCAAAACAAAAACTGAAGGGTTGGCAATTGCAAATGAAATCATGATCGATTATCTTTTGAGTATGGGGATCCCAACTTTGGAATAAGGATAACATTTGAAGTTGACAAGATTCTTCATTTGTTATGAGAGGAATTAGTTGATGAAAATCAAATTGCTGAGCTAAGTTTGCATTTAGAAAAGTTGGAAATGCAACTAAATCAATTGAAATACGATTTGCTTCCAAATAACTTGTCCTATTTTTGGAACGATACATGGAATGAAATCTATTTTAGTTCAGATCGCATTTCTGAAGCCCAAATAGAGAATATCAGCTTTTTATTTCAACCTAATTATAATTATGAGCAATCTTATGCGGTTAATCCATTAAACGGTTTCTTCGCATCCTATTATGACGATGTTAAGGATATTGATCTCGGTGCTTTTTTAAGATACTCGCCATTAGGCGTTGTGCCAGAAGAACTACCGGAAATTAAAACTTTATCAAAGCATCCTAATTGGCCTTTTGAGGGAGAAGATAACTTGAGTAATTTACCGGTTCTCATTCATAAATTCAAAAGAGAGTTGGTCCAAAACTTTTTTAGTGCTTATAAGGGAATAAATCTTGACGAACTTTCTGAAACTGATTTTCATTTCTTAATTTATCTTGAAAGTATAGATGCCTACTATAACTTTACAAGTGATTTTGGTCCAGCAAGTTTTAGATGTGCTTCGATATTTGTCGAAGGCAATACGATCCGTTTATATGGCCAACGTAAAGTGGATCCAGTTTTGACTATCGTTAAGGAGAATAATCATTATTATATTCAATCATATAATGTTAACTAGAATGAGAAAATTATAGTGCGTATTAGAAAACTAAAGAAAAGATACTTTTCAGCAATTTCACAAGTTAATCGAAATCAATATGATCAATTTATAAATAGCGGTATGTTTGTAATCGAAAGAAAAGAAAATTGTCAACAAGAGACTTTAGACATACTTGCTAATCATTTTGGACTCGCGTAAATCATAACAAAAGAAGGACTAAAATGCTGACACAAAACAAAGTTACTCTGGTACCATATACATTAACACGATGTCATGAAGTCTATAAGCAATATGTACCTGATCCTATGATGACTTATGATCTATTTACTTATGAACAGGAAAAAGTAGATCGGTATTATCAAGTTAAAGTTTTGGATAAATCACGACAATTTTTTGCCATACAATTTGAAGATAAAATAGTTGGCGAAATACAATTGAAATATCTAGATGAAATTAAGGGACATGGCACTCTAAGCATCTTAATTACTACTGATGCATACAAAAATAGAGGAATTGGTTCAACTGCAATTAAACTAATGCTTAACTATGCATCGGAGAGTCTAAATCTAACTAAAGTTTATGCGGATGCCATTCATCGAAATTCAAGAAGTCAGTATGTTTTAGAAAGACTAGGTTTTGAGTATATAAAAGAAGATGATGTTTTGAAATATTATTGTTACTTGATAAATAGGTAAATTAATTCTGTGATGTATCAGATATCATAAAATTTATGATAAAATATCTATTAAGTATACAATAAACTGTATGAACTGAATAAAAATAATACATAAAGGAGATATCAATGGGATTTCTGTATATTTTATGGCAGCTAATAGCCATGGTACAAGGCATATTGGCTTATGGAACAGCTTATAGGCTGACTAAGAATGGTGGCGATAATGGTGTAGCACTTTTTGGATGGTTCTTTTTAATGGGATTAGCTTCAATGGTTCCAGGGTTAGGAATTTATCTTTGGTTAAAGTATAAAGAGGAATAAAAAAAGTACACACTCCTTGGAGGTAATATGAACAACAGACACGAAGTGCATTTGGAATCAGAGAGACTCCTATTAAGAAACATGAAATTAACCGATAGCGAATTTTTTATAAATTTATGGACAAATCAAGATGTGACGGAGTTTATGGGCGGTCCTAGAGATAAAGGAAAAATGCTAGATGCGGTAAAAGAAGTGTTAGACGATCCTTATTTAGAAGAGTATGATTTATGGATCTTGACAGAAAAAGAATCAAACCAGCCTATAGGGCACTGTGGTCTTTTATCTAAGTCAGTTGAAGGGCGCGATGAGGTTGAAGTAATCTATGTTATCGACAAGCCACATTGGGGAAAAGGCTACGCGTCTGAGATTTGTAAAATGCTTATTAGTTATGCCTTCGAGGATAAAAAACTGAATAGAGTAATCGCGTTAATTAATCCTAAAAACAAAGGTTCAGAATCTGTGGCACTAAAGAATGGTATGATGCTTGAAAAAGAAGTGCTTAGAGAAGAAAAGAAAATGCTGCTTTACGTAAAAGAACAGTAATTGTTAGCTTTTCAGTTATAGGTTTTCAAATGCAGATGGTATTTTTACCTATGATAAGACTGTCTGCAACCCTACTTGGTTTTACTGGAAACGTAAGTGTCAATTCGGTTTATCTATTATCAACACTAATAATGATTTTATTATTTGCTTCAGGTTTTAAATTACATAGTTCGGTTAAGCAATAAATAAAGACTAAAACACCAACCTTTAGGGGGCAACATGGATCATGAGGTTAAATCATTTTACGATGAATATGGCATAAAGGAATGGAATCGATTAGAAGAAAATGCCTATAGTAGAATCAATTATTTACTACATATGCATTTTATAAAAGATCATTTAAAGCCAGGTATGAATGTTTTGGATGCGGGCTGTGGTTCGGGGCGATTTAGCATTGAGTTCGCTCAAATGGGATGTAAAGTGACTTTACTCGATATATCTAACGAGCAACTTCGTATTGCAAAGGAAAAAATTGCAGAAGCTGAAGTGAGTCATAATATTGAAGGGTTTCTTCAAGCGGATTTAAATGAGAAACTTAATTTTGATGATGCGCGTTTTGATATAATCGTTTGTTATGGTGCGCCATTATCTTACATTCTTGAAAGAAGAGGCGAGGTCATAAAAGAGTTTCACAGGTTGTTGAAACCTAATGGCAAATTATTTGTGAGCGTAAACAATAAATGGGGCATCTTAAAAATGCTAATTGGTAGACAGATGACCGACTTCTTTAGCAATCCTGAATATTGGATGATAGATCAAGTCATTGCAACTGGAGATTTACCAAAGCATGAAAAGGTTAATCAGCCTGCAAGACATTTTTTTGAGGCGCAGGAATTAAGAGCGTTATTTGAAAACAATGGCTTTAATGCGCTAAAGCTAGGTGGAAGTCCATGTATCTCTTGTGGCAATCAGGCGAATATTGAGGAAATGAGCAAAAATTCAGATGCTTTGAATACCATTGTTAACATTGAAATCGCAAGCTATACCAAAGAATCAATGTTAGATAATGGTGAGTTTTTACTGGCAATGGGAGTGAAAAAGTAAATCGATCGTAGGGGACAACATGCGAAAATATTATGAAGCATATGAGGAAAGATATCAAAAAATTCATGAGCGTGGACAATTATGGTTTAAAAATGAGCCGACCCCAGAGTTGCTCGAGTGGTTAGCTATTAACAAAGTGCCTAAGGACAATGAGATTCTTGAAGTTGGCTGTGGAGAAGGAAGAGATGCAACACATCTTGCTAAGTTAGGTTATGCAATAACTGCCACTGACATATCAGATGAAGCCGTAAAAATGTGTGAAAAAATAGCAAAAGAGAATCAGCTCAATCTTGAAGTTTTTAAAACAGACTTTGTTACATCGCCACAATCCAACTTACATCAGTTTGGCTGGATTTACGCCATTGGGACGCTACATATGCTTGTGGATGATGCAGATCGGAAATTGTTTCTAATTAACCTGTTCAATGTTTTAAAGAAAGAAGGAAAATTATTATTGGTTAATAAAGGCGATGGCAAAACTGAACATAACACGGACAAAAGAGAAGCCTATAATCTTGTAGACAGAGAGCATTACTCTGATCATAAGAACGTTAAGCTTGTCGCCACAAGCTTTTGTAAAAAAAATTGGGAGAATCATATTAAAGAGTTAGAATCCGTTGGTTTTAAGGTTTTAGAATATTTTAACACCATAAACGACATCTATGACGAGTGTATGGTTGTTTATCTGTCAAAGTAATAGGGAGGTCAATTTCGTGAATTTGATAGAATTTAAGGAATTTTTCATGATTAATCCGATACAAACGATCATTATTAATCGTACCTTCGAAATAGATGGCGCTCAAAACCATCTACTTGCGTTAACTTATGACATTGACTCATATTCTTTATGGGTGGTTGATGTGATCCCAGAGATTAAAGATGACTTAATACCGGTTGATCTACTAAGTCAAACCAATAGAGATCAATTAGAGCGAACCGTTCAACCGGAGATTAGACTGATTGAGAGTATTGAAATTGGCAATGATATAATCGGTTTCAGTGGGTATAGTGCTGAACCAATACGACTTAATCAGAATCAAGGTATACATAAATTGCAATATTTTCTTGAGAGAGGCATTGATTTAAAACAATTGGATCAAATAGACCTATCGCGAATCCGTCTTATTCGACATACGAGTTCTACGCCTACCGATAGGCTAGATATAGAAAACATAGATAAAAACATTAAGTTGAATCTGAGAGCATATAGAAAAAATGCGGAAGTGTTTAATCAATACAAAGTACCTTTTGATTTATCCCATCCTTTTGAGCTAAAATATTTTAATCCGTTTGAAGATCGAGTAGAGTCCTTCTATGTACATAAATTTGAAACTTATGATTATCAAGATTACATTAAATCGTTAGAAGAACATGAAATACCACATGGTTTTGAGGCACATTTTCAGAAGATGCGAACTGACATGGCCACTTACTTTGAGGCTTTGAAATCAAAAAAATCAAGCTTGGTATTAATGACATATGAGGCAACGGATGGACTGTCTTTTCTGTCAACAGCATATTTGAATAAGAGGGTTGATCCACCTCAAAGTGCCAATGGTGCTTCGTCAATCGGCTTAATATTTTTACCAAAGGAGAAAATTGGTGATCATAGTATGAAACTATTTATCGCATCCTTTCAAGAAGTTCCCAATGATCGGTTGGACCAATTCGAGTTTGAACTACACACGATATATAAGCAGATTGAAGCTGTCTCAATCTGCTTATAAAATAGCTTTCACCAGAGTTGAATAAAAATAAATAATTGAAATTAAGAATTGAAAAAGCCATGCACAGCAAACAGGGAGGCCGAACATGTTTGACTTATCAGTAACCAATCTTTTAGACACAAAAGAATGTGATGCGAGCGCCATATTCAGTGAGGTAAACCACCCATGGGAAGTGCTTACAAAAATCAACGCATTTATTATGGGATATGCTTAAACCTTAACTGAAGATTTTGAGCAAATAGATGAGATGGTGTGGGTGGGTAAAGGAACTATCATAGAGAAAAATGAGGGCATAAAGATATGAGATTAGAAGAAAGTAATATTTTTTTCTATCCAGAAACTTGGTCAAAGGATAGAAAAAGGGGATTAATGAAATTTGCATACATACCAACGGTTTTCACATTCGTGTTAGTAGGTTGTTTTTTCTACTTTATCGAAAAAACAACTAAAGGAAATTTAGTGAACAGTGTAATATTAGCCTTAATTGCTATGGTCATTATGTTCCTAATTAGAACATCAACTTGGGTTTGGAAAGAGTACATGTATCAGCGACATATCAACCAAATTCAACAGGGATCAAAAAGACACATGATCCTATCAATTTTGAATGTGATTAGAATTATTGCAATCGTTGTATTTTATTGCTTTGTAGCTTTATATGGGATGGGTTTTATCAAGCTCAACTGGGCTGAAGTTTTAAATGTTTTTTAATCATTTTATTTACAATGTTACATCACGTCAACTATTGAGTCAATGGACCTATATGAAAGGATTAAAATGAAAAGAATTGATTTTATTGCAAAGTATCGTTCGAAGCTAAAAATTGCACTGATTGTATTCTATATATTTGAAGGTGTATTTATATTTCCATTATCCAATTATTGGAAGACCTATAATTTCGTAAATATTATGTTGCTCTTTTCACTGGGATACGCTTACTTCCTACTAGGCAATTTTTCAAAACGAATTTACAGTGGAAAAAAGTTGAAACCCATTGCCATATTTTTTACATCCAATTGCATTGGCTTTATATTAAGAGCTTTATTAGAGTGGGGGGAATATACGTTCACTAACGATTTGACACTATTTAATTGGCTATCGACATATGGCCTAATCACACTAGTTTTCATATTTGGTTTAAATACAAAGACACTGTACTTATTGAAATATGATGATAAGTGATAGAAAGTATATTCAAAATAAATTAAGTGAAAGGATATGGAAGGAGGCAAAATGTTTCAATTAGCATACCTAATCATCATTGTAGGGTTTATTTATGGTATTTATATCGTTTATGCGAGAAGGAAAGTCAATGTTTATATAAAAAAATATGTTGGTGAAATACTGGATGAAGACAATTTTTATCTTGTACAGTTTGTAATTGGTATTTTAAATTCGATGATGTTAATTGCATTTGGTATTTTTGTACTTACCTTTCACAAAGAGGTCTTTTACTTGTTCTTAAGTCTTATAATATTTCATCTTTTAAATTTTAGTATAGTATTGGTTTGTAGTCAATTGAAGTTTATAAAAGTCAGTTCATAGAGATACAACTCTATTGGAGGCAAGAAATTTATGGCAACATGGGGAAGCTCATATAACCTATAGCTTTGCGCGATATCTTCTGACTTTTGCAACATTATTGCAATTAATAATTCAAATCAAACAAAAGGCGGACAAAATGAACGAAGAAAAAATCCTAGAATCCAACCGCAGCTACTGGAATCAAAATGCTGACTTTTGGTTTGGAACGACAGCACTCCCTAAATACGGTGTTAAATGTCTTACAGAAAATGAACTAAACCTATTTGATGATGTTTCTGATAAAAAACTACTAGAAATTTGTTGTGGCAGCGGTCACTCATTAAAATACCATGCAGAGAGAAAGGCTGCTGAGCTTTGGGGTGTAGACATTTCAAGTGAACAGTTGAAAAACGCGCATGAGCTATTAACAGACAGTGCGCATCATGCGCATTTGATATGTTCACCTATGGAAGAATTGACGGACATACCAGAAAATTACTTTGACTATGTCTACTCTATTTACGGAATCGGATGGACAACAGATTTACAGGGAACCTTTAATAAAATTGCTTCCTATTTAAAACCAAATGGTTATTTTATTTTTAGCTGGCATCACACTCTAAATTACTGTGTTACTGTTCAAAGAGAAACCTCACAGACCGAGCATAATGACTGCGCCCTTTATTTAAGTAAGAGCTATTTTGATGAGTCGTTCTTCGAAATTCCATTGCATGATAGTAAAATGATTCTTTGCAATCGGAAAATATCCACCTACATAAATGCATTGGCGAAAGCGGGCTTTCAAATAGAGGAAATGATAGAAGAAACGGACGAAGAAACCTTGAACACAAAGGTTGACGTGACTGAAAAAATGAGAAAGGCCCAGATGCTACCATTATCATTTATCATAAAAGCAAGGAAATTATAGTCATATTTAAACCATCCTTTAATCAGTTGATTAGAAATAAATAGGATCTGCGGTATAAAATCAGTCTATTGATATATATTTGTTAGCTATCAAAAGGAGGTAGATTTGTTCGATATAATTTTTAATGGGTTTGGATCCATCTTGTATGTTGGGTTTCTACTTGCAATTCCATTTCTTATCATCATTGTAGTGATGTTTTTTAGAAACATGGATCGTAGACTAGAAAATATTGAAGTTGCATTGGGCATACGGTCTAGAGAAAGTGATGAAAATAAGGTGTAAATATGGCAGGTTTTTCAATCGTTATCTTAATGTTAATCGCAATGGCTTTTTTTCTAGGGGTCGCATTTCTATTGCCTTTAATTGTTGGGACTATATTAGTTCCAAAAGACAGTGATAGGAAAGTAAGAAAAGTACTCCTATTTTGGATTGGCTTTATAGGGATAGAGCTTGTAGTTACACTGATAATGTCTATACTTTATGTTCCATTCAATAATATTATTCCATTTAATAGCGTCGAATTTAATGAGGGTAATTTCGTCCAGTCGTTACTCTCATTTGTATTTCGTCAAGTGCCCGTAGTGTTAATAACACTGTTATCAATCGTTTGGTATAAAAAATTGACGACAATAAAGCTGAGAAAACTTTTTTTCTTTGTTCTTCTTATTCAAGCTTACTTAATGTCATATGGCGTTAAAATGACTGCATTTGGAATTGCATTTAAATGGATCATTAATTAATAATTTTAAAATAGCGAAGACTTAATTCAATACGTAGAGACTTTGTTTTAAAAATATAAAGTGCAAATTAGGATGAATATTCGACATTTTACGAAATCAAGGCGAGTTTAATCTTAACAATCTGTATAATGAATACACCACTAATTGATTTGTTATTTCGTAATTCATACTATTCTCCCCAATTTGTATGAAATCAATCGTAAAGGCTGTAGTTTTGATAATGCTCATAATTACAGTCTTTTTGTGTGTTTGCCTATCCTAAGAGGACAGTGATATAATAGGCTAAATACAGTTAACCTTTGGAGGAAAATTTGATAAGGGTTGCAATCGTAGATGATGATCAAACCATACAGAGCAAATTAGAGCGTTATATTCATGAGTTTGAAAATCAAAGTACAGAGAAATTTAAAATTGACTTCTATTCTGATGCGTCAGATTTAGTGAAAAATTATAAAAGTCAGTATGATATTATTTTCATGGACATTCAGATGGAAAAACTGGATGGGCTATCCGCTGCTGAAAAAATAAGAGAGACCGATAAAAATACCATCATCATTTTCGTTACGAACATGTCGGGTTATGCTATACAAGGCTACAAGGTTGATGCGCTCAGTTATATTATAAAGCCTATTGTGTATATTGATTTTGCTCAGCAGCTAGATAAAGCAGTTAATAAAATCATCTCAAATCGTAATGCGTTTTTACTCGTTACAGTGAACAATGAAATTATACGACTGGATGTAACGAAAATCTGCTATATGGAAAGTATTGAGCATAAGGTAAGCATACATTTAGAGGATGAGACCATAACGCTTTATAATACGCTAACTAACCTTGAGAAACTCGTTAAAGCCTATCATTTTGAAAGATGTAACAGTTGTTTTTTAGTTAGTCTAAGACATGTTGAGCGCATAGAGAAAGATATCGTAAAAGTAGGCGGGGATCAACTTGTCATAAGTCGATCCAAAAAGAAAGCATTTATGAGTGCTCTGGCTGAGTATATTGGAGGTGATTATAGTTGACGGTCGATCAATATATTGAAATTCCTAGGATTTTCACCTCTATAGCAGAGGCCATCGCTTGTCTAATCTATATCATACCCCTACAGAAAAGATATAAGGGCCTTCAGCTCTATTTACTATTAGCATTAGGACCTATAGTATTGACCGTGGTTCAGCTCATCAGTGGCATATTGCCATTGATTTATTGGGTCCCAGGCATGTTAACGGCGATGCTGACCATGTTTTTATACATTTGGCGAACAGCAAATTTGACCCAATACGATGCGGGCTTTTTATTTATTAGAGCCTTTATTTTGGCCGAGTTTGCAGCAGCTATTGGATGGCAAATCTATTATGCAATTCTCTATTTTGGTGTCAAACATAGTGATTTACTGGCTGCGTTTGTGATGCTTGCTATCTATGGTGTTATCTTCTTTTTAGCTTATTTACTGGACGCAAGAAAGGTATTTAAGGACCGAAAGGTAAGTGTGTCTCTTAAAGAGTTTATCAATGCCTTTATCATTGGAATTGCAACGTTTTTAATCAATAACATCAATTTTGTTATCGATAATCCATTTACTGAAAATACATTTAGGGCGAATTTGCTCTATATAAGAACTTTGGTTGATTTCTGTGGCCTTTTAATCCTCTATGCGTCTAATGAACAGCGAAGAGAGATGAGTCTCAATCATGAATTAAATGCGATTAATGATATTTTGCACAAACACTACGATCAGTATCAGGCATCTAAGGAGAACATTGAATTAATCAATCGAAAGTACCATGACTTCAAACATCAAATTGCGCAAATCAGAAATGAGCAAGATCCGATTCTAAAAGAGAAATTTTTAGATGAAATCGATCGATCGATTAAAGAATATGAATATCACTATGAAACGGGTAATACAGTTGTAGATACCATTTTGACTGGTAAAGGTATAGTCTGTCTTGAGAACGATATAACCTTAAGCTGTGTGGTCAATGGCAAGCTTCTTGATTTTATGTATGTGATGGACATCTGTTCTGTATTTGGTAATGCCATAGATAACTGTATAGAAAGTGTAAAAAAAATCTCTGATATACAGAAGCGCGTTATTCGTGTGGCCGTTTTTTCTAAGAATGATTTTCTCATGATGCGTTTTGAGAATTACTATGAAAACGACTTGATATTTCAGGACGGTTTACCTGTTACGACAAAATCAGATGCTTATTATCACGGTTATGGCATAAAGAGTATTAAGAAGACCATAGAAAGCTATAATGGCAATTTATCCATATCTACAGAAAACAATTGGTTCACAATGAAGATTTTAATTCCACTTCCTAATCCATCGGATAATAAGTCGATTCTATCAGATACTAAGTCAAGTTCATCTAAAAATAATAACGTATAATGTCGTAATTGAGTTGGAGAGTCATTTCCAACTCCTTTTTTGTGCAAAAATCTCGCTTGTGGTAAATTTTGAAGGTTCAAAACTTGCATACTTTTGTATATGTATTCTTATCCATACCTCTATAAAATTATATTAGGGTCATCCAATAATTTTGCAAATTTTGAGCTAATTTTGACCGTTCACGCAATCAGAACCTTATATAATTAATTCCATGCTATTATAAGCTCACATATATGAGTTGAAGGAGAAACTATGAGTATTCTATCTGTTATAGTTCCAAGTTATAATTCAGAATGTTATTTATCTAAATGCATTGGAACTCTAGTAGAAAGCGGTAATGATATAGAAGTTATCATCGTAAATGATGGTTCGACAGACGGTACAGCTGCTTTGGCAGATCGACTTGCTGAACAGTATGCGCTAGCTGTAAGAGTAGTTCATCAGGTTAACAAGGGACATGGAGGCGCTGTTAATACAGGGATTGCCAGTGCCACTGGAAAATATATAAAAGTTGTCGATAGTGACGATTGGGTGAATCCTACTGCTTTAAGAAGGGTTGTCGATAAGCTTAAAGCATTTGAAGAAATGAATAGCCGCATCGATATGTTTCTTTGTGACTTTGTCTATGACAAAGTTGGAGAAAAAGATAAAAAGGTGATGCATTATCGTGGCATCGTTCCAGAAGATAAAGTGCTAACCTGGGATGACATGGGGCGATTTGGCACAGGAAAATATATATTAATGCACTCTGTAATATATAATAAAGAACTCTTAAAGCGTTGTGAACTGGTTTTGCCAGAGCACACTTTTTATGTGGACAATATTTTTGTTTATCAACCGATGCCATATGTCGAAAAAATCTATTATATGAGCGTCTGTGTCTATCACTATTTTATAGGAAGAGAAGACCAATCCGTAAATGAGAAAAATATGATCCGTCGAATTGATCAGCAATTAAAAGTCAATCAGCTAATGATAGAACAAATGGATATAAATAAGATAAAAGATCGAAAACGTTTAAGTTATATGGTGCATTATTTAACCATTATCACGACGATATCTTCCATTCTATTGATAAAAATCGGGACAAAGGATGCCCTAGAAACCAAACGGAAATTATGGCATTCCATATGGCAACACAATAAAAGAGTTTATTTTAAAATGAAACTCAGTACGGTAGGTTCTGTTATGAACTTACCAGGTATCGTTGGCAGAAAAATCACATTATTGATCTACAAAAAAGCTCAGCAGAAGGTTGGCTTTAACTAAAAATCATTATTATATTTGAAAGGAGACAACTGATGATTTCTGATTACAAATCAGTGGTTTCAAAAATGACTTTAATAGAAAAAGCATCATTGCTTTCTGGTGAAGACTTTTGGCATTCTAGAAAAATTGATCGTCTCGATGTTCCCAATATTGCACTTGCAGATGGTCCTCATGGGCTAAGAAAACAAGCGAGTGAAGGGGATCATCTTGGACTTGTAAAAGGGGTTCCTGCTACCTGTTTTCCAACTTCTGCGACTATTGCAAACAGCTGGGATTTAGAACTGTGTAGAGAAGTTGGAGAAGCTTTAGGGAAAGAGGCAGCAGCAAATGATGTCAATATCCTATTAGGACCAGGTCTTAACATTAAACGTAGTCCATTGTGTGGGAGAAATTTTGAGTATTTCAGTGAAGATCCCTATCAAGCGGGTAAACTCGCAGCTGCTTTTACGAGTGGAATTCAAAGTATTGGCGTTGGCGCATGTCTGAAACACTTTGCTGCCAATAATCAAGAATATCTACGTATGACAAATGACTCTATCGTCGATGAGAGAACGCTTCATGAAATTTATCTTACTGGGTTCGAAATTGCTGTAAAGGAAGGAAAGCCCAAAGCGGTGATGTCATCTTATAACAAAGTAAATGGGATATATTCACATGAACACCCATATTTACTAAGAGAATTACTAGTGGACCAATGGGGCTTTGACGGCATCGTCGTTTCGGACTGGGGTGGCAGTAACGATCCTGTAGATAGCATCATCGCTGGCGCACATCTTGAGATGCCTTCTACTGGATATGATAGTGTGCATCAGATCGTTGATGCAGTTCGAACTGGATTACTCGATGAGACTGTACTTGATGAGAGAGTAGCGGAGTTTTTAAAGGTAGTCAATGAAACGCAAATTAATACTAAAGAACCTTTAGACTTAGACGCACATCATAAATTGGCGCAAAAGGCGGTTGAATCTTCCATCGTTCTTCTTAAAAATGACGCAGTTTTACCAATAGATGAAAAGACTGAAATCGCGATAATAGGTGACTTCGCTAATGTCCCTCGTTATCAAGGTGCTGGCTCAAGCATGGTCAACCCTTATAAATTAGATAGCACTTTAAAAGTGTTAAATGAATCTAGTTTAAACATAATTGGATATGCACAAGGGTATCACCGCGTTGGAAAGAGTGATACGAATTTGGTTAATGAAGCGATTCTTTTAGCTAAGAAGGCAAAGGTTGCAGTCGTATATATTGGTTTAAATGAGATTGACGAGGTTGAAGGGCAGGATCGATCACACCTTAATGTTTCTAAATCACAAATAGAACTTTTAAATGAACTTTCTAAAGTAACAAAGACGGTTGCAGTCATTAGTGGCGGTTCAGTAATTGACATGTCTTGGGAGAACCACTGTGATGCAATTGTTCACGGCTACTTAAGTGGTCAAGCAGGCGCATTGGCCATGTTAAATGTCCTCTCAGGTAAAGTTAACCCAAGCGGGAAGTTGAGCGAAACTTATCCAATGTGTTATGCCGATGTTCCCAATAAGAACTATTTTCCTGGCACTGAACTGACAAGTGAGTATCGCGAAGGCATCTATGTCGGTTATCGATATTATGATAAAGCCAATGTAAAAACCCGTTATCCATTTGGCTATGGCCTCAGCTACACGCATTTCGAGTATTCGAATTTATTGGTGACACATGCTGGTGTGAAATTCACACTAAAAAATATAGGCGCTTTAGCTGGGGCAGAGATCGCACAGTTATATGTTGGTAAAGCGCAAGCCAATATTCACCGTGCATCGAAGGAGCTAAAGGGCTTTAAAAAAGTGTACTTGAAACCGGGTGAATCTGCTGAGGTTGAGATTCTCTTCGATGAATATACGTTTAGATACTACGATGCAAATGAAAGTAGATTTGAAGTTGAAGGAGGCACATACACTCTTTATTTGGGAAGCTCATCTGCTGATATCAAACTGGTAGACTCGATCGTTATAGAAGGCATTACCCCTGCGCCTGATGATTCAAAGGCACTAAGCGCTTATTTTGAGGGAAATGTCACAGATATAAGTTTTGAAACGTTCCAAAGCCTCTACGGAGATATCGTACCACCTTCTAAATGGGATCCATCTGAACCATTGGGACTAAACGATTCGCTGGCTCAAATGGTGTATGCTAAGAGTATTTTGGCGAGACTTGCAATCGGCGTTTTGGTAAAGCTTAGAAATAGATCGGTTAAAAAAGGAAATCCGGATTTAAATCTATTTTTCTTATCAAACATGCCCTTTAGGGCGATTGCTAAAATGTCAAATGGTGCGGTTTCATTAGCAATGACACGTAATATTTTGGACATAGTCAATGGACACTTCTTCAAAGGTATCAGTGGATTGGTTAAGTCTTTTGTTAAATATAGAAAGAGAGGACTAACTGAATGATACAGGTGTTAAAGAATTTCAAAGCGAAACACTATGAGCTCTATGAGTTCATCCTGTTTAACTTACTCAGCAACATCGCAACGATTACAAATTTTATCGTTTTAAACATTGGTAATTCGATACTTTTCAAATCATTAACGGACACAGCTTTTTCATTTTGGATTTTTAACTACAAAACTGAAAGTGGTGGCTTGGGAGGATTCTTAGCATTCTTACTAAGTTTCTTCTGTGCACAAGCTGTAAACTTCATCGTTCAAAGAAATTTGGTGTTTAACTCAAACAACAAACTAGGAAGTGCAATTCCAATTTATCTTTTAACGGTGATGATTGTCTATGTGATTTGTTTGTATATTCCAACACTTGTTCTTGAACCTATCTCGGCAATTGTTGGCAGCTTTTGGGGGGTGAACTTAACCAACGCAATTAATATTTTGGTTCAAGTCATTATCATTTATCCAGTTCTGAAATTTGTCGTTATGAAAAAAATTCCAGAACCAGGAGTAACAAAGAATTAGATTTGAGTAGGAGAGAATTTCAGGAGGTTATGTCATGGTTGACAACACAGCAAAAAAAGGTAAGAAAAAGGTAGGAAAGATTGTACTTGCAGTATTTCTTGTACTCGTCTTAATCGTTAATATCGCTTCTGTTGTTTTTGAAGGACATGCAAACTTGTATTTAGGTACAGGCGAAATGGTCATTCAGAAATCAGAAGGCTCAGAAAATTGGGAAAGCGATTATTACAAAGGCGATTATAGTGATGCTGATGCACTAGCAACCGCTGCAGCAGATTTGGTTACAAATATTGCTGATGAAGGTTTTGTTCTACTTAAAAATAATGGCGTTTTACCATTAAGTGAAAATTCGAAGTTAACCATGTTGGGTAGAGGTAGCGTCGATTCAGTTTATGGTGGTTCAGGTTCTGGATCGTCATCATCTGAAGGCCTTATCGACCTTAGACTGGGTTTAACAAATGCAGGATTTGAAGTTAATGGTACCGTATATGATATTTTAAACAGTTTTGCTTCATTTACGATGGAACAAGGGATGTTCGGTCCATCAAAAGTTTATGACAATCCAAAATCAACGATCGTTATGGATAATCCAGCGGCTTCAACTTACATGATTGGCGAGATGCCGGTAGATGCTTATACAAGTGAAGCCATTGACAGCTTTAAAGCTTACGGCGACGCAGCTATTATCACCATCAGCCGTCCAGCCGGAGAAGGTGGCGACCTTTCAAGAGATATGAAGGATTGGGATGCACACTATGAAGCTGGTCAACATCAATTAGAGTTAAATTACGATGAAAAACAAGTGATCGCACTTGCTAAAGAGAACTTTGAAAATGTTATCGTCCTTGTGAATTCAAGTGCAACAATGGAACTCGGCGTACTTGAAAATGATCCAGAAATTGATGCAATCTTAATGATCGGTTTCCCTGGAAAAACAGGCTTCAACTCAGTGGGTAGAATCTTAAATGGTACAGTTAACCCTTCTGGCCATACCGTTGATATCTATGCTGCAGATTTAACAAAAGATCCAACTTTCGTCAATGTTGGCCACAACCAATATTCAAATATTAATAAAGACAATGCTATTGGTGATGCAACGTTCGTTCAATATGAAGAAGGCATCTATATTGGTTATAGATATTATGAAACCGCTGCAAAAGAAGGCTTCATCAATTATGACGAAGCAGTTGTTTATCCTTTTGGCTATGGTTTAAGCTATACAACATTTGATTGGAAGGTTGTCGATCAAAAATTAGGAAAAACCGATGAATCGATTTCACTTGATATCGAGGTAACCAATACCGGAGCAGTTGCAGGTAAAGATGTGGTACAAGTTTACTACTCGGCACCTTATACTAAGGGCGGCATCGAAAAAGCAGAAGTTGTTTTAGGGGATTTTGCTAAAACGAACTTATTAGCACCTGGTGAGTCTCAAGTCGTTACATTAACTTTTGCAGTTGAAGATATGGCTTCATATGATTATAAAACTGAAAAAGCTTATGTGCTTGAAAGCGGTAACTACGATATTAGAGTACAAACGGATTCACACAATATGAAACCAGGAATTGATTCAATCTCTTATGAAGTTGCAAAAACAGTTGTTTACGATGAAAACAACAAACGTACTTCTGATTTGATCGAAGCGACTAATCAATTTGACGATGTATCTGCAATGTTTACAGATACTGCAACTGAAGGCTATGCACTCAATATGTCACGCGCTGACTTTGCGGGTACTTTCCCAACAGCACCTACTGATGCAGACAAAGTTGCAAACGATGCAATCATCGAAGGCTTCCAAGCTTACGTTGCTGCAGATCATTTAGATGAAAATGCAGTGATGCCGACGACAAAAGCATCAAATGGTTTATCTTTAATCGATTTAAGAGGAAAAGATTATAATGATCAAGCTTGGGATGTCTTACTCGATCAACTTGATCCAGCTGAAATTGTAAAAGTGATTATGAATGGTGCTTATACAACATTAGAAATGCCATCTGTTGCTAAACCAGTAACCGTAGACATCGATGGACCTGCAGGATTAAGCTCATTTATGGGAGCTGAAATCAAGGGAACAGCATATCCAGCTGAAGTTGTGATCGCATCAACCTTTAACACAGATTTAGCAAGAGAAATGGGTGTAATGGTTGGAAATGAAGCGCTCGATAAAGGCGTTAACGGATGGTATGCACCAGCATTAAACGTTCATAGATCTGCATTTGCTGGTAGAAATTTCGAGTATTATTCTGAAGATCCAATCGTAAGTGCGAAAATTACACAAGCGGTTGTGGAAGGTGCAGCTACAAAAGGGCTTTATACGTTCATCAAACACTTTGCTTTAAATGATCAAGAGACAAACCGAGTAAACAACGGCATCGCAACTTGGGCAAACGAGCAAGCGATTAGAGAAATCTATCTTAAAGGTTTTGAAAAAACAGTTAAAAATGCAACCACTACAATCAATTATATCGCTGACGATAATGGCAATATGATTGAACAAGAAATGAAAGCAGCGACTGCATTAATGAGCTCATTTAACAGAGTCGGTGCAACTTGGTCGGGTGGTAGTAAAGCACTTCAAGAAAATGTTCTAAGAGATGAATGGGGCTTTGAAGGGGTTGTAATTTCAGACTTTAACCTTTATGACTACATGTATGCAAATCAAGGTATAGCTGCTGGTACGGATTACTATATTACTTTTGATTCAATGAAATCAATTGAAGATACAACCAGTGCAACAGCGGTATCAAACTTAAGAAAATCGGCACATCGCTTACTTTATACAGTTGCAAACAGCAATGCAATGAATGGTATCGTTCCAGGATCTACCATTTATTACAAGACAGCAACTTGGAAAATCGTTAGAAGTGTCGTAGATGGCGTCATTATTGCACTTTTAATCATAGGCTTTATCGTTTCGAGAACAAGACGAAAAAATGATCCAGTGCATTTAGAAAAGTAAAAGATTTTAATTTCATTCTTAAGGAGGGTTCGAACGAACCCTTCTTTTGTGCTAAAATAAATGTGAAGAATATTTTTAAGGAGGGAGCTCATGATAAAGGTAGCTATTGTTGATGATGATTTTATGTATCTAGAGAAACTATATAGAAAAATCCTGCAATACAGTGAAGCACATCATTTAGAGATTCAGGTTACCTCCTACTCACATGGATTTGAGCTGGTTTCAGATTTTAAACCAATCTACGATATTATTTTTCTAGATATTGAGATGCCCCACCTTAATGGGATCGAAGTAGCAAAAGAAATCCGGAAATCAGATCCTCATGTGGTGATTATTTTTATTACCAATTCAGCAAAATATGCTGTAAAAGGCTATGAGGTCGGCGCTTTTGATTATATGATGAAACCGCTTGAATATGAGAGCTTTGCTGTAAAGTTCAGCTTGGCATTGTCTGCGATTCACTCTAAGGATGCGTTTAGTATACTTTTACCACAAGAAGAAGGCAGTAGAAATGTAGCAATTAGTGAAATCATATACATTGAGGTTAGAAATCACTGGCTTTATATTATAACCAAGGATGCTGAATATAAGATGCTCGGTAGCTTAAAGGAGATGAACGATCAGCTTTCTGACTATCATTTTATTATGTGCAATAAGAGCTATTTGATTAATTTAAAACACGTCTCCAAAGTCAATTCAGAGAATGTCGTCATGTATGGCAATCACGAGTTAAAGATGAGTCGATCAAGGCGTAAAGCAGTTCAAAACGCATTTTTAGAATATTATCAACGAACGGGATGGTAAACCCTAGGTAGAAAAGTATTGCGCATACTTTGACATCTAGGGTTTTTATTTTGATTCTTAGTTTTCCATTAGATTTTTTATTTAATGATATTTACATTACAATAACTGCTATTGGATAATTTTTACTGTACAATTTGATATAATTGATTTGACTGAATATTGAGATTTTAAATTGGGGCTTATAAATAAGTGAGAGGAGTAGTCGATTATGAAAAAGCTAAAAACCGTTGCCATTATTTCAACTTTGTTTTTACTGATAGCCTTCA
Organism: Clostridiales bacterium 38-18; assembly: GCA_001897605.1. Classification (GTDB taxonomy): domain Bacteria; phylum Bacillota; class Clostridia; order Peptostreptococcales; family Acidaminobacteraceae; genus Fusibacter_C. Next base: position 695,302 of record MKTL01000006.1, on the reverse strand, counting down.
TTATGTTAGGGTATTTCCAATCGTGGAGCAATAGCACTCAAGTAAGTATTATTAATAAAAATGGTGGTTTTATGGACATCTCATTGCTAAATAAGCAGATGTTTAGTGCGATGATCTTCTACCTCTCAACCACTTTTACATTACTTGTTTTGGGGATAGCTGGGAGTGTTTTATCCATAGCAAAGTGGCTTAATATTCCGGAGTCAGAAGAGGTTAAAATGGATACAGGTGAACAGCATGATTAAGCCTAACAAACTGTCCATTCAATCCTATATGGATATTGAACTAACCTTCGACTATATTCAAAAAAATAGTGACACTTTAATCATCTTACTTCCTGGCAACTCTTATGGTATAGAAGCGCCGATGCTCTATTATACCTTTGGCATAGGGCTTGAACTAGGCTATGATATTCTAGCGATTGAATATGCTTTTCAAAAGGTTGGCAAGTTCTATGATGCCAGTGAGGTGCCATTCATTATTGACGATTGTCGACATGCTATCGATGAAGCTATGACGTTTTATCCATACAAAAACATTATTTTTGTGGGGAAGAGCTTTGGGACTGTCGTTCAAAGTGTCTTATCTGAAGAGCTAGTAGGTGTTACTATCAAACACGTATTTTTAACACCAGTAAAAAAGGCGCTACCGGCAATGCGATTATATAAGTCATTGGTGATCACAGGGACGGATGACCCGTTTTTTACAAGTGAAGACATAGCGACTGTTTCTAGTTTAAGCCTTGTTACAGTTAAAGCCTATCAGGATGCAGATCACTCGATGAACACTTCGAGCTATAAAGAGAGTCTTGCAATTCTAAGTGAGTTAGCCGATCGGATTTTTGAATTTATGAAATAATTAACGGATAAGGAGCAAGTATGAATCAGATTTTAAAGCAAACCCCACTGTATCGATTTTTAGAATATTGTAATGCAGAAAAAACGTGTGAAAGCCCTAAGATTTTGGATTGTGGCGCTGGTGGAGGTATGCCACCACTATATTTGTTTCACTCATATGGCTATGAGACTCATGGGATTGAGTACGATCAAGGTCAGGTTGAGCTGGCGAATGCAAGTTCTAAAGATGTCAATTTAGGGATCGAACAAGGGGATATGAGAGCGCTTCCTTTCGAGGATGCAAGCTTTGATTTTGTCTACTCCTATAATTCGATTTTTCACATGAAGAAGGTAGAGATTGCAGAGTCGATCTCTGAGATGAAAAGGGTGTTAAAGCCAGGTGGTCTTATGTTTGTCAACTTTCTGTCCGTTGATGATTTTAGATTTGGAGAGGGTCCTGATTTAGGGGATAACCAGTTTGAACAAATGGACGATGAACCGGTTATTCACTCGTATTTTGAGTATGATGAGGCAGAAAAGTACTTTGAAGATATGGGATTTGTGTTAAAGGAAAGAAGAATCATCGAGCGCATATTTGAGGGCGATAGAATCAGACAAGGCTTTGTCGATTACATCGTGAAGAAATTATAATGGCGTTTCTACTTCAAATGGCGGGATTTCCGGGTTCAGGTAAAACAGGTTTAGCAGAACTGATAGTTGTCGAAACAGGTGCTATCGTCATCGACAGAGATGTGATCAAAAATGCAATGTTGGGATTTGGTTTAGAGGCAAAAATCCTCGCAGAAGTCTCCTATAACATTACATTTGAACTCGCAAAAAAATATATAAATAGTGGAAAGAGTGTCATTGTGGACACCCCTTGTTTTTATAAAGAAATCGTAGAACGAGGCGTTAGACTCTGTGAAGGTACAAAGGTGCATTATAAGTATTTAGAGTGCTTGGTTCCATGCTACGAGGTGATTCAAAGCAGATTACAATCTCGTCAGGCACTTGATACGAAGATTCAAACGACGACTGAAGAAAATTACTATAGAACCTTTGATCAATCTATAAAACCAGAGCATCCTACCGCACTAACGGTGGACACTTCGGATTTTAACAAAATCGATATTGGGGCCATCGTTAAGTATCTAAAAAATGAAGGTAAAGGATTTAAGTGATTTATATGCGATTAACTCAAGCTAAGATATATAAAAGATACAAAACCATCAGAAAGCATACATTCATTGCACAGGTACTTACAGTTACACTGCTACCATTATTTGCAATATTAATGTATCTCTCAAAACAGGGTTCGGTACTGGGTGGGATAATTGTTACTTTTGGAATACTTCTAATTGTTTATCTCATTTTTGTGTTTTTTATTCTCAGAAGATGTCCGAACTGTTTAAGCTTGTTTTCAAAACATGTATTCGATCCTAAAATTTGTCCATATTGTGGCGTGAAACTAAGAGAATAGTTAGATCAGTTCATAGAAAGGAATCTAAAATGATTACTCAAATTGGCTCACACAAGATCTTGCTAACCGCATCGTTCAAGTCTAAATATTTCAGCGATGGCTCTATGACCGACAAGGAAGCCATAAAGGCATTAGAAAAGCTATACTCAAAAGATAATCTAACCTTTCAAAATACATACATCAACTTCACCTATACCGGTGAAGACGCGATGCGCATCGTATCTGAGCTACTAAAAGAGTACGTGTCCAGTTCAAGAGGCAAATTAGTAAAGGACGAGTCCCTTTCAAACGTCTATTGGTTGAAGATTTGGATGAATGGCAACCTCATCATGAGAGCCGCGAGTATAAGTGATTTCGTACAATTTAAAGTTGATCTAAATGAGGTCATGCAAGTTGATGGCAAGGTAGAAAATTTCAACATTCGATTCAAGAATGGCATGGTTTTGACGTGCAATCATAACGTTTACATAACTTGAAAATCACAGAATCAGAGAATCACAAAATCACAAAATCACAAAATCACAAAATCACAAAATCACAAAATCACAAAATCACAAAATCACAAAATCACAAAATCACAAAATCACAAAATCACAAAATCACAAAATCATAAAATCATAAAATCATAAAATCATAAAATCATAAAATCTTAAAGTATAATTTGAATAATTAAGGAGGTAGATCAAGTGACGTATAAAGGTTCATGTTTATGTAAAACTGTAAAATTTGAAGTTGTAGGTGAATTCGAGGACTTTTATCTTTGCCACTGCAAATACTGCCGTAAGGATTCAGGTTCAGCGCATGCAGCCAATCTTTTTTCTAAAAGCGCAAAACTAAAATGGCTTCAAGGGGAGGCGTACGTAAGGACCTTCCAGTTAAAGGATACAAATCACGTAAAAGGATTTTGTAGTAATTGTGGTTCTGCTCTTCCAAACCTACAAATGAACGGTAGCTTATTAGTTGTTCCAGCAGGAAGCTTAGACAGTCAACTGGATAAACAACCGGATGGACATATTTTTATATCCGATAAAGCCAATTGGGATGAGGAGCTAGAAACTTATAAAAAATTTGATCGTTTTCCAACCGAATAATGTTTAATTAAGTCATTAGAGCATTAAGTTTTTTACAGGGAGGTTGAAATGAAAAATACCATCCAATTGTATCACGATTATATTAGAAAAAGAGGCTCTGGATTGGACATTTTTCAAAAAATTACAGAGCAGTTTCAAATTAAAAGTGGATTGTACCCTGGCTCATTTGTTCATATTACGCCGTCTTTGGTGATCCCAGAGATGTACTACAATGATTTAGATAAAAATGCAAATCGCTTTTTTGAGGTGTTATCTGAGCCACTAGAATACGTCAATCAAAATAAGCAATATACTGAAGACGCTCAAATTGCTTATGAAGCAGCTGATTTTACATCGGTTTTAAAAGCGAAGATCAATTATTATGACTTATTAATTTCACTATATTCAAGTTTTATATCGCAACATTGTAAAGCGTATCTTAAAACAAATGGTGTTTTACTTGTAAACGATAGCCATGGTGATGCAACTTTGGCTTTTTATGATCGTGATTACGCATTCATAGGCGTTGTTGAAGTACTTCAAAATGGCGCAAAAATCAAAACTGAAGAGTTAGACCAATACTTTAAGTTTAAAAGGGAGAGACCGGTGGATATAGATAAAATTAGACTTCAGATGAAAGTACCTAAATATCAAAATCAATCCGAATATTATCTCTTCAGGAAGATAAAATAGTATATGTAATTAATAGCAGATTATGTTATGCCATGTGGTAGGTTTAGTACAAAATTTGGAAAGTTTAATGGTCCAAAAGCTAAACACGATATCTATAACAAACCCTATGCGACTGAGTTCGAATTTTTAAAGGATGTTTTGATTAAAAATGGTGTTAGCCCACTGAAAATATTACGTGAAGACCAATCGGGAACCACAAGAGAGAATGCATTTTTCGCAAAAGAAGAAGTGGAAAAGATGGGTCTGAAAGTGGATAAAGCAATCCTTTGCTGTAAATCATTTCACGCAAGAAGAGTATTGATGTTTTATCAACTGGCGTTTCCCGAAACTGAATTTTTAGTGGATTATTATGAAGCTGATGTACCAGTTACTTTTCATACATGGTTTAAATCAGTGAAAGGGATTAAACGCGTATTAGGAGAACTAGAACGTATATCTTCTCAGTTTACTGAAGACTTTATGCGTTTATCAGAAAAATAGATAGAGAGCAAAGCGTGTATAAGCGAAGGAAAAGACTTTATTATAGATCAAGAGGAGTAATATGGACGTAATATCAGCGCAGTTTATAACAGCACTTAAGAACCATGATCTAGAGACGATAAAATTAGTTCCCAAATCGGATCTGCACAATCATTTTGTTTTTAAACGGCGGACATATTGCTAACACTTTTGGAAAAGTAACCATTTATGATCATATTGAATTAACTCAATGGGGAAAATCACTTGAAATCGTACAAGTATTGGGACTTCAAATTTTCTTTGGGCTACAAGCGAATCGTGATGAAATGAACGAAGATAAATGGATGACCTCCGTGTTGAAACTCGAGATGGAGATGTCTGAATTAGAGGCTTTTAAAGGGATATCTTTATTTCATCACGTTTTTTTGAGAAAGCGTTAAGCTTTGTGTAAATAGCTATCTTGAATAATACAAAAGGAGGGCTTATGACAATCACTTTCAAAGTATTCACATGTAATCTTCCTAGTGATAAAAAAAATAATTGCCCTAAAGACTTTGAAGCTTTTGAGTTGTTTGAAAACATTGAAAGTCATGAGCAAACTTTTTTAAATGAAATGACTTATGAAGCTGTTTTTTGGAGAGATAAGATAAATCGTCCTTCTATTGAAGAAGCTTTACAGTTACCATTTTTCAGTAACATTATTGATAGTTTGGGTGAAAGATTTGGTGATATAGCGGCCATCGCATATGACGATGAAAAGAAAGTTGGTGCGGCCTATATAAGACTGTGTGAGGAACAAAATGCTTTCAATGGCTTTATCCATGAAGACATTCCAATTGTCGTAATTGCTATAAAATCTGACTATCAAGGACGTGGAATAGGGATAAGTCTCATGGAAACACTATTTAAGGTTGCAGCGATGCACGATTTTCCAAAGCTAAGCCGTTCTGTTGCGAAAGATAACTATGCACTAAAGCTTTATCGTAGAGTTGGATTTTCAGTCTATGAAGAGAGAGACGACTCTTTTTTAATGCTACGAGAAATAAATACATTCAGATAAGATGAAATGGGGGAATATATTTTGGAGCTTAAAACAGATCAAGTGGTTACTTTCTATGAATCCATAGATGAGTCAGTAAGGTTGAAACGAAGCAATGCCAATCAAATCGAATTTTTAACAACAACAGAGTTTTTGAATCGTTACATAAAGGCCGGCGATAAGCTTTTAGATGCTTGTGCGGGTGCTGGCATCTATGCATTTTATTATGCCGATCGTGGTTTAGAGGTGTTTGTAAGAGATTTGGTGGAGAAGAATATCGAAGAAATTAAAACGAATCAGGCGCAGCATGCTGATTTGGTAGATATACAAACGGGCAGTATTTTAAACTTAGGTGAGTTCGATGATGAAACTTTTGATGTGGTGCTCAATATGGGGGCTTATTATCATTTGACAGATAAAGAACAAAGGGTAGCTGCAATTGAAGAAAGCTTGTGTGTTTTAAAATCGGGCGGGATCTATGCATTAGCATATGTGAATCGTCATGCAAACACTTATAAGTTCTTAGATATGTTCACAGATGATTTTGAACTGCTAGAAGCGTATTATGAGTTGGGTTATCATTCGAAAAATAAAGTGTTTTTCAGTGCTTCACCAGAGCAAGTTGAAGATGAGTTGCGTTTGTTTGATGTGGAAGTGCTCAATCACGTTGGAACGGATGGAATGAAGTATTTTATTAAAGATAAAGTGAACGCTTTCAATGAGAATGATTTTTCAAAATGGATGCAGTTTCATTTTAAAATCTGTGAAGAAAGATCTTCATTAGGTGCAAGTGAACACGGTTTGATTATCTTGAGAAAAAAATAATGGACAGGATTATTAAAAGCAAATTAAAATAAAAGCTATTTTGTTGATATAAGTAAAATTTCCACATATAGTAATAATATGGGAATATTAAAGGTGAATACGTATATGAAGAAAAATAAAGAATTCAGAAGACGAATTAAGTTCAAAAATATCGGTATGGGATTGATGATTTTAGCTACAGTCCCGTTAGTCGTATTTGATTCAATTGCAATATTAAAGTATGGCTTTTCAATAATTATGTTTGTAGTAGGACTTATTTTTTTATCCAATTATAGATGCCCATACTGTGGTTACATATTCAATCCAAGAGTGAGTACAGAAGATTTAGACTATTGTAATTTTTGTGGTGGCAAACTACATGAATAGCTTTTTTAATAGTAGTTCAAACATTTTAGGTGGTACGTCTTAAGAAAAGCGATGCGTTTAAGAAAACTCATCGGCGATGGTGCGACTTCTATCGTATACTATGTAATTGGATTAATTTTGATCATTGTAGGAATTTTAGAGTATTTAGGCTATATTTCTTTACAATAATTTCTGTTTTAAATAGGAGAGTTCAATGAAAAATAAAAGTTTAATTAAAGAAAAATCACCCGAAATAAAACTTTTATTTGGTAAAAGCATTACTGTTTCTAACTCAAAAGAGGGTAGAAAGAAACGGTTCAAGTTTTATTTTAGAGAAACTAGAACCTTTCTTTTGATTTCTATTTTTCTAAGCGTCTATAGATATGCCATTGTTGATCAAAATCATGAAATCTCAAGAAAAATTGTTGAAATTATTACCATGACAGGTATTATAACACTTTTGTTTTTCATTATAACCATTGTCTATTACGAGATTAGAGTTTGGTATTTTAATCTTAAAAATAAGTGAAGTGTAAGGAGGTTTAATGCTAAAAAGTGATACTCAGAAAAATAGTATTAAGAAATTTAATTATAAGAAATTTAAATTAGTAGTGAGTATAAGTGTGCTTATATTTATATGCATAGTCGCTTTGGACAATTATTTTTATAGTAGGGTAGAAACCTTTGCTGTTTCAGAAACCTACACTCTAACTCCGACTCATGTGATTTCAGACTTTCAGGTGGATGCTATTGATATTCCAACGGTTATTACAGTGGAAGGGAATGTAATTAAGAAAGTTAATCCAGCAATTATTAAAGAAGGTTTCTTTAATTATAGTTATCGTTATGATTTTTTCGGTGTAATTAAAATTGGTGAGTTAGAACTAAACTATAATAAGATTCCTCTAACTTCAACGATGCTTAAGTTTAGTAGCACATTTGTGCTTTATGCATCACCAGTACCAAACGATATAGTGTATATTGATAATCAAGTCTATAGTCTAGGGATCACGATGCATCGAGATTTAGATTATATGCTATCTCATCTTCAAGTTGTAATTTATGATAATAATGGACAAAAAATTGCGATTTATAATTACGATATTTGAAAATAATAAGAAAGGAAACCTAGTATGTGGCAGAGAAATAAACTTATACTGTTAATTTCCCTAGTAGCCTTGATAACGGGAGTAGGGATAATTTCTCAGTTGAATAAAACGGATTTCTCAAATAATCTAGATGATGTATACATACGTATTAACCAAAACAATTGGCAGCTTTATCAATTAGAAGCTTTAAGTGAGAATAACATTTTATTAGCGCTAAATAATAATGATCAAATTGAGGTTGCATTACTTGAAAACTTAACGATTGCATATACATGGCGGTTAGCATCAGAATATAATGACCGCTATGAATTTTTGGGTTCATATGAAATATCAGAAAAACATTCATTCTTTGACGCGTTTTTACCTGTAAAAGAGGGAGAGAATAACAACCGCAAGGTTTTTGAGTTGAGAGTGGCTTCTGAAAAGGAGGTTATTATGCAGTTTTTGTATGTTCCTATTGAAGCACAAGAAAAAGTAGGGAATGTATTAAAAGAATTTTTAATCGTGAGAGAACATTAATTAGAGAGGAGACATATGAGAATTACAGTAGATTACACGGTAGCGGAAGCAATAGTAGACTTAATTGAGTCAGAGAAATATAAAGACCCATTGGCGTTTGATAAGGTTATGTTTGAACTGTCAAATAACGAGGGCATGCAGCAAATGCTCAATTTTTATCAGCATACATATGACTATGAAACCTATAAAAAGGTACTGTTTTTAGCATTAAATCACATGCCTTTAAAGCCTGAGGATGAAGGTCTCGGCATGCTTTATGATCTGTTAAAATTGATAAATGCAGATGTGATTAAGCTTAAAAATAAGCTTTCACTCATTAAAGCTTTTGATTTTGAGAGCATTGTTGAATCATTAAATGAGACTTTACCTGATGAGACAGAGTTAGAAATTGATCTTTATTTTGTGTTTGATGGGATTAATGGCGCAAGTATCGTTGGTGATCATGTAATGCTAGTAAATACGATGCTTTGGCCATCGGATGCTAAATATATTCCCGTTATCAGAGATGTTTTATCACATGAGTATCACCATATTGGCATGAAGTATTGGTTAAGTAAAAGAAAGCAATTTGAGAGTGTCTTCGAATCTACGCAGAGCTTTATGGCGTACTTTATCAGTTCACTTGTAGGTGAAGGCTTAGCGACATTATATTTTACTAGTGGCGATGATTTATATCCACTTGCACTCGAATCACATGGCGAAATGATTGCCGAGAACTTTAAACGTTCAGTGAATGATCGACAGACGGATACAGAAGCGTTTCTAAAACTTTTTGAGCAAGATTTAACGGATATTCTATCAAATGAGATGAATGTAGAGCATCTTGAAACGCTATTTTCTAAATACAGCTACGATCCTTCTGGTAATGAACCGCTCAATAAAACCATAGGCTATCACATTTGCTATAGTGTTGAGAAACACTTGGGAAGAAATGCGATTTTTGATGTTATAAAGAATCCTATGTTAATTTTTGATTATTACAATCAAGCGAATGTGACCGAAAATGGATTCGTATTTAGTGAGCAATTACTAGGTGAGTTTGGAGTATAAATGAAACCAGAAATCTTATTAAAGCAATTGAATCATAACTTATTGGAATTATTAGGAGAATCCCTAGTGGGCATCTATCTCCACGGTTCCTATGCGATGAATAGCTACCATCCTATAACGAGCGATATTGATCTATTAGTCGTTGTAAGAGAAACGTTAAACAAGCAAACCAAACGGGCGATTATTGATAAGCTGATTGAGCTTTCCTATTTTGGACCTAAAAAGGGATTTGAAGTATCAGTGATAACTGCGTCGGTTGCTAAAGCTTTAAAGCATCCGCTTTATTTTGAGCTGCACTTTTCTTATTTTCATCTGGAAAGGTATTTGTCAGATAAAAATTATCTCTGTGAAAATGGGTATGATCCAGACTTAATCGCACATGTGATGGTGACTAAGGCTAGGGGCATCCGATTATATGGTGAAGCCATCCAGAAGATCTTTGGAGCGGTGAAACCACATGATTTTATCGATGCTATCCTCTACGATCTTAACGACTTGAAGCTAGATTCAGAGGCCAACATGACTTACTATGTACTCAATCTTTTAAGGTTTTACTACTACCTTAAAGATGGTGGCATCTACTCCAAAGTAGAAGGTGGAAGCAAGGCTTTGGAAGCGTATGACCCGAGTTACGGTAGGATTATAAAAGCTTGCCTTTCGAGCTATGATCCCAAACTTAAAAGTGAAGATTTGATTTCACATGATGACTTGGTTGCGTTTATTAATCTCTTGATTACGCAAATCAATTCTAAATTATTAGCAATTTCACCGGAATTGAAACCTTTGAGAAAGTTAAACTAATGCTATGATGTTTGATTTAAGAGAGGTGATTTTATGCAGTTTGACTTAAAGAAGTATTGGATTCACGTTCTTGTAGTAGTATCGATCGTTAACGTTGCTCTATTTGTCGTTCTATTTATCAGAACGGATCAACTTGAGAAAGAGCATATAAGTATCCAAAGTATAGAAAAAAGCATGAATGCGCTTCTTGATGAAAGATTTGAGCAAGAGCAAGAGAGCAGCCAAGTTGGTGCATTAAATTTTGAACAAGAGCTTGATCAACTGAAAGAGGGCTTCGCTTCAATGAGTAATTATGACATGGGTGACATCAATGCGAGGCTATTGAGACTTGAAATCATCGGAAATATTTGGACTGAAAGTGAAATTAGTCAAAAGGAAGTCAAAATCATCTATGGGAAAGTGGTAAGCAAGGACTATTATCAGCAGCTTAAAGCAGGTGTCCCTATTGTTGCAAAAGGATCAAATGAAGAAATCACTTATCAACTTAGTGACGATTATCAATCCTATGCTGTAGGTCAATATGGTTTAGTTTCATTAGGGCAACATAGCTCTGCTTCTGATGAAAATGAGAAATTTATTCAATCTGTAGTTTTAGACGACGACTTTGAATGCACTTATATTATAATTAATGACGAGATCAAATACATTATCATGGGGTCATTTCTAGAGTAAAATCATAAAGCATTTGGGGGGAATATGAAGCATACAATCAGTGAATTACCAGCACTACTTTTAGGTAGCTTGCTTTCAATTTTATTTTTTGAAGTCTTTTTGGAGAGAAAATTTAAACTAAGGAAAAGTTGATACAAAGGACGCACTGGCTTGTTGCATTTGTATTGGGGTTTGCAAGCTATGTACTATTAAGTTTTTTTATTTTAAGACTTCAAGACTCAAAATACATATATGCAGGCTTGTACGGTTTCAATTTTGGGATACTTTATTATTTTTCACTGTCTTCAATTATCACAAAACCGATTAAATGGGACAAGTCATAAACAGATATTCTAAAAAAGGAGTAAACAAATGCGAGCAAATACGAAAATTATAATCATTTACATAGCTACGATGGTGTTACTAGCGCTTAATATCAATTGGTTTTCAGATAAGCCACTCGTAGAAATCATATTTTCAAAATTTGGAATTAGATACTTTCATTTAAATGGTGACACGGGATTCTATGTGCCGACATTGATCTTGTTGACAACCCTGCTTTTATTTTGGTTGTATCTGAGAAATCAAGATAAAAAGAATCGATTTGTGAAGGATTATTGGTACTACTGCTTTTTTATGATGATAGGTGTATCCATCGTGGGAAAGGTTTTTATCAGCATATTGCAAATGTGAAAAGTATACTTAAATTCTCAGATTGGGGAAAATCATGCATCAAAACATTGTCCATTTAGCACTAGTCGTGAACGACTACGACGAAGCAATCGAATTTTACACAAAGAAACTCAATTTCGAGCTACTAGAAGACACCTATCAACCTGAACAGGATAAAAGATGGGTCGTTGTTGCGCCTAGAGGTGCTAATGGCACAACCATTTTACTCGCCAAAGCATCCAAGCCAGTTCAAAAAGAGTTTATCGGAAATCAAGCTGGCGGTAGAGTCTTCCTGTTTCTCAACACGGATGATTTTTGGAGAGATTATCATCAAATGGTGTCAAATGGAATAGAGTTTGTAAGAGAACCAAAACAAGCGAAGTATGGCATGGTTGCTGTATTCAAAGACTTATACGGGAATTTATGGGATTTGTTACAGCTCAATCAAGATCATCATATCGCAAAAAGGTTTGAAAAATAGAAATTTTTATCATTTACTTAAGAATTTCCTAATGTTTTCCATATAGAATAAATAAAAATAGGAGGATACATATGAAAGATTTAGATTTTAATAACATATTGACGGACACTTTAGCTACATTCAAAAACTATTGGAAGCCTCTCATGTTAATCGCGTTAATCTCAACCGCAATCAGTATCGTTTTCCAGGGGCTTATGCTAATCGTACCAATTACCTCATTGAGAATCGTTGGGGTCAACTCGTATTTGTTTTTATCCTTAGTAATCACTTTAACCCTATGGATTATAAACTTATACTTTGTATCAAGGCTTTCCGTAACACTGATATCATCAGCTAATGATGCTTATAACGGCAATCAGGTGGCAATACGTCATAGCTATAAAGAAGCAAAGTACAATACTGGGAGATATATTGGTTATAGTATTTTGACGGGCATCATTACTTTTATTCCTTTGATGATGCTAGGACTTTATAACTTTAATCTTTTTAGGGTTCCAAGACCAACAGAGCGAATTATTATGGCTTTGATCGGTGGTACAATTGCTTTCTTGCTTCATGTCGCACTTCAATTTGTGCCTTTCATCACCGTACTTGGAAAACGCGATGAGTCCGTTATTGAAAAAAGTTTTCAAATTGTAAGACAGAAATATATAAAAGTAGCATTATTGACGTTATTACCAATTGTACTCTCTATGCCTATTTGGGTAATAGATAAGATTCCGTATTTTAGTCAATTTGAACTAAGTGCTCAAGGGATCAAATTACTTTTGACAGCAATATTTACAATCGGTATAACGCCATTTGTAAGTCTCTATCAGCTCAATATATTTAAGAGATTGGTTGAAGAAGAATCCCAAGAAACTGAAATGCAAGAAATGGAAGACTCACTCTATTTGAGGTAAATGCTATGAAGTTTAATCCGAACATAAAAAAATGGATAAAGGATGTGATCATTGCCGTTCTCATCGTTGTTGGGATTCAGTTGTTCATAAGTCCGCTGACGGTTTATAGCATCTCAATGAATCCAACTTTGGTAGAAGGTGATGTGCTTGTACTGTTAAAGCATTCCACATTTGAAAGAGGTGATATTATCTCGTTTTATTCAGAACTGCCATATACTGAAAAGGAGTATGCTTCTCTGAATATCTTTCAAAAATGGATGACCAAAATTCATCCCAACAAGAGCCTGATTAAAAGGGTTATCGCTTTACCAGGCGATTCTATCAGAATCACACAAGGTCAGGTTTTCGTAAATGGAGAGCGATTAACCGAGCCTTATCTGGGATCACCTACAAGTGGTGAGGTGGACATTCAATCTCTACCAGAAAACAAATACTTCGTAATGGGTGACAATAGGGCGAACAGTTTGGATAGTCGTTCAGAAGGTGTTGGTTTAATCTCTAAAGAAGATATAATGGGTAAGATTCTTGTTCGTGTGTTACCGATGAACAAACTTGGAAAAGTGAACTAATAATTAATCACAATTTAAGTGATATGGGGGAACTTATGGAACGTTTTAATTTAAAAAATTCACTTGAGTATTGCCAGTCAAATGACGTCGAAGCCTGGGTTCATGCATTTCTTAGAAATGATGGTGGTAATATTCCTTTTTCGGATGGGCTAAAGTTAGAAGAGAGAAGCTATTTCGGACCAATTACGCTTTCTTTAACGCTTTTTGAGAGATGCTGTGGTCCAGAAGAGCACATGAAATATGTCGTTGATGGAGAAGGGTTTGAAAATTATGTCGGCAACATGATTAAGTCCTATGAATCAGGTTGGGAAATGCCGCCACTTATTATCAATTATACGAAGGGTGCGTTTGAGCTCAATGACGGTAATCATAGATTTGAAGCATTGCGTCGATGTAATATCCGTGAGTATCCCGTGGTAATTTGGACAACAGGGGAGGAGGATGGATTGGATTTTTTTAGTAAATATGTTTAGACTTTTTTATTTTGGGAGAAAACACATGATTAAAGAAGAGCTTCAATCGAGTACAGAAGCAGTGACATTTTTAGTTGATGACGAAAATGCACATGCACATCCAATTTTAGCAATTATTTTTGATTACTTTTTTGCAAATGTAGTTATTTTAAGTTGTATTGCAACGGTTTTTAAAATTATTAGTTACTATAGTGATGTAACTGGTATAACGAAATTCAACTTATTATTTAATCTTGAACTTAATGTAGCCATCATACTGATTTCATTAGTTTATTCTTTAACATATCAAATTTTTATTTCAAAAAAAGTGAGGTTTATGTCTTTTGGTGATAAACTCAGCGGTAAAAAGATGATAGACTCTGAAAAGAACTGGAACAATCAATTTACTGTAAATAGAGTGGGTATTTTTATTTATTCGATATTAAATTGTGTTGGGATAAGTTTTATATGGTTTCTTTCTTTGGAAATTAGTACATATAGTTTTCTAGCACTTTTATTAAAGTGGGTAAGTACGATTATAATCTATAATATATTAATTCAATTGATAAATGGTGCAGTAAAACTTTTAACCATTTATACAGTCATATCATGTGTGTCATTGCTAAGAAATTTTGCAGATAGTTTAAGTCAAGGTTTTAGTGGTAGGATTGGAAATGATTTAACTTCTATATTACTAAGTGTACTATTTTCAGTATTTATCATTATCTATTATCCAAAGCACCTTAAAAGGAACCAAAATAAAGCTGTACTAATGGCAAACAGTGATTTAGAAACTAGATAATATGGAGGCATAATTATGAAATGGTGCGATAAATGTAACACGGAGTTTGAAGAATATGCAGAAGTTTGTGCAGATTGTGGCGAGCCATTGATATCAGAGATTGAGTACATAAAAGAAAAGAAATCCAACAATGAGGTTGAAGAAATAGAAATTCAATTGGTTGAAGTCTATGAAACCAATTTAGAAAGTGATGCAATGATGGTTCAAACCTTTTTAACAGAAAATGGAATTGTATCAGAACTTAGAAGCAAGGGCATTGGTTCCTATCTTCAAATCTATAGTGGTGTGAACTATCTTGGAACGACGATTTGTGTTTCTGAGGAACAAGCAGCTGAAGCGAAAGCTTTAATCGATGAGTTTTGGAAGGCAAACGAAACGAATATCTCTGAAGAACCTTTAACTGAGTCAGTTAAAAATGAAGCAACTAAAATGATTAAGTCTTCAAACACTGCAGCTGTTTCAACTTCTAAGCAAGAAAAGCAACATTCCAAAAAAGAAAATCCACATCATAAAAACGATGATGATGCAGATATGCGAGCTTATCGAGCAAAATACAATAAAAAAATGAATCAAAGAAGAACTTTCTTAAAGGTATTTATGGTATTTGTATTTGGTACGTCTTTCATCTTAATGGGTATTAGTTTATTACAACAGTAATTTTGTAAGATATCCAAATTTGAAGAGATTTGAGATTGAAAGGAGCAAGTATGAGACCATTTGATGTTTACTTAGACAAAATTGATAATCCTGAACAAAAAGAGCGTATGATAATGATTTTAGATCATATTAAAGACACTTTTCCAAACCTGATCGAAGAAGTGAAGTGGAATCAGCCTATGTTTACTGATCATGGTACATTTATCGTTGGTTTTAGTATGTCGAAAATGCACATTGCTATGTCACCAGAAACTAAAACACTCGAACTATTTGAAGATGAGATTAAGACTGCAGGATATGCAAAAACAAAAATGCTTTTAAAATTGCCTTGGGCTTCTCCAGTGAACTTTGAGCTAATAGACAAAATGATTGCGTTTAACATAGAAGATAAAAAAGAGATGACGAACTTCTGGCGGGTGGGAACGCGTTAGTAGATTCAGGGAGGCACGTTTGAATTCAATTATAATAACTTTCAAAAATAAAAATGAATGGTTGCGAATTCCGTTAGTATTTATCAATGTATTAATAGTAAACATTGTTTTTAAGATTAAGTTTACTCAGAACATGAATCAAAGACAGGCATTAGTAACAATTTCAATTATTTTACTGTTAATTGAATGGTATATAATCTTTATACATTATAAGAAAATTAAAATATATAAAGATCACATACAGACAAATTCCCATAAGATAAAAAAAGAAGACTTAATCAAATACGAATGGCCTCAAAATAATAAAATCGAGTCTGAACTTCATATTTTCGCATATATCAAACTTTTGGGCGTATTTAAAGTAAAACGAAAAATAAGAATCTACCTTTCGAAGGAATTAAAAGAAGAGGTAGATTTGGCTCTATCACAGCTGTTAGGAGCTGCTGCAATCGAAAATTTACAAGAATAGGGACAGTTAACCATGTTGAAAGCTTTTTTTCAAAACTTTATTAAAAACACTACTGCCGATGAGCTGAAAATATTTTTTCTGTCATTAGCGCTACCGATGGTCTGCGGAATACAAGTTATACTGAGCTTATATTTTGTAGATGAACTGGCATTAGAGAATCAAATGGCATTAGCAAAGATGGGGATTTACTTTGGATTTTCCTTTACACTAGGAATTATAACGATAGTAACATTAATATATAAAGTGTCAGTTTATATCTATAGGAGGCTACATGCAAAGAATTAAACTCGTCAGCCCAGACAAAGCATATATGGAACAAGTACTGAACTATAAAAAGGAATTTATAGAAAATCAAGAAGACTTTGCAGGTAGCGGTGGTCTTAGACTTACATCAGATTATGATGAATGGTTGACTATGCTCGTCGATAACAGTTGTGATGCAACTGTAAGAGAAGGTCTTGTTCCTGCTTCAACTTATTTAGCAGTAACCATAGAGGATAATCGACTGGTTGGCATGATTGATATTCGACATAGATTGAATGATTATCTAGAGAATTTTGGTGGTCATATCGGTTATAGTATAAAAAGATCTGAGAGAAAACAAGGGTATGCAACTGAGATGCTTAACCTTGCACTTGATGTGTGTAAGAATCTTCAAATTTCACCTGTGTTAGTGACTTGTGATAAAGAAAATTTAGGATCTGCAAAAACAATCATCAATAATGGTGGTCAATTAATCAATGAAGTACCAGAGGACTATAGAATTACACAGCGATATCATATTCATTTATAATCATTGAAAATTAAACGTTCGGGGGCAGTTATGGTTGTCAGTTTTATCGTCTATGCGATATTAATCGGTGGATTAATTGGCTATTTAATCTTTACAAGAAAATTCATTAATAAGAGAATACATGAAGCAATAGAAGCTCTTGGTGGTGAAATTGATTATGTCACTCGATTATCGTTTAGAGATCGCATATACGTTGTGGAATATCACGTAGGAGAGCAGAAAGCGACAAAAACGGTGAAGTTTTTATTTGGGCTTGATGATGTTTGGTATTGAGGTTTAATATGAAAGGATGAATACTATGTTATATATAATAATCGTGAAAGGCTCAGACAATTCAGAAGCGGGTAATCTTCCGAGTTTAGAGCTTAGAGAAGCGATGAGTGCTTTTAATAAAGAACTTGTCGAAGCAGGTGTTAGAGTTATGGCAAAGGGGCTATATCCAAGCTCAATTGGAATGAGAATTTCATATAAAAAACCTGATGCATCTCCTGAAATTACTGAAGGTCCTTTTATACCATCTGATGAGGTCTTTGCTGGATTCATCTTGATAGAAGTCCAGTCTCATGAAGAAGCGGTAAAATGGGCACTTAAGATGCCTGATCCACAAGGCTTTGGACAAGGCCAGGTTGAACTTAGACGCGTTCACGAATAAATGTTATGATTTGTTAACAATTATGATTGGATAAACCTCCAGTGGGTAAACTTGTTACATACAGTTTACAGCATGCCACACTGGAGGTTTTATTATGGAGAAAAAAAGTAAAAAAACGGGAAAAATTTCTAGGAAAATTATTCGAAACATCATCGTCATCAATGTAGTCGCATTACTGATTTTAGGTGTTTCAGTGGGTGTTGTCGTCAATACGAGAGTTGGCAATTTATCAAATGAGTACACTATTGGTCAAATTATGTCCAATAAAAACTACGTGGAGCAGGGGTTTTTATCCATAGAATCAGCAGTAAAATCCATTGCAGTGGAGTTCGCTGACGCAACTGATGTAGCAAAAGCTAAGTCCGATCCACAGTATTTAAAGGATTTACAAGCAAGTAAAAGAGCACTGATTAAAAAATTAGGCGAAGATCTTGGTATTACTAGGAGTGTCTACGTCTACTATAATGTCGCAATGTTCAATCAAGAAATCGATATTTGGTATTTTGACAATTCAGACGGAAATGGCTTCCAATTACAAGACCCTTTCGGTATGGAATACTATAGTGATTACAATGCTTGGTATAATCTTCCGATAGACGATGGGGTTTCCACTTGGACCTTTCCTTATATCTCAGAGACAGGCACCGCAATCTCTAGTTATATCACACCTATTATAAAAGACGGTGTGAATATCGGGTTGGTTGGTATGGATTTATACATGAGTGACATACAAGAAACATTGAATCACATTAAACTCTTTGACACCGGCTATCTCTATTTGATGGATAATGAAGGAAATTTAATCACACATCCAAGTATTGAGTGGAAGGAAGATGGTACGCCTGCCAATATCAAAGATCATGGCGATTATTCAGCTATGCTTACAAGAATGAACAATGAGCCTAGAGGCATTTTTGATTACAATGCTGGAGATGGAAAAAACATTATCACTTACGACCATTTAGACAATGGATGGATATTGGTTGCAACTATACCAGTGGGTGAAGTCAATGGCGTGATTAACTTGATCACCTTAATTATGATCGTCGTATTAGTTCTAGCGATTGTTGTTTCCGTAATTGTAGCTTTCTTTATCGGTAGAAGTATCAGTAAACCAATTATTGATGTAGTTGCAGCAACTGATAAAATCAGTCATGGAGATTTTACGGTTAATGTAGAAACTACTAACAATGATGAAACCAAGCTACTAGCTGATGGCTTAAATCTAATGGTAAAGAGTGTCCAGTGTTTGATTTCAGAAGTTAGAACGGTTGCTTCGGAGATGTTATTAGAGGCCAATAATCTAGCTGCAATGTCTGAAGAGACGAATGCGGCGACCAATCAAGTTGCTGAGGCCATCAATGAAATTTCTATTGGTGCACAAGGCGTAGCACAAGAATCTGAAACAGGTGCTAAAATCGCTAATTTGATAAATGATAAAGTGAACCTGATGAAAGAAAAGAGCATGACGATGCAGTCAAGCGCCGACGACGCGATAAAAATGAATAAAGCTGGTATCGATGCATTGAAGGTTCTTAAGGATACTTCATTAGTAGCTGAAGGTTCGAATCTTAAGGTTGAGAAGGCAATTGAAAACCTCGAATCAAGAGTGAAGGACATTACCGCGATTATATCAACCATTGCATCGATTGCTAACCAAACCAATCTACTCGCTTTAAATGCGTCCATAGAAGCAGCAAGAGCAGGTGAGGCAGGAAAAGGCTTTGCGGTTGTCGCTGAGGAAATTAGAATACTAGCTGAAGATTCTGGACAGGCAACCAAAGAGATTAGTGAAATTATGAAGGCAATTCAGTCAGATAGTGCTGAAACCGTTGCGGTTATGAGTGAGCTAAAAGAAGTTTCTCAAGATCAACACAATGCGGTTCTTAACGTTAATGAGTCCTTTAATGTGATCTTTAAATCGGTTGATAAAATTACGACAGAAATTGAAATGATTGCTTCAGAATTGTTGGAGCTCAACCATAGCAAAGACGAGTTAGTCACTGTCACAGCGAATATTTCTGCTGTATCGGAAGAAACCGCTGCCTCTACAGAGCAGGTCAATGCCTCAATGACAGAACAAAGTAAAGCGGTTGAAGAAGTCGCAAGAAGTGCTGAGAAATTAAATGGCTTATCGCTTGAACTCGATAAACAGATCAGTGTCTTTAAAATATAATTCGAATTTCAAGTAGTTCCTAATTAATCAATTAATAAATCAATAAATCAATATATCAAAAAAAATCGGTTAATAAATTATTTATATAAAAAAGAACTGTTGATCATCAGGTGTAGATTTTCAACAGTTCTTTTTTATATTTATAAATTACGTTCAAACCATTCTTTTGTCGCCTGAATATGAACAGAGGGTACTTTATTTTGAACCTCGTCATAGAGCCACTTTAGCGTTTTTGATTGTAGGAAATGTTTCATTTGGGCTTCTGCCTCATCCATCACTTTGTGAATCAAACATGGTGATTTTGTATGTGATGCTGGTAGATTGGATCGATCTAGTATAATTTCGTTTTGGCGAATTTCTGTACATTTAAAAAA
The DNA here is from genome assembly GCA_001897605.1 of Clostridiales bacterium 38-18. Classification (GTDB taxonomy): domain Bacteria; phylum Bacillota; class Clostridia; order Peptostreptococcales; family Acidaminobacteraceae; genus Fusibacter_C. The sequence continues at coordinate 674,995 of MKTL01000006.1, read as the reverse complement.
AGGCTCTGAGCCTTCAACGGCTTCTACAACATCCCAGAAGGTAATAGTTTCAGGAGCTCTCGCCAATCGATATCCTCCTTTAGCGCCAGGGACCGATTCTACAATGCCGTTTTTCTTAAGTTTTGCGAAAAATTTAGAGAGGTATGATTCTGACACCCCCTGATAGGCAGCCAAATCTTTTATCCCAACAGATCTTTCGTTAACATCTACCAAATAAAGCAGACAATGTAAACTGTATTCAACCCCAACAGAGAATTGCATATAAACACTCCTTTTAATAATTGTGGACAAGATATGTCTATATAATATCAAAGATATTGGAATTTGTTAAGTATAGGTTTTTAACATTTTAAAAATTTGAATTAACTTATTGACAGATAAGATTTAAAATAGTAATATAAAGACACAAAGTATCGCGGATAATTATTATCCACGATAAAACATATCTTCAAAAGGAGCGTAAAAATGTTATCTGAAAAATTTTATGAAGTACTTAAAAACGAAGGCGTGGTATCAATCGTATCTTGGGGTGAAGGTGAACCTCATATCGTCAATACATGGAACTCATTCATAGTCGTTACTGAAGATCAAAGATTGCTTATGCCAGCTTGGGCGTTTAGAAGAACTGAAAAAAACATCGATATCAATCAGCAAGTGAAAATAGCACTCGGTAGTAAAGCAGTAGAAGGCTACAATAATTATCAAGGTACAGGATTTATCATCAATGGAACAGGTAGATTCATTTCAGAAGGTGAAGATTACGATATGATGAAAGAAAAGTTCTCATTCCTTACACGAGTACTTGAAGTTACCGTTACAAGCGCAAAACAAATGCTCTAAAAAAAATAGTCTTTAGTCTAGCTTAAAATCATAAGTTTGACTAAAGGCTTTTTTAATTGTAATTTAATACAAATCCTATCTTGAAACCTGTAGAATATTAATAAGAGAATAACTAAACAGTGAGGCAATCATGATAGATAAGAGAAATAAACTTAGCGAAACACCTTTTAGTTATAGAGTTACGAAAGACCATAAGTTACACATAAGTTATAACAATAAAATGATCATGATAATTAAAGAGAAGCGTGCAGAAGACTTAATTAAAAAATTGATGAGCTCTAACGCATTTGAACAACAGCTTATTTTAGCTAAAGCTACTGGCAATTTTAAACATGGGAATGAAAGATAGAAATCGCAACTGATTAGAATATCATATATGACTAGAAAATCCTAATTATGATCAGGATGGAGGTTTTTTGATGGTATCGCAATTTTTCACTCAGCTTTTAGACCAGTATGTATTAGACCCTACAGGGGTATTGCCTTACGCCTATTGGAAGGCACTCATTAGAATCTCACCAGAAGAGAGCAACTACATGTTTTCTGAAAATAATCTACAATGGATATATGGTGCAAAGGGTGATTGTTTGGAATTTGCTTGGCAAAAGAAGGAAAATACTGAGATTCCTTTAAACCAGCTAGCATCAAAATTTGACATAATGATGATCAACGAACGAATGCTGAACAGTATTAACGTCCCATTTAGGAAGCTAACTCCGTTTTTCAAGTTAAAACACGACTTAAAACATGTTAAGTCTGTTATCCTACCAGAGGGGTATCAGTTTTGTAGTGCAGTGTTACCTGACGAAATACATATCATTTCGGAGTTTATCAGTAATTGCTATGAACATATAAAACCATCAGAAAAGACAGTATTCAGCTGGACGAAAGAAACCGTATTTGATCCTAGTCTTTGGATTTGGTTATTAGATGAAAACAATAATAGAATAGCGCTTGGTATCGCTGATTTTGATTCAAATGTACTTGAAGGGGCACTTGAATGGATACAGGTGCATCCAGATTACAGGGGGCTAGGAGCTGGACAGTATATCGTTGAGGAGCTATTAAACCGACTAAAAAGCAAAGTTAGTTTCGTTACAGTATCAGGTGAAGCCGATAACTTGACAAAACCAGAGCGGCTATATCGAAAATGTGGATTCAATGGAGGCACTGTATGGTGGGTACTTGAAAGAATCAAATAATAATTAGTAGGAGCAAAATATGAGTTTTTCTATCGATGATTTACGTGAGCATTCTAATTTACCCGGTCCGAGAGCGAATTTGGAGCTTCTATATAAGTTTATAGAATTTGCTTCTGTAGAAGAAGTTGAAGCTTGTCTTCAAGTGAAATCAAGTAATTTACAAAATACGCCAGATGAGTTTGTATTGGCATGTGGCGTCGCAGCAGGGATTTACATGAGTATGGATAAAAGTCATTTGTTTTCATTTGATTTTATACCGTATGCCAATCATGAAAGCTGGCGTGTTCGCGAGAGTGTTTGCATTGGCTTTCAAAAATCAATTTATAATGTTGCATCAGAAAAAATTACTCGTGCTTTAGAGCCACTTAGATCAGGAACTGCATTGGAATTAAGGACATATATCGCAACTGTTGCAGAGCCAGCCCTTTTAAATGGCTATATGGATACGAATCTTATTTTAGACGACTTATATAACATAACTCTTTCAAATTTCAAGCATGATCTAAAATTAAGTGAGTCTGAAAAGGTTTTACGAAAAGCGTTAGGCTATTGCTGGAGTGTTGTTTTGTGTGGGAAAGATGCAAATCGTGGCATGTTTGAGCAGCTAATGCTGGAAAAGAAAAATAAACATATAAGCTGGATTATTAATGAAAACCTTAAGAAAAACAGATTAATGAAATTAGATCCTGTTTGGGTAGAACAGCTTAAATTACAATTGTGAATGTAGGAGAATTAAACAATTATGATTATATGGATTAACGGTTCTTTTGGAAGTGGTAAGACATCCGTGGCAACTCGACTTCATGAAAAAATTGAAAATTCGTTTATCTTTGATCCTGAGAAAACTGGATTTTATTTGCGTAGTAATTTACCAAAAGAAATGCTGAAAAATGATTTCCAGGATATTATACTTTGGCGAAAGTTAAATTATCATATTTTGAGAGAAATTGCGACCTATTATAAAGGTACTTTAATTGTACCAATGACACTCGTTGATCAGGTCTATTATGACGAGATTATTGAAAGACTAAGACTTAAAAACATAGAGGTGAGTCACTATTTTCTTTGGGCTTCTAAAGAAACACTTAGACAGAGATTACTTGGTAGAGGTGAAGACGAAGATGCTTGGGTGTTTGATCAAATTGAACGTTGCTATATTGATCCTGATAACAAGAGCTTTGAGAAGGTAATAAGTACAGAATCGACTACAGCTGAGGCGGTTTCTGATTATATTTTGGCAGACTTAGAACATCTTAATAGTAAAGAGTTTTATAAATAAGCAAGGAGTGAATATGAAATTCAAAATAAGCATTATTCTTTTTGACCAGTTTGAGCTATTAGATGCATTTGGTCCTGCTGAAATTTTTGGTAAAGAGGAAGATATTTTTGTTACGAAGTTTTATTCTAAAAATGGCGGCATAGTAGAGAGTGCTCAAGGGGTAAAAATACTCACCGAAAGATATGTTAAAGAGCTAGAGTATATTAATGTACTATTAATTCCAGGTGGTCAAGGTTCGCGAGCTTTAGTTACAGATATGGATTTTATCGAGTACTTAGATAAAATTTCTCAGATCTCTAATTATATATTAACGGTTTGCACTGGCGCTGCATTGCTAGCAAAAACTAAGCATCTAGATGGTAGAGAAGCGACGACAAATAAACGTGCATTTGAATGGGTAGCAGATCAAAATAAGAAGGTCCTATGGGTGCGAAAAGCAAGATGGGTTAAATCTGACAATATTTATACATCGTCTGGAATATCAGCGGGTATGGACATGTCACTTGGGTTTATTAGAGATGTAATTGACGAAGCACTTGCTTTAAAAATTGGTCATAGAATCGAGTACATTTGGAATCCCGACTGTAATGAAGATCCATTCTCTGTTGAATAGTTAAGCATCATAGAATTGGGTGTTATAAAGAATGCTTTAAAGGAGAAATTGTATATGAAAATTGCTTTAATAATTGTTTTGTTAATTGCAAACATACCTTTCTATAAGTTTATTAAGAATCAGCTTTTTAAGGATGATAACGATTTTAATGAGGCTTTAAACTATCTTTTTATTCCCAACATTATTTCTATTTTTAGGGGAGAATACGGAAAGGATTTGTACGGTGAGTTTAGAATTGCATTTTTGTTTATTTTGAGTATGGCTGCGTTAGCTATCGAGTATTTCATCTTTGCAGGGATTCTTTCTATTTTCTTTAACTAAAGGCCAAATTCTGAAAAAGGGGAGGCGAAATGAGAGCATTATATGAACAAATATGCTACAAGCTGGATGACATAGATTTTGGGCAATTGTGGCAAGGCTTTGAACGGACTGAATTCGCATTATACGATCACGAGTTTGTCTATCTTAAGGACCGAATAATTAAGATAACGAATCAATTTATTGGGAATACTTCCATCCATTTTGGAGGCGAACAGATTGCCATATGGCAAGTGGTGGAGGCGGATTTAGCATGCTTGGATTTACTGACGGCAAATATCGTTCATGAAATGTTTCATACATATCAAATAAAAGCAGGTGAGACTCGGTTTATAAGTGACCTAGAGGGATTGGCCTATCCAATTGACGCCAAGGTTATGAATATGAAAAAGGAAGCTTTTATGTTGCTTTCTAAAGCATGCCGTGAGACAGACAGAAATAAGAAATATGAAATCCTGAAATCCTTCTTCTCACTACGTCGATACCGTTTCGCTTTATTGGGAACCTGTGCGGATTATGAAAAAAGTATTGAGACAGTTGAAGGGTCTGCAGAATATATTGGACTAATGACTTTGAAAAAACTCAACCCACTGCTTTATTCTGAGAGGCTGAATATCGTTTTAAGTAAACTAGAAACGCTCGATCAAGGGTTCTTAGATGTTAGGAGAATCGCCTATTACTCTGGCATGGTGTTAAATATAATAGCCGATGAGCTTGGATTGGAATTTAAAGAACCGATTAAGCCAAATCTGTCGTTTATCTGTAATCTTATAGATGCACAGGTGGATTCAACGATTATGGCGTCTAAATGGACGTCTAGAGATTCGCGGATTGATACATTGATTTCGCAGAGAGAAGAAATGATTCGCAGTGAGATGAATATGGTTTTGAATAGCAGTAGGTGTGTTGAAAAATCAGGTCAATTTAAAGCGAAGGCATATGACCCCATGAACATGAAACGCTTAGACCGATTGGTGTATCATAAGCATTTTCTCGGTGTTGTAGATGATAACACAATTGGTGATATGGTGATTATTAAGGGGCCAATCGTCGCTGAGTCAGATGGTAAGGATTTTTCAAGCTATCATAGACTGTTTTATTTAGAGGAAGAATAATGATAAAAATTAAAGTGAGGATCAAAAATTGAAAGCGAGTATGAAATTGATTTATGGCACCTACAACCCTGCCAAAGTGGAGAGCATGAGAAGAAGAGTGGCAGGGTTGGACCTTGAAATTATTGGATTAAATGAAATAGAAAATTCGCTTCATTCTCCTGAAGAATCAGGGGACACACCGATAGAAAATGCGACGCTTAAGGCAGTTGGTTACTTCGATCAGCTAAAAGCACCGCTTTTTTCTTGTGATACTGGACTCGTATTTGAAAGTGTCGCTGAAGAGGACCAACCGGGAACCATGGTGCGAAGACGAGACGGGCAAAGCTTCACCTATCGTGAAATGCTAGATTATTATAGTGAAATGGCCAAACGGTACGGAGGTAAAATTACTGCTTACTATAAGAATGCGATTTGTCTGGTTTTAGATGATGCAACGGTCATCTCGTATGATGGTGAGGATTTGTGGTCTGAGCGTTTCTACGTGGTTGATAAACCTCACGAGAGATATAATGAAGGCTTTCCACTGGATTCGCTATCTGTAGAAATTAATAGCAATCAATATTATTTTGATCTTGAAACCGGTATAGGTGAACCTGATCTACAAGAGGATGGTTTTGTGAAATTTTTTGAACGAATTATAATGGATATTCAAAAGTAACAAACTACCAGTGACCATCTATTTTACGTAATTGGCAAGTTTTTATCACTATTTTATCGATATCAACGGGATCTGTAAATGGATAATAGCCATCATGTGATTGATAGAACGCTTCACTCATCATTTCCAAATATAAAGTTATAATGAGTTGCGCATCATCAACTTGTTCAAGTCCATAATGCCATTTTGACACAAAAGCGTTTGACCCTCGACCTAAAGAGGGTGCTACGTACAACTGGTCATCGATGCTTCTATAGAGGTCTCTAGAGAGCAACGATTCGATGATCTCGTCTGAAAAATACTTTTTTAGATAACCTATAAAGGCGTCATAAGATTCAAATTCTACTTTATCAACTTTTAGATAGCCTGAATCTGGATCAAGATCATTTCCAGTGAGTGGCAATAGATCAAACCAACTGTATGCTTCTAGGGCTACATTAAATAAATCAATGACTTCTAGATAGATCTCATAACTCACATTGTCGTCTAATCGAAATACAGTTCCTGCGTTGATATCAAGCCCAAGTTTACCTGTCGTTTGTTCATTTCTCATAAAATATAGAAGATGTTCCTCACGTTCGTTAATGATCTCAAAATCATATGAAACTAAAAATGCACTTCTCAGGTTGGGGCTTTCTTGATGCCATATGTAAAATTGTGAAGCATCAGTGTTCAAAGTTTTGTCCACTTTCTGAATAAAGTAACCACTGCCGATATCGATCGGGAGTTCTTGATCCTCATCAATGGTGTTCGATATCTCCTGAGTTGGTATCCCAGTTGTATCAATATCTTGTACTTCTAATGGTGCTTTACTACAGCTGGTGAGCATTACACAGAGCATGAGTAATAACATATGTATGATTCTCTTCATGTAAATTTCCTCCTTAACATAGATTATATATGAAAATCCCATAAAGAAGATTACAATTGGATTAAGTAGTCGAATCTATTGAAAATGTTGAGTTCTAATATAAATACTGCACATTTTATTATAGGAGAAAAAATGAAAGTTGCTTACATAGATCGTGACGGTACAATTAATAAAGATTATCCTGACGCTGATTGGAGAGCGATAAAAGAGCCTGAGTTTTTACCAAATGCGATAGAGGGATTGAAGCACCTTTCTTGTATGGGGTTCAAACTTATCATCATCACCAATCAATACCTAATAAACGATGGCATCATCACACAGAGTGATTATCATGTTTTCATAGTAAACTCACCCAAAAACTTGAACAGGAAGGAGTAATGATACTAAAAACCTATTATTGTCCACACTCAGCTCACGAGAATTGCGATTGTATGAAGCCCAAAACTGGGATGATCAAGCAAAGTCTATTAGAATTTCCAGAGCTTCAACTCGATCAATCAATCGTCGTAGGTGATGCTTTTACAGATGAACATTTGGCGGAAAGGATGAATTTAAGATTTTACGGAATCAACGGTAAAAATTATCGCGACGCATTTAACTCTATTCTAGACGTTGCAAAGGAGATCGCACATGAGTAGTTATGATAAAAAGTTTCACGAAAAAACTAAAAACGAAGAACCAAGAGCTTTGGCGAAGAAGCTTATGGAAGTACTTGCAAATCCTTCAAGAATCATAGATTTAGGCGCTGGAGCGGGTGTAGATGCCAAACACTTTATCGAAAATGGACATACAGTGATAGCAGTGGATCGTGAAACAACTGTACTTGAGGATCTAAAAATCGAGTTATCTAATAAAAATATTAATGGGCTTGAGGTAGTTAAGGCGGATTTATATGAAATGAAGTTGCCTCAAGTTGACTGTGTCTACGCAAGCTTTAGTTTACCATTTTGTCCAACCCAATTATTTGAGCAAAAATGGCATCAACTTGAATCTCAAATACCTAATGGCGCTACCATCGCAATGATTTTCTTTGGAAAAAATGACTCTTGGGCAGAATGGACAGAACGGTTTACATTCCACTCAAAGTCCGAAATCGAAACGCTTTTTAAAGCGTACGATCTCTTATATCTAGAGGAACTTGAAAACGAGGGAACGAGTATGCGACCAAATGGTGAAATTGTGACCAAACACTGGCATACGTTTAGTGTGATAGGGCGAAAGAAGTCGATAATATAGAAATGAACCTACTTTTATCTGAATTGAATAATTAGCAAATAAAGAAGTCAACTGTGAATTCACAATTGACTTCTTTTATTTTTAATTAAATTATTTTTCAGGTTCATCTGTAAACTCAAACAATTCTTCAACGGTGACGCCAAATACCTTTGCTATGTCCATAGCGAGCTTAAGAGAGGGGTTGTATCGGCCGTTTTCTAAGTGAACAATGGTTTCTCTTCTGGCGCCGACCAACTCTGCAAGTTCGTTTTGTTTGTAACCGGCTTTTTCTCTGTATGCTTTAATTTTTGTGATTAGTGCCATATTAGACTCCTTTACTATCCATGATGGCAAATAGAACCGTACGGATGACAGACATTAAAAAGATAGAGATAATGATGATCCAACCCATTTGTGTCGTTGTAATCGCATCAATATGTCCTAAAACGCCACCTGCCCAAGCGGTAACAATCATCGCTCCTAAAAACAATTTCAAACAAATGGAATCACATCTTTTTAGGTTGTGCTCAGCCATTTCGTCAATTCCTTCACTTTTATATTTCTTAATACGAAATAGTTGAAATATAAAGAATCCTATAACCACAACACCTAAAGTACCTTGAATGGTTTGATAATAATCCTTCCAGTCCGATCTAGACCACATCCAATAATATACAGCAAGAATAATGGTATAGATAATTTTAGTTCCGACGATTTCTTTTAATGTAACTCTCTTATTCATATTAGTATCTCCTTATGTGATATATTTCGCACTTTTGATGTTACAAATATATCACACGAGCTTAATGGCGTCAACCATAAAGTTATAAATATTTCACATTATTTTCAACTCATGTATTTCATAAGTTGTGATGAAGTCTTAAACTCTTTTCAATAGCACAAATTTAAGTTATAATATCGAAAATCGATGAATCACGTAAGGAGAAACGACTTGATGATAAAAGAAATACTGGCCTACAATGAATCGTTTGTACAGCAAGAAGCCTATAAACAGTACGAGACAGATAAGTTTCCTGAAAAGAAGATTGCAGTGGTTTCTTGTATGGATACGCGACTCACTGAACTTTTACCGGCAGCGCTCGGAATAAAAAACGGAGATGCAAAGTTTATTAAAAATGCTGGTGGCGTGATTTCACATCCCTTCGGAAGTGCAATGAGAAGCCTTTTGATTGGCATCTATGAACTGGAGATCGAAGAGATATTGGTCATCGGTCATACGGATTGTGGGGCGAGAAGAACCGACAGTATTAAGATGATCGATAAAATGACAAGTAGAGGCATTGATCCGAAAAATATCGATATGATTCGTTATTATGGTGTCGATTTTAATCAATGGTTAGGTGGATTTGAAGATTTAGAAAAGTCTATCTTGAAATCAGTTGAAATGATTCGCAACCATCCTTTGGTTCCTGAAGAAATTAGAATTTATGGGTTAATTATTGACTCTAATACAGGTAAGCTGACTTTAGCAAATGAAATTAATGTCTAAGCTAAATTAATGACTAAGCTAAATTAATGTCTAAGCAAAATCAATTGAAAATTTAAATCCTGCTTTCAAAGTGGTTTAATAAACGACTAAGAGGCAGGATTTTTTATTCTTAAAATTGTCTAAGATGTCCTAAAGTTATTTGTGAGATAGAAAATAGATGATATCATTATTATATAAGACAGAACCTTAGGAGGCTTTATGAAAAGGTATGCAGTACCATCGTTAGCGAATCTTAGAGATTTAGGTGGCTACCCAACACTAGAAGGCGGTTACACACAGTACGGTAGAATATTGAGAAGTGATTGTCCTAAGAATTTCGATGATACGGATATTAAAGCCATTGAAAAACTACATATTGAGACGGTCATTGATTTTAGATTACAAAAGGAAATTGATTCCGCGCCAAGCTACTTTCAAAATCATCCTAGTGTGAGTTATCACAATTTAGAATTTAAGGTAGGACATGAGCCACCTAAAACTGAGGAAAATTTAAGTGAAATCTATCTGGAGATGATGGAAGAAAAAGCGACAATGCGTTCCATATTTGAAACGATTGCGGATGCAAACGGGCCTGTGCTATATCACTGTGCTGTGGGAAAGGATCGTACTGGAATTGTCACCGCAGTGATTTTAATGCTCTGTCATGTGCCAAAAGAGGATATTATTGCCGATTATCAACTCTCTGCCACTTATCTTCATAAAGAGATTAAGGCTTTTCATGAAGCTTTTCCACATATCGAAAAGTGGCGTGGGGGTTCGAAACCAGAATACATGCAGAGATGCCTTGAGTTATTCTACGACAAATATCACACCGTTGAGAACTATTTGGACAGTCTTGAACTTAAAGAAAACACGATAGAGAAAATCAGAGCTAAGCTACTTGGCGTATAAGAAAAGAGGAAATATGCAATACATGGGCAATCAGAGCTTTTGGGATCAAAAGTTCGAGCAGAGAAGTGGTGGCATTATGTCACCAGAGAAGTCACTGGTTGAAAATATAAACTTACTTAAATTAGGTTCAGTCTTAGACGTCGCTTGTGGCGATGGTAGAAATACCATTTACTTGGCAGAGCTGGGATATGCGTTGACCGGTATTGATTTTAGTAGTAAAGCGTTGGTTAGGCTAGGACGTTTTCTACACGAAAAGAAGCTCAAAGCATATTTGAAATTGGTGGATTTATCTTCAGAGCAGGCATTTGATGGGATGGGAGTGTTTGATAATATCGTCATCAACCATTATCGATTGGATGCTAGTAAGTTATCTCAACTCGCGGAGCATTTATCCGAGGATGGAATTTTGTTTGTATCTGGATTTGGAGAGCATCATAGAGTAGATGAACGCATCCGTAGTGAGGATTTGATTAGGATATCAGATTTTGATGGTTTAAAGGATCAGTTTGAGTGGCTCAAAAAAGAGGCGACTAGAGATGAGCGTGGTGGCTTCGTTACCTTCATCTTAAAAAAAGTTAAAGCATAGAAGTAGTAATTTTAAAATTGTCTTTGATAATAATTTTAAGCCGTGATAGTGTGAAACTAACCTAGGAGGCTATATGAATTACGAGATGATGTTTAAAAGAAAATCGTTTAGAAGATTTAATCCTGAGCTGAGCTTGACGAGTGAAGAATTAGTAAGTGTTGAATCCTACCTATTGCATATGACTCGCTTTCTCTCTGATGATCAGTCACTTCAATATAAAATCGTCCAAAGAGAACAAACGACCTGCAAAAGAGGTGAATACTGTATTCTTATCTATTCTGAGCAATCAAGATTAGCTTTGATGAATTTGGGATATGTTATAGAACAGCTGGATTTCTATTTAGCAAGTTTAGGTATAGGCGCTTGTTGGTATGGCATGGGAAAAGTCGAAAGCATGCATAGGCATGAAGGGTTGCCGTTTTCAATTATGCTCGCTATCGGTAAAGCTGAACCACAGGCATTTCGTAAAGATTATAAAAAGGCAAAACGAAAATCCGACGAAGAGCTTTGGGAGGGTGAAGCCATTTATGGAATCGATGGCATGACTTGTGTAAGCTATATCAAGTATGCCCCAAGTACCTGCAACTCTCAACCGTGGTACTTTAAGGCTGATAAAAATCAGCTGACAGTCCACATAAAACCGAAAGAAAAGATGCTCGTTCCAAAAGAAAAGAGACCGTTTTACAATTATATCGATTTGGGAATACAGTTGATTTGTTTAGAAACGTGGTTTGACCATCATGGCTTTAACTATGAACGGCGAATAATGGAAGAATCGAATCAATTTTGGGTTAAGTACTTATATAGTAGGTTTTGATCTACAGTGAAAGGGGTTCTGACTGTGACAACATATGGAGAAAAAGAAAAGAACATTGAATATATACCGAGACCAGGCGCTTATGGCATCGCTTTGAATGCTGCTGGAGAAGTGATGATCATCGAGATTCCAAATGGCTATCATCTGCCAGGTGGCGGTATAGAGGCGGATGAGTCTGAAATTGAGTGCCTTAAAAGAGAGTTTATAGAAGAAACAGGATATGAGATCACCATCGTAGAGAAAATTGGAGAAGCGAAACAACTGACGCAATCAATGAAGAGTATGAATTACTATGAGCTATATGGTAATTTTTATAGAGTTGAGTTAGGTGAGAAGGTGGCGGAGCCGATAGAAGACGACCATACCGTCGTTTTCCTATCACCACAAAGAGCGATTGCATGTCTTTCTCTTGAGTATCAAGCTGAGATGGTAAAGCGTGCCACTGAAAATTGAAATCATGTTATAAAATTATCACTATGGGTATAGGTTAAAGATAAATTGCATCAACCTTTGATGAACCGCCTGTTGGAGGTGACCTATGAGTGAAAATTTGCAACTAAAAATCTTGTGTCATCGGTGGTTAAGGCCATTGATAAATACAATTATCTATTAAAAGACCATCACAGAAGAACGGCATCTATCGCATTTCAACTGGGTAATATGTATGGCTTAGACAAGACTGCGCTCGATAATTTAGTTCTAGCTGCGTCTTTACATGACATTGGCGCATTGAGTGTCACTGAGCGAGATCGATTGATTGAAATCGATGTTGAAGATCCCAAACCACATGAGGCGCTCGGTGCAAAGATGCTAGAGGGTTTCAAGCCTTTTGAACGCGTTTCTAAGATCGTTCGGCATCATCACATTATCTATTCTGAGGTGATCGATGGCAGCATAGATGCAGATGAAGTGCCTTTTGAATGTTATCTGCTTAATCTATCTGATCGCATCGATGTGTTGTCTCTCAGATACGCTGAAGATGAAAACAAACTCTATCAAATTAAAATGGAGATTGAAAAACGTTTTGGCAAGGTGTTCAATCCACTACTTAAACCGACGTTTGATGCACTCGTCTCCAGTGAGGAATTTTGGGAGAACATCGAGAGCGAAGCTTATGGTGAACTATTATTTTTATCAATAGATGACCAGTTCCAAGAAATTACACGTGAGGATGTCAACGAACTGGCTGTGATCTTTGCCAAAATTGTCGATTTAAAAAGTCACTGGACATCGACGCATTCGCAGACGGTTGGGATGCTGGCAAATAAAATATGCAGAATGATGTCACTGAGTGAAGAAGACTGCTTCGACATCACCATAGCAGGCTATTTACACGATATCGGTAAAGTTTCTGTGCCAACTGAAATTATAGATAAGCCTGGCTATTTGGATGACAATGAGTTTAAAACCATGAAATCTCATGCGTTATATACCAATATTATTCTCAATTCAATTCATGGATTTAATCGTATCACCAAATGGGCTTCATCACATCATGAAAAACGCGATGGTTCTGGTTATCCAAGAAAGTTAAGTGAAAATCAATTTGATATACAAATGGACATATTGGCTTATGCTGATATTTTCTCTGCACTCACCGAGGATCGCCCTTACAGAAGCGCGCTTGGAAAAGAAGAGTTAGTTGAACTGCTCGCTACATATGCTCCAGAAAAATTATAGATGGAGGTCTACCAAATTATTCAAAGCAATATAGATGAACTCTTTGAATTTGTACAAAATTTAAAGGCATGGGCAGGCAGTCAAATGTGTCTCTTAACACTAAAGTGAAATCATTTAATAAGTACTCATTTAATAAATGCGTGCCATAAAGTCTAAAATAAGTGATGATCATCACTATTTTAGACTTTTTTTCATGAACTAAATGAACAAAAAGATTCAATATGACCAGAATATTGATAAAGTATTATCAAACTTATATACTCCATTTGTAGATCAATGAATTAGAGTAAAGAACTCTAAAGACAACATGGAGGATAAAATGAGAAAGAGCTTAATCTGGGTACTCATTCTTACAATGCTTACAGTGGGTTCATTAGCAGGCTGTAGCAAATCAGAAGAGACAATTAGTGAAGCAATTTTTAATGCTGGTACTTATGAAGGTGAAGGTCAAGGACATGCAGGCGTTATTAAAGTGTCTGTGGTTGTTTCTGAAACTGAAATCGAGAAAATTGAACTGGTAGAATTTCACGAATCAGAGTTTGCAGTAGATCCTGCAAATCAATTATTAGATAAAATTCTTAAAGCAAACTCAGGCCAAGTAGATGGCATCGCTGGTGCGAGCTTAACGTCTAAAGGTGTTTTAGATGCTGTAAATGACGCGTTAGCAAAAGCTTATGTTGAGGGTGCTAATCAAGCCATCGAGACAACTGAGTCTGAAAAAGGAGCTGTTAAATTAGAAGATAGAGAAACAGACATCGTTATCATTGGCGCAGGTGGTGCTGGCTTAACCGCAGCTATAGAAGCGACACAAAACGGTGCAAAAGTTATCGTCGTAGAAAAAATGCCTATGGTAGGCGGTAATACAAAATACGCAACAGGTGGACTCAATGCTGCTGAAACAAGTGTACAAAAGGAAAAAGGCATCGATGATACAGTTGCGATCTTCATTGAAGATACGATGAAGGGTGGCGGCAATTTAAACAACCCTGATCTTGTAAGAGTCCTTGCAGAAAACTCAGCAGGTACTGTGGATTGGTTAATGAGCTTAGGCGCAGACTTAACCGATGTTGGTAGAATGGGTGGCGCTAGTAAAGATAGAACACATCGTCCAACAGGTGGTGCACCAGTAGGTCAGCACATCGTTGACGTATTATATGCGAAAGCACAGGATCTTGGTATCGAGATTTTGTTAGAAAGCAAAGTCGTTGAAATTATTGGCGATAGCAATGCTGTAAGTGGCGTTGTAGTAGAGTCAGCAAATGGTAACTTCAATATTAACTCGAAAGCAGTTATCGTTGCTACAGGTGGTTTCTCAGCAAACAACGAGCTCGTAGTGAAATACGATCCAGCATTAGAAGGATACGGCACTACGAATCATCCAGGTGCAACAGGAGATGTTTTAGAGTTTGCTAAAAACTTAGATGTTGCTTATGTGGACATGGAACAAATCCAAACGCATCCAACGGTTATGCCATCTAACAACTACATGATTACTGAAGCAGTTAGAGGAAATGGCGCAATCTTAGTCAATAGAAATGCAGAGCGTTTTGTTAATGAGTTAGATACTAGAGCTGTTGTATCAGACGCTTTATTAGCACAAGAAGGTGCAAGTGGCTATCTATTCTTTGATCAAAGTGTAAGAGAATCTTTAAGTGCCATTGAAGGATACTATAAAAAAGGCTTCTTAATAGAAGGCGAAACAGTAGAAGCAATTGCAGCAGAGCTGGGCTTAGATGCAGCGACACTTCAAACGACTTTAGACACGTACAACGGCTATGTTGCTGAAGGCACAGATGCTGATTTTGCAAGACAAGATATGGCAAGACCGGTTAATGTTGGCCCATACTATGCAGTAGAAGTTGCGCCAGCGGTCCACCATACAATGGGTGGTTTAAAAATCAACACAAATGGTGAAGTTTTAAATAACAGCGACATCGTTATTAGCGGTTTATATGCTGCCGGTGAAGTTACAGGTGGCGTTCATGGTAACAACCGCTTAGGTGGTAACGCTATGGCAGACATCACAATTTTCGGACGTATCGCAGGTAAAAATGCTGCTTTGTCTGTGACACAATAGAAATTCCTCATAACCAACCTAAATGAAAAGCAGGACCCCAATGCATGAGAGAAGAGAAGTCTTCTCTTTTTGCATTTACATAAATATGTTAAAATATCTACGACTATATAAAAAGGTGAATTATGAAATTACAATATAAAATGATGGCTTTGGTGACCACCTTGGTGGTGACGCTGGTAATGGTGCTGGTTGCGGTTATGTACAGCACTTGGTTTGATTCTATACAGAAACAAGTTGCTCTCGATGCTATGGATCAAGCGGTTATCATCGCTGAAAACAGAGATGTACAAAAGAATATGACTTTGCCCAATGGCTATTTAGCAGTCAATCAAGCGGTAGAAAGCCTTTACCTAAAGACAGGCATCCAGTATCTCTATGTGATTAACACAGAGGGTAAATATTTTGCCCATCCACTACCAGAGCGGGTCAATACTAAGCTTGGTATCGATGAAATCAAAGGTGATTTGCTGAGCAATACACCCTCGTATTACTATGCTCTATCCCTAGATGCCACAGTTGAAGGTTATGCACCAATCTATACCGATGGTGTGAAAACGGGAATTGTCGTTGTCGGTATTTTTAATGGAAGAGTTTTGCAGACGATGAAGGGTCAGATCATTTGGCTAACCCTATTCGCTGGTGTTGCCGTAGGTGTAGGGGTTATCAGTGCATATCTCTTATCGAGAAACATCAAACGCGATACATCTGGTCTTGAACCAAGTGAAATTGCGCTTTTGCTTAAGCAGAAGGATATCATTATCGAGCAGATCGGCGAAGGCATTCTTGCAACCGATCATAAAGGACAATTTATTTTGGTAAATGAAAATGCGAAGCTTTTACTAGACATGTCTATAAAAGAAGGCGACTCGATTTCAGAGCTACCTTTCCAGCTCTATCTCACAGAAGCATTTTGGCGAGATAAAACAAACTTTCAGTTTGAATGGCGTTTGCCACAAAACAGAATACTTGTGGTGGGCATTCACAAACTCCTTCAATTCCATGATAAATTGGGTTATCTGATTAAAATTGAAGATATGAGTCTTGTTCGAAAGCGTGCCGAGGAACTCACTGAGATGAAGCAGTTGACACATGCCCTAAGAGCTCAGAATCATGAGTTTATGAACAAACTTCATGCCATCTCTGGTTTGATTCAGCTGGGTGCTGATGCAGATGCACTGGCATATATTGAAGCGATTACCGCACCAAGACAAGCCATGTTAAAAGCGATTCAGGATAAAATCAAAGTGGCTTCATTGGGCGGCTTACTATTGACGAAGCATTCAAGGCTAACAGAGAAACATATTACGTTTACAATAGATGAAGAATCGTATCTGCAGAGTTTACCTGAGCAAGCCAAGGAAGAGGATTTAACCTCTATACTGGGTAATCTAATTGACAATGCTGAAGAAGCAATTCAGCCTTTTGAAGAAAAACGAATAAAGGTTGGCATCTTTCAGGATGAGGATGCATTGACTCTTGAGGTCTCAGACAGTGGACCGGGGATGACAGAAGAACTGATGGTTAAATGCTTCGAGAGAGGCTTTAGTACAAAAGGCGAGGACAGAGGCTATGGTCTAGATATTGTAAGAAAAATAACAGTGGCGCTTGGCGGACAAATCAGTTTATCCAATGATCATGGACTGGTTATCGTCATCACAATTCCTATGAAACGGAGTAACACATGAGAGTATTAATCGTTGAAGACGATCCGATGGTGAGAACCATTAATAAAGGCTATCTTAAAAAAATCGATGCCAGCTTTGAAATCTTTGAGGCGAGTTCTATTGAATCTGCAAAGGCAGTGCTTGAGACGGAAAGCATACAGTTGATATTGCTCGATGTATATCTTGGTGAAGGTAGAGGACCAGATCTTTTAGCATGGGCGAGGGCGAGTGCACTGGATATCGAAGTAGTGCTGATTACCGCTGATAATAGCTATGAAACTGTAGCGACAGTATTTAGACTGGGTGCAATCGATTATTTAATTAAGCCGTTTTCCTTTGAAAGGTTTAGTGAAGCTGTTTATAAGGTATTGCAAAAGCGATCTGCCTTTTCAGAAAAGCAAAGTATCGTTCAAGAAGACATCGATAAAATGCTATCAACACCGCAGATTCTTTCTAAGGAAGTAACAATTGAACGAGATGCAGTTATGGAAAAGGGCATCAATCCAATGACGTATAGCTTAGTTAAAGAGGCGTTGCTTGAAGCTGGTGAAAAACAAACTGCTCAGGAAATTGCTGAAAAGACAGAGCTAGCCAGAGTAACGGTTAGGCGGTATCTGGAATATATGGTTAGTCTTGACGAAGTCGAAGAACAGCTTAATTATGGTAAAATCGGTAGACCCAATAAATACTATGTTTGGAAGGGGAAAAGCGAGTGAAAAAAGGTTTAATCTTAGGCATAGGAATTTTAATCGTTCTTATTCTAGGTTTAATTTATAAAGGTGCAGTTGTCACCGATACTGCAGATGTTATCGTCATCGGTGCAGGGGCAAGCGGTATGAGTGCAGCGATAGAAGCTGATAATTTAGGGAAAAGTGTCATTTTATTAGAGAAAATGCCCTATGTGGGTGGCAATACTGCAAGGGCGACCGCTGGGATTAACATCGTTGGTTCACCGTTTCAAAAGCTCAAAGGCATTGAGGATAGCAAAGATTTGTTTGTATCGGATGTGTTGGTTTCTGGTCATTCAGAAAATAATTTAATTATGGTTGAAAAGCTTGCAGATGAAAGTGCCAGTGCACTTGATTGGTTAATCGATATGGGAGCAGATCTTTCAGATATCGGCATATTGGCAGGACACAGCGTTGCGCGTACGCATCGTCCATCTGGTGGCGAGCCAGTGGGAAGTGAAATCGTCAGCATACTGAAGAAAACCATCGATGGGTTAGACATTGACTTGAGACTGGAGACCAAGGCGATTGAGATTATAACGGATACAGACGGTTCTGTCGAAGGCGTGAAGGTCATCGATCGTACAGGTCGATCGTACACCATACACACTGAAAACGTCATTATCGCGACAGGTGGTTTTGGTGGTAGCCCAGAGCAATACGTGTATTATAATCAGAAGTTAAAGGGCTATAAAACCACCAACAGCCCTAGTGCAACTGGCGATTTTATCGGATTGGTTGCGCCATTAAAGGTTAAGCTAGTCGATATGTCGTACATTCAAACACACCCGACAGTGTCCTATGAGTATGGCATGCTGATCACAGAGGCATTGAGAGGGAATGGCGGCATTTTGGTGAACAACAAAGGTAAACGATTTGCAGACGAATTAGAAAATAGGGACTTGCTCAGCGAAGACATATTAATGCAGCCCGATCAGGAAGTCTATTTGGTGTTTAACGAAGCTATAAAAAAATCACTTGCTGCGACCAATGACTACATCAATATGGCAATCGTTGACGCCTCTGATACAATCGAAGGCCTTGCTGAGAGCATTCGCGTCGATCGTCAAAGCTTGGAACAAACGATAATGGATTATAACAGTTATGTCAATGAAGGTGTCGATCTGGACTTCGATAGAAAATCTTTAGAACGGAAGCTAGAGGAGGGGCCATATTATGCCATACAAGTGCTGCCCGGAGTGCATTACTGTATGGGCGGGATCTTAATTGATGAACGTGCTAGAGTGATAGACGAAAGCGGACAGCCAATCATCGGTCTATATGCTTCTGGTGAAGCAACTGGTGGCATTCACGGCCTCAATCGCCTTGGTGGGAACTCACTTTTAGATGCCGTGGTGTTTGGTAGAATTGCAGGACGATTGGGCGAAGAGTAAAAGCTTTTTTTGAGATGATTAAGAAATCCCAGCAATCAATAACTTGTTGGGATTTTTTTATTAAGCCACAATCTAGTTTGTGGTAAAATCTGAGGACTCGATGTAAGAAGATTTTTATTTATGATTATTTTAATTCAATTTTAATACCTGTGTGATAGGATTGATTTAATAAAGTCGAAAGGTGGGGTTTTATGCTTAAAAGGTCGCTTTTTCATTTCTTTAAGTTCGTGCTTAAGTCCAGTGTGATCATTGGGATTGGACTTGGTATAACTTATTTATTGGATTATTATTTACATACTGGCACTTTTCTTATACCATTTATGTTAGGGAATGGTTGTCTCTTTTGGTTAAGCCATAAAAGAGGCGATCAAAAAGCGGATGAAGATGCTGTTTATCACCATTTATCCTATGCTTATCGTGAGGCTTATCACGAAAAAACCATCAATCGATACGCGCACTGGGGGATATCTGGCGTCGTATTTACGATTGTTGCGTTCATTAATTTTTTATAAGGGGTAATTATGAGTACAAAGGATATGCTCTTATTGACATTGGCTGCAGGTCTAGCGGTATTTGCGCTTTACCAAGTGGTATGGTTTAAAAGTAAGGCTTCTCACACGGGCACAACAACAGGTGAGATTTTGGAAACAGAAACTTCTCGACCAGCTTTCGTTCGAAGAGGTAACGTTAAGCGTGCTACACTGAAATATACCGTAGAAGGTAGAAATTACGTATCAGAAAATAAGATTCAGGTGCCGCTTTCCTTTAAAAAAGGCGACAAGCATAAGGTCTATTATGATACTGAAAATCCAGTGCATCTCTATCCATTTAATCTGATGCAAGTAATTGTATATTTGGTAATGGCAGTCATCTGTGCTGCGTTTACCTTTGTGGTGTAACCAATAACCAATTGTATTTCTTGAAAAAGAATGCAGTCGTTTTTTCTTCTTTTAAAAATAAAAATCCTGCAACTGGCCAAGTGAGATTAAATCATTCTTTGGCGTGTTGCAGGATTTTGTTTGTTATTAGGCTTAGTTAGACAGAGTGTTTAAGGTCTTAGATGCTTATAATAATAGATCGCTAGCTGTGTCCGATCTCTTAGCTCTAGCTTTTCAAGTATGGTACTGATATAGTTTCTGACAGTGCCCTCGCTGAGGTATAGTGTATCTGAAATTTCTTTATTAGACAGCCCTTCTGATACTTTTTCTACGATCTGTAACTCTTTTTCACTCAGCCCGATTGTGGCGGCAGACACCGTCTGTGGGCGCGACATCATCTCAGGCAGTCTGGTCATAATCTCATCCCCGTACACATTTTGCCCCGATAACACCGTTTTAACAGACGGTACGATGCTGTCAAAATGCTGTTTCAGTAGATAGCCCTTCGCACCGATCCGGAGTGCTTTTATGATATATTCGTCATCTGAGAAGGTGGTAAGAAACAGAATTTTGGCAGCAGCGTCGTCACTTAACAGTGACTCTGCCGCCTCAATCCCCGTCATCTCTGGCATGCGAATGTCCATTAACAGAATATCTGGCTGGTGCTGCTTATAAAGTGCGATCGCCTCCATACCATTTGTACCAGTAGCGACGATGGTGAGGTCTGGATCAGCTTCTATAATCGTTTTAAGTGACATACATACGATAGGATCGTCATCGACGAGTAGGATTCTCATAGGTGCCTCCTTTTAGGATTTTGGAAAGGTGATAAAAAGCTCATAGCCTGTCTGCGTACGGATTAAAAAGCGACCGCCTAGATCTGCGACACGCTGTTCGATGTTCTTAAGCCCGATACCGGAAGTATTCTGAACCAGTTCGTCTGGAGAAAGAATCGACTGGTTGTTCATTGAGTAGGATTGATCCTGCTCATGGGTATCGTTAAATATAATCAGCTGATAAAAGCTGGGATGCTCAATGAGTGAAACACTTGCTTTAGAAGCCTTCGTGTGCTTGATGATGTTGGATAAACCCTCTTTGACGATTGCGAGTATGGCATAACTGAGCTTAGCCGATGGTGTATCGGATAGATGAAGCGTTAATCGAATCGGACAAAAGTCAAAGTCGCTGGTGATGCCCTTCAATTGACTCTCTAGATCAAGAGAAGTATCGTGCAGATCGTGGACGCTGTTTCTAAGGCTGTCCATGGCGTTGTCTAGCGAGGCTTTCATCGAAAGCAGTGCTGGATCTTCCTTATTCACTGTGAGCTGTGCGCCTATTTGCAGAAGCACACGGGTTAGCTGATGTCCAACGTGGTCGTGTATCTCCCTTGCAATTCGATTGCGCTCGTCAAGTGTTGCGAGGTGAACCGACTCGTCCTGATGCTCTAGAAGCTGCCTGTTTTGCTCAAGTAGCGATAGGGATAGCTCTCGCATATTATCGCTTTGCATATGTAGCTTTTCTCTGACGTGGTCATAGCTTAACGCTTGATGCTTGATAACGATTGCCATAAGCGTTAATCCAATGAGGACGAAGCTGGACGTATCAAACTGTACATTGAGTGCATAGCTAAATACAGGAAGTAACAGGATGCCAACATCAAACGGTGCCTTCAGTCGATAGTGACTGTAGCCTAGAATCGGTAGAAAAAACAGATAGTCGTGCTGATAGAGGCTGAGTAGAACGTAAAATCCCAGCGCAATCCGACTGATCCAAAGCGCATCAAAGTATAAAATGATACCGGTCGTTATGGCACATATGATAAAGGGTAAAACCGCAGTCGTATGACTGGGTAAACTCAGTTGTATCGTGATGACGGTCAGTATAATGACAGCGAATGCAGGTAGTTTCCTAATCGACAAAAGTGGCCTCCTATAGAAACATTATAGATTCAGTTTACAGTAACAAATGAAAGGTGACAAGGTGACAAATGTCATCAGGATTCATGATGGGTGACACTGAACAGCTTGAGATTTTATCGCTATAATAAAAGTAACCTAGGAAAAAACGATTTAAAGGTTTCATCTAGTCAACTTTCAACATTCTAGCAAATAATAGAAACTGATGAAAAACTTAAATCTATAAGTAAAGATATTCTAATCAACTCATAAATAATGATCCATTATATTATAGGAGGAAAATATGATCGTTAAAGTCAATCAACTGGTTAAACGCTACGGCGATTTGGTCGCTATCGACCATCTCAACTTTGATGTAAAAGAAGGTGAAATCTTCGGTTTGCTTGGCCCAAATGGCTCTGGCAAAACGACGACCATCAACTGTTTATTATCGTTACTCAAATACGACAAGGGCGAAATAGAGCTGTTTGGGAAATCCATGACACCTGAAGCCTACGACTTAAAACGCAACATCGGTATCGTGCTTCAAAACGTCGCTGTATTTGATGAGTTAACCGTTTATGAAAACATCGATTACTTCTGTGGCCTTTACGTAAGCGACAAAGCTAAACGTAAGACACTTGTAGAAGAAGCCATCGATTTCGTCGGACTCGAAGACTATAAAAGGTTTTATCCGAAAAAGCTCAGTGGCGGTCTTTTAAGACGACTGAACATCGCTTGCGGCATTGCACATCAGCCAAAGCTCATCATACTAGATGAACCGACAGTTGCCGTCGATCCACAAAGTAGAAACAAAATCCTAGAGGGCATCCAAGAGCTCAACAGAAGAGGCGCAACCATTATCTATACCTCGCACTATATGGAAGAAGTCGAGCAGATCTGTACGCGAATTATGATTCTTGATAAGGGTAGAGTGGTGGCTACTGGCACGAAGGAACAGCTTAAAAACATGATTTCAGTCGGCGAGAAGATCACCGTTGAAGCGTATCATCCAACGCCAAGCCAGATCGAAGCAATTACAGCTTTACCAAACATCATCGGCGTTGAAAACTCTGGCAATCAAATCGTCATAAGGTCAGCTGGTGGCAAAAACAATCTTGAAAATGTGCTTGAAACCTTAAAACGCGAGCAACTTAGCTACGGTAAAATCTACTCTGAGCTACCGACACTCAATGACGTTTTCCTTGAAATTACTGGCAAAGAGCTGAGAGATTAGGAGGCAATTATGTTTTTACATCTCTATAAATATCGAATTAAAACTTTACTGAGGGAACGCACACTGGTGTTTTGGACGATTCTTTTTCCGATTATACTGGCGACTTTTTTCAAAGTAGCACTGGGTGGCATCGGTCAAGCGACTTCCTTTAGTGCAATTCCAGTAGCGGTGGTGGAGGACGTGGCGACGCCTTCACAGGAAGCGTTGATTAAAACGCTACAGACCCTTTCACAGGGAGAGGGCGCACTCTTTGAGGTAACCTTCACAGACAGAGCGGGTGCACTTAAACTCATCGATGATAAAGCCGTATCAGGGGCGATCATTCCTGGAGAACCCAATGAACTCGTCGTCTTTAAATCAGGACTCAATCAGAGCATCCTCAAGAACTTTTTAGAACAATACGAGCAAAGCGCCAAGCTGATAGAGGGTGTTTATATGACACATCCCGAAAACATAGAAGCTGTGATTGCAAAGCTCAATCAGGATCAAGTTTTTCTTAATCAGCTACCAATTACCGACAAAGACATCAGTGGGATGCAAATCTACTTTTATGGATTAATCGCTATGTCGTGCCTTTATGGCAGCCTATATGGTCTTGAGGAAGTCAATCGCATACAAGCGAACCTTTCGCCAACCGCTGCGCGTATGAATTTACCACCTGTTCACAAGATGAAGCTATTCATGGCATCGACATTTGCTTCGATGACCGTTCACTTTGCAGGTTTGATGATTCTTCTTTTATACATTATATTTGGCCTTGGCATCCAGTTTGGTGACAGCTTGGGCTATATTGTGCTAGTGATCCTATTTGGCAGTATGCTAGGCGTTGCATTTGGTGCATTTGTTTCTTCGATATTTAAGAAGAGCGAAGGCATTAAAATAGGAGTCGTCCTTTTGGTTTCTATGACAGGTGCGTTTTTAGCGGGGATGATGATCGCTGAGACAAAGTACTATATCGCACAAAATGCTCCAATCGTTGCAAAGCTAAACCCTGCCAATCTCTTGTCAGATGCCCTTTATAGCATCTACTATTATGATTCTATGGCGCCTTACTGGTCGAGTTTATTGAGTATTATGGCTTATACCGTTGTATTTGGTGTGGCGACGTACTTCATCATAAGGAGGCGAAAATATGCCAGTCTTTAAAGTATCTATGAAAATCCTGAAAAAGAATATTCCAACCTTTTTAATCTATATGTTGGTTTTTATAATGGTTTCTGTTATTGCTACTCGAATAGAAGTCTTGTCTGGCGGGCCTGAGAACTTTTCGGATACAAAAATCAACGTCGCAGTTTTTAACGAGACAGAGACACCTCTTACGAAGAGCTTCATCAACTCCCTCAGTGAGGTTGCCAATATCGTAGAGCTGGAAGATACTGAAGAGAGCATACAAGATGCCCTATATTTTAGAGCCGTCTATATGATCGTTAGAATTCCTTCGGATTTTGGTCAAATCTCTGAAAAGGGTGAAATGGTACCGCTTGATGTTATGACCATCCCAGACGCGCCAGAAACCATTCAAGCACAAAACCATATCAATCAGTTTCTAAGATTACTATCTGCAACAAAGCTAGGCTATCCTGAGCTATCTGAGGCGGATCTCGCTTCTAAAGTGGCAGCTCTTGCATCAAATGACACAGTTGTGCATATGGCAGAACAGGCTAAGCAAGGTATAGAAGGCGATCTCATGCCGTTCTTCTTTAACTACATGGCCTACTCATATATGTACATCGTCATCATGGGTGTTGCAACGATCATGTTGGTGTTTGGCAGGAAAGACCTTAAAATGAGAAATACCTGTAGTCCAGTAACTGGCTATTCAAACAGTCTACAGCTTCTCGCATCAAATGGTGTATTTGCATTAATCGTTTGGATACTCTTACTTTTAGTTAGTTTTGTGATGGACTTTAGAAATGTTTTTAAGCTTAACACCATCTACTTTATGATTAATTCATTTATCTTCGGCTTAAGCATTTTAGGACTTAGCTTCCTGATTGGGAACTTGGTAAAAGGGAAGCAAGCGCTTTCAGCGATCGCTGGAATCGTTACATTATCCGCTTGCTTTATCAGTGGTGTATTTGTACCACAGGCATTTTTAGGTGAGAGTGTTTTAAAAGTTGCCAGTTTCTTCCCAACGTATTGGTACGTAAAAGGCAATCTCATGATCGGTGATCTAACGAATTTTTCAAATGGACATCTGTCGGAGCTGTACAGCATTTTACTAATAGAAGGTGGATTTGCACTTGCATTTATAATGATTGCTTTAGTGGTAGGTAAGCGTAAATCGCTTGAGAAGATTGGCTAACATAGAACTAATCTTGAGTATGATAAATTTATAAGCTGATAGAAGATTTTTATTCTATCAGCTTTTTATATATCAGCAAAGAAAATGATGTGAAATCTGAGGACTCGATGACAGATGATTTTTATTAAGCTAGATTCTCGTTTGTGGTATAATTCATTTAGCTAAATCAAATATAGATTCGACATAAAAGGACGCAGAATATGATTAATGAACTTAAGAGCAAACAACATGAAAAGAAATTTGGAATAAAAGAAGTTTTAAAATATATGGGACCAGGCTTACTGGTTACCGTCGGGTTTATCGATCCAGGTAACTGGGCATCCAATATCGCAGCAGGTTCGACCTACGGGTATAAGCTCCTGTGGATGGTAACCTTATCGACGATCATGCTGGTCGTTTTACAGCACAACGTCGCGCATCTTGGTATCGTCACCAATGAGTGTTTATCTGAGTCAGCAACGCGCCATTTAAAGCCTTGGGCGTCTAAAGTCATCCTCTCAACGGGGATAATGGCGGCAATTTCTACGGCTTTAGCAGAGATTTTAGGGGGAGCAATTGCCTTAAACATGCTCTTTAGAGTCCCAATTAAGATTGGATCAGTAATGGTTTTTGGCCTGATCGTTTACATGCTCTTATCGAACTCGTATTTTAAGCTTGAGAAGTGGATCATTGGATTTGTGTCTATCATTGGACTATCCTTTTTATATGAACTGAGCCTAGTGGATGTCAATTGGGGCGCTGCTGCTACAGGATGGGTATCGGTTAGCATTCCAGAAGGCTCTATGACGATCGTTATGTCTGTTCTAGGCGCTGTCGTTATGCCACATAACCTTTTTTTACATTCTGAAATCATTCAAAGTCGTCAGTGGAATCTTCAAGATGAAAGTGTGATCAAAAAGCAATTGTCATTTGAGTTTTTAGATACGCTGTTTTCAATGGGGGTAGGCTGGGCAATTAACAGTGCGATGATTATACTTGCCGCAACCACTTTCTTTGCAGATAAAATTCACGTAGAAGAGCTTTCGATCGCTAAGAACATGCTTGAGCCCCTCGCAGGCTCGGGAGCAGCTTTAGTCTTTGCCATCGCTTTATTATTTTCAGGTATTTCCTCTACGATCACTGCTGGCATGGCAGGAGGTTCAATATTTGCTGGAATGTTTGGCGAACCATATAACATCGAGGACATACATTCAAAATTTGGTGTCATCGGCATCTTGGGGATTGCAACCTTGATTATCTTTTTAATTCAAGACTCATTTAAGGGGCTTATCTACAGTCAGATGATGCTCAGCATTCAGTTGCCAATCACAGTGTTTCTTCAGATCTATCTGACGTCATCTGAAAAGGTGATGGGAAAGTATAAGAATCCACTGTCTACAAAATTAGTTTTAATAGCAATCGGCGTGATATTAACGGTATTAAACATTATGCTATTTGCTAGCTTTATTTAAATTTTGATAAATAAAACCTCAGTCATTACCTATTGAGAGGTGCTTCATGTACAAGACTGTTTTATAAAAACGGTTGATGGCATGAGAGACCTAACATAGATCAAGGACTGAGGTTTTTAGTTATATTATATTATTACATATTATATTAGTTCGCAGTTTAAGCCTGCGTTTTGTATCATTTGTTTATCGCTATCAACATCGCTACCGAGTGTCGTTAAGAAGTTGCCAACCAATGCCGCATTGACGCCAGATTCAAAGCCTTTTTGTTGAAGGTGTTTTAAGGCCATTCTACCACCCGCATATCGGATACTGACATCCTTGAGTGCATAGCGGTAAAGCGCAAGTGTCAACAAGATTTCTTCTGGTGAAAGTACGGTTTGATTTTCCATAGGCGTACCAGCTATAGGCATCAAAACATTAACTGGTACAGATTTGATGCCAAGTGCTCTGATCTCAATCGCCATTTGAAGTCTTTCTTGTATGGATTCACCCATGCCGATAATACCGCCGCAGCAAAGGTCTAATCCCGCTGCTTGAACGTTCTTTATCGTATCCAGTCGATCTTCATAGCTGTGTGTACTACAGATGAACTCGTATCTTTCTGACGCCGTTTCAACATTATGATGGTACATAGAGACCCCTGCAGCCTTAAGTTTTTCAAGCTCTGACTTTGTCGCCAAACCATGAGAGGCACACAGCTTTAAATTTGTATCTTGCTTTAAACGACTGTAGACTGAAACCAAATCATCTATAAAGCCTTCTGAGGCAATGGAACGACCACTGGTTACAAGTGAAAAACGGTGTGCGCCTGACGCTTCCACTTCCTTAGCCTTAGCTAAAATAGTTTCGTAGTTGAGGAGCTCATAACTATCACAGGTTGTGCTATAATGCGCTGACTGTGCACAATACTTACAGTCCTCAGAACATTTTCCCGATTTTGCACTTAAAATGGTGCACAGATCCACATGATTGCCCATGTATTGATCGCGGATTTGATTGGCTCCTGCAGAGATGAGATCTAAGTAAGCAATATCAGACATACCAATTTCATAGAGCTTGACAAGTTCTGTTAGAGGCAGGTCTTTTCCATCGAGCACAAGTGTTGTACAAGTATGGATAAAACTTCTATTTGCGATACTATTTTTTTCTGCCATCATTAAGCAAGTTCCTTTTTAGAATAGAGACAGGCCTGCTTCAGTCTTGGGATCAAGAGCGAAGAGATATATGCAGCAACAATTAAAAGTACAAAGTCTTTAATCATATAAGGCACCATAATTTTGAAAATTGCAGATAATGCCATTGGTGTACCGACATATAGATTTTTAATCATATAGAAATAGATGTTTCCGAAAATGTACGTAAATGCAAAGCCAATCAACGAGATGCCGATGAGCTTAATGAGGGTTAACTTCGAAGTGCGTTCTGCAAGGTACCCTAAAATGAGTGAACAAAATGCAAAGCCAATGAGATACCCAAAAGTCGGGTTGAAGATATATTGGAAGCCACCGCCATATGTGAACACCGGGAGGCCGATTAGTCCCATGGCAATGTACAATAATTGTGAAATAAAACCGTTTCTAGCACCGAGTAGTAAACCAGCAAAAATGCTAAAAAAGAGCTGGAAAGTGATTGGTACAGCTGAAAATGGAATACTAACCTTAGCACCAACAAACATAAGTGCTGTAAACAAAGGAATCATAGTTAAATCTCTTGTGGTTAATTTCATAAAACGCTCCTGATTGATTAATTTGTTATTACGTTAACAGTATAGAGGCGCTCACGCAGAATGTCAACTATAAAAACGAAATGGTTAACAATAGAGGTGATTGTTAACCAAAAAAACAAAAAACCGGCAACTATGCGGAAACCTTGGGGTTTGGGGGTGGTTTCACGGAGCATAGCTACTGGTTCAGAGTTGGTTTTTTTATAGCTTTACTATAGCACTTAGTGCTTTCTATATCATGAGAATTTCATTAGAATTCTGTTAACTGAATATTGAATTTGTATTACAAACAGACAGCTTTCAGTAAAACTGTTATAATTGAATCATAATTTTTTAAAGATTCATTTTTTCTATAAAAGCGTATTTAGCATAATCGGTTCAATTTTCCAAAGGAGGTATTATTAGTATGGAGTTGTTAGAACGATACAGACTTAAACCTGATCCATTTTTAGAGGGTTCAGACCTTCAAAGTAAGGTTGAAGTTTTTTTTAACACCCTTGATAAGAAGGATATATATCAACATACGATTGAAGTACTTGAAGAACTAGAATTACATAAATTAAGATATTCACTCGATACCACAACCTATGAACGATGTAAGATAGGGGTCCTGCTTCATGATGTCGGGAGAGTGATTCCTGCTGAAACGGTTTTTGATTTTTGTGAGTCTTTTGGCTACATCGCTACTAACTGTGAGAAAAATGCGCCTAGTATCCTGCATCAAATCTGTTCTAGATTTTTAGCTGAGTTTGTTTTTAATATTAAAGATGAAGCTGTACTTGAAGCCATTGAGTGCCATACCACTTTAAAGGCGGAACCTTCCTTAATAGCTAAAATAGTACACCTATCCGACAAGACCAGTTGGAAGGAAAAAGAGGATCAGCCACTTGTTAAAAAATTGCGAGAAGCAACTGATTTAGATGAGGCACTTTTCATTTATCAAAAACACATGTATGACCAAAGACATGAGATGAAGTGTTATCATCCTTGGTCTTACGCTGCCTATTTAATTCTAAAGGAAAAAGTAGAAGGGCGCCAGTCAGTTGAGGAGAGTGAATAATGATTAGAAATGCGCTTCTTGGGGATAATAAAGCCATACATGAGATTAGTAAGTTATTAGGCTACAAAAGTGTTGATGAATCGATAACTAAAGAAAAATTAATACTCAAAACATTTATGAGTATATGCCTAATTAAGTAGTTGTGGATATAGTTCAGTCTAAACTATTTTATGAATAAATAATATAATAGTCGAGTATAAGAAGAGAAAGGAATATCATGAGTTTAGAACAGGATAATAAAAATAATGAAAAATCAAATGCAAATGAAAATATAAATATAAATACAGAAAAAAATACAACTGAAAACAATAATACGAAGGAAAAGAAAGCTTATCAAAATGGCTCTTTTATTGGAATAGGGATTGCTTTAGGTGTTGCTTATGGGATTATATTTGATAATCTGGCTTTAGGAATAGCAATAGGCGTAGCGATAGGGGTGGCGCTAGATAGCAATCAACAAAAGCGCAATAAAGATAAGTAATGAGGTGACTCAATCACTTGACCTCTCTCTAATTGGTTTGTTAGACTATGCCCTTAGAGGGAGGTTTTTATGTTAAAAAATAAAGTAATGTGGCAAGATGCTTTGTTCATAGGGACAATAGTATTTTTTATGCTTAGTTTAATTAATATCGCGCTTGGACTATTAGGGTTTGTTTGTGCATTAACACCTTTTTACTTAGCGTACCGATATAAAGAGAAGTTGTGGTGTAAGAAGTACTGCCCAAGGGCGAGTTTGTTCTCAAAGCTACTTAAAAGGATATCATTTGGATTAAAACCACCAACAGGCCTATATTCGGATAAAACAAAGCGGTTTATCCTCAATTTCTTTTGTATCAATCTGGTTATGATTAGTTACTCAACACTGGCTGTTGCCGCTTTAAAGGCGCCACCTATGGATTATGTACGTTTTCTAATGCTATTTAAAATGCCGTTTGATCTACCTCAGCTCGTCCAGATCACACTTCCTCCTGCAGTTATACATTTAAGCTATCGGGTCTTTTCAATAATGTTCACTTCAACAGTCTTTGGATTAATCCTTGGCATTATGTACCGTCCTAGAAGCTGGTGTGCAATCTGCCCAGTAAATACACTTACAGGCGTTTTGATAGAGAGAAATATGCAAAAAAACAACGTTTCATAACTAAAATTGAACCATTCTAAGAGAGGTTGGCATTGATTCTAAGAACGTACTTAGTCTATGATAGTGCTAAGAGGTTAACGTAATTCTTAGGAGGGGTAATATGATCGAATCTCAACAAACTAACCAAAATTGGCAGTTTAAATCGAATATTGGGGAATTGATCGGATTTATTAAGAATAATTTTGTATTGATGGTCACTGGAGAAGAGTATTCCAGATTGGTTAAGCATGTACTAATCAGTTTAGAAGATGATAACATGAGCCGTGCAAGATTTTTTCTAAATAGAGCAAAGAGAAAATCACCAGAAGCTATAGAAACCGTACAGCTTGAGAGGTTGATGATATTACAGCTCGAAAGAAACTAAGACTATCTTTGACATTCCATAATAAATAATCCAAATAAAAAAGGGACTGAATTTCAGTCTCTTTTTTATTTGGATATATATTTGAATGAGTATTCGAAAGGTTTTAAAGCTTAAACTGCCTGATAAATCTATCAATAACAGATTCATATAGCTTCTTTTCCTCAGGATGAGCAAGTGCCTCCGCATTTAAACAATCGATAATAAATTCATAAGCATCATAGACGAGAGCAGAAGCTTTAAGATGACTGAGCATCAATTTAACTGCATTTAAGGCGTGGTAGGTTTTGGATTGATAGTTTGGTCGGTAGCCATCAAGAGTTGCCATTAAGCTTTTGTCAAAGTTAATTTGATTTTTCTTATAGACAACCCTAGGATCGACATGGTAGATTAGAAATTCCAACATGGCTTCGTGATTCAGCTCGTTACCAGGTAGCTCATAAGCCGCTTTATAAAGGTATTCATAGATATCTTGCGGCTCGGCATTTATCTGCATTAAATATTTAGCATAGATTAATTGGGCTGATGAAATTTGATATTTAGAGTATTCACTAACATGATAGACGTATTTTTCCCATGAAGCATTTTCTCTTTCCTTGGAGGGCTTTATCCCATATTTATCAGTAAAGGATCTTCTTCTATTTAATTGGTTATCGTATAAGGTAACACAGCTTCCTAAGGAGAAAAAATACTTTTGTTTGATATAAGCTTGCATAATAAAATGATCGACGATATAGTTCTCAGCATCCTCTAATCGTATTAAAAGTGCTTCTATCTCTACTGTACTCAAGCTTTGGAAATCAACGGTTTTTGTAAAACCGTAATGATCTAAAAATGAGTTGAAATCGACCCTTGAAATCATAATGTTATAAATATCTGAAACTGCTTGACGCCCTTGGTTAACATAGATGTTTTGATAGCCGGGAACGCCAACACTTTTATAGACGTGATAGTGAAGCGCATAAATCCACCATTTACCTATATTGTTATAGGACAAGGCATGATTTTGATCAATTGCGCGCTCATAATAGTGCATTGAAAACTTAACCGGTGTTTGATTGATATCAAAACGCTCATTTGAGCTAATTTGACCAATCGACCACAGTGCTGGGCCATATCCTGAGTTTGCATTAATGGTATATAGGTTCATTGCCTTATCCTTCTGTAGCTCTAAAAAATTATTGCCATAGAAATACATGTCGGCGAGCTCAGATGAGATTAGTGGGTTATTGTGCGTATGTGAGTCGACATAGGTCTTGATCGCAATTGCACCTAAATAGCCTGAAATTCCATATTTATATGCAATGTCTATAAAGTCAAAGACATCCAAGGGGTCAAGATGATAATCCTCGATTAATTTATTTAATGCTCTCATTTCCTCATTCTGTTTAATTAGCTGACTGGCGTTATTATAAGTCATTTCTTCTAGAACTTGAATGATTTGTTTATAATCGTCGATGTGAAATGCCCATATTATAAGTAATGCTAGTGCATATTCTGGCGATTTTTTATAAGTGCTTGAAAGCTGATGGTAGAAGAACATATTTTCTTCTTCTTTTAAAGCTACATCTAAGGTTAATAAATCTTCGATCCAAGTCTCAAACGCACCTTCGTTATAATTTCGAAGGATGTATTTAGCAGATAAAAGCATTTCCTCGAAAAAGTATTTATCAAAGGTGTTAACAAATCTTTCTCTAAACTTTATTTCTCTACGCTTAGGATCAGTTTGTCTTGTAAATAAGTTAGACAGGCGACTCGAGTTGTTTTTAGTAACCTGAAGAAGTGCCTTATTTTCTTCCGAATTTAGAAAGTAAAGTGGAAATATGGCAGTAAAAAAAGACATTTGATTAATGCCTGAATATTCATAATTGGGGAAAACGTAAGGATCAAGGATGCCATTGCTAAGAGCTTTTAATATAACGGATAGGTTTGTACGCATGATTGACTCCCATTATGATTTTTTTGTTTTTCCAAAGTACCATAAACCTGTATTTGTTTTTTCATAGCCTGTAACGGAATCAGAAACCATATACAAATCGGTATAATAGTACAGTGGTAGGATAGGGGCTTCACTCATTAAAATGGATTCAGCCTGATACAAGTCATTGTACCTTGAAGCATCGTTTTTTGATTTTGCACTTGAAATGAGTGCATCGTATTTATCATTGGTCCAACCAGTTGAATTAATTGGATTATCTGAGGTCCAAATTTCAAGCATTGAAAGTGGATCTGAATAATCGCCAAACCAACTACCTCTTGCGATTTGGTACTGTCTTTCAGCCTTTGTAGTCTGAAAAACTGCAAATTCTTGACTGACGAGTTCTATTGAAATTCCAAGCTCGTTCTTCCACATTTCTTGAAGTGCTACAGCAATCAAATGGTTGGATTCAGAAGTATTATAAAATAATTCGACGGTTGGAAAGCCCTCGCCATTGTGATAACCCGCGTCCGACATTAACTGTCTAGCTAAATCGGGGTTATACTCCAAACCATAATCACCTGCTACCATGTTAAAGTCCTTACCATAGGCATCTAAGAGCCCAGGAGGCATAAAACCAGCTGCAGGAAGCTCGCCAGCTTTTGTTACCTCTTCTACTAAAAGCTTACGATTTACAGCCAAGGTGAGCGCTTTTCTGACATTCAGGTTGTCAAACGGTGCTTTTAAAATGTTAAAGCCATAATAGGCAGTCGCAATCATTGGATTGATTTTTAACTGATGGGATTCATTCAGTAATCTTGGAACTTCTACATTTGGTACAGAATCAATTATATCTATTTGTCCCGATTCGAAAGCCGTCAGACTTGTCGTTGCTTCGTTGATCATATAGATATTGATAACATCCAATGATACGCTGCTGCGGTTATGATATTCTGGATTTTTAACAAGTTTAATTTGGCTCCCAGAATTAAATGTGTCAAGCTTAAAGGGACCATTTGTTACTGAAGTAGCTGGATTAAGCGACCAAGCACCATCATATTTGCTTTCAACGACTTCTTTTTTTGTAGGCATAAAGGTAAATGTGGTTAAAAGCTCAAGGAAGAAGGGTGTAGGCTGATTCAGCAGTACCTCGAGCGTATTTGCATCAACCGCTTTTATACCAACACTTTCAACTGGGCTAAGTCCTTTGTGATAGGCTTCACTATTTGCTATATAATAAAGCTGGTAGGCATATTCTGAGGCTAATTTAGGGTCTAAAGCGCGTTTCCATGCATATTCAAAATCATAGGCGGTCAATTCTGATCCATCTGACCATTTTGAATTTATGAGCTTAAAGGTATATTTCAAACCATCTGCACTTACTGAATATGATTTAGCAATAGCGGGTACCACAACACCATTAACACACCTGAAGAGTCCTTCATAAAGGTTATTAATAACACTACCGCCATACAAATCCTTATTTAATTGTGGATCAAGGGTTCCAGGTTCAGAGCCTAGGTTAAAATTAAGCGTTTGCAATGTATCGTTATCAGTCGGTGTCGCGCATCCAGTTAATAGCAATACGATGATCACGCAGACTGCACATATATTTCTTTTCATATAAGTCCTCATATGTTAAATTAATCAGGATACCTAGTCAAAAGGCCCTATAATAGGTGTATTTGAGAATAATTTGGCGTAAAACTACTTACTATTATATATGAAAACTGGTGGTTTTACCTTATTTTTATTATAATTGAAGTAGAGGTCTAAATCATTAGAGTCCAATTAGTTCTAAAAGGAGGGAAATATGAGAAAGCATCCAGATATACCGACTTTAGCTGAGCTTGAAGAACTAAAGATAGGCAAGCTTGAGAGTGGTCATAAAAATCTTATCTCAGATGTACCGGGAGTAACCGTGGGGCATTTCACATATAAGGATGGCGATATACAAACGGGTATTACAGCGATTCTACCTCATGAGGGTAATTTGTTCAAAGAGAAAGTGGTTGCAGCAACGTATGTGATGAATGGCTTCGGAAAAAGCATAGGACTCATGCAAATAGACGAATTGGGAACGCTTGAAACGCCAATATTACTCACGAATACGCTTAGCGTTGGAAGAGTCGCAACTGGCCTGATACAGTATATGCTAGAACAAAATCCAGATATTGGTCTGACTGCTGGCTCCGTTAATCCCATAGTTGGGGAGTGCAATGACGGTTATATCAATGCGATTCGAAATATGGCGATAGAAGAGTCACATGTAAGAATCGCCATTGAAAGTGCGAACGAGTCATTCGAGCAAGGTGCTGTAGGAGCTGGAACTGGAATGGTTGCCTTTAATCTAAAGGGTGGTATTGGTTCAGCTTCAAGAATCGTTACGCTAGATCAAAAAAGATATACGCTCGGCGTCCTTGTTTTAACCAATTTTGGTTCATTATCAAAATTCACTATAGATGGATTGAAAACGGGCGAAGCCATACAAGAACAGTCAGAGCGTGCTGAGCAAGGATCTATGATTGCTGTTATTGCAACTGATATACCGCTAAGTGATCGTCAACTTAAGAGAGTATTAAAGCGCATTCCAGCTGGCATGGCTAGAACTGGAGCGTATTTTGGTACAGGTAGTGGAGACGTATTTTATGGTTTTTCAACTGCACATCGGATAAATCATAGCTCAGAGCAAGCGTTGTCTCAAATGCAAATAATTCATGAAACTAGAATAGATTCGGTTTTCCAGGCTACTATTGAAGCTACAGAGGCGGCAATACTAAATTCTATGAGACATGCTGAAACGACAGTAGGTCGTGATGAGAGAGTCGTTAAGAGTCTGAAGACGTTTCTTTAATGCGTATTTTGCAAGATACAATCGAAATTGAGGTTATATATCATTAGAAATGGGAGGTACACATGCAACAAAATAAAGAATTAATCTGTGAGCATTGTGATAATCAAATTGATCAAAAGGAAGATTTAATCCTATGTAAATCAGGACTTACACATTTTGTAAAATATCATAAGGAATGCTATGAAACTGTCAAAAAATCGGGAATTAAAAAATTATCAACACCAATTAATGCGAAATTTAACCTAATTATGCTAGGCGTGCTTAATTTGGCGATTTTATTCTTTATAGGTTTTGTTCCTAACAGTCGAGGTGTTTTTTTAGGTATTTGGACAATTGCGTTTTTAGGAGTAGATGTGCCATATGCTCTAACCTTTTGGAAGATCAAGAAAGCCTACGATGACATACAAATGTAATAGTTTCATATATATTGATATAAATTAAATTTTAATTAGAAATCTTTAGATGTAAGCGTTTTGTAATGTTTGAGGCATATAATAAAATGAAGACCGAGCTGTTTAATGCTTTAGTGAAGCATTGGATTTCAGAGTCTGAATAGGAGGTGGTAAATGTCAGAATGGATGATCAAGTACCATGAAATTGCGTTCTATCAAGAAGAGCTTATTAAGATGATACGTAATCGCAAGGAATTTACGTTAATTAATACTCAAGCTGATTCTTTCTTTGAGAAGGTATTCTTCTTACTAGATGTTTTGTCTGAGGAGAAAGTCGCTAGTGAATTTATAGATGCTTTACCACCAACAGAAGTGAATATTAATCGTTATGACTGGCTAAGCGTGTTGTCTAAGCGTGCGATTACTTTACAAAAAAAGATGAAATCACTTCTATTAGGAGAAATTGGATGGCCAACCTCTATGGTTGGTACTAAGCAGCGCATTTGCTTGTCAGATGAACCAACAGAGAATGTGATCACACTGTCACACTTTGAGGTAGACTCTAAGGAGCAAATTCAAATTATATTCGAACTTAATGAGCTTGTAACGGACTTAAAGACACTGGTTGTATAGTTATCTGGGAGGGCGTATGAAATTAGTTCAAGTGAAGACCCTATTTAAGGGATATTTATACTTTGTTATTCGTTTGGCAATTATAATCAGTATAATATTTTCAGTAATTTTAGTTGTTCAGCAGTATAATGAGAATTCGACACCTACAATTGTAGGCAACATAGAAATGACCGGTATTCCAGCACTTCTGATAACAGTGGTTTTACTATTTGTTTGGAATACCGTCCAGTTTTCAATCTATGGTGCTTTGACATTTCCACTCTATCTGTTAATAGCGATTTTAATGAGGCGGCTAAAGCATGAGGATTCTGAGAACGAAATTTAAAATGGAGGAGACTCCGTGAAAAAAAAGAAATAGATACTAATCAAAAAAATTAAATCATTTTTCTTATTACAATTTCAATACATATGAAAGCAGAGTTAATAGCACAAGAAACCTCAATTCAAAATCGATATGAGATGTTTGGACTTTAATAAAAATATAGTTTGCTTAATTTATGAACTAACGTTTTAGATTAGCATAGTATCTAGCTTAATTTTGAGGGGCTATCATGATGAAAAGCGCAAAAGCTTTATGTATATTACGATTTAAAGGATTCGTGCTAATTGGACTATTAATAACCTCCTTTTATATATTTACAGCTTCAGAGACACATCAACCCACTATTGCATTGATTTATCCGAGCGATCAAATTTTAAAGTTGTACGAAAAGACAGCCAAGGATCCATTTGGTGTTGATGTGTATTATAATGAAACGTTAGGTAGGTCGTTATCGGACTTCTTAGATGATCACTGTAAGGATAACGATATAGTTATATCGTCGGTTCAGACGCTTTTAGAGCAAGATCCGTTTACCTTTAGTTATAGTGGTCTTGATCGCATTAACGAGTCTATATTAAATCAGAAAGTTAGGGAAAAGGTTGTATTATATCTTACTGATCTATGTATGCGATTTGATGTAGATAAGATCAATGTAATGTTGCTTCCGAGTGGTATTTCAAATTATGGGGTCACTTTATCGAATAACGCAATAATCATTTGGGTTAACCCCAACCTTTTGAAAAACAATGAATATGCTTTATATGAAATATTGACACATGAGTTCGCACATCTAAAAACAGTAGATTTTGATAATCTTTCGTATCGCTTTT
Organism: Clostridiales bacterium 38-18; assembly: GCA_001897605.1. Taxonomy (GTDB): domain Bacteria; phylum Bacillota; class Clostridia; order Peptostreptococcales; family Acidaminobacteraceae; genus Fusibacter_C. The sequence continues at coordinate 636,537 of MKTL01000006.1, read as the reverse complement.
CAGATAACATCTATTATGAGGGACTCGCAACATATTTTTCAGATTATATGATGTTTAAGCAATTTAACGTAGATCATTATTTTTATAATCTAGGCTATAAGACAGAACTTGAATGGGCTCAATATGATCCTAGAGTCATTCCGAATGATCGACTATTTTTTAGAGAGATGAATCCAGATTTTTATGCTTCATATATTTTTGGTAATACTATTTTTTATGAAATGTTCGGTTCCGTTAATGATGTTGATATAAACTCGCTGTGGTCACTGAGCAAAGAGACATTTTGGAAATTATACATAAGTAAAGGTTCGTTATAGGGAGGTAATATGAGTCAATTCTTCTTCTTTGCATCAGATGCACCATTAACGGAAGTGAAAAATGATCTAATTTGCTATTATTCCATCAATGACTTAATCGAGAAAAATCATGAAGTACCGGAGCTTTTGATTGGTGCAAATGTTGATCCTGATGCCAAAGTCGTCATTCAGGTAGAGGATGAAAGTGATTTCGATGAAATTACAATCAAGTGTGAAATCAATATTCAGCACAGTTATGGCCCTTATTATACCAGTAAACCTTATATAGCAGAGCTTTCTTGGCGGTATAATGATGAAAGAGCACGTAAGTTAATTCAATATATACAGGAGCAGTTCGATAAAAATAGAATTACAGATATTGAACTTTGGTATATTTGGAAAGATGAACTGATAGATGAGGTGGCTATAAAAGAAGTGAATTTAAGCGCTTTGGCGACAGCCGATTTAAAGCTGATGTTTGATTTAGATCATTACATCAAGCCAACCTGTTTGAAGGTCATAAAAGAGAGTGAACAGGATGCTGTCACCAAGGCAACTGAAAATCAGAAGAACGAAACAACTGTTTCCAAAGAAAGGGGTAAACAAAATTGGATTATTCTCAATTAAGTGGTAAAATCGATAGATTTATAGAGCTGATGAAGGAGAAGCATCAAGTTGTCGGCGCTATGGTAACTGGGTCATATGTGACTCAGCAAATGCAAGAACATTCCGACATAGATATCTTTTTGCTAGGCGCGGATGATGCTTTCTCAGCAAGAGGCCGTATGTTCTTTGAAGATCAAGAGTTCGAGTATTTTATTTCTCCAGAGTGGAAATACTTTGACCGTTTAGAGAAAGATATGACGTCGGTTAGAATTTATTCTGATGCTAAAATATTAGTAGATCCCAATCATCAACTGAAGCGGATACAAGAGAAGGCTATTGAAAAAAAAGCTGCCTATGATTTTAGATTAAACGATAGTCAAAAGATTGATTTTGCTTTCTATGTGGAAACTGTCTACTATGATGGTATCGATTTGTATGATGCAGGCGCATATGAGGATTTCTTGTTTTTTACAAATTCTCAAATAAAGTTACTTTGTGATATTGCAGTCAAATATCTCGTTAAAATGCCTGTCTACGCAAAGCATGGCTACACTGAAATGCGTCAGATAGCGCCAGAATTTGCAGCCCATTTAAAAGTGTTTCTAGAAGCACCGATACACGCATCTGAAAAAAAGACAGCATGGGAAGCTTTATGCCGTGAGGTTTTAAATGGACTTGGTAATCCAGATACAAGCAATTATTATGCTGAAGAGAAAATCAAGTTTTAGTGAGGGAGCTAGAATGATAGCGGGACATCGCCAAAGGGAAAGCATCGATAAAATTGTAAAGTCACTGATTGCAGATCCTGCTGTGATAGCGGTTTTTTTAAAGGGTTCTATCGCGAAAGAGCAGGATGATGACTATTCAGATGTAGATTTATATTGTATGGTAACTGAAACGCTTATACATGATTTTTTACATAGGCGTTTAATGCATTTAGAAAAGTATAAAAGTATGGTCTTTGTGGAAGAGGTAAATTTTGTGGCGCCACAAATCGTTGCAGTATTTGAAGATGGGCTACATTTTGATCTTTATACAGTGACAGAAAAGTCGCTTGTTTGCACTGGTGAAGTTAAAGCGCTTTACGATCCCACTCAAATGCTTAGAGATTATCAAAATGAAGGTTTTTATATCGATACTGAAAGCATTCAACAGCTTTTGGACGAGTTGACATTTAATCTTTTGGAGTTTGATGCTGCTTATAATCGCAATGATTTGATATGGGCTTCAAGGCTGGCAAGTCATATGACAGGGACTTTATCCTTGATTTTAAGAGCGATCAAAGATCCTCAGAATGGTAAGTTAGGGATGAAACGTCTTTCTCAGTACCTTTCAGATGATGAACATGAAAAATTTAGTGCGATTATGGATGGTATTGGGCCGAGTGACTTGCATAACGGATTGGTTCAGATTTTGGCATTTATAGATGAACTTGTATTGACATATGCGTTAAGCATGAAGCATGAAGCGTTTTATCATATGATGTCAGAGCAGATAAGAAAGAGTGTGTATGAAAATGAAGTGGTTAAACCATCAAAAAGTGAATAACAAGGTTAAAGCGTTAGGCGATGAAAAGGCTTTAGATATGACAGCTATAGCGGAAGTCGATCAAGATTCCGCTTCCTTTTATGCGGATTTAAGAGTTAAAGTCTTGAGCTGGTTAAAGGATAAAAAGATACCGAAGGGGCTGGGAGAGGTTATCTTCTTTGCACCTGATCTGTTTTATCTCATGTGGCAATTGACCTTTGACCCCAAATTAGATGGCATTCATAAGAAAAAAGCGGCCTATGCGCTTCTCTATTTTATGTTACCTATAGATTTTATACCGGATATACTTGGCCCAACGGGTTATGCTGACGACCTTTTTGTTGTTGCCACAACACTGAACTCTTATTTTAATGATGTGCCACCTTCTGTACTCACGCGTTATTGGAAAGGGAATACGCAGCTGATGTCGGTCATTCAAAAGATTTTAGGAGAGGTAGAAAAGGGAAAAAATTTCTTTAATTATTATGTTAAAAAGCCCTATCGCTTGTTGCAATTAGGAAGAAAAAATAAAAAGTGAGGTGTCTTATGAAATCAATATTTAAGGGTTTAGGTGTTATTGTAGGAGGCATAATTTTTACTGTAATTGGCAGCCATATGGTTTATAGAAATCAATATGATATAATGCTAAAAATCATGAGTTATATACCGTTTGCAATTATCTATTTAGCAGGGGCAATCGTGATGGCTGTATCTGAGCTGGGAGAAGAATTGGTTTTTGGTAAGAAGAGTTAGGAGGCTTGTATGATGAAAAACAAACGGCTTATGTTTTCTATGTTACTATTTCTTTTGTTATTTGCTTTTGTGGCTTATAATTTTCTCAGAATAGATTCAGATGAAGGGGAACGAGCCATTGCGAAAATTCATAGTAGTGTAAGTCGAATATTAACAGAAGAGCTAAACACATTATTTCTCTCGGCGAATGCCTACAGTAAAGGAGAGAAGTCGTTAGCCGATCAATCCGATCTTTATGAGACATTAGACCATACATATAACATCGTTAATCAGACGCAAACGATTATAGAGAGTTTATCTAGTTTTGATTATAGGATAGACATTACTTTGGCGTTCACAAACCGATATTTAAGTGAAATGCGTAATCTTGCATCTCATAATAAGCTTACGGAAACGGATCTCGTTAACTTAAAATCACTTAATAAGGGTTACTTTTATGAAAGTACAAATGAGTTTTATAAAAAAAGTGGTCTCGGAGGGAGTGCGCCAGATTTAACATTCTTACAACCCTTTTATGATCTCGAAGAAAAGACCTACAATTATTTATATGGGGATAAATAATTGGACGATTTAATTCAATTGTGATTAATTTGTGTTTTAATATTTATTGCATTAAACAATATGTATTTAAAAATAAATATTATTTATAAATATTTATTCAAAAAATAATATGTTTTAAAACAATAGTTATAAAAAATAATAATACTTGATATTTAATTATTACAAAATAGATAGTATATATATATAATTAACATCGAAATTCAAACAAGGGGGGATACAGATGTCCAATAAAGAAAATAAGGACAAACGCAGCTTAATGAACAACATCGTATTTACATTACAGCATATGTTTAAGTGGCAACCAGAATCAATGTGGTTAACTTTAGTTAACTCTATAGCAGTTGCAATTGCACCATTTATATGGGTAGTGGTTCCTAAGCTAATTATTGATGCGGTTTCGACAAAACAATCCACAAACTACATTATTACGATTTTGCTTTGTACTTTGATCGTCGCATCAATTGTCTATTTTACAAAAGAGGCATGCATTGGCGTTTATCGTATGAAAATGGCGAGAACAAGGATGCTTTTCGGTTTAGATTTGCATGGTAAAGCGATGCAACTCGACTACCATCATGTGGAAAATGTCGATACTCAAAATGCGTTACATAGAGCGAAATGGACGACTAGCAACCCTCAATTTGGGATGGGTGGTGTCATGCAAAATACCTTCTCTATAGTTGGTTATTTACTTGGATTCATCGGCTATTTAGGGATTATTTTTAGTCTTAATCCTTTGGTTTTAATTTATTTATTATTCAGTGTGACTATTATTTACAGAAGAAAGGACAAAGCCAATAAGTTCCAACATTCAAAAGAAGATGAACTCAGACCAGATGAGAGAAAATTTAGATATTTGGCCAGAATTATGACGGATTTTGAGTTTGGTAAAGACATTCGAATCTACCAGCTTAAAGAGATGCTACTACAAAAAATGTTGTATTTTAACCGAAAGACTGAAGCAATACAGAAAACGATTTATAAAGAATTTTTAAAAGTAGAGCTATTGGATACGGTTTTGGTTCTATTTAGAGATGGAATCGTCTATGGCTACATTACTTACTTAACATTGAATGGGAGATTAACCTTTGGTGACTTCATCCTCTATACAGGTACCATAAGTGGCTTTGCAGTATGGATGCAAGAGCTGATGCGACAAGTGACGTTACTTAGACTTGCAGCTAGATATGTAGATGATTATCGAGACTACATGGAGATCGATGGGAATGTTGTTCTGGTTGAACCTCTTGAAGCGCCAAAAGGTGAGCGCCATGATATTTGCTTTAAAGACATTTGTTTTAAGTATCCAGATAGTGAGAAGGCAGTATTTGATAAGTTTACCTTAGAAATACCCGCAGGACAGAAGCTGGCAATTGTTGGAACAAACGGTGCCGGAAAGACCAGCTTAATTAAACTGTTAACGGGACTTTATCGTCCAAATTCAGGCGAAATTCACATTTCTGGAACGGACATAGCTAGAGTACCACTTATAGAGCATTATAAATTGTTTTCAGTTGTCTACCAGGAAATCAAGCCACTTGCAGCTAGCATCGCAGAAAATGTCGCTTCATGTGAATCACCTGATGAAACTATGGTATGGGATGCTTTAAAGCACTCTGGACTTGAGAAAAAGGTTAAAACGTTAGGTAAGTCTATCGATACAGAACTGCTAAAAGTCATTTACGACGATGGCATAGAGCTTTCTGGTGGCGAAAACCAAAAGTTAGCACTTGCAAGAGCACTTTATAAAAACGGACCAATTGTTATTTTAGACGAACCGACATCCGCTTTAGACCCAATCGCTGAAAAGGACATCTATGAAAGCTTTAATGATATGATTGGCAACAGAACTGCAATCTTTATTTCACATCGTCTATCAAGTACGAAGTTTTGTGATAAAGTTGTTTTTATCGAAGATGGTAAGATTATCGAATCGGGTTCTCACTCTGAGCTTATGGCACTTAAAGGAAAATATGCACATATGTTCAACCTTCAAGCACAGTATTATCAAACTCAGTCGGAGGTGAGCGCATAATGAAACCAAGTGAAACGAAACATACAACCTTACAAGTTTTCAAATATTTCACCAAGCTAGTGCATCAATTAGCACCAAAATACAGTTTAACACTGTTAGGTCTATCTTTATTTAAAACACTAAGGCCGCTTATTTTTATTTTTGGTCCTAAATTCATCGTCGATGAATTGATGGGCGCACAGAGAACTGAGCTACTAGTGGGAATGATTTTTATAATTGCAGGCTTGAATTTTATATTTGGTATTTTCGAAAAAATCCTGCAAGCACGATGTGACCTACAAACAGATCAATTTAATAATGCGTTCGAACGCTATATTTCTGCTAAAACCGTGGATTTGGATTTTGAAAATGTTGAAGATCCAGATATCTTAAATTTAAAGGAACGTGCTCTATTTGCAGTTAGAAATCATGGTCTGATGTTTGGCATGGTAAATGCACTTTCAACTATTGTCAACGAGTCATTTTTAATTTTGTCACTGTCTGTGCTCATATGGACATTTAGCCCATGGGTGCTTCTTCTTGTCATTGTGATAGTTTGGATCAATAGCTTTATCTTTAAAAAAATACAAGCACTTTACTACAAAGAATCTACTGAGTCAGTGAATGCGAACCGAGAGTTTGTCTACTATATCAATCAATCTGGCGATCTTGAGATTGCAAAGGATATCAGGCTATATAAAAGCTTTAGAATGATACTGGATAAAATGGATCGCGTTAATTTACAGACTAACAAAATCTATATTAAGGTTTATGGCGGAATAAGTCGCCTAAATGGATTGGTCAATGTTAATGCACAGATTCAGATGGTAGCCATTTATGCATTTTTGGTTTATAGAGCACTAAAGGGTTTTGTTACAGTGGGCAATTTCATGCTTTACGCGGGTGCTGTAGGAAAGTTTAGTGCAAGCTTAAATAACTTTGTAAGTAGCTTTATGGAAGCTTATCGGATCAGTCATCAGCTTCAGCTCCTCGTTGCCTATGAAGAAATTCCAACTTCAGATATGACTGGGGATCAAGATGTTGAACTAACCGGTAGCTATACGATTGAATTTCACGATGTAAGCTTCAAATATCCAAGAGCGTCAGAGAATACCCTGTCAAATATTTCTGTAAAAATTAAACCTAATGAAAAAATATCGATTATTGGTTTAAATGGTGCAGGCAAGACAACTTTTGTCAAACTACTGACACGATTGTATAAACCTTCTTCTGGGAAAATAACGTTAAATGGTATGGATATTCAAGATATCAAATATGATCAATACATGTCATTGATCTCAGCTGTTTTCCAGGATTATAAGCTTTTGGGATTGACCGTAGAAGAAAATGTGACGAGTAGGATGAAAAACGAGTCGTCTGAGGCAGATAAAAAACTGGAGCGGATATTAAAAGAAGTTGGGATGTGGGACGATTTGCAAGTGCTTCCCGATAAAGTTGAGACCATGTTAGACAAAAGCTACGACAAGTCGGCGACTAAGTTTTCGGGTGGTCAGTCACAAAAGCTTACCATTGCCCGTGCGTTATATAAAGAAGCGCCAATTGTGATATTAGATGAGCCAACTGCAGCACTTGACCCAATTGCAGAGTACGATATTTATATGAAGTTTGATCAGCTGGTTCAAAACAGAACAGCGATTTACATTTCTCATCGCCTTTCAAGCTGTCGATTCTGTGATCGCGTTTTGGTTTTTCAAGAAGGTAAAATCATACAATCCGGTCATCACGATGAACTCATAAAGGATTATGGCAACGTCTACGAAAAATTGTTCAATGCACAGGCTGTTTTTTATACGGCGTAATACATTTAAGCGTTTTGGAATTGCGTTTGGGAAAAAAACATCTATTCACACTGAAAAATAATATAATGGACTGATTAATAAAGCTTTAAAGTCTACCCGTTTCGGGTAGACTTTTGTATGTGAAATTTTTATATGCAAGAGGGTGGTAATCAGATTGAAAGTTAAGAATAATCGCTTAAATGGGGTTGTTGTTTTGCTTATTTGCCTTACATTAATAGCAATAGTTATCGGTTTTTACAAATTCAATGCGATTCCAGAAGGCAATCAAGAAACGTTAAATGAAAACAACAAAATGGCGAAAGTTTTTTTAGAGGAAAAGGGATATAACGTTTTGGAATACATTGGTAGTAGTCAAATTTACTATCATCGTGGTACGGTTTCATTTAATGACATAAAAAAACTTGCACTAATCGATTTGAACTATGAGAATCTACTAGATAAGCCGCTTACAGTTGAAGGATACTTGGTAACCAATCATCCACTAGACAGCAGTATAAAGCGGCTATACGAAACGATAAAGAGTGGTTTAACCTATCAGTTTAAAGTGATTTATCCCAACATGACAAGAGTCTATATTGTGAAATGTGAGGATCAAGTACTGGGTGGCTACAGCCTAGTGTGTCATCAAGGAATGATGTTGTTAGGAAGTCAGGTTTATACGATCGATGGTAAAACTATTGAAGAAAAATCTGATTTAACTTATGATGAGTGGAGAGACTCAGTGATCAAGAAAATGGTTAACTGATTTTGGATACATATTGCTTCAAGAATACTTAGTTACTAGTTTAAAATATAAATGATAACATTTAGTGCGAGCTTAATACATATGTTGTCCATATGAATCAATTTTATAGGAGCGTTAAATGTGGCTAATATTAGCAATAGGTTCAGCTTTTTTTGCAGGAATAACGGCTATTTTATCTAAAATAGGTATCCAAAATGTGGATTCAAATTTAGCGACTGCCTTAAGAACGATTGTTGTACTCATTTTTTCTTCGATCATGATATTTGTAACCGGTGCTGAGATCGCGTTTGATCAAATACAAGCTAAAACGTTTATTTTTTTGGTTCTATCGGGGGTTGCTACTGGTGCGTCTTGGCTCTCTTATTTCAGAGCACTTCAACTTGGAGATGTAAATAAGGTTACCCCTATTGATAAATCAAGCACTGTATTGACCATGATTTTGGCGATTATCATATTAGGAGAAAGTATTTCTCTATATAAAGTAATTGCTATTGTATCAATTGGTATTGGCACCTTTTTGATGATTCAGAAGAAGAATGACAGCAATAAAAAGATAGAAATCAAAAGCAATAATTGGTTTTTGTTCGCTTTAGCTTCGGCAATATTTGCAAGCTTAACAGCAATATTGGGAAAAATAGGTATTGAAAATATCAATTCAACTCTTGGAACGACGATAAGAACTGCGGTTGTATTAATCATGGCTTGGGGAATCGTTTTCCAAAGGGGGAGTTATAGAGGGATTGGAAGCATTAATTCGAAAAGCTGGTTATTTCTAATCTTATCTGGGTTTGCTACAGGAGGTTCATGGTTATGCTTTTATAGTGCATTACAACTTGGGCCAGCGAGTATAATTGTTCCGATAGATAAAATGAGTTTGCTTGTGACCATTGTGTTTTCTAGAATTATACTTAAAGAGCGCCTATCGAAACGCGCATTTGTTGGTTTATTATTAATGACCTTTGGGACACTTATTTTATTGTTATAATAACTATTCATATTGGCTTGTATTTTCATCTTTTCCATGATATGGTTATGATAGGCATTCCGCTTTAGCGGGATGCCTTGTTGCATTTTTATGGGACTTCCATTAAATGTATAAAAAATAGAACCTATAAAGGAGGATGAGTATGTCTGGTCATGTGTTGTTGCAGCAGCATTTAAGCTGGTTGGAGCAGGATTTGCTAGAAGTGAGTGAAAAATTTTTTGGAAAGAATCAATTGGAAAAGAGTGCCTATGAGGAGAAGATGCGCGCTTATTCGGAGCAGGTGAAGAAACATCGTCATCAGTTAGATGATTTATCAAACCTACCCGTTGTATTGATTCAATCTACGGTTACTGTGGAATCAATAGAAGATGGAGAACGCATGGACTTTAAGATTGTATCACCTAGCGATGACGTTGCGCTAGGTGACTTAGAAGCAGCATCTTATTTATCACCAATTGGGAAAGCATTACTACTAAAAGCAAAAAATGAGCCTGTAGAGGTAGAAACGCCTCAAGGGATCATTCAATATAAGATTTTGAAAATTAAATATTCCTGATTAGTGGAAGCCTTTACATGTAATATTTTCTCATGTAAAGGCTTTGTTAATATAAATCATTCAGAATTAATAGAATATTAATCTCAAATTTTGGAAAATGTGCTAGACTTAAGTTAGCAATAAAGTTGGAGCTGGTCATCTAAAATCATAGCTTCAAAAGGGAGTGGAAAATGTTTGAGAAAATCAAGTCATACATAAGTAATTTCATTGTGATTGCCTTATTATATAGCTTTATCCGAGTTATTGCATCAAGATCTACAGATTACATATATGAGTTAAAGCATGATTGGTTTAAAATTGTTGTATTAGCACTTGTTTTTTCACTCAACTTAACTTTGTGGAATGCAGTTGAGACACAGGTTATGACACGAGCTGAGCTGACTTCTGATGCATGGCTTAAAACTTTAGTAAAGTTTCGAGCGAAGCTAATAACGGATGATACTAACTATGCGGAATATGATATTTCATTTATAAAATTAATGGCAAGACGAGAGATTTCGATTAAGACACATCATTCTGAAGAAGGCTACTTAATTGTGAACGCACCGAAACGCATATTTTATGAATACAATCAGGAGGTATAAGATGTCAAATAGTGATACTTATAAAATGGCAAAAGAGGTGATGCAGCAGTTGTTTGCTAAAGATTATCAATTTGCACTGGCAACTGCGTCTAACAACATACCTTCAGTCCGATTTGTTGATACCTTCTACGATGAAGGGTGTTTTTTTATTGTTACATACGCCAAATCGAGAAAAGTGCATGAAATTGAAGAAAATCCAAATGTTGCGTTGACTTTTATGAACTACAGTTTTTCAGGTATCGCTTCAAATATCGGTCACCCACTTGACCCGAAAAATTTGGACATTAGAGAAAAGTTGATTGAGGCTTTTGAACCTTGGTATTTTACACATAACAACGAATCAGATCCTAATATGTGCTATGTGAAGGTCGAATTGGATCAGGGATTTTTTTATAAAGACGGGCAAGGCTATAAAGTGGATTATGTAAGAAAAGTAGCTGAATGCTTTCCATTTGAATGTGATATCGTATTGACTGTATAATGAAAATTTTCGAACATAGGGTACGAAGATTATGATATATGAAAATAAAGCTAAAAAGTTAAGGTGCCTCTGTAATATAACAGAATGCACCTTTTGTTTTAGGCTATTATTGTTTGTCTGGATTCATTTGAGACATGAAAGACATTGCCATTTCAATCGCTTTCATAATTTCCGCTTCGATAGTTTTCATGCTTTCTTCTTCTGTGCCTTCAGTTACAGTTACTCTGAAGCTGGTTTTTGCAACCTCAAGTTTAATAAAAGCATCACCTAAAGATTTTTGAGCCATGTCCTTCAACATTTTTTTTGATTCGTCTTTTAAAAAGTACTCAGCGATGGCGTCTTGTATGACCACAACAATTCTTTTTTCTTCGTCTAATTGCATAGACTTAATGAACATATTTAGCATAATCAATCTCCTTGTGTATTCATTCCTTTTCTATTGTACAACTTTAGAAAAAAGCAATCAATCTAAAATGAAGATTTGATTATGAACGGCTATGTACTCTGAGATAAATGCCATCCTTACGTTCCATAAGCTGTTCTTCAATCATTGAACGTCTTAATAATGCGAAATCCTCATGAAATTGAGAAAGCAATCGATTGACTTCTTTTTCCGGGTACGGCGTATTTGGTTCAAAGGATTCGACGATGTGTTCTAGAATAATTTTACGCTTTTTTCTTTGAACGGGTATAGAAATCAGCTGATCGTATTTTATAAACTGCTTTAAAACGTTTGAACGATAAGCTAGTTCTCGCTGTTCGTCAGAGTTAATCATTGGCTGTGATGCTTCAAGTAGCTCGATGAGTGGTAATTCTAAAAGCTCGAGTCGAATGGAGTAAACGATGTAATACTGATCTTTCTTCTTTTCCACAAGACCGACTTCTTCCAATTTCTTTAAGTGAAAGGATACCGTAGAAGGCGTTAAAGCTAAACGTTCGGCTATCAGCTCGACGTACTTTGGTTCTTCAAGTAATGTGGCCAAAATCTTCACGCGAGATTGATCTGCTAAAGCTTTAAAGAGCTTAACCAGTTGTTCAGGGGAAAGTTCGTTCATTACGCCTCCTTTTTCATGATTTCAATAAAGTAATTTTTAATGGTATTGGCTTGGCTGATCTTAAGTTTCTCTATATGCTCTGTTTCAATATCATGATATTGAATGCTCTTTTCCAGATTGATCAGCCAATTGTGAGGAATTTTGTCGAAGTAATTGAGATAAGTACTTGAAAGTACTTCCAGTGCCTTCTCTTCATCAGATTGTAGCAAAGGTTTTGCTTTCTGATAACCAATCGTAAACATTTTTTCAAAAATCTCTAAGACATTTAGTTGTATTTTAGCATGATTGGCTTCATCAAATCTTTGTTCCTGGGTTAAAGTCGTAATCTCATTTTTTTTATCGTCAATTAAGACATTAAGATAAGACGTATAATTTTCTATTTTACTTTCCATAATTTTCTCCTTATTTACAGCTTACTGCAAGGTTATCGTTTTTTACAATTTTATTTGTAGTTTAATACGCTTGGCGTCGTAATAAAATCAAAGTGAACGGGCGCTTCATTTGCACCACCAAAGTATTGATTCGTACCAAGAGCAATGTGGCAGGTTCCCGCTTGCTTTTCATCAAAAAGTGCATACCCAGTATAACTGGTTGCTTTTGGATTGAGCCCAAGGCCGAATTCAGCAATCACAAGTGCCGAGGGATCAATGGCTTTTAACTGCTCATAGATAGCTTTGGGCTCAGAGTGAATTAATCTACCATTAGTAAATGATAAACGTGCCTGATCATACCAAGTGCCGTCCCATTTAATTTTACCGGTAATAAAGTCACCGTTTGCGCTATCTTCCAAAACTGCGATGTAAACTTCACCTGCAGGGAAATCGCCATTCCCATGATCGGAATACCATTCACGCCCTTGATAGGAAAGTGAAAGTGAACCTTCTTCACCGCTTTTAATGGTGACGGATTGTGTTTGTGATAATCTCTCGATTTCGCTCATACACTCATTTTTTAAAAGCTCGTAATCGATATTAGAAAGCTCATGCCATAGCGTTTCATATGCTTCAAGTGACATTTCGGCCATTTCAGCAAACGACTCAGTGGGAAGACGTAATTGTAAAAGTGGTTTTTCAGAACGCATTATTTCACTAAAGTGTGATCGGATAAAAGGTCTAAATGCGGTTTGATGTACTTCTGGCAGCAGCTGCATTAATTGCTGTGGCGTTACTGCCATAACGTCTAAAAAGGTTTCAGAAGAAGCTATAATAGTCTTTTCAACATCAGATAAATCGAATGTACCATTCTGTGTTTTGGCGTTGATCGATTCTGGTGAAAAATCAATGAAGCAAGTTGAGATGCCTCTTAAAGCAAACGCTTTTTCTAACTGTTCGTAGAGTAATGGTTCTTTATGTGCAGCCCAAAATTGAATCACCAAAGATTTTGTCCGAGGCAGATCAATTTGTGTCGCTATTTGAGCGAAAGTATTCAAGGTTAGAGTATTCATTTTTGCCTCCTTTATATTAGTAATTTGAAATTTGATTTGATGACCATCTAAATAGATATTAGCAGAGAATGGCTGTGTTGTCAAATTTAATTTGATGAATATCAAAATAAAATGTTTGATGGTTTTTTTACGAGTGACAAAATTGAAAAAGTATCACTCCCAAAAGACTTCGTTTTGAGCCAAACACGATTTTTTAAAGGATGTTTATGATACAATAAAGATACTAATTTAAAAAAATCATGAAGGGTGGCAATATGAAGGAAAAGGTAAATAACAGACCGAAAGCTATAACGGTTTTAGCGGCATTATATATTTTGGGAGCTGGAATGGGATTGTTGACTCTAGCATCCAACTTAGTCTCAGGTTCAGTTAATACCGAAAGTGGTACTTTTGCTGCGATACTTGTGTTCGGGACATCAACAATGATTAGCTTCGTTACTTTATTTGCAGGTATTGATTTGCTTTCTGGTAATATAAGAGGCTATATTTTAGCAAATTTTTACTTGGTTTATAATATTTTTAATGATATTGCAACCGTAATTGCGATTCAATATCTAAACAATCAATTGGTCATCTCTCAATACGCACTTAGAATACTGTTGTCAATTGTAATCATCGTGTTTTTGAACTATAAAACCTCATTGGCTTATTTCAAAATCAAAATTGAACAAATTAGAAGCTATATGTTAATGGTTGCTATAGTCGCTTTGGTATTGGTTGTTTTGGTAAATGGCCTATATTTGTTGTTCGCAAGTTAACTTTTATTGAAAGATCGCTGTCTTTTACATTAAGAATTGATGAAGGAGGTGGATGCTATCCTTTTTGTTGGTATCGATTTGGCTTGGACATATAAAAATGAAACCGGTCTTTGTATCCTCAATGAAGAAAAAACGATAATTGAAATTTCTGCAGAAGTTTATTCTGATGAAGCGATTGTTGAAAAATTATTGATATATAAAGACGAACCAATGATTATAGCGATAGATGCACCTCTGGTAGTTAACAATATAAGTGGGTCTAGAGCCGCAGAGCGCCTTTTTATGAAAGAAAAAATTAATGGCTTACACCATTCGGTTTTTAACTGTAGTAGAAACTATCTAGAAAAAACCTATGGCTCTATTAGAGGTGAAATTCTAGTGAAGAAGTTGATCGATGCATTACCAAATATTAAAATATCAACTGAACCAAATGAACATTCAAGTTGCATCATCGAGGTTTTTCCATCAGGAAGTATTTCAGGTGTTTTCCCGGAAATTAGCCCGATTAAGTATAAGTATAAACCGAAGCATGGCTATGACCATGCCGTTACAGAAATAAATCGTTTGATGAACGCATTTTATGAGAGTGAACGCAATGGTGAGTTAAGCGGATTTATCAATCGATTTAAAAGAATTGACGTCACGATGAAGAAGAAGGCATTTAAAATCCTTGAAGATCAAATAGATGCTTTGATTTGTGCTTTTAGTATGTTGCTAGTTTTTCATAAAAAAGCTACGATTAAATGTTTTGGTACGGTTGAAGATGGGTTTATTTCGATACCTATAAGAATGAAATTACATAAATCTGATCAAATCATATCTAGACAATCAAGGACTTTTCAAGACCTCCATTCTAGCGAGATTCAATTTGATATTAGGCTTTTAACGGTTGATGACATTGAACCATTTAGACATCTTAGACTAGATGGATTATTACAAAATCCTGAGGCATTTGGATCTACTTATGAAATTGAGAGTAAATATCCTATCTCAAAGTTTGAACAAAGGCTTGCTGAAGATAAAGATAAAAAAGTGGTCGGTGCATTTTGCAAAGATCAGTTAATTGGATCAATGACTCTAATAAGAGAAAGTGGTTTGAAAGATAGTCATAAAGCAAATCTTTATGGCGTTTACCTTGCTGAAGCCTATCGAGGACAAGGGGTTGCAAAAAAGTTGCTTATGACATGTCACGAAATTGCAAGAACAGAATGGCAAATAGAACAAGTTCGTCTTTCTGTAGTCAGTTCAAACCTTCAAGCAATTAAGCTATACGAGGGACTTGGATATACTACGTATGGCGTTGAAAAGCATGCATTAAAATATCTGGGCGAATATTTCGATGAAATTTTAATGGTCAAATTTTTTGGAAAGGGGAATGTATGAAAAAGAACATGGTAGTACTTTTGGGCGGTATTGTACTTATAGCTTCGTTTGTTTTAGTGGGTCAAATCGCCTTTCAATTACCAAACGATTATATAAGACCACTACCTTTAACTAAGACTGAGGAAAAAGTCTTAGATTTAGTAGAATTTGATAACATAATTCAAATTTTTGAAATTAAGAAAAGTAAAAGCATGGAAACGCGTACAAATTTAAGCGCTTACGTATATGAAGACGGTGAACTCATACATAATGAAATATTGTTATCCTATTCTGGAACAGATGAAATCGAAAGTAACCTGGTGATGGATCTAGAAAATTTAGATACTGACAAGCAGTTAAGGATGAATATTAAAGATGCGGTAGAAGGTAGTCATATGAAAATCTCTCACGTTATTGATATGTCATTTATCGATGGTGAAGTAAAAGCCTGGTCATACGATTTCATAACCGAGGCAGTTGACTTAACAAATGTGAGTGAAGCGACGATAGGATGTTATGTTTTCAGCGAAGATGGTAGTCTTAGAACTCTGTCAGTTGATACGTTTGATAAAGATCCAGATTACATTAAGTCCTTTGACAATGTGGTCTTGTTCAAATTAAGTTTTAACGCAGACATTTAGAATTAAACCAATAAACGTAGAAAATGCCATCCGGATTAATCTATTTGATAGTAAATATCATTTAAGGGTATGAATGAATTACTCACTCTTAGATAAAGGAGAATGCTTATGTCAATTGGATCAATATATGTAAATTTACCGATAAAAAATGTTGAGAAAACCAGACAATTTTGGACAGCTTTGGGATTCCCAATCAATGAGCAATTTAGCGATGAGAAAGCAGTCTGTGTGGAATTAAAAAAGGACCTTATTTATGCAATGATGCTTTCAGAGTCTTTTTTTAAAACCTTTACACATAAGCCAATTGCAGATGGTGGATCAACTCAAATGTTATTGGCGATACAGGTAGAGAGTAAAGAAAGAGTAGATGAGATATTAAGTATCGCACTTTCTTTAGGTGCTATCAGATATTTAGATCCGATAGCAGACACTTGGATGTACTATGATAGATTTCAAGATCTCGATGGTCATCAATGGGAAGTGATGTATGCAGATATGTCTCAATTCCCACAAGAGCAGGGCTAGGCAAGAAGCCATTCAAAACTAGAAGCTATTGAAAACATGAAAACATGAAAACATGAAAACATGAAAACATGAAAACATGAAAACATGAAAACATGAAAACATGAAAACATGTTTATAAGAATGTGGTTACTATAAAAGCATAATTAAATTTACACCTAAACTCAGCTTTCAAAATGGAAGCTGAGTTTTATGCTTTAATGAGACTTTAATATTCGATTTAGGAACAAGGTGATATAATAATCTGGAAAGCAATTCGTTTGAATATTTTGAATACATATTTTTCGGCAATAAATTAAGGAGGTACAAAGTGTCATGAACCTGAGAAGGGTTGTTATCCAAACGAAAAGGCTATTGCTAGTACCGATATCTGAAACAGATATTTCTGATGTTTTTCACCATTTTACGACAAATGTATCAACGTATATGTATCCAGTTCCAACAGGTGAAATTGAAGATACAAAGGAGTTCGTTACTACTGCAGTCAATAAGCTCGATGCTAAAAAGGATTTGCAAATGGTCATTAAAGATAAAAACGATGATACTTTTTTGGGCTGCTGTGGTCTTCATGGCATCAACTCACTTAATCCAGAGCTTGGTATTTGGTTGAAAACAGATGCACATGGTTTGGGACTTGGTAAAGAAGCGATAGAAGGGTTGGTTAGTTGGGGTCGTGAGAATTTGGTGTACGATTTCTTTAAGTACCCTGTAGACCGAAGGAATATTTCGAGTCGAAAAATTCCAGAATCTTATCACGCTACGGTTGTGAAAGAATACGTCATCACCAATCAAGCGGGGAAGCCACTCGATATTATGGAATTTTGGTTTAAGTAAGCATAAAGTTACTAAGACCACCTAAAGATCAACCCAAAAGGGGGCATTACTAATGAAAAAAGTAACTGTAATCACAATTATGATAGCAGTCATTTTTCTAGCGTCTTCTTGCAAACCCAATGATGTCAATAGCAATCTAAGCTCTGTTGATGGTGCTCAAATGTCAACCTTAGAAAAGAATAGGACTGAGAGTACTGTGAGTGCTGAGGATACTGAGGATACTGATACAAATACTGAAACGATATCAAATAAAACCGTGTCTCCTTCTATTGAGGCTATGGATGCTTTTTTAAAGGATGAGGTGGATACAAATATAAAGATGACATTTTATCCATCTGATCTACATGTTAGTGACGGTCTGAATCCGACGGAAACACGCCAATATGCAGTTGGCTATATACTAAATAGCCAATATTATACTGCGAAAGTTAGTATAACTAATAATGATGGTGAATTATACATATCAGATTTAATATCAGAAGACAGTCGTTCAGAGGTACAGTCACTATTAGATAAGTTCTCAGAAATCTACTTGAAAGAAAGTGCTCTAAATCTGTTTGATTTTAGTCCGTTTATTGAGACTGTTGAATTAAAGAGAGTAGATTTCGAGGGGTTAAAGGATCGTTCTGCGGGTGATTCTTTAAGTTATTGTTTTTATTTTGAATCTGAATTTAAGCTAGCGTCAAATTATGAACCTGTACTTGCTGGCAATATTAAGTCAATTGAGGATCAAAAGGATGCGTATCGTCAGGTGGGTTTTGCAATTATGAAAGTTGAGAACGACCATTATACCATAGAAAGCATAGGCACTTCACCATGATAAGATTAGAAACAGATCGATTGATCATTAGAGACCATGAATACGAGGATTTAGAGGGACTTCATCAGCTATTATCCAGTGACGAAAATACCTATTTTATATCGGATTTAAGAACGCATTCCATGGATGAATCAAGGGAAAATTTATTTGAAGCGATGAAACATGCAAAACTCGACAACCGCCTTAAGGTTTTCTTAGCGATAGAGGAGAAGGCTACCGGCAACTATGTTGGAGATATAGGCTACACGATTTCTGAGCAAGCTACTGAAGGTGCAGTTGCAGAAATGGGCTATTTTGTATTAAAGTCATTTTGGGGAAAAGGGTATGTGACTGAAGCCGCTAAATCGGTTTTAGATTTTGCCTTTACAAAAGGCGGGATCATAAAAATTGAAACAGGCTGTAATAAGGCCAATGTTACCTCAGAAAATATAATGATCAAGCTAGGAATGGTTAAAGAAGCACACCTAGTGAAGCACAGTGCCATCGATGGCATCTTATATGATCGCGTGTGTTATCGACTTTTAAAGAGTGAATGGGAACAGATGAAAGACAGATCTTGTGATTTAAGAAAATAATGACTTGACAAAACTGTCTAACGTTATTAGACTAAAAATGTCTAATAGCGTTAGACAGTTTTATTTTGGAAGAACAGTATAATTAATTGATAGACTTTATTTCAAACATCAGTTTTGATTGATCACAGGAGGACCAGATGGAAAAGCATAAGTTAGGAGAAATGGAAGAGCGCTTAGCAGAACTCATATGGGATCATGCACCTCTTACGACTAAAACATTAATTGCACTTTGCTCAGATGCTTTTGATTGGAAAAGGACGACGACCTATACGATGTTAAAAAGACTTTGCGATCGAGAGCTGTTTTTGCAAGAGGATGGACAGATTACAGTCTTGCTTTCAAGAGAGGCTTTTAAGTCGGAACAGGGGACAGCTTTTGTTAGAGAGAATTTTAACGACTCGCTTCCTAACTTTATTGCGGCTTTCTCAAGAAAGAAAAAACTCAATCGCGATGAGATAGAAGCCATACAAAGGATGATCGACACACATCAGGAGGCAGACGAATGAAAACCTTAATCGATCTAATCATCGAACTTAGCTTGACCGGAAGTATGACAATTCTCATCATCCTATTGTTCAGAGGATTGGCATTTAGATTGCCTAAGAATTTGAGCTATCTGCTTTGGTCGGTTGCATTGTTTAGACTGCTGGTGCCTTTCTCAGTTATGTCTAGATGGTCCTTACTTGGCGGAGTGGGATGGTTTGATGCGCCTACGAAGCGTATGTCTGAGTCAGCATTCGGTGCTGGCATCATCAGTACAACCAGCCATACCGTTTTAAGTCCCATAGCAAATGGCATTGTAAAACCTTTATCCTCAACTCTTACCGTCACAAACCTAGCGCAGAATAATTTAACATTGAATTATGAAGGCGTTCTGCTCACGATCTGGTTAATCGGTGTGGTGGTGCTCTTGGGATTCAATCTCTTTAAGGGTTATCGTCTATATAAAGGGGTCAAACAAGCGGTTTATCTAGGTGATGGCGTCTATCAATCATCACATTTTAGTTCGCCCTTTGTAATCGGTGTTTTTAATCCGAAAATTATACTACCTGCGACTCTATCCGATGAAGAACGCTATTATATACTTGCTCATGAAAAGGTGCATGTCCGTCGTTTTGATCCGCTTTGGAGAAGCCTTGCGTGTATTGCCCTAACCCTACATTGGTTTAATCCCTTAGTATGGCTTGGTTTTAACCTTGCGATGCGCGACATGGAGATGTCCTGTGATGAAGCGGTCATTCAGCAATATGGGCATAACATTAAGAAACCTTATTCGACTTCGATGCTGCGTCTAGCGGTTGGACAGCCTGTATATCCATTTTCTCCAGTGGCTTTTGGTGAAGGGGATACGAAGCAGCGGGTTAAAAACGTGCTTCGCTTTAAAAAGACAAAATCCTGGGTGGGCATCGTTGCAACTCTAGCTTTGATCGTTCTTGCAGTAACGCTTATTACGAATCCGATGATACAAGGCGATTTCACTGGGAAAACCTATCGTGTCGTCAGTAAGGTATATGAAGATCCGATCTATTCGTTTACTTATTTTGAATCGACCTATCCCACTTTTACCATTACCGATCAGAACGTGATTAGCCGTAAGGAAACGTCAGAGGTAAACTGGGTGGATAGCGATCCTCTTGAAAAGGTGAGTTTAACTGCGGCGGATTTTCAAGATCCATTCAACCTACTGGCTTCAAGTGATGCAAAAAAAATAATCGACAAAGCAGATGAGCGTTATGTATCTAGGCTATCGGATGAAGCGGGGACCACATATTGGCTTTTTAAACAGAACAATGGTGATCTTTATCTAGCGGTTGGTTACGACACCCCTGAAAGACATAATTCAATTAGATGGTTTTTTGAACTAGAGGAAGAACCATTTTATACTTCACTTGAAACCGTATATGCCAATAGAACCAACTATGTTGGCAACGCGAGCAAGGTCGGTGGCATCATCGGTGGTTTTGCCTATCCGAGTTGGTCAAGCTACGATCACTTTGAGATGACAACCAGTGAAATGCCATATGGTGTCACTGTGGTGCTTGCAAGTGAAATCGCTGTAGATGATACATTGATCAATGATTCACCGAATTATGAAATTCTAAAACGCAATGCTTTAATGACCTTTGCGCTGGTGGAAAATGTGGAGACGGTTTCCTTTGAGTTTAGCGATACAGATGATCAGAAGATGTCGGTTTCTTTTGATAAAGCTGAGCTTGCAGAGGGGTTAAAGGATGTGATTCAGACGACTCTATGGGAGCAAGGTGAGACCTATGAGCAGTTCAAAGCCTTTATCGCGTCGATTAGTGTTTGGGAATAAAATATTAACTACCCTTGATTTGGTCTAAGTTTAATTAATGAAAGATCGATTAAGGGTAGTTATTTTTATGTCACAGGAATGTAATCTTAAAAAACCATTAATTTGGAAGAAGAATAAAATATTATGGTAGAATAGAGATAGCAAACATTCGTTTGGCAAATTAAAGGAGCAAGAAAATGAATAAACACATCGTATCACTGATAGAACAGGATTTTGGCGATCTTTTAACCATTCATAAGTTTAACCAATATGTGCCTAAGTTAAGGGATTATTTCGCACCATATGTTTTAGAAAAAATGGCAAATGGTATTACGCTTGATGCTGTTTTTATAGAGCAATTTAATAGAGAGAGTATCATAGAAAGTGCCGTATATTACATTAAAAACAATGAGAACGTTAGTAGTAAGTCAGCCATTGATGATTTTTTAATTGCATTGAATCAGTTGTTTGAACGCGTGATCTTAGAAAAGTATCCCAACGATGCTTTAGGCAGGTTGATGCCTTTTTCGGCTTTAGCGCAAGAAGTGGATGATCGTCTCAAAACTTACGGCATTGTTTTAAAGGATCGGGAAGCCTATCCGCCGATTGATCAAAATCAAGTGAGTTTTATGATGAAGGCACTTGAACAATTAAACGCAAATAATTTTAAAGCCATGAGTGTGAAAATCGTCGTCAAACTATTGCTAATTTATGGTTTAAATGTGGACCGTGTCGCGTCTATGTTGGTAAGTGATTATGATTTCCAAAGACGAATTTTGAAGCTTCGCTACAAGGATGTTGCGAATAGAACGCTTTTCCTAGAACTGCCATATTCACTGGTTGAGGATTTTGAAAAATACCTTCAACTCAGGGAAGAAATGCGATTTGAGGATACAGAATTACTATTTGTAAAAACATCAGGTAAGCCTGTGAGACATGACTTGGCACATGAGTTCCTGACTGAGGTCAAGTGCGCTTTTGAGGAAGAAACCGGTGAAAAAGTGACGGGTAAAAATCCATTTACTTTAACGGGACTTCAGAAATTCGCCATTATCAATATGATTTTAGAGGGGATGAATCCTTCGGTCATCATATCGTTAACTGGGCTTAAGGAACAGGTTATTAACGATTGCCAAAAGGAAGTGGATAAGATAAGTGCACTTAATCGGAATCGATATATCAATCAAAAGATCAGAGGCACAAAGACGTTTGAAATTTTGAGCTAAGGAAACTAAACAGGAGGTAGCATGAATCGTCTACTTCGTTTCGTTTTAATCTCTTTTGTGGTGCTTTTTTCAGTCACTTTTGCTGGATGTACGACAAAGAATTCAAACGAAATTGAAACTCAAACAACTGAATATAGCAGTGAAATCAATTCTATAACAACCGCTGATGAGGTTTCGACAGATGAAGAAACAACATCTCAAGAGATAAACTACAATGGAAAATATGCTGAGGATCTGAGCTTCTTCTTTAAAACGCTTGAAGAGAAACACCCAGATTTATATCGTAACTTGTCTCAATCTGATTATGTCGCTTTAAAAAGACAACTCTATGAAAAGGCAGATCAACTATCAAAGCAGACGCTTTATTTTGAGTTACAAAAGATATTGACCGATCTAGGGGACTCACATACGACGATTATGTCTGACAGTTTATTGATGTCAGAGTTTAGCTATTATCCATTTAAGGTGGATGCATTTGATGACAAATGGTATTTGACTGTATTACCAGAAGCTGAAGCTGATTATTTGGGATGGCAGCTTGTCGGGATCAATCAAATCGATATAGATTCTGTTTTTAGCGCCTTATCAGAAATCATTCCACATGAAAACGAAGCATGGGTAAAAACCAATTTTACAAATTGGCTATATAATTACGATGCATTGGCTTTTATAGGTGTTTTAGATCCAATGGATAATATTTTTCTAACGGTAATGAACGACGAGGGGGAAGAGGCGACTCTAGCGCTTGATCGGGTAACAAAGGAAGGCTTTTCAACTGTTTTGTTAAAGCAATTGCCACGTGAAGCGACGCCAGAAACCGATCCTTCGGGTTATTATCGTTGGCTCAATATCGATAACAATTTGGTTATTCAATATAATATCTTGGCTGAGGATACTACTCAACCTACGACTCTTTTTAATAGCGAAATCATAGAAATGATCAAGACTCAGAATTTTAAGAAGATTATTTTAGATTATAGATACTGCAAAGGGGGCAATGATGCTATTTCATATAAGCTAATCGCAGAGCTTAGCCGATACAAATCCGCACTTTCTAGTGAGTTCTATGTTCTCGTGGGAAATGCGACCTTCTCGTCAGGCGTTATCAATGTCACTCGTGCAATGACACTTTTAGATGCCACAACGGTTGGACAGGATACCGGAAATTCACCAAATCATTTTGGTGCTCCTAAAAACTATCAGTTGCCAAACTTAGGCTGGTGGATCAGTTGTTCATCCGATTATTTTGAACTTCTATCCGATTCGGAATTATCAAAATTAGATTTAACTCAAGAGTCTATCAGCAAGACGCTTTCACCCGATGTTTGGATATCTCATTCTATTGAAGATTATATTATGGGGATTGACCCTGAAATTGATTACTTATTAAACCATTAGGAGAATGAAATGTACGAAGCATTAATTAAAGCCTTCAGGATGAACCGAATCAAAGTTGAGCTGTTTAAGACAAAATCAGAACTGCTTAGATATTTAGATCAGAATATTATCGAAGGAACACCGGTTGGTGTAGGGGATTCGATGACTTTAGAGGCGCTCAATGTCTATCACTTGTTAAGAGAGAAAGGCGTTAACTTCTTAGATAAATACAATCAACAGCTTATTAAGAGCGAAAAGAAGCAGCTCTATATGGATAATTTCTCTGCAGATACGTTTATCAGCGGTGTCAATGCCATAACAGAAAATGGGAAAATCATCAATCTAGATGGTAATGGCAGTCGTGTGGCACCTATCATTTATGGACCTAAAAAGGTTTTTCTCATTGCGGGAACCAACAAAATAGTGAAGAACGAGCAAGAAGCCATACAGCGAATCAAAAAAGTTGCAGCGCCATTAGATGCTGTACGTCTTGGTAAGAATACACCTTGTACCAAGCTAGGGTACTGTATTGAGTGTAAATCGGCAGATAAAATCTGCAATTACCTGACCACGATTCAAGGGCAATTTGATGAGAAGAGAATTGAACTACTAATTATTGAAGGGGCATATGGCTATTAGTAAGTAAAAGAAATAAAGTAATTGATGTTATTGAAGCCATTGATGGTGTTTGAATTAAGTAAAAATCACAAAATAATGGAGGAATCTATGAGGAGTGTTAAACCTGGAAGAGGACCATCGGCAATGGGAGCTGCTGGTTCAGTCGTATCGATTATTTTTGGAATCTTTTGGACCATTTCAGTTGCGGGTATGGGGGCACCAGGTGTAATGGTTTTCTTTGGCTTAATTTTTATCTTGATAGGTGTCATCAATTTCGTTTTTAATTTTAAAAATACAACTGGATCAAATCGTATGTCATTATATGACATTACAGACGACGGGGAAGAAAGTGATCCTTTGAATGAATTGTTCCAAGCGAACCGATATGCGGATAGTTCAAAAGTTAAAGATGTTTCAAGCCGTGAAAACGATTTAATTTATGAAGCGGATTCAAGATACGAAGAAACATCTGATAGAGTTTATCGATTCTGTCCGTATTGTGGTGAAAAATTAGAAAAAGGCTATCAATTCTGTCCATCGTGTGGGAAAGAGTTGAAGTAAGCATTTAACTGGGGGGAGTTTGTTGTCAGATAAAACTAAAAGCACCTTAATTCTAGATAATATCATTACCAGTCTTTGGATTCATCTTTTGATGGGCATCCTGTCACTGGTCGTATTTAGAATTTTTTATGATGCAAGTATCTCAGATTGGGTAACGAAGGAAGCGGAGACAAAACACTATATGTGGCAAGCGATCCCTTCTGCAATTTTGTTGATTGGTTATTTGGTGATTTTTTATTTCTCAGGCAAAGCATTTTTAAAAATGATCGACCCTGTTTGGAATAAAATTTCTGTTGCCTTACCCCTTTTTATCAGTACTGTTTTATGGGTCCTTTGGTTCAGCTCAGAAACCAGCAACATCATAATGAACAACATTTTAGAACAATCTTTTCTGCTCTTCAATGGCTATCAGTTATCACTAATGCTGGCGCTTAACCGGATTATCCCTCAGTCAGAAAGCCTTTGGTTAAAATGCATTGGCTTGCTCATTTCTATGATGCCGTTTTTAGTATGGCAGCTCGCTTTTTTTCAAAAGAACACATTAGTAGTGGTTAGCAGAGAATCAGAAACCAAGAGTGAGATCAATTAATCAAGAGTGAGATCAATTAATCAAGAGTGAGATAAATAGTGAAGAGTAAGATAAATTAGTCAAGAGTAAGGTGAAATAGCCATTTGGCAGTCTTGAAAAGCATTTAATTATTTTTAACAGGGAGTCGGTATTTAATTATTTTTAACAGGGAGTCGTAATATGAAAGAATTATGGGATTTGTATAATAAGGACAGGCTACCACTTCACAAAACTGCAGAGCGCGGTCACAAACTGGAAAGAGATTCTTATCATATGGTGGTTCACGTCTGTTTGTTTAATCCCAAAGGAGAAATGCTCATTCAACATCGTCAGACTTTTAAATCAGGATGGCCCAATCTTTGGGATGTATCTGTAGGTGGGAGTGCGCTTGCTGGTGAGACCAGCCAAATTGCAGCAGAGCGAGAAACGCTTGAAGAAGTGGGATTTAAAATTGACCTATCAGATGTCAGACCGCATCTAACCATCAATTTCGACGATGGATTTGATGACTTTTATCTGGTTGAACTTAATGAGACTCCCGATTTGGATCAGTTACTTCTACAGTACGAGGAAGTTCAAGCAGTGAAATGGGCAAGCTACGATGAAATTATGGCCATGATGGTTCAAGAGCGTTTTATACCTTATTACAAACACCTCATCGGGTTTTTATTTGAAAATCGTAAAGCCTATGGTGCTATTAGAGAATAGGAGGATTTTGTGCGTGATAAAGCGATCAGGTTGAGTTTGATTTTAATCAGCTTATATTTTGTACTAATAGCGGGATATCGCGATTATATTGGCGAGAATGATTGGAGAAAGACGACACATATCGATTTGAATGACGACACTTTGGCAAATGATGTCGGTCCTAATGGCGAAGTCAAATTGGATACTGGTGATAAAGATACACCTCAGTCCACAACCAGCGCTATTATAACAACTTATGAACCAAATGAACCAAATGAAGAGATAGAGCATACATATTACTATAGGCGTCAGGATGCTAATGAAGGACAGTTGTTTCTAGCAGTTCGGAATGCCTATGCAAACGAAAAAATAAGATTATTAAATCAGCATGTAGATGCCGATTTTTATACCATAGAGGTCTGTATTCTCGAATCAGGCACTATAAAAGAAGTGAAAAGAGTAGCAACCATTCCTGTCTATAATCAAACCTTGATCAATTTTTCACTGGGATATTTCAAGGACATCGAGAATGGCTACCAAATCATACAATATGAGCGATGGATCGGATTGGTTGAGCTCGCATCTGGCGATGTTTATTGGCATTTCTGGGATTCAAAACCTTTTTCACACGTTTCCAGTGATAAAAAGACCGATGCTTTTGAAGAAAAACAGTTGATCTACCTTTATGAAAATGGTTATAAGGTCCAATATTTCGATATAAATAAAAAATCATTTGTATCTGAAAAACTGAAAATAAGAGAAGAACTGTTAAGTAAAGGGGAGTCCTTGGAAGGCGTTCAGTTAGTTGATGTCGATTTTACATCAAATCCAGAAATAACATCAAGTTCAAATGTGACTCCAAATACAGATGAGATACCATTAAGAGCGATAACGAATGATCCTGTACTAAGTTCAATTGCACTCAATATGCTTGGCACAGAACTGATTAATCAAATGGGACTTCCCGATAAAGTTGATTGGTGGGCTGGGAATTATCTAGCTTATGAGGATTTGATGGTTTATGCAGAAATCGCTAATCAACCCTATACTAAAAGGATAGCACCTGGCGATACCGTTAGTGTTGGAACGGTTCGCACTGTTATTTATGATGGCAGTGCTTCCGTAATTGGACTTAAGGTTGGTGACACTTTAAAAGAAGCGGAAGATAAGCTTGGTAAAATTGATGCAATAGGGTTTCATCATTGGAATGAAATGTCCTATCCAGCAGCATTTTCAGTAATAAAAGAAGACTTGAATTTATCTATTTCTGTATGGCTAAATCCAGAGTTGTGTATAGAAGCGTTCGCTATTGGCGTATATGAAAAAGACGAAGGTATTACTGAGCGGTCAGGTATCGTTTTCTCAGACGGTATCAAAATAATAGATGTGGATGATCCGTTTTTGGATTTGCTTGGTGGCGAAGCCATTCACTCAGCATATGAGGCTGGCGATGCCATCTATTTTAATACGGACAAAGGTTTTTTTACTTTGTCTAGATACAGCGATAGCGCCATACACCTTGCAGAGCAAGAGATGACGCCATTTTTTGAAATGCTGACACAAGATAACCCAACTGTATTCACTATCGGAAATACTGATCAAAAAATCCATAAAATTGACTTGATTTTGCTTACAAACCAAACGCTTTCAAATCAGGGGTATACAGTGGACTTCTCTTATTCTTATGAGTAAGTCTATACAAATAGACCTTTCGTTTTTTCAATTTGCCTAATATTTAAATATTGGGCTTATTCTTTATGCTATAATAAAGAGATTAACAGTTTGTACCAAAAGTAGATAGGAGTTAATATGACAAGGTTTGTCTTTTTTGATGTAGAAACGCCCAATCGATTTAATGATCGCATCAGCTCTGCAGGTATCGTCGTCGTAGAGGATGGTGTTACTGTACTTGAGGTAAACTATCTCGTCAATCCTGAAACGAGGTTTGACGCATTTAATATACAGTTAACTGGAATTACGCCTTATATGGTAAAGGATGCACCGACCTTTGATCAGCTTTGGCCCAATATTAAGCACTATTTTGAAGAAGGGATCATCGTCGCCCATAATGCAACCTTTGATTTAGGCGTATTGACCATGGTGTTAGGACATTATGGTCTTGAAATCCCAGTGTTTCAATATATTTGCACCGTAGTGTTAGCAAAGCGATTTTTAAATTATAGACGTAACAGTTTGGATTATCTCTGTGCCACTCTCGGCGTACTACTTGAAAGGCATCACGATGCACTTTCTGATGCAAAGGGGTGTCAAGGCATTTTTTATCATATCGTCGAACATTTTGGATATACGGATCAGTGGGCGCATCATTTTTACAAACCTCATTTAAGAGGACGATCGGAGTTATCTTTAACAGAGCAAAGGCAATACTACAATAAACCATCAAACCAAGTGACGCATGAAAAGATTACTTTAAAGTCTACAACCGATACCGTTCAAGTGAAGGGGAGAACTTTTTGCTTAACAGGTGATTTTAAGTATGGTCAAAAAACGGATGTTGAATTGTTTATACTCGCAAGGGGTGGTCAGATCGTTTCCAATATAACGCGACAGCTGGATTATTTAGTCGTCGGTGCTTACGGAAGTCCGCTTTGGGCATATGGTAATTATGGAACAAAAGTTAAAAAGGTTTTGGAGCATCGAAGGGATGGCTATGCGATAGAAATCATGCTTGAAGTGGATTTTTTCAGTTGTTTTGATGCAGAGCAGTAATCTAATTAAAATAGAATTTACACCAATGGAGGCAGTATGAAACCAGATGCGCGTTATATCGTCTTTAGAGATGCAAAAATAGAAGATGTTCCTGCAATCGTTGAGATCAACATAAGAACCTGGCAAAGTGCATACAAGGGCATTTTTCCAGATGCTTTTTTAGAGGCATTACCAGATCGAAAGCAAGACCGGATTCAAGCGACCATCGCAGATTTTGGAACGCGTATGGTTGAAGGTCGCATCGAACGTAAGGTAGTGGCTGAAGTCAATGGCACTATAGTCGGATATGCCAGCTATGGTGCGTGTAGAGAAGTTGAAGTATATGGCTTATCAAATGTAGGTGAAATTTATGCGCTCTATATCTATGATGACTATCAAGGTTATGGCTTAGGAAGAGGACTCGTCTCATATGCAGCTGAAAAGCTGAAGCGACTAGAGGGAGATGCATCCTTACTGATATGGGCGCTGGAGCGCAACCCGTACAGAGGGTTTTATGAGAAGCTGGAAGGCGAAGCACGTTTTACCAAACAGTTTACGCTTTTAGATGTGAAGTATGAAGAAGTTGGTTATTTTTATGAAAGGATAGAGCGTTTATATGATTAATGTAATGTTCGTCTGCCATGGTAATATTTGTCGTAGCCCTATGGCAGAGTTTGTGTTCAAGGATATGGTTGATAAAAAACACTTGAGTGATTTGTTTTTCATCGCTTCAAGTGCGACAAGTCGTGAAGAGATTGGTAATCCAGTTCATAGAGGGACGAAAAAGAAGCTTTTAGAGCATGGCATCGTTTCTGAGGGTAAACAGTCAGTTCAGTTTAAGGCTTCTGACTATGATTTGTACGATTACATCGTCTGCATGGATTATCAGAACGTTAGAAATCTCATGCGCATCATTGGTGAGGATCCGGAGGGTAAGGTGAAGCTGCTGCTTGAGTATGCAGGAAGCGATGCGGATATTGCAGATCCTTGGTACACTGGAGATTTTGATTTGACCTACGAGGATGTTTTGAAAGGCTGCAAAGGACTCTTAGAGTCGATATTGGCGGAAAGGCAAATAAAGTAAAATTAACACAATTTGCATTGATTTTATGGTGCAGTTGTGTTATTTTATTTTGTATTATGTTAACTGAAATGAGGAAATGTTATGAGTTATCAATTAATCGCTTTGGATTTGGATGGTACTTTGCTCAATGAGAAGAAACAAATCTCTGACCGTAACAAATCAGCGATCCTAAAAGCAAGAGAACAAGGGAAACAAGTGGTTATCGCAACAGGAAGACCACTGGCTGGCATTCGACATATGCTTGAAGAGCTGGAAATGACTTCTGAGAACGATTTTGTAATCGCATTTAACGGTGCCCTCGTTCAAAATGTAAAAACAGGAGAGGCAATTTTAAAGAGCCACGTTACGCATGAAGATTATGCAGAGCTTTATCGACTCAGCTTGGTACTTGATGTTCATATTCAAGCGCTCACAGAATCTTATGTGACCACACCAGTTTATAATCCGTATACAGAGATAGAAGCGAGTTTAAATGGCATCAAATTGGATGTCTGTCCAGTTCACGAGGTTCCAAAGTTTGAAACCCTAATTAAAGTGATGATGGTTGATGCGCCTGAGAAGTTGGATCGCGTGTTACATCAGTTACCAGACTGGGTGAAGGAAAAGTATACCATAGTTAGAAGTGCGCCAATCTTTTTAGAGTTTTTACATCCATCGGTTAATAAAGGTGTGGGTGTTGCGGCGGTTGCTGATCTAAAGAAAATCAATAGAGAAAACGTCATCTGCGTCGGCGATGCGGATAATGATATGGCCATGGTCACTTATGCAGGATTAGGTGTTGCCATGGGCAATGCAATTGAAGCGCTTAAGGATGCAGCGAATCATATCACAGATACCAACGAACGCGATGGCGTCGCTCAGGTGATCGAAAATTATATGATTGCTTAATACAACTAGATATTGAACGAAAGATAAAGTCAACTGAATCGGTTGGCTTTTTTTATTTCTTAAGTATAAAAATACGCAGAATTTCATTTTAAACTACCCATCTATGAAATAGACGTGTGATATAATATTGAATAAAAATAGAGAGGTGCAAGATGGCCTATAATGTTATATGGGATTTTGATGGAACTTTATTTGATTCGTATCCAGTGATGGTTAAGTCCTTCTGTTATACACTTGAGCAATACGGAATCCCGTCAAATGAGCAAAGCGTATTCAAAGACATGCGCGTTTCTATGGGGACTGCAATAGAAAGGATAAAACCACAGCTAGATGCCAAAGGGATTACTATTGAACAGTTTAATCAAACCTATCGAGAAAATAGACTGTCATTCGAGGCGGATACTTTGATACCGTTTGAGGGTGCGCTTGAAATTTGTAGGTGGATCGTCGAAACGGGTGGAAAGAATTTCGTTTGGACGCACCGCGGAACATCAACACGGATTTATTTAGAGAAATTTGGCTTTGATGACTTACTGATAGAAAGTATAGACCATTCAATGGGTTATGAACGAAAGCCGAATCCAGAAGCCATATTGAGTTTAGTGAAACGTCATGCGTTGATTCCTGAAGCGACCATCATGATAGGCGATCGTGAAATCGACCTTTTAGCTGGGAGAAATGCTAAAGTGAAGACCGCACTATTTATAGGGCATGGTTACGATCGATTGCATGAGCAGATTCCAAGTGAACATTATGATTGGATAATCAATACGTTTGATGAGATTAAACAGATAATGAGGTGGTAAAGATGATTAGATGGGGATTTTATGGTATTGGTACAATCGCCAACAAACTTGCTAATGATTTTAAAGCAGTAAGTAATGGGATGATTGTTGCAGCATATGGTAGAAATGACGATATGGTTAAGGCATTTTGCGAGGTACATGGAATCGAAAAAGCATACAGCGATGAAGATGCATTTTTTGATGATAAATCTATAGATATTATTTATATAGCTGTTCCACATTCGCTTCATATGGCGGTTGCAATGAAAGCAATAAACCATGGTAAAGCAGTTTTATGTGAAAAACCATTTGCATTAAACTATAATACGGCTCTTCCTATTATCAATGAAGCAAAAGCTAACAAAATTTTTATTATGGAAGGACTTTGGAGTTTATTTCTCCCAGCACAAATTGAACTTAAGAAGGCCATCCTTGGAGGAAAAATAGGTGATCTACAATCATTTGAATGTTCTTTTGGATTTAAAAGTGATGCTGATGAGACACATAGGTTAATGAACCGTGCACTGGGTGGTGGTGCCTTGCTAGATGTAGGGGTATATAATCTACTGATGTGTTGGCATCTGTTTGGTGAATTGCCAAGGATTGATTCGGTAGAAACAATTTTAACTGAGACTGGAGTAGATGGCACACATATTATTAAAGGAGATATTTCTAGCCAAAATATTGAGATTAAGCTCAGTGCGTCTATTCTTGAAAATTTTGATAACAAAATGAGAGTTATTGGCACAAAGGGTAGCTGTGAGGCTCAGAATTTTTGGGAGACAAAGGTATACACGTTGAATGATCAGCTCTATATGGTCAATAATAATGAAGGTGTTTTTTTATGGGGTTATCAATATGAAATTGAACACGTCAATCAATGCCTTCTCGATGGACTTAAAGAGTCAGAAATTGCAACTCATCAGCTCACTTTGTTACTGAGTAAGAAAATGGATGAAATTAGAGAAAAAATCGGAATGGTATATGACGTAGATTTAAAATAGTGACTGTTGACATCGTTGTTCGGCGAATGTTATTCTACCAATAGCATTACATAGGAGGCGCAATGAAACGTCATATCGCATTTTTAACATCCATTCTTTTGATTTTTATGATTTTGTTTGTAGGTATTTTTATTCGAGGTATAAAAGACATCTCGGTCGTTGAAAATAAAAAGCTTGCGAAATTCCCTGTATTTACGCTGAATACTTTTTTTAATCATTCGTTCCAAGATACGCTAGAGGAAGCCATTTCTGATCAATTAATTTTAGGTGAAGCATTAAAAGATAAATACCTAACCTTGAAGAAAATGAGCATGGGTTTGATGGTTGATTCCTTAACAACTGAAGTCGTAGACACGACAAATAATACAAATGAAACTGATAGCTCTATATCAAATGCGTCAACTGAAAGTACAACTCAAGAAATTGAAATGACGACAGAACCACCAGCTTTTGAAGCCTCAGTTCAGGCGGGT
Organism: Clostridiales bacterium 38-18; assembly: GCA_001897605.1. Classification (GTDB taxonomy): domain Bacteria; phylum Bacillota; class Clostridia; order Peptostreptococcales; family Acidaminobacteraceae; genus Fusibacter_C. The sequence continues at coordinate 603,322 of MKTL01000006.1, read as the reverse complement.
GATGAAATTTTGGACTTTGTACCAAGGGTAGAGAAAATTGAATCCTATGAGAAGCCCTATATGAGCCTATTGAAGTGGCAGTCTATTGACGATACAAATTTTAAGATAGAGCTCGTACCAAAGGGAGAAGGATTGGTTGAAGCCGTTGATGAAAAGCATTTAATTTTCAATTCAGTGCCTCTTGCAATAGCAAAAGAAGGCTTAAGTACGAAAGCCAAAACGATTAACGAGCTTGCAGTTAATTATCCAGAGGTGCAGTTTTATAATTTCTATATTGAAAGTGATGTGGATCTCGATTTCATCAATGGAAAAATTACTCACGACTTATCCAATTACCTTTCAGAACAGTTTGAATCTCCGGCGAGGTTTAAAGCCTTTACTATTGACTCTTTGGAAACGTATATCAATGGATTTTACAGAACCGATCACCATTGGGATACGGAAAGACAGTTAGAGGGTTACCGCTCCTTGATCCTTTTTATAAAGGGGGAGAATGAGCCTTTACTGGATTTTGATCTTTATCTTACTAACCTTAAATATAATGGCTATAAATCAAGACTTTTAAACGAGTTCACTACTGCAGATCGATTTAAGTTTATCGTTCCTAAAACTGAAAAGTACACGGTTTATATAAATGGCTATAAAGGCTATTATGGTCAAAAGTACGAATTTATAAATGGACAATTCACTCAAAAGGTAGCAGAAAATTATTATGGCGACTGTAATGGTGCTGATTTTGGTTTGGTGGAGTTTGACTTTAATCAACCCGAAAAAGAAAATGCGGTTTTCTTTATTGATTCCTTTTCAAATCCATTAAAGGATGCGATTGCATCACATTTTAACAAAACGTATTTTGTAGATTTTAGATATTACGAACAAGCGATGGGAAAACCTTTTGATTTTGGTGATTTCGTCAATGAAAATGATATAAATGTTGCAGTTAATATGGGGTATTATTATTTCTTTGTTGGCGATACTTTTAATATCCAGGATTAGGGGTCAGTATGGTTTTTTCTAGTTTGGTGTTCTTATTTTTGTTTTTACCAATTGTAATTGGTGTATATTTTTTGCTTCCATCTAGAACATGGAAGAACCTTTGGTTATTTGTCACTTCACTTTTTTTCTACGCTTGGGGAGAGCCCGTTTATATCGGGATTATGATCGTCTCTATTTTCAACGATTTTTATTTTGCACAATGGGTAGAAAAAGCAAAATCTAAGCATCAAATGAAAAAGGCTAGAATTCTATTTATTCTATCTATATGTGTGAATTTGGGGCTACTTTTCTTTTTCAAATATGCAGGATTTTTTATTGATAACGTAAATGCCTTATTTAATACAAGTATTAAATCTCATGAGTTACCACTCCCTATCGGAATAAGTTTTTACACATTTCAGACGATGTCCTATAGTATAGATGTCTACCTTGGACAGGTTAAGGTTCAAAAGAACTTTTTAACAATGGCGGCGTACGTTACTATGTTTCCTCAATTGATTGCAGGACCTATAGTTAGGTACATTACAGTTGAAGAAGAGCTGACCAGTAGAGTTGAATCCTTAAGTCAAGTCGCTGAAGGCTTTAGAAGGTTTATTATCGGTTTAGGAAAAAAAGTAATCATCGCCAATCAAATGGGAATTATTGCGGATACGATCTATAATAGTCCCTATGGGCTACCTGGTACTTCGATGCTTTGGCTTGCAGCGATAGCTTATACATTTCAGATCTATTTCGATTTCTCTGGTTATAGTGATATGGCAATAGGGCTAGGACGTATATTTGGATTCCACTTTCTTGAAAACTTTAACTATCCTTATATCGCAAAGTCGATAACTGACTTTTGGAGAAGATGGCATATTTCTTTAAGCACGTGGTTTAGGGACTATGTTTACATTCCATTGGGTGGCAATAGGAAATGGCAGTATCGTAATATCTTTATCGTATGGATGCTGACAGGATTATGGCATGGAGCAAGCTGGAATTATGTAATATGGGGTTTGTATTACGGCTGCTTGTTACTAATTGAAAAAATCTTTCTAGGTAAATATCTAGAAAAGTTACCTAACCTTTTTAGGAGAATCTACACGCTTTTAATCGTTATCGTCGGATGGGTTATATTTAGACTAGAAGATTCAAGTCAATTAATTATGGTTTTAAAGGGAATGGTAAAATACAGACCATCAGGGCTAAATCAAGTGGTTTTTGTTTATCAAGACATGCTTTATGCATTACCATTTTTGATAATAGCTGCAATTGCCGCTTCACCATTTGTTGGCAATCTGATTAAAAGGATTGAGAATGGACATCGGTTGATGTATAAGGTGTTCACTGATCTTTGGTTAATTATGATTTTCCTGATTTCTATTGTCTTTTTAGTTGGAGAGAAGTTTAATCCATTTATCTATTTTAGATTCTAGTATGAATCGTGTATGAAGTTTTATAGGAACTCAAAAAGATGTGATTTAAAATTACATCTTTTTTTATTTTTTGATTGACAGCTGTATTGTGTTAGTGTACTATATGAGTAGTACACTAACACACCGTTTTTATATTATTCTGTTTTAAATCTATGAAATCAGGGTGTGCACTTTTACAGGAGGTGACTCAATGGATTTTACAACCGATGTTCCTATCTATATTCAGATTATGGAACTGATAAAAACCGATATCGTAACTGGAAAACTCCAGAAGGGGGAAAAGATGATGTCAACAAGAGATTTGGCTGTTTCACTAAAGGTGAATCCGAACACCGTACAGCGAGTTTATAGAGAGCTTGAACAGGAAGAGGTTTGCTTTACTAAAAGAGGGATGGGCACATTTATAACTGAAGATGAGGGGAAGATTAGCGAACTCAAGGAGAGTTTAGCAGATGAGAAAGTAAAGCTCTTTATCGAAGCGATGAGATCCTTAAACTTAAATATTGAGGATGTCATTAGGAAGATCAAATTCTACGAGGAGGCAAGTCGATGAACTATTTGATAAATTGTATCAATCTACAAAAAAACTATTTAAAGAAAAGAGCATTGGTCAACATTAATTTAAAATTTCAAGAAGGAAAAATTTATGGACTGCTTGGACCAAATGGCAGCGGTAAAACGACATTGATGAAAGTAATTGCAGATCTTCATAAGCAAACTGGAGGAGAAATAACCATCTGTGATGAAGTACCCTCTCATAAAACAAAGGCAATGGTTGCCTATATGCCAACTGAAAACTACGTTTATAGCTGGATGAAGGTAAAGGAAGCCGTTAATTTTTACAGAGATATGTATAACGATTTCGATATGAAGAAGGCTTTAGAATTATTGTCGTTTATGGATATTGATTTAGAGCAAAAGGTTGGAAGTCTTTCAACTGGGCAGAGAGCTAGACTTAAAATAACATTAACCATTTCTAGAAAGGTAAAAATCTACATGCTGGATGAACCTCTAAATGGTCTGGATCCAATTTCTAGAGCAAAGATTAAAGAATGTATAATTGATCAATTCGACGAAGGAAGTACCATGATCATTTCAACCCACCTTGTCGATGAAATTGAGCAAATATTGGATGAAGTAATATTCCTTGAAAAGGGAGAGGTTGTTCTTCAAGGCGAAACGGAAGAAATGCGTATCAAAAGAGGGCAATCTCTGGAGGAAATTTATAGGGAGGTATATAAACATGCTTAAGCTGGTCAAATTTGAGTTTTTAAGAAAGAGAATGTCTTTCATGCTTGCAGCAGCATTAATTGTTTTAGGTCAGATTTACGCACTTTACAAGTATTTTAGTATAAATGAGGTAATTCGAGATAATTTTACTGAAGAAATCTTAGGTATTTTCCTAGGTGCATTAGCAGTTGGCTTAATTTTACTATACCTGATTGACTTGATTTTTCTTTTTAGAAATGATTTATTTAAGCAAGAGGGCTATATGCTATTTATGACGCCAAACAGCGGTTATAAGTTACTTGGTGGTAAATTGATATTTGCGTTACTTGAAGGAGTTGCAATTGCTGGAATTTACTTATCAATAGCCTTCATTAATTTAAAGATAATGGGATTAGAATCGCTTAACTTATCACTACTGAATTTAAGCACATCTGAAATAATTATTGTCACTAAGCTACTTATGTTAATGGTATTCATGATTATTGAATTTGCATTAACCATCTACTTGTCTTTTGCGCTATTTAAAAGCTTGTTTAGTAACAATAGATTTAAGGGCCTTATTACATTTGGTATATTTATCTTAATTAATATTTTAAAAGGTAAGGTTGCCGATTTAGCGTCAACCGTACTAAATAACACTTTTGAAACCATTCATCTATCTGCTGAGCGTTTCACCTTACTTGGAATGGGAACGACATTAAACATCGCAATTGCAGCAACCCTAATTTCTTCAGTTCTTATGTATTTAGGAACAGGTTATTTACTGGAAAAGAGAATAAATCTTTAATTATTGTTAAAAAAACTTGTTTTATCCTCGAAAAGCTTTATAATGGATTTTGACGTAAAAGTAAGCTTTGGAGGGATATAATGGTAAGAGTTAAAACATCAGGTGTATGCGCAAGTGAAATCTTGTTTGAAATAGAAGAAGGCAAGATCACACAGGTTGAGTTCGTAGGTGGATGTCCAGGAAATGCAATTGGTCTTAGTAACATGATAATTGGCGAAGCAGTTGAGACGGTTGTTGCAAAGTTAAAGGATGTTAAATGTGGCGGTAAGAACACTTCATGTCCGTCTCAGCTTGCGATTGCTTTAAGCAAACACATATAATTGAGCTGAGAATCAAATAATAAAGGTGCTAATGTATCTCTTAGGAGATATCCTTAGCACCTTTCGTAGTTTAGGTACATTTTAATTTATTCCACATCTTGCTTCTTTTTTTTTCGATCAAATAGTGATACGATAAATGAGATTATTAAAAGGACAATAGTGGTCGCATAAAGCTCAGACCGATTATCAATTGGACAAACACCTGGCGGCAATTGATTTCTCAATAACTGTGTGCTTATCAGTGTATATAGACTAAGTAGTATCGCAACTGCGAAAAGAAGATCGCTTGCTTTTTTATATAAACTCGCAGTCTTATAGTTTTCTATTGGATATTTCATATTTGACTCCTTTGTAGAAAAGGTATTTTATAAAGGATATCATGATATGTCAATTAAAACCATAACTTAATCACAAAGGAGCTAAAATGGAAACTTCAATTATAAATTGGTTTCAAAGCATACAAACGCCATTTCTTGATCGTATTTTTATCTTAATTACATTATTAGGTGAAGAGTATTTTTACATACTCGTACTAGGGATCGCATATTGGTGTGTAAGCAAAAAAAATACAGTATTCATCGTTTACTGTCTAACCTTTTCAAGTGTGATTAACAGTGCGCTAAAAGAGATGTTTAATGAGCTCAGACCTTTCCAAGTGCTTGATATACGTGCACTAAGGGTTGAAACGGCTACTGGAACTTCTTTTCCAAGTGGGCATACTCAAACGGTAACTGCGTTTTATGTGGCGGTTGCAAGCTTATTTAAGAAGAAATGGCTATGGGGAATATCGGCCATCATCCCGTTTTTGGTGGGCGTTTCGAGGATTTACTTAGGGGTTCACTGGCCTAAGGATGTGCTAGGCGGTTGGCTTATTGGGATTTTATCAGTTGTTATCGTTACCTGGATTCTAAGAAATGATAATAAAATGAAAGTTCAACAAATGACACTTTTCCTAGTCGTCTTATCCGTTGTGAGTCTTATATTCTTTACGTCTGAAAATTATGTAAAGGCAGTTGCTGCATTTTCGGCCTTTATTATCGGACAAATGATGGAAGAAAAATGGGTTAGCTTTAGTACGAAAACTAATTTAACGAAGCAGTTTGTAAAAATCGTACTCGGTATGAGTATAACGGCAGGTGTCTTCATTGGATTAAAGGCTATTTTACCAGATGAAAATATGTTTATAGGAATCCGATATTTGTTAACGGTGTTTAGTGTTGCGTTTGTGGCACCGTATATTTTTACAAAGATTGGTTTATCTGATCGAATAGAGGCTTAATATGAAGTTAGAAGAAGCAAATAAATTAGTACCCTATTTTGAATCTCTAAATAGGGTTTATAGTGAAATACCAAATGGCACCTGTATGGGCTGTGCGAACTGCTGTACAGAATCGGTAAACCTTACCAATGTTGAGTTCGGTAATGTATTAATAAATGGTCTAATGCAGCTGTCAGAAGTGGATTATAAAGCAACTGTTAGTAGAATTTTTAGGTTTTATTTATCCGAACTCGGAACGACCAATTACTGTCCCTTCCTAGGAGATGATAAGCGATGTTTGATTTATAATGCCCGTCCATTACCATGTCGTTTGTTTGGAACGCCAGATCGCGCAACCTTTGATGCAAATATAAAGCAAATTAAAATTCAAAATCTTAAATACGCAAGGGTATTGGCTGTTAAAGAGGGGGTAAAACTAGACCTCAATAGAGTTAATCGTACGATTCCATTCTGCGAATCCTATCAACCAGAAGCGACACTGGATGGTGAAGCGATACAAATGTTGTACGATCGATTAATCAATTTGGATGGCAAGGCTTATTTTGAAGGTGCTTCAAGTGAATTTGCTATCAATGGCGATTTGGTCGGATGGACGATAGATTATCTGTTATCCACATTAGGGCTAGAGGGAATCAATAGAGAGTGGTTCTACGACATTAAAGTTAAATTGTCAAAGTAAACGGTGAAAGAAGATTGGTAATAAAATATTACAAAAGCCATATATGAGGACTCTCATCTATGGCTTTTGTTTAGCCACAATCTCGCTTGTGGTAAAACTTGAAGGCTTGAAGTTCCTAGATCTATTATAGAGCCATTTATTCTATGTGCTCTTATAACTTTCCGGCTTCCATTTCCCTAGACTTCTCAGCGGCAGCATGAATCGCACTGATAATACTGGATCTGAAACCCGTTGCTTCAAGAACTGATATTGCTGCGATGGTATTGCCACCTGGTGAAGTAACCTGATCTTTTAATGCGCCTGGATGTAAGCCACTCTCAAGGACCATAGTCGCTGCGCCAATTAAGCTTTGCGCAGCCATAAGATAGGCCTTATCCCGAGGCATACCCTCAAGTACTGCACCATCAGCCATGGCTTCAATCATCATGAAAACATATGCAGGTGATGATCCGTGAACTGCTATTGCAGCATGCATTAATTTCTCTGAAATCCATGCGACCTCTCCAACTGCTTTAAAGAGCTCTGTAACGGACTCTCTAGAGCCTTCAGAGTCGGAAAGCATCGTAGCTAAAGAAGTCATTCCTTTGCCAACAGAAGCAGGTGTATTCGGCATTGCGCGATAGATTTTTTGTTCAGGTAAAAGCCTTTTTAGCTGATCTAGAGTTATCCCTGAGGCGATAGATACGATTACCTGTCCAGGTCTGAAGTCATTTTTAAGATCTGTTAGGAGTTCTGTGACCATATAGGGTTTAACTGCGATTACCACAATATCACTGCTTTTTATAACCTGATGGCTATCCAAAGCAGCCTTTATGCCAAATTGCTTTATTAATCTATCCACTGACTTTTTTGTCGCTACACTAGTATAGATATTTTCTGGCTGATAAAGTTCATTGCTAAGTAAGCCACCGATTAAAGCCGATGCCATGTTACCTCCACCTAGAAAACCAATAGTTTTAGTCATATTACCTCCTGAAATTGAATTCTGTCATCATTTTAACATAATTTCATTTGAAATAATAAGTTAAATACTATAATATATTTGAATGAATAACTAAAATGCGAGGATGAAGATATGACGCTGAAAAAAATGTTGGCAACGACAACCAAAGAGGCAGTGATTACAGAACTGCTTTTATCATACCCAGAGTGTTTGGCTGACAAGTATGCTTTTGAACAAGTATTAAACTTTATAGAAACCACACCAGAAGTACCATTTACAGATTTCATTATTACAATTTCTTTAATTGATCCTGCTGAAGATGAAGATTTTGAGGAAGATATCGATGAGGAGGCTTATTTAAGCATTGCAGGCTATTCTGAGAAGGAAGACATACATTTTGCATTGGGATTTTCAAGATGGGAAGAGTGGGCTAATGCAACAATGGTTTTGGAAGAAAATCTTGATATCAAATTGGAAGAGTTGATTGCAATGTGCTTATATGAAATGACCTTTTATGGATTTGATCAGGATGAAATAGCTGCTGAGCTCACACAGCTTGAGCAAGGGATTATGATGCACTAACAGAATCCACAGAATTTAAAGGAGCTGCACCAAATCTAAGGAAATAGATACGGTGCAGCTCTTATTTTATGTCTTTTTATTCCTCTGTTGATTCGGTTTGTATTTCAGTCATTCCATTGTTGATAAGATCCATCAATGCCTTAGTGCCATCTGGATCATAGTAGAAATAGCTTAATCCATCCTTACCTGTACCTGTACCGTTTGATGGAATCGTTTGTAGGATAACATCATCCATTTTTGTTCCTATCATCGATGTCGCTATGAGTAATGCTTTGCTCATAGGCATATCTGTTTCAACATAGGATAAGCTTCTTAACACGATATATGGCAGCTTAATTTGAATTGCAGATTTAGCAGCTGATTTCAAGAAATCCTGTTGTCTCTCCATTCTCTTGATGTCACCACCACTGTGTGAGCCATCAGCATTTTTCCTAAATCTTAAATATGCCATAGCTTGATCACCATCTATGACTTGTACACCCGGTTGAAAATCTATGTGGAGTGGTGGAACTGAATAAGGATCGTCATATTTCATACGGAATGGCACATCAACCTCAACGCCACCTATTAAATCAACTATTTCCTTAACTGCATCGTAACGAACTGTAACATAGTAGTCGATATCTGTACCAAGAATTTTAGATACAGCATTTTTAACACCCTCTGCACCACCAATTTCTTTAAAGCCATAGATGGCATTCAATTTTGCTTGACCGGCACCATTTTTCCCTTCAGTTGGGAAATAAGTATCTCTAGGAATAGAGATGGCATCTACCTTGTTTCTATCGGGGTCTATTGACATAAAAATCATCGTGTCAGTACGAGTGCCTTCAACGCCCATTACAAGTATGTTGATTCGATCCTTTGTCATTATAGCGACGCCAACAAAGGCTAAAATTCCAATTGCACAAATGATAAGTAAAAATTTCCAGAAGCCTTTTAATTTTGATTGATGAAGCGGAATGTCATTCTCCAAATTGTCATTTTCTTGAACTGTTTTGTTTTCTGTTTGCATTGTTTTCTACCTTTCGACGCGAAGTTTAATAACTGTCTTCCTATGTCATTATAAGACGAAGAGGATACATGTCAAGTGAATTTCATGTAATTAATAAGAGTGTAAATCTAATGATACAAAAGCTTAATAAAAATCGTGAAACTATGAACGGTTCAAGACTTGTATTCCATAATTAATATGCTATAATTATCACTGTCAATAAAGTAAATACAAGGCTTTCGCCTTATGAATATAAGAGGATGAAATGAAAAAGGATAAAAGAATAAAGGCTTCAGATTTAATTTACGTCATTTTGGGTTCTATTATTTTAGCAATTGCAATTACTTCTATTTTGAAACCAAATGGTATGATAACTGGCGGTATTACAGGTTTTTCGCTGGTACTTGAAAAGGTTTTTAACATAGATTACAGAATTATGTATTATGTACTCTCTATGGGCGTTCTTGTACTTACCAGAGCAACGCTTGGTAAGAGGGAAGCGGGTAAAATCGTTGTGTTTTCAGTTTTATTTCCAGTTGTTTTAATTGTGTTCAGTCAGTTTAATTTTGATATTACACAAAACGATTTGTTTCTTGGTTCAGTCTTTTACGGTGTTTTAGCTGGCGGTGCAGTAGGGTTAATTCTAAAGGGTGGTTTTTCATCAGGAGGAACTGACACCATAGCTAAAATCATAAACATTAAACTGTTTCGATTTATGAGTATCTCTTTGATAATTGCATTTCTAGATATGGGCATTATCTTCTTAGCAGCATTCGTTTTTGATTCAAGAGTTGCCTTATATGGTTTGTTAACTCAGGTGGTAGCTATGAAGGCAATAGAAGTTGTGCTTTATGGATTTTCATCCAAGGTCGTTAAGCTAGAAATTATAAGTGAAAAAGAGCAGGAAATAGAAAATTATATTTTGAGAACGATGAAAAGAGGCATTTCAAAATATCAAATAGTTGGAGGGTATACAAATCTTGAAAGAGTCAAGCTGATTACGTTATGCTCGCCAAGAGAATCAATGTTGATAAGAGATTTTATTTCAATTAACGATCCTAAGGCATTTGTCTCAGTTCTCCCAGTTAACGCTGTCTGGGGAGAGGGAATAGGCTTTGATAGTTTGTATCAAGATGAGTAAGAAAAGGGCTGCAAGTTAAACTTGCAGCCTTTTTTATTAATTGTGCACTTTTTATTAATTCCTATCCGAAGCAAACTCTGCTTTGAGTTTGTCATAATTGTCTGGGAATTTGAACGCCATTTCACATTTTTTTTGGTCCATATCTCTTACGAAAGTGACGTAAATCGAATGATTTCTTTCTTCTTTTTCTGTGAAATGGTAACCATCGTTATGAAGCTTAAAGATTTGATCTCTTGCATTTTCTAGTTCGTGATCGTGTTCTTTTCTTTCGTGAAGGTAGTGGGTTCGAGAACTGCTTTTAATAGTACTGCGAGCTTTATCATGCACGACGTTTCTCTTAGAATTCGTTCCCCTATAAGGCATAAATATCACACTCCTTTCAATTCTGACGCGTGTCGATATCATACCCCTTATCATGTATTTTATTCATTGAAATCAAGTTTTCCTAGCTCGGATAAGTGGATGTAGATTAGTCTTACACCGTTTGACCAGTTGGTATCCTCAGCATAGGTGAGATTTAGCCAATCAAAGGGCTGTACTTCTTTACTTGCCCTTGATAGTCGTGAATTGATGGTATTAATTGCTATTTGAGTGCTGTCCTCAAGAGAAATATTGTATTCCGTCCAGCTATGAAAGACATTAAAGGGGTTATTGATAATCAACGTTTTTTCACCGTGTGATGCGGGGATAAAGGACTGCTCCTGACCGATAATCGCCAAAAGAAGAAGCGGATCAATATTATTTTGATATGCCTTTCTCATGAGAACATTAAAATATTCAGCTTCACCGATTAGACCATTTCTTGAGCCCTGAATGTACTTTTTTATTTCGAAAATATTGATTGGCTGATATTGAAAAAGCTGACGTTGTGTCACAAGACCAAAGGGAAATATCTCTTTTGAAACACTTAGCTCTATTAGCTTACTTTTTTGACTGCTATCGGTTTGAAGCTTACTGACGCCATCGTATTCACTAATCAGATAAACCTCACTAAGCGAAGAGATGCCATGGTAATGTAGATAATCCATTTGACCCGTGATTTGAATATGGGTATCGAGCTCCTGTGATCGGTTGAGAAGATAGGCAATAAACGTTCCAGAAATAGCAAGTAGAACGATGATCAAAAAAATGGTAAAATGTCTAGCAATAAACCGATTAAGGGATTCATAATTAAACGTATATTTGATATTTTCTCTAATATTTTGGCGCCACTTGACCTCTAAATCGTCGTATGAGGGAAAACTGTCCTTAGTAGTTGGTTGGGATATGACTTGATTTGAGCTTCTAAAAGACTCAATATTTGAGCTTCTAAAAGACTCAATATCTGAAGTGAAATGATAATGCTCAATCAAGTAATCTGCAATTGCCCATCTTGGAACGGGAATTTTAACGGATTCATATAACCAACTTTCTGCTAAATCAATGCGTTTGGTTGCATCAATATCTAATTGCAGAATGGACTCAAAGATATCATGTCTTGAAATGTCATAGATGTGGTTCGCAAGTGTATTTGATAGAATCTTAATTTTAATGAGCTCCCGGTTTAATTCATCAACACCTTCAAGATGCTTTTCAAGTAAAGTATGCACTGCTAAAGAAAGAATTTCAGCACGTTCCTTTGAATCTAACTGAGCATATTTATTTTGAATGTTGGATTTAATTCTTACCAAGTCTTGAAAGGATAAGATGATATATGCTTTTAGCGTCAAAATGAGTTCGTTCATGCATTCTCCATGTTTAATTGCGACCTATATTTATTCTATAGTAACATAATCTAAAAAATATAAAATATTTTTTTAAAAAAGTATTTACAGATATAAAAAAGCATGGTATATTAAGTACATGAAATTGATAATCATTATCAATAAAAACTCCTTATACTCGTAACACCTTAACTTCTTATTACCCTTAAAAGTAGTAGGTACCCCAAAACGTAAACTTTATTGAATACCTCTAAAGAAATGGATGCATCGCCAGCATCCATTTTTTCTGTCTAAAAATAGGGGATTATGTTATAATAGGAACTGTATTTTAAGGCTGTCATTTTTATAGGAAAGAGAATTCAATGAAACGAATATATTTAGATTATGCGGCAACTACACCTGTGAAGCAGGAGGTAGTTGAAGCGATGTTACCTTATTTTCAAGAGGTACCTGAGCGTTCTCAGATAGAAAAAATCGAATCCCATTTTTTAAAAGTCTTGAACGCGCCTAAAGGACGTGTTTTTTTTAATGGTGGTGGAACGACCTCAGATTGTGATTTCATTTTACAGGCTGCCTATTTTCAAAGATTGAGAGGCTATGGTCAAAAAATTATTGCCTCTACAATCGAGCATGCAGCTATTTATAAAACTTTAGAGAGATTGGCATCAGAGGGCTTTGATGTACAGCTTGTTCCGGTGAAATGCAATGGTGTATTGGATATGGCTGAATTTGATGCAATCTATACACCTGATACGGCATTGGTTACAGTCATGATGATGAATAATGAAATTGGAACTCGACAGCCGATTGAGCAAATATCAGAAAGATTAATGGATCATCCGACACTCTTTCACGTCGATGCGGTTCAAGCTTTAGGAAGCACAAAAATTGATCTGGGATTGCTGGGAGTGGACGCTGCATCATTTTCTGCACATAAGATCTATGCACCAAAGGGAATAGGGGCATTATATGTCAAAGACCCTTGGTGGTATGATGCAATACTCAGTTCAGGATGCATTAACCTGCCATATCTTATAGGGTTTGAAAAAGCTTTAGAGCTATCAACAGAGCGTTTAGCATTAAGCTGTAAGCATAGAAGGGCGTTAAAGTTAAAGCTGATAGAAGGTCTTGAGGCACTTGAGATAGGACTAAAGGTATTGGGCGATCCGCTTTCATTAGACGCCCACCCGGGAATTTTAAATGTTTATTTTCCGATGATAGATGGCGATAGCTTGGTAATTAATTACGATTTTAAAGGGATTGCAATATCTAGTGGATCCGCATGTAGCTCTGGTGCCTTAAATGCGTCTCACGTGATTAAGGCTATCGGATTAAGTGAAAAAGATGCAAAAAAATGCGTCCGATTCTCTATTGGAGATCTAACGACAGAAGCGGATATTGAGTATGTGATAGAGCAAACAAAGGTAATGTTGAAAGGATAATAATATGTTAAATAAAAATAGAGTCGTCGTTGGGATGAGTGGTGGTGTGGACAGTACAGTTGCTGCTTATCAACTCAAGCAAATGGGCTATGAGGTTATTGGCGTAAATATGAGATTATGGCAGGATGATTTTTTAGAAGACGCGCATCTTTTAAAAGATGGTGGCTGTTGTAGTTTATCGTCTGTAGAGGATGCTAGGCGCGTTTGCGAACAAATTGGTATCCCATTTTATGCATTGGATTTTAAAGGCGTATTTAAGGAAACCGTTGTTGATTACTTTATAGACGCGTACCAAAAAGGTGAAACACCTAATCCGTGTATTGCCTGTAACAAGTATGTTAAGTTTGAAGCGCTCTTGGAAAAAGCACATCAATTAGGAGCATATTACGTAGCGACAGGTCATTACGCGAAAATTAGTTATGATGAAGCATTAGACCGTTATATCGTCGAAAAAGCAAGTGCTGTAGCGAAGGATCAAACCTATGCCTTATATAATCTTACTCAAGAGCAATTGAAGCATATTCTAATGCCTCTCTCAGAGTTTCAGTCAAAAGAGGATGTTAGGGCAATTGCTGCACAATTTGATGTACAGATGTCGAGAAAATCAGATAGTCAGGAAATTTGTTTCGTTCCAGATCAGGATTATGTCGGTTTTCTCAAAAGAAATGGCAATTTTGATATCGTCCCAGGTGTATTTGTAGATACAGAAGGAAACACACTAGGCAAACACCAAGGGATTGTTAATTATACTGTCGGTCAAAGGAAGGGGCTGGGTCTAACCTTTGGTAAACCCATGTATGTTGTTGACATCGATCCTGATTTTAACAAGGTGGTATTGGGTGAAGGGGATGCTGTGTTCAAATCAACACTTTGGGCAAAGGACGTTAATTTTATTCCATTTGACGATATAAACGCACCTTATAGCTGTGAAGCCAAAATTAGATACAGTGCAAAGACCGCTCCTTGTACAATTACAAGGCATGGCGAGCTACTTGAGGTTGCCTTTGAAGAGCCGCAAAGAGCTGTAACACCTGGACAAGCAGTTGTTTTTTATAAGGGAGAGTTATTAGTTGGTGGGGGAACTATCATTAGAAAATAATAGGAGTGACAATGGCAATCGCATATACCTGTACAAACGTTGAAAATTATTATGATAAAGGAGCAAGTAGAAACATGGCTATAGTGATAGATGGCATAATAGGTGCTGGAAAAAGTACAGTTGGAACATTCTTAAGTGAGTGTTTGAATATCCCTTTATATGAGGAATTAAAAGATGATGGGAAGGACTCACTTGCTCAAAGAATGCTCGATCTTTTCTATGCAGATCAGACGAGATGGAGTGCTATTATTCAAGTTATGTTTTTAAATGATCGATTTAAGGATTTGAAGAGAATCGAAAGTGAAGGCAATTATGCGATATTAGATCGTTCAATTTATGGTGATGAAATCTTTGCAAAGACCATCCACGAGAGAGGACAAATGACGAAGGATGAGTTTACAATCTATAGGGATTTACTTCATAACATGTTGGCGCATATAAAGCCACCACAGGTATTAATTTATATTGATGTAACCGTAGATACTGCGATGGACCGTATCAATAGAAGAGCGCGTTCAACAGAGGGCGATCTTATACCTAGAGACTACATGGAGGATTTGAGACGTAACTACGAGCTCTGGTTTGAGCAGTTTAATCTTTGTCCTAAGGTTAGATTTGACTTAAATGATTCTGCAGTTGATGAAAATGGAAACGTTAAGGAAGACGTAAAAAATCAAATACTTGAAGCCATAAAGCCTTTTTTATAGAAATAAACGAATGATAATAAACACTAGATCAATAATAAAAAAGTAAAGCTGCTATCTTACCTTTTGATAGCAGCTTTACTTTTGTTTTTTTATATCTTATTTCATCAATGTCGTATAATTTTCCTTAGTAATCGGTTCACCGTACAAGAAATATCCAGGCTCTAGCTCAGTTCTATAATAGGACATAGAAAAATGTAAATGCGGTCCAGTTGAAAAGCCAGTTGAACCAACCTGTCCAATAACTTGTCCACGTTCTACAATTTCTCCTTGCGTAGTAGAAAGTGAATCAAGATGCTCATAAATACTGAAAAGCCCTTCACCGTGATCGATGATGACCGTGTTTCCAGTCAGTATGAGTAATTGAGCCAAAACGACTTTGCCAGTATTGGTTGCTAGTACATCGCTACCCCTTGCTGCGCCTATATCTATACCGCCGTGTCGATATTGGGTAGGGACGCCATTGATGCTTCTCGTTTCACCAAATTCAGCATTCAGTCTACCCAGTGTTGGCAGTATAAACGGCTCGGAGTAATATCTTTCAGGAGCACTTACGTCTCTCGATGGATTAAAAATTTCTCGATATTCTTTATAGCCTGCATCACTCTGCGTACTGGTCTGCACGTTCGGGTCAACGGTTAAATTTTGAACAACGAAATCTCGACCGACAACCTCAATCTCAACTGAAGTAACCTCTTCGGATTCTGTATTGGTAAATGAGACCTTATACTTCATAAGCTTAGTGTTGTAATTCGTTGGGAAGTAACCTCTATATATATGACCTGTTTTAAACCATGTGAATTTCTCCATTAAATTTTGATCCACTATGATTTTATCGATGTCATTGACATGATAAGCAGTTACTACCAATAAATCACCCTGCTTTACTATTTCCTTAGAAACTGTAAACACATCTGGAAGATCGATGCTAACGTTAAAGGAAACCGCTGTGTCACCACTAAAGCCTTGTGATGCATTTTCCCAATCCAGCTTTAACTCGTACTTGAACGTTCCATCATAATCAGGAAAAGGTAGCTGTCTAACATTTACAACGCCCTCGAAAGCTAGGCTGTTATCAGTCGTATCTAAAATTCGAAGCTGAGCTTCGTTTGGTAGCTTAGGTAGATTGACGCCAAGAATATCGTCGTTTGAAGTGACTGTAGGTATCTCCGTGGACTCAACACTTACTGATTTTGCATCTATATGATAGTTGTACCAATCATCGTTAAGCTTTTTATATTTCCAATTGATTTCATTTTGTTCAAATGAAAGCTCTGATTGATTTAGTGTGATCGTCATTTCTGGTGGAAGCTGTGCATCGTATAAAGCATCAAAGCCGTCATAGCTGTAGAAGAAGGTAGGGTCTGTAACGCGATAAAGCGTCTTGCTGTTATCAATGGTCAAAAAAACCTCGTTTGATTCGTCAAAATACACGTGATAGGTTCTAACGAGATTCCAGTTGTTAAGCAAAATCATTTGAAACTTCATTCTTATATCGAGATCATTTATAATTAACTCAGTTTCATCAAGACTTGTAATACTGTTAAAGAGCATTGTAGTCGTTTTTGTGTCAGTCTCAAATACATTCGGTGTTTCAAAATTACCGGTTCTAATATCTACTGATTTGAGATTTGAGGATTCAAATACGTTGATTTTATAAATGTAAAACGCACCGAGACAAATGATTAAGATAAGTGCGATTGATAATACGATTCTGCTTTTTTTCATGAGTTACTCCATAATTGTATTTTGTTTGCTTTTAACTAAACCTATTTTACCTTGAACTGAGTCATTCGTCTACTAGATTATAGAAGTTTAACAAGGTTGCCATAGATAAAGGATTTGCTTATAATGTAGAAAGAATAAAGAAATAAAGGGGTATGAAATGACTTATCAAGAGATGGTAAAAAAAGCAAAGGAAAACATTGGACCACATTGTAAGGTATGTCCAAGCTGCAATGGCTTAGCTTGTAAAGGGGTAATTCCTGGACCAGGTGGCAAGGGTACGGGCATCGGATTTGTTAGAAATTACAATGCGTTTAGAAAATACGGTGTTGAAATGGATACGCTCCATGAAGTGACTAAGCCGACGACGGAGTGTTCTTTTTTTGGCAAAACATTTAAACTGCCTGTATTTGCTGCTCCTGTTGGCGCGGTTCAAATGCATTACAGTGATCTATATGATGATCTTAGTTATTCAACAGCACTTATTGAAGGCTGTAAAAATGCAGGTACGATTGCCTTTACTGGGGATGGTGTGAAGTCTGAAGTATTTGAAGGAACGGCAGTGGCAATTAAGGCTCAAGATGGGTTTGGTGTACCAACTATAAAGCCCTGGAGAGTAGATGAGGTAATTGAAAAAATTAGAATAGCAGAAGCAGCAAACGCGGTTGCCATAGCAATGGATGTCGATGCTGCAGGCTTGTCAATCCTTGGTGCACAAGGAAAGCCAGTTTTTCCTATGACAACCGAAACCTTAAAAGTAATAATAAGTGCTACTGATAAGCCCTTTATCGTAAAAGGTATTATGACTGTAAAGGGTGCGATTGCAGCTCTTGAAGCAGGTGCTTATGGCATTGTCGTCTCAAATCATGGCGGTCGAGTACTCGATGAGACGCCTGCAACCTTGGATGTTTTACCTGAAATTGCAAATGCAGTTAAAGGAAAAATGAAAATTTTTATAGATGGTGGTGTTCGTTCGGGAACCGATGTATTTAAAGCAATTGCTTTAGGTGCTGATGCTGTTTTGATTGCAAGACCATTTGTTACAGCTGTATATGGGGGCGATCGTGAAGGGGTTAAAGCCTACGTGGATCTCATGCAGTCTGAGCTTGAAAATGTCATGCTAATGACTGGCTGCGCAGCCTTAAATGAAATCGATGAAAGTAAAATTAGAGAATTAAAATAATACTTTTTTAATAATTCTTTTAGAGAAAAAGAAGGTTGGGTTGTTATGCTCTGTATAGTAGATTGGAGGATTATATGAAAACAGAACTTAAATTCAAGGCAGATCAAATGCTAGAGCTATATAAAACCATTGAAAAGGACTTTATGTGGGAGCATAATTTAACCAAACATTTTGTTGCACTTTTATATACAGAGCATGATAAAAGATATAATAAAGAAACCTTTAAAAATACTTTAGATATGATTAACAAGGAGACTGGGATTTTTTCAAACTTCAGGAGCTCTAATCGATTTATGCTCGCAGGCTTAATGCACATGGAGAGCGATTCGACCGATGGTGTTTTTCATCAGATCAGAAGCTGCGAGTCAACACTAAAGGAAAATGGATTCAAATCGGGCATGTATCTACCACTTGCAAGCTATGCACTATATAAAACCTCTAAGGAGCAAGCTCCTAGTCAGCTTGCTCAGAAGGCACAGCATATTTATCAGCAAATGAAAAAAAATCATCCGTTTTTAACGAGTGGTGATGATTATTCCATGAGTGTGCTTTTAGCTGCTTCAGAGGTCGATCTTGGAAGGATTGAGGAAGCATATGAAAAGCTCAATATCAAAGGCTTTTATAAAGGTAATGAGCTTCAAAGACTGTCACATATACTGGCTTTATCTAATAGAAGTATAGATGAACTGGTTGAAATATGTTTCAACATGAAATGGCAGTTAAAGGAGGCAAAGCTTAACATTCCAACTACCTATTATGCAACTTTAGGTATTATTGCACTTATTTATTTTGAAGATGAGACAATTGTAAGTGAGTGGATTGAACTCACAAAATACCTTTCAACTCTTAAAAAGTTTAAGTGGCTAGGAAAAGGAATGAATGTAATGCTAGCATCATCTCTGGTTTCAAGTCAATGGATAGATGAAACGCTAAAATCAGAGGCAACAAAGCTTACGATAAGTATTTCTATCGATGCTTTGATTGCAGCTCAGACAGCTGCAATAATAGCGGCAACAACCGCAGCCAGTGCAGGTGCAGCAGCGAGTGCAAGCTCTTAAGTAAGAAAGCCCTTCTAAACCAGTTTAGAAGGGCTTTTTATCATTTTCTAGGGTTAACGATGGTTCTTCCTAAATGTTTCCCGGATAATATAAGGTTGATTTGATCAATAACCTCATCAAATCCAATCTCTAAAACGGCATTTGAGAAGCCTTCAATGTACCATTTATCAGCAATCAACCCCCAAATTTCTTCTCTTTTTACAGCATCACACATTACAGAGTCAATACCATGTAGCGTAATCCCCTTTAGTATAAAAGGGTATACGGAGGTTGTAAACTCATGATTTGCTACATTACCGCAGCAGGTTACGTGTCCTTGGTATTGAGTGGACTTAAGAGCAGTTGCAAGAATATTACCACCAACTGTGTCTATAACACCCGCCCAGTTTGGACGAAGTAACGGCTTACCTGAATGGTCGTCAATTTCATCTCTAAGAATCATTCTTTCAGCGCCGATACCCTTTAAAAAGCCTTCATATTGCGGTTTGCCTGATGCGCCAACAACCTTGTAGCCAAGCTTTGCGAGGATTGCGATAGCAACACTACCAACGCCGCCAGTAGCACCTGTAACAAGAATTTCACCGGCATCTGGAGAGACATTATTAACGATCTGTTCAACCGATAGAGCAGCAGTAAAGCCTGCAGTACCGTAACACATCGCATCTCTGAGATCGAGTTGATCGGGGCATTTGACGATCCATTCGCTAGGAACGCATATATACTCTGAAAAACCACCAAATGTGTTCATACCTAGATCGTATCCTGTGACGATGACGCGATCTCCTGCCTTCCATTTTAAACTTTTACTTTCTATGACCACGCCAGCAGCATCAATGCCAGGGGTGTGTGGATAATTCTTAGAGACGCCTTTGTTACCACTTGCAGATAGGGCGTCTTTATAATTAAGTGATGAGTAATGGACTTCTATCAAAACATCGTTATCTGGTAAATAGGTTTCGTCAATGACCTCGATAGAACGAATGAGCTCAGGCTCTAAATGAATTCTCAAAGCTTTAAATTTCATAATTCAACCTCCTTTATAAGGGTGATTATAGAACTAAAATAGTTTTATGTCAAACTAATTTTAGCAGTCATTTATTTTCATTGCCAGTCCCTTGCGTATTGATTATAATGAGTCTAGAAAGGTAATGGTAGGAGAAATGAAAGATCAGTTTATCGTTTATTTTATAAGTAAAACTAGGCAAAATATGCATCACTTTATCGATGAGGCATTAAAAAAAGAGGGATTATCGGATATAATACCCTCACACGGAAGTATTCTAACGGTTTTATATGAATCCAAAGAGCCAGTTACTATGAAGTTAATCGCTGAAAGAATTGGCAAGGATAAATCAACTGTAACGGTTCTTATCAATCATTTACTAAGTCAAGGATATATAGAAAAAAAGGTTAATCCCGATGACAAACGCGTCTCATTTATTGCCTTAACTGATAGAGGAAGCTCCATTGAGCAAAAATATAGAAATATCTCTAAGAAAGTAGTAGCAACTGCATATGAAGGGCTTTCAAATGAAGAAAGAGAATTATTCCTAAGCCTCTTAAAACGTATTAACAATAATTTCAGGGATCATACAGGAGAGTAGTCATATGTTTAAAAACCAACGTATTATAGCGATATTATTTGTTGTTGCCGCATCTCTGTTATGGAGCACAGGTGGTCTTTTGATTAAGATGGTATCGTGGCATCCACTTGCAATTTCAGGGATGAGAAGTGGTATTTCTGCACTTGTAATGTTATTGTTTTTCAGAATCGTATATAAGCGTTTTCCAAAAAAGCCTGATAAGTTTGTATGGCTTGCAGCGTTTAATTATATGATCTTGGTCATGCTTTTTGTTTCGGCAAATAAGTTAACAACTTCAGCAAATGCAATCTTACTTCAGTTTACCTCACCGATATGGGCATTGGTTATCGGCGGTATCTTTCTTAAGGAAAAGTTTGGTAAGAAAGACTATACAACTGTAGCAATCGTATTTGTTGGTATGATTTTATTTTTTATCGGCGACATCGATGGCGGTGGCATTATAGGGAATATCCTAGCGGTTTTATCAGGGATCTCCATGGCACTGATGATCATCAGTCTTAAGAAAATACAAAATCGTAAACCGATAGAAATCGTTATTTGGGGTAATGCAATGATGTTTGTTGCAGGTATTCCATTCTATGGCGGATTAAGCTTTACTGGAACGAATGTGATTGGTATTTTACTTTTAGGTATTTTTCAGCTCGGCTTTTCATACATCTTTTTCACTAAGGGAATTGAACATGTTTCTGTTTTAGAAGGGATTTTGATACCAGTTTTAGAGCCATTATTAAATCCACTTTGGGTTTTCTTTGGTACTGGAGAAAAACCGGGAATCTTGGCACTTGTTGGCGGTGTAATCGTCGTTAGCGCAGTGGTTTATCACAGCATTGTCGAGGTCGAAGTTCCTGAGCCAATACAAGTCGGTGGGAGCTGATAAAGGTACTGCTTAATCATATGTTGCTATGAGTTACAGATGATTAAGCAATTGCTTTTGACCGTTGGAGGTTCGAATGGAAAAAGAATACAGTCAGCTTACAATCGATATACTTTCAGCCATAAGAAGAGTTCCGAGTGGCAAGGTCGCAAGCTATGGAGCTGTGGCTGCAGCAGCGGGACATCCGAGGGGTGCCAGAATGGTAGTCAGAGTGCTTCATTCACTGTCAAAAAAGGAAGGTCTACCTTGGTATAGAATCGTCAATGTTAAAGGCGAAATTGTTCTAAGCGGTTCTGGTGAAATGGAGCAAATTCTGCTATTAAAAAAAGAAGGGGTAAGATTTGTTTCAGAGAATAGGGTAGAGAAGTCATACTTTTATGATTTTAAATAGAACAAATTAAAGGCCCAGAGTAGAAACTCTGAGCCTTATTTATTTAATTCAAATTGATATTAATTTTGGTTTTGATATTTGCGAACAATTACACGTTGAATCTAAATAAAATAACATCGCCATCATTGATGACGTATTCTTTACCTTCTAATCTAACCTTACCAGATTCTTTTGCAGCTGCCATTGAGCCGTAGGTTCTTAAATCTTCAAAGGCAATCGTTTCAGCACGGATAAAGCCTCTTTCGATATCAGAGTGGATTTTACCACCCGCTTGAGGTGCTTTTGTGCCTCTACGGATGTCCCACGCACGAACTTCTTGTGGACCAGCTGTTAAGAAGCTGATTAGGTCGAGAAGGTGGTAGCTTGAACGAATTAACTGATCAAGTCCGGATTCTTTGAGTCCTAATTCTTCTAAGAAAGCTGCGCGATCTTCATCTTCAAGTTCTGCGACTTCTTGTTCGACTTTTCCGCAAATGACGACTACTTCAGCATTTTCCGTTTCAGCGAATGCACGTACTGCCTTTACGTGGTCGTTTTCAACGCCACCGACAACGTCCTCTTCAGAAACGTTTGCACAGTAGATAATCGGTTTGAAGGATAAGAGGTTAAGTGATTTGACGAAATCTCTTTCTTCTTCGTTCAAATCCATGGTTCTTACGGATAAACCTTCGTCTAAAACAGCTTTTACACGATTTAACATATCAAGCTCTGAACCAAGTGTTTTATCGCCTTTGGCTTGCTTTGAGGTTTTTGCAATTCTTCTTTCTAATATTTCAGCATCAGAAAGGATTAATTCTAAATTGATGGTCTCGATATCGCTAAGTGGTCCGATTTTGCCTTCAACGTGGATGACGTTTTCATCCTCAAAGCATCTAACAACGTGTACGATAGCAGCAACCTCTCTTATGTGGCTAAGGAACTGATTGCCAAGACCTTCACCCTTAGAAGCACCTCTAACAAGACCTGCAATATCATAAAATTCTATAGCTGTATGAACGATTTTTTTAGAATCGTACATATCTCTTAGGACATCTAATCTTTTATCCGGTACCGATACGACACCAACGTTTGGTTCGATGGTACAAAATGGATAATTTGCACTTTCAGCACCTGCTTTTGTAATAGCGTTGAACAACGTGCTTTTTCCAACGTTTGGTAAACCTACTATACCTAATTTCATATTAACCCATCCTTTATATCATTTGTTAATTCCGTATTTCAATCACATCAAAATATTATAGCGTATTAACAATAAGATGTAAATAAGCTATAATGTCTTTATGACGCTGAAAATTAAAATTCCATATACGAATCAAAGAATAGGATGTGACTTATGATTAATCAGATACAAGATTTAACGCTATATCCTGGCGTTGAATTACACCTTGTGAAGTCGAACAAATTTAAAACAGTGCTCTTTGGGATTTACATGAAACGGCCCCTAACTAGGGATGAGGTGTCACTTAATGCGTTGCTATCAAGGGTGATCGATCAAGCGACTTATAAATTTAATGACACTCAGGAAATTAGCAAAGAGCTTGATATGATGTATGGTAGCGTAATTGTCACAGATGTACACAAGTACGGTGAAAGACAAATGCTGCAGCTAAAAATGCAAACGCCAAGTGAAAAATACGTTGATTCTAAAAATTTATATGAATCAGCGATTCAATTAATCAGTGATTTTTTGACGCGTCCCAAATTGATAAATGGTGCATTTGACGAGGAAATCATCTCACTTGAAAAGGAAGCGCTTATCGCTGAGATTCAAGCGAGAAGAGACCACAAGGACGAGTGGGTGATTACAACTTGTGTGGAGAGTATGTGTAGTGAGGAGCCTTTTATGATTCACGAATTCGGCTATGTTGAGGACGTGAAGAAAATTACAGCTGTTGATTTGGCTATGCAGCTTGAAAGGGTTGTGTCGACTTCTGAAATTGACATTTGTGTCATCGGAGATTTTGAAATAGAACCAATGGCGAAATTAATTAAAGAAAATATGATATTAAATAGAAAAGAAGTGACCGTTGTACCGAGAGAAAGAATTTACTTTAGACCTGAGTCGGTTAAAACCGTCATCGAAAAGCACAATATTACACAGGGAAAGCTCTGTTTAGGTCTGAGGACAAATATGTCATTTGATGCGCCTAATTATCAGTCACTTATGATTGGTAACATTATGCTTGGCGGAGGCGGTAGCTCAAAGCTTTTCAGAAATGTAAGAGAAAAAGCGGGGATGTGTTATTCTATTTATTCACGCATTGAAAAATTCAAATCACTTCTTATGATTTATGCTGGAATTGATATGAATCGATTTGATGAAGCTGAGGCACTAATAATGAAAGAAGTAAATGATATTAAAAATGGTAATTTTTCTGATGTTGAATTTGAAACCGCTAAAACGTCCTTGATTTCTAATTTAAGATCGATTTCAGACTACCCTAATTCGTTTATTAATTACTATTATGGTATATTGCAAACGACTGGTGATTTTGATATTGAGAAAAGAATTGAAGAAGCAAAGCAGATTTCTAGAGAATCCGTTATTGAAGCCTTTCAGGGGATTCAATTGGATACAATAGCAAGGCTTGTTGGGGAGGCAGAAGATGGCAATTAGTCGCTTTGAATATATGGGTGATGAGGTTTTAAATACAAAGCTTGAATGTGGCTTAGATATATATGTATTTCGTAAACAGGACTTTGCAAAGAAATACGCATTTTTTGCTACACAATACGGTGGTATGCACAATGATTATGTTTTGGATGGCGTCACCTATGGAATTCCTCATGGTGCGGCACATTTTCTAGAGCATCAAATCTTTGAGGATCAAGACAAGAGTACCTTTGAAAGATTTGAAAAGCTGGGTGCAAGTGTTAATGCTTATACGAGCTCTGAATCAACCGTCTATTATTTCGAAACCATTGATAACTTTGAAATCTGTCTAAAAAATCTTCTTGAGATGGTTCAGAAGACGGACATCAGCGATAAATCTGTGGCGAAGGAAAAATCAATTATAGAGCAGGAAATAAGAATGTATATGGATGAGCCTTCATGGGAGCTCTACAACACTTTTTTTAATGCATTTTATCACAACCATCCAGTTAAGGACGAAATCGCAGGTAGTGTAGAATCGATTATGAATATAACACCTGAAATTATCCTGTCCTGCTATAAGCATTTTTATTCGCCCAAAAACATGAAGCTTTTTTTATATGGCAATATTGATTTAGAAGCGATACTACCAATTATTGAAAATGCGCTAACAGATGAATATAAATCGCGTACCTTTAAGCCTGAAATAATCATCCCAGATGAACCCTATGAAGTAGTTGCAAATGAGATTGAAGTGAAAAAGGATGTTACTCGACCTTCGGTAACGGTTGGCTTTAAGGGGAACCCGAGCTATTTCGATCAAGACAGTGAGGTTAAGCTCGCTGCGTTAAGATTAATCATGGATCAGTATTTTGGAAGAAGTAGTCGCTTTTTTAAACATATGTATGATCTAGGAATTGTAACAGAGTATTTTGATTTTGATATTCAGATTGGAAAAGGATTTGCCTATTTTGCAATTAGCAATGAAAGTGATGATGTGATAAGGCTAAAGGAAGAGATTTTTAATGAACTAAGAAGATTGAAGCTAGAAGATTTTGACGAAGAAGGCTTTATAAGGCTTAAGCGAAAAATGCATGGTCGTTCAATTGTATCATTTAACTCATTGCAATCTATAGCGAATAATTTCACACATTCGGTTATGCGTCAAATCGACATTTTTGCTCAACTGGAAGCGTACCAATTGGTTACTGTAGATTGTGCCATCGCATTAATAAAGGATTTTATTGATCTAGACAATTACACGATAGGCTATTTAAATAAATTATAGTCAGAGACTTTATAGGAAAGACAAGGAGATTTTATGGATCGTTATGCATTTGAAATTTTTGGTATAGGTATTGCTTGGTATGGCATAATCATTGCAAGTGCCATGTTGATAGGCTCATTGATACTAATGAAGGTAGGAAAGAGATACGGCTATAAGGAAGATGATATTTTAGATCTTGTTCTGGTAATTTTACCAATGGCAATTGTTTTCGCAAGACTTTACTATGTGGTATTTGAATGGGACTATTATGCGCAAAACCCTAGTCATATACTTGCTTTTAGAGAAGGCGGTTTGGCAATACACGGTGGTATCATAGGTGGTTTAATCGGTGGATACATCGTATGCAAAGTGAAAAAGCTTAATTTTGGTGATATGGCGGATATGGTTGCCATGCCTTTGATTTTAGGTCAGGCGATAGGGCGTTGGGGTAATTTTGTTAATCAAGAAGCGCATGGTGGACCGACTGATCTACCTTGGGGAATTATGGTGGATGGTGTAAAGGTGCATCCGACATTTTTGTATGAATCTATCTGGAATGTTCTTGTATTTGCAGCTTTGGTACTTATATTCAAGAAGAGAAAATTCTATGGTGAACATTTTGTAAAATATCTGATCCTCTACTCAGTGGGTAGATTTTTCGTAGAAGGCCTCAGAACGGATAGCTTAATGCTTGGGCCAATTCGCATGGCGCAGTTTATCAGTCTCATATTTATCGTTTGTGGCATAGTGTTTATAGCGGTGGCAAGAAAAAAAGGCTGGTGGAAAATTGACTCAGATTCCAAGGATACTACCACAAATAGTGTTTCACAAAATGAGGTAATACAAGAGGAAAATAAACAGTAGGACTGAGGCACTAAAATGTTGAAAAAAGCGACTTTTATCGATAAAAGTCGCTTTTTTTTATTGCTATTTTTATTAAAAAAGATTAAAATTAGATTAATTAGTGGTATAAAGTGTCACAAAGTGGGTAGAAAGACCATGAGTTTTCAAAAATAATGTCATTTGATGGAGCGATTATGTTTACTGGAGAATTTAAACACTCAGTCGACGCAAAAAATAGATTAAGCATCCCATCAAAGTTTCGTGAGAAGCTGGGAGAAAGCTTCTACATAACTAAAGGTCTTGACCATTGTTTGTTCGTCTTTTCACTCGAAGAGTGGCAAATTTTCGAAGAGAAGCTTAAGCAATTACCACTATCGAACAAAAATGCAAGAGCATTTGCAAGGTCATTCTTTGCGGGGGCAACTGAGTGTGAGTTAGATAAGCAAGGTAGAATTCTTGTACCGCAAACACTGAGAGCACATGCAAATCTTGATAAAGAGGTTTATGTTAACGGCGCTGGCTCCCGAATAGAAATTTGGGATGCGGCAACTTGGGAATCTTACAATGACTTCATGACGGCGAACATGGATGATTTAGCCGAAGATATGGAAGCGCTAGGAATACGATTCTAAAGGAGTTTATATGAGTTTTAATCATGTTAGTGTATTACTTGGAGAATGTATAGAAGCATTAAATGTAAAACCAAATGGCATCTATGTTGATGGCACCTTAGGTGGTGGCGGACATTCTTTTAAAATTTTACAGCTCCTAGATAGTGGCAAGCTAATCGGAATTGATCAGGACACAGATGCACTTAATGCTGCGACAGGACGTCTTAAAATCTTTGAAAATCGGTTTGTTCCTTTCCATAGTAATTTTTCTAAATTGACCTATGTTTTAGATGAGCTAGGCATTGAAAAAATTGATGGATTGCTTTTAGATTTGGGTGTATCCAGTTATCAATTAGATGAAGCGGAGAGAGGCTTCTCGTATATGAACGATGGCAAGCTCGATATGAGAATGAATCAATCGGATACATTTACAGCCTACGAAATTGTTAACACCTATAGTGAAGCACAATTAACTCAAATCATTTCTGAGTATGGTGAAGAAAACTGGGCGAACAGAATTGCAAAGTTTATCGTCGCAGAGAGAATCGAAAAACCAATAGAGACAACCTTCGAACTCGTTGAAGTCATCAAGAAAGCAATACCAGCTGGTGCGAGAAAGGATGGACCACATCCTGCTAAAAGAACTTTCCAAGCGATTCGCATTGAGGTTAACAACGAGCTTAAAATAATAGAACAAACAATAGAACAGGCAGTAGAGAGAATGAATAAGGGTGGAAGAATAGCGATTATCACTTTCCATTCTTTAGAAGATAGAATTGTAAAAAATGCATTTAGAAGACTTGCTCAAGGCTGTACATGCCCACCTGAATTTCCAGTGTGTGTCTGTGGGGGAAAACCAAAAGTAAAATTGATTTCTAGAAAACCAATTTTACCTTCGGATGAAGAAATAGAAAGCAATCCAAGAGCAAGAAGTGCAAAGTTAAGAGTCATAGAGAAAAAATAAGACAGTGTGCGGGGGTAACAGATGTCGGCAATGGTTGAAATGTATGATCACGAATATGAACAATTCAACTCAACACAAAATGCGAAGATCATCAGCATTCGTAAAAAGCGTTTAGAGAAGGAAAATGCGAAAAAGAAAGCAAAGCATAACTTCTTAACTATGCTGAGTACGGTTGCAATTGTGGTCTTTATCGCTATGTTGATGTCGACCTATATCTATAAGAGTTCATTGGTGAATGAAGCTAAATACGATATTTTTAATCTTAAATCAGAGATTAAATCGCTGAATGCTCAAATAGAAGAATTAAATGCAGATATAGAAAATCAAACCGAGCTTAAAAACATTGAGAAGATTGCAATGGAGGAACTTAACATGGTTTACCCATCGGCTGAGCAAATGGTATACATTGATGGCGGCCAATATTTTGCTCTCAAGGATGAAAGTGGTGAGATTTTAGTTGAACCAGTTAATGTGACGGAACAAAAACCATTCTTTGAAGAAATTCTAGGTATGTTATTTAATCCTTGATCACAATAAGAAGTAATGAGCCCTAGTCTTAGCTATTAGCCATAGTCTAGGGCTCTTTGATTTATTAATAGATAAATTGTAAGAATTTCTAGAAACAGTTCAAATTGATTAATTAGTTGAGTACGCTATAATAGTATTAGTGATTAAATGGAGGCAATAAATGGGAACCTTTAGAAGGCGGCTCTTTTTCTTATATTTTATCGTCAGCATCTTAATGTTAGCTTTGATTGGTCGTTTGATTTATATTCAGGTATATTGGAGCGATGAACTGACGGAAATGGCTAAAGCGCAACAAAATAAAAACATCGTTATTCCTGCGGTAAGAGGTAATATAGTGGATAGAAATGGCGACAAGCTTGCTTTTAGCGTCAAAACCTACTCCGTATGGGCTCAAAAATCCATTATTACCAAACCGACCGAGACTGCCCAATTGATTGCCGATGCGCTTGAACTCGATGTGACGCCTATTATAGATAAACTCGTCAGCTCACAATCAACATTTGTTAAGATTGTCAGCAACATTTCTAAGAGTGAAGAAGAGCTTTTGAAGGGAAAGGGGATACGTGGCATCTCAATTACTGAGGACACCCAAAGATTATATCCGTATAGCTCCTTGGCTTCTCATGTTATAGGTAATGTAAATGTCGATGGAGATGGCTTCACTGGTCTTGAGTTGGCATTTAATAGTATTCTTAAGGGTGAATCGGGATTGTTCCATGTCACTACAGACGTTTATGGCCGCCAGCTTGCATATGGAGAGGACAATCTGGAAGCACCAGTAGACGGTAAAACGGTTCGTTTAACCATTGATGATAGTATTCAGTTTTTTGTAGAGGATCGTATTGAAGCAGCAATGGAGGCACACGATGCCAAATCAGTTTCGGCTATTGTTATGGACCCGAATACAGGAGAAATAATTGCTATGGCATCAAAGCCGGATTTCAATTTAAATGATCCTAGAAAGCCTGATGAAAGCATCGATGATGCGACCTGGAATGCTATGACCAATGATGAAAAAATCAATTATTGGAATGGCGTATGGCGCAATAAAATGATCAGTGATACCTATGAGCCGGGATCGACCTTTAAGGCGATTGTTGCTTCAATTGCTCTGGAAGAAAAACTGATTGATTTTAATACGACTTTTTATTGTACAGGCTCTAAGTTAGTAAATGGAACACTTTTAAAGTGTGTCAGCTATCCAGTTGGACATGGACTTGAGACTTTAACACAAGCCTTTGTTAATTCTTGTAACCCCGCCTTTATTGAAATTGGTCAGAAAATTGGTCTAAGTACAATGTACGAATATCTTGATAAGTATGGTTTATTTGAAAAAACTCAGATTAATTTACCAGCAGAAGGAAATTCGATATATCAGCCTGAATCCAATATTGGTCCAGTAGAGCTAGCTACCATGTCCTATGGTCATGGAATTAACATAACAATGCTTCAGCTCATTAGAAGTATTTCAGCAGTTGTGAATGGCGGTAATCTTATTGAACCAATGATTGTTAAGTCAATAGAAAATGCGGATGGTAGTATCTCTGAAACCTTTGAACCCAAAATCATCAGACGTGTAATTTCTGAAGAAACCTCAGATAACATGCGCGTTCTGCTAGAAAAAGCAGTTCAAACAGGCGGAGGTAAAAAGGCATATATTGAAGGGATACGCGTTGGAGGTAAGTCAGGAACGAGTGAGAAGTTTACAGAGAATGGCTATGCAGCAGATGTGGTTACCCTTTCTTTCGTGGGAATAGCGCCAATTGATGATCCTCAATATGTGGTTCTAGTGGTTGTGGATGAGCCTAAGGATTTATTTTTAGGAAGCTTAGTGGCGGCACCTGTCGTCAAGGATATTTTACAGGATATTCTGAGATATAAAAACATTGTCCCAGACATTGAAGTAAAACAAAACATTGAAATTCCTGATTTGAAAGGCTTAACCTTAGAAGCGGCTGAGGCAAAAATAGACGCCCTCGGTCTAGCGTATTCAATATCGCCAATAGGTGTAGAGGATCATACGCTACCAGTGACCAATCAATATCCAGTTGCAGGAACCAAAGTGGATTCCGACAGTATGGTAATCATCTCGGTAGATGAAGTAAATCCATAGAAAGCAATGTATAAAACATCTAATTAGCCGGAAAGGCTATAAAATAGGAGTAAACATGAATTTATTTGATAATATGACTCTAAATGCAATTGTGTATTTCATATTGAGTTTAATCGTAAGCCTTGTGCTTGGACCAATTGTTATTCCAAGATTACACGCTATGAAATTTGGTCAAGCAATTAGAGAAGAGGGACCACAATCACATCTCCATAAAGGGGGTACGCCGACGATGGGCGGTTTGATTTTTATAGTGGCCTTCTTGATTCCAGTCGCTTTAACGCTTACATTTGAGCTTGCTAAGGTCGCATTTGTCGCTCTTGCGATTTTGGGCTTTGGAGCAGTTGGATTTTTAGATGATTACCTAAAAGTTGTGAAGAAGCATAATTTAGGACTTAGAGCCAAGCATAAATTTGCACTTCAAAGTGTCTTGGCAATTGGATTTGCAGTTTATTCGATGACATGGGGAACTGAGACCTACATTCCATTTATTAATTCCCCTGTTTCACTAGGGATGTTTTATCTGCCATTGATTTTTGTGGTGTTCTTAGCGACAGATAATGCGGTCAACCTAACCGATGGCTTGGATGGTCTAGCGGCGACTATTACGTCAGTTGTTTCAGTATTTTTTATCGTTATGGGCGCATTGTCAGGTGAATGGATTGTCGTCCTTATGGCTTCAGCTATGCTTGGCGGATTAATTGGTTATTTAAAATTCAATTGGTATCCTGCTAAGGTTTTTATGGGCGATACTGGTTCATTGGCACTTGGCGGCTACGTAGGCGCAATGGCAGTATTGTTAAAAATGCCATTGTTCATTCCAATATTTGGATTGATTTATTTTATAGAAACGCTTTCAGTAATGATTCAGGTTGGCGTATATAAGAAAACAAAAAAACGCGTATTTAAAATGGCACCTATACATCATCATTATGAGATGGTGGGTTGGAGTGAGGTACAAATTGTAACTCGCTTTTCAATTGTAACGGCTATTGCCTGTTTCATTAGCTATTTGATTTAGTTAATACGAGATAAATTATAACGAAGGCGTTATTCTAAATAGAATTGGAATAGAGGAGATTTTATGCTTAAAGATAAGAAAGTAATCGTAGTAGGATTGGCAAAATCAGGTGTTTCAGCGATCGCGTTATTGCATCATTTAGGAGCAAAGATTACTTGTACTGACATCAAGGACGAAACGCAATTGGGGGATTTGGTAGATGAGGTTAAGCCATTTGTAGCTTCAGCCTTTTACGGCTATCATCCAGATGACGTATCTAGTTATGATTTAGCAGTAATTAGTCCAGGTATTCCATTAGATATTCCTTTTGTTAAGAATCTAAAAAATAATGGCATTGAAATTATTGGTGAGGTTGAGCTTGCTTATCGTTTCAGCAAAGGTCAGTTCGTCGGAATAACTGGCACAAACGGTAAAACAACGACGACTGCTTTAACCGGTATGATATTTGATTTATCAGGTAAAAAGGCATTTACGGTTGGAAATATTGGCGTACCGGTTGCTTCAAAAGCACTAGAATCCGATGAGAGAACGACATTTGTTACTGAATTAAGTAGCTTTCAGCTTGAAACTATTGTTGATTTCAAAGCACATATTGCTGCAATATTAAATTTGACCCCTGATCATTTAAACCGACATAAGACAATGGCAGGCTATAGTGAAGCGAAAATGAGAATTTTTGAAAATCAAACGGCTGCTGATTTTTTAATATTGAACTTTGACGATCTTGAAACACGTGAAATGGGTGCTCATGCAAAAGGAAGAAAGCTTTATTTCTCTAGAGTAAACGTAGAAATCGAAGGCGCTTTTATTGAATCCGGATGGATTAGAATTCGTTTTGATGGAAGTATTGTCGACATCTGTGAAGTAAAAGATATGAAAATATTTGGGAGTCATAATGAGGAAAATGCGCTTGCTGCTAGCTTAATATGCTATCTGGCTGGGATTGATGTCACGACCATTGCATTGGGGTTGAAAACCTTTGCGGGGGTTGAGCATCGAATCGAGTTTACCGCAGAAATTAGTGGTGTAAAATACTATAATGACTCAAAGGGGACCAATCCAGATTCGACAATTAAAGCAATTCAGGCTATGACAGCTAAAACCTACTTAATTGCTGGAGGATATGACAAGAAAAGTGAATTTGCACCTATGTTTGATGTTTTTGGCGATACCATTAAGCATCTAATTTTGCTTGGTGCGACTAAAGAAATACTTAAAAGAGAAGCGCTAAATCATGGCTTTGAACAAATAACCTGTGTGAATTCTATGGAAGAGGCTGTTGCTTTTGCACATAAAAATGCGCTAAGTGGTGAGGTGGTTTTGCTTTCACCTGCCTGCGCAAGCTGGGATATGTATGACAACTTCGAGCAACGTGGTGAGCATTTTAAAAAATGTGTTTTGGAGTTAAAGTAACTTTGATTGAGAGGCAATTATGAAGCAAAATAAAATGGACTATCCATTGTTGGTAATAACCCTAATTCTTGTATCCTTTGGACTCTTAATGGTTTTTAGTTCGAGTTATTATTATGCAATCGATAAGATGCAGAATAAGATGCATTTTTTTACGTCCGATTTGGGATGGATAATTTTAGGCATCGTAGCAATGATCGTCGCTTCATTTGTCGATTACAAGATATATAGAAAGTTTGCTATTCCGTTATTTGTCTTGAGCTTGTTTTTATTGGTTTACGTGTTAATTAATGGCGTTACGGTAAATAACGCGCAAAGATGGATTTCCATTATGGGGCAACGCTTTCAGCCTGCTGAAATTGCAAAAATTGGGATGATAATATTCTTTGCATTTAGCTTAGAGCTCAATTATAAATCACTTAATAAGTTAAAAGTGCTACTGATCTATCTCATTATTATTGGCGCTGTTTTCATGCTAGTCATGAAGCAACCGAATATGAGTACAGCTGTCATCCTTGCTGGTGTAATGGCAATTATGTTATTCGTATCTGGGCTAAGATGGTTTTATGTAATCGGATTTACAAGTATAGCTGGTATTATTGGGTGGATTTTTGTTAAAATATCACCCTATAGATGGGATCGACTTATTGCATTTCTGAATCCGTTTCAGTACGATAAGGACGAGTCCTATCAGGTAGTTCAATCACTATACGCCTTAGGAACAGGTGGCATTTTTGGCGTTGGACTTGGCATGAGTACGCAAAATAAGCTCTATATACCTGAGCCTCAGAATGACTTTATTTTAGCAACAGTTGGTGAAGAGCTTGGCCTTATTGGTACGGTAGGTTTACTAATATTATTTTTGATATTGATGTATCGTTGTGTTAAAATTGCTATGAATGCGCCGGATATATTTTCAATGTTAATTGCAACCGGCATCACAAGTATGCTTGGTCTGCAAATCCTTATGAATTATGCGGTAGCGACTTCTTCAATGCCTGCAACTGGGGTTACGCTTCCTTTTATTAGCTATGGAGGAACCAGTATTTCCATATTGCTTGGCTCAATAGGCATCATGCTAAACATATCGAAGCACTCAGTGCGGCGACAGGATAAAAACGAAGAAGAATAAGAATTCGGAGAATTTTATGAGAGTTTTAATTACTGGTGGCGGTACAGGTGGACACATTTATCCAGCAATCGCAATAGCAGAAAAAATGAAAAAAGAATTTCGACCCCTTGAAATTATGTATATTGGATCAAAAACTGGTATGGAAAAGGAAATCGTTACAAAAAAAGGATTTAATTATGTCGGTATCGATGTTGCGCCATTAAATAAAAAGTTCTCTGTTAAGACGATAAAATCAATTGGAACTTTGTTTAAAGGGATGTGGCAGGCCAGTAGCATCATCAAACGGTTTAAACCTGATCTGATTATTGGTACGGGGGGGTACGTTGCTGGCGCGCTTGTATTTGTGGGTGCGATTAAAGGTGTTCCAACGATTATTCATGAACAAAACGCTTATCCAGGTTTAACCAATAGACTATTAAGTCGTTTTGTGGATGTGGTTATGGTATCCTTTGAAGAATGCAAGCAGCATTTTCATCATCCAGATAAAACCATCTACACTGGAATGCCAATCCAAGATGTATTCTTTACAACACCAAGAGATCAAGCGAGAATGAAGCTTGGATTACCTAAAGACATGATGATGGTTCTAACAGTGGGTGGAAGTAATGGTGCAATGAAGCTGAATCATATTATGCTCTCAAGTTATGCGCAATTCAAGAATTATGCGGATATTAAGTTCATTCATCAAACGGGCTCAAGATACTACCCATATGTACTAGAAGATATTGAAAAGGGTGTATATGATGTCGGAGAGAATGTAACACTTTTACCTTATTTGAAGGATATGGCGGTATATCTCAGTGCTGCTGATTTGGTTATATCACGCGCGGGTGCATCGACTATAAATGAAATAATAGCATCAAAAGCACCTTCTGTTATCATTCCTTCACCTAATGTTGCTAATAATCATCAGCTACTAAATGCACAGCTCATGGATAAGTATGGTATGGGTGTCGTTATGAGGGAAGAAGACATGAATGAGTCCTTAATGGGACATACGATTATTGATTTTTATAAGGATCGCACGAAGCTAGAAATAATGCGTACCAATTGTAATAAAATAGATTTGTCCAAAACAATGGATGCAATTGCAGCTGTAATTAGAAAAGTAAGTGATTAATCGGAGGCGAACTTGCTAAAGGCATTAAAGAGAATATTAATCGCATTGGTAATACTCGGGTTAATTGCGGGCGGCGTATATCTGTACTTTAACACGGATTTGCTTCGAATTCATGAAATCAATTTTAATCCGAATGAGCATATGGACGAATACGATATCTTGAGGTATTCAGGTATAGAAAAGGGAACGCCTTATTTTGAAGTCAATACAGATGAAGCAGCAAAAAAATTGATGCAACATCCATATGTTCGATATGCAACCGCCACAAAGCAGTTTCCAAATACGATTACCTTTGAAATCGTTTATAGAAAGCATTTCTTTAATATAAGATACTCTGATATCGTCCTTTCCTTAGATGATCAATTACATGTTTTAGAAGTATTGGCTAAGGAAAATGATGGTTTTACAGTAGAAGGCTTTGCCTTTGATAGCTATTCAGCAGGAAAAGTAATCGATGTGCAGCAGCTTTATGTACTTGAGAATATCGTCGACCTGTTACAGCTTATTGAAGAGAGTGAGCTTGAATGTGATCCATTGATTATTTTTAAGGATCGAAATATCGTTTTGAGTATCGGACAATTAAAGGTGAAATTTGGTGTAGGTGAGAATATTGAAAGCAAGTTTAATGCTTTTATCAATATATATGCTTCTTTAAAGCAGGATGAAGTGACTACTGGAACGATTGATGTGAGCAGCGATGGTCTGCCAGTCTATCGACCGTTTGGAGAGTAAATATGTTTAAGAAAGATAATATTTGGATCGGTATCGCATGTATTGTGTTGGGGGTTTTTATTGCCTTTCAAATGAAGTTTGTTCAAGGGACTTATTTAAATGGTCAAAGCCCAACTCAAAAGACGACAGAGATTTTAAATGAACTTTCAGCAGTTAAAGCTGAAAAAGAACGACTTGTTGAAGAGGTAGAAAGACTAGAAGATCAGCTGGATAAAATTCAAAACTCAGCCTCTGAGGAAAATGCAGTTGTAAAGAGCTTAACCGATGAGCTTAATCGATATAAAGCCTTTTCTGGTATGACTAAGGTTTCAGGAACGGGTATATTGGTGACGATTGACAATCCTCCGAAGGATTTAAATGTTGGATTAGAGAAGAACATTGCGCTGGATTATAAAATGCTTCTGGACTTAATCAATGAGCTGAATTCAGCTGGGGCAGAAGCGATTTCTATAAATGAACAAAGAATGGTAAACAGCACAGAGGTTCGTTTGGCAGGGAGTCAGGTCAATGTCAATACAATTCCAATTTCTCCGCCATTTGTGATCAAGGCAATTGGTAGCTCTGAAACACTTGACAGTGCTATTAATATCCGATTTGGTGTGGTTCAAAGTTTACAGGAAGCTGGCTACTATGTAGAAGTGAAACAGGTTGAGAGCTTAGAAATAGGTGCTTTTAACGGAAGTATAAAATTTAGGTATGCGACAACGGTGAAATAGATGAGTAAAAAGCAGCGGTTTTTATTGCTTTCAGTTCTATTAGGACTCATGATTGCGCTACAAATAAAGGCGCTTGATAGTGGGATTAAATACCTTTCAATTAAAGAAATGTATGCACAGAGTATAGAACTTGAAAGTCAAAAGTCTGAGTTAGTACAATTAAATAGTAAGGTTGAAGAACTTAGAGCACAAATCGAAGCTTATCAAACCGCTAAGGATGATACTGATATTGATTATGAAGGGTTCCTCAAATCCGAAATCGAGCTGACGAAAGAAACGGCTGGCCTTACACGTGTGGAGGGACCGGGGGTTGTAATTATCGTAACCGATGGGACGAGAGAGTTAATTGAGGATGAGGACCCTAACATGGTGTTGGTACATGACATCGATATCAGAGCTATGGTAGATGACCTGAGAAATGCTGGCGCTGAGGCGATCGCCATCAATGGACAGCGCGTCGTGTTTAACAAGTCGAACATACAATGCACTGGACCGACTATTAAAATCAACGATCAGGTTTTTGCGCCACCTTACATCATCGAAGCCGTTGGTGATCGTAAATTTTTGGAATCGGCAATCAATGCACCTGGAAGCTTTAGTGAAAGTCTAAGAAGCTGGGGTGTTTTTGTAGAGGTGAACACTTCTATAAGCGTAACGATACCTGCGTATGAAGGTTTCGTAAGCTATGAATACTTGAATTGAGAGGTATAGATATGTTAATTGCTATCGTAGGTATTTTATTAGGTATTTTGCTTGGACTTTATATACCATTTGAATTTTCAACAATTTCATCACTGTACATCTCAGTTGGAATTTTAGCAGCTATTGATTCTATCATTGGTGCACTTCGAGCAAGCTTGGAAAATAAGTTTGACGGCGTTATTTTTATTACTGGTTTTTTTGTAAATGCAATTATGGCAATCCTATTGTCATTTTTAGGGGATAAGCTTGGTGTGCCTATTTATTATGCAGCTATCTTTGTATTCGGTACACGTTTATTTAATAATATTGGTAGCATTCGACGTTATACCATCGATCGATATAGAGGAAAATAGTATAAAGTATGTGAAATACATGTCAAATTTTAGGTATTAAGTCCTAAAATGAAGTGTAAAGGACTAAAACGCACGATTTTGTAAAAAAAAATATTCCAAAAAATATAAAAAGAGTATATACTATATGTAGTGGAAATCTAGGTATTTTAAGCAATACATATTGCGGAAAACTCTTAGATTATTTCCAGTCAGGGACGTTTTATAAGGACAATTAATAAAATTAAAGTTAGAGTATATTGTTTTTAATAGATAAAGATTATAAACACCTGAGAATTATTACTTTGCGGGATAAGGAGGATTTTCATGTTAGAATTTGATGTTGCTGTTGAAGAATTTGCCCAGCTTAAAGTAATTGGTGTTGGTGGCGGTGGAAATAACGCTGTTAACAGAATGATTAAGTCTAATTTAAAAGGCGTGCAATTTATCGCAATCAATACGGATAAACAAGCCCTTTACAGCTCGGCAGCTGAATATAAATTACAGATTGGTGAAAAATTAACAAGAGGACTTGGTGCAGGTGCTAACCCAGAGGTGGGAAAGAAGGCAGCTGAGGAAAGTCGCGATGATATTTTTCAAGCACTTCAAGGTGCCGATATGGTATTTATCACTGCTGGTATGGGCGGTGGTACAGGTACAGGCGCTGCACCTATCGTTGCTGAAATTGCCAAAGAAATGGGAATACTAACAGTTGGTGTCGTTACGAAGCCATTTTCATTCGAAGGTAAGAGAAGAATGAAGCACGCTGAGGAAGGCATCGAGGAGCTAAAAAAACGCGTTGATACATTAATTACAATTCCAAATGATCGTTTACTTGAAATCGTTGAAAAAAGAACTTCAATCCTCGATGCGTTTACCATCGCAGATGACGTTCTGCGTCAAGGGGTTCAAGGTATTTCTAATACAATTACTGAAACAGGACTTATCAATGTTGACTTTGCCGATGTTAAAACGATTATGTTTGAGCAAGGCTTAGCACACATGGGTATCGGATCTTCAAGTGGGGAAGATCGCGCTATAGAAGCGACCAATCAAGCAATTCATAGTCCATTATTAGAAACTTCAATCAAAGGCTCTAAGGGCATACTTTTAAATATTCGTGGTGGCAAATCGCTTGGAATGATGGAAATTCAACAAGCTGCTGATTTGGTATACCAAGAAGCAGATCCAGAAGCAAACATCATAATGGGTGCTGTCATCGATGAATCTTTAAAGGATGAAATTACGGTAACTGTTATCGCAACTGGCTTTGATTTACCTAAAGTTGAAACCAGACAGGAAGTAAAAGTGAATAAGCAACAAGTTAAAACTGAAACTGTAAGGGTTCAACCTACAGAAGCTGACCCGGATGAGGATGACACATTTGACATTCCGACATTTTTAAGAAAGAAAAGATAACCTTGCTTCTAGCAAGGTTTTTTTTTAAACCGATGGCGATATTCGTTAGATCAAGAAAACCATTGAAAAAGAGGTGAAGTGATGAAGTGTCCATATTGTAGCAGTTTAGAATCCAAAGTCATCGATTCGAGGCCAACTGATGACGGTCATGTAATAAGACGAAGAAGAGAATGTATTAATTGTACCCAAAGATTCACAACCTATGAAAAAATTGAAGAAATACCAATTATCATCGTCAAGAAAGATGGCACACGCGAATCGTATAACAGGATGAAAGTGCTTAATGGCATTATTAGAGCTTGCGAAAAAAGACCTGTATCAATGGAGCAAATGGAACGATTAATTGACCAAATTGAAACGCGTATGCATACGTCCATGGAAAAGGAGATTCAATCAGAATTAATTGGAGAGCTCGTCATGTCTGGCCTCAAGGATTTAGATGAAGTAGCATATGTAAGATTTGCATCAGTTTATCGCCAATTTAAAGACATCAACACCTTTATAAATGAGTTAACTAAATTACTTCATGAAAAAGCGAAGGGCTGAAGCATTTCAAGGTCATTTTGATTTTGATAAACGTTATACTAAAAGCAGTGATTACTGCTTTTTTTTATGATTTTGATTAGTCAAGCTTTTGAAAGGAGACACCGATGATGGACATAACAAATCGTTATAAGCATTTTGACAATATATTTAATATGAACGGAATTACAACGAGACTTGGCGGTGTCAGTCAAGGTCCCTATCGTACTTTAAATACCAGCTTTTTTGGTGATGATGACAAAATAGCAGTTTTTGAAAACATACATCGTGTCTTGTCGGATTTGAAAATTAAAAATAATATAATTATAGCGACTCAGCAGGTTCATTCCAATAAGGTAATCGAAATTACAGATGATTTTAGCTTTGATCAGATGAGAAGGATCGATACATCAAACTCAGCCCTAGATGCCTATCAGCTCTATGTAATGCCAGAAACAGATGGACTGGTTACACGGCGCGATGACGTTGTTTTAATGACCTTTTATGCGGATTGTGTACCGCTCGTTTATGAAACAGATGATAAAAAGTGGATTGGTACCGTGCATAGCGGATGGAAGGGCACCTCAAATTTAATGGCACTTGAAGCTATACAAATCTTGAATGAAAAAGGCTATAAAAAGGATCAAATTAATGTCGGAATTGGACAAAGTGCTGCGGTCTGCTGCTATGAAGTGGATCAAAGGGTATATGATAGTTTTTCTTTGAATTACCATGAGGAACTTCTCAATCAAATTTTTTTAAATCCACACGAGGATAAATACGATCTTGATCTTAAGCTTGCAAATCGATTGATATTAGTCAAAGCGGGCGTTCCAAATTCTAAAATTGAAACCATATCGGATTGCACCATATGTATGGCAGATTTATACCATTCTCATAGAAGAACAGGATATCCTAGGGGTTCACTGAGTTCCTTTATATCAAAAAAATAAGAGTTGTAATTCATATGGTGGTATATTAAAATAGAATATTGGTTGTACTGTGTTTTTTAGAAAGGTAGAAAAATGAGTTTTATAAAATCAGTTGAGGCAAATTCTCTTGCTGAAGAGTTGGAAATAGAGGTTGGCGATCGATTAATAGCAATAAATGGAAATCCTATTAACGACATCATCGATTACATGTTTTTAATCAATGATGAATCTGTCGTTTTAGAAATTGAAAAAAAAGACGGTGATATTTGGGAAATCGAGGTTGATAAGGATTTTGATGAAACACTTGGTGTTGAATTCGACAATCCAATAATCGATCATGCCCGGAGCTGTACCAATAACTGTGTCTTTTGTTTTATCGATCAGCTTCCAAAGGGAATGAGAGAATCCCTATATTTTAAGGATGACGACTCAAGACTTTCATTTTTACAAGGCAATTTTGTAACCTTAACCAATCTTAAGGATGCGGATATAGACCGTATTATTCGTTATAGAATTAGTCCGATTAATGTTTCTGTTCACACAACTGATCCAGAGCTTAGAAAAGTAATGCTTAACAATCGCTTTGCAGGGCATATTATGGAGCGCCTTAAAAAATTAATCGACGGTGGCATCGTTGTTAATGCTCAAATTGTTCTTTGTCCAGGCTACAACGATAAAGCAGCTTTAGAAAGAACCTTATCGGATTTAATGCAGTTTCATCCAAACCTTAATAGCGTTGCTATCGTTCCAATTGGTCTAACACAGTTCAGAGAAGGACTCATTGAAATGAAAGGGTTTAATAAGGAAAGTGCATTAGATACCATAGAACGAGTGCATCGTTTTCAAAAGCTTGCACTTGATAAATTAGATACTAGATTTGCATTTTTAGCAGATGAATTTTATATATTAGCCGAGCAATCATTTCCTGAAGACGCAGCGTATGAGTCATATATTCAGCTTGAGGATGGCATCGGTATGATAAGAAAATTAACGACTGAGGTGAGCGAGGTTTTAAATTCCAAAGCTTTCGCAAACAAATCATATCCTAAATCGTTAATTGTAACTGGAACTGCAGCTGGACCTTTTGTGAAAGCTCTCTGTACGGATATTATGAAGCATGTACCTGAGCTAAAGGTCGACGTCGCTACTATAGTCAACCGATTTTTTGGTGAAAGAATTACGGTTGCTGGACTACTGACAGGTAAAGATATTAAAGAGCAAATTAAGTTGATTTTGGATCAGAATCGCTATGATCAGGTTTTACTGCCTAGTGCGATGTTTCGCGATTCAGAAGAAATATTATTAGATGATGTTACATTAGAAGAGTTGTCGCAGTTTTTTAGCTTGCCTTTTATTAAGGTTGAATGTACTGGCTATGCTTTAATCGACAACCTAACAGGCGGAGGTAAAAATGTTTAGAAAACCAATAGTTGCTGTCGTTGGACGACCGAATGTCGGAAAATCGACCTTTTTTAATAGGATTGCTGGTGCAAGAATTTCAATCGTTGAGGACACACCAGGCGTGACAAGGGATAGAGTTTATGCTGATTGCGAATGGCTTAGACATAAATTTGTTATGATTGATACAGGTGGTATAGAGCCTTCATCAAATGATATTATACTATCTCAAATGAGAGATCAGGCTCAAATCGCCATAGACACTGCAGATGTTATCGTTTTTGTATGTGATGGTAAACATACCTACACAACTGCTGATGATGAAATAGCTCATATGCTTAGAGTTTCCAAAAAGCCAGTTGTTCTGGTTTTAAATAAAATTGATCAGTACAAAAAACCAGATCATTTTTATGATTACTATACCTTAGGGCTTGGTGAGCCAGTGATGATCTCCTCTGTAAATGCAATGGGGCTAGGCGATCTCTTGGATGAAATAGTGGCTTTGTTTCCAAGCAATGAAGTACTTGAAGAGGATGAAGATACAATTAAAATTGCATTGATAGGTAAGCCAAATGTTGGTAAGTCCTCAATGGTTAATAAAATTATAGGAGAAAATAGAGTTATTGTCTCTCCTATAGCAGGTACCACACGGGATGCAATCGACACACCATTTACTTACCAAGATCAGAAATTTGTTTTAATAGATACTGCAGGAATAAGACGAAAATCAAAGGTTAACGAGTCAATTGAAAAATATAGCGTTCTTAGAACAATTGCTGCAATTGAACGCTCCGATGTTTGTTTTATCTTGATAGATGCCAGTGAAGGCATAACAGAACAAGATAAAAAGGTAGCGGGCTATGCGCACGAATCGGGGAAGGCCTCCATATTTGTCGTTAATAAGTGGGATGCTATTGAAAAAGACAATCACACCTTCAATGAATTTAAAAAGCGTATAAGAGAAGATTTCCCATTTATGGCATACGCACCAGTAGCATTTGTTTCAGCTCTTACGGGACAAAGATTGATGCAGCTACTTGAACAAGCTGTATATGTGAATAACAATCATGCGTTGCGTATTTCTACTGGTGTTTTAAATGACATAATTAATGAAGCAATCGCACTTAATCAAGTTCCATCGGATAAAGGAAAGCGTTTGAAAATTTATTATGCAACTCAAGCTTCTGTGAAACCGCCTACATTTGTACTATTTGTTAATGAGAAGGAGCTTGCACATTTCTCTTATGTGAGATATTTAGAAAATCAAATTAGAAAAAATTTTAACTATGAGGGAACACCTATTGTATTTAAGGTTAAAGCAAGAGGGGACGAATAATTGATCAATTAGGCGCAGTTTGACTGTGCCTTTTTTT
This sequence comes from Clostridiales bacterium 38-18, assembly GCA_001897605.1. Classification (GTDB taxonomy): domain Bacteria; phylum Bacillota; class Clostridia; order Peptostreptococcales; family Acidaminobacteraceae; genus Fusibacter_C. The sequence goes on along the minus strand of MKTL01000006.1, from coordinate 559,448 downwards.
GAAGGATTACTTTAACATTGAGCTGGAGGCAGAATATGGAATTACCTTATGATGAAGGGCCACGACCTGAGGACGATTTGGATGATGATCTAATAGAGGACGAAGATGACGAGGGCAATCCATTAATTCGTCATAATCCTCATGATATATTTGATGAGGATGAAACAGACGATGAAGACGATGAAGATGAAGAGGATGATGACTACGACTACGACGAAGATGAAGAGGATAGCGAGGAGTAAGATAGAGATTAATGCTATCTTGTGGTATAATATAGGATAGATTTAATCAACTGATTCATCGCAAGGAGGACAATTTGAGAGTAACTGTCATTGCTGCCGGAAGCTGGGGAACAGCGCTTGCCATGGTGCTAAATGAAAATGGTCACCAGGTTAAAGTTTGGGCAAGAAATAAGGAACAAATCGATGAAATAAACCTAACACATAAAAACGCGAAATATCTCCCGGAAATTACAATTCCAGAGACGATTGCTTTTACAAATAATAAAGAAGAGGCCTTTACTGAGACCGATCTATTTTTGTTTTCTGTACCATCACAGCAATACAGCAAAACGCTTCAATCATTAATGGAAGAGCAATATATAAATCAGGATTCAATTATAGTTAATGTTTCTAAGGGCATAGATTTAGATGGACTTGAAACGATGTCACAAATTACAGAAAGATTATTACCTGGAGCTACATTTGTTGTTTTATCCGGGCCATCACATGCTGAAGAAGTAGCCTTAAAGCTGCCGACTGCTTTGGTATCTGCATCTAAGTCAAGGGAGTCAGCAGAATTGGTTCAAGATATGTTTTCTAATGACTATATGCGTGTCTATACCAATCCAGATGTTATAGGAGTGGAAATTAGTGGTGCACTGAAAAATATCATCGCACTTGGTGCTGGTGTAAGTGATGGCTTAGGCTATGGCGACAATGCAAAAGCAGCTCTGATCACTCGTGGTATTAAGGAAATTGCGACCTTAGGTAACGTAATGGGGGCAAATATGGAAACCTTTAAAGGGTTAACGGGTGTTGGTGACCTAATTGTTACTTGTACAAGTATGCACAGTAGAAACAGACGCTGTGGTATTTTACTTGGTCAGGGAAAGCCACTAGAAGAAGCGACAAAGGAGATTGGCATGGTTGTTGAAGGTGCTTTTACGATTAAAGCAGCCTATCTTTTAAAGGAACGCTATGATATTGAAATGCCGATTACAACAGAGCTCTATCGCGTGCTATACGAAGGGAAAAATGCCAGAGAAGCAGTAGGACATTTAATGACGCGTCAAAGAAAACACGAGCTCGATGATTATGCAACTAATTTAGACGGCTGGAAATAACACGCTTGATGAGGTAAATTATGGCGACTAAGAAACGCAAAAAACGACGGCCAAAATATGGCAGAATAGTGGTGAGCCTAGCAGTTGTCGGCGTTTTTTTCTATTTTGTCATAAGGCTAGGATTAGATTTGTTTTATAATGAACAGTCAACCTATCTCGTTGAGGTAGGTAATCTAAATATTGAAAATCAATATTCTGCTTTGGTGTTAAGAAATGAGTTGATCGTCGACACGAATTTAACTGGTAAAATCACGTATTTTGCAAACGAGGGTGAAGTCGTAACTAAAAACCATCAAATTGCTGAAATTTATAATGATGGCACAGCATCAGTAGAAGCTACGACGGATGAACGTGAGGAAAATCGGAAAAAGATTGAGTTTGATTATAATTCGCTTGAGTATGATATCACAACATTGAAAAATCAAATTATCTTTAGTATGAATGAAAAGCAGTTTGACGAGATTCCAGTTTTAAAGCAGCAGCTAATACAAAAACTGGATCGTTTAGAAAAGCTTCAAACTGAAAATAAATTCTTGTCAAACCGAACTGCCTCATATGCTGAAAAGACCATCGGCGAAGGAAATCTTTTAGAAGGGCAAAAACAAGCCATTTATGCACCTGCAAGTGGTATCCTAACGTATAAAACCGATGGATATGAGGACTTTCTGACTATTGATAACTTGTATAACATCAACTATGATGAGATTAGTTCTTTGGTACTAAACGAAACCTCATTAGTGCATGCCTCAGTAAAGCCGAAGGATAAATTGTTTAAGATCGTCGATAATGTTAATTACTTTATCGCTGCAATCGTATCGAACGAGGAAATTGAAACTTACAAAAACGTTCAGAAGATAACCGTCGTCATCGATGGAAAGACCCTTGAGGGTGAAGTTTACGACGTGTTTACAAATGATAAAAATGCAGTTGCTGTTATCCAGCTTAGAGAAGGCTTTGAAGGCTTCTTTACCCGTAGGGTTATCAATTGTAGCATCGTGAGAGAAAATTATAGAGGTCTAAAAATTGAAATGGATTCTATCGTAAACATAGATGGTCAAATTGGCGTCTATGTGGTTGATAAAGAACGAAAACTGGTCTTTACACCTGTCAAAATACTTGGATACGATGATGAAGCTGCAATCGTATATAATGAGCAGTACTATGATCAAGCGAAAGGCATTGTTAGAAGTATTAAACAAAACCAGGAGGTCGTTCGTGGTGCGAGCCAGTACAAGGCAGGCGATAGAATTAAATAGTAGTGGAGGCATACAGTGGCGTTAAGTTATCTGAAAACACAACTAGCAGAACTTGAATTAGAAATCAATGAGGCTTGTAGTAAGGCCTCAAGAAAAAGAGATGAAATTACACTTATTGGCGTTACAAAGACCTACGAAGCAGATGTTATGAATGCTTCAATTGCTTATGGAATAACAGATATAGGTGAAAATAAGGTTCAAGAAATAACGCGAAAATACGACCAAATTGTGAAGGGTGTAAAGTGGCATCTGATTGGACATTTACAAACAAATAAAGTAAAATATATAATTGATAAGGTTGATTTGATTCATTCTGTTGACAGTTTAAGACTGGCTGAGGAAATTTCAAATCGAGCGCAAAAAATTGACAAGATACAAGACATCTTGATTCAGGTTAATGTGGCAGATGAAACACAAAAGTCTGGCGTATCGCCTGATTCTGTGATAGAGCTTGTTCAAGAAATAAGTCAACTAAAGAACATTAAGGTTTGTGGATTGATGAACATCGCTCCATTTGTAGATGACCCAGAAACATTAAGATCTGATTTTAAGGTGATGAAAGGCTTATTTGATCGCCTTAATGATATTAAAGCCGATAATGTTGAAGCGAAATTTCTATCGATGGGAATGTCAGGTGACTTTGGCATAGCTATCGAAGAAGGCGCCAACATGATTCGTGTGGGCACTAGAATTTATGGAAAAAGAAATTATTAAATCCTAAGAGGAGGCATATAAATGGCGGATCGCTTTATTGACAAGATTAAGTTTTTCTGGGGTGTTGACTCTCATGAAGAAGCTGAAGATAGAACTGAGGATTTCTATCAGGATATGAAGAGAACAGATTTAGAAACAGAAGAGACGAGTATGACTTTAAACGCTATATCAGATGCATCGAATAAATCAATGAATACGATTAAGACGTCTAATAAAATCTTAAACATTCATTCAAATGCACAAATGAATGTGGTTTTATTTAACCCAAAAAGTTTTGAGGAATCTACAAATATTGTCGATACACTTAAAAGCAGAAGACCCGTTGTTATGAATATTTCGGATTTAGACAAGGATCTAGGTCGTAAGATTTTTGACTTTTGTTCAGGTGCATTATATGCTTTAGATGGTCATATTCAACAAGTTGCTAAGGGCATCTTCATATTAGCACCTCAAAATGTTGACATAACAGGAGACGTCATTAATAAAAGCGAAACACCAATTAACAGTTGGCTTCGTGAGTAATTGAAAGGGGAAGTAGCTTGGATATATTAAAAGTAGCATTATTTTATTTTTTTGAAGTGATCACGTACCTTATATTTGGTAGAGCGATGTTGTCTTGGTTAATTCGAGATCCTAGAAATCCAATTATGAAATTTTTAATTCAAATCACAGAGCCAATTTTGAGCCCAATTAGAAGCTTATTATTTAGGCTGAAGATTGGTGGTAATATGGTGGATTTTAGCCCATTTGTCGCTTTGGTAATATTTCAAGTGCTTATGGGATTAGTTCGTGCTTGGTTATGATAAATAAAAATGCAATACTCAAACAATATGCTTCATTTATCGATGCAGATGGGCTTTTTCTAAAAACCCTAGATGATCTCGTCGATACTGAGGCATATTTTGAAACCAATGTTAGTGATTTTCTCACACCAGACTTGATTTATTGCTTTGAACAGATTGCTTCAAGATATGCAGATGAGTTATTATGTGAAAGACTTGGTGGATTTAATGGTGCAGAACGGGCAAGGCTCATCTTTAGAACTGAGTATTCTGAGCCTGTGTTGCCTCATAACACGGTTGGCTTATTAGAGATAACGTATAATACTAAATTTAATAAAATTGAACATAAGGACGTCCTTGGCGCTCTCATGGCAATGGGTATCAAACGTGAAAAAATCGGAGACATTGTAATAGCAGAGAAAAATGCTCAAGTATTAGTTTCAAAAGAGCTTGAGGATTATATATGCATGCATCTTGATCAAGTAGGGAGAGCATCAATATCAATCAGACAGATACCTCTTGATCAAGCTTTAGAAAGAGCTATCGAAACTCAGGAGATGATGACAACCGTTAAGAGTTTAAGGCTGGATGCCATTATAGCAGCAGGCTATAATTTATCCAGATCTGAAACACAAAAGCTCATTGAGTCTGAAAGGGTTAAGGTCAATCACCAGATCTGCTCAAAGACGGATTACCAGATTGACCAAAATGATATGATTTCTGTTCGTGGCTTTGGAAGAATGATTTTAAATGCAATAGAGGGCACCACGAAAAAAGATAGAATTAGAGTGATTTTGTCACTTTATAAGCGATAAGGGGGAAGAAATATGTTGACACCACTTGATATTCAGAACAAACAGTTTTCAAAAAGTCTACGTGGCTATAACGAAGTGGAAGTAGAAGAATACCTTGCATTGATCGTTAGAAGCATGGAAGAATTAATACAGGTCAACATTGAAACCACCGCAAAAATTAGTGAGATGGAAAAGCAGCTGGATCGTTATCAGGTGATGGAAAAAACCATCAATGAAGCGATGATTCTTGCACAGCGTACTTCAGAGGACATGATCAAATCAGCGCATGAAAAAGCGGATTTCATCATTCAAAAAGCAGATGATCAAGCAAAATCGATCATTAGTGATGCAAATAACGAAGTGCTCTCGGTTATAAAAAGACACGAAGAAGCGAAGCATGCGTTACAATCCTTCCAAATGCGCTTTAAAATGCTAGTTGAAAATCAGCTTAAAGCACTTGATGACACAATGGCTGAGTAACAAATACTGTTGACGCTTTATCTTTATTCAGCTATAATTATAAAAAACTAATAAGACATAAACTAATATTGGGACGAGTAATTATAAATCCATTCAGAGAGTCAATGGCTGGTGAAAATTGACATGGCGCTTTATAATGAATATCACCCATAGTTGTTCTTGTGAACTCACAGTAGCGAGAACCGGTTAAATACCGTTATCATGAATGAAGCACTCCTATGAGTGAAATTTGGGTGGTACCACGGTTTATTCGTCCCATAGCGCAAGCTATGGGATTTTATTTTTTTGAAATACGGATTGAAAGGATGACTAAGATGAGCTACAAAGAATTGGCTAAAAATGCAGTGGCAGACAACGAAAAACTCGTCAGAGATTATTGGGAAGACATCGACTTATTAAAGTTAAGTGTTGATAGCAGAGAGGGTAAGCCTGCTTTTATTTTTTATGAGGGACCACCTACCGCAAATGGTAGACCGGGAATTCACCATGTTATATCTCGTGCCCTTAAAGACTCTGTGTGCCGTGTTAAAACGATGCAAGGCTATCAAGTTAAACGTAAAGCAGGATGGGACACACATGGTCTTCCTGTTGAGATCGAAGTTGAAAAAAGACTTAAATTAAACGATAAATCAGCTATTGAAGCGTATGGGATTGAGAACTTTAACCATCAATGTCGTTCATCTGTTTTTGAGTATGAAGATGCTTGGAGAGAAATGACGAAAAAAATGGCATATCTCATCGATCTTGATCACCCATATATCACACTTGAAAATGATTATATTGAAACAGAGTGGTGGATCCTTAACAAATTCTTCGAAGAAGGATTAATCTACGAAGGACACAAGATCTTGCCTTACTGTCCACGATGTGGAACAGGTCTTGCTTCACATGAGGTTGCACAAGGCTATCAAGAAATCAAAACCGTAACGGTCTATGTTAAATTTAAACGTAAAGATGCAGATGAGTACTTCCTAGTTTGGACAACGACACCTTGGACACTTGCATCAAACGTTGCATTAACTGTAAATCCAAATGAAACCTACGTAAAAGTAAAATACAACGATGAAGTTTATTATATCGAGAAAAATCTTGCGCCAAAAGTGTTAGAAGGTGAGTTTGAAGTTCTCGAAGAAATGAAAGGTAAGGATTTAGAGTACGTTGAATATGAGCAAATCATGCCGTTTGTTAACACAGATAAGAAAGCTTTCTTTGTTACTTGTGCAGACTACGTTACTGTAGAAGATGGTACTGGTATCGTTCATACTGCACCTGCATTTGGTGAAGATGACTACAATACAGGTGTAAGATACAATTTACCAGTGCTACAACCCGTTGATGAAGAAGGTAAATACACAGAAACACCTTGGAAAGGCACGTTTGTTATCGATGCAGACCCAGAAATCGTTACATGGCTAGCTGAAAACAACAAGCTTTTCAAACGTCAAAGAATGGATCACAATTATCCACACTGCTGGCGTTGCCGTACACCTCTTTTATACTATGCAAAACCAAGCTGGTATATCGAGATGACAAAATTAAAGGATCAATTAATCGAGAACAATAACTCAGTTAATTGGTACCCTGACTATGTCGGTGAAAAAAGATTTGGAAACTGGCTTGAAAACCTAAATGACTGGGCAATTTCAAGAAGTAGATATTGGGGAACACCACTTAATATTTGGCGTTGTGACTGCGGTCATACCACTTCAGTTGGTTCTAGACAGGAGCTTGTTGATCGAGCGGTTGAGACGATTACGACTGATATTGAACTACACAGACCTTATGTGGATGATGTACACTTAAAATGCGATAAATGCGGTGGCACAATGAACAGGGTGCCTGATGTTATCGACTGTTGGTTCGACAGTGGTTCGATGCCTTTTGCACAGCATCACTACCCATTTGAAAACAAGGAGATCTTCGAAACCTTATTCCCAGCAGATTTCATCTGTGAGGGCATTGACCAAACGCGAGGCTGGTTCTACTCCTTAATCGCAATTAGTACATTTGTAATGGGCAAATCACCATATAAAAACGTTCTTGTTAACGACCTGATCTTAGATAAGTTTGGTAAGAAAATGTCTAAGTCAAGAGGCAATGGTGTAGATGCCTTTGAACTCTTAAACAAATATGGTGCAGACGTGGTGAGATGGTATTTATACTATGTATCACCAGCATGGACGCCAACCAAATTCGACGAAGATGGTTTGATTGAAGTTAATTCTAAGTTCTTTGGTACAATCAAGAACGTTTATAACTTCTTCACATTATATGCCAACACAGATAAGATAGATGTTAACAGCTTCTATGTGAAACCAGAAGATCGTCCAGAGCTAGACAGATGGATTTTATCTAAACTGAACTCATTAATCAAAGCAGTACGTGAAGATGTAAATGTATTTGATATGACTAAAGCAGTAAGAAAGATTCAAGAGTTTGTAAGTGAAGATTTATCAAACTGGTACATCAGAAGATCAAGAAGAAGATTCTGGGATTCTGAATTAACAGAGGATAAAAAATCAGTTTACAACACGACAAATGAAGTCCTTATCACAGTCTGTCAATTGGCTGCGCCTTTTGCACCGTTCATCACAGAAGAAATCTATAGAAACTTAACTGGAGAGGCTTCGGTACACGTAAGTCAATATCCTGAAGTGGTTGAGTCGTTAATCGACCTACGCGTAGAGTCTAGAATGGACCTTGTAAGAGATCTAACAACGTTAGGTAGATCCGCACGTGAATCGGTTAAAATCAAAGTTAGACAACCTATCAACGAAATCATCGTAGATGGTAAATATGAAGAATTAATCGGCGATTTAGTGGAACTTTTAATGGAAGAGCTTAATGTAAAACACGTTGAGTTTACAAATAACCTTCCTAATTATATGAATTTCCAACTTAAACCAAACTTTAAAGTACTAGGACCAATTATCGGTAAAGGCATGGGTGCGTTCACGGCTGAGCTAAACAAGCTAGACCCACAAGTTTATGCGATGAAACTCGACGGTGGCGAAAGTGTTACGATTGAGCTTGAAGGCCAACCGTTTGAAGTTACTGCTGAGCACGTTCTCATTAACATCAATGCGAAGGAAGGCTTCACTGTTAAAATGGAAAATAACCGTTTTATCATCCTAGATACGCAATTAACGGATGAACTCATCGCAGAAGGTTACGCAAGAGAACTAATCTCAAGAGTTCAACAAATGAGAAAAGCAAATGACTATGAAATGATGGATCAAATTACGATTTTCTACCAAGCGCCAGAAGCGTTTGCAAATGCTGTAGAAGCGTATGCTGAGTATATCAAGTCAGAAACATTGGCAACCGCTCTAGTAGCTGGTCAAGATCAACCATACGAAATGCATCAGCTCAATGGAAACGAGGTTGGTGTATTCGTCACAAAGAACTAAGTTATTTTTAGTTCTAAATTATAGTTTTGATGTTATAAATTAATTTTAGTTGATTATTTAGACAATTAATTTTGGTACTTAATTTAACTATTAAATTTAACTATTGAATAAACAGACTGAAAAAAAATGTATATAAAATTCGCAATATTGAATTCGTAGGACGCTCCGCAGGCTTGCCGAGGACCGACGTCCGAAGAATTTAATATTGCGAATTTTTTTGTTCATATGGCTGTAAATAAAAATAATTATACTAATGACACAAATTATTGATTTATAGACACAAGATAGGTTATATATTATTAAAACAGCTAGTTGCGACACAAGGAAAAGGGGGCGTTGGTTATGATGGTTCGTAATAAGGTAGTTGACAATCAAAAGGAAATGATTTCGGCTTTGGTGGAATTGTTAGCGATTCCAAGTGTACTAGATGAATTAGATGAAGTGAAGCCTTTTGGTAAGCAAATTGATGCTGCATTAAAAAAGACACTAGATATTTGTGAAGGTCTTGGTTTTAGAACCTATTATGATCCTGAAGGCTATTATGGATATGCTGAATATGGTGACGGTGAAGAAATGATTGCCATATTGGGGCATATTGATGTCGTCTCCGAGGGAGATGCAGGAAACTGGAAGCATGCACCTTATGGAGGAGAAATTGAAGATGGAAAGATCTTCGGCAGAGGCGCAATAGATGATAAGGGACCACTAATTGCAGCAATCTTTGGCGTAAAGGCCGTCATAGATACAGGCGCCCAATTTAATAAACGGGTCAGAATTATAATTGGAACAGACGAAGAAACAAGCTGGCGTGGAATCTGTCGGTACTCATCAAGAGAAGAAATTCCCGTTGCAGGTTTTACACCTGATGCAAATTTCCCGGTTGTGTACGCTGAAAAAGGTTTGCTTCAGTTCAAATTAAAAACCAGTCAAAAATCTGAGCTTAGAGTAAGAGGCGGAACTGCTATGAACGCTGTTCCAGAATCAGCTTCCTATCATGGGGATCATATCTATCGACTTGAAAAACAATTAAAGAAGATGGGATTTGATCATGATCTTGAGGAAGAGGAGCTATTTGTCATCGGTAAAAGTGCTCATTCAGCTAAACCAAATGCTGGTGTCAATGCAATTGTTAGAATGGCAATGGCGCTAAAGGAAATAGGTACAGATTCGCCTATGATCGCTTTTTTAAGTGAAAAGATAGCCTTTACCTATAATGGCGAATTAATTTTTGGTAATTGCCAAGATGAGCCTTCTGGTAAGTTAACTTTTTCAGTAAATCAGATTGATTTATCCAGCTTCGGTGAAACCATAGGGATTGATGCTCGTATTCCAGTAACCGTAGATAAAAAATTTATCGTTGATGGGATAACGAGAGTGGCAGAAAAATATGGTTTAGAATATGAAGAGCTCGATTACTTAGCACCTTTGTATATAGAAAAGTCGTCAGAGCTGATACAAGTATTAACTCAGGTTTATGTAGAAGAGACCGGTTTATCTGGTGAGCCAACCGCTTCAGGTGGCGCTACCTATGCTAGATCAATGAAAAATATAGTGGCGTTTGGTCCTGCCTTTCCAGGTCAGGAAAAGGTGTCCCATCAAACAGATGAATATTTTGATCTAAATGCGATGATAAAATGTGCTCAAATCTATGCAAAATCTATTGAAAAATTAATAAAGTAAGTTAAGCAAGCATTTGATTAAATTATCAATATTTTAATTTTCTACGCGATTCACAAAATCTTAATATGCTTCAAATAATATAAAAATCTAAGTATGCTATATTACAGCTATCACGATCTAGGAGGCAAATATGGTTAAGAATTTTATATTGGACACAAATGTTATGATTCATGACCCAGAGTGTTTTTACAAGTTTGAAGATAACCATGTTATTATTCCAATCATTTGCATTGAAGAGTTAGATCATCTAAAGAAAAGAGAAGGCATCGTCGGCTATCATGCGAGATGGGCTGCACGTGAGCTCAGCAATATTCGTCAAAAGGGATCGTTAGCCGAAGGGGTCGGTTTAGAAAATGGTGGCACGCTTCGAATTGAACTCAATCATATGGATTTTACGAATTTACCTGATGGTTTGGACTACTCAAAGAACGATACTAAGATATTAGCTGTTGCAAAACAGCTACAAAAGATTTATGAACCAACTCAAACGGTTTTAGTTACTAAAGATCTATATATGGCCATAAAAGGAGATGCCATAGGTCTAGAAATTCAAGATTATCAAAATGATAAGATTGACACGGATGATCTTTATAAGGGATACATTGAAAAAAGGCTTTATAGTAAAGTAATTGATCAAATTTTCAGCGGCGGCCTTGATCCAAAAGAATACTTTGATGAACCGTTATTTCCAAATGAGTTCATTCATGTTAAAAGCTTGGATCGCGAAAACCATGAAATTCTTGCGCGTTATGATGGTAAAAGAATTGTACCTCTTAAATATCAAAATGAAGTATCCTGGGGTCTTACACCTATCAACAGAGAACAAAAGATGGCGTATGAGTTGCTTATGAATCCCGATATTCATTTTGTTACAATTTCAGGTGGGGCAGGCTCAGGGAAAACCATCCTTGCAACTGCAGTTGCGCTTCAAAAAGCGATTGAGCAAGGACAATATCGCAAAATCGTGTTTGTAAGACCGGTTGTACCAGCAGGCAATGATATTGGTTATTTGCCAGGTACTGAGGAAGAAAAATTACGACCATGGATGGGAAGCTTCTATGACGCAATCGAGAACTTAGTCGATCAAAAGGTTATTAAAAAGCAAAAAGAGAATTTAGGAAAGGGTAGACACATCGTCTATACAGAAAAGCCTGAGTTTAGTGTTGAAGATTTTATTGAGCAATACAGAAAATACGGGGTAATTGAGACGAAGACATTTACCTATATGCGCGGTCGAACCTTGACAGATGCCTTAGTAATCGTCGATGAGGCTCAGGAAATCACACCCCATTTGGCTAAGCTCATGCTAACGCGTGCTGGCTTTGGATCAAAATTCGTTTTCATTGGTGATCCAAGCGATAACCAAATAGACAACGTACTTGTCGACGCAAAGTCTAACGGATTGGTCTATACGATAGAAAAAATGAAGCCCTATGACCTTTCAGGACACGTTACCCTTAAGCAAGTTGAACGCAGTCCACTTGCAAAGATAGCCGAAATGGCAATGTAGACCAATTGTTATATAGAACAAATAAAAGCTTGGTTTGATTAAAACCAAGCTTTTTATACGCAGTACGATAGCATTTTAACTTTTAATGAAACGCTATAATTCTATCAACAAAAATGCAGATCTCATCGAATAACATATTGTACTTTACGTTATTGGCATTTTCCGTGAAAGTTAAGTTTTTCTGATAAATATTAGTAAAACAGATTAGACTAGACGTTTCAGGTTCTAGTATTTTTACAGTAGAAGCACTGTACTTGGTTGATGCAAACCAGTTGTCAGACACGATTTCGATATTCTCTTTTAGGAGAATTAACCAACCGATACCATCTACTAGAAATTCAACGGATGAACGCCCTGTATTGTTAAAATAATCTAAAAATGCGTTAATTTTCTCATTATTGATATTATTAGCCATTTTTACCTCCAAATAATTATCGTTGTGTTATAATAGTATTGTATAATTTGTTCCATCAAATGAACAGGAAAAAATGACAGATATATATATTTTTTTTTGTTCTGATGGCCGATTCTTTAGAGGTGTTGGCATAAAAATTGCTATATTCTATGTCGACAATATTTCAATGGGATTTTAGGAGGTTTGAAATGAAAAGACTTGAAGGTAAGGTTGCTGTTGTAACTGGTGGCGCTCAAGGTATTGGAAGATGTATTTGTGAAACGTTTGCTAGAGAAGGCGCACAAGTAGTGGCTGTGGATATGTCCGATTTAGCTTACACTTGTGAAAACGTTGAAGGATACAAACTTAATGTAACTAAACGTACAGATATTGAACAGTTTATTGCAGATGTTGTAAAGAAATATGGACACATTGATGTTTTGGTTAACAATGCTGGGATTACGAGAGATGCATTAATAAACAAGATGACTGAAGAAATGTGGGATCTTGTTATCGATGTCAACTTAAAGGGTGTTTTCAATTTAACTCAAGCAGTCGCTCCTGTAATGTTAGATCAAAAGAAAGGCTCAATTATTAACATCGCTTCAGTAGTTGGTGAATATGGAAATATTGGACAATCGAACTATGCTGCAACTAAAGCTGGCGTAATTGGTCTTGCTAAAACATGGGCGAAGGAATTCTCTAGAAAAGGCGAAGCAATCAGAGTTAACTCAGTTGCTCCTGGTTATGTAAATACTGAAATGATGAAAACTGTGCCTGATAAGGTTCTCGATCCTATTAGAGAAAAAACAATGTTGGGTAGACTTGGAGAACCACAAGAAATTGCTAATGCGGTATTATTCTTAGCGAGTGATGAGTCATCATTTGTTACTGGACATAATTTATCTGTAAACGGTGGTTTACGCTTATAATGGCTTAAAATAGGAGGCTTTTCATGCTAAAAACGATAGATACAATTCAAGTTGGAGATACTGCAAGCTTTACAAAAACGATTTCCGAGTCAGACGTATATTTATATGCGGGCATTAGTGGGGACTTTAATCCTGCTCACGTCAATGCTGTAGAAGCGGAAAAGGGAATGTTTAAAGAAAGAATCGCTCATGGTATGTTAACTGCAAGCTTTATTTCAACTGTTTTAGGTGTTCATTTACCAGGTCCAGGGACAATTTATTTATCACAAGAGTTGAGCTTTAAAAAACCTGTTAAATTTGGTGACACAATTGAAGCAAAGGTAGAAGTTATCGAAAGAATAGTAGAAAAGAACAGACTTATTTTAAGAACAACATGTACAAACCAACATGGCGAGCTTGTCATCGATGGAAAAGCAATGGTAATGCCACCAAAATAGATACCCTTTAGATTCCGACTCAATACTTTGTAATAGCGGAATACTTAAAATGGTGTAATCGATAATCAGTTTACAAGCAATAATAAGTTTACAATCAATAATAAAAGCGAGGTCGATGCTTAGCATCTACTTCGCTTTTTTAGTAAGCCATTTTTCTAGGTTAGGTCTTATAATTCTTACAAAAGAAGTTGCAAGAACAATGCCACAAGCAATGGATATGGCGATAAAAAGTGACTCTGCACCAGTTGTTAAAGCAGAATTAAAATCCTTTTCCACAATGTGAAGCATGGTATAGTAGATTCCATATCCAGGTACAAAAGGGATTATTCCAGGGATGATAAAAAGGGTAGCAGGATGTTTTTTTACAGCTGCTAAAATTTCTCCAACCAAACCTACCGCAATAGAACCTGCAAATGCTGGCAGAATAAAATTGGTGGTTTGAATGGATTGAAAATAGAAATAAAGTAGCCAACCAATCATACCCGATAAGCTTGCAGCTATAATTAGCCGTCTGGGTAAATTGAACAGGACTGAAAATCCGACTACGCTTAAGAATGAATAAAATGCTTGTGCAACATAGATCATATTTGACTCCTAAGAGATGAATTTTAAACTAAATTGTAATACCATACCGACACCAAATGCTAGTGCGATGGCAATAAAAAGTGCTTCCATAATTTTTGCGCTTCCTGCTAATAGTTCACCTGAGATTAGGTCACGAATACCATTGGTTAATGAAACCCCAGGCACCAATGTCATTAAGGGACCGATGATGACGGTGTTAATTGAGGCTGATAGATCGAAAATACCAATAAATCTAACAAATACGACACCAAAGAGTGCAGCTGCAAAGCCACCTAAAATGTTCTTAATAAAAAAATTTAGATGCTTATTATCAAGTGCCTCCGTCCATAGAACCGTCAAGGACGAAGCCAAATAGCCAATTAGAAATTCAATGGCAGTACCTCCAAACATTAAAACGAAGAAGCCGCCTCCCATACCACTTGAAAGTACTCTTATCCATTTTTTAAAGCGAGGCGGACTATTAAGATCTTGTATTCTTTCTTCTGCAGCTTCAAGTGTCATTTCGGTAGAAGTAAATTCTCTAGAGAAGGCATTTGCTCGATCGATACATTCTAAATCTATCCCCTCAGGATTAACGCGCTCTAACAAACTAATGGTCATATCATTATAAGTTGCACTTATAATAATGCCAGTTGGTATAACGAAAACGTTAACCTCAGACAAACCACGCGATTCAGCCATTCTTTGAACGGTATCTTCCACACGATAGGTTTCAGCGCCATTTTGCAGCATGATTTTTCCAGTCTGTGTTGCGATTTGTATAATTTTTTTAACTCTATATTGATCCATGGATCCTCCAAGGTTGTTTATACTGTTATTACTGATTTTCTTATTATACCAAAAACAAAAAAGAAGTATGCATTTTTATTGTAATAAATTGATTAAATGTTTGATAATAGTTATAATAGAAGGACGTTGAGGTGTGGAAATGGGACAATTATCCAATAAAATAACCTTGATAAATGACGATGTACCCTTGCGATTAGATGTTTATCTAAGTCAAGAAATGGCAGATTTATCAAGGAGCTATATTCAGAAGTTAATTTCAGAGGAGCGCGTAAGTATAAACGGTTCTATCTGTCAAATAAAAAAGCAAATCGTCAAAGTTGACGATTCGGTTGAAATTATCATACCAGATCCAGAAATTCTTAAAATTGAGGCTGAGAATATTCCTCTGGATATCGTGTATGAAGACGATGATGTTATCGTCGTGAATAAGCCTCAGGGAATGGTAGTGCATCCCGCGCCTGGTAATTATACAGGTACATTGGTTAATGCGTTAATGTACTTTTCAGAAAGACTTTCCTCAATCAATGGTGTGATTCGACCTGGCATCGTTCATCGGATTGACAAGGATACCTCCGGACTACTGATGATTGCAAAAAACGATAGGGCTCATGAATCCTTAGCAGCTCAGCTTAAGGATAAAAGTTCACTTAGAGAGTATGTCGCTATCGTCAATGGCGTTGTAAAAGACAATTCGGGAATGATAAATGCACCGATTGGTAGACACCCTCAGGATAGGAAGAGGATGTGTGTTCTTCAAGGTGGGAGAGAGGCTGTAACGCATTATGAGGTCGTTGAGCGCTATAAATATCACACCCTGATCAAATTAAAATTAGAAACTGGTAGAACCCATCAGATAAGAGTCCATATGGCAATGCTGGGTTATCCAATTTTAGGTGATCCAGTGTACGGGGCAAAAAGTGAGCGCGTTAAGCATGAAGGACAAGCACTACATGCAAAGATGCTCGGCTTTATTCATCCTACAACAGGTGAACTAATGACATTCGAAGCTGAGCTTCCAGAGTATTTTCAAGAATTAATTAAAAAGTGTCAATCTTCAAGATAATGGAGGGATATAATGGAATTTAAAGCGAAGCTATTAGATGATAAGATGATCGATCGCTCATTAACACGACTTGCACATGAAATTATCGAAAAGAATAAAGGGATTGAGGACATCGTCCTGATTGGAATTAAGTCGAGGGGTGTCCCTTTAGCGCATCGACTATCCTCAAAAATTGAGAAGATTGAAGGCATATCATTACCAGTAGGTGAGTTAGACATTACCTTGTATCGAGATGACTTGTCCTTAAAAAGCTATGAGCCTGATGTAAAAGGCCTGCAGGTCAGTTTTAAAATTGATGGCAAGATCGTCATCTTAGTAGATGATGTTATATATACAGGTAGAACGGTTAGAGCTGCCATGGATGCAATTATTGATTTTGGAAGACCAAGTATGATTCAGCTAGCGGTACTTGTTGACCGAGGGCATAGAGAGCTTCCAATTCGCCCAGATTATGTAGGTAAAAACCTACCAACCTCTAGTAAAGAAGTCGTCAAGGTTAAGCTTGAAGAAATGGATGAGGTAAGTGAGGTTAGCATTTATCAAAAACTATAAAAAATGTGCAGATCCATTTAGGGTCTGCACATTTTTAAGTTCTGAGTTCTAAAAATCTAGATGGTTATATCCAGTACAATTACACCAACCACTTCTGAATTAGTTTTGATTGGCGTTGCAATGCTTATGCAATAATTCTCAGTTAAGGAAGAAATATAAGGCTCAGAAATATAATCCTCTCCCTTGATACTGTGCTTGAAAAAAGGTCGATGCGAAGCGTCGATTCGACTTGCCCCTGTTTCTTGTGAAAATACATAGGCTATCCCGTCGCGGTCAAGTAGGGCAAGTAATTCATAATCTGAAGATTTCGCTTTAAGATTTGCCAGCTGTGCTTTGTTTATGGAGTGTATACCGGCTTTGCCCATTGATTCTGCTTCGCCTTTCAGCATTTTTAGAGACGCATTTATTTTTTGTTTAACATCATTGCTAATTTTCAATCCCTTTTTATATTCATTAACTACCAAACCAAGTGCGTTGGATATGCCTAAAAGATGATCTAATGAAGAGACAATCGTGCTTAAACTGATCAACTGAACCTCTGTGAGTGCAGCAGTTTCTTCAATATTTGCAGTTACCTGTTGACTTTCCTCAGAAATGTTCTTTATCAGTTTGTAAACGTCTTCAGTAGACGTCGTCTGATGGTCGATTTGTTGAATGATTTCGCGGATAATAGAAAGTGTATTTTCAACAGATTCATAGCTCACCGTTAATAGTTCGTTTGAATCGTCTGCGAATTTAACGTTTTCATTGGCATTGTTAACTTCATCTGAAATTTTAGAAGTAATGGCTTCTGTTTTTCTAACAATATCATCAATCATTCGACTGATACCTTCAGAGGATTCGTTGGATTGCTCAGCAAGCTTACGAACCTCCTCAGCTACGACTGCGAAGCCCTTACCAGCTTCCCCAGCCCTTGCAGCTTCAATAGATGCGTTCAAAGCAAGTAGGTTAGTCTGTGAAGAAATATTACTGATCACATTGACAATTTCAATGATTTTATGCATTTCTGATCGAAGAAGAGAAACCTCCTCTGAGACAAGTGTATTTCTATGAGCGCTTTGCTTCATACGATTGATAAGCTCTAGTGTGTTTTTATTGTTAATATCTAGATTGGCCTTCATAAGCTTGGCAATTTCTTCAGCGGTTTCAGAATTTGATGAAACACTGTGCATATCTTTTCTCATGGTTTCTGCATCGTGCTGCATATCTAGTGATTCCTTTGACATGTTATCCACGGATTGAGAGATTTCAGAGACATTTTCTGTTACCTGAGAGAATGATTTTTCCATTTCATCGCCAGAACGCTTAATGGTTTCGATTAGATTTAATAGTTGTTCAGAAGTGGTTAACATTTTTCCAATAATGGATTTTGTACTTTTATTGCTAGATGAGACGATTTCAGTAATAACAGTAAAATCTTTGGATAGGTGTTTGCTGGCTTTTACAGTGACATCGCCACTTCCGAGGCGTTCAAGATATTCCGAAACATATCGAACCTGATTTCGTAGGGACAAGTGGTAAATAAGTGTCAAGGTAATGAGAAGGACGATTAAAATACCTGTAGTTACAAGGAGATTTAGCTCGAAGTAGCTTAGGCCTACAGCGACTATTGTATAGATAAGTAATCCTAAAAATAATTTGAATGAGAACGTTTTAAACATAGCTTGCACCCCTTAATGTGAATAGATTGATAATTCTAAATCGTCAGATTTATTATAGTTTAACATGTTTTTTCTAATAATTCACTAAGAAAGTTACGTACAAAAAATCAAGAAAGCGACGAATAATCCGTCGCTTTAAAAATAATAATATTAGTCAACATCTTTAAAATCAATCTCTTCAACGTCATCATCATCAATATTGATGATGACCCTGTTGTTCGGCTTGGGTTCGGGTTTAGGCTCTTGTGGCGAAAATGTGGAACTAAAGGTAAATACAAATGGCCCCGTTTTCCGCTGTGTTCTATTTGTAAAGGGAAGTGTTTTGCCTACAAAGATAAGCATAATCCCAACAAATACAATGATAATACCTAATATCATAATGACAGACGATAAAGCTGCCTTTGTATTAAGCATCGCAAACACGCCAAGTAGCATAAGTGCAATAGATGAAATCAATGTACTTTCACTTTGCTTTTTGAATTTTGAGAAGGTTAAAAAAATACCATTTAACCCTAAGATAAAGCAGCCAATACCCAGCATGAATAATACATATTGAGGATTGATAAACGCATAAAGTCCTACAACTAATATTGAAAAACTGACCAAAATCGTCAATTTACTTTTTACAAACAAAGCGAAAACAAGTGAGTAAAAGCCAAGGATTAAAAATAAAAATGTAATTGCTCTAACTGCAAACAGACCTACAAAGGTAGGAAAAGCAACGCAGATTAATCCCAACCCGGATAGCATTATACCTAAGATCTGTATTGCGTTAAAATGCGAAGTTTGTTTCATAAGACACCAACCTATATCTATTCTTTAGTAATTGTTTATTTAGAGTATAAAATATAATTATGAATAAAGTATAAACAAATGAACAGGGAATAGTGAATATTACCTAGTGTCAGTTGTATAAACAAGATCTTTATAATAATACCTTGTTTCAATTATTTCAGATGAAAACAATTTGGTCACTATGGCATTTAGTCCGGATTCTGTTGGCGTGATAAATTGATCACTGGTAATTTGCTCTAAGGTGCGTATCAAATCGAGGGACTCGTCCTGATCCTTATGAAGCCAGAGGCTATTGACGATGAGTAGCATTTCGATATCTCCGAAATGCGTTATCGTAGAATCGCCGGATGCATTTTCAAGCATTTTTTCAGGTAATAATACTTCATCCACTTGATTTTCGAGTAAAGCATTTAATGCTGAGGTCGTATTTTTGAAGATATTTCTGGCGTGCGTGTTGTAATTAACTAGAAGCCATTCGTACGCACTACCAATTTTATCAGGAGGCTTGGAAAGGTCAGACTTTTTTATGATAAAGGGTGTTTTCTTTGAAAGAACAGCCCTTCCACCTTGAAAGTCACCATATTGCTTTACATATGAGAAACCGTCGATTACAATTGCATCTATGTCATTTGAAAGGTACGCCTGAAGTAGTTCATCCTCTGCATCAAATTGAACGAGCTTAATGGTGTACGGAAAATCAGTAGCTACCAATTCAAACTCTCTTCTATCGTAATTGAGCATCCCAATTTCGAAGGTATCCTTCTTGATTTTAAAGAGGTAAAAATTGATTAAAATCGATACAATAAATACAGCTCCAATTATTATCATGATTGGAATAATTGTTTTTTTGCTCATATGACCTCCTAATTTAGTGCACTGTTCATAAGGGTGTGAACGGCATCATACGAAGGTGTAACGAACAACGTCCTTTGATGTGTGTAAATAACCATTCCAGGTTTCGAACCGCTAGGCTTTGAAACATGCTTGATTAACGTGTAATCTACCGGAACGTTACTTGAATCCTTTGCTTTTGAGTAATAGGCTGCAATTAAGGCTGCCTCATAAAGGGTTTGCTCGTCTGGTGTTGATCCTTCTGTTCTAATAATGACATGCGAACCAGGAATGTCTTTTGTGTGTAGCCAAATGTCTTTATTTGAGGCGAATTTGGTCGTTAAGAAATCATTTTGAAGACTACTTTTTCCAACTAGAATTTCATAGCCATTATGTGAAGTAAAGGTCTTATATTGCACTTTTGCATTTGCTTTTTTCTTTTGTACTCTGCCTTTTATATAGCCCTGCTCGATAAGCTCCGTTTTTATGTCTTCAATGATCTTGTTATCCTCACTATTTTCAAGGTGGGTGAGAACCTCTTCAAGATAATTGACATCGAGCTTTGTTTCCTGAATATGATGATCTAGCTCGACTGCTGCTTTTTTGAGCTTGTTGTATTTCTTAAAATAAGCTTGTGCATTTTCAGTAGGCTCAAGTCGTGTATCCAGTTCGATCTGAATTGATTCTGCTGGATCTTGATAATAGTTAAGAACGATGGCTTTGTTCATTCCCTTTTCAAGAGTGTAAAGATTTGCGAGTATTAATTCACCTAATATTTTGTACTGATCCGCATTTTCAGCATCATTCTTTTCAAGCTCCTGCTTACCAAGCTTAGCACGATATCTTTCAATTCTCTGGGCGAGCGTCTTTTTAAGCGTCAAGGTTTTTTGATGCATTTTATGCTCTCTATTTGACTTTAAAAAAAACCTTTCAAGTGCCTCAGAAAGGGTGACAAATTTGATTTGCTTTAAATCAGGTCGCATATCGGGTAAGAAGTAAATCATTTTCGACAGACCAGTTTCATCTGTATAGACATAGCCGTTTGAATGCTGAGCGCGAATTATATCAAATTGACGTTTGAGTTCTATTTTATGAATTTCTGTTAGCTGTGAAACGATAAAATCAGAGTCTACACCGATTTTTAGACAAATATAGCTTGAGATCAAAGGACTAAAGCCTTGTATAGTCATGTATAAAGATTTAGCAAGCTTTTGCTCAGAATGATGTTCAAAAAGTGCTTCTAGTAAACGGTCATTATTCTCTGAAAAGTCGATTTTGTCTGAGGGAATAAAGGTGTATTTTAAGCCAGGTAGAATGGATCTAACTCGGCTCATATCAGGCGTGATTCTTTTAATGCTGTCGATTATAGTAAAATCTGCCTTGGTTAAAATTATATTCGAGTGTTTTCCCATAATTTCAACTATTAGCTTCTTTAATTCAAAATCTCCAAGTTCATTTTTGGATTCGATCTCAATAACAAGAATACGTTCATAACCCAATTGATTGATGCTTTGGATTTTTCCACCAGACAAATGTTTACGCATCAGCATACAAAACATTGGTGGTGCCTGCGGATTTTCTTTCTTTTCTTCAATTAAAGCAAAAAAAGGCATCGATGCGTCAACTGAAATAAACAATTGCTGATTGCCCGCGCTTCCTCTTATCATTAGTGAGAGCTCATCCTTTTCAGGCTGAAAAACTTTATCTATACGACCACCCTCTATGGACTGTTTTAGCTCTAGGGTTAATTTTTGCATGAGTAGACCATCAAATGACATATGGGCCTCCTTTGTAAGTTTCATTAGAAAGTATAACATTTATTCTTTTAGACTTCAATTGAACATAAGTTACCTAGAATAACTTGTAGAAATGGTCTTGATTAAGTTTTCAACTTATTTTCATAGGATTGAGCTGTGGCTTTCACTTGAATAATCGAGTTATACTATGCTATAATTTAATGATGTAAAGATTTTGGAGGTAGCCATGATATATAGCATGACGGGGTTTGGCAGAGGCGAGCACAGTAATGAAGCCTTTGATGTGACACTTGAGATTAAGTCAGTGAATAATAGATATTGCGACATTATCATCAAAATGCCAAAAAAACTAAACGTTTTTGAAGACCGTATTAAGAATAAAATTAAGGCACAGCTTTCAAGAGGTCGAATTGACGTATATATTAATCTAGATGAAAAGGCTTTTGACAATTATGAAGTTACTGCGAATTATGACGTATTAGATAAATATGTTAAGATTTACAAAGATATTCAAGCACGATATGGGTTAAGAGATGATATTTCATTGACTATGTTAACTAGATTACAAGATGGTATAGACGTTTCCTATCTAGAGAGAGGTGAGGAGGAGTACTGGCGCTCTATTGAACCAGCACTCAACCAAGCTATTGAAAGAATCCTTGAAATGAGGAAGCAAGAAGGTCAACAGCTTAAGAATGACATTCTTTCTAAGGTTGAAAGTATAAGAAAAACGCTTATTATCATTGAACACCAGGCACCTCGAATTGTGGACGCCTATAAAACGAAAATGAAGGAGCGTATTTCTGAGCTTTTAAGTGAATTAAACGCGGAGCTTGATGAAATCCGATTGGCAAATGAAATTGCCATCTATGCGGATAAAACAAATATCAACGAAGAAATCGTAAGAATCTACTCACACTTAGAGCAAATTGGAAAGATATTGGCATCAAATGAACCTGTCGGTAGAAAATTAGACTTCTTAGTACAAGAGTTGAATAGAGAGGTCAATACCATTGGTTCAAAATCACCTGATATCGACATTTCGAATTTAGTGATCGAACTTAAAAGTGATATTGAGCAAATTCGTGAGCAAATTCAAAATATCGAATAATTGATAAGGGAGCTTTTATGAATCATAAAGGATTACTCATCATAGTCTCAGGTCCTTCAGGAGCTGGTAAGGGAACAATTTGTAAGGAGCTTCTTCAAAGAGATCCTTCGATACTTGTATCTGTATCTGCAACAACAAGGCAACCGAGAAACGGTGAACAGGACGGGATCAGTTATCACTTTTTAACAAGAGACCGCTTTGAAAATATGATCCAAAATAATGGGTTTTTAGAACATGCTTGTGTGTATAACAACTACTATGGTACACCTAAGGATTTTGTTGTAGAGCAGATATCAAGTGGAAAAAATGTTTTGCTTGAAATCGATATACAAGGTGCACTTCAGGTTAAGAATAAATACCCAGAGGGTGTGTTTGTGTTTATTTTACCACCTTCGATGAAAACGCTCAAAACGAGAATTGAAGGTCGGGGATCAGAAACGCCTGAAAGCTTAAAAATGCGGCTTTCAAGTGCAGTCAGTGAGATTGAACTCATTAAAAATTATGATTATTTTATTGTAAATGATACTGTTAACCATGCAACAGATATACTTCAAGCGATTATTACTGCTGAGAAGTGTCGCGTCAATGCTGATATAAAAGAAATTGTGCGTAGATTTAAGGAGGAGACAAATGTTAAAACCATCGATTGATGAGTTAATTGAAAAAGTAGGAAATCGTTATGCGCTATGTATCGTCGCTGCTAAGAGAGCTAGACATATTATAGATGGAGAGGATGATTCTATTGATCACGATATTGAGAAACCACTTTCTATAGCTATTGAAGAAATAATGAGTGGCGAAGTAGAAGTCAATATCCCAGAACCACCACAAGATAGAATCTAGAAAGGACCGCGTATGCTAACCGGTAAAAATATAGTATTAGGTGTAACTGGCGGAATAGCAGCTTATAAGGCAGCGGATGTCGTCAGTCGATTGAAAAAACAAGGTGCAAATGTCTATGTGATTATGACTGAAAATAGCACGCAGTTTGTCAGTGCGCTAACGTTTCAATCACTTTCACAAAACTATGTTGTAACGGATATGTTCGAGGATCCAAAAACTTGGGATGTAGAGCATATATCTCTAGCTAAGAGAGCAGACCTTTTTTTAATCGTACCTGCAACCGCAAACATCATAGGTAAAATCGCAAATGGAATCGCTGATGATATGCTAACGACTACTGTTATGGCAACTATTGCACCTGTGTTTTTTGCACTGGCTATGAATACCAAAATGTATGAAAATCCTATTTTCCAGTCCAACGTCAAAAGACTTGAGCATTTCGGCTACCACATGATATTACCAGGTGCGGGAAGATTGGCCTGTGGAGATGTTGGGGCAGGAAAATTAGCTGAGCCAGAAGTCATTGTACAAGCTGTATTAGATCACTTTAATACACCAAAGCCCTTATTGGGAAAAAAGGTGTTAGTCACTGCTGGTCCGACGAGAGAAGCAATTGACCCAGTTAGGTATATTACCAATCATTCAAGTGGTAAAATGGGCTATGCAATTGCAACTGAGGCACATAAAATGGGTGCAGAAGTGATTCTTGTCAGTGGTCCAACGCAGTTATCACCTCCAAATGGTGTCAAATTTGTTTCTGTAGAATCAACCGCTGATATGTATCAAGCAGTTATGGAAAATTTAGACGTAGATGCGATTATAAAGGCGGCAGCACCGGCTGATTATAGGATTTCTATCTATAGTGAAGAAAAAATAAAAAAATCCGATGAAGAAATGTTGTTAAAGCTCGCTAAGAATCCTGATATTTTAAAAGAGGTCGGAAAGCTTAAAACGCATCAGATTCTAGTTGGGTTTGCCGCTGAAACACATAATGTTGAAGTGTATGCAAAAAAGAAGCTTGTAGAGAAAAATTTAGATTTTATAGTTGCAAATGATGTGACGAAAGAGGGCGCTGGTTTTAATGGAGATACCAACGTCGTTACGCTTTTTGATAAGGATGGCTCAAAGACTGCTTTTGATTGTCTTGAAAAGTCTGAGGTCGCCAAAATCATACTTGAAAAAGTGATAAGTAAAATGTAAAAAATAATACCCTAGACTGTCTTTACAGACTAGGGTATTTTAACATATGTCTATCAGCCAGTTTGAGGGAGTTCATGTACGCACAAATAATCATACTTAAAACAACAAGTCAATTAGATCGACCTTTCACGTATCGTGTACCAGATCTATTTCAAAATAGAGTTTTTGTAGGTGCTAGAGTTCTTGTGCCTTTTGGTAGATCGGGGTATCTAGAAGGGATTGTCGTCGAGATTTTAGAAGAAATCGAAACGGTAGAGTATGAAATCAAATCGATACACTATGTCTTTTCGGATGGTGTACATTTGGATGGCGCATTGATTGACTGTGCTAGATTTATCGCACAAGATACAGTCAGCACGGTTTCAGAGGCGTTACAGCTTTTCTTGCCCTCCGGAACTCAAGTGAATCAAAAAAAGATTTATACTTATAGAAGTGACTTTGATGTGACCACACACAAACTGAAAAAGGTTGAAAATTGTTTAATAAATCAATTAAGTGATTTTGAATTAAATGAAGAGGCTCTATTACCAGCTGTGGCAGCTGCAACCAAAAGAAATGCAATCAATAGACTCTTGGCAATTGGTGCAATTGATCTCAGATATGAATTTGAACAAAGTGTCGTAGATGCTAAAGAGGATTGGATTATTGCAACTGATTATTTGAAGCCTTATTTAGAAAATATACCATCCAATCATATTGCAAGACAAAAACTAGCACAATATATGTTGAAGTTTAAGGAAGCAAAGCGTTTAGAAGTTCAAACGCTATTAAAAGTACCGAAATCCATTATCGATCGATTTTGTGAAGAGGGAGCTCTAATACTTGAGGAAAGAAATATTCTTCGCCTACCTGAATTTATGACCATAAGTGAAAGTAAGAGAGACATAACCCTTAATCCTGAGCAACAGATGGCATATGATGAGATTGTAAGTACCTACAGAGCGCATAAATCAAATGATTTTTTACTATATGGGGTTACAGGTAGTGGTAAAACAGAGGTTTATGCAGAGCTAATTGAAACGATTATCAATGAAGGAAAGAAAGCAATTGTGGTCGTACCAGAAATTACTTTGACTTCGCAATTGGTGGGAAGATTGGCATCTCGATTTGGTGCTGAAAGGATCGCATTGTTACACTCAAAGCTTTCACCAGGAGAAAGATATGATCAATGGAAGGGCATAAAGCAAGGCGCATACGATATAGTAATAGGTGCAAGATCCGCTATATTTGCCCCACTCGAAATGATTGGTATCATCATTATTGACGAATGTCATGAGCCTGCATTCCGTTCAGAAAAGCGACCAAAATACGCTACCTACGACATATCTAAATACCGCGCTAAGGCTTCAAACGCTATTTTGATTTGTGGTTCTGCTACACCAACGGTTGGTAGCTATAAGGAAGCAATTGAAGGGAAAAGACATTTGATACGACTGAACAGTAGACACAATCAAAAGTCTGTACCTGAGATAGAGATTATAGACATGCGTCAGGAATTAAAGGAAGGCAATAAATCCATATTGAGCCGGACTTTATATGAGGCTATGCTTGAGACACTAGATAAAAAACAGCAAATTATTATTTTTCTCAACAGAAAAGGACACAGTACCTTTGTTTCATGCAGAAGCTGTGGGTTTACTTTGGCATGTCCTAACTGCGATGTGACGTTAACGTATTTTAAAGGCGAAAGATCTGTAAAATGCAACTATTGTAATTATGAGACTTATGTCCCCAAAAAATGTCCAAAATGCGAGAGTCAATATTTTAAATACTTTGGCGTTGGTACCGAGAAGGTTGAAGAACAGCTATCAGAGCTATTTCCAAAGGCAAAAATAGCAAGAATGGATCGAACCACTACAACTAAAAAAGGAAGTGCAGAACAGATCATATCTGATGTTGAAGCAGAAGCAGTTGATATTCTAATAGGAACACAAATGGTTGCAAAGGGATTGGATTTTAAAAATGTTACATTAATAGGCATTCTTTCAGCTGATTTGATGCTTAACCTACCAAATTTCCAGGCTTCAGAAAGAGCGTATCAGCTTTTCAATCAGGTAGCCGGCAGAGCGGGAAGAGGGGCACATGAAGGACGTGTTATTTTACAAACCTATTCCCCCGATCATTATGCACTCAATCAAGTTAGCTACGAATCGTTTTATTTAAGCGAAATTAATTATAGAGAACAAATGAAGTATCCACCCTTTTATAATTTGGTCAACCTGTTATTTAGTTCTGGCCAATCTCAAACGGCAAGTGAATACGCCGAAAGAAGTCATTTATATCTTAAAAAGAAAATATTAAAAAAAGGTTTACAAAATAATATTGAACTTTACCCAGCAAATCCTGCATTATTAAAGAAAATAGATAACACATATCGTTGGCAGGTCATTATAAAAGTGAAGCCTGAAGCCCTATCAGAAATTAAGGAAATTCTTAAGGATTTAGAAACGCATTTTTACGACGTGAAGACCTGCAAATTAAGTATGGATTTAGATGCTACTCATATATTATAATGTTATAGATAAGTTAACAGGAGGAAAACATGGCAATTCGAACGATTCGCACAGATAATGATCCAGTTCTTCGAAAGGTAGCTAGAGAAGTAACGGTTTTTGATGAAAAATTGGAAGTATTAGTTGAGGACATGATAGAAACAATGCATGATGCAGATGGTGTTGGTTTAGCCGCACCGCAGATTGGCATTTTAAAAAGAGTGATTGTTTTTGATTTGTATGATGACGAAGGGCCAATGGCTTTAATCAACCCAAGAATAGTTGATCAAAGTGGCATTCAGATGGAAGAAGAGGGTTGTTTAAGTCTTCCAGGACGCCATGGAATTGTTAAGAGACCTCTTTCTGTTACAGTCCAATTTGAAGATGTAGATGGAGAATCCTATGAAATCGTTGGTGAAGAGCTATTGGCAAGAGTACTTTGTCATGAGATTGATCACTTAGATGGCGTTCTATATATAGACAAGCAAATTGTAGTAGAAGAAAAAGCTGAATAAGGAGATCGTTTTACCAATGAGAGTAATATTTATGGGAACACCCGATTTTGCAGTAGATACACTTGAACAATTGGTTAAGCATCACGAAGTTCTTTGCGTTTTCACTCAGCCTGATAAACCAAAGGGTAGAGGCAACAAAATGTCTTTTCCACCAGTTAAGGAATGTGCATTGAAGTATAGCTTACCGGTTTATCAACCTGAAAAGATAAGACTGGGTGAATGGCCGAGTACCATAAAGGCGCTTAATCCAGATGTGGTGGTTGTCGTAGCCTATGGGCAGTTATTGTCTCAAGAAATTTTAGAGATACCTAGGTTGGGTTGTATTAATGTGCACGCATCCTTATTACCGAAATATAGAGGTGCCGCACCTATCAATTGGGCAATCGTAGAAGGTGAGGCTGTAACTGGTGTAACAACCATGCAGATGGCCGCGGGTATTGACACTGGCGATATGCTTCTTAAAAGAGAGGTTGCTATAGAAAGAAAAAATGCAGGTGTATTGACTACTGAGCTTGCTGCAGTAGGCGCAGAGCTTCTGATAGAAACACTAGATAAAATTGATAGAAATGAGATTGTACCAGAGGTTCAGGATGATTCACTCAGCACCTATGCGAGGATGTTAAATAAAAGCTTGGCGCAAATTGACTGGAATGAGAGTGCAAGCAAAATTGAAATGAAGATAAGAGGCTTTAATCCATGGCCAGTTGCACACACCAAATATAATGAAGAAACACTTAAGATATTTTCTGCAGAAGTGATAGACGAGAACGACTTTAAAGATGCCTCAGCTGGCGAAATTATCAAGAGTGATAAAAGGAGCATTTGGATTAAAACGGGTGAGGGCGTCTTAAGTATAATTGAATTACAATTAGGCAGTAATAAAAGAATGACCACACAATCATTTTTACTCGGTAATGAGGTTAATTTAGGAATGATTTTAGGTCAATAGGAGGTTAATATGTATTTCGGATCAAGTTACTTACTCATATTAGTATTATTTATCGTAGCATCATTTGCCAGCATGGGCGTAAGATCAACCTTCAATAAGTTCCATAAGGTTAGAAACATGAGAGGCTTAACTGGTGCTCAGGCTGCTGACCTGATTTTAAGAAACAATGGGTTATATGATGTTAAAATAGAAAAGGTATCAGGATATTTAACGGATCATTATGATCCAAGATCAAAAACCGTTAGATTATCTGAGCCAGTTTATGATAATCCTTCAATTGCGTCTGTAAGCGTAGCGTGCCACGAAGTCGGTCATGCATTACAGCATGCAAATGGTTATGCACCTTTGTCATTGAGAACTGCTATTTTACCAGCAGCCCAGTTGGGCTCGCAAGCACTCTGGCCTTTGTTTATCGCAGGTATGATTTTTTCTATGCCACAGCTAATAAACATAGGCATTTTGTTCTTTTCATTTTCTGTAGTTTTTCAGCTGTTAACTTTACCCGTTGAATTTGATGCGAGCTCTAGAGCTATTAAATTGATGGAAAGCTATGGTATTTTAAGTACCGAAGAAAACGGCGATGCAAGACGCGTTCTCAGGGCAGCTGCGATGACGTATGTTGCAGCAGCAGCAATGGCAATAGGGCAATTGGTTAGATTACTGCTTCTTAATAGGGGCAGAGATTAGCTATAAGCTTTTTTGAATGAGGAAATTTTAGTTACGTAAATCCCACCACTATTGTATTATTGTGTACATTTAGAAGGTGGGATTTTTGTCTGGATATTAAAATATTTTGATAAATCAGTTGAGACACTTAAATTAATTGATTATCTTTGGTATAATAGTTCAGATAAGTGAGGATATATAATGAAAATAAATGCAAGAAAATTGGCTTTGAGAATATTAGATGAAATTAGTGAAAACAGAGAATTTTCTCATATAGTTTTAAATAGAACCTTTGATTCCTATGAAATTGAATCAATTGATCGAAGATTTATTTCGCAAATTGTTTTAGGCGTTTTAGAAAATCAAATAAGATTGGATTATTATATTCGAAAGCTGTCTTCTCTTAGATTTGGCAGAATCGATCAGTCGGTTATCAATATATTAAGAATGGGTCTCTATCAACTAAGTGACATGGATAAAATTCCAGAATCAGCGGCAGTAAACGAAGCGGTTAAGCTGGCAAAAGCTATTTCTCCAAAATATGGTGGCTTTGTAAATGGTATTCTAAGACAGTTTATTAGATTGAATAAGCAGGTCGAACTGCCCAATAAAAACAAGCACATTGTAACCTATCTAAGCATTGCCTATTCTTACCCGGAATGGTTAATCTCACTCTGGATTGATCAATATGGAATCTCCTTTACAGAAGCGTTGCTCGTTGCAAACCACAAAATTCCAGAGCTATCACTAAGAGTTAACACTTTTAAAACGGATCGGGAGACCGTTATTAAAAATTTAGAGAATCAAGGTGTTATCGCGATCTCATCGGAGCATTTAGATGAAGGCATCATAATCAAGAGTATGAATGGCAATAGTGTAAAACAATTGAATGGTTATGAAGCCGGTGATTTTATCATTCAGGATTTAAGTTCAATGGCGGTTGCTAGCCATACTGATGTAAATAATGGCAATTTGATTATTGATGTATGCGCCGCACCAGGTGGTAAGTCTACTCATTTTGCACAAAAATTAAAAAATACAGGCTGTGTGATATCGAGAGACTTGCAAGAAGATAAACTCGAAAAGATCAGGGATAATTTCGCACGACTTGGATTATCAAATGGTAGAATTGAAAGCTATGATGCTTCTATTTTAGATGAGTCCCTAGTTGATCAAGCAGATATCGTTGTTGTAGATGCCCCTTGTTCAGGTCTTGGGATTATTAGAAGAAAACCTGATATTAAATATAACAAAACACCAGAGGGATTAAAGGAATTAGAAGTAATTCAGGCAAAAATACTTGATGTTTCATCAAAATATGTAAAGCCAGGTGGTAAATTAATTTATAGTACCTGCACGCTAAACAAAGGTGAGAACGAGGATATTGTTGATGCCTTTTTACGAAGTAATCCTTCGTTTGTATTAGAGTTTACACCTGAAACATTCTTTCCCAATCAACATGGATCAGATGGATTTTTCATAGCAAGATTAATTAGAAGGTCTTAGCTCAAGCTAAGAGAGAGGTAAATGATGAAGGCAGTTGCATTAACAGATGTTGGCAAAATGAGAGAGAACAATGAGGATTATTTCATCCTTTGTGAGGAATCTGCATTATACGTTATTACGGATGGCATGGGCGGTTATCAGGCTGGTGAAGTTGCAGCAGAAATCGCAGCTAAGAACATTGTAGAAAAGTTTAACGAAAAGTCAGCCTTGGGTGTAGAAGAAAAGTTCAAAGCCATTCTTGAGAAAGCAAATGAGGCAATCATAAGCTATGTTAAGGAGCATCCTGAATGTCGTGGGATGGGAACGACATCCGTGCTTACACATTTTGAAGGTGATTCTTTTTGGGTGGTTAATGTTGGTGATAGTCGATGCTACGGCATTAGGGATAACGAGATTATACAATTGTCTGAAGACCATTCTTTAGTGGCTGAGCTAGTAAAAATTGGTAGTATAAGTGTCGAAGAGGCAGAAAAGCACCCTGATAGAAACATTATTACCAGTGCATTGGGTGTGGATCGACAATTTGATATTTTTATTAGACAATATAAAATAAATGATTTTACCCATATCGTGTTGTGTTCAGATGGCCTATCCAATATGGTGTCGTCTCTAGAACTTCTGGAACTTATTCAGAACACAGATTTTTATTTAGTTCCGCAAGCGATGGTAGATCTTGCAAATCACAATGGTGGAAAAGATAACATAACCGTGATTTGCATCGAACTATAAGGAGGCTTAAATGAAGCAATTGTTAGGTATTAATTTAGGAAATAGATACGAGTTATTAGAAATTATAGGCGTTGGCGGCATGGCAGTCGTCTATAAGGGGAGGGACAATGTCCTAAATAGACTGGTAGCTGTAAAAATACTTAAACCAGAGTTTAATGCAGATGAAGAATTTGTTAAGAAGTTTCAAAAGGAATCTCAGGCAGCTGCTAGTTTGTCGCATCCTAATATAGTAAATGTATTCGATGTCGGTTATAGTAGTGAGGTTCATTATATCGTTATGGAATTGGTTACAGGTAATACCTTAAGGGATTACTTGAATAAAATGCAGGGCTTTATGAAAGAGGATGCAATCATTAATATTGCAATTCAAATTAGTTCGGCTCTATCTCAAGCGCATCAAAATGAAATCGTACACAGAGATATTAAATCACAAAATATTTTAATTAACGAGCAGGGCAGTGTAAAGGTTGCCGACTTTGGTATTGCAAGAGCAGCAACAACCGCAACGATTGTCAACACAAAGGAAGTGATTGGTTCAGTTCATTACTCTTCTCCTGAACAGGCTAGAGGTGGCTTTGTAGATGCTAGGAGTGATATTTATTCACTAGGCATCCTGCTGTATGAGCTGGCAACTAAAACCTTACCTTTTGAAGGTGACTCACCTGTAACCATAGCACTTAAGCAAATTAAGGATGAAATGCCAAGTCCATTGATGATTAATTCAGAGATTTCTGAGGGACTTGCATCAATTATTCACAAAATGACAGAAAAAATGCCAAACGATAGATATCAGAATATCGAAGAAGTGATTCAGGATTTGAAAATATTAAAAGGAGATAAGTCCTTTATCGTACCTTTTCAAACTTATGATAATCATGAAACCGCAGTTTTGCCTAAAATAACGGAGGAAGAGTTAATGGCCTACCAGACCAAAAAGCGTGCGCCGGTAACTTCGAACGTCACCAGTGAGCCTACAAAAAAGAAATTATTTGGATTAAGTGAAAAGAAGGTCAATACGACCTTAGCAATTCTGGCTGCTCTAGTGTTGGCTATGATTATTTTTGGTATAGTCGCTATTGGTAAGTTTCAGGATATCTTTAAAATTGATTCAGTTGAAGTGCCGAATGTTGTTGATATGCCAGTGGCCGAAGCTGTGTCTGTCTTAAATGAGCTCGGATTAAAAACCGATACGACAGAATACCGTGTGCACAATGACATCGAGGTAGATCACGTTATTTCACAATCAGTAGTTGAAGGCGAGAAGGTTAAAGCAGGATACACTGTGAAGCTCGTCATAAGCAGTGGTGGTGTCCAATCAATTATCCCAAATGTTAAGCAACAAACTTTGACAGAAGCAAAGGTAATGATAGAGAATGATGGGTTTACTCTTGGCGAGGTCACATATGAGTTCAATGAGCTTCCAGAAGGAATGATTTTGAGTCAAACACCAAAATCAGGCATTAAAATGCCCCAAGGAACCGTTGTAGACGTCGTTGTTAGTCAAGGACCTGAAACAAATTCTGTCATAGTCCCTTCACTTGAGACAAAATCAATTAGGGAAGCAGAAAGCACCTTAAATTCAATAGGACTGAAGTTAGGTGAGATCACCTATCAGGCAAGTGAGACGATTGAGAAGGATAAAGTCATTACAAATAGCAAAATTGGTTCTGAGGTTGATTTGGGAACCTATGTGAGTATTGTGGTTAGTTCAGGTAGTGAAACCTCGACTGAGGCAACTGAAGAGACCACAGAAGGCTATTCAAGCGAATTAAATGTAAAGGTAATTATTGAAACGGATAAATTTGTCAACGATACTGAAACCATCAAAATTGAAATGCTACAGGGTGATCAAAGAACGACAATTTATGAAAATGTCCATGCGAAATCAGAGGGGCCTGAGTTTTTAATTCAAACCACTGTCAAGGGTACGGGTTCTGCTAAGCTACTGGTATATTATGGCGATGTTCTTCAATTACAACAGGACATTCAATTTTAAGGAGTAATCAATGCATCAGGGTATTATTTTTAAGGGAATCGGTGGATTTTACTATGTAAAGTCTGCCGGAGCTCTTTACGAGTGCAAGGCAAGGGGCAAATTTAAAAATGAAAAGGTAACACCGATGGTGGGTGATCATGTTGGCATTTCTATCTATGATGAGGAAAAGCAGCTGGGTGTAATCGAAGAGATAATGGCGCGAAAAAACAGCTTGGTTCGCCCAGCGGTTTCAAATGTCGATCAAGCGATTATTGTTTTCTCGATTAAGAATCCTGATCCCAATCTCATGTTATTGGATAAAATGATCGTATTAGCTGAGCATGCTGGCCTTGATGTCATATTGTGCTTTAACAAATCTGATCTTGACGTAGATTATGATTTTGATCAATTTTCTAGAATATACACTCGCGCAGGCTATCGTGTGATTAATACGTGTGCAATTAAACGTTTAGGAATCGATGCGCTTTTAGAAATACTTCGAGACAAGATAAGCGTCTTTTCTGGGCCATCTGGTGTGGGCAAATCGTCACTACTTAATGCAATTGAGGATTTTGCTGTCGAGACGGGAGAAGTAAGCGAGAAAATCAAACGAGGTAGGCATACGACAAGGCATTCAGAGCTTTTCGAGATCCAAAATGGTGGCATTATCGTTGATACGCCAGGTTTTACATCGTTGTCCTTGGCAGATGTTGAGCCAGAAATTTTAGGAGATTATTTCCCAGAGTTTAGGATACCTGCAGAATCCTGTCGATTTGATAATTGCTCACATATTAATGAACCTGAATGTGGGGTTAAGGAAGCAATTGAAAATAAACTAATTGAGTCTGTTCGATACGATGCTTATCTATACATCTACAAGGAGATTACAGAACAGAAAAGGAGAACAAACAAATGGTAAAAATTGCCCCATCGATTTTATCAGCTGATTTTTCAAGGCTGCTAGATCATGTTAAGGAAGTTGAAAAAGCAGGCGTTGAATACCTACATGTGGATGTAATGGATGGTCACTTTGTTCCGAACATCTCCTTTGGGGCGCCAATTTTAAACGCTTTAAAAGGAAAAACCAGCCTTTTTGTCGACGTCCATCTCATGATAGAAACGCCAGATCGTTATATTGAGGACTTTGTTAAAGCGGGTGCAGATTTGATTAATGTCCACGTTGAAGCCTGTACGCATTTACACAGAACGATTCAATTAATTAAATCGTACAGCGTTAAGGCTGCAGTAACTTTAAATCCTGCGACGCCATTGACTGTACTTGATGAAATATTACCAGAGCTAGACATGGTACTGTTAATGTCCGTTAATCCAGGCTTTGGTGGACAATCCTATATTCAATCAACTACTGATAAGATTAAACGCTTAAAACAAATGATCACCGAAAGAAATCTACAATGTGAAATTGAAGTGGATGGTGGCGTTAACCTGAATAATGTAAAGGAAATCGTTGATGCTGGCGCCGATGTTATCGTAGCAGGTTCTGCAATTTTTAATACAGAAGATATTTCCAAAACTGTCAAGGCTTTTAGAGCAGCGCTATGAAAACCGCTTTAATTGCACTAGGTGGAAAATTTACCATACCTGAAAGAGTAAAGCAACAGCTGGAGGATCAATTTGGGCTGACTGGCTTTGATGAAATTATCGGTGTGGATAGTGGGTGTCATCTATTAAAGGCGTTGGGCTTGGAACCGACGCATATATTGGGTGATTTTGATTCAATAGGAAATCTGTCAGAATTTCAGAGCTATTGGCAGAGTGCTCAGGTTCATACTTTTAGAGCTGAAAAGGATGAAACTGATGCCGAGCTTGCCTTTATTTTAGCAAACGAGCTAATGTTGGAAAGGCTAATCATACTTGGAGCCTTCGGCGGACGTGTGGATCATATGCTAAGTGTCTTCTTTATGGCGAGTCAGAAAAAAGAGGTGACATTGATAGACGAATGGAACTGTGTTAAGTGCTTTACCGCACCATTTGAATCTCATGTCACACAAGGGGCATCCGTCTATGTTTCTCTCGTACCATTAACAGAGCTAAAGGGGGTTAGCTTATTAGGATTTAAGTATCCATTAAGTCAAGCCACCATTCCTTTTGCAAGTACTTTGGGAGTAAGTAATGAACTAATTTCAGATCGTGGGAAAATAACAATTCAATCAGGAAGCGGTTTTTTAATTTTTAGCAGAGATGCTTAGCGCTTATTAATCAAATTCTTAATTCAAATCACTATGTATCCTACCTTTTATCTAGATGTGAATTTTTATCTCATATTCTAATGTGAGGTAGGATCTTTTTATATCTTATACAAAAAAATTAAAAAGGCCATGCAAGATGCATGACCTACTTTGTAGCTATCATTTTTATATTATACAGCTCTTTCTACTTTACCAGAACGTAAACATCTGCTACAAACTTTAATTCTCTTAGTGCCACCGTTTACAGATGCTTTAACGCTTCTTAAGTTTGGCGACCAAGTTCTTCTAGTATGGTTATTAGCATGGCTGACGTTGTTACCAGCTACTTTACCTTTACCACAAATTTCACACGATCTTCCCATTTATTACACCTCCTTCGAGTGATTGACTCGCAACATAACAAACTTATTGTATCAGAGGAGCACGTCAAGTTCAAGTAAAAAATGAATATAAAACCTTATTTTTTGTAATTTGTTAGCTGTTCATAGCTTATTAACTTGATATTGAGTGGATATTCCATTAAAATAAGTATAACATGGTTGAGTTATGTCAAAAAGGAGGAAAGTAATGTCCATAAAAATAAATAATGAAGTTGGCGAAATTACCATAAAGAGTGATGTCGTAGCGACAATAGCAGCTGTATCGGCTATGGAATGCTATGGACTCGTCGGAATGACATATAAATCAGCTAAGACGGGACTGGCAAAAATCCTTAAGGGTGAGCACCTTTCTAAGGGTGTTGAGATTGGGATTGAAGAAGATGGCATTCGAATTGAACTTTACGTGATCGTACAATATGGTACGAAGCTCTCCGTCGTTGCAGAAAATATTATTGAAAAAGTAAAATACAACGTAGAAACTCAGACTGGCTTAAATGTAATTGAGGTTAACTTAAACATTGAAGGCGTAAAAGTACAAGAGTAGCAGGGAGGATGTAAAGTGGAGCTTAATACCATAAATGCCGAGTTGCTTGCCAAAATGTTTAAGCAAGGAACTGTAGAATTAAATAAAAATAAAGGTTTAGTTGATGCACTAAATGTATTTCCTGTACCAGATGGTGACACGGGGACAAATATGTCATTAACGATGAATTCAGCGATTGAAAGTTTAAATAAGATGTCATTTGAATCTGTAGAAGAGGTTTCAAAGGCAATCTCAAAGGGCTCCTTAATGGGCGCAAGAGGAAATTCAGGTGTTATATTATCTCAGATTTTTAGGGGATTTGCCAAAGGCTGTAAAGGAAAGACAACCTTAAATTCTGCTGACCTATGTGTAGCGTTTAAGGATGCAGCTGATACGGCTTATAGTGCTGTTTTAAAGCCTGTTGAGGGTACAATTCTTACAGTAATTAAGAAAATTGCCGAGAAGGCTGTAGAATATTCACACGAGGAGCTTGATTTAATTGAGCTCATGGAGCTTCTAATTAAAAAAGGTGAAGAGACCTTGGATTTAACACCAGAGTATTTGCCTGTTTTAAAACAAGCAGGTGTCGTTGACGCAGGTGGTAAAGGCTTGATTTTCATATTAAAAGGATGTCTTGATGCGATGCAAGGTATTGAAACTGATTTTTCAACTTTAAAAATGACCGAAGCGACTCATGAACCAGCGCAAAACTTTATGTCTACTGAAGATATTCATTTTGCATATTGTACAGAGTTTATTATCGAAGGCGCTCAAATGAATGGATCAGTCCTAAGAGCTGAAATTGAAAAGCTTGGCGATAGTATGGTCTTTGTACAAGATGAGGATTTAATTAAGGTTCATGTGCATACCAATAATCCTGGTGTCGCTTTAGAAGAGGCATTAAAGCATGGCTCACTTAAAAAAGTCAAAATTGAAAATATGAAAGATCAGCATAGTACGATTATTGAAGGTGCACACGCTACAGTTGAAGCATCAGAAGATGCGAAGGATGATGTTCCAGTGCTCAATAGTGATCATGAAGAGGACTATGGATTTATAGCGGTAGCTATGGGTGAAGGCTTTATAAACATATTTAAGGACTTGGGCATTCACGGTAGCATCACGGGTGGTCAAACGATGAATCCAAGCACTGAGGATTTTATGAAGGAGATTGATAAGTGTGGTTCAAACCATATCTTTTTATTCCCTAATAATAGCAATATCATCATGGCTGCCAATCAGGCAAAGGAATTGTCCGATAAAGATGTCTATGTAATTCCTACAAAAACGATGCCACAGTGCATCACTGCGATGCTTGCTTTTGACAGAGACGCGACTGCTGAAGAAAATTACGGAGCAATGCTTGAAAGTCTGAGCTCAGTTAAAACCATTCAAATTACGTACTCTGTTAGAAATACGACTTTCAATGACTTAACAATTGAAAAGGACGATTACCTTGCCGTATCGGATGGTGATATCAAAGGCGTTGGCAAATCAATTGAAGAGGTTATTTTAGAAGCAGTTGGTAATACTTTAAGCTCAGATTCTGAAATATTATCCGTTTATTATGGCTCTGATGTTACTGAAGAGGATGCTGAAAAGGTAGTTGCACTCATTGAAGAAAAATATCCTGATTTAGAAGTAGATATGTATGCTGGTGGTCAGCCTGTGTATTATTATGTTTTTTCAATTGAGTAAAATAAATAATTAATCCAAACAGCAAGACGTGCAAATAAGCTTATTTGCTTAGCCTTGCTGTTTTTTTAATAATGAGGTGGCAATTGTTTAAACAACCCTTAACGCTGCTCAAAGGCGTCGGTGAAAAAAAAGCGCAAAGACTGAAGAAAATCGGTCTCGAAACGTATAATGACGTTTTATTCGATTATCCATTTAGATATGTCGATCGAAGAACGGTAAAAAAAATATCAGATATCACCTCGGGTGATGTACATGTCATAGAGGGCATCGTCGTTCGAAAACGCACGAAGTATATCGCTAAAACCAAGAAGGAAATGCTGATCTTAGACGTGCGCTCTGATTATTATACTGGGGAGGCTGTTTTTTTCAATGCGCAGTACATTCTCAGTCATTTTGAAGAGGGAACACGCTATTTTTTCTATGGTAAAATCGAAAAAAATGGCCCCAATTTTAAAATGATGCAGCCTGAGTACGCACCACTTTCAAACACAGATTTTTTAAGCGTTGTACCCGTTTATAATGCAACTAATGGTATAACACAGGCAGAATTAATTGCCATTCATAGACAGGTTTTATCTTATTGCTTAAATCAATTGGATGAAACACTCCCTGACAGTTTAATTAAGCTTGCAAATTTGCCATCTCTTAAATTTGCTTTAAAGGAAATACATTTTCCTAGCTCTAGAGAGACTTACAAGGCAGCGAAAAGAAGACTTATTTACGAGGAGTTGTTTTTTTTGCAATTGCGATTGATGCTGCTTAAGCTAAACTATCATAAGCCAAACTTACCGCCCTTTTCCCTTGATCAGCTGAATGTTTATAAGGGGCGATTGCCTTTTCAATTAACAGAAGCTCAAGAAAATGTTATGAAAGAAATTAGTGAGGATTTAAGAAGTGGTTATAGCATGAATCGATTGGTTCAAGGAGATGTCGGTTCAGGTAAAACTGTGATTGCTTTTTTAACGCTGCTGGCAGCACACGAGAACAGCTATCAAAGTATTTTGTTGGCACCTACAACCTTATTGGCAGAACAGCATTACGAGAATTTTGTAAAATTGTTCCCTGAGGTGGCTTGCTGCCTACTTACCTCTAACATCACAAATTCTGAAAAGAAACGGATTAAGGAACAGATTTCAGAAGGTAATATAAGCGTAATCATTGGCACACATGCTGTTCTTCAAGAGGATGTTAATTTTAAACAGCTAGGTGTTGTCGTAACGGATGAGCAACACAGATTCGGTATTAGGCAAAGACTTTCGGCATTACAAAAGTCATTAAGACCTCATGCGTTAATCATGTCAGCGACACCTATTCCTAGGACGCTGTCATTGATTTTATATGGGGATATGGATGTTTCCGTTATCGGTCAGATGCCGAGTGGTAGAAAACCCATAAAAACACATTTTGTAGGAAAATCAAAGCAAGCGGAAATGTATGCGTTTATCCAGTCTAAATTAACTGAGGGTAGGCAAGCTTATTTTGTATGTCCATTGATTGAAGCATCAGAAACAATGGATTTGAAATCAGCTGAAGAGCTATATGAGGAGCTTAAATTGAAGCTTCTACCACATAAGGTAGGCTTGATTCATGGTAAGATGAAGGCGACTGAGAAGGACGAAATTATGCATCAATTTAAGTCTGGTGAACTTGCAGCCTTGGTATCTACCACGGTAATAGAGGTGGGAATTCACGTTGCGAATGCAACGATGATGGTCATATTAAACACTGAGAGATTTGGATTATCACAATTGCACCAGCTAAGAGGACGTGTGGGTAGAGGTGATGAACAATCCTATTGCTTTTTATTAAGTGATAAGTTATCGTCAACGTCAAAGGAGCGTGTTGAAACCTTAGTTAATTCTGGTGATGGTTTTGTAGTTGCCGAGAAGGATTTAGAACTTCGTGGACCTGGAGAAGTCTTTGGATTGAGACAGCATGGTATTCCAGAGCTTAAGTTAGCCAACCTAATAAAACATCAGGATATTTTGACAGAGGTTCAAAAGCATATTAAAACGGTTATTGATGAATATCAAATGGGAAATTTAGAGTTCAAAGAACTCATACAAAAGCAAAATAACAATCTTGAAAAATGGTTTACACTTTAGTGCCTTATACCTATTGAAATAAGACGATAGAATTGAAATTTTGATTTTGAAACCGAAACATAAAGTGTTATAATGAAGTGTTACTATATATTAAAGGATGAGTGAATGCGAGTCATATCAGGTAGTGCGAGAGGAATCGCTTTGGAGGCCTTAGATGGTCTTGACACAAGGCCCACGACAGACCGAGTTAAGGAAGCCGTTTTCAGTATGCTGCAGCCATACATATATGGTTCTGTTTGCTTGGATTTGTTTTCAGGCTCAGGTGCGCTAGGAATTGAACTGCTAAGTAGAGGCGCTAGTCGAGTTTATATGGTTGAGCAAAGTAAATCCGCTATGTCGATTATAGAGAGAAATTTAAACAAGACGAAGTTAACTACAAATGCAGTTACAGTCACTTCTGAGGTTTATGGCTTTCTCGAGAAGGAAAGTTCTCCCAAATATCAGATCATTATGATGGACCCGCCCTATAATAAAGGTCATGTTTGTCGATCTCTTGAGAAAATTGCTGAAAACAACCTATTGCTTGAAAATGGGTTAGTTGTTGTTGAACATGCGATTGGGGATGCAGATCTCAGTATAGAATATAATAATCTAGAGGTAATCAAAGAAAAAAAGTATGGTAAAATTGGCATTACTGTATTTAGGAGGCTTTAATGAGAATTGCAGTTTATCCAGGTAGTTTTGATCCTGTAACATTGGGTCATTTAGATATAATTGAAAGATCTAGTAAAATTTTTGATAAGGTTATTGTTGCTGTAATGTACAATCGAAATAAAAAGCCGATGTTTGACGTTGATGAACGCGTAGAATTGCTTAAAAAATCGACTCTGCATTTATCAAATGTCGAGGTTGATCGACATGAAGGCCTTTTGGTTGACTACTTAAGAAATAACGATGTTCGCATTCTTGTTAAAGGTCTTAGAGCCATTTCAGATTTTGAGGCTGAATTTCAGATGGCGAGTGTTAATCAGAAATTGTGTCGCGAGATTGAAACCGTATTTATAATGACAAGAACGGATTATATGTACTTAAGCTCAAGTATAGTAAAAGAAGTTGCGAGCTTTGGTGGCGATATCACAAATTTTGTCAATGAAGAGGTAAAAGCGGCTATAAATATAAAGTTGGGAGGTTCAAATGAGCACAAGTAAAATTCAGGAATTAGAATTAAGAGTGTTAGAATTGCTCGAAGAATTTGAAGATAAGCTTGAGGCTTCACCGACTGTGCCTCTAACGGGTAAGATTCTTGTTGATCGACAGGAGTTTTTAAGCATCATTAAGGACATCAACATGATGCTACCGGATGAATATCAGCAGGTTAGATTTATTAAGTCTCAAAAGACGCAAATCATCGAAGAGGCAACTCAAATTGCAGATGAATTGGTTAACAATGCACGTCATGAGGAGCTTAGAATTATTGAAACTGCTAAAGCTCAGGAAACTGAAATCTTAATAAATGCGACAAATAGAGCGAAAGAATTAATCAATGAGCATGAGATCGTAAGGCTAGCTAGGATGAAGGCACAAGAGATTATGTCAGATGCAGAAGAGAAAGCAGAAGGTATCAGAACTGGCTCATATGATTATGCAGAAGATATTATGAGACGTGTTGAGGTCAATCTTTCTAAAATTATACACACAGTACGTGAAAACATCGAAGAGCTAGAAGAATATAAATAATAAGTTTGAAGTTTATTTTGTGAAGGCATTATGTAGATGATCACTATTTAGCAGAAAAACGAATAAAACCTCTATTCAAATCATTTTCAATTGAATAGAGGTTTATTTTTATAGATGATTTAGTAGGGCATCCAGTGATACTGGAAACTTTTCTTTTGCAAGCTCTTTAACAGCTTGTGCATATTCTCTAATCTCAAATTGTGCATGATCATCGGTTCTCTGTTGAAGGAAATGCGCGACCCCTTGTAAAGAAACTGTCCAATACCATCTGACCATTAGGCCGTAGGCGCTTGGTATAAACAGTCTAGCTTGTTCAGTGGCAATACCAGAATCTATCGCCCAATTGTAATTTTCCATTCCTGATTTTATTTGATCTAGCAGGCGGTCAAGTGCTTCACCACCAATTTTTTCATCTAGATTGGGTCCGCTACCTTGCTTTGAATTTTCTGGTTTACTTCGCCAGTCTGTCACTTTAGGAATATAAAATTCAATTTCCTCGGTTACATATCGTCTACTGGATTCGTTCCATGCGGTAAATGGATCCTGGTGTGAGGAGCCGATGATATATTTCCACCATTGACGCGCGACCATAAGAGGGGCATAAACCTCAAACTGTAGGGTAGCATGTCTGAATGGGCTAGTGTGATCATTTTTAGCGAGATAGGCTATGAGCTTTTCATCCTCGGGTCTAAGTGTTTCTGTTGCTCTATTAAAGCTAACTCTAGCTGAGTTAACGACAGATAGGTCACTACCCATAGTATCGACTAGCCTTACATAACCATTATTAAATATTTTTTTCATCCTGCCTCCTGTGAATATAAGGTTTTTTCAGATAATCTTGTCCACCCCTTCGCAGGGGTATATCTTTTTGAGAAAGATAGTAAATATCAGTTGCTTTAAGGTCGAGATCAAGTAAAGCATTCTCTCGTTTATAGGCATTGATATTTGTTATTATAGGATAATACCCATTT
This sequence comes from Clostridiales bacterium 38-18, assembly GCA_001897605.1. Classification (GTDB taxonomy): domain Bacteria; phylum Bacillota; class Clostridia; order Peptostreptococcales; family Acidaminobacteraceae; genus Fusibacter_C. Next base: position 516,131 of record MKTL01000006.1, on the reverse strand, counting down.
TTCTTGATTTGACGTATGATTTTTTGTCCAATCTCGTCAAAGGCCAAAACTCTTAAATAGTGATCCTCGTCATTTATCTGAATGGTTTCCTTTATATCCAACAGAATATTTAGAAGCAAACGACTGATTTTCGTGTGCGTATATCGCTTCGACTTAAGGGTTTCAGTGAGTTCGTTATAAGAGGAAAGCGATGGCGCCAGCTTATGAATTTTATATTCGAGTCCCTCTGTCATTTCTCTGATTTGAGCGAGGTCTTCCAATGAATCGGATTTGATTTTATATAGTAGTGGTAATTCCAAATGCTCTATAAATACTGGCTGGTACTTTGTTTCTGAAAGAATACGATAGGCGGGGACTGGCATGTATCGGTTGATGGCTATGCCCGTTTTTATACCCTCGCGAATGCCTGTCGCACTTGCAAAAACATCATCAAGAGCAGTGTCGTGATAGCCGCGCCCCCTTCTTTTGACGACAAAGGGCTCTATATTTGACTTTAGTCGATTAAGTGCCTTTAGATATTCGAGTACCAATATGGCGTTGGATTGGTTGATATCAAAGTTCTTTAAAAGCTCAGGATAGAGTGATTTGAGTGCCAGTTCTCTTGCTCTAGGAAAGGTATTGCCCTGTTCCATATAGGCTGATAATTCGGCTTTTAATGCCTCGGACTCATCCGATAAAAGAGCGGCGATAGCTTTGAGGCGCTCTAAGTCATCGATCTCAGATCCAAATGATAGGTGCGTTACAACTCCAGTGGCGTTTAAAAGCTTTACAGCACCATAGGCAAAGGCTTCAGCACTAGACGTTGCGTAGTAGGTGGGGAGCTCTAATACGAGGTTAGCACCTGAAGCAACCGCCATTTCAGCACGTGTCCACTTGTCATATATAGCAGGTGCGCCTCTTTGGACGAACTGACCGCTCATGATAGCGATGATGCCATCGGCATTAAGAATCTCTTTTGTATGTTCTATTTGATAGGCATGACCGTTGTGAAAGGGATTATATTCCGAAACGATGCCGACAATCTTCATAAGACCTCCAAGGGCTGTTTGTTTTTTTCACGAATAATTCTTATTCCTGTTGAAAATTCATTCAATTACATTATAATATATATGTATGACCGAAATCACTATATTTACTATATCATATGATATATATATTCAAGGAGGGCAATTAATGAATGTTTTAGTTATCAACTGTGGGAGCTCATCACTTAAATATCAATTGTTTGATATGAAAGATGAGAGTGTTTTAGCGAAAGGCCTTGTAGAGAGAATAGGTATTGAAGGCTCTAGATTAAAACATGAAGTAGAGGGAAAAGATAAGAAAACAATCGAAGTTTCTATGAAGGATCATAAAGAAGCACTTTCTCAAGTGCTCGACGCTATCGTTCACGCTGAGCATGGCGCTATTGCATCACTTCAAGAAATCAATGCCGTAGGTCATCGCGTTGTTCATGCTGGCGAAAAATACAGTGCTTCTGTAGTTGTAAACGACTCAGTGATGGTAGCACTAGAAGAGTGTATCGAACTTGCACCACTTCACAATCCGCCAAATATTATCGGTATTAAAGCAATCGAAGAATTGTTACCAGGGGTTCAAAATGTTGCTGTTTTTGATACAGCATTCCACCAAACGATGCCAAAAAGTGCATACGTATATGCCCTTCCTTACGAATATTATGAAAGAGATCACGTAAGAAGATATGGCTTCCACGGAACAAGCCACAGATATGTTTCTGCTAGAACGGCTGAATTACTTGGCAAAGAGCTTAAGGATACAAAAATTATCACTTGTCATTTAGGTAATGGCGCATCACTTGCTGCTATCGATGGTGGCAAATCAGTTGATACATCAATGGGCTTTACACCACTTGAAGGTCTTGTAATGGGAACCAGATGCGGTGATATCGATCCACAAATCGTAACTTATATCATGGGCAAAGAGGGCTTAACTTTAGACCAAATGAACGACATCATGAATAAAAAATCAGGCGTTCTTGGTATTTCTGGTGTAAGCAGCGATTTTAGAGATATTGAAGACGCTGCAACTGCTGGTAATGAAAGAGCTATCCTCGCGCTTGATATTTACCATAGCAACGTAAGAAAATACATTGCTGCATATGCTGCTGTTTTAGGTGGTGTGGATGCAATCGTATTTACTGCAGGTTTAGGTGAAAATGGTATTGAAAGTAGAGAAGAAATCTGTAAAAACCTTGAATTTATGGGTGCGGTTCTCGATCCTGCTAAAAACAAAGTAAGAGGAAAAGAAGCTGTCGTAAGTACTGATGATTCAAAAGTAAAAATTATGGTGGTTCCTACAAATGAAGAATTAACCATTGCTAGAGATACTTTAGAATTAGTTAAGTAGTTTTACTTGACAAACCTCTTTGATATAATTATAATGTTAATGTTGCATTGAAGAGGTGAAACTATGATCCTTGAACTTTCAAAGGTTATTAAAGGACTTCAGAATCAATTGGATTTTGAGTCAAGTTTAGAACTTGACAAGTCTTTTTTAGAGTCAATTGAGTGTGTGAACGCATCGGCTGTTCAATTTTCAGGAAATATCAGAAAACTGGATAAACGCTATGAATTAACCCTCTCTTATTCTGGAGAATTGGTTTTCGAATGCCACAGATGCTTAAAAGACGTTAATGTTAACCTTCAGAATACGGTAGAACGACTCTTGACGACCTCACTTGAGACAGATGAAGAGGAAGATCTGATTTTGATTCAAGATGGCAGACTAGATTTGGTCCCTGTATTAGAAGAAGATATAACTTTAAATTTGCCACTACAAATACTTTGTAATGAAGATTGTGCAGGACTTTGTCCTCATTGTGGAAAAGATCTTAACAATGGTATGTGTGAGTGTGATGAAAAGAAAATTGACCCGAGACTTGAGGCACTTAAGAATTTATTCACTTAGATTAAGGAGGTGTTAAGATATGGCAGTACCTAAGCGTAAAATAGGTAAAGCGAGAAGAGATAAGAGAAGAGCATCTAACATTAAAATGACTGCTCCAAACATTATCGAATGTCCAAAATGTAAAGCGGCAAATGTATCACACAGAGAATGTGCTGAGTGTGGATATTACCACAGCAGAGACGCGAAATAATAAGAGGCATGTGCTTCTTGCAAAAGGCAATAGTCATAAGGCTATTGCCTTTTTTACTATTTTTATTTATCATTAAAGGAAATAATTATTCTTTTATAGATTGAGGTGTAGCATGAAAATTGGTTTTGACGGAATGGGTGGCGACCACGGACCATTGGAAACTGTAAAGGGTGCAATCGATGCACTAAGTATAGTTCAAAGCACGATCGTGATTTATGGCGACGAAGCAAAGCTTAACAATGAACTCAGTAAGTATAAATATGACAAAAATCGTATAGAAATAGTTCATACGACTGAAGTAATAGAAAATGATGACAAACCAGTTAAAGCGATAAAAACCAAAGGGGATTCTTCGATGGTTGTCGGATTAAAGGCACTTAGAAAAGGTGAAATTGATGCGTTTGTTTCAGCGGGTAATACAGGTGCACTTTTAGCAGGTGGTCTACTAAAGGTCGGCAGAATTAAAGGCATAAGCCGCCCCGCTTTGTGTACGATTTATCCTACGATGAATGGGGCATCAGTTTTAGTGGATGCAGGTGCAAATGCAGAATGTAAATCAAGAAATTTAATTGAGTTTGCCTATATGGGAAGTATGTATGCCGAGAAGGTAATTGGCATTCAAAACCCTAAGGTGGCTTTGGTTAACATTGGTGCTGAGGAAACTAAAGGAACACCTCTTTATATCGAGACACACCAGCTATTGAAGGAAACGGATCTTAACTTTGTTGGCAACGTAGAAGGTAGAGATGTGCCAAGTGGTAATGTCGATGTCATCGTTGCCGATGGTTTTACTGGAAATATAATTCTCAAGCTGACTGAAGGGGTTGCACTATCAATTGTCGGTGGATTAAAAGTACAAATTATGAAAAATACCATTGGAAAATTAGGTGGTATATTACTCAAGAAAAATCTTAAGGACTTTAGAAAAATGCTGGACTACACTGAGTATGGCGGCGCACCACTTTTAGGTCTTGGGGGCTTAGTTGTAAAAGCACACGGGTCATCCAATGCTAAGGCGTTTATGAATGCGATTAAGTATGCTCAAATTGGAATAGATAATAATTTAGTGGCAGCGATAAAAGATAAGGTTAAGGATTTTCCTAAGGCTAATATAGAGGAATCAGAGGACGAAGAATAACACTTTATAAACTTAACCTAATGTTAATATGAATCGAACAAAAAAAGAGTAAAGTCATATAAAAAACTAGGGGGCTTTATGAAGTATTCAAAAAAGGAACGCAGTTGGGCACTTTACGATTGGGCAAACTCTGCTTATACTATGACGGTTACGACAACCGTCTTTCCACTTTACTTTAAAGCTGCTGCGACAGATATGGGGATAACGGCAAGTCAATCCACTGCATATTTGGGCTTTGCCAATTCGATTGCATCGCTGCTAGTAGCTGTTTTATCACCTATTTTAGGCACATTGGCTGATTACTATGGATTTAAAAAACGGTTTTTTATGATTTTCCTAGCACTAGGTGTAACAGCCAACCTGGTTCTTGGTTTCGTACCTGAATCACAGTGGCTAATGCTTTTGTTTGTCTATATCATTACTGCGATCGGTTTTTCTGGTAGCAATGTGTTTTATGATGCTTTTCTAGTAGACGTCACTGAGGATGAGCGGATGGATCGGGTATCTACTTACGGTTATGCGCTAGGTTATATAGGCAGTACAATTCCATTTATCATTGCAATGGCAATCATACTTTTAAGTCAGCAGGGGATTTTACCGTTTAGTGGCTATACCACACCTAAAATCGCCTTTGTTTTGACCGCAATATGGTGGTTGGCTTTCAGTATACCGATGACAAAAAATGTCGATCAAAAATATGGTATTCCGAGAGAGAAAAATCCTATTGCAGGTAGTTTCAAAAGGTTGACAGTTACTTTTAAAAATATTAAGCTTCATAAACCAGCGTTCTTATTTTTGTTAGCTTATTTTTTCTATATTGACGGCGTGGATACTATTATTAAAATGGCGACGTCATATGGCTCAGATTTAGGCGTTAGTGATAACATGCTTTTGATTATTTTATTGGTAACTCAATTTGTTGCATTCCCTTCTGCAATCCTATTTGGGCAATTGGCAGATAAGCTAAAAGGTAAAACGATGCTCTATGTCGCAATCGGGATATATACACTAATTTGCATCTACGCATTTTTCATGAAGACGACTTTGGATTTCTGGGTTTTAGCGATTCTAGTTGGTCTTGTTCAGGGGGGGATTCAAGCGATTAGTAGATCCTATTATGCAAAGCTAATTCCTAAGGACAAATCAAATGAATTCTTTGGATTCTTCAATATATTTGGTAAGTTTGCTGCGATCATGGGACCTTTATTAATGGGTTATGTCACTTATATTACAGGTAAGAGTAACTATGGCGTTCTCAGCATCGTTATTTTATTTATCATTGGCGGTCTTATATTGCTTAAGGTACCAAATGATAATGTGCAGATTAATGATTAGAACTTAAATTATTGGAATACGGTTATCAAAGCGTCTATCACATATGGGTCTTATTTACTATATTGTGTTGGGCGTTTTATTTTTAATTAAATCATTGTTTTTTATGGCTCAAAATTATAAAATAAGAAGTGTGCCCATCAGTTAAAGGTCGTTTAAATATATTATGACGTAATAATAATTTCACGATGTAATAGTATATTTAAGTGCCCTTTCAATTCAGAAACGAATGCAGTGCATTCTGAGAAAGAAAGGATGATACTATGGAGGTATTAATTAAAAAAATCGAGGCCTTGATTGGCTATAATTTTAAAGAATCGCATTATCTAACAAGAGCATTGACACATAGCTCTTATTCTAACGAGAATAAAAAAGAGAAACTTAAAAACAATGAAAGACTTGAGTTTTTGGGAGATTCTGTATTAGGTTTGATTATAAGTGAGTTTATCTTTAGCCATTATCTTCAGCTTGAAGAAGGACAGCTGACCAAGGTTAGGGCAAAAATTGTTTGTGAAGCTTCATTGGGAGAAGCCGCACGACAAATAAAGCTGGGCGAATATATGCTTTTTGGCCGTGGTGAAGAAATGACAGGTGGAAGAGAGCGGGCTTCAATTCTCTCTGATGCTTTTGAAGCATTAATCGCTGCGATTTTTTTAGATGGCGGCATGGAATGTGCTAGAACCTTTGTATTAAAGCAATTAAAACCAACGATTGACGATGCTGTACAGGGTAAACTATTTGTTGATTATAAAACGAGACTTCAGGAAGTGATTCAGGTTCAAAAAGGGAATCGTATAAAATACGATATTGTTCGAGAAGAGGGACCAGATCATGCTAAGATTTTCTTTACTGAGGTCAAGCTGAATGATTCAGTCATTGGAATAGGCTCAGGTAGAAGTAAAAAAGAATCTGAGCAGGAAGCTGCAAAGCAAGGCTTACTGAGGTTGGCTACCGATGAAAAATAGCGTTGGCATCATTCCCGTATTTGTTTCTCACATGGGATGTCCAAACGATTGTGTTTTTTGTAATCAGAGAAAAATCAATGGCGTAACAGAGGCACTAAGGCCATCCGAATTATACAGTTATGTTGATCGTTATATTGAGACAATGAGGCGAGACGTGATAGAGCTCGCTTTTTTCGGTGGCAGCTTTACAGGCATTGATGTCAAGCTACAAACAGAATACCTTAATGTTGCCAATCAATTAAAGACTACTGGAAAGATTCACAAGATCAGACTGTCAACACGACCTGATTATATTAATAAGGACACGATTGAAAGATTGCTGACTTATCAAGTAGATTTGGTAGAGCTTGGGTGTCAATCCTTTGATGAGGAAGTGTTACTTTCTAGTAAAAGAGGACATGATGAGCGGTCGATATACGAAGCTGTGGAGATGCTTTCAAAAGCGAATATTTCTTTTGGCATTCAGTTAATGTTAGGGCTACCGAAGGATACCGAAGATAAATTTAAAATGTCTGTCAGAAAGACAATTGATTTAAAGCCTGAATGTGTTAGATTATATCCTACCTTAGTTGTGGGCTTAACTGAGCTTGCAATACACTATACTGAGAAATCATATGAGCCTTTATCACTAGATCGTGCAGTAGCTATGTGCGCTTGGGCTTTAGCCGAGTTTATAGGAGCCGATATCGATGTAATTCGGATTGGTTTACAAAGAACGGATCTCATTGACTTTGATGGAGATGTAATTGCAGGACCCTTTCACCCAGCTTTTGGCGAGCTAGTATGGTCAAAATACTATTTTGATGAAATTGTTAAGTGTATTGAAAAAATAAGTGGCGCGCGTGCGTGCATACAGGTTAAGGTGCATCCCAATTCTTTTTCCAAGCTTATAGGACAAAGGAAAAGGAATTTAATCGATTTAAAGAGTCGATATGGCGATTGTATTATTTTTGAGAAGGACGAGCAACTTTCGATCAATCAGCTAATCGTAACAGTCGGAGATCAGACTGAGGAGACAATACTTTATACTTAGAGGTGTTTTTGTGTATTTAAAACAAGTTGAAATGCGTGGCTTTAAGTCTTTTGCAGATAAAACGACAGTGGAATTTAAAGAGGGTGTCACTTGCGTCGTCGGACCAAATGGCAGTGGTAAAAGTAATATAACCGATGCAGTGCGTTGGGTATTGGGTGAACAGCGTGTTAAGACCTTGAGAGGTAACAAGATGGAAGATGTTATCTTTAACGGTACAAAGCATAGAAAATCACTTGGTCTCGCAGAGGTAAAATTAACATTTGATAATAGTGGCCAATTTTTTCCGCTGGATTATGATGAAATTACAGTGATTAGACGCGTTCATAGATCAGGTGAAAGTGAATACTTCATCAATCAAATGCCTTGTCGTTTGAAGGACGTTCGTGAATTGTTTATGGATACTGGGATAGGTAGAGAGGGATACTCTATTATCGGTCAAGGGCGTATTGATGAAATTTTAAGTAACAATAAAGAAGAGCGTCGCCTCCTTTTTGAAGAGGCAGCTGGCATTATAAAATATAAAGGTAGAAAGCTTGAGTCAGAAAAGAAGCTAAAATCAACGACCGACAATTTGCTTAGAGTTGAGGATATATTAACTGAAATTGAAGATAGAGTTGAACCTCTGAAATACGAAAGTGAGCGTGCGAAAAAGTTTATTGATTTGTCTGAAACGCTCAAGAGCATTGAGCTTAATTACTACGCGAAGCGCTATATGGTTTGTGAGCAAAATCTAGTGGAGATTATGACTCAGTCTCAAGCCATACAGGATGTCGTCAAGTCGATAGAGGACAGTCAATTGTCCTTTAAGCAGTCCTATAACGAAAAGGATCAAAAGGTTTTTGAAATCAATCGTGAAATAAGAGCGCTAGAAGATCAGTTTCATGAGCTTAAAAATTTAGAGAGTAAAACTATTGGTGATAGAGAGCTTTTAAATGAAAAAATCACCAATACAGGTATCAATATAAAACGTCTGCAGGATGAAATAGAAGAGTTAAAGCAAAATCAAAGTAGTATTAAAAGAAACATGGATCTGCTAGATGAAGAAAAGCAGGTGATTCATTCAGAGCTAGAGGTTCTTATTGGTGAGCTGAACACACTTAGTGATAAATTAAGTGACAGTGAATTTGCGTTGAGTGAGAAAAAGTCAGAAAATGCCAACCAAAAGAAAAACGTAATCGACCAATTGAATCAAATTGAGCTCAAAAAACAAGAAAATGATTCGTTAGTTAAACGAGGCTTTTTATTAAATGAAAAAATTGAGTTGATAACTGCTCAAATAGAAGCACAGAAAAATCTAATACTGCAATCTGAAAATGACAAGGTTCTCGTGACAAAGTCTCTTGAAATGGCTCTTGTTAACAAGGATGAATTGAATGATTCACTAGGAAAGGCCATTCAATTTGTCGAATTTAACAAAAAGCAATTTAGTGAAAATGCGAAGGTACTCGATAAAATAAGCACTGAGCTATCTCAAAGTGAAACGGAACATCAATTATTAAAAACACTGGAAGAAGAGTATGATGGCTATGACAAAGGGGTTAAGGATATTTTAAAACACCTTCCAGATCAAAGTGGCATCATCGGTATTGTAGCTTCCTTATTGGACGTTCCTAAAAAGTATGAAATTGCAATAGAGGTAGCACTAGGAAGAGCGATACAAAACATCGTATGTGAGAAAATAAGCGATGCGAAGCGATCCATTGATTATTTGAGAAGAAATGATTTAGGTCGAGTTACCTTTTTACCTATCGAGAATTTGGAAGAAAAAGGTCAGCAGGAGGATATGATTGCTAAAGCCAAGAAAGAAAAGGGCTTTATCGGTGTTGCAAAGGATCTGGTTTCTGTAGACCCTGATTTGGAAATACTTGCAGATTTTCTTTTAGGTCGAATTATAGTAGTTGAGGATTTTGATACTGCAAGTCGATTGATTCGCATCAAGAACTTAAAGTATAAAGTGATTACACTTCAAGGAGATATCTTAACGCCTGGAGGTGCAATCTCCGGTGGATCATTTAGATCTAAGGTATCTAACATACTGGGCAGAAAGAGAAGAATCAATGAGTTGGGTGAAACGATTTTATCATTAAAGGATGAAAGAACGGTTTTAATCAATAAAAATGAACAAATTCAGCAATCTCTTTCGGAGCATGAAGCTATTACCAAATCGATTAGAGAGAGACAGGATGAAACTCGACTTGAAATCGTCCGCTTGGAACACACATTAGACAACTACGAGCAGCAAGCATCAAGGTCACAGGATATCTATCAAAAATATCAGCATGATTTGGACACGTTAACTGAGGAGTTAAATGAATCTAATGATACCATCACGCGAAATACACTCAGTATCGAAAAATTAAATGAGGCTGTCTCTAGTGTTGAGACCACGCTTTCAGATGCAGATGAAGCGGTTGAGAGTCTTGAAATAGCTGTGAAAGAAATGATGGAGCGCATTAATTCCAATAAATTAAAGCAGGCTTCTCTGGAACAATCAATTAATTTCAAGGAAAGAGAGCTACTTAGAATTAAAGATGAGGCTGAACTGTTTAATCAGCGCTTGAAAATACGAGAAAAACAGAATCTTGAGTTTAATGAGCACAAAGAAATTTTTGAAGAGCAAGTTGATACATTAAGCTTGAATCTTTTAGATTTAAAGGCAAATATTGAAAAAGCTCAGCTTAAAATTGCTGAACAAATGGGACATAAGCAGGAAGAGTATAAATCTCTTAATAGCTTGACGTTAGAGCTTGAAGCATTATCCACTAAGCATGAGGAGTCAAAGGAACAGCTTCATAAGCTTGAGGTAAAACGTGCGAAGCTTGAGGTTGAAAAGGATTCAGTGGTAACTGAGCTTTGGGAAAAATATGAAATGAGCATTGCAGAAGCACTTCAGATTGAAGAAGTGCCTTATCAAAAATCTGAAATGAACCAGCTTAGAACCGAGTTAAAGATGCTTGGGAATGTGAACCTAAATGCTATTAAAGAATATGAAGAGGTTTCAACGCGCTTTACGTTCTTAACTGAGCAGAAAAAGGATCTACTTGAAGCGATTAGTCATTTGGAGAAAATCATTGCGGATTTGGAAAAGAAAATGATCGTTATGTTCAAAGAAAACTTTGATTTAATCAATGAACATTTCAAATTGACCTTTAAGGATTTATTCAATGGTGGCGACGCAGAGCTACTCTTAAGTGACTATGACGATTTGCTTGATTGCGATATAGAAATTATCGCTCAGCCACCTGGCAAAAAGCTTCAAAGTATCAACTTACTATCTGGTGGAGAAAAGGCATTAACTGCAATTGCTCTTTTGTTTGCAATCCTATCTACAAAGCCAACACCATTTTGTATCCTTGATGAAATTGAAGCCGCTCTTGACGACGTCAATGTGTATCGATTTGCTGATTTTATTAAAGAATATGCAAAAAATTCTCAATTTGTGGTTATTACACATAGAAAGGGAACGATGGAGGTAGCGGATACACTTTATGGTGTAACCATGGAGGAATATGGAATTTCAAAGGTACTAAGTGTCAAGCTTGAAGATATTGCTGCACAGCTTGACTAGAAGTAAACTATTATTTGAGGAGGCATTATGGCATTTTCATTTTTTAATAAGCTTAAAGAGGGTTTAGATAAAACACGTAAGGGAATTACAGATAAGATTGATGATCTGTTTAATAATTATGGCGAAATCGACGATGAGCTTTTTGACGAGCTTGAGGAAATTTTAGTGATGGCAGATGTTGGTGTGCCTACCACACATAAACTGATTGAGCGACTTAGAGAAACGCTCAAAATCAGAAAGGTCAAGGATGCGAGTGAGGTAAAGGGCATCTTCAAGGAAGTTGTTGAGGAAATGCTTAGAGAAAATAACAGTGAACCGTTTCATGTGGGCGATGTACCAACTATCGTAATGGTAATCGGTGTAAATGGCGTAGGTAAGACCACCTCCATTGGTAAAATTGCTCAGCATCTCAAATCAGAAGGTAAATCTGTGCTAATCGCCGCAGCAGATACCTTTAGAGCTGCAGCGATTGATCAGCTTAAAATTTGGGGAGATCGTGTAGGCGTAAACGTTATCCATCAATCTGAAGGCTCAGATCCAGCAGCCGTTATCTTTGATGCAATCCAAGCTGCTAAGGCTCGAAAAGTTGATGTTTTAATCTGTGATACTGCAGGTAGACTTCATAATAAAGTTAATCTTATGAATGAGCTTTCAAAAGTCTTTAGAATCATTGATAGAGAGTATCCAGATGCCAAACGAGAGGTTTTATTGGTTCTTGATGCAACGACTGGTCAAAATGCAATTCAGCAAGCAAAAGTCTTTAACGAAGCAGCTAATATTACAGGCATCGTTTTAACGAAGCTAGATGGAACTGCTAAGGGTGGTGTCGTAATGGCCATCAATCATGAGCTCAATATTCCGGTAAAACTAATTGGTGTAGGAGAAGCGGTTGAGGATTTACAAACCTTTGATCCACATGATTTTGTCGAAGCGTTGTTTAATTAATTATGAAAAATAATGTAAAGTGAAAATGCTTGACACACCTGCGAATATGAATTATAATTTGTGAGGATACTATGTTTGAGAAAAAAATGAGATTAGATGCACTTTATGAATTTTATGGTAAAATGTTGACCGACAAGCAAAATGAGATCATGGATTTATATTGTAATATGGATTACTCATTGGGTGAGATATCGGAAGTGCATAGTATAAGTCGTCAAGCCGTTCATGATACGATTAAAAGAACTGAGAAGGTCCTTGAGCATTATGAGGAGCAACTTGGGCTTTACGAACGCTTTACTGATAAGCAAAAAGCGTTTGAGAAAATTCTTGAATGTATCAACGCGTATGAGTCAACGCGATCATATGAACTCATAGACACAATAAAAAAGATTGTGCTTACTGAAATTGAGTGACACGGGAGGGCATTGAGTGGCATTTGAAAATTTAGCTGAAAAACTACAGGGTGCCTTTAGTCAATTAAGAGGTAAAGGCAAGCTTACTGAAAAAGATGTAAAAGACGCCATGAGAGAGGTTAAACTAGCGCTTTTAGAAGCCGACGTTAACTTTAAGGTTGTCAAAGACTTCATAAATACATTAACCGAAAGAGCAATCGGCGAATCGGTTATGAAAAGCCTTACACCTGGCCAGCAAGTGGTAAAATTAGTTAACGAAGAGTTAACCAATTTAATGGGTAAGACGCAAAGTAAGATCGACTTCGGTTCAAGACCGCCTACCGTGATTATGATGGCGGGTTTACAAGGTGCTGGTAAAACAACCACCTGTGGTAAGCTCGGAAGTCTTCTTAAAAAACAAGGTAAACGACCACTTCTAGTAGCGTGTGACGTTTACAGACCTGCTGCGATTCAACAGCTAAAGGTCGTCGGCGAAAAAGTTGATGTACCTGTGTTTGAGCTTGGTAATCAAGTGAGTCCAGTGGAAATTGCAAAACAAGGTTTAGCACATGCCGTCAGATTTAGTAATGACGTTGTGATTATAGATACCGCAGGTCGTTTACACATCGATGAAGCGTTGATGCAAGAATTGATCGAAATCAAAGAAACAGTAAAACCAAACGAGATTTTACTGGTACTTGATTCAATGACTGGTCAGGATGCCGTTAACGTGGCAGAGCATTTTAATAGCCAATTAGAAGTAAGTGGCGTTATTTTAACCAAGCTCGATGGCGATACACGTGGTGGTGCAGCACTTTCTGTTAGAGCGGTAACTGGTAAACCGATAAAGTTTGCTTGTGTTGGCGAAAAATTAACCGATATTGAAGAGTTTTATCCAGATCGTATGGCTTCTCGTATCTTGGGGATGGGCGATGTCTTATCTCTTATAGAGAAGGCGCAAGAAAACTTCGATGAAGAAAAAGCGAAGAAGCTTGAAAAGAAAATGAAAACCCAATCCTTTGATCTAGAGGATTTTCTTGATCAGTTAGAACAGATTCAAAAAATGGGCTCAATCAGTGATCTTTTAGGTATGATTCCGGGAATGAATAATAACAAAGCTTTAAAAGGACTTGAGGTCAATGATAAAGACTTGTTAAGAACCAAAGCAATTATTCAGTCTATGACGAAAAAAGAACGTATCGATCCTGATATAATCAACGGTAGTAGAAAGAAAAGAATTGCTGCTGGAGCAGGGGTTCATGTTTCAGAGGTCAATCGCTTACTCAAACAATTCGATCAATCGAAAAAAATGATGAAGCAATTTGGCGGTATGGAAAAGAAAATGAAAAGAGGCGGCGGGATGAAATTTCCGTTCTTCTAAATAAAGCAATTAAATGCCAGATAACCTGGTGTTATTGATAAGGTAAATTTAAGGAGGTGAAAAAAATGGCAGTTAAAATCAGATTGACAAGAATGGGTTCTAAGAAAAAACCTTTCTATAGAGTTGTTGTTGCGGATTCTAGATCTCCTAGAGATGGTAAATTCATCGACCAAATCGGTTACTTCAACCCAGTTGCTGAAGGTGAGCAAGTTAAACTTGACGTTGAAAAAGCAAATCAATGGTTAAACAATGGTGCACAACCTACTGAAACCGTTAAAGCGCTTTTCAAAAAACATGGCGTATACGAAGCTAAGTAAGCATACGAGGTGATTAAATGAGCGAATTGGTAAAAATCATTGCGGCTTCCTTGGTTGATCATCCAGAAAGTGTTGAAGTGAGAGAGGTTGAGGGTTCTCAATCAGTTATCATTGAGCTTAAGGTTGCTCCAGAAGATATGGGCAAAGTGATTGGTAAACAAGGCAGGATCGCTAAGGCAATTCGTACGGTTGTCAAGGCTGCTGCAACTAAAGAAAATAAAAGAGTTGTTGTAGAGATTATACAATAATGAATGACACTAGCTATTTTGAGACTCTCAGAATAGCTATTTTCATAAGAACATTTCCGCGGAGGCTTAATGGAAAATTGTTTTAATATCGGAAAAATAGTGAACACACATGGTATAAAGGGAGAAGTGAAAATTTATCCTTATACCGATGATATCGATAAATTTGCTGATTTTGAATATTTATATATAGAAGGCTTTGGCAAGGTAAAGTATAAGCTTCAAGCAGCAAGAGCTCATAAGGGCATGGTTTTAGTGAAATTTAAAGATTTTGATGATATCAATCAGATTACGGCTTTTATCAACAAGAACGTCTATATCGAAAGACAAGATGCACCAGATGACGGAGAAGGACATTATATCGTCGATTTGATCGGCTGTGAAATCTATGACGAAGCGGGTGAAATGCTAGGTGTTCTAAAGGATGTTCTTCAAAATACCGCTCAGGACCTTTATGAAATCAACCGCGCTCAGGGTGGCGTATTCTTGTTGCCTGTTGTAGATGAATTTGTTAAAAAAATCGATATTAAGAATAAAAGAATTGTTGTACATTTGATCGAGGGGATGTTGGAATGATCTTTCATATTATGACTTTGTTTCCAGAACAGTTTGAAGCGTTTAAACAGACGAGTATCATTGGACGCGCTGCACAAAGCGATTTAATTAAGCTGAATACAATTCAAATTAGGGATTTTTCTTTGGATAAGCATAAGAAGGTAGACGACGCCCCGTTTGGTGGTGGTGCTGGAATGGTAATGACCGTTCAACCATTGAAGGATGCACTTAGAAGCATTGTTGTTGAAGAGAATCATTTAAAACGCGTGATCTATCTTTCACCACGTGGTGAAACTTTGACTCATGATAAGGTAATAGAGCTTTCAACCTATGACGAACTCATTTTGGTTTGTGGTCATTATGAGGGCGTCGATCAAAGATTTATCGACAGCTACGTTGATGAAGAGTTATCTATAGGCGACTACGTCCTTACAGGTGGTGAGCTTGCTGCTATGGTTGTCGTGGACAGCGTTAGCAGATTGGTATCTGAGGTATTAAAAAACTCAGATTCATCTGAGGAAGAAAGCTTTGCCATGGGGCTATTAGAGTACCCGCATTATACGAGACCAACAGATTATGAAGGTAAGCTGGTGCCAGAGGTTTTATTATCCGGTAATCATGCTAAAATCAATGATTGGCGACTTGAGCAAGCACTTAGAATAACCAAAGAGAGACGCCCTGATTTGTATGAAACCTATATTAAAGGTGATCATAGCAAAAAGGTTCGCGAGATCATTAAAAAAGTCTTGTAAACCTATGATCTTAATGATATAATAACGATTGTTGTATTACGGATGGTCCTCTGTTGGCGTTTTACGTCGTTAAGAACATCTACGAGGGAAGGAGGTAGTTAATATGAACCAAAATATCATCAAAACTATCGATAACGAACAATTAAGAAATGATATTCCTCAATTTAATGTAGGTGATACGATTAAAGTACACTTAAAAGTTAAAGAGGGTAAAAGAGAAAGAATTCAGTTATTCGAAGGCGTTGTCATGAAAAGACAAAACGGCGGTGTTGCTGAAACTTTCACAGTAAGAAAAATTTCTTACGGTGTTGGCGTTGAAAAAACTTTGCCATTACATTCTCCAAAAATCGAGAAAATCGAAGTAGTAAGAGAAGGTAGAGTAAGAAGAGCTAGACTCAATTACTTAAGAGACAGAGTTGGTAAAGCGGCAAAAGTTAAAGAAAAAAGATAATTGTACGCAGTCAAAAGGGACCTATATAGGTCCCTTTAGATTTATATAGGGAAATATACGGCAACGGATCAATAGAAATAAGAAATCAAATAATGAAAAATGAAGTAAAGCAAAATGAAGTTTTAAATAACGAAAGTCTTAAGGATTAAAATGATTGGGACATATTTAATAGTTAGCGTCTAGAAAAACGCATAATATGATAAAATGAAATAAGAATGCTAAGCATGATTTTATGCTTTTGTAATTGAAATAGAGGAGATGTTATGAGTATAAACTGGTATCCAGGGCACATGAAAAAGACTAAGGATTTAATTGAAGCCAATTTAAAGTTGGTGGATGTTGTGATTGAACTTCTGGACGCAAGGATTCCAATTAGTAGTCGAAATCCTCAGTTTGATTCTTTGATTGGACATAAAAAAAGATTGGTTGCATTGAATAAATACGATTTAGCCGATCCAGTGAGGACAAGAATGTGGATTGCAGATTACGCTGATAGAGGGATCAAAGCGATTCCAATCAATGCGTTATCTGGTGAGGGTGTGTCCCAGCTTGTCAATGAAGCAAAGCAGTTGGCAGTTGATGTTATTGAAAAGGCAAAGCGCCAAGGTCGCCTGGTAAGACCAATTCGCGTTATGATCGTTGGAATTCCAAATGTGGGAAAATCATCACTTATTAATAAACTCGCAGGTAAAAACGCGGCTAAAACGGGTAACAAGCCCGGCGTTACAAAAGGCAAGCAATGGATTCGCATCAATAAGGAAATTGAGTTGTTTGATACACCTGGTATTTTGTGGCCCAAAATTGAAGAGGACATAACTGGTATAAAGCTTGCTAGCTCTGGTGCAATTAAGGATGAGGTAATTAATATCGAAGAAATTGCATTTCATCTGATTCAATTGTTAAATGAAGATTATGAAAATCTATTTAATGACCGATATAAATTACAAGACATTGAGCCTGAGGAGGAACCAGATCATACTGTAGCAATAATGACTGAAATTGGTCGTAAAAGAGGCTGCCTAATTAAGGGCAATGAGGTTGATTTGGAAAAGGCTTCGAGATTAATCGTCGATGAATTTAGAAAAGGCTTAATTGGAAAAATAACACTTGAAACGCCTAAATCTGTTGCTGCTGCTAAGGCGCTTAGAGCAGCTGAGCTTGATGAAAATAAGGAATCTTAATCGCAAGTTGTTTAAAGCTGATTAATTAGAAAATTGGAGGGCTTATGCTATCATTGCCTCAACTAAATGCTATGACAGTTTCGGAAATTAAAGCTATGATTTTAAGTGCTCCTATTAAGGCAAAATATCAATGGGTAGAAATACTTAAAAACGATTCACGTCAAAGTATTAATAAAATGGCTATGCAGGTTGAAAAACAAATAGCTGTTTATGAAAAGGAACAAAACCGTTTGGTTAAAATTGTCGAGTTTGAGAACCAGGCTAAACGGATGGGCTATAAATTAATCGCTGGTTTAGATGAAGCTGGTCGAGGTCCATTGATTGGACCAGTTGTTGCAGCTGCTGTTATTTTACCAGAGGAAATGGACCTTACAGGCATTGACGATTCTAAAAAATTGAGCGAGGTACAACGCGAGGCTTTGTATGATAAGATTGTAACTCATGCTGTCGCATATGGCGTAGGTGTTGCAACTCACGAAGAAATTGATACGATTAATATTTTAAATGCAACAAAGCTTGCGATGAAAAGAGCTATTGAAGCGATGTCAATGTCACCTGATTATTTGTTAATTGATGCGGTTAAATTAAATGAAATCTCCATTGTGCAAGAAAGCATAATAAAAGGGGATTCACGAAGTGTTAGTATTGCAGCCGCATCTATCATTGCAAAGGTAGCTAGGGATCGCATGCTTAAGGAGATGGATAAAAAATATCCAATGTATGGGTTAGCCTCACATAAGGGCTATGGCACTGATCAACATTATCAAGCAATTAGAGAGCATGGAATTTTGCCTGAGCATAGAAGAAGCTTCTTAAAGGGGTTGAATTATGAGGATAACGCAAAATAGTATCGTACAAAACTCAATAAATTTACAAAAGAATCCCGATTTGCAAGCACTAGTGGGAAAAACGTTAACGGGCAGGGTCATAGGACAGCCTGAAAACGGACTAGTAGCTTTTGTCTTTAATGGTAATAAGGTTACTTTAAACACAGGGCAGCTTAATCTTGTAGATCAGCAGATGTTGACGATAACGATTAATGACATTCAGGAAGGTGTACTTTTAGCCTCAATATTTAAAGAGGATGGTCAACAAGCATCTGCTGCAAATGCGCAGCTCCTTTCGAAATTAGGTCTTCCAGTAAACTCAGAAAATCTTCAAATACTGAATCAGCTTAAGCTCTCAAATTTACCTATAAATTCTGAGAGCTTTCAAAATATGCGACAGGGTATGATTGAAGTGAAAACTTTACTTAGTGAGCTTGCCACGGGTGCTCAAATAAATCTGACGAAGGATTTAGAGACCCCTTTAAAACAATTGGTTCTCAACTTATTATCAGCGCAAACTGAGGGTTCATTGGCCTCGGGAAAAGGAGGAAACAATAGCCTTACCAATCCTGTGAACAACAATATGATTGTTAATAGTGAATTGATAAAAAGTACGCCTATGGCTCAAGTTAATTCTACCGGAGCTAGTATTCTGGCTGGTTCAGATAGTTTAGTATTGGAAGGTGTAAAGCTTGCGGAGATGCAAAATGTGAGCGAGCCTATGGAAGTTTTTAACCAACCAGTTTTTAAAAATATGATTGAATCCGATAAGTCCGAAGTTTTGTCGCAATCGGCTAATGTTAAGAATGACGATAAGGGTTTGGAGAATTTAAAGGGAATTCTGCCACTGGTGGGAAGTGAAATAAATGAACAGGAAAAAGTTAAGGTTTTTGATCTGCTACAAAGTAGGTTGGGTCATTCGTTGGAGGAAGTTAAAGCCTTACTTGAGCAATTTGGAGTTAAAGAGGAGGCTTTAATTCTGAAAAATGAGTTAACCCTTAATCTCAAAAATGTTGCAGTTTCACAATTGATTACCAATCAGCCGGACACGGTTAAGGCGTTGATTAATCAACTGGTTTCAGATATCAATCGTCATGCTCTTTCCGAGGAAAAACTGAATGAGCTGGTAGAAATTCTAAAGAGTGATGAACCTGATGAAGACAAATTAATTCAGATCGTTAAGCATTTGGATTCCGAAGGCAAGTTAGGTGTGAACACTCGAGTAGAAGCTAATCTAGTGAAGGAGCTTTCAAACTTTTCAAAACCGCTTTACGATCAAGTGATTTATATGCCGATTCATGTACCAATTGGTAAAGATCAGCAGCAGGTTGAGCTATATTATAGAAAGAAAAAGAAAGCTCAAGAGGATTCAGATCAATTTCAGATATTGATAGCCTTAAATACGAAGCATTTTGACGAAGTAAGGTGTGTTGTCGATAAAAATAAAAACAATATCGACTTAAATTTTTCTTTTATTGATGAAGCAAGTGTAAAAGCCTTTGAAGGTTTAAAAAATGAGCTTGAAACTGCTTTAGAACGATTTGATCAATTTAAATTTAAGTTGAGCTTTAGATTACGAAGCGAAAGTCATCCTATCCAAGAGCTGTTGTCAGATGAGAGCACACAGTTTGGTTTTGATATGAAGGTATAATGATGATTAAAGATCAAGAATCAAAACGAAAAATTGCAAATGCGCTAAAGTTTGATCCGGAATCAGACAGTGCTCCTAGGCTCGTTGCTAAAGGGGTGGGTGTGGTTGCGGAAAACATTATCGCAAGGGCAAAGGAAAATAATGTACCCATATACGAGGATGAGAAACTATCCAATCAGCTTAAGCAACTTGAAATGGGGGATCAAATACCATACGATCTTTACGAAGTAGTGGCAGAGGTGTTGGTATTTATTGCTGGCGTTGATCAACGTAAAAAGTAGGAGGCGTTTTGAAATCAAATTTAAGGTCGATTGGAACCGGCTATGAACAGTTAGCTGCAGCTTATTTAGTAAATATGGGCTTTCAAATGGTTGCAAAAAATCAATATACGCCATTTGGTGAAGTGGATATAATTATGGAAAAGGACGGGGCTTTATACTTTGTAGAAGTCAAATATCGTTCGAACCAGAACTACGGAACTGCAAGGGATTCCATAACGTCTTTAAAGCTCAAACGATTAAAAAAATCAGTGTCATATTTATTGAAGGGAAAATATAGTGGTTATAATGTTTACTCAATTTCCTTTTTAGGAATTGAAATGCAGGATAAGGAGCTGACTTACGATTTTATAGATAATATATTTTCTTAATAGAAACTAACAAATTTGACATCCTACACCCTTATATTGGGAAAGGTTGTTTTTTTTGTTTACAATATGTAAAATAATGGATAATATAGAAATAATAGAATAATGGGAGGTGATGTATGTATAGTAAAATTAATACTGCAGTAAGTTGGGGAATTGAAGGACTTGGAATAAAAATTGAAACACATATCTTAAGAGGAATGCCCAATCATATATTAGTTGGATTGCCAAGTACTGTTATTAAAGAATCAAAAGAGAGAGTGAGATCAGCGATAAAATCTATTGGTGTTAAATTCTCTGATGATCGCATTGTTCAGAACTTATACCCTGCGGATTTGAAAAAAGAAGGGTCTCATCTAGACTTGCCTTTAGCTATAGGAATTTTAGCGTGTACGGAGGTTTTAAATGGAAAGTCCTTTGATAAATTGGGGTTTATAGGTGAGCTAGCACTTAACGGTGATATTCAGCCTATTTCAAATGTACTTTCTTTGATTGAAGGATTAGTGTCAGCGGGGATAAGTCATATTGTTATGCCGTATGATAATCGAGTAGAGTCTAGGTTTATAAATAATGTAACGATCTATCCTTATTCAACTTTACAGGAGCTGGTTGCTGATTTAGCTTCAGAGAGTTTAAAGAAAGAAGTGGAACAAGAAAAATATGATTTTATAGAATTTAAAAGAAATGAGAGTGAGTTTGAGAATGATTATAATGAGGTTTATGGTCAGGGTCATGCACTTAGAGCGATGGAAATCGCAATGCTTGGCCGGCATAATTTACTCCTTATAGGTCCACCGGGTTGTGGTAAAAGTATGATTGCAGAGAGAATACCGTCTATAATGCCACCATTATCTATTAACGAGCGCATTGAATTGACTAAGATTTACGGCGTTGCTGATGGAGAAACCAAGGGGATGATAAAATATCGGCCATTTCGATCTCCGCATCATTCTATTAGTAAAATCGGACTAGTTGGGGGCGGCATGAAGGTCCTACCTGGAGAAATTTCCAAAGCACATAATGGTGTTTTATTTTTAGATGAAATAGGTGAATTCAAAAAAGATGCAATTGAATCTCTTAGAGAACCTCTATCTAGTGGCAAGGTACAACTTTCCAGAGGTGGACGATCTTTGGAATACCCTTCACAGTTTATGCTGGTAGCGACGATGAACCCCTGTCCCTGTGGTCATTTTTTATCAAAATCAGGGCTCTGTAATTGTAAGGTTCAGTCTATTAAAAATTACATGGGTAAGCTTTCATGGCCGATTTTAGATAGAATAGACATGACCGTTTTGATGGATGCTGTCGATTTATCTTCTGAATTAAGCGAAGGGAAGAGCTCGCAGTTTATATTTCAGCGAGTTGAAGCGGCTGGTGATTTTAAGCGTGAAAGAACTTCTGAAAAAATGAGAAATCAAGGTCAGCAATGCGAATTGGGAGGAGAATTTTTAAATCAAACGTCAATAGAGATCATTAAACGATATGAGCAGAAGGGAAAGCTATCCATGCGCAGTGTCGTAAAGCTTGTCAAAATTGCTAGATCAATTGCAGATCTTGAGCAGTCTTTGATCATAGAAAAAAAGCATATCTTTGAGGCTTACACTTTCTTGTCGGCTCAAGTAATGAAAAAATTTTTCATATGAGGTGAGTATGCAGAACTATATTATAAATTATTGGCTATTAGAAGAAAGTTTACTTTTTTCTGCACCTATAAGAAAAAATATTTTGAACTATTACAGCGATTACAATCATATCAAATGGCGTCACTTGCTTGAGAATTGGAAGGATTTAATGAAATCAAACGTCGCTTGTCCCTTTTCAGAGAAGGAATTACAGGATGTAAGAGCGAGAATGGTTGATCAGCTTAAGCATTACACACATGAGAATCGTTCAATTCTAACACCCTACAGTCAATATTTTTCAAATGTACTGAAAAATTCACATCCAAAGGTCAATTTAATCTATGCAAAGGGGGATGTCAATTTATTAAATTCAAAAAAAGTTGCCATTGTTGGGAGCAGAAAACCGACAGCATATGGTAGAAAAATTGCATATGATTTAGGTAGATACTTAGCGCAACAGGGGATCACGGTCGTTAGTGGCATGGCACTTGGAATCGATGCTCAATCACATAAAGGCGCACTTGATGGTGGCGGACAAACAATTGCAGTTATGCCAACTGATATCGACACCGTATACCCAAAGACAAATATAGCGATTTATAATCGCATTAATTCTAGCGCCAACTTAATCCTTTCAGAATATCGAGAGCAAAGTGAGCCAAAGCATTATCATTTTCCTCTTAGGAATAGAATAATAAGTGGTATATCTGACTTGGTTGTTATTGTTGAGGCAGGTGAAAAGAGTGGTACATTGATAACGGCAGCGCATGCATTAGATCAAGGCATACCAATTGTATCAGTCCCTGGCAATATTACTTCAGAGCTTTCAAAGGGGACCAACCGTTTGATCTTTGACGGTGCTTTGCCACTATTCAACTTTGAACTTATTCTTGAATTATTAGATGTGAAACCTCAAATTCATAAGAGACTGAGTGTTGACTTATCGGAAAGTGCAAGAATTGTGTATGAAATATTACTAAAACGCAAAAAGATGACGCTAAATGATTTGAATTTTGCAACATGTTTAGAATATTCTGAAATTAACGCCGCCTTGAATGAGTTGATTTTAGAAGACTTGTGTGATTTTGTGAGCTTAGATGAGATTGAATTGACATAAAAAACACTTGACAAGAGGTTTTTTTATATATAAATTTATTAAGTACACTCGAAGGCTAGTAAAAAACATAATGGAGTGATTGAATGTCTAATAATTTAGTTATAGTTGAATCGCCTGCAAAGGCGAAAACAATAGAAAAATTTCTTGGAAAAAACTACAAGGTCGTTGCATCTATAGGTCATATTCGCGATCTACCTAAAAGCACCATGGGAGTAGATTTCGACAATGATTTTGAGCCTAAATACATCAATATAAGAGGTAAGGGCGATCTGATAAAATCATTGAAAAGCGCAGCGAAAAAAGCAGATCATGTTTTTCTCGCAACTGACCCTGACCGTGAAGGCGAAGCAATTGCTTGGCACTTGGCTTATATATTAGGTGTCGATGCTAATTCTGACTGCCGTGTAACGTTTCACGAGATTACTAAGGATGCAATTAAAAGTGCTGTTAAAGCACCACGAGCGATTGATATTAATCTTGTTGATGCACAGCAAGCGAGACGGGTACTTGACAGAATTGTAGGCTATTCCATCAGTCCTATTTTATGGAGAAAAGTAAAAAAGGGCTTAAGTGCAGGTAGAGTACAATCGGTTGCAACGAAACTTATTTGTGACAGAGAACGCGATATACTCAATTTTATTCCCCAGGAGTATTGGAAAATTGAAGCGGTAACAGATTTAATCGTTGACAAAGAGCCTTTAAGCCTTGAATTTTATGGCAACCAAAACGGAAAAATTGTTCCTCAAAATGAAAACGAAGTTAATCAAATACTTTCGAATACCAAAGATCAACCCGCTATAATTTCAAAAGTTGAAAAGCGTAAAAAGCTAAGAAATCCTTCTGCGCCTTTTATTACAAGCTCTTTACAGCAGGAAGCATCTAATAAATTTGGCTTTACGACAAAAAAAACGATGATTATTGCGCAGCAATTATACGAGGGTATTAACATCAAAGGGCAAGGTTCAGTGGGTTTAATTACTTATATGAGAACTGACTCTACCAGAATCTCGGATATTGCAAAGGATGCATGTCGTAAATTTATTCTAGATAATTTTGGCGAAAACATGCTAGCTACTGAGGAAAAGAAGCAGAAAACAGCAAAAAATGCGCAGGATGCTCATGAAGCTATTCGACCAACTATGGTTGAATTGACACCAGAATCCGTTGAAGAATCGTTGACAAAGGATCAGTTGAAGCTGTATGAGCTCATTTGGTCAAGATTTGTATCTAGCCAAATGGCGAGTGCTGAGTATGAGGCGCATAGTGTTGAAGCAACGGTTAGTGATTATATTTTTAAGGTTAACGGTAGCAGACTGCTCTTTGAAGGCTTCTTAAAGGTATATAATTCGGGAACACAATCAGATAGAATCCTTCCAGAGCTTAATGAAGGAGAGGCTTTAAAGGTGAGCCATTTTGATCCAACGCAGCACTTTACCCAGCCACCTGCTAGATTTACTGAAGCATCGTTGGTTAAGGAAATGGAGGAAAAGGGCATTGGACGACCAAGTACCTATGCACCAACCATTACAACGATCTTAAGTCGTGGTTACGTCGATAAGGAAAAGAAAAGTTTAAAGCCTACTGAATTAGGATTTATCATCGATGAAATAATGAGTGATTATTTTACTCGAATTGTGGATATAGATTTTACTGCAGATATGGAAAATCGTTTTGATGATATTGAGGAAGGCGATGTCCTTTGGAAGGATGTCATTAGAAATTTCTATCAGCCGTTTATCGAAATGATTGAAAAAGCAGATCAAGAGATTGAAAAAGTCGATTTAACAGAGGAAACTGATATTGACTGTGAAAAATGCGGTAAGAAAATGTTAATTCGTCAAGGTCGATATGGTAAGTTTTTAGCATGTTCTGACTATCCAAACTGCGATAACACCAAGCCAATTTTAAAAAAATTAGGCATCAAGTGTCCGCAATGTGAGGATGGTGAAATTATAGAGAGAAAATCCAAGAAACTAAAGGTCTTTTATGGTTGTTCTGAATTCCCAAAATGCAACTTTGTATCATGGGATATGCCAATCGATAAAAAGTGTCCAAAGTGTGGCGATTTACTTGTCATTAAAAAGAACAAAAAGCAAGAGGTTATAAAATGTCATAATGCTACTTGCGATTATATAGAGCAAAACTAGGAGGGTATCTTGGAAAGCAATATTTTAAGTAAGATGAGGAAATTAAATTCAATACTACAGACTTCAGGAGCGACCAAATTGTCGTTTCAGGATTTATGTGCAACGATGATGAACATTTTAGATTCAAATGTATATGTCGTTAGTAAAAGAGGTCGTATTCTAGGTGTTAGTCTTCACGACTATGAGGATAGTGCTGTCGTTTTAACTGAAGATGGTGAGCATTTTTATAATAAAGAAGAGCAAGAGCAACTGCTGAGAATTAATGAAACTTTATTTGATATAACTGGAGATAAATTAATAGAAATATTTAAGAATGATTTGGCAAGCTATTCTAAGTTTGCAACAATCGTACCAGTTATCGGCAATGCACAAAGACTTGCTACTTTTATTATTGCTAGAAGAGAGAAAAATTATCTTGAAGAGGATTTGATTTTAGCTGAGTATGCAGCAACAATTATTGGACTTGAGATAATTAGAGCAAAAAGTGATGCACATGAAGAAGTTGTGAGAAAGAAGGCTGTTGTCCAAATGGCGATCAGCACTTTATCTTATTCTGAGTTTGAAGCCGTACTTCACATCTTTGAAGAGCTAAACGGCGAGGAAGGCTTACTTATTGCAAGTAAGATTGCTGATAAAGCAGGCATTACACGTTCTGTAATCGTTAACGCACTTAGAAAATTTGAAAGTGCAGGCGTAATTGAGACGCGTTCTTTAGGTATGAAGGGAACTTATATCAAGGTACTTAATGAGCATCTACTTGAGGAGCTTAACAAAATTAGAAATTAATATTTGTGTGAAAAACCAGCGAGAGCTGGTTTTTTTATTTTTAATTTGACAACTAATTAAGACTCATGACCTAGAGCGTATAAATCAAATTTCTTAAAACTGCCACAAATCGCTGAATTTCAATCGTTTTTAGGAAAAACTCTTTATTTTCTACAACATATAGTTTAAAATATATTTTAGAGAAGTATATCTTGTGTGCGAAAACTACGAATAATTATGAAAATGTATGAATATTATATTTTGTAATCGAGTAATAGATTATTTTTTTCATAGATAGAATTCAAATTGTTTTTTAGTTAATCAGATGCCGTCAGTTTACCGATATAATTATATGTATGAAGGGAGGCACATTATGCTTAAAGGTTCATTTCAAAAAATTGATTTAATGGGTAAAGCCCTAAGTGGTTCATGGCTTAAAAACAGTGCTATTGCAAATAATATTGCTAACGTAAATACACCGGGTTACAAAAAGCAAACGGTTAATTTTGAGGAAGTTTTGCGTAATCAGATGAATTATAATCAAAATGTTCAAATGGTAAAGACCAATGCTAAGCATATTGATTCAGCATATACGACAGATATAACGGTTGAAACGGTAAATGATACAAGCTACCGTGTTGATGAAAACAATGTTGATATAGACGTTGAAAATGCTGAGCTTGCAAAGAATACAATTTACTACAATACAGTTGTAAACGAAGTGAATGGTCAATTTGCTAGGCTAAAAACCGCTTTGAAAATTAATAAATAGGAGGCCGTTAAATGGGATTCTTTAATTCAATAAACGTAAGTGCGTCTGGTTTAACTGCTGAACGCTTGAGAATGGATTTAATTTCCGAAAACATAGCAAATGCTAATGTTACTAGAACAGCAAGTGGTACGCCATATAGAAGAAAGGTCGCAGTATTCAGAGCGCAGGAGGCAAATTCATTTGAACAAGTGTTGAATACCGCGTCAGGCACAGGCTCATTGGGAAATGGCGTTGAAGTAGCCGGTATTATCGAGGACCAATCACCATTTAAGAAAGAGTACAATCCGACGCATCCCGATGCGGATGAGAATGGATATGTTAATCTGCCAAATGTCGAAGTTGTCAACGAGATGATCAATATGATTTCCGCGTCTAGGGCTTATGAAGCAAATATCACAGCAGTAAATGCGACAAAATCTATGGCTATGAAAGCACTTGAAATAGGAAAATAGTCTAGGATAAAAAAAGTTTAAAATAGTGTATACTAGTAAACGGAAAAATTATAATTTTATAAATAAGGGTGTGAGAATATATGAAAATTGATCAGTTACAGAATTCAATAATTTCTAAGGATAAGAAATTAGTTGAGGTAAATAATACCCTTGCAAAAGACAATGTCAATTTTTCTGACATCCTAGCGCAATCGTTACAAAAAGTGAGTGATGATCAAGTATATGCAGAGCAAATGGATAATATGTTTGCACTTGGTATAACGGATAACATTTCAGATGTAACAATTGCGGCTATGAAGGCGGACTTGTCTATCAATTTGGCTGTGGAAGTAACCAATAAGGTACTATCAGCTTACAATGAAATCATGCGACTTCAATTATAATGCCAAATGATATTTTAGGGGTGTAATTCATGGGGAATCTGATTAACCAGCTCAGAGAGCGTGTTGTTAATTTTTTTAATGGACTAAGTAGAAATAATCGAATATTTTTAATCATAGGGATAGTGGCGGCAGTATTGGTTCTGACCTTTAGTATCTTCTTTTTGACACGTACTAAATACACCGTTATTGCGCAAGGCTTAACACCTGCTGAGGCTCAAGTGATTACGACAAAACTAGATGATCTGGGTATAACGTGGAAGGATTCAAACGACACCTCTGTGATTTCAGTCCCTGAAGGTGACGTTTCAAGAGCGCGTATGGAGCTTGCCGTTTCATCGCAAGCGGGAAGCCTAAGCTGGTCCGATGTTTTAGGTAGTGAATCAATTACCATGACCTCACAAACAAGAGAGCAAATGTATATTCGATTATTGGCGTCAGATATTGAAAAATCCATTGAGACCATAACCGCAATAGAAAATGCAACAGTTATTTTACAGATTCCTAAGGAAAGTAGCTATTTTATAAAAGAGGAGATCGAGTCAAAGGCTTCAGTAGTCGTTAGCTTTAAGCCTGGAATTACAATTAATGAAGCCCAAGTAAGCGGGATCGTTAATTTAATTGTAAATGCTGTAAAAGATTTAAAGCCTGAAAACGTAACGATTCTCGACGATAGTGGGATACAGCTAAACAATCAAGAGCAGGGAACTGCGTTCACTGCAAATTCACAATTCGATCTAACTCAAAGGGTACAAACTGAACTTCAAGATAACTTAACCAATTTTCTAGAAAAATTATATGGAATTGGTAACGTTGAAGTACAGCCAAGTTTGACCTTGGATTTTAATGCACAAACCGAAACTCAAAAGATTTTCAGCCCACCAATTGAAGGTGAAATCAATGGGATGGTTCGTAGTGCAACGACGATTAAAGAAAATGTCGTCAATGACACAGGGGCAACTGGGACACCTGGAACTGATTCAAATACAGGCGAGGCGACATCGGTCGTTGAAAGTACTGGCAATGGATCAAGCTATGAAAAAGCAAGTGAGACATTAAATTATGAAATGAATGAGATTTATAGAGAAATTGTAAAATCTCAGGGTGATGTAAAGTCAATGACCATTGGCGTATTGCTAAATTCAAAGGCTTTAGTAGATGGAACACTTACGGATGAGCATAAAACTGAGCTGGTCAACCTTATTGCTATGTCGGCAGGTACGGATAGCGCCAACATCCAAGTACTGGTTCAGGAATTCCCAGATCCGATGGAATATTATAACGTCTACACCGGTCAGGATACATCTGGTACATTATTTGGTATTCCAATACTTGTTATCGTGATTGTGGTTTTAGTTACGGTAGTAGCAGTAATAGCGGTTATACTGGTTCTTCGTAGAAATCGTAAGAAAAAGCTTGAAGCTGAACTCGAGGCTCAAAAAGCTGCTGAAGTACAGGCTGATCTTGAAGAGATTGAAGCATTCCAAGAAGACAAAGGAAGTCCTAAGTATCACATTGAGAAATTCGTTGACAACAATCCTGAAGCAGCAGCAGCATTATTACGCGCTTGGCTAAATGATAATTAGGAGGCAAGATGGCAACTAAAAAAGGTAAATTAACCGGAAAAACTAAAGCGGCTATTTTGCTGATTGCCCTTGGTCCTGAGCGATCTGCTGCGTTATTTAGTCATATGCATGATGATGAAATTGAGGAGCTAACACTTGAAATAGCGAATGTTAGTCGCATTACGCCTGAAGAGAGAGAATCGGTACTAGAGGAATTCTATCAAGTATGCTTGGCTCAAGAATTCATTTCTGAGGGCGGTATAAACTACGCTAAAGAAGTACTTGAAAAAGCGATGGGCTCTCAAAAAGCACTTGAAATTATCAATAAGCTGACGTCTTCATTACAGGTTAAGCCATTTGACTTCGTTAAAAAGACCGATGCAAATCAATTGCTTAACTTTATTCAAAATGAACATCCGCAGACACTCGCTCTGATTTTATCTTATTTAAATCCAAACCAAGCTGCGCAGGTGTTATCCGCTTTACCTCAAGAAAAACAAGCCGATGTTGCTCAAAGAATTGCAACGATGGGAAGTACATCGCCTGAAATTATCAAAGAGGTTGAGCTAGTTCTTGAACGTAAATTATCATCTATGGTCACACAGGATTACTCAGCTACTGGAGGTATTCAATGTATCGTCGATATCCTCAACTCTGTTGACCGTGGTACTGAAAAATACATTCTTGAAACCCTTGAAATTCAAAATGCAGAGCTTGTAGAAGAAATTCGTAAGAAAATGTTTGTATTTGAAGATATCGTTAATCTTGATAGTGTTGGTATCCAAAGGTTTATCCGTGAAGTGGATAACAACGACCTTGCAATTGCTCTTAAAGGTGCAACTGATGAGGTTAAAGAAATGATTTTTGCCAATATGTCTAAACGTATGGCTGAAATGCTCAGAGAAGATATGGACTTTATGGGGCCAGTTCGTTTACGTGACGTTGAAGAGGCACAACAAAAAATTGTTAATATCATCAGAAAACTTGAAGAAGCAAATGAAATTATCATAGCAAGAGGCGGAGGAGATGAGTTAATTGTCTAAGATCTTTAAATCCTCAAGGATAGTATTAGACGATAAAGCATTCGTACTATCCTCTACACATGAGCAAAAAGAACTAAATCATAAAGCTGAAGAATTGGCTGTCGTAGAGCATTTTGATGCTCAAGCGGCAGCCAATCAACTAATTGAGGATGCTCGACTAGAAGCAAATGAAATACTAGAAGAGGCTGACCGACACTATGAAGAAAGGATGACCGCTGCTCAGGCGAGTGGTGATGCTATTATTTCTGATGCGTACGATCAAGCAAAGGGGATAATGGAGCAGGCTAAGGCGGATGGCTATCAGGATGGCTTTAATAGAGGTGTTGAGGACAGTCAAGAAATAGCGAAGCAAATAGTTGATGAGGCGTTATCGATTAAATCTGAATGGAATGAAATTCGCAAAAAAGTACATAAGGAAGCTGAGTCTGAAATGATTACCTTAGTAATCGAGGCTTTAGAAAAGGTTTTTGATTATAAGGTTGAAACCGATCAATCAATAATTGAAACTTTAATAAGACAAGGCATTGAGAGAATTTCTAAATCGCACACGATTACTATAAGAGTCTCAAATGAAGACTATAATCACGCACTATCTATACGTCCAATGATTCTGGCAACAAGTGATAAGATAGAAGAAATGGAATTAAAGAGAGATCCATCTTTACCATCAGGTTCTTGTTTGATCGATACAGATTCAGGTAGCATTGATTCAAGTCTATCAATTCAGCTCGATCAAATTAAAAAAATATTTGAAGACCTTTTAAAGGGTGAATGAAATGCTTGAAAAATATAGTGAAGCTCTAAAAACAAACTCTTTGCTTAGATTTAGTGGAAGAGTTTCAAAAATTATAGGGTTAATGATTGAATCAATTGGTCCAGCAGTAGAAATTGGTGAAGTCGTAGACATATATCCTATTAAAAACATTGAGCCACTTAAAGGTGAAGTGGTTGGATTTAATAACGATAAGGTTTTGATTATGCCTTTAGGAGATATGACCGGGATAGGACCTGGCAGTCGTGTTGTCGCGTCTGGACATTCACTACAAGTTGATGTTTCTGAGGAGTTATTGGGCAGGATTTTGGATGGCTTGGGCAATCCGATAGATGAATTTGGTAAGCCAAGCGTCGATAAAAAATATCCTGCAAACAATGATCCGCCGAATCCCCTTTTAAGAGATAAGATTGTTGAACCAATTCCACTTGGAATAAGAACGTTAGATGCACTTTTGACAACCGGAAGAGGACAAAGAATTGGTATATTTGCGGGCTCAGGTGTTGGTAAAAGTACTTTATTAGGCATGATTGCCAAGTATACTAAGGCAGATGTCAATGTTATCGCTCTAGTTGGTGAAAGAGGTCGTGAGGTTAGAGAGTTTATTGAAAATGATCTTGGTGAAGAGGGGCTAAAACGATCGGTTGTAGTAGTTGCAACTTCTGATAAGCCTGCACTAGTTCGTGTAAAAGCGGCATTAATTGCCACTTCAATTGCAGAGTATTTTAGAGATTTAGGTAAAAATGTAATATTAATGATGGACTCAGTTACTAGGTTTTCTATGGCGCAAAGAGAAATTGGGTTAGCAATCGGTGAGCCGCCTGTAACTCGTGGGTATACACCTTCTGTATTCGCTGTTTTGCCAAAGCTACTTGAGCGAGCAGGAAACTCTGCAGTAGGCTCGATAACTGGCTTGTACACGGTTTTAGTTGATGGAGACGATTTTAACGAACCAATTTCTGATGCGGTTCGTGGGATATTAGATGGGCATATTATTTTAACGCGTAAATTAGCAGCACTGGGTCACTATCCAGCGATAGATGTACTTGAAAGTGCAAGCCGTGTTATGCCTAATATTATAGATGAGGAACACTTGCTTGCAGCCCTACGATTTAAAGAAATATTAGCAACCTATAGAAATTCAGAGGATTTAATTAATATTGGTGCATATGCAAGAGGAACCAACCCTCACATTGACCTTGCAGTTTCAAAAATAGATAGCTTCAATGCATTTTTAAAGCAGAGAACTACTGAGAGCTCTGAGTTTGATGTTTGCATTGACCGACTTAAAGATCTTGTTAATTAATGACTTGAGGCATTTAAATGAAAAAATTTAAGTTTAGGTATGAAAGTGTCTTAAAAATGAGAATGGACAAGGAAGAGGAAATTAAAAATAACCTTGCCAAGCTTATATCCAAAAAACAAAGTTTACTTGATGATCTAGAGGAACTAAATAAAGGTAGTGCCCAATACGATGCCTATATAACTGACGTAATGAGCACAGGGACTGCGTCAGGCGAATTTTCTAAATTTGAAAGTGGTAAAAAGTATTACAAGGATCATCGCAATCGAATCAAGCACAATATTCAACGCGTAGATGAGCAAATAAGGCTAACGCAGGAAGCCTTGGTTGCGGCAGTAAAAGAGCGTAAAATAATGGACAAATTAAAAGAAAAAGCTTTTATGGAGTTTGTAGAGGCGATTAACGTTGCAGACGAAAAATTGATTGAAGAAGTTGTTAATTTTGCAAATAATAAAAAGAACGGAGAATAATATGGCGGAGAAAAAACCGGATACTTCTAAAAACGATGATGATAAATCGAAGAAATCTGGCGGAAAAGGTGGATGCCTTATCGTCTTATTAATATTGTTCTTAACACCTTTGTTGGCGTTGGGGACTCTTTATTTTTTGAATAAGGATTTTAACCTTAGTGCCAATAGTATTTTATCCAATCTTCCTGGCCCTGTTGGCGGTTATTTTGAAAAATTCCCAACAAGAGCTGAAGAGCTTGCACAGGTTAAAACGGTTGCTGACTATATGCTCTCATTAGACGAATCAAGAGCTGTGGATAAGCTTCTGATCCTTCAAAAAGATGATAAGGGTGCTTATGATGACGTAATCAAAGAAATGCTTAGAGTAAATCCAAATAAAACAAGGAATATATTAGAAGCGCTACGTTCCGCAACGGTTAATAAGGATGCCTTGGCCAATACTGTACAAGGTATTTCTTCCGAGCAAACCGATGATTTAAAAGCACAGGCAACTTATATTTCCGGATTACCATTAACTGCTGCGGTTGAAGAGGTTAATGGCATAATTGAAGATAGTATCAACGGTCATAAAAATGCGGCTGCAATATTTGAATACATCGATGATAATACAGCTGTTAGTATTTTATATCAGCTGGACCAGATCGATCGAGATAAGATTTATGCTTCACTATCAGATACTAAAGCGCAATCCATTCGTAATGCATATAGTACAAAGCAAAGAAGAAAAGAAGACCTACAGCAAATTGCAGATGTTTATAAATCTGAATCGGCGGATACCTTAATCAACACCTTAGGCAATACCTCGGTTTATTCTTTAGATGACTTAGCAATTATTTATAAAGAGCTGGGTGCAAAAAAAGCTGGAGAGGTATTAGCAAAATCTACTGACGAGACTTTTGTATTCGATATAATATCAAAAATTAAAGCGAACGAGATGCTCGATAAAGGTGAAGATTTATTAACACCAGATATATTAAAATCACTAAAGATATATAAGGAATTTGACGATAATGTTAAAGAGTTAATCAATGTCTATTCGAAAATGGATACGACAAAGGTTGTTTCTATTGTAAGAAATATGATGTTAAACGCATCACCATCACAAACTTATGATTTGAACAATGGTGAAATGATATCTATTTCAGATGAAGATTTAATTTTAAGAATTTTAACCAGCTTCCCACAGGATAAAATTGCAACGATTTTATCTTCGTTAGATCAAACCTTGTCATCTGAATTGACTAGAAAACTCGCATTGCCACAAAATTAGGAGGTGACAAATGCAATTAAGAGAATTGCTTAAATCACAGCAAGTTCTCAACCCGTTGATTGCAAATAAAACGAACCTGAATGACCAATTGGATGCCTTTAAAGACGTTCTTAGCCAAAAAAAGACCGATGTTAATGCTTCGAAGCAGACATTTGAGGCAGTTGAGAAACCCAAATTTACTTTGTCGGATAACAAATCGTCGTTTGTCAATCGCAATGAAAATGATGACAAGGTCGAGATGAATGTTGAAAAATCAAAGCAAGTAGATAACGCACAGGCTGAAGATAAAGTTCAACAAAACGACAAATCTCAACAAAATAAATCGGTTAAAAAAGTGAATAAGAATGATGACAAAAAGGTAGATGATTCAGAAGCACTTGAAGACGAAGTTAAAGAAAAACTGAAATCAAAAACGAATATGACTGAAGATCAAATTAATGAATTGCTTGCTATGATGAATTTAACAGTAGATGATTTAAAGGAATTAGTTAATTCAAGTGAAGGCGTAACTAAAGTTATTGAAATGATTCAAGATGTCATTGATACTTTGGAAATAGATTCTCAGCTTGAATCAAATTTAACTAAAGAAAATATCAGTTCGATTACCAACGACTTAACTAAAATGATTGAGAACTTACAAAATCTAACAGAGTCTCAAACCAATAAGGGAGAACCAAGTTTTGAGCAAAAGCTGGTTCAAACATTGAGTAAGGTTGTAAGTCAATTGAGTGAGCTTGCTGACGAAACGGTTCCCGCTAATGAAATTAGAAAGTTACTCGTTGAAGCAATCGGACAAAAGAACACAGATACAGAAGCGATTAAAGGTAGTTCGGTACAAACGAATACTGAAAATCCAGTCATTAGCACTGAGACAACTGTACAGGCACAAAGTCCACTTTCAGTTGACAGTGATCAGCCAGTTTCCGTTAAGTCTCAAGATATGGTACAAAATACAGCTCAAGTAAATAATGTACCTGATGATGCGACGCCAGTAACTAAAGAAACGGTTGGCAATCAAGCTGAAGTGCAAACGGAACAGGTGATTACTTCTGATGATTCAGGAATCAGTATTCATCAAGTTATCATGAAGCAAGGTAACAACATTACGGTTCAACAAACTACTGTACAACAAATTCCAAAGCAAGAAATTTTCAGTCAAATTCTAGATGCAGTTAAAGCGCAAGTGAAATTATCTGATCATGGCACTTCTATGGTTGTTAAGCTCCAACCAGAGCAATTGGGCAACGTAGAGTTAAAATTGAATATTCAAAAAGGTGTCGTTTTAGCAGAACTTAAGGTTGAGAATGAAATTGTTAAAGCAGCGATAGAGTCAAACTTAGACGACCTAAAGCAGTCTTTAAACAACAAGGGCTACTCAATCAACCAGATTAATGTCAATATCGATAGTGGGAAAAGAGAAGGGCAATCTGGTTTTGAATTAAAGGGACAAAAGTCCAGCAAGAAGAGTAATCAAGAGAGTGCTTCAATAGATGCACTGGAACCCCTTGAACAAATCAGTCGATATGAATTAAACGAATTAGATGGTTCAACATTTAATTATTATGGATAGGAGGCTATCATGGCTTTTAATGTAAGCGGTTCGTTTACAGAAGATCAAATCAAAGCACTTAATGCTATTTCAAATGATGCCACTAATGCTCAAAGACAAAAGAGTCAAGTGTTAGACAAGGATGCGTTTTTAAAATTGATGATGGTTCAGCTACAAAATCAAAATCCTTTAAATCCACAAGATAACACAGAGTATATGAGCCAAATGGCACAATTTTCATCAGTTGAACAGTTATCAAATATAGCTTCGTCATCTGAGACTACTAACAAACTTAATTCACTAATTTCGAAGCAGCTTGAAGATATGGCAGCAATTATCGACAAATTATCTGGTACGACTGAAGGGTCAGATGAGATTGTAGATGGACAAAAGGAAATTATTGAGTCGAATACTAAGATATTAAATGAATTAGTTAAGCTGAACGCGCTATTATCAAGTTATACTAGCAGCGGTAACGATGTGAGTAATGATGAGGTGTTATCAGTTCTCGGGCTATAAAGGAGTATGAAGATGAGTGACTTAAAGAATATGAACAACGATTATATGATTCGCCGTTCACAAGTCGTACAGCCGAACACGAGCACTCAAAATCAAACCGATAAAAACACCGTTAATGGTGCATCGTTTAACGATGTATTATCTCGAATTAAAAATAATGATTCGATAAAGTTTTCAAAGCATGCGATGGATCGGTTGAATTCTAGAAATATTTCACTAACTGAGGATGAAATTGGTAGAATAAATGACGGTGTCAGCAAAGCCCAATCTAAGGGTGTTAGAGAAGCTTTGATAATGATGGACAATAAAGTTTTTGTTGCAAGTGTTCAGAACAAAACGATAATTACTGCTGTAGCAGGTGAACAATTAAAAGACAATGTATTTACGAATATTGATGGCGCAGTAATTGTATAGCTGGACCTTTTAAGGAAGCTATAGGGATCCTATCCGAATGATAGTCCCGACTGACGTTAGGAGGTTAATTTTATGATGAGATCTATGTATTCTGGTGTATCTTCTTTAAGAGCGCACCAGTTGAAAATGGACGTAATTGGTAACAATATTGCCAATGTTAATACCGTTGGCTTCAAAGCATCTTCAGTAT
Organism: Clostridiales bacterium 38-18; assembly: GCA_001897605.1. GTDB lineage: Bacteria > Bacillota > Clostridia > Peptostreptococcales > Acidaminobacteraceae > Fusibacter_C. The sequence goes on along the minus strand of MKTL01000006.1, from coordinate 479,284 downwards.
CTTTTGCTGAAATGTACAGCCAAACACTTAAAGGCGCAAGTTCATCGTCCACTTCTAGAGGGGGAACTAACCCAATGCAAGTTGGATTGGGTACGACGGTTGCGTCTATTTCTGTGAATCAATCTAAAGGTTCTATTCAAAGAACTGATATAGCAACAGATTTAATGATTGATGGTTCAGGATTTTTCGTTGTTACAAATGATGCAAATGCACAAAATAAATACTACACAAGAGCGGGTAATTTTCAATTAGACGAGCTTGGTTACTTGGTTACAACAGATGGAATGAAGGTTTTAGATAATAATATGAAGCCTATTCAAATCAACATGTCAGATACAAAAAATGCAACTGCTACCACAAATTTAACGATTAATGGGAATTTGAATTTTGGTGACACTAATTATACTACAACGGTTGATGTTTATGATTCTTTAGGTGATGTTCATACTGTAAATTTTAATTTCAAAGGTGATCCACTCGTAACTACCACAAAAAAAGCAGTTGACCCAAAAGATCCTAAATATGATCCCGCAACGCCAGGAGCAACATATAATTATTCATATAGAGAAATAACGATTACAAATGATTCAGGCACTCAAATGGTTCCAGATCCTACAGCAGCGGCTCCGAATAATCATTGGTACGCAAAATTTAACGAAAGTGGTGAAATAGTAGACTTAGTAACCTTAGGTACTGCTGGAGATGCTAACTCAGCTGAAACAGTGGTTTCTGGGACTTTATTAATGACAGTTCCAGGTGCAGCAGATATATCATTGCCAATTGATCGATCAATGTTCTTCTCAAATGGTGATGTTACAAATGGAACGAGAATCTTTACCCAAGTTTCAAAAGAATCTGACGCAAAAGGGGTTCAGTTAAATGGTAACTCAGCAGGTTCTATTGATACCTTTAATATTTCTTCAAAAGGCGAAGTCATTGGTATTTATACGAATGGAGAGAGAAAGGTTCTACAGATATTGGGCTTGGTAGATTTCGATAACCCAGCAGGTCTTGAAAAAATTGGTAACAATTTATTTCAAAATACGCCAAACTCAGGTACACCAAAATATGGTGCACCAGCAACTGGTAGCTTTGGTGCCATCACTCCGGGTGCACTTGAAATGAGTAACGTCGACCTAGCAGCTCAATTTACCGAAATGATTACAACTCAAAGAGGCTTTCAAGCAAATTCACGTGTTATTACAACCAGTGATGAAATACTTCAAGAGCTTGTTAACTTGAAAAGATAGTAAAAAAACTTTATAAAATTAGGTATTAACCTATTCTGAATGGGTATAACCATTCAGAATAGGATTTTCATCATAATTAAATAGTATTATATAAACTTTTCTTTGAACAAATGGTTTATTAGTGCTTGAGTATGTGAGAAAGGATGCTTGCAGATGATTAAAGTAACTAGAATAAACGGTGAACCAATTTACCTAAATTCTAATCTCATCGAATTTATTGAAGAGACACCTGACACTATGATTACGCTAACCACTGGAAAAAAAGTGATTATAAAAGAAAAAATTGAGTATGTTATAGAAAGAATTATTGAATATAACCATAAAATTAATCATACTATAAGTAATACTTAAAAATTCAATTAAAGTACAAAAGAGGTGTTTGGTTTGGATATAACAACGTTGTTAGGTATAGTCTTAGGCTTTGGATTTATCGCTTGGTCAATATTATTAGGCGGGCAACTAGCTTGGTATGGAGATGGTCCATCTGTAGTAGTTGTAGTAGGTGGTATGTTCGCAGGCTTTTTAGTATCATTTCCTTTAAAAGATGTATTGACTCTTGGAAAGGTTTTTGGAAAAACGATAAAGAATAATGAATTTAATATTGATGAAATTATCACAAAGATAATTGAACTCGCAAATGTGGCTCGACGAGAGGGCTTATTAGCATTGGAAGAAGCAGTTTCGGAAATAAAAGATGATTTCTTGCAAAAGGGCGTCATGTTAATCGTTGACGGAACTGATCCAGAGCTGGTCAAAAATATTCTTGAAACTGAGATAGAAAATATTTCTGCACGCCATGGTAAAGGCAAATCTATGATGGATACCTTTGGATCGTTAGGACCTGCATTTGGTATGATTGGTACCTTGATTGGTTTGGTTGCCATGCTTCAAAACTTATCCGATCCATCGTCAATTGGACCTGCAATGGCGGTTGCGTTATTAACAACATTTTATGGATCTATTCTTGCAAACCTTATTTTTATTCCAATGGCTAATAAATTGGCACTTAAAAGTAACGAAGAAATGTTGATCAGAAGTGTAATGATTGAAGGTTTGCTCTCAATTCAAGCAGGGGAAAATCCTAGAATAATAGAAGAAAAGCTTAAAGTTTTCTTACCTCCATCAGTAAGAAAACGCGTCGGAACGCAGGAGGCGAAATCAGATAATGGCTAAAGATAAATGTCCTGAATGCAAGGCAGGTGCTCCAGAATGGATGGCGACTTATGGTGATCTAGTAACACTCTTAATGTGTTTCTTTGTTCTATTGTTTGCATTTTCATCGATTGACGCTCAAAAATTTCAAGCAGTAATGGAGTCTTTTCAAGGATCTGCAGGTATTTTATCCGGTGGAAAGTCCTTATCGGAAGCACCGCTTGTATTTGATGGCATGCCTGAATCGCAAACCTCTTCGCAGCAGGTTGTAGAACAAACCAAATTAGAAAACTTGAAGGAACAAGTTGAAAAATATGTTGAAAACAATGGCATGGGAGATCAAGTAGAAATTAGACTTGAAGACATTGGTCTCGTCATTCGTTTTAAAGATAACGTTTTATTCGATTCTGGAAGTGCTACAATTAAAACGTCCTCGTTTGATATTTTAAATTTTCTTTCAGATCTTTTAACGACTGAGGAATTAATAAATGAAGAAATTCGAATAGAAGGTCATACAGATAATGTGCCAAACATTTCTGCTATGTACCCATCAAACTGGGAGCTTTCAACCGCGCGTGCTACAAATGTTGTAAGATATTTTATTGAACAATCGGATTTCGTTCCTTCTAGATTGTCAGCTGCTGGATATAGTGAATATCATCCAATTGATACAAACGATACCGCAGATGGACGCTCAGCAAATAGAAGGGTCGATGTAGTTGTCATCAAGAAAGATGTTGCTACAAGTGAAACCACTACCGAAGATGGAGGAAACTAATGAACAAAAAATTATTGATTATTATAGTAGCAGTTGTTTTAATTTTGATTATCGGTGGTGGTGCAGCTGTATTTTTACTTACTAGACCGCCTAAAGAAGAACCAATTGTTTATTATGAATATACATTTGCAGAGGAATATTCAAATTTAGCTGATGAAAGTAGCTCGAAAATTGTAAAATATCAAGTGACGATTGAATATACAAACACTGAAATGGCAGCTGTTTTTGAGGCTAATAAAACTAAGATCAGCAATAATATTGATGAAATCATGAGAGCGACTATGTCAACTGATATTGAGAAGGCAAATGGTAAGCAAAAGCTCAGAGATAAGATAAAAGATATGGTTATAGAGGTTTTAGAATCTGACGAGGAGACTATAACGAATATATATATACAACCTTTTGTGATTCAGGGTTAAGTTTATATACTATATAGCCGATATTTATACTAGAATTACAAATCAATTGATAAGGAGGTGAAATCATGCCTGACGTTTTGTCCCAAAACGAGATTGACGAGCTGCTCGCGGCCCTTAGTACCGGTGAAGTAGACGTCAGTGAGATAGAAGAAGAAAAGAAAGAGAAAAAAGTTCGTAAGTATGATTTCAGCCGTCCAGATAAATTTGCTAAGGATCAGCTTAGAACTTTAGAAATTATACATGAAAACTTCTCTAGATTATTGAACAACTTTTTATCCGGTTATTTAAGAACCTATATTGAAGTCGACGTTATTTCAGTTCAAAGTTTGATTTATACAGAGTTTAGTAATTCTATTTCCAATCCAGCAATTCTTGGGATTGTTGACTTTGCACCATTTAGTGGTCAAGTTATCATCGATATTTCGTCAGACATAGCAAATGCGATGATTGAACGAGTACTTGGAGGTACTGGCAAGGCATCAGGAGGAACTGCTAAAGAAAATAGAACTCTTACTGAAATTGAAATGACGCTTTTACGAAATATATTAATTAAGTTCATCAATTTACTTAAAGAACCTTGGGGAAATATTGTAGAGCTTCGACCTAAGCTAGAGAACATTGAGACGAATGCTCAGTTTGCACAAATTGTTTCTCCTTCAGAATCGGTAGCGTTAATTACTTTCAATTTGCACATAGGTGATAACGAAGGAATGGTTAATATCTGTATTCCACACTATGTCATTGAGCCAATATTACCTAGCTTAAGCTCGAGACTGTGGTTTGCAACAAGTAATAAAAAAGAAGTAACTGAAGAAGAACGTGATGCATTAGAAACTGGGATTAGTCGTTCAAGATTAAATTTGACGACTATGGTAGGTGGGTCATCTATCACGGTATCTGAATTACTTAACTTACAAAAAGGCGATATTATTTTACTCAACAAAGGTGTTAAAGAATCTCTTGATGTCTTTGTAGAAAACAAAATAAAATACAGGGCTAAGCCAGGTATTAAGAAAAAGAATGTCGCAATTATGATAACTGAAATTGTTGAGGAAGGGGATGATATAGATGAGTGATATGCTATCTCAAGAGGAAATTGATGCATTGCTAGGCGGTGGCGCACCTTCAGCTTCAGCAGCTGTTGCTGGTGGACTTACTGATGAAGAAGCTGATGCAATTGGTGAAATCGGCAATATTAGTATGGGAACTGCGGCGACAACATTATTTACCTTACTTAACAAAAAGGTTACGATAACGACGCCAAAGGTATCTGAAACGACTATGGGGCAGCTTTCCGATGAGTTTTTAGATCCGTCAGTTTTGATTAATATCACATATAAAGTTGGTATAGAGGGAGTCAACTTCCTTATCCTTCATGAAAAAGATGTAAAAATCATCACTGATTTAATGATGGGTGGCGATGGGACAAATATCTCAAATGACTTAAACGATTTGCATTTAAGTGCAATTAGTGAAGCAATGAATCAAATGATTGGTTCTTCATCAACCTCACTCTCAGAAATGCTTGGTAAAAAGATTGATATTTCTCCTCCAGAGGCTTATCATGATCGAATTTCTGAACTAGACTATACTCAGTTCGGCGTTGATAAGGATGATAAAGTTGTTAAAATTGCTTTTAGAATGACTGTTGGCGATTTGATTGATAGTGAAATTATGCAGGTGCTCCCAATTGAAGTTGCAAAGCAAATGGTTTCGACTATAATTGGTGGTAAAAAAGAGCCTGAACCTGTTGTAAAATCTGCGCCAAAGGCTACAGCTAAGCCTGAAGCAGTTCAAGAAGAAGTGGTATCTCCTAAAAAAGAACCGCCAAAAGCTCAATATTATTATGAAGAAGAAGAACCAAGAGCAAGGATGACTTCTGAAAAAGTTAATGCTGTCCCTCTACAATTTGAAAATTTTGATAGCAATTCTGCTCAAATGTATTATAATAATGATATAGATTTAATCAGAGATGTACCGCTTGAAATCACTGTAGAGTTGGGGAAAACCGGTAAAAAGATTAATGAAATCCTTGATTTTGGTGTTGGTACAGTTATTGAGCTGGATCGACTCGTAGGAGAGCCTTTAGACGTTTTAGCAAATGGTAAACGTATCGCTAAGGGAGAAGTCGTTGTCGTTGACGAAAACTACGGTATCAGAATCACAGATATTATAATACCAAGAAGGGTAAGCGAATAATTTTTTAAGGAGGATAAATATGGCTAATACAATATTAGTAGTCGATGATGCAGCATTTATGAGGATGATGATCAAAGATGTCTTGACTAAAAACGGCTATGAAGTTGTTGGAGAGGCTGAGAACGGTCAAAAGGCAATTGAAAAATATAAAGAACTTAAACCTGAACTCGTTATCATGGACATCACGATGCCAGAGGTTGATGGGATACAGGCAGTTAAAGAGATAAAAGCTTTTGATCCAAGTGCGAAGGTTGTCATGTGCTCTGCAATGGGACAACAAGCCATGGTTATCGAGTCTATTCAAGCTGGAGCTAGGGATTTTATCGTAAAACCCTTTCAGGCTGATCGTGTAATTGAAGCAGTTAAAAAAGTTCTAGGATAGGTGAAATGTTATGAACATTTTCACCTGTTCTCTTACGGGTATTTCTAAATATAATTCGACATCTGACACTTTGTTCACAGTTAAATATATAATTGTGGCCACGGTGTTTTTGTTATTATTATGGGCTTTATCCAAATACTTAACCAAACGTCAAGGTGTGACGATTCGCCAAAAGAACATCAAAGTTATTGAACGCGTAGCAATTAGTGCAGATAAATTCCTCTTTCTTATTGAATTGGATGGATTATACTATTTAATCGGAAGTGATAAAAATGGCATGCGTTTAATTGACAAACGTGAGCATCTAAATCTTGAGTATGTGAAGCCACAAGAAACTCAGTCAGGTGCTTTTTTTGAGCAATTAAAAAAATCGATTATTAAACATGAATCAGCAAAGGATCAAGATGATGACAGAGCATAAAATGAAGAAATTGGGAATTGTTTTAGTTGTTCTCTTTATGTTGACTTTATTACCAAGCAACATAGGATTTGCAGCAACTGAGATTCAATTACCAGATATCAATGTTTCTATTTCTAGTGAAAATGGTGATGTGCAGGTAGCAAACAGTATTCAAATCTTGGTTTTACTGACTGTTTTGTCCTTAGCTCCGTCGATACTGATCATGATGACTTCATTTACACGATTTATCATCGTTCTAGGGTTTGTACGACGCGCTTTGTCACTTCAAGCAACACCACCAAATCAAACGTTAATTGGTTTGGCTTTGTTTTTGACCCTATTTGTTATGGCACCTGTTTTCACGGATGTCTATGAAAATGCATATGTTCCATTACAAGAGGGCACTGTTTCCTTGGAAGAGGCAACCGACCTAGCAGTAGAACCATTTAGAGAGTTCATGTTTGCTCAGGTTAGATCTAAGGATTTAGCGCTTTTTTTGGATATTGCAGACATTCAGGAGGTTAATACGAACGAGGACATCCCTATTACAGTGCTCATACCTGCTTTTATACTAAGTGAGCTAAAGCTGAGCTTTGAAATTGGCTTCTTAATATTTATGCCGTTTATAGTTGTCGATATGATTGTCGCCTCAACGCTTATGGCACTGGGAATGATGATGCTTCCACCTGTAATGATCTCATTACCTATAAAGATATTATTGTTTATTCTTGTAGATGGCTGGCATTTGGTAATCGAAAAATTAGTATTGAGTATTCGATAAGGAGTTTCACATGACGGAAGAGATGATTATCGATTTATTTTCCGAGTCGATTAAAATGATTTTGATACTTTCAGCTCCAATGCTATTGAGTGGTTTGCTTATAGGTCTGATCATAGCAATCTTTCAAGCGACAACGCAAATTCAAGAGGCTACTTTAGCTTTTGTTCCAAAAATTCTTGTGGTTTTCGGCGTTATGCTGTTGACGGGATCTTGGATGCTTAATTCCTTGGTTGATTACACAAATTATGTAATGAATTTGATAGATTTAATAATTTACTAGGTGAGGCTATGACATATTCAATTCCATTACTGGATATTATTCTGGTATTTGCTAGACTTGTTGGCATGATTTTTACCGCGCCTATATTTGGTAGTAGAAATTACCCAATTCCTATGAAAATTGGTTTAGCGCTTTTTACAACTATAATTGTTTTTCCATTTGTGAATTCAACATTAACCTATGATGTAACTACCTTTTGGGGATTTGCCATATTGTTGGTGAATGAACTGATGATAGGTCTCTTCATAGGTTTATTAGTATCTGTTTTTTTTAACTTTGTCTATTTTGCAGGAGACATAATTGACCACGGATTGGGTTTTTCAATGGTTAGTGTGATCAATCCATTGGACGAATCTCAAATGGCAATTACTTCTAATGTGTTCTATGTCTTTTCAACTTTGATTTTTCTTCAGCTTGATTTTCATCATGAATTAATCTCAGCCTTAGTGGTATCCTTTTCTCGAATTGAGCTTGGCTCCTTTTTTAAAGTGGCTGAATCATTTCCGATTTTACTTGATATCGTTGAGCAATCCTTTATTTTAGGATTACAGATAGCGGCACCCTTTATGATCACTGTATTGATCGCCGATATAATTCTTGGTTTGCTATCAAAAGCAATGCCAGGTATGAATATTTTTATACTCGGGATGCCATTTAAGATTTTCTTTGGTATGCTCTTATTTATAATCTTGATGCCTTATATGTATGATATCTTTGCAAATATATTGAGTATGAGTTTTAAATATATTAGTGATTTTCTAAATATCTATAATTAGCGGAGGAATCACAAATGTTATATTATTTTGACCTCCAACTTTTTTCAGAGGAAAAAACAGAACAGCCTACCTATAAAAAAATTAAAGATGCGAGAGATAAAGGTCAAATTGCTCAATCAAAGGATTTAAATGGTGCAGTTAGCTTGCTAACTGTTTTTGTAGGTATTTCGGTATTTAGCGGCTACTTGATCGATCAGATTCTTGGATATTTTAATTTCACGATGAATTTAACTGAAGATACAGCATCACTGTTCTCGGGGAATGGTATTAATTTGTTTCTTTCAGAAACAATATTCTTTATTCTTAAGTTATCATTACCCTTGCTGATGATTGCGCTTGTATCTGGCGTTGTCGTTTCATATATTCAAGTAGGTTTTTTGTTTACAACAGAGACATTAAAGCCTAAATTTGATAAAATAAATCCTATAAAAGGTTTTAAAAATATATTTTCTACCAGATCCTTAGTCGAGATGGTGAAATCTATCCTTAAAGCAGTCCTACTCCTATATGTTTCAATCACCTATGTTTTAGATCATATGATGGAGCTACTATCCACTCAGGAGATTGAGACAGGACAGTTTATACATGTTATGTGGGAGATCATATACGGAATTGTCATTCGCTGTTCAATTATGTTATTTGTTATTGCACTATTTGATTTCGCATATAAAAAGTGGAAGAACAATAAAGACTTAATGATGAGCAAGCAAGAAATTAAAGAAGAGTATAAGCAAAGTGAAGGGGATCCTCAGCTAAAATCTAAAATAAAGGAAAAACAGAGATCCTTAGCTATGAGTCGTATGATGCAAGAGGTACCCAAAGCCGATGTTATTATAACCAATCCGACACACTTCGCGGTTGCACTTAGATATGATTCAACACTTGGTGACGCGCCTATTGTGACTGCCAAGGGTCAGGATTTAATTGCTCAAAACATCAAAAGAATAGCAACAGAAAATAGTGTACCCATAGTAGAAAATAAACCATTAGCTCAAGCTTTGTATAAGACGGTTGATCTTGGCTCATATATACCAGGAGACCTTTATGAAGCTGTTGCTGAGGTACTTGCTTATGTGTATTCTATCAAGCAGAAAAAATAGGAGGCATTAATTATGCGCTTTAGTGACATCATTGTCGCGATATTAGTCGTAACTATAATCTTATTAATCATCGTACCAGTTCCACTTGGAATGTTGGATTTCTTTCTTGCGCTTAATATTTCCTTATCCTTAACCATTTTAATGTTATCCATGTTCGTTAAAGAACCTTTAGAATTTAGTGTCTTTCCATCCATTCTCCTCGTCACGACTTTGTTTAGACTTGCTCTAAACATCAGAACGACTATGAGTATCCTGTCAACTGGTGGCGCTGGTGAAGTAATTGCGTCCTTTGGTTCGTTCGTTATTGGTGGAAATGCAATCGTAGGTTTCATCATATTCGTTATTATTATGATTATTCAATTCTTAGTTATTACAAAGGGCTCTGAACGTGTTTCTGAGGTTGCTGCAAGATTTACATTAGATGCAATGCCTGGTAAGCAAATGGCAATTGATGCCGATTTGAATTCAGGCTTAATAACAGAAGCAGATGCAAAAATTAGAAGACGGAAAATTCAACGTGAGGCTGATTTTTATGGTGCTATGGATGGTGCCAGTAAGTTTGTAAAGGGGGACGCAATTGCTGGTATCTTGATTACTATGATCAATATCATTGCAGGCTTTATACTTGGTGCGATGACCATGGGACTTACGATACAAGAAGCGTTATCTAGGTTTACACTTTTAACGGTAGGTGATGGTTTGGTAAGCCAATTACCTGCCCTGATGATCTCAGTTGCAACGGGTATCGTTGTAACACGTGCTGCTTCTGATTCAAATTTAGGTACAGATGTTATCAGCCAGCTCTTTGCTCAAAGCAAGGTATTGTATATTGTAGGTATTACTGTAATTTTGCTTGGAGCAGCAACGCCTCTTCCAAATTTTCCATTTATGGTAATTGGAACTGCAGTTCTATTTGCAGGCTATACGGTACAATCTAGAAAGAAAAAAGAAGAAATTGAAACTGAACGTGAGGAGATAGAGCCTGAAGCAGGCAAGGATGATATGAGAAGACCTGAGAATATTATGCCGTTGCTACAGGTTGATCCAATTGAGCTCGAGTTCGGATATGGTATTATTCCACTGGCAGATCCAAATCAGGGCGGTGATTTATTTGATCGATTGGTTATGATTCGAAGACAAATTGCTTTAGAGTTGGGATTAATTGTCCCGATCATAAGGCTTAGAGATAATATACAATTAGATGCGAATCAATACTTGATTAAAATCAAAGGCAATGATATGGCTAAGGGAACCATCGTGTTTGATCACTATTTGGCTATGAGTCCTGGATCTGTAGAGGGGGAAATCGAAGGGATTGACACGGTTGAGCCTGCATTTGGATTACCTGCTAAATGGATAAGAGCAGATTTAAGAGAGAAGGCTGAGCTTTTAGGCTATACGGTAGTAGACCCTTCGTCAGTTATTTCTACTCATTTAACTGAGGTTATTAAGAAATATAGCTTTGAGCTTTTAAGCAGAGAAGATGTTAAGCAGCTTGTAGAAAATACGAAGGAATCGAATCCGACGTTAGTTGAAGAGCTAATTCCTGGATTGATGGCTTTAGGCGATATTCAAAAAGTTTTGAGTAATTTACTATCTGAGGGTGTTTCTATAAGAAACCTGGTATCGATATTAGAAGCCTTGGCTGATCATGCGAGAAGTACGCGTGATATCAATATTTTAACGGAGTATTCAAGACAAAAATTATCCAAGCAGCTATCAAAGGCGTATTTTCCATTTGGACAAGCTAAGGTTGTAACCTTGGACCAAACCTTAGAAAACATGTTAATGGAAGCAATTGATCAAAATGAAAACGGCACCTATTTGTCAATTGATCCCATCAAGCAACAAGGCATACTTGCAAGCCTAGCAAGTGAAGTTAGAAAGCTGATGCAAATGGGGGAACTTCCAATCGTCGTAACTGCACCTATAGTTAGGCTTTATTTTAAGAAAATGGCAGCACAGGCTATACCAGATTTAATCGTTTTATCTTATAATGAAATTGAATCAGATATAGACATTCAATCGGCGGGGATGGTGAGCATCTAATGAAGGTTAAACGTTATATAGTCAATGATATGAACGAAGCAATGATAAAAATTAAAAGCGAGCTAGGGATAGATGCAGTCATCCTAAATACTAGAAAAATAAAAGCAGGCGGTTTTTTCAAGTTTTTCAAAAAACCATTATTGGAGGTAGTGGCAGCCGTTGACGAGCCGGTCGTTACAAAGCCAATTCAAAGACCCAAAAGAGAGACTGACAGGGAAGCTGTAGTCAGAGAGCCCGAAATTATAGCTGAGAAGCCTCTAGTTAATCAGGCAGATAAATTAACTGAGTCAATGCAAAAAAACGACAACAACGAGCTTCAGGAGCTTAAGCTTATGGTTTCAGATTTGATTAAAAAGGTAGAAACCATCGAACATATGTCACCGCAAAAAACGGTATCTGCAGAGGAAAAGTATATTGAATTTTTAACTGGACTAGATATACAGGAATCCATTGCTAAAAAAATCATCGAAATCGTGCAGCGTCAAATAAACATTCATGAAAAAAATCACGATACCATTTTAAATGCAATGAAAGTAATTGCACGCGAATATCTCGGCGAAATTAAAACCATTGATACAGATATGCTGAATAAACCCAATGTATATATCTTTCTTGGTCCGACAGGCGTTGGAAAAACAACGACCTTAGCCAAAATTGCTGCAAGGCTATCCTTAATTGATAATAAGAAAATTGGCTTAATCACAGCTGACACTTATAGAATTGCCGCGGTGGAACAGCTAAAGACATATAGTGAAATATTGGGAATTCCACTTGAAGTCATTTATGAAGCAAGTGAGCTTCACGATGCGATAGAGAAGTTCAAGGACAAAGATTATATTTTGATTGATACTGCGGGTAGAAGTCACAAAAGTAAAGAACTCAAATCTGATTATGACGACTTGGTCAAATATTTAGATGATTATAAGATCTTTTTAGTTATGAGCATGACAACGAGCTTTAAAGATATGAAGAGTATAATTGATTCTTATAATTTTCTGAAGGAATATCGATTGCTATTTACAAAGCTAGATGAATCCAGTAATTTTGGTAATATTTTAAATTTAAAAGTGCTAACTGGTAAGCCACTTTCTTACTTCACCATTGGTCAAAGTGTTCCTGATGACATTGAGGTAGCTGATAAAGAGAGAATTATCCAGTATATATTTGATCAACATAAATAATCGGGGGATTGAGATGGATCAAGCACAAAAGCTGCGGGACATTATAGGTGAAACCGCACCGGAAGTATCCGATTCTAGGATAATAACCATATCCAGTGGCAAGGGTGGCGTTGGAAAAACTAATTTCACAGTTAATTTAGGCATTGCTTTAGCAAAACAAGGCAAACGTGTTTCTATAATTGATGCTGACTTAGGATTAGCAAATGTCGACGTTTTGTTTGGAATTGTTACAAAATATAATTTGTCTAATGTAATAAAGGGAGAGATTTCAGTACAGGACTGTATCGTCAAGGGACCACATGATATTAATATCATTTCTGGTGGATCTGGGATTATGGATCTAATCGATTTGGACAATAACCAACTGGACAAATTGATTCATACACTTAGCTATTTTAATACGATTTCAGACTATATTTTAATTGATACGGGTGCTGGACTAAGCAAATCTGTGCTATCTTTTGTAGAAGCAGCTTCAGATGTTGTGTTAATCATAACGCCAGATCCAACTTCGATTACGGATGCTTATGCTTTAATAAAAAACATTGCTAATGATGAAGAGAAAAAAATCAAACTCATAATTAACCGTGTTGAAAGCAACGAAGAGGGTGATGAGGTATATAATAAGCTTGAGCAGGCAGTTACTAAGTTCTTAGGAAGAGAGCTGGAGAATTTAGGCTATATATTTGAAGATGCTAATTTGAAAAGGTCAGTACGTAAGCAGATACCTTTGCTTGAAGCATATCCAAGAGCAATTGCAAGCAAGGGAATAGAGAACATCGCGTATAATCTAATCAATAACCACAAATATGCAAAAAATAATACAAGCTTTAGGATGTTTCTCAATAAATTAATGAATAAAATATAAATGGGTGATTTATGGATGGTTTTACAAAGTTTCTAAATATCGCAGATGAGATAGATATAATGATATTTAAAAATAATAATGAGTCTTTGACTTTGTCTGTATTTGTTTATGAAGTGACAAATGATGAGCATATTATTGTGTCAAACCCAATTAAGGATGGCAATTACTATCCATTAGAAAAAACGTACACATATTACTTTAGATTTTATATAGAAAATTCCGGAATGTACTTATTCAAAGGTGAGGTACTTGAACGATTAAGCTATGATAATTTGCCTAGTATTAAGGTAAAGCTAGTTTCTGATATCAAACGTGTTCAAAGAAGAAAATTTTTCAGAGTTAACTTAAATTCTGTAGGCAATTTTTTATTTGAACGAGAACTCGATCCAGTTGAAATTCAAAATATGCGTGAAAAGCTTCTTAAAAAATATAAGGATGAATCTCAATTTATCATTGAAGAGACGATTAATGAAAAGGTAGGATTTGAAACCCTAGATATCAGTGGAGGTGGATTAAGAGTCTACACAAATCTCACATTTGAGCTAGGGGATTTTATAGCAGGAGAATTTAAAATTGCCTCAAACTGGGTTAATTTTAAAGGCGAAGTTGTAAGAGTTGAGAAAAAAGATAATAAACGCTACGAAGTGGGTATTAAGTTCTTAGAATTAGATGCATCGACTCAATCTAAAATTGTTTCTTATGTCTTTGAAGTTGAACGAAATTTGATTAAAAAGGGTTTGATATGATGAAAATAAGAGTATTAGTAGTGGATGATTCAGCATTTATGCGAAAGGTGATATCGGATATGATATCAAGTGATCCAGAGCTTGAGGTAGTGGGAACTGCCAAAAATGGTGAGGATGCACTCCAGATGATTGTTTCACTTAAACCAAATGTTGTAACGATGGATGTTGAAATGCCTAAAATGGATGGGCTCACAGCATTAAAGCAAATCATGGAAGTAAGTCCTATGCCTGTTATAATGTTGAGCAGTTTAACCACAAATGGCGCTGTAGAAACCTTAAAGGCATTAGATTACGGTGCGTTTGATTTTATTACAAAGCCAACCTCGCTTATTAAGGTGTCCACACCAGAGATAAGGGAAGAGCTTATATCAAAGATTAAAATTGCGAGCCGAACTAAAATTAGTAAGCCTACCTTTACAATTAGACAGCCTAGGGTAACTGCATCTATACAGAGAGATGAGTATAGTTCACCTTCTATAACAAATCGGAAAACTAAATTTAAAAAGCTGATTGCAATTGGTCCCTCAACGGGTGGACCAAGAGCATTACAAGATGTAATTCCTTTGATTCCGAGAGAGATCGATGCTGGAATTCTTATTGTACAACATATGCCTCCAGGCTTTACAAAATCACTAGCAGAGCGTCTTGATGGTATGAGTCAGATACAGGTAAAAGAGGCTGAGGATGGCGATGTCATCTATGCTGGTGTTGCATACTTAGCACCTGGAGATAGCCACATAAAAGTGACTAAACAAGGTGGCCAATTTGTGATAAAATTAGATAATGGTGAACGAGTTAGTGGACATAAGCCATCTGTTGATGCTATGATGTATTCAATAGCTGCATTAAATGATAAAAATGTAATTGGTGTCATTATGACCGGTATGGGAGCAGATGGTGCAGATGGACTTAAGCAGGTTAAGGACAAAAGTGGTTATGTCATAGCTCAAGATGAGGATTCGTGTGTTGTATTTGGAATGCCGAAATCTACCATAAAGCTAGGTGTTGTTGATAAGGTGGTCAGCCTTAATAATATAGCAAATGAAATAGTAAAAGCCATGGAGGTGTGATTTATATGGATATGAGTCAATATTTAGAAATATTTATCGATGAATCAAAAGAACACTTACAGACGATGAATGAAATTTTACTCGTCTTAGAAGGTGACTCTGAGAATTTATCGTACATTGGGGAGATTTTCAGAATTGCCCATACTTTGAAGGGTATGTCAGGGACGATGGGATTTACAAAAGTCGCAGATTTAACTCATAAAATGGAGAACCTATTAGATTTCGTTCGAAATGGTGCACTTAAGGTTGACGGTAAGATCGTAGACGTTTTATTTGAGTGTTTTGATGCGCTTGAGGAGTACATTGAAAATCTTGAAAAAACAGGAAAAGAAGGCGACCTTGATTCATCAGAACTCGTTAAGAAATTAGCTCTTATAGCTGAAAATAAGAGTACTGATGGAACTATTTCTAAGAAAAACACCTCTAAAAAGGAAGAAGCACCTAAAGAAAAAATCACATCTGACCTTGGTGATGATTTCCATATATCATTAAATGACATTGATAGCGTAATTACAAAGGCATTTGAATTAGGCGTTAAACCATATTTAATTAAAGTTACATTGGATCCAGGCTGTATGCTTAAAGCTGCTAGAGCCTTCATTGTATTTAATACGCTTGAAAGATTTGGAGAAATTCTCAAGTCGTTCCCGTTGGCTGAAGAAATTGAAGATGAGAAATTCGATGAATCATTTGAAATTCTTTATTTTACTAAATTGGATGAGCATTATACCCATACAGAGCTTATGAGAATATCTGAAATATCAGAAGTAATTGTGAAACCACTTGCAGAAGTTGAATTTGCAGTTGAAGAGAAAAAAGAAGATGTTGAAGTAAACTTAGAGCAGGTTGAAGTTAAGGAAAATGAATTAAAAGCCAAAGAAGACAACCAAAATAAAGGTGATAAAGGGAAGACCTCTAAAACGGTTAGAGTTGAAATTGGTCGTCTTGATAATCTTATGAACCTTGTAAGTGAATTAATTATTATCAAAACTCGACTAGAGGATTTAGATACAACCAATCACAAGTCACAGGATCAAGGCAACAAAAATAATATGAATGAAGCCATTGAATATCTAGAGAGAATTACAACTAGTCTACATGATGCAGTCATGAAAGTAAGGATGGTTCCTGTAGAACGAACATTCAATAGATTCCCACGTCTTGTTAGAGATTTATCTAGAGACCTTGGTAAAAACATCAAGCTATTTATGTCAGGAGAAGAGACAGAAGTCGATAGAACCGTTATAGATGAAATTGGCGATCCGTTAATTCACTTAATTAGAAATTCACTTGATCATGGTATTGAATCACCAGCAGAAAGACTTAAGCTTGGTAAGGATGAGTCTGGTTTTGTAGCATTAAGAGCTTATCCAGATGGCAATACAGTTGTTATCGAGGTTGAGGATGATGGAAAGGGCATTGATCCAGAAGTCATTAAGCGTAAAGCAATTGAAAAGAAAATTGTCACTAGAGACGAAGCGGATGCTATGACTGACAAAGATTTAATCAATCTTCTCTTTAGAGCTGGATTTAGTACAGTTGATAAGGTGACTGATTTATCTGGTCGTGGTGTTGGTCTCGATGTTGTTAAATCTAAAATTGAGGCGATTAATGGTACCGTTGAGGTCATTTCAAATCTCGGTCAAGGTAGTAAATTTGTCATTAGATTACCACTCACACTTGCAATTATTCAAGCGTTAATGGTTAACCTTAATGAAGAAAAGTTCGCGATTCCTCTTAATAATATTAAAGAAATTACGACTATCGATACCCATAAAATCACAATGGTACAGGATCAGGAAGTTGTTCTATATAGAAACAAAACGTTGCCAATTATTAGGATGAAAGAAGTTTTAGATATTGAAACTAGTCATGAAGAATTAGATGAGTTAATCGTAGTAATCGTTAAAAAAGGCGATGTGGAAGCTGGTCTTGTTGTAGATAGTTTAATCGGCCAACAAGAAATCGTCATCAAGTCACTTGGCAAATACCTTACTGGTATTAAAGCTATTGCAGGCGCGACTATTCTTGGTAACGGTAGCGTTGCATTAATTGTCGATCCAAACCAATTGTTCTAGTAGAGGTGATAAGATGAGTGAATTTAGAGAATTTGTAACTTTTAGACTCAATCAAGAGTTTTATGGAATCAACATTCAAAATGTTGAGAATATCGAAAAAGTATTACCAATTACAAGAGTGCCTTATACACATAATTACATTAAGGGCGTTGTTAACCTAAGAGGTATAATTGTACCTGTTGTTGATCTTAGAGCAAGATTTGGTTTAGATCCAAAACCTGTATCTGAAGAAACTAGAATTATCATTGTCAATTTAGATGAAAACAAAATTGGCATGCTTGTGGATTCCTCGTCAGAGGTTTTACAAATCACTGACGAAGATATCGATGCTGCCCCAAATGTAAAAAAAGAGGTCAATAACGAGTTTATAAAAAATATTGGCAAGAAGAGCGGTCGTATTATCATGTTAATTGATTTATACAAAGTGTTAAATATCGAGCACATCGAATAGGAGTCATACATGAGTTTTCAGTTTGATAAAATGAACAACACAATTATACTAGATGTATTACGTGAGATAGGGAATATCGGTGCTGGTAATGCTGCGACTTCTTTAGCTAAAATGATTGATAAAAAAATTGATATGAAGGTACCCGTTGTCAAACTTTTAGATTTTGAACAAGTACCAGAATTATTAGGTGGTCCAGAAAATGTCGTATGTGGTATATTCTTTAAAATCGAAGGCGACATGACAGGTAGTATCATGTTCGTCCTCGATCAAAAATCTGCTAGTAACCTAGTTAATTTATTAATGCCTAGGGACGTGGCTGAGTTTGATGAGTTTACAATTTCAGCGTTAAAGGAAATTGGGAATATACTTGCAGGGTCTTATATTGCGTCACTTTCTGGTTTGACAAATTTAAAAATCAAGATATCAATACCTGCAATTGCAATTGATATGGCTGGTGCAATACTGAGTGTGCCTGCGATACATTTTGGTCAGTTAAGCGATAATGTACTAATCATACAAAATGAGTTTATAGAAGTTCTTGAAGCAAAAAGTGTTGATGGCTACTTCTTCTTAATACCGGACTTAGATTCGTATGAGGTTTTACTTGGGAGTCTGGGAGTGACTTTATGAGCAACATGGTAAAAGTAGGAATGGCAGATTTGAAGGCCGTTGTATATCCTGATGCTTTAACAACATTGGGATTAGGGTCATGCGTAGGAATCTGCCTATATGACACAACTACAAAAGTGACTGGGATGGCACATATTATGCTGCCATCCAGTAAAGCTATTCGAAAAAATGAGAATACTGCTAAATTTGCGGACACAGCAATTGTTGAATTAATTGCCCAAATGGAGCAGCTTGGTGGACGACGTGCGAGGTTTGTTGCAAAAATCGCTGGTGGTGCGCAAATGTTCTCCTTTACATCTCAAAACGATACCATGAAAATTGGCGAAAGAAATGCGGAAGCTGTAAGAGAAATTCTTAAAGAGTATGGTATACCAATAAAAGCAGATGACACCGGCGGCAATTTTGGCAGAACAATAGAGTTTTTTAGTGATAATGGAAAGCTGTTAATCAAGACGGCGGGTAAAGGAATTAAAGAACTATAAAATGAAGGTGTATAAAATGACAGAGCAGCTTTGGATTAATTACAAAGAACGTAACATTCAAGAAGCTAAGGACGAACTTATCATCCATTATGTTGCTTTGGTCAAAATTATTGCAGGTAGGCTGTATTCCAGCTATAATGCCCATGTTGAGTTTGATGATTTGCTTGGGTACGGAATCATCGGACTTATAGATGCAATTGAGAAATTTGATCATAAAAAGCAAATTAAGTTTGAAACCTATGCCAATATACGCATACGAGGTGCTATTATTGATCAAATCAGACACATGGATTGGATTCCTAGGAGCACAAGGCAGAAGTATAAAAAGGTTGAAGAAGCAATTGCAAACGCTCAAAAAAAATATGGCAATGAAATGACGGACGAGCATATAGCTAAAGAGCTAGAGATTTCGTTAGATGAGTACAATAAGCTAATGGGAGAAGTTACGACATATTCCGTAGTTTCACTGGAAGAACGATTAGAAGATAATTCAAATTTTGATATCGCTTCTGATTCTGTTGATTTTCAGCCAGAAGATAATTTTACTAATAAAGAGGTGAAGCGATTGCTAATTAAAGCAATTGATAACCTTCCTGAAAAAGAACAGAAAGTCATGCAATTATATTATTATTCAGATTTAACCTATAAGGAAATTGCGGAAATCTTAAGCATATCAGAATCAAGAGTTTCACAGATTCATACAAAGGCAATTGCAAAACTTAAACTTACTTTAAACGACTTGTATTAGTGCATTTTGAGAAGCTCGCAAATGCACTATATTTATTTTGACCACTCAACTAGCGGTTCTGAATTGTTTGAATATTTAAATATTATTAAAATACTATTTATGATATAATTTAATTATAAAAACATAGATTTATGCCGATACTATAAATATAAGTTGTTCACTTAAAATAGTCTATTAAGGGGGAAAAAATGAGCGAGGATAAAAAGAAGTTTGATATAGCCGTTAAGATTTCAGACGACTACTATAAAGCTTATCTTTCTATAGAATTCTTTTCTTCTGATGTAAAGGTCAAACCAGAAGAGGTTATTCGTTTGCTTAAAGAGAAAAATGTTATATTTGGTTTAAAATATAACATCATTGAAGCAATCTGTCATAATGGTAAAACTGTATTTAATGAAGTGATTGCTGAAGGTATTCCACATGAAAATGGACAAGATGCAAGTATTGAGCATTTGGTAAATAAAGAACACAAAGCAAAGCCGCAAGTTTTGGACGATGGACGAGTTGATTTTAAAAACATGGGCTTTGTTGAGATGGTAAAAGAGGGCGATCTATTAGCCGTTAAGCACCCTCTTACGAAAGGTAAAAATGGAACCACTGTAACTGGTAAAGTAATAAAAGCACGCGATGGCAAAGAGGCCGTTTTTAAAATAGGTAAAAATGCTAAGCTGTCACCTGATGGGATGAAGATAATCGCAGAGGTTGATGGGACAGTAACCTTTGATGGGGATAAAATTGTTGTAGTGAAACTTCTTGAAATTAAGGGTGATGTTGGTGTTGAAACAGGTAATATTGATTTTCAAGGGGAAGTAGTCGTTAATGGTAACGTTACGTCTGGCTACAAAATTTCCTGTGAAGGGGACTTAACCGTTAATGGGGTAGTTGAAGGCGCGGAGTTAAGCTCTCGCGGTAACATAACCATTTCGCGAGGTATACAAGGGCATGATGCCGCTTTTATAACCTGTGAGGGTCAGTTGACCAGTAATTTTATTAACAGTGCCAATGTCAATTGTAAAGGGGACATTGAAACCGGTGCTATTATGAATAGCATCGTTAAGTCAGATGGAAAGATTGTCGTTAAAGGCAAGAAGGGCTTGATCGTCGGTGGAGAGATCACAAGTAAAAGTGATATTGAAGCGAATGTCGTTGGTTCTGAGATGGGTATTATCACCTCCATCAAAATGGGAGTTGATGTGGAAGTGATAGAGGAGCTAAAAACATTAACGACAGAAGTTAAAGAATTAATGGAAATGCATGATAAGCTTGATAAATCCATAAAGATATTGAAATTAAAGGTTGAGCAAAATCCTGAGGATGAAAGATCAATCTTTATGCTAAAGAAATATAGTAGCAACTTTCTTGATTTAGATGTACAATTATCTGAAAAGAGAGTTCGTTTAAAAATGATTAATGAGCTAGTTAATAATATAAGAGGTGCACAGCTTAAAGCGAAAACAATTTACCCTGGAACAAGGGTGAAAATAGGGAGTACGAGTTATTATGTGAAATATGCATTGTCATATACGATTATTACCAAGGATAAAGGTGATATTGTGACAATTGGCTATTAGACAAGGAGGCGCTTATGTCTATACGTCCTGTAGACATGCAAGTCGTTATACACAAAACTCAAGAAATTCATCAAGCAAAGCAGACTGTCGTCAGCAAAATGGACAACGAACTTGCTAAAATTCAAGATAAATCTAGACAAGATGATATTCGAAGAACTCAGACTGTCAATGAAATGGAGCAGGGAGAGTTTAGACGTGTCACTGATGAAGATGAGAACGAGCATGAATCAAGACGCCGTAGATACCAACAAGGCAAATCCCAAAAGGAAGAAGAAGTAAACGAAAAAGATAAAGAATTAAATAAAAAGGTTAACGTTGCTGGTGGACGTTTTGATATGAGGGTTTAATAATGTATATGGTTTCATTTACAATAGGGCTGATAATAGTTATCAGTTCCCTTTTTTTGATGAGAAACGAACTCAATCGTGCAATCAAAAAACAGGAACAGATAGTTGAACAAACAAAACTTTATAAGGAAGGGGATCTTTTTAATCTGTTAGAAGCGTTACAGATTTCTATCGATGAAATGAATCGCGCCTTTTATGAAATTGCAGACGATTTAGAAGGTAAGTATAGTACTCATGAAAAGGAAATTAATGATTTGATAAGTAAGGTAGAGGATATGAAAAGTTCAACCTATTTAGATGCAGAGAGAGCAATTCCTAATGAAACCGTAAAAGATATCCAAACGAGTTTAAGTAGAATGCAGCAGCAATTTGATCAAAAAAATAGGGGTAAGCATCCTAACCGCCATTTAGACAGTGATTTTGAACCATCGGAATGGCTTTCAGATGGTTTTGAGGAGAGTGATGTTGTTGAGAATTCATTTAAGGTGCCTTCTAATCAAATGAACAAGACGATGCAGCCGTACGAAAACCAAGAGTTAGAAACAATTGATAAAATCATCCTTTTAAGAAGCCAAGGAAAGTCACTAACACAAATCGCAAAAGAACTAGGTGTTGGGATGGGAGAAATACAGCTGTTATTGTCACTGAAAAAATAAGTAATATAAGTGCATTTGTTATTGTGCTTTATATTTCACTATGTTATAATATCCAAGGTAATTATTAAATCACACTCGCTTCAATTTTAAAGGTGTTGCTATCTAGTCCCTTTGAAAGATGAAAAGCGAGGAGGGAAAAAACAAGGAGGAATTAAAATGTCAGTAATTTCAATGAAAGAATTACTAGAAGCTGGTGTACACTTCGGACACCAAACAAGAAGATGGAACCCTAAAATGGCTGAATACATCTTCACTGAAAGAAACGGTATCTACATCATCGACCTTCAAAAAACTGTAGGTAAAGTTGAAGATGCATACTCTTTCATCAAAAGCATCGTTGAAGAAAACGGAACTATTTTGTTTGTAGGTACTAAGAAACAAGCTCAAGAAGCGATCGAGCAAGAAGCTAGAAGAGCGGGTATGTACTTCGTTAACCAAAGATGGTTAGGCGGTATGTTAACAAACTACAAAACAATCAAGAAAAGAATTGATCTTTTATTCAAACTTGAAAAAATGGAAATCGACGGTACTTTCGAAGCACTTCCTAAAAAAGAAGTTATCAAGCTTAGAGCTGATAAAGAAAAATTAGAAAAATTCTTAGGTGGTATCAAAGACATGCACAAATTACCAAGTGCTATGTTTGTTGTTGACCCTAAAAAAGAAAGAATTGCTATCAAAGAAGCTAAAGTTCTTGGTATCCCTGTAGTTGCTATCGTAGATACTAACTGTGATCCAGACGAAGTTGATTTTGTAATCCCTGGTAATGATGATGCTATCCGTGCAGTTAAACTAATCGCTGGTAAAATGGCAGATGCAATCATCGAAGCTAAACAAGGTGAGCAATTAACAGATTCTGAAGCTGTAGCAACAGAAGAAGCTGCTGAGTAATAATACTACTGAGAGGCAAGAGTGTGGCTCTTGCCTTTTTTAAGGTCATAAATTAAGAATTAATGATGAAGATTATTTTGGACAAGTCCAAAATTCTAAATAATGTAGAAAAGTACATGAGGAGGAACCTATGGAAATTACTGCTTCAATGGTAAAAGAATTAAGAGAAACAACTGGCGCTGGTATGATGGATTGTAAAAAAGCGCTTGTTGAAACAAATGGTAATATTGATGAAGCTGTGAAATACTTAAGAGAAAAAGGTATTGCTAAAGCTGCTAAGAAAATGGATCGTATCGCATCTGAGGGTATTATTTCTTCATATATTCATGGTGGTAGAATTGGCGTTATCGTTGAAATCAATAGTGAAACAGACTTCGTTGCTAAAAACGCAGACTTCCAAGATTTTGGTAGAGATGTGGCGATGCAAGTTGCAGCTGCAAATCCTTTATATGTAAGAATTGAAGAAGTACCTGCTGATGCTATTGAAAAAGAAAAAGAAATCTTAAGAAACCAAGCGCTTAACGAAGGCAAACCTGCTCAAATCGTTGACAAAATGGTTGAAGGTAGAATCGCAAAATATTACAAAGAAGTATGCTTACTTGAGCAACCTTTCATTAAAGATCCAGACAAAACGGTTGGTGAATTATTAAAAGAAAAAATCGCTATCATCGGCGAAAATCTTTCTATTAGAAGATTTGCTCGTTTTGAAGTTGGTGAAGGCTTAGAGAAAAAACAAGAGAACTTTGCTGAAGAAGTAGCAAAAACACTTCAAGGTTAATTAAACTAGTTAAATCAAAGAGAACACATTGCTGTGTTCTCTTTTTTAAAGAATAGGATTTATGTATAAGTTCAACGATTTTCTATACAGTTGTACAAAGAATTCTATTAACTAAAAAATATTTGAATGGCATTGTAAATTGCTGTAGAATAGAAGGGAACGGAGGTATGTTCAGTGGAATTTAAGTATAAGAGGGTTATACTGAAGCTTAGTGGTGAGGTTCTCGCCGGACAAAAGGGATTTGGAATTGACGATCAGGTCATATCAAATGTTGCAACCTATATTAAAAAAATGGCTGATGCTGGAATTGAGGTTGGCGTTGTTATAGGGGCAGGAAACTTTTGGAGAGGCCGTAGCTCTAAAAATATGGAACGTACGACTGCAGACTATATGGGAATGATGGGCACTGTTATGAATTCCCTAGCGATGGCGGATGCATTAAAGTTCTTAAAGGTTAAATCTAGAGTAATAAGTGCCATTTCAATGACACAGCTTGCTGAGAACTATAATAGAGAAAATGCTGTAAATTATTTAAGTTCTGGTGAAGTGGTTATTTTTGCAGCAGGTACGGGGAGTCCATTTTTCTCAACGGATACAACTGCTGCACTTAGAGCAGCTGAGATGGATGCCGAGCTCATCTTATTAGCAAAGCGAATCGATGGTGTTTACGACAGCGATCCAATGGTTAATCCAAATGCAGTGAAATATAGCTCGCTTTCATACAGTGAAATTTTAAATAAAAAACTTGCTGTTATGGACTTTTCAGCGATTACACTTTGTATGGACAATCATATTCCGATTCAAGTCTTTGATTTAAATGAACCAGAAAATATTATGAAGGCATGTGCCGGAGAAAATGTTGGAACATTAGTTTACGGTGAATAATAAATTTTTAGGAGGAAACAATGAGAAATCATGTTCATGAAACGTTAGGCGAAAAAATGGAAAAAACTTTAAGCGTACTTAAAGAGGAATTAAATCATATTCGCGCTGGACGTGCGAATCCTCTAATTCTTGATAAGGTTAAAGTGGATTACTATGGCTCTGAAACACCGATTAAGCAATTGGCAAGTATCTCAGTTCCTGAACCAAGAATTCTTCAAATTCAGCCTTATGACACCTCAATTTTGAGAGAGATAGAAAAAGCGATTCAAATAGCAGATTTGGGAATCAATCCAAGTAATGATGGTAAAATGATTCGACTTGTTATCCCAATGCTCACTGAAGAAAGACGTAAGGATTTACAAAAAAATATCAAAAAATTAGGTGAGGATGCAAAGGTTGCGTTAAGAAATGAACGTAGAGATGCAATTGATCATCTAAAAAAACTTGAAAAATCCAAAGAAATTACTGAGGATGAATTGTCGTCAGCAGAAAAAGAAGTCCAAAAGATGATCGATGAAACCGTTGCCAAAATCGATCAAACGGTAACAAAAAAAGCTGAAGAAATTATGGAAGTTTAATTCGCGTTTAATGCCCTCCCTATGGAGGGCTTAAATAATTATTAAGTAGTGTACAATTACAATTATCATAGTAAGCCAATGAGGTGCAAAATGCTTTTTAATAAGCGACCGCAAGAAATTGATTTGAATAATTTACCTGAACATATTGCATTTATCATGGATGGCAATGGGAGATGGGCAAAAAAAAGAGGGATGCCGAGATTAGTGGGGCACAACGCTGGTACGGAGACGCTTAAACGTATTGTCAAGGAGAGTAAAAAGCTTGGCATTAAATATATCACATTTTACGCTTTCTCAACAGAAAACTGGAAAAGGCCTACTGATGAAGTTAACGGGTTGATGAATATATTGGTTAAATATATTCAATCTGAAATTAATGAAATTCACTCTAACGAAATTAAAATCAATATTCTAGGCGATATCAATAGACTTCCCGAATATGCAAGGCAGCAGGTTGAGTATGCACTTGATTTAACAAAGGACAATCAATCCATGCAATTTAATATTGCACTTAATTATGGCTCAAGAGACGAAATTGTTATGGCAATAAAGAAAATTGCAGAAAATTGTGTTTCAGGTGCGCTTGAAATTGACGAGATTGATGAGGAAATGGTATCGTCATATTTGTATACGGCTGGAATGCCTGATCCTGACCTACTGATTAGAACGAGTGGAGAGTTTAGACTTAGTAATTTCCTACTTTGGCAGGTGGCATATACCGAATTTAAGTTCGAAACGATTTATTGGCCAGATTTCAACGAGGCCGCTCTTAAAAGATCAATTATAGAATATCAAAATCGCAATCGGCGTTATGGCGCGATATAAGGAGCAATCATGTTAGTTAGAACATTATCTGCATTAGTAGCATTACCGATATTGATAGCTGTCTTAATTTTAGGTGGTAAGCTTTTGTATGCTGCAGTACTCATCATTAGCCTTGTGGGTTTGCACGAATTTTATAAAGCATTTTCAAGAGATTATATGCCATCAAGAACCATTGGTTATTTAGCGACGATTGCGCTCTATGTTAATCTTTATTTTACGAGTTCATTAAATGCTCTTGGAGTTATCATAGCATTATTGATATTTGTATCTCTTTCTTTTGTTGTTTTTGGCAAAATGGCAATTGGTGATGCAATGACAACCATATTAGGATTCCTATATGTTCCTTATATGTTGTCACATTTGATATTAATTTCAGATTTTAATAAGGTGTTTTTTATTTGGTTTCCATTTATAATTGCATTCTCAACGGATACCTTTGCCTATCTAACTGGAAAACTACTTGGTAAAACAAAGCTGATTCCATCTGTTAGCCCTAACAAAACAGTTGAAGGCTCATTAGGTGGTGTTATTGCATGTCTAGTTTTGAGTTATTTTTATGCTAATACCTTTATGCCTGAGTTCCAATTTTATGCGATTTTCTTAGGACTCATAGGAAGTATCCTTTCACAAATAGGAGACCTAATTGCATCTAAAATGAAAAGGATATTTGACATCAAGGATTTCGGTAAAATAATGCCAGGACATGGTGGTGTTCTAGATCGTTTTGACAGTTTGATTATCGTATTACCACTTGTGTATTATTTTATGGTATTATTTAATTATATCAATCAAATATAGAAAATTATGAGCATAGAAATATGCTCGTTTTTATATGGAGAAAACATGAATTCAAACTCAGATATTAAAAAGAAAGTCACCATATTAGGGTCTACAGGTTCAATTGGAACTCAAGCGCTGGATATTATTTCAGAGAGTGATCGATATGAAATTTATGCGCTTAGCTGTAATAACCGCATAGAACCATTAATTGAGCAGGCAAGACGATTTAATCCTGAAATAGTCGTTGTTTATGATGCGGCACAGTACCTTGCACTTAAAAGCGCGCTTAGCGATACCTCAATAAAAGTTATGTCTGGAATGGCTGGACTAATAAGTATTGCAACCTCTGATGCTGTAGACATTTTGATTACCTCAGTGGTAGGTAATATTGGACTAGAGCCGACAGTAGCTGCTATTAAGAAGGGTAAAACTATTGCACTCGCCAACAAAGAGACATTAGTCACTGCTGGTGAGATTATAATGCCACTTGCAAAGGCATACGGAAGTATTATATTACCTGTTGACTCTGAACACAGTGCAATATTCCAATGTTTGAACGGAGAATCGCATCGAGCAATTGATAAAATATTATTGACGGCTTCAGGTGGTGCATTTAGAAGCTTTACTAAAGATCAAATCAGACATAAAAAAGCGGTGGAGGCACTTAAACATCCAAACTGGTCGATGGGAAGGAAAATTACCATAGATTCCGCTACGTTGATGAATAAGGGACTAGAATTTATCGAGGCGAAGTGGCTTTTTGATGTGTCCATCGAGCAGATTCAGGTTGTTGTGCACCCTCAAAGTATCATACATTCAATGGTACAATTTAAGGATCATGCCATTATGGCTCAATTAGGTGTGCCAGACATGAGAGTACCTATTATTTATGCTTTGGACTACCCAGAGAGGTACCCTAACTCTGTTGCACCACTTGATTTTGCTAGTCTATCGGAATTGACCTTTGACCAGCCAGATTTCGATCGCTTTCCGTGTTTGGAAATTGCAATCAATTCGTTAAAATCAGGCGGTATTATGCCTACAGTAATGAATGCAGCAAATGAGGTGTTGGTACAAGCCTATCTTGATGATAAAATTGGATTCTATGATATATCTGAATTTATCAATCGTACGATGGGTGAATTTAATAACATAATATCACCAACTTTGGATGATATTTTTATGGCAGATCAAGAAGCGAGGAAAATTGTTAAAGCCTTATATAAATAATTTGCTATAAAGTGAGACAGATAGAAAGGAAGTAGCTTATGTTGACAGCAATTAGCTTTATTTTTGTATTTGGAATGATTGTTTTTGCACACGAACTTGGACATTTTACGACTGCGAAATTAAGTGGTGTAAAGGTTCTAGAGTTTGCCCTGGGAATGGGTCCTAGCATATTAAAAAAACAAGGTAAAGAGACTTTATATTCACTTAGACTCTTTCCAATTGGTGGTTATGTTAAAATGGAAGGCGAGGATGAAGCCTCAGAGGATCCGCGAAGCTTTTCAAGTAAAAAACGTTTACCAAGATTAATTATACTAGCAGCTGGGGCAATTATGAATTTTATCCTTGCCTATGTATTGCTGGTTATTATCATGTTTGGTATGGGAGCACCCTCAAACTCAATTGGTGCAATAATTGAAGGCTACCCAGCAGAAATGTCTGGTCTACAGGCGGATGATAAATTTGTCTCAATTAATAACGTTGAAATTAAGAATTGGGATCAAGTCATTGAGAGTATCAATGGCAGTGAAGGGCAAACTTTGACTATTGTGGTTTTGAGAGATGGTCAAGAAATGACTTTTGATATTGTGCCACAGGCCCGTGAAGGTGGTGGTTATCAAGTTGGGATTCAAACAAAATTTGTCAAGCAAATTGACCTTGCCTTTATCAATGCAGGAAAACAATTTGGAACATTCTTCACCGACATATTTAGATTCTTTAGCCAAATAGGAAGCGGTAAGGTTGAAGGTGAGGTTGTAGGTCCTGTTGGATTGGTCAGTATTATAGGTGAGGCATCGAAAACTGGCATTATGAACCTTCTTTTCTTAGCTGCCTATATTTCAATCAATTTAGGAATCGTTAACTTATTGCCGTTTCCAGCTTTAGATGGTGGTAGAATTATATTCGTTTTAATCGAAATGATAAAAGGAAAACCAATAAACAGAGAAAAAGAAGGTTATGTCCATTTAGTTGGATTTGCGATATTAATGGCGCTTATGGTGTTCTTAGTATTTAAGGATATTCAAAGATTGTAGGATGATATGAGAGAGAAAGTTGTTAAAATAGGAAACCGATTTATTGGTGGTGGTTTTCCAATTGCCATTCAATCTATGTGTAATACGAAAACTGAAAACGTAAAAGAGACAGTTTCACAGATTCACAGACTCCAAGAGGCAGGCTGTGAGATCGTTAGGGTTGCTGTACCCAATATGAGTGCTGCAGAAGCAATTAAACAAATTAAAGCTCAGATTGATATCCCGTTAGTTGCCGATATACATTTTGACTATCGTCTTGCTCTAAAGTCTATGGAAAACGGTGTAGATAAAATTCGTCTTAATCCTGGAAATATTGGTAGCATTGACAGAGTAAAAGAGGTCGTTGAGCTGGCAAAATATAAAGGTGTTCCAATTAGAATAGGAGTAAATGGTGGCTCTTTAGATAAGGCAATTTATCAGAAATATGGTGGTGTAACGGCTGAAGCACTTGTAGAAAGTGCGCTAGGTCATGTTGAAATCCTTGATAGCTTAAATTTCAATGATATCATTATATCTCTTAAAGCATCTGATATAAAGTTAACTGTTGATTCTTATAGGCTTCTCAGTCAAAAAGTCGATTACCCGTTACATTTAGGAATTACTGAAGCTGGAACTAATTATACTGGAACGATTAAATCTGCAATTGGTATAGGTATTTTACTGTTTGATGGCATAGGCAGTACCATTCGTGTTTCTTTAACAGATGATCCAGTTGAAGAGGTTAAGGCTGCAAAAAAAATTTTGGAGGTCATGGATTTACGCAATTTTGGAGTCAAACTCATCTCCTGTCCAACATGTGGTAGAACCGAAGTTGACCTCGTTAATATTGCAAAGCAGCTTGAGGCACGAGTAAGTGGCATTGATAAGCCAATTACACTAGCTGTTATGGGGTGTGCAGTCAACGGGCCAGGAGAGGCGAAGGAAGCTGACCTTGGAATCGCAGGTGGTAAAAATGAATTTTTGTTGTTTAAAAAGGGTACTGTTATAAAAAAACTTAAAGAAGACGAAGTCATTGAGGCAGTGCTTAAGGAAATCGATAGCTTATAATGAAAGGTGATTAAATGGAAAAAATGCCCTTTAATCAGTTAATTCTCGAAGCATTGGGAATTAACGACGTAGAAATTAAAAAAATTGAATATCTTAAAAATGAATCGTTACTCAATATTAAGATGGCTTATCATCCAGAGATTCAATCAGATCATATTTTAAGGCTTGAAAAAAAGCTCAAGTCACATTTAGGCTTTGTTGAGAATTTTTGTATTGAATGCGGAGATCAAACGCATCCGGAGACTCAAAATTCTTTAACTGATAAATCGAGTCCAATACCAACAGTCGCAAATGTTGGTAATGAAGCTGGAGATAACTGGGATAATATTTTACTTGTAGTAAAAAGAAAAAATCCTGCAGTTGCAAGTATATTGAGAAGATCGAAGATAAATTTTGATCATAATCGAATACACATAATTTTTGAAGATAAAGGCTTAGAAAACACATTTCACAATTATAAAACTGATGAAATGATTCGTATGATTTGCGAACAAAATTTGAAAAAAACATATGAGATCACCACTGAGTCCTTAAAAAATGAGCTAGAAGGTTTGGTTGAGTTTGATCGACAGCAGGAGGAAGCGGCTGCATCTATTGTCGCTTCTACAACGGGTGGCTTTAGTGATGAAGAAATTAAAAAAAGTGCTTCTCAATCCGCTCAAGTAACGCCATCCAACAAACCCTCAACATTCAAAAGAGATCCAGAAAAGGCAGTTAAATCAAATGCGCCTGAGGTCATCTATAGAAACAAAATAAAGCGTTCAATTACTAAGATAATTGATATTACACAAGAGGAAGAAACCTATGCCATAGAGGGTGAACTGGTAAATTTTGAGTCCAGAGAGCTACGTGGTGGTAAAGTATTGCTTAAACTCTTTCTTTCTGACATGTCAAATGCCGTTGCTTGTAAGCAGTTTTTAAAGCCTAGTGAATATGAAGCATTATTGCCTGATCTTAAAAAAGGCAATTGGTATATTGTTGAGGGCGTCAATCGTTTTGATCAATTTGACAAAGAATCTGTACTGTTATTTTCCTCAATCAACAAAGGAAAGGAAATTGTTCCTAGAACGGATACAGCAAAAAGAAAACGAGCTGAACTGCATCTTCATACCAATATGAGTGAAATGGACGGAATGACGCCAGTTAAGAAACTAATCCAAGCTGCGATTGATTGGGGACATCCTGCAATTGCAATAACTGATCATGGCGTTTTACAGGCCTTCCCTGATGCTGCTCAGGTTGCTGGAGATAAAATTAAGGTGCTTTATGGTGTTGAAGGTTATTTAATCAATGATGAAGCGAATATGATTGATCATGCTACTGACTATAGATTAAATGAAACTTACGTTGTATTTGATATTGAGACGACGGGCTTCTCGTATCATGGAGATACCATTATTGAAATTGGCGCGGTTAAGGTTGTTGAAGGCGTCGTAACTGAACAGTTCAGTCAACTGATTAATCCAAATCGACCAATTCCACCTAATATAGTTGAGTTGACGGGTATATCTGAGGCAATGGTTTCAGAGATGCCAACATTAGAAGAGGTATTGCCAAAATTTATGGCATTTGTAGATGGTGTGCCAGTGGTTGCTCATAATGCGACATTTGATTGCTCTTTTATTCGACACTATTGCAAACTCTATGGTATTCCATTTACATCTTTAATATTAGATACATTAACTTTAAGTAGATTGTTGCTAACCAGTATAAAAAAGCATAATTTAAAGGCTATTACTAAGCATCTGAAGATTGCTTTAAATGATCATCATCGTGCTGTTGCTGATGCTGAGGCAACTGCTCGCGTTTTCATTCACTTTATCAATATGCTAAGTGATCTTGAGGTTCATACCTTAATAGAGCTGAATAAGTATGCTATGCTAAATTATGATTATAGTCAGCTTGAGATGAACCATGTTATTATCATGGCGCAAACGCAAGCTGGCTTACGAAATCTTTATGAAATCGTATCCCATTCAAACCTTAATACCTTTTATCGTAAGCCTAGAGTGCCAAAGTCACTTTTACGAAGCAAAAGAGAGGGGCTTTTGATTGGAAGTGCCTGTGAAGCAGGTGAAGTTTTTAAAGCCATGCTGAATAATCTGCCTGAAGAAAAGGTTCACGAAATTGCAACCTTTTATGACTATTTAGAAATTCAACCGATTGATAATAATGCCTTTATGCTAGAAAATGGTAAGATTAAGTCAGTAGAGGAGCTAAGAAACCTCAATCGAAGGGTATTAAAAATGGGGGATGCTTTAGGTAAACCGGTTGTTGCTACCTGTGATGTTCACTTTTTAAACCCTGAGGATGAAGTGTTCAGAAGGATCCTTATGGCTGGCAACGGGTTCAGTGATGCTGATAACCAAGCGCCACTTTATTTTAGAACGACAGATGAGATGCTAGAGGAGTTCGCCTATTTAGGAGATCGCGCTGAAGAGGTTGTTATTGATAATCCCCTAAAAATCGCAGATATGTGTGAATGGGTTAGACCTGTGCCAAAAGGTACGTTTCCTCCGTCTATAGAGGGTGCTGATGAAGAGTTTAGAACCATGTGTATGGCTAAGGCTGAGCGAATTTATGGCAATCCTTTACCAGAAATCGTCGAAAAAAGAATATTGAGGGAGCTTAACTCAATTATAGGAAACGGCTATGCGGTCATGTATATCATCGCTCAAAAGTTGGTTACAAAATCTCTTGAAGATGGTTTCCTTGTTGGTTCAAGAGGTTCAGTTGGTTCTTCATTTGCTGCTACTATGAGTGATATTACTGAGGTTAATCCATTACCCCCTCATTATATTTGTAAGAATTGTAAAAACTCAGAGTTTTTCACAGATGGCGTCTATGGTGCGGGTGTTGACATGCCTGATAAAGATTGCCCAGTCTGCGGTGAAAAATACTTCAAAGATGGCTTTGATATACCTTTCGAAACCTTCCTAGGCTTCGATGGTGATAAAGAACCTGATATTGACTTAAACTTTGCAGGTATTTATCAAGCTAATGCACATAAATATTGTGAAGTTCTGTTCGGGAAGGGAAAGACCTTTAAAGCGGGTACGATTGGCACTATAGCAGATAAAACTGCTTATGGTTATGTTAAAAAGTACTTTGAAGAACGAGAAATAGATATGCATCGATATGAAATAGAACGACTCGCACAGGGCTTGACAGGTGTTAAAAGAACTTCTGGACAGCATCCTGGTGGTATTATGGTAGTACCAGCCGATCGCGATATTCATGAATTTTGTCCGATTCAATATCCTGCAAATGATACGACATCAGATGTTATAACGACCCATTTTGACTATCATTCTATCAGTGGGCGTCTCTTAAAGCTAGATATCCTCGGACACGACGTTCCGACGATCATCAAATATCTTGAGCAATTAACAGGAGTTAATGTTTTTGATATTCCACTTGGTGATCCGGACACGATGAGAATTTTTACTTCTGCTGAAACTTTGAAGATTAAGGATTTATCCTATTCACTCGATATTGGCAGCTTGGGTATTCCAGAGTTTGGTACAAAGTTCGTTAGACAGATGCTAAGAGATACTAATCCTGAAACTTTTTCTGATCTAGTTCGTATTTCAGGGCTTTCTCATGGTACTGATGTTTGGGTAAATAATGCTCAGGATTTGGTTAGAAATAATACAGTTACCATTAAGGAAGTTATTGCAACACGTGATGATATTATGAACTACTTGATTCAAATGAAACTTGAGCCGCTTACCTCATTTAAGATTATGGAAAACGTAAGAAAGGGTAAGGGACTAAAGGAAGATGAGATCAAGGTCATGAAAGAAAATGATGTTCCTGATTGGTACATCAATTCTTGTCAAACCATTCAGTATATGTTTCCTAAGGCTCATGCGGTTGCATATGTCATGATGTCTGTTAGGATTGCATATTTTAAGGTGCATTATCCGCTCGCATTCTATGCAACCTATTTTTCTACAAAGGTAGACGACTTTGATGCTGATTTGATTTGTAAAGGTGTTGAGGTAATTCGTGCTAAAATGAAAGAATTGGATGCATTAGAAAAGCCGACGAAAAAGGAACAGGATTTACAGGGTATTTTAGAAATTGCAGATGAAATGTATAGTCGGGGCTTTAATTTCTTGAAGGTCGACCTTATGAAGTCTGATGCATTACAGTTTAAGATTGAAGATGGTAAGATTTTACCGCCTTTCTTAGCACTTCAAGGAGTTGGTGAATCTGCGGCTCTTAGTATCGTAAAAACTAGGGAAGAGCAAGATGAGTTTATGTCGATCGAGGACTTCCAAAGATTGACGAAAGTATCGAAGACGGTAATTGAGACTTTAAAACAACATGGTTGTTTTGAAGATATGCCTGAGGACAATCAATTATCACTATTCTCATTTGCATAACTGGGCTGGGTGTGTTATAATAATGTAGTAAATAGTAGTTGACAGCAAGAGTGGGATTTCCCACTCTTTGTTATTGATAGGGCATTTGTGCGATTAATCATTATCGCTGAATATAGACTACATAGAATTGAAAGTAGGTGCGTAAGATGAAAAAAAGAAGAGTTGTAGATGTCGTTGAAGAAATTCTGACACCTTTTGTTGCGACGAATAATATGGAAATTGTTGATATTGAGTTTGTTAAGGAAGGTCCTTACAGATATTTGAGAGTTACAATTGACAAAGAAGAACCGGTAACACTTGATGATTGTCAAATGGTAAGCCAGTTTTTAAATGCCAAATTAGATGCGCTTGATCCTATTGAAGAGCAATATTTTCTTGAAGTATCTTCTCCAGGAGTTGAGCGAGTTCTCAAAAAAGAAAAAGAATTTGAAAAATTTATTGGAAGAGAAGTTCAACTCAAGTTATTTCAAGCTTTTGAAGGACAAAAAGTTTTGAATGGAAAGCTCGTTGGTTTAATTGATGATCACATCGTGATTGAACATGAAAAGATGGGAAAAATTGAGATACCGAAAAGTAAAGTTTCATTAACGAAGCTTGTCGTTGAATTTGAATAGGAGGGATAACCGGTGAAAACAGAATTATTGCTTGCATTAGAGCAACTTGAGAAGGAAAAAGGATTAGCAATTGATATGCTATTTGATGTCATAGAAGATGCTGTTGTCAAAGCTTATAAAAATAACTTTAGTGCTTCGCACAATGTTGAAGTTGAAATCAATCGTGAAAATGGTGAATTCAACGTGTATTCTGTTAGAATAGTAGCTGACGAAGTCATTGATGACATTACTCAAATTTCTCTTGAAGATGCCAAAAAAATCGATCCAAATTTTCAAAATGGCGATGTCGTTAAAGAAAAGGTAACGCCAAAGGATTTTGGAAGAATTGCTGCTCAATCTGCAAAGCAAGTAGTTGTTCAAAAAATACGCGAAGCTGAAAGAGGCGTTATTTACGACGAGTATTCTAGCAGAGAAAGTGAAATTGTAAATGGTGTCATCCACAGAGTTTCAAAAGGAATCGTATATATTAGCTTAGGAAGAACAGAAGCTTTAATGCAACCAAATGAGCAAATTCCTAATGAGGATTACATCCAAGGAGAGAGAATTAAGACGGTTATAACTGAAGTGAAAAACTCAACTAAAGGCCCACAAATCTATGTTTCTAGAACACATCCAGCTTTAGTGAAACGATTATTTGAACTTGAAGTACCAGAAATTTTCGATGGTGAAGTAGAAATTAAAGGCATTTCTAGGGAGCCAGGCTCGAGAACTAAAATTGCAGTCTATGCACCAAATCCCGACCTAGATCCAGTTGGATCTTGCGTGGGACAAAAGGGACACCGTGTTCAAAACATCGTCGATGAATTACAAGGTGAGAAAATTGATGTTATCGAATGGAATGAAAATCCAGCTATCCTTATTTCAAATGCATTAAGTCCTGCTAAGGTTATGAGAGTTGAGGTTGATGAAGATGATAATTCAGCTTTAGTCGTCGTTCCAGATTATCAGCTATCGCTTGCAATTGGAAAAGAAGGTCAAAATGCAAGATTGGCTGCTAAATTAACTGGTTGGAAAATCGATATCAAAAATGAAACTCAATACAAAGCTTACTTGAAAGAAATTGGCGAGTATGAAGAAGTATATGGAGATGAAGAATAAATATGAAAAAGATACCCATGAGAAAATGTATCGCTTGTGGTGCGCAAAAGCCTAAGAAAGAATTGATCAGGGTTGTAAAAAATAATGAGAACGAAGTATCTGTGGATTTTACAGGTAAAGCCAACGGAAGAGGCGCTTATATCTGTAATGACAAGGCTTGCTTTGATCTTGCTATTAAGAAGAATGCTTTCAATCGCGCACTTGAAACAAAGATTGATGATGAGGTGTTCGAAAAGCTTAAGGAAAGGTTAAGTGAACATGAGTAATGTTTTATCACTTTTAGGATTCGCAAGGAAAGCTGGGCAGTTAGTACCAGGCGAGACACTTTGCGAACAGGGAATAAAACGCAAAAAAATTTCATTACTGATTATTGCTACTGATTTAAATGAATCGACGAAAAGCAAGATAATCACGTTGTGTGAATCCGAAGGTGTCGCTTATAGAGTTATCTCAGACAAAACAACTTTATCAAACGCAATTGGTAAAGACAATTATGGATTGTTCGGTGTAACAAACAAAAAATTTTCACGAGCATTAATTGAAAAAATTGACGCTCTATAAACCGGAGGTGAAGCAATGTCAAAGACCAGAATCCATGAACTCGCAAAAGAGTTGAATATTGCAAACAAAGATCTGATCGACAAAGCTCATGAAATGGGTTTAGATGTTAAAAACCATATGAGTACTTTAGAAGATCAAGAAATTAGTAAGTTAAAAGGGAGATTTATGAAGAGTGCTTCTGTAGACAAGACAGAATCTGTTAAAAACACACAAGATAAACCACAAGCTTCAGCTGAAAACAAATCACAGGATCAAGCGAAGCCAGAAAAACACCATAAAATTATTTACGATAGAACTAAAGAAATTCGTGAAGAAGAAAATCGCCGACAAAATAAGAGCTACGACAATAGAAATAGTGATAATAGAAGCTACGATAACAGAAATGGCGATAATCGTAGCAATGAAAATAGAAGTAGCGACAACAGAAGTGGCGATAACCGTAGCTATGACAATCGCAACAGAAATAACAGCTATAGCAATAATGCGAACTCAAATAACAATAATAGAAATTCTTCTGGAAGTGGAAATTATAATAATACGGGTGAAAGAAAGCCGTACAACAATAATAGAAACTACGACAATCGTAACAGAACGGGTGCAAATGGCGAAGAAAATCGCGATAATACAACTCGTGAGAATACGAATCGTCCATATGGTGATAACCAAAGAAGTAATTATCAAAAGCCGTATAATCGCGATGAAAACAAAGATGGTGAAAGACCTCAATATAACAGAGATAATCAAAAGCCATATAACCGCGAAAACAGAGATGGTGAAAGACCTCAGTATAATAGAGAGGGTCAAAGACCATACAATCGTGAAAATAAAGATGGTGAAAGACCACAATACAACAGAGATGGTCAAAAACCATACAATCGTGAGTATAAAGAAGGCGAAAGACCGCAATACAATAGAGATGGACAGAGACCACCTTACAACAAAGATGGTCAGAAGCCACCATACAATAAGGATTTTAAAGACAGAAAACCACGTGAAAATGATGGTACTGGTTATAACCGTCCTTATGAAAAAAGACCATATGATCCAAATCGACCAAATGATGGTTCGAAGCCAAACTATGAAAATAGAGGCTACAATAAACCAAGAACTGGCCCAGATGGAAAGCCATATGACTCTAACCGCCCAAGAAATGACCAAGGTGGATATAATAAGCCAAAATCATTTGGTGGTGGATTTAATAAGGACAAGGATTATACACCAGGTCAAGGTAGAAAAACAGACAACACGAAAACTACTTTTACTGAAACTGAAATTGCTGAAAAAACACCAAAGAAAAGAAAGCCAAAGAAAGATAAAATTGTTGTTACCTTTGATACGGATAAATTAGAATCAAAATCAAAGAAAACAAAAAAATTACTAAAAGAAGAGTTAAGTGTAACAGATGCAGAAAATAGAAGACAGTTTGACTTTGGTAAGAAGAAAAAACAAAAAGGGGTTATCTACAAAGAAAAGTCTGAAAAAGAAAGAACAACTAAGCTTAATGAGCAATTAACACAAGATATCGTTTATGTTCCAGAAGAGATGACCGTTAAGCAATTTGCTGAAATCATCAATAAGCCTTCAACTGATGTCATTATGAAATTAATGGCATTAGGTAAAATGGCTACCTTAAATCAATTACTTGACTTTGCTGCTGCTGAAGCGCTGGCAATAGACTATGGTATTGTGATAGAGCAGGAAGTAGTTGAAGAGGAAAATCAATTTGAAATCTTTGACTTAGACACACCTGATGAAGTTAAGGATCTTAAGAAAAGAGCACCAGTTGTTACGGTTATGGGACACGTTGATCATGGTAAAACTTCATTGCTAGATGCTATAAGAAATACAGGTGTAGCGAGTGGTGAAGCTGGTGGTATCACACAACATATCGGTGCATCTGAAATTGTTCACAGAGGCGAAAAAATTGTGTTTTTAGACACACCAGGTCATGAGGCGTTTACCTCTTTACGTGCGCGTGGTGCTAAGGTCACTGACGTTGCGATCCTTGTAGTTGCAGCTGATGATGGTGTAATGCCACAAACGATTGAAGCAATCGATCACAGTAAGGCTGCTAATGTACCAATTATCGTTGCTATTAACAAAATGGATAAACCAGGTGCAAATCCAGACAGAGTAAAACAAGAATTATCTGAGCGAGGCGTTGTTATTGAAGAGTGGGGCGGTGATGTTATCGCAGTTCCAGTTTCAGCTAAAACTGGCGAAGGTCTTGATACTTTGTTAGAAATGATTCTATTGGTTTCAGAGGTTCTTGAATTAAAGGCGAACCCAAATCGTCCTGGTGTTGGAACGGTCATTGAAGCTAAGGTTGTAAAAGGCCGTGGTACAGTTGCATCAATTATTATTGAAAATGGTACGATGACAGTTGGTGATGTTGTTGTTGCTGGTACGACTTCAGGTAGAATTAAAGCGATGTACAATGATAAAGGTAAAAAAGTTAAACAAGTAGGTCCATCGTCTGCTATAGAAATCGATGGTTTAAGTGAAATTCCTCAAGCAGGTGAGAAAATCTATGTAACACCAGATGAAAAAACTGCTAGAACAATTGCAGATCGTCATGCACTTGCATATAGAGAAAAAACACTTAATAAAAATCAAGGCGTTACACTTGAAGATTTATTCTCAAGAATTAAAGATGGTGGTATGAAAGATTTAAATATCATCATAAAAGCGGATGTTCACGGTTCTGTTGAAGCGATTAAACAATCGTTACTGAAGCTATCTAACGATGAGGTTAGAGTCAACATCATAAGAGCTGATGTTGGAGCAATATCAGAATCAGATGTTATTCTCGCTTCTGCATCTAGCGCTATCATAATTGGCTTTAATGTTAGACCTTCGGCAATTGTATCTACAACGTCTGATAATGAAGGCGTTGACATAAGAACTTACCAAATTATTTATAACGCGATTAATGATGTTGAGACTGCTATGAAGGGGATGCTTGACCCGCTTTACAAAGAAGTTATTCTTGGTAGAATTCAAGTTAGAGCAACCTTTAAAATTCCTTCAGGTGTTA
The DNA here is from genome assembly GCA_001897605.1 of Clostridiales bacterium 38-18. GTDB lineage: Bacteria > Bacillota > Clostridia > Peptostreptococcales > Acidaminobacteraceae > Fusibacter_C. The sequence goes on along the minus strand of MKTL01000006.1, from coordinate 439,147 downwards.
TTGCAGGTGGCTATGTAACATCAGGAAAAGTAACTAGAAATGCGCAAGTGCGTGTTATTAGAGAAGGTATCGTTATAAATGAAGGTAAAATCAGTTCGTTAAAACGCTTTAAAGACGACGTCAAAGAAGTTGCACAAGGCTATGAATGTGGTATCGGTATTGAGAAATTCAATGACTTGAAAGAGTTTGACGAAATCGAAGCATTCATCATGGAAGAAGTTAAAAGATAACTTCGCTAAGTAAGGAAGGTGACGTTATGTCCATTTCAAGAACTAAAAAAATATCTGAAGAAATCAAAAAAATCGTGAGTCATATTATGATGTTTGAAATTAAAGATCCAAGAGTTTCAAATCTATCATCCGTCACTCACGTCGATGTAACCAATGACTTAAGATATGCAACAATCTATATTAGTGTATTTGATCCTAAGCACAATGTTGAAACACAAATAGATGGTTTAAACAGTGCTAAAGGCTTTATAAGAAAAGAAATTGGTAAGCAACTCAAGTTGCACTATACGCCAGAACCAATCTTCAAGCCAGATCACTCTATTGAACACGGTATGCATATCAACGATATATTAGGTAAACTGGATATTAAACACGATTCAGATGAATCATCTGAGGAAGAAGAGGAATAATATGGAATCAATATATGAATTAAAAGCTCTTTTAGAAGATCCAGCAATTCATAATGTATTGATTCTGCCGCACAATATGCCAGATGGTGATACGTTGGGTTCGTGTATTGGCGTATACTATATGGTAAAGCATTTTAACAAGAAGGGGTATATCGTCTTAAATGACGATATACCTTCTAATTTATCCTTCCTTTTTGAAGAGGAGGTAAAGTGTTATCAGCTTAGCGAGATTGAAGACATTCACTTTGAACTAAGCATTGCGGTAGATGCTGGAGAAACAAAGCTATTTGAAGATCGATTTGAAGCATTTAAAGCTTCAAATAAAACCGTTTGCATTGATCATCATAAAACAAACTCGATGTATGCTGAAATAAATATTGTTGAAGTGGCAGCCTCATCGACTGGTGAAATTGTATATCAACTGATGAAAAATTTTGAATGCAATATTAATTCAATTGCAGGTCAAGGTCTTTATGCTGCCATAGTAACAGATACAGGAAGCTTTAGATATTCAAATACTCGAAGCGAGACCTTTGTGGCATGTAGTGAATTAATTCAAACAGGATTTGATTTTAATCGTTTAAACGTTGAGATTTTCCAAAATAAATCATATGAAAAAGTGCTTTTATTAAACAAGGTTTTTGATACACTTGAGTTATATGGTAATCATAAAATTGCAGTGGTTAAGCTATCTGAAGCATTAATTAAAAGCTTAAATTTAAGTGAATATGATACAGATGGTATCGTTGAATTCGTTAGAGACATAAAGGGGATAGAAGTCGTCGTCTTTATTAGACATTTAGGTGGTGAAGCACATAAAGTATCTATGCGCTCTAAGCACAACGTAGATGTAAGTGAGGTGGCAATGCTTTTCCATGGTGGTGGCCATACGAAGGCGGCGGGATTTAAAATGGATGCTAGTATTGACTCGATTGAAGCAAAAGTTGTTGAAGCGCTTTTAAAAGTGATATAAGGAGCTTTAAATTGTCAAATGAAATAAATGGCGTAATTGTCATCGACAAGCCTCAAAATATGACTTCTCATGATGTAGTTGCGATAATGAGAAAACGATTAAATACAAAGAAAATAGGACATACTGGCACCTTAGATCCAATGGCAACAGGCGTATTACCTATTTGTATTGGTAGAGCAACAAAGATTGTCGATTATTTAACTGAAAGACGTAAAGCTTATTCCTGTGAAATGCAGCTTGGAAGTGCAACTGATACACAAGATGCGTGGGGAGAAGTTATTGAGCAGTTTGATGGAGAGTATCCAGATGCTATTAGAATTAAGGAAGTCGTTCTTTCTTTTCTCGGTGATATAGATCAAATTCCACCAATGTACAGCGCTTTAAAGGTCGGTGGCGAAAAATTGGTAGATCTTGCACGAAAAGGGATCGTTGTCGAGCGAGAAGCTAGAAGAAGAACCATTTATTCTATAGAGAATTTAGAAGTCAGACATCATACAATATCTTTTGATGTTACATGCTCTAAAGGGACCTACGTAAGGACGCTATGCCATGATATTGGTATGAGGCTTGGCACCTACGGGCATATGACGAGTCTTAGACGTACGATTTCTGAACCTTTTTCTTTAGATACCGCAATCTCTATTGAAGATGTCACTGTTGAGTCTGTAACCTCAGCATTGGTTGAAATTGAAGCTGCTTTATCTTTTATGCCAAAGGTGGAATTAGTGGGCAATCCGAAAATGATTGAACTGCTTAACAATGGTGTTAAATTAGATTTAAATAATAGACTTAGTCTAAGCCTTGATGATGGCTTTTATAGAATTTTTATAGATGATATTTTCTGGGGAATTGGTGAAGCGGAAGCGCAAAAGCTTATACTCAGTAAAAACATGAAAGTATAAGCTTCATGTTCATAAGTAAAAATTAATAGGGTGAAAGAATGAAAATATATTTTGAAATTGAGGAAATTGATGTAAATATAGAGCCTACTTCAGTTGCACTAGGTACTTTTGACGGATTACATATCGGTCATGCTGAAGTATTGAATGAAATGAAAAAAGTTGCGAAAGATGAGGGGCTTAAATCCTTCGTTTATACGTTCTCGAATCATCCCAAAGAGGTTATATCACCAGATAATGTACCTTCAAAAATCATGGACATTGAAGAAAAGGTTCAAATTTTTACAAGATTTGATATTGATTATTTGGCCTTGATCAAATTTGATCAAGAGCAAACCAATTATGACCCTGAGGAATTTGTTTCAGAAATTTTAATTAAAAAACTAAATATGAAGCATTTAACAGTTGGATACGATTATAAGTTTGGTAAATTTGCCCAAGGTGATACCAGTTTACTCATTTCGCTTTCGGAAAAATATGGCTATACCTACCATATCGTTCAACCCATCATGCGTAATAATGTTCGTGTATCGTCGTCGCTTATAAGAGAGCTACTTACTGATGGCAAAATCGAAGAGGCTAATTACTTTTTAGGTCGGGAGCATTTTATTAAAGGGACAGTTGTTAAAGGCAAAGGCGTTGGGCATAAGCTTGGGTTTCCAACGGCAAATCTTAGGATAAAAGACAACATTAGTACCATAAAACCGGGTGTATATGTAAGTAAAACTATTTTAAGGGGGGAATCGTACCCTTCGGTGACAAATGTTGGATTTAACCCAACATTTGAACAAACAGGCATTCATTTAGAGACTTATATTTTAGGTGTTGACCGTCCGCTTTACGACGAGGTAATCGAAGTTCACTTTTTAAAAAGACTTAGAGATGAGCTGAAATTTAATAGTCTAGATGAATTGATTGAAGCCATGAATAAGGACTTAATGAATACAAAGGCTTATTTTGGTTTAGACAAATAGCTTTACTTTAGTAGTTACAAGTGATATAATACGTTTGTTGTTTACCTCAGCGTTGTTAACCGGTACTCCACCGATTTACTAGGCTGATGGCATATTTATATTATTTTAGGAGGAAACTATGATTTCAAAAGACAAAAAATTCGAAGTAATTGAGAAATTCAAGACACATCCAACTGACACTGGTTCTCCAGAAGTTCAAATCGCTATTTTAACTTCAAGAATCAACGAATTAAATGAGCATTTATCTGTTCATAAAAAAGATCACCATTCTAGAAGAGGTCTTTTAAAAATGGTTGGTAAAAGAAGAAGTCTTCTTAACTACTTAAAGAACAACAATCTTGACAAGTACAGAGAGTTAATTAAAGAACTTGGCTTAAGAAAATAAGTTTAATGATAGAGCTTGACAGATGTCAAGCTCTATTTCATTCTTACGGGACATCTTAGTAACGGTTCTTGAGGTATTCAAGTGAAGTAATGTGATGAAAACTTGAATTTCCAAGGCTGAAAAGTGGACAACAGAAGTCCCAGTCGATAAATATCTCTTTAAATTTAAGTAGATATTTAGTATAATATAATAGACTTAATCATACACTAAGTGGAATTTATCTTAAAATCCTACTTATTTGAAGTGAATGCTTTTTTTAAGTGTTGACTTGAAATAAGTAGGATAAATTCCGTAAGGTGATTAAAAAAAATAGGAGGCCTTATGAGTCAAAATGATGGTTGCCAAGCTGTAGGTGGCGACAAAATTAAAGAAGTAAAAATATTTGAAACGACAATAGCAGGAAGACCCTTTAAAGTAGAAGTTGGTAAAGTTGCAAATCTTGCAAATGGTTCAGCTTTAATTTCATATGGAGAAACAGTTGTTTTAGTTACTGCAGTAGCATCAAGAAAACCAAAAGCTGGAATTGATTTTTTCCCTTTAACAGTAGAATTTGAAGAAAAATTATATTCAGTTGGAAAAATCCCAGGTGGTTTTATCAAAAGAGAAGGTAGACCTTCTGAAAGAGCGATTCTTACCTCTAGACTAATCGATAGACCAATTAGACCTTTATTTCCTGATGGTCTTAAAAATGAAGTTCAAGTAGTTGCGACTGTTTTATCAGTAGATCAAGATTGTTCGCCTGATACTGTCGCAATGAACGGTGCATCAATTGCGCTTGGACTTTCGGACATTCCATTTGATGGTCCAGCAGGAGCGGTTACAGTAGGCTATGTTGATGGGGAATATGTAATCAACCCAACTGTAGAACAAAAAGAAAAATCGAAGCTAAACCTTGTTGTAGCTGGTACTGAAGAAGCTGTGGTAATGGTTGAAGCAGGCGCAGATATTCTTCCTGAAGACGTCATGCTGGGTGCAATTATGTACGGTCATGATGCAATTAAGGAAATCTGTAGATTTATCAACAAAATTTCAGCTGAAATTGGTAAAGCTAAGTTTGAAATCGTATTACCAGAAGTGGATACTGAATTCCAAGATGCGATCGTTGCATTTTTATCTGATAAAATGAACCAGTTGGTAAGAATTACTGACAAGCATGATAGAAATGCAGCTTTAGAAGATTTAGAAATTGAATTGATCGAGCATTTTGCTGAGTCTTATCCAGACAGCGCGGATTATTTAAAAGGTCAATTTAAAGCTATTGAAAAAACAACGATGAGAAAAATGATTATTCATGAAGGCGTAAGACCTGATGGTCGTATTCCTACTGAAATCAGACCTATTTCATGTGAGGTTGGTTTATTGCCGAGAACACATGGCTCAGGCTTATTTACAAGAGGTTTAACTCAAGCACTTACCATTACAACTTTAGGTGCTCTAGGTGAAATGCAAAGAATTGATGGCTTAGATCTCGAAGATACAAAACGCTATATGCATCACTATAATTTCCCTCCTTTCTCAGTAGGTGAGGTTGGCATGAGTAGAGTTAACAGACGTGCAGTTGGTCATGGTGCGTTAGGCGAAAGAGCGTTATTACCAGTTATTCCTTCAGAAGAAGACTTCCCATATACGATTCGTTTGGTTTCAGAGGTTGTTACATGTAATGGATCAAGCTCTCAAGCAAGTATTTGTGGTAGCACATTATCACTTCTAGATGCTGGTGTACCAATTAAGGATTCGGTTGCAGGTATTGCAATGGGACTTATTCAAGAAGATGGTAAGATTGAAATCTTAAGCGATATTCAAGGTATGGAAGATGCACTTGGTGATATGGACTTTAAAGTTGCCGGTACTAAAGATGGTATTACAGCGCTTCAAATGGATATTAAGGTGGATGGCTTAAATAAAGAGCTTCTTGAAAGAGCTATGGAGCAAGCTAGAACGGGTAGACTTCATATTCTAGAAAAGATGAATGCAGTCATCAATGCGCCAAGAGCAGAAATGTCACAATATGCGCCTAGAGTCTTCCAAATCAAGATTGATCCAGATAAGATTAGAGATGTAATTGGACCAGGCGGAAAAGTAATTACAAGAATTACATCAACCTACAATGTTAAAATTGACATTGAAGATACTGGTGCTGTATTAATAACAGCAAATGATGGTATCAGTGGTGAAAAAGCACTTGCTGAAATTCAAGGTATCGTAAAAGTGCCTGAGGTGGGTCAAGTTTATACAGGGAAAGTAACTAGAATTTTGAAATTCGGTGCTTTTGTTGAATTAGGACATGGAAAAGAAGGTCTTTGCCATATCTCTCAACTTGATAATAAGCGAGTAGCTAAGGTTGAAGATGTTGTTAACATTGGTGATGAAGTAACCGTTAAAATAATTGAGATTGATGATCAAGGCAGAATCAATGTTTCAAGAAAAGTTCTTTTAGAAGAAAGTAAATAATTTATAGTAATCACAAGTTAATGTGAAGGATAACGAACCCTAGGTATTTATTACCTAGGGTTTGATATGTATGTGTTATAATATAAGAGGTGTGATTTGCACAAAAGGCTGCAATTAGAAAATGGTTTAACAATTGTATTTGAAAAGCTAGAAGGGTATCAATCTGTATCAGTTGGTGTCTGGGTTAAAACTGGATCTTCATATGAAACGGCTAAAGAAAACGGCCTTTCACATTTTATCGAGCATATGCTTTTTAAGGGCACTTCAAAAAGAAGTGCAAGAGATATTGCGCATATTATTGATGGAATTGGTGGTGAGTTAAACGCATTTACAGCAAAGGAATGCACTTGCTATTATACGAAAACCCTTAGTTCAGATTTACCAATTGCAATAGACGTATTATCTGATATGATTTGTAATTCAAGCTTTAATGAGGAACATATAGAGACAGAAAAAACGGTGATTTTAGATGAAATCAATATGTATGAGGATGCAGCTGAGGAAGTTGTCGTCGATGTATTGAATGAGATTACATTTAAAGGACATCCGTTATCTTTTCCAATTTTAGGAACTAAACAAACCGTATCAGCATTTACAAGAGAAGACTTAATCACTTATTTTAATAAATTTTATCGTCCTGATAATATGGTGATTTCAGTAACGGGTTTTTTTGATGAAAATGAGCTAATAAAGGTAATAGAAGATGCCTTTGGCGGTATTGCTAGACGTCAGACAAGCGAATTTTGTAAGCTTGAAACTCCAAAATTTAATGGCGGACTTATTGTTAAAAAGAAGGATTTTGAACAGGTTCAGGTTGCTATAAACTTCCCTGGAATTGAGTTTGATCACATTTTAAGCTATGAAATGATGATACTTAACAATGTTCTTGGCGGAACAAATAGCTCTAAATTGTTTCAATCTATTAGAGAAGATAGAGGTCTGACCTATTCCATTTATTCAGAACCAAATTTTTATGATGAACTTGGAACGATGACGATTGGTTTTGGGGTTTCTAAGGAAAATCTTTCAGAAACTATGGAATTAATAGCGACAGAAATTGTCGAAATTAAGAAGAATTTGGTTTCAAAAGAAGAGTTTAGACATGCTCAAAGCCATCTAAGAGGTAGCTTCTTTCTAAATCTAGAGGGTAGTGAGAATCTAATGGATTTAATTGGTCGTATAGAGTTATTTGCACATAAAGAAAAGACCATTGATGATATGCTAGATAAAATTAATCATATTAGCATGGCAGGTGTCAATGAATTAATTTCAATGTGTTTATCGCCAACAAAAGTTGCAATGGCGGTTGTTGGTGACGTTGAAAGGATAGAAATAGAAAAGCTTTACAGTAATTTTGTAAGTAGAATTTCAAAATAAATAAATCAAAGTTAAAATTCAATGTTAAATTTAAAGTAAAAATTTTTAGTATAAGCTTAAGAAAAATTATAAGTGAATTTACAGAATTTAGGGGGATATATGAAAATTCGTATTGTGAATCAATCAGGTAATCCACTTCCGGAGTATAAAACACATGGTGCTTCAGGTATGGATTTACTTGCAAACAATGAGGAGGCTATCACAATAGCGCCTATGGAAAGGCAGCTAGTGCCTACGGGACTATTTGTCGAAATTCCGTTTGGATTTGAGGGACAGGTAAGAGCTAGAAGTGGCCTTTCAATTAAAAACGGCATAACGCTTGTTAATTGCGTGGGTACGATCGATAGCGATTATAGAGGTGAATTAAAAATCCCAGTAATTAACCTTGGTGATTCAAGCTTTACAATTGTAAAAGGAGATCGCGTCGCACAATTAATTATAACAAGATACGAAAAAATTGAATGGGAACAGACAGAAGAAATTGATGAAACACATAGAGGTGAAGGCGGCTTCGGCTCAACTGGCGTATAAACGAGGTGATATAAAGTGCCAAAAACAAATCCGAAAAAACGAACCAGCTCAAGTACAAAGCGTACGACAACCAAGACAGTAAAACCTGCTAAACCTACCAAACAAGAGTTAGAACGTAGTTATAAAATCAAATACGAGCTTAAAATGATAGCGTTGATTGCAGTAACTTTATTTATGATGTTAAGCTTATACACGACTGCAGTTGGCGTAGTTGGCCATGGTATTACCAACATTGTTTTGGGACTTTTTTCATTTGTAGGATATAGTTTTCCAATCGTTTTTTTCGTTATTATTTTTGTTCAGCTTAATCCAAATTTCAGACCGGCAAGATTTAGAATCAATGCTGCACTAGCACTTGTATTAATTGGACTTTTGTTACTATCAACCTTAATTGCTTATGATGGTATAGAAAAACAGAAGCTGATATTAAGAAATGATTATCTAACGGGTGAAGGCTTAAAGCAAGCTTATGAATTAGGCGTCGCGTTAGATGGGGGCGGTGTATTTGGAGATGCTTTAACCATTTCTACGATCAAGTTAATAGGCATTTTTGGTGCCTATATAGCGATTATTGTATCGTTTATCGCTGGATTCATTATTTTTACGCGTGTCTCACTTCAGGATTTGTGGGAGATGAAGAAAAAAAGTAGTGTAGAACGGAAATTGGCTAAAGAGCAGGAGCGAGAAATTGAAGCTGGTATTATCGAAAATAAAAAAGCTGAAAAGCTTGAAAGTGAAAAGCGAAAAGAAATGAAGTTAAGTGTAGCAGATGAGGATCAAGATATGGGCTTTTTAGGCTCACTTGAAAATCAACGGAAATCCAGAAAAAAAGACGTTAAGAATTTTGACTTTGATTCTTATGATATGGAGCCCAAAGCGACACCTGTAAATGATGAACAAAAAATTGAAGCAAGGCAAAAAATGAATCGAGTGGGTGTTGTTGCAGATCCCTATCAGGAGCTTGATGTGATTGCCTCTTCTAACACTATATTGAGTGCAGCAGAAAAATTAACATCAACAGTGAAGACAGATGATGTAAATACTTCAAAAATTGTATTTCAGGATCATGCAGATAAAAACTCAGATTTAAATAAGAATGAAGCTTTAATAAAGAACGAAGCAGTTTCAAAGAGTGATTTGGTTGCAAAAAATGAATCAACTGGTAGAATCCCTGTTGAGAAACCAACACAGTCAGCAAACTCTGAAAAGCAGGAAAAATTTAAGGAGTCTGATATAGATCCTCAAACGAGACAGTTGGTTAATGATCAGATCGCTTTAAATAACGGAAAGGTGTTTGATACTTATACCTTACCGCCAGTTGACATGCTAAACCAAGGCATACAGCCTGCAGCTACAGAAGATAAAAACGAATATTTGGAGATGGCAAAGCAACTCGAGGATACTTTGAATAATTTTAATGTTGACGCAAAGGTTATTTCAGTGAAGAGAGGGCCATCTATTACGATGTTTGAGGTCCAGCCAAGTCCAGGCGTAAAGGTCAGTAAGGTCGTTAGCTTATCAGATGATATCGCACTTAATCTTGCAACCACAAATGTTAGAATTGCGCCTATACCAAACAAGGCAGCGATTGGGATTGAGGTCCCAAATCGAACAACCTCAATGGTTACACTTAAAGAGGTTATTACCTCTGCCGAGTTTAAAAAACAGAAGTCCAAATTGACAGTTGGTTTGGGAAAAGACATTTCGGGCAATGCAATTATTGGCGATTTGGCGACAATGCCACACTTACTAATTGCTGGTGCAACTGGCTCTGGTAAATCAGTCTGTGTAAATACCATTATCACCAGTATTTTGTTCAACGCAAAGCCAGATGAAGTAAAATTCCTAATGATTGATCCAAAAGTTGTTGAGCTTAGCAATTATAATGGCATACCACACTTAATTTTACCCGTTGTTACAGATCCAAAAAAGGCTTCAATTGCATTAAACTGGGCTGTAAATGAAATGACCAGACGCTATAAGCTTTTCGCTGAACAAGTGGTTAGAGATATGAAAAGCTATAATAAAAAAGCAGAAGCAAATGGACTCGAGATGCTACCTCAGATTGTTGTTATCATCGATGAATTAGCTGATTTAATGATGGTAGCACCTAATCAAGTTGAGGATGCAATTTGTCGTTTGGCTCAAATGGCAAGAGCAGCCGGCATCCATCTTATAGTAGCTACACAAAGACCTTCTGTAGATGTTATCACTGGTTTAATAAAAGCCAATATTCCTTCTAGAATTGCTTTTTCTGTATCTTCGCAGGTGGACTCAAGAACCATTATTGATATGGGTGGTGCAGAGAAACTCCTTGGGAAAGGGGATATGCTATTCTATCCAAATGGTGTGTCCAAGCCAAAACGTGCACAAGGTGCGTTTGTTTCAGATGAAGAAGTTGAATCATTAGTGAACTATATTAAAGAACAAAATCAAGAGGTCGTGTACAACGAAGAAATACTTGACGAGGTCCAATCATTTTCAACGAACATGGATGATGTGGATGAATACCTTGAGGAAGCAATTAACTTTGTCGTGGAGACTGGTCAAGCATCTGCATCAATGATGCAAAGACGATTTAGAGTTGGCTATAACCGAGCAGCTAGATTAGTCGAGTCAATGGAAGAGCGTGGAATTGTTGGGCCGCATAGAGGCAGTAAGCCTAGAGAAGTATTAATAACAAGAAGTGAGTTAGATGCTTTTAGTTCAGAAGGAGAAAATGAAGAATCCTATACTGAGGAAGCGTTTGATTATAATCAAGAAACCAATTACGAGTATGAGGATGATGCGTACTCAAATGAAGAGTAAATTAGAGTGAGGAAAATATGAAAAAAGTATTTATTGAGACCTTAGGTTGTTCTAAGAATCTTAATGACAGTGAGATCATGCTTGGCATTTTAGATGACCATTACACTTTATGTGAAGATGTGTCTGAGGCTGAAGTCGTTATCGTTAATACGTGTTCTTTTATACACGATGCAAAGGAAGAATCAATTGAAACCATTTTGGAATTATCAAAATTAAAAACAAATGGTAATTGTGAAAAGCTCATCGTTACCGGTTGTTTATCACAAAGGTACCCTGAAACATTACTTGAAGAAATTCCAGAAATTGATGCAGTTATTGGTACAAGTAATTTCTATGAAATAGAAGAAGTTTTAGATGTCTTATATGACGAAAAAAACTCGCATCATCATAATAAATTGTTCATGAAAAACGTTGATATTGAAATTCCTGAAGCATTACCAAGGATTTTAACGACACCGTCACATTACGCCTATTTAAAAATCGCTGAAGGCTGCGATAATAAATGTACCTATTGTATTATTCCAAAGCTCAGAGGTAAATATCGCTCAAGAAAAATTGAGGATATCGTTGAGGAAGCACAAGATCTCGCTAGTATGGGAATTAAAGAGCTTATGATCATTGCCCAAGATACCTCTAGATACGGTATTGATATTTATGAAGAAGCAAAGCTGGATGTACTCTTAGCTGAGTTGTCAAAAATTGAGGGCATCAAATGGATTCGTGTTCACTACTCATATCCAGACATTTTAGATGATCGTTTATTAGACGGTTTTTTCAATAACGAGAAAGTGGTCAATTATTTTGATATTCCAGTTCAGCATGCAAGTGATAACATTTTAAAATTAATGAATAGACGTACGTCTTTAAAGGATATTGAGGCAATCATATCTAAAATAAGATCTCGAGATCCTAGAGCGGTTATCAGAACGACGGTCATAGTTGGTTTCCCAGGTGAGACGCAAGCAGATTTTGATATTCTAATGAATTTCGTAGAGAAGGTTAGATTTGATAGATTAGGCGCTTTTGAATATTCTTTTGAAGAAGATACACCGTCCGCAAAATTACCAAACCACTTGTCTGATGAAATTAAAAAAGAAAGACGTGAGCTACTAATGGAAAAGCAGATGATTATTTCTGAATCACTATCCTACGAAAAAATTGGAAGCGTATACGAAGTCGTCATCGAAGAAGTAGCTGAAGCAGGTAAAATATTAGTGGGTAGAACAGCCTTTGATGCACCTGATATTGATGGTGTCGTCTATGTACACACTGCTTTACCAATTGAATTTGGCACTTTTGTAAATGTTAAAATTACCGATGCCTTAGAATACGATTTGATTGGAGTGATTGAAAATGAAGATGAATATCGCAAATAAACTAACACTTTTAAGAATTATCCTCATTCCTATTTTTATCTACCTATTACTAGAGGATTATACCATTGCAGCTTTTGTAATGTTCTCAATCGCATCCTTTACAGATTTTTTAGATGGCTACCTAGCTAGAAAATACAACCTAATAACAAACTTTGGTAAATTTATGGATCCCTTAGCAGACAAGCTATTGGTTACGTCTGCATTGGTTTGCTTTGTTCAATTGGGATTATTAAATTCATGGGTTGTTATTATCATATTGTCAAGAGAGTTTATCGTAAGTATCTTTAGAGCAATTGCAGCAGCTGAAGGGATTGTTATTGCTGCAAGCTGGTGGGGAAAAGCAAAAACGATTAGTCAAATGTTTATGGTTATAGTTCTATTACTCGGTAATTATCCTTTTGAATGGTTGCATATTCCAATGGATCAGATTTTGATTTATGTAGCAACGATACTAACCGTTATATCTGGCTATGATTATATTGTAAAAAATAAACAAGTTTTAAAGGATTAACCAGTTCGGTTGGCGTAAATATATTATGTCAACCGAATTCTTTTTATTCATTTGATCAAGCTAAAAGTTAGAAGTGAGAGACAAATTAAGGTTTGAAGAATAGGTATTTGTTTTATTAATGGAGGCTATATGAGAGCTGGTGTTTTAGCAATTGGAACTGAACTATTAACTGGGCAGACGGTCAATACAAATGCGGCTTACCTCGGCAGTGAACTTGCTACTTTGGGGATTGGCGTGTATTACCAACAAACTGTAGGGGATAACATGGAACGTATGAAGCTAGCCATAGCTGAGTTACTTGAGCGAGTTGATGTTATTATCACTACTGGAGGTCTTGGACCAACGCAAGATGACATTACAAAAGAGATGATTGCTGAAGTTTTAGATAAGAAAATGATATTAGATTTGCATAGCTTGGAATTGATAAAAGAAAGATTTAGAATGTTTAATCGAACAATGCCTGAGAGTAATGTCAGACAGGCATATTTTCCTGAAGGCGCAATTATTTTGGATAACAAAATGGGAACCGCGCCTGCGTGTATCATTGAACTTGCAAACAATAAGTGTATCATTGTCTTACCAGGACCACCTAGAGAGATGAAATATATATATGAAACTTATATTAAAGACTATTTATCAAATAAAAGTGATATTAAGCTATCTAGTCGTTTTCTGAGTATCTACGATTATGGTGAGTCAGCGGTCGAGGAGCGCCTAATTGATTTGATAGATGGACAAACCAATCCTACATTTGCAACCTATGCAGGAGATGGAAAGGTTATATTAAGGATCACTGCCTCTGGTGCTAATAGTGATGAAAATGATGCCTTATGTGATCAGTATACTGCAATTATCAATGATAGATTAGGTCAGCATATAGTTTCATATACTGGTGAGGACATAGATCAAGTTGTACTTAATAAGTTAATTGAGAAAAGAATGACGATTTCCTTTGCAGAATCTTGTACTGGAGGAAAGCTGGTCAGCTCACTAATCAAGTATTCTGGTGCGTCGGATGTTGTAGAAACAGGAATTGTAACCTATAGCAATGCATCTAAAATAAGAGAGCTAAATGTTAATTCAGAAATTTTACAAACCTATGGCGCTGTAAGTCATCAAACCTGCTTTGAAATGGTTAAGGGGCTACTTGAAAGGACAGGAACCCACATCGGAGTAAGTGTCACAGGAATTGCTGGACCAAATGGTGGTACAACAGAAAAGCCAGTGGGGTTAGTATATATCGGTATCGGTATTGGTGGTGAAATATTTACCTTTGAAAATAAGTTCACTGGTGATCGTGAATTGATTCAAAATAGAACTGTTATAAAAGCATTAAAAATAGTATATGATTTTTTAGATAAAATGTAAAAATTTGACAATCGTACATTTCGACTATATAATTGAATCAAAGTATTTGAATAAATTAAAATATATGTTATAATAAAACAGAACAAACGTTCTAATAATGAAAGCGGGTGTATGAAACTATGAGTGAAAGACAAAAGGCGCTAGAGAGTGTACTTGGACAAATTGAGAAGCAATTCGGAAAAGGTTCTATCATGAAGCTCGGTGATGAATCTGCTAAAATGAATGTTGAAAGTATACCTACAGGTTCTATAGATTTAGATATAGCTTTAGGAATCGGCGGTATTCCAAAGGGAAGAATCGTAGAAATATATGGTCCTGAATCTTCAGGTAAAACAACAGTTACCTTACACATGATTGCAGAAGTACAGAAAGCAGGAGGTACTGCTGCGTTTATCGATGCTGAGCATGCACTTGATCCAGTTTATGCAAAAGCAATTGGTGTTAATATTGAAGAATTAATAGTTTCACAACCTGATACCGGTGAACAAGCTCTTGAGATAGTTGATGCGCTCGTTAGAAGTGGGGCTGTTGATATCGTTGTAGTCGACTCAGTTGCAGCACTTGTTCCTAAAGCTGAAATCACTGGTGAAATGGGTGATTCTCACATGGGTCTTCAAGCGCGCCTCATGTCACAGGCGTTGAGAAAGTTGACGGCAATAATAAATAAATCAAATTGTACGGTTATTTTTATCAATCAATTGCGTATGAAAATTGGCGTAATGTTTGGTAATCCGGAGACGACAACTGGCGGTAACGCACTCAAGTTTTATGCATCTGTACGCTTAGATGTCAGAAGAGTGGATTCAATTAAAAAGGATTCTGATGTTATTGGTAACAGAACGCGTGTCAAGGTTGTTAAAAACAAGGTTGCACCACCATTTAAGCAAGCAGAGTTTGATATTATGTATGGAACGGGAATTTCAAAGGAAGGCAGTATTTTAGATGTTGCCTGTGATGCGGATATCATAAAAAAATCTGGCTCTTGGTACAGTTATGAAGGTAATAAAATTGGACAAGGCCGCGAAAATGCAAAAGAATATTTAATTCAAAATCCTGAAGCTTGTTTTGAAATTGAAAAAGCAGTTCGTCTTCATTTTAATCTGACAGGTGCTGTAAAGAAAAGCGTTGAAGAATAGAAAGAGCACCTATAAACGAAGAACAATTCGGAACTATTCCTATCACGAATAGTATAATCTTCGGCGATTAACATAACTTTTGAAGAATTATATAACTTTCGAAAAAATATTTGTAATTATAGAATACTCACTTATAAAAGTGAGTATTTTTTTATGAAGCTGTTAACCTTTTATATACTCATAAAGGTTTGTTAAGTGATTCTTAGTCGTTTTGTTGGTTCAATGTATAAGCTAATATGAAATATTAATTTATATAGAATGAAAATCGCTATATAAATTTGCTGAAATGTAGGTGTTGACGTATTTTCAGCCTGTGTGTTACTTGACAATACACTGGAAAAATTATAAAATTAATTGTATGATTGTATATTGAAACATGCAATCCTACAAGACCAGTCATCTGGTCTTAAAATTTAAGCAAAAGGGGGTGAACGACAACGTGCCAGTATATATCGTTGTACCAGTAGTTCTAGTAATTGGAGCTATTATGTATGGAATCGGCTATATCGTTCGTAAAAATACAGCAGAAAAAGCAATTTTAAGTGCTGAGTTCAAAGCGAAAGAAATAATTGCCGAAGCTTCTAAAGCAGCTGAATCTGTTAAAAAAGAAAAGGTTCTAGAAGCAAAAGAAGAAGCTCTCCAAATTCGAAAAGAAATTGATAGAGAAACTAAGGACCGCCGTGCTGAGATACAAAAATTAGAGAGAAGAAATCTTCAAAAAGAAGAGTCACTCGATAAGAAAGCTTTAAATCTTGAGACAAAAGAAGAAAAAATTGCACAAAAGATTAAAACTGTTGAAACAAGAGAACAAGAAGCTGAAGAATTGTATGCTCAACAAATCAAAGAACTTGAAAGAATTTCTCAGTTAACAATAGAAGATGCTAAAAATCAACTATTATCAGACGTAGAAAAAGAAGTTAAGCATGATACGGTTGTTCTTATTAAAGACATTGAAAGTAAAGCGCGTGAAGAGGCGAACAAAAAGGCTAAGGACATTTTAGCTTATGCAATTCAAAAGTGTGCTGCTGAATATGTGGCTGAGAGCACAGTCTCATTAGTCAATCTTCCAAATGACGAGATGAAAGGTAGAATCATCGGTCGTGAAGGTAGAAATATCAGAGCCCTTGAAACATTAACAGGTGTTGATTTAATTATTGATGATACACCAGAGGCAGTTATCTTATCTTCTTTTGATCCAATAAGAAGAGAAGTAGCTCGTATGGCACTAGAAAAACTTATCATCGACGGTCGAATTCATCCAGCTCGTATTGAAGAAATGGTTGAGAAATCAAAAAAAGAAATCGAGCAGATTATTAAAACTGAAGGTGAGAACGCTACTTTTGAAGTAGGCATCCACAATTTACATCCTGAATTGATCAAGTTAGTTGGTCGATTGAAGTATAGAACAAGCTATGGACAAAATGTTTTAAAGCATTCTATCGAGGTTGCACATCTTGCTGGGTTAATGGCTGCAGAAATTGGTGCAGATGTAAAAGTAGCAAAACGTGCTGGTTTATTACATGATATTGGTAAAGCGGTTGATCATGACTTAGAAGGTACACATATCGAATTGGGTATGCAAATTTTAAGAAAGTATCGTGAATCAAAAGCAGTTATTCATGCAATGAGTACACATCACGGTGATTATGAACCGGAATCAATTGAAGCAATTTTAGTTACGGCTGCAGATGCATTATCAGCTGCTAGACCGGGCGCAAGAAGAGAAACTTTAGACACATACATCAAACGATTGGAATCATTAGAAAATATTGCTAATAGTTATGATGGTGTTGAAAAATCTTTTGCTATTCAAGCAGGTAGAGAAGTGAGAGTTGTTGTATTACCAGATAAGGTAAATGATGACGATATGTTCTTATTGGCTAGAGAGATTAGTAAAAAGATTGAAGCTGATTTGGATTATCCTGGACAAATTAAAGTTAATGTTATTCGTGAGTCCAGAGTAACCGACTATGCAAAATAATATAGAGCTATCTTGGAAATTAGAAGAATTCATTCGTGAATTCTTCTTTTTAATTTACCATAATATTTACCATAATATTTATCATAATATTTATCATAATGTATAGCTTAATGTATAGCTTAATATATAACATAGTGTATAAATGAACTTGACCACCATCAATCCTTCTTAAATAAATGGGTTGGATTTTTACATATGTTTAACGTGAAAAATCAAGGGTATATAATTTCTATCTAATTAAGTTCGCACTAAGGAGGATCGTAAGAATGGAAGTATTGAAGGTAGCAACACATTCAAATCCAAACTCAGTTGCTGGAGCGCTTGCTGGAATTGTCCGAGAACATGGACATGCTGAAATTCAAGCGGTTGGAGCAGGTGCGTTAAATCAAGCAATTAAAGCAATTGCAATTGCAAGAGGATTTGTGGCACCAAGTGGGATCGATTTGGTTTTTGTTCCAGCTTTTACCGAGGTAGAAATAAATGGTGAAGAACGAACAGCAATTAAACTAATTGTCCAAAAGCATATTTTATAACAATGGAGGTTCTCAAATGGAAGTCTTAAAAGTTTCATCAAAATCTAATCCAAATTCTGTAGCAGGTGCATTAGCTGGTGTAATTCGTGAACATGGTAGTGCTGAAATTCAAGCGGTCGGTGCTGGAGCTATCAATCAATCCATTAAAGCGATTGCGATTGCAAGAGGATTTGTTTCTCCTTCAGGGATTGATTTGGTATGTATTCCTGCCTTTTCAGATATTACAATTGACGGAGAAGAACGTACTGCAATTAAACTTATTGTTCAACCAAGATCATAATTTTAAATAAAGTTAAAGAAGAGCCGATAAGGCTCTTTTTGTTTGTAAAAAAAATGATATTGTATTATAATAAAACAGAACGTGTATGATTAATTGATAAACAGTGAAAATGTTCGTATTTTTTAAATATTGGGAGGAATTCAATGTACGAAGTGTATCAAAATCCATTAATTGAGCGATATTCTAGTGAAGCGATGCTTAAAATATTTTCACCAGCAAATAAGTTCTCAAATTGGCGAAAACTATGGATTGCGCTTGCTGAAAGTGAAAAGGAACTTGGATTAAATATTACACAGGAACAAATAGATGAATTAAAAGCACATATAAATGATATTGATTTTAAACGTGCAGCAGAAATTGAAAAAGAAGTTAGACATGATGTTATGTCACATGTTCATGCGTATGGTGAGCAGTGCCCAAATGCAAAACCTATTATTCACTTAGGTGCAACAAGTGCTTATGTGGGTGATAATACAGACTTAATCGTTATGCGAGAGGGGCTATGGTTAGTAAAAGAAAAATTATCAATTTTAATAGATAAACTTGCAACCTTTGCAGAAGAATATAAAGCGGTTCCTACCTTAGGGTTTACACATTATCAGCCTGCACAATTAACAACTGTAGGAAAAAGAGCAACGCTATGGCTGATGGATCTAGTTATGGATTACGAAGATCTTGAGATACTAATTGGACAGTTTAAAATGAGAGGTGTTAAAGGAACCACTGGAACGCAAGCTTCGTTTCTAAGTCTTTTTGATGGCGACCATGAAAAGGTTAAAAAACTTGATAAAATGGTATCTAATAAAATGGGCTTTGTAGATACACTCGCTGTAACTGGTCAAACCTATACTCGAAAAATTGATGCAAAGGTATTAAATGTACTCAATGGTGTCGCACTTTCTCTTCATAAAATGACAAATGACATTAGAATGCTTCAATCGCTAAAAGAGCTTGAAGAACCATTTGAGAAAAAACAGATAGGCTCTTCGGCTATGGCATATAAAAGAAATCCTATGAGAAGTGAAAGAATTGCTTCGCTTTGTAAGTATATTATGTCATTGACAAGTAGTCCACAGCTTGTTGCTGCAACTCAATGGTTTGAAAGAACACTCGATGATAGTGCAAACAAACGTCTAGCGGTTTCTGAAGCATTTTTAGCTTTAGATGCTTGTCTTGATATAGCAAATAATGTGTGTTCAGGAATGGTTGTTTATGAGAAGGTTATTCATAAGCATGTAATGGCTGAGCTTCCATTTATGGCAACAGAAAACATTATCATGGAAGCAGTTAAAAAGGGTGGAGACAGACAAGAAATGCATGAGCTAATTCGTGTTCACTCAATGGCAGCTGGTATGCAGGTTAAGATCCATGGTGAAGAAAATGATCTTTTACAAAGAATAATTGGCGATCCTGCATTCAATTTAAGTGAGTCTGATTTAAGTGACTTGTTAAAGCCAGAATCCTATATCGGTAGAAGCTCAGAACAAGTTGAAGAATTTATTGAGTCTTTAGTAATGCCAATAAGAGAAAAAAATGCTTCAGTATTAGGTAGAGAAGTAGATCTTAAAGTGTAAATAAAAAAGCAAACCCAGCTTTGATGAATTAACATTGATCAGAGCTGGGTTTTAATTTGAAATTTAGTTTAATACTAAGTAATACTAAATGTATGACAACTGACAACAAAAAAATATTGGTAATAAAATTGATTAACCATGCTTATTTTATTAAAAAATGGTTATATTAATAGTAATTTAGTTTTCGGAGGTGCTTATGAACAAAATTAATCAAATGGCGATTGATTCTGCATCTAGCTACATTATGAACAATGGTAGATATTTAGAAAAAGTCTTGTTTGGTCACTATTTTATACAGCCTTGTTCTAGTAAAATTGTTAAAGCACTTAAGATGTATCAAAATAAAGATGGTGGCTATGGGAATGGCATCGAGCCTGATTTCAGAATGTCATATTCTTCACCAATGGCTACAAGTGTTGCACTTGGGATGCTTGCACCATTTGATAATGATCCTTATGCAATCAATCAAATTAAGCTAGCCGTTAGATATTTGGAAGACACCTTTTTAGATGCGATTGGTGGCTGGGAGGGAACCAGTAAAATGGTCAACCTGTTTCCGCATGCACCATGGTGGCATTATAAGGAACTAGACAGTCGATTGCAAATAAATCCAACTGTAGAACTCGTAGGATATTTGATTAAGTATAATGAATATGTAGAAAAATTGAATGTCCAACAACTGAAAGATAAATATATTGACTATATAGTTGAAAATGGTATAGAAGAAGAACACAGTTTATTCTGTTATATTAAATTCTACAATACGTTGTCAGACATCGAACAAGACATGATAAGGCCTAACTTAGTTCACTCGTATCAGCTACTTGTCTCTACGGATCCTGAAGAATGGCATTTGTACAAACCCTTTCCTCTGAAATTTATAGGATTAACTGAAGATTCTATTTTCGAGGTATCTGATGAACTGTTAAGAGCAAATTTAAACTTTCTAAGAGATAAGATTTCGTTTGTAGGTCATGTATCCCCAACGTGGACGTGGGGGCAATATAATGAAGAGTGGGAGACTGCAAAGCGCGAATGGTCTGGTATTTTAACGCTAGACGCATTAAGACTACTTAAAAGATTCAATTATTTATAATTTGTAAAATAGCTACAATCATAGTTTACATGTTATTAAATTGTGTTATAATTAGCAAGGTAAAAGTGTTTCCTTGGAACCCACTAAAAAAATCAAGGGGAGTAGATTTATTGGAACGAATCGATGAATTAATATGCCCCTTTTTCATATGTGGAAAAGGGGCTTTTTAATTTATTATGACAGTTCGCAACCATCCTGTCATTAAACAAAACTAGGAGGAATAATGAATAAGAAGGTTAATTATGTAGTTAAGGCTGGTGTTATTGCTGCCATTTATGTGGTTTTAGTGATGATATTTAGCTTTAGTAGCTTTGGGCCAATTCAATTTAGAGTTGCTGAAGCAATGACAATTCTACCATTTTTTACTGGCGCAGCCGTACCAGGATTGTTTGTAGGATGTCTAGTGGCAAACTTTTTAGGAGGCGCTATTATTTGGGATACAATTTTTGGTAGCCTAGCGACTTTGGCAGCTGCTTACTTGTCATACAAGTTGAGTAAGAAAGAATGGCTTGTTCCAATTCCGCCAATATTGATAAACACGGTTGTGGTTGGCTTTGTACTAAAATATGCCTATGGAATTCCAGATGGTCTTTTAGTTCTTATGGGTGGTGTTTTTATGGGAGAAGTTGTTTCTGTCTTAGGTTTTGGTATGATTTTATTAAATGCTTTAAAACCGGTCAGAAAATTCATTTCGGATAAAGAAAGGGTTTAATAATAGTTCGTCATTAAAGCTCAGCAAAATTGCTGAGCTTTTTATTTTTAAAAACTGATTTTAGTTAAGTGAAACCTTATAGAATTCTGATTCTGTTGGACTTGATAAAGTTGTAGAATAAAATATATAAAAAGCGATGTAGATTTAACTCAATAGACGCTGCTCACGGCGATAGAAATTTATAAGCAAAGCAAACATAAGATGAAGTTAAAATAAAATTAAGAATACGATCATGGTCTTACGGAAATACTGGAATACGTTGATTTAATATGTTATACTATTCGTGTATCAACTATTCCTCAAATGTATATTTAGGGAATAGTTTAATAGAGTTAAAATCGGAGGTATTATGGCAAAAAAAAAAATAAGCTCCCCCAGTGATACTAACGCTGCTAACAAACAATTGAAGATTCACAATAAATCTGATAAACCCGATAACATCGTTATCAAACAAAATATTCAAATTGAAAAATGTCGAGAGCTTGAATCTGAGTTGCCTCGATTCTTAGCTGACTATTTTTTATATTTAAGAAATTCAGTTGCTATCAGTACACGCGTGGCTTATCTCAGTGATCTTCTTTTCTTTTGTAAGTATTTGGTTAATGAACTTCAATTTGGCGATGGTAAAAATTCTCATTCCATATCATCTGAATCATTCTATAGCTTATCGGCTAAAGATATCAATCTCTTTCTTGGTGACTATTGTACACGATATATCGTAGAAACTGAGCACGCTGACTATATTATGGAAAATCATAATCGCGCCTTAGCTAGAAAAAGATCATCATTGAGTGTATTATTTAAATTTCTATATCGCGAGCAGCTTATGTCAACCAATATTATTGATGGATTTAATCCGATAAAGCTGCCAAAACCTCAACCTGATGCAATTAAAAGATTGGAAATTGAAGAAATACAAGTTATGCTAAATGCAGTTGAATCTGGATATGGATTAACGCCCAAAGAAATACAATATTGGGAAAAAACAAAGCTTAGAGATAAAGCCATGCTTGTATTATTTACAACCTATGGGCTTCGTGTGAGTGAAATTCAACAGCTTAATTTGAGTTCCTTTAATTATACTCGACAAGAATTTAAAATATATAGAAAACGTGGCAAGGAGGTCTTAATGCCACTAAACAAATCTGCTCTCACTGTATTAAATGAATATATTCATATTGAGCGAATAGAACCATCTATTGAGGAGGATCCCCTCTTTGTATCCCTACAAGGCACTAGGATGACGATTAGAGCTATAAGAGAACTTGTTAAGAAATATACCTCAATTGCGATGCAGACTTCTCGTGATAAAGGCTACAGTCCACATAAACTTCGCGCGACAGCAGCTTCAACTCTGATCCAGTTTGGTTTCTCAATCTATGACGTACAGAATCTTCTTGATCATGATAACGTCACAACTACACAGCTGTATTCTGCTCATCGTAAAAATGCGAAACGTGATGTTATCTCACAATATGAGCTTTTGGATGAGTTTGAAGCCGGTGATCAAAATGACAATTTAGTACCAACTAAATCTGACCGTGATGATGAGACTAGCTCATAATTAGAGGCTAATGCAAATTACTTCTATCTATGTTTAAAAAAAATCTAGCATAAACTCTGCTAGATTTAATAAGAAGGATGTAAAGTTATTATATTGAAAAGCTAGGTTAAATTCCAGCTTTTGCTAATGATTTGATGTTGGTACTAAGATGACCTGACCAGTGTAAATGGTACCATCATTGAGGTCGTTGAATTGCTTAATGCGATAGACGACAGCTCGAATATCTTCTTCATAGTAATTATGTGAAGCAGCTATGTCCCATAGTGTATCTCCTGGCATTACCTCAATTTTAAGTGGCTCGTGGTTTGTAGTTGCTTCAGACATAAAAAACCCTGCTAGATATGTGATGAGCGTACTTAATATAATCAGCGTAATTAAACTCATAATAACAAAACGTGTTCTGTTTACAATATATAGTCTTTTTCTTTTTTTATAGCTATGACCTGGTTGTCTAAGGTAGTCGTAATGCATTACATCTTTATCTACTTTCATAAGATTCAACTTCCTTTCCTACGACTTTTCGGACGAGTTTCCGAACATGCGTTCTTTTAATGATATTATATACGAACGCATGTTCCTTGTAAAGAGGAAAACAGAACTAATGTTTGATTTTTTTTTGCCATTGTGTTATAATCAGCATAAATACAGGCGTTTAATCAATTTTAATTATTAGTCGCATCTTTTTGCGAGTTATATTTGATAAATAAATTAAATCTATAGGGGGTATCATGGGCGCTTCTATATCAAAAAAACAACAAATGATTTTAGACTTTTTAAAGGATGAAGTCTCAAAAAAGGGTTATCCACCATCAGTAAGGGAAATTTGTCAGGCTGTAGGCTTAAAGTCTACTTCAACAGTTCATACTCATTTAACAAGGCTTGAAGAGCTTGGAATGATAAGACGAGATCCTACCAAGCCTAGAGCGATAGAAATTTTTGATATGGATCACGAACCAGTCTCAAATGTTGTTTCAATGGCCAGAGATACGCAATTTATTCCAATTGTCGGTGAGATTACTGCAGGTCAACCCATTCTTGCAGTTGAGAATATTGAAGAAACCTTCCCTATACCTTCTGATTTTGTAGATGAAGGTACCTATTTTATGCTAAAAGTCAAGGGCGATAGTATGATTGAGGCTGGTATTTTTAATCGAGACTTGGTCTTGGTAAGGAAGCAAAATGACGCAATTAGCGGTGATATTGTCGTCGCTATGATTGATGATAGTGCCACCGTTAAGACTTTCTATAAAGAAAAAAGTAGAGTTAGATTACAGCCTGAAAATCCAACTATGTCACCTATTTATGTAGATGATGTTCAGATTTTAGGTAAAGTAAAAGGTGTCTTTCGAAAAATGTAATGTAAACGTTTTGTTTTATGGTCTATAACATTAAATTAATAACGATAGGTTGACGCAATAATATTATGTCGACCTATCGTTTTTTCATTTGACCCGTTTGCCGTATAATGACAGCTATCGTGATAAAATCCTTTATTATGTTATAAAATGGTTATTTTATTGATTCCAAAAAAGTGATATTATTTTAGTAGTACAAAATATTTTAAAGGAGATTTGTATGTCATATATATCATCAGTTTTTGATCGTGTTAAAATGAGAAATCCTAATGAAAAGGAATTTCTTCAAGCTGTTGAAGAGGTTTTTGAGTCTCTAGAGCCAGTAATTTCTAGACATCCAGAGTATGAAAAAGCTAATATCTTAGAAAGAATTACAGAGCCTGAAAGACAGATAGTTTTCAGAGTTCCTTGGGTTGACGATCAAGGCAACCTAAACGTTAATAGAGGCTTCAGAGTACAGTTTAACGGTGCGATTGGCCCATATAAAGGTGGTTTGCGCTTCCACCCTTCTGTGTATATTGGTATAGTAAAATTCCTAGGTTTCGAACAAATCTTTAAAAATTCACTTACTGGACTACCTATAGGCGGTGGTAAAGGTGGTTCTGATTTTGATCCAAAAGGCAAATCTGATGCTGAAGTAATGAGATTTTGCCAAAGCTTTATGACTGAATTATATCGTCATGTTGGTCCTGATGTTGACGTCCCTGCTGGAGATATAGGTGTTGGTGGTCGTGAAATTGGCTTCTTATATGGACAGTACAGAAGAATCAGAGGCGCTTTTGAGAACGGTGTCTTAACTGGTAAGGGTTTAACTTATGGTGGATCGCTTGCTAGAACTGAAGCGACTGGTTTTGGTTTGGTTTACTTCGTTGAAGAAATGTTAAAGCATAATGGTAAAGATTTAAAAGATAAAACTGTAATTATATCGGGTTCAGGCAATGTAGCCATTTATGCATGTAAGAAAGCGACTCAGCTGGGTGCTAAAGTTGTAGCGATGTCTGATTCTAGTGGCTATATCTATGATGAGAATGGTATCGACTTACCTGCAATTCAAAGAATTAAGGAAGTTGAAAGAAAACGTATCAACGAATACCTTAAAGATCATCCATCAGCTAAGTTTGTTGAAGGTCATGGCGCTGTTTGGTCACTTAAATGTGATATCGCGCTTCCATGTGCAACTCAAAATGACATTACACTCGAGCATGCAAAAATCTTAGTTGCAAATGGCGTTACTGCTGTTGGTGAAGGCGCTAATATGCCTTGTACAAACGAAGCAATTAAATACTTTTTAGAACAAAACATCTTACTAGCTCCTGCTAAAGCAGCAAATGCTGGCGGTGTTGCTACTTCAGCTCTTGAAATGAGCCAAAACTCGATGAGATACTCTTGGACATTTGAAGAAGTTGAAGCTAAATTAAAAGATATCATGATCAATATCCATAATAATTCTGCTAAAGCTTCTGAAACTTATGGCTTTGGTTATAACCTTGTAGCAGGTGCAAATATTGCTGGATTTATAAAAGTTGCTGATGCGATGTTAGCTCAAGGTGATTACTAAATCTAGATATAAATGGGTTTGAAGATGATTAAATTGAAGTTCTTATATTGAAAACCATAATATTTTGAATTTGACATCTAATAGCAATAAAAAATGCGTAACTGCTCCTGCTGTTACGCATTTTTTTAATTTCTGAGACTACGATACACTTTATAAAGTCATTGTACTTTCCAAATCAGAGTCTATGTTATTTCAATATAAGATCATGGTTTAGAAAAATACTGCATTATTCTGATCATCTTTTCACATATCTTTGCTTTTGTATCGATCATAGATCAATGAAACTATAAGTAAAAACATTAGTGTCAGACTAGTATATGAGGATAATCTATAATAATTATAAAATGTTGATACGGACCAATTTTTGTCACTAATAAACAAATGACTCCAAACGCCTCGTAATGAAATTCCATCATTTGCGACCAAGTTCAAAGAAGCAGTATAATTTGTAGAAAAATCAATATTTAGTATTATCGATAATACTAACAAGAGGAAAATCCAACTTGACCAATTAAAAGCTTTATTACTACTAGTTTTTAAGAACCATCCATATATGATCCAAATAAGTATTATCATTGGTATTGTAATCATAGTCATAATACTTCTCCTTATTAAAAAACAATAAACAAGCAGGAATTTCAAACAGAGTTACTTGAAGTTAAGGTTATAATTTAGAAACACCAGATTTAACTGCAGCCTTATACACTGCCTTTGCTACTCTATCGCCTATTGATTTGTTAAGTGCAGATGGGATAATGTAGGATTCATTTAGTTCATCATCAGCAACTAAAGAAGCAATTGCATGTACAGCAGCAATTTTCATCTCTTCATTAATATCAGAAGCTCTAGCGTCCAGTGCACCCCTGAAGATACCTGGGAAAGCCAATACATTATTTATTTGATTTTCGAAGTCTGAGCGACCAGTTCCAACGATTCTCGCCCCTGCCTCTTTTGCGAGATCTGGCATAATCTCTGGATCGGGATTTGCCATTGCAAAGACGATTGCATCAGTATTCATAGACTTAACCATATCTTGAGAAACGGCATCCTTTGACGAAACTCCGATAAAAACATCTGCACCAACCATTGCATCTGCTAAAGTACCTGTTCTAAGCTCTGGATTTGTGATAAGAGCAATTTCATCCTGTACCCAGTTTTTTTGTGTTTCAGTTCTATTTAAGATGCCCTTACGATCGCATGAGAGTATGTTTTTTGCACCAATATCAACTAACATTCTAGCGATAGCGTTCCCTGCCGATCCAGCACCGTTGATAACGATTGTAATGTCTTCAATCTTCTTATTTACGATTTTTAAAGCATTAATTAACGCAGAACAAACGACGATCGCTGTTCCGTGTTGATCGTCATGGAAAATCGGAATATCTAGTAACGATTTAAGCTTTCTTTCTACCTCAACGCATCTTGGTGAAGAAATATCCTCTAAGTTGATACCACCGAAAACGGGTGCAATTTGCACTACAGTATTTACGATTTCATCGACTTCTTGCGATTCTACACAGATTGGAAAAGCGTCAACACCGGCAAATGCTTTAAAAAGAATTGCCTTACCTTCCATAACTGGTATAGCCGCTTTTGCACCAATATTGCCTAATCCTAAAACCGCAGATCCGTCAGAAACAACTGCGACTAAATTACCTTTTGATGTGTACTTATAAACGTCGTCAGGATTAGCTGCAATTTTTCTGCAAGGTTCAGCTACGCCAGGCGTATATGCTGTAGATAAATCAACCTTTGTCTCTAGGCTTACTTTACTTGTAACCTCGATTTTACCTTTTTTAGCTTCATGTAGCTCAAGTGCTAATTGATTATAGTTCATATTACCTCCTTGATTTTTTGCTTTTAGCAAAATGGAATAGCAACTACTTGAGTGTGATTAAACTTCGATCTATTAGAAACTGCAAGGATTTCATAACGCCAAATTTTGAATGTTCGTAGGTTAAGCCACCTTGGAAATAAGCAATAAACGGTTCTCTGATAGGCGCATCAGCGCTGAGCTCTATAGAAGAACCCTGAACAAACGCTCCTGCTGCCATAATTACATCGCTACTATACCCTGGCATCGCCCATGGCTCAGGTGAAACAAAGCTATCGATAGGTGAAGCACTTTGAATGCCCTGGCAGAAAGCGATGACCTTCTCCGGTGATTTAAATTCAATGGCTTGAATGATATCGCTTCGTGTCGACTCAGGGCTAGGATTGACTCTGTAACCGAAATGCTCATATACTTTGGCACATAAAATTGCACCCTTTAGCGCACCACTTACAACCTTCGGTGCCATAAAAAGGCCTTGAAGAATAGGTCTTGTTTGACCAAATGTTAAACCACATTCTTTTCCTATTCCTGGCGAGGTCATACGTCCAGCAACCTGCTCGATAAGGTGTTTCTTGCCAACAATATACCCACCGCTAAGCGCTAATCCCCCACCAGGGTTTTTAATTAAGCTCCCAGCCATTAAATCGGCACCAACCTCCGTCGGTTCTAGGTAATCTAAAAACTCTCCATAGCAGTTATCAACCATGACAATAACTTGTGGGCATTTGCTTTTGACATGAGCAATTACATCTGCTATTTCGTTTATAGTTAATCCTCTTCTCCACGAGTATCCCGCGGAGCGCTGAATGTAAACAACGTTAGTATTTTCATTGAGCTTTGAATCGATGGCTTTAAAATCAAAACCACCATCTTCTTTTAAAGAGACTTCGTCATAGCTGACACCAATATCCATAAGTGACATAGACTCTGATTTAGATAGTCCTATGACCTTTTCCAGCGTATCATAAGGTCTACCTGTAATGCTAAGTATCCTTTGATTGGGTCTTAGAACACCAGTGAGCATCAGCGTTAATGCATGTGTACCAGAAACGATTATAGGTCGTACGATGGCGTCTTCAGCTCCAAAAAGGGTACTGTAGATATTTTCCACGGCATCTCTACCGATGTCATCATATCCATAGCCTGTATTCCAATTGAAATGTATATCTGAAAGCCTATGTTTTTGCATTGCGTGTAGCACCTTCATTTGATTGTGCTGTGCAATTTCGTCTATATTTAAAAATTGATCTTGGATTTGTCTTTCTTGCTCATTGATAAATGCTAGCGTATCAGAGCTGATGCCAAGTGCATCATAATAATTGAGCTTGTTATAAGTCAAGGCTGCCTCCGGTGAGCTTAATTTATTTAATCATGTTAATCGCATTGATTAGCATAGGGATAATCTGTTTTTTTCTAGAAACGATGCTGTCGATAAAGGTTCCCTGATCAACCGACTTTTCAAATGCCATACTTAGCAAACGTTCGTGCTTGGATTCGAAATAGGTGTAAGAACCTTCTTTGATGATATCTGTCACTAACATTAGCGTTAGGTAATGATCTCTACCGTCGTGTACTTTTCTTATTAGCTTAAGATAGGCGTCCTCTTGTGAGGCTATCTCTTCGAAATTGAGGGTAAACACTTGTGAAATACCAAGCTTATAACCGTCTATAACAAACTCTTTAAAGTCGTTATAAAACACATCATTAACCGTTCTACCGTCTAGTGAAGTACCACTTTTAAACATTTCAAGAGCGTATTTAGAAAGGTCTATTTCAGCAATTTCTTTTAATACTGAAACCGCATGCTCATCAAAATAGGTCGTCGTAGGCGACTTTAACAAAAGCGTGTCAGATACGATTCCTGAAAGCATAAGACCTGCAATTTGTTTAGGTATTTCGATCTGAGCTTCTTTAAAGAGCTGAAAAATGATGGTGTTCGTACTACCTACAGGCATGTTTCTAAAGGTTATAGGTAGACTGGTGCTGATGTCCCCTATCTTATGATGATCCAAAATTTCTAGAACATTGGCTTCGTTTAATCCATTTGCTGATTGAGAATATTCATTATGATCTACAAGTATGACATTTTTTTTTGTTGGATTTAAAAAGTGTGTACGACCAATAATGCCTAAGTACTTACCTGCTTCATCAACCACAGGAAACTTTGAGTGCTTAGAGGTCTGAATAATCTCACGACAATTTTCAAGATACTCATCTACTTTGAATTTCATCAAACGATCGCTTTTCATAATCGTACTTACGAAGTTCGTTTGGTTGATGAGCTTTGAAGTCGAATAGGTATCGTAAGGTGTTCGGATAAGGTTGACACCTGACACTTTCGCTTTATCCATAAGCACTTCAGGAATCTGTAAATCACCAGTAACGATAATCATTTGCGCTTTTTTAGAGATAGCATGCTCTATTATATCAAAGCGGTCACCTGTAATAACGATGGAATCGCTTTCAATTCTATGCTGTCTTATAATTGTAGTCTCATGAAAGGCTGTGATGATGATGTGGCCGTTAATATCGCTATGACCATAATTTAAAATGTCTGCATTTAAATCCTGACGAATGTTATTAAACGTCGTGTGCAGCGCGTGATAGTCACCATTGATGGCATTCATTGCAATATCCTTCATTGTAATGATACCGATTAAATAGCCTTCTTGATCGACGATAGGAAGCGTTCTAATCTTATAGGCATTCATGTGGTTGTATGCTTTTAAAATGGAATTTGAGGGTTCAAGGGGCATGATTTTATCAAAATCCAAGTCTTTTAATTGAATTTTGACATTTTCAAGCATTCTTGGTCTTTCTACATTAAAATAATCCAAAACAAACTCTGCTTCTTTTGCAATTTCGCTAAGAACACAAGGTTCAGTTTGAAGTCCATTTTGATTTTTGAGATACGAAAGTGCTATCGCGGAGGTAACACTGTCGGTATCGGGATTTTTATGTCCAAAAATGAGTATTTTATCTTCCATGGCATTTGTTCCTCCTTATATCTTATTCAACCAACATTATAACATAAAAAAGGATGCCTAAGCATCCTAAGAAATTTAAATATGGCGCAAAATGCCAACTATTTAGTTACTGTGTCTAAGACAAGTTTAATCATATCTCCAAAAGTACGTTCTCTTTCAGCAGCAGTTGTTTCCTCTTGAGTTACCAATGAATCACTTACAGTTAAAACACACAATGCCTGTGCCTTATAACGTGCAGCTAAAGTATATAGCTCAGCTGCTTCCATTTCTACAGCAAGGATATTGTACTCCACTAACTTCTCATTTCTATTTGCATTAAAATCTTCATAGAAGCTATCTTCAGACAGAATATTGCCAACATGAACGTTCATGCCAAGTGATTGCGCTGTCATGTAAGTTTTGTGAAGTAAGCTGAAGTCAGATATAGCTGCAAAATTGAGTCCTGGAAAACGACGATTGTTCATATTAGATGATGTACTAGCGCCTTGTGCAAGTATAATATCTCTAATTTTCACTTGTGGTACCATAGCGCCACATGAACCAACGCGGATCAGTTTTTTGACATCGTAGAATCTTAAAAGTTCATTTACATAGATGGATAAAGATGGCATCCCCATTCCAGTTCCTTGAACTGAGACCCTTACACCATTGTAAGTGCCTGTGAAGCCATACATCCCTCTTACTTCATTATAGCAAACTGGATTTTCCAGAAATGTTTCCGCGATATATTTAGCTCTTAGTGGATCGCCAGGCAATAAAACGATATCAGCGATATCGCCGAGTTTAGCATTAATATGTGTACTCAAATTTAACACCTCCATTTATAATCATGTTTATTATATCAGATTTTCAGTCTATTTGCCATGTAAGGTTCTCATAGCAAATGAGAGAAAAGTGGGTATGATTGAGCTGTTTATATGGTAACAGAACATAAAAAGAGAACCCTAAGGTTCTCTAATTTAAGCAAATATTTCACTTTAACGAATTCTAATTGAAATAGAAATAAAGGACTAACAATTTGATTTTATTATTCATTTTATTAGTAGTCATTATACTTCTATTCCGTAGCATTAACCTTTTCGTGAGCAGTTGCCAGCATAAGCTTAATACGGTTGATTTGATTGACCTCACTTGCACCCGGATCATAATCGATAGCAACGATGTTTGAGCTTGGATAGCTATGTTTCAACTCTTTGATCATACCTTTTCCAGTGATGTGATTTGGTAGACACGCAAATGGCTGCATACAGACGATATTATCGACGCCACTATGAATTAATTCAACCATTTCAGCAGTTAAGAACCACCCTTCACCAGTTTGATTGCAAAGTGAGAGATGAGGCTCGGCAAGCTCACCTAAAGCTTTGATATGCTTAGGTGGTTCAAAGCGTTTACTTGCTTCCAAAGCTTTCACCATAGGTTTTCTATAATATTCAATTAGGCTAATTAAGACTTCACTGGTTAACCTTGCCTTCATCGATCCTGAAAGATACTTGTTTTTCAAAACGCCATTGTAAGCAGTATATGAGAAAAAGTCTACCAAGTCAGGCATTACGGCTTCAGCGCCTTCACGTTCTATTAAATCAACGATATTATTGTTAGCAGTTGGATGGAATTTAACCAATATCTCACCCACTAGTCCTACCTTTGGTTTTATCACATCGTTTAATGGTAAGCTATCAAAGTCAGTAACGATACCACTTATCATTTTCTTAAAGGTTCTACGATCCCCTTTAACGATGGCGTCTTTACACCTTTCAACCCACATCTCATAAAGAGCATTTGCCGACCCTTTTTCAAGTTCATATGGCCTTGTTTTATATAGTACACGCATAAATAGATCGCCGTATAAGATGGATTGAACCAGTTTTTCAACTACTGGTTTTGTCAGTTTAAAGCCTGGATTGTCTTCAAGACCAAGTGCATTTAAAGAGATAACTGGCACATGCGCCATTTTTGCACTCTTCAGTGCTTGTCTGATGAAAGCAATGTAGTTAGTAGCTCTACAACCACCACCAGTTTGAGAAATAATGAGTGCGGTTTTATCGAGATCGTATTTGCCTGAGTTAAGTGCCTTCATCATTTGTCCAACGACTAAAATCGAAGGATAGCATGCATCGTTATTCACATATCTGAGGCCTTCATCTACAGCACTAACGTCTATCGATGGTAAAACCTCAATGTTGTAACCTTCTGGCTTTAATGCAGCTTCCATAAACTGAAAGTGAATTGGAGACATTTGTGGTACCAATATGGTATGTGTCTTTCTCATTTCTTCAGTAAAGATAACACGTTCTTCAGTTGCTTTAAATTCCTCTGGAATAAAGCACTGCTTATCTCTTTCGCTGATCGCTGCAATGAGTGACCGTATTCTAATTCTAATTGCACCAAGATTGTTGATTTCATCTATCTTAATCAGTGTGCTAATTTTACCAGTTGCTTCTAATATTTCGCGTACTTGATCCGAGGTTACTGCGTCCAAGCCACATCCAAAAGAATTCAGCTGAACGAGTTCAATGTCCTTACGTTTAGAGGCAAAGGTAGCCGCTGCGTAAAGTCTAGTGTGATAGACCCATTGATCGACAACGCGCAGCGGACGATCGATGTCATCTAAATGCGCAATCGAATCCTCAGAAATCACGGCGAAACCATAAGATTTAACAAGTTCAGGTATACCATGGTTGATCTCTGGATCGATATGATATGGACGACCAGCTAAGATAATGCCCTTTATCTTATGATTTTCAATATATTGAAGTGCTAGCTCGCCCTGGTGTCTAACGTCAGAACGGTATTTTTCTAAGCTTTCATAGCCCTTGTCTATTGCAGAATTGATTTCTTCCTTTGACAGGCCCCATGATTTAAGTTCATCATAGACACGCTTCTTCATTCTATCTGGTGCATCAATTGGTAAAAATGGATGGTAATAATGAACATTCTTATTTCTAATATGATCCACATTTGTATGAATGGTCTCTGGGTAAGACGTTACAACTGGACAATTATAATGATTATTTGCACCTTGATCTTCCTTTGTGTTAAACGGAATACATGGGTAAAATATTTTATCTACTTTTCGATTAATCAAGTCCTCGATATGTCCGTGAACGAGTTTTGCTGGGTAGCAAACACTCTCAGATGGAATCGTTTCCATCCCCATCTCGTAAACTTTTCTTGAAGAACGTGAAGAAAGCTCTAATCTATAACCAAGAGATGTGAAAAATGCTGCCCAAAACGGATAATCCTCATAGATATTAAGAACTCTAGGAATACCTACGACACCTCTCGTTGCTTCTTTACGGCTCAAAACAGGGTAATCAAATACTCGGTTAAGCTTATACTCATATAGGTTCGGTAAAGTATTCTCTGCAACTTCAATTCCCGCTCCTCTCTCACATCTGTTACCAGTAATAAACTGTCTTTGATCAGAAAAATGATTGATGGTAAGCTGGCAATGATTGGTACAGAGATTACATCTGCGCGTTTCTGTAGTTGTACCAAATGCGTCTATTTGATCATTGTCAAGTAAGTTGGAGACATAGCCTGACTCATATCTTTCTAATGAAATCAAAGCAGAGCCAAATGCACCCATGATACCAGAGATATCTGGGCGAACCACTTCTTTTCCTGACATTTTTTCAAGTGCTCTTAATACCGCCTCATTATAGAAAGTACCACCCTGCACGACTATTTTTTCGCCAAGGTCTTCAATCGAGCGCATTCTAATAACTTTAAAGAGCGCATTTTTAACTACTGACATTGATATCCCAGCAGAGATATCGCCAACGGTTGCGCCTTCTTTTTGCGCTTGCTTTACTCGTGAATTCATAAATACAGTACAGCGAGTACCAAGATCAACAGGGTTTTCAGCCATTAAACCCAATTTAGAAAAGTCTTGGACCGTATGATTGACGGAATTGGCAAACGTTTCTATAAATGAGCCACAGCCTGAAGAGCACGCTTCATTTAACATGATAGAGTGAATGACGCCGTCTTGAACCTTAAGGCTTTTCATATCCTGACCACCGATATCAAGTATGGAATCTACGCCTGGCAAGAAGTGATCCGCACCTTTATAATGTGCAACGGTCTCAATTTCACCATGGTCGATTTTTAACGCGGCTTTAATAAGACTCTCACCGTAGCCTGTAACTGTAGAATAGGCAATAAATGTATCGCTTGGCATTTGACTGTAAAGCGTTTTTAAAGCAGAAATTGTCGTAGATAAAGGATTGCCCTCATTCGAACCATAATGGCTAAAGACTAGTTTTTTATCAGCATCAACAACGGCAAGCTTCGTCGTCGTTGAACCTGCGTCAATACCCAAGAATAACGGTCCCTTTGAAGCTTGAAGCTCAGCTCTTTTAACTTTATGCTGAGCATGTCTTTCTTTAAAAGCATTAAAATCTTCATCGTCTACAAATAATTGATCCAAATGACCTTCAGAATCTGGTCCTTCGCAGTAGATGTTTGGCATTCTATCGTAGATGCATTGTGGCTCAAGCGAATCAACCGTTTCAGATTGAAGCGCTGCACCTAAAGCAACAAAATATTGTGGATTATCAATCGTTACGATATCCTGCTCAGAAAGATTAAGTGTGACCTCAAATCTTTTTCTAAGCTCTGGTAAGAAAGACAATGGCCCACCTAGAAACGCAACTTTTCCACGTATTGGTTTACCACAAGCAAGCCCGCTTATGGTTTGATTAACGACAGCTTGTAATACAGAAGCTGCAATATCTTCTTTCGAAGCCCCTTCATTAAGTAAAGGCTGTATGTCCGTTTTGGCAAAAACACCACAACGTGAAGCTATTGGATAAATTTCACGATGGTTCATTGCAAGTTTATTTAAACCATCTGCATCTGTTTTTAATAAAGATGACATCTGATCTATAAAAGAACCGGTTCCACCGGCACAAGTTCCATTCATACGCTGCTCAACTGAAGTACCAAAATACATAATTTTAGCATCTTCTCCACCCAGCTCTATTGCAACATCTGTTTGTGGTGCGAATTTCTTAATCGCTTTTGAGCATGCAACTACTTCTTGTACGAAGCTAACCCCTAAACTTTCAGCAAGGCCAAGGCCAGCTGAGCCTGTTACCATTAATTTTAAAGCAGCACTATCAAGTACATTTTTCGCATCGTCAAATAAAGCTTTGACGGTGTTCTTGACGTCAGAAAAATGACGTCTATACTCCTTAAAAATGATTTGGCGTTCTTCGTTGAGAATTACCATTTTTACAGTGGTAGAGCCAACATCGACGCCAACGTTATAAGTCTGATTCATATGACACCTCGGTCAAAAAAGAGTATTTTTAATTTCAAACTAATATCTATTATAATACTTTTTATTTAAAATAAAATAGCAAAAATATTAAAATTAGGAAAAGAAAAGACATGAATTTTACATTCACGTCTATTTTGGCATATCTTTTGCTTTATAAAACTTATCTTATATGGAGTTTACTTCATTGACTATTTAAGATTCTTTTCTATTCTTTGCATTAAAACACTTAGAGCATTGTGTCTAGGATCAATTTCATTAGGTAAATTCAGAAATGCAATTTCATAATCAAAGGTTTCAAGATTCTTTTCTAAAAGATAATCGGTACAAAGTGTTTTATAATACTCAATCACCTGCGGTTTTGAACTAAGTGACTTTTTGTGTAATACAATGACAAAACCATTGCTATCGTGATTAAACAATTCATCGTCGGCATTTAAAGCCGATTCAAGCTCGCGACCAAGTCCCTTTAACAGTGCCAAATCTCTGACATTTGATATGGTCATAGCTGGATTTTGCTTATTATAGAAGAGAATTAAACCAATCAAAAGCTCATGATTTTCTCTAATTGCTTTCTTTATAGCGTTATAAATAGAGACGTCAATTTGCTTCGTCGAACTTACTGGTAAGGTTTTAGCCTCATCAATTTGAGAAATATGAGCAGTTAGCTTGGTTCTAAAATAATCATCGTCAAAGGGCTTTAATACATAATCATTTGCGCCTACTCGTATTGCTTTAACAAAGGATTTTCTGGTATTTAAGCTCGTAGCGATTATCACGACAAGGTTTGGATTAATATCACGAAGCTTACCGATAAGCTCAAAACCATCCTCTGAGCCTAGATTGACATCTATAATAATCATATCTAAAACAGACTGTAAGCTTCCTACTCTATTAATGGCTTCATACATTGTAGAGGCACTTACAATTTCAACTGGTACAGTGTCGAGTATCTTTTTTATACGGTACGCAGTTGTTGCATTGATATCAACTACCATTATATGAGTCATTGGCCCTCCTTAAGCGAATTATTTCTTTTTTCTTCTGCTTCTAATTTGACTTTCCTCAAGTCCCTCATATCCTTTAGAAGATAGCTTACGTTCAATATCCTCTTCTAGGAGTGTTTTTATTAAAACACAAACCGGAACCCCCATAAACATACCAACAATACCAAATGCGGCACCACCTACAGTAACCGCAACAATTATCCAGAAAGCAGAAACACCGACAGAATCACCTAAAATAAAAGGTCCGATGACAAGACCATCAAGCTGTTGAATTGCTAGCACAAGTAGTAAAATATAAACGACACTTATTGGATGTGTTGGACTTGCAATTAATGTAATAACACCTGCAGGTATTGCACCCAAAAATGGTCCAAAATATGGAATCATATTTGTAATTCCTATTATAAGTGCAATAATCATGGCATATTCGAAATGGAAAAAAGTAAAAACGAAATACGATAAAAATCCGATTATGGTACTATCGATGAATTTTCCAATAACAAAATCTTTAAAAATCGTATCACTCTTTTTAGTTACATAAAATATCCAATTGACCTGTTTATCATTGAAATAAGCATAAATCATTCTTTTTATTCTAGCAACTAAATCCTTCTTTTCAGCCAACATATAAATGGCAATTACCAATGCTAAAACAAATGAAATCAAGCCAGATGTAATTTGTTGAAGCTGAGTGACAATAAGCAGCACAGCAGAGCCAGTGAAGTTTGTAAGCTTTTGTAGAAATGGTGTAAGTGTATCAATTAAGGTTTGCTGAAGCTGCTTTAAGTAAATATTGTTAAAATCGATTCTGTTTAAAAATGAAAAATCAAAGGAATTTTTATAATCAATTGCAGAGATTGCCTTTATCAATGAAGAAACTGCATCAACGATGCCAGGGATGACAACGACCCCTAATAATCCAATCAAAGTAACAAAAATGGCGAAGGTAATAATTATAGAAAGAAACCGAGGTAAATGTAGCCTTTTTTCAAAAAATCTGACGATATAATCTAAAAAATAAGCAATAACAAATGCGAGTAAAACAGGAGAAATAGCCGAGGTAATAATCGGTAACAAATTTGTCTTTGTCATAATAATAATAATAAGCGTCGCAATAATAATAAGCTTTGCAAATGTCGATGAACGAATTTCTTTTAGATTCATATAACTCTCCTGCCTCATGGCAATTTTGATTTTGTTAATTACATTATATCTGATTTAAGTCTTAATTTGTATTAAAATAAGGTTTTAATAATAAAATGAGTTATTTGTCTTACCTATGAATATGGGTT
This sequence comes from Clostridiales bacterium 38-18, assembly GCA_001897605.1. Taxonomy (GTDB): domain Bacteria; phylum Bacillota; class Clostridia; order Peptostreptococcales; family Acidaminobacteraceae; genus Fusibacter_C. The sequence continues at coordinate 400,658 of MKTL01000006.1, read as the reverse complement.
CTTGTATTAAGCTTATAAAAAATGAGTATATTAAGGTAAATCAAAAAACAAAATAGGTTGTCATAATTAAATTACGACAACCTACTGAATTAATAGTCAGAATTACTAGTACCACTGTTTGTTGCAATTTCCACAGAAGCAGAAGCACCAATTCGAGTTGCACCAGCATCAACCATAGCTTTAGCTGTTGCAAAATCTCTAACGCCACCAGAAGCCTTTACTTCTAATGCGTCACCAACTGTTTTTTTCATAAGAGCAACATCTTCAGCAGTAGCACCACCAGTGCTAAAACCAGTGGAAGTCTTTACAAACTGTGCACCAGCCTCTTTAGATAGCTCACTCGCTTTAACGATTTCATCCTTTGTTAACAAACAAGTCTCAAGAATTACTTTCAAGATTGCTTTACCTTTGATTGCCTCAACGACTGCAGCAATATCTGTTTTAACTAAATCATATTTTTGATCCTTTAAAGCGGATACGTTGATAACCATATCGATTTCATTTGCACCGTCTTCTACAGCCTTTTTAGCTTCAAAAGCTTTCATTTCAGTTGTATTGGCACCTAGTGGGAAGCCAATGACTGAAGTAACCTTTACATCTGTTCCCTTAAGTTCTTTGGCAACTAAGGGTACAAAATAAGGATTGACACATACTGAGAAAAATCCGTATTCCTTAGCTTCGTCGCAAACTTTGATAACATCAGCATCGGTTACATTTGGTTTTAAAATCGTATGATCAATCATTTTAGCAATATTCATAGAATCACCTCTTTTTTGATTTCAGTTCAATCATACTTGATACTTACCCAATCGTCAAACAAGAAACCTATTTTTTATAATAAGTTAACAACGAGTTTATTTAGTATATACGGATTCTTTTAATGTTGCGATGTAAGGTAAATTTCTATATCTCTCAGCATAATCAATACCATAACCTACGATAAACTCGTCTGGAATTTCGAAGCCAACATATTTGACATCGAGCTTAGCGATTCTTCTTTCAGGCTTATCAAGCAATGTACAGATTTCTAAACTCTTTGGTCCTCTGGAATGGAAGTTTTCTGTAAGATATTTTAAAGTTAATCCTGTATCAATAATATCTTCTACGATCAAAACGTGTTTGCCTTCGATGCCAAAATCCAAGTCCTTAAGAATTTTTACGACACCCGAGCTTTCTGTAGAATGTCCATAACTTGAAGCCGCAATAAAATCAATTTGAATTGGAAAGCTTATTTCTCTCATTAGGTCACACATAAATACATTTGCACCCTTTAAAACTCCCACTAATAGCAATTCTTTGTCTTTATAATCAGCAGAAATTTGATCTGCAATTGCTTTTACACGTTCTTTAAGTTGAACTTCTGAATACAGTACAGATTTAACATCGTTTTTCATGATACACTCCTTAATTTGTAAATAATATAATCACAAATTATATAATATCACAAAAACTACCTGATAAATATAAATTCTTTTTCACCTAATTGGATAATATCACCATTGACAAGTGATTCACTTCCATTTAATGGCGCACCATTGAGCCAGGTTCCATTGGTTGATTCTAGATCTTTGATTTTAAAGCTGGCATTTTCTATAAAGATGGCACAGTGCTTTCTGCTAATTGAATCTTCTAATAATTGAACATTTGAAGTATCATCTCTCCCTACGACATTGTTATCAAAGTAGAGTTTATAGAATTTTTGTGGGTTTGCTTTATCCATTAGCATTGAAGTGCATGACGGATGTTTAGTGATAGAAGCAGATAATTTTTGTTTTGTATTTTCTATTTCCTTTGGTCTAAATCGGTCAAACCATTTGGACTGCTTCTGTGATTTGATGTTTTGATAAAACCAGGTTGAAATTGATTTTGGCGTATTTGGGAGGTTCTTCAATTGTTCTAGTTGAATTGAAGTCTCATTTCTATTAACGAGATAGTAAATCAGTGATTCCAATAGTATTTCCTTATTTGAATATTCTACAGGCAGATAACAAAATTTAAAGTGATTATGTGCATTATCATAATAAATAGCATCTGGTGCAAAATTAATGTTTCTATAATCTAGTAAATGATGCTCTAACACCTCTTCTAGAGTAGAGAGGTCGTCAATTAATTGTGTGATTAGATTAATAGATAAAACCTCAGCCTTTACAAGCTGAGTTAAAGGAAGTAAGGGTTTATCAATTTGCCAGCTAATGTGTGAAATATCACCCTCACCTATTGGGTTTACCTGTAAAGGTAGTAGAAGCCTCATACTTGTTTTTTGTACCATGTCTTTTTCAAATGTATTAATTTTTGAGGACAAATAGTATAATTCTTCCATAACTAATTAAATAAGCTGTCTATATCATTATTATTGCTGATGCCTTGCGTTATCTTAGTAAAGAAATCAACGGCAAAGGTTCTAAATAGAAAGGCCAATCCTATCAAAACCGCTATGATAATAACAATTTCAATGGTTCCCATCCCCTTTTCATTTCTTAATAATTGATTTAACTGGGCAGATATGTAGTTTGATAATAATCTTAGCATGTGTATTCTCCTTTATAATATTAATAAAATTGGTGTGATGACCACTGTAATTACGCTGATTAAAGAAAGCATTAGTATAAACGTTAGCTGAATGGTCACCTTTTCAGATTTAAGCTTTGCATTAACAGAAAGATTTTGCCATAGTTCGTCGTGAAATTTTTCCAGTGCGGTTGCAGCCGTTTGCGAACCAGTTTTCTTTAGCTGTGAAATGAGCCTAGTAAATCGCCAAATTTCTTTATCATCTCTTTTGAATGCATAATGATTGAAAAGCTCAATATAATTAGTTGATATTTTTTTTTGCGCATTAAAAACTTCATCCATGTTAAAAGTCTCAAATGCTTGTTTTAATGCATTTTCTAAACTCACTCCAGTTTCATAAGTGATAATAAATTCTTGTATCAGACTGGGTAGATGCTTATCAAACATGGTTTTCTTATTTGGTGATTTTGTAATACCAAGCCATGAATCAAGTCTTCGATTTTTTTCTTTTAACCACTGCTTTATATGTTCGATTACACTTTCCTCCTTATGTTTTTTTATTAATTGGTTTGTCTATACTTCAAAATTGACGATTCGCTTAGCAACTAAATTCATTATAAAAATCAAGATAAAGGCAAATGTCATCGTTATGCGTCCAACTATGGTCGTGTACATAATGTCTAAATATCCTCTAGAAGTATTGTCAATAAATAGTATTATGAAAATTGGTGCTAAACTTAATATATTTTGTTCAAGAACCTTTTGATACAAGATAGTTTTGACTTCATTTTTCACCTTATATTTCATATGAAGTTTGTCTAAAGTGACATCAGTAATTCGGTTTAGATTTGCCCCGGATACTTTTGCTGCACGAATCATTTTAATGTATAAGCTGCATTCAGAAATTGGATAATACGAATAGAGTCTCTGATAAATGACCTCTCTTTCTATGCCAATTTGAATAGCATTATTAAGCTGATGTATACATTTTGAAGAATAGTTGTGATCAAAGTTTATATCTTTACTTATGGAAGTAATAGAGGACTCAAATCCATAGCCAAGAGATAAATTGGTATTGATTAGATTTAGGAAATCAATAAATTGATCTAAGTAAAATCCATTCATATTTTTTTCATAACGTGTTGTTATTTTAGGAAGTACTATAAAAATGAAAAGCATTAAGAGGCAAAGACTTATGCTTTTCCAAAAGGCCCAGGCACTGAGTAAGTAAAAGCTCAAGTCAAGCAAATATCGTGTATGATCAATGTTCCTCTTTGGATTTTGGAAGGGAAGCTTTTTAAGTTCAGTTCTTAATTTATGAATTTTGCATAGAAATCGATTATTAATTTCTTTAATTTGATTTATCATATTCTTGATATCTCCGTAGCTTAGTGTTGTTTACGATAGTGGACAGCAAATCATCGCATTTAATTCTGTTAAAATCAGAAAGCGTGTAGAGCACGTTAATAGAATAATCATCTGGTATTTTTAGCAGTTCACAAATTTCAGTAACACATCGTTTTCCATCCGGAAGTTTTTCAACAAAGATTATAAAATCAATTGCGGATATGATTTGTCTCCGAATTAAACTTGCATTGACCTCACTATGGCTGCAAGCAATGACTTCAAGTCTAACCAGCATATCTAAGGCAGAGTTAGAATGTCCAGTTGATAAAGAGCCATCATGTCCTGTATTCATGGCTTGAAGCATATCAATGATTTCCTCTCCTCGTACCTCACCTACAATGATTCTATCCGGTCGCATCCTTAAGGCGTTTTTTATTAAATGACTGGTAGATACACTTGCTTCATTTTTTGACAATCTCGTTTCTAGAGAAACCAAATTTTTATGATTTAATAATTTAAGCTCAGCTGCATCCTCTATAGTTATAATCCTTTCATATGTTGGAATATAGTCTGAAAGGCAATTTAATAGCGTTGTCTTTCCAGAACCTGTACTTCCACAAACAAATAAATTGTATTTAGATTTTATTATTTTAGACATAAACAGTGCGATCTCTGAATCAAACATTTCGTTATCTATTAAGTCCTGTGTTCGAATCAGTGCTTTCTTAAATTTCCTAATGGTGACGATTGGACCATTAAGCGCAATTGGATCAAGTACGACATTTACTCTTGAACCATCCTTTAGCCTTGCATCCAAGGTAGGATGAGTTAGATTAACCTCTCGCCCTACTTCATTTGCAACCTTGTAGATCAGTTGCATCAATTGATCATGCGTATGAAAATTAATTTCTGAAAGGTGTAAAAGACCATTTGATTCATAAAAAATACTGTTTAATCCATTGATCATAATTTCTGTGACTTCTGGATGATCTAAAAGTGGTTGAATGATACCATATCCAAACAAATCCTGCTTAAGGCATTGTAGGAGTGATTTTTTTTCATGTACGCCTAATTGAGTTTCTAAATCTACTCTATGATTTAGAAAACGATTTAGCGCATCCTCATCATCCCCTAGAGACGCTTCTAAAATTTCTATCTTTAATTGTTCAACTATTTCACTTACGATCACAGTATATTATCTCCTCATCCTTCAAAATCACATCAATGATCTGAGAACACTTATTGCCATACGAAATAGCTCGTTCGTTTAACTTATCCTTAAAAAGAGTTATAAGGAAATTTGTGGACTCTAGAATCTGAAAATCTAGTTTGCTTTTTAATGGAAAGCTGAAGACCATGGTATTACCCTTTCTTCGACTCGATTCAATTAAGCTAAGTATTTCTGAGCTAGGTTCATTTTTCAAATCATTGATGTTGTTAATTACGTATAACATTTCTTTATTTGGTAGTTTAGTGAGATGATCTGTACTCCATTTGAATAAAGAAAAAGCTGAATTGGCATTAAAGTTTAGACAAATGAAATATTCGATTTCATACTGATTGCCAATCGTGTACATCTGTGTCTCGCTTATGGAAAAGACATCTGTACTTGTGCAGAAATATAAAGGAAAAAATTGATCAGAAAGTAAGACTTTTATTTGTTCTATGCTTTGGAATTTAGTAATAGAACGATAATCCTCGTCGGCCTCTCCTAAGATTATTATATTCTTGCGATTTATAGCTATTCCCTCAAGCAGAGCCTTATTTTCATCCTCCACAACTAAAATGTCATCATCTTGGAAGACTTCAAGCATTTCTTTAGTGATTAATGAAAGATTAACAACTGACATTCTTATTTTATGATAGAGCTTTTCTGTATAGGGACTTTTTAGTAAATAGATCATATTAGCCTCAACTGTAAAATAATGGATATTGTTATTATACTTCCATATAATGGTAATTGCAATACAAAAAATAAAAAACACCCTTTGAGACATCAAAGGGTGCTACTTACTTTATTTCTTTTTATATGGGAATTTTTTTCTATAGATCTTTTCATTCTTGTTCCAGATAAAATGGCCGTAAATGGTACCAAATATCACGAAGAATAAAATGGCAATGATGGCTTGAGCAAAATCATACTTGACACTATCTTTAACAAAGAAATTTAAAACCATCATAATAACAGAGTAAATTAAGAAAGTTGGTAATCCCCAAGTAACAGCGCCAAATCTAATTACAAACTTCAATTTCCCATTTTCTCGGCTTTGTGGCCAAGTATCGTAGATTAATTTTTCGTTTTCAGCTTCTCTCATTTTTTGTTTGGTTGCTCGATCCACTGCATTTTCTTTCTTTTGAAACATTTATGCCTCCAACGTTGAATTAGACGGGATGCGTTTTTTCTTCCTTATCTACCAAATCAGAATCAATATTGTATTTCTGAGCTTGTCTGAATTTAAAATAATCCTTAGCAACATTTGGGAAAAGAATATAAGATAAGACGTCCTCGTCCTCTTCAATATACTCTTTTATCTTTTCTGTTTCAAGTGCAATTACTGGTTTTAGTAAATCAGCAGGTCTGCAAGTGATGACTTCCTCGTTGCCTATGATTTTTTTGACAATCTCATCTTTTATTTCAACGGTCGGACGACCATACATACCACGAACGTATTCTTTGATCTCTTTAGGAACCATTTTGTATCTTTCGCCTGTGATGACGTTTAGAACTGCTTGTGTGCCTACCATTTGACTGGTTGGCGTTACAAGTGGTGGATAACCGAGATCCTCTCTAACTCTTGGGACTTCCTTCAAGACTTCCTCATATTTATCAAGTGCATTTTGAGCCTTCAATTGAGATACCAGATTGGACAACATTCCGCCAGGTACTTGATAAACTAAGGTGTTGATATCAACGCCGAGCATTTTGGGATCTAGTAATCCTGTATCGATTGCTTTCTCGCGGATTGGAGTAAAATATTGAGTAATTTTATCAAGTTTATTTAAGCTGAGACCCGTATCGAATGGCGAGCCAGAGAGGGCTGCTACCATAGGCTCAGTTGCAGGCTGAGAAGTTCCAAGTGCAAATGGTGATATAGCAGTATCTATAATATCTACTCCTGCTTCAATGGCTTTTAGATAGGTCATTGATGCAAGTCCGCTGGTATAATGTGAATGGATCTCTAATGGGACTTGGATGTTAGACTTTAATGCGTTTACTAATTTTTCTGCTTCATATGGTGTCAATAAACCTGACATATCCTTGATACAGATCGAATCAGCACCTAATGATTCCATATCCTTCGCAAGAGCAATATACTTTTCAATTGTATGTGCTGGACTAATGGTATATGAAATAGCCGCTTGCGCGTGAGCACCTTCCTTCTTAGTGGTTAATAAAGCAGTTTCTAAGTTTCTTATATCGTTTAAAGCATCAAAAATTCGAATGATATCAATTCCATTGGCAACTGATTTTTTTACAAATTCAGAAACGACATCGTCTGGATAATGCTTGTAGCCTAAGAGATTTTGTCCTCTTAAAAGCATTTGTAGCTTCGTATTTTGAACGTGCTTTCTAATTATTCTTAGTCTTTCCCATGGATTTTCGTTTAAATATCTTAAAGATGCATCAAAAGTTGCACCGCCCCAGCACTCTAAGGCGTAATAACCCACTGCATCCAAATCTTCTAAAATTGGGATCATTTCATTTGTTTTAAGTCTAGTCGCAATTAAGGATTGATGTGCATCTCTTAAAATTGTCTCTGTAATTTTTATAGTGGCCATAATGAACCCTCCTACGCTTATTCATCAAAAGTTTAACATTTGTACATATAACTGTACAGGAGATTGGAAAAGTGATAGACTAATCTTGGTTAATTAAATAAATATATTTTGAATTAGACTTAATATAATTAGGGAGTTTAACATGGATTTAACAGATCTTCGAATTTTAAAGATTCTTCAACAGGAAGCTCGTGTATCAATGAAAGAGCTTGGACAGCGCGTTAACCTTACCTCACCTGCCGTATCAGAACGTATACGACGACTTGAAGAAAGTGGTGTTATCGAAGGTTATACAGCAGTTATTAATCCTAAAAAGCTTCAATTACATGTAGAAGCATACATTCACGTTGCCATGAAGGTCAGTTCACATGAGCGGTTTAAAAAGCTGGCCTACGATGAGAGAGAGATTGTTGAATGTCATCATGTTACCGGTGAGGATTGCATGACCGTTCGTGTCGTTTGTGAGGACACACACAAGCTTGAGGCGTTGCTCGACAAAATTCAAAGAATTGGTGATACAAGAACCTCTATTATCCTATCGAGTCCTTTAAAAAGAAAGCCTATAGTTCCCTACAACGAGGAACTTTAAGCATACTGGCATTATTGTATACTATATAATTGAAGTAATTATTAATAAGTGTTTCACAAATATAAACTTAAACTTACAAAACTATAAAATTATGTATCTTAATATAAATGATGATTAGTATAGTAAAAGCATTGTTCTTCGAGTTCACATAATTCATCATATTTATAATTGTGGCTAAAAAAAATCCCCTAGCTGCACTAGAGGAAATAGGGGGGAAATATATATTAGACTATGAAGAAATCGTCTTCTCAAGTCTATCGACTATATACCCCCACTCTTTTTAATTATTCAATTAAATTAGAAAATAAAGTGAAAATTTTATAGTTCAACATGAAAGCCCGTAAAAGCATAAAACACTTTTTGCGGGAATTTTATTTTGAGCCTAAAATAGCCGTCAATTCCAGTACAGTGATTGATATAGAACGCTTTGATTCCAAAATGTTTAAGCTGCATCAGGTACTGATCTAAATGACGTAAAAGTTCACCACTAAAATGCATGCCACCAAAGACATAATCGATGGGCTGGTGTGCGTTTTTTTCATATGCTGTTTTTAAGATGTTGAGAATCCCCTTATGAGAACAGCCAGTAAATAAGAAGGATCGCTTCCCTTCATGTAATAATAAAAACAATTCATCATTGAAAGGATCTTGTACAAGATTCATTGTATCCTTAACAAAAAACCTTGAAGTATCGACAAGGTCATGTGTATAGGTGTGTATTTCAGTTATGATTTCAATGTGTTCTGTAAGCTTCGTATCCTTTTCAATTAATATAAACTCATTAGTATAATCTTGAATTGGGTTTTTTAGTTTAAAGCCTATAAAGTGTTCAACATTGTCTCTAAGTGAGAGCTTTTCACTAAATGCTTTGGGTTTTAGATAAATTTTAGCGGTGTGGTTGATCGCCAGAAAGGCTTCAAGACCACCACAATGATCGTAATGACCATGACTTAAAACAACATAATCTACGTCGGTTAGGTCTTCCGCCATATACATGGCATTATTGATAAGTGCCGATGTTTGACCAGTGTCAAAAAGGATTTTTTTTGAACCAATTTTTATTAAGAATGAAGAACCATGTTCTCCAATTAAGCCTTCACCATAAACCAAATTATCGACCAATGTAACCAATTCCATAGTTTTCTCCTACTTCATAAAGATTCCAATATTTTCTTCAGATGATCTATTGCTGATGCTTCATCTATGCCATCCACTATAATTTCTATCTGACTATTAGTAGGAACGGCTAAGGCTAAGACGCTGAAAATTGATTTTAGATTAACCGAGGTGTCAAAAAATTTAAGTGTTATATTACTTTGGAAGGCTAGTGCTTCTTGTACTAATTTGGATACAGGTCTTGCATGGAAACCAACTGGATCTTTCACTATAAATTTAAATGATTGCATTCCTCACCCCATAAATTAATAAAATTAATCCATAAAAGTCTGACTCGTTTGCCATTCAACCTCACTATTGCCTAAAAGCTTATACTGTAGTATAGCGTGTCCAGAAATATGACCATCCTCAAAATAAGCATAAACAAATTTGTCATCTAATACAATTGACATTTCAGGATACCATCTCATTGTACCGCCGAGTATGCCTTCAGTCGGTATCAATTCAGGATGATCCGTCAGTGTATTTAAAAACTGCTGAATATCTGAAAAACCATTTGAGTTAAACTGGCTTACCAAATAATCTGGGTAATGATAATTATTACCCTCAAGTGCATTTAGTTGTGTTTTTAACTCGCTAATCTGAGCCTCATAATCGGAAGCTGATTGCGCAAGCTGACCGATTAAGGATTCTTTTTCACTTTTTAATGTGTCATTATTTAGATTAAGTTCTTCAATCGATTTATTGAGCGTGCTGATTTCATCGCTAGAATTATTTAAGTCACGATTTAAATTTACAGTATATATTGTAAGACTCACTAGAATCAAAATTGAAATTATAAGAGCAAATATAAGCCAAAGTGAATGTGATTTAATCTTTTCAATCCATTGTGTCATAATAACCTCCTTATGCTATGATTATAGTCCTAGTTTAACATAAACTAATTTTAAAAGAAGGCTATTGTAAGGGTTGTAACATAGATTTAATTTACTGTCCTTCACCCTTTGGATCAAGTGCGTCGCGCAATCCCTCACCTAAAAGATTTATACTAATGATCGTAAGGGAAATAAAGGTGACTGGATAAAACCACATCCAATAATAACCTGCTGTAACCAAACTTTCACCACGTATATTAGGAATGAGATTTCCCCAGGTTGCAACGCCTGCTGGAAAGCCCATGCCTACAAAGGACAATGTTAGTTCAAGCAAAATAGCATTAGCAATAATACCTGTTGTAGAAGCAACGATTACGCCTATGGTATTGGGCAATAAATGCCTAAAAACACGAGTATGGGTTTTTAAACCTAAGACTTCAGTAGCTTTAATGTACTCTAACTCTTTGATGGACAAAATTTCACCACGAATCATTCGAGCCAGTTTAGGAAAGCTTAAAAAACCGTAGATAATCATTGTAAAAATCATTCGTTTCATTGGGGTTACATTGAAGGTGAAAATTGCTGTAAAAGCAATAATCATAGGTAATAATGGAAGCACATAGATAAACTCAGCAATACGCATTAACAAACGATCAAGCCATTTCCCAAAATAACCTGCAAAAGTTCCGACTATTGTCCCGAAAAACAAGGTAACACTTGCAGAAAGTGCTGCTAGCGCAAGTGAAATTCTACCGCCCTCCATAATCTTTGTCATCATATCAAAACCTAATCGGTCTGTTCCAAAGGGATGGCTCAGGCTGGGTTCTTTATATCTTAAAACAACATTGATTACATCATTGGGATAGGGTGAAAAGTAAGGGCCAATATAGGTGAAAGCAAAAATAAATAATAGTATAATTCCGCCAAAGATGGCGAGTTTATTTTTGTAAAATCTTCTAACGGATTGTTTCCAAGGGGATTCGGACATAAATACCTCCTACTCTACTTTTATTCTTGGATCTGCAACACCATATAAAATATCGGCTAGAAGATTACCAAGAATTGAAGCAATCGAGAAAAATAAGATAAACATAGATATCATTGACGCATCGCGTCTGTAAACTGCAGCTAAAAATTCAAGCCCAATACCTGGCCATGAAAAGATTGCTTCCACAAAGATGTTACCGACAAAAAGTGTTGGAAACAAGATACCAAATAATGAGATAACAGGTATTAATGCGTTTCTAAAGGCATGTCTATAGATGACAACTCTTTCCTTTAAGCCTTTAGAACGCGCTGTTCTAATGTAGTCCTGATGAACAACTTCTACCATAGCATTACGTACATACCTTGAAACGGTTCCAAGCTCTACTAAGGTCAAGGTCATAACAGGCAAAATCATATGGTGTAATACATCTATAATTTCTGCTTGCTTACTTTCATAGCCTTTGACAACAGAAAGCACAGAGTGCATCCCGGTAGCAGGCGTTATACCTAATTTAACAGCAAAAAGGCGCATTAAATAAAGACCGATAAAAAAAGAAGGTAAAGAAACTAAGATTAAAGTAGAGGTTGTCATAAAGCGATCAAAAAAACCATTCTTATGAGCAGCGGATCGAACACCAATTGGAATAGAAAGTAAGAAAGTTAAAATAAGTGCAATTGAATTGATCATAAACGTGTGCCAAATTAAACTGGGTACAATATCGACTACAGGGGCTCTATAGTAAAGTGAATTACCAAAATTCCCACTTAGTACATCTGAAAGCCAATCGAGATAACGGTTAATCCATGGTTTATCAAATTCTAGCATCGATCTCATTTGACTGATTTGCTCGTAGGAAGGCCTAGGTGTCCCTTCTGGCAATGAATTAATGTAAGCAGAAAGCTCATCACCGGGCATGGCATCGACGATGATAAAGACGACAATTGTCATCGCAAGTAACAAGGGCAAAGTGTGTAGGATTCTTTTAAGAATGACTTTAAGCATGTTTCCCCCTTTATTGTGATAATAAATTTAGGATGAGAGTGGCACATGGCAGTTATTATATATGTAAAACCAGTTGAAACAACTGGCTATAATGCTTTAATATCTGATATCGTATCCGTTACAGTCACTTCTTTTTTGACTGGCTTTGTCTTGATTAGGTCTTTTATAACTTCCCCCGCAATTATAAGCCCAGCTACAGACGGAACAAATGCAATTGATCCAGGAACCTGTCTTCTAGTGCTACAATTTCTCTGAACATCCTTAGGGCAAATGCAGTTGGTTTTGCAACTTGATTCTTCCTTTTCAATAGGTTTCATAGCAGGCTCTTGAGAGTAAACTACTTTAAGTTTTTTTATGCCTCTTGCCTTTAGCTCTCTTCTCATAACCTTCGCAAGTGGACAAACGGATGTTTTGTATATATCGGTTACCTCAAAACGCGTTGGATCTAGCTTGTTACCGGCTCCCATGCTGCTCATGATTGGAACACCTGATTGGTTTGCGAGTTCTATTAGCAAAAGCTTAGAGGAAACCGTATCAATAGCATCTATGATATAATCGAATTTTGTAAAATCAATATCTGCAGCCGTTTCAGCGCCAAAGAAGCATCTATGGTCATAGACATTTGCAGCTGGATTGATTTCTAAAATTCTTTCCTTCATAACCTCTACTTTTACTCTTCCTACAGTTTTACGTGTTGCAATTAGCTGTCTGTTGATGTTCGTTAAACAAACCTTATCATCATCATATAGATAGAACGTTCCAACACCACTTCTAGCGAGCGCTTCCACTGAGAATGAGCCAACGCCACCGACACCAAATATTGCGACGGATGCTTCATTTAATCTATCTATCCCGTCTTCCCCTATTAATAATTCTGTTCTTGAAAACTGATTTAACACTAAATTTCCTCCTAATGATACTTACATAACTATATAAAAGAGTCCTCAGTAAGAGGACTCTTCATTAATGATTTAATGAGTAACTATGTGTGAATTCTTAACTTTTCAATTCTGTTTCGATCGACTTCTTCGACTACAAATCGGATACCGTCGTATTCAATTATTTCATTAACCTCAGGTATATAGCCAAATTCGCCAACGATGAAGCCACCAATGGTATCAAAGTCTTCTGATTCAATATGAACGCCTATCATTTCATTTAACTCATCTATGCGCGTACTACCTTCTACGACGTATTCGTCTTCCTTGATTACTTCAATATCCTTTTCATGATCGTCGTATTCGTCTCTGATATCGCCAACGATTTCCTCAATAAGGTCTTCCATCGTTACAATACCAGCAGTACCACCATACTCATCTAAAACAATGGCCATAGGAATTCTTTTTACTCGAAGCTCTTGAAAAAGCTCCGTGGTCTTTTTAAATTCAAATGTGAAATGCGGTTCTCGCATATAATCCTGAATGACAAATGCATTATTCTCGTTTGCCTTAAATATGAGGTCCTTAATATAAAGGATCCCAATGATGTTATCAGTTGTTTCTTGGTAAATTGGAATTCTTGAAAATTGCTCGGCTCTGAAGGTTTCGATGATTTTCTCATAACTTACACCAACTTCAAGTGAAATCATATCCGTTCTAGGCGTCATCACATCTTTAACCTGTGCATCACCAAATTCGAACACGTTATAAATCATCTGCTTTTCTTCAACTTCTAAAACCCCTTCTTCGTGGCTTACAGTTACAATTGTTTTAAGCTCATCCTCTGTAATAAACGGTTGTGAACCTGCAGGTTTACCACCTAGCAAGCGAATCAAGCCATTTGTAAGAAGAAGCAGTAAAAAGACAACTGGGTTGAAAAACACGACAACAAAGTTAATAATACCGGCAATTTTAAGAGATATAAACTCTGAATGCTGTGCCGCAAGTGATTTCGGTGTTATCTCACCAAATATGAGAATCAACAAAGTCATAATTCCAGTAGCTATTCCAACGCCGGCATTACCAGCATATTGTATCGCTAAAGAGGTTGCCAGTGCAGATGCACCGATATTAACGATGTTATTTCCTACAAGGATAGATCCCAATAATTTGTTAGGATTTTCAACCAATCGATTGACGACATCGGCTCCTTTGACTTTTTCCTCCATCAAGTGCCTGATTCTGATTTTACTGAGTGACATTAATGCTGTTTCCGATGCTGAGAAAAATGCGGACATCCCAATCAACACCGCTAATAGTATAAACTGCCAACTCGCGCCTGCTTCCAAAAAAAACCACACTCCTAATTAAATAAATATTTTGTTGTTACCTCATAAATTTTGATATGAGGTAATAGTTAGTTTTATACTTGTAAATTATAACATATCTCCACAGTAAAATACAACAAAATGAGTGGGGTCAATACTTGAATAAAATCCAGCGACAGCTTTCAAGCTCATATTTGATAACAATTGTTCGAAGCATCTCCTGAATCACACATTGACAGGTGAATACAAACATTTTATTACCCGCTAATTTTTCGAATTCACGAGTAACGACTTTATCTATTTTAATCACCTGCTGCGATTTGGTTTCATCGATAATTCGAAATCTGACTGGATTTGGATAGCCTTGCTGGTCGAACCAACAGAGTACATCGATTTCTTTTCTAACAACCTTCATACGCCTTACTACTTTCTAAAATATTAATTTCAGTTCCCCAAATACATCTGTTTAAAACTCACAAAATACTGCTCATAAGTGGAAAATCATCTTCCCCTACACCGCCTGTCATGGGCTTTATGCCACTTCCTATGAAGCTACCACGCATTATTGCCTTTGGCTCAAATCTACCTCTCAGCTCATCAATCACACGATCTAAACGATTGTTTTTTTGTGTCGTAAATTCATCGAAAAGATGAAGCTGAACAAAATCATTTTCACAAAACTCAGAAACGCGTACGCCTAAATGACGTATAGGTGTGCCATCCCATATCTCGTCAAACAGCTTCTTTGCATAACCATAGATCTCGGAGGTGTGATCTGTGGGAATCTCAAATTTTTTTTGATGCCCAGTGCTATTAAACGCATGTGTTTTGTAGCTTACGCTGACAAGCCTTGCAAGATATTGGCTATCTCTAAGACGCATCGCCACCATTTCAGAGAGGCTTAAGAGCATAAGATGAGCTTCCCTTCGATTATCAATATCAAACGGAATGGTGGATGAATTGCCAATGCTCTTAATCGCCAATCGATTGCTCTTTTTAACATCTGAGTTTTCGATGCCATTGGCATAGTTCCAAATCAGTACCCCATGAGATTTAAGAGCAGTCTTTAATACCTCAAGGTCATAATTTGCCAGATCTCCTATGGTCTCAATGCCTAAAAAGTTTAGCTTGGGAACGGTTGCTCGCCCTACCATAAAGAGCTCTTCCACAGGAAGTGGCCACATTTTAGTGGCGATTTCTTCAGGAAAAAGTGTCGTTACTGCGTCTGGTTTTTTAAGATCACTTGCTACCTTTGCCAGTAGCTTGTTAGACGATATACCTATGCTCACAGTAAAACCAAGTTCTCTTTTAATTCGTTCCCTAATGACATGTGCTGTTTCTATCGGATCGCCAAATAACGCCACCATATCCGTAAAATCTACGAAGCACTCATCGATGCTGTATCTTTGAATCTGAGCAGAATACTCACCTATGAGTTCGATTAGAGCGTTACTTGACCTAAGGTAAAGGTCATAGTGTGGCGGAACAACGGTCAAAAAAGGACATTTTTGAAAGGCTGCCATAAGACTTTCTCCCGTTTGAATCTTATACGGCTTTGCTGGAAGGCTCTTTGCCAAAATAATGCCATGACGCTTAACGGGATCGCCGCCAACAGCTGATGGAATCGTTCTTAAATCTAATTCATCGCCCTGCTGAAGACGATAAACTGCCTCCCATGAAAGATAAGCGCTATTAACATCTATGTGAAAAATTATTTTTTCCACGCAATCCCCCTTTCTAAAGAGAGAAAAATTTTAAAGACGTATGTCCTGCTACTGAAATGACCTTTCGAATGCGGGTGTACGAAAAAGAGACTACAGAAAACAGAACATACGTTTGATTTAATTATACAGAACATACGTTCTTTTGTAAAGTATAAAAAAACACATCATTTTGAGATGTGTTTTGCTGAAGCCTATTTTTTTGAAATGTGCATTTTTACTCTACCAGAGGTATCAATATCAGGTGCGTTTGCATTTGAAGCACCACCCTCCTGTTCAATCTTAAAACGACAGCGATCGCAGTATTTCCCAAATCCGATCTTCGTACCACAGCGTTGACAATGGTTGCCATCTCGAATGGTATTTAAGGTTAAACGACCCTCATCGACGTATTTCATAATCTCTCTTATAGTGATGTCTATCCCCATCTCTGCCATAAGATCGATTATGCCTTGAGGTGATATATCTGGGTTATCATAAACCAAATCTCTAGCAGTAAGAAATTTATCGCGTTCAGGATCGCCCGAGCTTTTGAATTTTCTAGATGTGATTCGACAAGATGAGCAAAGCGTATTGCCATCATCTCCAAAAAAACGACCACACTTTTCACATTTAATGAGCATGTTGTCCTCCTACAAATGAATTGATAGATATATTAAAACGAATCTTTATATATAATTGTAATAAGAGCGATGAAATCCCTTCGTTATTTCATTATATATAAAAATTATGGTTTTGTGAATTAAAAAGTGTGAAGAAATCTGCTAAAATACTTATGTAACTATGATTTGGAGTGGATAAAATGCAAAATAGAACAAAGCGTGAATTGGGCATAACCCTAAAAAATTTGATGACAAAGAAATCCCTTGAGCATATTACAGTTAAGGAGCTCGTCACGGAGTGTGGCGTTAATCGTCAAACCTTTTATTACCATTTTCAAGACATCTACGAGCTGCTTGGCTGGATCTATAAATCTGAGGCACTTGGGTCCATCGATGCCTTCAAAACCTATGAGACTTGGCAGCTTGGCTTTCTTAAAATATTTCAGTATGTAGAAGCCAATCGCGATTTCTGCCTTTGTACAGTGAATTCACTAGGACGTGATCACCTAGAAAAGTTTCTTTATAGCCTCACCTATGACCTTTTAATTGGGGTGGTAGAAGAAGTTGCCGTAGGCTTTCAGATTTCTGAGTCTGACAAGTCCTTTATCGCCAAGTTTTACACCTACGGCTTCGTCGCACTGATGCTAGAATGGCTCAAATCAGGTGCAAAGGAGGCGCCAGCAGTCATTATCGATAAACTGGACAAGCTGATTAACGGCGAAATCAGTCGCGCAATAGAAAAGTATACAAAGCTTTAAAAAAATATATGGAAGTACGTTCCTTAGATTTAGACAAACACGTGAAAATGTCATAACATTAGACATTTCACCTCGTTTGTCTATTTTTATGCGGTTTTAACTGATGTAACTTATTATTAGAAATTGCGATATAAACGAAAAAAATCATGTCGCAAATCAGATAAGAATAAGGAGAAAACCATGAAAAAAGAAGCTTTAGAGAACGTTTACTTCGTCGGCGGTGGTTTGGCATCACTTGCAGGCGCAACTTACTTAATCAGAGATTTTGGAATTAAAGGCGAACAAATTCACATCTTAGAAAGCCTACCGATATTAGGTGGTAGCAACGATGGCGCAGGCGATGCTGTCAACGGTTTTATCTGTCGTGGCGGACGTATGCTGAACGAAGAAACCTATGAAAACACATGGGAATTGCTCAGTACCATCCCTTCCCTTGACCGACCAGAAATGAGTCTATGCGAAGAAATTTTAGCATTTGACCATGAAAATCCAACACATGCCAATGCGCGCTTAATCGATAAAAACGGCGAAATCTTAGATGTTATGTCTATGGGATTTGATATGGCGGACCGTATGGCGCTAGGTAAACTCATGATCGCACCTGAAGAAAAGATACAAATGCTAAAAATATCAGATTGGTTCGCTAAAACACCACACTTCTTTGAAACAAACTTTTGGTATATGTGGCAGACCACATTTGCCTTTCAAAAATGGTCAAGCCTAATCGAATTTAAACGCTACATGCAACGTATGGTCTTTGAATTTTCACGTATTCAGACATTAGAAGGCGTTACTAGAACCCCTTATAACCAATACGATTCCATCATTCACCCTATGAAGGTTTACCTTGAAGAAAAAGGTGTGGATTTCAGCTTAAAATGCACAGTAACTGACCTTGAATTCGCAGATCATGACGGCATTACCGTAACGGGAATCCAATACAAAGCTGCTGAAAAAGAAGGCGTTATTAAACTAGGTGAAAATGATATCTGTATTGCAACTAACGGTAGTATGACAGATAACGCAACACTTGGTAGCTTTAAAGAACCAGCACCATTTGTTCCAGAAACACCACTTTCAGGCACTTTTTGGAGAAATATCGCAGCTAAAAAACAAGGTCTTGGTAATCCAGAATCTTTCTTTGGCAATCCAGCAGAGACCAATTGGGAATCCTTTACTGTAACAATGAAAGGCAACGATCTACTTAAAAAGATTGAAAAATACGCTAGAAATAAACCAGGTAGTGGCGCGTTAATGACCTTTAAAGAATCAAGCTGGCTAATGTCAATCGTCGTTGCCAAACAGCCACACTTTAAAAATCAACCTGAAGACGTTACCATTTTCTGGGGCTACGGACTTTATACAGACAAACTCGGCGACTATGTAAAAAAACCAATGAAGGATTGCACAGGCGAAGAAATCTTAATTGAGCTCCTCCACCATCTACACATGGAAGAAGAAATGGATGAGATCATGGGGTCAGTAATTAACGTCATTCCATGTATGATGCCATATATCATCTCCATGTTCCAACCAAGGGCAATTAAAGATCGTCCAGAGGTGGTTCCAGCAGGTTCAACTAACTTTGCGATGATCAGCCAGTTTGTAGAAATTCCTGAGGATATGGTGTTTACAGAAGAGTTTTCAATCAGAGCAGCAAGAATTGCAGTCTACACACTTCTTGAAAGCTCCAGAAAAATCAATCCAGTAACCCCACATCACTACGATGTTCGCACACTACTCAAAGCGCTTAATACAAGCTTTAGATAATCAATTAATATAAACAAACTATATTTAATTAAATGATTAGAAATACAAAATGAATTTATAACAAATAAAAACCCCCAGATCTGTCAACTTGAGATATCAATAACAGCTGGGGGTAAAATTATTGTAGATTATGGGGTCTATTAATCTCTTAAAAGAACAAAAGTAACATTTGTTTTATAAATCCCTGCAGTTGTAGCAGCAAATGGATGACCTGTCACCTCAAACTTATAGGCAGAATTGTCAGGTAGCACTAAGCTTAAAACTGAAAATTGACCTGTAAGAGGTACAACGACTTCCCCATCGGTATTGGATACTAGATTATAAGCGATCTCACTAAACTGATCCTCAACTGAAATCGCAATTCCTTTCATTGGCTTGCCGTTTGCATCGGTTAAAATAACCGTTAAAAACTCACTCGGTTGTACGACGCCATTTGCCACGTCCACATCTGAAACTTCCTCGATAGGCGTTACAAGCGCATCGTTTTCCCATTCACCGTACTGATAGGCGCCATCCACATACGTATAAGTGCCTAGTCCATGGAATCTGCCATCGAGCCAATAGCCTTCGTAATTTTCATTATCACTCCAAATATAGAGTCCATAACCATTAAAGAAGTCGTTTGCATATTGACCGATATAAAGATCGCCATTTGCAAACTGTGTCATACCACTACCAGTTAAATGTGATCCATCGAACTCACCTGTGTAAACATCTCCATTTGCATAGTAGATATTGAAAAATGAGCCAGTTAAATAAACTGCCACAGGCGTATTGATGATTTGTGTGATTCTACTAGAATAAGCATCCACTTCAGCCCCGCTTGCAACAAATCTAGAAATCGGCATATACTCAGATGAATCCTTCATAACTAAAGATTTGCCAAGTAATTCAAATACATCTGATCGAATCAAGGACGAACTACCAAGTGTTGGAATAGTAAGCTTTAAGCCATATTCAGCTTCAATTTGTAGAGCGGCTGAATCGTAAACCAATCCCTCGGGAACAAAACCAAGTGCTTTTATTATGAAAATACTAGCCTGATTGTAGTTGATAGGATCGGTTACACCAAACATGCCATTGCCTTTACCAGCTGTAATCCCATTTTCATATGCAAATTCTACATATTTATATGCCCAATGTGTTGTAGGTACATCTTTGAAGGTTGCAGTCTTTGGTGGTGTATATGCCTCAAAAGCATTCGGATAAAATTTACTTATGATGGCAATCATTTCCGCGCGATTTATAGCCTTGTCAGACATCAGATCACCATCATAGCCTGTGATAATCCCAATATCGAAGAGCACATCACCATAGGTATCCTGTGGCACGTCTGCGGCAAAAGTTAAATTTGAAAAAGCAAAAACAAGAATGACAGCAAAGAATATTCCCTTGTTCAAATTGGATTTTTTACTAAAAAAATTACGTCCAAAACTATTTATTATATTATTAATAATCATAAGGCCTCCGTTTAACTAATGATTGACTACAACTAGTTTAACAGATACCCAATGCTTATGTCCAACTAACGGAAAAATAGTAACATTTCTGCAATCAAACTGTGATGTAGGTGATATCTCTTTGTAATATTAATCATTGGTTTGATCACCATCACCACTGATGGGGATCACATCGCCTAGATAGGTTGGCAATGGTTTAATAATAGTAGTTCCCATATCCTTAACTCTAGCGAGTACTTCCCTTCCCTCTCTCATCATTTGTCCACTGTACCCGATGTCCTCAGCTGCGATACCGATGGCTTTTATACCAAGCGATCGAGCGATAAAAACGGCTCTTGGAAGATGATAGTGCTGTGTAACGATAATTAAGGCTTTTGCCTCGAACACAGCCTTTGCACGGTAGATGCTCTCATAGGTAGAAAATCCCGCATGATCCATAAAAACATCAGAAGATGGCACATTGGCAGCACGTGCGTAGCTTTTCATGACGTTTACCTCATCGTAAGCCACATTGCCATGGTCACCGCTCATTAGCAGCTTAGGCGCAAGCTGAGCATCATAGATTTTTATCGACATGTCAAGACGATCCCTTAGCATTAGACTGGGATTCCCATCTGGATTGACACCAGCGCCTAGAACGAGGATTGCATCGTATTTTATAGACGCATCTGTTTGAGAGCGTTCAAACTCGTCAAAGGTAAAGATACTCGATTGCGTACTAAATAATATGTATGCATTGATTAAGACGACAACAAGTAACAGTGATAGCCCCAAAACACTTACATGACGTAGCCATATTTTGATAGTATCTAAATTGATTTTCATAAGCGCCTCTTTTCAATATAATATTTATCCATTAGCCGACTACAGTTTATCATATTAACGAATTGATTAGTAATAGATTGACTAGTAATAGATTGACTAGTAATAGATTGACCAATATGTATTGACTACTAAAAATAAAAAACACCCGCATTTGCGAATGTTTTTTGCTTATGTATTGAGTAAATCTATAAGCCGAGTTCTGTATTAGATGATCATCTATCTAGGCGCGTCGTTACCGAAACGCTCAAGCGACCTACCACTGGGAGAGACGAGCAGCCTCTTTTTTACACCCTACTTGGTCTTGCTCCAGATGGGGTTTACAGAGCCACATAGTCACCTATGTGCTGGTGAGCTCTTACCTCACCTTTCCATCCTTACCTCTTGCGAGGCGGTCTATTTCTGTTGCACTATCCTTGGAGTCGCCTCCACTGGGGATTACCCAGCACCCTGCTCTATGGAGCTCGGACTTTCCTCGTGCCGAAGCACGCGATCATCTGATTTACTCTAGGTTATTATAAAGAATAAAGTCCGTTCTGTAAAGACATATTCAAGAATAAAAAAAGATAAAAATATAATACTAATCAAAAAAAAAGGCGGTCAAAAGACCGCCGCGCTTGATACCACGCAATCTAGACTATTCTATTTCTGGGAATAGTGCTTTTAGAGCTGGGTAAAGCTTTGAGAAGGAGTTGTACTTTCTATTATATGCATCAACCAGTTGTGGGATTGGTTGATAGGATTCTGTCGTTTTTATAAGCTGATCACAAGCGACCTTTACTGATGGGTATGCACCTGCGCTGACAGCTGCAAGGATAGCCGCGCCATAGGCTGGGCCAGCATCTGTTTCAAGCTTAACAACCTTTGTATCAAGAATATTGGCAATGGTTTGACACCAAAATTCATTTTTAGAGCCGCCACCATTGATTCTGATTTCTGTCATTTCTTGACCCAGTGATTTGACGATTTCAAATGAATCTCTAAGACCAAATGAAACCCCTTCAATTACTGCGCGCGTCATATCGCCTTGTCCGTGGGAAAGATTTAAACCCCAGAAGACACCTCTTGCATTTGGATCATTGTGTGGACTTCTTTCGCCCATAAGATAGGGTAAGAAATAAAGGCCATTGTCCAGTGGTGCTTCCTTAGCAGCATCCATCAAACGATTGTAGTCATTTGATTTTAGTATCTCTTCAACCCACCATTTTAATGAGCCTGCAGCTGAAAGCATGCAGCCCATTAAATGATACGCACCATTGGCGTGGGCAAAGGCGTGGAGGCCATTATTTGGATCTTTGATAAACGTATCGCTGTGAACGAATACCACTCCAGAGGTGCCGAGGGAAATCGAACAACATCCTGGACTGACAACACCACCACCCACAGCGGCGCAAGCTTGATCCCCACTACCAATAGCGACTGCTATCTCATGATGGATGCCTAAATAGTCAGAGACTTCTTTTGATAGAGAACCTATATTTTCATAAGACTCATAGAGTTTTGGAAGAACGCTTTCTTCGATGCCGATGATGTCCAGCATCCCTTGTGACCATTTTTTATTTGCAACATCAAGGTAAAGTGCGCCAGATGCATCTGCAAAATCAGTTGCAAAAGCGCCTGTCATTTTATAAGCTAAGTAGTCCTTTGGCAGCATCACCTTTTTTATCTTTTTAAAATTCTCAGGTTCATTTTCCTTAACCCAAAGGAGTTTTGGCGCTGTGAACCCAGGGAACGCTATGTTTCCAGTAAGTTCAGTCAGCTTCTCTATACCTATTTCCTCATTTAAATAGTTAGTTTCTTTTACGCTTCTTTGATCGTTCCATAAAATAGCAGGACGGATGACATTATCGTGTTCGTCTAGAATCACTAACCCGTGCATTTGTCCGCTGTAACCGATTCCACCTACAGCATTTGCATCGAGTCCGTTTAGTGCCTCTTTGATGCCCAATAATGATTGCTCAAGCCAGTCCTGAGGATTTTGCTCTGACCAAAGTGCCTTTGGAAAGAAAAGTGGATAATCCTTAGTAACCGTACTGATAATTTGGCCCTCTTGATCCATTACCAGTATCTTAACCGATGATGTGCCTAAGTCAACGCCTATAAAATACATACTTTACCTCACATGTTCATAACTATAAACGAACCATTTGTTTATAGTGCTAATTTATACTTATTCTAATATTTATTATTATATTTCTAGGTTGATTAATGATTAATAGTTATGCTTTTATGTTTTTACATTTTACGATTTATGCTTCTACACTTTTACACTTCAACAATTCAATATTTTAACAATTTTATACTTCAACAAATCTATACTTCAACACTTACAGACTTATTTCTTAATTTTTACTACTGCTTTTACGACGTCAGTTGGATTTGCAGCGACGAAGTCAAACGCTTCCTTGATATTTTCAAACTCAAATTCATGTGTAACGATGCTTTTAACATCGATTGTGCCACTGCTGATGGCATTGATCGCAACTGGATAAAGATTTCTATATCTAAAGATGGTTTTAAGCGTACCCTCTTTGCCCATTAATTTCATAAAGTCATAGCTAGTTTCTGATTTTACAGTCATACCAACTAAAACAACTGTTCCTGCTTTTCTAACGACACTTGCAGTTTGAGCGACTGTGATTGGTGAGCCAGCTGTTTCGATGACAACATGTGCCCCTTTGCCACCAGTAAGCGCATTGATTTTAGCGATGACATCTTCATTTTTAGCATTGATGACTTCAGTTGCGCCTAATTTTTTAGCAAACTCAAGTCTTTTATCGATGATGTCCACTACATAGACGTTTGAAGCGCCTCTTGCTTTACTTGCAAGCATAGAAACAAGTCCGATACAACCAGCTCCAAATACGATTACAGTGTCACCAAGCTTGACGTCACCTTGTGCGGCTGCGTGAAGACCGACAGCAAGTGGCTCAACAAGTGCTCCTTCAGCATTGGATACGTTCTCCGGTAATTTAAAGCAAAGGTTTTCTGGGTGCTTCACATAGTTTGCAAAGGTGCCATGATATGGCGGAGTTGCGAAAAATTCAACGTGCTCACAAAGATTGTATTTCCCTGATAAACATTGCTCACAAGTACCACATACCACACCAGGCTCAAGCGCTACTCTATCACCCACAACAAGTGATTTAACTTCACTGCCAACTGCTGCTACATAGCCTGCACTTTCATGACCGAGGATAAAATCACCTTCAACTACGAAATCACCGATGTTGCCATGTTGGTAATAATGTCCATCTGAACCACAGATGCCGACCACATCTACTTCTACTAAAACTTCTTTTGGTCCAAGCTCTGGAACGGGAATCTCTTTGAAAATCATATTGTTTGTGCCTGACATAAATGCCGCTAAATTTTTCATATTGCCCTCCTAAAATGATACTTTTAATAAATTTTATAGATATAAATCATTATTCATTTAACCAATAAGCTGAATTATACAGTTTAATGGCACACATGAAGATGGCAGCATCGTTTAAGCTGAAAACATCCTTAAAAATGTAAACAACTTTAAGGTTGGAAACATCCTCAAATATGTAAGAATAGCCAAGGCCATTCGTCTAGATTATGTAATGTAAGCGGCATATTGCCGCTTACTGTGGGGAGATTACTGGATAGCGCCAGCTTTCTTGTGCATTTCAATATATTCTGCTACGTTATCTTTAGTGATAAGTGGACAGTCGATATCGATATCGATTTGAGTTTCTTGTCCAGTTAATAATTTGTTGCTTGTGTCAAGTAAGCCTTCTGCAAGTGCATAAGCAGATTGTAAGCTTGTAGAAGTTAATTTACCTTCTTGGATTAATAAGCAAGCTTCAGCAGTACCGTCAACACCGTAAGCTAAGATGTTGCTAAATTTAGCGTTATCTTTGATAACTTCAAGTGCACCAGCAGCCATATTATCGTTCATAGCGATGATTGCATCGATTTGATCGTTAGCTTGTACCCAAGTTTCCATGTAGTTCATAGCTTCATCTTTGTTCCAGTTAGCGATTTCTTCGCCAACGATTGTTACGTCAGGTCTTTTGTCAAAGAATTCTTTTTGCCAGCTGTCACGTCTTGCATCAGCATGGAAGTTTCCTGGAGGGCCCAACAATACGACAACTTTAGCGTTTTGTGGAATTTGTTCTACTGCAGCATCAGCGTTAACTTTTGCTTGGAGGTATGGATCAGCATCAACTGAAGATGCGCCTTCGATACCTGAGATTCTAGCGTTTGTAGTGATTGTTACTATACCAGCAGCAACTGCTTTTTCAACGTATGGTCTTTGAGCTTCACCATTGTTTGGTTGTACGATGATTGCATCGTATTTGTTAGTGATTGCATTTTCAATAAGACCATTTTCTATATCGTCGTTTGCTTGTCCATCAAATACATCTACAGTGATGTTGTCATACTTGTCAGCTTCTTCCATAACTGCGTTTGCAAGCCATGCAGCAAATGAATCTGCTTGTGCTCTTGCGATGTATGCTACTCTGAATACCTTATCTGTTGATTCACCACCTGCAGCAGCTGTTGTTGCCGCTTCAGTTGTAGACGTGCTTGTGTTTGAGCTACAGCCTGCTAGCATCCCCAATGCCAGCACAAATACTAATAATAATGCTAAAACCTTTCTCATTTTCTCCTCCTATGATTTTTAATCATCTTATATGTTAAACCTGAAGCCATAGCATAAATCGTTTTTAGAGGTAAAAACCACTTATGCCTTTCGCTTCAGAATATAACCAAACATACTTTTGACTTATACATACTTTGATTCATGTG
This sequence comes from Clostridiales bacterium 38-18, assembly GCA_001897605.1. GTDB lineage: Bacteria > Bacillota > Clostridia > Peptostreptococcales > Acidaminobacteraceae > Fusibacter_C. Next base: position 374,332 of record MKTL01000006.1, on the reverse strand, counting down.
AATGAATGATGTTGCATTAAAGATGATAGATAAAAGATGATACATGATTTAGAATTAACCCTTTGCTGCTTTGTTCTTCTTACGTGTTGTTTTAAAATAAATATCATAGATAACGGCAAGAGCAATAATTGCGCCTCTTACGATTTGTTGTAGGTAAGAATTGACGCCTACGAGTACCATGATGTTGTCTAGGAATCCGACGATGAATGCACCAGCAAGTGTTCCAGAAGCTGTACCTACGCCACCTGAGAACGATGTGCCACCGATGACAGCAGCTGTTAATGCTTTAAATTCGTAGCCGTTGGCACCATTTGGTAAACCGCCATTTACCCTCGACATGAAGATGATTCCTGCAAGACCGACGAAGATACCGTTGATGATATATGCTTTCATCTTAACGCGATCGACGTTGATACCAGAAGCATTTGCCGCTTCCTCGTTACCACCGATGGCATAGACAGAGCGTCCAAATACCGTGTGCTTTAAAAGGTACCAAGTCACTGTCATTGTGATCACTAAGAACCAAACTGGGTTAGGAACACCAAACCAAGAGCCTTGACCGAAGATGACATAATCGCCGATTTGGTAGATATTTTGTCCGTTTGTATATAGGAGCGCTGCTCCTCTAGCCATCGCCATCATTGCAAGAGTTGCGATAAAGGGTGGCGTTTTAAATTTTGTTACCATAAGACCATTTAAAATGTTGCAAATTACAGCAACGATAATTCCTACTAAAAAGGACACAATCAGTGAGCCTGTTTTAAGATAAGCATCTACTGAAAGGACACCCGCTAGAGCAAGTACAGAGCCTGAGGATAAATCCAGCATACCGCTAATAATGAGAATTGTTTGCCCAAATGCCAAGATGGTTCCAACTGCAATCTGTCTTGAGATGTTGGATAAGTTGCCGATCGTTGCAAAGTTTTCATTTGCCATCATACTGATTAAAAACAAGAATAATAAGACAAAATAGATGCTGAACGTCGCCATTAAGTTAGATTTTTTTATTTTCTGAAGTAAACTGTTCATGATAAAGCTCCTAATTGTTTGATGTAGTGCCTGTTGCAAGGCGCATGATATTTTCTTGTGTAAATTCAGGTTTGTCTAGGACACCCATGATTTCACCTTTTGCCATAACGTAGATTCTATCGCACATACCAATCAGTTCTGGTAATTCTGATGAAACCATAATGACGCTTTTACCTTCGCTAACCAAATCTGAAATCAGTTTATAAATTTCATATTTAGCGCCAACGTCGATGCCTCTTGTCGGTTCATCTACAATGAAAACCTCAGGGTCTGTAATCAGCCATTTTGCAAGAAGTACCTTTTGCTGATTGCCACCACTTAAGCTCGAAATGTTCGTTTCATAAGTTGGCGTTTTTACCTTCATCTTGTCACAGTAATACTTAACCGTTTCAAACTCTTCTTTTGCATGGAGCTTACCTTTTTTGATGAAGCGTTTTAGATTGGTGATACTGATGTTCTCTCTAACACTTCTAACCGGTAAAATACCATAGCGTCTTCTATCCTCAGACAGCATGACGATTTTGTGATCGATACTGTCTTTAACATTTTTAATTTTGATTTCTTTACCATCTTTAATGATTTTTCCCGAACGATAAGGATCAAGTCCAAATACTGACCGCATTACCTCAGTTCTACCAGCGCCCATAAGACCTGCAAAACCAACGATTTCTCCTTTTTTAATCTCAAAGTTAATATCTTTGAATTTACTACTGTTAAGTGCTTCAACTTTAAGAATCGGTGCGCCAATTGGAACTTCTACCTTTGGAAAATCATTGCCCAGCTTTCGACCTACCATCAAAGCGATTACCGATTCGATGTCCAGTTCAGCTTTCGGCTTAGAGTCTATAACCTTACCATCTCTAAACACGGTGATGTCATCAGCAATTCTAAAGATTTCATCCATTTTATGACTGATATAGATGATCGCTGCACCTCTTGCCTTGAGTTCAAAAATTTTGCTAAAGAGGACTTCAACTTCTTTGTTTGTAATGGCAGAAGTTGGCTCATCCATAATGATGATGTCTGAGTTATATGAAATGGCTTTAAGGATCTCGAGCATCTGAATATCTGATACAGTTAGATCTTTAAGCTTCATATCAGGTCTGTAATTGAGGTTCTCTGCTTTAAGCAAAGCAAGCGTTCTTTTTCTAATCTCTTTCCAATCGACCTTGCCGGCTTTATCCAGTGGCCAGTTGCCCACAAATAAGCTTTCTTCTATGGTCATTTCAGGGATGTAGTTGAGTTCTTGAAAAATCATTCCGATACCAAGCTGTCTCGCTTGAATTGGATTTTTAATCTTAACTTCAACGCCATCTATAATAATTTGACCAGCATCTGGCTGATAAATTCCGTTGATGATCTTCATCAAAGTGGACTTTCCTGCACCATTCTCGCCGCATAATACATGAACGGTTCCTTTTCGTACTGAAAACTCGATTTGATCCAATGCCTTAACCCCAGGAAAGGATTTCTCGATGCCCAATACCTTCAATTTGACGTCTTGACTCATTTGTATTGCCTCCCTTAATCATGTATTTAGGATAAAACAAAATCGAGGGCTAAAAAATGCCCTCGATTCACAAGATTTAATACAATATTATTTAATTTTTGTTGAAGTTATAAAAATTTTAATCGGCATTGCACTATATTAATGCAACTTTGCACTAGATTCTTCTGCTGAGTGAAATTTTGCACTAGTTTTCTTTACGATCGTGCTTTTGCCACTCTGAAGTCGTCATCCCCGTCATTTTTTTAAAGACGCGAGTGAAGTATTGTTGATTGGAGTAGCCCACCATAGCGTAGATGTCCTTGTTGCGATAGGCTGGATTGACTAGGAATTGTTTCGCTTTATCGATACGTACTTGATTAATAAAGGTCGATAAATTTTGACCGGTTTCACGCTTAAAGACGCTGCAGACGTACTGCTTTGATAAACTGAGCTCCTTTGCAACATCCTCAAGTGAGATGTTTTGATCGTAATTTTGCTCTACAAAATTAATCGCCTGCTTGATGATGTATCTCGATTGATGATCGCGGATATAGCTCAGCTCATTAATCAACGTTTTAAACAGGTCGGTGACAATGTTTTTAAGCTCGCTCACATGCTTGGATTTCATAACGGATTCATGAAAAGCACTATAGCTAAAAGCGACCTCAGGTGCATCAAAGAGATACTGAAACACATTATAAAGCTCACCCACAAGCTGAGTCATAAACACCTTTGCAATCCTCGGTGGATAGCACTTTTGTCGGAACAGATCGAGCACCTCGTCGATGGTATGAAGTATCCCTTCGAGGTTTTCTTGACCGATATTATCGACGAACTGAGCAGTGGTTTTAAGCTTGAGTTCATGCGTATTTCCAGATAGGACTCTGATGTGGTCGGTATTCTCTATTAAGCTTTCACCACTTGGGACATAAAAGAGCATCTCAGATTTTTCCATCAATAGTGCATAATGACTTAAAAGCGCATCAGCCTCAGTAAAAGCGTTGGTATAGATGAGGTTGATGGCGATATCAAAGTACTGAACCACACCGTTTTGAACAGCCGACGCCATTCGACTTATGGTGGAAAGGGTCAAGTCAGCGGACGAGATTAAAAAGAGATGCTCGTCCATATAGCCATTGAAAAGGTATTGAATCCCCTTTTCGTTGAGCTGGTCTATGATCAGGTTAACGGTTGTCTCACTAATTTGCTTGGCGTTTTTTTGATCCTTAAGTTTGAGTTCAAGGTTGATAAAGGCATACTTGGTATTGCTCAGCTGAAAGTTTTGCTCTTCAAATCGGAACAACAACTTTTCATCAAAATTGAACTTAACTTTTATCAGATCGTTTAAAAGGGAACGTTTAATCGCATTTTGGTTGTGATGCTTATTGGGAATAACCGATTGTCCCGCTGAACTGTCATCTAGTGTGGTCTTGAATCGCTTCATCAAGGCGATGAGCTCATCATCCACGATTTCTGATTTAAGCATATAGTCAGTTGCGCCGTTTTTAAGCGCTGTTCGTGCAAACTGAAATTCATCATAGCAAGTTAGAACTAGGATTTTCGTGTCCTTGTTTTCCTTGTGAATCTTATCGGTTAGCCAAAGGCCATCTTGCTTCGGCATTTTTATATCGGTAATCACAACGTCGGGATTGAGTTTTAAAAACTGGGCATAGCCCTGTTCACCGTTGGAGGCTTCCCCTACAACTGTAAAGCCAATTTCTTCCCAATCGATGGTGTTTTTAAGTCCAATACGCACGAGGACTTCATCGTCGACGATTAAGACCTTATACATCGGTACCTCCATTTTCTTCGTCATTGGTTTTTCTTTTTACAGGTAATCTAACCAATACTGTAGTGCCAGTTCCTTCACTTGTCAAGACTTCTAGGCCATATGATTCTCCGCAGAATAGCTGAATCCTTTGATTGACGTTATTTAGCCCCGCTTTACTTAGCTTACTTCCAGTGGTATTATCCTTGAAAATTTTTCCGAGCACATCTTCAGAGATGCCTGGACCATTGTCTTTAATTGAGATGATTAAATCCTCCCCTTCATTTTCAAAGTGACTTTCAAAGGCAATCGTTAGATGCTCTGAAGCCTCCATGCCGTAGATAATACTATTTTCAATAATGGGTTGAAGGATAAGTTTTGGAATCAAAAGTGGTGTCGTTTCGGGATCTATGTCATATTCGACCTCAAAGTCTTCGTTAAATCTCAGCTTTTGAATGACCACGTAGTTTTGGATATATTCCAGCTCTTCATTCAGCGTAATAAAGTCGCTACTGATGTTGATGCTGATGCGCAGAAGCTTGACCAGTGCCACGATGGCGTTACTTACGCTATTTGCCCCTTGTATTTTCGCCATCCACTTTATGGTGTTCAGCGTATTGTATAAAAAGTGTGGGTTGATTTGTGCGTGTAGGGCTTCAAGCTCTACTTCTCGTTTCATGCGCTCTTCCATGACCAGCTTGTCAATGAGCACTTCCATTTCAGAGACCATGTTGTTAATGCTATCGCTAAGCTCCATCATCTCATTCGTCGCAGATACTTTTGTCCGAACGGATAAATCCCCTTGCTCGACGCGCTTCAGATCGCTGATAATTTTAAGCATTGGTTCTGTGTATTGTAAAGATAATCCTAAGACGAACATCAAAATTAGCGCAGTATAGATACCGGCACCGATAAAGAAGATCCTCTGAATCTGATCGACTTCAAAGTAGAGCTCATTTTTAGAAATCGTCTTAACGATGCGCCAGTCATTGGTTTCAAGCAAACTAAAAAAAGCGATTTTTTCTTGATTGTCGCTTTGATATGAGATGGCTCCAGTCTGGTCATACTCAGACATCAGTTCAACAAAGTAAGGCATCTCTGAAATAGAGGTACCTATTAAGGATTTGTCTGGATGTGAAACGATGGTGCCCGTTTGGTCGATGATAAACACCTCGCCACCATCTGCGTCTAAATTCGTATAAGCTTGCTCCAGCAGGACCTCTTCTATATCGACCACAAACGTACCGTAGGACTCAAGCGTATTGAAATCTATGATGTTTCTTACCACAGAAAAGTAATAGCGCGTCGAAATCCCAGATAGTATCTTGATGTTTTGCTTAACCGTTGAGAGCCAAATCGGTTTACTGTCGTGATGCTCACTGGACATTTGCTGGATGGAAATCAGCGGTGTGGTTTTATTCGTACCGATGGCATAGGTGCTTTTGGCATTAATAAGTGAAATCCCATCGATGTCACTTCTTGAAGCTAAAAAGCCACGAAGCAGCTCATTGATATCGCTATCCGGTGTTTTTGTGTTGGATACCATTTCTAAAAAGGTTCTGTTTGAGAGGATGGATGTCGTATAGTCGACGATATCGCTTAGCAGGAAATTGATTTTATCCCCTGTTTCTGCAATGGACTGCTGTGCAACGGTGCTGTATTTTTCATTAAAGGTATCTTTGATGGTGTTGGACAACAGCATAAATAGCCATACAATCGGTATGATGATAAAGAAGATGACAATGACCACAAGCTGAAATCTCAGTCGGTTATAAAATTTTAGCCGTTTCATGGTCATCTCTCCTCGTTGATTTTTTTATAGAGCTCAAGTGCGACGTCCTCTGGCTTTAAATCCTCAGTCACCATATTGTGCAGCGCTTCTATAATCGCCTGCTCTATAGGATAAAAGTTGGCAAGCTTCGGTCTAAGGTATATATTTTCAGGCTGCCATGCTTCTAAAACCGTATCGATTTGTGGATGAGAGGCTCTAAAATCAGGATCGATAGCGTCGTATGCAGATTTTATCGTCGGTAGTGCGCCACCAGTGGGTTCAGTTAGGATGCGAAGCTGCATTTCTTTAGAGGTTGCCCATGCGATAAAGAACCAAGCGGCTTCCTTTTCTTCCTGAGACGCATATCGGTTGATACCGATGCCTGAGCCACCAAATATGTTGGCGCTTCTTTCAGTGCCGTAAGGTAAGATTGCTGTGCCCACATTGTTTCTTACTCTAAAGTTATTAGAGGCATTTAGCGTGGCATAGTTTTCATCCCAATTCACCATCATAGCGATTTCGCCTTTATTAAAAGCATCGGCAGAGTCTTCCCAGTTCCAGTTCACGCTATCCGGTGCCGCTGCAGCTATGACGTTTTTATAATCATAAAGCGATTTTATAAAGGCATCGCTCATAACGTCTATCTTATAGAAGCTGGATAAGCCATAGGTGCTAATGTTGTCGTCTCTAAAGTAATCGCCACCATTAGAGGCTAGGATATTTGAAAACTCACAAAAGATGGCGTTGTGCGCTTGTGCCATCTGACCACTACCGTATTTTACGATCTCATTGGGCACATAGGTGTCGATCCATTTCGCTATTTCTATATATCTGTCCCATGTAAAATCAGGACCACCAGGTGTCCAATCATAGCCCATACTGTTATAAAATTGGGTTTTAAAGTCATTGAAGACGTCTTTGCGATAGTAAAGAATCATCGTCGTAGAGTCAAAGGGAATCGCGTACAGATGATCTGAGCTTTCAAAATAAGAGCAAACTTTAAGCTGATTTTCAAAAAAGTCATCAAGTCCAACCTGAAGCGATGGCAGATCTGGATTCTGAATAAAGTTCTCCAGTGGTTCTAAATCGTTATGAAAACGGTTGAGCGTCTGATAAGGATCTGAGTAAATCAACTGGTAATCCCCTGCTTTAGAGATGAAATCGAGGTTGATTTTTTGTATAAAGGTATCGTAATCTGTCGGTCTAATCTTGATATTGATTCCTGTGAGCTTTGTAAACTCCTCGGTTTCAAGTGAGAGAACGTTCGCGCCTAGATTGTTTTCAACGATGAAATTTAAAGTGATTCCTTCATACTTCCTAAGATCGAAATCCTTAGGAAAAACAAAGTTTTCAAGCGAGGTTCCCTCAAGTGAAACCGTGGTGTGTGGCAATACCGTCTCCGTTTTATCCTGCGTCATGATGTGTCTTTGATTTATAAGCACGCCGACAAGTACGACGACGATTAGCATCAGTACGATAAACGTTTTTTTCATAATCCCGATCCCTCCAAAATACTAGATAGAATTTTCACCGTTTATCGTACCACAGTTTTTAAAAGGTGACAATTTTATAATAATTCGATTTTTAAAGCATGAGTACAAGCGTACAAATCGTTTAAACTCGCTTCAAACCAGTGTTTATAAGGCGCAGTGCCTATAATCGTAAGAAGTGGCATCTCACTTTTTTGCGAAAGATTATTTTCTGACTTATAGCGTCTCGCCTCTGAAATTGCCTGCTTGATTTGGTCGCCAAATTCGAGAAAATTTTCTTTGGCTTTTGCGATTTGCTCAGGATTTGAAATCGACGTTGAAGTATTATCAAATTCGAGTTCAAACATACTGGTTTCAAAATCTAAGGGTTTAAACCAGCTGGTTTCAACGCTATCCCACTGCAGAATATGGATCGATTTTTCTTTTTCATAACGTATAAAGTAAGATTGGTAGATCGATTCTGTCATATGTGGTATATAAGGTGCATACAGCTTTAATATGCCTAAGAGCGCATGATAGATGGTTTTTAGCGCTGAAGCCTGTTCTTTTTTGCCATGCTTTTCAGGCTGATAGATGCGCTCTTTAGCCAGCTCAAGATAATCGTCACAGAAATCGCTCCAAAAGAAACGGTCGATATGGTGTCTTGCCAGTCCAATCTCGTACTGATCAAGCGCACCTTTTGCTTCAAGCATGGTGTTTTCAAGCTTGATGAGCAGCCAATTGTCTTGAGGCAGTAAATCTGACAAGTCTGTTCGGTTATTGAGGTCTTCATTTGCTTCAAGGTGCATCAGACAAAAATTCGCTGCATTATACAGTTTGTTAAGGGTGCGCTTTGCGCTGCCGAGGTCGTCTCTATCAAAGAAAGTATCGGTCCCGAGCTTTGCAGAAGCAACCCAGTATCTTAGCGCATCAGCAGATTCTGATTGTATCAATTCAAAGGGCTCAAGTGAGGTATTGCTCTTTGATTTAGAAATCTTCTCCCCTTTTTTCGCAAGTACGAACCCACAGATCATAAGGTCCTTCCAAGGTATTTCTCCAGTATGATAAATGCTTTTAACGATGGAATAAAATGCCCAAGTTCTTATGATTTCATGCGCTTGCGTATGCATGCTCATCGGTAGCTGTTTCGTGTTGATAAAAGGCGTCATAGAAGACGTCGCCCAAGTGTCCAATACTGCCGTTTCAGGGATAAAGTCATTACACCCACAGTGACAAGGCTTTGAAGGATTTGTTTCTAGGGGGTTAACTGGCAAAGCCTGTTCATCGGCAGCATGTGTTGCGCCACATGATTTGCAGTACCATATCGGGATGGGTACACCGAAAAACCTCTGTCTAGAGATGCACCAATCCCACTTGAGATTGGTTACCCAATGGAGATATCGGCCCTTCATGGTCTCCGGATACCAGTTGATCTCATCGGCAGCCTTTAGATAGCGTTCCTTATCGGTTAAGATGTCGATGTACCACTGCTTAGAAGGTAGATACTCAATTGGCGTGCCACATCTTTCATGGGTGCCAATGGTATGTGTTAAAGGCTCACTCTTTGAGAGTTTACCTGCGTCATTTAAAAGTTCAATGATGGCTTTTCGTGCTTTTCTAATGGTTAAGCCACCGATGAATGGCGTGGTCATCGCAATTTTTCCATCTGAAGTTATGGCATCTCGATATGGCAGTTGATGCTTTTCCTGCCACTGCGTATCGGTAAGATCACCATATGTTGCACACATAACGATGCCAGTGCCCTTCTCTTTTTCTACCGTTTCTTCTAGTAGAATTGGGATGGGATATTCAAAGAGCGGAACGATGGCATGATGTCCCTTTAAAGCTTCGGCGCGTTTGTCCTCAGGATGAATAAAGAGTGCGATACAGCCATTTAAAAGCTCAGGTCTTGTAGTTGCGATCTCAAGTGTTAGGAAATCAGGATGATCGGTTTCAAAGTGGATCGTGTGAAAGAGTGAATCGTGTGTTTCTGTGTTGATCTCAGCTTGTGCAACTGAGGTTTGACATTCGGTACACCATAGAACCGGTGCCGTTTTAGCATATGCCTTTCCTTTGTGATAGAGCTCAATAAAAGAGGCTTGGCTGATTTTCTGAGCTTTTGAGCCGATTGTCTGGTAAGCCAGTGACCAGTCACAGGAAAAACCAAGCGATTGCCAGAGCGACATAAACTCTGCCTCGTAGGACTGGGTCGTCTCTAGACATTTTTGGATAAATTCAGTCCTAGAGAGATCCGCTGCACGGATGCCGAGTGATTTTTCAACCAGTCGTTCCGTAGGCAGTCCATTGTCATCAAATCCAAATGGATAAAAAACGTTATAGCCCGTCATGCGTCTAAAACGCGCGATGATTTCAGCCTGTGTGTAGGAAAAGATATGGCCGATGTGTAGGCTACCACTTACGGTTGGCGGTGGTGTGTCGATGCTGTATAAGGGCTTTTCTGATGTTTCGTCAAATGAGTAAAGGGCTTCTTCTGACCAAATGGTCTGCATTTGAGGTTCGATTTCTCTAAAGTTGTATTTCTTTTTCATAGTTGCCTCCTTAGGATTTAAAACGACATCAAAAAGTTGATTGTAAATGAGATTGACCAGCGGATATGCAATTACTTCAAAGCCTTAGATTTATATATGATTCTAAATTACTGAATTAAATCTTAAGACCTCGAGTCCACAAATATAACCAAAGGCTAGATTGTGGATAAAAAAAAGCCCGCCTAAGCATAATGCTTAGGGCGGGCTTGCGTCCGTGGTACCACCTAAATTCAGAGAAAACTCTGCGCTTGATCTATACGGGCAAATGCCGATATAGCTTCCTTGTAACGGTGGAAATCCGTTGGCGTCTACTTGATGTAAGGCATCTTTCAAACCAAAGCTCAAAGGCTACTTCCAGATCACTGTCGCAAAGGCTTTCACCAACCGCCTTCTCTCTAAAGCTACGCATGAACTGTACTCCTCCTCGTCAAAGCTTTTCGATGTGTTTGTTAAAGTTACTATACGCTTCTCTTTTTAAAAAGTCAATTCTAAAACTAAAAAATTTGACCTTAGTTATTAAAAAATTTGAAAGGCGTCGCCCACATGTGATTCAGTGGTCCACTGCCAAAGCCTAAGTCCAAACCAGAATATAACGCACCTGTGATATAGTCCTTTGCAAAAGTGACTGCCATGCTGATGTCAGCGGTTTCTGTGAGTGCGCAAGCAATGGCAGAAGACAGTGTACAGCCTGTTCCGTGTGTGTTTTCTGTCGTTACCCTTGGCTGTGTGAACCAGTGATAGCGGTCGCCCTCGCTTGAGGCTTCTACCAGTAAATCATCTGAAACATGACCGAGATGGCCGCCCTTTATTAGGATATGCCCACTATAAAATTCTCGGATGCGCGCTACCGCTGTTATCATATCCGCTTCATCGTCAATTGACATTTCAGCCAAAAGTGCCGCTTCGTGTAGATTAGGCGTTATGAGATGTGCCATTGGCATCAGATTGTATTTTAACACAGAAAGCGCCTCTTCATCAATCAAGCGACTGCCTGATGTTGCAACCATCACTGGATCGAGCACAATAGGAATTTCAGGGTAATCCTTAAGCGTATGCGCCAACGTCTCTATCACCTCAATGTTATTGACCATGCCTATCTTGATGGCTTTAGGTGGTATATCTGAAA
>MKTL01000006.1:39779-363104 GCA_001897605.1 Clostridiales bacterium 38-18 | reverse complement strand
GCGGTAAGAGCCGTTAAAACGCTCATACCGGACTTGCCAAGCGCGGTGAACGTTTTTAAATCTGCCTGAATCCCCGCACCGCCACTTGAATCTGATCCCGCAATGGTCATCACCGTATCCAGCTTAGGCGTTGTCAATTCTAATGTTTCACAAGTCTGGTCATAGAGAACTTTCGAAATAGTTTGAATCGCCTCTGGTGATGCCTTGTCCAAAATCGCCGATACTAAAGAGATCCCGCAAAGACCCGTTCCCCTAAGTTTAGGTAGAGTCGTTTCAGAGATGCCGCCGATACCGACCACCGGTATAGGCACAGCCCTTGTGATCTGTTTGATCATATCGTGAGAAACATAATCTGCATCCAGTTTTGTACCCGTTGGGAAAATCGCACCTACGCCAAGATAGTCAGCACCCTCTTCATAAGCTTTTAAGGCTTCTGCAACGGTTGTCACCGAAACCCCAATTAGCATAGGTGCTTTGAGTTTATCTTTAATCTCTTTACAGGAGACATCACTTTGTCCGACGTGGATGCCTTCTGCTGACACTGCCATAGCGACCTCAAGGTTATCGTTGATGATGAGTGGTACGTGATATCGGTCTGTGATGGCTTTAATCGATTTAGCTTTCTCAATGAAGTCAGTTGTACTGAGATTTTTTTCTCTCAGTTGAACCAGTGTGACGCCGCCTTTGATCGCTGCTTCCACTTGATCGGTCAGAGGATACTGATCGCTCCAACGATCGTCCGTTACCAGATAGAGTGTGTATTTTTTGTGTGCCCATAGTTTGGATAAATTTGATGAGGGTGCAGTCTGAATTAATTGATTGTTAATAGCCGATTGTTTGTTATTTGCAGTTTGAATGTTATTTGCAGTTTGATTGTTATTTGATTTTTTATTTGAATTTTCCATGTGATTGTCCTTAATCTAAGGTGTATTTTTCAATTTTGACGGCTTGTTTAAAGGCATCTATGGTTTCAGTACCCATTAAGTCGATTAAGCGTGTGCGCATACTTGATGTACCTAGTTTGTGTTGCTCGCAATAGGCATTTGCTTTTTCCCCTGAAATCCCCATCATCGCCACGGCACAAACACTTGCCTCGAGCATTTGGTCTGGATTTGCACTGATAAATGCGCCTAAGACGCTACTTAGCATACAACCTGTACCTGTAATGTTTTTCATGTTCTGATGACCATTTTTAATGGTATAAGCCGTCTGACCATCTGTAATCACATCGATTCTACCTGTTACAACTAATATGGTTGCAAGTGTTCTAGCAATCTCACCAAGTAGCGCTAAGTTCTGTTCTAAATTAGCCTCTGTAATTGCATCGAGATCATTGGCGTCAACCCCTTGCGTTTTCATATGTGACGCAGTAAGTGATTTTACTTCAGAGATATTGCCTCGAATGGCTGTGATGTTTAATGCTTCAAGTAAGCCTCTTGCAGTATCCGTTCTAAGGTTAGATGCACCTGAACCTACTGGATCTAGAACGATTGGATGCTTAAGCTCTGTCGCTGTCTTTCCTGCAAGGTACATGGAATCAATCGTTCTTGCATTCAATGTCCCAATGTTGATGACCAGCGCGTTACAGATGCTTGTAATTTCAGATACTTCTGCTTGATCGTCAGACATGATTGGCGAAGCGCCTATTGATAAGAGAATGTTTGCACAATCATTAACGGTTACGTAATTGGTGATGTTGTGTACTAAAGGATGCTTAAGTCTAACGTTTGTCATAGGTGTAAGTAGTTCGGTCAATTGTACCTCAGATATATTTTCTTTAGTCACATTGATTGGTGTATGAGCTGAGTTTTTAATGTTATTTGAAAGATTCATTGTTAATCTCCTTTGAATTTATTTTATAGACTTTTTATTCTGAATCGGACTGATGATCAACTTTATCGCCATTAAAATTAACATAATCGGCAAACTGTTGCCAATAGGCGTATCTAGTTTTAAGAAATACTGATATAGACCTGCACCAAGCGCCCAAAGAATCAAGTTCTGAATGCTATAAAGATTGCTTCCCCCTCTTCTCTTAAGTAGAAAGTAGTCTGTTAGAAGGATGGCAAACATAGGTGCAAATGCAGATCCAATTAAATAAAGAAAGCTCTCATAGTATGTGGTTGGAATCATAATCGCTAAAAGTGCCCCAATACCACAGATGATCAGTGCCACGGTTTTCTCGTTTGCTTTTTTTAGTGTGATAAAGCTAATCGCACCAGAATAAACATCTAAAAATGTCGTTGTAACCGTTGAAAGCGAAATAACGAGAAGCGCTAAAACAGGTAATCCCGCTGCAGTTAAGAGTTCACCGATATCACTTGTCCCCGCGTATAGCGCAGCGCCAAGGCCGATGGCATACATAAAAATACTCCCCACGGTATAACCGAAGGCACTTGCGATTGGACCTGATTTTTTTGAGCTTGCATACTGCGTATAGTCAGAAATTAAAGGCAGCCATGAAAGTGGCATAATAATACTGAGTTCAAGTGCCAAACCAAAGGAGAGCGTTTCCTCTGAGAGCATTGGTGTTACACCACCGGAAAAGGCTTTAAAGCCTAGATAGATGCTCACTAAAAAAAGTCCTGTAACTGCAATAAGATTGAGCTTTTTTAGTCGATCAAATCCAATGCCAATCCAAATCGCTATTAAAATGGCGATAAATAGACAAAGTAGAATTTGAAGCGTTGAACCATTTGATGTAATAAAAGTCAGTGTGGGCATTGCTGTCAGTACACCACCAAGTGCATTTGCACCGCTACTGATCATTACCGCTGTCCAACCAATGAGTTGAACCACGTTGAGGATTGCAAATAGTGGTAAGCCGTATTTTCCAAAGCTGAGTTTAGACGACTCGATTGCAGCGAGGTTTTCATGTGCGCCGATGGCACCTGCGAGCCATAAGATGCCACCACCAATTAGGTGTCCTATAATGATAGCGAGAAGTGCTTTTCCAAGTCCAAGTGGTGCAAGTAATGCGCCTGTAAGGATTTCAGCGAGAGAAACTGCTGCTCCAAACCAAAGGATGCTTAGATTAAAGTTAGATAGTGATGCTTTGTGTGTCATTCTTCCTCCTTTTACGGGAAAGGAAGAAACGGTTAAATTTCGTCAGATACTAGATGTAACCAAACAGCTGTATGTCTAGCTGCTTACATGTAAGTCTGAGACAACATAAAAATCTTTGGACATAAGTCCTCGGAGGTTACCACAAAGAAGATTATGGCAAAATAAAAAGGTGCACCCAAAACTAGGTGCACCCATTCAATCTTTCATGTCGCTTCCCTACGTTGGCATTATCCAAATCAGGTACGGTCGAAACTCTCAGTTTCCTCTCAGCCCATATATGAGCTCCCGAATTATTAAATTCGCCTTATTATAGCATGTGGTTCTATTTTATGACAAGTTAATCTTCTGTAGGATTTACTTGATAATAGATCTCTAATAGTGTAAACCTTTCATTATGCTCTACATAGTTGCCTAAAATTCTACCCCATAATAGATTCCTAGAGACGTAACCAAACTGTTCTGTATAGATTTCGAATCGTTTGATAATTGCATTAAAATCAAAATTTGTTTGATTCGATAGAGCGTACATTTTGAGCGTATCTGAGGCAGGTATCACGTCAAATGAAGTGATGCTTTTATGGGGATATAAATTAAGCATTTCTTCTGTGATGGCAATTCCCCAATCGAAATGTGAAGGATCATCTGAGCTCAGCTTAAAGCTATAACTAACTTCAGGTAGCTGACTCATCCAAAAGGCGATGTCCTCAACTTCATCAATTAATAGGTTTTCATCGGTCTGAATCATTCGATAGAGTGCACCTTGTGTCACTTTTTCAGGCTCAAAAGGAATGTTCGGCAGGTTAAAATCAGAGAGCTTATAGATCTGAGAAGAGCCGATAATGCGATTAAGTTTCTGTAAATGCTTTTGAACTTGCTCCAGTCTTTTGAGTTCAGATGTGATGTGTTCGACTTGATTTTGTAAAGTCGTTTGGTAGTCGCTTTTCTCGATGCCTAGTGACAGCTTTGCAGCTTGATCCAAAGGAAAATCAAGACTTCTGTACCTTCTGCAAGATAGGAGCTCCCTCACATCGAAGTCGTCATAATATCGATAACCATTGTTTTCGTCTTTTTTAGGCTCGACGACACCATATTTCTCGTAAAGTCGTAAGGTATCTGGGGTTAAGCCTATTTTTTCAGAAAATGCTTTAATTGTGTATTTCATACTTGCCTCCTCGTTTATTTTAGCGAAGACTTTAAAGAATTTCAATGCAATATGAGAAAGAAAAAAATAATTTGTTAAATTCTTGACATTGGTGTTACACCAAGGTTTATTCTAAGAAAAAGACGGCCGTCTAAGAGAATATGTTAAATTTATATCAGGAGGATATTGTGAAAAAGTTAAGCAAAAAGGGGTTAATCTTACTTTTAAGTTTGATGCTCGTATTGGGCTCACTTAGTGGTTGTGCAAATGACACTACACCTACGACTGAAGCGTCTACGACAGCAGAGACAACTGTCGCTGAAGGTGGCGTTCACTATAACGCAGGTACTTACACAGGAAAAGCGGAAGGAAAAGAAGGTGTCATCGAGGTTTCGGTTACCTTCTCTGAAGATAAAATTGAATCGATTGAAATCGTTAGCCAAACTGAAACAGCTGGTATTGGTGCTGAGGCGATTGAAAGATTAAAATCAGATATCGTTGCTTATCAATCATTAGGATTAGATGCGGTATCAGGTGCTTCTGAAACCAGTGAAGCTTTATTAATGGCAGTATCAGAAGCTGTAAAAGCTGCTGGTGGTGATGTTGACGCTTTAAAAGCAGTTGCTATAGAAAAAAGCAATGCAGGTGTGACAGAGACCTTAGAAGCGGACATCGTCGTTATCGGTGCTGGTGCATCTGGCGTTTCAGCTGCAGTTTCAGCTGCGGATGAAGGCAAAAAGGTAATCTTAGTTGAAAAAACAGCTACTGTTGGTGGCGCGAGTAACCTTTCTTGGGCAGGTAAATTCTACAACTCCTCTGCTTCAGTAGCGGCGGGCTTAAACATCGCTGTTGAAGATGAGATTGCAAACTGGATCGTCAACAATCACTGGCGTGTAGATGCGTCTGCAATTCGTCAATACGTGGTTAAATCTGGCGAAACTTATGATTGGTTAAATGAAAAAGGTTATACAACGACGTTTATTAATTTCTTTGGTGAACCGCTTCACATGTTACCGGCATATGAAACGCGTCAAGGACTTTTAAGAAATATGATCAGTGACTCTGTTGAAGCAAACGGCGGACAGTTATTAACCGAAACGACAGGTAAATCATTGGTAACAGATGCAGATGGCAACATCACAGGTGCAATCTGTGAAAAAGCAGATGGTACAGTTTTAGAAATTAAAGCAAATGCAGTAATTCTTGCTACTGGTGGATACGCTGCTAATGCAGAAATGGTTAAAGAATTATTTGGATTTGAAGGTGTTAACGGTGGTTTGGGTCAAAACGTTGGCGAAGGTTTAGAAATGGCTTGGGCAATCGGTGCAAAAGTACCAGACAATATCGGTGGTCAAATGCTTCACCAAACCTTAGCTTCTGCAACGGCTGATCTTAAAAAGTCATACGAAAGCTTTGAAGCAAGTTACCCACTAATGTTAACTTACCTCCCTACTTTCATGAATGTTGGCCCATCAGGTGCAAGATTTAGAGATGAAGCAGCGACGTTAACTGCTGTAGCAGCAGCTAATACAAGTGCTTTCAACGGTCCATATCACTATGTTATCGTATCGAAATCTCAAATTGATGCATTAATGGCTTCAGGTATGACCGGTGTTGGCGCAACGAGATTACCAGGTATGCCACCTGAATTTTATGCAGATTTTGCAGCTCAATTTACACTCGATACACCATGGGCAGATGCTTATGCTGTGTTTGATCAAATGGTTGCAAACGGCGATGGTTTCAAAGGTGATACCCCAGAAGCTTTAGCTGAAAATGCGGGAATGGATGCTGAAGTATTCGCAGCGGCATTTAATCAATACCAAGAAGCGATCAATACAGGCGTCGATACTTCTTTTGGTAAATCAGCAGACTACCTTTTATCAATGGGTGAAACTGGTCCTTATTATGCAATCAAAGCAGAAATCAACAACCTCGGTTCAGTTGGCGGCTTACTCGTCAACTCTAGATTCCAAGTATTAAATGACAACAGAATCCCAATCAAAGGTCTATATGCAGTTGGTTTAGAATCAGAAGGCGTCTTATTCAATGACACCTACGTTGGAAACGGCGTCGGCATCGGCTACTCATTCACATCAGGCAGATTAGGCGGCACCTTTGCTGCAGAAGATTTAAAATAGTCTTAAAGCAATAGCAATATAAAATAATTTAAAACCTCCAATTAAGCGGAACTAATTAAGCATTTAATTAATACCTCTATTTGGAGGTTTTTTTAGTTTAATTATAAAACTTAGAAATTACAATTGATTTCTAATAATGAGTGGCTATCAGTCATACATTGTCAAACTATTTGCAAGGAATCATATGTCGTAATTGAGTGTATAAATAACTTTTGGAGGAGGCTCCGCAACGAAGTGAGGACCGGTCTAGGATGCATAGACGAGCAGTAATCGAAGATTACGACCAGTCCTCTGGAAAAAGTTAATTATACGCTCAATTACAGTTGTATTACTAACTTGCAGTTAAATCTTTACAGTGATATAATAAAAATCCTTTCCACAAAAACTAAATATTATCTTAGGAGGCACAATGATTGAAATTGAAAATCTTTCAAAAGCATTTCGAGTTGCCAAACGCAAGAACGGATCTCTACTTCGGCGCGAGCACGAAACCGTTCATGCGTTAACAGATGTATCGTTCAAGGTGAATTCTGGCGAAATCGTCGGTTACATCGGACCCAATGGTGCCGGTAAATCCACCACTATCAAAATCATGAGCGGTATTCTGGTTCCAAGTTCAGGGAAATGTCAAATCCTTGGTTTGACACCTTGGAAGTCCCGTATCAAGCACGTTCAAAATATCGGTGTGGTATTTGGTCAGCGTACGCAGCTTTGGTGGGATGTCCCTGTACTGGATTCATTTAATCTCTTGAAGGACATCTACAAGATGTCACCTACAAGCTACAAACGTTCACTGGATGAACTGGTGAGCACCTTGTCATTAGAATCACTACTACACGTGCCTGTCAGACAACTCAGTCTCGGTCAAAGAATGAGATGTGAAATTGCGGCAGCACTTCTCCACGAACCCAAGATCCTTTTTTTAGACGAACCCACTATTGGACTGGATGCGGTATCTAAAATCGCAGTCCGTCAAACCATTAAGAAAATTAACCAAGAACGGGGTGTCACCGTCATACTTACAACGCACGATATGAGTGATATTGAAGCGTTAGCGGATCGTATCCTATTGATCGGAAAAGGCCAAAAGCTATACGATGGTGCACTGGATACCTTAAAAGCCCAATATCTTAAAGAAAAGCGAATCGCCGTTGACTTTGACGAAGCGAGTGATTTTTTATGCCCTGAAGGTACGACACTCATTCAAAAATCAAACGAACGTGCACTCTTAACCATCGACCTTTCAAAAACGAGTGTTCCAGTAGTCATCCACCAATTGACGAACCAATTGATGATCAAAGACATCACTGTGGAAAATCAAGCAATAGAAGAAATGATCGTCGCACTTTATAAGGAGATGGCAATATGAAAAAGTTACGATCATCCTATCAAGCGGCTATCTTTAAGCTAAGGCTGGCACAGGGGCTGACCTATCGCACGGCTGCAGCTGCAGGAGTGGCGACACAGTTTTTTTGGGGTATGATTTTAATCATGATGTTCACTGCATTTTACGGTAGTCAGACATCTGTTGACGGCTTTACAAAATCACAACTGACCACTTATATTTGGCTACAACAGGCATTTTTGGTCTTTATCGCACTTTGGATTCGTGATTTAGAGCTGTTTGAGCTTATCAGAACAGGCAACATCGCATACGAACTGTGCAGACCGATTAACCTATATAGCTTTTGGTACACTAAGCTTCTATCCTCGAGGTTCGCAAGCGCTGCTTTAAGATGCTTGCCCATTTTGGTGTTCGCTTATTTCTTTCCAAAGCCATATGGGCTAGAGCTACCTGCCTCTCCCACTGCCCTTTTACTGTTCATCGTCGCATTGGTTTTAGGGGTTATGATCAACGTTGCGATCTCAATGTTTATCTACATCTCAGTATTTATAACACTTTCACCGATTGGATCACTCCTCATCTTTAGCGTTGTAGGTGAGTTTTTTTCTGGTATGGTAATTCCGATCCCACTTATGCCAGACACCTTACAAAAGGTATTGATGTGTCTACCCTTCAGATATACTGGGGATCTTCCCTTTAGAATCTACTCAGGAAATGTAGGCATCACTGATGCGGTGATTGGCATATGCATTCAAATCTTCTGGCTACTATTCTTGCCGCTCCTTGGTAATTTTCTACTCAACAAGGCACTCAAGCACCTTGTTGTTCAAGGGGGTTAATATGAGACTCTATTTACATTACGTCAAGATGGGCATCAAATCGCAGATGGTTTACAAACTGTCTTTTTTTCTTTTGTGCATCGGTCAGTTTTTCGTTCCCTTTTTCGTCTTTATCGGTATGTATCTTCTTTTTGATCGGTTTGAAAACTTGCAAGGCTGGTCTTTTACAGAGGTTGCCCTTCTTTACGGAATCACCCATATGGCATTTGCACTTGCTGAGGCATTTGTCAGAGGCTTTGATTCCTTTCCAAACTTAGTTAAGTCTGGTGACTTTGACCGCTTATTACTGCGTCCGGTGAGCACACCGCTACAGGTACTGGGCTGGAAGTTTGAATTTACACGCATCGGAAGATTGCTACAAGGGGTTTTGATTTTTACATGGGCACTTTCAAAAATTGGATTGCACTGGACACTGTTAAAAGTCATTTGCATCTCAGGAATGCTAATTGGTGGCATCTTTATCTTTTCAGGTTTGTTTATCATTTTCGCCACGGTAGCATTTTGGACCATAGAAGGACTTGAAATCGCTAATATCTTTACAGACGGCGGCAGAGAGCTATCGCAGTATCCACTCTCTATCTATGCGAAAAGTGTAAGGCGGTTTTTTACATTTGTTGTCCCGTTTGCAGTTGTCAATGTCGTGCCTTTGAGCTATTTACTTGAGAAACCTGGCTATCAAAGTGATTTATATGCTTTTATGCCCTACATTGGTGTTTTTTTTATCGTTCCTGCCTTATTCTTTTGGCAATTTGGTGTTAAGCATTATAAATCTACGGGATCATAATTAAAATGATAAAGCAGTTGTAATCGACTTAAGATTACAATTGCTTTTATATTTGGTCAAAATTAATAGCGACTTCAAATTTTATAATTAAGTCATAATCTCACTTGTGTAAAAGCTAAAGACTCGATGCTTGAAGATTTTAGTGAACACAAAATATTAGTCAATTTAGTAAGATTCATGGGTATAAACGCACTGAGGTGAAAAATATGATGAATACGATTAGCGAAATGATTAAACCCTATGATCCAGCACTGTATCAAGATTATATTAAGTACTATGCAAACTATACCTCGAAGGTGCACGATTTAAATTTAACCAATCTCGATATTTGGCATGAAAGCCATGAGCTACACACTTTAGAAATTGGTGGCTATCTCTATTTCATTTATCATCCTAATAATGTCTTTGAAAGAATGATATCTGAACCGGTTGGCAATTATACAGAAATAAATGCACTAAAAGATAGTATTTCAGAACTTCTATCCTTACTTAGAGCTGAAAATAACCCAATTAGATTTAGACGTATCAGTGAGTCGTTTAAAGACCAGCTTGGAGCCTTTGGCTATACCCTAAATATTACTACCTCCGAAGATTACTATGATTATTGCTATGATTTAGAAAAGCTCGCTACTCTCTCGGGTAATGCCTATCACAAAAAGAAAAATCATTTGAATCAATTCAGAAAGTACTATGTGGATCGATATAGAATTGAAACCATTACTCCTGAATCTTCAAACGATGCACTTACCGTTGCTCAAAACTGGTGCACAGCAAATGGCTGTGGTGACACCTACGATCTTTGCCATGAGTTTGCAGGGATTAAAACCGTCTTAACACAGTGGGAAAGCTATGCGACAAAAGGCTTAATCGGAAGTCTTATCTATGTAGATGATCGTCCAGTGGCAATGTCATTTGGTGAGCGGATACAAAACGACACTTTTTTATGTCATATCGAGAAAGCGGATGCGGATATAACAGGTGCTTATACGGCAATTAACCATGCCTTAGTCAATCAAGTTTTAGGACAAGCCAGTATCGTTAATCGAGAGCAAGACATGGGAAAAGAAGGGCTTAGAAAGGCAAAACAATCCTACCACCCCATAGAGTTGGTTAAGAAATTTGATGTGTTGGTTGATTAAAAAAAGAAGCTGTCTATGACAGCTTCAAAATTTTTACTTAACTACTATACTTAATATACAGGTAGATTTGTTTTCATGTATAAAACGTTAATTATTATTTTATTTTACCATTTTTTACATTTATATAATTTTCAACTCGCTTAATAATTTGAAATAAAATCAGAGGTATAACAGAAATAACTATAATTGAAAGTAATTGATTGAAGGTTAATACACTTACTTCTAGTAAAGCATGTAAGGGTTTAATCAATATGACTGAACCAAGTAATATTATACCTGTAAACAATGCTATGAAAATCCATGGATTGCTCATAATATTTTTCATATTAAGTGGCTCCTCCATTCTACAGGTCAACCCATGTATTAAACGTGTTAAACTAAGTGTTATGAAAGCCATTGTACTAGCGACATGATGATCTCCTTGTGAAAGGCCTATATAATAGGCAGACATGGTTGCAAATGCAATAATGAAACCTTCAAATAGAATACTTTTTATAAAATGTCGATCAATTATTGATTTTTTTGCGTTTCTAGGCTTTTTATTCATTAAGTTGCCATGAGCAGGTTCAAGTCCAATCGCTATAGCTGGCAGACTGTCTGTGAGTAAATTAATAAATAATAAATGAACTGGCGAAAAAGGTGCATTAAGTCCTGCAATAGAAGCATACAAAACTGCCATAATGCCAGCGGTGTTTCCAGATAATAAAAATCGGATGGCATTTTTTATATTACTAAAAATACTTCTCCCATTATTAATGGCTTTCACAATAGTTGAAAAATTATCATCCATTAATACCATACTTGCTGCATCTTTGGCAACTTCTGTTCCAGTTATTCCCATGGCGATACCTACATGAGCACGTTTAAGAGCTGGAGCATCGTTTACACCGTCACCTGTCATAGCAACAACATGATTTAAGTCTTGCCAAGCACTTACAATTCTTATCTTATGCTCAGGAGAAACTCGAGCGAAAACAGATACTTTCGGTACTAACTCCTGAAGCTGTGATTCTGTAAGATTTTCTATTTCAATTCCTTCAACTGCCAAATCACCTTCTTTTAGAATTCCAATTTCTCGTGCAATAGCTGATGCAGTTATCTTGTGATCACCCGTAATCATAACTGGTTTAATACCTGCATTAATACACTGTTGGACTGCAGACTTAGACTCTACTCTTGGTGGATCCATCATTGCAACTAATCCAAAAATTGTCATCTCATTTTCATCATTTAAGCTCAACGCATTCTCTTCGATATTTTTCCACGCAAAAGCTAAGACCCTCAGTCCTTGATTTGAAAGATCAAAGTTTATATCATAGAATTTTTGTTTATCAGCATCAGATAATTCTCTTACGCCATCCGAGGTTTCAATATATTTTGATCGTTTAATTAGTACATCTAATGCACCTTTAGTGAATACCGTTTTTTTATGTCCAATGAATTGTAACGTACTCATTAGTTTACGATCACTGTCAAATGGAAGTTCAGAAATTCGTGGAGTTTGTTTCCTCTGAATCAACTCATCCATAGAAAATTTTTCTCCTAAATTAATGAGTGCAACTTCTGTTGGATCACCTATTTCTTTATCCTGAACGGTTACAGCATCACTACATAATAAGCCTGAAAGTACTATTTGATGTTGTAGTTTGTTAGATATATCAATATCATCAACTTTTACTAAGAGATGATCCGTGTATATGCTTTGAACAGTCATTTTATTTTGAGTTAATGTACCTGTTTTATCTGAACAAATGACAGAAATAGTGCCAAGCATTTCCACAGCGTGGAGTTTTCTTATGATTGCATTATTATCTGCTATTTTTTTCGTACCCAATGCGAGAACGATCGTTACAATTGAGCTAAGAGCTTCAGGAATGGCTGCAACTGCTAATGATATTGCAAACATTAAGGCATCCATAATTGGCGTTCCTTTTACTATTCCTGATATAAATACAAAAGATGAAATGATCAATATAATAAGAGCTAGTTTCTTTCCAAAATCGTCCAAGTTTTCTTGTAGTGGTGTACTTTTTTCCTTTGCAGTACTTAATAGAGTAGCAATTTTTCCAATTTCAGTCTCTTTGCCTACATGTGTCACAACTGCCTTTCCACGACCATAGGTAACATGGCTGCTAGAAAATATCATATTGCGTTGATCAGCAGTTGCAACTTCGATTTCATTTATTGTATCAATTGTTTTATCAACGCTGGTAGATTCACCTGTTAATGCACTTTCTCCCACTTGCAGGCTATTAGCTTCAATCAACCTTGCATCAGCAGATATGAAATCACCAGCTTCGATGATTAATATATCTCCTACTACAACATCAATAGAGGGAATTTGTGTTACAATTCCAGCCCTAAGCACCTTTGCTGTTGGCGCTGATAGTGCTTTCAAGCTCTTTAATGATTGTTCAGCTTTAATATGTTGAACCGTACCTAAAACAGCATTTAGAATCAGTACCGCAAAGATGACGACTGTACTTTCAAATTTTCCCATCATTGCAGATACGAATGCTGCAATAATTAACAATAGAACAAGGAAATCCTTGAATTGATTGATAAAAATAATATACCAAGGTATTTGTTTTGTTTCTTCTAATTGATTCAAACCAAATTCAATTCGGTTATTCAGTACCTCTTTTTCATTTAAACCTGAAAGATTACTTTTACATACTCTAATAACATTATTAATATCTTCTTTGTAAAATCTCATCAACTATCACTCCTTTAAATTAAAAAATAAAAAGACTCAATAAAAGCCTTTGGCTTCCATTGAGTCTCACTGAATACACAAATGTATCACTACTACCGAACTTTCGTCGTATTGACGATAGCAGTCCCTTTACGGTCGTTACTCCCTCTATGTCTATTACATGTATAATAATCGATTATTTCTACACTGTCAACTAATAAATTTAGCACAAATTATGTTTATCACACATATTAAAGTGGATATGAAATATAGAGTGTAGTAATTGAAGTTGTATAGTTTTGAGTCATATTTTTATATCTCGCTTTGGATAAATGATAAAAGCAGTTATCATCGAAACTATGACGATACCACCTGAAATTATGAGATAGGTCGTGTCTAAGCTGCCTTCTTTTAATATCTTCTGTGCTTCAAAATATTTAAACGGTGTTAAGTACTTCATAAATTCTAGCTTGTCGCTTAATGCCATAATGTCGTTAGCGAGGTATAAGAAAAAAACAAGCACTGCTGAGAGCTTTCCGCTACTTTTATATCGCTTTAAGACGCTTGCCATGAGATAGCCTATTGATAAGAATATCAGCATGATGATGAAACAAGAAACCGTAATCTGAGTTAAAAATTTGAAAAACGCTTGATCGAGATCATAGGGCTGCATTGCTGCAGTGGTTGCGGCAAAAATAACCAATGATAGGAGGATCGTATTGATAAGTGCTGCAAGCCACTTTATAAATAGTAGCTTCCTTCTGGAAACGGGTAAAGTAAGTAGAAATTCAGCCGTTTTATCTCTCTCCTCTTTTGCTATAATGCCATTTCCCAGCAGTACAGCGTAAACACCAACCATAATATAGAAGTAAAGTGCCACCAAACTAATATAGCCTGTCGTAGTGGTTAAGTTGGCGTTCTCCATAGAAAATGCCTTGAGCATCCCTTCTGGCATGGCTTCGAGAACATCGCTCATCTCTGGATTATCATAATACGCAGAAAACTCAGAGGTCATCATAAAAATTAAGACGATAAAGACCACACTCCAGATGAGCAATGTTTTAAACTGTGCTTTAATTTCCCATTTTAATATGTGCATACTTTGCCCCTTTGTTTATACAGAATGAATGTCCTTGGTCAAATACGTTTTGTAGGAAACGACAATTGAAACGACAACGATGATAAAGTACATCATAAAGTAATTAGTATTAAGCTCCCCATTTTCTAGGATATAATTGGGTTCAAAATAATGAAATGGAATCAGTCCACTCACCCATTTGCCACCGACGATGGTTTGAACGCTATTCACGATGTAAAGGCCAAAGCACAAACCAAGTGATAAGCTAAGCACGGACTTCACCTTTTTAAGTAGTGTTGAAATAAAGAGACTCAGAGATAAAAACAATAGTGATAGTGGTAATAATGTTAAAAGTAATAGAACCATACGCTCTTGATCATAAGGGTGTCCGTTTCTGAACGCCTCTATTGAAATCAAAGATGCAACAATTGCGATACCGCTGGATAGAATCATGATGATAACGGATGCTAAGAACTTAGAGATATAAATCTCGCTTCTAGACACCGGTTTGGTCATTAAATAATCTGCAGTCAGCTCTCTTTCTTCAACGGAAAGTATGGAAAATCCATAATTGGAGGCTTGGATAGCAAGCATGAGCTGAAGAAAGACAAACACAAATGAAAAGTAGCCTGGAACCGTCGCAAGTGATAATTGACCACCCATTCCAAATGCCTGTAGAAGCTCTTTTGGATAGTTCTCTAGCATCTTATCAACAAGTGCCACGTCGTCACCAAATGTTGGATAAAACAGCATAAGTAAAGCTGCTAAAATGACTAATGAGATGCCCCATATAATGAGTGATTTCAAATGCAGCTTAAGCTCATATTTTAATATATTTAACATCAGTGCCTCCTAACGATAATAGTGCATGAAGATTTCTTCAAGCGTCGGTTCTTCTATTAGAACGTCTTTGAGGCTGTTTTGACTGACGAGATGCGTTAATTGATTGATATCTCCTTTATAGAAAAATTTAAGTTCGCGATCAACATGATGAATATTGGTTACACCTTGAAGGTTGATAAACTGATCTGATGGGATCTGATTGCCTTTTAGTGTTACTTTTTTATAGTTGTCCTCTCTCATGGATTTTATATCATCCACTTTAATAATTTGACCATCTTTTATGATCGCAACTCGATTACATAGACTTTGAACCTCTGCTAAAATATGCGATGAGAAAAAGACACTCGCACCATTTTGATTTTCTTTTTTTATGATATCGAAGAATTTTTGCTGCATCAAGGGGTCGAGACCACTCGTAGGTTCATCAAGGACGATCAGTTTAGGTGAATGCATGAGTCCTTGTACGATACCGACTTTTTTCTTATTACCATAAGAAAGATCCTCAATTCTCTTTTTAAGGTCTAGCTCCATGATTTCTGCAAGCTCGCGCATTTTAACTTTAGAATTTTTGTTTTTGAAAAAGCCTGCGGTATAATTCAGTAAATCGATGACCTTCATCTTATCATAGTAGAAAACCTCAGATGG
Source organism: Clostridiales bacterium 38-18 (assembly GCA_001897605.1). Taxonomy (GTDB): domain Bacteria; phylum Bacillota; class Clostridia; order Peptostreptococcales; family Acidaminobacteraceae; genus Fusibacter_C. Next base: position 347,388 of record MKTL01000006.1, on the reverse strand, counting down.
CAAATAACCTATTTCCTGACGTATTTCTGGTCCAGACATAAAGCAGTCTTTACCAAAAATTTTCGCCGTACCAGAGTCTGGATATAATAATCCAAGCATGGTTCTAATAGTGGTAGACTTTCCAGCGCCATTTGGGCCGATAAATCCAAAAATCTCGCCTTCTTTTACATCCAAAGTGACTTGTTCGATGCCTCTTGATTTTCCGTAGTATTTTGTAAGTTGATTCAGTTCGATTACGTTCATATGATCCCCCAACTTAGTATTCTATAGTTCTATGGTTAATGGGTTGGTAAATTTTTTATAGAGTTTCAGGATATTATCTACTTTGACCAATTGGTTTTCCATATTCCCAACTAACGCAATATAAGGTAAATTGCGCATCTGAAATTCACCTATCAACTTACGATTTTCTATGGTATCTTCACTCATCACGATAAATACAACATCCGGCTGTAGCATATGATCCGCTTGAATGCTTAAGAATTCTGGATGATCCACATGATGCTTTTGACGATACATCAAGTTAAGCTCATACAATCCAGCTTGTATAAATAAAAATTGATTGGCATCGCTGGTTTTAGACCTTATTTCAGTGGCAACTTTATGAATGGCCAAACCTATTTCTTCTATTTCAAAGACGTTATTATAAGGGGTGACTAGCTCTGTCTGATAAATTTCGCTAAGCTTTTTAACCAATCTAAATGTCATTTCACGATTGAAGCCAAGAAATGCTACTTTTGTAATGAAGTCGCTATACACCGCTGGTGGTACAAAGTTACGGTTGGCATAAGGATTGCTTCTTATATCGGTTCCGGTTACATGAATTTCTTTACGGTCGATGTCTACGATTCTATTTTCTGCATTTAGAGCATGACTCATTCTAAAGCCATACGCTTCACTTGAAAAGAAAACATCAATCTTTTGTCCAGCTAATAGTTCTATGATAAAATCCACATGCTTTTGTTGAATTTCATCTGTCCAGCCAACATCAGTAGGCACATGCCATCCTTCTATAACAGTCACTTCTGGATATTGCATCCTGATCCAGTTTGCTCTAACCGTTAACGGAATGTGCGTGTGTTTTGGCGCATCGTATACGATAACAAAAAGCTTTTCGACCTCTTTGAGGGATGATTCTATAAGGAATTGATGTCCATTGTGAAAGGGTGCGAATTTGCCAACGGTTAAGCCAGTTTTAAAGGGTTTAGACATATTGATTCTCCTTTCTATCATATGTGAGCTGTACCAATCCTGTCTGAAAGGATTCTACTTTGACGAGATTTAAAACTTGATCCATGGATTTTTCTTTAAATAATCTAACGCCTTCACCTATAAAGGTTGGAATTACAGAAATGATCCATCTATCAATCAAATCCATTATATGAAGTGTATTCACTAGCTCAGCACCACCATCTACGAAAACATCGCCCTCCAAAGTCTTTAACCTTTGAATCAGTGCATTAAGGTCTCCATTATAAAACTCTGGGCCATCGCTTGTATTCTTCTCTTTTGATGTAATGATATAGCAAGGCACATCCTGATGTGGAAAGGGTATACCGAAGGACATGACTTTTTCATAAGTTTTTCTGCCCATTAGCACAGAGCCGACGGTTGTTAGAAATTGATGATACCCATAATCTTCGCCTTCCCTTTCAACCAATGATAAAAAAGTCAAATCTCCATCTGGTTTTGCGATAAAGCCATCTAATGACATCGCAATATATACGACAACTTTTGATTGTGTCATAAAGCCTCCTGTATTTATATGTGAAAAACTGTCCTTCTATACTTACCCTATTATAACTTCTACATTCACTGTTAAAATCCTTTAATTAAAAATCTATATAGGTTAAATTATCAGATAATACTACAAATGAGAATGTGGTGAATATAAAAAAATATGCGAATTCACTATTGAATCCGCATATTCCCTTCATTACTAAATATTTATTTAATGTTAAAGGAGTACTCAATAATGATCAGAGCCTTCTCCTTTCTTACAGCAGCAAATTTAGCATAATAGCCATCTAATCTTTTTACAATAGGTGTTAGTAGATAGGAACTTGATTTAGAATTATAGTATTCCTTATATGGTGGATATATATCAAATAAGTTGAGTCCAATACTTTCAGACTCAGTTGCCGTAATTATTTTACCAGTTTGATCGAGTATTTGATAATTCGATATTTTGTGTTGCTTTGCAAAGCTCTTAGCTTCTTCGACCGAACGTTTTGCTTGGTATTCCTTTATTAAGAACTCTAGCTGCTGTGTTAAAATCACATCAATGCTTTTAGAAGAAATCGTTTGATAAAAGCGTTCGTTTATGTCGCCTAGGTTTAAAGCAGATGTTTTAAGCTTATCGATTTCAGAACGCATGGTTGTAACAATTGCTTTGGTGGTTAAAACCGTTTGATTATTAGTCGATGTATGCTCAGAAATCGCTTCAATCTTTTTTTCAATTGCATGTACGGCATTCGAAAGTCTGTCTAAAGCTGTAAAGGCATGTTCAACGCGATCTTCAGTCAATTTAGAATCAGATGAAATTGCTTCGAAGATTTTACTTGTTCCGAAGACTTGTGTTTTAACAGACTCACTCATTTCTGAGCTTTTCTCAGTCTCTTGTTCAGTCGCTTTAAGCGCTGTAGTAATAGCCGACACGCTTGATACGATATCTGTCAGTGACTCAGAAGTACTTTGAGCAAGCTTTCTAATCTCATCAGCAACGATAGAAAAGCCTCGACCAGCTTCCCCAGCACGAGCAGCTTCAATACTCGCATTAAGTGCAAGCAAGCTGGTGTTAGATGAAATCGATTCAATTGTATCGGTAATTTGGTTGATTGCATTTGCAAAGGTTACTAAATTATCGATTTGTTCTACAAATCGGTTCGTTGATTCAGCCATTGTCTCAACAGTGCTCATAGTCGCTTGAACTTCAGCCATAGATCGTTTTGATCGATTGTAGGTCTCACCGGATGCAATTTTTGCTTGCTTCATACTGTCCGTGATTTCATTTACATAATTGGCAACACTTGTAATATCATCGTTAGTTGAAGTAATATTCAAAAGATAACTTTGAGAAGAATTTGAAATCGTATCGACATTTTCTACCATTTCATTCATTCTGCTTGCATTTTTTGACATGAATTCTGTAAGCTCATCTGAAAGCGTGTTAGTTTTTAAAGAGGTAATGAGAAGTTCCTCAAATGTGCGTTCGTAATTTTCGCTTAACTGCGTTAATAATGCACTTGTCTCCTTTATCAGCTTATTCTTTACATCAAAAGAGACTTTATAGTTGCCTTTAGTTAGAAGCTCTAAGGAATGATTCATCTTCTTTAAAGCTTTTTGGTGACGAATATTTATTATGAAGCCACCTATCACGCTTCCAACCAAAACAAAGAGTAGCAAAAATAGTACATTTGATAACATTACATTCCTCCAATCGAAGCTTTTATTCAGCTGCCTTCTTTAACTGATTAATATCAAATTTCTTCATACCTAAAAAGGTTTGAATTACGTTAGATTTTATTTCTTGATTATCTGTATTTAATAGTTCACCCATTATAGTAGGTGCTATTTGCCAAGAGACACCAAATTGATCTCGACACCAGCCACATTGCTCAGCTTCAGGATCATGAGACAATTTTGACCAATAATGATCGATTTCTTCTTGTGTATCACAAGGGATTATAAATGAAACGCCTTCATTAAATTGATAGTTATGATCATAGCCACTGTCCATGGCACCAAGCATCAAGTCGTCAATAATAAAATTAACGTGTTTGACGCTGTTGTCTGGATTTGGTGCTTCTTCGAAATAACGAGTTATTTCACCTTTCAGTGAACCATCAAATGTGTTTATATAATGAGTTATAGCTTGCTCACATTCTCCGAGATGTTTGCCAACATACATTAGTGTTGGTATTATCTTTTGGTCAGATTTAGGCGCATGGTTAAGCATGATTTGCCACGACACATGAAATTTGTCCTCAACCCACGCATAATAAGGACTAAATGGATAGTTCCCCAAAGGCATTAGCTCAAATCCACCTTCGATAAAGCAATTGTAAAACCGATCAACCTCTTCTTTCGTTATACAATTGATGAGAAAGGAAATTGTTGGATTTGGTGTGAAGAAAGGACCTGCAGAGATGAACTGAAAGGGCTGTCCTGCTAATGTGAGCTCTACGAGATGTGCCGTGCCTGACGGAGTATCTTCAAGTACAGTTGTGTGATTAATTTCAGCATTTTCAAAAACTGATACGTATCTTTGAGCTGCTTCAAGAGCTTCTTTGTCAAACCAAATATGTGGTATAATTTTTTTCATGTAAGCCTCCTATATATAATTTAGTAATATATAGTTACCCATAATTAATAATATCATTTCTTAAGATTAAAAATGAATGGAATAAACTATAAAAAAATAAGGATTTGTCACCTAATTTTTGAAGAAAAATCGTATAATATTACATAAGAGAAAGAAGGTGCGGCGATGTTATACAAAGGAATCGTTTTAAGTGTTCATGAAAACTATTCTATTATTTTAACAAATGATAATCAATATAAAAGGATAAAAAATAAAGCAGGTTTATTGGTCGGTCAAAAAATCTGGGTGAATAGTGAAGATTTATATACAGCTAATAATAACATTATATCCATGTTTAATAGAAGATCGATAGTTGCTGCGGCAGCTTTAATTGCAATTGTTTTTTCGAGTCTTTTTGGACTTAATCTATATCAAATGAGTTATGCGACGGCAACGGTGGTCACAATTGATATTAATCCAAGTGTTCAGCTTGAGTTAAATGCAAATGATAAGGTGTTAAGGTATACTGCTCTTAATGAGGACGCTGCCTCTCTAGCTCTAGAGGCCATTAAGGGGATGTCGGTTGAGGACGCTGTTGAGACTGTCGTTTCACTAGCAATTGAAAACGGTTTTATCGATTCTGAGGATTTAATAGATGATTATGTACTTGTAACCACGATACCAGTAAAACGTAGTCTAAAAAATGACGTTACAGTTTCAAATATTGAAAGTAAATTAGAAGAAAAGATTACTGATTCAGAAATTCTTCAAGAAGTAAATGTTGCATATAATAAAGCAACCAAAGATGATTTAAAAGCTGCTAAAGATAAATCAGTTTCTGTTGGACTATATGTTTTAGATCAGGGTTCAGATCAGACTAATGTTAAAGAATATTTCTCTGAAGAAGCTATGATTAATCAGTTTGAACGATTTGGTACCATCATTCAAAAGAGTGATCAAGCTAAGGTTAATGAGATTAACAAACTTTTAAACACACTTGAAACGTTAAATGTTGATATATCAGCTTTTAGAGCTAAACTTGCTCTAGCTGATGTAAACTATGATTCATTGATTGAGGAGCTAAAGGGCTTTATAGAACAGCAAGAAAATGAAACAAATGTGTCACCTTCAAGTCCTGAAACTTCAAATGATAATATGAAGCATAATAATGATAACAATAATAGCGGAGGCAAAAATAACGGCAGCAATGGTAAGAATAATAGTGAAAATAAGGATAAAGTTAAACCCACTGAGCCAACAAGTGAATCAATAGAATCTCCTTCTGAGTTAACCACAGAGCCATCAACTGAGCCAGAAACTAAAAACCCATCAGGCAAACCCATAGTGCCAAAGAACAACAAGGGTGATAAGGAAAACACTAATAAAGGTAACACTAAAGGAAATACTAAAGGAAACTAATATAAATAGTTAGAGAGTGCGATAAGCACTCTCTTTTTTCTGTATGATTATTCTACGCCACACATTAATGGTGAATCTACAAAGCAATATTTTGATTTGTTTTGGTTATGTTGGGCATAACAGTAAATACATTGATTTAAACAAGTGCTATAGGCACCAACATCTATACTTTGTACGCAGCCGCAATTTTCTCTCAAATAATTGTCTTTTTTTTCGTTTAGCTTTACATTAAATTCTGATTCTATTAATTTTTTATCAATACAGTGTCCATGACAGATACCAAAGTCTTCAAGTGACGATTGTTCAGCACATGTTTCTATTAAGAAATCATATTCAAATGCAATTTTAGTTAATTCATTTACAATCGTTTTAATTTCATCTGCACTTGGTGCATGAATGCTATGCTGCTCCAGTTTTTTCTTATTTACTGGATATGTATCGATAAAACTGATAACACATTTCGAAAGATAAGGCGATAATGACTTTGCTATTTTTGCAAAGCTATCTATATGGAACTCAGTACTATACTGACCATTTAACAATATTGGATCATAGCGCCATATAACTCGTTTATTTCCAATTTTTCTAGCCAAATCAATATAAGTTTTTATTCTACTATCTAATGATGGTAAATTTGGCTCTATATCTGTACCATATGCATTTAATGTAAAGTGAAAATAATAGTTAAAATGATCAATTTCTTTTAACCTTTCAACCATTGGTTCAGGATTTTTACTCCAAAATACGAGACAACTAATTTGATCATTTAGCTCAATTCTACGTCTCTGTTTTGGATTCATTGGATTTTGAGTGATGAGGTATCCCTCCTCTACTCTCTGATAAAACCACTCGCTATAAAATGCGGGTATGTCGGTACGTCTACTTATGCTTAATATCATATTAATTCCCCCTTATAATATTTTAGCATAAAATTAAGTAGAATACAGTCAGTTTCATTTTTGTAAGGATTTCAAGCCACTTTTACATCTAAATTACGTCGACTTTACATAGATTTAACATTGTAAAATCTATTTTATGTTAGAATAGGATAGGAATTTATCGTGTATACAATTTTTAAAAATCTTTAAAATTAGGGGGCATTAAATAATGTCAGTAGCAATTGGTGTTTTAGGCGGTCTTGGGCTTTTCCTTTTTGGAATGCAGCTGATGGGAGCTGGTTTGCAAAAAGCCGCTGGTAAAAAATTAGAACGTATAATTGAAATTTTAACGACTAATCGTTTTATGGGCGTTTTAGTGGGTGTCATCGTTACAGGTGTAATTCAAAGCTCTAGTGCCACGACAGTAATGGTTGTCGGATTTGTAAATGCAGGTATTATGAAGCTTTCACAAGCTGTCGGCGTCATTTTAGGAGCAAATATAGGTACAACGGTAACCGGTCAAATCGTTTCATTATCAATCGATGAAATCGCTCCAATTGCGGTTGGCGTTGGTATGATTATTTGGATGCTATCTAAAAAGGGCTCCCATAAAAACTTAGCAGAAATCCTTATAGGTTTAGGTATCCTATTTATTGGTATGGAGTTTTTAAAGGATTCATTAAAGCCTCTTAGAGAGCTTCAGGCTTTTGAAGATTTGATGACAAGTATCGGTCACAATCCAATTTTAGGTGTACTTGTTGGTTTTGGCCTTACATTTATCGTTCAAAGCTCGAGTGCATCTATTGGTATGTTAATCGCATTGGCATCAGCAGGTGCTTTGCCACTTGCAGCTGCTTTACCAATTCTTTATGGTGATAACATTGGAACCTGTACAACTGCTCTACTATCATCAATCGGTGCAAGTAAAAATGCTAAGAGAGCAGCAATTATTCATTTATCCTTCAATACGATTGGTACCCTTCTGTTTGTCCTGGTATTAAGTCATCCGATTACTTCTATTGTAACCAAGCTTGATCCAACAGACGTAGGCAGACAAATTGCTAATGCGCACACAATTTTTAACGTAACAAACGTTATACTTCAGTTTCCATTTGCTTTTGTTTTGATTAAAATAGCGATGTGGATTATTCCTGATAAAGGTGAAGAACAAATCAAATTAACCAAATATATTGATGAGCGTATACTTGAAACACCAACAATTGCAATTAAAAGTGTTATCAACGAGACCATCAATATGGGTGATATCGCTAAGAAAAGTCTTGTATCTGCCATGGACGGACTATTTGAGGATCAGCTAGATAAAGTAAAGAAAACCTTTGAATATGAAAAAGATGTCAATAAGCTTGAAGAATTAATTACTGAATATCTTGTGAAGCTCTCGAATAGAGACATAATGGATACAGATAGAAAATATCTTGATGGTTTATTTAATAGTGTAAATGATATTGAGAGAATTGGTGATCATGCGGATAATATAGCTGAGCTAGTAATGACCATGAATGATAATCGTATTGCTTTATCAGACGTCTCTAAAAAAGCTTTGTTAATCATGTATAACAAAACTAAAGAAACCTATGAAATGGCACTAGAGGTCTTAGAAAAACCAGATCAACAAATGATAGATTCAGTTATCAGTCTCGAACAGGAAATGGATCAATTACAAAGAGATGCACGTCGTGATCATTTCTCAAGACTTAACTCAAATGAATGTAGTACAGAAGCTGGTGTTTATTATCTAGAAATGGTAAACAATCTTGAAAGGATTTCAGATCTTTCCTGTAACTTAGTAAGAATTGTTGCTGACAATGTATCCTTTGCATAATTAAATAGGTTCATCTATTAATCAAAAGAGAGCGGTTACGATATCTATATCAGATATGTGACTGCTCTCTTTTTAAATTTATAACGATTCAGCGTGACTTTTAAAATTATTCAATATGGCCTGCCAACCGTTTCTTTGTAATTCTAAGGGATTAAGCTTTTCAGCATCAAAGGTCTCCTCTACAAGAACGCTAGAAGCATCAAGACTCTTAAAATCAATAGATACAACTCTACCATCACCAAGCTCATAGCTGATATGATTTAGTGGTTCAACCTTTAAATAAGTACCACCAAAATCAAAACCAATATCTTCTTTTTTTGAAGCCATTCTATACGAAAATGCGCCCCCGCTTACAAGGTTGTTAATCGCACTTGGACAATGCCAGTCATCAGATGCGAAGTTCCATTTTGTTATATGCTCTGGCAAGGTAAAAGCTTGCCAGACCGTTTCTAGAGTTGCATCTATTACGGTTGAAATCGTAATTTTTTCAAATTTTTCCATACTTACCTCCTTTAAATCATAAGTACCCTTAGCCGAGACAATGTAACAAGATACAAAAATAAAAAGCCACTAAATGTGGCCTTTTACGAATTTCATTTTAAGCTGTTTCTCAATTTAGAGACGGCAACTTCCTTTTCCAAGGTTAGCAGCCTTATGTCTCTTTCAACACGCTTCAGTTTTGAATTTGTTTTTAATATGTATTGTAGTAATCGATATAGCAAATAAGGCACACCAAAAATAATGGCCAATAGTGTTGATAGATTGACTAAGTTTATAAGCATTGGAATTGATAGCACTTTTTTTACCTCCTATAAAATAATTAGTGTCAATAAAGTAAATAAACTAACAAAAAATATCAAGAACAATATGGTTTTAAGTATAACCGTAAACTGAAAACTATGTAAATACATGGAATACGTAGCGCTATATCTCTCAACTCGTCTTTCGAACCAGACCAATAGACCATGAACGTTGGTTAACCCCCAGAAGCTTGTAAATGCCATAATAGTAAATAAAGCAAATGTAATAAAGTATCTCAAGAAATCACTCCTTTTAAAGTAGAAAACTGAAATGGTAGAAACAAAATGGTAGAAATCTATATTGATTAATGGATCAGACTGTTTATAATAAATATCTATTTTGTTCTTCCTATATATGTGGTTGATAGCTTATTATACGACAATTAAGCAGCGTAAATAAAAATGACTTCCCAAACAACGTCTTATAATTCCTAAACGATGTTTCGAAAGCCATTTACATTCTATTCGCCTTTAATATTCAGATAAAACTCAGCCAATGTCGTATTAAAGTAAGGTATTGCATAAAGTAATCCTATGCCAAAGGTAATTATTCCAAGGAAAAACCAGCCAATAAAGCTTAACCATAATATAAACAGCTCACCCTTATGTCCATTCATAAGTTCCTTACTTAGACGTATTGCCTCAATTGGAGACAGCTCTGGATGGTCAATAAGAATGTAATAGGTCATGGAATAGCTCAATCCTGCAATAATTCCTGGTACAATTAGTAACAAAAACCATAAAAATGTAAAAATAGTAATTAAGATATGCGAGATTAATGCATCTAAAAATCTTTTAAATCCATGAAACAGTGACTCTACCCTAGCCTCATCCTCTCGAAGAAGATTTAAATAAAAAAAAGCGATGCCTAAAGCGACTGGTCCTGATAATATAAAGTTGATTAAAGATGAAATGCTGGACGAAGCCGAGCTTAAAGGCGATAAGACTCTGAGATTCGTCATCCAACCACTGCTGAACCTAAAAATAGACGTACCAGTGGATAAATGGATGTTGTTAAGAATCAGTGCAATAATAGTTACAGCAACGGCGATTATCCATTTGCCATGAAGCGCTTCCTTTGCCCTCATTTTTAGTTCATATCGATTCATATAGCCTCCTTCATTAATTCATATGTAATTATTCACCAAAAAACCAAAATTCCCTCTATTTTATTTTAAATAAAGGGAATTATGACCGATTTTTATATATTGAATTTTAGGCCATCTCATTGATAAAGTTCTCCTTCAAATGTTCATTTGTCCACATTGAAGCTTGAAAATTGAATCGATGTAAAATCCTGTCTATTGGATCATCGTGATATGAGCCTCTAGTTTCAACGAAAAGATCATAGGGTAATTTGATATGCAATCCAGATTCTATAGAACGAATTGCACGTTCAATGCCATCCTCAATATCCATTCTTTCAAACGATTCCATAATAGATTGCTTTTCAGCGTCGCTCAAATTTTTAGAAAACAAATGTTCATAGTAATCAAAAATTGCTGAGAATAAATCCATTTTGTGCATATAAAGTCTCCTTTTCGATTATTAGTAGGATAATTAGGTCGTTTCAAGTCCCACTAGATATAGTGTACCATAAACTGTACAAAAATCAAAACATAAATGTATGAAAATTCGAACAATTGTGCAACAAATCATTCAATACTACTCAATATTTTCAAAATTCAATTTATTTAATTGATGTTCCTTATTCATAAGATATAAGGTAAACCCTGCAGAAGCAAGTGCACCTATTATAGGTATCAGCTTAATTGGCATTACCGAAATTGCTGCTCCAGATACGACCAATGCAATAGGCAATACAACCTTCACGAGACTCATTAGTATACTCATTACTCGTCCCAATAAGTGTGAGGGAACCTCTTGCTGAAGCAGGGTTGTAATTGGGACATCAACATATGCAATTGCAAGCCCCATAAGACAAAAATTCAAACCATAAAAAATTGTCAATTGAACTGAACTTGTCAAAACCTGATATGGCAAGCCAATCATTCCTGCCAAAATGGCCAAAAATAAGTTCATGCTTAGTAATACTTTTTTATATGTGAATTTTTTTAAAAGTGACTCAATGGTCAATGAACCAATAATCAATCCAACTGGAAAAAGGCCATTGATTAACCCAAACTGAGCAGACGAAAGCTTGAATACTTCATTAATCAAATAAGGTGCCGGTACGTTAACTGAAAAGCCGAGTAGAAAATTTAGGGTAGCAAATATAAAGAAATACTCGACGATTGCTTTATTTTTAAAAAAATAATGTATCCCCTCTTTAAAATCGTTTCTAAAGGATGTGTTTATTTTTACATGAGATTCTTTAGTATAATAATTAAAATCCATAAAGGACTCACTCAATGCTGAAATTAAGAAAGAAATACCATTGAATAAAACAAAAGCGCGTATATCAAATAGTGCATAAATAATACCACCAACGATTGGACCCAAAACAGACGATATAGAATCGATTAGCTTGCTATATGCATTGATTTTTATAAGCCTGTCCTCTTTTACTAGATTTGGCTTTGCAGCTTCAATACTAATGGCAAACAGAGTACCAAAGCTATTGAGCAGAATTGTCGTCAGATAGACCAGACCTAGAGAAAAATTCATTTTTTCTGTTAGCAGATAGATGGCGATAAACAACAACCCATTGATGATATCCATACTGACGACAATTATCTTTTTGTTAAACCGATCTGCTATTACACCGCCAAAGGGACTTATTAGAATAAGTGGCAAAATAGATAGCATTAGGGTTATCCCATAATTTAAAGCTGAACCCGTCAGCTTAAGCACATACAGACCGACGGCAAAGTTATAGATAGAAGAACCAATTACAGAAACACCCTTCCCCATGAAGAATAGGCTTAAATTATACTTACCAAATTTATTTTTTTTCATCATAATCACCTCGTTATAATTATTGTAAAGGATGGCGTATGACCGATGGCAAGCTATATAATTAAGATTTTTATGACATAAATAATAAAACCATTGGGCTAACCCAATGGTTTAAACTTACCATTAACGATATAAGTAAATACACTTTCACCTGACACAAAGTAATTCTCCATTGGTCCACCCTTTGTAACGGGTGGAGATATATATTCGTTAATAAGATCCAAATTAAGCTGTGCCAATGCCAATTTCACGGATTCAAGCTTAAAGTTTGATCTAGCTGCGAGCGCAACCGTAGAATTTTTTGCAAATTTCTCAAAAAGTATATAATAGCCATGAAACATTGCTTGATTTTTAAGCATAGGCACTAAATCGTTTAATAAAAAGTCAGTGTGATCAAAAGCGTAATTACTCGAACCAGAAATATCTAGTAAAAGATCGACAGATTGATTGGCTAAGGGAATTTCTTTGAAATCAGAGCAAATATAGAGGATTTTGAGCCTAGTTTCTTGCTGATCCAATATCGACTTTAACCAAATGAGTTTTTCAATATCGTGATCCACCGCTACATAGAACATATCTTTATTAAAAAGCTCAAGATGATATCTGAGAAAATAGCCGTGACCTGAACCTAGCTCTAGAGAGACGTCTCCATCTTTTAGATGATCAAAGCAATTGTGTCTAGCGGACCACTGCAAACTGGCATAAAGCTTCTGAAGATAATCCGAATCAGTTGATCTCAAATATTGATCAATATAGGTTTCGCTTGCATCTGAAGCTAAATGAGTTAAGTCTATGGCTGTGTCTGGAATAAGCTCTGTAGATATTAATATACCATCGATTATTTCAAGCTGATAGGCTTCATCACAGCCGTGACAAATCAAACGGCCATTAAAAATTGTATTATGAACGATCTGACCGGACTCAGTTATCAATTTTGTCTGACAGTGTGGACAATAGAGCAGATCAAGTCCTTGAAGTGACAGCCCCTTCACTCTTTTTGTGGAAGGCTTGGATTCACTAAATTTCTCTATCGCCTCTTGAAGTCCTTCCTTGGTTGTAAGTAAGGATTCAATTTCTCTATTAACCCAATCGTATTTTGTTTTAAAAAATGACAGAAATGAATCTCTCTTTTCAACATCCGTTAAATTACCGATTCTCTTATAGAGCAAAATTTTACTAATTTCACCTAATGTAAATCCAAGTGCTTTGAGATGGATGAGGTCATCAAAATCATTTTGACAAGCTTGATCAAAGTTATAATAGCTTGAAATTTTCTCGGGAAAGATTAAGTTTAAATCGATATAATGTCGAATGGTATCGATACTGACGTTATTATGCTTCGCAAACTGCCCTATTTTCATAGCCTACCGTCCTACTTGATAATATCGGTCATAAAGGTTACTATGGCATCTACAATAATTGATCTTTGCTCACTACTATCTATATCTGCTTCATTATCTCCATTTTGAAAGCCATAATTACCAAATTGACTATGATTTCCCCCCTCAACAGATTGAAAAATTGAACCTGCAGGAAGCTTATCTTTTGTAGCTTCAATTTTTTCCTGAGTTACAAATGCATCTTTAGTACCCCAGATACTTAACACGTCTATATTAGCTTGTGACAAGTCACTTGCTGAATATGAAGCTAAGAATATTATGCCGCTAAAGCTTTCGGGATGATCATAGAGGTATTTAGCGGCCATACTGCCACCCAATGAATGTCCCATTAATACCCAATCCTGAGATATTCCTAATTTTGATTTAATAGCATCTGCTTTGTTTATATCGAATATGGCAAAATTTAAGGGCATTTTAACGATTACAACTGGGATATGGTGCTTTGCAATTTCAAGTGCAAGAACATTGTATGCCTCTGGTGCAACCTTTGCTCCAGGATAAAACACAATGCCTTTAGACAGTGCTGAATTTGGATTAAAATAAATGTAATCCGCTGTATCACTAACTGTGATTTCAGAATTCCCATTTAATGCGTCTAAAGCTTGCTCATCAGGTGCGTAAGAATTCGTAAACCATACCCCCATTCCTAAAATTGCAATAAATAGAATAGAAACGATGGATATGACTACTCTCTTTTTGGTTAAGATTCTCATATTTGCCTCCATTATTCAAACGCTTGAATGTTACCTTTAATATAGTAAAGATCAAGTTGATGTAATGCCCTTGTCATTGCAACATAGAGCAACTTAATATCACGCTCAGAATCCGTATAGCTCTGAGATAAACTTACCACTAAAACCGCATCGAATTCAAGACCTTTTGCAAGATATGATGGCACGATAACGACACCTGCATTGTAAATAAGTGATTGATCCGTAAGTATTTCAGTTTTGATGCTGCTCTTTGCTAGTTCATGTTGAATATGAAGACACTCATTTTGAGTCTTTGCAATTATTGCCATGGATTTAAATTTCTTTGCCTGCCACTCCTCAATCTTTAGTATAGAAGCTTTTATAAGCTCTTTTTCACTATGAAAGTGACACTTTATTGGTGCTTCACCGTGTCTGATAACTGGCTTGGCAGTCACCAAATCCTCTTGATTCAGACGATTTAATACAAGACTTGCCTCAGTCATAATCTCTACTGTCGTTCGATAGCTTTGTACCAAAGTCATGTAGTTTGGTTCATCCTCAGGAAAAACATCGTGCATCATCTTTTGCCAGTTTTGAGTCCCTCGATAAGCCAATATCCCCTGTGATAGATCACCTAATAGAGTCATTCGACTTGTTTTCAATACCATTTTTAATACGTAAAATTCTGCAGAGCTAAAGTCCTGCGCCTCATCCACCACAACAGTGGAGATATCGATATCTGCGACAGAACCATGACATCTATAGCCTATTAAGGTCAACGGACTAACATCCTCAAGGTCAAAGGTGTCATTTTTAGTTAAACCAGACTTTAACCTAGGTACATTTTCCAAATAATTATCGATTGACTTTAAAAAATCTGAATAAAGTAAGAATGGATCAGATTTTTTAAACAAACGCATATAATCTCTTATCAACGATTTATTAAGCTGTTTTGTTTCTTCTAAAAGTAGATCCCTTTTCATCATTAAGCTGACAACTTTTTCTCTTCTTTCATCGGAAGGTGCTTCTTTTCTTAGGATATGATCAATTTTAGCGTCATAATTTTCTTGAAGCTGCTTTAATCGCTCCTTATAAATGGACTTAAGTCTATTCTCAAGTAATTTTTGAATTTCTTTTATACGCTGCGAATATGGTAAATGCGCAAAATGACTAAGAAACCAGGATCTAACCTCTACTCTTGAAGCGACTCTTTCATCAAAAAAGTCACAATGAACGGTTGGTGTTATGTCTTTTTCATAAAGCGTTAAATAGGCCTCTAGCGCTTTGACAAATTCGATTGATCCTTTGATTTTAGCGACTTCTGCTTCAATCTCAGCGTTATCACTATGATTGATTAGGTTGACTAAAACGGTATGCTTAGCATGTAGCTTCAATTTTTTTCCTAAGATAGAAAACATTAAATCCTGATAGGTTGTTTGGTTGACATTTTCTACCCCGAGTTCAGGAAGAACTTCAGAAATATAGTTAATAAAAAGTCGGTTTGGAGCAATAATCATAAAAGAATCCGGTCTAAAGGTCTTTTCATAGGTATAGATAAAGTAGGCGATTCTATGAAGCGCAATCGTCGTTTTACCAGATCCAGCAACGCCTTGTACGATCAGAGGTTTTCTCATGCTTGCACGTATAATTTTATTTTGCTCTGCTTGTATGGTGGAAGCGATATCCTTTAGTCTCTTATCTGCATTTGCTTCAAGAGAGGCTTGTAAAAATGCATCGTTAGTTGTTATATCTACATCTGTGATATCTCCAAGCACACCCTTTTCAATAGCAAATTGTCTTTTAAGAGTCAATTCCCCACTGTATGTGTCACCTTCACTTTCATAATGATTATCACCGATGCGACCTTCATAGTATAAAGACGCGATTGGAGCACGCCAATCCACTACGAGAGGTGTAAAATCACCGTCTTTAAGGATGGATGTCTTTCCTATATAGAAGCTTTCAATACTTTCCTTACCACTTTGAATGAAATCGATGCGCGCAAAATACGGTTTGTCCTTTGCTCGCATCAGGCTGTCATAGTTACGATTTGCAATTTCGATGAATTGAGTTGAAATCATGGCATCAATATAGCTTGAAGAAGCTTCCTGCGTATCAATTTCACTCATCGCATCGCGTAGATTGTCTTTGGATCTTTCAGTAAAGCGATCTACAGCATCGATGGTTAGATGCACATGTTTAAGTGTCTTGTCCAGTCGATCACTTTCCTGATGAAACTGGGGATGCTGGTTTGCGTTCATAACTACCTCCACAAAAGAAGAAGGATAGTCATCTCGTGATAACTATCCGTAGGTCAAAAGCGACTTAAATATTATATACAAATGTGAAGGTAGTTTCAAGTGTTAAATTACTGTTAATCGTTTCGAAAATTGCTTTTCAAATCTTTCTGTAAATCTCATAACCGATTTCTTTTCTAGTTCAAATGTTCCTTCGCCTTCAAGGTGTAATACAACCTCATCCTTAAAAATTTCGACTGAAATGGTCTTTACGACACCATTCTCTGCACGATCTAGATGCTCAGCTAAATTCATAATGACAACCAGCTGACCTAATCGATTTAGCTCGGATTTTGATAATAAGCCTTCAAAATCGGTCATTTTAGCTTTAATACCTGCTTCTCTATGTGAGCCAACTAAATAGGCAACAGAGATACGCTCTGTATTGGTCAACCCTTCCAAGCGACCGTTTAGAATGAGATAAAAGCCATGAACATGATGATCGTAGTATTCTATATGAATCCCAATATCATGAAGCAATGCAGCAGTACTCAAAACTTTGATATCTGATGGCCCTTCGTTTAACAATGATTTTAAGCCTTCATATAAACCAAGTGCCAAGGATTGTACTTGCCTTGCATGCTTTTCATTAACCTCAAATCGACGCATCATATTCTGTTTACTTTGTATAAGGACATCTTCTAAGATAATTGGCATACCGACACTTGGAAAATATTTCTCATAGAAGACGCCATCTCTTAGGCCACTACCACTTATTCTAACTTCAGGTGCGTCGACTCGTTCAAACAAACACTTAAATGGTAGCAAGCCCAAAGTGATGATGTCTGCACGCTTTTTACTGATACCACTGATTTTATCGAGATCCTTCTCTTCAGTGTTAAGGATCAGATCAAATAATCTTTCAATTTCTGAATCGTGAAGTTTGTAGTTGTGCATATTTTCAATAGGATAGCCATTTCGATCACGGTCAATTTTTCCAATAGTACGGATGACACCACCTAGCCCTATGATAGGGATGTTTTTCACTTGATCAAGCCATTTTAGCTTATCGTAATGATCCTGAATAAATTTGGTTGATGCTTCAATTCTCTTTTTCTTAGATTTTTGATCGGCAAATTTTTCCGTTAAGGTTACTGAACCAAAGGGCAAACTAATAGATTCTTTTAGTACGCGATCTACCATATATATAATTTCAGTGCTACCACCACCGATATCGAGCAGCAATGCCGTTTTCAGCTCCATAGAGTTGACGACGCCCAAATAATCATAATAGGCTTCTTCCTTACCAGTTAAAACTTTGAATTCTAGTCCAACCTCTTCCTTAACAAGTGATAGAAAGGCTTCTTTATTTTTTGCCATTCTTACGGCAGCAGTTGCAAGAGCGTATACCTCTTTCGTATCGTTTAATTTGATTAACTGTTTAAAGTATTTTAGTGCTTCAATCGTTCTACGCATAGGTTCTTCTCTAAGAATCAGCGCTGTGCCCATTCCTTCGCTTAGCCTAACCATTTCACTAGCCTGATCGAAAATACTATAACCACCATATTCGTTAATGCCTATGATGTTCATGCGTATTGAGTTTGATCCTAAGTCGATAATTGCGATGGTTTTTTTCATAAGTGCCTAGCTTTCTAATAGAGTTTGAATTTTTTTATTGTAATCCGCATCGTCCTCATAGATCAGATGCTTTAATACTTCGTGAACCTGTACAGGATTTTTTTCAGCAACCGTTTTACTATAGCTTCCGTTTGAAAGGAGCGTCCATGATTTTTGATTGTCTTTAAAATAAAGCTGTAGCGTTAACCAAATTCTTTTAAAAAGAACTGGGTCCTCAACTGGAAAAAGCAATTCAACACGTCTGCTTAAATTTCGAGTCATCCAATCCGCACTAGATAAATAGATTTCTGGTGATCGGTGATTTTGAAAATAAAAGATTCGACTATGCTCAAGAAACTCACCTACGATACTTTTTACGACGATGTTATCACTAAGTCCAACCACTCCAGGAACTAAAGTACAGATACCTCGCACCATTAACTCAATCTTAACACCTGCCCTCGAGGCTTCATACAGCCTAGCGATCAATTCTTGATCTACTAATGCGTTCATCTTAGCAACAATACGTGCAGTATTTCCAGCCTTTGCATGCCCTATTTCTCGATTGATTAAATCATAGAATTTTTGTCTCAGTGTATAAGGTGCAACGCTCATAATATTCGTATTAACTGAAGTGACAAAGCCAGATACCATATTAAAAAAGATAGAAGCATCTGTACCAAAGGATTCCTTACAAGTAAATAACCCCATATCTGTATAGACCTTAGCAGTCTGATCATTGTAATTACCTGTGCTAAGATGCAAGTATCTTTTGATCTTGTTCTTCTCACGCCTTACAACCAGTGTGATTTTCGAATGTGTCTTGATGCCATAGATACCATATATGACATGAACCCCTCTTTGCTCGAGCTTTTTAGCCCAGTTGATGTTATTTTCTTCATCAAACCTTGCTCTTAGCTCAACTAAAACGGTGACCTGTTTACCTTTATCTGCTGCTTCTGCTAATGCCTTTATTATTTGTGAATCACCACTGACGCGATATAGCGTTTGCTTAATCGCCAATACATGTGGATCCTTACTCGCCTGCTTTATAAAATCGACGACCAAATCAAAGCTTTCAAATGGATGGTGTAATAGAATATCATTATCCTTGATCGCTTTAAACAGATTCTTTTTATCAATAGGTGGATATTTTTTAGGCTTATAGGGCATACGTATAAGCTCAGTATTTCCCTTTGGCGGCTTTAGCTTCATCAAAAAAGTTAAATCCAGCATGCCATTCACTCTAAATATTTGAGTTGGATCAAGTTGCAAAGCATCCTCTAGCACCTTCATTAACCAAGGATCCTGTGAACTGTCCGTAATTTCAAGGCGAACTGTTTCTCCCCACTTACGGAGCTTAATTGCTTCTTCTATGACCATTAACAGGTCCTCAGCTTCATCTTCAACGATGTTGAGATCTGCGTTTCTTGTTGCACGAAATTGACAGGTTGACATGACCTGATGACCGATAAATAGCTTATCGATAAATGTTTCTATAACATCCTCAAGAAGGACAAAGCAGGTGCTTTCCTTACAGCTTGTAACCTTAATCAGTCGTTCAAGCACATTTGGAACCTGTACTAGGGCAAATTTAGATTCCATACCGATCATAAGGCGTACACCGATATAGATACTTTTATTTGAAATTAATGGAAAACGACGAGAAAAGTCAACTGCCATAGGTGTAAGCACCGGAAAAATTTCAAAGTTGAATTTTTGTTCAAGCTGTGTGATGATTTCTGAGGTGAACTGAGTTTTATGAATGATTTTGATACCACTCGTAGCTAGAGCTTCAAGCTGAATCATGGTTTTTTCATATTGCAAAGTGACCAGCTCAGAAACCTTTTCGTTAATAAGATCAAGCTTTTGCTTTGCTGTATAGCCTGTTTGATCTGGATCTTCATAGCCTGAACTAATTTGATTCTTAATCGCAGCAACACGGACCATAAAAAATTCATCTAGGTTTGTTGAAAAAATAGCACTAAACTTAAGTCGTTCTAGTAATGGTTGCTTCAAATCCTCCATTTCATATAACACTCTTCTATTAAATTCAAGCCAGCTCAGCTCTCTATTAAAATACATTAGTCCACATCCTTAATTTCTGGTATTATTCCAAAGGTATTAGCAAAATTGTCTATAGTAAATTCAAAGCTCCAATCCTCTAGTATGGTTTCAGAGTGTCTTTTTACATTGATGAAAAAATAATCATCATTGATTACAGTATCAATAACTTCAATACGCTGCTTCTTCCCTTTATCTAATGAGTCTGAAATGGATAGTATAGATGCAAGCTTAAAAACACGTATTTGCTCATCCTCAGTTAAGTTATTTGGTGGCAATTGATACAGCTTTGTTTCAGAGCTTGAAATAAGTCTACAAATATGTGCGATAATGAGCATTTCGTTATGCTTTACACCAAAGATATCCATAGAACTGAGCTTTTCATAGCTGGTAATAAGATAATCTCTCATACGTGTGTATTTACCAATTTCATGTAGTATAGCACTTAGCCGTAAAAGCATTTCATCTCTTTCGTTAAATGAAAACGTTTTTTTCAAACCTTCAAAAAGCATAAAGGCATTATGTTCTATATTTTTAATATGACTCTCGCTGCTTTTGTATCGTTTACTGATCTCATAGGCAAGATGATAGATATCATTGTTAAAGTGTTTATATCGATTTAAGTCGTATGCCTGCTCTATTAGCACTGCCAGAATACCATCTCTTAATGAGATATTGGGAACAGTTAGATATTCTGAATCAACTAAGTCAGTAAATACATCGTATAAAACCATGGTCGCTAAAAATTCATACCAGTTTACCGCTTTGGCTTCAACTTTTTTTCGGAGCTCGTAATCGTTGTTAAGCGCCTTCACACATAGTGCTTTAAAATCTTGCATTGAGATATTAGCCTTAGACCCAAACAGAATCTCTTTAACCTGTTTAGCCTCTCCGCCAATAGCGATAAAATGTTTAATTCTTTTAGCCTCTATACTTGGCCAAATGTGAGAGGTACGCGTCTCAATAATTTCTCTAAGGACATAAGGATAATTAATTGCACGTTTTTCAAGCTCAATTAGCATGTACTTAAGTGTCTTAGTCCCCAATCGAATCTCATCATTTTTGATTAGCTTATTCTGACTATAAATACTCACATCACAGCTACCAGAGTTAACTTCTACTAGTAAAGCACTCTTTCGAATATCCTTATAATTGGACACATTATCTCTAATCGATTTATAGGTAAGAAATTTCTCCATCGTGTCTTCTACGACTTCAACCTCAAGACCCGTTTTCATACGTATGATTTCTATAAAATTCTTTGCATTTTCTGCTTCACGAAAAGCACTTGTGCCCACAGCCTTATAAGCGACGATGCCATAGGATTCCATCACCTGTTTAAAATAAATCAACGTTTCTACCGCTTCTTTAACCGTTTCGAGTTGAATGGTATTGGATAGAAAAACCTCATCTCCTAATGGAATTTGTACAGAGATGTCCTCCAAGGTTTCCATTTGGTTATTGATCACTTGTACAATTTTAAGCTTTAACGCATTCGATCCCAGATCGATTGCGGCGAAAAGATGATTCATAATGAACTCCTATATGAGAGACTTGTTATAAACCTATTATACGTTTATATTGATACAAATAGTATCTTAAGCTAAGCACTTTACACAAATTTTACTTTATAACCTTGGATTTTGGCACTTTTATTCTTTTCTTCTCTTTGGAGTTTGGACCCGATGTCGCTTTGATGATATATTTGTGTAAAGCTTCTGCTTCTATTGATGAAGATGAAGTAGGCAATGCTGGTTGTGCTGAAGGCGATATATCAGTTTGTACTTTAAGATCAGTCTGATGCTTTTTATGCTTCTTATCCTCTTTGTGTTTTTTGTGTTTTTTGTGTTTTTTGTGCTTTCTATCGCATCCCTCGGCGTCCTTGTCTTTCGTCTTTTTATGCTTAACTTTATCTTTTGACTGATCATTATGCTCTTTTAATTCTATCGCCTTAGGACTGCAAAGCAAACCATCTGAGTTAGCAACGCGTCCACATTTTTTACAGACATATTTAGCAGGCAATACATACTTTGTATATGTCTTAGTCTCCTTTTCAGCAAGTGAGTAAAGTTTACACATTTTTTTTGACATAATGTCACCTCTTTCTTATTCTAAGCTATATATATCCTTAAAATGTTTATATATGCATTTAAAGCTTTTTCTAATATAAAAATCCGTATCTCGGTATTACTATGATAATTGGAAATACCCTTAAATATAAAAAAAGTATAGGGATTTTACTCCTTACACTTTTATATTTCCATAACTGTTGTCAATTAATCAACAAATTAACTTACAAATAGCTGAATAATGGTTTTTCTGCCGTTGTAACACTAAACTCTACATTTTTTATGCACTTTGAGAGTGTTTCTCCTAAAAAATGTAAGTATACAAACTCGCTTTCAAAATGCCCTACATCAAATAAAGCTACCTTAGTTCCAATAACCGATTGAGCTTCGTGATATTTAATATCAGATGTAATATATGCATCGACACTATTTCGAATGGCATCTGAAATAAAGTCAGCTGAAGCACCAGAGCATAAAGCAACCCTACTAATCTCAGTCGCATTTAGATTGGTGCATTTGATCGTCTGAATGTTGAATATTGATTTTGTTTTGTCTAGAAACACTTTTACTGAAATCTCTTTACTGAATTCTCCGATAATCCCATAGCCTTGTTCATCGTTTAGCCGACTCAAATCCTTCAGCTCATATTGATCAGCAAGATATCGGTTAATTCCATACTCAAAAGAAAGGTCAAGATTGGTATGTGCTGAAATAATTGAAATATCTGATTTAATTAGCTTGATAATGCTATTGGCAGGCGAAGTTGTTGAAACTAGCGTCTTAAGCCCTTTAAATATAAGAGGGTGATGTGAGATGATCAAATCATAACCGCCTGTTATCGCTTCATTGACGACTTCCTCTGTAACGTCTAAGGATAAAAGAACGTTATTGACTATTTTATTTGGATCACCCACTAGGAGACCTGAATTATCCCAATCATCTGCAGTTGAAAAAGGCGCTATTTGATCGATGGCTTTTAATATGTCTGCTACAGTTACGTTCATAATTATACTCCTTTTCATGAGGATTCATCTTTAGTTATTTTGATGATATCTAACGCTTTTTCTATTTGGTCGATCGTATCTAGCTTCTTTTGAGTAGCAGTGTATATCTCTCCATGTTCCTCTTTTGATATTTTTGAGAGAACATTGAAATACTTTTGTTTCTTAAACACTAAAAAACTACGATAGTTTTCAACTTCTGCCAAGTTAATGCTAAAACCAAATTCCAAATCCTCAGTCGGATTTTTAAATTGATTGTCATTGATGTTACTAAAAACGGTTCTTAAATGCGATGCACTTAGGCTTATATTGGCTGTGCTCGATCCAACATCTTCAAGAGTGCAATCGGGATTATAAACCATGATGACCTCATATTGCTTGTTCAAATCTATAAAGAAATTATCCCATAAAATGATGAATCTATTTTCAAGTAACCATGCTCTTAATCGATCCTGCTCTGTCATAGGCTGTAAAAGCAAAATGGGATAGGATTTCGTTTTTTCTAAATCACAGCTTAATAAATCAATGATTAAACCGCCACCCATACCTGCAATTGCAACGGCATCCACTTCGCCCTTGTTTAATGGTTCAAGCCCTGATCCAAGTCGAAAGTCAGTTGAAGATTTCGACCCTTTAAAGGTTTGCTTTGCATTTTGAAGTGGCCCCTCATTTACATCGCACAAAATACTTGATTTTATTACCCCTCTATTTAGCAATTCAAACGGCAGATATCCATGGTCAGTTCCTATGTCAGCAAATCTTGATATCGTTATCGGTAGCTGTTCAATCTGATTGGCAAGTTTTTTGATTCTATTAGATACTTTTATTCTTTCCAAGTTTCACCTCATTGTATTAATGAATTTAAAAAAATAGAATTTGAGCGAACTCAAATTCTATTGATCATTAAAGCTATTGTCGATGCATCTATTCTAAATAATCTTTGAGTTTTTTACTTCTACTTGGATGCTTAAGCTTTCTAAGAGCTTTTGCTTCGATTTGTCTTATTCTTTCACGTGTTACATCGAATTCTTTGCCCACCTCTTCAAGTGTACGCGCTCTACCATCCTCAAGCCCAAATCGTAGCTTAAGAACTTTTTGTTCTCTAGGCGTTAACGTTTCAAGTACCTCCATTAATTGTTCCTTTAGCATAGAAAACGCCGCAGCATCAGCAGGCGCTGGTGCGTCATTATCCGGAATAAAGTCACCAAGATGTGAATCCTCTTCCTCACCTATTGGTGTTTCCAAAGATACTGGCTCTTGAGCAATTTTTAAAATCTCTCTTACCTTTTCTACTGTCATGTCCATTTCCTTTGCAATCTCTTCTGGAAGTGGTTCACGACCATACTCTTGTAGGAGTTGTCTTTGAACGCGAATTAATTTATTGATGGTCTCAACCATGTGGACAGGAATACGAATGGTTCTTGCTTGGTCTGCTATTGCACGTGTAATCGCTTGTCTGATCCACCAGGTTGCATAGGTTGAAAACTTAAACCCTTTCGTCCAGTCAAATTTTTCAACTGCTTTGATAAGGCCCAAATTACCCTCTTGAATTAAGTCAAGGAAAAGCATTCCTCTACCAACATATTTTTTAGCGATACTTACTACAAGTCGAAGATTCGCTTCACAAAGCTTCTTCTTAGCATCTTCATCGCCATTTGCCATGCGTTTTGCGAGTTCAACCTCTTCATCGCCTGATAATAGTGCCACCTCTCCAATTTCTTTCAAATACATACGAACTGGGTCATCGATATTGATACCTTTTGGCACAGAAATATCGATTGCCTTATCCTCGTCGTCTTCGTCCTCATCGGATTCATCTTCGTCTAAATTATCTATATCATCGAGATCATCTAAATCATCAAGATCATCTAAATCATCTAAATCATCTAAATCTTCGATTTCTTCTAAATCATCAAGATCTATATCATCTATATCGTCATCCTGATCAGAGCTGTCTTCATCCTCATCGTCGTCAGAAATGATAGTAATATCCATAGCACTAAACGCTTCGTAAATTTCTTCGATTTGATCTTTATCGATTTCAAGTTCTGAAAGCTTGTCTTGTATCTCTTTGTAGGATAAGCTACCATTTTTCTTTCCCTTTTTAATAAGTGCTTTTACTAATTCTTGGTTTTTGGCATTCAATTTTTCGCTCAATTGAATTGCCTCCTTTCAATTTTTTAATTTATGGTTTCTGATTTTTAATGTTATTGCCTGTTTTTCAATGATTTTTTGCTGAATCAGCTGTTGAATCTTCGATGGCTCCTCTGATTCTTTTAACCTCGATTTAAGCGTATTAATTTCTTCGTCTAGTGTTAAGGCTATTAGATTATTTAAGATAAGTTCAATATCATAATGTTCATACGATTCCAATTGATTGTTCATAAGATCAATTAGGCCAGTTGATACATCTATATCTGCATTTTCAATAATATTTTGAAGTGAAAATTGTTCGTTTCTTTCAAAATAAGTGACAACCGTATCAACAATGTTTTGCAAATCTTCAGTAAATCTAAAAGAACTGATTAACTTCTTTTGAATATCAGATAATTCGTCATATCGATTGACAAAGTAAGTGATTAACTGTTTTTCTAGATAAGCCTTCTTGTCATTTGTCAGCTTTGTAATCGGCTCTTGAGCAACTGATTTACCCCTAAACCCATATTGGATATTGGCATTATAATTGTCCTTATAAACCTCTTGGGCAATTAGTTCTCGACTGACGTTTAACTGGGAGGACAAATTATCGATATATAGATTTTTCTCAAAAGCATTTGCTAGTTTTCCAATGACTACAACCGCTTTTGAAAGAAATTCAATTTTTTCTTGATCATTATTTAGATTAAAGCCCTGCATTAAATGATTAAGTCGATATTCTGTTGCCGTAATTGCAGTATCGATTTTTTCTTTAAATCGGTCGTTGCCATATTTCTTTAAAAATTCATCTGGGTCTAAATTTTCACCTAGCACAATAATTCGTACCTTATCGATGATGCCCTCAAGAACATCAAGACTTCGTAGCGTTGCTTTTTGTCCTGCAAAATCTGAGTCATAGCATATGATAACTTCATCTGCATATCGACGCATTAATCTTGCATGCTCTGTCGTAAGGGCTGTTCCTAAAGTCGCAACAGCATTTGTAAAACCATAGGTGTGAAGCGCAATAACGTCCATATATCCTTCTGCGATAATCAACTGTTTTTTGTCAGCCAAATTATTTTTAGCAAGATTTAATCCATATAAGGTTTGGCTTTTATTAAAAACTTCAGTTTCTGGAGAATTTAAATATTTTGGTAAGGACTGATCCATAACTCGACCGCCAAAACCGATTACTTTCCCCTTCGGATTGATAATTGGAAAAATGACTCTATTCCTAAATCGATCATAATAACTACTATGATCTTTATTGGGAATAATCAATCCGACACTTTCTAAATCTTTTTGACTGTATTTTTGTGATAGTGATTTCAACAAATCTGCCCATGCATCACTTGAAAAGCCTATACCAAATTGCTTGATTACATCTAAATGCAAGCCTCTATTTTCCAAGTACTTTAATGCTTCTGGGTGTGATCTAAGATTCTTATAATAAAAAACAGCCGCGTCTCTTAATATATCATAATACCTTGTTAATTGACCAGTGTTTTTTTGACCACCTCGTGCAAACTGTGAAATATCGATGTTGTACTTATCTGCTAAAAATTCTACAGCATCAATACTATCTAAATTCTCATATTGAGTTATGAATCCAATAGCATTTCCTGCTGCACCACAACCAAAACAGTGAAAAAGCTGTTTTTCTTCTGAAATAATAAACGATGCTGTCTTTTCATTATGAAATGGGCACAAAGCTTTATAATTTCTACCGGAACGTTCTACCGTAATATATCCGGAAATGACATCGACTAGATTGACATGCTCTAGAATGTAGTCGAATATATTCCCATCATTTTTTATGCTCATTTCATCACCTTTCTTAAATTATTAAGAGACTCTAATTATTTCGACATTAATTCGAAAAATCCTTCTTTATTAACAAAAGTTTATATCCTAATAAACCCAAAATTTTGGTATGAAAAGCTCTTTGTACAAATTAACCGCATAACGATCTGACATACCTGCAACAAAATCCTTTACTGCATTTAATCCATCGCCATTGTTAAAGTCGACGTATCGTTCATCAGGCATTTGTTCAGGATGATCTTTATAATAAGTATAAAGTGTTTCGACGATATACTCCGCTCTTTCCTCTTCTTTTTTTGCTTCTTTATTATAATAAACATTTTCAAACATAAAGCCACGGAGCGCATTAAAGGCCTCTTCAATTTCAGAGCTCATAAGAATTGATGATTTTCCTTCACTGTGCTTAATAATGTCCATAATCATTGTATTAATGCGCTCACCGTGAGATGCGCCTAAAATAGCTTCAAGCTCCGAAGGAATACTACTTGCTAAGAGCACATTGGCACGTATTGCATCATCAATATCATGGTTTAAATAAGCGATACGATCACATTTACTTACAATAGCACCCTCAAGCGTGCTAGGCGTTCCCTTTGAGCCATGATGGAAAATACCATCTCGTACTTCTTCAGTTAAATTTAAACCAAATTTACTATTTTTTCGGCGTTCTAAATAATCAACCACTCTTAAGCTCTGCTCATTGTGTTTGAACCCGCCCGGATGGATTTTGTTGAGACGATCTTCACCACAATGTCCAAATGGTGTATGACCTAAATCATGACCCAAACAGATGGCTTCTGTTAAGTCCTCATTTAACCTAAGCGCTCTAGCAATCGTTCTTGAAAGCTGAGAGACTTCCAAGGTATGCGTCAACCGAGTACGATAATGGTCGCCCTCTGGTGATAAAAAAACTTGTGTTTTATGCTTTAATCGTCTAAATGATTTTGAATGTAGAATACGATCTCGATCACGTTGATAATCTGTTCTGATGGGACATGGTTCTTCATATACACGTCTGCCATTACTTTCTGCAACCTTTTGAGCGAATGGACTTAAACGATTAAATTCTTCAGCTTCTTGAATTAGTCTATAATTTTCCATGTTTCCTCCTAAATAGAATTCATCTATTTTACTCGTAAATTGAACGAATTACTTTACATGGATTGCCTCCAGCTATAACATTGGCTGGAATATCCTTAGTAACCACGCTTCCAGCGCCTATGATTGTGTTATCACCAATGGTCACGCCTGGACATACGACTGCATTACCACCAATCCATACATTATTTCCTATTGTGATTGGTTTTGCATATTCTTTACCACTACTTCTTTCAATAGGATCTATAGGGTGCGTTGCAGTATAAATTTGAACATGTGGTGCGAACAAGACATTATCACCAATCGTCACCTTACAAACATCTAAGATGGTACAACCAAAATTTGCAAAAAAATGGTTGCCCACTTCGATGTTATAGCCGTAATCACAGTAAAAGGGCTGTTCTAAGTTAAATTCGCCCTTAGCTTGAATAAGCTTTTTAATAAGCTCTTTTCCATAAGACATATCTGTAGGTTTAAGGTGATTAAATTCATGCGTCAACATTCTTGCTTTTTCTCTATCCAGAGTCAACTGCTCATCACTTGCGTAGTAATACTCACCAGCTAACATTTTTTCTTTTTCAGTTTTCATATTTTGATTACCTCACTTTACTTTATATCTTTATTTGGTAGATCTGTTTTAGAACCTTGTAAGCTTATTACTCTTTAATTATATGTTAAATGAGAATTTCTTTCAAAGGTAATACTCATTTGTAATCTAAATAATATGTATACGCTTCTACAGTTATCAAACATAAAGGATATTGTCTATATGGGAGAATAGACAATACCCTTTTAGTAAGTCTTACTTATAAACTATAGTTAAACCGATAGTAATATATTTAATAGTTTATTTGTTTTTAATCGCCGCATGTGCAGCAGCTAATCTAGCGATTGGCACGCGATAAGGTGAACATGAAACATAGTTTAGACCAGTTTTATGACAGAAATCAATGGATTTTGGATCACCACCATGCTCACCACAAATACCAAGCTTTAAGGTTGCGTTTGTATTTCTACCGAGCTCACAAGCCATTTTAACGAGTTTACCTACGCCATTTTGATCGATGGTTTCAAATGGATCCTTTTCAAATACATTTTTCTTCAAGTATTCAGGTAAGAATTTACCAGAGTCATCTCTAGAAAAACCAAGTGTCATTTGAGTTAAGTCATTTGTACCAAATGAGAAAAATTCAGCTTCCTTAGCAATTTCGTCTGCGATAAGTGCTGCTCTAGGCACTTCAATCATCGTACCGATCTTATAATCTAAAGTTAAATCGGTTTCGCCGATTATTTGATCAGCTACTTTTTTAACGAGTCCTTTTAATTCTGTGAACTCCTTCATATGACCAACAAGTGGAATCATGATTTCTGGCTTAACGTCTATTCCAAGATCCTTTTTACAATGAACAGCGGCCTCAAATATTGCGATACATTGCATTTCATAGATTTCTGGATAGGTCATCGCAAGACGACAGCCTCTATGACCTAGCATTGGGTTGATTTCCATTAGATTATCAATTTTGTACTTAACGAACTCATAGGTTTGGCCGAGATCTTCAGCTAAATTTCTGATTTCGTCTTCTTTATGAGGAACAAACTCATGTAACGGTGGGTCCAAAAGTCTGATCGTTACAGGTCTTTCACCAAGTGCCTTAAAGATACCGATAAAATCTTCTCTTTGGTAAGGTAGCAATAGCTTTAATGCTTCTAGACGCTCCTGTAAAGTCCCAGATAGAATCATACGTCTAACGTTGAGAATTCTTTCCTCACTAAAGAACATATGCTCAGTACGGCAAAGACCGATACCTTCTGCTCCAAACTTAACAGCGGTCTCAGCATCTCTAGGTGTATCCGCATTGGTTCTAACGCCGAGCGTTCTCACGTCATCTGCCCAAGATAATAAAAGTGCAAAGTCGCCAGTTAATGCAACCTCAACCGTGTCTAGCTTACCACTATAGACGTTACCTGAGTTACCATCTAATGAAATATAATCGCCTTCTTTATAGATGACATCTCCCACTCTAAAATATTTTTCTTCTTCATCGACAAAAATTTCACTACAGCCGGCAACACAGCATTTTCCCATGCCTCTAGCAACGACTGCAGCATGTGACGTCATACCACCTCGCGCTGTTAGGATACCATTAGCTGCAACCATCCCTTCGATGTCCTCAGGAGATGTTTCAGTTCTAACTAAGATACACTCATCACCATTTTCCTTATGTCTTGCAACATCCTCTGAATGGAAGAAGACCTTTCCGTATGCTGCACCAGGTGATGCTGGAAGTCCTTTTGCAATTGGACTAGCACCTTTTATAGCTGCTGGGTCAAACATTGGATGTAAGAGCTGATCTAGTTGAGACGGCATAACTCGTAGTAATGCTTCTTCTTTAGATATAACGCCACTTTCAACCATATCAACGGCAACCTTAACTGCTGCAAAAGCAGTTCTTTTTCCAGTTCTGGTTTGTAGCATAAAGAGCTTACCACGTTCAACGGTAAATTCGATATCCTGCATATCTTTATAATGTGCCTCAAGCTTATCTGCAACTTCAGTAAATTGAACATATACGTCAGGCATTACATCCTTCAGCTCATCAATTTTTTGAGGGGTTCTAATACCAGCAACGACATCCTCACCTTGCGCATTAATTAGGAATTCACCAAATAGTACATTTTCACCAGTTGATGGATTTCTAGTAAATGCAACACCTGTTCCAGATGTATTTCCCATATTTCCAAATACCATGGATTGAATATTGACTGCAGTTCCAAGGTCGTGAGGGATATCGTTATAATTACGATAAACTCTTGCGCGATCATTGTTCCATGAATTGAATACCGCCTCGATAGCAAACATCATTTGCTCTCTAGGGTTCATTGGGAAATCAAATCCTTTTTCTCTTTTTACGATTGCTTTGTACTCTTGAATGATATGTGTAAAGTCTTCAACATTAAGCTGTGTGTCAAGCTCATAGCCCATTTTTTCCTTTTGACCATCTAAGACTCTATCAAATTTGTACTTAGGTATTTCAAGTACAACATCGCCAAACATTTGGATAAATCTTCTATAACAGTCATATGCAAATCTTCTATTATCCGTTAGAATTGCAAGACCTTCTACAGATGCATCATTTAAGCCAAGATTTAATACTGTATCCATCATACCAGGCATTGAGAAAACAGCACCCGATCTAACAGAAACTAAAAGTGGATCTTTTGGATCACCAAGTAGTTTGCCCGTTTTGGCTTCCAATTTTTCGAGATAATCTAGAATTTGGCCCTGAATATTTTCAGAGATTTTTTTACCATCTACATAGTATTGATTACAGGCTTCAGTAGTAATAGTAAATCCATCTGGTACAGGGAGGCCGATTTTTTTCATTTCAGCTAGATTTGCACCCTTACCGCCGAGTGATGCTTTCATTTCCTTGTTTCCTTCTTCAAAGGCATAAACATACTTTTTCATCATAAAAACCTTCCCTCACAAAGAATTTTATAAAAAACCCATAGTAAATCGAAACTTACTATGGGTCATTTACCTAAAAGTTATTTATTTGATGATGCTTACTTAAGTTTGATATTAAGACCAGTAATTTCGAGAATAATACTTGCAGTCTCCTCGATTGCCTTATTCGCAACATTGATAACTGGACATCCTAATTGTTTATAAACTTTTTCTGCATAATCAAGCTCATGAAGAATTCTATCGAAGTTCGCATACTCTACATCGGCTGATAAACCAAGTGCTCTTAAACGTTCAATACGAATCTCATTGAGCTTTTCAGGTGAATTTGTAAGTCCGATTAATTTGTTCTTTGGAACTTGAAATATTTCTTTAGCAACCTGAATCTCAGGTACCAATGGTACATTTGCTACTTTTACATTTTTATGGGATAAATACATGCTTAAAGGGGTTTTAGAAGTTCTCGAAATACCTAAAAGCACAATATCCGCATACTTTAAGCCTCTTAAGTCCTTACCGTCGTCATACTTTACAGCAAACTCGATTGCTGCCACCCTCTCGAAGTAATCATCATCCAGTTTATACATCGTTCCCGGCTTTCTCACTGGAGAATCATCAAAGAAGGATGAAAACTGTCCCAGAACTGGTGACAGGATATCATGGCAAAGCACATTGTGTTTCGCACACAGAGAGACAATGCTATTTGTCAATTCTTCTATAACGGTTGTAAATAAAATCATGGATTTATGCTTCGATGCTTCCACGACGATTTCCTCAACGGCATCCGCATCTCTCACATAATTGTATTTTTTTACGACGTAGTCTTTATTGATAAACTGGTTCATTGCAGCTCTTGCAACATGCGAAGCTGTCTCACCTAACGAATCGGATAGGATAAATATATAATACCGATTGTCCATTGAAACCTCCTAGAATTAGTACATCATAATAATTATATCCAAATATTTATTTCTAAAACTAAAAAATTATCAGAAATGTTCGAATATTCAAACAATATTATATCATATTTTAGAACTTGAGTCTCGTACGGATATAATTTTCTAGCTCATCAATTTTTACACGTTCTTGCTCCATAGAATCTCTATGACGAATGGTAACGCTATGATCCTCTTCAGATTCAAAATCATATGTGATACAGAAAGGTGTACCAATTTCATCATGTCTTCTATAGCGTTTTCCAATACTACCTGAGTCATCGAAATCGACATTAAAATGCTCAGCCAAATCAGCAAATACTTTCTCTGCACCTTCGTTTAATTTTTTTGATAGTGGGAAAATAGCAGCTTTATAAGGTGCAAGTGCTGGATGGAAGCGCATTACGATTCTTGATGTACCATCATCCAACGCTTCTTCATCATATGCGTCAACTAAAAATGCCAGTGTAACTCTATCCGCGCCAAGAGATGGTTCTATACAGTATGGGACATATTTTTCGTTAGTAATCGGATCCTGATAGGATAAATCGGTTTTAGCATGTGTCATATGTGCTTTTAAGTCAAAATCGGTTCTATCAGCAATTCCCCATAGCTCTCCCCAACCAAATGGGAATTTATACTCGATATCAGTCGTTGCATTAGAGTAATGTGATAACTCCTCTGCATCATGATCTCTGAACTTTACATTAGCAGGATTCATGCCAAGTTTTAATAGCCAGCTCATGCAGAACTCTTTCCAGTAAGCAAACCATTTTAAATCTTCACCTGGCTCACAGAAAAATTCAAGCTCCATTTGTTCAAATTCTCTTGTTCTGAATGTAAAATTGCCCGGTGTTATTTCATTTCTAAAGGATTTACCGATTTGACCGATACCGAAAGGAACTTTCTTTCTTGCAGCTCTTTGGATTGCCTTAAAGTTAACAAAAATACCCTGAGCAGTTTCAGGTCTAAGAAAAATTTCAGTAGATGAATCCTCAACAACCCCTTGGAATGTCTTAAACATTAGATTGAACTGTCTGATGCTAGTAAAATCCTTTTTTCCGCAGTTTGTGCAAACAATTCCTTCTTCATCGATGTATTTTTCCATTTTTTCGTTGCCCCAAGCATCTAGAGCTTCTGGCGTTTCTCCTTTTGCCATCATATGTGCTTCGATTAACTGATCTGCTCTATATCTTGTTTTACACGACTTACAGTCCATTAAAGGGTCATTGAAGCCCCCAACATGGCCTGATGCTACCCAAACCTCTGGATTCATGAGTATTGCACTGTCAATCCCTACATTGTATGGCGATCCCTGAATAAATTTTTTCCACCAAGCTTGTTTAACATTGTTTTTAAGCTCAACGCCTAATGGACCATAATCCCATGTGTTTGCAAGTCCACCGTAAATATCTGAACCTGGGAAAATAAATCCTCTTGATTTTGATAAAGAAACAACCTTTTCCATCGTTACCTTTTCCATAATGCCTCCTACCTTGTTGTGTGAATTTCTTACATTTGTCAACTTTATTGACAAAAAAAATAAAATCTTTCATCCCAAAAGGGACGAAAGATTATTCCGCGGTTCCACCCTAGTTGGTCAAAATGACCCACTTTAGTATGCATAGCTCGAAAGCGCCTTCATTTATTCTAAATGTTGATTTCCACCTGACATCAACTCTCTAAAAAATAGAACAAATTACTCCTCTTTTTCATCGCAGCAGTATATATTTTTTTTGATTTTACCACAAATATAAAATAGTGTAAAGGCTGAACTAGAGTATTTTCATACAACCTAGAAAGAATGTCGCTATTTCTCGTATTTGTCTTCCTCTTCAAATATATCCTCTTCAAAAATGTTTTCCTCTGAAGCTGATTGTGAAGTTTCTTCCCTATTCATCTTCGATTTTTCTCTATTGATAAAATTTTTAAAATCCTCAAATTTTGTTTGGGTCATTTCATTAAAATTAACCTCTTCACCATCTTTTTTAATGATTTTAATTTCACAGCCGGTTGCAATAGCAGCTATTATACCGGCAACCGTTGGAACGGTAAAGATTACTGCACTTATTGCCCCTGCAACGATAGGTAAATCTAAAATCGTTTTGCCATTTTTTTGAATGATAATTTGACTAACAAGTCCTTCATTGACTAAAGCTTTCAGCTTCTCAATTGTATCTTGTCCAGGTGATCTTCTTGGTGCAGTTTTTTCTTCGAGATATACGATTGCCTGTAAGACATCTCCCTCATATAGCTCTAAAGCCTCTTTTGCTTCTTTATAAGTTGCGCCAGTTCTACTAATAACCTCATCGACCATTTCTAAAGTGATTCTCATAATACTCTCCCTTCTGTATATTTATAATCATATAATAAGTTTCAATTTTATAAAAATATTATACCACTACATTTATAACTTTGTTTCGTTTTTTCGGATTTATATCCGGTTTTTAATTAAATTCTAACGTTAATACAAAACCCGCCAAAGCTCGTTTTTGACGAAATTAGGCGGGTTTAGGTTAATCATCAATGATAATTTAAAGCCTTCATTTGTTAAATGGTAAATTTAGTAATATTTTCTTCGAGGTGTATCGCTAATTCTCTAAGTTTTTCTGCTGAAGATGCAACCTCTTCTACTATAGCCGTTTGCTCTTGCATTGACGCACTAACCTCCTCAGATGCTGCAGCAGCTTCTTCAGAGACACTTGCGATGCTTGATATGCTATCTAATATTTCAACCTTACTAGCGTCAAGGACTTCAATATCCTTAGATACGGCATCAATGACACTTTGAATGCTCGTGATGGCTGTAAAAATACTGTTGAATGCTTCTTCAACCTTTTGAACTGCAATATTTTGATCGTTAGAGCGGAGTTTAACCTCTTGCATGATTGTAACTGTGTGCGATGAGCCCTGTTGAATCGAATTGACGATGCTCTTGATTTCATCAGCTGCTTTACTTGACTCCTCAGCAAGCTTACGAATCTCATCTGCAACTACAGCAAAGCCTCGACCATGCTCACCTGCTCTAGCTGCTTCAATAGATGCATTAAGTGCAAGTAGATTGGTCTGTTCAGCGATGGTACTAATTGCTTGCACGATGCTGCCAATCGCTTGAGATTGATTAGCAAGCTCTAAAATTGCAGTTTCTGTTTTTTGCGTGGCGTCATTATTTTCAACGTTCTTTTGTCTTAAAACATTTACTGCAGCAACACTACTCTTATTAATCTGACTTGCTTTGGTCGTTTGGTCAATCATTGAGACAATGTTCTCGGTGAGTGTTTTGATGTTGTTACCCATTTCAGTTGCAACCTTACTACTGGTTTCACTGTCCATCGCCTGTTTAGATGCACCTACAGCAACCTCTTCTACTGCATGAGCAACCTCTCTAGCTGCTTGCGTTGACCTTTCAGACAAGCCCACTAATCCAGTTGAGGACTCAAGAACCTTTGAAGTTGCGTCATCTACATTTCTTAATAGCCCAGAGACATTATCTAACATATCATTAAGATCATGTGATAGAAGACCAATTTCATCTTTTGCTTTAATGTGAATTCTATGGCTTAAATCACCACGGCTAACTTCACTAATAAATGTACTGATTTTTTTAATATTTTTGAGAATTAAATTAGAGAATACTATAGCGACGATAATTGCAATTGCTAATAATATACTTGAGAAGAAAAGTAAAGTAAGCACAAGTGATCTTGTTTGATCAGCAATTTCACTTTCATCTACTACAGCAAGCAATTTCCATCCCAAGGAATCAATAGTTGTAAGAAATGCAATTTTTTTGACACCATTGAAGGAATATTCAAGCGTGCCTGTCGTATTACTTTTTACAAAGGTATTTAATTCTGGTACAGAGATTTCAGAACCTACTAAATCACTATTTGGATGTGTCATTACAAGATTGTTACTATCAATAGCGGTTACGTAGCCTGACTTACCTATTAGAATATCATTCAAGCTAGCAGCTACCTTCGAAATATCTAAATCAAGTGCCATGACCCCTTCAAAGCTACCTGACGGACTTTTTACTGGAAGCGCTGCAGATATAACAATGATTGATTTGTCTGTTGCATCGGTATATGGTGGCGTCCAAATAAAGCCATCTTTATCCTGAGCCTCTGTATACCATGGTCTGCCAGTTGGATCATAATCAGCAGGAAGCTCTACCTCTGGCCAAATATAAAATGATTTATCTTTATAGCCAACATACACATTTTTAACTTCACTATATTCTGAAATAAAGCTATTGAATGCAACGAGCATTCTTTCACGACTTAGCTCATCGGTACGTGCAGTTCCTAAATTCGGATCTCTCCCCGTCAATTTGGTCGCTCTTTCATAAATCATCATATAATTGGTAACACTATTTTTAACCTGTTCTGAAATTTCTAAAGATGATTCCTTCATATTGTTGTAATATGAATCTTTCGAAACCTTGTAAATGATTCCCCCAAGAGTCACCATCGGAATGGTAATAACTAGAATAAAAGCGAGAATCAATTTTGCTCTTAAACTGAATTTTCTCATAAGCCTTCCTCCCCAAAAACAAATAGTCTAAGTATAATATACCCCCACAGTTGTATTATTCTAACATATAATTAGACAAGAAAAAAGAAAGTGTATAGACACCTTCTTGTCAACCAAAAGCTATATATTTACAACTTAAAATCTATATAAAAAATATTGTAGATTTGCAAGTATTTGAATTGCTAATGTTTTTTGATATCTTCTAAAAAATTTTTAGACTTAATTTCCTTTATTTGATTATGGTAAATTATTAATTCTTCGTAAAAACTACACAATCTCTGGATATAATTGGGATGTATTTTAGTCTTTATAATCACCCTTGGATCCTTAATTAATAAATACTGAATCAGATTAATATACGTTTGGTTAATTTTGTAGCCTCTATATTTACTTTTTTCACAGTTGCCACAAATCAGGCCACCTGCATGAGGTGAAAAATATATAGTCTCTTCTAAATTGCAGCCACATGAAGTACAATGAGAGGAAATATTTGCTTGATGACCAGTAATCCTTGAAAGCTTAATCAAGTAGGCAGCTCTCAGTAAATCAAGTGTATCCAAATCAAGAGTAGCTACTTCCCGTCCAGCGTTTGAAAGAATAGAAATCAATTCAACGATTAATTGATAATGTGGATAATCTACTACATTTGGTACCGTCGTCAAATTGCAAAGCTCAATAAAATAATTACCGTATGCCAAAATTTCAAGATCATTCGTCACTCTAAAATGAGAATCAATAATTTCACATGCAATGACCTTTGGTATCTTATTTGATGTGTTAATAGTAAATGTACCATATACAAAGGGCTTGGAGCTTGCTGACAGCTGAGATTTAGAACTCTTAGCGCCATTCGCAACGACTTCCATTTTTCCTGATTTACGACTGAATAAGGTTAGAAATATATCGTTGTTTAATGATTTTGTTGATTTTATCACTAACGCATCTGTATCAAAGTACATAGAATCTCCTATCCAGTTATAAGCTAGTCATTAAAAACGTAGCAAGTGAAAAGTAAATAGAAAGTCCAGTTAGGTCAATGGTTGTTGTGATAAATGGCGCAGAGGCAACTGCAGGGTCAATGCCAATTTTTTTAAATACAAGCGGAACAATTGTACCAATAGTTGCCGCAGTAGTCATATTTGCCCACATGGAAATGCCAACAATTATCGCGATGTGAAATTCTGCCTTCATTATAATTGCTGCTATTCCAACCAAAACGGAGCAGACAATTCCAACGAATAAACCAACTGATATCTCATGTATTAAGGTTCTTAGTATACCCGTTCCCTCAATGACGTGAGTTGCAATATTTCTTACAGTAATTGTCGAGGATTGAGTCCCTACATTTCCCCCCATACCTGTTAATAGTGGCATAAACATGGCTAATGTGGCGTTCGCACTGATGGTACCTTGAAACTTTGCAAGAACACTTGCTGATAACAAACCGCCAAAGATGGTTATAATTAGCCAAGGCAATCTAGATACAACAGAATTTTTAACGCGCTCGAACAAAGTATCATCATTTTCATACATCTCTGTTTCTGAGGCTCCGGCAAACTTAAAGATATCCTCTGTCGCTTCCTCTTCTAATATATCCAAAACGTCATCAATGGTAATAATGCCTCTTAAAACGTTATCATCATCTACAACTGGAATTGCTAAGAGGTCGTATTTAGATACAACTTTTGCAACATCCTCCTGATCGTCATGTACGTTAACGGTTATAAGATTTTCGTTCATAATGGCGTCAATTGGCTTATTAGGTGAGGATATGATTAGCTCTCTAAGAGAAATAACGCCCACCAATCGATCGCTATTATCTGTAACATAGACATAGTATATCGTTTCTGCATCAGGCGCAATTGCTCTAAGCGTTTCTATAGCATAGTAGACAGAGAAATTTTTTCTAACAGAAACAAAATCCTTCGTCATACTACGACCAGCGGTTCCCTCTTCGTATATAAGTAGCTCTTTGACGTCAGCAGCATCCTCGTAATCCAAAAATGCAATGATTTCCTGTTGACGACTTTCAGGGAGTTCACTAAGCTTGTCGACGATATCATCCTGCGACATATTTTCCAACAGTTCGACCTTTTTTTCATATGTCAAATTCTTCAAGATATCACTGAATTGCTCTGAATTGATCTCCTCAAGAACTTCGGTCGCTTTTTCTGTCGATAAGAGTCCAAAGACGATTTCCTGCTGATCGTCCTCAAGATTTTCTAAAACCTCTGCAATATCTGCAGCATGCATGTCTTCAAGATAGACATGAAGCTCAACTTCATTATTTTCTTCAAGAAGTCGTTCAACTTTTGACAGATATTCGTAAAACATAAGTAAGCTCATGGCTACCTCCATTTGCCGATAATACTAAAAAAAGGTAAGTGTTGTCACTTACCTTTTGGTTACGATACAAATTACTCCTTATAGCCAATACTTTTTAAGAAGTTTTGATTGTCACGCCAGCCTTCTCTTACTTTGACAAAAAGCTGTAAGTTAACGGAGCATTGTAATAATCTCTCAATATCTTGTCTCGCACTTTTGCCTATCCCTTTTAATTTTCTGCCCTCTTTACCGATGATTATTCCTTTATGAGATTGCTTTTCGCAGATAATATCTACTTCAATGTCATACAGCTCCTTATTGTTTCTTTTCTTAAAGCTCTGTACCTCCACAGCAACACCATGAGGTATTTCTTCGTCGATATAAAGTAAAACCTTCTCACGAACAATTTCTGATACAATGGTTCTTTCAGTTTGATCCGTAAGATGATCGGTTGGATAAAAGGCCGGTCCTAAAGGTAATTTCAACTTAATCGCTTGTAATAATTTCTCTACACCTTTTGAGTTGATTGCAGATAACCCAATGACAGTTTCAATAAAATCATATGTCATATAGCGATCATAAATCATTTTAAACTCATCTGGACTAATTAAGTCAACTTTATTAATTGCCAAAATAACCTTTACCTTAGCTTCTTTAATAAAATCAATTAAATACTCATCCCCAGGTCCGATTTTCAAAGAGTGGTCAACCATTAAAATGACAACATCTACATCTTTTACAGCACTCTTAGCACTGTTAACCATAAAGTCACCAAGTTTGTTTTTGGGTCTGTGGATACCAGGCGTATCTACAAAAATTATCTGGCTGTCCTCATCATTATAAAACCCTGATATCTTATGACGAGTGGTTTGTGGCTTGCTCGACATTATGGCAATTTTCTCACCGACGATCTGATTTAGCAATGTTGACTTTCCTACATTCGGTCTACCTATAATGGTCACAAAACCAGATTTAAACTGCATAGCGCCTCCATTTCTAAAAATACTATCTAGATTGATCCTACTTTAGATCAATTTGAGTAAATGATTTTGGTAATAGCTCGTCTATTTTATAGACTTCATAATCATAGTCTTTAGCGACGATGATGTCAATATCTTTAGCAAACTCAACAATAACTTGTCGACAGATCCCGCATGGATACGTAAAATCTCTACTTGAAGAAACAACAGCTATCGCTGAATAATCGTGATTGCCTTCAGATATTGCTTTAAAAATTGCCGTTCTTTCAGCACAATTTGTTGCACCAAAAGAAGCAATTTCGACATTGCATCCGGTATAAACTTTTCCAGAAGTGGTAAGTAATGCAGCGCCTACTTTAAAGTTTGAGTATGGTGAGTAGGAAAATTGCATTGCTTCATAAGCTTTTTCAACTAGTTCATGATATGTCATATTATACCTCGCTATTTAATTATTTCTTCCCTGCCAATCTTCATAACCTGAATCCAAGTTTTACCTGGATTGAGTTGAATGGGTTGGCCATCTAAATCAAAGAACTCAGTCAATGCATCTACACTTTTTTTAGACCAAGCAACCTCGATAAACTTGCCACCTGTATAGTACTTACCCGTTCCAGTGGTAGTTAAATCAATATCGAGTCGACCTTCATTGTCAATGACAGCTGTTTTGGCGTATTGAACTAAAATGTTTGTGCAGGTCAATTGAGTTTTAGAATCCTCATCATTATGGGGACTACCATTAGTATATCGATAATATACTTTTTCTTCATCGTTATATATATACGAAGTGTAATAACCTGTAGGGTCGGTTTTAACAGGGTCTTTGTAAACAAATGTAATTTCCTTTGCGTTTGAACCCTTTAGTTCGGTAAAAGATTCGTTAAATTTGATGAAGTTAGGGTTAATTGAAGTTTTGTAGCCTAACCGATTGCCATCTTTAATAATGGCTTCGCTTGAGGTATACATATTATGTGGTATGCTCTTGTGCTTTTCACGCCAAAATGCGCCACTTGTTAAACCGTCAATATCTGCAAGACTATATTTTCGAATATCAGATAAAGCCTGCATCGAACCGCCTACATGCACATAATACGGGTCAAATTCATATGCCTTTTCTACAAAATAAGGTCTTGAGCTTCTAACTGGACCAATATGATCGGGAAGATCACCATAAAATACCGCCATATAACGTGTTATTAGTCCTTCTGCAAGGATTTCATATATAACATCAGCTTCATCTAAACCAGCCTGAGGTCTTGCTAGATATTGATTGTCTAACATGACGACGATAGGTCTTCGATCTGTGAGCTCTGAGTCTGAGTATAAGCCAGTATACGGGTTAAAATGACTTTCGTATTTAACGCCATCTGTTGTTTCTTCTTGCTCAGTTTCAATTGTATTTTCAGTAGCCTCTGTTGTGATAAGTACAGTTGTTTCTTCTGTCGCTTGTACCTTATCAATAGAAGCTTTTTTGATTACGATGCCGATGATAACTGAAAGAACAATAATACCAACGATTCCAGCTGCTGCTATATATTTTTTATTCATATCACATCTCCTAAAGATGTGCCTTTGAAGATTTTTAATGCTCCTAGGACCTGCTTTTCTTTTGATCGCATTACGCCTTTATCTTCATCAGTCATATGGTCGTAGCCAAATAGATGAAGCATACTGTGTACGGTCAAATAGACGATTTCACGTTCTAACGAATGTCCAAATTCCTCAGCCTGTCTTTGTGCCTGTTCAAGTGAAATCACAACATCTCCAAGATAAATAAAAGGATCATTTACACCATTTTCAATGATTGAATCATACTGAGGAAAGGACAAGACATCTGTCACTGTGTCTTTATTTCTATATTCTCTATTGAGCTCTTTAATTCTATTATCACTTACAAAGAGGACACTTACCTCTCCCTCAATATCAAAGTCCTCATATTCAAGAACTTTATCACTTGCTTTGACGATTAATGACTCTAATTCTTCTGATAATTCAATATCTGTTTCATTGAGTATCTCAATTTGCATATTAGTTCTCCTTTGCTTCAGATTGATCAAATGCCGACTTGGAGATTTGATCTAGATTTACTTCAGGATAAGCGATACGCTCATGGAAAATCCCACTCAAAACCTTTAAGAATGAGGCTTTAATTTTTTCAAGTTCTTTAAATGTAATGTTTGCATTCGAAAATTGATTTTCAGAAATTTTTTGATTAAATATCTTGTCAATCAGCTCTGTTATAGAATCCTTTGTCGGTTCATCTAGGCTTCTTACTGCAGCCTCAACAGAATCAGCCAGCATGAGGACGACCGCTTCTTTCGTATCTGGTTTAGGGCCGGTATAAAGAAATTTTGTGACATCTACATCCGGATTATTGACTTGTTCACGGTGATAAAAATACTTTATAAGAGAAGTCCCGTGATGCGCCTTTACAACATCTATGATTTCCTTTGGTAGCTTGTTTTTTTCAAGTAGCTCAGCACCCACTGTCATATGATTTTTTATGAAATTAGCACTAACCTGAGGTGGGAGTTTATCATGTGGATTATCATGACCAACCTGATTTTCTTTAAAATAGTATGGTCTCTCAAGCTTCCCCACATCGTGATAGAAGGCGGCAACTCTTGTTAGTAGACTGTTTGCTCCAATGTCATGTGCAGCAGTTTCGGCTAAATTGCCAACTAAAATACTATGATGATAGGTTCCAGGTGCCTCGATCAATAACCGCTTTAATAAAGGTCTGTTCGGATTGGAAAGCTCAAGCAACTTAAATGGCGTTAACACCACAAAGAAGCTCTCAAAGAATGGCATAATACCAATTGTAAGAATTGCACTAAGTACGCCATTTGAAGCTGAAAAAGCAAGGTCATATGCTAAATTTGTTGGTTCTGTTTTAAAAATTAGCCATTCAGAAAGAACGAAGATCATTAAAACCAACGACACATAAAGACCAATACTGATTAATTGAGATCTTTGTTTAATATTTTTAACAAGCGCTCTAGAAATCATAATTGTTGATAGATAAGCAATTAAGGTAAAACCATCAATTCCTG
This sequence comes from Clostridiales bacterium 38-18, assembly GCA_001897605.1. Taxonomy (GTDB): domain Bacteria; phylum Bacillota; class Clostridia; order Peptostreptococcales; family Acidaminobacteraceae; genus Fusibacter_C. Next base: position 303,793 of record MKTL01000006.1, on the reverse strand, counting down.
AATGTAAGCTTACTAGTATCAAAAGACCCGACCCAAAAAACAAAGCAATGGTCGGTGTTAGCATGATACTAGCGAGTATAGAAAACGCTGGCAATGGTATTATATAAGGTGATATCTCATAAAAGAAACCTGAGCTAACGAAAAAGGTTAAAAACAAGCTCATTAAGATACCATATTTTTTGTTCGATTTGATGATATCAATTTCAAAATACCACAAATAAATATGAAGAATAAACCATAGCAATCCTAATAGGACGACTAGTCCAAGCTTCATAATTAAGCTATCCATTTTGGACTCTAAAATGACACCACCACTTTTAAGCAGCTCATAATCACTTTGTGAAAGTGTGTTGCCCTTTGCTAGATACAAAGTTCCCTTGTTATATGTGACGTCGTCTACTTTAGCAAGCTCATTATCTATCTTAGCTTGTGTTTTTGCAGCATCGACAAACTTGTTTTCAACAACAGCACCACTAATCAATTTTAAAAGGATGCTCTTTTCAAAGTCATTAATGTCTGTTTGAGATGCTATATAGGTTTCTATTGATTGAATTGCAGTAGTGATTTCTGATGCGGTTAGGCCGTTGGACATATTCTCTACAGTTATATCTACTGCATAATTTTGAATTAGATTTAGCTTTTCATTTGATAATACAACGAGACTCATTAATTCTGTATCGTCAAGACCATAGGTATTTCGTCTCTCAATTCCAGCATAAACCTTTTTCATCAACTCAACATCATTACCATAATCTGTCTTAATTTCAGCAAGGCGTGAAAAAAATTCTGTCAGATTCTTCTTAGATTCAACCTGCTTTGAAAAATCAACATACATTATAGGCTCAATTTCTAAAGTCTTCTGTTCTTTAAGTGCATCTGTCGCATCATAATCGATTAAGTCATTTTTTAAAAAAATATCCTCTTTAATCAGATCGCCTGGTAAATAATTATATATCCCATAAAAAGAGGCATTGTTCATCATTAAGAAGATGATAACAAAGGATGCTAGCATGATTAAATTATTTACTAAAAGGTTTTTGCTTCGTATTTCAATTCCAAAGCGCTTACGATTCTTTTTGGTCGTCTTTTTTGTTTTCTTGCTTGAATTCCTGCTTTGAGCCATGTTTCACGTCCTTATTCTCTTTCTCGTATCGATCATAACTAAGGATGATTTTTTTTACGAGTTCGTGTCTAACAACATCTTTTTCATTAAAGTAAACAAAACCGATTTCTTCTACACTTCTTAAGACTTCTATTGCATGTATCAATCCAGATTTTCTGCCATTTGGTAAATCTATTTGAGTTGTATCTCCATTAACTACAACTTTAGAATTATAGCCAAATCGCGTTAAAAACATTTTCATCTGCTCTCGTGTGGTATTTTGTGCTTCATCTAGGATAATAAAGGCGTTATCGAGGGTTCTGCCCCTCATATAGGCGAGTGGCGCTATTTCAATAAGGCCCCGTTCTCTAAATGAATTAAAGGTGTCAACACCAAGTATGTCAAACATCGCGTCATAAAGTGGTCTCAAATATGGATCTACCTTCATTTGAAGATCACCAGGTAGAAAGCCTAAGTTTTCCCCTGCTTCAACCGCTGGTCGCGTAATAATAATACGTGAGACTTCATTATTTTTAAACGCTCGAATTGCCATTGCAACGGCAAGAAAGGTTTTACCAGTACCAGCTGGCCCTATTCCAAACACGACATCTCTACTTTGAATTGCTTTTATATAGTTATTCTGACCAATCGTCTTTGGTTTAATATACTTTCCACGGTTTGTGACACATATAAATGACTTGCTTAGATCATCAAGCTGATTGCCTACGCCATTTTCTACAGACTGAATTACATAGTTAACACGTTGTTTATCAACTATCTCACCAGCTTGGATATTTTTAATTAATATTGAAATGACCTCTTCTACTTTTTTAATCTGTTCAGGTTCACCTTTAATGCTAATTTCACCATCTCTAGAGGTAATGTTAACATGATATGCTTTTTCAAGTAATAAGATGTTTTCATCTAAATTACCAAACAAAAGATGGAATGCGCTGAAATCATTTAAAATGACCTTTTTTACTGTGCTAGCTGTCATAGATCCTCCATTTGGGGAAAGTTACATTTATTTTAACATAATTTAATCATTAAATCACTCAATCCAGGTTATAATTGTATCAAAAAAAATTAATGACACACCGCAGGGTGTGCCATTTAACTTTAGGTTAAAATCTACGAAAGACCTTTTTTAACGAGATCAGCAACTAGCTTGCCGTCTGCTTTGCCTTTAGTAGCATTCGAAACGATTCCCATTACTTTACCCATATCTTTCATAGATGTTGCGCCAACTGTTGCGATTGCATCTACAACAATTTTTTGAACTTCTTCAACTGAAAGCTGTTCAGGCATATATTTCATAAGAAATTCGATTTCTTTTTCCGTCAATTCAACCAAATCTTGACGATCGCCATTCTTGAATTCTACAATGGCATTATTCTTCTGTTTGATTTGTTTCGTAATGATCTCAATAACAGCTTCATCGTCAAGCTCTCTTCTCTCGTCTACTTCCACTTGCTTAACAGCAGCACGAAGCATCGTGATTACAGACTTCTTAACCGTTTCCTTGTCTCTCATCGCTACTTTCAAATCATCCATGAGCAACTCTTTTAGTGACATCTTTTCACCTCTTCACTAAAACTGCTTTTTCTTTTTCTTTCTAGCTGCTTCAGATTTCTTTTTACGCTTTACGCTAGGCTTCTCGTAATGTCTTCTTTTCTTAATCTCAGCCATTACGCCAGCTTTAGATGTTTCTCTTTTAAATCTTTTTAAAGCACTATCAATACTTTCATTTTCTCCAACTTTGATGCCAGACATTCACATTCCCTCCCTCCGTTATTAGATTCTTTAAGTACAGAGGAATGTACCTAGAACATACCTTGTTATTATATACTAGGTACGGCTAAAAAGCAATAATAAACTTACTATTTTTTAGCCTGGTGGCCATTTTAGTTGACGTCCTCCAAGCATGTGATAATGCAAATGGAATACTGACTGACCACCTTCCTTACCGATATTTGTAAGTAAACGGTAACCACTTTGATCAATGCCAGCTTCCTCTGCTAATTGCTTGGCAACTAAATGTATGTGCCCTATTAAATCTTTATGAGTGTCATCTAGATGAGCGACCGATTCAATGTGTTGTTTAGGTACTATCAATACATGAACAGGCGCTTCGGGATTGATGTCTTTAAATGCGTAAACCTGTGAGTCCTCATAGACTTTCGTCGAGGGAATGTCTCCGTTTATAATCTTACAAAATATACAATCCATCTTTTAACACCTCCTTTCATGCAATCATAATACTAAACTATTATATCAAACTTTTTACTCAAAATTAAGTGTAAAAACCAAATAAAGTAAATATTCTTACAAATAAATATTAAAGCTCAATTGTAGCAATCAGCTTATTCTCAGAGATATCAGTAACGACAACTTTTAGTAATGTACCCGGTTTCACTTGGTCCTTAACCATAACATTAAGATAATTGGTACTATGCCCTTGTGATTGCCCGTCTTTATTCTCCTCAAAAAGGACCTCGAGCTGTTTATTCATAAATAGCTCTTGATAATTTCGGTTTAGCTGACTAGCTTTTGCAATTAACTGTTCACTTCTAGATTTCTTAATTTTTCCGTCGATTTGATCCTTCATGTCAGCTGCAGGTGTTCCTTCGCGCTTTGAAAATTGAAATACATGAATCTCGCTAAAGCCAACCTTTTCAACAAACGCCATCGTTTCGAGGAATTCTTCTTCAGTTTCTCCAGGGAAGCCAACTATAATATCCGTTGTTAAAGAGGGTGCGTTATAAATCGATTTTAACCTTTCAACCGATTCATAAAATTCTTCAGATGTATATTTACGGTTCATTCTTTTTAAGACTGTGTTTGAACCGCTCTGTAGTGATAGATGAAAATGATCGCATACCTTCTCAAGTGTGACGAGACGCTCGACAAAAGAAGCAGAAATAAGCCTTGGTTCAATAGACCCTAGACGAATACGTTTAACCCCTTCAATTGCGTGAATGGATTCAATTAAATCAATTAGGGCGACATGATCTAGGTCCAGACCATACGATCCAATATGGATGCCAGTTAAAACAAATTCGACATAACCTTTTTTCGTCAACTGCTCAATTTCTTCAACAACATGTGAAAGCGTTCTACTTCTTACTCTACCTCTTGCATAAGGGATAATACAATAAGTACAGAATTGGTTACATCCTTCTTGAATTTTAACAAAAGCTCTTGTATGTGTGGTAATGTTGGAAACACTCATTTCTTCAAAAACCTTAATTTTTGAAATATCCTCTACGATAACGTAAGGTTTAGGTGTGATCCCACTCATATAATCTGAAATATAACTGAGAATGGATGTTCTTGCATCTGTTCCAACGACAATATCAACATCCTCTATTGCACTAACTTCATCAGGAGAAATTTGCGCGTAGCAGCCAACGACAACGACGATACCGTTTGGGTTGCTTTTCTTTGCACGTCTAATCATTTGTCGTGACTTTTTATCACTGATACTTGTTACAGTACATGTGTTAATTACATACACATTTGCAAAGTCATCAAAGTCCACAATTTCATATCTATTTTTATAAAAAAGATCCATTAAGGCATCTGTTTCATATTGGTTGGTTTTACAACCAAGTGTGACAAATGCAACTTTATTCATCAAATACTCCTTAATCTAACTCGCCGATTTCATATTGGATACATGTTGTCGCAACAAATCCAGCGGTTTCTGTACGTAATATACGGCTTCCAAGTGTAACTGATTTGGCGCCAGCCATAACTATCCTCTCGACCTCAGATGCTTCAAATCCACCTTCAGGACCTACTAAAATTGCAATTCTTTTACCAGTAAAAGTCTGCATGTGTTGCTTTAAAGAAGCGTTTTTTTCTTTTTCATATAAGATAAAAAAAGCATCGTAACTCGTAATCACCTCTTCAATCTCACTAATTTTCATAATGCCATGCAGGCTTGGAATTCTTTCTCTCTTTGATTGCTTAGCAGCCTCTTTAATCACACGTTCTAGTCGTTCAAGCTTTTTAGGCACATCCTTAGGCTTATAATCAACAATACATCGTTTTGATTGAACCAGGTAAAAGTCGTGAATGCCTAGTTCAACATTTTTTTGTAAAATCAGCTCTAGCTTTGGGCCTTTGGGCAAGCATTGAAAAAGGTCTACTTGAACTGCTGACTCATTAGATAAAGTCTGTATGCTTTCAATTATTAAACTAACAGAATTAGTATTCATCACATTTATTTTAGCTATTATGAGATCTGTCTCTGAAATAAGCTCTATAGACTCACCATTCTTAGCTCTTAAAACCTTAATTAAATGGGTTACACTCTCTTCGTTGTTAAGTATAACCTCATTGCTACTAATCCTATCTTCTGATTCTAAAAAAAAACGATGCATATACTATCCTTTAACCTTTCGAGAGACGACGACTGCCCACTCACCCTTTTTCATTACTTCAACAATTTCAAACTGTCTTTTCATTAGCTCTTCAATAACCCAATCCACTTTATCTAAAATTAGGCCTGAACTAACAAATAATGCATCTGCCTTCATAATGCTTTCAACATCATCTGAAAACTTTACGATTATATCCGCTATAATATTGGCTACAACCAATTCAGCTTTTTCTGGAACCACTTTGATTAAATCACCATGTCTTACATCTGAGATTTCTTCTAAGCCATTCAGCTTTAGATTTTCTCTCGCAGTAAGAACGGCATTTTCATCAATATCTACAGCAATAACCTCTTTAGCTCCAAGCTTTCCAGCTGCGATAGCAAGAATACCACTGCCACAGCCGACATCGATTACCGTATCAGAAGGTTTCATATATTTTTCTATCATTTCGATACACATAGAAGTTGTTTCGTGCGTTCCAGAGCCAAATGCATTGCCGGGATCAATTTCGATTACCAAATCCTCATCCTTGGTTTCAAAAGTCTCCCAGGAAGGCTTAATAACGATATGATTTCCAAGTCTAAAGGGCTTGAAGTATTTTTTCCATTCATTTTCCCAGTCAGAGGCATAAATTGCTTTGTGAGTAACTTCATTTAATCCAATCGGTATATTAAAATCAGTTAAGTTATCAATGCTCTCTTTTAAATTAATTGCCACCTCTTCGATGTTACAATCGTCAAAATATCCTGTAATAAGAACGCCTTCAAAGTCTAATTTTAAATTCTGAGGATCATAATAATCCCATTTACCTAACTCTTGGTTTGTGAAGTCCTCATCATTTGGATTATTAATCATGACACCTGTAGCACCATATCCATATAACAAATTAGTAACTGCATCTATGGCAGCCTCAGACGTTTTAATATTAATTTCATACCAGCTCATACTTAACTCCTTATTTATGTTCAAAATAAACCCTATTTAAATACTAAGATATCCTAAATAATATATCATAATTCATCGGTATCGTCTATCGTGAAAAAATCCTGCTATCACTTCAAACAAGTGCATAGCAGGACTATCAAAACAAATTTATTTAACTAAAATTATCTTTTAGCTTATCGAAAAATTTTTTATCATTACCTTTTTTTCCCTTAGTATTTGGCTTCGAATTTGTATCTTCTTCTGAATCTGCAGTAGAAGTTTTAATACCAGTGAGCTCAATGTCAAATTGCATCAGAGCTTCCTTTTGTTTTTTATTAAGCTTTGTTGGAATTTCAACATTGATTTTTACATACTGATCGCCTCTACCATACCCGTTTAGTACAGGAATTCCCTTACCTTTTAGCTTAAACTGTTTGCCAGATGGTGTCCCTTCAGGGATAGTGAACTTTGCCTTCCCATCTAGAGTCGGCACCATTACCTCAGCACCGAGAACCGCTTGAGGGTAAGTAATCCAAAGATCATAGTAAATGTCGTTGCCATCTCTTGTAAAGTGCTTATGTGGTTTGACTCTTAAAACAATTATAACATCGCCTCTTGGGCCACCATTTTGACCTAAGTCACCTTCACCCCTTAGCTGCATTTGCGCACCATGGAAAACACCTGCAGGGATATCAATCTCTTTACTAAATCTTTTCTTGATTATGCCATGACCTTTACATTGATGGCATGCTTGATCAAAGGTCTCACCCTTCCCTTTACAGGTTGGACAAGGTTTGACACTAATAGACTCGCCAAAAAGAGATCTTTGCGAATATCGAATCTCTCCTGTACCATTACAAGCGCTACATTTATGTGTATCAGTGCCTGGCTCATTTCCAGCTCCGTGACACACATCACAATCTTCTGTTCTTAGGTATTCTATCGTTTGCTTCTTACCAAATGCAGCCTCTTCAAACTCAAGTGTTAAGTCAACTCTTATATCCTTACCTTTTCTTGCACTGTTGCGACCTCTTGAAGAAGAACCGAAACCAAAGCCACCACCGAACATCTCGTTGATAATATCTTCGAAACCACCGAATCCCTCAAAGCCTCCGAATCCTGCACCAGCACCACCATTTTGGTTGACGCCTGCATGCCCAAATTGATCATAAAGACGACGTTTTTCTGCATCACTTAAGACTTCATACGCTTCGTTGATTTCTTTAAATTTTGCTTCAGCCTCTTTATCGTCGGGATTTCTATCAGGGTGATATTTCATTGCGAGTTTTCGATAAGCGCTTTTTAATTGAGCTTCATCAGCATTTCGTTCCACTCCCAGTAGTTCATAATAATCGCTCTTGTTGCTCACACCTCAAACCGCCTTTCTATTGATGAAGGGCATCATTAGATGCCCTTTTTACTGTCATGTCCTGAAATTTAGTCTACCACTTCGTAGTCTGCTTCGTCAACATTATCTTGACCACCATCTTGAGTCGTTTGTTGTGCACCTGCTTGTTCTTGCGCATATAGTTTTTGAGCAATTGGTTGGAACGCATTCGTTAATGCTTCAAAATCCTTCTTGATTGTTTCTACGTCATCAGTTGTCATAGAAGCCTTCAAGGTTTCAATTTTTGCTTTTACATCGGCTTTTTCAGAATCTGATGCCTTATCGCCAATTTCATCCAATGATTTTTCAATTTCATAGATCATGTTGTCCGCTTTATTTCTCTCTTCAATTAACTCTTTGCGTTTTTTGTCTTCTTCAGCATGAAGCTCAGCTTCTTTTACTTTTGCTTCGATATCTGCGTCAGATAAGTTAGTTGAAGCAGTGATTGTAATGTGCTGTGTTTTACCAGTACCTAAATCTTTCGCACTTACATTTACGATACCATTAGCATCGATGTCGAATGTTACTTCGATCTGTGGTAAGCCTCTTCTTGCAGGCGGAATACCATCTAATTGGAATCTACCTAATGCGATGTTATCGTTTGCCATTTGACGCTCACCTTGTAAGACGTGAATGTCAACTGCTGTTTGATTATCAGCTGCAGTAGAGAACACCTGAGATTTTTTTGTAGGGATTGTTGTATTTCTTTCGATTAACTTAGTGAATACGCCACCTAATGTTTCGATACCAAGTGATAATGGCGTAACGTCTAATAATAATACGTCTTTAACATCACCAGATAATACACCACCTTGAATTGCAGCACCAAGTGCAACACATTCATCAGGATTGACACCTTTATGTGGGTCTTTGCTAGTGAATCTTTTTACCGCTTCTTGTACTGCTGGGATTCTAGTAGAACCACCTACTAAAATAACTTGCTCGATATCACTAGGATTTAAACCTGCATCTTTTAATGCTTTTTTAGATGGTTCCATGGTCATATCTACTAAATGTTTTGTTAATTGTTCAAACTTAGCTCTCGTAAGATCTAAATTCATATGAAGTGGACCTTCAGCAGTTGCAGTGATAAATGGTAAGTTGATGTTAGTCGATTGTGTACTTGAAAGCTCTTTTTTAGCTTTTTCAGCAGCTTCTTTAAGTCTTTGAAGCGCCATTTTATCTTGTCTTAAATCAACGCCATGTTCTGCTTTGAAAGTTTCAGCCAAGTGATCCATTACAACTTTATCAAAGTCATCGCCACCTAAATGGTTGTTACCATTTGTTGCTAATACTTCAAACACGCCATCACCGATTTCAAGGATAGAGACGTCGAATGTACCACCACCTAAGTCAAATACCATGATTTTGTGTTGTTTATCCGTTTTATCAAGACCATATGATAATGAAGCCGCTGTTGGCTCATTGATAATTCTTTTTACTTCAAGACCAGCAATTTTACCAGCATCTTTTGTAGCTTGTCTTTGAGCATCTGTAAAGTAAGCTGGAACCGTGATTACTGCTTCAGTTACAGTTTCACCAAGGTAGCTTTCAGCATCTGCTTTTAATTTTTGAAGAATCATTGCTGAAATTTCTTGTGGTGTATAGGTTTTATCATCGATTTTTACTTTGTGGTCCGTACCCATTTCTCTTTTGATTGAGATGATGGTACGATCTGGGTTTGTTATTGCTTGTCTTTTAGCAGTTTCACCTACTAATCTTTCGCCATTTTTTGTAAATGCAACTACAGATGGCGTAGTTCTATTACCTTCTGCATTAGGGATTACTACTGCCTCCCCACCTTCTAATACTGATACACATGAGTTTGTTGTACCTAAGTCGATACCAATTATTTTAGCCATATATTTTATCCTCCTTATTTTTTTATTAATGTGATACTTTAACCATACTTGGTCGGATCACTTTATCGTTAAGTTCATACCCATCTTGGAAAACCTCTGTTACATGGTCTTCTTTACCATCTTCAGCTTCAACTGTCATAACGGCGTGATGCTTAATTGGATCAAAAGGCATTCCCAACGCTTCAATTTTTTTAACACCATTTCTGTCAAAGAACTCATCAAGTGATTTTTTGATCATGATGATGCCATCTAAAACTTTACTATCCATGTTTTCAGCTGCACTTGCTTGAAGTGCTCTTTCAAAGTTATCCATAATAGGAAGCATCTCAATCATTAGCTTTTCAGTTCCAAATTTAAAGATATCACTTTTTTCTTTTTCTACACGTTTGCGATAGTTTTGAAACTCAGCATTTAATCTTAAATACTTATCGTTTAATTGTCCTATTTCTTCCTGCATTTTTGTTAGCTCATCCGCTCCTGTATCCTCTACAGCTTCTGGTGTTGCCTCTGCAGCTTCGTCTTTTACGACCTCTTCTTCATGGCTTTTCTTTTTGCTCATTTCATCATCTACCTTTTTTTTACTCATTTTCTTGCCTGCCATAAGTTCCTCCAACTAGTTTATAAATATATGCCTGAAAAAACATCTGACAATGTGTTACTAATATAATTAACCGTCGATACCACTGAACCGTAATCCATTCTCTTTGGCCCAAGTATAAGTATTTTACCGGCATTATTACCATCTACATGATATGAGGATGCGACAATACTACAGTCGTCAAGTGCATCAATACCAATTTCATTACCAATTTTTATTGTAAGCTTGTTTTCAGGAAGTTCATCTAAAAGCTCAACCAACTGACTTTCATTCTTTAGATACTCAAAAATTGATTTAGCCTTTTCAGTATCAGAGAACTCATAGGTTGATAATAAATGGGAAACACCATCAACATATAGCTCGGTTCCATTTAATCCTTTAAGCGCATCTCTCAGAATCGGAATTAAATAATCAACAATACCACCAAAAGCAGCTAATTTTTCTTTGATTTTAGAAATTGACCTCACATCGATATTTTCAATAGTTTCACCACTTAAGTGATCCACCATAGTGTCAGATATTCTGTCAAGAATATACTGCTCTGTATTGGTAAGCGCCAACTGAATGTTTTTTACAATCCCAGTATCCGTCACTAAAATTAACAACACCTTTGAATCAGAAACCTTAACTAGCTTGAGGTTTGCCAATTTGCATTTGTTAAATTTCGGAATTGAAACGATTGCAACCAATTTTGTAAACTCTGAAAGTAACTTAACCGCTTGCTTCGCGATATCACTTGCCTCAATAATACGATTGAGTAATAAAGCTTGAATAACCTCTTTTTCTCTTATCGAAATACTGTTTTCCCTAACAAGATAATCAACATAAAGTCGATACCCTAAATCAGAAGGGATTCTACCAGCAGAAGTATGAGGCTGTAAAAGATAACCTAGTTCTTCAAGATCAGCCATTTCATTTCTTATTGTTGCTGAGCTAATTCCAAGTGGATACTTTTTTGATATGGTTCTTGACCCAACAGGCTGTGCGGTATCAATAAAGTCACTTATAATGGCCTCAAGTATTTTCAACTGTCTATCAGATAACATTGACTCACCTGCCTTTTGTTAGCACTCAATATTGCCGAGTGCTAATTCTATATTTACTTTACAGCAGCACCTTTTATCTGTCAAGTGACTTTTTTTCATTTTAAACTCTATTTACACTCTATTCACAATTGAAAAAGCCTGTATTCTCAAGGGCTATATGTAACCCCTAATCAACAGGCTTGAATTTTGTTTTATATCTGTAAGACAAGATGCTCTTTGTTTGAATCAGCTAATCCATAAACTTTAAAAAGACAAGATTGGATAAATCTCTCCCCTTTGGGGTTAAGAATAGATGTGTTTCAGTTTCAACAATCAGCTCATAGCCTTTAAGCTCATGTAATGCCACTGCGTATTTTTCTTTGAAGTTAATATTATAGCTTTTGTTAATTCTCTCAAATGAAATCCCTTCATTTAGTCTTAAACCAAGCATTATCGTTTCAAACAGCTCTTCCTTATCATCTAAAAGGGCTTCATCGGCATATTGGGGATTAAAAGCTTGCCATTGCTCAATATAGCTCGACATCACAGCAGTGTTTGCAAATCTTTTATGTCCAATTTTCGAATGCGATGATAGTCCCAATCCCAAATAAGGTTTGTTTTTCCAGTATGTTAGATTGTGCTTGGATTCATATCCCGGTAATGAAAAATTACTTATCTCATACTGCATTAGACCAAGATCTGCAAGTTCATTTTCTATCGTATGATACATCTCTCTCTCAATTTCATCATCAGGAAGATCAATCTTACCATTTACATACCTTTCATATAGCGGCGTTCCTTCTTCTAATTTTAAGGAATACGTAGAAACATGCTTAGGTGAAAGTGTTTTTATTAGCTCAATGGATTTTTTAACATCATCAATTGTTTGATTCGGCAACCCAAACATTAGATCTAAGCTAATATTATCTATTCCTGATCTTTTAATTGCATCATAAGAAGTTAGAAAGTCGTTGGTCGAATGAATTCTACCAATTTGCTTTAGCAAAACATCGTTGGTTGTCTGAAGACCCATTGAAATACGATTAACACCGGAAGCCGTATAATAATTGAGTTTTTCCTCTGTTAATGTACCAGGATTCACTTCTAATGTGATTTCAACATCGTCTGTAAAGGTTGTGACACTTCTAAGTTGCTTTAAAACTCGACTAATATAGCTGCCATTTACGATACTTGGTGTCCCGCCACCAAAATAAACCGAACCAATCTCGTATTTTTGAATTTCTTCTTTATAAAACTCTATTTCTTGTGACAAAGCATTAAAATACGCTTCTATACCATTGTTAATTTCAAACTCAGCGACTCTATGAGATACAAAGTCACAATAGGCACATTTGCTTGCACAAAATGGAATATGGATGTAAATACCTAATCTTTCTTTCATATGCCCTCCTTAATAATAGGGATAAAAAGAGCAATCCGAAGATTGCTCCAATAGCTCATAAAATCATACTTTCTAATTTTCTTCGAATTTTAGAACAGATAAGAAGGCTTGCTGTGGCACTTCAACATTACCCAGCTGTCTCATTTTCTTTTTACCCTCTTTTTGCTTTTCTAGTAGTTTTTTCTTACGAGTAATATCACCACCGTAGCATTTAGCAAGAACGTCCTTCCTAAGCGCACTGATGGTCTCTCTAGCAATAACCTTATTGCCGACTGCAGCTTGAATTGGAATTAGGAACATCTGTCTTGGTATTACTTCCTTTAGTCTCTCACAAATAACGCGACCTCTTGATTCAGCCTTAGACCTATGAACAATCATACAGAATGCGTCAATCATTTCCTTATTCAATAATACGTCAAGCTTAACAAGATCAGATTCGCGATATTCTAAAAACTCGTAATCGAGTGAGCCATAGCCACGTGTTTTAGATTTTAATGCATCGAAGAAATCGTAAATAACTTCATTGAGTGGCAGTTCGTAATGAAGCACAACTCTTTTTGGGTCTAAATAATCCATATGGATCATTTCGCCACGTCTGTTTTGACAAAGCTCCATGATATTACCAACATATTCATTTGGTACGATAATGTTGGCTTTTACGATAGGCTCTTCCATCATTTTAATTTCTGTGACAGCAGGTAAATTGGTAGGATTTTGAATCATTAAAACCTCACCATCTGTTTTTGTCACACGATAGATTACACTTGGTGCAGTTGCTATGATATCTAGATCAAATTCTCTGTCGATCCTCTGCTCAATTATCTCAAGATGCAATAAACCTAAAAATCCACATCTAAAACCAAATCCAAGAGCGACAGAGGTTTCAGGCTCAAATGAAAGAGCCGCATCGTTTAATTGAAGCTTCTCAAGTGCATCTCTAATTTCATCATAGCTTTGTCCTTCAGCAGGATAAATACCACAATAAACCATAGGCGTTGCTTTTTTATAGCCCGGTAATGCCGTTTCAGTCTTTCGCTCACTAAAGGTAATGGTATCACCGACGCGACAATCTTTAACATTTTTAATGCTAGCTGTAATATAGCCAACATCTCCGGCTTTAAGTTCATCAACTGGAAGCGGACCAGGCACGCTAATGCCGACCTCAACCACTTCAAATTTTTTACCGGTTGCCATCATTAAGATTTTATCGCCCTTTTTAACTGAGCCTTCTACGATACGGACATAGGCAACCGCACCTTTATAGCTATCATAGTATGAGTCAAAGATGAGTGCCTTTAGCGGTGCTTCTTCATCACCTTCAGGTGCTGGAATATCAGTTATAATTTTTTCAAGCACATCTTCAATGTTTAAGCCCTCTTTTGCTGAAACGCGAGGTGCGTCCTCTGCGATGATGCCGATAACATCTTCGATCTCTTGAATAACTTCCTCTGGTCTAGAGCTAGGTAAATCGATTTTGTTTAGAACAGGAACGATGGTTAAGCCTTGTTCGTCTGCTAAGTGCACATTCGCCAATGTTTGTGCCTCAACACCCTGTGTCGCATCTACGACTAAGATTGCCCCTTCACATGCAGCTAACGATCTTGATACCTCATACGTAAAATCTACGTGTCCAGGGGTGTCGATGAGATTTAAAAGGTACTCATGACCATCCTTTGCTTTGTAAACCAAACGTGTGCTGTTTAACTTGATCGTGATGCCACGTTCTCTTTCAAGATCCATGCTGTCAAGGATTTGATCTTTCATTTCTCGTTGTGTTAAAAGTCCAGTTTTTTCAATCAATCTATCCGCCAATGTCGATTTACCATGATCAATATGTGCGATTATGGAGAAATTTCTAATATACTTTTGTCTTTCACTTGACATTTAATATGCCTCCTTATACTATGAAGCTAGATTTATAGTCTCTTCTTTCGAAGTTATAAACAGTTGACTAGCTTATAAATTATACCATAGACGCTGACCACACTCAAATAATTCTATCAAGCCAAATAAAAAACTTGCATACAGCCGCTTGAAGTGATAAAATAAGTCTGTTGAAAAATTCTGGGGAGGTGAAAGAATGGCAAATATAAAATCAGCTAAAAAAAGAATTAGCGTTATCAACAAAAAAACTGCAATCAATAAATCTAGAAAATCTGCAATCAAAACTGCTGAAAGAAGATTTACTGAAGCATTAGAAGCTGGTGACATCGCTTTAGCTACAGAGAAATTCAATTTCTTTGAGAAAAAGATGGCTCAAAACGCTGCAAATGGTCTTTTCCATAAAAATGCAGCTGCTAGAAAAATCTCTAGATTAAGAAAAAAATTAAACGCTGCGGCTGAATAGTCGTTTAATTTGACTTAGTTTAGGATTCCCCGAATTTAAGAGACCGTGTCAATTTAATATTTGATCAAATATTAAAAAAGCGTACAAGTTAAGTACGCTTTCTTCTTTTTTTGATGCGTTTTATTCTATTGGGTTCTGCTATAAATTTACTTGATTAAGGCGATGTCAAAAATCGCCTTTTCTATTAATAGGGTTGGTGCTGTTCCACTAGATTTCATGGATGTGTCAACCTCTTCTAACATACTAATTATTTCAGTCAGCTGCTTAACCGAAAATTGTGATGCAAACTGCCCTGCTTTTTTTGCAACGAAAGGATGTATTTCTAATTTAGAAGCAATGGTTGAACTGCTGTGCCCTTCAGATAATAATAATTTGGTCTTTAAAATATTCCTAAACTGCTGATTGATTAAAAAGAAAATTTTAATCTCAGCTTCTCCATTATTAATTAACTGATTTAATATTTGAATAGCATTGGTAATTTCCTTGGTACTTATTGCATCCATCATTTTAAAGATATTTTGTTCAATCGGGACTTCAATATATTGATTGATCACTTCTTCAGTAATTTCTGAGTCTAAACCACTTAGCATTCTAATGATATTATCGACATCATACAAATTTTTGTCACTGGATTCTTCTAAATAATTGATCATTTCGATAAGATAATTGAGAATATGCAAAGAAATGTCCTTCTCATAGGTCTTAAAGCGTTTAGAAATCCATTTAACCAGCTCTTGTCTTGACAGTTTTTCAACATTAACAATTTGACTATGCTTTGAAAGATACTTATACGTTTTTTTTCTTTTATCAATCTCAACCTCAGCAAAAATAACATATAAATGATCTGGTATATTTTTAAGTAGGTCTAATAGCTTGTCCTCCTGCTCATCTTTACTGCTTTTTAAAACGCCACTGTTTTGAAAAAGAACAATCCTTTTATCATCAAAAAATGGTAAGGTATTTGCCGTTCCTACAACCGTATCCATATCAGTGATTTGATCATAAATAGAATAATTAAAGTCCAAATATGATGGCATTAAATAAGTTTCTCCAATGTATTTTATCAAATTATCGATTAAATAAACTTCATCACCCGTTATTAAAGTAATTCTGTCTAAATCACCATTTTTTATTTTTTTAAAGTACGTCATGAAATCCATAGATTACCTCCAACGTCTATCATAACAAGAATAATAAAATAAATAAATACACTACATAGAATTAATTAAGATAAGTATCTATCTTATATTCCTGATAACCAAAATTCAAAATAATCTGTCCATAGGTATAGGTGGTCATATGCGTTATTTGATTATCTTGTAAAAGACTCTCAAGTGACTTTGCCGGCATAGCATATTTATAATTGCACGAAGATACCGCAAGTTTTAACGACTCACTTTTATACAATCGATTACTAATTGAGGTTTTTGAACCATGATGGGCTGTTTTTACGATAGTTGCCTCCTCTATCCCTTCTACCGAATCAATCATATCGTCATATATATCAGCCAAAAAGTAAATTACTTCACCATTTACCTCAAGTCTAGTTATGATAGCGGCTTCATTTGGATCCTCCATAAAGTTGGCTCCCTTAACCGGGCTTAGCTGTAATTTAATATTATCATGCTCAAATTTTATACTTTGGCTTAACGCTATCGGTTTAAGGTCAGATTTAGTTGGAGTATTGGCTACATACTTATTATGAAATGACTCAGTAGCTATTATATTTGTAATCGTAATATTGCTAATCAAGGCATCAAAGCCTCCCGTATGGTCATTATGATCATGCGACAGTATAAGATAGTCAAGCTGAGTGATACCATTTGCTCTTAATAAACTCGTTGGATCATTTTTTCCGTCACCAGTATCGATCAGCATAGTAAAATCGCCATCTCTAATTAAGACCATATCACCGTGGCCCACATCATAAAATACAACCTGTGTCATTTTTTTTGAAGGTACTATAGCAAAAGTGATCAGTATACATGAAACTAAAACTAACCATTTGCGTCTATGAACATGCAGCCTCCAAAATACAAAGCTCAATAGCAAGGTCATAATTACTATTAAAAACAAGTTGAAGTCCTTCATATAATAGAGATGGACGTTACTTTCTATATATGGAATGACAGAGACAATGTATTGCATTACTGAAGAAATTCCAATGACAATTACCTTCAATATAATATTTATAATTGGAAATTTAATAAAAATTACTGTAAGTATTGATGTAGGTAGAAATATACTAATCAAAGGAATATAAACCAGATTAGCAATGAAGCTGAGTAAATTTATCGTATTGAAATAGTAAATACTTATCGGAAGTAAGATAAGCTGTACAGCTATGCTAAATTTTATCCCTTCAATTATTTTTGATTTATATTTAGGAATTGGTAGCGCTGGATAAATGATGACGATGGCAATATAGGCGTAATAGGAAAGGTAGAGTGAGGTCGAAAGAATTGCATATGGCTGTAATACCAGTATAATAAGCACGCTAAATGCTATACTCATTGGGACATCGCTCTTTCGTTTAAATAATCTTGCCATTTCTCTGTAAAGTATAATAAAAAAGGCTCTTTGCGCAGAATATGGCGCGCCTATAAGCAGTAATAATAAGGTCATAATTAAGGTTGTTATTGTAAATCGAGGAATTCTTGGCATTCCTCTCGTAAAAAATGTAACACTTGAAAATAGAACACCAAAATGTAAGCCTGAAATTGCAAAAAGATGTGCAAGCCCAATTTTTTTAAAGGCTTCGTAATTTTCAAGCTCATCGCGTTCACCAAATAAAACAGCATTTATGAGCTGTACATGCTTAGTTGGAAATACAGATTGAATGAGGGTCTTAATTTCACCACGTAATTCGACGATAATCGTATTTATGCTCAATACCCTTGAACGATAAATGCTACTAATCTGTATCGTGTATTTCCCTGTTATTCCTTTTGAATATAGGTATTTATCATAGTCAAAAACCAGTTTATTCTTAGCTGCTGAAAATGGGATGATATTAATATTTACTGTGCCAGAAAACGAAGTATCCTTTTCATAATTGTTTTCCAAATTTGTTAATTCAAGTTTGGGATAAACCTGCCACTTGTAATTAACACGTTGTCCATCTATCTCTTTGATGTAAACTACCAATGAGTCGTCTGACCAGCTACCTTCCACAATTTCGCCGCTAATTGGGACCTCTATAACCTCTCTTTTAACATTTGATGGATATGTCATTCGAGCCTTTGAAATCATCGCCATATAATGGCTATTTTGATCACCAAGTATTAAAAGGGATATGCAAAGTACAAAAAAGAAAAAACCACGCTTCATAGAACCCCCCATATATTTCCATTATATCAAATTGGAATAATATGGCAATAAGAGGTGTTATAAATAGTGATTTAAAATGTGATCGATTTTTAAAATTGTATCGTTAACATCTATATTACTAAAGTCCAAGTCTGTTGCTAATAGCTCAAGGCTTTGAACATCTGTCGCACTTAGCTTGATAATCGGTAATGCTTTTAACGGTGTCGCATAAAGCTCTAGCAAATTTCCTTTTCTTTTTCCCAGCTGTAACAGCCATTCTTTGTAAACACTTGAATTTAATAATAATGCAAGTACCTTCAAGGAATACGGAGAATGATCTCTTTCCGAAATGTAATAGACATCTGCCGAAGCATAAAATGCTCCTTCAACATAGGCAAATCGGTTGCTTGAGGCTCTTTGAGGTGCAACAATTTTGGGGAGCTCGAACATAGATTTATTTCTTGGCCATGTTAACTGATACCATTTTCGTATCCCCTTTTTCACTTCACGTCTTTTAATTAAGATGTCTCTAAAAGGTTCAAAATACTGTGTTGCTTCGTCATCAAGCTCATCGGTAAAATAGATTAAACGCCGATGGGTTTGGCCGCTGACCTTAAAATGTCCAATATCACTATTTTTATAAAACTTGACCGTTTTAGCTTGTAATGTGGCCGGCAAATGAGAAACCGCCTCTTGATCAATAACGTAGGCTTTGTCAGCACCTGATACGATGCCCTGGTTAACACTATAAAGGACGCCTAAATCATCAATTTTTAATTGTTCAAGTTTTTTTAGTCTGTGATTGGCTTCATCCGATAACACGAAACGAATTGAGCCATTTGATTTAAAAATGGCTTCACTATTAAAGGCTTTTACCTTTTCTAAGCCAATTTTGTAATATTCAATCATCTCAATCGGCCATTTTGTTAGACAGTAAGTACACCCATGCAGTTTTTTTTCGGGAAAAATACGAGCTTCTTCGTAATCAACATATCGATGTAGAAAGAATGATTCGTTGATAAATTGTCTCAAACCAATTGCTCCATCAGCTGTTAAAAAATAATTGCTCGTTACATAGGTTAAAACACCATCTGGTTTCAGCAATTCATAGCCTTTGTAGATGAAAAAGTAAAAATAATCCATTTTGCCTTCATAATACTTACTTCCAAATTCAGTAGCCTTAACCTCAGCAAAAATATCCGTATGATACTTTTCTCCAATATAGGGCGGGTTTCCAATAATTAGATCAAAATATGAACATTCAAGTATTGGTGCTATTAAGCTATTCGCGATCCATAGATTAAATTTTTTAACCTCAAGAGTATTACTTTCACAAAATAAAGTCAAGGTTTCATTCAAAATGCCAATTGCTTGAGGATTGATATCCACTCCGTAGATACAATGATCAATCACTTCCTCCAACAAAATTTTTTCATCACAGTGGTAATCACTAAGTCCAATTACCCGCTTATAAAAATCTAGATAGGTCAAAAGCAATACGCCAGAACCACAGGAAAGATCTAAAATTTTCAAAGGTCTTATGGCTTCTAGCAGCCAATTAAAAAAGGCAGAAGGTATATCACCTGCCACCTGTTTGAAACAATTAGCAAACAGTACCCTATATTCATGAGAGGAACAAGTACTAAAAAGCCTTACATCCAAGAGATGATAGAGCATCTCCTGCGCCAACCAATCTGGCGTATATACGATACCATCCTTTTTCTCACTAAAAAGCGCACTTTCATGACTATAAAGTTGTCGGTAGTCCGAATAATTTGACACTGTATTACCACCTATAATAGAGTTATAAATCCTATCCGCCTTAAATGATCATAATCTATAAAAGATCCTCAAGTGAAAAAACATCATCCTTTAGAAAAACAATTGTTTCATCTAATATTTCTGAAATGACACCATGCATCATTTCACGATGTGATGCATTATTACATAGAACGTAAAATTGACCATTTGTAATCTCGATCTCAGCGACAATATCATCTTCCTTCATTACTCTCAATATTGGTTCTTCATCTTCATCAGAAAATACTGGAAGAGATAAATTTAACAGCCTATCATATAAAATATCCATTGGACAATTAAATGCATACGTTGCTTGATATAACACAAGCTCATCACTATCTGAATTTTCTTCCTCCACCTGTGTGAGTATGGTCATTACTTTATATAACAAATGGCCATTTAGATCTAAAAAATCGGTTAATGACATCATCCCATTGGTTTGAACAAATTGATTGTATTGATCTAAAAGGTATTTTCGAACACTTTCAAGATAAAATGTGTCCATTTCAAAAGTATCACCGACTATTGCATTTTCGCCATCAACGGTTATCAATCTTGCACTAACCAACCGATCTGCTTCTAATAAAGTACTTGATACCAAATAATCATCGTTTGTAAATATATCCTTTAAATAAACCTGACCTCTTTCAATTTTTACATCAAAAATGCTTCTAAAGCTCTTTTTTAAAGCATTCAGTAAAACTGAGTTCATCTCATCCTCAGATGGTAAACGAAATAAATCGATCATTCTCTTTTGATCTGTATTTCTATAATTAAAAATTAACCATTCTGCAAAACCATCTGTATCTGAACCATCTTCATTCATGACAAAGATACTCTTTCCATTTGTAAAAGCGGTTTCATGTATCGGCAAACTAATATACGCATAAAGCTCATTATAAATTTCATCCAATAATTCTAAGTTCATAGGGGTCTCCTCTTTCAAAGTTTACTTAACTATTATATACTATTTGAGTAAATATTCCAGTCACGAATCTTTAGGAGGCATACATGACCATTAAATCATTTTTAACCGATGCCTACACTTGGCGTTTCAACGCTAAAGTGATCGGCATAGAAACCATAAATAACAGAACTGCAATTGTACTCGATCATACTTTTTTTTACCCAGAAGGTGGCGGTCAACCGTGCGATTTAGGAACCATTAACGGCATAAAAATTGAAGATGTGCAGATCTCCAATGATGTAATCTCACATATTACATCAGAGCTAGTTTCTATTGGGATAGGTGAAATTGTTGAAGCACAAATAGACGAAAACAGAAGATTGACCCTTATGCAGCAGCATAGTGGACAGCACCTTCTCTCTTCCTGTGCAGAAAAGCTTTACAATGCAAATACGGTTGGATTTCATATTGGTGATGACTATATTACCATTGACCTTGATCAAAAATTAGATCAGGTACAAATAAGAGCACTTGAGAAATCAGCAAATGCACTTATCTATAAAAATCTAGAAATTGTAGCACATTACCCAAGTTCAGAAGAACTAACGCAGATGCCGCTTCGTAAGCAACCAAAGGTTACTGAAAATATAAGAGTAATCGAGATTGTCGGCGCTGACTTTTCACCATGTGGCGGAACGCATTTAAAAAGAACAGGCGAAATCGGTGTCATAAAAATAAAGCGTGTTGAACCCTATAAAACAGGCGTTAGAATTGAATTCGGCTGTGGTTATTTTGCATTGAATTTCATGAATGAAAGAAACGAGCTCATCAATCAGTTAATGAGACTGTTCTCAGTAAAAGATAATGAGATTTTGTCTTTCTCTGACTTGTTGATACAAAAACAAAAAGAGGATAAAGCAAAGCTTCAGCTCTACAAGGAGAAATTAATTGGGTACGAGGTTGAACTTCTCATGCAAGGTTTGGAGTCAGAGGATGATACTGAAACCATAAAAATCATCACGCTAAATGAGGTGGATCTACCAATGGTAGATTTGAGGTATAAAGTAGGATTAATTACCTCAGTACCAAATCGTATCGTTATAGGCGCAAGTCATGAAGATGGAAAATCACACTTAGTCGTTGCAAAGTCAGATAACATCACTGATAATATCGATATTGGACGTCTATTTAAGGAAATCGCAGGAACCTATGGCATACGTGGCGGAGGTAGTAAAACCGTTGCGCAGGGTGGGACAACCGAACGAGTTGATTTAGAAGCTTTAATTGAAGCATTTGAAGCTCAAATTAGTCGTCAGTTATAGTAATCGAAAATGTATAATGATAATATGGGAACAGCTTTGATCAAGTTATGATTAAGCTGTTCCTATTTTTTATTTAACCTGACTAATAATCCAATTTGAAATGTCCTCAAAAACTTCATCATGATTGATCTCATTTAGCATCTCATGTCTGCCATCTTTATAAAGCTTCAGCGAAACCCTATAGCCGTGTTCTTTATAATATTTAACGGTTTGCTGAACCCCTTTACCATAATTCCCTATAGGATCAGAATCACCCGAAAAAATAAACATGGGTAGATCTGATTTAAAGTTTACTTCGGCCGCTTGAGAGAATACACCCTCCAATCCATTAAAAAATAAAGCGTAAAATGAAGATGGATGCTTTTGTCCACAAAGAGGATTATTAATGTAGTCCTCAACAATTTTTGAATCGCGTGTGAGCCAGTCCATATCCGTTCTCGGTAACTTTACTTTTTTGTTATTGGATTCAAAGGCCATTTTATGAACGAGCTCGGAAATGTGTTTGTCGCCGTGTTTTTTTACATCTTTTTCAGCTAACCATTTACCTAGCTTCAAGGTCAACCTTGAATAAAAACCGGTACCTGATAAAATAACACCATCTATCAAACTCGAGTATGTCTTAAGAAAATCTCTTACTAAAAATGAGCCCATGCTATGCCCCATAAGAATAACGGGCTTGTTTTCATGTTCGATTTTTAAGGAGTTGATCACATACCGCAAATCCTCCTTCATCGCATCCCAGCCATTATCGCCAAGATAACCCAGCATCTCGGCATTTGGACCATGACCACGCTGATGAAAACCAATCACATCTATATTGTGCGTATTTAAAAATTCGGCAAAAGCAATATAACGCTCTATATTTTCTGCCATTCCATGGGATAAAACTAAAATTGCGATTGAATCATTGTCTGATTGCCAATAATAACCTTTAATATCAAAACCATCAAACGCCTTTAATGAAAATGGATTCATCATTACTGCCTCCGTAAGTATTTAATTATAATAATATTATAACACTTTGCATTTGGTATTTTAAGCCATTCAAATTTATGCTAAAATGAACATGCAATTTTAATTAGGAGGCATTCATGATTTATATTTTTGGGGTTTTATGTTATTTTATTGGCAGTATTCCATTTTCTTATTTAATACCAAAATGGATGGGGAAAATAGATATCCGACTTCATGGCAGTGGTAATACTGGAACAACAAACGTTATCAGAACCTTAGGTATGAAGGTCGGTGTTATCGCATTTATTGGCGACTTTCTCAAAGGGATTACCCCTTCTTTGCTAGGACTAATCTGGTTTGGTGAAATTGGTGGGGTTATAGGTGGTGGCTTATCTGTAATCGGTCACTGTCATCCTGTATGGCTCAAATTTAAAGGTGGTAAAGGTGTTGCAACCTCTGCTGGAATCCTACTTGTTCTCTATCCAGACATTTTTGTAATCTTATTAATCAGCCAATTTATAATCATAGGCTTAACTAAATATATGTCCCTAGCATCAATTTTGAGTGCAGTTATGTTACCGATTTATGCAATTTTATTCTCTAAAAGTACAACAATGACTGTATTTGCCTTTCTCTTAGGTGCATTTGTCATTTATAGACATAGAACCAACTTAAAGCGTTTATTAAACGGAACAGAAAGCAAACTCAGTATTAAAAAAAAGACGACAAATTAATTAAAAAACGTCATAGATAACTACCTATGACGTTTTTATTTTTATTCACAAACAACTGCAGTTCCTGACGCGGTTACCATCAACATATTGTTGCCTTGGCCAAGCACTTCATAATCGATGTCAACGCCTACGATTGCATTTGCACCTATTGCCTTTGCCCTTTGTATCATTTCATTCATCGCTTGTTCTCTTGCATCGATTAGCTCGCCTTCATATGAATTGGATCTTCCTCCAAAAAAGTTGGTCAAACCCGCTGCAAAGTCTTTAACAAAATCCACACCATTGATCACTTCGCCAAAGACGATTTGCTTGTACTCAACTATATTCATGCCTTGAATTGTAGGTGTCGTTGTAACGATCATAATTACCTCCATAATCTTAGAAATTCTTTTAATAGATAAAATCGAAATATAATATATTGTGCTATGTTTTGTAACTCTGTCACAAGAATACCAAACATAACTTAAAATTATGTTAATATTCTATGAAAATAAGGTTTAATCTGCTAAAATAGAAATACTTGGGGGTAGATGGGTTCTGGTGTGCCCTCTGATCTTCAAAATCAGTGTGAGTATTTAAGAGATGCTCGGGTGGGTTCGATTCCCACATACCCTCGCCAAATTGATTTCAATAATAAAAAAGGCGGTATACTTAGCTGTATACCGCCTTTATTAGTTCCATAATAATATCAAAATTAGCGAACATTATGCTACTCTAGATAAGTTTCTAGAAATTTTTAAGAATTTGCTGCCAAACATTAAGCTGAATGTTTTCCAGTTGACTCAAATCATTTTCACTACTATCAAAATTAGGAATCGTACCTAATCTCCAAACAGAAATACCTCCTGTATTAAAGATTTTAGCAAGGTCAATCTTAGCTTGAATGCTTTTCTCATCTTCAAACCAAATAATATTGCGAATTTGATTTTCGGTAAAGGTTAGATATGGACTTTCTAAATTAATCGAATAATTAATCTCTGTACCTGTTTTTGCTGCCCTGTCAAAGACGGATTGATAGCTAGGATGATAAGGTGTGCTGTTTATAATAGCCCCCTCCTTACTCTGCCATTGAACGGTATCAAAGGAAACCTGTAAAAGAACCTTTGAACTATCCTCTACGCCATCTTTCGGATTGGTTACAGCTTCAAGCGCATAAAAAACTTCGTCGATGGGCGAAAGTGGTGTAACTGTGTAGCCCAATTGCATATCAGTAGTAGAAAGCTTTTTAGCATAGTAGTCATGTGCCATTAATATAATATGATCAGCGTAAGTTCCCAAAGTTCTAAAGTCATAGCCGTCAAAATAGCTATGAGAATCATTTCGTTCAGGGTGAACGGCAATATACAGGGTTAAATTCTCTGCCTTTAATTTCTTCGAAATTTCAGCTACAAAATTATTGTACGCCTCTGCTACCGCATCCCCTTTTAAATTTTCAAAATCAAGCACAACACCATTAAAATGTATGTTATAAACATTTGATTTAACTGAATCAATAATTTGGTCAACAGCTGACTGTGTTAATGCATCATTCAATAAAATGGATTCTGCTAAGCTGACCGATTTTCCAGAAACGGGGTCAACTCTTGTCTCATCCTTAACAAAAACCATCAGCTGCTTTGATGCATCATTGTTAGAAGTCGCATCTAAAGCTGCTGCGTAGCCTGTTGGCACACGATATTCATTACTATTTGAGCTCGTCATATTCAATAGAACTGACTGCTTTGTCTTATCAAATTCCAATCTTGCCCATCCATAGCTCAAGGAATCAACATCATCTGTTAAATCCGCTTGAGAATAAGAGCTAATCGCATAGTACGTGTGGAGCTCCGATAAAGGTGTGGTTAATTGACTATAAATTTTATAAAGAATCGCTGTCGCTTCTTCTTTTTTTATCAATTGATTTGGTCTAAAGGTTTGAGTTGAATTAACTGAAACCCAGCCAACATTTGACGCAAAGGACAACAACGCACTACTCTCATCAGTATCAACAAACGGGGATGGAACCTCACCTAAAAGTGTAATACCTTTATTCAAACGAAGATACGTCGCAAAAACTTCAATAGCTTCTATTCTTGTCAGATTGTGCTTTTGCTCAAAAATAAGCTGATAATTTGCGTTGAGCTTTATTTTTCCCAACCATTCAACCAGATTACTTTCAGTTATATTTGAACCAAGTCCAAATGTTTCTGCTGACATTATAATGTCAGCATCATTCAACTCATGGATCATTTTATAGGCCCAATGCTTACTTGAGACATCGCTAAATTTTACAACATCTGAAAAACCAATGGGAACAACCATTACTAAAACCAACAGCAATGCAACCCATTTTATTTTAATTATCTCAATATTACGTTTCATATAAAATCCTTTCCACACTATCAAAGTCGTTTTCATGTATGTCTATTGAATTAATTATAATCCTTTAATAATAAAATACCATGACAGTGGGATTACAATACTTTTAAATGTTCATGATGAATCAATTTTAGTCTTGATATGCATTTGTTAAGTTAATCCTATAGACCTCTTCTTCTTTTATTACGATCCAAGTATCATAAGCATTTAACATAAACCCATCCGACTGAAACTTCTTTGTAAATTTAACAAAAACCTCTTCGTAGTTGTCATAAACTCTTGTATAAAATGTGTCTCTGTTAAAATCCTTATGCTCAGATAAAAAGCGATCCGCATATGCAATAAAAGCGCTATAGGAGTAGTTGTTTACTGAAGCCTTTGAAAGAAGATTATAAGCTAAATCATATCTTCTATTATATAGGTTTTCTAAAAAATCAATAACGACATCGGCTGAGGTCTGTTGTTTACTATAGACCAATGATTCAATCATTGGAAGTGGCTGATTTAAGTTATAACCAAAAAGAGCTCGCGTTAACTGTCTACCGTCAACTAAAAACTGAACATTTTTAATTTGGCTGAGCTCAGTTAAACTGTTCACTACCGACCATAGATATAATGATGCGTCATCACTGGCAAAAAGCATCGCAAGTCGATCTGACCCTTCTAAATTGACAAAACAGGTTTGATCGATCAGGTCAACAGAGTTAACCTTGACACCGAGATCATAAATCGTTTTAAAAAACTTATTCTCAGCACCATAGGACAAATTTTCAATAACCGCTTTACCATAATTCTCATCTGAAATTGTTAATGTTCTATATTCGGTTCTTAATGCCTTGTCATAAACAAAATATAGCTTAGTTGTTATTTTAATCGCACCCTCTTCTGGAGATATAAAATTTTGAGGTTCTAAAGAATCATAAGCTATATCAGAATTAAGGGCAATTAAGCTTATGCTCGTTATAACAATTAACAATACCATGACACTAACGGGAAATTTCATATTTAATCTCCATTACTTTTTTGGTAAAGTGATAGCAACTTGGGTACCAACACCAAGCTCACTGGTAACTGATATCGTCCCTTGATGTAGCTGAATAATTTGCTGTGCAATTGATAGACCAAGACCTGTACCACCTGTCTTTCTTGCTCTTGCCTCATCTACTCTATAAAATCTATCAAAGATAAACGGGAGATCCTTTTCTGGAATACCAATCCCTGTATCATTTACTTTTATTATAATATGGTCCCTATTTTCTTCTAATTCAACCCAAACCTTACCTTCATCAGGTGTGTATTTAACAGAATTACCAATTATATTAAGTAAACACTGCTGCATTTTTTCTTGGTCCAATTGAATTTGAATTTTATTATTTGCGGTAAGCGTTAGTTGAATGTCCTTTTTTAAAGCGATTGGATTAAGCGTTTTTATTACCCACTCTAATAAATAATTGACATAGGTCATGCTGAGATCAAGCTCAAGCTCATCCTTCTCAACTCGTACAAGGTACAACAAACTATCAATGATCTTATTTAATCGATCAATTTCTGAATTGATGTCCACCATAAACTCTCTATAAATTCCTTCATCCCAATTTGGTGCAGATAAAAGTGTATCTGAAACAATTTTCATACTTGTCATTGGTGTTCTTAATTCATGCGATACGTTTGAAACGAATTTCTTTCTTCTCTCTTCCACCTGATAAAGCTTAGTCGTCATAATATTAAAAGCCTTTCCAAGCTCTCCGATCTCATCATTACCATGAATTTCAACCTTAGTATCATATTTTCCTTGAGTTATGGTTTTTACGGATACCGTTAATCTTTCAATAGGCTTAGAAATAATATCTGCAAATAGCATACTGATAAAAATTGAAACAAGGATTGCCATTGAAAAAATGATAAACAATTTATCCATAAATGCATTGATATCATCAAAAATATAATTAGCCTCCATCGAGGTGAAAATAACACCCACAATATCATCTCGATCTATAATTGGTACAGCTGCATATAATAAGTATTCATCGCCGTACACATATATATTTGATATATCATTGCCAGTAGATGCAGCATCTGTTTCACGATTATCAATGCTAGTTGCCCTTAATAAATCGTATGAGTCCACTATCACCTGATTACCCGTGGTAAGTACAAGCGTTCTCGCTCCATATTCAAGACTATTTTGTTTGATAATATCATCCACATATTTAAAAGTATATTCATTATCAATATTGGAAATAAAAGGCGCTACTTGATTAGCAATTATTGAGTTATAATTCAGTAAGTTGGATTGAGCCTCACTGACGTTACTTTTAACCAAAGAGTCCTTTACAAAAAAAGTAGTCAATAGCATAACAAAGGTAATCAATATTAAATAGGTGGAAACAAGTTTCCACCTAATGCTTTTAAAGAACTCTTTTCTTTTTATTTTTGAAATAATAGCCAACGCCCCATTTCGTTAAAATATAATCTGGTTGTGATGAGTTGGTTTCAATTTTTTCTCTTAATCTTCTAATATGAACATCTACAGTTCTAACATCACCGAAGTATTCATATCCCCATATGGTTTCAAGTAGTTCTTCTCTCGAGTATACCTTTTCTTCATTCAGAATTAACAACAAAAGTAAATCAAACTCTTTAGCAGTTAAGTTTACCTGTTGACCATTTATAGTAACCTTTCTACCTAAAGTATTAATATTGAAGTCGCCAATATTTAACACATTTGATGAAATGTTTTGATCACTCACTTGTACACGTCTAAGGATCGCTTTAATTCTGGCTTTTAGCTCGAGCATGTTAAATGGCTTTGTGATATAATCATCTGCACCATATTCAAGACCTAAAACCTTACTAGAGTCATCATCCTTTGCAGTTAGCATTAAAATAGGCACCATTAGCTTCTCTCTTACCTTTTTGCAAACCTCAAGACCATCCATACCCGGTAACATCAAGTCTAAAATTACAGCATCATAAGTGTTTGAAAGAATTAAATCATAAGCTTCCTTTCCATCAACAGCAGTTTCTACTTCGTATCCTTCTTGCTCTAAGCTAAATCTTAAACCCTTTAATAAAATCGGTTCATCATCTACAACTAAAATTCTCTCTGCCATAGTTTCACTCCATTCATCTCTTAAGTAGTATCCTTGTATTTTCATTTCGTCTAGTTATCATCTTATTGTCGAAATGCTCTAATAACAAAACTGTCGCTTTTCTTGAAAAACCAGTCAATACTTTAAAATCACTTACCGATAATTCTTTACACGATTTGAAATACGTATATAACTGCGACAAGCTCTGGTTATAAATTTCCATACCCATTACGTTTTCATCATTAATTTTAACAAGAATTTCATAATTAATCAAATGATATACCATTTCTTTGATAATATTTTTGTCATAATTTAAGAGTAAAAGCTCACTTATAGGTACAATGGGTTGATGATATTCATTTATAAATTTAATAACATCATTTTTTACACTCAGTTGCCTTTGTGAGTATGCAACCTTGAACGTAGCAAGTCGAATGTATTCACCTTCAATAACCAAACTATCATCAGATACTATAAATTGTGAAAATGCTTTTCTATGAAGCCCATTTGATCTAAATCGGTCATTCAATTTTGAAAATAAGGTTTCCTTATTGATTCCTTTACTTAACGGTTCTTTTAAGTGATAATTTCGAACGGTTTCAAATGTATAGCTTTTTATTGCTTCATAGGTGATACTGGTAAAATACAAATCGTTGAACTGTATAAGCTGCTGTGTTTCGACTAGAGAACGAACTGCATTGTTAAATGTATCGACGCTCAAACCACTCAGTAAGTGTAACGGTTCAAGATTGTCTGTTATGTGTGCTTCATTTAAGAAAATGGAGAAAACTTGATCTGCTGTACCCTTAAATTGATCCTCTATAATACCTTTCCTACCATAAGGATTTGTGATGATGCCACCACCCACCATATAAATAGGTGAATAGGCTCTCAAAATGATAGGATCATTTGTACGAGCATAAATTGGTGATTCTAATCTTAGCTGAACATTTGTCTGGGAATCTAAGTGATCCTGAATATCATCCTCTTTAATAACAAGCCTGCATAGGATTTCGTTCGTCCCATGATAGAGTCTTAGCCTTTGCCAATGTGAAACGTTGCTATCAAAATCAATCTTTGCATCAATTATCATAGTCGGTTTCAGATGCTCTATACCTGTAATCAAATTGCCCTTATCGATTTGATCAAGATCCAAGCTTAAATTAATTGCAACGCGTTGACCATAGGAAGCGGATTCTGCGTCAAGACCGTAGGCTTGTATGCCCTTAACCTTAAGTGATTTTTCAGAAGGATAAAGAAAAAGCCTATCGCCTACCTTTACAGAACCATCTAATAATGTCCCAGTAACAATAGTACCAAAACCCTTTTTAGTAAATTTTCGATCGATAAACAGCCTTGGGTTAGCATCTTCTTTATCTTTATTCTCAAACGCCTCAAGCTCTTGAAAATAATTGCGTATTGGAAGTAAAGAGGCTTCTATAAATGCGCTGTAAGTAAAAATTGGATATGATTCAAGTGCGGTATTAAGTATAACCTTCATTACATCATTTTTAAGCGCATCAATTCTCATCGCATCGACCAAATCAGTTTTTGATAATACAATCAATCCTTTTCTAATGTTCAGATGATTAATAATATTCATATGCTCGATGGTTTGAGCCTTAATGCCTTCATCCGCCGCGATGATTAGTAGGGCAACATCAATTCCCATCGCACCTGAAATCATCGTTCTCACAAATTTCTCATGTCCTGGAACGTCTATAAACCCTATCGTACGACCATCCTGTAACGTTAAATGGGCATAACCATTTTCAATGGTTATGCCTCTTGCCTTTTCCTCTTTTAATCGGTCGGTTTCAATACCAGTTAAAGCTTTAATTAAAGTAGTTTTGCCATGATCGATATGACCAGCGGTTCCCACGATTATATGACTATGCATTATATACTCCTAAAACTCGATATTAGACCCTTAGCCAAAGTGTCGTAGTCTTTCTCAAATATCGTTCTAAAATCAAATACAAGGGCATCTGATTCGATTTTGCATACAATTGGCACTGGATTCAGTCTAAGCTTTGCTTGAATCTGATTTGGATTGAAATTTCCAGAGATAAATAGACCATAGGACGGCAGCTCCGAGGTCGGTAGGGCGCCTCCGCCAATTTGAGATTGTATCGGTTCGATAACATATCTAATTTCTAGATCCTGTAAAACATTCTGAGCAACTTTAACGAATTTTGTGACCTTTTCAAATATTTCATCCTGAGTAAGCGATAGCATATTAAGCGTTGGATTGATTTCAATTGCATTTTCAGTATTAAGATACGAAATCAATAAGTCCTCAAGTACAACAAGTGAGAGCTTATCAATTCTTAAAGCTCTTAACATCTGATTTTTCTTTAATTGATCGATATACTTCTTTTTCCCAACAATTATACCTGACTGGTTGCCTCCAAGTAGCTTATCGCCAGAGAATGAAACGATATCTACGCCACTAGATATACATTCAGAAACCGTTGGCTCCTCTTCTAAGTGTTTTATTTTCACAAAGGAGCCACTACCTAAATCCTCGTAAAATGGAATACTATGTTGCAACGAAAGCTGATGAATTTCTTCTCTTGAAACAGAGTGTGTAAAGCCAACGACCTTATAATTGCTCGTATGAACCTTTAATAGTAAACCTGTTTTTTCAGTTATCGCAGAAGTATAATCCCTTAAATGTGTCTTATTCGTTGTACCGATTTCAATCAGTTGGCACCCACTCATTTTCATTACTTCAGGTATCCTGAAGGAGCCACCAATCTCTACCATTTCGCCACGCGATAGGATCACTTCCTTTTCCCTTGCAAAAGTATTTAGAACCAGCAATACTGCAGCGGCGTTATTGTTGACAACAATTGCTGCTTCAGCACCTGTATGTCGACATAATAATGCCTCAACATGTTCATATCGGCTTCCTCTTCTACCTTCAAACACATCATATTCTAAGGTAGTATAGCCCGACATTGTATCGCACAAATGCACTAGTGTTTGCTCCGAAATTACGGCTCTTCCTAAATTCGTGTGAAGAACAATTCCAGAAGCATTGATTACCTTCTTTAAACTATGAGTAGTCATTGCATTTAGTGTCTCAATGATGTCTAGAATAACCTCATTTACAACGACTTCTTTAACATGATCGTTGATTATATCATATCTCAATTGATCCAAAATTTGTGCAATAGCTTCCTTGATTATACTGTCATCAAGCTGTTCAAAAAAAGTTTCAGGTAATAGACTCAAAATCAAGTCCACCTTGGGAATTTGTCTCAAGATATCACTATGTGATTGCATCATTACCTCCAACATTCGAATTTTATGTGCTTACACAGATCCTATTTAATATAAATTGCTTTATCCATTTTGTGCATTACCTGTCCTACAATATACGCCTCAAGAGGATAAACCTCACTCAAGCTTCTCAATAGCCGCTCAGCATCCTCTGATGTCAAAGCAAACAGTAAGCCACCAGAGGTTTGAGGATCAAACATTAGGTCAACTACAACTTCAGATGCTGATTCTGAAATGCTGACTTTATTGTTGGCATGCGCTCTATTTTTATAAGCTCCAGCTGGTATAATCCCCATCTCTGCAAGCTCATATGCCTTTGTAATGTACTTAATGCTTTCAGAGACTAGTGTAATGCTGACCTCACTTCCTACTGCCATTTCAAGGGCATGACCAACTAAACCAAACCCAGTAATGTCTGTACACGCATGGACGTCAAGCTTCAGTGCCTTCGCCTGAGCAGAAGGTAATTTGTTAAGTGTGGCCATTTGTATCGTAATTTGACGGATTGTTTCATCGTCAATTAACCCTTCTTTTAAAGCGGTCGTCAATACGCCTATACCCAGTGGCTTTGTAAGTACGAGTGTATCACCTGGCTGAGCGCCAATGTTCTTCCACACTGCATCAGGAGAAACCATACCCATTACTGAAAGTCCGTATTTAGGCTCTTCATCCTCAATTGAATGGCCCCCAATTAATAGGGCACCAGACTCGATAACTTTATCGGCTCCTCCATGCATAATCTGTTTTAGAATATCAGGTGATAAGCAATTTGGAAAACCCACAATGTTCATTGCAAGTGTCGGCGTACCGCCCATGGCATAAACATCACTCAATGCATTTGCAGCGGCGATAGCACCAAAATCATATGGATCATCAACGATTGGCGTAAAGAAATCAAGTGTTTGTATGACGGCCTGATCATCATTTATTTTATAGACCGCTGCATCATCAGAGGATTCAAAGCCAACCAATAATTGCTCATGATTCATTTTTGGTAAATCGCACAAAACTTGTGCGAGGGTCTCAGGACCAATTTTAGCTGCTCAACCAGCGCTTTTACTATATGCGGTTAGTTTTACCATCCTTACGCCTCCTTTCTCTATTTTGATTTATTATAACATTTTTTTCGTATAAGTATTAATCAAAACTTGGATTAAGTAGCTTGTCCAATTTCTTTTGTCCAATACCTTTAACATTTATTAGCTCGTCAAAACTAGCAAACTGACCCTTTTCATTTCGATAGCTTAAAATAGCTTGAGCAGTGACCTCTCCTATACCTGTGAAATTTTTGAGTTCCTCTAGCGTCATTTTATTAAACTGCTCTATTGACACTTGAGTGCCATCTCTTTGAAAAGCATAAAGTGAGTTTAAATCATTTTGACTAGAGTTGTCAGTAACTGCCTCACCTATTTCAATTTCACCCTGTACCAACGGTTCTATCGTTTCCTTTATTTCTGTTATCGCTATTATTTCTTCTTCTTGAACTAAATTAGTTATCTGCGAAGAGTGCTTTTGTTCATTGATTCTTATCATCAATAAAATAATTAAAAGTCCTAATAGAATAAAGTAATACTTTTTCATAATCCTCCTAAACTTCCATATTATGGTATATTTCAAGATTACCACAATTTTAACATTTAAAAAATAGACATTTTCTTTTATAATGGAAAGAGCAGAATTATATTACAGTTGGAGGCTACATGAAATTCAAGTTTAAAATGGTTATGATTGCAATGTTACTAATCCTCAATACAATATCTTCGGTTAACTTTGCATCTGAATATGATATATCCGCATCTGATCTAGTAGCTGAGGGTGCTGTATTAATTAATGAAGAATCTGGACAGGTTTTATTTGATAAAAATGCAAACCTACCTCTTTATCCTGCTAGTACAACAAAAATTCTTACTGCGATCATTATTCTAGAGGACCTCTCCTTGGATGAAGTGATAACGATAGATAATCAATCACCTTATGCAGGTGGAAGCTCAATTGCCTTAGAGCCTGGTGAACAGCTTACCGTTGAACAACTGCTTTATGGACTGATGATCACCAGCGCCAATGATGCCGCTGAAGCATTGGCAATCTATCATTCAGGTAGTATTGAGGCCTTTGCTGAGGTTATGAATGAACGTGCTGCTGAAATGGGAGCCATAAACTCAAATTTTGTAACACCTCACGGCTTACCCAATGATGATCATATTACGACGGCCTACGACTTAGCAATGATTGCTAGATATGCCATGCAAAATGAGATGTTTCGAAAAATTGTTACAACAAAAAGATATGAAATTCCACCGACAAACCTGAAGAAGGACACGCGTTATTTAAATAGTACAAATAGCTTTTACCAGGGAATAGAAGGCTCTAACGAATTGATTACGATTAGAGGTAAGCAGGTACCAATTGCGTATGAATACGTTGTTGGTATAAAAAGAGGCTATACGGATGAGGCCATGAATTGTCTCGTGACCTCGGCTGAAAAAGATGACAAAGCCTATATCGCAGTTGTTTTAAAATCAAATGGCAATGCGATGTATCAAGATACTAGACTTTTACTTGACCTTGGATTATTTGGATTATCAACGCATGTTCTTAATCAAAAAGAGGAAGTAATAGAAACTTTACAAATAAACAATAAGAAAGAAACTAAGATACCACTTTATCCAGAGCATGAGGTCGTTATTGATCTAGAATCTGATATTGATCCTACATCCTTGGTTAAGAAGGTTAATATCAACAGCTCTATCGAATTACCTGTACTTAAGGGTGAGGTATTAGGGAGTATCGGTTATTATTTAAATGATGAACTATTGGTTTCCGTACCATTGATTTCAAGTGACGATTTTGACGGTGAGGATCTTTTAAATGATATTACAAACATGATTTTCATTAACAGTCGCCCCCTATTTTCTAAGGCTTGGTTTTTTAATCTACTAACTCGACTATTGATAGCACTTTTATTATGGCGAACCATCGTCACAACAT
Organism: Clostridiales bacterium 38-18; assembly: GCA_001897605.1. Lineage (GTDB taxonomy): Bacteria > Bacillota > Clostridia > Peptostreptococcales > Acidaminobacteraceae > Fusibacter_C. The sequence goes on along the minus strand of MKTL01000006.1, from coordinate 268,006 downwards.
TACGCGTTCAACGTCTAAGAAGACGAAAAACCGCAAGATCATAACTACCTGGCTGAAACAAAAAAATCCCACTATTTTAAATAGTGGGATTTTTTTCTAAACGAAGCTCTTCGCATTAAATTTTGAGTTACTATTTTGATTTATAAGCAATCATTTCGATTTCAATATCTGCAAGCAAAGGTAAATTTGCAACCTCATATGCTGCTCTTGCTGGTTTGTGCTCAGTGAAATACTCAGCATAAACTTGATTCATATCAGCAAATTGTGTAATATCATTCATCAAAACTGTCACTTTTACGACATCACTAAAAGTACAACCAGCAGCTTCTAAAATAGCTTTTGCATTTTCAAGTGATTGTTTGGTAGCAGCTTTAATATCGCCTTTCACTAACTCGCCTTTGCCAGGAATTAATGGTAATTGACCTGATACGTATACAAATCCTGCAGCCTCAATCGCTTGAGAATATGGACCAACTGCAGCAGGTGCATTTTCAGTTGAAATTATCTTTAACATCGTTAAAGCCTCCTAATATTTATTTGCCTTCTCTAATGCCATCTAAATAATTGTAAATTGTGTATCTAGATACCTGTAGAGAATTTGCAACATAGTCAATCGCGCCTTTAATTAAAAAGACACCTTTCTCTTCTAGATCTTTTACAATACTTACCTTTTCGTCTTTAGTCAAATAAATCACTGGACGACCAAACTTATGAATTGTACCTTCTACAATATCATAAAGAACATCGTTTACCTTATTGATTTCTCCAATTACTTCAATTTCTTTCTCATCAACCTTGCATAGCTCATTCATAACATTTCTAGCACTTAATAAATCTGTAATGTCAAAATTAATACACATACACCCTACTATTTCACCATCGTCATCCTTCATAAAGGTTGTCGTTGATTTTAACTCTCTGCCTAAAGTGCTCTTACCTGTGTAGTTATAGACATCATGACCCTCCTGATGCTTGTTAATTTTGCTTAGGATAGGTTCAGACATTTGAGTCTCTATAGTACGACCGGTTACATGGCCGTTAAATATCGCTACAATAGAATTCTCCATATTTCTAAAGTCATGAATGACAACTTCACAATTTGAGCCAAATGTTTCTGCAACAGCTTTTGCAATTGGAATAATCGATAGTAATTTTGGATGGATTGGCTTGTCCATAATATTCTCCTCTCAATATTTTGTATGTTGACTATTGTATATTAATTCAAATAAAAACTCAATAATATTCATACAAATTATTAGAAATTTATTAAGGTCGCATCGCTCCAAATCCGTTCAAGCCCATAATAGTCTCTCATATCTCTACTAAAAATATGAACTATTACGTCTTTATAATCCATTAACAACCAGCCGCCGGTCTCTTTACCTTCTTTATGTCTCAATTGAACACCAATTGTGCTTAATTCTTTTCGAACATGATCTGCAAGGGCATTCATGTGTGTTGTCGAGGTTCCGGTACAAATTATAAAGTAATCAGAAATTGGACTTATACCTTTAACAGATAGGACTACTAAGTCTTGAGCTTTTCTATCATCTAAAACTTTATAGATTGCCTTTGACAAATTTAAAATATCATCCATTAATGAACTAATTCCTTTCCTGTGAATCGAGAATTTGTTTTACCATTTCAGTTGTATATCGATGCATTTTAAGGTGCTTGTCTTCAAGATGTGGTGTACATTGACTGAAAAATTTAACGATAGCCAAATCCAAATCCATAAAAGCATATTTACGAATTTCTTCCACGCCTTCAAAATCTCTTGTTGGTTCAATAATGTCTGAAATGTAAATAATTTTACTTAAGTCAGACATCTCCTTATTACCATAGGTGTGCCATCTAATAGCATCTAGAATGTCCTCATCCATGACGCCATATTCTTTTTTTAGAATCCCAGCGGCAACCTCACCATGAGCGATATTGGGCGTTGCGATAATACTTGGATCTTGATATATTCCAAAGTCTATTATAAGACTTTGCATCTTTTTACCTTTTATTTCTTTTGCGAAATCATGACATAGGCCAGCAAACTCTGCCTTTAAAGGATCAACGTTAAATATTAAAGCAAGCTTTCTTGCCGTATGTGCTGTTTCTAAAGAATGCATATATCTTTTTTTACTTAACGTACTTTCGAGTATTTGCTTGAACTCAAAAAAACGTTCATGATGCTTTTTATAAAGAAAATTCTCATGGATATAGCTTTCGACTACCTCTGGAAGTAAATACTTTATACTTTTTTCAGTATCAACTCGTTCGCGAATATCCGTTGAGCTTATTGCCAGTGCAGGTACAACTGAAAGCTCTATCTGAGCACCAAATTTAGCCTCAAGCACCCTAATTTTATCCTCGAGTACTTTTTTTTCATAGCCTGGGCGTGTCGCACCAATGAATTTAACCTTTTTTACTAATGTTTGATAATCCTTCCACGATTCGAGTAAGAGTATCGCATCTGCGCCTGTGATAAAAAACAGTTCATCATCTTTAGAAAGTTGGCTTTGAAGTTCAGTAATGGTATCTATGGTATACGTCGTACCTGATTGCTTTATCTCAATATCGGATAAAGTAAAATAAGGATTAGACGCCACTGCGAGTTTTACCATCTCAAAGCGTTGTTCTTTCTGTGCTGCGTTACTCAATGTTTTATGTGGGGCTTTACCTACTGGTATAAAAATCACTTCATCCAAATGAAAGCTGGTTCTTATCTGTTCAGCAAGCATTAAATGACCATAATGGATCGGATCAAATGTCCCACCCATTATGCCAATTTTTCTACCTTTGTTTGGTTGAATCATTTAGAAGTTCCTCTTCCAGCTTTTTTATAGTGTGAAGCTTTGAAACCATGCTCTTTAGAAGTACCTGATGACCGATTACTTTTACTTGACTGCTCTTTAGAGTAGCTGTACTTGAACTTTGCCATTGCTTGTTCTTTCTCGAGTTTTTCTGCTTCTTCACGCTTTGCTTTAGCAACAGAACGCTTTCCTTGATTTGGTCTAGATTTAACGCCGCCTTTTTTTGTGGTCGCTTTTTTAGACATCATTTCTTTGTTCTGACGATTAATTTTAACTCTTGTATTATCAGCGCCCGGGATTTCTAACATTGGGTTATTTCTAGACTGACGATAGATCGTCAATTTATTGCCCATTGCTTGAACAAATTCAGCATTTAACGCTTCGCAGATTTGTCTAGCAGCTGAGTCAGCAGATTCCATGCTGTTATCTAAAATATTGATTTTAACGAGCTCATGTTGGTCGAGTAACAAACTGAGCTGCGTTAAAAACGCTTCAGAAATACCTTCCTTACCCACTTGAGTTAACGGCTTATACGAATGTGATAAACCCTTTAAAAAGCTTCTTTGTTTTCCTGTTAACATATTTTTCCCTCATCAATCATAGAATTCAAATTCTAATTCAAAGATTCTAACTGTATCGCCATCCTCGATACCCATATCTCTTAATTTATCAAAGACACCGTTTACTTTGAGTGCATTTTGGAATCTTCGAAGTGATTCTATGTCTTCTAGGTTTGTAGAATATAGAAGTCGATCGATATAATCGCCCTCAACACAGTAAACATCTCCATCCATAAAGTACTTAATGTCTTTTTCATTTGATTTATCAATCATTTCAACATAATAGTCATTAACGTCAAATAAATCTTCGTCTTCGATTGTATCAAGTAGTTCAGTGACTCTAAGTAGCAGTGCGTCAACACCTTCACCTGTCGCCGCTGAAATAGGATAAACCTCATAGCCATCTGCTTTAATTTTTTCTGCGAAGTCATTGTATTGATCTTCTTCAAAAACCAAGTCCATCTTATTTGCTGCTACGATCTGTCTTCTAGTGGATAGTCTTTCATTATAGCCAAAAACCTCTTCATTGATCTTACAAAAATCAACGTATGGATCTCTGCCTTCAATACCTGAAACATCGACAACATGGATCAAAACCTTAGTTCTTTCAACATGTCTTAAAAAGTCTAAACCTAGACCAACACCTTCTTTAGCGCCTTCGATAAGTCCAGGAATATCTGCTATGACAAAGCTCTTTCCTTTTATTGCTTCAACAACACCTAAGTTCGGTTGAAGTGTTGTAAAGTGATAATTTGCAATTTTAGGCTTTGCTTTTGTGGTAGTTGCAAGAAATGTTGATTTACCGACATTAGGATAGCCGAGCAGACCAACATCAGCTAACATTTTTAGCTCAAGACCTACAACCTTCTCAGCACCTGAGGTTCCTTTTTCAGCAAAAGTAGGGGCTTGTCTTGTTGGCGTAGCAAAATGTTGATTACCACGACCACCTTTACCACCCTGAGCGATGACAACACGCTGTCCAACTTCCTTTAAATCTGCGATGACTTTACCCGTCTCGAGATCTCTAATGATCGTACCTTGCGGTAATCTGATGATAAGGTCTTCTCCTGACTTTCCACTCATTTTTTTCTTGCCACCGTCTTCTCCGACTTCAGCGACATATTTTGTTTTATATCTAAAATCCATCAGTGTTCTCATGCCTTCATCGACAAGGGCGATTACACTTCCGCCACGACCACCGTCACCGCCATCTGGACCACCATCTGGCACATATTTTTCTTTTCTAAAACTAACTCTACCATTACCACCGTTTCCAGCTTTAATGGTGATTTTAGCTATATCTACTAACATTATAACACCTCGTCAAACAGACTCTCTCACACTAACATCATAATGCTTTTGTTGTGAAATGTCTATTACATAAAAAAGCCCATCTGACGATGGGCTTCTGGGATTAAGCTTCATAAACGCTTACTTGTTTTTTGTCTCTACCTTTACGCTCGAATTTAACGACGCCATCCACTTTAGCGAATAAGGTGTCATCTCCACCTATGCCGACGTTAATTCCAGGGTGAATCTTAGTACCTCTTTGTCTTACCAAGATGCTACCAGCGCTAACAGGTTGTCCATCAGCTCTCTTTACGCCAAGTCTTTTTGCTGCAGATTCACGACCATTTTTCGATGAACCAACACCTTTTTTACTTGCAAATAATTGTAAGTCAAAAGTTCTTAACATTTCCCCTGCACCTCCTTGATTATAAGTTTAATGTACTTACTGTACGTTCGTTCTATACCTTCAATACCGACTCTAAATGTGCCAAAAATTATATCAACGATATCATTTAAGTCTTCATTTTGTAATCGTAGTTCAAAGTAACCACTGTCAATTGAAAGCTCAATTGCATCTTCCGGAATGTGGCCAATTTCCTCAACTGAGTTTGCCAAGGTTTGAGCCAAAGTTGAAACCGCAGCACAGACCAAATCTTTTCCAGGCTCACCTGCAAAGGCGTGACCAGTCACTTTAACTGTACTATAGTGGTTATATTTTCGAGTGATTTCTACTCTAATCATATCTTTGAGTTTGCTTAATTATAAGCTGATTGATTCAATTTTAACTTTTGTATAAGGTTGTCTGTGACCTTGTTTTTTTCTATAGTCTTTTTTAGACTTATATTTGAAAATGATCACTTTTGGACCTTTGCCATTCTTCACAACTGAAGCTGTAACTTTAGCGTTAGCTAGCGCCTCGCCAAGTTGTAAGCCTTCTTCTGTAGAAACAGCTAATACTGAAGTGAAGTCTACTGAATCGCCTTCATTTACATTCAATTTTTCAACGAAAATTTCGTCTCCTTGTTGAACTTTGTATTGCTTTCCACCAGTTTGAATAATTGCGTACATATCGCACCTCCTCTATCCATTCTCGCCAATGTAGGTACATTTGCATGTTTAAAAACCCACTATCGTGCGGCTACCCGATAAATATTATCACACCTGCCTAGTAAAGTCAATGCTTTAAACTATGCAATTTATATTTTTTTTCATTTATCGGAATTGAATTTAAATCTAATACTATTTTAATCTCTTTTAACACATCATGCTGTCTTAAAAGAAGATATAAATCCTCATCAAGGTCTATTCTTAAGCGCTTGGTATTGGTATTTGAAGCTGTTCCATTTAGTTCAAGCTCTAACTGATGCAAATGATAATAATTGAGATCCTGTTTACTATGATGCATACTCAAGAGATCCATCAACGATGGACTTACTCTTTTTTTTGTCAGCTCTAAAATACCAAGTCGTGTAAACCCTAAAATAGTTACTTCATTTGACTTATTATAACCTATTTCCTGAAGTTCTTTTATAAATGCAATTCTTTGCGCTTCCAGCATATCTATAAAATCAATTAAAATGACGCCACTTAGATTTTTAAGCTGAAGAATTTTCAAAAGCTCTGCAGCTGCTATCTTGTTGACTTCATAAATATGTGACTCTTTGTCCTTGTTAGAGTCATATGATCCAGAATTGACATCAATTATTGTAAAAGCTTCTGATTCCTCAATCGTTATCCAAATACCATTTTCAAAGGAAAAGATTTTATGATTCATATAGCGATTCAAATTGATGCCATTTTCATTGAAAATAGAATAAGTGGCGAGGAGGTTCACACTTTCTTTTGTAAACCCAAGAGTTTTCAATTGTGGAAGCCACTTCTCTTCGTTCACTATCGCTTGTTGTGGAACAAATGCTTTAATAACGGTCTCAACCTTACCAATTATTTTGTTCTTTTCAAAATGTAGCATAATCTTTGAAGACAATCTACTTTTTAACTCAATGTCCTTCCATATGGAAATTAATTGACTAAGATCCTTTAAAATCATCTCCAGAGTAATCCTATCGTTTTCAAGTGAACTTCTCAAAATAACACCATACCCTGATGAAGCTTGCTCCACTTCAATGACAAGTTGTTCTAAGTCAGCTCGCTGTCTGATTTTCTTTGAAACTTTAATACCTTTAACACGTGGCATTAAGATTACAAACTCACCAGGCAATGAAAAATCGCCTGTTAAACCTGCACCCTTCGTCTGATAGGGCTCCTTTTCAACCTGAACAAGAACCATCTGACCTTTTTTTACAAATTGTCCAATTGGCAAATCCTTATGATCGTGATAGGAAATGCCAAGTGCTCTAATCAGCTCTTTCTTTTGAATAAAAGCATTATCCTTTAAGCCAATGTCAATAAAAATGCCATTTAAAGCTTCGACAATTTGTACAACCTTACCTGTATATAAATTGCCTTCATAGGTTTTCTTAAAGTGGTTAAACACATCCAAGGAATAAATTTCTTTTGATTTTAGATCTGCAACTGCCACTAAAGTTAAAGCTTTACTTTCCTCGATTATTAACGTTTTCATACTATTCACTCAAGTTAAAGATAGATTGTTTGACACCATCGTTTTCAAAAAACAAACCAATTCTTTCAACTCGGATTGTTTCTATGGTTTGTGGCACTTTATAGGTCTCAAACAAGACTTTGACCAAAGTCTCCGGGTTTAAACTGCCTTGGCTTCCTGACTGTAGGGTTGCTCTGAACAATATTTCTTGCTCAGACTGAAATACCATTTTAAAAGAATCAATTTGTTCATTGATATTAACTTGCTTCATCTTACCGTTTTTTGCTTTCTTTTCATAAACGATCTCTTTATTCTGAGTAAAGGCATCAATCCATTCTGAAACAGGAAGTCTTTCAATATTAGAATTGAACTCAACCTTAATTAAATATTCAGCGTGTGTTAACGCCGCCATAAGTGATTTCTTACTTTCAACATAGGCTGCATCTATAACACTAATTCCCTCAGGAAATTGAATATTCTTTACAGTTTCCATCGGTATTTCCTTCTCAAGAAGTACTTCCATAACCTCATACTTACTTGAATACCCTACCGACAAAGGCGCTGCGAATGTCATTCTAGGAATTGGATTAAATCCTTCAGAAAACTTTAATGGTACCTTATTAAATCTAAAAACTCTTTCAAATAGCTTCATCATCTCAAGGTGACCTAAGAAAGCCATGTACCCTTCCTTTGTATAAACGATTCTAAGCGTTATCATAGCAGTCACCACCTATAAGATTTACATTTAAGCCACAGCCTGTACAGCCCTGACGACAATCCTGAGTTTCTTTAGCAATTACAGCATTATCAAATTCTCTTTTTAGATATGCTTTAGAAACACCAGCGTCTATGTGATCCCAAGGCAAAAATTCATCGAAGCTTCTTTCTCTACGCGTATAGAAATCAGGGTTAATACCAGTCTCTTCAAAAGCCTTCATCCATAAGTCATGGTCGAAATATTCAGCCCAGCCATCAAATTTACAACCCATTTCATAGGCCTTTTTAACAACTGCATTTAGTTTTCTATCACCTCTAGCAAAAACGCCCTCAAGGACACTTGTTTCAGGCTCATGATAGTTATAGACTACTTTTTTATTGATCAACTTCGATTTTAAATGATGGATTTTTTTGTAAAAGGATTCTTTATCATCTTGTATCATCCATTGAAATGGTGTAAATGGCTTTGGTACAAAGCAGGACGTACTTACAGTTACCTGTACAGACTTTTTCATAAACTCAGGTTTAACTTGCTTGAACGTGTAAGTACCAAGATTAGCAATTTCACTTATACCATCTAAATCTTCAAAGGTTTCAGTTGGTAAGCCAATCATAAAATAAAGCTTAACTCGATGCCATCCCAAAGAAAAAATACTTTTATAGGTTTCTAAAATGTTTTCTTCTGAAACGCCCTTGTTTATAACGTCTCTTAATCTTTGTGTACCCGCCTCTGGCGCAAATGTAAGACCAGTTTTCTTTACCTTTTGTATTTCCTTTAATACATCTACAGAAAAGCTGTCCAGTCTTAAAGAAGGTAGTGAAACAGCAATATTATCGCCTTCATACTTCTTAACTAAATCCGTCACCAAGGGACCAATTTGACTATAGTCCATTGAGCTTAAAGAAGTTAAAGAAAACTCTTCAAAGCCTGTATTATTAAGAATTTTATCTATGTTTGAAACGATAGTTTCTGGTTTCCTTTCTCTAATTGGTCTGTAGAGCATACCAGCCTGACAGAATCGACAGCCCTTTGTACAGCCTCTGAAAAGTTCTACCATCGCACGATCATGAACGATATCAGCAAATGGAACGATCATCGTTTCAAGCTTAAAGCCATCTTCAAAGCTTCTCAAGAAACGCTTTTTAATCACCTTTGGAACCTCTGCTTTTAGTGTATATCCAAGCATTACGCCATTATTATCATATTCAGGCTCATAATATTTAGGAACATAAATCCCCTCTATCCCTGCGCATGCAAGTAATAGCTCATCCTTATTAATTTCACCCTTCTTATAGCTTCTATAAACGTCGACAAACTCAAGCAACACCTCTTCCCCTTCACCGATAAAGAACATATCAATAAATTCAGCAATCGGTTCAGGATTGTAAGCACAAGGTCCACCCGCAATAATGATTGGGTCCTTTGAATGCCTATCCTTTGAGTAAAGCTCTAGTCCAGAAAGGTTCAGCATATTTAAAATATTGGTATAGCTTAACTCATATTGAAGCGTAAAGCCAATGACATCCATTTCCGAAAGTGGCGATTTTTTCTCAAGTGAAAACAGCTTAAGCCCTCTATCACGCATTTCCTTTTCCATATCTGGCCATGGTGAAAAGACTCTCTCACAAAATACATCCTCTTGCTGATTGAGTAAATTATATATAATTTGCATGCCCAAATGACTCATCCCAACCTCATAAACATCGGGAAAAGCAAAACAAAACCTAATCATTTCTTCTGTAATTTCTTTGTTGAATGTGTTCAACTCGCCACCAATATATCGAGATGGCTTCTCTACCTTGTGAAGCAAAGCTTCTAAATTCATGGTTCCTCCTAGTACTAAGTGTTAAAGAAAGTGCCTTTCTTTCTTCTAATATATATTGATTCGACTATTCCAATTGCAAGCATACTTGAAACAATGGAAGTCGATCCATAGCTAAAGAACGGTAATGTAATTCCCGTTACTGGCATTCTACCTAAAGTCATTGCAATATTTTCAATAATTTGAAATGCAAACATAAAAATAACACCAATAATAATGTTCGATCCAAATTCATCCTTGACACGTCTACTTAAGCTTATCATTCGTAGCAAAAAGAACAAATAGAGTGCTATAACGACAATACCACCTACAAACCCTGTTTCTTCAACAAAAACTGCAAAAATAAAGTCAGATTCTTGAACTGGTAAATAATTCAATCTATGGTAGACACCTTCAAATAGGCCACGTCCATACATCATACCAGAGCCTATGGTGATCTTTGACTGCATAACATGATAATTACCAGGCAAGGTTAAATCATTAGGATTTAAAAATGCATCTATCCGCTCTCTTTGATGTGCCTCCAGGTGAGGATAAATTAAAGGCGTTAAACCAATAACCCCTAAGAGACCGCCACCTATCTGCCAGTATCTCATACCGCTTGCCAAAAGAATTCCAAAGGTTGCGGATACAAATACCAGCGCAGATCCAAGATCAGGCTGTTTGAGAATGAGTAAAAGGATAGGTACAAGGGCAATCCCCGCTTTGATAACAGACTTAAAGGAACGCATACCGCCATTTTTTTCAGCGAACTTCGCTAAGAATATAATATAGGCAATTTTGGATATTTCACTGGTTTGAAAATCGATAATACCTAAGTTAATCCAGCTACGCGATCCATTTCGTATAACGCCAACCCCTGGAATAAAGATAATCAATAAAAGTAAAATCGCTATGCCATAAAGCCACCAATAAAACTCACCAACAACCTCATAATTGATAAATTGCAAAATTCCAATTAGTACAAGTCCAAAGATAAACGAAAAAGCCTGTAATTGTACTTGCCTCGTCATGCCGACATTCATAACATCTGTTGCACTGGCGATGGCCAATAGCCCTAACGTAAACAAGGCTAAAACAATCCCCATTAAAATATAGTCAAAGCTCGTAACAATTCTCTTTAAATTCACTTAAACACCTCATTTAAAAAAGGTCCCGAAGGACCTTTGGTTAACGCTTCAAATTCTTAATCGGAATACTAGCGACTAAAACCGGTTTTCCGGATTCGTCATCATGTGTTCTCGTAATTTTAATATCCATATCTGATGGATCATAATCCACATGTTCCGATATTGATGACAATATATCTTTCTTTAATAGCTCAAGCAACTCAGGCGAACAATTCGATCGATCGTGGACTAAGACCAGCTTCAAGCGATCCTTGGCCACATTTTTACTCTGAGGTTTGCTATTTAGAAAACCAAATAAATCAAACATAAACCCCTCCTATTTGCCAAATGATAACGCTTTTTTGATTTTTTCCAAAAAGCTTTCCTGAACGTCAAATTCTAAAAACGCCACTTCTTCACCAGTTATTCTTCTAGCTATATTTCTAAAAGCCATTCCTGATAAGGATTGATCTTTAAATACAGCTGGTTCTCCTCTATTCGTACTCATTACGACTTCTTCATCATCAGGTACAACGCCAATTAGGTCAACTGCTAAGATATCCTCGATGTCTTGTACGTTCATCATTTCGCCTCTTTTGACCATATCAACTCTTAGACGATTAACGATCAATCTTGGATTGCTAATTTCAGCAGCCTCAAGTAAACCGATAATTCTATCTGCATCTCTTACTGCTGAGACCTCGGGTGTCGTTACGACAACGGCTCTATCTGCGCCAGCGATGGCATTTTTAAAGCCTTGCTCTATACCAGCTGGACAATCCACCAATACATAATCATGTGTTTTCTTTAAATCTTCAATTAGCTCTTTCATTTGATCCGGATTTACTGCGTTTTTATCCTTTGTTTGAGCTGCAGGAAGCAGTGATAAATTCTCAAATCTCTTATCTCTGATTAAAGCCTGCTTAACTCTACAAACACCAGTAACAACATCAACGATATCATAAACTATTCTATTTTCTAAACCCATAACGATGTCTAAATTACGAAGTCCAATATCTGCATCGATAACACATACTCTTTTCCCAAGTAATGCTAAAGCAGCTCCTATATTTGCAGTAGTTGTAGTTTTACCAACGCCGCCCTTTCCAGATGTTACTACGATTGCTTCGCCCATTATATTACACCCTCCAAAAACTTACTAGTCTATTTTTACTATTATCGCACTGGTTGTACGTCTATACAATCCATCAAAAGCCTTATTTAATGACATTTTTCTATTTTTATAAATCCATTACTAACAGTTGCTTTTTCAGGTATGGTTGTGTGGATAGTTTCATCATCACTCGGAGGCACAGAAATATACTTAGAAATTCTAATTTGCGTCGGCTTCAACAAGTTTGCAATTACGACAGCTTTATCATTTCCAGCTGAACCAGCATGTATAAAGCCTAAAACTCTTCCCATAACGATTATATTCCCCTCAGCAACAACTTCAGCGCCCGGATTAATATCGCCAATTACAATGACATGTCCCGGAAAATGAACGGATTTGCCTGAGCGCATCGTACCAAAAACAAAATGTGTATCGCAAATCATATGCGTTTCACCCTGTGTAGGTATTGGGACCTGAACCTCAACAATTTTTTCAACAATTTTCTCAATAATTTTTGTCTCAACCTTTGTTTCTACCTGTGACTCACTATTTTCCGCAGTATGATTAGATAATTTAGTCGATTTTGGGCTTATTTCTTTAACTTCTTCAAGACTATCAATCTCGATGCCATATGCATCAAAGACTAGCATTTCAATTGCAGCCTTTTGCTTATAATTTAGCTCAGCGCCATTGATTCCGATTATTTTGGAGCCTTTATAAAAGTCACCTCGCTCTTCTAATAAAGCTTTTAAATGATTGAGCGCAATATCAAAAGAAACGTTGGTGTCAATATTCAAGTAAAGTCCATTTAGCTTTCCTTTGAATTCAACTGGACCCTTTGAGGCCATTTCATCACCACCAGCTCGTATTTTTACAGTTATTACTGCATCATAATTATTTTAACTTATTTTAACAGATTTCACAACTAACAGTTAATCTTGGTTTTTAGGAACTTCAATTACTTCATTACTTTCAGTAGCCGGCTCTAAACCAAAATACTGCGCATAGACATCCCTTGCCACAGGTGCTGAATAATAGCCTTGTCCACCTTGTGGAATAAAAATGACGACTGCAATTTGAGGATCCTCATAGGGTGCAAATGAAACAAACCAGGAATAGTTATCATACGGCAGGCGGAACTGATTCAAATCTTCATCCGTTAAAGTATAATTTGTCATTTCCTTTATCGCTTCACGCATTGCAGAGCCCTTGTTAAGATAATCCTTTTGAATCAAAGATTCTAGTTTCTCATCCTTGATCGCTTTTTCTTCATCTGAGGTAGCTTCATCTCTTTGCTTTTCAAGAACAGCCATTTCTTCACTACGCTGCTTGATGATTTCAATTGTCTTGTCCTCTACATCCTCAATTTTGAGACTCGGCGCCAGCTCATTAAGATACTCAGTTAAATAAGCAACTTCGTCTAACGGCGGTATTAAACCTTCTTTTTGTGCCGTACCTGTTTTAGCCGCAATATTTAGTGGCATGTCTTTAAAAATCTTATAGACAGAAGAAGAGGTGCCTTTAGTTACCTGCAGCATTGCCTGTTTAACATAATTTAAGTTGCCTTTAGTATCAAAACTCTCAGTAACATCCGCATTTTTATTTTGCTCTATGTCACCTACTTTTTTTATTAGGGTAAACTCATTAAGATATCCACCGTTAGCAATAGTTGCAATGTATCTTGCAATTTGCATTGGCGTATACGTATGGTCCCCTTGACCGATTGAAAGATTTAGTGTGTCACTTTCATACCATTTCATCAAGTTGAAATAGTCGTATTTAATAATATCGGCTAGCTCCTCAGTAACATAGTAATCTGGATTACTACCAAGCTCTAGTAAACGATTGATGAGCTCGCCTCTACCGGGATTATCATCCGACCATCCCACAATGGTATCAACTAGTGCATCCAGTTTATCTTCAGTATCTATCAGCTCAGCAGGAAAATAGTTTTTGGCAATTAAGTGAAGCTGATTGGATAAGAGTGCCATTATTGTTTTCTTTTTCTTTTCTGGTTCAGGAAGTCCCATTGAAACTTCGCTAATTTCAACACCCGTTTTTTGATCTAAACCAAATAGCTTAGAATATTCTGTCATAATAGTTGGATTCATCTCAAAATTAAGCGGAACCCCTCGATAATAGTCTTTTCCATTTGATATGTTGAAAAAGTAATAGTTGCAAGAGACCTCAATCGCCTTGAAGAAGTCTGTTGGACCATGCTTACCACCGTAATCATTCCAATACCAGCATCCAAAGCGCTGATTACCGATTTCAACATAGCCATCAGAGTAGAGCTTTTGATAAGGATCAAGACCTTGCTGTAAAGCAGCATAGCCAGTCATCATTTTATAGATTGATCCAGGCTGAACCGCCATCATAGTTGCTGTATTGTAAAGTGGACGAGCTGCAAGTGGATTGCGTTTGTTAACAGGGTTGAGTGCATTCCAATCCTCTTGCTTAATACCAGTAGAGAACAAATTAACATCATAGGAAGGATAACTTGCTGAAGCCAGCACCTCACCTGTCTTTACATCTACGACGACGCCTGCAGCAGTTTCTGCATTTGCATATTGGTCGTATTTGTAATCTCCCCATGGACTTTCGTAGACGCCTCCTGTTTGAAGCGCTGTTAAAGCTTTTTCAAGCCCTAGCTCTAAAACCTTTTGTAAATCCAAATCAATGGTTAAATAAATATCTTCACCAGACTTTGCATCCTTACTGTCAAGACCGTAGGCTGCTTCATCCACATCAGCAACGTACTTGCCATACACATCTACCTCGATGTATTTATAGCCATTTTCGCCGTGTAGTGCGTCCTCATAGGCACCTTCAATTCCAGTTTTCCCAATCACTTGATTTCTATTATAGCCTTTTTGGGTAATGTAATTTTCAATTTCAGCATCTGTAGCTATTTTCCCCATATACCCTAATATGTGCGCAGCAGTAGAGCTGTTTGGATACGTCCTAATCGTCGTATAATTAACAGATATTCCAGGTAAATCATATCCCTTTTCTTGTACCAAGATTGCAGTTTCCTTAGATACAGAGCCAGCAACCGTTATTGGCTCATATTTCAAATACCCCTGTTCCTTTATCGTATGTCTGAAAATAAGAATTTTATAAGCATCCTCATCAGAATAATCATCACTAATTTTGAACTCAGACCTCGACCTAATTTTTTGAAATGCCTCTTTAGCTGAAATGTTTTCATCTAAGCCATACATCTTTAAAAAGGTAGTCTTATAAATTTGTTCTAAAAAAAGCATTTTAGAGGTTGAAATTGGTAAATATTTACCTTGATTGTATAAAATTCTGTAGGCTTCATAATCACTAAGCTCTGGATCGATATAATTGGCAGATCGAATATCGTCAAAAACAGCCTGTGCTGTCCAGCTCTCATCATATCCATTGTCATAAAGCCATTTTTTTATACTTTCATCAAA
Source organism: Clostridiales bacterium 38-18 (assembly GCA_001897605.1). GTDB lineage: Bacteria > Bacillota > Clostridia > Peptostreptococcales > Acidaminobacteraceae > Fusibacter_C. Next base: position 252,586 of record MKTL01000006.1, on the reverse strand, counting down.
CCTATATTTATAGACACCGTTGTCAATATAGATGGGAAATTCAAGGTGCTCTTCGCCTTGTTCTTCAAGAAAATCATAAATTTCTATCATTTTTTGTGAGAACGAATCCGTTGGAACAATACTGCTATTAAGCTCGATGGCAAACCCGACCTCACTAGTTGCAAGTAATTGACCATTTCGATCGTAAATATCGCCTCGTTTTGCTTGAGTCTCTATTTTCTTAATTCTATTGCTGATCGATTTTTGATAATACTCTTCTCCGTGCGTAATTGTAATATCATATAGGCTATAGCCTAAAAGCGCAAAAATAATGAGCAAGCCAATCATAATGTGTATTTTTCGATCTTTAAGTAAATTAAGCATTGAAGTCTCCTAGCTTGTAACCATGAACTCTCTTAAATACCCAAGCATATATGAAATACCCGATTAGTACATTCATAGCAATCTCTGTGGCAATTTTCAAGTACATAAGCGAAAATGGAATCGTTGATTGTATAAAAAACATGATTAAATAAAATACAAAATGATAGATTATCGTTCCTATAGCCATTAAAAACAAGGGCGTCATAAAATTACCTTTAAACAAAACTTCAACTAGGTACAAAACTAGATAGACGATTAATCCGTAAATCATAAAATTGACACCTAACATTCTTCCAAGAAATATATCCTGCATCGCTCCCGATATAAATGCAAAAATGTACGCATTCTGTGAAGTTGATAAAGCGGCTAAAATTATTGCAATCACTATGGTAAAATTAGGCATAGCGCCATTAATTCTAAACAGCTGAAATAAAGTACTCGACAAAATAAAGTTTACAAGTGCAAGGAGGATGATATAACGATACTTCATATCATTCACCACCCTCTTGATCAACTTCTTTTTCAACATATGGAATTACCATAACTTTATCAATTTTTCTAAAATCAACCACTGGTGTTACCTTTATTTTGTTGAGGATTAAATCTTTATCAACAACGACCTCATAGATCTTTCCAATTAAAATGCCCTTAGGGTACATTCCCAATCCAGAGGTGACGATATAATCACCAACCTTAACTGATGCTTTTGGGTCGAATAATTCACCAATAAGCTCATAATTTGTCGTACCGCTTAGGACGCCATCATAGTCATCTGTAACTCTCAGCATTTCAAATCCGACAGAGGATTTTTGATCTACGATCGAGATAACCTTACTCCAATTATCCCCAACCTCATATACGAGACCTACCAAGCCATTGCCATTAATAACCGTACTATTTTTATTGATTCCTTGATTGACGCCAGCATCAATAGTAAACATGTTAAACCAATTGCCGACATCTTTAGAAATAACATTACAGGAAACATATCCTATTTGAGCATCAGAATCGACATACTTAAGCGCTCGCTTGAGTTCAGTTAACTCAGCGAGCTCCTTTTGTGACATCGTTAGATTGACGATCTGCTCCTTTAAGGCTTCATTTTCAAGCGCAAGATTCTCATTAAGATCTTTATAATTAAGAACATTGATAATCGGTTCTGTCTTTTCATCTACAAAATTACCGATAGATGTAAAAAAACGTTGAACCGGCATGAGTAATGACCCGAGCTTACTTTCGATGAAAGTAATTCTATCCCTACCGCCAAATGACAAAATCATCATCAGGATAAGTAAAGATCCAATCAAAATCAGCGCAAACTTCTTTAAGCGATTATCCATCTTTACCTCGATCTATGTTATAAGTTTCTAGAGCTAATAAACACTTCTCTTAATTCATTAAAGCTTTCTACTGCCTTGCTCGTACCTATAGCTACACAGTCGAGTGGATTTTCAGCGATTCTGACAGGCATACCTGTTTCTTTTTTAATAAGCTTATCTAGATCTGTTAATAAAGCGCCACCGCCTGCTAACACGATACCAGATTGATAAATGTCAGATGAGAGCTCTGGAGGCGTTTTTTCAAGCGTTGATTTAATCCCTTCAACGATAGATTGAATCGGTTCCTTTATTGCTTCAAAAATTTCGCTTGATTGTAATAACAATGTGTTTGGAAGACCAGTTACAAGATTTCTACCAGTAACCTCCATCTGTCTTTCTTGCCCCGGAAGCATTGCGCATGCAATATTCATCTTAATGTTTTCAGCTGTTCTTTCGCCAATCATTAAACTGTATTTTTTTCTTACATAATTTACGATAGAATCATCAAGTTCATCGCCAGCAATCCTAATAGAACGACTAGTTACGATACCACCTAAGGAAATTACAGCAATCTCTGTCGTACCACCACCGATGTCAACTATCATACTACCTGTTGGTTCAGTAATCGGTAAGTCAGCACCAATTGCTGCTGCCATTGGTTCTTCAATTAAAAAAGCATCCTTTGCTCCTGCTGATAAAGAAGCTTCATACACCGCACGCTTTTCAACCTCTGTAATCTGTGAAGGAATACCGACAACAACCTTTGCGCCTGTGAACATATTAATATTTGGAACCGCTTTATGAATGAAATACTTAATCATCTTTTGAGTAATATCAAAATCCGCGATTACACCATCCTTAAGAGGTCTAATTGCTCTTATTTGACCTGGTGTCTTACCGATCATTTCCTTTGCTTCTCTACCCACTGCAAGAACTTGACCTTTATCATTGATGGCAACGACGGATGACTCTCTTACGACGATCCCCTTTCCTTTAACGCATACAAGCGTGTTTGAAGTCCCTAAATCAATTCCAAGTTGTTTATAAAATAATCCAAATCTCATCTGTAACTTTCCTCTCAATTCATTTATAGTTGATTGCTTTCTTTAAAGCTAAAATAGTTATCTTTTCCGATAATTAAATGGTCAATAAGCGGAATTCCCAATAGTTGACCACATTCCTCCAAACGTTTAGTTATAAGCACATCCTCTTTACTGGGTGAAACGGTCCCAGATGGATGATTGTGAATTGCAATAATAGATGCTGCACTTCTTTTTATAGCACTATTAAATACCTCTCTTGGATGAACAATTGAGGCATTTAAACTACCAATGGAAATCACTTCCCAATTAATTACTTCATTCTTTGTATTTAACATGACGACGACAAATTTTTCAACCTTTTCAAGTGCAAGCTCTGCATAAAAAAAATGTGTAACCTCACTTGGAGAAGTGAGCTTAAAGCCCTTAATTCCTGCTGATTGCTTAATTCTTTTACCAAGTTCTATGGCGGCTATAATCTGTGTGGCTTTAGTCGTCCCAATACCGTCAATTTTGCAAAGCTCTTCTATTGTAATCTGAGACAGATCAGACAAATTAGACTCAAATTGACTTGCCATGTATTGACCTAGTTCTAAAGCTGATTTCTTTTTACTACCCGTTCTAAGTAAAATAGCGAGTAGTTCAGAAATAGTAAGTGCGGTTGCACCATAGTTTAACATACGTTCTCTTGGCTGCTCAGTAGCAGGAATATTTTTTATCATTAGTCGCCTCGCTTCATCAAATTTAAATTGTAATGCTGTATTAGCATTGTGTTTAATTTTGAGAGTGGCAATCCCATGACATTGAAAAAATCACCTTCAATCCCATTTACCAGTAACGCACCATGTCCTTGGATCCCGTAAGCACCTGCCTTATCAAAGGGTTCTCCTGTATCTAAATAATCACAAATCATGTTATCAGACAGTTCATTAAAGGTTACTCCTGTCCTTTCATAATCGACGATTTTAAGACCTCTATCTAAACAGATGAGTGCAATCCCAGTAAAAACGTCGTGAGTTGCATTATTTAAAAGTTTTAACATGCGTTTTGCGTCTTCATAATCTTCCGGCTTACCAAGTATTACATCCTTATAAACAACTGTATCACTTGCAATAACAAGTGCATCCGGATATTTAAGAGCAACCTGCATTCCTTTTTCATATGCTAACGCCATAACGGCTTGCTTTGGCTGGTCAATTGATGAAATTTTTTCTTCAATACTACTAGGTATAATGTCTATTGCATTGACGAATTGCTTTAAAAGCTCTACCCTTCTCGGTGAACCCGAGGCTAATATGATCCTCATAATTTTTTGTAGATAAAAAAAGCAATCACAATGCCTAAAATACCCGAAAGATTAAGACTTAATTTTAAGCCAAAGGTTAAAATAATCACATTTAAATCTACTACAAAGGGGTCTACCCCAATTGTTTTTCCATAGTTTAAAATTGGGATTATATCTCCTAAAGCAGCACCTATTAAGCTCCCGAATACAGCACCAACCAACAGTAATACAAGAAGAACAACTCCATCGTTACTTTTTACTCTCATGAATTACCTCTTAATTTTACCATATATTTCCATATGTTTCCATAGCGATGGCAGACTAAAAGTACAGTCTAATCTAAAATCTAGTTTAACATTGGTTGCTGTCAATTACAAGGAAAAGGGCGTTACAAAATCATGAATTTTATTAAATAATCAGCCACTGATATAAATACTGTTAACCGTTAAAACGAAAAAAAACGGCCAGATGGCCGTTTAAATTTATACATCAACTCGATTGATATAATGCCTATGCTTGAGCAACAACTTCTACCGTTCTTTTGGATAAATCTCCACTAATTGCTTTTGTTGGACATTTTTCAACACAAATCATGCAGTTTGTACATTTATTATAATCGATCTCAGCAAGATTGTTTGTAACATGAATGGCATCATGTGGACAATTTCTTTCACAAATACCACATGCAATACAAGCTACATTACAATTTTTCTTAACTTGAGGACCCTTATCCTTATTATTACATTCAACAATAGTCAATTGATTATAAGGAATTAAGCTGATAACCATCTTAGGACATATATCGATACACTTGTTACATGCTGTACACTTCTCTGGATCAACCTCGGCAAGACCCTTATCATTGATGTGAATCGCATCAAAGGGACATACTTGCACACAAGACCCAAGACCCATACAACCATACAAACAGCTTTTTGGTCCACCGTTTAGCATGTTCGCTGCAACGCAGCTATCAAGTCCATCGTAGTCAAAACGGTTGCTACAGTTTTCTTCATGACCTTCACATTTAACTTTTGCCACTTTCTTAATGGTAGCACCAGCCTCAACACCCATAATTTGAGCAACTCTTGAAGCAACTGGCGCGCCACCAACTGGACAGCCATTAACTGGTGCTAAGCCTTTTACAACTGCATTAGCAAAACCATCACAGCCTGGGTAACCACATGCGCCACAATTTGCGCCAGGAACTGCTTCTCTTACTTCTATCACCCTTGGATCAACCTCTACAGCAAACTTCTTAGAAGCAAAAGCCAAAGATGCACCGAAAACTAAGCCCATTATTCCTAAGCTCGTTCCTGCCAATATTAATGAATTAACATCCATGCTAACCTCCTAAACTAAGCCGGTAAAGCCTAAGAAGGCTATCGACATAAGACTCGCAGTAATAAGTGCGATTGGGAATCCTTTAAAAGGAAGTGGCACGTCTGAAGTTTCTAATTTTTCTCTAATACCTGCAAATAAAACAATTGCAAGTGAAAATCCTATCGCTGCAAAAAACGAATGGAAAATTGTTTGTATCAAATTAAACTTATACTGAATATTGAGTAAAGCCAAACCAAGTACTGCACAGTTTGTCGTAATTAATGGTAAAAATACGCCAAGCGCTTGATATAGCGTTGGGCTCATCTTTTGTAGAACGATCTCTACAAACTGTACTAGCGAAGCAATTACTAAAATAAAAGCAGCCGTCTGTAGATATTCTAAATGAAACTTAACTAATATATAGTATTGAACAAAGTAAGTGATTGTACCCGCTATTGTGATAACAAAAGTTACCGCCATACCCATACCAAAAGCTGTTTCAACTTGTTTTGAAACCCCTAAAAATGGACAAATACCAAGAAATCTCGAAAGTACGAAGTTATTAACGAGAATGGCACTGACCATTATGACAAAAATACTTGCATTTTCCATAAGTCACCCTCCTACTTCGCTTTCTTTATTTGATAGCTGTTATAAAGTGCTAATAATAAACCCAATGCTAAGAATCCACCAGGAGGAAGAATCATAATCAATGCTGGTTTATAAGCTTCACCTAATAACATCGTTCCAAAAATACTGCCGTTACCAAGAAGCTCTCTAACAGAGCCTAAGATTGTTAATGCAAGCGTAAAGCCAAGACCCATTCCAATTCCATCAAATGCAGAATCTACAATACCATTTTTAGAAGCAAATGCCTCAGCACGAGCTAAAATGATACAGTTTACAACGATTAAAGGAATAAATAAGCCAAGAGCACTAAATAAGCTTGGAATGAACCCTTCCATTAACATACCAACTATTGTAACAAATGTTGAAATTACAACAACAAATGCTGGAATTCTAACCTGAGCAGGTATCACTTTTCTAAGGAGTGAAATCGCTACGTTTGAGCTTACAAGTACAGCTGTAGTTGCAAGTCCCATACCAATCCCATTGATGGCTGACGTCGTAACTGCAAGAGTTGGACACATACCAAGCAATTGAACGAAAGTTGGGTTTTCTTTAATAATACCTCTAGTTAAATTGCTTAATTTCAATTTCCTAACCCCCCGTTCTCAAGAATCCAGTGGAAAGCATCAATTGAAGCATTCGCACCACTTGTGATAGCAGCACTTGAAATAGTAGCACCTGTTATTGCTTGAATGTCATTGCCACTTGCAGCGGTTTTTGACACGCCAATAGCTTCATCTGCAGACTTACCAGCGTATTGCTCGTAGAATGCTGCGTCTTTTGCTTTTGCGCCAAGACCAGGCGTCTCATTATGACTGCCCACTCTTAAACCGGTCACTTGACCCTCAACTGAAATACCAGTTACAACTTCAACATTACCGCCAAAACCGATTGGGGTTGACTTAAACACATAACCAATCACGTTACCATTCGCATCTAGTCCTGTATAAACTGCAATGACTGGTGCAAAATCTGCAGCAATTTTTTCAATATCAGCGTCACTTGCATCTGTAAAGCTTGCTGCATCAGGTAAAACTTCTTTTTTAGCTTGCTCATTCGCAATTCTTCTTTGCTCAGCAATTGGTTCCTTTGTCACTTCATTTGTAAGACCTAGTCCAAGTGCAGCGATAGCTGCTACTAAAAATAATATGAGGCCTGTTTTTAATATATCCTTCATTATTTTGCACCTCCAAATACTCTTGGTTTAGAATACTTGTCAATTAACGGAGCTGCAACGTTCATTAATAGAATTGAATAGGATACGCCTTCTGGATAACCACCATAGAAGCGTATAATCGTCGTCAATAGACCCATACCTACCGCATAGATAATTTGACCCTTTGGTGTTATTGGCGACGACGCATAGTCAGTTGCCATAAAGAAAGCACCTAAGATTAAACCGCCTGATAATATGTGGATCATTGTTAATTGAACATCAAAGCCAGTAATTAAAAGCGTTAAAATTGCTACAGTCCCAATATAAATTCCAGGTATTTTAATAGTAATTACACCTCTATAAATAAGGTAGATACCACCTAGTAGCAATAAGATCGCTGAAGTTTCCCCAATACATCCACCGATGCTACCCAATAACATATCCTTTAAAGATGGCATAAAACTTGGGTCTAGACCCTCCTTTAAAATACCAAGTACAGTTGCACTTGTTTGTGCATCCGGCTTTACTGCTGTCCAAGTCGTCATCTGAACTGGCCAAGATGCAACGAGTAAAGCTCTTGCTGCTAAAGCAGGGTTGATAAAGTTATGTCCTAACCCACCAAATGCTTGTTTTACGATTGCGATAGCAAAAAAGCTACCAACGATAGGAATCCAAATTGGTACTGATACCGGTAAGTTCATACCAAGTAATAAACCCGTTACGACCGCACTAAAATCATTAACCGTGATCGGTTGTTTTCTAATCTTTTGGCATAGTGCTTCAGTAAGCATTGCCGTTACAACAGAAATGACAAGAATTAAAAGTGCGCGCAAACCAAAATTATAAACACCAAATGCAGCAGCAGGCGCTAATGCAATGGTAACATCTCTCATGATACTTTGTGTCGTCTCACTTGAACGAATATGAGGCGATGAAGAAACCGTTAATCTATTTTCCATAATCAACCTCCCCTATTTCTTTCTTCTTGCTAAAATCTCGCGTTTTGCAACACGTATTGATTGTAATAAAGGACGCTTCGCAGGACAAATAAATGAGCATGATCCACACTCAATACAATCCAATGCATTGAACTTCGCCGCTTTATCATATTCATGCATCAATGCATAGGCACTGATCTGAATTGGCTCGAGATTAATAGGACAGATTGAAACACATTTACCACATTTAATACATGCAGTTGCTTCAGGTAATTTAGCTTCTTCTTCACTAAACACTAAAACGCCTGATGTATTTTTCATAGCAGGAAGTTCATCTGAAAACTGAGCAACACCCATCATTGGTCCACCTAGTAAGATTTTACCAGGCGTACCGTTATAGCCATCACAAAACTCGATTAACTGTTTTAATGGTGTTCCCACTCTAAATCTGATATTTTTTGGAGACTTAATGCCTTTACCAGTTACTGTACAGATTCTTTGAACAAGTGGTAGACCAGTTTCAAATAAATTTCCAATTGTAGCAACTGTCGCCACGTTGTTAACCACAACGCCGATATCCATAGGTAAACCACCTGATGGAATCGCTCTACCTGTACAAGCATAAATCAATTGCTTTTCAGCACCTTGTGGGTATTTGGTTTTAAGTCCAACTACTCTAATACCAGTACCAGAAGCTGCCTTAGTCATGGTTTCAATGGCATCAGGTTTATTGCTTTCAATACCAATTACACCATCTTTAACATTAAGTGCATGCATCAAAATTTGAAGACCTTTAATAATCGAAGCAGGCTCTTCAAGCATTAATCTGTGGTCACAAGTTAAATAAGGCTCACATTCAGCACCATTTAAAACAATTGTATCAATTGGTTTTTCAGGTGGTGGAGATAATTTAACATGTGTTGGGAAACCAGCACCACCCATACCGACGATACCAGCTTCTTTAATAATATCCACAATTTCTTTACCTGATAACGTCTTGTAATCAGGTTTTGGAACTACCGTTTCATGTAGAACATATTGTTCATCATTTTCGATAATAACGCAAGTATCAAATCCGTACGCAGTGTTTTGTTTTTTAACATCAAGTACAGTACCAGATACAGAACTGTGAACATTTGCAGAGACGAATCCTCCTGCAGCACCAATCAATTGTCCCACCTTTACTTCATCGCCTTTTTTGACGGTTGCCTCGCAAGGTGCTCCAATGTGCTGTCTTAAGGGAATCTCAACAACTTTAGGGCCTAAAAAGTCTACGATTGGCAAATGCTCGGTTGACTCTTTAGCGTGTGGAGGATGAATGCCTCCTTTAAAAGTTAAAAGCCCCATATATACTCACCCCTTTAGAAATTTAATAATACCTCTATGAATAAAGAATGATACAGAAATAATATGAAATCGCCTTAATTATACTGTATACAATATCTTTTCTCACCACTAACATAATACTATAAATCGATTTATTGGTCAATGCACGACCTATTGAAATTTCAACCTTTTAAAGCGATTAAAAGTTAAAAAAATATCAAAGTCAAAAAACGTCCCAGTGCTTGAAAATAGCCATTTTGTAATGAATTCTTAATACTTTTACTTCACTATTGTATCATATTTTGTTAACCAAATATCATCTGATACTTAAAATTTTATATTTTTATTATAAAGCTTACTATTTTTTTTGAAATTATTGATTTATACTTTATAACTTGTATCAAAATAAAAGGTGGCATAATCAGCCACCAATCAATTATAACTCAATGTTCATTTGTCGTTGATATTATAGAGCTTAATTTCATCTATCCGATCAGCTTTTGCACTTCTGCGATTACCTTCTCAGCAACAAAAGGTTTCACAATAAAGCCCTTTGCACCTGCTTTAACCGAATCTATAACCATGTTTTCCTGACCCATTGCACTACACATTAAAATTTTTGCATCAGGATAATCTAAAGTTATCAATTTTACACCTTCAATTCCGGTTACCTCTGGCATTGTAATATCCATCGTCACTAGATCAGGGTGATGCTGCTTAAACATTTGGTAGGCCTCTTCACCATTTCCCGCCTCTGCTACAACCTCATATCCCGCTTTTGATAGAATATCACTTAAAAGCTTTCGCATAAACATCGCATCGTCCACAACTAGTATTTTCTTCGCCATTTTAATACCTCCAACTAAATTAGGTTGATTATACTCATAGCCATTAGCATCAATAAAACTAATCGCTTAAAAAAAACTTCATTAATTTTATTTCCTAGATATATACCCATAAATGTTCCCACAATCATTATTGGTGTTAAATATAGCAATTTATATAATTGTAGATTAATCAAAAGACCACCTTGAGCATACATTACTATCGTAATAATGTTAAGTATAAAAAAAAGTGAGGATAAGGTTGCACGAAAATCATCTCTTGAAACGCCTTCATTACTAAGTAAAACAACGATCGGCGGGCCACTCAGTGATACAGAGCCGTTAAGGACACCTGAGATGATTCCTGCAATACTATAGGTAATCCATTTATTCTTAAAATAGATCTTTACACCAAAAAACATTAATAGCGAGACCATTAACAATATACCACTTACCAACTGCTTTAACAAATGCTCATCTATTAAAATTAATGCTTTTACACCAATAGGGATCGTTAGAGTTGCAAATATAACAAGAGGAAGCAAAAGTTTAATATCTGGTTTTAGCTTCAATTTTATCAAAATCATTAAGTTTAGGACTAAGGAAAAGCAGACCAATGCAGGTACAACGACCTTGATATCGAAAAAGAAACTAAGCAAAGGTAGCGCTAGGAGAGAAAAACCAAAGCTCGTTGCCCCCTGAACTATCGATGCAACTAATATTATCAGCGCTGCAAAAGCAAATGTCATTCTGACCTCCTAAAATTCTGACTCAATAATTATAGCACTTTTTTTGCACATTTTAATACTATAAGTATAAATTTCTTTTTAAAAAGGGCTTGACTTTTAATGGCACAAAAACTATAATAAGAAAGTCGCAACAAGACATGCAGATGTGGTGAAACTGGCATACACACTATCTTGAGGGGGTAGCGAGCATAGCTCATGCGGGTTCGAGTCCCGCCATCTGCACCATTAAAAGCAACCTATTTATAGGTTGTTTTTTTATTTCGAAATACAATTAAACTTTATAACGTTAATACTGAAAAAGCCTACTGTTTACTCAATAAAATTGAAAAACAGTAGGCTTTTAATTACACCTCAACTTTTTTTAGTTTTGAGTTTTCTACAAGGCCTGGTATTCTACCGCGCTTCGCAACCGATTTACCATTTACAACCTTTAGATCCATAGTCATATCAATAGGTGAAGCGGCTGAAATATAGCTGCCAACACCAAAGGCATCCGCACCAGCTTCAATCAGTGTTTTTATCTTTTCTGGTGTTAGACCACCTGAAACGAATATTTTAACATAATTAAAACCTTCAAGATCCAGCTTTGCTCTCATTTCCTTAACGAGCCCAGGGGTTACACCGCCTCTTTCACTTGGAGTGTCTAAACGAATTCCTGAAAGCTTTCCATCAAGTGCCTTTGCAACTCGAATAGCCTCTTCAACTTCATCCTTAAAAGTATCTACCAGAACGATTCTATTATGATCAGGAGCTGCTAGCTTATTATAAGTTTCTGCAACTTTTACGGTGTCACCTGCTACGAGCATTGCACTATGTGGTACTGTTCCCGATGGTTCTATACCACCAAGCTTAGCGGCTAATATACAGCTTACACCACCTGCACCGCCAACAATTGCCGCTCTTTCCATAACGGGTGCAACCGCTGGATGAACATGTCTAGCGCCAAAGCACAAGAAAAACTTGTCACCACAGGCTTCCTTTATGATGCTCGAAGCAGTTGCCCAACCAGAAGCACTTGCCATCATTCCCAATAGTGTTGTTTCAAAAATAGCAAAGTCTTTATACTTACCTTTTATTCTCATAACAGTATCTTTAGGCTCAAACCGCTCACCTTCATCTACTGCCCAGATCTCAAGATTTCTACCCTTTAAAAGATTTATAACTTCATTTACCCCTGCAAGCATTCCAGCTTTTCTTGGGAATATTTCGGCTACTACCTCAGATTCTGCTAAATCAAGCTCTCCTAAGATATCCAACGTTCTTAAAAAATACACGTCTGTAGTATGTCCGTTAATGATTTCTTCATGTGTTGCACTGTGCATCAAACGATCAGGTGCTATTTTAATCTCTTTGATATCGTGCATGGTATCCAATTGCTTCATAATGGATCATCCTTCCTAACAATAGTCCTTTACATTATAAGTGATTTGCCGTTCTTGTTCAATATTCGTTATTTTTTTGCCAATTTTGAATTCTAACCTTGAGATTTTCTACATAATTTTCAATCTTTTCCTCTAATGCTTCTATACTCTCATCATTAATTACAACAAAGTCAGCCAAGTCCTTCTTTACATCAATTTTGTACTGAGCATTGATTTTGTTGTTTGCTAGAGACTCGGAAATCCCATCTCTTTTTACAACTCTGTCTAAGGATATAGATGAAGAAGCATAAATTAATAATACTTCATTATACAGATGCTGCTGCTTGGTTTCAAACAATAATGGAACATCGTAAAAAATAACGTCCAAGTGGTCATTTTGCTTCTCGTAAAAGCTTATTCTATCTCTTATCAAAGGATGTAGTATTTTGTTTAAGGCTTCTAATTTATCCTTAGATGAAAAAACAATTTCACCTAACCGTTTTCGGTTCAATGTTTCATCTTCATTTAGGATTCCCTGTCCATAGGTTGATACAATTAATTTTAATCCATCGGTTCCCTTTTCAACAACCTCTCTTGCGATAGTATCAGCATCAATGATATAGTAGCCCATTTGCTTTAAATAATTAACTGCTGTACTTTTACCCGTACCTATGCCACCTGTAATGCCTACTTTATATGGATGGCTAATGTGCATCATACCAGCTGTCTCCTGTATTCATTTCGACCTTAAGAGGTACAATAAGCTGATAGGCCTCTTCCATACATGATTTTAGAAGTGCCTTTACTGGTTCTATTTCATCCAGTGGTACATTGAGAATGAGCTCATCGTGTACCTGTAATATTAGCTTTGATTTCAATTTGCTCGCTTTAAGTGCATCAAAAACCTTTATCATTGCAAGCTTAATTATATCTGCTGCACTCCCTTGAATTGGTGTATTCCTTGCAATTCTTTCAGCAGCGGACCTCAGCATAAAATTACTATTATTAATATCGACGATTTCTCTTCTTCTTCCGAGGATGGTTTCAACATAGCCGTTATCTTTACAAGCATTTATTATTTCATCCATAAAATCCTTAACCCGTGGATAGCTGTCGAAATAGTTTTCTATATAGGTTTTCGCATCCTTTCTTGAAATTCCTAAACTCTCCGAAAGTCCAAAATCCCCCATACCGTAAACTATTCCAAAATTAACCTCCTTAGCACGACTTCTTTGTAAGGATGAAACTTCTGCTTCAGCTACATGGAAAACCTGTGAAGCCGTCAATGTATGAATGTCCATATCAGTTTTAAATGCTTCAATTAGCTTTGGATCCTCTGACAAATGAGCGAGAACTCTAAGCTCAATTTGTGAATAATCGGCATCCAATAAGACCGAATCCTGGTTTGCTATAAAGAAACGTCTAATTTTACGACCGAATGGGAGCTTGATAGGAATATTTTGAAGATTAGGATCAGTTGAGCTTAATCTACCAGTTACAGCAATCGTTTGATTCAAAGACGTATGAACGCGATCTCCGTCAGTAATCACCAATCTCAAACCATCAATGTATGTGGATTTTAGCTTAGTATAGGTTCTATATTCAATAATCTCATTGACGATAGGATGCTGATTGCTAAGCTTTTCAAGTACATCATGACTGGTGGAATATCCAGTCTTTGTTTTCTTCTCACTAGGCAGTCCAAGCTTCTCAAATAAAATTGTCCCAAGCTGTTTAGGGGAATTAATATTAAAGCTCTCTCCTGCCATTTCATAAACAGATACTTCAATTTCTGCAATTTTAGTAATCAGCTGTTCATCTAATTGATCAATCTGAACCTTATCAACTCTAAATCCAGTGAATTCAATATCAGATAGTATTTTTACAAGAGGTACTTCAACCTCCTTAAAAAGACTGACTAGTGACATCGACTCAAGTTTAGTCTCAAAATATGCTTGAAGTCTTGTTGCACCCTCTATCTGTGAAAGGACGAATCGATTCATTTCCTCATTGTTCACCTGACCGTAGGCAATTTTTTTTGCGCCTTTACCAAGCAAATCCTCTTCTGAAACCATTTTATAGGAAACATTTTCAAAGGTCACTTCAGCTAAATCATAATTTTTTCGAGCAGGCTCTACTAAATAAGCTGCGATAAAGCCATCAAAGCTTACGCCATTTAAATCTATACCTTCCTGCATTAATAAAAGATATTCTTTCTTTAAGTCATATCCACTCTTTAAAATACTCTTATTTTCAAATAAAGGCTTAAGCAATTTCAAATCCTCAATGTCATCCAAAATGCAAATTGCTTCATCTACTTTAAAAATTGCTTTCCTAAATTTTCTCACGACAATTTCATCAACATCACAATAAGTTAAAAAACTAAACTGCTTCCTGCTTAAAGCTAAATCAATAAATGTATTAAGGCTTACTTGATCTTGACTTAATGTTGTTTCAACGGATACAGCCTCAACCTTGATTCTTGAAAGCAATGAGTTGAGCTCGTATTTCTTAAATAGTCCTATTAGTGAATCTAAAGACGGCTCTTCAAGCAAAAACATATCAAAGTCAATCTCAATTGGCACCTCGGTCATAATGGTCGCAAGTCTTTTGCACATAACAGCTTGCTCAGCATATTCTTCAACTAAGCCCTTCCAACGTTTGTTCTCAATCTGGTCATAATTAGCTACCATATTCTCAACCGTACCAAATTGTTCAAGTAATTTTGACGCAGTTTTAGGGCCAAAGCCTGGAATACCAGGAATATTGTCTGAGCTATCACCACTGATACCTTTGAAATCAATCACCTGGTTGGCATGTACGCCCCATTCTTCCATAATATCCTCATCAGAATAACGCTTAAGCTGTGTAATTCCCTTCTTTGTGATATGGACATTAGCGCCGAAAGCGACGAGCTGAAGGGCATCCTTGTCACCTGTGATGACATGTGGCACGATGTTTTGATCCATACAAGCTCTTGCTACAGTACCTATCAAATCGTCTGCTTCATAGCCCTGTAATTCGAGACGCATGATGTTCATAGCATCGAGTATCTCTTTTACAATCGGCATCTGCATCGCCAACTCATCCGGCATTCCTTTGCGAGTTCCTTTATACTGATCATAGCTCTGATGTCTAAACGTTGGACCCTTCATATCAAAAGCAACACAAAAATGCGAAGGCTTAAATTGTTCAATCAAACTATATATCATATTTGTAAGACCATAAATACCGCCAGTGTAAACACCATTAGAATTTTTCATCTCACTCATAGCAAAATAAGCTCTATTGATCAAACTATTGCCATCGATAATTATCATTTTTTGTTCCATTTTTTTATCCATCACTTACTCCCTTATATTATAACTTATGTTTTATATGCCATTTTCCAGATACTCTTATTATAACATAAAAACGGAAGGCTTAAGCCTTCCGTTTAAACAAGTGTTTATCCTAAATTAATAATCGTATTCTACTGAAACATTTGCTGTAATTGTTATTTCACCAGTTTGAATAGGTGTTGAATAATCAGCAGATTCATTCATTGCTTTTGCTGGAGAGTAGTCAAGATATAATGTACCGCCGTAGCTCGTTTCATTTACTGCATATGGCATGTTAGGTGTCTTGCCAAAAGTGCTCATAATAGCAGTTGCTTTTCCCTTAGCATTTGCCATCGCAAGTTTTAAAGCTTCTTGATAATACTTACTATCATCTGCAACTGTAAATCTAATGCTATTGACACTGTTTGCACCAGCTTTTGTTGCACCATCGACGATTGAACCAACTTTTGTAATATCTTTAATCTTAACATTTACAATATTACTTGCTACATAGTAAGGATCACTTTGTTTGTCTTGATAATAATCATAGGTTTGATATAAATTATAGCCTGTTGTCTTAATATCGGCTTCTGCAATTCCCATAGATTTTAATGCTGCAATCACTGCTGTCATTAATTTTGCATTTTCTTGCTGAGCCTTCTCAGCATCAGCATTTTTAGTTTGAACACCTAAATCGATATATGCAAGATCTGGGGTTACGACAATTTTACCTTCACCACTTACCGTTACCAGCTTAACATCAGTTCCTGTTGTATCTGCTGCAGAAAGTTCATTTGGTGAATTTAAAGCTATGAAACTAAACGCCATAGCAACGATTAAGAACATTGAAATACCTGCTAATAATTTGCTTTTCATGTTACTTCCTCCTTTTAAAGTAGAAATGTTTTATGATTAAGGCTATCACACCAAGTGAGACCAAGTAAGGTGACTTGGCAATAACCCATATCACTAAATTTTCAAAGAATGTTTTAACTGAATTAATGGTTGAAATAAAACCCGCTTTGGCTTTACTCCATAAACTATTATCGATAGGTTCTACCACAGGTTTGAGATTTTTAACTTCATTAAGAGTAACCGTAATTGTGGTTAAGCTAACTAAATTTTCCCAATCCTTCATTTGTTTTTCATAGCTTGAAATATTCCCTCGAATGCGTGTTAGCTCATTTTCGATCGATAGTATATCTGAAATCTCGACAGCTTGACTCATAATTTCACGAAGTCGCTGCTCAGTGACTTTTAGATTTTCGATTTCTGCGGCTGTATCTCTATATTGTTTAGTGATATCAGTCGCATTACTTGCATCAGAGGTAACTCGACCCAGTGCCTTAATACTATCTGTAATAAGCGTGTAGCCTTCTTCTGGGACACGTAAAGTCAAATAACCGTATTTAAGATTGTCTTCATCTGAAACATAAAATCGATATGAGGCGTTTTCGTTTTCAATATAGCCGCCTGATGCCTCTACCAAAGACTTAATCTGTGTAACTTTATCATCAAAGCCTTCCACATCCATCTGAATACTTGATGTTTGAATAATCATACGACCCGTCTCATAATTGGATTCACCTGCACTCTTAAGCAAGGCCTCTCCAGTAGCTGTATCTTGATTTGATGTAAATGACGTCGTTACATTAACTTCACCTACATTAGGTGAAATCGCCATTTTACTTTCTTCCAGACCACCATATAACGTATCATTTTCCATCATCGCTGCCGCTGTTGTTTCTGCAACATAGGATTCAAAATTTTGATCACTCTTGGCCATATTTAAGCTTGGAAATAACCCTTTTGCAGCAAAAATTACTAAAATTAACGCAGCTGGAATCGCGGAATATCGATAATACTTTTTCTTAATAAAGTTATTCTTAAAAATTGAAATGACATTACTTGATTTTGCTGTTTCATTTTGATGTTTATGATTTACCATCTCTCCAGAAGCCAATATAAGCTTTTCATGGAGCTCTTCTTCAAATCCCTTTGGTAATTCTTTCAACTCAATTTCTCCCATCAATTGAACCATATACTTGAACTCTTCAAATTCAACCGTACAAGATTCGCAGGAGTCTAAGTGTCTTTCAAGTGATGCTAGCTCTTTATCACTTAAAGTGTTATCAATATAGGCATTCATAAGTTCTCTTGCTTCTATACACTTCATATAAACTCCTCCCTTCTAATTCTCTGATAGTTGAATTTGTAAGATATTCTTAAGGGTGGTTCGACTTCGATTCAGTCGAGACCTTACTGTCCCTATTGGTATCTCCAAAATAGCACCAATTTCTTCATAAGAGTAACCCATAATATCCTTGAGGATTACCACGGACTTGCTGTCTTCAGAAAGCTGATTTAAAGCATTTTCAATAGAAGACCTTAACTCAAGCTTTTCATAAATCAATAATGGATTGTAGGTTTCATCCTTTAGCGTATCCTTCAAAGTCACTTCATCTTCATTTAAAGGCGCATCATAAGACAAAACGGTTTCTTTTCGTTTTCTTAGTTCATCCTTGCAAACATTAATCGTTATTCTGTACAACCAAGTAGAAAAATTTGATTCCATTTTAAATTGACCAATCGCTTTAAAAGCCTTAATTAAGGTCTCCTGCGACATGTCCTTAGCATCCTCTTCATTGCCCATCATTCTAAATGCAATATTATAAACATATCTATTGTACTTAACAATGAGTTTTTCAAAGCTCTCAACATCTCCCTGGACGCTTTTTTCGATGAGCATTGATTCCATTTTTCCACTCCTTTCATGAAAGGTATAGTATTATGACGCGTTAATATAAAAAAAGTTCCATTAATAATTATACCATTAAACAAAAAAAATAAAAAAAAATAGCTATATCAGAATTCTGATATAGCCAATATTTATTTAGTCACAATCTTTCTTGAGATAAAATCTGAGGACTCGATGTGCTCAGATATTTATTGATAAATAGGAATCGCCTTGTTCATATTATATGGGTGTATAAAAGAAGAAACAAATTTATGGTCATGATCGACGATTAAAGTCGCATGGTGCATAAAATTCTTTTTAACAAAGTATCTCAAATCGATCGCTCTGATAATGATCAAGTGTGTTTCACTATCCTTAGTCACTTCAAGATGTAGATTTGGAGAGAACTCAGAAAACTTTTCCCCTACAATGGCAGATCTAAATAAATTATAATAGCTTTCATCTACCATTTTCATCCTATGCCTAATTTGCAATTTATTTCTTAGTCTAAGCGGACTGTACTGACCTACGAAATCATATTCTGTAGTGTGAACAACAAAATCCCACTTATAAAACGCCTTAAGCGAAGGCATGACACTAATATCTGAAACTTGGTATAGCTTTGAAAAATATGCGTTAATGCGTTTACCCGCATTGTGCTTAGAATTGTTCCTCATAAGTAAGTAGATGCTGATAATCAAAGTACCACTTACAAGCTCATATATTGTGTTCTTTCCATTTAGCACGAACCAAAACCCAACTAAAGTTATTACAGGATCATATAACGTTAACAAATTCGCTTTTCGCTTCTTTATAAATAGCCTTGCACCATATGAATTCAAAATGTCTAATCCCGTGTGCGATAAAGCGCCTATAAACGTCCAAAGTAAAGTCTGTAGAAAGCTAAAATGCTCAAATCCCATAAAGCTAAGACCAAGTGTGATCACCACACTGAAGCCGATTAGAAAAGGAATTGAATGCGAAATGCCTCTGTGATGCTCCAAATACGCTGCATCATCTTTAAATAACCTTATTACAAAATCTAAATCCGGCGACATAGCACCTAACATAGCACCAATCGTCAATGGGTTGTCTATTGCAACTGCAGTACCTGAAAATGCAGAAATAGCACTGCCTACTAAACCATGTGTAAGTGGATCCATTTTAGCTCCTGACATAAAATTATGTTAACCATATTCAACATAAATTAGTCTATCACATGATTGTAATAAATACAAACTGAAATTGACAGAAAATTGTTAACTTTTTGAAAGGTTATATATTTTATATGAGTGAATTACTTCATAAAACGATTCAGCACTTCTACGCCCTCTTCTGTGACCAACACCAAATCTTCTATTCTAACGCCAAACTGATCCTTTAAATAGATACCAGGCTCGATGGAAAAAGTCATACCAGTCAAACACGTATTTTGACTCACACTGCTCACATCTGGA
Source organism: Clostridiales bacterium 38-18 (assembly GCA_001897605.1). GTDB lineage: Bacteria > Bacillota > Clostridia > Peptostreptococcales > Acidaminobacteraceae > Fusibacter_C. Next base: position 232,758 of record MKTL01000006.1, on the reverse strand, counting down.
AACTCATGAACCTGAATACCGATACCATGACCCGTTCTATGGGTAAAGTACGCGCCATAGCCTGCGTTTTCTATAATCTCTCTAGCTGCTTTATCGACATCTGATAGCTTAACACCTGGTTTAACGGCTTTAATAGCCGCTTCATTGGCTGCTTTTACTAAATTATAGACCTTTGTATAAGCCTCTGTCGCATCACCATAAAAGAAGCTTCTTGTCATATCTGAGCAGTAACCATTTACCTTACCGCCCATATCGATTACCACTGCCATGCCTTCTTTTAAAACGGTATCATCACAGTCATGATGTGGCTCAGCACCATTTGCACCAAAGCAGACGGAAGGAGTAAATGAAAGCTCATGTATGCCTTTATCTTCATGTAGTTTTTTAATTTGATTTTGAACCTTTAATTCTGTTAAATTACCATTTGGTGCTTCATTATATATATAGGAAATGATTTCAGACATAATTTCATCATTTAACTTTGAAGCATGTCTCATTTTTTCTCTCTCGTCTTCATCTTTTGTAAGTCGACAATTGTCAACCGCAATAGAACCAATTTCATAAGAAAGATTGTTTTTTATCTTCATCAGTCTTAGCAAGAAGTGACTTTCCCAAAATTTATCAATGCCGATCACGCCTTGATCAATAATTGATTTTGATAAAAGCTCTATCGAGTCCACATCATCTGTAAAATAAGTTACTGGTAATGTCTCCTCTTTTAATGGAAACAAAGCGCTTAAAAAAAGGTGACATCTTTCTTGATCAATCAAAAGTGCAAATAAACGCTCACCAGGATGAATGTCTATTCCCGTTAAGTAAAAAATGGAATCTGGTGAAGTGATAACCAACTGATCAAAACTATGTTGCTTCATTTCTTCTCTTACTCTTGAAATTCTCTGTGTGTTCATAGCTGCCTCCTATTTTAACTTGAATCTATTATACTATAATTTGATTATAAGTCACACGCATCGGCCTTGAAATATAATTTATTCTCTAATTTTTCTTTATTCTAGGTTCACATCAAGTGATTGTTTGACCTTATTTATCGTTTGACATCCAATTTGTGCCTTCCTGCACATCTCGCTTATCGTCTCATATTCGTTTTATTAAATGCTCTATGATAGAAGATTGCAGTTGGAACTTTTATCGTAACAAAAATAACTCAATGCTACCTTCACACTTTCTGTAACTCTCTTTTACTTTGTTATTATAACTACTACTCTTAATCTACGGTTTAAATATTTAATTCATATATACATATATCTTATTAATTTAGTATAGTCATTAAAATGAATACCATTAAACCAACTATCTTAGACAATGTTGTAAAATAAAAAGGATACTATCAAATGATAGTATCCTTTTACTTGGTGCCGAAGGCGGGGGTCGAACCCGCACGAGTGTTACCTCTCCGGATTTTGAGTCCGGCGCGTCTGCCAATTCCACCACTTCGGCTCACAGCTATTTAATATTACCATAACTAATCTAACTTGGCAATATCAAAATATAATTTATTTATGTTAATTAGATACTTTAAATAATCGATCCCGATTAATTAGTAGTTATAGAAAAAACAAGGTTACTTCATTAAAATCTGAATTAAATAAGGAACGGTTTAAAGATCAAAATTACTTCCTAAAATATTTTAATGATCTTCTGGAACTTTATAAGATAAGCTCGCGTCATAATGGTATAACACTTAAAAGGAGGCAATTATGAAAAAAGCATTAGCAATGCTACTAGCAATGGGAATCGCATCTTCAAGTTCAGCATATGCTGCTACCGAGGCTGTCCCAGTTTTAATCTCAGCAAATCCAATCCAAAATCAAATCACCGTGAATGGTGTCTCTTTAGAGAAAGAGTACAAAATGCTTGATGAACAAGTTTATCTACCTGTTAAAGTGGTGTCAGAGGCTCTCGGCTATCAAGTCAAGTGGTATCCAGCGGATCGACATGTTGAGCTCGTTAAAGGCGCACAATTTATCACAATCAAAACAACTGAAAACTACTTTACTTTTGGTAAAATGGCACCTATGCAGCTTTCTGCACAAGCCTACATCGCAGATGGCACAACCTATGTTCCTATCGATTTTATCGACGAAATTATGCACGCAAATGCATTCGTAAATGACAATTCAATAGAAGTGCTTGCTTCTATACAAGATCAAATAAGCACAGGTGGATTTGTAATTACTGAAATTAAAGATGGAAAGATTCATGTTTCACAAGGAGATGGTGAAGCTTACGTTATTCCAAATAACGACACCGTCATTACCTCTCACAAAACTGGTGAAACACTGAAATTAACTGACTTAAAGGTTGGTGACACATTAAAGGTTACCCATCCATCAATTATGATTCTCATCTACCCTGCACAGTATAATGCTTTTGAAATTGAAGTCCTTGATGAAGTTGCTTATAATGAAGGCACTATTCAATCCATAGATGACCATTCAATTTTAGTTAAGACAAACAATGATTTAATCCAGTTTAATATTGATAATAATACAAAATTATCCAACCTAACAGGCGCATCAATATCAACTGAAGACCTTAGAGTTGGCAATCAGATCAAAGTATATCATAGTTTGGCAATGACAAAAAGTCTGCCACCACAAACCTATGCATTTGAAATTCTTGTAGATTCAGCAATTAACTAAAAAAGAAAAGCCTGTCATTTCTCCTTAACTGATCAGTTTACTGTGAAAAGGAGTAGACAGGCTTTATTTTATAGTGGCATCGGTTTTGAATAGTAATACCCTTGTATCAAATGACAACCAGCGCTCATAACTTTATTCACTTGCTCAATCGTTTCAACGCCTTCAGCGATTACGATACAATCGAGTGCTTCGGAAATTCTCACGATTGATTTGAATAGGTCGTATGAGGATTGATCGGTTAAAATCGGATCTACGAAGGTTTTATCAACTTTTATTTCATCAAACTTAACCTTAGCAAGATAGTTTAATGAGGAATAACCAGTTCCAAAATCATCTAATGCCACCTTAAAGCCATAGTTCTTCAAACGCTGAACCTGTGTTTGAAGAAGATCAAGGTCGCTTATGAAAATGTCTTCAGTTATCTCTAATATCAACTGAGATTTCGGCACCTGATATTCATCAGCCTTTACACTCATAAAATCTAAGAATTCAGTATCAAACATAAGTGCAGGCGAAATATTTATCGAAACTGCAATCTCATTGCCGTATTTATCAAGAAGCTTTTGAAAATCCTCACAAATTATAGTAAAAATCATTCTGGTAAATCTCAACATTAAGTTCGCACGAGTTATCAATGGTATAAATTCACCAGGCGAAACAAAGCCAAGCTCGTTTGACTGCCATCTCGCTAAGCCCTCAACGCCAATTATTCTGTTTTGAAACGCGTCCACTTTTGACTGATAAAACACTTTAAATTCAAAGTTATCAATAGCAGCCTCCAGCTGATCTATTATCCTAGATTCTCTTTCAATAATCTGATGGACTAGCTCATCGTAACGGTTTGGCGTGACGATACCACTGTTCTTGGCATTTTGAAGTGCAATAGTAGCTTTTTTGAGTACTACGTCAAAATCTCTTTGGTTGCCATCCATTACATATAGCCCCATATAAAACTCAATATGGTTGATTAGGCCACTTTCCCTTAAATTAATTTTTAATCGATTAAACTCTTCATTAATTATCGCTTCTATGGTTTGTTCGTCTGTACTTGGATACCAGATGGCGAATTCATTCCCACCTACTCTTGCAACAATTGCTTCCTCATCACATATACTCAAAAGCTGATTCCCAATATAAGCTAGTACCTGATCACCATATTCTGAGCCGTATACTGAGTTAATAAAATTAAAATCCTTAATATCAACGAGTAAAATCGCTGCGGGTACAGGTGCCTCAAGCATTTTAGCATTGACCTTAAGTCTATAATAATATGAATTTGGGAGTCCAGTTAAGCTATCATAATAAGCATATCTTAATAATTGATCGTCTTTTTTTACTAGACTAATCTGTGCGGTTTCAATTGATTCGATCATATTGTTAAAGCCATTGATTAAATTTAGAATTTCCTCTGTTTTACTAAAGCTATCCACACGTGTATACTTACCTGCCTCTGCAGTCTTCATGCCAGTAACCACATTAGAGAGTGGCGAGGTTATTGAATGGATGTATTTGATAGATAATATAATACCTAACATAACAACCGATAGAATGACAATAGCTGTTATTTGAAGAATAGTCATTGCTTCTCTGTCAAAATCTGAGATGTAAGAGCCCGCTGTCACGACCCAGTTCCAGTTAGGATCAAGCTTAGAATAAACGATTTTTTCACCTAGAATATCTGAATAAGGATATTCCCATGTGTATTGAGTAAAGCCACCGCCATTAATTGCCTTTTTTATTTTATCCTGTACAAGATAAAAGGGGTTTGAAGTATTTTTTTTATCAATAAACTCCCATACATTTTGCCCCTCAAGGGTAGGATGTAGAATTTCAATTCCATCTGTCGAATAAACGATATAATAGCCATTCTTCCCAAAGTCCACACTTGTAGTAATCAAACGGGTTCCATCAGGCTGCATGGGTCCAACAAGCTTTATCTTTACAAGCTCCTGTGCATCCTCAAGCGATATAAAACCTGCCTCAACCTCATTATTCATTTGTTCAATTAAAATAAGTGCTGAATTAACACCGTTCTTAAGCGTAATCTTCCCACGATTAATAAGAGCATTTCTGGCAATGAAGTATCCAAATACCCCCACCAAAAGACTCGAGATAACCAGTAAAACAGTAATATATAAAATGAGGCTCTTTTTTAACGTCGTGAGTTTAAAAGGCTTTATCATAATTTCTCCATCTGCTTGATTGCGAATAAAAACTTATAAAAGCTTATAAAAACTTATATAAATATTATAACTTAATTGTGTTTATTAGCAAATGAAAATCGGTCAACAGACTGAACAATTGACCGATTTTTTTACATTTTTTCACAATTTAATTATCTGATCTGTACATTTTTATTTTCTCATAGACTTCTGGACTACAGCTGATAAGTAGAATGGTTGTGTTTTCTTCAAATCGCATCTCATAAACGCCTGCATTTTCGTTGATAAATGCAAATAACTTACCGTCATCAATAGGAATTCTCACTTCACAATCTATAAAATCCTTAAAAATATGCGCTTTTACCGCATCAACAAGCTGCTCTATTCCTAGTGAGGTCTTAGCACTTACAACGATACCATCTGCAAGCTCATTCAAATTAACACTTGAAATATCAGCCTTATTATAGATGGTCAGCATAGGTACCTCATTCGCGTCGATCTCATTTAGGGTATCCATTGTCACCTTCATTTGATGCTTGTAATCAGAATTAGATAGATCGACCACATGTAACAATAAATCCGCTTGCTTCACCTCTTCAAGCGTCGCTCTAAACGCCTTTACCAAATCATGTGGCAGTTCGCTGACAAACCCAACCGTATCAGAAAGCGTAAACGTCTTTTTATCAGGTAGCTTCATCTGACGAACTGAGGTTTCAAGCGTTGCAAAAAGCATATCCTTCTCAAAAACCTTTTTTTCCTTCTTTTGAGAATAAAGATCGAGCATGGCATTCATCAAAGTAGACTTCCCTGCATTGGTATAGCCAACAAGGGCAACGCCCTTGACTCTTGAATCCGCTCTTTTCTTTCGCTGTGTGATGCGTTCCTTTTCCACTTGGTCGATTTCACGGTTCAAATCATGGATCTTTTGTTCCACTTTACGGCGGTCTAGTTCAAGCTTCTTTTCACCGACACCTTTATTCTTCGTTCCAACCCCGCCACTTTGACGGCCTAAGGCTTCGTATGAACCGATCAGTCTTGGCAAAAGGTATTTCAAATGTGCCGCTTCTACTTGAAGCTTCGCTTCTCTTGTTTGGGCACGACGTTCAAAGATTTCCAGTATCAGATTGGTTCGATCGACGATACGAACGCTTAACGCTTTCTCTAAGTTCCGCATCTGTGAAGGCGTCAGCTCATGATTAAAGATTACAAGATCCGCATCAAAGGCTTCTACACCCATTCTAATTTCATCCACTTTACCACTGCCGACGTAATATTGAGTCGTCGCACGTTTTAAATTCTGTTCCACTCTTGCCACACACTGTATTTGACAGGCAATGGCTAAATTCTCGAGCTCAGTCATCGAATTTTCATAAAGTGGATTGTTATTGATATTAACCCCTACTACAACTGCCTTTTCAGCATTTACGGTTTCAAGGTTATAGTTTTGCCTCTCATTATAGGCATTCATTTGTTCAGTCATCATATTCTCCTTTCGGTATTCACCTAAAAGGATGCTTTTAGGTGGTTATTACAAACTTGTACTACGGCGTAATTTGATAAAGCTTAACATGACACACCCTCCTATGTTATAGATTATGAGTATGACACTCACAATACGTTTATGACAACAAAAAAAGCTGTAAGACAAAGCTTACAGCTCAAAAAACGAGTTTATGAACGGTTTGACTTGATTACATTAGGCCTTAATACTATTAAATTTAACTTGGCTATTTTGACGTAATCTCATCTTGCACCTCCATTTATAACTAAAATATATCATAAGTTGAATCTCTCTTCAATCCATTTAATGGAATTGTAATATTTTATCGACGATCATTTCAGGCGTAAGATAGCCCGCAGCATCAATTCTCTTAAGTCCAAAGAGTGAATTAGGATCGCGATCGATAAAGTTAATCCCTTCATCTACAGTCACACTGCCGAAGTAACCAAGGTTTTTTAATAAGCCTTCTGTAAAGGCATTATAATAACCATATGGATACGTAAAGAAGGTCGCTCTTTGCTCGACATTCTGTATCATCTCAGCTTGAAACTGTTCATTATCTTGTTTAAAAACCTTTATATAACTCTGTTCATCTTCTCCTTGAAGCTGTAAAACACCAGCTCTTGTCCCCTCGTCACTCTGAAGTGCATGTAGATCAAAGCTGTGTGACTGGAGTTCGATCACCCCAGATTCAGACATTTCCTTGGCTTGATCCCAAGTAAAGTGAGGTATAATCGGTCGATCATTTGCTTCATCATAGTCGAGTCCTACCGACCAGCCAATCATAGATATAACTGCTTTCATATTCATCTCTTTTAGCAGTGGATATGCCAGCTCATAGTTGCTCAGATAGCCATCATCAAATGAAATAATTAACGGTTTGTCCGGAAGCGCAATCCCATCATAGACATAATTGATCAAATCTGAATATAAAATCGTATTAAATCCAGCATTCTTATACGCTTCAAGATCTAGCTTGAACTTTTCTACAGTTATATTATCACTGCCGTCCGCTTCAGGTAGTAAGTGATGATAAACCACTATAGGCACGGCAACTGGCTCCCCTGCTTCCACATCTAACCTTCCTGAAAGCATGCTCATTAATCTTTCTTCAACGTTTTCAGAAGTTGTGTAATAACCAAAATCACTTACAGGCTGCTCACCAGAAAACATCGTCTCCACCATGAGATCTCCAAGTGTGTTACGGTAATGCATTCTATCATAGAAATTTCTAGCATCGTATGAAAAATCTGTATAGCCAGTAAAATCCCAAAAATCAGTAACGCTGGCAAGACCCCTCCAAAGCTTCTGAATGTCTGCGGTCTCATAGCGGTCCATCTCTTTATAATAAGTAGGCGCTGACACGAAGTAAAAGTTAATTCCTTTTTCTTCTAGATACGTCTTTATACGTTTGAGTGCAGCGACATTATCATCTATAGCAGTTCCGTATAGTGGCCACAACGGCTCGTTAAATTCAGGATACTTAACCAAGAAATCTTCTAAAGTACCTAAATCCTCACTGTCTCTAACGCTTTTATTATAAACCCCTAGCTCAGGGACAAAGGTTGCATATGCCATAGGATTTTGAGTTCTTTGTATTAAACCCGCTATCTTCTTAAAGCCATGTTCAAGATTTAATGTCAGATATTTGGTATAGTATTTGATTGATGATTCTCCTAATACCTTGCCACTTAACTCTGTGTTGATGTTACGTGGCGATTGGTTGTAGTGATCAATTTCCTGCATACTCATATGAACGATGATATTTTTCACTTCATAGTTCTCTACCAAGTAGTGAACGGTTTGTTCATAATCATAAAAATCGCCGCCATACATCATCATATTATAAAACGAAGCGCCTTCAAAATACTGATTGAGCTTTTCTGGCGATAATGAGCTTGATTTCGATCCTCCTATTACATAAGAATCATACTCATCATGATGCTGATCGAGATAAGCGATTTTCGCAACTCTCGGATTATTGTTCATATCATATGCAAAGAATTTGATAAAGCGATCACCGAAAACACCAAATGGATCGACGATGATATTAAATGCAAAAAGCATTAAGGTACAAAATACAAGTCCGATTATTAAAAATTTTACCCATTTAAACGGTTTCATAATGCCTCCTCTTTAAAACTGAAAGTACAAGAAGTCTGCCACGTTGGACATCTGAAACAGTGACAAGACGATCAATACGCCTGTAATAAAAGCGTATTTGTAAGAGCTGTCAAACTTCTCTGTAATTTCTCTCGTATTTTTAAAGAAAAATGCAATAAACATGCTGACCGCTAATAGTGCCATGATATAGATATTGTCGATTAAAAATTGACCCAGCTCAGCCAAAATCGCAGTTTTTGCCCAGCCGTTAAACACTGAAAGATCGACGATGGTTTTCATCACGTGAATCGCATCCTTAAGCGAACCAGAAACGAAAATAATACGGGTTCCAACGATACCGATAAAAGTCAATCCCCATGCGATTGGCGTCGGCAATGACCATTTTCTTCTGGTCATAAAATGTGCCATACAAACGAAGATACCGTTGATGCCGCCCCATAAAACAAATCGCCAGCCTGCGCCATGCCAAAATCCTGAAACCAAGAACGTCGCCATTACCGCAGCGTAAAACCTTACCGAACCACTTCCCTTTTTATAAACCGATCGAAAGACATAATCGGATAGGAACTTGGAAAGTGACATATGCCAGCGACGCCAATAATCTCTAAAATTACGTGATTTATATGGGGAGTCAAAGTTTTGTGGTAAATTAATATTAAAAAACAATCCCAGACCAATCGCCATATCAGCATAGCCTGATAAATCAAAATAATATGAAAAAGTATAGGAAAGCGATGAAAAGAGCGCCATAAATAAGCCACCCTCATGAACATTGCTAAAATAGCTTTGAGCAAAGTGGGTCAGTGGGTCTGCTAGCATGACTTTCTTCGTACATCCTATAGCAAACACAAATAAGCCCAGCATAATATTCTCTTTAATGAATCTTTGATTACTTGGATTTTCAAACTGAGGAACGACGTCCTTGTGATGGATGATTGGACCGACGATCAACTGTGGAAAGAAAGTAATAAATAGTAGATAGTTGATCAGTGAATACTCTTGTGTCTCTCCTCGATAACAATCGACAATATAAGCAATGAGTTGAAATGTGAAAAACGATATCCCAATCGGTAGCGCCAGATGAATCAAAGTGATCTGTTTTCCAAGTACAAAATTAACATTCTCAAGGAAGAAATCTGCATACTTAAAATAACCGAGTAAAGCTAGATTTTCCAATAAGCCTAAAGCAAATAGAACCCGTCTTTTGGCAACACTCTCTGCTCTAACGAGCCCTGTACCGATAAAGTAGTTAAAAAAAACAGTGAACACAAAGAAAGGTAGAAAACGCATACTCCCCTGTGCGTAAAAATAAAAGGAAGCACCTACCAACCATACTTTGGATAATGTCTTTTTCTCAAAATAATTCAGTGCATAATACCCTGCAAATACGATTACTAAAAACAATAAAAAACTATACGATGAAAATATCATAATAAACCCTTTCATAATCTCATATAGAAACACTGAACTATTTTCAGAAAAAATACAGCTTAGCGCTGTATTGAGAATCTAGATGAGTTATTCCTTCTTTATGTGAATTATTTATAACTAATTTATCGATTACTGATTTACAGATATCGCTCTACCTTAACCGCTTTACCTATAAACTTAACATCAGCTAACTCTACATTTACTTCATTTTCAGACTTTCCTGTAGATACAATAGCCGTTTTATTGCTTGTCTTTTCTACATAGCGAATCATTTTCTTTTGATTGAGTTGTAAATAATAGATACCATTGCTACTAAAGGCTTCACAGGAAACAAAGCTAATGATGTCTTTTAGATAAATATGATGTTGATTGAGCGCATACTCGGTCAGCTGTACGAAAAAGACCTTATCGTATGGAATCTGATCCACTTTTTTACTTATGATTGAATGCTCTTTTTGTCCAAGGACTTTACCATTCTCATCTGTGATATCATAATTTCTCACCACACCAGAAAGAGCGTCTGCCCATCTACCTGTAGGCGTAATCGCCTTTTGTGGTGGCTCTTGTGTTTTTTTTACTGCTGTAGCAGGCATTACTTTAGGTTTTACTGGCTCTGATGGTACATCCTGAAAATTCTCCATCTTCTCACCCAGTGTTTTGAGGATTTGCTCAGCAACCTGCTCATTGATAATTTTCTTTCCTGATTCCACTTGGATGATATAATTTATATTTTGACCAATCGCCTTTGCAAGGTCCTTCTCAGTCATTTTTGCTTTCAATCTTGCTTCTTTAATTTTAATCGCTAATCGATTCATTTTACACCTCTTGAGCAATAGTTTTATACGCTAGTAATATGATATTATAAACGTCTTCTATTTACAATGACAGAAGGATTAAATTTTATTAAATCTATAAGATCTCACTTGACTTTTATACCCCTTGGGGGTATATTATTGTTATAGATACCCCTTGGGGGTATGTTGTAGGCAAAACTTTTCCGTAAAAAAAGGAGATTTTATGAGAACTGAAATATATGACATTAAGGGTATGACATGTGCAGCCTGCTCAGCAGCTGTCGAAAGAGTCACAAAAAAATTAGATGGCGTTGATACATCAGTCGTTAATTTATCTACTGAAAAATTAACCATTCAATATGATGAAAATAAAATGACGCCAGACGATATCATTGCTTCTGTTAAAAAAGCTGGTTATGAAGCAGAAAAACACGAGTCTGAAAAGGAAATTTTATTGCCGATTGACGGTATGACCTGTGCATCTTGTTCTGCTGCTATTGAAAGAAAACTGAGCAAACATCCTGGTGTGGCTAAAATCAGTGTCAATCTAGCGACTGAAGTCGCATCTATTAGCTATGATCCAGAACAAATCAGAATCTCTGAAATCAAGGACACTATCATTAAACTAGGCTATACACCTAAGGAAGTTGCATTTAAACGCAATGTTGATGAAGATCAAGAAAAGAAAGAAAAAGAAATTAAGGGCATGATTTTCAAACTCAAGCTTGCAGCGATATTTGCAGTTCCATTATTTTATATCGCTATGGCGCCAATGATCGGTCTGCCTTTTCCTAATATGATTTCACCTATGGAACAGCCACTTATTTATGCGATCATACAAATATTCTTAGTCATCCCAATCGTTTGGGCAGGTAGGAGATTTTACGTCGTCGGTTATCGCCAAATCTGGCATCGGTCACCTAATATGGATTCCTTGATTGCTATAGGTACAACCGCTGCGTTACTGTATAGTGGATTTTCTGTTTTACAAATCATTTCTGGTGATCATATGGCAGTAGAACATATGTATTTTGAAAGTGCGGGTGTCATTTTAACATTAATCCTTCTTGGTAAAACATTGGAAGCGATCTCTAAAGGTAAAACTTCTGATGCAATTAAGAAATTGATGGGACTTGCACCACGAACTGCAATTGTCATCATTGAAGGTAAAGAAGTTGAAATGCCAGTTGAAGAAATTGAAATTGGCGATGTTGTTCTCTCAAAACCAGGTAGTAAAATTGCAGTTGATGGTGAAATTGTCGATGGTTACACGACGATAGACGAATCTATGTTAACTGGTGAAAGTATGCCAATCGATAAAAAAGCTGGCGATTCAGTATATGGTGCTAGTATCAACAAATCAGGTGTGATCAAGTACAAAGCAACTAAAGTTGGCGATCAAACAGCACTTGCTCAAATTATCAAACTCGTTGAAGAAGCTCAAGGAACGAAAGCACCTATCGCGAGGATGGCAGATGTTATCTCAGCTTATTTTGTTCCTATTGTATTTGTTATAGCTGTATTATCTGCAATTGCATGGGCATTGGCAGGTCAAGATATCGTATTCGTCTTAAAAGTATTTATCGCAATTTTAGTAATCGCATGTCCATGTGCACTTGGACTTGCAACACCAACAGCGATAATGGTAGGTACTGGTAAAGGTGCAGAACTTGGCGTACTTGTAAAAAGTGGTGAAGCTTTAGAGACGGCTCATAAAGTGAATACTATTTTGTTTGATAAAACGGGAACGTTAACGACTGGTAAACCAGAAGTTACTGATGTACTACCTTACGGTAATTACGATATTGAAACACTCTTAAAATATTCAGCTTCACTAGAGTACGGTAGCGAACATCCAATCGCACAAGCAATAACACTTAGAGCAAAACAAGCACAAATTGACTTGCTCACCTTCTCTACTTTTGATGAGATTTCAGGACATGGAATTATCGCTGAAGTTGATGGAAAAAAAGTATTACTCGGTAATGAAAAACTGATAAAGAACCACTCCGACGCATCATCTAGTACGTATGAGAAAGATCTACTAAGATTTGCTAGCGAAGGAAAAACACCTGTATTATTGAACATCGAAGGGCAAATGGCTGGTATTATTGCTGTTGCTGATGTCATTAAACCAGAATCAAAAGCTGCTGTTAAAAAGCTACACGATATGGGCATCAAGACGATGATGATTACGGGTGACCATAAGCAAACTGCTTTAGCAATCGCCAAAATGGCTGGTATTGACGAAGTTGTCGCTGAGGTTTTACCAGGTGAGAAATCTGAAGCTGTAAAAAAACTACAAGCTGAAGGTAAAATTGTCGCAATGGTTGGTGATGGCATCAACGATGCGCCAGCTCTTGCTCAATCACATGTTGGTATCGCTATTGGATCAGGAACTGACGTAGCAATGGCATCAGCAGATATTGTATTGATGAAAAACAATTTGTTTGATGTCGTTAATGCGATTGCACTCAGTAGAGCAACCATTAGAAACATTAAGCAGAATCTGTTCTGGGCGTTTATCTATAATGTAATCGGCATTCCTGTAGCTGCTGGTGTTCTCTACTTATTTGGTGGTCCACTGCTCAACCCTGTTATCGCTGCAGCTGCAATGTCAATGAGTTCAGTATCCGTATTAACCAATGCATTACGATTAAAATCATTTAAAACGAGAGGTGAAATAAATGTCTGAGTGTAACTGTAACAGAACCACACATCGTTCCGAGGACGAGGTAAAATCTCTTTCTAATAGGTGTTCTAGAATTGAAGGTCAAATTCGAGGCATTAAAGGGATGCTTGAAAAGGATGTGTACTGTGATGACATTCTTAATCAGATAGCAGCAGCTCAATCTGCATTAAATGCGCTTTCAAGGGTTATTTTAGAAAGACACATCAAGACTTGCGTCATCGATCGTATCCAAGATGGTGAGCCAGAGGTTGTAGATGAATTTATGCTAACATTAGAAAAGCTAATGAAACGCGGATAAATATAAATTTTGAATCACAAAATGAAAAGTTGAGGAAACATCTCCTCAACTTTTTTATTTACCACAATTTTGCTTGGAATAAAATTTTACATTCAATTTCCATCGATTAATGTATAATCTTACTCTATTTAGTTGATTCTCTCTCAATTAACTCAGTACCAACTATATAATGATTCACTGGATTGTCAATCCCTTCTAAATGCTTAATCAAAAGCTTTGCAGCGTTGTATCCTAAATCCTCAGCTTTAATATCTACTGAAGTTAAAGAAGGTATTTGATACTCAGAAAGAGGAATATTGTTAAAGCCGGTTACCTTAACATTAAGCTGATGCTCTCTTACATAGTTCAAAACACCAAACCCTAAAAGGTCATCCGTTGTAACGACGGCATGCGGTACTTTTATAGAACAAATTTGGGCCATAGCATTATAGCCGTCCTGCTCTGTAAAATCCTTCGCTTCAATAACCAACTTATCCCTTAGATTGAGATTGCGAAGCTCAAGTGAACGCTTATACCCTTCCAAACGATCTTTAGAAAAGATATATTTTTGAGGGCCACCTATAAAGGCGATGTCTTGACAGCCTCTTTGGATTAAGTTATTCACCAAGTTATAGGTCGCCTGAAAATTATCGTTGTCGACCCACATAATATCATGGATATTATAAGGTCTACCCACTACGACAAATGGAAACGATTCACGATTAAGATAATCGATACACATATCATTTTCATATGCCGTTAAAAGAATAATCCCATCAACCCACTTTGAATTAACAAATTCATGGACAAAGTTTAGCTCGTCCTCAGGACTTGCACCATAGTTGAACATAATTTTATAGTTTTTCTTTTGTGCGTATATGCTAATGCCACGCATCGCTTGAATAAAGAATGGATTTTTAAAAAGGTTTTCATCTTGATTTGGTATGATTAGCCCGAGCGTTTTTGTAGAAGCATTTGCCAAGTTTCTTGCAATTGCATTTGGTTTATACTTCAGTTCATCCATTGCATCATAGACGATTTTTTTTGTCGCTTCACTTATTCGTGGGCTTTTTGAAATCACCCGTGAGACCGTTGAAGGAGAAACATTTGCGAGCTTAGCTACATCCTTGATTGTTACTGCCATATAATAATCACATCCTTATTCAAAGATTTTATAACTAAATGATTTTATAACTAATTGATTCTTAATCCGGTTTCTGTATCAAAGAAATGAATTGCTTCCACGTCAAATCCGAAATTATGTTCTTCATCTACTGCATATTTGTAGTGACCCGGCGTCGAAATAATAATTTCAGAGCCGTTTTCAAGCTTTGCATACAGAATTTTTTCTTTCCCTAGCATCTCTACGACTTCTATAGTTGCACTAAAGGTATCGCCAAACTCGCCACCACTTTCAAAGCGTTCAGGTCTAATACCAACTGAAACTGGTTTACCTTCAAATGCTTCAAGTGATTTTGCATCTTGCTTACTTGGCGTTATAGTGATTAATCCGTGATTTGCAACAAACTTACCTTTGACCATTTGTCCATCAATGATGTTCATCGTTGGCGAACCAATGAACTTCGCAACAAAGATATTCGCTGGGCGGTTATAAAACTCGTCTGGCTTCCCTGCCTGCTGAATTTTACCATCGTTCATTAACACGATTTTTGTAGCCATGGTCATCGCTTCTGTTTGGTCATGTGTAACATAGATCGAGGTCGTTCCTAAAGCCTTGTGGAGTCGAACCAATTCAACACGCATGTGCTCTCTTAGCTTTGCATCAAGATTTGATAAAGGCTCATCCATCAAGAAAACACTAGGTTTACGAACCATTGCTCTACCTAATGCAACACGTTGTCTCTGACCACCAGAAATATCTGATGGCTTAGAATAAAGGTATTCTTTAATTTGTAAAAGCTCAGCAGCTTCCATAACACGATCGTGAATAATGTTTTTTCTTTCTTTTCTCATAGAAAGAGAAAATGCCATATTGTCATAAACGGTCATATGAGGATAAAGTGCATAAGATTGAAACACCATTGCGATGTCTCTATCTTTAGAGGGCACCTTATTCATACGTTTATTATCAAATAACAAATCACCTTCTGTTATTGAGTTTAACCCTGCAATCATGCGAAGTAAGGTCGTCTTACCACACCCCGATGGTCCTAGTATAACACAAAAATCTTTGTCATCTATCTCTAAATTAATGTTTTTTAAAGTGAAAGCCTCTCTGCCTTCATATTTCTTTCCTATATTATTGAGTACGACGTTCATCGAATCCTCCTATACAATCTAAATTATCCTTTAACTGATCCTTGTGATAAGCCTGATACCAATTGTTTTTGTAATACGATAAACAAGGCAACGATTGGTACCGCAGTGAGTAAACCACCAGCCGCAAATGCCGGTTGATTTAATGTTCTAAAGTCATTGATTAAAGTAAACAGACCAGCTGCCAAAGTATATGACTCAGGACTTGTTAACAAAACTCTCGGTAATAAATAATCCATAAATGGACCTATAAACGACCAAAGAGCAATAATTGCAAGCATAGGACGAGCAATCGGCATAATAATCAAACGATACACCTGCATACTTGAGCAGCCATCCATTCTTGCAGCATCATCAAGTTCAGTAGAAATCGAATCGATATAGCCTTTTAATATGAACGTGTTACTTGCAATACCACCACCCGCATAGATGAGTATCAACATCATCTGTCTTGAGAAAAATGGTGCGATGGAAGAAATAACCGAATGCATTGTGTAGTAGGCTGTAATCCCAGCAAATGCTGGAATCGTTTGTATTAACATAATTGCCATCAAAGATGGTTTTCTTCCTTTAAAACGATATCTTGAGTAAGCAAAACCAGTAAAGCTAACGATGATTAAGGTTAATACCGCCGTAGTTAGCGCAATGAAAATAGTATTTTTCACCCATGAAAAATACAGGGTTTCATTAAACAAATAATCGAAATGTCTGAGTGAAAACTCAAAATTGCTGTTGAGCATAATATACTGTTGTTGTCTGCCGTTAAATGCTGAAACAATCATATCGATCAATGGTAAAATAATTGCAAGCGCCCATAAACCGAGTACGATATATGATAAAATGAGCATAATCACACCCATAAAGCTGAGTGGCTGTTTATCAGAGAGATATAGTTTTTCTTTTCGTTTCGTTTTTACCATTATAACCTCTCCTCCTTAAATGCCTTTGAATTTTTAAATCCAATAAATGCAAATATCATCAGACCTGCTGAAATAACAATTGTGATTGCTGCACCAATGGATTGATACTGATTTTCCATAGTCAGCTTATAGATGTATGATATCAACAAGTCAGTTGTCCCCGCTAGGTTACCATATTTCGAAGGATTAAATGGACCACCACTATTGAACAAATAGATAATTGAGAAATTATTGAAATTAAACGTATACTGTCCAACCAACAGTGGCGCCGTTTGGAACAATACGATAGGTAGCGTAATTCGTTTTAGCTTTTGCCATTCTGTTGCACCATCAATCTGAGCAGCTTCATACAAATCGCCTGGGATAGCTTGTAGTACCCCTGTTGATAATAAGAATACATAGGAGCTTCCTAGCCAGGTTTGCAGCAGGATTAATGTGACTCTTGCTAAAAACGGATCGTTTTTCACCTCTAGATGAACCCTAAATATCTTTTCGATTAACTGTGTTATAGAGCCATCTGCCGAGAACATGATACTAAAAAACATGATTGTAATAAAAGCTGGAACCGCCCAAGGTAATAGGTAGACCACTCTGAAGAAGGTTTTACCTTTTATTCTGTCATTGTTTGCTATAATTGCGAGCAAAAAGCCTACAAGTATCGCAAGTGTTGTCGCTGTTAACGTCCATATTAATGTCCAACCTAATATCGACCAAAATACAGAACCAGCAAGTCCAGTTCCTGTGGCAATTAGTTTATAATTATCTATACCAACCCAGGTAAACTTCGATTGATGTTTTGGGTCCATACCAGTAAAGGATAACAAAATTGTAGTCATAATCGGAACAATTACAATAAATATAATGACCATTAGAGCAGGAAGTGAAACCAAATAAGGGAAGCCATCTTGTTTAATTTTTGTTATTGTCTCAAACCAATTTCTTTGTCTTGTGCCTTTAATCAAATCTTTTTCAACTTTTCTTACATCGAAATACGAAAGTAAGAATAACGACACAGCAAACACAAGCAGTAATATTGCTACGATACCCTCTATCATAAAAATCAACGATTTAGCAACCTTCGGACCACCTTCTGCAAGTGAAATTAAGCCAGCTATCCCCTGACCTTGATAATTACCAAATCCAAGGGCGTATGGAATTGCAATTACATATATAAATAGGGTTGCTAAAGTGAATAGGATTGCTTTCAAATATTGTTTATTTAAAAATTGACCTAACCCGGGTAAAACGGCCGTCAATTTTGAAACAAACGGACTGGTTCTTTCTATTTCTATAGGTGTTTTTCTTCTTAAATCAGAAATATTAGACTTAAGTACATTTCTTTCTCTTTTTATCCCTTTACTAAGGACAAATTTTAAATTTGCTTTTTCTTCTTTTAATGAATAGCTGATCGATTCAAATTTCTTTTGCCCCAATTCGTCTTTTCTTGTTCTTTTAAGTGCAACAATTCCGTTTTTAAGTGCTTTTTCTGAGATTAATCGACTTCTTCTCTTCTCTTTTAAAGCAATTTTTTGCTCCTTCAAATTGGCATTTTGTTGAGACTTATATTCATTATAAGATGCATTTGCTTTTGACTCTGCATCACCTGACACATTCTTAAGCTGTTCATTCACCTCAGCCAAACGATTGCGATTTACCTCATAGGTTTCTATTATCTCAGGTAGCTGATTTGAGATTATTTTACTTGCCTCATAAGCAAGCTTTGCCTCGTAAGACAAGTTCGTATAAGCTTCATAAAACTTAATTTTTTCGTTTGCATCAAAAAGCTGAACCTTCATTTGAAGCGATTTTCGATCGTTCTTTGATTTAATCTCATTTGAATATACTTTTTTCTTAGCATTTAAAGTCTTTAAAAAATTGGCTTCTTCTTTTTTAAATGCCTTAAGTGCAACATTATAAGGATGAACCTTCTTATTTGACTTATGCTTTTTAATTAATTCTGCTGCTTGGCTGTCATTTTGAGTAAGACGCTTTTGCAAACGTGCCAGCTCTAGCAAATACTTGTTCTTTCTTTCATACGATGTCCCAATGTCATCATAAAGTAATTCACTATATTTTCCCAAGATCGTCCCACCTTTACTTTGAATTCTTTAACTTAATAACGTCCATCAAGGAAATTAACATTATCACGTTGATTAGATAGCCAACTGCACTTAGATAGAAAAACACCGATCCAAGCTGTCTTTCAACTAAAACATAGGCTAGACCGCCTAAATTCAATACTGTCCATATAAATACGAAGAGATGATTAACGCGTATCTTTTTATAGGCATAAAAACAGTATATTCCAAAGATAATAGGAACAATTATCTTAAAAAAATAGATGCTCATGCTTATTGTCACATATGCATTAAAGAGATCATTTACATCTGCCTCTATTCCTGAAGCCAAACGCCATTGATCAAATAGATCCAAATCCTTAACACGAATCATAACATCTATAGATGAAGATAAAATGATAAGTGCGCAAGCTGCAAGAAAAATATATAATTGCTTTACTGGTAATCTTGGATTCGTATTAACGGAATTTGAATTCATGCTACTTCCTTTCACATAAAAAAATTCTAGAACAAGCTGTTCTTGAATTTTATCATATCATAAGTCCTATCATAATACCTCAGAAGATATTATGCTATTTTAAGAAAAGAGAAGAAAGGATAAACCTCTCTTCTCTTCTTGTTTGTTCTTAGAAGTTTAACATCATTGCTTTGAATGAAGCTTGTACTTCAGCATAAGCAGCTTCTGGTGAAGCAGGTTTTACTGATGCCCAAGATAAAACGCCGTTTTTCCAAGTATCCCATACTTGACCCCATTCAGAGAATAATGGTCTAGCAGGTGCGTCTTTATAAGAAGCGATTACAGCAGCGATTACAGTTTTATCTGAATCAGATAAAGTTGAGTTTGCGTAAACTGATGGATCTACGTTTTCCATGATTTTGCCGGTTGCTGTGAAGAAATCAACTGCATAATCTGTATTCATTAATTCTTCGATCATTCTTTGTGCAAGTGCCATTTTGTCAGCATCTTCTTCGATTCTAGCATTAATAGCAAGACCCCATCCACCTTTCCAGTGAATAAGTGGTTGACCATTTACAGTAACTTGATTGATTGGTAAAATTGCTAAATCTTTTCCATCGCCAGCTAATGCAGATAAGCTACCAGTTGACCATGGTCCTTCAAGTCTGATAGAAGTTTGACCACCTGTTGTGAATGCTGTATCCATGTAGCCCCATGCAGCGTTTTCATCGAACATTGGTGTGCCAGCTTTATCATGTGCTTGCCAGTAGTTGAATAATGCAGTAAATAATGCTTGTTTTTCAGCTGGTAAATTAGCCCAATCTTCTGTTAAATCTGAGAAGAATGTACCATCGTCATTTTTACCTAATAATTCAATACCAGCAGCGTTTGTTAATGCAACACCAAACCATGCGTTCCAGAAAGGAACTAACATATCTTCAGATTTTAATGTAGTGAATTCAATTGGTTGAGTTAAATCAATTCCAGCAGTAGCTGCATTAGCAGTGTTTGCAAAATTGATTAATGTTTCAATATTCATTGGGAATGCTAAATAATCATCACCGATTTTGAAGTTTCCACCTAAACCAGCTTCATAGTCAGCAAAGCCACCTACGTTAGCTGCCATAGCAGGACCATCGATTGCAGCTAAAACTTGGTTATCGTTTAAGCCGTAAAGTCTATCAGCAGGAATAGCAAATACGTCAGCTACGTCTGCATTAGAGATATCAGTTTTATCGATTGTATCTAAGTGATCGAAAGAACCTACTTCGATAAAGTCAATTGTTGCATTTGGATTTTCTGCTTTTACTCTATCCGCAGCTGCTTGGTAATACGCTAACCAAGATGATTCTACTTGAACAGAGATAGTTGCATCAAGACTTGGTGCTTCAGTTGCTTCAGTTGTTTCTGATACTGCTGCTGTTGTTTCTTCTGCGACATCATTTTTTGCGCCGCAAGCAGCTAATGAAAACATCATAACCATGATTAGCAATAAACTTACTAACTTTTTCATTTTCATCCTCCTACATCTCCCATTAAATCACTTTGCCATTATGGCATCTTTAGTAATTGAGCTTAATTTTATCATAAACAGTGTCTCATAATGTGCATGCGTTTGCACAAAATGCTTAAAAAAATAACCTCAATTACGCTCATTATACAACGTTATTGATTTTCTGGCAACATTTTATTCACGTTTTTCTAATCTTTTCTTAATCAACCGTGCAACCGATAGCACGATTGTATGACTATCCAAACATGACTCTTATTATTTTTACCCATTTCTCTTTTTTTATATCATTTTTTCTTTTTCAACCATTAAGGGATTAACACTTTGTGACCACGCAATATTGAGATATAAATTAAAAAGTGGTTGCAAATCAAATTTTGAGATTGCAACCACTTCATATTTATTTGTTTAATTAACTTGCTGCTTCGGTTTCGAACTGACTGTTATAAAGATCCGCGTAGAAGCCTTTTCGTGCAAGTAGCTCTGTGTGTGTCCCTTGCTCTACGATATCACCATGATTCATAACGAGAATCATATCCGCATCTCTGATCGTTGAAAGTCTATGCGCAATAATAAAGCTGGTGCGATTTTCCATTAATAGGTTCATCGCCTGTTGAATTTGAACCTCTGTCCTTGTATCAACCGAGCTTGTCGCTTCGTCAAGTATCAACAGCTTTGGATCGGATAAGAAGGCTCTAGCTATTGTAATTAACTGCTTTTGACCTTGAGATACATTGCTTGCTTCTTCATTTAATATCATATTATAGCCACCTGGAAGCATATGAACAAAGCTATCAACATGAGCAGCCTTCGCAGCAGCGATAACCTCTTCATCGGTTGCATCCAAATTACCATATCGAATGTTTTCCATTATTGTTCCATTATACAGCCATGCGTCCTGAAGCACCATGCCAAATTGATCTCTCAAATCGTAACGCTTGAAGTCGCGAATTTCTTTTCCATCAAGCAAAATCTTTCCTGATTGAATATCGTAAAAACGCATTAGTAATTTGACCATAGTTGTTTTACCAGCACCAGTCGGTCCAACGATAGCAACTTTTTGGCCCTTTTCGATTTTTACTGAGAAATCATTAATAACCGTTTGATTTTCATTGTATCCGAAATGGACATTTCTAAACTCAACAACGCCATCAATATTTGATGCATTAACAGGGTTTTCTGTATCAACCAGCTCTTCATTTACATCTAGGAATTCGAAAACTCTTTCAGCTGCTGCTGCAGTTTGTTGAAGAATATTAGAAATATTTGCTAGCTGTGATATCGGTTGAGTAAAGCTTCTAACATATTGAATAAATGCTTGTATATCCCCTACCTCGATAGCTTGCTTAGCTGCTAAAGAACCACCAAGTACACAGACTGCAACATATCCCATATTTCCAACAATATTGATCATAGGCATCATAATTGAAGATAGGAATTGAGATTTCCATGCCGTTTTATAGAGTGCATCATTGTAGTTTTCAAACTGCTCTATGCTTTTTTTCTCACCATTGAATGCTTTTATTATAGTATGACCGCCGAACATTTCCTCGATATGGCCGTTAACGTGACCCAATTGTTTTTGTTGCTCCTTAAAAAACTTTTGAGATTGCTTAACGATCAACATAACCAAGATCATAGAAATCGGTATTATTGCTAAAGCGACTAATGTCATCAAACCACTGATACTAAGCATCATGACCAATACACCCAATACAGTTGTAGCAGATGAAATTAACTGTGTCATACTCTGGTTTAGAGTTGTACTTACAGTATCTACATCATTTGTAATTCTAGAAAGAACTTCTCCATGATTGGTATCATCATAATACTTGAGTGGAATGCGATTGATTTTAGCACTGATATCACGTCGCATATTGTAGCTGACCTTCATTGCGACACCTGTCATTATAAACCCTTGAATATAAGATAATAGCGCACTGATGCCATATAATCCAACTAACGTTAAAATTATACCGCCGATGTAACCAAAGTCAATCCCAGTACCTGTACCAGTAACCTTAGAAAGGATACCTTCAAAAATTTTAGTGGTTGCTTTACCTAGAAGCTTTGGTCCAACGATACCAAACGATGCGCTACCTATTGCGAAAATAATGACAATGATAATTCTTAATTTGTATTCACCTAAATAGTTTAATAAGCGTTTGATTGTGCCCTTAAAGTCCTTCGCTTTCGCTCCGCCCATCATTGCACCATGAGGACCGCCAAAGCCAGGACCCCTTCTACCTTGAGAAGGTTTCATATCTTTATTTTTTTCACTCATGCCAATTCCTCCATGCTAAGTTGAGAAAGTGCTATTTCTTGATAAGTTGAACAAGACTGCATTAACTCAGTATGTGTTCCGACGCCAACTAGTTTACCTTCATCTAATACAAGTATTTGATCGGCATTTTTGATTGTTGCGATTCTCTGAGCGACAAGAATGACCGTTGCATTATCTGTTTTTTGCTTTAATGCACTTCTTAATGCGACATCTGTTTTATAATCAAGTGCTGAGAAGGTATCATCAAATATATAGATCTTAGGTTTTTTAACTATGGCACGAGCTATTGAAAGTCTTTGCTTTTGTCCACCAGAGACATTTCCACCACTTTGTGAAATAGGGGCATCGATTCCCTCAGGTTTTTCAGACACAAACTCAGTTGCTTGTGCAATGTCTAAAGATTCCTCTAAACTCGCCGTACTTGCAGTTTCATCAGCAAATAACAGGTTTGATTTAATTGTACCACTAAATAAAGATGCTTTCTGTGGCGCATATCCGATAATTGCTCTCAAATCAGACTGTTTCACTTCATTTACAGGTACCCCATCTACCAATACCTGCCCTTCTGTTACATCGTAGAATCTAGGAATTAAATTTATTAATGTCGTTTTACCTGAACCAGTAGAACCGATAATAGCGGTCATTTTACCAGCTTCAGCCTTAAAGGATACATTCTTGATCATGTTTTCCTCAGCGCCATGAAATTTAAAAGAGACATTTTTAAATTCAACCTCACCCTTACCATTTTTATTGATGGCTTTAGGCTGTTTTGGATCTAAAATGGTCAACTCAGTTTCGAGTACCTCTGCCACACGACCTGCACTTACAGATGCTCTAGGAATCATAATAAACATCATTGAAAGCATTAAAAAGGACATTATAATTTGAATTGCATATTGCATAAATGCCATCATATCACCGACTTGCATCGTTGCATCAGCAATTTGATGTGCACCAATCCAAACGATCGTAAGTGTTACACCATTCATGATCAGCATCATTATTGGCATCATAAAGGACATCGTTCTTCCAACAAATAAATTCGTTTTAGTTAAGTCCTGATTGGCCTTATCAAATCGATCTTCTTCAAATGATTGTGTATTGAAGGCTCTAACAACCATCATACCTGTAAGATTTTCTCTAACAACTAAGTTAAGCTTATCAACCATCTTTTGAATCGCCTTAAACTTAGGTAATGCGATAGAAAATACAACCATAATAAATCCAAGTAAAACGATAACTGCTATTGCTATAATCCATGACATATGTGAGCTCTTATCTAGTGCTTTTATTACACCGCCAATTCCCATTAAAGGCGCATAAAATACCATACGAATCATCATTACCATGAGGGTTTGAATTTGAGTAATGTCGTTTGTACTTCTTGTAATTAATGAGGCTGTAGAAAACTTATCAAACTCTGCATTTGAAAAGCTCTCAACCTTAGTAAAAACAGCTCTTCTAAGATTACGTCCAACGCCAGCTGCAACTCTTGCTGCAATGAGACCGACAGTTATGGATGCAAGTGCACCTAACAACGAAATCAAGAGCATTATGCCACCTGTTTTAAGAATATAATTCTTTTGAATCTTAGCAACGTCAAGGCCTAAGTTTTCTGAGTACTTAATATTGGCATCCTGACCCATTTGAACGATTAAAGCATCCTCAAGATTAGTTAAGTCGATTTCTTTACCGCCCATTTTCGCCCCAATTTCAACCATGTTTTTCGACATGATAAGCTCAAGCTGGTCGGCATCCGTTACTTTATCCTTATTTAGTACATAGATATCTGCACCATTTAGTTTAGTATAGCGATCTGCATAGTCCGCATATTCGGACTGATCATGCGTAATGGGCTCATAGGCAGCAGAAACGATTTCTCTATCATCTGTTGACATAAATAACATGATATTACCGAGGTCGGATGCAGTAAAAACCTCTGGTGTCGCTGAATCCATACCACTGCTTTGGATACCAATATTTACAATATTAGACATATAGTCTGGCAAAGCAAGATCTGCTTGCGCTTGACCATATAAAAGCGCTACGGCTAATAGAATCAGCAACGTAAAAGGCTTTAGGAACTTAATTAACTTCGTCATAAATTGTCTCCTCTTTTATTCGTTAATTACTAAGCTTATAGATTTCTCGATTCTTCGACCAAACGCTCTAAAATATCCAGAGCCTCAAGTATTCGATCAATCTCCTCATCTGTAGCTAAATCAAGTATTTTATCCCAACGATGATTCATATTTGAGAAGGAATGCTTTGAATTTTTTTTGAACTCTTCCGTTATCTTTACTAGAATTACACGACCGTCAGTTTCGCTCTTTTCGCGATAGACAATGTTATCTCGTTCTAATCGATCTAGTATGCCTGATACCGTGCTCATTGACAAACCCATTTGCTGCGATAATTCACTTATTTTTAGTGGTCCCATTCTAAACAACAAACCGACGACCATTCCCTGTGGTCCAGTCAGATTGCCTTCCTTGAATAACCTACTCATGTTGCCGTGTAAGGAGTCCTTTAATTTTTTTACTCTTCGCACAACTTCATAGCTTCGTTCAAAAGGGTCCATAGATTTCACTCCTTTCCTTAAATACACAAGTCTATTTATGACAACTCTTTAGTCATTTCAGATAAACAATTCTCATAAATTCACTTAGCTCTAAATTTTGGATTCTTAATAAATTACTTCGTGTACGATACTTCGCATACGAAGCTTCGTGTACGAAATATATATTACTCTATTTATTTATCACTGTAAATATCTATTTGATAATAGAATTCAAATATTATGTGAACAATTTGTTACGATACTAATGCAAAAAAAAACACCAAGCAGATGTCGTATCTGTCTTGGTGTTTAACAAAAATTCAACTATTCTCCGCTAAAATAATTAACGATAGCATTGGTCAAGGTTTTCGCATATCGTTTCTGATCAATTGAATTACTCAGAATTTGAAAATCAGATGGACTAGGCATAAATCCTGTTTCTATCAGTACTGAAGGTGTCCAAGTATTTCTTACAATATAGAAATTCATATTTTTAACCCCTCTATTATAGAGATCAAATTCGGTATCAATGGCCTTTGACAAATTATTAGCTAACGATTTTGACAAGCTTTCCTTGTAATAAACTGTAAAACCACTGGTTTTAGTCAAATCTGCGGTGTCCTCAAGACTATCAGCGTGTATCGAAATCAACATATCTGGACTTAATTTCATCGATTGGCTTAAACGCGTATCCAAGCTTACATAATCATCAGAAGTACGTGTTAAAACCACAGTTGCACCTTTTAGCTTAAGTTCATTTTCTAGCTGTTTAACAATGTTGAAATTAACCATTTTTTCGGGATATTCGTATCCTAACAACCCAATTGCACCCGTATCACTGCCACCATGACCTGCATCTAGAAGGATAATAGCGCCTTTAAGTGGTAACTCCCCACTTGCTACAAATTTTGTTTTTAGAGTAATGATGATTTGATTTCCTAAAACTTCTAGATTATGACCTGCAAATGTTTTGGCATCTTTGAATGTAAGTTCATAAGTGATTTTATCTTGATCAGATTTTGACACTGCTGACTTAATCATACTATTGCTTTTTAAAGGAATTTGAACTGAATTACTTGCTTTGTTAATCGTAATTTTAAGTTTTTCACCATCAAACTCTGCTGAGGCAATTGGTAAACTAGATAACTCAAATTTTAAGGTTTCAGTTCTAGCTGCTACTGTATTGGCTATTGATTTGATTTGAATAGATGGCATTTTCTGATCTTTTAGCTCTACGGATTTAGATTTAACCCATATACCTGAAGATAACCTAATATAATCACCATTAATGCCAGTAACCAAATCCGTCATTCCTGTTTGTAAAATATAATGAGCGCCGTTTGATGCTGAGGCTGACTGATATGAATCTACATTTGTACTTGAAACAGTGGCTATAAACGGGGCGTTTTTCATAATCACACGTACATTTACATTACCAGACTGAGTATTCGTTACACCATTATAACTCATGGTATATACTGGCTTGCCATAATCAACAATTCTAGCTGAACCTGTTTGAACTGGCGCTTTTATTTTTAAAGAATATGCGGTTGAATATAGTTTATTGGACGCATTCTTAGTTGTTTCTGGAGTTAAAGTGTATGTTTTGCCTCCAAGTGTCGCCGTAACTTTGGCTCCAATTGGCGCTCTACAATAAAACTTAAATTCTTCAGTCTCATTAATCATCGTCGCAGATTGAGGCCATGTTGAGCCTGCTATTATTTCTGCCTTTGTCATTGGCGTCGCAAGTGTTGCACCAACCTTTGTGATAACCCGAGTTGCTGTCTTTCCATCTTGAGACACTACAAAAGTATTCTTACCTGATTTCAGAGCTACATATTTCCCAAAATAACCATCTTTGGTTCTAATAATCACCTCTTCTCCGTTAATGTACAATGGCGAATTAGGATTAGACGCGCCACCAACAAAATAGTAACTACTTGTTGTTGAAACGTCCTTTACTGGACGACCGATGGTTAGCTTAGTGTTTATGGTTGCATTAGCCAAAGTGCCATTATAATAATCTGTTAACAATGCACTTAAGGTTGGGGAAGCTTTGAAAAAAGCATATCTAAAGAAAATGCTGCCACTCACTTCATCATAAGATTCATTTAGCTGAAGCTGTCTTGCAATTTCATCAACTCCATACCACGGACTAGAGCTACTTTTATCACCTGTCCGATACGCCGCTTGTCCGATATAGAGATGCACATCAGTGCCATCAACGACATTTGACCACCATTTTACTAATTTAGAATAATCTGCAACAGAATATCCAATTTCCCAATAAAGTTGTGGTGCAATATAATCAATCCATTCCTCTTCAACCCATTTTTTTGTGTCCGCATATTGATTAAAATAGGACTCAAATCCACTGGTGTCACTACCACCCGATTTATTTTTTGCATTCGCCCAAATACCAAAAGGACTAATACCAAACTGTACTATTGGCTTTTTAGTATCAATTAATGATTTAACCTCTTTTATGAGTTGATCAACATTGTTTCTTCGCCAATCTGCCTTCGAATTAAACTTCGATCCATATTTTGCATAGGTTTTATCATCATTAAAAGTCGTTCCTGGATAGAAATAATCGTCAAAATGAATGCCATCGACATCATATTTTGTGATTAACTCATTAATACTATCAACCAAATATTTTCTTACCTCTGGATTGCCTGGATCAAAATACAAGTTACCATCAGTATGCTCTACTACCCAGTCTGGATGAAGTCTTGCAGGATGATTCGCAGCAAGCGAACTATAATCGTATGATGGATCTGAGGCATTCTTACGAGTAATTCGATATGGATTAATCCATGCATGAAGCTCTAAATTTCGTTTATGAGCTTCGTCAATCCAGAAAGCTAGTGGATCAAACCCGTCAGCAGGCGCAGTCCCCTGCTTGCCAGTTAAATATTTAGACCATGGGAAATAGGCTGAAGAATAGATAGCATCACCTGCAGGTCTAACCTGAAGAACAATTGCATTCAGTCCCATACTTTGCGCTTTATCTAAAATCTCAATAGCTTCTTTTTTTAATGTATCTACATTTGTAGTTGCTTTAACTGGGTAATCCAAATTAAGTACCGTGGCCACCCAAAGGCCTTTAAACGATCCATTAATTTCGTTCTTTTGCGCATCACTTAAACCATCTGCAAAGCTCAAAGATAACGTCATTAATAGTATGACGGTTAACAATAGGCTAATTTTTGTCTTCATATTATGTCCTCCACTACCTAACTTTGACTCTATTTTATCCGATTTAGTTCCATTTGTAAGGTACTTTAACAATACTTAATCCTACTGTAATAAAGTATTCATATGACAACCAACTTATATATAAAAACAGAAAAACCCCAGCTATTAATAGCAAGGGTTGTAAAAAATAAACTCAGTGCTCATTTATGTCTTGAACCAATTATCAAAGTGATTTCCATCTCTCAATATTATAACGCTTCGTACAAATTGCATCCCACTCAATCGCTTCATCAAAGGACTGTTGCTTATAAGCTTCAATATCTTCTGGTCTACCCTGAAGCTCTGGTGAAACAAGACAAAGCTTATAGCCAAGTGCTTTTAATTCTAGAAAGATTTCATGATTGATTGGTAGTTTGGTAAAGCAATCCACCCAAACCCAGTCCACTTTTCCAGCCATGGTTCTTATGGTATCTAGACCTTCAAACTCAGAATACCTTAGAGCGACTTGTCTTTCGCCTTGATTAGCAAGAAGAAAGATCATTGGAAAAGAAGAATCTAGAAAAAAATAGTCCTTTATCTGAAATTGATCCAGTAAGGTTTTAACTTTATGCTCAATACGCTCGCTCTTAATGTTTAAAATCATTGTGCCATGGTGATATTCTTTTAGATAATCCTCAAATCGATCGCCTGTGCGAAAGGGATCATGCGATAGGATCAACTCTCCGCCCTCATCTCGTAAATCGATCTCCACGCCATACTCATGAGGTAGCTGTTTAAGTTCTTCAACCGTATTGACTCTATGACTGATAAAATGCATATGTTCTCCTTATCGTTCCTTTCTATTTATGCTGCGTTTGAGTTCTTTACTAAATGCAGTCGTACGTTTGATAAACTTCCATTTTGACTTAAACGTAGCATCATTCCACTTAGAAAAGCCATGAATTCTTTCAGTAAATCTAACATCAAAACGAAGAATGGGAAGCTGTTTTGTTTTTGCCATCACATAAAGATACAAATCCAAAGAAAAATCCTTTGGTATCTCCGTCAAATCTTCGAAGAATGTTTTAGGAAATACATTCGGCTGCGCATTAATATCCCATAGCCTCTTTTTAAAATAAACCGTTTCAAAAAAACTCATGCCAATGGTGAAAAAAACATCTAAAAAAGGTCTACCCTTTCTATTTCCTTTAATATATTTCAGCGTTTGATCAATTCTATCGTAAGCGATACTCACATCATTTGGATCCGTCTGCATATCTGCGTGTGTAAAGCCGATATAGTCACTCTGACACGTTTTCAAACCCGAGACGATGCCAAACCCATACCCTTGATTCACCTCTACAGTTACCTTTCGGGCAAATGTATATCTTGGTAATAAAGCATCCATCAGCTCTGCACTACCATCTGTAGAACCATTATCCACTAAAACGACTTCGATGTTTCTATTGCCTATCACTTGATCAAATCTTTCGAGGATCAATGGTATATTGTCTTTCTCATTATAACAAGGGACTACTATTGATAAACTCTTGTTCATATAACCTCACAGCCTTTATTTCTTATTTTATATGATCTACTTACAGTATTTGCTTAAACGGTCTTCTTAAATACCCAGAATTTTTGTCCCAAGTAATTGCAAACGATTGTGACGAAAGTCGCTGCCATAAATCCCAAAATCGCCCAACCAAAGATATTTAATACAACCTTATTAACGATTATATTTAAACAGAAAGTCGCTAAATAAAGAATGCTGAATTTAGCAAACGAACGTGAAACCGAGTGCGATTTACCACCCTCGAACGTCCATAGTCGATTGATCAAATATGCGACAATTGCACCGCTAATATACGAGATGCCTTTGCTAACGGATGGTGAAATCAACAGCATCTTAAATAAAAGAAAATAGATTAGAAAGTCTGTGAATACTGCACTTCCGCCCGATATTAAATATCTTACGCCTTCATGTTTTAGCAAATTTCTCATAGATTTTCCTGCTGAAATGTATTAAATTGCTTCTTCAAGGCTTCTAATCGATCTGGGTTCACAAAAGGATCCCGTTCAAGTTCATAAGGATGAAACTGAGCTTTTGAAAAGAAGCTTTGCCAATAAACAAAAGTTTTATAATCGTTCGGCGTTCCCCAGCTTTCATAAAGACAGTCGAGCACACGTCCTTTCAAGTCTAACTCACCTAAAATGCCCATGATTGAGTCAATGTAAAATTCATTATTGACTCTAATGTTGTTTGTCTTTATATACTTGACACCTCGAATAAAATCACTCGCTTTTTTAAAATAAAAGGCACCCACGATGGCATGCTCATTCATCGGGTCATCGGTCATTGGCTTTTTAACAGAACAGCCACTGATATAGCCATCTGCACCAACTGAAACATAGCCGTACCCATTTGGATTTTTGCCCACAGTCGGATTATTTCTAAAGGTCAAACAAATTACATCACAATTTGGATCATTTAGTTGCGCTTCATATTCGACTTGATCGATAAGCAGTCCATTGTCACAAGCTGCAATCATTAGCGGTGAGTTCATAATTGCTTCATCTACACCTAAAGCAGCTGTAATTGCTTGTCCTTCAGTGACATGATCAAGGACCATCACTTTTGGATTAGGCGTTTTATTTAAAAGGAGCTCGTCGATGCCATAAGCATCACAATGCGACTGCAAAACGATAAAACGGCTGAACTCAGACTTCGGATAACTATCAAAGGCTTGGATAATCATAGGCTTACCAGATACCTCAATCATAGGCTTCGGCGTGATATAGCCTTCATTTTTAAAACGGCTGCCTTCTCCAGCAAGTGGAATCAAATTAACCGTGTTTTGATCTGGCGCAGAAAAAGGTACATGCGTTACCATTTTTTTAAAATACTCAGAGTGATAATTGTATTCTGCCACATCCTCTGGCGTTCCCCACTGCAACATATGCTGAATTTCATAGATGGAAACCTTTAATCCATCTTCTATTAAAAGATTATAAACCACTGAAACATAATACTCACCATTCAAATCAAGCGCTCTTTCGACGGTTCGATCTAGATAGCGTTTCATAATTGAACCGGATTTAAAATAATAAGTCCCAGAAGAAGCATATTCTGACATGCGGTCGTCTGTAAACGGTCTCTTTTCTTGAATTTCTAGCATCCATTGATTGTCATCACGCATAAAAGCATAATTGGTTGTTCCTAGCATATGCGGATGAAAGCCCTTATATGCAGGAATCGCACCATCAGCACCTCTATTGCGCGTGTGTGCTAAGAAATCATCATAATCCCAGTATGCACCGAAATCACAATAATTTACGATTACCTCTTCAGAATCATCTATCAAATCATAAACCTGTTGCACCGCATAAATCGGTCCAAGTTTATGAGGCTCAATACCAACTATTTTACCCTTAGGTGCAACTTTATTTAAAACCGTACGCATATCCGTATTTTCAAGATGGTCATTGGCACAAATAAAGATAAAATCATTTTCACCGGGAAACAAATCCACTACGTGTTCTATAATTGGCTTACCATCCATCACAATTAAGGGTTTAGGTTCCTTGTAGCCTTGATTGATAAATCTCTGTCCTCTTCCGGACATAGGAATTACGATTTTCATATCTGCCTCACACTTTTAATTTTTTTCTGTATTTCTCTGCTTCCCAGTGGGTTAAAGTCTCTATTTCAGAATCATTCAAGCCAAAGATTTCGTCTCCTAAGGCTTCATTTAACTTCATTTGAATCTTGAGAACATCTTCAAGCTCGTATAGTTTTCTTAGGTCAGAGCCTATCACATAGACTTCATTTAAAAGGATCAAAACCTTAGGTGCCTCTCCGTTTTCACGGTAAAACGCGCTAAGCATTTCATTCATTTTAGCGCTATCATCTACATATAATATTTCTGGACCGTAAAATACCACTGCATCTGGAAAAGAAAAAGCGATGCGATTCATAGAATCTGGAAGCTGAATGCCTGAATATCTAACAAAATACGCATTTGATGTGTCTATCTGATGAAGTGCGTTTTTAATATCGGTCACCATCTGATAAGGAGAAATCATTTTGACTAAAGCAGGATGCACTTCTAATAGTAAGTTTTCAAACTCGAGATTACGTTGTTCAATCTGTTCAACAGAATCACCCATTATGATCAAGCCATGATTTTGGAGAACGATCCACTTTGGTTCGGATTTAAACTTCATTCTATAGCTTTCAAGCTGCTCAAGCATCGCTAAAGCAAGCGATATACCAGGCTTATGATACGGTATCAATAATACAGCATCAGAAAATGTTGCGGTTAATTCGCCCTGATCCAAGCGATTATTAAAGTCTTTTGAAGACGCATAAAACATCGCTGCAAACGAGTGTACGTGTAAAACCAAACGGCTAGAAAGCATTGCATGTAGGTATGTTTCTATGGAAGGTCTAAGTGTAGACTGATTCGCTAGACTTAAGCGGCTATTTTGTAATCCCTCATCGTTCAAATCGACGATGCCATTTTTTACATCCATCAATAATGCATTGATTTCACTGAGTTTAAGCACACTAAATCCCGTCTCATTACTTACATCGCTCATTAGATAACCAGATGCCTTAATGTATAATAAATCTTCATCCATCGACTTAACCGACGCATTACCACCTCCTGATTGGATTTGATCCAATCTATCAGCGTAGAGGTGACAAAGTGATTTTAAAGTTGATTTTTTTTCAAAATCTTTTTTCGTATTAATCATATACTAACATCCTCTATGGTCATACTTATTTATAAAGTGTCATCATGCATTAAATTTTCTTGTTTTACAGTATGCTTATTTATCAATCCATCCTTATTATGACACATTAGAATCCCCTATTCCAACCAATGAATAATATCAAAGAAAGATTTCAAAGGATGAATGCCTTTGCTTAAATCTTCAAACTCTCTCTCTCCTTTATAGTAGATGCTATCAATACCAAGTTGACTTGCACCAAGACAGTCCTTTTTAAGAGAATCACCGATCATAATGACTTCATTTGGTTTTAACTGCATTTTATCGAGTGCTTTCATATAGATGTATGGATGTGGTTTTTCAACGCCAGCTTCTTCAGAAGTAACTAAAAAGTCAATCCAGTCACCAATCCCTAGTTTTTCTATTTTACGATATTGCTCGTATGCAGTAAAATCTGTAACGATACACTTAGGAACGTTAATCTCCTTTAAAAAGTCCAAGACAAAAGGCTCCAAAGTCATTTGTTTATAAAATACGTCCCAATAATTGTGGTTCAACTTGGTTACACTTGCAAAATCAAACGCACCGATCATCTCAAGCATTCTTTGAAAGTAGAAAATTCTACTGTGTGAAGCCGCTTGACCAATTCTTTCTATATGACTTGAAGATTTAGCTTGCTTGTAGAGTTTATATGCGAATTGAACGTCAAGAGCAGTCATTTCAGCGAACAAACTCATAGCACTTTCAAGCGCAATTTCATGAGCTTGATCATAATTGTAAAGTGTATTGTCTAGATCCAATAATATTCCTTTATAGTTCATTCTCTTCTCCCTTTTTAAACTGATGACTTAACCAAACTAAAGTAAACAATTGAATGATGCCATGGTACCCATTTTCCCATCTAATCTTATGGCCATTGACGATTTCCTCAATGTTCTCGATGAAATTCTCAGCAAACTGAGCTATTAACATCGATTCAATCTCTCGATTAAAATGTATATGTTGGAATTTTAAGTCTGCATCATAATAATGCACGACATCAATCCCGTTTAAAGTAAAATGATCCAAAAGTGGTTCAACATCAACTTCTAACGTCATCATAAGCTCAAGCTTTAACGAAGGATCAACACAGCCACCCATTTCGAAATCATCCTCAGAATAATATCTTATGATCAAATCTGCATAATTTTTTTGAGGTGTAATGTACTTTTGTGCATCTTCAACTCTTGCATCAATCTGCTTTTGGATTTGATCGATAGAATAACCTCTCGATGCAACGTCTCTCTTGATTTTCCAGTGTCTTCTTAAAGACTCTTCCGTATCAATATAAATTTTAAGATCCACTAGCTTCCTAGTTTGTGGTAGGAAAAATGGATGAAGTCCCGCAACGATGATAAAGTCATTTGGATAAACCTTGATTGGTTCTGTAAATGCGCCAGTATCATGATCGTACTCCACGCGTTCGATGGCACTGCCATTTTTAAGTGCTTTAAGATATTGCGCTTGCCTATAGAGATAATTCGCCTTAGGGTTTAAATGCGTAATGGTATTCC
The DNA here is from genome assembly GCA_001897605.1 of Clostridiales bacterium 38-18. Taxonomy (GTDB): domain Bacteria; phylum Bacillota; class Clostridia; order Peptostreptococcales; family Acidaminobacteraceae; genus Fusibacter_C. Next base: position 197,561 of record MKTL01000006.1, on the reverse strand, counting down.
AACTGATATCGCCACGCTCCCACTTATGATCACCATCGGACTCAATAGGAACTATATTTTCATGACCAATTAAGGCTTCAATACAGTGTTTTACAGTCGTCTTACCCACACCTGAGTCGCCACCGATGCCAATCAGAGTCGCATGCTCCTTTTTCTTATAGACGCGATTTGATTTAATGCCATACTTATATAAAACATAGACTATGAAGAACAAAGCGCCTTCTAATGTCGTAAAAATCAAATTTGATATATTGTCATTATGAATATAGCTGCCACCAACAAAGGTCAATAAATATAATAATGAAAAACCAAGACTAAGCAAGTAAGATATTTTAACTTTGTCAAGGAGACTTACGAAAAGTACAGCACACAAGATAAAACTCCAAACATACCAGCTCTCCGAAGGGGGTACTAATAGAACAAAAACCGTGTACACAACCGCTAAAAAGTTGTGCAGTAAATCACGATTGATTTTTTCATACATTAAAAACCTTGCGTAAATCACTAGGATTGCCAAATAAGCAATATAGATTTTAAATGAGCCAACAGGCAGATAGAGATGATACAACAAGCTTTGATCAGGATTGAAATAAACCATTTTTATAAAGCTTTCACTGAATAGAAATGGTAAATTAACCATTATGCTCGTCAATACAAATGCAATCAGCATTTCAGCGATTCTTCTGTATCGATCCCTTTGAAGCGTTCTAAATAGATAGATAAGAACCAGAGGTAAAGAAAATAAAACCGGTAGCTTAACGGCAAAACCAAGCGCTAAGATTATCCCGAGTCTTAAATACCTTTTCTCTTTTAGCTCGCAAAGTGCAACTATAATAAACGCAACCGCGATAACATCGAGCTGCCCCAAAATATAACTTGCATAAAACACCACTGGAGAAGCAAAGTAAAAGAACAACAGCCTCCCCTTTTTATTTGGAAACAATCGATTTAAGTTAAAATAAATAGAAAGATCGGCTATGAGAATTGGCAACAAATATAGACCATTAAGAAGCCATTTATTCTCAATTCTCAATAGTTCTGCTGGTAAAAAGAAGACTTTAAAAATATAGAGCATTAAAGATGGGTAGGGAAACATAGATAAATTGCCTTCACTTAAATAGAAATCCCATGGATTCTCACTTATTGAAAAGTGAGACACAAATGATGCGACCGTAGTCATCATTTTGTTATCGATTAATAAGATCGCACTCACAACCTTAATCAGTATCAATGCATATAAAATAATCCTCAAATTAAAGCCGTTAGTAACCTTCTTTATTTGATTCTCTATATGGTTCTTATTTAGGTTCTTATTTAGATTCTTTTTTAAATTAAACTCCTCTTTAAGGTTATTTTCCAAGTTTACTTACCTCTTTTGTTTCATATTTAAAAATGATTATTGCGACAAAGAATGTCCAAAGTAAAGGCTCGACCATATATCTCGCTTGAATTTCAAAAACACTGTGAAGTATCATAAATGCACCGTAGATAAAAACAGGTAAATAGCTTAAGTTTCTACCTTTAAATTTATGGCGGATTATCAATAACAAACTAACGATCAGCGTCAGCCACTTAAACCAAATGACTCTACTTTCTTCCACTTTCTCATATTTTCTAACAATTTCTAGATCTGCTTCTGTATAGCTTCTATGTTTCACACCGAACGCCAGCAATTCTCTAAATGAAAACTCATCATATTCGATAACATGCTGAAGCTTACAGCCAACGATGGATAATAGATAAGCTTTACTTTTTACACTTAAATGCCTATTGATAACAGTTAAAAGAGGCTCGTTAATTTCTTCAAGTGTTTTATCAAAAGCTTCTCTCGTCCATCTGCCACACATATTGCCGGTCTCGGTATATAATAGTCCGGTGTATAACTGTAATCTGCCCTGTCTAGCCACATCAAGTGGTCGATCGGATTGTGCTCTCAGCATAATCTCCGTTACTGCTGCAAAACCAACTGCCACACATATGGTAAGTATCAATACTCTCACCCGAATGTCTCTTCTTAAAGCACCAAAATAAAAGACAATTGTGGCCCCAGTCATGATACCAAGCGCTAATCCCGTTTTAACGCGAAGTGCAACCGCGAGAAATAAAAATAAACCACTCAAAATAGCCATTCTTTTATCTTTTGACTCAAAATAAAGACTCATAAATCTGACAAATGCTAAGATTAGAGCCACATTTGGAAAATCAGCATTCACCATTCCCGAGTAGCCAGTATTCCAAAGTGCAAAAACCGTAAAACCAAAAGTTGAAAGTATTTGTATAAGGACTTGTTTTATTACAGATTGATTTATGTCTGATTGATTTATGTCTGATTGATTTATGGTTGATTTAGTTAAACCAAACCAGGTCACCAAATAAACTAAGATTAAAAAAAGCATATTGACTAGCCATGCCGCATTATAGGGCGCTATCCCGAGGGCTTTAAATGGTGCATAAATAAATCCAATAATGCCACCTTTATGATAGATAGATAAATCAGAAGCCAGATTCCAATAATAGATGAAATCACTTGTAGGTAGAGGTTTAATCGTTTGAACCACTTTATTGGATAAAAGAATATAGTAAATCAAAACTGCAGTATGACCTAACAGCATTAATATATTTATTCTTTTTATAGTTTTATCTGATAGTTTCAATACGTCACACGCCTTTCATTTGCATTTAATAAACATCTTATTATAACATAATGAACCTCATTTATACAGATGCCTCGACTTCAAAAACGTAATTTCTAATCACTCTTGAGTTAAAGCGATCACTTTAATACGTGAATTTGATGCATATAATAAAAAAGCCTCCCTCTTAGTAGCTTAAATTCTTACCCTATTAAGAATTATGAGTATAAAAATCCCGCTTTCATGACCACTGAAAGCGGGATTAGCTAAAAACATCACAATTCTCTATTGACAATTCTCTATTATTTATTCATATTTATTCTATTATTTATTCTCTAATTTCATTGCTTTGATCAAATATCGGCCTATAATTATCGCCAAAAATCCACCAATCAAAGCCGTGTATAGCTGTGGAATCGAAAGTGCAGCTACGAGCTTGGGTGGGACCTTTGCAACAAAACTGGTTACCAAATACCTTACCGAAAAAGCTAAAAATGCGGTTTTGAGTAATGCAGCTACAACGACACCAATTCCCTCAAATATAAAGCTGCGCTTGTTCGAAACAAGATAAAAGGAAAAAACAAAGATTGCATTTCCAATCATGATAAATGGAACGATCGGTAACAGAGGCATAATTCCAAGTAAAAAGGCAACTAATGGCGTTAATACGCCAATCAAAATCGCTGATAATGGACCAACGATCAATGTCGCTATAATTAAGGTCATGTTAACAAGTGGACCAACCGCAGGCTGCGCAAATTGATTAAACCCTATTTGAAAGATAAGTGCTAAAGATAATAAGACTGCTGTTCTAGTAAAATGGTTCATACGATTCTTCATAACTAGTTCTTCCTTTCTTAATTATTTAATACTATTCAACGACGTGTACTGTCCCTAAATCAATTATTTGCTTTACATGCTCATCATCTAACATGTAATAGACGACCTTGCCTTCTTTTCTAGACTTGACTAATTTTGCTTGCTTAAGAACTCTAAGCTGGTGTGAAATCGCACTCTGTGTCATCCCTAATATAAATGCAATATCACAAACGCAAAGCTCTGTCTCTGTAAGTGCAGTCAATATTTTAATTCTTGTAGGATCACCAAAAACCTTAAAAAAATCTGCCATCGAAGCTAATACATTTGTCTCAGGCATATATTTTTTTGCAAGATCAATTGCTTCTTGATGCATAACATTGCAATCACAGCGGTCTTCATTAATCGAATTTTGATTGCTTTTTTCATTTTTCATTTTATCATACTCTTTTCTTTGCATACGCTTCCCTTTTCTTTCTATTCTTTCAGAGCAAAAATGATACTCATTATAATAAATCTTCCTCTTAAATACGTGTCTAAAATAAACTTAATCAACATGATCCTTAAGCAAATATTTCGCATAATATTCATCATAGGTTAAATCTGACTCTTGAACCTTCGTAGCCAAATCAGCACCTAAATATCGATAATGCCAAGGCTCGTACATATACCCAGTTGTATCCTCCTTACCCTTGGGATATCTCAATATATAACCGTATTTGTAGCTGTTTTTAGACAGCCATTGAAATGCTTCAGTATTCTCAAAGGCTTGAGCAACATCATTTATATCGATGGCAAAGCCAGTCTCATGCTCTGAGTGACCTGGTCTTGCTGAAAAACGATCTGCTGCTGCTTTTCCATTGTTCGCAGTATATTTATTATACAAGTTTTCTTGATAGCTATAGGTTCTATATGCAGAAATTATTTTGATGGAAACGCCCTCTTTTTTGGCTGCATCTGACATTTCTATGAAAGCAGATAATGCGCTCTGCGACAATAAATAGGATTTACCATCCTGAACATAGTAGCCATCCTTCACACTGACAAGCTCACTAGGTTCAAAGGAGCTAGATAGCTGATAAAATTTATTACACAGAACTTCAATAGAATTAGGATCAATAGCCTCTGTGATATTCGTGTAAAACTCTTGATCTAAGTTCGTATTTACTCTTAAAACAACCTGCTCTGCTGTTAGCTCTGGATGAGCTTTAGAGTACGCTGTGTATCTAGCATCATAGGATGATAGGCTATAAGCAACTGAATTAAATGACATGATATTTTCTCCTTGAGTATCAGATTTAGTTTCATTTGTATTAGGTTGTTCCTGAGTTTCAGAGCCAATAGATGTACTTTCTTGAGTCTCTGTGGTTAGCTGTCCGTCTGATTGATCATTGGTGATTTCAGTACTTTCAGAATTGATTTCACTCTGGTCGGTACTCTCTTGAGAATTAATTTCTGATGCTTCAGTTTCTCCCAAAGGATATTTCGTATTCGAATCCTTAGATGGAAATAATCCCTTCAATAGTCCGGAGATTAAAATATAAATAAGTATTAAGCCAACGCCAATAATGATTAACCTTCTCATCAAATACTTAGATCTCATAAATTTTCTAATTTTGTCTTTTCTCGAATTGACCCTCATCACTGTCTCCTAAGTTAGTTCTAGTCATAATTATACTTTATTTCATTTATTAATACGAGGGGATTTTTGCCTCTTTTAGTGCTTTGACATAATCTTTCGGGTATGGTAATATTTTTTTATCTTTAAATGATTTGATCATTTAACAACAACAAAGGTGATGCTATGAAACGTTTTTTTGATTATTTAAAACCTTTTTTACCACGAATGTCACTTGGACTGACCATTAAGTTTATTGGAACTATTATGGATCTTTTAATACCTTGGATTCTTGCGCATATCATTGATGACATTGTACCAACACGAGAAATCCATCCAATTATCCTATGGAGTGGCGCAATGGTTTTATGCGCTGCGATAGCCATAATAGCTAATATTACAGCAAATCGAATGGCTACTCGAGTTGCAGCCGAAACCACTCGTCGAATTCGACATGATTTGTTTTCAAAAATTGTTTATTTGTCCTGTGGTCAAATTGATAAATTTACAATACCTTCCTTAGTCTCTAGACTTACATCGGATACTTACCACGTACATCATATGGTCGGAATGATGCAGCGTTTAGGCGTTAGAGCACCTATACTACTGCTTGGTGGAATTATCGTGACCATAACTATTGATCCCGTTCTTGCACTGGTTTTAATCGGCGTTCAGCCTTTTATTTTTGCTACCGTCTATATTGTATCAAAAAAGGGAATTCCACTTTACAAATCACTTCAAAAAACTGTAGATCAAATGGTCCGAGTTATTCGCGAAAACATTACAGGTATAAGAATTATAAAAGCACTTGGTAAATCGAGTTCAGAACGAGACCGCTTTAGTCGTTATAGCAGCGATGTAGTAAAACAAGAGAAAAAAGTCGGTTATACCATGGCGATTACCAACCCAATGATGAATCTTTATTTAAATCTCGGACTTACAGGCGTTATACTCGTCGGTGCCTACCGAGTGAATCTTGGCCTTTCTCAGCCAGGTGTGGTTATCGCATTTTTAACCTATTTCACTATTATTTTAAATGCAATGCTCTCAATTAGTAGAATTTTTGTACTCGCCTCAAAAGGTCTAGCTTCTTTCCAACGAATCGTTGAGGTTATAGATACGCCTGAAGAGCTATGTATAGAAGCATATCCAGTCGAGTCATCAAATTATCACGTCGAATTCAATGATGTGGTTTTCTCATATCATAAAAATCAAGCTGATCTCAATCATATTAGCTTTAAGCTTAAAAAAGGACAAACACTAGGCATTATTGGTCCAACTGGCAGTGGAAAAACGAGCATTATAAAGCTATTATTACGATTATACGATGTTGATCAGGGCGAGATTAAAATAAACGGTGCCAATATTAAGTCCATAGAACGCAGTAAGCTACACAAGCTCTTTGGCATCGTCTTTCAAAGTGATATTTTATTTGCAGATACCATCGTTGAAAATATTGACTTCGGCAGAGAGCTTCCAGTAGAAAATTTATTGTTCTCAACACAAGCTGCACAAGCGGCTGAGTTCATTGATTCACTTGCGGAGGGCTGGCATCATAGGTTGAGCATAAAAGGAATGAATATGAGTGGTGGTCAAAGGCAGAGAATTTTACTTTCACGTGCGCTCGCCTCTCATCCTGAGATACTAATATTGGATGATTCTTCTAGTGCGCTTGATTATCGAACAGATGCTAATCTTAGAAAAGCCCTGTCTGAGCATTTTACACAAACTACCAGCATAATTATCGCCCAACGGGTTAGCGCCATTATGCATGCAGATATAATCATCGTTATGGAAGACGGTGAAATCAAAGCTTCTGGAACACATGAGGAACTAAAACGAACAAATGATAGCTATCGTGCAATATGTCAAACACAATTAGGAGGTGACTTATATGACGCGGTCTGATAAATCACCCACACCATCTAAATCTAGCGTTCAAAAGCCGCAGAATCGAAGAAAAACGTTAAGACGTTTAGGTAACTATTTACTCAAATATAGAAGTTTACTGTTCATTGCTCTTTTACTCACCTTTAGCAGTAATATTCTTTCACTGATCGGCCCTTCATTAGCTGGTAAAGCAATAGATGCGTATGGTACTTCTAAAGGAAATGTGGATTTTACGTTGGTCTTTAGGTACATTATTGAAATGCTTATTTTATATGCGCTCGCTTCATTATTTTCCTACCTTTTAGCAATTTTAATGATTAAAATCAGTCAAAAGGTCATTCAGAGAATGAGAACTGACGTATTTAATAAGCTTTCCAATTTACCGATTGGCTATTTTGATACACAGCAGACAGGTGATATCATCAGTAAGCTTACGTACGACATTGACACAGTGAATACCTCTTTGTCTAATGATGTAGTTCAAGTCCTTACAAGTATCATTACAGTATTTGGGTCACTGGTTATGATGATTGCAATTTCACCTTATTTAGTACTCGTGTTTGCAGTTACCATTCCTATATCCATTTTATTCACGCGCTTTATGAGCCAAAAAACGCGACCGCTTTTTAGAAAAAGATCTGCAAAGCTGGGTGAACTCAATGGATTTGTTGAGGAGGTCATCTCTGGTCAAAAAGTAATCAAGGTATATCATCAAGAGGATGTAATGATTAGAAGATTTGATCATAAAAACGATGAAGCCATTGAAGCCTTTTATAATGCTGAGTATTACAGCAGCACGGTTGGCCCATCTGTGAATTTTATCAACAACTTGTCTTTAACCTTAGTAAGTATGTTTGGTGCGATACTCTATCTATATAGCATGTTAACCATTGGTAATGTCTCTTCCTTTGTACTGTATTCTAGAAAGTTTTCTGGTCCAATTAATGAAATGGCAAACATTATTAGTGAACTCCAATCCGCATTGGCTGCGGCTGAGAGAGTATTTAAAGTTGTCGATGAGCTTCCTGAAAAGCCTGATGCTGCCAATGCAATCGATTTAATTGATCGCTCTACTAATGGACACGTCAGCTTTGAACAAGTGACCTTTGGCTATTCAAAAGAAAAAATGATTATAAAAGCACTTAATTTAGAGGTTCGTCCTGGACAATTAGTAGCCATTGTAGGACCGACAGGTGCTGGTAAAACCACTTTAATCAATTTACTTATGCGATTTTACGATCCAAATGAAGGACAAATCCTAATTGACGGTATAGACATTAAAGATTATAAAAGAACCTCTCTTAGAAAGATTTTTGCAATGGTCTTACAGGATACATGGCTTTTTCAAGGAAGCATATTTGAAAATTTGTCCTATGGAAAGCCAGATGCATCATTAGAAGAAGTCGTAGCTGCAGCTAAGGCAGCTAAGATTCATAACTTCATCACGCATCTCCCAAATGGATATGAAACGTTGTTAACTGAGGAAGGAATTAACATCTCACAAGGTCAAAAACAACTCATGACAATTGCTAGAGCGATGCTTCTTGATGCAAAAATTCTAATCCTAGATGAAGCAACCTCTAATGTCGATACGCAGACTGAGATTAAAATTCAAGACGCGATGCGCGATTTGATGGTTGGAAAAACGAGTTTTGTAATTGCCCATCGCCTCTCAACCATTCAAAATGCCGATGTAATAGTGGTAGTAGACCACGGTGAAATTGTTGAACAGGGTACTCATAACGAACTGCTTAAAAGAAACGGTCTTTACGCTGAAATGTACAACAGCCAGTTTGCCATTTACGCAGCTGATATTGCATAAAATTAATCCTACAAGCAAGTCTTTATTCTAAATGAATATTTTGACCTGTCTGTAGGATTTTTTTAAGCGTTATTAACCCATTAAAACTGATTCCCAGCTTTCTTTAAGTGCATCTATGGTCATTTGACCAGGAGCAGAGGCTTCAAAGCCTTTGACAAAGGTTATTTCTGAGCCAAACTCTCCGCTGATTACTCGAGAAATTCTACCTCGCTCGCCCATTGAAAGTGTAATCATTTTTTGATTAAGTACATTGGTACCATAATCACATGCGGCAAGTAATTTTAATACCTCATTTGCAGAATGAGGCATGTACGCCATTTTAATATAATCACCTCGTAGGCTTTGGCCTCTTTTAATCGTCGCAATCATTTCATCAAAGGATGGTGTTTTATCAAAATCATGATGTGAGAGGATCAATCGAGTTCCCTTTGTCCTTGCTAAATCCACACAATTTTTGAACAACGAAGTAACGGTATCCCCTTCATCTACATCTTTATAATGCTCATATAAATCAAGCTCTATATCCACATAATCAAGTCTAAATTGATTGAGTATGTCATAAATACAATTCAATCTTACGGCATCAGAAACTACTAGAAAACCACCCTCGCGCTGACCTCTAAACGTAAATATCATTGGGATATCATAATCGCTTAGCCTTTCTCTTATAAGCTTTAAGGGCTCATTAAGCTCCTCGCAGGTCCAGTTCTCATGCGTCGCTAGATAACGATCAACACGCCATTCAACTAGGTCAGGTCGTTTGCTTATTACATATTCTAATTCATTTTCTAGTACATCAATATTAGTTGCCATTAATGGGATACATATCTTAGCATGCTTAACCATAACCTTGTCCTCCATCCAGATGCTTATATCTATATATTACACCAAATTTATAAAATTTATACAAATACATCTGAATATTTTTATAAAATAAAATGGAGAAATTGCTCATTCTTTCGAAATGATATGCAACCTCTCCCTTTTAATAATCTCACACTTCTAATGTATTAAACGTCAATTTAACCTTAAATAAATCACCATCAATTTGCAAATTAAAATCACCACCACATACATGGGTAAAGCTTTCTGCTATAGATAATCCCAGTCCACTACCCTCAGTAGATCTTGAGTCATCTCCTCTAGTAAATCTTTGCATGATTTCTGCCTCATTGAAATTCATCTCATAGCTAGAGGTATTTTTTAAAGTAACTATTGCCTTCCCTTCCATTTCATCTAGCTCTACGAACACTCTAGTACCTGCTAAGGCATACTTCAGCGTGTTGCCTAATAGGTTTTGTAAAACCCGATACAGTTTTTGTCCATCGGCATTTATCATTACCGCATGGCCTGGTAGCTTTGTTTTAAACTGCAAATTAGACCTTTCTATTTCATCTGACATATCTGCAAGGGTTTGCTCAACTAGTCTTTTAATATCGATGGTTTCCATTTGCAATTGTATGTTGCCAGAGGTACTCTTAGCTAAATCAAATAGATCAGAAACGATATTTTTGAGACGCTCAGACTTGTCTGCTAATATTCTTACATAGTCCATAGCGTTTTCAGACAACCCTTCCTCCTTAGAAAGCAAATCCACATAGCTGATAATCGAAGTCAAAGGGGTCTTAAGATCGTGTGACACATTTGTTACCAGTTGAATTTTAAGCCTTTCAGCCCTCATTTGATCCTCAATACTCTCATTAAACCCTCGATCAATTGCTGTAAAGGTTTTGCGATTTCCTTTGACATAAAAGTAAATAAGAAATACTTCAGCAAGCGGCGGAAATAGGAATAGCGGTGGTACAAGTAAGAATATGAAAGTTAAGAGCACCATTAAAAAAGAGAGTGTAATGAACAGCATTTGTCTATAAAAGAGCTGTTCCGTTAATTTATTAGCTTTGAATTGTCTACCGTCAAACAGGCTCCTAAAGTAATCAAAAATGCCAAACAACAGCTTAAAAACTATCGTATTTTTTCCTAGTGTCTTGCCTTTAATTCTTTTCACAAGTGTTAGATAAAATATACCTGAAAAAATCAAGAAGATAAAGGTCACTGTTCCTATAATGATCATAGATGTAAGCTTTAAACTTACATAAGCATATTGATATGGGATCGCATTAGAAATAACCAGTGCGCAGCCCGTGGCTATCATCAGGTATATAAGACTAAGAACATCAAACGGAATTCGATCTAACCAGTTTAAATGTAGCTCTCCTTGACGATGCGACTTTCCCACAACCACCGTCAAGTAAATTAACAACAATAAGCTTCCCGCTAACGTTCCAAATACTCCATAAACGATTGGCAAGACTTCATTTCTATAACCATTCCATTCGTTCTGTTTATTAACTAGATAATCGTTAGAAAATGCAATATAGCCACTTACGTTATCTGGAATATAATCTGGACGATAGTAATAGGAGGTATTATTCTGATATTGCCAATAGCCTTCTTTGATCAGAAAGGTATCCTTATTCGATTGAAAAAAATCCGCGGTGCCATCAGCCAGATTAGTAATAACTGTTTCACCGTTGGAAATATAATAATAATAACCCTCTCCAAGGGTGTTTGCCAATGACGACTGCTTATCAGAAATCGAATCAGTCACCAAAATAATCGCTCTGCGTGCATCGTTTTGAAGAAACTCATTGCTATCCTTATATCTAGATACGAGTATTGATTCAAGTGGAATATCTGAAAATAGCAAATACTGAAACTCTAAAACGATGGTTGTTAATGAAATTGCAATGAGTAAAAAGGCAATCACCTTAAAAGTCATCGCATACTTAAAACTTTTCAATTTTGTATCCAATCCCCCACACCACCTTTAAGTATTTTGGATCCTTAGGATTAATCTCAATCTTTTCACGAATTCTTCTAATATGAACCATGACAGTATTTTCAGCTGCATACGGTTTTTCATTCCAAACACGCTCATAAATTTTTTCGGCTGAAAAGACGATTCCAACGTTCGACATGAGCAATTCCATGATTTTGAGCTCTTTAGCAGTTAGCTTAATCGGCTCGCCATCTACATAAAGCTGCATCCCTTCTAAATCGAGCTTTAGCGAACCATTTATTAGGATTTGCTCAAGACTCATACTATTGGCATCACCTAATGTCAAATAGCGACGCAATTGGCTCTTCACTCTTGCAATTAGCTCAGGAGGCGAAAATGGTTTGGTAATGTAATCATCTGCACCCATTGACAACCCTAGAATTTTATCGGACTCTTCACTTTTAGCTGAGAGAATGATAATTGGGATGTTCTTTTTTTCTCTAATTTTCATCGTTGTTGATAAACCATCTAGCTTTGGCATCATCACATCTAAAATTATGAGTTGAACTTCCTCTGTCATAATGATATCGAGTGCTTCTAGTCCATTATAAGCCAAATAAGGTGTGTAACCTTCAATTGAGAGAAGCTTTGAAATAGCCCTTGCAATTTCTGGATCGTCATCTACTACTAATATGTTTTCTTGAGACATTTTTATTATCCTTTCAGAATCTTAATGAGAGTATACTTAAAGAGTCTTAACATTATATGGATTAAATTCTTACAATTTTCTTAAAGATGCATTTTAATTATATTTGAATTATAATATCAATAAATGAATATCGCACTTATCCTAACTAAATATCAAAAAAGGAGAACCTTATGAAACTGGATATTAAAAAAACATTCTTACTAGGACTTGGATTTTTCTCTGTTAGTTTAGTTTGGCCCCTCTACAATGTCTACGTTCCCCTTTTTCTTAGGGATTTTTTAGACAGTCAGTTTCAAATCAATGCAATTATGACCCTAGACAACATTTTAGCTGTCAGTCTAATTCCGTTTATCGCAGCTATGAGTGACAAAACGAATACCCGATTTGGTCGCAGGATGCCCTATCTTATGGTTGGGATACCACTATCGGCAGCTGCCTTCATACTTTTACCTAACTATACCAGTTTTTTAAGCTTTATGCTAATCATCACCGTATTAAATTTTGCTATGGCAATCTTTAGAGCGCCAACGGTAGCCTTAATGCCAGATATAACCCCAGCACCACTTCGTAGCCAAGCAAATGGAATCATCAACTTTATGGGCGGACTCGCTTCAGTTTTTGTTCTGATAGGTGGTGCGATGCTTTATAAGGCAAATCCAAATTATCCTTTTGTTTTCACAGCAATTATGATGCTATTTGCCCTTTTGATGCTACTTAGATTTATAAAGGAGCCATCCATTGGAGAAAAATCAGCTGAAGAAAAAATAAGCCTAATCTCATCCGTTAAGGAACTCGTACAAGATACAGATCGAACGACACTCTATATATTGTTGGCGATTTTCTTTTGGTTTGTTGGCTATCAAGGTGTTGAAGCAACCTTTAGTAACTATTGCGTCCACTTTTTAGGCTTAGAAGCCTCAGATGCTTCTTTAATACTGGGTTTCTTTGCTCTTTCGTTTTTAATTTTTGCAATTCCTGCTGGTTTTATCGGCACGAAGCTAGGAAAAAGAAAAACGATCCTAATTGGATTAGTTGGCGATATAATTGTATTTTTGTTGCTTGCTACCGTCGGTACCCTTTTCCCATTCAATCAAGTATTGATGATGGGGCTTATGCTCGTAGGTGGTATCTTCTGGGCATTAATCAATATTAACTCGTATCCAATGGTTGTAGAACGTACCAACGAGGCAAAGATTGGCATATATACAGGACTTTACTATTTCAGCTCCTCACTTGCTGCCATTACCGGCCCATTATTTTTAGGTGGCTTGATTGACCTAATCAATTTTAAAGTGACATTTATTTTTACTGCGTTTGCTTATTTGTTGGCATGGATTTTCATCAAACAAACTCATACTAAGACAGTACTTTGATTTCAAATTTCTGAACAGAGATCGTAATAGCCTCTTTCATTAAGTTCATTTTATCTTGTAATATCTACTAATACAGAAACTGGTTAACCGTTTTGTAAAGGGGTATTGATAAGGCATAATTGATTTTTTGAGGAGGCTTTTTATGATACGGAACATGAGCATTACAAAAAAAATGATTGTTATGGTTCTTCCGCTTTTTATCGTATTCGCTCTTTTTGTCACGATTTCCACCCTACAGTTAAACAAAATCAATCGTGATAATAAAGCAATTATTTATGACACGACCTTTGTCAGTACCGCTCTCATATTAAATGCCGACCGTGACTTTTATCAAGCTGATGTTGCACAAAAGCAATTGGTGCTTAGTACTGGTTTAACCTCAGAAGAGCAGCAATCATTAGCCAATGATTTTATAGAGAACGCTGATCAAGTAACCACAAGAGTCAACGACGCATTCGCAATCATTGAAAAAGATTCTGAACTATATAATGATAGAAAACATCCAACTACTGGTGAAAATGCGGCACAGCTTCACGAAACCTTTAATACCGCCTTTGACAAATGGTTAAATGCTTTTGATCCAAATACAAAGGTACTTGACGCAGCAGTTGCTTCAGAAAATTTCTCGATAGCAAGAGAGTCAATTAATACCTTAACCGAAATACTAGAAAGCTATGGGCTAGATAAATCAAAGGAACTATCCGATCATGCTAGATCAACACTTTTAGTAATGGTTTTAATTGGCGTCGCTGCATTGATTGGCATTACCATTTTTATGATTCTTATCATTATAGTCATGAGAAAAAGCATTGCACATATTACTGATTCGCTTGGCAACCTTTCTTCAAAAAAACTCAATAATTCATACGATGACGCAAGTTTGAAAAGTAAGGACGAATTTGGTGTATTAACCAACGCTGCACATAGTGTGGATCGTATGCTAACGGATCTCGTACGAACCATACATGATACAGTGACTAATTTAGATGAAACCTCTGATTTTTTAAAGGTTAGTTCTGATGAAATAAACATTGCCATGGGAGAGGTTTCAGAAGCAGTCAATGAAATTGCAACCTCTTCAACAAAACAGGCAGTGGACACCCAATATGCCACAGCAAATGTAACTGCTTTAGGTGATTTGATTCAAAATAATTCAGACAACACCAATCGATTAAATCATATGAGTAATGATATTGCTAAGTTAACTGAACAGGGCTTAACCTTAGTTAACCATCTAAGTGTAGAAACATCAAAAAATACGGTTTTATTTGAAGATATTTTCTCTGTTATCAATCAAACTCAGGACAGCACTGAGAAAATTAGCGAAGCCAGTCGTTTGATCACAGAGATCTCCAATCAGACCAATCTATTGGCACTCAATGCAGCGATTGAGGCAGCAAGAGCTGGTGAAGCAGGTCGTGGATTTGCAGTGGTTGCAGATGAAATTAGAAAGCTAGCAGAGCAAACTGCAAACTCAACCACCATTATAGATACGATGCTAAATGACCTTGTTTCAAATGTAAAGACGGCACAACAGAAGAGCGATGTTGTTAGAAACGCCCTTCATATTCAAGGCAACAACGTCAATCAAACTGAGCTAAAATACAATGAAATTGTAGGTGTCTTAAATCATATGGAAAGCGAAATTAAGAGTCTGAGCCAGATCAGCGCTTCGATGGAATCTAATAGAACCAATGTACTTGACATTATTTATTCTCTTTCTGCTATTGCAGAAGAAAATGCTGCTTCTACCGAGGAAACATCAGCCTCAGCTGAAGAAATACTGGCTACAGTTAATGAGGTTGCAAATACAAATGAAGTCTTAAGACGCCTTGTTATTGATCTAAATGAATTAATCAGTGGATTTGTCAGCTAATTATTCTTTCAAATGTCAGACGAAAGGCCCAACCTGTTTTAGTTGAAACAAGTTGGGCCTTTATATATGACTATGATCATTTTCACAGATATTAATTAATCAATTGGACCAATTTCACCTTCACCTATTGGATCCACATGTATCACTAACTCAATGCCTAGCTCCTTCATCACCTGCTTTTCCAAACGATCTATTATCATATGTGCCTTAACAATATCCGTCTTATTTGAAAGCTCTGTATGAATAGAAGCGATGCTTCTTCCTGGTCCATAGTCGTGCACTTTTAAGTCATGAGCACCACGAATGTCATCACAGGATTTAATAATCGTCATTATTTTTTCGACTGTTTCTTCACTTGGTGACATACCTAAAAGTAAGCTAACCGTCTCTTTTGCGACACCAAATCCAGTATACATAATCAAGCATGAGACGATGATGCCAGCATAGCCATCTAAAGGCACCTTAAAATAAGCGCCAGCCAAAGTTGCTATAATTACCGCAGAGGTAGCAATCACATCGTTTAAGCTATCCGCAGCCGCAGCACGATTCATACTCGAGTCAATCAAACGCCCAATGTAGTGGTTATATGAAAACATCCAAACCTTTATCCCTATAGATAAAACCAGTATAAGTGCCATTTTAATGCTAATCACAATAATTTCAGGATTTCGTATCTTACTGATAGACTCCTTAAAAAGCTCAAATCCTACCATCATTATTAAAAACGAAATGATTAATGATGCAACATATTCAAAACGACCATGTCCATATGGGTGCTCAACATCGGCATCTCTGCCACTTAGCTTTGCACCTATAACTGACACAACCGATGAGCCTGTGTCAGAAAGGTTGTTGACACCATCAGATAATATAGCAATACTTCCAGTTAAAAGCCCAATGGTTACCTTTAGTCCAAATAAAAATAGGTTGCAGAAAATACCTACAATTCCCGACATAACACCATAGGCTTCTCTAACACTTGGTTTGTCAGTATTTCTATAATCCTTAATCGTTTTAACTATTATGAACCTGATCATGATGTCTCCTAACCTTTAATCAAAATGCACACTCTAAGCAATCTCACCTTTATCTTTTAATGCCTTAATGATGTCTTCATAAAGTGATTTATCAATTATATATCGTTTACTATACAAAATATACCCCAAAATAATGCAAATTAGCGGAAAAATTAACATTGCAATTTTGAGCATTAATAAACCCTGAGAAGTTACATCTGATGCGGTTTTCGCATCATTTATACCCGACAGAATTACAGTTGCCCCAACCACTCCACTGGCAACAGCACCACCCATTTTATTTATAAAGGGTTGGATAGAGAAGGTTACACTCTCGTTTCTCTTTCCCAGCTTATAATGTCCATATTCTATTGTATCTGCTAAAAACATCAGCATCAGAATTTGAATAAAAGCTTGTCCAACAAAAAGTAAAATACCCGCGATCCCAATATAAAGCATATTCATAGGTGCAAAAAAGAAAATCACATAACCAATTACAACCACAATAGTCGCATTCTTATATATTTTAGCTCTAACAAATTTCTTTGCAACCTTAGGAAAGATTGCCAATGCAGCAATTTGAGAAACACCTAATATTAAGGCAAATATCGAATACATGGCTTCATCACCATAAGCATATTTGAAAAAATAGAGTCCAAAGCTCGTCGTTGTGACATAGCCAATCATAAATAATGCCATGGAAATCGCAGTTACCAGCAATTGATCATTCTTAAATATAACCTTTACCATACCACTTAAGGTTGTAGGTTCTGGTGTTTTTAGGACCAACCTTGGCTGTTTTACACCAAGTAAGGTAATTAACTGACCCACCCACATAATTACGACTACACCTATTGCAAAAACAAAGAATCCACCACTTCCGGTTCCAGATAATGCTTCTGTAATCGGAATGATGCCAACAACTACAGCAAAAAGACCTATATTGGCACAAATTCTTGCAATAGAACCAATTGCCTCCCTTTCATGCGCATCAGTTGTAAGTGAAGGCATCATTGACCAGTACGATATATCATTAGCAGTAAAAAGAATCCCCCACAGCAAATATAAAACAGCGAAGATAGGTATAAAAGCAGACTCACTCACCTTATAATCAAAAAATATCGAAATTGTCAATACTCCCGAGCCTAGTGCACCTATTAGTATCCACGGCTTAAATTTGCCATATTTTGATTTTGTATTATCTACGATAACGCCCATAATGGGATCATTAAGTGCATCAAAAACCCTTGCTGATAGCATAATTGCTGTAACCCACCACATTGCTTTATTGGAAAGACTAAGAATATCTGTCAAATAGAAAACGAGATACATACTAATTAGAGAGTAAACCATATCTCGACCGATGGTTCCAAGACCAAAAGTCCACTTGTTTCTTTTAAAATCAGTCTCCATAATTGCCTCCATTATTTTAAAATAATTGCTTCATATGGTAACATTAAACCATCAAAATACTCTCTATCATAGTTGGACAGTAGTATTGGTCCAAGTGTGGATAGCGTTTGCGATTTATTGCTAAAATTGAGAAGAACCGTTAAGGTTTCTTCTTCATGTCTTCGTCTATAGATGTACACATTTGTTTGCTGATTGACAAGCTCAAAATCGCCATAGATTAGAGCCTTATGTGCCTTTCGTAAAAGAATAAGCCTCCTATAATAGCTCAAAATAGAATGTGGTGAATGCATTTGCTCGTGATAATTAATCTTTATATGATTTTTATTCAGGTTAATCCAAGGCGTTCCATCTGTAAAGCCAGCATTTTTTTCTCTTGACCATTGCATTGGGGTTCTAGCATTATCTCTTGAGCAATGCTTCATCATATACCATCTATAGGATTTTGGAATATGTAGCTTCTTACCTAAACTATCAATGTTAAATGATTCAACATCTCTTAACTCATTCATGTCTACAAAATCAAAATTAGTCATACCAATTTCCTGACCCTGATAAATAAACGGGGTACCTTTAAGTGTTAGAAGCAAGGTAGCTAGTAGCTTACTTGAAGCCTCCCAATAAGCCTCAGTATCACCAAATCTATTTACACTTCTTGGCTGATCATGATTTTCTAGATAGATGGCATTCCATTCTAGGGCTTGCTGCCAATTCGTTAATACCTTGAATAATCTCTTTGGGCTGAATTTTCTTTTGAACCACTTCACAAACCATCGATCAGTTTCCATATGCTCGAAATAGAATATGGTATCCAGCTCCCCACGGCTTTCATCACAAAGCGCCTTCCCCATCTGTGGTGTTACAAACACCGTTTCACCAACGGTAAAGGCGTCATATTCAGTTAATATTTCATTTTTCAACATCTTTAAAATGGTATGCATGCCCTCAGTTGACAGATAATGCTCTCGTCCAGTCAATATCAATCGTTTCCTGCCATTATCCAAAGCATTTTTATATATTATATTGATAACATCACATCTGAATCCAGCAATTCCTTTGTCTAACCAAAATTTCATAATTTGCTTTATTTCTTCTAATACCCTAGGATTATGATAGTTAAGATCTGGTTGTTCTTTAGCAAAAAGGTGCAGATAGTAAGCATCGGTTTGCACGTCATAGGCCCAGCAATCCTCACCAAAAAAACTCGTCCAATTATTTGGTTTTTTGCCTTCAATACCTTTCTTCCAATAATAATAATCACGGTACTCACTATCTGGCTCTTTACTCTTAATAAACCATTCATGCTGATCTGAGGTGTGATTAATGACCAAGTCCATGATGATTTTTATTCCCTTTTCACCAGCAAGTTCTATTAGCTGATGCATGTCTTCCATCGTACCATAATCAGGATGAATCGCCCTATAATCGCTGATATCATAGCCATTGTCCACATTTGGGGATTCATAGATGGGGCTTAACCAAATCGCGTTAATGCCCAAATCGGCAAGAGCATCTAAACGACTTATTATCCCTTTTAAGTCACCGATGCCATCGCCATTACTGTCTTGAAAGCTTTTAGGGTAAATTTGATAAACAATTGCTTCTTGCCACCATTTTGTCATAGCTCTGCTATTGCCTCCTTTACATCATTTCAAGTCATCAAGTTTAATCTATTTATTTTTATGTAAATATCTTACTCCTATTCTATACTAAAAAAGATGCCTCTTCTAGAGACATCTTCACGACTTCTATCCATCCATTTATATATGACGCCTACAGCCATTAAAATATTGAAAAATAACTCAAAACTATTATGCCAAGTACAATACGATACCATCCAAAAACCTTGAAGTCATGCTTTTTAATATACGACATTAAGAATCTGATTACAAGTACCGAAACGACATAAGCAGTCACTAAGCCAACCAATAAAATCAACAGCTCACTTTGGGAAAAGGCCAATCCAAATTTTATGATTTTTAACAAACTCGCACCAAACATAACTGGTACCGCCATAAAGAAAGTAAACTCTGCTGCTACAGTTCTGTTTAATGATAAGATTAAACCACCCAATATCGTTGCACCTGATCTCGAAGTACCTGGAAAAACCGCTGCTACAAGCTGGAATATACCTATTAAAAAAGCTGTTTTGAAATCAATTTCTGCTATTGAATTAATTCTATAGGTCTTATCCTTATGTCTATTCTCGATAATAATAAAGGCAATACCAAATACGATTAGTGCAATTGAAACAGCAAAATAATTATAGAATAACGCATCAATCTCATCGCTCCATTTAAGACCTACAATAGCTGCAGGTATGCAAGACACGACAATTTTAACCCACATCATCATAATAGATCGATCGATCTTAAGACCTTGACCCTTTTTAAATGGAAACAATTTGCTCCAAAAAATAGTCACTACTGCCATAATTGCGCCGAGCTGAATCACCACTAAAAAAAGCTCTAAAAATGCAGCAGATACATTTAGCTTAATGAATTCATCCAACAAAATCATATGTCCCGTACTACTTACAGGAAGCCATTCAGTAATACCTTCTACAATTCCAAAAAATAAGGCCTTTAATAATTCTAAAATCTCCATGATGTCTCCTATCCTAACTGATAAATTTGTTTCTGTCTGTGTAACTATTATAAAACTGGGTACAATATAGTTAAACGATTAAAGGAGTATATTATGACCTATTTAACTACATTTGATGAAAACTATGAAATAGACATGCTACGTGAAATGCTCGAAAACAACGGCATCGATTTACTCGCACAGCATAGAGAAACCGGTGATTATCTGATGATAACTGCTGGTATGTCTATGTTTGGCGCAGACCTTTATGTTGAAGATCAAGATTTTGAAAAGGCAAAGGAAATTCTAGATGCCTATTTTGAAGCTAAGGACCCTATTAGTGAGGAAGAGCTTGAAAAAATTGCTCTCGAAGCAGCACCTGAAGCTATTTCTGAGGATGAATAACCTCAAATCTAAGTACGGTTTTCATTTTTTCAGGCGCAGTTTTTCTTGGATCACTCAGATAAATTTCCTTGTGAAGCTTTGATTTTCTCTCAAATCCTAAGTTTTTTACTGCTGTCTCCATTATTTCAAAGGATTTTGATTCCTCAGCAAATGGTCCAATATGCATCATTTGACAGCAGCTACCTTCTTCAAGCGCTCTAAAACCGACTTCAGAAATAAAGGAGTTGGTTTTTTTCTTTTTTGCAGCGACATTCTTATAATAATCAAAAACTGCCAAATCTACAAACTCAGGCTGGCGAATCATAAGTGTGTATTTATAATTACGCTTATCCTCTGCACCTTTCGAATAATCAATTAAATCCCAAATTCCTTCAAGTGGAAATACTTTAAACTCAAAGTAGCCCTTCGGCACGTTTTCAGTTTTATACGACATACGAATTGCATACGCTATCGCATATAGTGCTTCCACTCTTTCAGAAAACTCGCTTGCATCAGGAGAGCCTTCACCCTCTATCAAAATATAACTCATTTTGGGAATAACGATTATTTCAGGTTCTGCTTTAGGTAAATAAATGGCTTTATCGTTGAGCTTATAGTCATAAATCATGAGTACTTCCCTTCTAAATCAAATCCCTCATCGACGTTTATCGACTCTTTATGAGTTGAAACCGAGTTTATAAAGGTTTCTCTTGAATTAGAATAAAGCTTATCGGTTTCCTTAGTAAAACCAACAATGGCCCATGGTGAGATTTTATTGATCAAATTTAAGCAGGCATTCACCTCTGTTGCCTTCATTTGACTAAAATGCTTGGTTTTGTGATCTGCTATAACAAGATAATGCTGTTTAGAAACCGTTATCAAGAAATAAGCTTTTCTTTTTTTAACGTACTCATAAGCCCAAACCACATTTGTAATCGGAATAAAATTAAGCTTCTTGTCTGATAACAATATATAATTTGTCCCTGAAATTGCTAAATTAGGATGAGCAAGTGATACTGGTGTTCTTTCTAAATCAAGGTGATAACGATCTACATCACCTAATTTGGAGAGTCTTTTATTGATAAGAGAACCGTTGCTTACCTGGAATATTCTTAGGATAAAGTAAAGCATTGCTAGTATAAGTAGAAGCGCTATCGCAATGAATACATATCCCTCAACTTCATTATCTTTTACCAAATACAAATTTATTGGCATCATTTCAGCGGCCTCAGACTCTGTAAAGCCAAGCTCAATCAACTCCTCAGTGATATAATCATATAAATCCGAGGGTATATCAACAAAGGTTCCTACGATTCTTGCCGTATTTTCATCCTCAGCAAGTACTGCCGGTATCTCGGCAAGTGTAAAATTTCCATCTGCATTAATAAGCGCAGCATAATAGCTCTCAATATTATCATTCTCACCATAAAAAGCTGTATTAAAATAATACATATCATCATAGCTAATGGCGGTCTGAAATAACCCTTTACTATCTAATGTAGATGCAACAAGTAGCTCATCATAGGTTTTGAATTCAGGAGTAGTGAGAACTCTAATAACTGACTCACGACCTATAAAGATAAAAATGAAGGCTATAAACAATAGAATAAGTGCAATTATTAAGTACTGCCTTTTCCAAGTTTGCCGCGTATGCTCTAAAAAATTTTCTGCTCTCATAGGTACCTTCCTTAATCTAATTGTTAGATTCAATAAAAATTATAGAAATATATGCACTCTTATTTTAACATAAGCAAGATTGTGTCTAATAAAAAAAGACCATTATATGGTCTTAATTGTATATATTATACACTATTACGCTTTAAAGCGTCACGTCATTTTAAAAATGCATGTTCGCAAACCTTAAAATAATTCAATTCGGTTACATTAGCAACGACCCTATTCCTATTATCACTTCAAAAGACTCATGACCATGTGCGCCGAATGATGCGCGACACCATCTGCAAAGGCGTCATAATTGTCACTTGCACTGCCATCCGCTTTATCTGACATCGATCGAATAATTACAAAAGGTATTTTATTCAGGGTGGCTACATGTGCAATCGCTGCACCTTCCATTTCTGTCGTCATCGCCTTGAACTCAGTTTCTAAAAATACTTTTTTATCGTGAGACGATACAAATTGATCGCCTGAAACGATTCTACCTTTATAAATTTTATTGTCATTCATTTCGGCAATACCAGCTTCAAAGGCTCTATTAATCAACGACTCGTCTGCTATGAAGATCGAGCTCTCCATTCTAGGGATTACGCCTGGTGCATATCCAAATGCAGAGACGTCAAAGTCGTGCTCTATACAATCAGTAGAAACGACAATATCACCAATTTCAAGTCGTTCATCAATTGCCCCAGATATACCCGTGTTGATTAGGGCATCAATTTCAAAATAAGTTATTAGGATCTGAGCACACATTGCTGCATTTACCTTCCCTATACCACTTGTCACAACAATCGCTTCATTTTGCCCTAATTTACCCTTGTAAAAAGTCATTCCAGCGATTGTCTTTTCAACTACAGTATCCATCGCCTCAATTAATAACTTAGTTTCAAGATCCATTGCACCAATAATTCCATATTTCATTTAGCTAACTCCTCGTCTTTTTTTCAGGATACACCAGTTGGTCTGGTTGTATTTGGTTTAAAACCTCCAAATAATCACTGGCCTCAACCTTTGCTTTGGTTAAGCTGTGAAGCTTATAGGTACCGCATTCGATCTCGCTTACACCTGGAATATCTCCTTCATATTGAGCTGCGAAATCAAAGGCTCTTTTCAATAATGGCAAAACTGCCTCAGAGGTATATTCACCATGCAAGATTAGATACATACCGGTTAAACAACCCATCGGTCCAAAATACACCACTTTATCAGCGAATTCAACATCATTCCTTACAAAGGTAGCGATCAAGTGCTCAAGCGTATGAATTGGTTCATTTTCAAGAGTTTCTTTATTTGGCAGCTTCATTCGTAAATCAAATGTAGTTACCACTTCATTGCCTAAATAATCAACTCTTGAAACATATACCCCTTTTTTTAACCGAATATGGTCAACTGTGAAACTTTTTATTTTATTCATAATGTTCCTCCTAATATTAATTTTATTTCTTTGAAAAGGCTTTGACGCGCATCATTATAACGAGCATTACTTGAAGTAAGTTGATGACCACTATCCATAAAATCGGTAAGACCCATTCAGGATTTGCTGCTGTAAAGAAACGCCAGGAGTTATCATAAAACATCGGAAAACCAAAATAAACAGCAATACTAAACAGGAGTCTTATTAGCTCTTGATAGTTCAGATATTTTAAATGATAATTCATTTTTGATACAGCTCTATCCTTAATCATTCTATAGCTGGTTATGCTCTCATTGATTAAATAAATGGTAATTAAAAATGCAAACAATACCATGAGCCACTGACCTGTTTTATTTTTACTATTCATTTCATAAGGCGTCTTCCCAATAATGAGGTCAGTTAAATCATTCGCAATGGTCTGTGCCGTTACTGCTGGTGACTGATATGCATTATTTTGATTGATTAAGACGATAATTCCTAAGCCAGTATCCTGATTCAATATTAATGCAGAATTGAAATTAGGATTTGTCCCAATTACACCAAAATAACCATTATAATCTGTTTCAGTGGCACCATTAGTGACTTCCCAAAGTGCTGAGTAATAATCTTGATTTGCACCTAGTTCAGTATTGATTTTATCAACTTCATTACCTGTAATCAAACTCTTATCATCGATATAGCCATTATTAAGTAGCAGCATACCATAGCTCACTAAATCCTCTGTGCTGGAATATAAATAGCTGGATGCAGCTAATCCTTTTGGATATGGTACCTCAGTCTTCAGATTAAACCCAAGAATACGTCTAAAGCCTTGTGCTTTATTGCCAACCAGCTGATTAAAGCCAGTATGTTCCAAATTTAATGGCGCTATAATAGTCTCTTGAATGTAGGATTCATAGGACATGCCACTGGTTAACTCGATTAGGTATCCCAAAATTATATAATTCAAATTAGAATATTGTACATTTGAATTGTACAAATATGCTGTTTTCTCAGTTTCATTAATTTTTTTAACTAAGTCTTCTAAATCATAATCCTGATTATACGTGTAGGCTTGTTCACCAGCAAGAGTTGTAAGACCACTGGTGTGTTCGATTAAATCTTTTATTAAAATAGACTGTCCATTTGGTTTTGTTAGCTTAAACCATGGTATATATACCTCAACTGGACTTTTTAAATCTATCTGACCCTCATTAATTAAATTAAGAGCTGCAAGTGATGTAAATGACTTTGCTATCGAACCAACTATAAATGGCGTCTCTTGAGAAACCAATTCATTGCCATTGCCTGTTTTTCCATCATTGAATGTATAAATAGCCCCTTCTCGATTAAAAATCTGTACTGATATCCCTGGAATGCTTCCAGCCTCTACCTGCTGATGTATTCTTTCATCAAACTGTGCTGGTTGAATATCAAAATTAATCTGAGCAAAGGAGCTAATTTGAAATAGGAAACAAAATACTAAAAACAGTGCAAAAAATCGTTTTCTTTTCATCATTTTAACTACCACCTATAATTATTTGTATATAATAATCATACACTTATTGACAGCTCGCTTGAATAAAAATATAATATGTTTTAAAAATGTAAAAAATGGAGGTGTACTCATGCAAGATATCTTATTAGTAACAAATACCGATTCAAGTGAGGGATTTATCAAGGAACTACTTATGAACACCTCATATGGGAAAATCTTCACTGCATATAACTATTCAGATGCAACGCATTTACTAGAGGTTCACAAATTTGATCTCGTTATAATTAACGCGCCTATGCGCATGGAGCTCGGCGATCGACTTGCTAAATATGCAGCGCAGAGAACGACTACGACTATTTTGTTCATTGCTAGGGAGTCCACACACGTCCAAACAAAAAATCAATTAACTCATTTTGGTGTTTTGTGTATAAAAAAACCAGTTGCAGTTAAGCCCTTTGGTCAGCTGATTAAAATCGTCGAAAATACAAGAATAAAAATCAATGCTATGGAACGAGACCATATAGAGGTCCTTTCTATGATCGACGAAATTAGAGCCATAGATGCTGCTAAGTGGCATTTGATTGCGGATTTTAATATCTCAGAGTCTCAAGCGACAAGAACCGTTGATTCCTATTCCTATGAAAAACAAATTACGAGACTTGAAGCTGCTGCAGCCATTTTGAATGGTGCTATAAAACAAATCTAGAATTATAGCTACCCTTCAAAATACCATTGCTCTCTGCATTTTGATACGACATCCTCAGAACAGGAATCGTCTTCGCAAAAGTCTAATATACATGTATTTAGAGACATGCAATAATGATGCATGGTTTCTGCAACGACTTTAGCATGGGCGATTGCCTCAACAACCGTTTTGGCACCAGTGACAACGTCTCCTGATGCAAATGTACCCGGTTTTGTCGTTCTTCCCTCTTTATCTGTAATGATTAGCCCCATTTGAGACGTATTTAGCTCATTTGTGCTCCTTACGATATTATTTCTAGCTGTCTGACTAATTGCAATGATCGTTGCATCTGATGCGATAAATGAGGTTTGATTTGCATCTGCCTCATAGCTTTTCTGATTTTCTTCATTATGCTTGGTCATTTTCCCGACAACAATCCCATTCTCTCGAATCTCAACCGGAAACTTATAAAGCTCAAAGCTAATCCCATCATCTAAAGCGTCACGAATTTCTATATCAGTGGCCGGCATATCCTCAAAGCCCTTTCTATAGACAATGGTTACCTTTTCAGCACCGTTTCTCATAGCACTTCTTGCCGCATCCAATGCAACATTCCCTGCACCTATTACAGTTACTGTCTTGCCCAAATGATAGGTCTCAGGTGATTTTAAATAATCAATTGCATAGTGAACATTACCTAAGGTTTCACCCTTTATAGTAAGCGGCTTTGGGTTCCATACCCCGGTGCCTATAAATACAGCCTTATAACCATCCTCTAATAATCGATCTAGTGTGATCACAGGACCTATCAGCGTATTGGGTCTAATCTTAACACCAACCTCAACTAATTTAGACTCAATTAGATCAACCTGATGATTGGGTAAGCGATACTCAGGTATACCGTAACGCATGACGCCGCCTATTCGATTATGCGCTTCAAACAATGTTATATCATACCCATAATTGGCTAGTATAAATGAAATTGTAATACCAGCAGGTCCACCTCCGATAATAGCAATTCTACCTAATTTATTTTTTCCCTTACTCAAATGCGTATTCTTTAAATAAGCCTCCGAAAGCTCTTTTTCTATCTTATAAAACTCAACAGGTGTCCCTTTTTTATTTAAAACACAGTTGCCCATGCATTGTTCCTCATGAACGCACACCATTGCACAAATTAAGGAAAGAGGATTATTTTCAAAAAGAAGCTTACCAGCTTCTTCGAATTTATTTGATTTATAAAGCTCAATGACTCTGGGAATTGGCGTGTTAACCGGGCATCCAAATTGACATTTGGCAGTTTTACATCCAATACAAGTGTTCGCAATTTCTAGTAACTCATCCGTATACATATAACTTAACTCCTTAATTTCAACAACCTAGCTTAGTAATAGTGATAATAGACCTATAATATATGAATTATCTAGGTTCATCAATAAATAATTTATAAAACTCATAATTATTTGTGCCGTCTGAGTTCACTTATTTAGAATTGACTAATAAAAATAAAAATCCAATCGCTCAGCAGAGAGATTGGACTTAAATGTAAAAATAATTTTATTTGTCGAGCGTTTACAGCTGAACTGAAGAAATACCGCCCTTGACGTTGGTTAGATTTTTATAACCCATTTTATTGAGCATTTTAACCGCTCTCATGCTTCTACTACCAGAAGCACACATAACTACGACTTCCATTTCTGGATCAATTTCACTCTTTCTCTTGGTCAATTGATCCAGCGGAATGTTCTTAAATCCTTTGATTTTTCTTGAGTTAAATTCGCCAGTCGTCCTTACATCGATGTATTGTCTTTTAGCCTTCTTATCCTCAAGCATCTCTGATAATTGACGGCCATTAACTTGGTTCACCTTTGGTGCAGTTATTTTGTTGTATCCAACAAATAACAAATATAGCATCGTTAATCCTATTAGTATTTCCATTGTTCATCCTCCATCCCCCTAGGTAGGGGGTATACTTGGAGTTTAACACATTCTTACGCATCATTCAAGAAATAATTTATTCAACATTTTTTATATCTTCACGTTTATGAAGCTGATAATAAATCAACGGAATAACGATTAACGTTAACAAGGTAGACACAATTAATCCACCCATTAACGCCATTGCCATTGGACTAAAGAATGAACTGCCTGAGAGCGCCATAGGAACCAGGCCAATAACTGTGGTAATGGTACTGAGCATAATAGGTCTAAACCTTCTTCCAACTGAGTTTAAACATGAGTTATAGACGTCATGTGCTAATTTGCGTTCTCTATTGATGTACTCAATCAATAAAATTGCGTTATTAACAACTACCCCTATTAAGCTGGCAACCCCTAATCCAACTGTAAAGGTTACACTTTGCTTGAAAATCAAGAGTGAAACCACCGATCCAATAATAGAGAGCGGTACCGTCATTAAAATAATTAATGGCTGCTGCAAAGAGTTAAATTGTATGAGCAGAATAATATAAATAATCACGACTGCTACAGCTGCTGCGCCTAATAAACCAGAAATGTATTTATCAAAGATTTCTTGATCGCCACCATAGCTAATTTGGACGCCTTCAACGTCAATTGAAGGTATTAAAGAATTCTGAACCCAGCTTTGTAGCTCTCCAACTGAGTAGCCTGGCGTCACATTTGCACTGACTGAAACTGAAGGCTGTCGATTATAGCGCTTAATCGTATTGAGTTCACTTTTTAGTGAAACACTTGAAAACTGCTTCATCAGTGTTTTTTCGCCAGTTGCACTCGATTTAATCGAAAAATTCTCCAAATCTGTAATGGTACTTATATCACCTTTTAGCACTACTGATATTGGTTTATCTGAAGGAATACTTGCAACCGTCATACCGTTTACAGCCAGTGCGGTTTGTAATTGTACATCATAAGCATTTAAACCAAATTGACTCATTTTTGACAGATCTTCATCCAATTGATATTGATATCTGTAGCTTGCGCTATCCGTTTGAACATTAATCGTTTCCTCTCGTGCGAGCAAAGCGCCATAAATATCGTCGGAAACCTTACTAACGTCGTCTAAAGACTCTCCTGAGACACGAATATCCAAAGAAGGACCAGGCTGATTGATTTCTAATAAGCTTACGGTTGCAAATCCCCCCTTTAGCTGTTCATCTAAAAGTGTTTGTAGATGATAGGCAAAATCTTCTCTACTGTCATAGCCCTCAGTTTGGCTCAGATTAAAAGTAATCAGTGTTTGAGTATAATCTGCTGACTCAGGTCTTACCCCTACTGTAAGGTAAAATTTAGGGAATCCACCACCTATTGAAGCATTAATATCCGTAATGCCCGGTTCCTTTACTAATATGGCATATAATTCATCCGATAGAGATTGAGTATACGCCAAATCTCCTTTCTTTTCAGAAAAAACATCAATGTAAATTAAATCCTTATCTGTGTATGGAAAGAGCTCAATTGGCAATAGGGTTGCGCCGTAGACAGTGGCAGCCAAAATCATCAAAATAATGAATAAAGAAAACTTTGGCATACGCATTGAGCCTCTTAGGCCTGACTCAAAAATCTTTCTCAATCGATGCTTTTCATACTGAGAGGTTCTATTCGCCTTAAACACTAGACTCGCTAATGCTGGTGTCACGAACATTGCGACAATATATGAAGCAATTAATGCAATAATGACTACCTGAGGTAAAGATTTTGCAAATTCGCCAGCTTCACCTGGTAAAATAATTAATGGCGCAAATGCGACGACTGTTGTCAAGGTTGAGGTTAGTACGGGAATTGCTTGCTCAACTGTCCCTTCGTAGCAGGCCTGAGTTATTGGTAGTCCTTCGTTCAGCTTTATTTGAATTGCATCACTTATTACGATAGAGTTGTCTACGAGCATCCCTAAAGCAATGATCAAAGCAGCAATTGACATCTGTTGTATGTCAACGCCTATAAGCTTCATCATAATAACGGTCATTGTTACAGACAGTGGAATTGCAACCGATACTACAAAAGCATTTCTAAAGCCCATTCCAATTAAAACAACGATGACAACAAAGCCAATTCCTTGAAGTAGGTTAATTAAAAAACCGTCTATGGATCGACTGACCTCTTCCGGTTGAAACAATACTTCACTCACTTTTAAATCTGATGGAAACTGACTCTTTTTACTATCTATAACAGCTCTAACCTCATCACCAATTAAAATGACATTTTGATTGGCATCAAAATAAACTGTCACTAGCACTGCGTTGTCTTCACCATGCTTAAAGCTGTGTTGATTACTCGCATAGCCCATTTCTATATCTGAAATATCACCTAGCTTAATCATACTCCCCGAGTCGGAAGAGCCATACACGATCATTGACTCATAAGCTGATTTTTGATCATTTTTTATATTATGCTTTACTCCTATTGCACCATAGGCAGTATCTAACTCTCCAACTGGAATATTTACAGTCTGTGCAGATATCAAATCAAAAACATCTTTTATAGACAAGGGGAGCTGATTTAATTGATTTAAATGTAGATTAATTTTTAGCTCCTTATCTGGAGCACCCTCCACATAGACTCGAGAGACACCATCAACCGAACTCAGCTCAGACTTAAAAGCTTCTGCATAATCGGCAAGCTGCTCATAGGTGTAATGCTCACCAGATAAGCTTAAAATGATACCTGCTGACTTAGTTAGCTCAGTTTCAACTTGATAATCATATACATTTGATGGTAGCTCAGGCTTTACTTTATCAAGCAAAACACGCATTCTTGCCCATTGCTCATCATAATCAACTTCATAATTCAGTGTGACGATGACGACCGAAACATTTGGATTTGAGTAGGAAACGATGTTTTCAATACCATCTAATGCCGAGAGCTCATCTTCAATTTTTATTGTAACCTGTTCTTCGACCTCTTTAGCAGTCGCACCTGGATAGATGGTTACGATCTGTGCTGCTGGACTTGAAGTATCTGGATTCTCTTGCTTAGGAATAAAATAATAGGAATACATACCGTAAAAAAAGATCATAATTGCCAAAAGAAAGGTCACCTTTCTCTCTGTAATGGCAGCTTTTATTAATCTATTCATTGGTTGCCTCCCTAGCATTTACCAATTGTCCTTCTTTTACAAAGGCATTTCCAATTGTAATCACACGATCGCCATCATTTAAACCAATTACATGAACCAAATCGTCATTTACCTCTTTTAAAGTGATATTCTTTTTCTCCACACGAGAATCTGAATTTACTATATAGACATAGTCATCTCCATCGTTTTGAATATAAGGGATCGGTAACCAGATCCCATTTACCCTTGAGAGTAATAAATTGACTTTGACGATTTCACCTATTTTAAACTGATGAGTATCGGTTACTGAAACATCTATTGGGTACATCAACGATGTACTGTCTGGAAGCTGGCTAAGCTGTTCAAATTTTCCTTCATAAATCTTATCGTCAGCTTGAATTTCTACTTGTGGCTCACCATATTTTTGTATCTTTTTGACGTCCCCAAGTGTTATTGCAAATTTTAAGCTTTGAGAATTACTTCTAATAATTATTGCAGGATAAGCTGAGGAGACTAAGCTACCTTCTGTGGTTAAAACACTTGCAACAACCCCCTCGTAAGGTGCATAAATATCTAAATTCTTTTCCCCCTGAGCGTATGCCTTAAGTGTCAGTAGCTTATCGCCCATTTTAACTTTATCATCAACCTGTTTAAAGATTGCCTCCACTTCACCATCCCTACTAGGATTTAAAGGTGTAATTTGCTCAGCTGTAACTGCAGCATCATAAACGAGTGTCTCTCTTAAGGCAGTTTCTTTAAGCGTTACGACGGTTACTTGTTTAACCTTATCTATCACTTTGGGTGATTCATCAGCTTGACAGGCAGATAAAGCAATTGTCATGATCAAACAAATCCCAATTGTCTTCAAAACTCTTTTTCTAATCATTTAAAGCCTCCACATAAATTCATATCCTCTATTATACCCAATTATGAGGCATTTGTCTCATTTTATAGGCTTTAAATTTTATTTATGTCTATGTAATCTTCTAGGGAATGACATCTCAAAAAACAAAAAAAGAACTGCTATACTGCAATTCTTTTTTGATAGATTTGTTTATTTGATTCGTTGATTGACTCTATCACAGTTAAAAGCTGAAGCGCTGAAGAAATTACATAATCAGGCTCTAACTTATGGATATCGTCCACATCAAGATGACTCCAGCCAACAAGTACACTCTTTAATCCGGCTGACTTAGCTGCTTGTACGTCAGTAGCTGCATCACCAACAAATATAGCCTCATGTGTTCTAGACTCTGTAAATGTGAGAATGACCTCAAGTCCTTCGGGAGATGGCTTAACCTCCGATACGTGGTCACGAGTCAAGATATAGTCAAAATAGGTATCTAGCTTCAAGTGCTTCAGGCCATGCGAAACACTTTGTGTACTGTTATTGCTTACGATTGCAAGCTGATAACCCAGCTGCTTTAGCCCGTGAATTAGCTCTATCATTTGTGGAAAGGCTTTTGCCTTTTGATTGTGATGATGCTTATACCAAATTTTAAATTGTTCCGTCATACTATGCTTATGCGTTTCACTTATAAAGCTCATTTGATCCTCTAGCGTTTTTCCTACTAGAAATTTGTGTTCATTTTTATTTAAGGTCGACCCTCTATATCTTAATGCAAAGTGATTTAGGCCTTCTTCAATTAACGTGTTCGTATCTATAATCGTACCATCAAAATCAAATATAATCGTTTTTATCATTTATGCTTCCTCCTATAGTTACATTCTAGAAGAGGCATATAAAGTCCGCATTAAAATCAGTTTATACTTTTGTGAAGGTTACGTTAATTATATTGCAATTTGAATTGGTATCATAATATTCAGAATTTTTTTTAGAGTAATTTGTTATTTTTTAGTAAAACCCTCATTAAAATACATTTGTATAACCTTCATAAGTTTATTTACTAAAATAATCAAATGATGATTTAAATGTTTCCAAAGCCAACATTTGGATAAATACTTAACAACTTAAATCATGAAAGGAGACCTTTATGTTAGTAGTTCCCTATTTATATTTTGACGGTCAATGTGAAGAGGCTGTCGAATTTTATCATGGTATTTTAGGCGGTAAAATCAGCGAAATTATGCGTTATAAAGATCAATCTGATCCTGATCTTCCTGAATATT
Organism: Clostridiales bacterium 38-18; assembly: GCA_001897605.1. Classification (GTDB taxonomy): domain Bacteria; phylum Bacillota; class Clostridia; order Peptostreptococcales; family Acidaminobacteraceae; genus Fusibacter_C. The sequence continues at coordinate 164,234 of MKTL01000006.1, read as the reverse complement.
TAAGAGACAGAATTCTACACGTTGAGCTTGAGGTCGATGGTCAGTTCTTTTATTTTTCAGATACGATGGGAAATAACGATCCAATCATAGGCAACAATGTACAAGTTAATCTTAATTTGGATACCGAGGATTCTATACGAAAAGTATATGAACAAATGTCTGAGGGTGCAACCATTAAAATGCCGCTACAGGATACCTTCTGGGGCGCGATCTATGGTGCACTTACCGATAAATTTGGCGTTTCATGGAGCTTCAACTATCAAAAAGAATAATGATATTTATTGATTCAAAAAATACAGAGAGTTGACCATTGTGGGTAGTCAACTCTCTGTCTATAAGAAGGGGAATTTCTAGTAACTTTAAGCGCTTACAATTTCTTTGTCTTGCAAGCCTTTTTTTCTAAACTGAAGTATACCTACTCCTAATAATGCCACTGCTGCTATAAGGTTAAATGTTAAATGAGTCGTTACCATCATAATACCACCAATGATAAATAAAATTCTTTCAATTGCATTCATCTTGGTTTGGAAATATCCAGTTAACCCTGCAGCAACTGCGATTATACCGATAACTGCTGTTATAAGTATAAATACAAGTGAAAGTGGTGTGACATTAACCAAAAGTAATTCAGGACTATAAACGAAAATATACGGTATTATGAATGCTGCTATTGCAAGCCTTGAGGCTTGAATACCAGTTCTCATCGGTTCTGATTTGGCGACACCTGATGCTGCAACAGCTGCAAGTGCTACAGGTGGTGTAACGTCCGCTATGATGCCAAAATAAAACGCAAACATATGAGCCGCTATAATTGGAACATTTAGCATTAATAAAGCGGGTGCTGCAATTGTGGAGGTGATAACATAATTGGCAGTGGTTGGAACCCCAATACCTAAAATTAACGATGTAACCATAGTAAATGCCAAGGTTAGGAATAATTTCCCAGATGCTGCACTAACAAGTAATGATCCCATCTTAAGTCCCAAACCGGTCTGAGTTACAACGCCAATGATAATTCCAGCAGTTGCACATGCTGCTACCACAGTTAACGCACTTTTTGCACCCTCTACTAATCCATTAAATATATCGCGGAGTGATAATCTGGTTTCTTTTTTTATAGCAGCGACAAGAATTGAGGATAGTATTGCACCTAATGCAGCTCTAATTGGTGTGTAGCCACTTACCAAAAGATAGATAACTACGATAATAGGTAATATCAAGTGTCCTCTTTCTCTCATTACTTTACCCGCTTTAGGAATTTGATCCTTAGGCAAGCCCTTTAAGCCTTGTTTTTTTGCTTCATAATGTACACCAGCCCATACACCAAAGTAATAAAGTAATGCTGGAATAACTGCTGCCCCTATTATTTGAACATAAGGAATATTTGTAAACTCTGCCATAAGAAACGCAGCTGCTCCCATAATCGGAGGCATTAGCTGTCCACCAGTTGAAGCAGTCGCTTCTACAGCTCCTGCAAACTCAGGCTTATAGCCAAGTTTTTTCATCATTGGAATGGTAAAGCTACCCGTACCAACAACGTTTGCAACAGAAGACCCAGAAAGAGTACCCATTGTCGCACTTGATATAACTGCAACTTTTGCAGGACCACCTGGTGCACTACCCGCTATTGAGTTAGAGATGTCTATAAAAAACTCTCCCATACCTGTTTTTCCGAGATAAGCACCAAATAATAGGAACATAAATATAAAGGTTGAAGATACGCCAATTGGTAAACCAAAAATCCCTTCAGTCGTATAGTATAAGTGCTGTACTAAATTGCTTACTTTTACACCTCTGTGAGCAAGTGGCCCAGGAATATGTGGTCCAAGTAATGCGTATGCGATGAACACGCATGCGATAATAACCATTGGCCAACCAATTACTCTTCGAGCCGCCTCTAAAACCAAGAAGATAGCGATCAAACCTACGATCATATCCGTCGTACTCACGCGACCCGCACGTAAAACGAGCTGTTTGTAGTTAAAAAACACATAGAGACAAACGCCAGCAGCCAAAACTGCTAAAAAGACATCTAATGGATGTAGTTTGCTTCTTGAAAATTTCTTTGAAGTTGGATACAACAAATAAACCAATGTTAATCCGAAAGCAAGGTGTATTGATCTTTGTAGCATCGCATCCAACACACCAAAAATACCTGTGTATAGCTGGAAGCATGAAAACAAAGCTAGTAAGATTATTATCATCTTATTTTGAACACCACTTAATACTCGGTAATCTGATCCCTTGTCATATTTTCTGAGCAGTTCATCAGCATTAACTTCCGATGGTACTGCTGTCGTATTTTTATCTTTTAAGTCAGACATGACACCGATCCTTCCTATAAGACAACATGATAGTTGCCTATTTCAAATACTTTCTTTTTAATTGCATATATTTTTATATCGTGCGTGTACTTTTCTCGTTCCTCGTCTTCCTTAATAAGTGCTTTGAAAGCATCACTCGTTACGTCTATATCTTCCTTACTGAACATTGCAGCGATATAGGTGCTTTCACCATTAACCTTAATCAAATGCTTTGGAATTGGTGAAGCGATCATATTGACTTGTTCAAACGTCCGATTCAAATATAAAATAAACTTACCATCCACTATTTCAAAATCCGCATCAGTATCCTGTTCATAAGGAAGCCCTACTCCAAAAGACTCATAAATCGTCTTTTGGAGTATAAGGTTATTATTTTTATCGACTTCAAAGTATTCCTCTACAGGTGTCAATAAGACAGAATGTGTATATCCAAGGATAAACTGATCATCCTTTGGAAAAAAATCTCGTTGCTCACCAGTTTTTATGTCTTCAATTATAATTACTGTCCGCTCATGAAGACCTGTAAAAACCAACATCACCAATAGAATTATACTTAACAATCCGATGATTACTTTTCTTAACAAAGCTTCCCTTCTCTCTTTTATATTTTGGGGAAAACTTGGGAGATTAACTAGACCCTACCTAATTAAATATACTCTCTATTCGTTAAAATATCTTTCTGCACCTGGATGTAATGGTACTGACATTGCATCTTGAGCAGTTTCTTTTGTAATATATTTACCTACGTTGTGAGCTAAAACAACTCTATCTAGGTTTTCGTAAATTTGTTTTGTCAATTCATATGCTAATTTTTCATCCATATCAGCAGATACACAAAGCATTGATTTAACAGTCAAAGTTGGTACATCTTCAGTTTGTCCTTTATAAGTGTTTGCAGGAATCACATAATCAGTAAAGAATTTATAATCTGATTTAAGCGCTTCTGCTACATCGCCATCGATTGCAACTATAAACACATCATTTTGTGCTGAAAGGTCCTGAATTGCAGCTGTTGGAATACCAGCTGTTAAGAATGCAGCATCTACTTGTTTATCTTTTAAGCCTGAAGATGCTTCAGCAAATGATAAGAATTTAGGATCGATATCCTTTTCAAAATCCATACCTGCTGCAGCGATAATTTGTCTAGCATTGGCTTCAACACCAGAACCAATTGCACCTACAGCTACTTTTTTGCCTTTTAAGTCAGCTACAGTTTTGATCGTTGGATCTGTTGTAACGATTTGTAATGGTTCACTGTAAAGAGTCGCAAGACCTCTTAATTTTTCAAAAGGTTGGCCATCAAACATTTGAACGCCGTCATGTGCATATAAAGCAGTATCATTTTGAACGATTACAACCTCTACTTCACCATCGATTAAAAGGTTAATGTTTGCAACAGAAGCACCTGTCGATTGTGCAGTTGCGTTAATGCCTTTAATATTGTTATTCCAGATTTCAGCAAAAGCACCGCCAAGTGGGAAATATGTCCCTGCAGTACCACCAGTACCAATATTAACAAAGATGTTGTCAAATGATACTTGCTCTTCGGTACTTGCAGCTGTTGTTTCTCCTGCTGCAGCTGCAGTAGTTGCTTCTGTAGTAGCTGGTTCGTTATTCGAACAGCCTGTTACAAGTGTGAACATTAATAGTAAAACCAATAATAACGATATTGCTTTTTTCATAATTTCCTCCTGCTCAACTTTTTTATTAACCTAACCCTGTATGCTCCCCAAAGAACTCATGTACGCATACAAATACATGATTCGACTATTTATATCATCAACCCTACACAATCCTACAAAATGTTACAAAATACTACAAAATTTATTTAAAATTTATTCACACTCTTTAAAATAAAATAAAAAAGACCTTCTGTATATGAAGGTCTCGGAATATTTTGTTATATTCTGTTTATGGTTTTTATTAACTGCCTTGTATAATCTGCCTTTGGTTCATTGATAATGGACTCAGTTTTACCAATCTCAATAATTGCGCCATCCTTCATTACTGCAAGTCGATCAGAAAGATGTCTTGCTATTTTTAAGTCATGCGTTATAAACAAATACGTTAGCCCCAATTCCTTTTTCAGATCCTGCAGCAGATTAATAATCTGACCTTGAACAGAGATATCAAGGGCTGATACAGGCTCGTCTAAAACAACAATTTTCGGATTGGTCGCCAATGCACGTGCAATGCCCAAACGTTGCTTTTGACCGCCACTAATCTCTGAAATTCTACGATCCAACATCTTTTCAGAAAGACCTACGCGATTCAACAGGGTCATACTCGTTTGCTCATATGCACTACTATTACAAATTTTATGAACCTTTAAGGGTTCAATCATCAACTGTCTAACTGTTTTTAAAGGGTCCAAAGCACCATAGGTATATTGGAATACAATTTGAACCGACTTTCTAAATTGTAAGTTAACCTCTTCACTAAACCTAAACTCACCAGAGTCAAGCGGAATGAGCTTTAATAAAAGATGTGACAAGGTTGTTTTTCCACTTCCACTCTCTCCAATTAATCCTAAAGTTTCTCCCTCATGTAAATCAAAGGAAACGCGATTTACCGCCTTTATCTCAACTGCCTTCCCTAGTGCGCTCACCTTCGTATAATACGATTTGCTCACATTTATAGCTGACATTATTACCTGATTATTATTCATTCAATACCTCGTCGTATAAAACACATCTAACTTGAGTCCCATATGAATCAAATGTGATTTGTGGAATTTTAAGATAACAGTCTTTTTTCACTTGAGGGCATCTATCTGCAAAGGGACATTCATTTTTAAAAGCTTTAGGATCTAGTGCATATCCGGAAAGTGCATAAAGCCTTTCCTCTCTGCTGTTAATGGAGCTAACACATTTGAAAAGCTCCTCTGTATATGGGTGCTTAGGTCGATTGACGATATTCGCTTTTTCTCCATATTCCATTACGAGCCCACCATAAAGTATAAGAATATCGTCACTGATTCGAGTTGCTAAATCAAAATCGTGAGTAATAAATAGAATGGATATCTTCATTCTTTGGTTAATACTGATCAAAAGTTCTATAATGGTATCGGTTAATGAAGCGTCTATCGAGCTAGTCGGTTCATCTGCAATGATAAGTTCAGGATTTAAGCAAAGCGCAAGTGCAATGGTCACTCTTTGAGCCTGCCCACCACTCAATTGATGTGGATATTTTCTTAATATATATTCCTTCTCCTTCTCCAGTCCAACCATTTCTAACCACTTGAGCACTTCATTTTTATGATATGCAAGTTGATGTGACTTTAAAACCTCTTTAAATTGTTTGCCGATTCTACGATAAGGACTGAGGGCATCAATTGGATTTTGAAAAATATAGGCTATGCGCTTACCTCTGATTGCCTCTAGCTGGCCTTTATTTAGATTTTTTAAATCTTGCTCATCAAATCTCATCAAATCAACAGTTATTTCAGAGTTATTTTCATCGAAAAGCCTGAGTATAGACGTGGCAGTAACACTTTTCCCAGAGCCCGACTCGCCGAGAACACTTAAAATCTTTCCCTTTTCAAGATTAAAGCTGATGCCTCTTACGATTTCAGTATGATTTAATTTAACTTTAAGATTCTCTATTTCTAGCATGATTACCTCTTAGTAATTGTTTTTTCGAATTACCCTTGAAAGAATACTTCCAAGGTTAGATAAGGTTTCACCCTTCTCGTTTTGAGTGAAGCCTACCGTCAAAGTTGGAATCCCCTTGGACAAATACAATAGGTCATCGTTTTTCCAATTTTTTTGATTTCTAATCACAGAATCTGAGATGCCATTAAATGCTGCTTCAAGCTGGACTGCAAAAGAATAGGCATAGTATCTCGATATTGGTGATTGATCCTGATTAAAAAATATGGTTCCTCTTTCACCAGCTTCAATATGCGTCAAATCAAAATACAGCAAAATATCCTTTTGAGGATATAAGGATTGCTCAGCATAGCTGACTCTACCATCAAATTGATAGTTGGAGCCACCATCGAAAAACAATACGATAATGGTTCTTTTTCGGTTGGCATCATCCTTAATCAAAGCATCTATTAGTGAAAGATTAAAGGACATCTGCTCAGAAAAGCGCTTCTCATCCATCGCATTATAGCCAAAACCATAAATCAAAGCTTCTTCACCTAAATTTGTGTTGGTTCCTTTTAGTATGCCGTAAATATTGTTACCCGAGCTACCTAATGTTCCCATATCAAGTTTTACGTGTAGCTGATCGCCACTTTTTAATTCGAATTCATTTGAAACATATAAAACTGGCACTGCAAAGGTTTGTTTGGATACCCATTTGATTTCAACTTCGTCAAGCGGCTTCATCCAGATGATTCCGTCTACATTTGACCTTGATAGGATGCGTTCCGTCATTTTGACAATCGCTTCATGACTATAAAAATTACCATTTAATAAAATGATTTTATCCGAGTACATTGAAAGTGCTTCCGCCCCTAGGTTAAGCACATCAAGATCCTTTAAATCGACGAGCTCAGAGGTTAGGTCATAATTGCCATAGCCCACCCATTCATAATTTCCCTTAAACGAAACCTGATTCAATTCTACCTCATCATTGGTAGCATAATAACCACTGTCTATGGTATAAGAATCGATGTAGCTATTACCTTTTAAGGGAGTAAAGCCCCTAGTATCTAGCTCAGAGCTTATCCAATCTGCAGCTTTTAAAGCGTTGCTGTTTCCTAATAGAATAGGTCCAGGTTCAAGCATGAGCCGCTCAGTAGAAAGGATCTTTGAGGCGTATCCAGTGTGAACGCCAACCCAATCAACCAGCTGATAACCTGAAATAAATACGATAAGCAATACACTCAAGCTTATCAATATTGGCTTAATTCTAAGGATGCTCATCTCTCCCTTTAAAAGCTTTCTAACACTCTCGCCAAAGGCATTGAAGCCTAGAACACTTATAAAAAAAGCAAGGGAAGGAAAAAATACAATCCAAGGAGCAGAACGCAAATGAATTCTTGCAGCCCCCAGCATGCTCGCCCATTCGGGCTCGTAAGAAACATTCATCGTTTTTATATTACCATTTGAGCTGTCCTCAATAAATTTGACATTTCCTACGAAAACTGCAAACAATCCCAACTGTAATAACAAGGTCAAAGCACGGGCAATCTCCATAAAAAACATGGCTATGAGTTCTGGATACAAGTGTCTAAGTATAGTGGTTAATGCTATCTGAAGTGGCTTTTTACCAAGTGCAATATCTCCAGTTACAAATGGTTCACTATTAATCGCCTTTACGCGTTCCTCAATAACAACCGCTAGCTTAGCAAATCCAATGATACTGAGAACGATAACAAAAGAAATAACCGATTGCGTTTTACTTAGATTCGTAAAAAAATCCATTCTGAGAATCAGAATGCTTAACAATAGCGTTGGTATCGTCCCTAAAAATCGATTCATCTTGTCTATGATACTATGCGCACTTAAAGAACCAAATCCCGCAAGCATACCGATGGGAACAGCAATTAAAAACCTAAATATAACAATTAATCCTGCAAGAGATATCGTTAATTTAGTGCCGTAAATTATCAAGGCCCATATGCTTCTGCCCAGCTCATCGGTTCCCATCCATATGTCACTTTGCGGCTTAAAGGGTGCTTTTTCCAGATGGAAAGTACCTGCGTCATCAACATATGATCTGAGACCTTCAGTTGCATAAGGATTTATATTTGTAAAAAGTGATGGAACAAACATCATCAGTATAATAAGAATTACGATTGTAAGGCTGATAAAAAATTGTATCTTTTTAAACATAATTATCGCCTCCTTCTTCTAGCTGTGAGTGAGTAAATACCAAGCTTTGTCACCCATGCAAAAATAAGATAAAGTACGCTTATTCCTATTAGAAGGACAATAAAAGTATTCTGATCCTGTGTTCGATCTGCTATTAAAACGAAGTTTGCAAGTCCTTTATAATCAAATAGGTATTCAATGATGATCATATTCGATATCATCAATGGTAAAATACCTAGAAAAGATGTAAAAACCTTCTGCAATGCAGGTACGATCATATGACTGAAGAAGATTGATTTTTTCTTAATGCCCCTTGATAATAGCGCAGTATAATAAGGCTTACCCTTCTCCTCAATAAATCCTAAATAAGCAATACGACTTAAGTAAACCATTGGCATAATCGTAAGTGTGAGAATTGGAAAGACCAATTGCCTTAATATTGGTAGTTCTATTTGTTTTCCAACTGCAATAATTATAAGATGTGATATTAAAATCCAAATTATGTCAGGAACAGACATAACGACTAGACTTGTAAAGCTTCTAACCTCAGTATTTTCTTTATTACTATAAGCGTCAAATAGTCCCTTCAAGCTACCAAGTACAAAAGCTAGTAAGGACGCAACAAATAATAAGATTAAACTATTTTTAAAGGTTCTAAGTACAAATGCCGTATCCTTTACGCCTGAAAACTTGAAGTTCAAGATAAAATCACCCATCTGTTGTATCATAACTTCAAATGAAAAATTAGTTGTCAGCCTTCCCCCATAAACTCCGTAGTTTAAATCACGAGGCAGCATGGTAACAAAAATCATAAGTACAATGATGACAAGTGCGGTTAATAGACTTAAAAGCCATTTTTCAAGAAGAAAGGCTCTTGAAATAGAAATTCGTTTTAAAATTAAGTAATCCTCTTTATATGACTCTAAGATAAAGTTTATAAGAAGAATAAACAATATCGCGATAAATAGGCTTCTGAAGAAAATAGGTATGCCGCTAAAGGCATTGTATTTATAATAGGTTGTACCAAGCCATTTATATATAAGTCGACTTACATTATTAACACTATCATAATTGATTGAATTGGCTTCATCTAAAACGGTATACGCATTCTTATTGTCTTGACTTACTAAAACCAATGAGATGTCTGGATTAGTTGTAGATAAGGCAGTTCTATACGAAAGAGTTGGTATTGCTTCCTTTGAACCTAGTGCAACCACTTTTGATAGGAAAATATCATTTCCATCACCGACACCACCGAGATAGGTCGTACTCGATCCTACTCCACCGATATCAAGTAGACTTACAAATAGTGTATTCTCAAGAACTGGCGCAAAATCCTTCATCATTTGGTTGATACCTTGCATACCGGTATCATCAGCATTGGTGATTGCAAAAATAATATTCGCATTAGAGTCCTTATCATTTAATGTATTCGCAGCATCAAGTAAAAGACCAACTCCTATAGCGCTATGAGCAGCTCCTGGATAAAAAAATCTCTCCTCTATTGGTTCTCTTAAACCTCCAACATGATCTATAGATGCTTGTAATACTACAAACGTTTCACCATTATGTGAATTGAAATAATCCTTTAAAGTTCCTTCATCTTGATCAAACGTAAAATACATATTCTCAGTAGAAATTGGATTAAATGTGATTGGATGATTAAAATTAACACCACTAATTAAACCGTGTATCGTTCCTGAGGGTAAGATTTCATTAGAAATAATCTTGTTTTGATTCGCAATCTGTTTGAATTGAAAATACAGATCCCTACTTATAAAGCCTAGCGCAAATTGATCACCAGTTTTATCTCCCAAATCTAAATTTTTATTGGCAATAACATCAGTCTCATTGTTTCCTAAATAATAAAGGACACCCACAGCGCCAGCATTGATAATTTGCTCCAAGCTATCCCCTATATAAGGAGTACCTTGAGTAACGACTAATTTTCCCTTCAATTGAGCTGGATCGACTTTATAGACATTGTTGTCTGTAAAAACAATATCGCCCTGATAGTTAAGACTTCCCGCAGGTCCCCAGCTCAGCATTTTATAATCGATATGATGCTTTAGTATCTTTTCCTCTTGAAGTACAGGATCAAAAAAAGAAAAATTGGACTCATTTTCAGTCTCAGGTATCAACGCTTCAAAGGATTGTCTATAAGAAGACAGCCCAAGCGCAGAAAATTGTGACTCAATATAGTCCAATGCCATTTCATTCTCTTTAGTACCAGCTTTTCTACCAAAGTATGTATCACTTGATAAGTTTGCTACTATCTGTTCAACAAGCTTTTGATCGACAGCATTTGGTAAAACCTCACTCGGTTTAAATAATTGAAAAGCAATTGCAAAAATAATTAACGTAGCTGCCAAAATACTCAGATGTTTTTTCATTTGTCCCCTCAATTGGAGCGGGTGATGGGAATCGAACCCACACAGCTGGCTTGGGAAGCCAGAACTCTACCACTAAGCTACACCCGCAATTATTCCTATAAGGGTATTTTAACATAATTATCTGAAAATTGAATTATTTTTTTTACCAACCTAAAAACGAAAAGTGCATGTAGTCATTGCTAGAAGACCATGCGTCACCACCCCATGTAAACCCATGCGCTTTAAATGCTCTAACCACATCTCCATCAGGTTTAATAGAATAAGGATCTAGCCCAGGCTTCCAATAAGAGCCAGCGACCACAGTTCCATCAGGCTTAATCATGTAGTTTTCATTTGAGTTGATATCAATGGCAAGTCCCCATCGATGCTCAGAGGTTTCACTCACGCGCCACGAATAGCCACCCACATTCTTAATCGGAAACTTTTCTGGCCCATCGAAAATATCCTGGAAGACTTCCTTTACTATGCCTGCGATACTTTCATTTACAGTTAGGTATTTTATACCTTTAGATTTTGTTCCATTGCTATTTAGTATCCAAACATCAACCGCAATACTAACCATATGTTTTTGTGCTTCTTCAGCAGTTTGATACCGCTGTGCATCAGCCGAGCCAAAAACAAGCGCGTATTTTACAGAATTGTTTCCAAGCATGACAAGAAGCTGTTCAGGTGTATATATTTCTTCAAGTGATCTAGGTCGATAGTTTCGGGTGCTGCCATCATTATTTTCATCATTAAAACGGTTCCAATTCCCTCTTGAATAGCTGCCTCTTGATGTGAAATATCGACTTGGATCATTATAAACCTCAAGATAGGCAACCTCATTTAATCGGTAGGACATTTGTCTAGAACTAATAGGTGAATAACGGTACAGCTCAATTGCTTTTTTAACCATGATAAGCGCTTGTGCTCTTGTGGTGCTAATCTTTGGAGAAATTAAACCGGTTCCACCACCACTGATGATCCCTTGTTTCAGTAGTCTTTCAACAGCTGGTACCGACCAGTCATTGAGCGATTTAGAATCAATAATTCTCGTTTCTAAATATGCTTTGGTTGCAAGAAGTGATGCTTCTGTTACTTCCTGCGGTTCTTGTCGTGAAATCAATTGAGTGAACCTATCGATCATTACAAACATTTCTTCTCTTTTTATTTTTCCATCTGGTTTAAACGTACCATCAGGATAGCCTGTTACCATCTGTAGATAATATACCAAATCAGGATAGATGGTATTTGTATCTTCAAAGTACGATTTGTAGTTCAAGTCATCAAAATTGCCACCACTGCTCAGATAGGCTCTTACAAGAATTTCTGCAAAATCACCTCTAGTAATAAACCCGTCATAGGATTCCTGTTGCATACTTTCTGGGACTATTAGCCATCGGTTTGCATCTTGTATATCTGCATCATACCATTTAGCATCTGCAAATGAAGGCATCATTCCAGTTGTAATTAAAGCAACAAAAACCAATCCAGCTAGCGCAATATTCCTTAGTTTAATAATCAAATTCATCCAACCTTTCTCAAAACCATCCAAATGTTTAACAAATTAACAGCCTTTTACTCTAAATTGTCATTTAATTAAACCTATTATTGAGTCGATCTATCTGCTAAATAATTTTATATTTTGAATCGTTACAATACTATATTAAATGTAAAATTATAATAGCACATTTGTCCTTAGAATTGTGGCAATGTAACGGACTTGTGATGAATTTGTAATTAAAAAGGACCTTGGTCCCGAAGGCCAAAGTCCTTGTAATATGTTTGAAATTAATCCAATTAATTTTTAGATACGTCCTACTTTAAATGCGTAAAAATTTTCTCTTTTACATCTAAAATAGATGATCCAGACATAGAAAACTCATCCAAGCCCATACTGAGCAATACTTCTGTTGCACGTAAGTCCCCAGCCATTTCACCACACATTCCACACCATATCCCTGCGTTATGAGCAGCTTTTATTGTCATTTCGATCAATCTTAATACAGATGGATTCATTGGATTGTATAAATGAGAGATATTTGAATTCATTCTATCTACAGCAAGTGTATATTGAATTAAATCATTGGTTCCAATACTAAAGAAGTCAACTTCCTCAGCTAATATATCAGCTGCAACCGCTGCTGCAGGTATTTCAATCATGATACCCACTGGCATCTCTTCATTAAAGTCAATGCCTTCAGCTCTAAGCTCAGCCTTGCATTCTTCTATGATTGCTTTGGCTTGTTTGATTTCTTCTACTGCGCCAATCATTGGTAGCATAACATTAACATCACCATGTACGCTCGCTCTTAATAGCGCTCTGATTTGTGCTTTAAATAAATCGACATACTTAAAACACAGGCGAATGGCTCTTAGGCCTAAGAATGGGTTCATTTCTGGTTCCATTTCTAGGTAATCGATTTGCTTATCTCCGCCGATATCTAAAGTTCTGATCACCACTGGCTTACCGCTCATTCTTTCAGCGACCGTTTTGTAAATTTCGTATTGTTCATCTTCTGTAGGTGCTGAAGCACGATCCATAAAGACAAACTCCGTTCTAAACAAGCCAATACCGTCAGCACCATTTTCAATAACCGTATCTAAATCCTTAACAGAACCAATGTTACCAGCAACTAAAATTTCTCTACCCTCTTTATATGAAAGCTTAATGTCCTTGTATTTCTTTAAATCTTCACGTTTCTTTCTATAAGCTTCAGCAAGTGCTTCATATTCTTCTATTTGTGAGTGGGATGGACTTAAAATAACCTCACCCTTAACACCATCCATGATGCAAACCATGCCATCCGTTACTTTATCAGTGATATCACCCAATCCGACAACTGCACATATTTCTAGGCTTCTAGCCATAATTGCACTATGTGAAGTCGTACCACCGATATCGGTTAAAAAGCCAATTACTTTTGTCTTGTCTAACTGAGCCGTATCAGACGGTGTTAAATCATGTGCTACGATTATGGTGTTCGCTTCTAGGTTGCCATTATCCGTTGGAAGCCCTAGTAGATTTTTAATTAATCTATTAGAAACATCCACAATGTCTGCCGCTCTTTCCTTCATATAGTCATTATCCATTTGTTCAAACATCGATTTAAAGAAATTCTTAACTTGCTCAACCGCTGCAACCGCTCTTTTCGATTCTGATTTGATCGCTTCTTCCATAGCTCCTACAAACTCAGGATCGTCTAAAAACATCATATGTGAATCAAAAACCATTGCTTCATGCTCACCAATATTTTTAGCCGTATTATCCCTAATTGCTTTCAATTGCTCTCTTGAAGCTTCAACCGATTTCTTAAGTTCAGTTAACTCCTTTTCGCAATCAACCGCAGGCGTTAAATCTACCGTCCACTCTATGTGACGCATCACTTTAATTTTACCAATTGCATAGCCCTTTGATGCTGCAATCCCTTTAATCATTTTAAAACTCCTTCCCCATCCCTTTATTAATATAACTCAAATGATTCAATAAACGTTTCAAGAACCTCGTGCGCTTCTTTAAAATTCTTAGTTCGAATCATATCGTAAACAAATTGTATATTACCCGTTGCCGCTTTAGCGATGCTAAGAGCGATAAAGGGTTCTTTCTCTTGCTTGCCATTTAGCACTAAAAACACCAATTGACAGTACTCTCTATGCCAGATGATCGGTTTTTTTAGTAAGCAAATTGCAATCCTAGGTGACTCAATAAACAAATAATTGGTATGCGGTATTGCCACACTGTTGCCACGTTCAGTAGAAGAAGTCTTTTCCCTTTGTAGAATTTTTCGTCTAGTATCTACATCCTCTATGGACATGCTTTGAAGCATATATTCAATTACTTCCTCTTTTGTTTCCAAGTCCACTTCTCTAAAGTAATGTTCCTCAGAAAAGTAAGACAGGAATTGTTCCGAATTGATTTGAGAATGTACAAAAAAGCTCTTTATTTTCTGAAGATCATTGTCATCGAATATATAGTTTACCCGCTTAACAGGTATGCTTACATTGAATTGTATCGCAGGAATATCGGTTAATATGAGGTCGTATTTTTCCATATTGATAAAGGGAATTTCATAAAACTCCGCAGCATCAGCGGTCTCAATAAAGGTTCCAAAATTCCCTAAAAGCTCGTATATAAATAAGTCTGAAGCATTCTTGCCACTAGATAGTACAATCAAAACATTCGATTTTTCTTTTGTCGTTAAAAGTCTATAGAACATATAAAATCGATAGGATAAAAATGCAATTTCAGTTTCCTGTATGCTTTGATTCAGTACCTCGCTCAACCATTTACAAGCGACAACCGCATATTCAAATGCAGGATTACTCCCTTTGCTTTCCAAGATTCCCACATCTCTTTTTTCTATACCAAAGGTAATTCTATAGATCATGCCTCTGAGATGCTTTGCCAATTCATCTCTAAAGGAGTCAAACTCTGAAAGATCAATTGACAGAGATTCATTTAAAAACTGAATAATCCCCTCACTATAAGCGATTGCCTGTGTGTCCAATCGAAACGAAAATGCTTCGTTTTTCATGATGTTTCTTCGTGAGATAAAAAGGACTGCCAGTAGCCCGATTTCGTCTTCATTCCAATTAAGCGCACATGATTTAACCACCCTTGTAGCAACCGTATATTCTACCTTTTGCTTGATATTGACAAAATCATCTGGCAAAATAACTGGAAAATGCTTGCTCTTAAGTCTGTACTCAGTAACAATCATGTATTTTATAATTTTACGAAGTGAATTGTTTGAAATTGAAATTTGATAGTCTATCAATGCACGAATGGTTTCATCATTTAGCATTTTAGGATCTTTAAGATAAAGGGTTCTTTCATCATAATGTATGGATGCATTGGCATCCTCATCTACATCAAGATAATCTACCAAAGCAACTCTGATATGAAATTCTCTGCCAATAATCATAAGTCCATATTTGGCACGATGCTCAAGTCTCAAATGATAGGTTACAAGTAGCTTTCTTACTTCCTTTAAGTCCTTCGATAGGGTGACTCGACTGACGTAATGCTCTTCCATCAATTGTTCCATTTTAATGTGTTCACGCGCCATTAATAGTCTTCGCATAATATAGGCTACTCGAGATGAGGTATGCGTCGGTATCCAGTAGGCATCCAAATATTTGGCGTTAAACGTCTGCATGAATACCCTGAACTCGTTTTCATCCTCTACTTCTATCGCATAACCACTCCCAGTTTTAGAAATGATTTTTGCGCCACCAGCGATTTTAAGTATTTCCCCAATAAAGGTCATACTTGATCGGATGGTTTTAGGAGAAGTACCGAGAATAACCCCTAAGATATCACTACTTAAAGGCTTTTTCGCATTGATCAAATGCTTGATAATCAGTATTTCACGCTTTCCAAGTTGATTAATCATATGATCACTTCCGAGGCATCATCCGTAGGTAGTACTTGCATCGTTAGCTTTACATCTAGCTTTCTCAGCTGTTTACAGACATTAACCTGCTCATCATTCATGATAATTGTATTGCTAAAATGATGAAGCCCATCCTTTGCTGTAAGATTACCTAAATTCGCTTCAGTGATATCGACGCCATATTTGATCAATCTTAGTAAATTCTCAGGCGATTTGATAACCAAGAGGACGCGCTGACCTTCATATACACCTTCATGAATTCGCTTTGAAGCAGCCTCTATCGTCAACACAGAAAGGCTTACGCCATTTGGTGTCGCTAGCTTTAAAGACATTTTTTTAATATCTGATTTAGATGCTTCATCATCTACAACCATAATACGAGTCGCACTCAGTACATTGGTCCAAATCATTGCAACTTGACCGTGAACCAAACGATCATCAATTCTCACGTGTATAATAGACACTTTTTAGCCTCTTTCTTATCGTGTTTAGTGGGTTGAGTTACAGTTCATCCGCATCATCAATTTTAATAATATGCGTGTTCATATAAATAATTTGTTCTCTAGAGAACTCAACTTCCCTTAGAATACTCTCTCTTGAAATTGGCTCATCAGAATCTAAAAGCATTATGGATAGTACAATCGCTATGTTGATTCCAGTAATCAGATGAAAATTGGCATACTTTAAATAGGGAACAAAATACTGATTTACACTACCATGCGCGATATCTGTAAATACAATTACTTCAACGCCAGACTCGATGTCTCTAATCACATCTAAAACTAAATCCTCAAGTAATTGATTACCAATATAAGCTGTAATAGGCGTGATGGACTTTTTATCTCCAATCAGCATTTTTATCGTTTCTGCTAGGCCGTTTGCCATAGCGCCATGAGTAATGACATAGAAATTTCTCATACTTGCCTCCGTGTATGCATGTTTATTATACTATACATCAATATTTAAACTAAATATATGTTTTTGATGTATCGTTAAGGTAAAACACTTTAATTTTTTCAATTAAATACCCCTACTTAAATTACTAATTAAGCAGGGGTATCCATGGACTCGAAATTATAATCAATATCTTGAATCCAATTATCATTCAAATAAGTACTTTCTTTTTCTAATAAATAGATTTAAAAATTGGATATTTTCCAAATTTTCATAGTCCGTCTTTATTAGCTTTCCTTCTTTAATTTCAAAAATATCAGCCTCAGGTATGCCGGTAATAATGGGTGAATGTGTGGCAATAATAAACTGCGCGCCTTCATTTGCTGCATCCCTTATCAGCATTGAAATAACATACTGATTTTCATAGCTAAGGGCACTTTCTGGTTCATCTATGAGGTACAAGCCATCCTTAATTAGGCGCGATCTAAAGAAATTTAAAAAGCCCTCACCATGAGACTGCTGAGACAAGCTTCCTTCGTACATATGTCTAATATCGCCAATGGTTCGTTCATGTGGCTGCCTAGCAAGCATTGCGCTATATGAGCCGGCACCATAGGTCTCGTTGATTTCTTCGATCGCTTCACGCGATTCCTGTTTTGTCTTTTCAAGCCACTCAATATACCTTATAAAATCCTCACCCGTAAAATGAAAACTCCTCTTAGGCTTTCTACGTGTTTTTAGCTGTAAAAAGTCATAGCTTCTTTCTTCAGTTTGATAATTCAAGCCATCAATTTTATAGGCACTTAGCTGTTCTGCGATGCCTTTTATCAAAGTGCTTTTTCCGCTACCGTTATCACCACATATAATAGTAATGCGATTGGTAAATTCAAACCGCTTTAGTTCCTTAATCAATGAGACTGTTTTGGGATAATTAACTGGGATATGATTTTGCTCTATAGCCTCTAAATTGATAATTTCAGTTAGATAGACTGTGTGTTCCATAAACTTCACCTCAGCGATCAGTCTTTATTTAATCCAAACACCACATTTAATACCATTGTAATCAAAGAAATTGCAATTGAAGCAAGCATTGCATTTATAAACCCATCGATGACCAAGCCCGTTATAAATTGATCCAATATCAATAACAATACGCCGTCAATTACAAATAAGAAAAGGCCCAAAGTAAGCAGAGTTATTGGAAAGGTTAGGATTTTTAAAATTGGCTTTAAAAATACATTTAGTACAGCCAGTGCAAAGGCTGCAATTACCGCAGCTTCTGGAGAACTGATGGTAAAACCATCGAGGATATAACCAGTTGCATAGATGGCTAGGGCAGCAATAATCCATTTTAATATTAATTTTTTCATAAAGTCTCCTTTGTGATCTATTTATTCAGTTTACCATTTTAAAAATATATGCTATTCTCTTATACAGAAATGAGGTATAAATATGACTTATAAAATGGATGAAATCAATGCAATAAAATCTAGAATCTCTAGACGTCAGTTTGATGGTCAGGCATTATCGAAAGAGCTCATGTCACATTTAGGTGATAAAATAGTCGCCTACAATCACGAATCAGGCTTAAGCATTCAGCTTATTGAAGACGCTGGTCGTGCCTTTAATGGCTTGCGAAAAAGCTATGGTATGTTTTCTGGAGTAAAATCTTTAATTGTGTTAAAAGGTGCTACTAATGATCTTTATCTTAAAGAAAAATGTGGTTATTTTGGTGAAAGGCTTGTCCTAGAAGCAACACGACTTGGGCTTGGCACCTGCTGGGTTGCTGGCACCTTTGATAAAACCGAGTCAATGTTTAAATGTGATGAAAACGAGTCTCTTATCTGTGTGATTCCCATAGGTAATAGTCCAACTGAAGCAACCACAAAAGAAAAAATCATTCGTTCTCTTTCACATAGAAAATCAAAACCATATGAGCGTTTTATCAACAACAGAGATCTTACTGAACTTCCTGACTGGCTTTCAGCAGGTATAAAATCAATCATGCTCGCACCCTCAGCGGTTAATTCTCAGCCGGTCTATCTCGAACTTAGAGAAGGTCAAGTTAGTATTCACACACCAGATAAAAAAGCGACTGATCTAGTAGATCTAGGAATTGCCAAATTGCATTTTGAGCTAGCTGCTGGTGGCTCCTTTCCAAGAGGAAATGGTGTCCCATTCTTTAAATCTAAGGAAAAAGACAGCTTTGAATCAGAATTCTAAATCGACGTCTAACGTCGATTTTTTTCAAATGTAGACAGCCAATTCGCAACTTCCTCCGCAAGGGTATAATTTGCAATTAAATGCTCTGGAAATTCTGTTTCTGAGAGGAGCGCTTTAGCAAATCCATCCTCACCAATGTATTGATGATAATGAGAGTCGCTGTTGATGATGACCATCACTTCATGAAGCTTACAAAATTTCAATAATTCTAAATAGTTTTCTCTAGCATTCTCTCTAAATGCATTTGGTGAGAGCGAGCTGTTATTAACCTCTAATAATACCCCTCTTTCCTTCGCACCCACTACTAAGCGCTCATAGTTTAGCGGGTAGCGTGAGTCATCCGGATGACCGATTATTTTAACAAGAGGATGTTCGCATGCCTTTAAAATCGCGTCCGTGTTAAACTCTGCATTACCCCCATCAAAACACGGTGGATGTAAGCTGACGATCGCATAATCTAAAAAGCTTAGGGTTCTCTCATCGAGATCAATACGTCCCTCACCATCGAGAATGTTCAATTCAACACCCTTTAAGACTCTAATGCCATCAATATATTCGGGAATTACTCTTAAATTACTAAAATAATATTCGTGAGTGCTACCTGGCATCGCAGGCGCATGATCTGAAATCCCAATGATTCTTAGCCCTTTCTCTCTTGCTGCATTTAAGTTTTCTGTTAACGTACTGTACGCATGACCGCTTGCAATCGTATGCGTATGTAAATCCATGGTATTTTGCATGATAATTCCTTCCTGTATGACTAATTATAACGACTCTATTATTGTAACATAATTTCATTCGCTTTAGGCGCAAGCTCCCTCATTTTTAAAGGAATTTTAACACCTGTGTAACGCTGAATTATACATATATAGTATTTTTTTATAAAGTTGGGTATAAATTTTATAAGTTGTTAATTGTTTTAACAGACGATTTACCGTATAATTTTTATAGAATAATTTTAATTATATAACCAACAGAGGTATATCCTATGAGATTTAAACCTTTAGATAACTTAAAAGAGAACGAAGTATTAGCTGAAAACTTGGTTAATCTGAACAATCAAATACTGCTAAAGAAAAACGCAACTTTGAATGATAAAACCACACAGAGAATAAAAAACATGGGCTTCAAATCACTCTATATAAAAAATGCTGAGGAAGAGGCTTATTTAGAGGAAGAAGTTAAAGACATCATCAATCCTGAGCTTCGAAAACGTACTATATCAGATGTTAAAGACTGTATGGATACTTTTTATCAGGAAATAAATAAGCAAAAACAGCAGCTCGTATATGGTGACTCTGGACGTGAATTAATCAGTAGCATCGATCGAGTATCAGAAAGTCTCATCGATGAAATATTGAATTCTACGGATTTAACCATCTCTATTATGGACATTAAAACAGATAGCCATTATCAATATGAGCATGCGATCAATACTGCTGTGCTCTCAATAATGCTTAGTGTAAAGATGGGATTGTCGATGATGGATATGAAAAACGTAGCAATTGCTTCACTCCTTTCAAATATTGGATATAAGGATTTACCAAAGGAGATTTTTGAGAGCGATGATCCACTGACCATTGAGCATTGGAAGCTACTAAAGGAGCATCCAAAAATCGGTTATGATATTCTAACCAATAACACCAGTCTAAATGCACATATTAAGACCATTGTTATGCAGCATCACGAACGAATTGATGGCTCAGGTTATCCAAATGGATTAAAAGAAAATGAAATACATCCACTTGCAAAAATAATCATGTTAACCGATGTCTATGACGCGATGACCTCAGATAGGCCATATCGTAATGCCTATCCTCATAATGAGGCACTTGAGTATATTATGGGAAATGCGGGTCGATTATTTGATTTCAACCTTGCAAATGCGTTTTCAAGATGTATCGTTCCCTACCCAGCAGGAACTCACGTTTTATTATCAAACAATCAAAGGGCAGTCGTTCTAAAAAATAACAGGTCCTATCCACTCAGACCTGTAATAAGGTTATTTAAGAACGGTAAGCTTGATACCAGTGATGCAGGCTATATTAATATGTTTGAGAAGCAAAATCTCACAATAACCAAGATCATTTTCGAATAAATCATTAAAAGAGATGTTACCAAACTACACTGAGTTTAGAACATCTCTTTTCATTTGTCAGCTTTGCAAATTTAGTTTATTTGCCCACTATATTGACACCACCAAATTTAACCATTGGTGAATAGCCCAAATGATAGAAAATACCTCTCATCGGCTCAAGCTCGGTTCCGATCGCTTCAATATCATTAAACAGCTCATAAACATTGCCAGCAATCATTGCACCCTTAACTTTTCCAACCATTTTCCCATCCTCAATAAGGAAGCCAGACGATACGTTTAAAGAAAATTCTCCCTGTATGATATTGCCTGTATGTGCACCCATTACGCCAGTGATAAGCAATCCCCTTTTGATGCTCCTTATCAAGCCTTCGTCAGATATGCAATTGCCTTCAACGATCATATTTGACTCAAAAACGGTTGGTGCGTCCTCAATTTCCTTTGAGAACAAAGCTCTTTTAATGGCATTTCCTGTTGGCTTTAGACCTAATTTCTTTGCCTGTGACTGACTTAACAAAAAGCTTTTAAGTACACCTTTTTCATAGATAACCGTGTTTTGAGCAGTTGTTCCCTCATCATCAAAGGCCATTGTGTTGACGCCATAGGCATAGGTTGCATCATCGCGAATGGTGATGTTTTCAGAAAATACCTTTTCACCCATTCTATTTTCTACTGGTGAAATATGTTTTAAGACATTACCACCATTTACGCCACCTAAAACGCGTAGCATCATAGCCCCCATAACACTACCACTTAGTATAACGGGTAATTTTTCATTTTCTAGACTTACAGGATGCTGCTCTAGCTTATGCTTTTCTAACAAAGCAATTAGTTCACTGTCTGTTATATCTGAAATCTCGCAACCAACTTTTTCTAGACTCGCATTATAAAAGCCTTTATCGTTAAGTGTAAAGATTCCTAGCTCATAAATGGACTTTTTATAGCTTCCTGAAAATCCTGAGCTATTTTCCATATAGATCTCAGTAAGCGTTTTGTTAACCTCTATGCCGAATTTTACTTGGCCATCTAACTGAAGGATTCTTTCATTTAAAGCCTCTATTTGATGTACCAAATCCGCTGTAGAAAGGTCTACGACTGCTTCAGAATAAGATAAAACCTTTGCGGGTTCATGTACCTCAAATGGTTCAGCGGTTGTCCCTTGCTGTGTTAATGAAATTAAAGCGCGGTCAATTAAGCTTTCATCCTCTATATCCGTTGCAATCGCTGCACCCATCTTGCCATCTTTGATTATTCTAATGGAAATTTCCGTTTTCTTTTCGCCATCGATACCATTGAGCTCACCCATGAGCATTGCAACTGAGGTACTAAAAACACGACGTTCATATAGCTCAGCAGCATCACATACTTTAAGCGCTTTTTCTATTAAAGATTTCATTATTTACCTCCAATACCCATGTTTTTGATTTTGATAGGAACTGAACCCTTTCCAGATTTTATAAGGATTTGTCCCCCCTTACCACAGCCACCTGATCTTGAGAATGAAAGCTCATCACCTACCATTTCAATGTTTTTCAGCGTTGAAAATAAATGTCCAGTAAGCGCCAAATCTCTAACCATATGTGTTAACTCACCATTTTCAATTTTGTAAGCGCCTTGAACTGCAAAAGTAAATGTGTCACCACTGGTTTGACCACCAGCGGCACCAAATAAATATAGACCATTGTCAATTGAGCTTATCATTTCCTTTAGTGTATGTTGTCCCTTGTCGATGTAAATATTTCCCATTCTTACGATTGGAGTAAAACCGAAATGCTTTGCACGGGCATGTCCTGTCGGTATTTCCCCTAACTGGCTTGCCGATTCCATCGAATGTAATCGTCCACTTAGCCTACCCTCTTTTATAAGGTAAGTTTTCTTTGCCTTTGTACCTTCGTGATCATATGTGTAGCTGCCTGGATACCCATAGAGTGTAGGATCATCAATAACATTAAAGATCTCTGAGGCAAATTCTGATCCCAAAGTCATCGTCTTAGCAAGCGTTTCATTACCAATCAAACTATCTGATTCACTCAAGTGTCCAAATGCTTCATGTATGAATAAACCACTTACTTCACTATCTAATACGACGTCATAATTTCCACCAACTACTGGAACTGCGTCTAGCAAATCAATGGTTTGTTTAGCTTTTGCATGAATCTCAGCTTCCTTATCAAGAAGATCCAAATAATTCTCGCCACCGCCAAGCGACAATCTTGTAATTTGAGTAAGCGCCTCTCTTTTAGAGGTAATTCTAAAATTAATACCTACTATTAGCTCCTCCTGACTCACCTCAGTTCCCTTATTGTTTAGGATTAAAGTCTCAGTAAACTGCTCGTAATACTCTGTTTCAAGATTGACAATTTCATCGTATGACATAAAAAGATTAATGTAATGTGAGACCAGAGACCGTTTATCACTAATATCAATCGTTCTTGGATCCATTTCCGGTTGAACCTTGACGGTATCCACATTAACCTCATATTGATCAAGTACTTTATTACCCTTTATTAAATCGCTGGCATAGCGTGCTTCTTTAAAAGCAAGCGGAAGGTCTGCAGTATCCGTGAAACAGAAGCTACCAAATCCACCACCAGTAAGCACTCTAACATTTCCACCTGATTTTTTTATCACTGCAACTGTATCGATTTCCTTTTTCGTTCCCTTAATCGTCGTCAACTCGTATTCTTGATACCTGAGATCACAAAACCCATCACTTGGTATTGCACGCTTTAATTCAGAAACAACCATGAGGTCCTCCTATCGTAAAATAATATTTCGTAACCCGTTATATTCAGTTTAACCTGTATGGACAGACTCTTCAACAAATTTTTTTATACATCTCAATCGCTTGTTGTTAAAGACTTTCAAATAACTTGATGTCTTTGAAAAAATAAAACCCCTTTACTTTTGAATATCAAAAGTAAAGAGGCTTTGTTTTAATTATTTAACTTTTAAAAGCATCATTGCCACATCATCTGTAAAATCATTGCCACTTGTTTTATGGATCATATGAAAGGCATAAAATAAATCTTCAAGAAACTCCTTCGGGCTTACTGTGAGTATTCCCGATAATTGTCGGCTTAACGTAAATACCTTTTCCCAGCCAGTAAAGTCTTTACCTTCACAAGCACAGAAAAGACCATCTGTGTATAAAAAGATCATATCCTCTGGGTCAACCTGGAAATTCTCAGTATGATATCTGACATTTTTAAGCATACCAACCAAAAAACCATTTTGTCTGATTTCCACGAAACGATCATGCTCAGCTCTATAGATCATCGGATAGGGATGTCCAGCGTTGGCATAGCTTAAAACGCCATGATCTAAAACACCTACAAACGCCGTAAAAACAAAATAATTGTCTCTTCCTGCAAAGTCAAAGATATCAAAGATGGACTGATTCATCCTTTCTAGCACCTCATGAGGCATGATATCAGGTGTTTCGATTATTTTCCTGTAAAGCACCTTTATCATAGAGGAAGCCATACCAGCAGCAATACCATGTCCGGTCACATCCGCAATCATAAAATGCACCTTATCACCTATTTCAACACAATCGAAAAAATCACCACCAATCCCTAAGGAAGGATGGTATTTTAAATACAATTCGACCTGCTTCATTCCTTTTTCCTTTGGAAGAAGAATATTGGCAAACGTGTTGGCATTCTTTAATTCTTCATTAATTTGTTGATTAAGAGAAACAATTGTCTTTTGCTGTTCGTAGAACTTAATCGCATTTCTAGCCTTTAATGGCAAGATTATTTGCATATCATTTGGCGAAAGTGGTTTTGTAAAATAGTCAATCGCTCCTTCTTTAAGCGTTTGTTCAATTGATTTAATCTCTGTTATCGCGCTATTAACGATTACAGGAATATCGTGAAACTCAGGATGCTTCTTAAGCCACCTTAACGTTTCATATCCGTCCATAATTGGCATTACAAGATCCAGGATGATCAAATCCACTGCACCGTATTTTACAACCTCTAAAACCTCAGTGCCATTAACAGCCTCAGAAAAGGTTGCATTCTTTAAGCTTTTTGAGAGGACATCTCTTATCAAAGAACGATTCATGGTCGCATCATCGGCAATCAATATATGATAGGCCATACCTACCTCCCAGACTACTCATTCAAATCAAAAAACTGATCGAGCTTCATTAATCTAAATAAGCTCATAATATCAACACTGGCACCAGACACACTAAATGACTTGTTGTGTTCTTCAGAAGCTTTATATAGGCCAATTACAAAGGTAACGCCAACAGAATCTATGTTTTTTGTGCTCGATAAATCTAATACGACAGAATCAAATCTTGAATCAGAAGCAAACAGAGCTTCTGTTTTTTGAGTATAGTCTGAAACGCGATTTGCTGTCAAACCCTCTGTAATGATTAATCTCATGCAATTTCCTAATAATTGTTCTTCCATGTCTGCCTCCTGACTATATTTTAAGTATAACCGTTACCTCTGTTTGATCGATGTACACCTCAAAAGCCATTTCCCTAATGGTCTCATGACCTCTATTTCTTTGCCTTAGAAGATCCTTAGGCTCATGCATCAAGGGAATATCCTCTAGATGGATGCCCTTGCCCTCGTCTCTTACACGAAAGGTCAGCTGATGCGCTTCGTACTCAATATGACACATCACTTTTTTTTCATTTTCAAAATGATTCCCATGCTCTACAGCATTATTCAATATTTCACGTAGCATAAAGTTGATATTGAATAATTGAGACTGAGACAATTCTTTAACTTCCTCTTCCAATAGCCGAATCGCAGTTCTAACTAGCATATCTACCGCATCAAAGCTAGATTCAATTTCAGTATTTAAGAGCTCCATAGTTCCTCCAATCAGCTAAGAATAAAGAAAATAATAGTCGCTACAACCGTTGGGAATAGTGCATATTTGAGCAATGTTCCCGCTTCAATCCCATTCTTGAAATAGGGCTTTAAAATGGACTGACCAATTGGGTTAGGTGAGTTCGCGATTACGGTTAAACCACCACCGGTTATCGCACCAGACACAACCGAATATTTAAGGGCATCTGAGAGATTTGGAACAAGTGAACTTAAATAAGTTATTGAGGCATTGTCGTTAAAAGATGTTAAGACAATTGAAGCAAGATTTAACCCTAAAGGTGGCAAATTACCAAGTATCGGAGCGATCCACCATTCCTGAAGGGTGCCATGCACAATCAGCCCAGCTAAGAAAAATCCGACGAGCAATGCAGGTCTAAAATCGATGCGATTTTGATAATAATAAGTGATTTGATAAAATCCTAAAAAGAACAACAACCCAGCTAGAAACAGCGCTGACTCATGGGCATTGACTATGGTCCAAAGCATAAAAAGCATATGTACACCCATTATCCAATAAGGTACATATTCATCTCTTCTGTCCCAATCAGGATCATAGTACTCATCTCGTTCACTCACGGGTAACAATCCAGGAATCGTTCTTCTAAACTGCTTCTCTGCAATGCTTTCAAATTTTTCATCTATCGCTGCGTCCACATCGAAGGATTCGTATTCATCCTTTGAGAGCTTACGTTTGGCAATTGCCTTCATATTGTCCTTTAAAATAACTGAAAAGGCTCTTAACTCTCTCGAATAGCCCATACGATGGTCGACGTTTTGTTCTAGATCCTCAAATAGTATTTCTAGCTCCTTTTGGCTGATAAATCTATTTTGGATATAGCGTTTAAATTGTAAGTCGTGGTGTGGCTTTTGTAGCCTTTTAAATTCTGACTTAAAAACAAAGAAATACGATACAGTTCCTATTGCAATGGCTACGATGGATTTCCAACCAAAGGTCATTACCATAAAGGCATTGTTCCAGTTCCAAGGGGTTGCTACCATTAAAATAGGTGGGGATGCAAAATTTGTCATTGCACCTCCAACTGAAATATTCACAAATAGCAATGCCAAGGTCGTATATTTAAGGGACTTCGAAGGATTAAGTACGAAGAATTTTTCCGATAATAGCATCGAGCAAATGGTCATAGCTGCAGGACCAGTGATAAAAGAGCTTAAAAATGCTGAAAGCAATAAAATGGCTAACCACCAGGCTTCTATAGTTCCATGAAAGATTTTTACAATACGCCAAAGAATCAATTCAAAGAACTTCAAAATTGGGCGGCTAGATGCAATGATCATAATGACGATGATGAACAATGGCTCTACATAGGATAAATCATTGATGTAATAGACAAAGGACGCCCAATTAAAGTAGCTAGCCCATGCAATCCCAAGTATAATGGACCAAAGTCCAAATACCACCTCAATCTCACCTAAAAAATGGTAGACGGTCGCGCGCATTGATCGAGCCTCTCGACTAACCTTGCCCTCAAGCTTTAGTAGCTCGAACGCCTTATCCATTTGGTGTGCCTTTGTACTAAAATAATTAACTGAAAGAGAATGTGTAATTGCCAAAAAAAAGATCAACGTCGCAACACCATTAAAGGGTTCCTGCTCATATCTTCCTTTGATAATTGTCAAAAGATTCGTTTGGTCGCCATCTTGATAAGATTCTGCACTTAAAGGATAGGTTACCTCGCCCTTTGGTGGATTTAAGGAAAATAATATAAATAGACTAATTACAACGACAAATAAAATAAATACTGTAATAATTGTTTTTTTGATTAAGCCCTGTTTCGCCATAATTGCCTCCAATAGGATAGATATCTCCTTTATACCCATTTCAACATAAGCAAACATAAATTAGCTTAAACTTGCGGATTTAACAAGTTTTAAGTCTTCTATTAATGCTTTTTTAATCTTTTAAGGGTATAATGCATTAGTAACTATATAAATTAAATAAACATGAGGTGTAAAATGAAAAAAGGATTAATCGTTATTGTTGCCATCGTAGTCGTTATCGCTATCTTCGGAGGCATGTTTGTTTCTAGGTACAATAAATTAGTAAGCTTAGACGAAGAAGTGAATTTAGCTCTTAGTCAAATCGATAATCAGCTCCAAAGAAGAAATGACTTAATTCCAAACTTAGTAGAAACCGTTAAAGGCTATGCAAGCCAAGAAAAAGAAATTTTCGAAAGTGTTTCTGAAGCGAGATCAAAACTAATAGGCGCAACGGGAGTACAAGAAAAAGATGAAGCAAGTGCTGAATTAAGTGGTTCATTAAGTCGTTTATTGGCTATATCTGAAAGTTATCCAGATTTAAAATCAAACCAAAACTTTATTCAGTTATCTGATGAATTAGCAGGAACTGAAAACAGAATTGCAGTAGCAAGACAAGACTACAACACGGTTGCAAATCAATATAATAGAACCGTTAAACAATTCCCTATGATGATTTTTGCTGGTATGTTCGGATTTGATCAAGTCGATTATTTTGAAGCACAAGAAGGTGCTAATCAAGTGCCATCTGTTGATTTTAACAACTAATGACAAGGAGTCGTTTGATGAAACGCTTTATTAAAAGTTTTTCTCTTGTTTGTATCATCTTAACTCTGTTACTATTACCTAGCTTTGGTGCAAATAAGTATCCAGAACCAACCAATAATTTCTATGTTGCTGACTACGCTGGCATTCTCTCTAGTGAGACAGAAGAACTAATCATGTCTACTTCAGTACCACTTGCCGAGAAAACAGGCGCTCAAATAGTTGTAGTAACCGTTGATTCCTTAGATGGCGCGGATATTGAAAGCTACGCAAATGGCCTATTTCGTCAGTGGGGCATCGGGGATTCTAAGAAGAACAACGGTTTACTCCTTCTTATCGCCTATGAGGATCGTCAATCTAGAATTGAAGTCGGTTATGGTCTTGAAGGGGCATTAAACGATGCTAAAACAGGACGTATACAGGACGATTATTTGATTGGCAACTTTCAAGCTGGTGATTATGATGCAGGCGTCACAGGTACCTACCTAAAGCTCGCAGAGGAAGTTTACAAGGAGTATAATTTAGATGCTTCTGATCTATCCGCTAGTAACGTTTATTACACGCCAACTGATAATTCTAGTTCAAGCGATTCGGAAATGACCTTGGGAAAATTGATTTTAATCGTAATAGTGATCATTATCATTTTCTTAGACATTATCTTAAATCGTGGTAGACTAACTCGATTTATCATCTATACTGCAGCTAGAAGCTCACGCAGTGGCGGCGGTGGTGGTGGATTTAGAGGTGGCGGCGGTAGCAGTGGTGGCGGCGGTTCATCTAGATCTTGGTAAAAAAAATAAGGAGAACGTGCAACTCGTTTAGAGCTGCCTGTTCTCCTTTTTATTTGTGTTCTTAATGCCTGTTTACTTTATAGTTTTCGTGTTAATCACCAACAGCACTCTTAGTTATTTCAAACGCCAAGCCCTGCTCTGTCATGACGATCTTAACCCGATCCCCTTCACTCACCGTACCGCTGATAATTGACTTACCCAGCTTCGTCTCGATGTTATGCATGATAAAGCGTTTGACCGGTCTTGCGCCAAATACAGGATTATAAGCTTCTCTAGCAATGTGCTCCAGTGCATCCTCACTCACCTCTAGCTGAATTTTTCTATCGCTGAGTCTATTTCTCACTGAATCAATTGAAAGTTTCACAATGCCTTTAATCGCTTCGATGTTAAGCGGTGTGAAAAGTAGAATATCATCTAATCGATTGATTAATTCTGGTTTAAAGGACTTATGGAATAGCTTAAGGACTTCTTCTTTTGCCATACTACTAATCACACCATCGCCTTCTATCGACAAATCTTCCAATAGAATTTGACTACCGATATTAGAGGTCATGATAATGACTGTATTTTTAAAGTCAACAAGATGTCCTTGTCCATCGGTTAAACGACCATCATCCAGAAGTTGTAAGAGCACATTAAACACATCAGGATGGGCTTTTTCAATCTCGTCTAAAAGGATGACTGAATATGGCTTTCTTCTAACGGCTTCTGTGAGTTGACCACCTTGATCGTAGCCAACATAGCCTGGAGGCGCTCCAATCAGCCTTGAAACTGAGAACTTCTCCATATATTCGCTCATATCGATACGAATGATGTTATTCTCATCGTCAAATAAAGCCTCTGCAAGTGCTTTTGCAAGTTCGGTTTTACCGACGCCTGTTGGACCTAAAAATACAAACGATCCAATGGGTTTAGATGGGTCTTTCAATCCTGCTCTAGCGCGTATTATAGAGTCAGAAACGGCAGTAACTGCTTCATCCTGGCCGATGACACGTTCGTGCAAGAGTGTGTCCAGTCCTAGAAGTTTATCCTTTTCTTCCTCAACTAGCTTTGCCACTGGGATACCTGTCCATTTTGACACGATATCTGCGATTTCTTCTTCTGTCACTTCCTCTTTTAAAAGCTCAGTATGCACTTTATTGCTCTTTAATGCTTCCAGTTCATTATTTAAGTTCACGAGATCGCCGTATTTCAACTGCGCCAAGGTCTCTAAATCATAGTTACGCTCAGCTTCCTCTATTTTATACTTAACCGTTTCAATTTCTTTCTTAAGGTTTTTTTCCTTGTCGATCGCAGCTTTTTCAACTTCCCATCTTCCTTTTAAGGCGTGAAGCTGTTCCTTTAGTTCAGCAATTTCTAAATCAAGTGCATCTCTTCTTCCAACTGCGTCTCGATCGGTTTCCTTTTGAAGTGCCTGCTTTTCAATTTCCTTTTGCATAATTTTACGGTTGAGTTGATCAAGCTCCTGTGGCATAGAATCGATCTCCGTTCTCAGCATAGATAATGCCTCATCCATAAGATCGATTGCCTTATCTGGTAGGAAACGATCAAGAATATACCTTTCTGAAAGCTGTGCAGCCGCAATAATTGCACCATCTGTGATACGAACCCCATGGTGAATTTCAAAGCGCTCCTTTAAGCCGCGAAGGATGGCAACCGTGTCCTCAATAGAAGGTTCTCCCACCAATATCGGTTGAAAACGTCTTTCTAGTGCAGCATCCTTCTCAATGTACTTACGATACTCATCTATCGTCGTTGCGCCAATTAATCTCAGTTCACCTCTAGCGAGCAATGGCTTAAGTAGATTACCTGCATCCATTGCACCTTCAGTCTTACCCGCACCCACTATCGTATGAAGCTCATCAATAAACAGAATGATTTTACCATCGGAATCCTTGATTTCATCGAGAACTGCTTTCAACCTTTCTTCAAACTCACCTCTGAACTTAGCGCCCGCAATTAGTGCGCCCATATCAAGCGCATAAACCGTTTTATCCTTAAGTCCATCTGGGACATCACCAGCGAGAATACGCAAAGCTAACCCTTCTACAACTGCAGTTTTACCAACACCAGGATCACCAATCAGCACGGGATTGTTCTTCGTTCTTCTAGATAAAATGCGAATGGCTCTTCTGATTTCCTCATCTCTACCAATCACCGGATCTAGTTTACCACTTCTCGCCAGCTCCACCAGATCTCTACCGTATTTATCTAACACTTGATAACCGTCTTCAGGGTTTTGAGAAGTAACTCTCTTATTTTCACGTATCTTTGCGAGCGCTTCTAGAAAACGTTCCTTTGTGATATTAAATTGTTTAACGACTCTTTGATCTTCACCAGTGAGATTATCTAAGAGTGATAGATAGACGTGTTCCACGCTAACATAATCATCACTCAGCTGTTTGGCATAATCCTCTGCATCGATTAAAATTTTGTTAAACTTTCTCGACGCATAGATTTCGTTTTGCTCAGAAACTACTTTTGGCATCTTCTCTAAAATATCCTGTACAAGACTTCTATATTTAGGTAGATCAATGCCTAATTGTGAAAGCACACTGGATATAAGACCGCCTTCATCGCCTATCAAACCATAGTGAAGATGCGTCATATCGATTTGCGAATGGCTGAACTTTATTGCCAGTCTCTGTGCGTTTTCAATGCTTTCTATCGTTTTCTTAGTCATTTTTTCTACATTCATAATTCATCACTCCTTTTTCTTGTTAGCACTCTGCCACATTGAGTGCTAACTCTTAAAATAATTATACCACCTCATCGCCTAGCGTCAAGGTGGCTAATTGTAAAAAAATTATGATGAATTTTCATCTTTTGTATAAATGGATTGATTATTTTGCGGCACCATCGATGGCTAGGATTAATGCGTCCTCTACTTCTTTAGCAAGGGAAGTCAATGACTCATTGGATACCATGCTGGACGGTTTCATAAGGCCCATGAAGCAGCTTCCGTTTTCAGTGTGAATCCCGACTTTACAAGGCAGCATGAAGCCCATATCTATTTCGGCTTCCAAAACAACCTTTGCTTTTGCTGGATTACAGACCTCCATTACTAAAAAATCTTCGTTATACGCTAATCCCTTTTCACGCAGCTTATCCTTAAAATTCAGTTCCCATAAAACGCCAAATCCAACTTGCTTCAGCGTTTCAATTAATCTCTCATGAGATTCGGTTAAATCGTAATTTGACTTTACTTTATAGACATTTGTCAGGGTTTGATTCATATATAGCTCCTTTCAATCTCTTCACTAAAGCTATACCCGAAATCTTCATTTACTATCTATGAACTGTGTGACTTAATCATATTATGGGTATAAATCAATACTACCATTTATTATAAACCTTTTCTGCAAAGCCTAAAAAGTGTTTAAATTCAACCTTTTCTTTTGCGTCACCTATTAGAGCAAAGCCATCAAAATACCCAAACACCTGATGCTGATCACTTGCTAAAACTCCAAGTGAAATCAAGGCCTGTCGATCTAATATCGGTGTAAATAACGCTTCAAAAGTGCCATCGGAGGAAGTCATTAGCCAAGGTCTTAAATAGTCTTCCCCTTCTGGCGTCATTGGAATTTTAAAATCGATATCGGTCAGTTTAAATGCTTTGCCATTGATAAAGAACATATTTTCAGTCGCCTTTGAGGTGTCACCAAAGCCATAGCCTAGATTAAAACTAATCACATCATCGCCAATAAAGCCTTGAGCGGCACTCCAATACCAAGTGTTTTTATAGGTCCAAACCCCACGCCCCCAGTCTAGAAGTCCAAGGGCATTGGTTTTTCGGAATGTGATGATTTCGTTGCCTAGTTTCGCCACACCCTCTGCAGGCATCGCTGTTATTTTTTGATTATAATAAAAGGCATGCTTGTTCTCAGGAAAAGGCGTTGCAATCACCATAGAATCCTCTAGTGCATGCGTCAAATCTATAGATATCTCAAGTTTGCTTTTATCCTTAAAATTTGGGAAGCTCACAAAAATATTTCGTTTACCAAAACCGTGCGTAAACTTAAATGCCATATCGCCTTTTTGATAGAGCACCTCGCCCTCATATGAGGCTTCGGGCATATTCAGTTTTCCAAATGTAAACGGTAAAATTTTGGTTTTTGTCGTTTCTGTTTTGTTCGTAAAATCAAGTAACGAGACGCTGAGAAGTCCCATATAGCTATTATCCGCTACCGTTACAGCGATACCATAAGCATCGTTATAGATCAAATAATAATCCCACTCTTTAATCTTAAAAAAAGGTGCTTTAATGCGTTTCCTTTGATATTTCTTAATGAGCTGAGTCGAATAACCGCTTTGGATAAGACAACCGCGGTTATCTAGTAAATCACCTGGTTCCAGCATAACTTGTTGCATCCTGTACCTCCTCGCGTTTTGATCCACTTATACTATATCACATTTGATTGAAAGAAGGTCCATATGTTCAATAAATGCCTCCGTTTTCTTATGCTCTCCATCTTCATTTTTGCTCTGTCGCTACTCCTTATTTCTTGTGGAAAGGACGTGCCTTCGCCATCCACCTCACAAGACGCTGATACAGCCGTTGAAGGTTCCGAAAACGGTTCTATAACAGAGATACCATCAGGATCAATTACAGATACTACAGACACTACGGATTCAACTAATACTGAGTCAACTGAAACTTCTGCAGAGTCAACTGGTACTTCTGATAACAAAACTAACACTGACACCACAACTAATTTACCGCTCTATGCCACACCAGAAGATGATAATCTTGGCTTTGATACCTATTTTAGTACGACTTTTTCCGAATACATGAAAGAGTCCCCCGATTTTATCGGTTGGTTTAAAGTTCCGGGAACAAATATCGATTATCCATTGGTGCAGGGCAAAGACAACGATTACTACCTAAGATACGATTATAAAAACAGCCCAGATATGGATGGTTCAATCTATTTAGACTATAAAAATTCACCCAACCTATATGACACGCACAATGCTATCTACGGTCACTATTTGTTTAAAGGGACCATGTTCCACGATTTGCATCAGTATAAGGACGAGGACTTTTATAACCATCACAGATACGTCGTGATCGTTACCTCTAGAGAAGCGGTCCTCTATGAGTTGTTTGCCGTACAGCGTGTCTCTGCATATAATTACTACCTCAGTTTTAACCTCGACCCAGGAGAACTCGTGGAATATGCAAAGCATTTTAAACGCAATTCCATTTTCGATGACCCGTTAGAATTACCAGAGGATTTAAGCCTTTTAACACTGGTTACCTGCACGTATGAATTTGATAATGCTAGATTGTTACTGCATGCGTATAAAAAAAGAACGATACCACTATCAGAAATCTCTGAATGGTTATCGTTCTAAAAAACTTATTTATAGCTTTTCAGGCTGTGGTTCATTGAAGATTGACTTTATCTCCAAGAATTCCTCAATCCCTTGTATGCCACCCTCTCTACCTATACCGGATTGTTTATAACCGCCAAACGGCGCATTGATGTCTCTTTTGCCATCATTGACATAAACCGATCCGGTTTTTATTTTGGTCGCCACCTCATTGGCCAAATCCAATGGGCCGATAACCGCACCTGATAAACCATATGGCACATCATTCGCTATGCGTATAGCGTCTTCCACTGTATCATAGGCGATCAGTGAGATGACTGGTCCGAAGATTTCCTCTTGAGCAATCTTCATATGATTTTCAACATCTGTAAAAACAGTTGGCTTCACATAGTAGCCGTTATCACCAAGAGCTTCATATGGAACAGGCATTTCACCCACAATCAACTTAGCCCCTTCTTCTATACCGATTTCAATATACTTGCTGACCTTTTTATACTGCTTTGCACTTGCAAGAGGACCCACCTTGGTGTCCACAAGTGTTGGATCACCTACCGTATATGCCTTTGAGCGTTCGATGATCAACGACTCTATTTTTTCTTTATCCGCTTTTGGGATGATCATACGCGTTAATGCTGCACAGGTCTGACCTGTATTATCGAAGCAAGAGCTTATAACCGTACCCACTGCAAGAGATATATCAGCATCCGGAAGTACAATAAGTGGTGATTTGCCACCAAGCTCTAAAGCGATCTTTTTAATTGTCTCAAGAGCAAGCTTACCCACTTCTCTACCGCCAGTTGTCGATCCAGTAAATGAGATCATTTGTACATCTGGATGTAAAGCCAATGCATTACCAACCTCTGCACCACGACCTGTCACTAGATTGAACACACCAGCAGGAACACCAGCTTCATGAAAGGATTCAGCTAGGACCATCGCAGAAAGCGGCGTCATTTGTGAAGGCTTTAATACTACTGTATTACCCGTTAGTAAAGCTGGGACAATTTTTTGCATCACCTGTCCAAGTGGATAGTTCCAAGGTGTGATACACCCGATGACCCCTATAGGTTCGCGGCGAACCGTCGCATGTTTTAATTTTTCTTCAAAAGGATAGTCTTGAATAAGCTTAATATAATTATCAAAACGCGCCAACGGACCAATAACATGTGCTCTTTCAGCCCATCTAATCGGCTGACCTAATTCAGCGACTTCCATCTGAATCAGTTGCTCCTTTTTAGCCGCAAAATGATCATAAACTTTTCTCAAAGTGACGATTCTTTCTTCAAGAGTCGTTTCAGACCATGCTTCAAAAGCAGCCTTTGCACTTAATACAGCTCGATCCACATCTTTTGCATTTCCAGCGGGCACCTTCCCAATTATTTGTCGAGTTGCTGGATTTTCTACCTCTATCATGGCAGGAGAATCTGAGTAAACCCATTCGCCGCCTATATAAATTTGATTATAATTCATTAAAACCTCCTAATAAATAACGATTTCACCTATTAATTAATCGTTTGGTCCATTGATTAACAGTGTGACTTTATTGTAAATAGTTTGACATAATTATTTAGATACCCAAAATAAAATGGGTCAATCAAGTTGTCCGCTACTGGCTTCAACGTAATAAAAAACTCCTGAATGCATATTTTGCAAATTCAGGAGTTAACTTTACTTATAAATAACCGCATCTAAATCTTTTTTAAATGCATCAGCATCTGAGCAGACACCCACAACGATAAACGTTCCAAATTTTTCAACATAAGCATGCTCAAGCTTAAAAACTTCATCTGGCTTGTAGCTTTTATAAGCTTCAATCCGTTCTGCAATTCGATCCTGCGCTATTTGTAGTATGGTATCCGCATCGGCTTCATTTTCTACATTAAAAATAGATAGCTCATCTGCAACGCCACCGCTACCTGCAAAGCCAATTGCATCTACATTTTCCACCTCAATACCATACATTTGAACTAAAGCTGAACCTTCAACCTCATAAAAATCAGTGCCAAAATACGATTTAGTCGATAGTGCCTCAACAACATTTTGCATATCAAAATCCAACTTTTTAGTGGAACAACCGCTCAACACCAATATTACTATTAAGCACAATATTATCATTTTACGAGCAATTCTGAACATCTATCATCACCTAATCCCTTACTTTCAATTTTTCTGCAATATTTTCACCTGCAACCACATCAATTTTCTGACTTTCTACTGTATGTGCTTTTAAATAAGCCAACCAAACCTTACAATAATCAGGTTTAAGATGTACTCCATCAAAGGATGCGCCATCCGGCAAAAAACCTTCACTATCCATTACTGCACTAGCAACATCCAAATAATAGACCTCCTTTTCTATCGCTAGTTCTTTTACTAGCACGTTAAATTTGTCTATATTCTGGTTGTTGTATATTGGATCATTAATAGCCTTTTCTTTACTTACTGGCAGTATAGATTGAATATAAATAATGGCATCAGGGTGATCAAGCTTAATCTGGTCAATTACTTTGCCATACTCCTCCTTGAATTTTTCTGGGAAAGCCCAACCAAGCTCGTTCATACCTAGCATTATATAGAGCTTACTAAACTTATTGTATTTTAAAGCTTCCATTATGGTCACTTTTTCACCATTTAGCTTTGCAACTCGAGAGGATTGAATCGTATCTACTTTAAGACCAATGTAAGTAAAGGATTTAACATTTTTTAGCCCAGAATAAAGCATAAAGCCTTCAGTTCTTGAATTTCCCACAAAAACTGCATCCGAAAAATAATCATCCCCCACTACAGAAGCACTTTTAACCGGTTGACTGTAGTCATAGGCCAACGCCTTTTCTAATTCTGCTTGTCGAGCTTCTTCAAGCGCTAAAGCAATTTCTTCTTCGTAAAATTTGTTTTCATTGGTTAAATCTGCAACATTTGGCTCGCTTTGAATTAAAGAAACCAGGGCATCACTTATTACTGGCTCAACATCCGTTGGCTCTGTTGAAGCTTCGGATGGTAATGCCTCAAACTGTCCATTTGCTAAATCACCACTTAAAACCTTTGTACTCGCCTCATATGCGTAATCGGTTTGTCGGTCTACCTCAAGTCTATAGATAACATAGCCATTTATAATGACTGCAACCACTAACAACATAACCTTTATTGTGACATGTTTCATATCTGACCACCTATTTAAAGTTGATTTTGTTATTTAATACCGTCGTATTGTAAAGAAATAAGATATCTTGATTTGAAAATGAAACATATTGATTTAGTTTATCAACATCCACATACCTAAGATCAATTAAAGTAATTTTTTTATAGGTTTGAATGAACCAAGGAGCAATACTACTCCCAAATGAATCTCTGAACATTACGAGTTCCTTATCGGTTTGAGCGGCATCATTTTCTATATAAACCAAAGATTGTGGCCCACCTAAAAAGGTGTCATATCGATCTAAGTGGTCTAGCATATCCAGCCTATAAATCGCTGCTACTTTTTTTTCATCTGCATAGGTCACGATAGCGGTTTCCCAACCAGGTACTTTTACTGTAATTAATTGATCAGGTTCAGTGGTGTTAAAAAGCTTATCATAATAAACACCTTTAAACTCACCCAAATTGTCATAAACTATTGAATTTTCAGTAGTAGGATTTGACATCTCCTTGTTTAATACTTTGACCACAGGCTCAAGTGCCTCTTGGCGCCAATGAGCGTCAGTTTTGTAATAATCCTCAAGGTGAAGTGAGTCAAGTAGTGAAACATATTTTAAACTTGTATTTAGCTTAGACTTTAGCTCTGATTCAAAAGCATCATAATCTATATGGGGTTTCCCACTTCTATCAGCTGTAAAATAACCTTTATCAGGCACCATCGTCATAAAAATTGGCATACCACTGAGATAGGTTTCACATATGGTATTAATTTTGTTAGTGATGTAAGCTATATCATTAGTCTTTTCAGGAAATAATACCTTGCTCAAATAAGTCTTATATTGATAGACACCACCGATGTCCTGTCTTTGAAAAACCACTTGTTTAACAAATGCATCTGATTTTAAGAACTGGTCTCTAGCAGGAAACTGATCGAGTAGATATTTTTCAAGCTTATCGGTTAATTCTCTTTCCATAATGGCATTCGAAGTTACTTTAGGCATTTGCTCAAGACGTCTTCGCTCGGCCTGAGAAATTTCTTTATCTGGTAGTATTAGCTGACTTACACTAATCAAAAATAAAATGATAAAGAATAATACCACCGTAATTTTATTTATTGAGGATTGATTCGCTCTCATATCGCCTCCTAAAATCTAAAGTATAAAAAGGGATTGAACGAACCACTGATTAAATTTGCAGTACTAATTAAAAGCAATACAATACTTCCAACGGACTCTATCATAAATAATGATAAAAAGCCACTAAAAGCAAGCGTTGTAGACTTAGAGGTCTTTCCCGATAAAGCTTTAAATTGTAAAACGACATTTTTTACCAATGGTGTTGCACCTACAAAACCAAAAACAAATAGCAGGCCATAGCTTTTAAAATAATATAAGGACTCATTTGTGATTAATGGTAGGCCGTATTGTAAATCAGATATACCAAACATTCCAGCCAAATCACTCATGGCTATTCGCATTGTATCCGCATTAAAGATAACAAAGCTTACCGTAACTAAAAACATAACATAGATGTGTTTAACAATAGCTGGTAATCGCTCTAGCTGCCTTCCATAAATAAATTTTTCAAGAAGCAAAAGGGTACCGAAAAAGCCACCCCATACGACAAAATTAAGTGCAGCACCATGCCATAGCCCAGTTAGCAGCCATACGGTCATTATGTTTCGAATCCATTTCACTTTAGTGACTCTATTGCCCCCTAGAGGGATATAAACATAATCTCTAAACCATTTACTGAGACTCATATGCCAACGACGCCAAAATTCTGTAATTGATTTTGAAACATAGGGATAGTTAAAGTTTTCAGGGAATGTAAATCCAAGCATTTTTCCCATACCAATTGCCATATCACTGTATCCTGAAAAATCAAAATAGATCTGCATCGTAAAAGCAATGGCATACATCCAATGGAAAAGAACACTCGGTTGTTCTGCGCCACGGTATAAAATGCAAAATTCACCAAAACCATTTGCCAAAAGTACCTTTTTAGAAAGTCCAATGACAAATCTTTGAACGCCTTCAGCTGTTTTGCTTAGATCGGTTACACGGTGCTTAAGCTCAGAAGCGATATCAGAATATCTGACAATAGGCCCAGCAATTAATTGTGGAAATAGACATACAAACGTCGCTAGGCTTAAAAAGCTACGCTCAGCCTTAACCTCACCCCTATATACATCGATGGTATAGCTCATTGTCTGAAATGTAAAAAAGCTAATACCAATCGGTAAAGGGACTCCTAAAACTGGGATTTGCACCTTCAAAATCTGATTGATTATTGTGATGAAAAAATCAATATATTTGAAAAAACCCAAAGCCCCTAAATTAATAACAATAGAGGATATCAATGCATATTTTGCCTTTTTTTCACCTCTGTGCTTCTCTATGTATAGACTATGTAGGTAATCGGATACTGACGAGAAAACAAGTAGTAGGGTATAAACAGGTTCACCTAAAAAATAAAATAACAAGCTCACAAGCAACAAAGTTATATTTTTAAAACGCTTTGGTGTAAGCAGATAAAAAGCCATGCTAATTGGCAAGAAATAATATATGAATGAAATGCTGGAAAAAAGCATCTGAGACTCCTAAAGTGAATATTTTTGTCTTGTTAACCGTTTACAGTGTAGTTGAATAGTCTTTCTTAACCTTACAACCATTTAGACGGATTTTGATATATAAAAGTTTCAAAAAAAAATTGAAGTGCCTATGATGATTATATCATTTAAAGCACTTCAATACATACCTGTAAATCATTAAAATTTATTATTTTTTCACATTATTTTGCTTTTTCTGCTTTATTTCTTCATACTTTTGCTTTCCTAAATTATAAAGAAATTCTTCAGCTCCATTTTTAGGAATTAAAGGCTCAACCATCGCAGGTTTTTGATCCTCAAGATGCACCATTGTAAAAAAAGCGGTTAATGCTACCTCAGGATCTTTTGCACTGTGTACATCTAAAACAGAGACTGTAACCAACACTTGCATGGATGCTTTTCCTACATATGCAAGCTGACCTACACAGGTTACAAGCTCCCCTATTTTGACCGCTCGGTGAAATTCAAGCTCATCTACTCTTGCAGTAACGACCATTCCCTTGGCGTGCTTGGCTGCAGCAATTCCAGCGATATTATCCATTAAGCGCATCAGCTCGCCACCATGAACATTACCAAAAATATTACTGTGATTTGGCTCTGTTACCATACAGGTCTCAGCCTTTGAAAATCCAATATTTGCAAAATCAATTGCTTCGTATAAATGACTTGTCATATTTCATTCCTTTCTGTGTTTGAAAGCTTGGACAGTAATTTTCTTACGGATTGCCATGACCGCAAACGGTATCTTGCTTTTGAATTTCCAAGCCCTACCTTTATACTATAATGTGAATCCTTTAAAACTTCAAACAAATCTTCATCAGTAATATCATCTCCGATACTCATTATGAAATCATACTCAGGGTTTTTTAAGAAAATCGAAGCACCATATCCTTTATTGACACGCTTGTCTTTAACTTCTAATACCTTATTTCCTTCTTGAACACCAATGGTCATTGAATGTGTCATCGCTGTGAGCGCTTCTCTCACCTCATGAAGCTTTGTCGTCACAAGATCGGGATCACATAGTCGATAATGAAAGGCTAGCGAATAATCCTTTTCTTCTATAATAGAGCCTGGCATACGGTCAGCGTACACCTCCATAACATGATAAATCGAGTTTTTCCATTCATTGTTTAAGGTCAGTGACATCTCCCACTCTTTGTCAATTTCCTTAATCCAAAGTCCATGAGTGGCGACCAAGTTGAGCTTTAGCTCTCCTAACCATTTTTCTAGTGTAATATGATCTCTGCCCGAAACGATTACAACTGTGTTTTTTTCGTCCTGTGCTAATTTTTCTAATAGCAGCTTCAGCTCCTTGTCTGGCTTCGCTTTTTCAGGAATCGATTTAAAGCCCACTAGAGTGCCATCGTAATCTAGTAATATCAGTCGCTTTTTACAATTTTGATAGCTAGATAAAATTGTCTCATCGTTTTTATCAAGATCAATTTGCGTCAATGGTAGAATTGGATCAGGATCAATTGAAGTAAGTGTATTCATAAACTCTTCAGCCCAAAACTTGACATTATAGCGTTTCAACCTTTTATGCATGGTTTTGTTTATCGTTATTCTATCAGCTGGCAACATTTCCAATGCATCCTTAATCGCAGATGCTATTTCATCAATATCATTTGGATTGACGATAAAATACTCGCCAAGCTCGCTGGCAGCGCCTGCCGTTTCACTTATCACTACCATCCCTTTAAGATCAGTGCGTGCAGCAATATATTCTTTAACCACTAGGTTCATACCATCTCTGATAGGCGTAACTAAAAGTAAATCCGCTTTACGATAAAATGCGATTAGCTCTTTTTGTGAAAAAGCTTGAAAGAAAAAGATAATCGGCTGCCAATTAATGGTTCCAAGCTCGCCATTGGTTTCACTTACAAGAATCTGTATCTCTTTTAGAAGCTCTTTATAGCTATCAACTGCCTCTCTTGATGGGGCAACGATCAAGGTTAATCTAACCTTGCCCATATATTCAGAGTTAAGCTCTAAAAATCTTCTAAAAGCTTTTATCCGTTCAGGTATACCCTTCGTATAGTCCAATCGATCGATAGAAAGAATCATCTTTTGACTATAAAGTGACGCTTCAATTTCTGAAATTTTACGATCATATTCTTCATCGTTAAATTGTTTTGTGAAAAAATCATAATCGATACCCATTGGAAAAACATCGACTCGAATATATCGCTCATCATATGTGATTTGATTCAAATGATGCTCACAACCCAATAACCTTCTCGCACTCGAAAGAAAATGTCTAACATAATCATAGGTATGAAAGCCAATTAAATCAGCGCCTAAAATTCCCTTTAATATAGCCTCACGCCACATAACCGTTCTAAATATTTCATATGAAGGAAATGGAATGTGTAAAAAGAAGCCTATTTTTACATTTGGATGATTTTCACGTATCAACCCTGGTAGCATCATCAGCTGGTAATCGTGAATCCATATAACATCACCCTCATTGATATATGGCTTAATGGTTTCATAAAATTTAACATTGACTGCTTTATAGGCTTCCCACTGTGACTGATTGTGTGAAACATAATTATTGAAGTAATGGAAAAGTGGCCATATGGTGCTATTAGAAAATCCAAAATAGTATTGATCAATCTCATTTTGACTGAGTGAGACAGGAATACATTTATATGCCTCAATCAATTTCTCATTTATGACTTTGTGATCCTCTGCTCCCAGTTCTTCTGAAGGTAGCCCCGTCCATCCCGCCCATAAGGCCGAAGAGCTTTCGTGATAGCTCTTTAAACCGGTCGCCAGTCCACCAATACTCATATGATATGAAATATGCCCATCTTCTTTTTTCAAGGTGACAGGCAATCGATTTGATACGAAGATTGTCTTTTGCATAGTTAACTCCTTACTTTTACGGTTCTATTTAATATAATGACATAACTATATATACCAAAAAGTAAGCATTTTAAACATTTTTACACTTTATGCCTATGTTTAAGCTCCTCTAAAACAGATGAAACTGACACACCGGTCTGTACGAGAAGCGTCATAACATGATAAGTTAAATCGGCTACTTCACTGATTAGTTCCTTAGACCCTTTTTCGATATTTTTAGCTGCAATAATGACTTCTGAGGCTTCCTCGCCTACTTTTTTTAGTATTTTATCAACACCACTATTAAATAGATAGGTTGTATATGACCCTTCTTTTCTCTCGTTGTAACGCTCCTTTATAACAGACTCTAGTTCATATAAAAAAGTAGGCATACTATATGAATCATTATTCGGTAAACTCTCTGATAAATTTTCTTGACTGCAATAGATGTCTTCATGTGTCTCAAAGCAAGAGACGGCACCCGTATGACAGGCTGGACCTTCAGGGGTCACATAGGCGATTAGTGTATCTCTATCACAGTCAGTTGAAAGCCTTACTAACTTCTGAGTATTCCCTGAGGTTTTGCCCTTCACCCACAACTCTGCTCGTGATCTTGAATAAAAGGTCATTACATTCGTGTCTAACGTTTGGCTTAAAGCATCAGAGTTCATATAAGCAAGCATTAATACCTGTTTGGAGCTTTGATCTACGACAATACAAGGGATCAGCCCATCGCTAGACCATTTCAAACGATCTGTTATTTCAATATCAGATAAACTCAATTTTCTTTCGCTTATATCATTCGTTACTTGCAATTTTTGATTTTCTCGCATCTCTTGTGCCTCTTGTTTCTCTTGCATCTTTTACATCACCTCTCTTATAACGATGCCACTTCTACTAAGCCTCGATTTTAAACTTGGAATCGCAAGTGTCTTATAGTGGAAAATACTTGCCGCAATAGCACCATCTGCTGCATCTAGCTCAAACAAATCTTCAAAGTCTTTCATATTACCTGCGCCTCCTGAAGCAATAATTGGGATGTTTACCACTTCTCTAATTTGTTGCATCAAGGCTAAATCATAACCCTTTTTAACGCCGTCTTGATCGATGGCATTGATCACAAGTTCGCCAGCGCCAAGCGTTTCACATCTTTTCGCCCAGTCGATAGCGTTATAAGTCGTTCTGTTTTTGCCACCATGAGTATAGACAAAGTATTCTTCTCCAAGCTTTCTCACATCCATAGAAGCAACCATACATTGATTGCCAAATCTTTTGGCTCCTTGATAGATGATTTCAGGATTTAGAATCGCTGCCGAATTGACTGAAACCTTATCTGCACCACTTAAAAGCGCATTGTAAATATCGTCTACCGTTCTTATACCACCACCGACGGTGAATGGGATTTTTATCGTTTCGGCGATTCGTTCTACAAGATTGATAAACGTTGATCGCATCTCGACTGTCGCATTGATGTCATAAAAGACGAGCTCGTCTGCGCCTTCATTTTGATAATAAACCGCTAGTTCAATTG
Source organism: Clostridiales bacterium 38-18 (assembly GCA_001897605.1). Classification (GTDB taxonomy): domain Bacteria; phylum Bacillota; class Clostridia; order Peptostreptococcales; family Acidaminobacteraceae; genus Fusibacter_C. The sequence goes on along the minus strand of MKTL01000006.1, from coordinate 119,504 downwards.
GATCCCCAATTGCTTTAACCGCTTCAAATTTTATCCCTTTCGCTACATTTCCATTGACGATATCCAAACACGGAATAATTCGTTTTGCTAAATCACTCATACAATTTTCCTTTCCAATAGTGCTTTTCCAACAATCACTGACTTTACTGAAAGCGAATCCAGTTTTTCAATATCTGCCGAGCAACTAATACCACCAGAAGCGATGAAATTAATCCTGTTGTTTTTGCCAAATGCAACGAGCTGTGACATCAATTCAAAATTCGGACCTTCGAGCATACCATCTTTTTGTATATCGGTCACCATTACCTCTACGGGTAACACTGCACGATATTGTTCTAAAACACGCATTAGTTTTTCGTTTGAACTGGTTTGCCAACCGCTATGACACACGTAACCGTTATTCGTATCCAAGGCAAGGATGATCTTTTCGCCGTAGGTATTAAACAATTGCTCATAAAGCTCAAAATCTTTAAAAAACAAAGTGCCAATGATTACCTTTTCTGCCCCTAAATCGAAGTATTTTTGGAGGGTTGCTTCATCTCTAATACCACCGCCCACTTGAATTTTTAGCTGATTCTTATATCGACTTGCAATTGCCTCAATGCTATTCGTATTTTCTATTGAACTTTGCCCATTTACCGCCGCATCCAAATCAACAATATGCAACCTTTTTACACCCATTTCTAACCACTGATCTATGAAAGCCTGTGGCGTTGAATCATAAAGGGTTTCGTCAGAATAATTGCCTTGCTTTAAACGCACTACGTTGCCACCCTTAAGGTCGATTGCAGGTATAATCTCTATGTTTAATGGCTTCATTTGCCTTTCTCCTAAATTTCACTTTTCTACTATTTTAGTATTTTATTTTGTGATTTCTAACTGACTATAGCTTTCCTTCAACCGCCATTTTCAACCACTGTTGCCCCTCGTTACCACTTTTTTCGGGATGTCCTTGAAATCCAATGATATTGTCTTTTTTTACGATTGCGGGAATCTTTGCACCATAGAAGGTACTTGCAACGATTTGGTTTTCATCCTCTTCAACTACATAGTAGGAATGCACAAAGTACATGTATTGATTGGTGTAAAGCCCCTCACTTGGTTGGGCTACCGTCAATCGATTCCACCCCATATGTGGGATAACTTCTGTATTGGGCAGTTCAATAACCTTTCCCTTTAATATGCCCAGGCCTTCAAACTCGCCGTGTTCAAAGCTACTTTCATACAAAAGCTGCATACCGAGGCAAATCCCGATGAGTCTTTTACCCGATTTCGCAAAGCCTCTAATGGCATCTACAAGCCCAAGTGATCTAAGATTTTCCATAGCAAATCCAAACGCACCCACACCGGGTAAAATTAAAACATCTACAGTCAAAAGACTCTCCTCGTTATCAACGAGTATTACCTTATATTCGCTCAAGGCATTTTTAATACTTCTTATATTACCTAACCCATAATTTACAATTCCTATAATCATATGACACCCTTTGTACTTTGAATATTGGTTTGAGTAACCAACGCACGTTTGATACACCTGCCGACAGATTTGTACACCCCTTCAAACAAATGGTGTCGATTGGTGCCCCTTAGGACATCCACATGTAAGCAAATACGACTTTCTCTGACAAAGGCATTCCAAAATTCCAGATAGCTTTGTTCAATATTACTCAGTGTATTTGATTCGAAACCACCCATATACAGAAAAGGTCTGCCACTTATGTCTAGAGCAGTTCTTACTAATGCTTCATCCATTGGTAAAAGACATTCAGAAAATCGCTCGAAGCTACCTACTTCCAAATACAGTTTTCTAAAGGCTTGTCCGATGCAGATGCCTATATCCTCAATGGTATGGTGTGCATCTACCCAAAGATCGCCAACGACTTTTAGTTCAACTTTCAAACCTGCATAAAATAAAAAAGCGTTCAGAAAATGACTAAATAAGCCGATCGATTCAATGGATGGTCCACCATTTGATTCTATCTCAATCTTGTTGGACTGATCTTTTTCACCCAATTCTATTAGGCTCAAAGCTAACTGGATATCCGTTTCTTTTGTTTTGCGGTTTACTTCAACTCTCATCGCTTCAGCACTCCTTTAAAATCTTGTAAAAAGCCTCATAGGATTCAAGATTGGTGATTGTGATTCGAACAGACCTTTTTAATTTTTCTGGACCATCATCAAAAAAACGCAAACGAATCGGAGTCTTTGTAACTCTATTTTTGAAGCTTTGATACTTTTCCCATTCATCAAATGTAAATAACACAAAATTTGCACTACTTCGATAAACTTCTAATTCTTGCATCTCATCTAGTTGTGCCACTGCCAGATCTCGGACTTTTATCACTTGATCGATGTAGTTTTCAATTCTTGTCTCATAATCTAGTGCATAAATGCCTACGGTCTCTGATAAACACGATATGTTATACGCCAACTTATTTTCATTCATCTTATCTATGTTTTTCGCATTAGAAATTGCGTAGCCCAGTCTAAGGCCAGCCAATCCAAACGCCTTTGACAAAGTTCTAATAACGATTAGATTATCGTACTTCGACACCAAACCCAACGCGCTTTCACTTGAAAATTCAATATAGGCTTCATCAATTACAACCATCCCTTGCACAGCTGAAACCACACTCTCAATTTCATCTAGATTAAAGATTTGTCCCGTTGGATTTTGTGGATTTGTAAAGAATACGACGTCTGGATTGACCTTTTTTATTTCAGATATAAATTCAGGAACATCAATTAATAAATTATCGAAGACAAGCTTTTCAATATTGCCACCCACGATTCTCGTTAAACGTTCATATTCTGAAAAAGCTGGATCCGCAGCAAAAGATAACTTTTTAGCTGTGAAAAAACTCTCCATGACGAGCTTAATTAGCTCATCAGAACCATTGCCAATAATCATTTGATCTACAGTAAACGTCAGTCCTTCTTTACGTGAAATACGATTGATTAACTTTTCTTTGAACTTGATATTATAAGGATCAGGATATCGATTCATTCCTTTTAAAAGTTCACCTATTTGCCATAGCTCACTATAATCCCACAGTGATTCATCCGCCTCATTTGCATCTAATTTAATTGCCATTTCTTCTTCTAATCGCATTTGCATGTGCTTCTAGCCCCTCCATCTCCGCAAATTTTATTACCTGACTTGCCTCTCTATCTAATGCCTCTTTTGTATAATTTAAATAATTGACTCTTTTCTGGAAATCATATACGCCAAGTGAAGAACTAAATCTTGAATTGCCGTTTGTCGGCAAAGTATGATTTGGTCCAGCCAAGTAATCCCCAAGTGCTTCAGGTGTCGTTGCACCGATAAAGATCGTTCCGGCATTTATAAATCTCTCAAACACATCATTCGCGTTTTCTACTAGCAGTTCCAAGTGCTCTGGTCCAATAGCATTGATGATTGTAATCGCTTGATCAAGTGAATCATATAAGTAAACAAATAGTCCCTTTTCAAAGGACTGTTCCGCAATGCTGGGATTTGTCAACGATTCAATTTGTCTCTTTAACGCTTCAACGACGCGTTTGCCATTTGCTTCACTTTTAGTTAACAAAATCGCCATTGCAGAAGTGTCGTGCTCAAGTTGAGACAAGAGGTCTGACGCGACAATTTCTGAGTCTATCGTTTCATCCGATAATACTAGGATTTCACTCGGCCCTGCCAGCATATCGATCCCGACCTCACCGAAAACCATTTTCTTAGCTAAAGTCACGTATTGGTTGCCCGGTCCGAAGATTTTATCTACTCTTTCAATGCTTTGCGTACCATATGTCATTACCGCAATTGCTTGTACACCACCTATTTGATAAACCTCTTCTACTCCCAAAAGATAGGCTGCCGCCAACACCGAGTTTAATGCTTCTTCAGATGCTTGAGGGGGTGTAAATATGGCGATTTGATTAACGCCTGCTATTTGAGCTGGAATGACATTCATGAGCAAGGTAGATGGATATAGCGCTTCACCACCTGGCACATAAAGCCCAACACGTCTTATCGGTAATACTCTCTGGCCCATAAATTTTGATTCGTCCTTTATTTCATAGCTTTGAGAAGCTTGCATTTCATGAAATCTTTTAATATTTTGAATTGCCGTTTTCATTGCATCGATAAAATCATCTGATTGACTCTCATATGCTATTTTTAATTGATTCGTTGGAATTCTTGGACAATTAATATCGAGTCCATCAAACTGTAATGTATAAGACTTAACTGCTTCATCACCCTTCTTTCGCACATTAGTTAATATGTTTTTTATGGTACTCTCATCCTGATCCAGTTGAGATTCTCTTCTAAAGCTCAGTTCAGTCATTAATTCATTAAGCCTATCTGTTTGTATGATTTTCATCGCTTTATTTCTCCTCACATAGTTTTATAAATGACTGTATTTCAGCAGATTTTGTACGAAAGCTCACTTGGTTTGAAATGATAAGCGGTTTAATTTTTAAATAGCTTTCATAAACCTTAAGGCCATTCTCTCTTAAGGTATCCCCCGTTTGAACGATATCAACGATATAATCTGAAAGCGAAATCAGTGGTGCAATTTCCACACTGCCTGACAAAGATAAAATCACAGGATTTATTTTTTTTTCATTTAAAAATCGTTTTGCCAAGGTTGGATATTTCGTTGCAACCTTAACCCCATCAGATAACGCGGGGGCATCTACTGGCCCAGCCAAACACAGCGTACAAAGTGCATAGCTAAGCTCACCTACCTCATATACCGATCTATCATTTTCAATAACTGTATCCTTACCAACGATACCAACGTCTACAGCACCAAGCTCAACATAAAGCGGAATATCTGCCGCCTTTAGTAAGATGAGTTCCATGGTTGCGTCACCATTGTAAAATCTAAGCTGCCTTGAATGATAAACTTGGTTGAGATCAAAAGAACACTTCGATAGGATTGACTTAGATTCATCTAAAATTCGCCCCTTTGCAATAGCAACTCTTAGCATGATATCACCTCCATTGGAATCGTAAAGCCACATCCTGCAACCTCAAAGGCTTCAAAATAGTAGCAGCCACCACTTACACTTAACAGGTGATTTTCCTTATCGTAGATGCGATAGCTTAGTCCACTGTAGTATGGCTTACTTGCATCTGGTAATCCCTCAAACAGCAAATCGTTCCCTATTCTTTGACTAATGACTTCTAACCATTGTGTCAGTTTGTTAAATATCGTAATGTTTTCAATCATACTTAAAACGAGATCAAGTTGAATCGGATGGCTTGTCAATTTTACTAAGACTTCGATGACATTTATTGAAACTGCACTCTGTTCAAGGCAAATTCTAATTTCTTTTGCGTTTCGTCTCTTGATAAAATACAATAGTTTCTCCTTCTCTTCTTCTCCTAAACTTAAATCGTCTAAGACTTCCATAAATAAGGCTTCATTGGACACTTCCACGAGTAGATTGGAACGTTCCTTTTCCTTAAGTAATGTAATCGCAAGCTCTAATGATTCCAAGCCATATGCTAACTCAGCATTATTTTGTTCCAACTTAGCAATGCCAAACTTAGCATTTTCTATCCCAATTTGATAGACCTCATTCATTTGATTTTTTTCAAAGTCATAATTATAGTTGGGTTCAAAATAGTAGATATTTTGCTCAATTTTATTTGTCTTTGATAAAACCATAGCCAGAGTCGAATCACATCTTAAATTCAATACTCTACCATCTGGTGAAGTCACTTTAATTGCATTTTTTTGTTCAACTTCACTGAGGTAAATTCTAGTTTGATTGAAATCACTCAGCAATGGTGTCTCAATTTTTTGATAACCTAGTTCAATCAATTTCTTTTCAATAACCTTCATACATTTTCACCCTTATTTTGTATTTTTTAACATTTGAAGATAATAAATATCGCTTATTAACCACATAATTTTAGCATATTTGCAATTTAGAATATAAAAAAACCGTGCGTTGACCGAAGTCTACGCACGGTTAATATCTAAGTACGCAGACACAAGCACGAACAGAGCTTGCATCCACGGTGGACACAAACTCTAGCTGTGATGATGATGGTACCTAGTTGTAATTGATAAAGTCGAAAGTTTCATAATTAACTCCTATTTAAAAAAGATATTATATGCATAATACGCCAATCCAAATCGTCTGTCAAATGCTTTTTGATAATTTTTCAATATTTTGCATAAATATTTATTTCGATGTGAGATTTATGAATACCAACTCAGGTTGATTATAGAGCCTAGGAATTCTGGTAGACTCTCTCGCTAACCCACGGCTGACAATTAATGTACGATCACCAATACCGTATCGCCCACCAGCGTATTTGGGGAAAAATCCCTCATCAGGTGCGAGTAATCCGTTAATCAAAAAAGGCAATCGCCACTGCCCACCATGAGCGTGCCCCGAAACAGCGATATCATAGCTACCATCTAAATAGGTCAGTGCATGTAAGGGTCTATGAATCAACAAGACATTATATGAATCTGATGTTGTCTCTTGCGCTTTAATGATCTGGTGGGACTGATTTTCAAATTCTGAAGCGATTTGATTTATCGACGGATCGTCAATGCCAGTTACTGTAATCTTATTGCCATTGACTTCTACTTCTTTTTTTTCACCTTCTAGAACTGTGATGCCATAGGCTTTTACAAGTCGTTTAATGGCTGCTTGTTCGCCACTCCATATCTCATGATTGCCCGTTACATAATAGCTCGGATATCGGTTTTGAATGCCTTTTAATAAAGCAATCGCACCATCATGCGACATTCGATCATCAAAGATATCACCGCCTAAAAGCACTAAGTCGGGTGATTCACTTTCTAAAGCACTGAGAAGCTCAATTTGATTTTCACCATAAACACACGAATGTAGATCCGTAATGACTGCAATCTTCACTTCATTATTAATTTTATTTGTCGTAACATTATACGTCACTATTTTAAGCGATTGATCTAATCCCAAAAGAACAAATAGCGTCACCATGCTTAATATAACTATTCCTATGATCATCTTTTTACTTCTCACAATCTTCTTCATTTAGAGTGTTCCATCTTCACTTAAGCTGTTTGGATTTCTATAACCGGGATTTTTAATCGTCTGTACCAGCTGCTCAATCTCTTCCTGAGTCAATTCATCTGGTGCTTTATCAAAATAATAACGAGAGGCTTCATTGATGCCATAGCAGCCATTCCCCATGTAGGTGACGTTACAATAGAGCTCTAGAATATCATCCTTCGAAAATGTCTGCTCTAATTTAAAGGCAACCAATAGCTCAGCTACCTTTCGATCTAGCCTTTTTTCAAAGGTGAAATACATATTCTTAGCAAGCTGCTGTGTGATGGTACTTCCACCTTGAACATAGCTTTTTGCTTTAATGTTCTCCAAAACAGCTCTAAAGGTGGATTGAAAATCAATCCCAATATGGGAATAAAAACGTTGATCCTCAGAGTCAATGAGCGCCTCAGTATATTCTTTAGGAATTTCAGATAGCCTCAAATAGTTTTCATCTGATTTAATAGTCATCACTTTGATTTCAATGGGTTCACTCGAAATTGCATTTTTATACATATCATAGCCTCGTACAATCGTTGGTAAAGACACAATTATCGCCAATGCAAATACCAACCCAACAAATACACCCAAAATTCTTAAGCCCTTTTTAATAAAGATACGATTTATATACATTGAAATCACCTCATACTACCATCTTAATTGATAGCCGTTTAATCAGCCATAGCCTTGTCTTACGCCAAACGAACATTTTTGTAAGGTTAAACCATATGACTTGATAGTAATCAAGTATGTATGATTGTAGTAAAAAAAATGCTCACTGAGCTATCCCAATGAGCATTGATTTTTTCCATTTAGAAGGTCATGAAATTTGTCACAAGATTAGCGCCACAGCCACAGCCAGCATCACTGCTACAGCCACAGGTGCCACCAGACTTGTGACCATCAGTGATAATGGATTCTGGTTCTATACCTACCATTTCCAAATGAACGATCGTATCGCTTACAAATGCATCACTACCGACCACATAAAACAATGGTTCTTGAATGAATCTCATAAAAGCTTCCTGTAGTTCATAATCAAGGTGCTCATAAAACTCACCTCTATGCTTTAGATACTTTGATTTAAAAGTGCTTAGTTCATCCTCAAGCTTAATAAACTCATCTTTGTAAATAGCCGAATTTGAATCAACATTTATTTGAATCAACTCAGGGATCATAGTCTGATCCTTTTCAAATGCCTTTACCAATGCTCTAGTAGCTGCGATACCAACACCATTAGACAAAAGGAAGATTGGTCTATTGTCTCTCCTGAGTGCGAACTGACCCTCAGGCATAGAAATTTCAAGCCATTGCCCTAAATTCAGCTCTGATAGGGCTGCCTTATATGCACTTTTATCCTTACGGACTCTCGTCGTAAACCTAATTATTCTTTCTGAAGGTAGAGTGGCATGAGAAAATTTTTTCCCTTGCTCCGTTCCTGAAACCATCAAAAAAATCTTTGAGCTATCGCCCTCTTTCCAGCTTATTTCCTCTTCGCTACTGAAATCAAAAGAGAAAGTTTCATCAGAATCCTGACTGACGTTTTCAAGTCTTAGCCAATGTCTTGGCTTACTTGCACATGCACAACTCATATTAGTCCTCTCTATATATGCTTTAGTGATATTAATTCTCATTTAGAAATTATAACACTTCTATCTTACCTCGTCAAACCACATTTATGAATTAGGATTCTATTTCCTTAAAGAGCTCAAATGCTCTGTTTCGCGCTTCCAACAGCACGGCTTCTCCCGAACCGGTGGTTGTATAGTATTTTCTTATTTTACCCTCCACTACCTTTTCAGAGACTTCTAATAGGCCACCCTTTTCCATATCGTGCAAAATGGGATAAAGCGAGCCTGGGCTGATATCATAACCGTGCTCTGCAAGCTCATCGAGCATCCAACTACCATAGATGGCTTCCTTTTTAGCATGATGTAGAATATGAATTTGTATAAAACCTAAAAAAAGCTTCCTCATAATTTTTTCTTGCATAAAGCATCTCCTTTAGGGTATATTATTGATATCGTATTACGTTATCGACTTTAGATATCGACTATTTATATCATTTATATTTCTAATTGTATATGGATTTTGAAATAATTACAAAATAATATTAAAAATTATCAAGGAGATTTTATGAGCACAAAATTAAATAAAGGCACTTTTCTAAAGGATGTATTTATCTGCTCATTGGGCGCTTATGGTGGACCAGAAGCGCATTATGGCGTATTTACAGACCAGATGGTCATTAAAAAGAAGTATTTAACTGAAGAAGAGCTGGTTGAGTTAATTGCACTTTGTAGCATACTTCCCGGTCCAACCAGTACACAAACGATCGTTTCTATTGGCTATAAAACTGGTGGCCCCCTATTAGCACTTCTAACTATGCTGGTATGGGCTTTACCGGTTATCTCCTTAATGACGCTTTTGTCCTTTTTATACCAGTTCTTAGGAGCTAGAAATATCTCAGATGACCTCTTAAAGTATATTGGACCAATGGCGGTTGGTTTTATCATTTTGGCTGCATATCGAATTGGGAAAAAGGTTGTAACTGATAAATTGACGATTTTCCTCTTTGTATCAAGTGCTATAATCACCTACCTTATAAGATCCCCATGGATCTTTCCAACCGTTTTAGTAGTTGGGGGTATTATCAGTGTTATTGCATCTGGAGAAGACCAATTATTCGAACGTGTTAGGCTTACTCCAAAATGGGGATACTTTATAGCTTTTATTGGGATTGCAATGGTTAGTATACTATTGACTTTAACGGTTGACCACGTTCTCGTTCATTTATTTGAAAGCTTTTATCGATATGGCTACCTAGTATTTGGCGGAGGTCAGGTCGTAGTTCCAGTGATGCACAGTGAACTCGTCGATGGCTATCAATACATGACAAATGCAGAATTCTTGACCGGCTACGGTCTTGTTCAAGGCTTACCTGGTCCTATGTTTAGCTTTAGTGCATATGCTGGTGGTATGGCTGCCAGAGGTCACGGCTGGCTCATACAGGTTCTAGGAGCCATCATCAGCGGTATCGGTATCTTTTTACCCGGCCTCCTTTTAATCTACTTTATCTATCCTATCTGGGAACAGCTTAAAGCTATTAAGGGAATAAAAATATCACTTAGAGGTATCAACGCCGTTGCTGGTGGGCTAATTGCCGTTGCATCAATCATATTGATGCAAAAAAGTGGCTTTACGCCGATTAACCTCGCTGTCACATTATTTACCGTCGTTTTACTGGCTACAAAAAAAGTCCCTGCGCCACTGTTGGTGCTCGCTGCAATCCTACTGGGTGTTTTCCTTGGCTAATTGTGGTAAGATTAAATAGACTTTAAAGAATAATCTTAAATTCAAAATTTATTCATAATTTCGGTATAAAATTTATAATATCACACGTACAAACAAAATATTAAAGGAGTGATATTATGAAGGCCTACAAATTAATCCTACAACTCGGACTCGTACTGACCACAGTGCTTGCTCTTACAGCTTGTAGTACAGATGGACGATCAACCGTTCAAACAACTGAATCAACTGAAAAGGAAATCACCGAAGCTACTGGAGCGACCGATCTAACAGAAACTACAGAATCAACCGCCATAACCTCGACAAATGAGATTGCGTTATCAGATTCTGTCGTATATACCAATGAGCAATATGGCATCAGCGTTGCATTACCAGAGAGCTGGGATGGCTTTAGTGTGGTCGATGCTACTTGGGTGAGCGAACCTACAGATGCAAATGAAAATGGTCCTGAAATCATCCTACGTCATCCAGAATGGACAGAGTCAGACCCTACACAGGACTTTCCGATTTTAGTTTTTACAAAGGAACAGTGGCAGAAGGTTGAGTCTGAGATATTCACAGTAAGTGCAGCACCTATCCCTCCGACACAGCTTGCAGAAAACGATAGCTATGTGTTTGCTTTACCGCCAAGGTATAATTTCTCATATCTGAAGGGCTATGAAGAAGTTGAGGCAATTATCAAAGCCAACCCTATTACTACATTTAATTAACCGCAGGAGCGCTATGAAAAAAAGAGGCATCGTCTATATACTCACATCCGCATTTTTCTTCTCATTAATGGCGCTTGCTGTGAAAAGCGTACCCAATTTACCACTATCTGAGAAGGTATTCTTTAGAAACTTTGTGGGTCTTTTGGCAATCTCAGTAACGATGCTTCGCAATAAGGTTCCATTCGTCATAAATGCCCCTAAATTAATGTTTTTAAGAGCCTTTTTTGGACTCGCTGGAGTCGGTTTTTATTATTCTGCTCTTTCCCTTTTACCACTGGCAGATGCGGTAATTCTCAATAAATTATCTCCCATTTTCGTGGTGGTTTTCGCATTGGTATTTATAAAAGAGCCCTACTTAAAGGGACAGGTGTGGATCATTTTACTTGGTCTTCTTGGCGCACTTTTGGTTATAAAGCCATCATTTGACTTTCAGATTTTTCCTGCTCTGATCGCTGTGGCTTCCGCGGTTTGCTCTGGCGCAGCCTATACCGTTATAAGGCGATTAACCCAATATGATAAATCTACAGTGATTGTATTTTATTTTTGCTTGTTCTCAAGTATAGTACTAATACCATTTATGATACTCGAGGGCTTTGAAATACCCTCATTAACAGAAGGGCTAAGCTTGCTTGCAATCGGTGCATTTGCTTTGACTGCACAGTTATTTATGACAAATGCCTATAAATATGCCCCCGCTTCTGAGCTTTCTATTTATAACTACATTGAAATTGTGTTTTCTCTGCTCTGGGGCTTGATCTTATGGCATGAGACACCTGACTTTGTCGCTTTTATAGGTGCATCGCTGATCATAATGGCCGGCTATCTCAACTATAAAATTCAAAAAATAAAATCCTGTTGAACCGAAAATGAATTCAAATTTCATTTCTGATCAACAGGATTTATTATTGTGGTATTAAATGAGTCTATTCTCTTTCTGGAGGCAAAATATTTGACTCAGGAAACTTATCTGCACTACGTGCCAAAGTATTTGCAACTTCCATCAGCATCGGTGCATACTCATCGAACTTTTCATCCTTCATACTCAAGGTAGAACCTGAAATACTTACAGCGCCAATAACGCGATCGCCATTTACAATGGGTACTGCGATACATCTAACACCGTAGGCTTCCTCGCCATTATCGATAGCAAAGCCTCTTTTTCTAATGGCTTCAAGCTCATCAACCAAACCCTCGTAGCTGGTTATCGTTGTTGAAGTGTATTTGGGAAGTCCGTAATAATCTACAATTGTTTTTACTTCATCGGAGGAAAGCTTAGAAAGCATTGCCTTTCCAACTCCCGTACAGTGCATATTCAGTGTTTTTCCCGTTACTGAGTAAGCGACGCTTTTACTTGCTGGATAGCTTGCCTCAAGGTATAGCACCTTTCCATCCTTTGGTACACAGAAATAAACGATTTCACCTGTACGTTGCTGTAAATCATCTAAAAAAGGCATCGCCGTTTCGATGATATTAAATGCTTTTCGAGCACTGTAGCTCATTTCTAAAATCTCAAGACCTAGATGATAGAGCTGCGTATGCTCATCTTTTTCAAGTAATCTTGTAAACTCGAGCGTTTTGAGTAGATTTGACAGCGTACTTTTAGGCATTTTCGTCTCTTGAACCAATTGATTATACGACCAGTTAGGATTCTTACCTGTAAATAATTTCAAGATACCTGTCGCTTTAATTATTGTATTAATTTTCCACACTTCTACAGTATCTTTCTTACTCATTCAATACACTGCCTTTCGTTAAATTTTAAGCTGCTTTTTTTCTCTTTGAAAGTTGACTCTTTAATGTTGGATAAACTAGTGAAATGGTAATGAATATAAAAATGACCAATGTGATCGGTCTAGTGAAGAAAATTGCATAGCTACCACGGGACATCACAAGAGCACGTCTCATGTTGGCTTCTAACAAGCTTCCTAAAAGTAAACCAAGGATAAATGGACCTGGAACAAATCCACCTCTTTTAAATAAAAAGCCTAATATTCCTGCTGCTAGCATAATCATTACATCAAATACACTGTTATTAAGTGAAAATGCACCTACGATACAAAAAAGTGTAACCGCAACCCAAACGGTTTCTTTCTTAACATTGAGAACTTTAGCTGAAGCCTTTGCAGTTGCAAGCCCTAGGAATAGTATAACAACATTTGCCAAAAGCATCAATAAAATAATTGTTGCGACAAAACTGCTATTTTCTGTAAACATTTTTGGTCCTGGCTGCATCCCGTACATCATTAAAGATCCAATCAAAATTGCACTTACTGCATCGCCTGGAATACCGAGCGTCAGCATAGTCGTCAGCGCCCCGCCCAGTACGGCATTATTAGCTGTTGAAGCTGCAGCAAGCCCTTCAATTGAGCCCTCTCCATATTCCTCAGGATGCTTAGACATTTTCTTAGATTGACCCCAGACGATGATAGAAGCAATATCGCCTCCTGCTGCTGGAACTGCACCGATAAAGCTGCCGATAGCACCTGCGATAACCGTAGGACGAATCAAGCTTAAAAACTGCTTTTTAGTAGGTAAAACCCTACCTAGCTTGAGATTTTGTTTCTTTTGTGCTTCTTCAACTGCTTCCACTGCTTTATCTCGCTCGTAGATTTGATTAAGTACCTCACCAATTCCGAACATACCGATCATAACAGGTAAAAACGTTACGCCAGCTATAAGATCTGTACTACCAAAGGTAAATCGTTTAACAGCAAGTATAGGATCTAGTCCTATAGTAGAGACTAAAACCCCTGCTAATCCTACTATTAACCCTTTTAAAATCGATTTTTCTGAAACTGCTATCATCATTGACATTCCCAAAAGTGCAACTGCGAAGTATTCCGTCGGGCCGAATTTAATCGCAAATCTGGCAATAGGAAACGAGAAAAACATTAGCATTAGGGTACTAAAGACACCACCAAAAACAGAATAAATAACGTTGATCCCCAGCGCAAGTCCACCCTGCCCTTTGGTATACATTTTGTAACCATCTAAGGACTGCATAATTGAAGCTGGTGTTCCAGGTGTATTAACTAAAATTGCAGAGATGCCTCCAGCAAAGATGGCTGAGTTCCATACGCCAATTAGCATAGCAAACCCTTCATTTGGCGAAAGCCAGAATGTAAGCGGTGTCAAGATTGCGATCGCCATTGTTGCCGATAAGCCTGGTAACGCACCAACCACGGTTCCAATAATAGCACCGACTAAAAGGTAAAACATAACATTTAAATGTAACACTTGGTCAAAAGCTGCTGCCCATTCCATAATGATCCTCCTTACATGACAAACTGAATTTTAAGGCCAGCGGTAAATATCGCATAAATCAATAGGACAAAAACAGCAGAAAAACCAATTGTGAAAATCCAGCTTCTTTTAAAGTACCAATTGACGCAAAATGCCGCGATAAATGTCGCTAAATAATAACCGACCAGCTTCCACAGAAGAATATAGACCAATATGATAAACGTCATCACGATAGCATTACGTACATTCTCACGATTTACGACGGTTTTTTCTTGAGGCTCTGTCAGTTTCTTTTGTTGTATTAATGCAGTGATGAATAAAATTAATCCTAAAATTACGATGCCTAGACCCATAAAGAAAGGAAAAAAACCAGCTCCTGGGACACCATCCGAGGTTGTCGAGGTCAAACCTAAATCTAGTGAAGGTTTCATAAACAACCCACCTAAAATGATAAATAAGATACTGGAAATCATGTTCTTTTTATACATATTTGGCTCCTTTGTTCTCAAATTTCTTCTATGAATAAGATTTTAAAGATAGACATACAGCTGAAAGGATGATTCCAAGAATCACCCTTCCACACTGAATGATTAAACTTATTCACTTATAAGTCTATTGTACAATACCTAACTTCGGAATCAACTCAGAAAATTTATCCAATTGCTCTTTTGCATAGCTATCCATGTCTGAGCCGCTCATATAAGCATGCTCAAAGCCTCTTTCAGCTAATAGGTTTTTAATATTGTCACTGTTAAGAGCGGTTTTTGATGCGTCCTCTAAAATTTTAACGACATCGGCAGGTGTATCTTTAGGAACCGCAAATGCGCCCCAGCCTTGTGCGACTACATCGATGCCAAGCTCCTTAGCTGTAGGAATATCAGGAAGGATTGAAGATCTCTCTTCTCCTAATACTGCCAACACTTTAAAGTCGCCACTTTCAACGCCAGATTGAACTTCTGATGGACTTACGGTTACCGCTTGAATATTGTCGCCCATTAAAGCTGCAATTGCTGGTGCTGCACCATCAAATGGTACATGTGTAAATTGTGCACCAGAATTATCTTCTAATAATGCCGCCGAAATGTGCCAGATTGAACCTGTACCAGAGTTTCCAACTTGAACCTCACCTGGATGCTCCTTCGCATAGGTTAAGAACTCTTCTAAAGTATTCCAAGGTGCATCACTTCTTACAGTAACTGCAGCAGGAATTGTCATTGCTCTACCGATAAAAGTGAAATCGTCACTTGTAATATCTGTTAAGCCTAAAGATTTGATCATTGTAGATTCTACAGGCATATAAGCTATCGTATAGCCATCTGCCTTGCTATTTTTAACGGCTTCAAGACCAACTGCTCCTGATGCACCTGTTTTATTCGTAACGACAATTGAAGTACCGATTGCTTTCTCAAGCTCTTGTGCATAAAGTCTCGCAACTGTATCTGATGCACCACCTGGAGAATATGGAACGACGATGGTAATAATTTTATTAGGAAACTCGTCCTTACCAGCTGAACAACCTGCAAATAAACCCATAATCAAAATTAATCCTAGAACTAAACTTAAAACTCTCTTTGACATGTTAACCTCCACCTATTTTATTTGATTAAATACTCCTAAGTGCTTTTGCACCACTTCTGTGTAATGCTCTTTTTCATTTTCATCGATGGTTTTCAGTGGTTTCCTCATAAATCCCCCCTTTAAACCTCTTACATCCAACGCATGTTTGAAAATGCTCATGTCTGATCCTGCTTTCAAATCGACAACAACATCGTGCGCAATGTTATGCCAACGTTTAGCGGTTTCAAAATCCCCTCTTAAAAAAGCTCTATATACATTGACAAATGGTTCTGGCATAGGACAAGAAACGCCAGATACTGTCCCATCACAGCCAATCGCCAACGAAGACAAAAATAATCGATCCAGTCCAACGACAACTGAAAAATCACCGTTATTGACCTTCAGATACTCACAAATTTTGTGCATATCTTGATAACTATATTTGATACCAATAATGTTTTTTGAACGCTTTGCACATGACTCTGCAACATAAGCGCTAATGTCATTGCCTGCACATTGCGGTATGCCATACAAATAAACTGGAAAATGATCCGGCACGCTCGATGCTACCTCTAGAAAATAATCTATCATTGCTTCATCATTCACATGGAAATAGCTTGGTGTGACTACACCGATACCATCTGCCCCAATTTCAAAGGCATGTTTTGCAAGCTCTATGGTATCCTTCGTTGTCATTGCACCAACCTGAATGTAAACCGTAACACGACCCGCTGCTGCGTTCACAACGGTTTCTGCTATAAGCTTTCTTTCTTCTACTGATAGCAAGTGCATTTCTCCAGTCGTCCCACATGGATATAGACAATTGACACCACTCTCTATTAAAAACTCTGTCAACTCTTGCATGCCACTGACATCAACTTGATCGTTTTCATCAAAGCACGTTGTCATAGCAGTAATTACACCCTTTAACTTTTTCATCGTTTTCACCTCATCAAATGAATTGCAAACCCACCGTAGGACTCTTTTAAATAGGCAACCTTTATTTTACCATGAGAATCATAGGCGATTGTATCTTCTATAAAAATCACGCCTCTTTTAGAGAGGTAATGGTAAGCTCTATCTACATCATCAGATGCGATGCCAATATGACCCTTATCACCATGGTAATTAAACTTCATGACCTCAACATCACTACCAACCATGACAGATTTGCTACCATTCCTTATCGTTTTTCCGAATAAAGATGCCATCTGACCCGCTAGTGAAAAAGCATCACTTTCTGAATCCATATTAATTCCAACGTGCTTTGTTCTAAAATTGAACTGCTTTAAAATGGTTTGACCTATTGACTCAGTTACAGCAATATAATCATTGTTCTCTAGTGCAGACTTATCGAGCATAAAGCCACCACCTACTGCAGAAACGCAAGGTAAATTCAAATACGATTTAAAATTATCCTGTGTTATGCCACCAGTCGGAATAAACTTCATGGTCTTAAATGCACCAGAATATAACTCAAGAGCGCTTGTACCACCTAATGGCTCTGCAGGGAAAAACTTGACACACTCTAATCCAAGTTTCTCAGCTAAAGCGATTTCTTTGGCACTTGATACAGCCGGTACGACTGGTAAATTCTTTTCAAGACAATAATTGACAACGGCTTCATCCCAATAAGGTAATACGAAGAATGAAGCACCGGCTTCAAGTGTACGTTCAACATCCTCAATGGACTTAATGGTACCAGCGCCAACTATGAAATCAGGATAATGATCCTTGATTGCTTTTATGGCATCTATAGAAGCATTCGACCTCAGCATGATTTCGATAACGTTGATGCCATGCAGTTCAAGAGCCTTTACGGTCTTGACTGCTGACTCAACATCTTTGAATGAGACTGTGGGGAGAATGCCAGTCTTACTAATTTCTAAAAGTGGCTTCATCATCTTTGAACCCTTCCTGAACCATCACCATTCATTAAGCTAGTGATTTCATCCACAGTAACCAGGTTGAAGTCAAGCTCGATGCTGTGCTTTAAGCAAGATGCAGCAACTGCAAACTCTACCGATTTTTGAGGATCATACTGATTAAGTATGGCATATATCAGTCCAGATGCAAAAGAATCTCCGCCTCCGACACGATCGACAATTCTAATATCATACTCTTTTGAATGGAAGGTTTCACCTTTTTGATAAAGAAGCCCAGACCATTTGTTGTCAGAGGCAGAAATACTTTTTCTCAACGTAGTTGCAACATATTTAAAGCCATAGGTATCGCTTAATAGCTTTGCAACCTTTGAATAAGAATCAAAATCCAAGTCACCCTGTGTGACGTCAGATTCGCCCGCTTTTATGCCAAGCACCTTTTCAGTATCCTCTTCATTACCGATAAGTATATCTACATTTTTAACCAGCTCTTTCATTACTGACTGCGCTTGTTCCGGCGTCCATAGATTCTTTCTATAGTTAAGGTCACAGAAAACGAGTACCCCTTTTTTCTTAGCCACTTTACAGGCATCTTCTATAATTGCAGGCAAATTTTTACCTAGTGCTGCTGTTATCCCTGTAAAGATAAAAGCATCTGCACCTTCTAAAATCAATTCCCAGTTAAAATCCTCACGATTTGATTCTGAGATTGCTGTATTCTTACGATCGTAAATGACTTTTGACGCTCTTTGTGATGCGCCTTTTTCTATATAGTACACGCCGATTCTTTCACCACCTAAAGCGATGTGATCAACTCCTGCACCAAACTTCTTCATGGTTGCAATCGCAGCCTTTGATATATCGTTATCTGGTAATTTTGTCACGACCTCAGTTTGCATACCGAATTGTGCAAGTGCAACAGCGACATTTGCCTCAGCACCTGTGTAATTTACCATCATTTTATCAGCTTGTAAAAATCTTAAGTAACCCTCAGTTCCAAGCCTTAACATAATTTCACCAAAACAAACTACTTTTTTCATCCTGCCTCCAACTACGCTTCCTTTAAAGCTTTTACAAATGCTTTTGCTCTTTCAGTAAATTCTTGAAAGTTCTTTTCTTTAATCAGTTTACCTTCAGTTAAACGACCACTTACGCCAAAGCCTAAATAGCCTGAGCTAAAAAACTCGCCAATATTTTCTTCATTGATTCCGCCTGCAGCCAACAAAGGAATGTGACTGATCGGACCCTTAATGTCTTTCACATATTTGATTCCGAGATAGCCTGCTGGAAAAACTTTAACGATATCGGCGCCATATTGATGTGCGTTTACGATTTCTGTAGGGGTCATCGCACCCGGTATTGAAGTTAAACCCAGCTCTTTGGTATAACGAATAATTGCTGGATCAACATTTGGTGAGATAATATAAGTTGCTCCCGCATCAGCAGCTGCTTTGACCTGATCTAAGGTGAGAACAGTACCTGCTCCAAACAGCATCTTATCTCCTAGATTTGCTACTAGCATCGCTATCGCATCAGATGTTTTCTTGATACAATCTGCATCACTTTGATCAAAGGTTACCTCTATTAGCTTAATTCCACCTTCATAAAGTGCTTTTGCAAGATTTAGAAGATCTTCGCCATATAATTTACGACAAATGGTAACTATACCATTTTCTATTATAAATTCTGACGTTTTTTCAGACATGCTAATCTCCTTTCGGTTTTCAATGTTTATTGTTCATCATATATGAACATTGTTTAACATTAATTTATCAGACTATTTACTTGTTGTCAACAATTTTTGATGCTTTAAATTACAATCAAATTATGTTCTGATTTTAGTACATGATTCCTTCTAAGTAAAAAGGCTTATTTATCAAGCTCGCATGGCTTATAAAATATAAAAGCCTCAAGTTTATACTTGAGGCTTCCAAAGTCCTTTAGAATTGAATGAATATGTGCTTGTATTATCCTTCTATTTTGGTTCGGTAGTGAAAAACAAGGGTTACAACTACGATTATCCCTCCCGCAAAGCCAAGTAACAATCCCATTCCTGAACCAGCCTGATCACCAAACAATTGCGATATAAGTCCCATGCTTCCCCTCAACATTGTGGGCTCAAGAATCTGATCGACCAAAGGTCCCACGACTATAAATGATAAGGGTGCTAAGCCATAAGCCACCTGATACGCGATAGAGAAAACGCGTCCTTGAAGATGCTTTGGGACAGTATCCTGTAATATCGTTCTGAAAACTGCATTGAGTACAGGTAAGGGAATCATACATAAAACTAGAAAAAGCCCTAAAAGGAGCACTTGTCTTGAAATTCCAAATCCGATCATAGATAACCCTGTTAAAGACATCATAAGTGTAATCAATCTATTTTTGTTTTTCGGTAGACCAAAAATAGTTACTAAAAGCCCTCCTAAAAAGGCAGCCCCACTCATGATGGCCATTATGACTGAAAGTATCAGTTCGTTACCTGTAATTGATAAAACATATGGAATCACAAGCTCTAGTGGTCCATTCAGCAAAAAGTTAATTACAGCAACATAAACGATTATGCCAATTAACGCCTTCGAGCCTAGTAGATATCTAACCCCTACCTTCATTCCCTCACTAATTGTATCTTCAAGAGCGACTGGAATTTCAGGAAATCTCATAAAAATTACCACCAGTGACCCTATTAGAAATGAGAACAGATCAATTGTAACCACACCTTGTATTCCAAAATTCACATAGACAATACCCGCGATAACCGGTGCAATGATACTTGCAGTTGGAAAAAGCATCTCCTTTAAGCCATTTACTCTAGCACGATTAGATTCATCAGTTAAAAATGTCAATGTGGCATCAGCGGCTGGTGACTGAATTGCTGAAAAGAAACCTTGAAGAAATACAATAACATAGAGCTGCCAGATTTGGAACACTCCCAAAAGTATGAGCAGGATCAATCCCCATGTCCCCAAGGCTTGTCCAAAATCAGATAGGACTAGTACCCATTTTCTTCTAAATCGATCGATGAGCGCACCTAAATAATGCCCAAACAAAAGTTGCGGCATTTCAGCAAAGAACGGAATCAGTAAAAGATCAGTTGTGTGCCCAGTTCTTTGAAACACCCAAATGCCGAGTGCTACCCCCGTCATTCTCGTACCAATAATAGACACGGCTTGTGTCGCTAATAGCGTGTACAATAATCTGTTCTTATTTAGTTTTATATTATTTTCCATTTTTTCCTCCGATTTTTATTTTAAAAAATCGAAGCTCGTACACTGATTGCGTCCAAGACCCTGCCTCCTTTAAGTAAGGTACTTATCACTCATATCTGAAAAATGCTTAAAAATATGATGTAGATCCTCACCAAACTCATTTAAATAATAGCCCTCTGATTCCTTTTTATCGATAACGTTTCGCTCAAGCAATACTTTGAGCTTTCTATTAAGTTCTGTGTTACTCAAAAAATCGATTTGAGATAAAATTTCATTATAGCCGTGATAGCCTTCTCCAATAGTTGAAATAATCTCAGGGATCCATCTCAATCTAAAAATATCATGAATAAGCTTAAAGCCTTCCGTCATTGTTGTCTGTGGTTTCATTTTGTTCTCCTACCTGTTAGTCAGCTTATCTTTTAGTAACAAATTTGACTCTTTTTGTTTTTTATAGTATATCATATAATTTAGTAAATGAGAAACGTTCTTAACGTATAAAAATTCTAGTTAAGGAGATTAACATGGTGGAAGACCATATTACCGGTTATGATAAAAACCTCTGGTTTTTAGATAGTATGTCTAAATAAAACAAAAGCTTGTATCTATGTGCATTCACATAAATACAAGCTTTTTACTTAATACAATGAATTAAAAATTGGTGCCAAAAATGCGCCAACAAATAAGAACCATAAAACTATACCTGCAATACCGACAATAATAGTCGCTTTAAAATAATTCGATTTACTTGGATTTGTTCCACCACCAAATGCCCAAACAAAGACCATAACGATGTTAACGATTGGAATCATCATTATGAGCAATGTGATGATCCACTCCTTTAGGCTAACCACACCTGAATTTGACGAATCATGTGCCTGCCATTTTTCTTGCTTGTTGCCATACTCATCTCTTGTTACATTTTGTTCCATATTTTCCCCCTAGTATGTATTCCGTATTTAACGGTTACTTTATTATACAAATATTAACAGTTTATTGAAAGAACTTTTTAAAACAAAGGCTAACTAAATTGACCGTTTGCTAAAAAAAAGAATCCTATATGAAAGGTCATAGGATTCTTAAGGTCGATTCAAAAGCAATTTATTAGGTTTAATATTCCCAAGCATAGCCTTTGTTATTTTACTGTTAATGCTTCAGCTGCTTCAAGTGTAATCAGCTGCTCATCAATTGAGAAGCTTGTAAAGAATTTAAGTGTATAATTACCTGCTGGTATTTTACCACCCATCATATCGCTGTAATCAAAGTCGTCAGTATAAGTGATGGTTTCACCTGCAGCCATTGGTACCTCTGAAATCATCTCGATAAAGCTCTTATTTGCCGACCAGGTTAATACCGTCTCACCTGATGCATCTAAAATTTGATAGTCAAATCTTTGACCTGACATATAGGTCAATGAAAGGTCCTCAGAACCAATGTTTGTAAACTCAAAATTAATTTTTAAAATTTCACCGTCTTCAGTTAATGTTAATTTAGATTCAAATAACTCTTCAGGATTGATCATAATGCCACCTGCGGTTGTGTCCTCTTCAGTAGTTTCTTCATCAACTGGCTCACTGGTTAGTAGATTTGGATCTTCAATGGTCATATCAGGCGTGTTATTCTCAGTTGTTGCAGTATCCTTAGCTGTACCACACGCAGTTAAAGCAAATACGAATACCAGAACTAACATCATCGTATATACAGGTTTTAATTTCATTTTCTTAATCATATGTCTCCTCCTAATTGATCTTCCGTTTTGATTGACATAGTATTAAGACGAAAAAAAAGCATCAAAGTTCCACAAATTAAGAATTAACTTAAACCCAGTAAGCAAAATGGAACAAGTCTCGTAACCAACCTGCCTTTTAACTCAAACAATATACCTATCTAGCCATTCCAAACACTGCGCCTGAAACATACGGAATCAACCAAATTAACCAGACAACAAGGCTAAATTTGTGAAAATTCGCCTTAGCTCTAGTGTCATTTTTAACTAAAACCACGGTTGCCCACAATGCATGGAACAGCATTAAAACGATTGCAATTAAGCCTGTAATACCATGAAAGTTAAGCTTAAAGCCATCTCCAGCGATTTGACTCATAAGTGTGGTACCAATCGTATCAAATAATAATCCTATCCAAAATATCGTTAAATGTGTCTTAGTCAGAGTGCCTTTTAAGCGCTCACCCCATACCCCTATGGTATAAAATACAAGCGCTAAAGTGATACTAATAATTGCAAATGGTAACATACCGATTCCTCCAATTTCATTTCCTTTATTCTCTAAGTATAAGATACTCTCCTATTATAAATGAAATTGAGTCAACTTGCATCATTTAAAATTATATTTTATACAATTTGTTCAGGCGCAATCTGATAACCTCCCGCCTGATAAGAAATGATGCCCTTACCACTGGTATAATCTGATAGTTCAACCTCATAATATTGGCAAGTCTCAAGTGGTAAAATGCCTTTTATAACCGCCATTTCACCTTTAATCATCGGTTCCTCAAAGCTGCCTCTCATCCTTAAGATATCTGCGATTGCCCTACCGATTAAAAGCTGCGGAATTATCAACTCGTATTGATTTATCGGTTCAAGCTTAACGCCATCCGCTTTACCTAGCGCGATTTGAACCACCTGACCGGCTACTTTTCTAAAATCAGAGGGCGTACTATCAACACTATTAAACTCTGAATAGACAAATCTCACCTTGACATCGGTTACCTCTAGCTGATTCATCCCTTTTTTAAGTCCAAAGATACAACCCTCTCTAACTGCATTTTGAAAAGGTTTTTTAAGATCGCCAAATGACACTTCGGTTTCGTAAACAATCCCTTCACCGACCTTTAAAGGTTCAATCACCAAGCCCACTGTCGCCGGTAAAAGGTTATCCGCTGTGTACATGTAAAGACATGCCTCAGTGGTGTTTTTAATACTAGAGCGATAAACGATTTCCGGTTCTAAAATCTGAGTGTTGATCTCAAATCGCTCAACCAAAAGCTGTTCGATAATTTCCTTTTGAACCATACCAAACAGCTTTAGCTCTATCGCTTCTGTCTCAGGATGGATCTCAAACCCTAAAAAGGGATCTTCATCCGTAAGCTGTGTTAGAGCATCGCAAACCGCACGTCTGATTGCCAAATCCTCAGCCACAACTCTTGCTCTTAATGTCGGTGACGCGATATGCACCAGCTGCCGGTCCAAAGGTAGCTCACCTAGAACGTCGCCAACGTTTAAAGCGTCCGTATAAAGGACCACCACATCGCCTGCGACAGCGGCGTCTTGTCTTCTAGGTTTGATACCGAATAACCCATCCATTTTAAGGATTTTATACGCTCTCTCCTCGCCATACACCGGATAAGATTCTCTTAAAACAAGAGTGCCTCCGAAAAGGCGTGTAAAGCAGCGTCTATTCCCATGACTGTCTCGATCGACCTTGTAGACGATTCCCGAAAGCTCTTCCTGTATCACGGGTTCCACCCACTCTGAAAGTAACTCAAGTAGCGGCTCTATCCCTAGTCCAAGTAAAGCGGAGCCATTTAAAACCGGAAAAAGCTTATTTTGGTTGAAATACGTCTTAGCTTTTCCAGAAAGCATCGCTGATGTCATTACGGTATCGCTTGACCATGCTTCAAATACACCATCATCTAACAGCGCCAAGGTCTCGATATTACTACCTAGCTCAGCTTCATCTAGCGCCCTTAAACTGGCATGCCTCTCGCCTTCATCGTTCACAGCATTCACCAGATAGAGGGCGTCTGACAGCTCTTCTTTAATCTGTGTCCTTATATCTGAAAGATCAACTCCCATTCGATCGACCTTGTTAATCATGATGATCACTGGGATGCCCATCTTCTTCAATGCATTAAAAATCACCTTCGTCTGTGCTTGAACGCCTTCCTTTGCTGATATCGCAAGTATCGCAGCATCGAGTACGCTGAGTGAACGCTCCACCTCAGAGATAAAATCAACGTGACCAGGGGTGTCCAGCAGATTAATCTTATGCGCTTTATAATTCATGGTTACAGTGGCCTGTCTAATTGTAATCCCGCGCTCTTTTTCGAGTGCCATCCCATCAGTGGTCGTATTGCCGTTGTCCACTCTACCAATTTCATTTATGACGCCACATGTATATAACATTTGCTCTGTAATCGTTGTCTTTCCAGCATCTACATGTGCCAATATGCCTATGTTCATCTTCATAAATTATTTTCTCCTATTATTTGTATGATTGATTTGTTCCGAATTTTGGGTACAAAAAAACCACAGTTTATGACTGTGGTAATCAACTCAAATTATAAGAGATTTAATTAGGTATAGATAAGCAAATCGTTTCTGATCTAGCTTTGATCTAGTTACTCTAGAAGCTTACAAAACTGCATCATTAAAGTCTGAAACGAATACCTACGCCTGTTTACCGATGGTCATAAAATATGATTTTATTAAGTTTTCTCTGAATTTTGTACATGTCATATTTTCGACCTCCTTCTTTTGTGTCACCTTTTGTGACGGCGCTTTGCACCTTTGAACTTATTAAAGCATAAATCAAATTGACAAGCAACCCATATATTTATATTGACATCATTTTGTCATGAAACTGCAATCATTGATTACAAATTATTCTTTGCACCAAATCCATTTCTCAAAAATGCGACATAATTTTTAAGGTTTTGCATATTAAGTTCTAAGTCTGTAGCGACATTAAAGATTTGATCATAGTGCATAAACTGATAGCTTAATATTTGAGCGATAAATCCCTTATCGAAAGACGCATCCAACTCATGATTTTCATAAGCTGCATCGATGAGCTGTCTCATTAAAGCGTCGCCGTCTCCCCCTAAAGCTTTTAAGGCTTTATCGTAGATGGGGTTGCCCTTTTCTCTTGAAAACATCACACTTAGCTGATAAAACTTGGGGTATTTCTTTGCAAATGTATAGCCCTGCTCCGCTTGATATAAGAACTTGTCAAATATGTCCATGGCTGCGAAATCAACCGGTGCAGCGCTCGATTCACTTTGGATAAACTGCCACTTCATACGATTGCTCTCCGTTAAGAGAAACAAGTAAAGCGCTTCCTTGTTTTCAAAGTGATAATAAAATGTGCCCTTACTGATGCCTGCGTTTTTTATGATCCGATTCAATGAAGCTTTTTCGTAATCTGCCTCGATAAACTCATTTAGTGCCGCTTCTAAGACTTCTTCTTTTTTCTCAAAAGACTTCTCGCGACCTTCAACTTCATTGCTCATATGTCCTCCCAAACGCTTAAGCTACTTTCTTTTTTTCAGCTCTTTTAAAACCATAATAAACGACTGCGATACAAATAACAAGCCCAATCATAGCCGGTACCATAATTGCAGTACCGTCTGAACCTGCTGTGAGGACGCTCCAAAACATCTTTGCAAATGCAATGGTAATTAAAACAAAGATACCCCACTTAAGTTTGCGCTTCCAGAGAGCTGCAGCTAAGAAGCCCATAGTAATCGGTACAAGTGAACTGATTAATATTTTTCCAACTGTCCATGTTGAGGTTAGGTAATCCTTTTCCACTTGTAAAAATCCGATGACCTTATCATCCACTGATGATGGGACTGGGAACCATGCCATACTGGTGAGCAGTAAAAATATCGTCGCTGCTATCCCCATCGGATTGCGTTTATAAGCAAAATAGCAAAATGGAATTAAAGACAAGGGTCTTAAATACCAGCTGAGTACGTTTTGATGTCTCGTAAATGCCCAATCAAAGAAAGCCTTATTGGTTGCCATAATAACGATAAAGATCAAGGCGAGAACGGAAAAAACTAAAGCTAATATTTTATTGATTTGTGTTACATCCTTACTTGATTTTAAAAAGTTCATAAAAATCTCCTTTCAATCGACTTCGGTCGAATTCATATAAGTACATGCGTATCATTGGCTTAAACGCTGTAGACCATGTGGTCTATAAACTAAATTTACCACTTACTCTTCTTTTAGTCAATGCCTTTTTTTAAAATCCTTTATTACCTTAGTTGACAGATCTATACTGAAATTATATATTTGTACCATCCGATGGGTGTTTGTACTTGTATATGTGACAGCATATCTAGTCCACACTTTGTGACCCCGATCGCTAAGAACAAGGAGGAATCTATGAGCAAATTAAACGTATTATGGACTAATGCCGATCCGATCACTTCTGAAAAAATGGTTATGATGTACACTGTTAATAGCATTAAGCACAAATGGTGGGATGAGATTACCTTGATTATTTGGGGAGCACCTGCTAAGCTCGTCGCTGAAAATGAAATGATTCAAGAAATGGTGGAATACGCTATTCGTCTTGGTATAAAAGTTACTGCCTGTAAGGCATGTGCAGACCAGCTTGGGGTAAGTGAAAAACTGGTATCTATGGGCATCGAAGTGAAATATTGGGGTGAAGGCTTAACCGAGATACTTAAAAACGATGAGAAATTGATCACCATATAGCTCATATATGGTTCAATTTTGGTTCAATCTTACTTCAATTATGCTTACAATATAACTATGATTTTATGCAAATAAAAAAGCACCTGTAAAAGTGCTTTTTTTCATTGCAATTATTGATAATCGATTGGTTCGGCCTTAGTTTACGGTTCAACAAGCCGTTTGTAAATAAGGTAGATTTGATCAAACTTACTTTCTGGGACTTTATAATATCGTGTATCACCGTTAATTTCTACGTAGCAGTATTTCATACAGGAATCAAAAAATCCAATCACAATTTCATCCGCCACAAGATATAAAGAAGGTGCGCATTTCATTCTCCAAAAAAAGTATCTGCGCCAGCTTTTCGTGTCCAATAGCTCGACAATGTTATTAATTTCTGCTTCATCTGAAATGGTTATGTATTTTGCATCACCCATATACTCTATTTTAACTTCTCTTAGAGCTAGGTCACGCAAATCAAATCTATTGTAAAAATCAATAAATACCGCGACTAAAATCAGTAGCATAAGGACAACAAAGGTCACTTTCTTCAACCGCATACATGGCCCTCCTAAATCTCAATTCGATTATGTGAGCCATCCAATACATATACTTCGAAGGTGCCACCTAGATACTTTTGAGTGAGCTCAGAAAGCTCTTTTAAAGCCTGCGTAAGCACTTCTTCTCTGCTCTCATCTACCAACTCGATACATAAAAAAGCATTCTTGGTTTCCTCTGTAAGCATGGTTCGCACCGATTCACGCCAGTTCCAGCATCTACAGATAGCACCTGCATCATCCTTATAGACGATTTCCCCCTCAAATGGCGGTGCAGCTTCGTCAGTGCCTAAGGTGATAAAGTCTTCATTTCCAGTTGCTTTTGTCAGTCTAACATCACCTACGAAAGTATCGATATCCTCACCACCACAGGGTAAGGCATATTTTAAAGAAATCGAATTGTATATATCTACCAGCGGATTGATACAGCCGATAGAATTGCCACTTTTGACACGTTTCAAAAGTGCTTCTATAGAGGATCTAGCGCCTTTTTTAGTCTTGAATTTTTGGAAAGCGTCTCGCCATACCTTTACAACCGTATTTTGGCTGAATTCGTCTTCAGTGAAATAGCTTGTCGCCTGCGCCTCGGCAGACCGTAAGATTTGACCAAAATCATGCTCATAATTCCTTTGGTTAGCAACCTGATTATCAATTCCTTTAAAAACAAGAATGCCAATCTTTGCCTTAGGAAACACTTCCCAAAATGCTTCTTCTATAATAAATTGCTTCATTCATTCCTCCGCCTATATAGTGAACTCACTCCTATATTATACGTTAATTTATTGAGCTTATCATCATTAATGTTTCAGCGTTTCAAGCATTCTCAAATACGTTGCTTCATCTATTTCGCCTCTTGCAAAGCGCTCCTTCAATATCGTTTCAGGATTCTTCGTAACTATTGTACTCCCATTTTTCTGTGCGTACATATAATATACGACACCACCTATAAGTAGTAAAGGTAAAAACATCATAATATCGCCTCCATTTGCTTTTATTGAGATCAGTATGCGCTACAAATATGGCATAATTATGACTACGTGATCATTAATGAAAATATACGAAAACCGCCGGTTCTATTTGCCCTGTCTCTTCATAAACCTTATAAGCCTCTAGCGTCATCGACTCGGTTTCTATCGCATACACGATGTACGCGTTATCAAAAAGATCAATCTTATTGATCACCTTGGACTTCTCCACAAAGCCTTCATCATACAGCGTATTGAGCGCTTCATAGCTCACCACTGAGTAACTGTCGGGTAAATACGCGCTTAGCTTTTCCACGGCATCGGTATAAGTAAAGCTAGGTAAGTTTAATAGGATGATTACCCCCAATAACCCAAGCATAGCAGCACCATACAGATTATATCGAAAGTTAAAGCGAAGCGCTGCATAGTCCTCTAGATAGATAAAACTAAGTAATACCAAATAGATGGTATAGCCATAGAATTCCTGTTTTTCAAGACCTTTATAAATGCTACCAAGTATCAGCCCAGTGGTGATATTTAATATAATCAGGATGTACTTGTATCTGATTTTTGGAACGGATAAAAAACCATAAAGCTCTCGATCTACTGCCATAATATTACCTTCTGTTATTCTTCATCGCTTGGTATCTTGGGTCATCAGCACTGATTAAGAAATCGTTCTTCTTCATCTCTTTCACTTTTATGACGCGCTCACGCTCATTGAAAGCCGATTGATGCCGTTCATCAGGTGTTAACGGTCTTTGCATCACTGCCCCAGTATTCTCTCTCACCGCATATGGATCAAGAGGTATGTAAGAAATCTCTTTGTGATTAAAAATTTTAGAAATCAATCGATATGGCCAGTAAGTGATAAAAGATGAAACCTGTGACATGATGATCGTAAATAGCGGAAAAAAAAGTAGCTGAAATAAAACCGACCATAACGTTGGCAACGCTCTCATGTTCACAAATAACCTAAAATTGAAAAATGGAAAAAAAGAAAACAGCATGAATATCCAATTGATAAAACATGTAAAGATACCAAGATACAAAAACAACCTCATATAGCTCTTAAGTGAAAGTGCTCTTGCTTCAACTTGTTCCAAAATAGATTCCCCCTTTAGGTATTATAATTAAGCATTATAATTTAGCATTATTTTTAATGATTAACATTTATATGGTTTATTGATGATTACTGTCAATTAGGTTTGTTGATTACTGTCAATTAGGTTTATTGATTAATGTCAATTAGGTTTATTGATCACTATCAATAGGGTTTGTTGATTACCAACCTTGGTAATTTAACGACCACAGATTTAAGATCGTTCACGCACTGTCCTACCTTGATTTCAGCACATAGTCCGATTAAGTAATTGGCTTCATCAGCTGGCACTTTAAGTGACTTTACCATATAAGTGAATAGCTTTTCTGTCGCTGCATCTACGGCGAAATCTAAGCTGCCCCCCAGTCCGATAGCCCCTATATGCGACTCAGAAAATACCATAGGCAACGGATGATGTTGCCCTTTAATGACTGTAACTCTAATCTTTACTTTGCCATCAATTTCAAGTCCGCCTTCTGCTAATTCCCCATCCCCCATAACTGCATGTAAATCTCCCATGTAAAGCAGACCACCATCTACGTACACAGGTAACAAAAGTGTTGCTCCTACCGTTATATCACTACAGTCAAGATTACCACCATGCTCGCCAAGTCTAAGAGATGGTATCTCTTCACTTGGTGTCGTTCCTATAGTACCAATCATAGGCTTTGCTCTAACTAGCACACCATTAGGTAGCATGACCTTATCTCCTGTCACTTTCACGTGGTGCGTCTTTATCTCTGAAAGGTACTCTGCGAACGTGTCGTTAATCGGCCCCGTCACAGCAATGCCCGTACTCCCAAGAGAAATCTCTAATATTTCAACTTGAAGTGTATCACCTTCATTGCAACCTTTAATAAACAAAGGGCCGGTTACTGGGTTGCTCTGCTTTGGATTGTCCTTACCAAAGGTCGCCCCTTCTGGTAAGAGCTTGTTACTGAAACAGTCAAGCGTCTCGAACTCGACTTCATCGCCTGAATTGCAGTACAGAACAGGCCTGATTTCGCGTGATATCGTGAAATAATGGTTGGCTCTTTCTATTTTCAGCATATGGTCCTCCCCTGTTTAAAATGCTTTATAACCGCTTATAATTGCGTAAATCTCACTCAATCAGCACTATTAGCACTTTATTAAAACAACCTACTTATCATAATCAATCAAGGACATTAAAGATCATAGTAATGAATGTACACTTTAAATACCTTAAAATCTTTAATGATAAATTGCACAAATGGATAGTATTCTGTTGGTACAAAAGTAATCGTTCCAATGCCATTTTCATCTGCATAGGCACTTCCATGTGCATAGTCACCTGGATTCACATAGTCTGGAAGCTTTCCATAGATCAGGTGGTTATCACTGGTTTGCCAATCATCGTATTCAATAGGCAATTTCTCCACAGCAGAGGCGTAGGTATCTCCAAGCTTGATACCCATGATTGCATATTCATCAGCTGAGGATTTGATTTCAGCAACAACTGGTGTGGTCTCCCAATTGTAATATGTGTATTCTACCAACTCATTGCCATAAACGATACCTGAGGTTGACTCTATGAGCGTCAAACCCTCTTCTATTGCCTTTTCTATAGTGAAATCAGGGCGATAAAAGGGAGATGCCTCGATATCAGCCATCGTCAATCGATGTTTTTCGTAGTTGCTGCTTTTTTCTTGTTCTATGGATCGCTCTGCAAGTGCTCTAATCTCTTCTAGGAGCTTGTCACCATCGATGATTCGGTTAGATCTTTTAGAACCCGAACTGATCCAATAGTTATATTCACCTAAAACAAAATCAATTGTTTTGTTCGACTGGTTAATGAAGAATTCAACTTCTAAATGATCCTTCTCAAAAGGTGCATAGTCGCCTCTGAACATCTGACTTTTATACTTAGACAAAATGTCGATCAGCTCATCATAAGGAACAATGAGCAAATCTCCTTTGAAGGAAAGAGCGGCTTCATTCTTAGAGTTGTCATAACTCACCGTTCTCGTCTCATCGCCAAATGAGCCACTCGATAAGACCAGTTTGTCCATATCGATGATATTAGAGATTTTATGAAATTTGATATAATCGTATGTAATCCAACTTGAAATCGCTATCAAAATGACTAAAACTATAACAATATTTTTCTTAAATTGACTCATTTAGCCTCCTATTATACTTGGTTAGAGCATTGTTACGAAGGACTTTCTATGTATTTATCTTAACACAAGGATGTTCTGACATATGATTAAATCTTGATTAAAGGTTAAAATGACTTAAAAGCCCCTTAGAAGATAGTCTAAGAGGCTTTGATTGTAGAAGAAAGTTAAGTATTTTATTAAATATTAAATATACTATAATCACTATTTCAAAAACCCAACTGACTTGTTTAAGATGCTAATCGAACCTATGTAAGTATATGCAATATAATAGTTAAAACTTGATGATTTATACACGTTAGTGTTCTTGCTATATATATATAGCAAGAACACTAACGATATTTGAGAAATAATCAAGTAATTGGAGTTTTAAATATTTTTTGATACTAATATTTTGATTTAATCGATCTTAATATGCAAATAGTATTTTTATAATAATTAATAAATCTTCAATCTTTCATATTACCTTCTCATTATATTTTTATATTATTTATCAATGATTAATCAAAATTAATATCATCAAATATAATTGGAATTCTACTTTTAAACTCTATTAGTAAGGGAATTACTAACTCTCTCATTTGGGGATGAGCATTTTTTGAGCATCTTAATTTAAAAAAGTGTCGCCATTCTCTGAGATTCATCGTAACAACTATCTCAGTTTTTAGTGAGTTTGGCAAAATTGCTCTAGCTTCTTGTGGTTTTACACCATTTTTCACCATTTCTATATAGTTTTCTTCAATTATTTGCATAGTTTTAAACCACACATTAAACCATTCACTGTTTTCTTCCCAAAAATAAGGCTTAATAAATGTTAACTCATTTCCAAATTTATCAGAAGCATAATTGCAGTATCTTGTACTTTCTTGACTATAACTTGCTATTCTATGCCTAACTATTTCATGGCTAATTCCTCGATCACAAACAAATTGAACAGATATCTTAAAATGTTCTATTACAGATTCATGTCCATTTAATATTATTGATTTAACAAAATTTTTCGATGTACTATCAGAAATAAGAGCTTCACTTTTATAACAAACTCTACCAATTGATTCAATATATTTCAAAATATCACTACCACTAAAACTATCAATTATTCTATAAGATTGATTAATAATATTCATAGACTACCTCACATGATTTATACATTTATTAATACCATAAACATTCATAAAAGTACATTTATTCCTATCAAATATTTCAACATCATTTTTATCATTCAAATACTTCATATTATATTTACTTTGTACTCTTTGATTAGCTGTCTCTTCGTTAATAATTTTTCTGTAAAATACTGTATAACATTGAACTTTATTTGTTGGTATTGAATAACTAGTCACAACATCATGAAGTGTATCTCCAGTAATTATTACATCACAGATGAAAATAATATTTGAGAACTCTTTAAATTTGACATTAATATTAGTTTCTTGTTTTGATTTATCTTTTTTTTGTTCTTTAGAATATAATGGTGTAAATGGTAAGAGCAATTTAACAGCAATTTCATTTGCTATCAAAGATCCATTCTGATTTATTCCAACAATTAGAGTATTTTGATCATAAACATTATTTTGTATATCTAATGCTATTACTTTAGATATTTTCTCAATTAAAATTCTGTTTTGAAGTAATTTTGTACAATCAATCCAATCTCTAACGCAATAATTTTCATTGATTTTATAATGACCACCATATAAGAGATTGTTATCGATTACAAAGCCCTGAATATCATTCGTTAATTCTATATTCACTAACTTACTTGCGTTAACTCTAACTCGATCTAATTTTTTAAGTATTGCATATTCATCATTAATCTTTTCAGTAACTTTAGGGTCATCAGCTAATATGGTTATTTTTCTATCAAATAACTTAATGATATCTATATCAACCATCAAAACTGATTTATTTATGAATTGAAATGCATCTATTATTTTGCTATATACCTTTGCAGCTAATTTACAATTTTCTTCATAACTATATTGTTTAAATGATAATTTTGAAGATTTTATTCCACTTGAACTGATCTTCAATACTAATGTATCTTCAATTTTATCATTATATACATTTTCAAATAAATAAAGCTTTTGCCAATGATCAATACTAACTTGATCTTCAATTTTTGTTTCACTTAGTGCATTTTCAATATCAATATCTAATAATCTTTTGTTAGTAATGTCTAACTCATCACATAGCCGAAATATACATGCTAATTTTAGTACTTCAACTTTCTCCCCTCTTGGTCTATGTTCGACTACAGTAGTTAAACTGTCTTTACCTTCTTCCATATGCGAATTAGTATGAGCATTAATAATTTCTTGAATAATTAGCAAATCTGTTTCTAATAATTCTCCACGTATGAACTCTTTAAATATACTACTTCTTTTATCGTTTTTTTCTGAATCTAAGTATTTACTGGATTCTATTGCATGATTTTTTCTTAATACTTGCTCCCTATACTTATACATTGAAATATCATGAAACAACGCTGCACAATTCAAATAAAAAAGTTCATAAGAGTTAAAACTCGTTTCACGAATTAAAAATATTTCAGAGAGTATTTTCATTATGTTAACGGTATGATGCTCGAAGTCGTGAATAGTATATAAATCTGGTTGTACATTGTACACCAACTCTTTTTTATAATCATTTACCAACCTATTAAATATATCTTGATGATTCTCCTGCATCCTTGTATAGCAAGCAAAAGATTTATACATATTATTATTCTCCTTTAATTAGACTTATTTGATATTTGATTGTAGTCTCTTTAACATCTATTACGCTCGATATTTTTTTTGATATTTTGCCTTCATTTAAATCTAATGCACTAGAAAAAGTGAATGATTTAATCAAATTTGAGTTCGTTAATAGAAGTATAGCATTCAAAATTTTCAGCTCTGTGCCTAAACATATAAAATCTGAAATTGATATAAAATTATAATTACTAAGTTCTTTAAGATAGTCATTTTCTTGTGAAATACCAAACTTCGGACCAACAGTATTAAAAAATAACATATCAATATCTAGAATTTTTGAAACTAAATCTGTAATTAGTGCACCTTGTTGGCTAGTCGCAATTAATTTTAATTTACTTACTTTTTCTATAAGAATAAAATCATATATTTTTTCAACTAACTCATAAATAAGAAAAATATATATATCAATTTTAGAAAATATATTCTTAATATCTACATAAGGTTTGACCCAGATACTCGAAGAGTCTACATAATACCACTCGTCAACAATAACTAAATCTTTAATTATTTCTTCGTTTTTTTCTAAAAGAAACTTTGGAATCAAATCACGAATATATTCTATATCAGTATAAGTAATAGTTTTACTTATGTCACTTACTATAACTAATGAATCAATATCATTAGTAAATTCAATGCTCAAAGTTTCATCTTCTACAATATTTTTGATATTTCCATCAGATATTAAATTATTATTATCTGTCGTTTGGGTAAAATAATTTACTTCATTGCCATTAATATCATAAAGTTTGTAATTCTGATTCTCTGAAAGTAGTTTTGTACATATTTGATTCAAAAATACTCCGTCCATTTCTCTTAAATTAAGAAAGATTATGTCTCTATTATCATCAAGAAAATTAATTATTGTTCGATCTTCACAACCTGTTATATATTTAAAATCTATAACATAGTAATCGTTGTTAAAATCAAAATTATTACTAATGTCAAATATTGTATTTAAGGAATTATCGCCAAAAGCGTAATTATAAAAATCTTTTCCAATATAAATATTTCCAAAATTACTATTTTTAAATCTTTGTTCGTTATAATTTATTTTTTCAGATTTATTTATATTTGATTTATTACTAATTATGTTACTTTTTACAGATAGTAGAAACTTAACATAATTAAAAGACAAAATATTATAACTAATTTTTCCCATTTTACACTCCAAATTATTTATTATTTTTTTTACTAAATGGCATTTTAATGGCAATATGGACACCATTAAAGTCTAGCGTCTTTGTAATACATCGATCCTTATTATCATTCAAATAATTTTTAAACATAGACTTATAATATTTACTATTAAACTCTAAACTTTTATCACCCTTATCTTCGTAATGATAAAAATTAAAATATTTGTACATATCTCCATATATTTTTATTAAGTAATTATTTGAATGAATCAAAATTATTGGAAAATCAAAAAATATATCATTTTGCTTTGTATACGGTTCATTTTCTAAGGTATTTAAGTGAAAAACTTCAAGTACTTTTAAAATCATTCTTGATAATCCATGATATTTTTCTTCATGTCGAAAATACATGGCTTCAACAATGGCATCAATTTCATTTTCTATCGTTGAATAAGATACACTTTTATTTGTTTTTTTATCTATCCCATTTTTATTATTTAGTGATTCTTTGAACCCAGTTCCCGAATCACTAATTGAAAAATAACTTACTTTCTCATTCCAATTTCTATGTACTGTCATTATACCGAACGAATTTGTATGTTCACTTACATTTGTATAACAACTATTTGTTATCAGGGACAATACATTCATTTTAACAGGTACACTTAAATAACCATCTCTTATAGGAATTAAGTTATATTCAGGAAATTTAGTTGCAAAAAAAGTTTGATTGAAGATATTTAAATATTCCAAATTATCTGTTGAAAGTGTTTTACTAGTTTCATAGTTAAAGCTATCATTATCCACATAACCTTGATATGCACTATTATCATATTCGAAACATCTATATCCATTCTTTTTTGTATCAGTTAAATCAAAAAAATTCATAACTGAAAGATACTTTTTCACTTTTCCATTTGATTCGTTGTTAGCAAATTGAATTTTAATTGTTGCTCCATATGAATTTTTAAATTGGCTTCCCAAAACAATTAAATTAGATATAACCGATGGTTCTAAATAAATGACTCTAGAAAAATCCATTACTACTTTTTCATTTTTCATAAAAGCATTTGTTTCTTCAAGTAAAGATGAATAAAAATAATCTAGTGTGAATTGCTCAGGTAAAGAAATTGTCCTATTCATTTAATCCTCCTCAAACTCCTAATATTTTACTTCAATAAACACTAATAGCCCTTATCCATCATCTGAATAAGAGCTATAAATTATGTATAAATTTGGCATACTCTCGCCTTGGTAATATGTATGTTGCATAAGTCCCCCCTATGCTATGGTGTGGGTGGTCTTATGACCCTTCTGTATGATATGTATCCCTGTCCTCACCATAATTGGTACTATTTTACCAATATTAAATTAATTGTATTATAGCACAACAATATTACGATTTCGATATATTTTTTCTTACTTTTTCCATTTGTCCATCAAACTTCCATCACATTTGCAGATTAATATAAGACCATAACAGCAAGCCAAGCTTGTAAGAGACAAAAGGTCTCCACTATATAAAACCCATAAGGAGGAAGTTATGAAAAACATATTATTTAACGAAAAAGAAATGAATCAAATGGAACTTAATAAAATGGAAATGATTAAGAAAGCTACTTTTGGAAGTAAGATTAAAAAATTTGGTGTTTCTGGTCTAATTGCATTCACATTAATCTTCAGCTCACTTTCAGGAAGCACCTTTGCAACAGATGCACCGCTCACAGGATCAGCAGCAGCTTTAGCAGATTCAAGTTATACATTAGAAGAAATGTTAACTTATGCAATTCAAGATGAATACGCAGCAAAAACAGAATACGCAGCCATCATCGATGAATTTGATACAGCGAGACCCTATACAAACATCCTAAAATCTGAAGACACGCACATTAACCTCTTATTACCATTATTCGAAGCTTATGATATCGATGTTCCAGTAAACGATGCAGCAGATCATGTTGTTTTACCAGCTACATTAAATGAAACTTACCCAATAGGCGTTACAGCTGAGATCAATAACATCGCAATGTACAACGCATTTCTATCACAAGACTTACCTGCTGATGTTGCATCCGTTTTCACCTTTCTAAGAGATGCATCAGAAAACCACCTAGCTTCATTTGAAAAACAAGTGGATAGAAGTGAAGGTAATTTTAACCAAGGTAGCTCTATAGGAAATAACAGCAGATTTTCAACAAACGAAGTATCAAGAGGCAATTCAAGCAGAACCAGTTCAAGAGGTTTTAATCGTTGGTAAATCTAGCGTAAAAAAAGCCTAATTATATTAGGACGGAGATTCCTTTAGTTCACTAACCGGAATCGGAGTCCTATTATAATTAGGCTTTTAAATTTCATATACAACAAATATCTTCTCTTTTGAATTTACTTTTTTCTTTTTCTTTTGAACTCACTTTTGATTTTTACTTTCACCTATAAACTTACCTACCTTTAAACCCCTACTCTATCGTCATCATCAAAAACCCACAATAAGCCCCATTGTCCGTCGCAAGTGACTTCCCCGTACGCTTCTTAAGATCATTGATCAAATCACGGTACTTTGCATAAAACTCATAGTTGGGTTTAGTCGTATACTTGAACTCAGTGACTTCCAGATAGCTGAGGACAGCTTTAACAGTGGTCGGTTTTACAAGCACCTCGTAGTCACCGTTATAGTATAGTCCAAGAACCGTAAGTATCGGCCACTTAGCAAGGCCAAAGGTTGCAAGTAGAAGGACCAACTGGTTAAACCCTTTTTTTTGATCCCCATGTAGGATGTTATAAAGTGCACTTGAAAGCGTTTCGATTTCATCTTCTCTAAACAGCTTTGCCACATCCTTGTATTTTGCCTTTTCAAATACAGATACCAGAGAGGACTTGGCGATGAGTTTGGTAAAGGCATCTGAGATCGCATCTGGATCATCAAACTTCTCCTTTGCAAAATGCGTATGAACAAACGCCTTCATTGCATCGACTTTATGCTTTTTTGCGATGACCATCAGGTCTGGATCGTCAAATCCCATTGGATATTGTGATAAAAATTTAGCTTCAAGCTGTTCCAATTTCTCTATATTCATAGTCGCCTCCCAAACTTTTCATCTCTTTATGATTATTCTATCACAAATTCATCACATTTCTCATTTATGATAAGGACAAATTTAAGTTCTCTTAATCCTTAAGGCAGGCGAACCTTTTTGGATAACGCATAGAGAACAAAAAGGGGTTACGCGTATGAGCAAGCTATTTAAAAACCAACCAAAAACACTTCAAAAGAAACTATCCATCCGACATTATGTGCAGTTCTTCTTCTTTGCACTCATCGGACTTATAGCCATTAACCACACACTTGTGGAAACGGGTGCTGGGATACCTTTTTTGAGTGATGCTTCACTTCATGCACTCTGTCCATTTGGCGGGGTCGTAACACTGTATAACCTAGCAACTCTAGGTACTTTTATTCAAAAGATTCATATGTCATCATCCATTTTGATGATCTTAATCTTTATCCTAGCGATCTTAGTTGGTCCAGTTTTCTGTAGCTTTGTCTGTCCATTAGGTTCCTTCCAAGAGTTCCTTGGAAAAATCGGTAAGACGCTCTTTAAGAAAAGATACAATCATTTTATCCCTCAGAAAGTACACGATGTGCTTAAGTATTTAAGATATGTGGTTTTAATCCTCGTGGTATATGTTACTGCTAAATCAGGCTACTTGATGTTTGCCGATATCGACCCATATAACGCACTTTTCTCCTTCTGGTCGGATGAGG
The DNA here is from genome assembly GCA_001897605.1 of Clostridiales bacterium 38-18. Taxonomy (GTDB): domain Bacteria; phylum Bacillota; class Clostridia; order Peptostreptococcales; family Acidaminobacteraceae; genus Fusibacter_C. Next base: position 79,684 of record MKTL01000006.1, on the reverse strand, counting down.
TTTCGGTAAAAGCATTGATTGTACTCGGAATTACAGCCATCCTTTCACTTTTCGTTGAAAGACCTTGGTGTAAATATGCGTGTCCATACGGCGCTCTTTTAGGCCTATCCAATAAGGTAAGAATCTTTAAAATCAAACGCGTCGAAGCGACTTGTGTATCTTGTAACAAATGTACCACAGTTTGTCCAATGAACATCGATGTGGCTAACAAAACCACTGTAACGGATCTACAATGTATCAGCTGCATGGCGTGTACATCAGAAGAAAGCTGTCCTGTTCCTGAAACTGTCACTTTAACTCTAGAGCCACTGAACATTAAAAAGCCAGTGAGCGCTAACTTAAACCAATAATCAGGAGGCTTTCTATGAAACAGAAAACATTGGCATTGCTAACACTTGGCATTATTTTCGGTGGTATCTTTTTAACCATGATCGTAGGTGCATGGACGACAGAAAATACTAAGACGCCTGCACGTTATACAACAGGCTCAGCAGAAGGCGAATACAACCCTGAGGACATACGAGGGTCATATACTTTAGGTGAGGTTTCAACGCTTTTCGATATTCCTACTGAAGTGTTAATTAAGGCATTTAATCTACCACTTGACACCAATCCGGACACCTTTAAAACCAAAGATTTAGAATCGCTCTACAGTATAGTAGCCGAAGATATAGAGGTTGGAAATGAATCGGTTCAGGTCTTCGTTGCACTCTATAACGACTTACCTATGGTGCTTACAGACACGTACCTACCGACACAAGCCGTTGAACTGCTTTTGTCTTTAGATAGATCATGGTCACAAGAGACCATAGATTATCTTAACGCACATAGCGTCATCGTAACGATTTCAGAAGATTCCGAAAGTGATAAGGACTCAGCTCTGGCTACAAATGAATCAAAAGAACCCGATGCAGAAAGTACAGAAACAAATAACACAACAAACAACTCGACAAGCACAACGACCAGTACCGCTCAAGAAGCAACCACTGCTCCAAAGACAGAACCAAAAACAGAAGTAACTACAGAAACAACCACAGAACATAAAGAACCGCTGATCAAAGGAACTACCACCTTCCAACAGCTTCTTGATGCAGGCATAGAAAAAGCCCAAATCTAGGCGATCTTAGGGGCAAATATGCCACCGACCAATCAGCTCGTTAAGGACTATTGCGTACAAAACGGACTTTCATTTTCTGAGGTAAAAACGGCGATTGAAGCACTTTCGAACTAACTTTAAAGTGTTTAACACACTTCAATGATTAAATCTACCTCAGTATCTAACGGATAAGCCTCAAAATAAGCATTTTCAAGTGGAATCCACATCATCTTGAAGCGATTAAGACTTTCGATGCCATTTCGCTTTAAGATGCGACTTTCCTGTAAGTCGGGCGTGATTTTAAGTAGAATCTTAAAGTCATAGCCCGATTTTAATTTGGGATGAAGCGCATATGCGCCTTCTACTATCGTAAACGGCTTTGGTACAACTGCCTCTGGTACGTCTAGCGCTTGTTCTATGGGGTTAAACTTTCGATATGAAAATGGCTTGCCACTTATTAATGGTAGTAACACTTCCTCATAAAAACGTTCATAATCCACATTGCCACCAGGCTCTGCAAGTCGCTCCGGTGTCTTGTCCTTCCATGAGATATAAAAATCATCCATGTGAAAAAGGTTTGCATCTAGCCTTTCCGCTAACAGCCCAGCAAGAGTCGTCTTACCACTGCCACAGTTGCCGTCGATGGCGATGCGTATCGATTGATTTTTCAGTTGATCGGTTGACCGATTATCAGCCACATACCGTTCAATCTCAGCTAAAATGTTCGGTAATATCGTTTCAAAGCCACTAGGCTCAGTTATCTTCAAAATCATAGGTGTCTGCTCCTTTTTAGTAGGATAACAGACACCTATTTGTGTGTCAATTTAGGACCTTTAGTTTTTCTCATAAAATAAATTGTTCTCTAAGACTTACGTTTTTCTAACTTTATTATTAAAGTGTTTTTGCTAATTCAACACCGTAATCAAAGCAAGTTTTAAGTGCAGCATCATCAGGCTGCCATAAAACGCCAAGTCCATCTGCGCTCACTTCAAAGCCACATTCTTTAAGTGCTTCCGTCATCAGCTTAGGCGATTCCCCACTCCAGCCATAGCTCCCAAATCCAGCTGCTTTTTTACCTTTGAATCTCAGCCCCTTCATAATTTCTAGGATAGACGCCATGCCTGAAAGAATCCCTTTATTGATGGTCGATGACCCTGCCACCACGAGCTTCGCTTTAAACACCTCTGAGATGACGTCGTTTTTATCTATTTTTGAAACGTTAAACAGCTTGATGTTCAGAGTTGGATCAACCGACTTAATCCCCTCTGCTATGGCCTCAGCCATATGCTTGGTCGCATCCCACATGGTATCGTAGATCAGGGTCACCTGATGCTCTTTATAGCTGTTTGCCCATGTGACGTATTGCTGTACGATTTGGACTGGATTGTCTCTCCAAATCACACCATGTGAAGGACAGATCATGTTGACTGGTAGATTAAAGCCAAGTACCTCTTCTATTTTCTTTCCAACCAACGCACTAAATGGTGTCAGTATGTTTGCATAATACTTAATCGCTTCTTGATAGAGCTCCGCTTGATCCACAAGGTCGTTGTACATCAGCTCTGATGCATAGTGCTGTCCAAAAGCATCATTGGAGAACAAAATCGCATCCTTTGTATAATATTCAAACATGCTATCTGGCCAGTGTAGCATCGGCGCTTCGATAAAGACGAGCTTTCCTTCCCCTAAATCCAATGTGTCACCTGTTTTAACGACATTGAAGTTCCAATCCTGATGATAATGCCCTTTTAATGACTTCACACCATTTGCAGTACAGTAAATCGGTGTGTTTGGAATCTCCTTCATCAGCTCTGGCAACCCACCGCTGTGGTCAATCTCTGCATGGTTGGCGATGATGTAGTCGATCTCATTTAGGTCGATGACTTCTTTTAAACGTTTGACAAACTCAGCGTCAAATGGTTGCCAAACGGTGTCGATTAACGCAACCTTTTCATCTCGAATTAGATATGAGTTATATGAAGAGCCACGATGTGTCGAATACTCTTCCCCGTGAAATTTTTTAAGCTCCCAATCAATTTTACCTACCCATGAAATTCTTTCATTAATTTTAAACATTATAGACTCCTCTCAAATAACAGCTTAAGTATAACTGCTAAAATTAAATTCTCACACGACCACTTGTAATCAGCTTTTTAATCGCTTTAAATTTTAAAGTTCACAACTTATCGAATCCTCTAATGGTTAATATACCTTTTCACTCACTCGTTTAAACAAAATATTATTCTCTGTATGCACGTGAAGATACATATCCGATACCAGTTCTTTTAGCATTTCATAAGTTAACGCATACGTCTTACAGCCATCGCTCGGCACTTTAAAGTGATCTGTAATCTCTGTCAGTTCGTGCAAAGCATCTCCGGCACCGTCATGCTCAGCTTCAAGTGTTGAAATTAATTCGACAAGGTCGTCATCCCTTCTGAGCATCGCTGGGAACAGCTTTACTTCCTCTTTCACTAAGTGACTCTCTAGTTCGTTTTTCAGCGTACCAAACACGCGATGAACGTCATAAAGTTCTGGATGTGACTCGCCATGGACACCAAGCAGTTTAAAGATTAGTTTTGATAATTCTGGTAGTGTCTCCTTAAGGTAAGCGTGGTGCGTGGTGATGATTCTATCGATGAGTTCAGCGTCACTAAGGGTGGAGAGCAATCTGCTTTTGCCACCTGCCTGTACCTGAAAAGCGGTAGCAAGTGTTTCCGAAACCGCTGCTTTTAAAGCTTCTACATCATCGGTGTCTCTGATGACGGCTTCCTCTAGCGAACGGTCGCCGCCACAACAAAAGTCCACCTCGTATGCCATAAATACCTTTACTAATTCCGGATGTTCGGTTACGACCTGCCCAATCGTTTTTTGGGAAAGATCATTATAAGTGCTTGTCATATGAATACCTCCTAGGGTTAATTTTGATTTCATCCTTATTTTAAGACAAAACAAAAACGCATCATGTGATTTGCCTCACACTTTGCGTTCTTTTTTTTATTTCTATATTATTTTATTTGTCCTTTATGCTAAAAGGAACCGTGCGAATCGCGGTAAAGACGAGAAGCACTGCAAAGACCACCACATCCAGCATCATAGGTATTTTAAAGAAGATGGAGATAGGGGTGTAGATGCCAAACAAGATTGCACTTGACACAAACGCCATCAGATGTTGATAGGCGAATTGCTTGCGTTTCTCTTCAACTAGAGCAGCTGCTTCTTTATAGGTCACGTAGTTGATGTAGTAGATGCGCTGCGTCCGATAGATGATGAGCATCAATCCAACGAGCAGGACACTTACTGTGTTGGTGATCAGAAGTGATGCAATTTTGGGATCGACCTCAAACTTAGAGCTGATGCCAGCTACAGCGGTCAACCCCAATACGAGGGTGAGGAACCATGCAAGTAGTGGCTTATAGGATTTGACAAGTTTCATGTGTTAGCCTCCTCTGTGGTATAATGGTGGTAGAAAGATAGTAAATTAATGGTAGAGTTTGATACTTTTATTATATAAGGAGGCACCTATGTCCCCCACTGCTACTGAAGCATTTCAAATCAACGGTTGCGCTACCTGCGGGCATACGCTTTGCGCAAAAAAGGTAACGCTTTTTGCTGGTCTGGATGATGCCCATATCCGTGAGATCATCACATTGATAGAACGCCGTCGCTATAAAAAGGGAGAAATCATCTTGAGAACGGGCGATTGGTTTGATCGATTATATATAGTAAATAAAGGACTGATTAAAGCGATTAGTACCCAAGAAGATGGTAAGGAACAAATTCTGCATCTCCTCAGTGACGGTGATAGTATCGGCGAATTAGCTCTTTTAAAAAGTGAGTCCGCGTTATACGACCTAGTCGCTGCATCAGAAACCTATCTTTGTACGATTCCTAAGTCGCGTTTCGATGCATTTTTAAAGGAAAACCCGGACCTGATGTTTGCGATCCTAACCACTGCTTATGAGCGTATCTCCTCACTTGAAAAGCTCGTCGGTGCAATCGCCTCAAACGACGCCGACATACGACTGAAGTTTTTAATTCAGCAGCTCTATAAGCAGTCTGGCAACCATGGTAATGTTTTATCTTTGACCTTGACCCGTGAGGATATGGCAAACTTTGTCGGAGTAACTAGAGAAACCATCAGTCGTAAGCTCTCACAGTTGGTTAAAGATAACGTGTTAGAGTTTGTCGATCAAAAGAAGATCAGACTTTTGGATCTATCCTATTTTGAGCTTGACTAATTTTACTATTACTCGATTAAATTAACTTCAAATCGACTAATTTTACTTTAATTCGACTTAGTTTATATTGAGTTCAACTCAGTTTATAATGTCGATAAGAGAATCACGACACTAACGATAATGGTGACGACACCGCCGATGCGGTTTAGCATCAGTGATGCTTCACTAGGTTCAGCATCTTTATAGTGCCAACCGTATCTCAAGTACCACGCAGTTCTAGGTGATGCGGTTGTACCTATCCCAATAATTAAAGCGATGAAGCCAATTATTGGTAGCATGCCACTATCGGTGCTTTCATCGGATGTATCTGGCGCATATGCCAAAATTTGATTGATAATGACAAATGGGGTTAAGAAGCCATTTTTAGTAAAATAACTGTTGTCCATGAGATCTGTGTTATCACTGATGGATTCGGTATAGTCTGTCCCCTGATAAACTCTCTCATACATGACGCCATTTGGATACGTTATCTTTACTGATGTTTCATCCGCTTGGTACTGATATTTACTGCCTTCATAGGTGATCGTCTTACTGTTCAAATCCAGTATCGCCTCTGAGCCATCGATAAATATAGGATTTGGCTGCGCTTTGCATCCATTTAAGGTGAGAAACAAAAGATACCCCATGATGATAATTGCCAAAATCGGTTTGAGCTTGTTTAACTTATGTAACCACATATTGCCTCCTAGTTCTATGTTGTTTTTATGTCTTTTCCATTATATAGGCTATTTCTTAAAAAACGATTAAAGAAAAGGTAAGTCTTTAGCAACTGCTAGTTGAAAAATTAATGGCTAAACTGTTTAATTTTTGTCAAATTAGGCATATACTAAGTATAGCACAACTAAATATTAAGGAGGCGTCGCTATGACCGGTTTAAGAACTGTCAGTTTCGAAGCTTTGATGGAATGTATCGACCTAGCTAGCGGGAACCCAGCTACATTCAGAAGTCTAATGCTTGAAAGAAACAGTGGTGCAGATGTCATCGCAGTTACAGACAAAGGTAAACCTAGCTTTCTAATCCAGCTCTCTACCTACGAAGCGTCCAGTTGGGTAGACGACTACGCCGCTGAAGTTGAGCGGATGATGTAATTACTGCCTTGAGATGTATGCTTATACATCTCTTTTTTTATAGCTTAAATACCATACGTTCATTAAACACTTTAAAGCCTTCGTGTGAGAAGAATTCACCAGAGTTAGCATTTTGAGACCAAAAATTCATCTCCACCCTGGGAATGTTGTTGTCTCTGGCTATTGCCTTAGCATGGTCCACTAGTTTTTTACCGAGTCCCAAGCCTTTAAAACGACTCTCAACACAAATCTGATCGATATGAAGCGTATCTGTTCTAAACTTAAATGGCGTTTCGTCAGAGGTTTTTCTACTGGTTAGCATATACCCTGCAGGCGCATCACCATGAAACACCACATAACCCGCCACACCCACTAAGCTGAGCATCTCTTCAAAGCAATGACTCATTTCAGATTCATTAAAGGGCTTAAACAAATCCGGCTCTATTTCATGATGGAGCGTTTGGACATCTTTATTTAACTTGGCAATTAACCTTGCATCCGTCGTTTGAATAATTTTATCTAAAATTGAATTTTCCATATAACGCCTCCATTTTATAAATTAAACTGGTTTTTAATGATCTCAGCAACCTCCTCTGGCGCCACGTTTGTATTATCAATCTTCATATAATGTTCAAAGGTCATTTCACCCTCAAAGCTTTCAAGTCTATAGATTTCATCGTCTTTGTGAAGACGCAATTCTGAGCCTCTAATATCGCGCTTAGAAGCCTTGTTTGCAAGTCGGTTTTCTGTTACATTTCTTCTAAGCCGTTCTTCCTTATTAGTGACGAGCTCTACATAGTAGACTTCTCCTCCCTTGGCTTCAAATAGATCTGTGATTTGCTTTACAGCTTCCCAATCAGAGGGTTGATCAAATGCCCACATAAACGTAAATATCATTCCGTATAGATTGGACTCTGCAAACTCCTCAAAAATCACTCTTCTCAAACGACTTATTGCCCTTCCGTTAAAATAACCGAAAATTTCAATGATTGGCTCAATGGTCATATGATTATGAAACAGTCTTAGATCCGTTATTTTCATTAGCTCTTGTCCAACCGTCATCTTTCCAACTGCGGCATTTCCTATTATAATGACTAGCTTCATATTGCCTCCTATTTTAACGTTATTTCAATGCGTTCTTTTCCTCCACCTATGTTTCGACGGCTTAGCTTTACATCGCCTATTTCTCCTGTTGCTTTTATATGCGTTCCGCCACATGGCACTTGACTAAAGCCTAGTATCTTCCAATATCTTTGTTCACTTTCTGGATCACTAAAGGCACTTGTAATTTCATGATTTTCATGTATTAATCGCTTTAAGGCTGCCTCTAAGGCTGGAAAGATCAAATTGATATTCCCATCCCATTTAAAATCTACTCTCGCCTTATCCTCGCTGATGTTAGCACCTACCTTTTCAGGATGACCATAATTTTGATACACCCATTCTAAAACCAGCTCTGCTGCAAAGTGAAGCCGCATGAGTCGATATCTTTTTTCCCAATCGATGATCATATGAACGCTCTCGCCAGAACGGAGCCTGTGCTCTGGTATTAGTTTATAATAGATTTCCTTTCCAACCTTTGAAGCCTCAATTACTTCATAAGTACCAATCGTACCGCTATCCGACTGCTGTCCACCTGAAAAAGCATAAAAGATCGTCTCGGATACCGTAATTGTATCTCCCATAACAGATGTTATAGTAGTCGACAGCTCAGTCAAATATGGATTTTCCCAAAATACTTTTTTACAAGACATCTACACCCTCCAAATGAATTTGAATTATTATATCATAAATTTTATTTAATAAAATTAATTTTTGATTAGTATCTGATATAATATAAGACGTAATCAATAGGAGGCATTTATGAAGCTTAAAAGACTTAAAACACTTGTTTTGACGGGAATACTTGCGACGCTTTTCACAGGCTGTTCTAGTCCAGTTGAAACTGAACCATTTGATATCACAACGGTCGATATCACGACACACCCTCAAGCCATTATAACAATGGACAGTGGCGAAACTATGACCGTTTGCTTACTACCAGAGGTCGCACCCAACACGGTAAATAATTTTATCAGTCTTGCAGAGAGTGGCTTTTATGATGGTTTAACCTTCCACAGGGTTATTGAAAACTTCATGATCCAAGGGGGTGACCCCGATGGTAATGGTCTTGGTGGTCCAGGCTACGCGATTAAGGGCGAGTTTAGTAATAATGGCTTTGCCAATGGTCTCAACCATACAAAGGGCGTAATCTCCATGGCAAGAGCTAGAGATAATGATACTGCTGGCTCTCAATTCTTTATCATGCATGCGGATGTTGCAACGCTGGATGGTGATTATGCTGCGTTTGGATTCGTCACTGAGGGTTTAGAAGTCGTAGATAGGATTGCAACGGTTCCAAAGGATAAAGACGATAAGCCTTTAGAACCAGTAGTAATTAAAAGCATTACAATAGAAAGAAATGGCTATACACCTGAAGAGCCGATAACCATCAAGAAGTAACTTGCCTAAATACAAGCATAGACAATGATAGATGACCGATTCAATTCAAGATTCATATTCATAATTAAAGATATCAATAACAACGAAAAGGACCAAGCTACTTAATCTTAGTAGCTTGGTCCTTTCTAATATATTCTTTCTTATATATTCTTTCTTCTATATTCTTTCATATATATTCTTTCTAATATATTCTTTCTCACTATATATCTACACAAATCTCACAAACTCTGCCATTGGTTTTCTATAGCCTCTTATACGATCGCTTTTTTGATCCATTTTACCGATGGTGATCATCAGTGATGGCACTTCATTTTCAGGTAGATTAAGCGTCTTGCTGATTTTGTCCTTGTCAAAGTAGATCATAGGACAGGTGTCCCAGCCCTTTTCCTTTGCTAAAAGCATAAAAAGCATCGCAGAAAGTGAAGCATTTCTAATCGCTTCATCGTGTCTGAAGGTATCGCCCCAGCTCTCGTATAGATTATTGATCATCTCAATCATCATATTGTATTCCACCTGGTCTAAAATGCCAAGCATTCTAGATCCTTCATAGATTTTATCTGCGGATTGGTAAGCCAATTTATCGCCAGTAACGATGATAACAGCAGAAGCTGTCTTAATTTTGTATTGCTTAAATGCATCCTCGAAGACCTCGTCCATCTTTGCTCGATCCTCCACAACATAGTAGTTAGCGTGTTGTAAATTGAACGCCGATGGTGCTAACGACAAATCTTTAAAAATAGATTCGAAATCTTCTCTAGGTATTTGAATGCCCTCTAAAAACTTATTTGCAGATCTTCTGCTCTTTACAACTTCCATAAACTGACTCATACTCTTAATTCCTTTCCTCTTACGTCATTCTGACGCTAAATCATAATTTTTATTTTAATTATTATAACCTCTAATCGAACAAATTAGTTTTTCGCCAATTCGATTAAAAGGATATGCGCTTTTGAATTTGTTTTAATTACGACGGTTTCTTCAGTTAGCTCAACTGCATCTCTGGTTCTTAAATCTACATCATTTAGTTGTACCTCACCCTCTATTAAAATCAGATATGCCATTCTGCCCTTTTGTATGTTCAGAGTATGATGATTCGGCGCATGTAGCTCAGTAACATATAGATTTGCGTCTTGATTAAGCGATATGACATCACTGTTAATGATTGCATTTTCAAATTGACTTTCTTCACTTGAAGATTTACCTTCAGCTAACTTTAGCCAGTGATTTACTCTTTGAGACCACTCCAATTGACGATCGCCATATTGAGGCTGATGTCCCTTTTGATCTGGTAAGATCCATATCTGAAGAAATCTCAATGTCTCGTTGCCTCGATTATGTTCACTGTGTAAGACGCCTTTCCCTGCACTCATGTATTGTACTTCACCACGTTTAAGGGTTCTTTGATTGCCCATACTGTCTGCATGTGTCAACTCGCCTTCAACAACATATGAGATGATCTCCATGTCTCTATGCGGATGCAGTTCAAACCCCTTGTTAGGTGCTACAAGATCGTCGTTTACGACTCGAAGCATTCCAAACTGCATATTCTGGGGGTTATAGTAGTCGGCAAACGAGAAATGAAATAAGCTCTTCAACCACCCCAAATCACTCTTTCCCATGTTTTCATGTTTTATATGTTTCATAACATTTCCTTTCAAATTAAAACAAATAAAGTAATGACAACAGATTTGATAATTTTTTTATGTATGATTGATGCTGAGGAATGGTTAAAAAACACTTTTAACACTAATTAGTGATATTATATTTTTATAATAGCTTTCTCAAAGTAATCTGTCAATCCAATTAGTAAAAATTAGTGATAACTTTTTGTGAACAAAATGAAAATCCCATTTTCAAAGGGGTTAAATACCCTAAGAAAACAGGATTTAGCTTTAAATATAGCTTAAATATAACTTTAAATATAGCTTAAATATAACTTTAAATATAGCTTAAATATAGCTTTAAATATAGACTTAGATATAGATTTAGATATAGATTTAGATATAGATTTAGATATAGATTTGATAAATTTTATCAAACTTCTGACACTAATCTTCAGAATAGCGCCAACCTTCATCGCCATGATAGATCATCTGTTTCGTCATACCGCCATCTATAGTGATGTTTTCACCTGTGATGAATCCAGCCTCACGTGAACAAAGGAATCTAACCAATCGACTGATGTCTTTTGGTTTCCCAATTCTACCTGCAGGATGCTGATGATGATCTTCTGTTGAAAACTGTCCTTTCGTCGTATCGATCCAGCCTGGACTGATGGCATTCACCCTCACCTTACCAGCTAAGCTGATGCTCATCGCATGTGTCAAGGATAGAATGCCTCCCTTTGCAGCGCTATAGCTCTCTGTATCTCGTTGTGACATATAGCCTCTTGTAGATGCGATGTTGACAATCGATGCCCCCGGTTTAAAAACAGGCATGAAACCCTTAGTTAATAAGTAAGGCGCAGTTACACCAACCTTTAGGACATCGTTGAATTTCTCAAAATCACAGCCACTGATTAAGCCTTTGTTGCTATAGCATGCATTGTTAATGAGATAATCTACTTCGCCAGCTTCATCGATTATTTGGCGTATGGCATTTTCTATCTCTTTTTCACTTCTCAAATCACATGAAATATATCTAATTTTTAGTGATTTGTTTGGAATTTCTACTTCATGGTGATAAATATCAGTTAATAACGCATCTAAAAACCCTGTTTCTATGTGTGAAGGTGCAACTCTATCTAGGTTGTAAACCGTAGCACCTTCCTTTGCAAAGTCATAGGCAATCTGATAGCCAATGCCATTGGTCGCGCCAGTAACGACGCAGACTTTCTCTCTAAATCTTTTCATCTCTGCCCCCTACCTCCATAATGTCTTATAAACATTATAAAGGGAATCCTCAAAAATGAAAGGATTATTTTAATAAAATGTAACATTTAAACTATATTTCACTTTGCCATTTCTTTAGTTCTTCATTCGTTGCAAGAACGCTATGATTTTCTGAGAGCTGGTGGTAGGTTCCGAGATTATAATCGACATCCTTGCCGTCGTAAAACTGTCTTTTTCTCGTTTTCTCCACTGCTGGGTTAGGGTGAGGAACTGCCGATAGCAGCGCACGTGTATATGGATGTACAGGATGACTATAGATATCATCTGATAGACCAATTTCAACGATTTTACCACGGTGCATAACTGCAATACGGTTACTGATGTACCTTACCATAGAGAGGTCATGTGCAATGAAGATATAGGTCAATCCGCGTTCTTTTTGTAGCTTTTTAAGGAGATTGACGATTTGTGCTTGTATGGACACATCCAGTGCACTGATCGCTTCATCACAGATGACGAAGGAGGGTGACATAATCAGTGCTCTTGCAATCCCAATCCTCTGTCTTTGACCCCCTGAAAATTCATGTGGATAGCGATGGGCATGCTCTCTACTTAAACCAACCGTTTCAAGCATTTCATAGACCATCTCTTCCCGCTCTTCCTTGGTTTTATAGAGTTTATGGATGTCTAACCCCTGTGCGATGAGATTCATAACTGTCTTTCTCGGATTGAGTGATGCCATTGGGTCCTGAAAGATCATTTGTAGCTTTGTACGCAATAGCTTTGAGGTCGACTTACTCATCTTGCCAACTAGCTCATGTCCTTCAAACTGAACACTACCAGAAGTCGGCTCATACAGTTTTATGATACTTCTTCCCGTGGTCGATTTACCAGACCCACTTTCTCCAACGATACCGAAGGTTTCACCTTTATATACTTTAAAGGATACATCATCCACCGCTTTCACGGTAAAATGTCGGTTCATTTTAAAGTATTGCTTAAGGTTTTTAACTTCCAATAAAACTTCACTAGTTTCCATGAACCGCACCCTCTTTCTGTAATCTTTGTCTTAAAAATAAAGGCAGTTCAACCTTTGGCGCTCTTGGATCTAAAAGCCATGTTGCCGCATAATGTGTCTCTGAGATTTTAAACATTGGAGGTTCTTCTTCAAAATCGATATTAAGTGCGTATTCACTTCTAAGTGCAAATGCATCCCCTACTGGTGGGTACAGCATATTTGGCGGTGATCCAGGGATAGAATACAGATCGATATCCTTGTTTGCCATATCGGGTACCGAAGACAGAAGTCCCCAAGTATAAGGATGTGCAGGTGCATTGAAGATCTCTTCAACGGTTCCATATTCCACGATTTTACCCGCATACATAACCGCGACACGATCGGCCATGTTTGCCACGACACCGAGGTCGTGTGTGATGAATATGATCGATAAGCCGATTTGCTTTTGCAAAGACTTGATCAGCTCAAGTATTTGCGCTTGAATCGTTACATCAAGTGCAGTTGTCGGTTCATCTGCGATGAGAATTTTTGGCTCACAAGCAAGTGCAATAGCGATAACGATTCTCTGACGCATGCCGCCGCTAAGTTGATGTGGGTATTGTTTGTATCTTTCAGCTGGATTGACGATGCCGACGAGCTCGATCAGCTCTATCGCCCTTTGCTTTGCCGCCTTCCGATTCAGTTTGGTATGCTCCATAACCGCTTCTCTAATCTGCTTACCCACAGTCATGGTTGGATTTAAAGAAGTCATTGGATCTTGAAAAATCATCGCAATCTCTTTACCTCTGAACTGTATAAACTGTTTATTTGTAATCTGGCAAAGGTCAGTACCTTTGTAGAGGACTTCACCGCTGGTGATGGTTCCATTCTTGGCTAGGATGCCCATTAGCACCTTTGTGGTTACCGATTTGCCCGATCCACTTTCACCGACGATGGCGAGTGTTTCTCCTTGATAAAGCTCAAAGCTTGCGCCTCTTATGGCTTTCACTACGCCATTATGGGTTTTAAAATCAACTCTTAAATCATTAACTTCTAATAGCTTTTTATTCTGTTCGTTTTTATTATTATACTCAGACTTGTTTTCCATCAAGCGCCTCCTATTGTTGCTTCATTTTTGGATCGAACGAATCTCTCAATCCGTCTGCCAAAAGGTTGAAGGACAGCATAAGCAATGCAAGTACGATAACCGGTGGCAATATGATATGTGGATACACCAAAATCGATTTATAGCCATCGTTAATCAGTACGCCCAAGCTTGCGAGGGGCGGTTGTAAGCCAAGTCCTATAAATGCTAAGAAGGACTCATAAAAAATCGCATTTGGCACTGAAAACATACTCATAATGATCACCTGACCAAATATGTTTGGGAGTAAATCCTGTATGAGCAAAGTTGCAGTCGGCGCGCCCATGGTTTTGGAAGCCAAGATGAAGTCCAGCTCCTTGAGCTTTAGTACCTGAGAACGAACCACCCGGCTCATCCCAATCCAACCGGTAATCACCAGTGCCAATGAAATCGAGAGTATACCAGGGTTAAGAATGATTACGAATAAGGTGACGATAACTAGATTAGGTATACCGCTCAGGATTTCGATAAAGCGCTGCATTACCGTGTCAACGCCTCCACCTAGATAACCAGATACTAAACCATAGCCCATTCCGATAAACATATCGATCACCACTGCGAGTAACGCGATGTAGATGGAGACGCGCGTACCTACCCATGTTCGCGTCCAAAGGTCTCTGCCGAGGTTATCGGTACCGAACCAGTAGTACACATCGTCTAAGCCCTTATCCAAATAGACATTTTTACCTGCTCTCTCACCATCGAATATGCCTAAATTTTCTACGACGGGTACACGAGGCGGTAGATTGATATGGTTGTCCACCTTACTTTTGTAGGTATGTTCATTCATCATTGGACCTACGAATGCCATAAAGGTGATGAATATGATTAAGATCATCCCTATAACCGCACCGCGATTGGCTTTAAATCTTAAAAATACATCCTTCCAAAAACTGATGCCTTCATAAACGACGTCTCTTTGAAAGGCGTCAGAGGTCATTATGCGTTCAAATCGAGTGTCATTTCCTATCGTTGGTTTTTCCATTATGACTGACCTCCTTTTGCAACCCGAATCCTAGGATCGATAATGCCATAGAGGATGTCGATAAACAGCTGCATAATAATGTAGAAAATACTATAGTAGAAAGATACTGCAATGATGATATTAAAATCATTTACACTGATGGCGGTCACCAAAAGGTCGCCGATTCCCGGGATGCCGAATACTCTTTCGATTACAAGTGAGCCAGTCATCAGGCTGACTGTAAGTGGCCCTAATACGGTTACGACGGGAATTAAAGCGTTTCGCATCGCATGTCGTGTGATGATTTTCCTTGAGTTTAGGCCCTTTGCCTCGGCAAGAAGGACGAAGTCTGATCCGATGACCTCTACCAGCTCCGTTCTCATGAATCTAGCAACGGTTGCGATAACGAACATGGAAAGTGCAATCGTCGGTAGAATACTCGATTTCCAAGGCTGATATATATCAAAGGTCATAGGAAAGTATTGGTGCCCTGTCGCTTTTGTCAGCTTATAGCCTAAGAAATAGCTTAAGCCTAGTGCAAATACGTAGGACGGTATCGAAATCCCTAATACGGAGAATCCAGTCGTCATGGTGTCCCAGATGGTATTTTTGTTTAGTGCGGCTATGGCGGCGAGTATTATGCCGACAACCGAGCCAAGTGCAAGTGCCTGTAGCCCAAATCGTATAGAAAGAGGCAGACGCTTATCTATTATATTTGAAACCTCAGCATTTTTTTCAATCGCGTAAGAGACGCCAAAATCCCCTTTCGTCAAAACATTGACCATGAAGGTCTTATATCGAACTGGAATGGGATCGTTTAATCCATATTTTTCATTGAGCAGCTCGCGTTGGCTCTCAGATAGCTTTTCATCGTTAAATGGGGATCCAGGCATGAACTCTAACAAGATAAATAAAAGTGTCATAATTGTCAGCAATGTTACAAATGCAATCAGTAGTCTTCTGCCAATATATTTAATCATAGCTTACTCCTAAGTTGTGTCTTGTTTGTAGCTAAAAAAAATCTGAGGCAATGCTGCCTCAGATTTAATCCTTATTCGGCTATAGACACATTTTTGTAGATAAATGGTGTGCCGATTGCATGAGGTTCAATTCCTGTAACCTTAGTATTGATCAAGTAAGAGTAACCAGCTTGGTAAAGAGGTGCGATAACCGCATCATCTGCTAATAAAAGATCTTCTGCTTCTTTCATAGCAGCCCATCTACCTTCTGCATCTGCTGATAAAGTCGTCGAGCTTGATTTAACAAGTTCATCATAGGTTGCATTTGCATAATTTGGTGTATTGCTAGAGCTTCCTGTTAAGAACAGTTCAAGGTAGGTTAATGGATCTGCATAGTCAGGTCCCCATCTTGTAATACCCACTTGGAAATCATGCTCTCTCATGAGCTCAAGTCTATTTTTCTTAGGTTGTGCTTTTAATGAAACGGTTAAACCAGGTAAATTGGTTTCAAGCTCTGCTTGAATGAACTCCGCCATTTTCTTTACGGTTTCAGCATCATCAAATAAAATTTCGATAGTTGTTTCTGTTATGCCAAGCTCTTGTTTAGCTGTTTCCCAATATTTTTGAGCTTCTGCAACATCGTATAACGCGTAATCATTCTTGCTAGTCTCTCTAAAGTCTTTTCCATCTGGACCTGTAGCAAGTCCAGTAGGTACGATAAAGTTAGCCACAGTTGAGCCATCGTTTAAGATGTTTGCAACGATATTGTCTTTATTAACTGCATGCTGTAATGCTTTTCTAGCATTGACATTTGAGAAGATTGGATCGTCGTTATTAAGTGACATATACCAAACATAAGAAGCTTCAATGTTTGCAAATGCTGCATTATCTTTGTAGTTATCTACAAGCTCAGCGGTAAGCTTAACCACATCGAGCTCATTTGCATCGAACTGAAGTGCCGATGTTTGTGGATCCTTCATAACTCTATAATCCAAACCAGCGATTTTAACTGCATCTGCATCATAGTAGGTTGCATTTTTCTCAAGCTTGAAGCCGTAGCCTTTATTCCATTCAACCATTTTGAAAGGACCATTTGACAATAATGCTTCTGGTGATAATGCGTAATCAGCACCCTTTTCTGTTACGAAAGCTTCATTGAGTGGGAAGAAAGTAACGAACGCGGTTAATGACAAGAAGTATGGAACCGTTCTATCCAAAGTAACCACTAGAGTCTTATCATCCGTAGCTTGAACACCAAGCTCAGTAGTTGGTTTTTCACCAGCTGTGATAGCAGCAGCATTTGCGACGCCAGCAACCTCAGCGATAAAGCTATACTCACTTGCCATCGCTGGATCCACCAATCTTCTCCAGCTAAATACAAAATCATTAGCTGTAACTGGTGTACCATTGCTCCAATTTGCATCTCTTAGGTGGAAGGTGTAGGTTAAGCCATCCTCACTCACCTCATAATCAGTTGCAATTGCAGGAATTAGATTACCTGCTGCATCAAGTGAATATAATCCTTCGATGGTAGCTGCAATTGCCTCGAATGAAAGGCCATCAGTTGCAACATCTTGATCCATAGATGGTAGATCCACGTCTACTGCAATTCTAAGTGTTTTTCCCTCTGCAGCCGCAGCCGTATTTGCTTCAGTACCATTTGTACTATCGGCTGGTGTCTGTTCTTCTGTCTTTGCACAGCCAGCAAATAATCCAACTGTTAACATGACGATGAGAAGTAAAGATAATAGTTTTCTCATGTAAATCCCCCTTTTATTTTGTCTTTATGTTGATGAATTATACTACTGTCACAAAGAGTCGTCAATGAAATTTACGTCATTTTTGAAATAATTTTGTTTCTAATCCTTCATTTTTCTGACAACTTTAGCGGGTTTCTCCGTATTTTTTTATTAATTATGCAATTTAATACATGGTTCAATTTCATTTTTGTCTTTTATGATTTTTGTGGCGACTTTATGTCTTCCGCAAAAAAAAATCCTTATTCCAAATAAATATATCTTTATACCAAATAAATGTTTCCATATATCAAATAAAATTCTTACATTATGATAAAATAATTATTAATCTCTACAAATTCAGGCATAAAAAAGCGAGTCTAGTTTTATCTTATATATCATAATAAGTTTAAGGAGAATTTATGGATTGGATTAAGCAACTTAACGAGGTAATAACATATATAGACGAACATTTAGATAACGATATTTCAAAAGATAAAATTGCTGAGATCGCATGCTGTTCCTTTTATAACTTTCAAAGAGTTTTTTCTCATATCGCACAGATCACTCTTGCTGACTATATACGTAATCGCAAGATGTCGCTGGCTGCGTTAGATCTGGTAAATACCAATGATCGTATAATTGACATTGCATTAAAATATGGTTATCAATCTCAAGATGCCTTTACTCGTGCATTTAAAGGCTTTCACGGTGTCCTGCCATCAATGGCGAGGACTAATGAAACCAATTTAAAATCCCTTCCAAAACTCCAATTTAAAATTACAATATCAGGAGGGGAACAAATGAATTATAAGCTATTAAAACATGACGCATTTAATGTAATTGGTTATGAGAATAAAATTGAAACGAAATCAGCGTTTTCAACAGTACCCAAGCTCTGGGAGGATGCATGGCAAAATGGCAGAATGGAAAGCCTTAATGAATTTTATGAAAATCATCCCCCATTGGGCTATCTAGGGATTGCTATAGGTGGAGAATGGGGAGAATCAGATGAAATGAGCTATTTAATTGGAATCGCTAAGAAGCCAATTGATAATTCGGAGGCGATTAAAGGTCAAGAACACATCGTATCTTATGAGCTCCCTTCAGCCCTGTGGGTTGTTATAAATGCCGATGGTGTTCTGCCTGAGGTTATTGAAAATGCCTATCATAAATTTTACAGTGAGTGGTTACCTAGCTCTGGGTATCAACTTGCAGATCTACCTGTCATCGAAAGCTACATCCAAGAAAATCGCCAAGAAATCTGGATCGCAATTGAGAAAAACGACTAAAAAAAGCTCTATTACTTTTTGAAAAGTAATAGAGCTTTTTACATATAATAAATCTAAATATTTATCTAATCCATAGGGTTCATCTACGAAGCTTATTCTTGTTCAAACCAGTTAGAATTATTGAGAATGGCTCTTCCCACACCGATCATATCCGCTTTGCCCGCTTCTAATAAAGCCTCAGCCTCACCTTTCCGTACGATGCCACCGGTTAAAATCACTGGAATACTAACCCTATTCTTTACCGCTTCACTTGCATCAGAAAAATAGCCTGCAAAATCTCTACCTGGTACCATATAACCACAAAATCCGCCTGAAATATCTATCACATCAACCCCAGCTGCCTCAAATGCTTTACACGCAATAACTGCATCCTCTATCGTCGCACCCTCTGGCAAGTAGTCCGAAGCACCTAAGCGTAGTAGAATTGGAAACTCGTCACCAACAGCCGCTCTTATCTCTTTAATAATCTCAAGATGCAATTTGATTCTTCCCATCAAATCACCACCATATTCATCCTCTCTTTTATTTGAGAGTGGCGAGTAAAATTGATTTAGCAGATAGCCATGTGCACTATGAATCTCGACGCCATCGAACCCAGCTGTCTTAACTCTTACAGCTGCTTTTACAAACGCTTCTTTTACATGTTGTATATCCTCTAGACGCATAGCCGTCGGAACGTTACCTCTTCTAGGATTGGGCGTTGCCGATGGGCCAATTACATCATAGCCTGTAATTTCCTGAGTCGTCGCACTACCGGCATGGTTAATTTGCATAACCACTTTAGATCCATTATTTTGAATCAATTTAGAGAGCGCTTTTAAAGGCTCAATATCTTTTTCATTACAGATGGACATTTGATTCGGACTTGCTTTACCCTTTGGATCGATGTAGCTGTGTTCTATGATGACAAGACCTAATTGACCACTTTTAGTTTTCTCATCATAATAATTCTTAATTGCTTCCGATACTTGTCCATCTGCCTCCGACTTTGAAGTCGCCATCGGCGGCAATACGAATCTGCTATGAATGGACATATTTCTAATTAAAATTGGTTGTTCCTGTAATTTCATAAATTCTCCTATGCTTTAACCTTAAACTGACCGATAATTTGATTTAACTCAGTGGATAAGGCATCAATTTGTGTGCCTATTTCGTTAAGTGTCATCATGGTCGCCAAAACCTCCTCAGTGGTTGCGGACGTTTCTTCAGTGCTAGCAGCATTTTCCTCTGCTATAGCAGCTAGTGAAGTGACGATATCCACAACGACACCTCTGCTTCTTTCCATATCGTCACTGACCCTTGTAAGCGCATGTATTTCCGTATTTATTGCCTCAATAGAGGTGGTTATTGTATCATACTTTTCCTTTGTTGCCGATACACTTTTTGCCTGATCAATTATTGCGGTTTTTACTAGGCTGCTCTTGTCGTTAACCTTTTCAATATCAGTTTTTAACGCGTTCAGCATTCTATCGATTTCTTCAGTTGAGCTCGAGGATTGCTCAGCAAGCTTTCTGATTTCATCAGCAACAACTGAAAAACCTCTTCCCGCTTCACCCGCTCGTGCAGCTTCTATGGCAGCATTAAGTGCCAAAAGGTTCGTCTGTTCAGAAATACTGGCAATCATCTGACTAGCCGCACCTATTTTACCAGCACTATCATTGGTATGTTCAATTAAGTCAAAAATCTCATTTAGATCCTTCTGATTGAAATTTGTGATTTTGGTTAATCTCTGTATTTCCTTTAAGCCCTCTTCAGAGGCTGAATTAATCACTGTGCTTGCATTTAGTAACGCCTGCGTGCTTTTAATACTGTTTCCAATAACGTTACCCAACTGAGTGAACTCGTTTACGACCTTCTCAGTATCACCCGCTTGACGCGATGAGCCTTCTGCAATTTCACTGATGGCATTTGCAATTTCATTCATCGAGGTTGTGATTTCATCTGTACTATTTTTCATCAGTGTTGAAGCGCCGTTAAGCTCAGTAGACGAATGCCTCATCAGGCCAGCCATTTGGTTAAGTGAATTTTGAAGCTTTAATACGGAACGAGTTAATATGCCGAGCTCATCTCTATGGTCACTGCTTTTTACATCAAAGCTCAGGTCATTATCAGATAGTTTTTCCATATCCTCAGTCACTTGCTGAATGGTTTTTGCTAAATGAATCACTACCTTTGCAGCTAAGAAAATAACGCCAAGAATTAGAACCAATGATATGCCCGCTACAGCAATGAGCAATAGCCTTACACTAGAGCGAATTGAGTCAACCTTATCATTGGCATAGGTTTCAAGTATGGTCGTCATTTTATCTAGTGTGCTTCTAGTTTCTTCAAATGCCTTTGCATGAACTGCCAAGTCACCTGCAGAGCTCGCTAGATTATATGAGGTTTCAAATTTATTCATGTCCTGTTGATAGGAGGTAAATAGTTCAGCGATATTCAATCCTGTATCTGAGTCCTTATATTCATGATAAAGTACTTCGCTATTCTTTAGATTGTCAACTGCACCTGAAACCCTATCTTTAGCCTGACCAATATTTTCTTGATAATCGGCAATCAATTGATCCTTTTGCTCTTTAGAAAGCTTGGAAGCGCTATTTTTATACTTTTCTTCAGCAACCGCAGCTTGATACAAATCTCTATCCGCGCTTAATAATTCTGCGCTGCTTATGTAGATTTCGTCATAGAGTGTTTTTTCTAAATTGTTTTGAACTGTGTTCACAATGATCACGAAAAATAATTGAAAAATAACCACAAGGGCGATTAAAGGAATAATAAGAACCCACAATTTCTTAGAAACTTTTAAATGCTTCATTGACAACCTCTCTCTAGTTTATTCATTCTTGTAAATAAATATTTACATGATAAGAACAGTTTTACTCAAATCACTCTTGTTGTCAAGGCAAGTTTTAAAAATATCACTATTTAATGAAAAAGTTCCACCTGTCGCCTATCTATCGACAGACTACATGGTGGAACACAAAAATTCATAATCTTATTTTCCATTTCTGATTTGTTCGATTGCCATTTTAAAGTAATTGACATTTTGCGCACCTGTAATCGCGTACTTTCCATCGATAATAAATGTAGGAACACTATTAATACCGATTTCATGCGCTTTGCTTTGATCGTTTTCTACTAAACCAGTGTATTTTCCGCTTTCTATGGCTTTATGAAATGCTTCCTTATCAAGTCCAATTACATTGATCAGTTTTTCTAGGTTTTCGATTTTACTTAGATCATTTCCCTTTTCAAAGTAGGTTGAAAATGCCCATTGAGCATATTCTAAATCCTTTCCATTCTCCGAAGCAAATTTGTGCGCTTCATGAGCCATACGTGTATTTCCTGGCTTTAGGCTATCAAAATCATAGTTCAGACCAATCTCCTTAGCCATCTGAACGATATCGGCATTGGAGTTTTTTGCTTGCGCATAGCTAATGTTATATTTTTCTGCAATCAATTGATGTATGTCTTTATCTGGATGGCTTTTTGCATTAACGTCTAATTGAAAACTTTTGAATTCAATATCTATTTGATCCTCTAAGTTCAACTCTTCTATTGCTTTCATCAGTCTTTTTTCGCCGATATAGCAAAAAGGACAAGCAAAATCCGACCATATTTCTATTTTCATGTCATCCTCCTAATAAGTGCTTTGTATAAAGAATCATACTTTTTAAATCTCACTAATTCAAGATAATTTGAAGAACAAAGTGTAAACGAATTGAGAACATAGAAAATGCGTCTGTAAACAGGCGCATTTGGCTTTATATTTCCTTTTATTTATGGTCTAAATGTTTTAAGTGCCTCGAGGGTTTGCTCTACTAAATCGTTGAGCTCCCACTCTAACATTTTTGCGCCATTTTCAATAACATCCCTCGAGCAACCAGCTGCAAAGCCTTTGCTTTTGTATTTTTTCATAACAGATTTGAGCTCTAAATCCTGAACACTTTTAGAAGGACGCATTAAGACTGCTGCACCTATTAAACCAGTCAACTCATCTACAGCATATAGAACCTTTTCCATTTGATGCTCCGGCTTTATATCAACTACGATGCCATAGCCATGACTTGCTGTAGCACGTATCAATCGTTCATCTAATCCACGTTCACGCATAATTTCCTGTGATTTAATACAGTGTTCCTCTGGAAATTGCCCAAAATCAAGATCATGTAGAAGGCCTACATTCGCCCAAAAATCAGCTTCATCTCCATATCCAAGCTTATTTGCAAAATAACGCATGGTTTCTTCTACAATCTGAGCATGCTCTAAATGAAATGGATCTGAATTATACTCGGTTAATAATGTCCATGCAGCTTCTCTTGTCATAATATTACCCTCTCTCTCTCTTTTCTTAGGGTTTATTTTATGCTATTTAACTGGAAATTTAAATAGTTAATTTAAAACTAGGCTAATTAAATTAAAATAAATGTTAATTCCAATTCAAAGCTCATCCCTTCAATTTATGACATCAACCGTTTTTCACCCTCGAGTTCAGTGATTGGTTTAATGTTTTGAGTAATCTCTAAAGTACCCAAAAACTGTCCATCCTTGTCTCTCACTGCAAAGTATCTGATATAGACAAACTGATCACCAAGCTTGATCCAAAAATCTTCATTGTCCTTTTTACCACTACGCAAATCATCTACGATTTGTTCGACGATATGGACGCTTTTTGGTGGATGACAATGCTTCACTTCACGGCCAATAATCGTTACTGGTCGATCAAAAATGCGTTCTTTTCCTTGAGTAAAGTACTTCACTTGGTTGTTGGCATCCACAAAGGTCATATCAAATGGTACGGTGTTTAAAATGGCGTTAATCTCTTTTGCTGAAAGACCACCAGCATCCATTGGCACATACGTATGTGCGTCTTTTTGAATCCGGTTAACGATGATATCTTGTAGAGAAACAGACGCTGGAACTTCATGTGTTACTTCAGGCTGTTCCAATATCTGTGAAGGTCTTGCAGGTTCTCCCACAGAATTGACTTCACCGATTTCCTCAACGAGCTTTGGACGCCATCTGTTCACTGAATTTAATAGTGTATAACCAATTTCAGCACTTGCCGCTTCTATCTCAATCCATTCCCTTTGTGAAAACTTTTCAAGGATCATTGGAAACATAATTTCCTCTTCTTTAAAAATCATTTCATTGATTTGATGGACGACGTCATTCACCATTTGATTGAGCTGTAGTACATCCACTTTTTCTTGGCTTAAAAGTGATTTTACGACTTTGATTTTAAGGCGAATCTCATCATCTACACCCCACATTACCTGAGGTGGCGCGGTAATATTGTATTTTTCCATGTATGGGAAAATAAGATTTTCTTTGCGTTTGTAGTGTTTGTCAATGGTCTCTAACTTCAGGATGATATTTATCAATGCTTGTTTTCTCTCTGTACTGGTGTGTTCTGAGTATGCACTAAGGGCACCTAAAAGATCATGATCCATGAGCTGCTCTAATTTGCGATTTTCAAGCTTAAAGGTATGAAGTGGATGACCTAGATCAAAATCCTGAGGGTTAAAGCCATCTTCTCTATGAATGTCTTCAATAGAGCCTTTAAACACACTTGCATGTACGTCACATAATTTTTGTATTTCAGATACCGCTAGCCCTTCATCGACTAAGGCCTGTTCGATTTCTGTGATTTCAGTAGCAGATACGTTAACTGTAAGTGCTTCAAATGCAGCTTTTACTGCATCTACGGACTCGCCTTCATGTAGCCTTTTTATGATTGCCTTTAATGCGTCCTTTTTATGGTCACTGTTGTTGATAAATTCACTCATATTCATCCTCCTTCAGTTCAAATCCGTGTTGTTTTAGTTGATCGTTAATCGTTGATAATGCAATGTTTTTAAGCCTAGAACCTTTTTCAAGCGTCATTACTCTACCAACTGTCTGTAGCATACCAGGTTTTACAATATCGACAAACCCAAGCTCAAATAAGACATTTTTCATATCAGGATAGCTTTCACATAATTCAAAAACGGTGCTTTTTAAACTTATAGAAATCATTTGAAATCTCCTTTGTGTTCTTTTGTCTTAATCTTATTCTTATTGAGAATCACTTTCAGTAACATAGGTTACAAAAAACACTTGTAGCGTAACTTTTTAAAGCGAGTGCCACAAGTGTTTAAAGTTTATCAATGAAATTATATTAAATTAGAATGCTGCACCCTTCATTTAAGGTTGAATATTAAACATAGAGCTACTATCGAAATCAATAAATTCAATACCATCAGGCGCTGTAAATAAACTTGAATCTAGGCTTGAATCCTCAGAAATGTGGGTTACTTCATTCGTCATTAAAAGAACGCCACCCTGTTCAACTGTATATTTCATTGGAATACCATACTTTACTGAAAACCACATCTTTAACATGTATGTCCCAGCGCCATCTGCTGACTCTTGTGTTTCTACGTAGATGACATCTTCACCATTTAAGGTATCCTTTCTAGCGATAATATTTGAATCCCCCATGTCAGTAATTTCTTCTAAATCCGTGTTGATCCCCATATCGCCACCTGTGGCTAAAGCTTCCGATTCCTCTTCACTCATATCAGGAAATTTTATACCTTGTGTGTCGCCTTCTAGATATTGATACGAAACGCCCTCATCCGAATTATGAATGTAAACCTGATTACCAAATCCCATAATTTCAGTTTCCATTCTCACATTGTCGCCTGAATAATAGTAGGTAGAGGTCATTGTTCCCTCTGCAGAAGTTAGCTTGTATTTAATGACCATATGATCTGGTTGATAATAATTTAGTGTTTGTAGCAATGCTAGTCCTTCTAAATCACTAGCTTCACTTGCTGCCTCTGTTGTTTCAGTCGTAGCCTCAGCCTGAGTCGTTTCAATAGTAGTCGTCATTTGAGTTGTCTCTTCAACGTTTGAATCACCTCCAGAGCAACCCGAAAGTAAAAAAACTAAAACCAACAACATTATTCCTATATTTTTTCGTAACATATATGCCTCCTTTATTTAATTAATTATTATCCCATTTGAGTATTTTAAATCATTTCGAGATAAATATGTAACTTTAGACCCATATGTTAAAGGATAAAATAAGATTAAAATTAAGCTAAAGATTTTTTTGTTTTTTTGGGTATACGGTTAAAAATGAAGCTACAAAAGGAGTCAATATGAAAGTACTTTATATAGCCAATGACGACAATTTTTCTAACAGCCTGGGCGCTTTTATTGAAAATAAAGGCATTGCCTTTGAACATAAAAGATTGGACCCTACCTCTTTAATGACAGAGGCACTCAATGATTCACAGTTGATTATTTTTGATTGCTCTGAGGATATACTAAATATTGAGTTAATGATTAAGCAAATGCTCTCAAGCTCCATTAGTCCTATCTCAATAATTATTATATCAGATCAAATCGACTTTTTAGCTAAGACACATCTCTACGATTTAGGCATTATGACCGTCATGCGCAAAACTGGTTTCAGCTATGGTCGGCTCAATAAATACTTAGAAACCATCAGTCAAGAAATTGAAACCATTAAGACGCTATCAGAGCTGCATATTGCAGTCATCGACGACAGTCGGTTTTCTCTAGAAATTATAAAGGCTTTCTTTTTAAAATACAACATCACTAAGGTGGATTATTATCAAAAAGCAACTGATTTTATGGATCAAGAGTTTATGTATGATTTGTATTTGGTGGATCTGGTTATGCCTGATTACGATGGTGAGGATGTCATCTATAACATTAGAGAATACAATCACAATGCAATCGTCATTCTTGTGACAACTTATGGTGAGGGTAAGGCTATTTCCCATTGTTTAGCAATAGGCGCAGACGACTTCATTCTTAAGCCTTTGGATTTTAAGCTTTTCATGCTACGTATCCACACCTGCTTATCTCACTATCGTATGTCGCAGGATAATTTTAAAAAGACAGAAAAGCTATATGAGCTTGCGACTCGTGATGGGCTTACAGGCGTTTATAATCGCGCCTTTTACATTGAAAGCTTTAACAAAAAGGTACATGAATCTCTTAGAAACAATAGAGCCTTTTCACTGATATTACTTGATTTGGATTATTTTAAGCAAATTAATGATGAATATGGCCATTTGACAGGTGATGAGGTTTTAAAATCAGTTGCACAGCTTTTAAAGTCGCATCTTCGAGAAAGTGATCTAATATGCCGTTGGGGTGGCGAAGAATTTAGTATTCTATTACTCGACACGGATCTTAAATCTGCCTCTTATGTTGCAGAAAAAATCCGCACTCAGATTGAGCTTCTTCGCGTTAATGGTGTCGTTAAATTGACTTCGAGCTTTGGTGTAACACAATGGCGCGAGGAGGACACTGAAGAATCCGTGTTTAAACGCGTTGATAATTCTCTCTACCTTGCAAAGCTAACTGGTAGAAATAAAGTCGTCACAGATGAAGAGCTTTATATCAATGCTTCCGGTTTACCAATCAATATAGAATGGGGGCCATTCTTCCGAAGTGGTCACCCTGTAATCGATGATGAGCATTTCGCTTTAATCCGACTTTCAAATGAAATAATCATAAATTGCTTTAGACCTGAAACGGAGGAAGAAACGTTAAAGCAGTTTGATAAGCTGATGTCACATATTGTAACCCATTTTGATAACGAAGAGGAAATACTTGATCAGTATCATTATTCTCAGCTAGAAGAGCACAAGCAAATTCATAGAGAACTGGTTACAAAGGCCAAAACCATTGAAAAAGGGCTACATAACCATTCCATCTCAGTCCTAACCGTAGCCAAATATCTTATTCAGGATGTCGTCGTGGGTCATATAATTAAAAGTGATTTTGATTTCTTTAACCTTTTCCAAAACTAAAATAACGCCTAGACGCTGGTTCGTCTAGGCGTTAGCTGTCTAAAGACTAAAGCTTGCAAGTGCTGAGCTCAATGTATTCGCTTTTTCACCCAATACGTTGACATTTGAATTAATGATCACCATAGCTGCACTTTGCTGTTGGATAGATGCAGATACTTCCTCAGCAGATGATGCTGTAGTTTCAGCAACGCTGGAAATCTGCTCAATTGAGGATACAATTTCTTGGTTAAATACTACGAGCTGTTGAAGCTCCCCATAGACGCATTCAATATGCTGATTAGACTTAGCAATAATGCCATCAATTTCATTAAACAATTGATTTACATTTTCGACTGTCTCTCCTTGTTCCTTTGCAACTGAAATTGCATCGGTTACCTTTTCAACTGCGTCCTTAGTATTAGATAAAATTTCATTTACCACCTGTTGAATTTCTCCTGCCGATCCACTGGATTGAACCGCCAGCTTTCTGATTTCATCAGCAACAACTGCAAAACCTTTTCCCATCTCGCCAGCTCTTGCAGCTTCTATTGCGGCATTTAATGCCAACATATTTGTTTGAGCAGCAATATCGGAAATTGTCGTCGTGAATCGACTAATTAAATCCACTTGCTTTTCAAGTGATGTTATGACATGGTCCACACTCTGTACAGAATTTAAACTGATATCCTGTTTTTCTTGAAGTATATGGACGACCATTTTCCCGTCCTTACTCATCTGATCCATAACTTCATCCTGTTTTTTAAGTGTGGTTGTGATATCCAAAATGATTTCAGCATTATGCTCAAGCTTGGTGGTTTTCTTCACGCTTTCGATGGAAGCCGTTGCTTGCTCAGTTGTTCCGCTCGCAATATATTCTGTTGCCTCTGTCACCTGAGTAATGGCCTCTGAGGTTTGTTTTATCATTTCATGTAAGGAAATTGTGGCCTCTTGAACCTCAAGGGCTAGCGACATTGAATTACTTACTAGATTCTTTAAATTGGCAACCATACTATTAAATCCAATTGTTAGTCTTCCAATTTCATCTCTTCTATCTGTAAATACAACGGTAGCAAGATTGCCTTTTGAAACGCTATCAACCCCATTCAAAAGATTTTCTACAGGTCTTAGTATTACTTTTTTTATTATTATGTATGCGACAATTAATAGTATGAAAGAAAATATCATCATGATATATTGAAATGTTTTTAAAAATGCAATTTGCTTATCAGAGGTTATTTGCAAGGCAACTGCAACCTCATTTGAAAGCGTCAAGAGTTGATTGTTATTTTCATAAATGTACTGTAATGCAGCTGTGTCACCATTATCTATAACCCTTTCAAGGTTTGATCTGAATGGCTGCCATAGCGTTAAAACTGCATTTGCCTTTGACACGTCCTTACCAATATTGCTAATTTCTATTTTATTTCCCTTGGCATCGGTTATTTCACCACCGTTGATAAACCCCTTTAGTGTGCTCTCAAATAACAAAATTGATCCGTTTAATTCTTCTTTAACGCTGTCCTTCATAGCATCAGAGTCAAACGCCGTGTTTAATAAAAAGGCATCCTTGCTCATTTTTTGAGACAGCGTTCTTTGTCTACCTGCTATGTTAATCAAAAGCCCGTCATCTGCCTGGTTGCCTAAGCCAGTGAAAATGACTATGATATTTAAAGCAATCATTAGCACCAAAAGCATCAAAACCCCTAAGAGTTTGAATTTAATGCTGATTTGATTCATAAAATCATCTCCTTTAATTTTTTCAATTTCGTGTAACTCTTTTACCCTTTTTTGACAAAGTCATGCACTAAAAAAGCAAGCCTCACGGCTTGCTTTTTTAGATTGTTGACATTTCAAAGGATCGACTATTTAAAGAGTGGCTAACCTCCTAAATACGCACGTTTGACACTATCATCCTCTAGGAGTACCTTAGCATCTCCCGAGTTGATAATCCTTCCGGTTTCAAGCACATAGGCGCGATCTGCAACCTGTAAGGCTTGATTTGCATTTTGCTCTACAAGTAATATCGTTGTCCCCTGTTTTTTTATCGTTTCAACGATGTTAAAAATCTCTTTAACTAATAAAGGTGCCAGTCCCATTGAAGGCTCATCTAAAAGCAGAAGCTTTGGCTTAGATATCATCGCTCTACCAATAGCAAGCATCTGCTGTTCACCACCACTTAAGGTTCCAGAGGGCTGGTTAATTCGTTCCTTCAATCGAGGAAAATATGAGAATACTTGGTCATAATCTGCTTTTAAGCCAGCTTTGTCCTTTCTAATAAATGCGCCCATTTCCAAGTTTTCTTTGACAGTCATCCTTGAAAACACCCGTCTACCTTCAGGCACATGTGCCATTCCTAAATAAACCAATTGATGCGGAAGAAGTTTGTTTAAGGGCTCATCTTCGAATAGAACAACACCATTTGTCGGTTCGAGCAATTTAGAAATAGTTTTGAGGATGGTTGTTTTACCAGCGCCATTTGCACCAATTAAGGTAACCACTTCACCCGGACTCACATTAAAGCTTACGTCTTTAATCGCATGAATTTTGTCGTAGAAGACATCGATGTTTTTTACTTTTAGCATGCTGTCACCTACTCCCCTAAATAGACGCGAATGACGTCCTTATTATTTTTTGTCTCTTCAGCAGTTCCCTGTGCGATAACCTTACCATAATCTAAAACCACAATTTTCTCGCAAATCCCCATTACCAAACTCATGTCGTGCTCAATGAGCAAGATTGCAATATTAAAGTTTTTTCTGATCAGACTAATCGTCTCCATAAGCTCATGGGTTTCTTGGGGGTTCATACCGGCAGCGGGCTCATCTAGCATTAAAATTTTAGGTTTTGTCGCTAGTGCCCTTGCAATTTCTAACTTCCTTTGTTTTCCATAAGGCAAATTTTTCGCTAGAGTATCTGCATACTCTCGCATTTCAAAGATATCTAAAAATTCAAGACAAGCTTCCTCAG
This sequence comes from Clostridiales bacterium 38-18, assembly GCA_001897605.1. Taxonomy (GTDB): domain Bacteria; phylum Bacillota; class Clostridia; order Peptostreptococcales; family Acidaminobacteraceae; genus Fusibacter_C. The sequence continues at coordinate 49,074 of MKTL01000006.1, read as the reverse complement.
CAAGTTTTTCATATTTCCAAAAAGATGGGAGTCTTAAAATACTTGAAAGGGTTGAATAATGCAGATCGTGATGATATGCAATTTTGATGTTTTCAAGAACAGTGAGTTCTTTAAACAATCGTATATTTTGAAAGGTTCTTGATGCTCCCATCTTTACAATCTCATATGGTTTTTTTCCAACGATACTCCTGCCATCCAAAGCGATATCACCCTCTGTTGGCATATAGACACCCGTTAACATATTAAAAACGGTCGTTTTCCCTGCCCCGTTTGGTCCAATCAAGCCGACGAGCTCTTTGTCGTTAATTTGAAGGTTGAAGTTATCGACTGCTTTAAGCCCACCAAACTGTATACTGATATTATTTGCTTCCAGTAGAGCCATCGATTCCCCCCCTTTTCTCTCTTTTTCTTAATGCAGAGTGAACCAACTTTGTTCGATCATATAATGTTTGCCATGAAAACTCTCCTGTTCCAAATAATCCCTGTGGTCTAAAAAGCATCATGACAATTAACATAAATGAATATAAAAGCATTCTAAAATCTGAGAAACCTCTTAACGCCTCTGGTAAGATCGTTAAAACAGTTGCAGCAACAATAGTTCCAGTTAAGCTTCCCATTCCACCGAGTACGACGATAACTAAGATTTCAACCGATCTCATAAATCCAAACGTATTTGGATCAAGAAAAGCAATGTAGTGTGCGTATAACCCACCGCCTACACCTGCGAATCCAGCTGCGATTGCAAAACCTAATACCTTGTAATAGGTCGTCCTTACACCAACTGCCTCTGCTGCAACCTCATCTTCCCTTATGGAAAGAATGGCTCTTCCCTGCTTAGAATGTGTTAATCTGTAAAGCACTAGTATGACTAAAGCTGCAATCCAAAATGCACTTTGAAACGACGCAATTCTCGGGATACCAGTTAGACCCTGTGCACCGCCAGTTATTTTAATATTATTAATTACAACTCGTATAACCTCACCAAACCCTAAGGTAATAATAGCAAGATAATCACCTCTAAGCCTAAGTGCAGGAATACCAATGACAATTCCAACGATGCTTGCTGCTATACCACCGATGATCAAGCTGATTATCAATAATAGTAAATTAGGCATTTGTCCCTTTAACGCCACTGAAAATAGAGCAGAGGCATATGCACCAACAGCCATAAAGCCAGCATGACCTAAGGTCAATTGACCAAGGAAGCCTGTTACTAAATTCAAGCTACTCGCTAGAATTACATTGATAAGAATAAAAATAATAATACCCTGGTGGTATTTATTTAGCATCCCCGTTGCCATCATACCCATTAAACCAGTGAATATTAAAATCACCACAGCAAGGTTGATTGCGTAATTTTTCAACATCTTATTGTTCATACTACACCTTCTCTTTCTCGTTCTTGCCAAGTATACCTGTTGGCTTGACAATCAACACGATGATCAGTAAGCCAAATACGATGGCATCAGACCATTGAGAGGAAAGGTATGCTTTTGTAATTGTTTCTATCATCCCAATAACAAAGCCGCCAAGTACAGCGCCTGGAATTAAACCAATGCCGCCTAATACAGCTGCAATAAACGCTTTAAGACCTGGTAAAACACCAAGTGTTGGGAACACCTGAGTATAGGTGATGCCGTATAATACACCTCCAAGTGCACCTAAGGCAGAGCCGATAGCAAATGTTAATGAAATGGTTTTATTGACATGAATGCCCATCAATACAGCTGCGTCCTTATCCTCTGAAACTGCACGCATCGCTTTACCGGGCTTAGTTCTCTTAACAAATAAATCAAGTGCAATCATAAATACAATTGAAAGTGCTAAGGTGGTTACGGTTACAGTTCCAACCTGTAGCGGTCCAATTGCTATAGGTTTTTTCTCTATAAGCTCTGGCATAATCTTAGGATCTGCTTTGAATATAACTAAAGCTAAATTTTGAAGAAAAAAACTAACCCCTATAGCCGTAATGAGTACTGATATTCTAGGCGCTTTTCTTAACGGCTTATAGGCAACTCTTTCGACAAGAACGCCTATTACTGCAGATAAGACCATTGAGATAAGCAATATCAATATAAATGGTAAGCTTGTATTGACTGCCAGTATAAAAGCAATATATGCACCTACCATCATAATTTCACCATGTGCGAAGTTGATTAATCGAATTATTCCATATACCATCGTATAGCCCAATGCTATTAAGGCGTATATACTACCTACGGATAAACCATTAATCATTTGTTGTAGGAATAAAACCAAATGACTTCCCCCCTATTTCTACCGTTTTCTTTGCTTTTTCAGCATCTCTGTGTTAGCCATATTTTTCTATAACTCTTTTTCCTTTGAATTTTGAAATCGACGATTTGGATGATTAAGAAAAGGGGCTGTTGAAAACTTATACAAATATCCAACAGCACCTCAACCTTATTATTCAATACCTATATATATTACTTTTCAATTAGGATACTTAATTATTATTCACCTGATACTTTAGCAGCTAATTTATGCTCACCATTCACGATTTGAATGATAGAAATACTCTTAACAGGATCGCCATTTGCATCAAATGTAATATGTCCAGTTACATAATCACCATCTGTTTTCGCAAGTGCATCGACGACCTTTTGAGCTTCAGTGCTTTTTGCTTTTTCCATAGCTTGCGCCATAATATAGGTTGAGTCATAGCCAAGAGCTGCAAGTGCACTTGGAGTTTTACCATATTCTTTTTCATATGCTGCGATAAAATCCTGTACGATTTGTGCACTATCCGTTTTTGCATAGTGATTTGCAAAGTAATGTCCTTCAGCAACGTCTGCATAATCTGCTTCAATACCGTCCCAGCCATCACCACCAATAGCGATCACGTCAATACCAAGCTCTTTAATTTGTGAAAGGATAACGCCAACCTTTGCTGTGTAATCAGGTAAAAAGATGACATCTGGATCCTTATCAGCAATTTTAGTTAAGACTGCTTTAAAGTCTGCATCCTTTGTTGTATAGCCTTCGAAGTCAGTAATGGTTCCAAGCTCTGCAAACTTAGTGTTGAATGCGTTTGCCAAACCATCAGAATATGCATCTTCTATGTTATATAGAACAGCTGCAGTTTTAGCGCCTAACTGCTCAGTAGCAAACTTAGCAGCAGTTGCACCTTGATATGGATCGGTGTAGCACGCTCTAAACACATTTGGTGCATTAAGTGTAACGTCACTGTGTGTCGCTGTCGGTGTTAACACTGGCATATTATCGCCAACTGCAATTTCTTTAATTGCTAAGGTTTCACCACTAAAAGTACCGCCTATTAAGCCTTTGATACCATCTTGATCTCTTAAGCGATTGTAAGCATTTACCGCTTCTGTCTTATCGCCTTTACTATCATATGCAATGATATCGATAGTAGCTCCATTTACACCACCTGCTGCATTGATTTCCTTAGCAGCTAATTTTGCACCTTCAGCAACTGCTGTCCCGTACATACTGTAATCGCCCGTCATTGGTCCGATTACCCCCAACTTGATGACACTGTCTGCATCCGACTTAGCACATCCAGCCAAAGCCAAACTAAGTATCATAACCATAGCCATTAATAACGCTAAACTTTTTTTCATAAGAAATTCCCCTCTCTTTTATTTCCGCCTTGTATCCTATCGAACAGAGTCTTTCTACGGCGGACGCTTTTATCTTTCAAATATGAAACTTATTGTAATCTGTATTTTCTGAATAATCAATCACTTTTTTTATAATTTCAAATAAAAATTAATTTTTATATAAATAATTGCTGTAAATCTATTTATTTTCAACATTTACAAGTCTTCTTTCAATTTTTTTAACAACTGGTTACACATAAAAATACATAACATCAAGTAATTTAGATTGGTTATTGATTAATTTTACGTAACATTTGTTTCAAATACAAAGCTTTATTTTATTAAAAAAACGTCCGCGATTGGCGGACGTTTTCTTATTAGTTATTAATTTTCAAATCGATTTTTACCGGCTGATTTTGCTCGATACAGTGCTTCATCCGATCTTTGGATGGCGATCTTCAGCGTTTCACCTTCATTCCACGATGAACATCCAATACTACATCCAACCTGTAGAGAAAATGAATGGAATATGAATGGCTTATTGATAACGTCTATGATTCTTCTAGCAACAAGAGAACCTATATCTAGAGGTGTCTCATTGGGAATAAGTAATACCACAAATTCATCGCCACCTATTCTTGCAACTATTTCGTGATCTCTAATTGTCATCTGCAATCGTTTGGCCACTTCGCAGAGTACAAAGTCACCCGCCTCGTGTCCATATTGGTCGTTGATCTGTTTAAAGCCGTCAAGATCAATGGATAAAACAGATAACTGCTTATAATGTCTTGTGGTTAGATCAAAGTAATTTTTCAGACCAGTTCGATTGGATATTCCAGTCAAATTATCTGTATTCACAACATTTTCAAGGGTATTAATCGTTGCCATATTAATGTTTAATGCGTCAAATAATTCATGTAGCGTTTCTGATAATCTCTCAATTTCGAGAACACCCTTATGCGTTGGAAGAGCAGGCTTTTCACCAAATCTCGCCTGATCGAGCGCTTTAATTAGGGTATCTAGTGGCTTTGAGATTGCCTTGCCATAATACCGACCTAGCAAAACAAAAACGATAAATAGAACCGCGCCTATAGACCATATCACCCATTGTAAATAGTGAACACTACTTAACGCAGTTGTTTTATCCTGTCTTACATATATGGTCCAATTTAACCCATTGTAATTCAAATAGCCATCTGCAATTGAGCTCGCTTCGATAAAACGACTTTTATCGCTTTCATACATTTTACCAATTTGCGCTTCATCACCAAGCAACACGCTTCCGTCTACCGCACTTACCACAAAGATTTCAATCTGATCATTGTCAATAGGTTCAAGTACCGTTGCCCGAACCTCTCTTGCCCATTCCCAGCTTAGATGTGCAGCAATGACACCAATCGTGTTACCGCTATTATCGGTAAGTGGAAAGCTAATGTCAACAAATTGCATCAACTCACCAGTTGGATTTGGAAGTAAATCTGCCAGTAAAACCGCCTCATGGACATCTCCGATGTACTCTCCCTTAATTCCTTGCTGGTAAACAGGTCTTTGAGAGATGTCACCACCCTTAAGGATGTCATCTGTAGCTGCTATAACCGTTCCATTTACGTCTGTAACGCCAATCCAAGAAAACGATGGAAACTGAAGCTTTAACCGATTGAGTAACTCGGTGATCTCGTCTACATTATCCAGAGTCTTCATTGGTTCAAGCGCTGAAATCGTGTAGAGCTCTCCCGATCTCGACCACATGAACTGATCCATCTTATCTGCCATGTGAAAAGCAGTTTCAGACAAGGCTTGTTCCACTTTTTTCCGCATCGAATTGCCGGTAAATACACCTATTGTAATACTTGATATTAACATCAATATCAAGACAATAAGCGATATGGCAATGTAGATATGCGTACTAAGTTTCATTGATTTTTTTAATTGCATGTTTCCCCCAAGTTCTATTCTAATACTTCCTTGATAAACATATAATTATCTTTTCACAAGCGTGTCAGTTTATCATAAAACTATTTTATACGAACAATTGGAATTTGCATACAAAAAACACAAATTCCATAGGGTACAAAGATTTCAGACTTATGTCCTATTTTTAATGTTGGTATAGACTCGGTCAAATATATCAGATTGATAGGCCGGACGCATGATTTTAGTATCACTCGCAACCTGCTCTAGTCTGTGAGCACACCATCCGGCAATTCTTGACGCAGCAAATAAAGGCGTAAATAAATCACTTGGAATATTTAACATTTCATAAACGAAACCACTGTAGAGGTCCACGTTTGAACAAATAGTTGCATTCTCACCTTTACGTTCTCTAATCAGCTCCTTAGTTAAGTTTTCAATATTCGTATAAAGCTTAAACGTCTTCACTGCTTCATACCCTTTTTCTTCTGCAAGCTCCAACGCTTTTTCCTTAAGTAGGATAGCTCTTGGGTCGGATAAGGTATAGACCGCGTGACCCATTCCGTAGATCAAACCTGTCCCATCAAAGTACTTTTTATCTAAAATTCCTGATAAATAAGCTTTTAATTTTGATTCATCGTTCCAATCCTCACACTCTGTTTTAATCACCTCTACCATAGCAGTTACTTTTGAGTTAGCGCCTCCGTGTTTTGGTCCTTTCAACGCACCAACTGCAGAGCTAATCGCAGAGTAGGTATCTGTGCCACTTGAGGATACAACATGTATGGCAAAAGTGGAATTGTTCCCACCGCCATGCTCTGCGTGAATGGCCATTAAAAGATCTAGCGTTTCAGCTTCAATAGTGGTAAATAGACAATCAGGACGCGACAGTCGTAGCAGATTTTCTGCTGTGCTAAGTGTTGGATCAGGCTGATGAATGTATAAGCTTTTCCCGTCAAAATAATGCGCCTTTGCTTGATAGCCGTAGCTGATAATAGTTGGAAAGCTAGCAATAAGCTGAATGGACTGTCGCATCATATTTTCAATTTCAATACTGTCTGGATTGTTATCGTCTGAATAAAGCACCAAAACACTGCGCTGTAGCTTATTCATTATGTCTCGACTGGGTATTTTTAAAATCATGTTCTCAGTAAAGCCGGCAGGCAGTTGTCTAAAGGATCCAAGTAAGGCTTTAAAGTCTTGTAGCTGAACAGCCGATGGCAGCTCTCCAACTAAAAGCAGATAAGCGATTTCTTCAAAGCCAAACCTTTTTTCACTCTGAAAGCCCTTGACCAAATCCATAAGATTATAGCCTCTGTAATAAAGCCGCCCTTCGTCCGGCTGCTTGACCCCGTCGACTATACGATAGCCTTCTACATTACCAACCTCAGTAAGGCCAACGAGCACGCCAGTACCATTCGGATTTCGAAGTCCTCTTCTAACATCGTATTTATCATATAAGCTCTCAGAGATGCGATTGTTTTTTTCCGCCTTTTCAGCGAGCGTCTTAATCAATGCAGCATACTTTGTATCCTCTAGCATACGCGCTTCACCTCCGATGCAAGCGCCTCAATTACAAGCTTTGTGAATGCAGTTGTCGACATTATCCCCCCTAAATCCCTCGTATGATTTTGGGGACTATCAAGCACGTATTCTATTGCTTTTTCAAGCAATTCGCCCTTTTCAGCTTCACCGACATGCTTCAAAAGCATAGCCGCTGAAAGTAGCATTGCTGTTGGATTAGCGATATTCATTCCTGCTATATCAGGGGCACTTCCATGGACGGGCTCAAACATGGCATAGCCGTTTCCAATATTTGCACTAGCGGTTAACCCGAGGCCTCCCACTAACCCAGCACATAAATCAGACAAAATATCGCCATATAGATTCATCGTGACAAAGACATCAAATTGGGTGGGATCCATGACCAGCTGCATGCACAAATTATCAATAATTATTTCTTCAAATTCAATTTCAGGATAGGACAAGCTAATTCGACGACCAATTTCTAAAAAAAGACCGTCCGTTTCCTTTAAAATATTAGCCTTGTGCGCTAGCGTCACCTTTTTTCTATTTTGAGCCCGTGCATAATCAAAGGCTGCGCGGATAATTCTCTCAGAGCCCTTACGTGTAATTACCTTTATCGAATGTCTCGTGTCATCATCCACTCTTTTCTCAATTCCAGCGTATAGGTCCTCCGTGTTCTCTCTGAAGATGACCAAGTTGACATCGCTATATCTCGTCGATACACCTTTAAAGGATTTTGATGGTCTTACATTTGCGTAAAGATCAAAATGCTTTCTCAAATAAACATTGACGCTTCTAAAACCCTTTCCGATCGGCGTCGCAATTGGTCCCTTGAGGATCAGCTTTGTCTTTTCCGCACTTTCTAAAACTTGAGACGGAATTAGCTCGCCAGTTGCATCAAGTGCTTTACCGCCTGCAACCACATCATGCCATATGATATTCTCAACTAAAAAATTAAGCACTTCCCTTGCGCTTTTTGTAACCTCAGGACCGATGCCATCGCCCTCAATTAAAGTAATTTCAATATTTGCCATACCTCTACCTCACTGCCTTCTATTTGTCTATTTTATATTTAATCGTCTTACATTTAATCAGAACTGATACGCCGTAACCCTATTACACCGATCTTGATTTTAAATAATTAATCTGACCACCTGCTCTAATCTTAGCGATATCGGCAATTGATCCATCAATTTTCACTCGAAACGTCATGCGCTGTGTGTGATTAAAAATATCGAAGCCTTCAATAAAATCAACATCTGAAATCAACTCTAGATTACTCATATGGATTTCATCGGATGGATTGAGATCCCTATAGCCTTTAGCGTCAATAATAAGCGGTAAAATACCTGAATTGATTAGGTTTGCACGGTGAATTCTAGCAAAGGATTTTGCCAACACCGCTCTAACACCAAGATATAGAGGAACCAGCGCTGCATGCTCACGGCTTGAGCCCTGACCATAATTGTCACCACCTACAATAATCAGATTAGAATTCTTAAACTTATGAATAGCATCCTCATAAAACGCAGTTGATACGCCTTTAAAGCAATGCTTACTCAGCTCAGGCACATTGGATCTTAGCGGTAATAACGATGCACTTGATGGAACAATATCGTCTGTTGTTATATTGTCTCCTGTTTTTAGAATGACAACCCCTTTTAATAAATCAGGTAAGGGCTGATTGACTGGAAAGGGCTTAATGTTTGGACCCATTTGAATCTGAACTGCTTCATAGGCTGGTAGCTCAATCATATAATTTTCCATTGTTTTATATAGCTCAGGCTCTGATATTTCAAAAAGTTCATCCTCTTTACTTAAGATTTCTGGTGAAGTCAGCTTGCCATTCAAGGCTGATATCGCAGCAGTTTCTGGGCTTACTAGATACACACTTGCGCTATCAGTTCCACATCGTCCCTTGAAGTTTCTGTTAAAGGTCCTTAGAGAAATCGAATTTGATTTTGGCGCCTGCCCCATACCGATACAAGGGCCACATGCCGCTTCTAGTAGCCTTGCACCTGATGCAATCATTTTACCTAACGCACCATTGGCAGCAAGCATATTGAGAATCGTACTTGAACCAGGCGATATCACCAAGCTCACATGAGCAGGAAGCTTTTTACCATCTAGGATATTGGCAACTCTCATTAAATCCTTATAGGAAGAGTTGGTACAGCTACCTATAGCCACCTGATCGATGGTAATCTCACCCACCTCTTCAACGCTTACGACATTATCTGGACTATGCGGAAGAGCTACCATTGGTTTAACCG
>MKTL01000006.1:0-39767 GCA_001897605.1 Clostridiales bacterium 38-18 | reverse complement strand
CCATATCGGCTTTAAGCTCGACATAGTCATGTGCTCTGCCTTGTCTTTTAAGATAATCGTAGGTTCTCTCATCAGATGGAAATACAGAGGTTGTCGCACCTAGCTCGGCGCCCATATTTGTGATGGTCGCCCTATCTGTAAGCGACAACGCTTGAACGCCTTCGCCAAAGTACTCTATTACCGAACCCACTCCCCCCTTAACGGTTAACTGCTTAAGCAGGGTTAAAATAACATCCTTTCCATTTACCCAAGGCTTGAGTGAACCAGATAGATGAATGCCAATTACCTTTGGTATTTTCAGCATATAATAGCCATATGCCAAACCGACTGCCACGTCCAGCCCCCCTGCACCAATAGCGAGCATGCCCATTGCACCACAGGTTGGCGTATGAGAATCTGAACCAATTAAAAGCTTCCCTGGGACGGCATATCTTTCAAGATGTAGCTGATGGCATATGCCATTACCAGCCTTCGAGTACTTTATACCGTATTTTGCAGCTACTGTTCTTATGAAATCATGATCATCGGCATTTTCAAATCCAGCCTGCAAGAGATTGTGATCGATATAAGCAACTGCGATTTCAGGTGCTATTTTTACAGGTTCAAGAGCTAAAAGTTGCAAATAGACCATTGTCCCCGTTGAATCCTGTGTCAGGGTTTGATCTACCTTTAAAACAGCTTCATTCCCTGACTTTAATTCTCCTTCAAGTAGATGACTACTCAGTAATTTAAGTGTTAAGTTCATCGATTTACGTCCTCCGTTTTGCAAGATTGCATTTTACAAATTTCATTTATCGTATTATTGTATACGATTATACGCAATCAAGTTGGTGTTGTCAATTCACTTAAGTTATCAAAATAAATTTATATAATAAATTTTCTCCTCTGTAAGAAATAAAAAAAACGTGCCAATCAGCACGTCTTTCCAATCGACACGTTTTTTTATTAAGTTAACTCATTTTAACTTCTTTAAATGCTGCTAAATCACTATGAACCTCTGTATGAATTGGATTTCGCTTATACTTGATAATCTTACCAAAGTGGTAGATAAAGACAGCAATATTGCTTGCAAGTGCCAAAAAGCTAACTATAAATAGCGCCGTTTCATTATGTGAGGATTTGATTGCAAACTTAGATGTATCCACGAAGGCTGGAAAGCTCATGACGAACATCATCCAAAAGCCTAATGTTTGTGCTCTATGCTGTAACCATGCCCCCCTTTTTATAAAGAAAGCAGGGATTGTACATGAAATCAACAGTGCTGCACCTGCATAAAAGGCATGATCTGAGACACAATTATACACATAAGCAAAATTCCATAAATCATATGCAATGATCCAAAACCACAGCATATCTGCCCATAGCATATCTTTCTTTTTATCTCTACCAATTGTAATTCCTATCCAGCCTGAAATAGTAATGATGTTTAATAGCCCTGCGATACCATTCATAATATTCCATGGACCACCAATAATTATGACACCATCCACCAAGCCATTAAAGCTATAGCATTGAAAATCTCTTATCACTGCTTCCATAATATTCAGAGCCAATATAAACGCTGGAAAAAATAATACCCATTTGTTGTTGGCAGCGCCTTTGATATTTCTAATCGCCAAAAATCCTAAGCAGCCTGCCAATGCAGAGTATACCTTAGCCCAGTGAAACCAGGTACCAACACTTGTTCCTTCAACTGCTGTCTTTGGCCAAACAAAGATAGTAAGTATGATCGGCAATACAAGAAACAGTCCTAATGAAACCCATTTGTTCAGTCTTGCAAGTTCATTTAACCCAATTAACCCACCCAAAACAACAAACCACATAATGGCACTATACCAAGGTATAGATTCAAATAAAAACACTGTAATTCCCCCTTTTTCTCTCTGTTATTTTTTTATCAATAAGTCCATCTCTAATTTTACCACTCTGACAAAAGAAAGCAATTCATCTGTTACAGTTTGATAAGAAATAGCACAAAGATAACCAAAATGTATCGTAAAATCATCAATTAGTAAATTCAAAAGCCCCTGTTACATGATCTAAAGTAACAGGGGCAAACAATACAAATTACTTATCTTGTTATAATCACTTCTTCAAGTAGCAGGACACACAAAATACTTCAGCATGATCATTTTGTGTCGCAGTTTCAACCTGAGTACCACAAATTGAACAAGGAACCGTTTTTACACCTTCTGTAAGCAGCTCAGTAACATAGTTTGAACACGTCAAGTCGCAGCCATCCACATTACATGCCTCGCAAGTCTCTTCAGGATAGCCAAATTCGCAGCTTTCATAAATACCGTCGCCTCCTAAGGCATCCTCGTCAACATAGGTCTTCAAATTACCACATGTACTACATATACATTCCTTCATTAATACCCTCCATAAAAATAACTTCTCCTGATTATAACAATTTGAGATATCGTCTGCCACAAAATCTATAAAGGCTCTATTTGATTGATAATTTTATGCTTCTTACAGCCGCCGCACACACAATTTTGCTCTTTACCATCACAAAGCTCGTAATTACCTCCTTGGATTTTGAGAAGCTTCCCATTTACCAAAGCATCTGATAATTTTTTTCTTGCTGACATGTAAATCCATTGAACCGTTGTACGTGCAACACTCATAAGCTTAGCACTTTCCTCCTGTGTAAAGCCTTCATGATCAATCAATCTGATCGTTTCGTATTCATCCACAGTCATGATGATGACTTCCTTACTTTCATAATTGGCTACTAAAGGACCAAACTGCAGGTTACTGGGCATGCAACACACGCGTCTTCCCTTTTGAGGTCTAGGCATATGATTCTCCATTCATTAAAATCTAACCTAATTATAACGGATATATGGCATATGTCAATTATCGTGTTTATCCCCTAAGCGAATAAGGCATTTCCAAACGATTTTGATCTAAAATAGTTGGATTAGACAAAATTTCTACAGGATGTCCCTCTGCTACGATTTTTCCCTGATTTATTACCATCACTCTATCGCATACCTCCAAAGTCATTTCTAAATCATGCGTCGTGATAAGCAGAGTTTGAGACAGTTTTTTGAGCAAATGAATTAAGTTTCTTCTTGAATAAGGATCTAACGCTGTCGAAGGTTCATCCATCAGTATAATCCTCGGCTGCATTGATAGTACCGTCGCTATAGCAACTGCCCTTTTTTCACCTCCAGATAGCTTAAATGGCACGCGATCCATTAAATGAGAGGCTTCAACCTCTTCTAAGGCTTTGAGAACTCTTCCTTCGATATCTTCAGCTGATAATTTATCACCTTTAGGATTGCGATAATTTCTTAAGCCAAAGGCTACATCCTCAAAGACAGAGGCACAGAACAACTGATCTTCTGCATTTTGAAAAACATAGCCTATTTGCTTTCTAATTTCCTTTACATTCTGAAGTCCTATAGGGTCAGATTCATTATTTTCATTCTCCAAAGATGGAAATAGATACATCTGACCAGATATTGGTGTTAACAGTCCCATCATCAGCTTCATTAAGGTTGATTTTCCTGTGCCATTTGCGCCTAAAAGTGCTACCTTTTCACCCCTCTTTAGGGTAAAATCAATTGAATTAAGTAATTCATAATCTGAATCATATGAAAAACTAAGCTTTTCGACTTTAAGTATTTCTTGCATAAATAGGTTCCTTTCACTTCAGTAAGGCTTTCACCTTTCTATCCTATCTCATTAAAGTAATATTCTGATTGACATCAATGCCAAGATAAATACCATCAGCTTTACCACATCCATTGACTGAAAGGGTTTTGTTTCGTGGATCACCGTTTCTTCAAATCCCCTTAATAGCATTGCATGATGAAGTCGCTCGCCTCTATCAGCAGTTCGTATAAACCACTGTCCTACAAATGAACCCCAATTTGAAAAATTTAAAGCAACCTTACCATTACTTCTCAGTAGATAAGCCGTCAATCCTCGCTCTAATTCATCGACGAGAACTACGATCATTCGATAGGTCATTACAAATATTGAAACAAATAATTTAGGTACCTTCATTTGAAGTAATCCATCTCCAATAGCATCAATCTCTGTTGTTGCGACTAACAAAAGTGTCATACCCACACAAACTAACGATTTCAACCACAGAGTGAAAAATGATATCCAACCAGCTGAAATAACAATTTGACGTGTAAGATAAAATTGATTTACGTCTAGAAATGGATTAATTAACCCAATCCCTATTGCAAGAAAGCTTGGCAAAACCATTTTCCTAATAAAGGGTTTCACTGGAAGTCCCGAAGCAATCAATATAACAATTGGGAAAATAGTAAAATAAAGCATCTGACTGAGCCCGTATTTTGGCACAGTAGAGACCATTATTAGAAAAATAAAAACCGCCAAAAGTTTAAAAACTGGCTTTTGCATTGAAAACCAGTTTTCATTCATACATAACTCATCTATCTCTCTTAAATTAAACAATGCATTTACCAATTTTGACATTTGAGTACCTATGCGCCCCTTTGATTTGAAGCCCTTCTAATTATTAATGCAACCGAAATAACTAAAATCAGGGTTGCAAAGCTCCCAATGATCCCTGAAAAACTGGTTCCAATGGCAGTTCCCTCTTGATTAGCCTTAAAGCTGTAATCTGGTAGGATAGCCAATTTATCCTGAATACCTTGTAAAAACGATCCCTCTGAATGCACTAGAAAGCCTTGAGAAACATTTGAAATTGACCATTCAAGACCGTCAGGACTACCTGAAGCATATAATGAGGCTACACCACCGATGAATACCGTTAGTATCATAATACCAATTACAATTTTATTCTTGTAACCAATCATTTTGTTGGATTGTGTTTGATATAAAAGCGCTGGCTGTTGTTGATGTAAAAATATGGCGATTGTAGCGGTTATTACGCCCTCTACAGCACCTATGGCTAAATGAATTGGCAGCATAAACAAAAGAAAGGTTGAAAAAGGCAATTCTGTTCTACCAGAGACAACCGTTTCTATCACTACTGCAAGTGCTCCTAATTGTAGCCCAATAACGACTCCAAAGAAGGAACCAAGTGCGATTCGAGTGTTCATTTTTAAACCCTTCAATCTAAGAAATGCCTGATATATCAAAGGATAAGCTAAAAAGCAAGTAAATAGCCCCATATTAATTACATTGGCACCATACGCCAACAGCCCACCATCAGCAAAAAATAGGGCTTGGATTAACAAGATACTGGCCATAGCTAAAAATCCTGCCGAGGGACCAAGAAGAATAGCAAGCAGTAAACCACCGCCAATATGACCGCTCGATCCTGTACCAGGGATAGAAAAATTTATCATTTGTGCTGCAAATACAAAAGCACCTGCAACCCCCATGTACGCAACCTTAGATTTTAAGCTATCTTTATCAAGCTTCTTTATAGAATAAGTCATCACACCAGAGGTAGCAGCTATTAAAGCGCCTCCCACTACTGGTGAAACTAGTGCATCTCCCATGTGCATACAAATACCTCTCCTTCTACTTATAAAAGTGTTTTCTAAAAAAATGGATATAACGATCTATTTCATTATTCGCATCATAAAGGGTCATGGACGAATTTGATAAGCAGCTATGAGTAACATTAAATAAGGTCGCTTTTATCGTTGCAATCGCCATTTCAATTTCATTTTCATCTCGGAAAAGTGTCTTATCAATCTGATGATAGTCATGTGCAAGTATTTTTTCATCTGCATCCTTTACGATATCCTCAATTAACGCTTTAATATTTTCATCGTTTTCGTTCTTGCACGCTTTTACAAAGGCAAAAATCCTAGGATGCGTTTCTAGTAAGGTTAGATTTTGATGCATGGTTACCTGCATTCTTGCTATAAAGTCACCTTCGACAAAATGCATGCTTTTTCGTGCATTTTCAATGATTAAGTACTCACAATATTCAAATAAAAAAAGGTAGAGCTTTTTCTTAGACTCAAAATAAAAAAACAATGATCCTTTCGATATGCCAGCAGCTTCAACAATCGCATTCACCGAGGCTTTATCGTATCCGCCACGAACAAACTCTTCAATTCCAGCGTTAATGATCAAAGTCCGCTTCTCATATGACAATGCAAAGAATTTACAATACGTTTCTCTTAAATGATCCAAAGGATACCTCACAAAAAAAGCATTGACCAAAGTGGTCAATGCTAGTCTAGTTTAATTTACTTCTATTGTCAATAGTATTCTGATTCTACTTGAAGGCTTTTAATGCCATTTTGGGATAAGTACCGCTGCTCTAAAGTATCCAGAGTCAGTGGCTTAGAAAAATAATAGCCCTGTCCGATTTCACAATTACAATTTTTTAGGTATTCATACTCTTCATAATTCTCAATACCCTCAGCAACCACGAGAAGGTCAATGGATTGACACAGATTAATAATCGCCGAGACTATTGATTTTGCTTCATTTCTACTGCTCATTTGCTCAATAAAGCTACGGTCAATTTTCACACTGTCTATTGGCAAATTAATCAAGTAACTAAGCGACGAGTACCCGATGCCAAAATCATCCAGAGTTGTTTTTATGCCAAGTCGTTTGAGTCGATGCAAGGTCCTGACATTCTTTTCAACTTCTTTAATTACAACGCGTTCAGTAATTTCAAACTCCAAAATATTGACAGGTATATTGTATTTTCGTAAAATAGCTTCAACCTTTTCAATAAATCTATTATTCTCAAATGTCTTTGCTGTGACATTAACGGATACCGGCTTTATTAACCTTCCCTCCAGCTGCCATTTTGCAATTGTTTTACATGCATTTTCTATTACCCAGTAGTCGAGCTCAACTATAGCATCAAATTTTTCAGCGATCTCAATAAACGCATCTGGGTATAGAAGGCCATGCTTAGGATGGTGCCATCTAATTAAAGCTTCTTGCTTTGCAAATTCACGATTATCTAGATTGAAAAGTGGTTGATAATAAAGTACGAATTCATCATTTTTAATACCATTGTAGATTTCCACAATCAAGTTTTGATGCGCCTCTTCAAAACGATGGATGCTAGAGTCAAAAACAATGGGTTCATCCGCTTGAATCTGATGAGCATACTTAGTTGCAACGGTTACAGCCATAATAGGGTCCTCGTATTCACGCTCCTCACATCTATGATAAATACCCATGCTTGCTTTAACTCGGTTGACCTCATAGCCATTTTTTAAGTACATCGGCTCCTGAATCAACTGCAAAATATGATGTGCAGTTGCTTCAATGTCTTGACTTTGATGCTCATAGCACTCGCTTGTAACCACGAGCGTATCTGAATCAAACCGATAAAGTCTTTGTTCTTCATTAAGCTTACTTCTTATTCTTTCTGCCGTTATATTTAATATACTATCCGTATACTCAAAGCCCTTTGTTTCGCTTAAGATTTTTATATCATTTACAATAATCATGATTAAAGTAAACTTGTTTCTTTGATCCACCTTACAAAGATGTCGAATGCTATTTTTAAATACATTACGGTTTAATGCCTGTGTCACAGGGTCATAGTAGGTTAAGGTCTTAATCTTATCCATCAATCTATTAAAGCTAATTCCTAATCTCGATATTTCATCCTCTGAGGTTGGATTAAAATAAACGTTAAAATCACCTGAGGAGCCTTTTTCCATCAATCGATCCAGTTCTAGTATGGGCGCGGTATATTTCTTAATAATATTCCAAGTAAATAATATAGTACCAATTGAAATTATTATCGCAATTCCAATTAAAATTAGTAAAACGGAACGCAGCTTGTTAGTAATTTCAGATCTTGGCATAGTAATGTAGATTTTCCAATTTGTATTTGGAATCGCTTCATAATGTGTAAAGTAGTCCTCGTCGTTTAAGGTCAATTCACTTTCACCACTTGGTGAGATGCTACTTGCTTTCACAATATCTGAAAATCCTTTAAATGATCGGTCTTCACTAATAAGATCATCCATATTTAAGCAATCTAAATTGTGAAGCAGGTTTGGATTTGAAACCATAACTATTGAGCCTAAATCGCTAATGATAAACGTATCATAGATTTTGTTGACACTTTGTGTAGAAAGGTACTGCTTTAAAAGATTCATATCTAATCTTGCAATTAATGCACCTACGACTTCGTCGTTATTAAATATTGGTACTGCGGCAACGATAACAGCTTCTCCAGTTTTTCGTGATATGATCATTTCGGACAAGCTTCTTTTCCCTTTGAGCGCTTCTTGTATGTATCCTCGATCGCTTAGATCAATTTCACTTCCATCCAAATAATAGGCACGTCCAGTTAAGTCAATAACAGCCACATTTTCATAATTCGGGTTGATTTGAAGACTAATAACTTCTTTCTGAATGGCTAAATGCATCGTTTTTACAACATCATCCTCTGCAAGCTTTTCAAGAGGGGCTAAGTATCCATCAAGGAAATTACTTAAATGCCACGCAGAATCAGAAGAGGTACTCGCCATTGCTTCCTTAACAGTCGATTCGATTGAACTTTTATATGTATGAAATGCACCAAAAAACAATATTACTATAAGTAATATTAATATACTCACAGACCAAGTCATTACCTTTGAGCGTATACTTTTCATTATCTACCTCATATGTATGTATGTTAATTTTATGTCCCCAACATTTTACAATTTATTATATCGACAAACTAAGTTTTTATCAAGGTCTAAAGTCCTATAAAACTTATTTTTTAGAAAGTATTTTTGCATAAAAAAAATGGGTCGAAACCCATTTTTCTATAAATGTGTTCTATTAATCCAAGCATCTTGGAACTCAAGTACTTGCTTAACAGCATCCTCTTCTTCTACACCATATTTATTTTTTATATATGCGACCAGTTTGTCAAATTCTCCATTGATTTCTTCAATTTCTTCATCTGAAATGTCTTCCCATTTGTGTTTAATTCCATCCTTTAGATGGTGCCATCTGTCCCTAAAAATAGTTTTTGGCATTTTTAACACTCCTTTCATATGTGACTATTTTATGTATACCAAATTTATTGAGAAGTAATCATTTTGACCGATTAATTATCTGTGAACAGTTTGAAAATAAAACAAAGCCTCCTAAAATGAGCTATTAATCAATCATCTTTAGAAGGCTATTATTATCTTTATTAATCTCTATTTCACACCTAATCAGTCAATTAGATTGAAGCAAGCTCAGACAAGAAATAATCCTTGTCCTCTTTCTTTGAAATTAGCTCAGCCGCATCTTTTGCGCGTGCAATTTCAACATCTTTTTCAGTCTGTAGATCTAAAACACTATAAGCACGAGCAAGTGATTCGTAAGCAAATGCTAAATCAAAGTCACCGATGTTATGGTCTACACAGAATTTCAAAGCATGCTTTGCATGATAAAGTGCACTTTCTCCCATACCAGCAAGAGCGTATACTCTTGAGATTTGCCATTCACCTCTTGTAAAATTAACCGGTGTACCAATCTCACCCCAATGATATCTCGAAGCGTGTGCCATGTGAATCATCTGAAGAACCTCTTCTTCTGTTCTGTCCTTCTTATCAATTAAATCCCATGTAGAGTTGAAGCATTTTACAGCTATTTCTCTATGTTCCATCATTGCCTCCCTTTAACTAATCGATATACTCAAACACTTTTTCTTTAAAAACAATGCCATCTAAATGATCAATTTCATGACAAAAGCACTTTGCGAGAGCGCCAACAGCTTCTATACGCTGTGGTTTTCCATACTCATCTAATGCTTCAACAACAACCTTCAATGGTCGTTTGACTCTACCCCAAACACCTGGATAGCTTAAACAGCCTTCAACAACCGTCTGCTCTCCAATTTTTTCAACAATTACTGGATTAACCAGCTTATAAAGTCCCGTACCCATGTCAGCGACAACCAGTCTTTTGAGTATGCCCACTTGAACCGCAGCCAGTCCACCACCATTCGGCTCATGATACATGGTCTCCACCATATCATCCAAGATTTCTCTGATGCGATCATCCACTTCTTCGATCGGTTTGCTTACTTTACTTAAAAATACATCGTCAAACTGTTTAATTTTTCTAAGCGCCAATTTTTTTCCTCCTGCTCACCTCAGCTCTGGATTTTCTTTCACTTTCATCAAATAAAAAAACTTCTTCTATCGGTAATTTGAAAACAGATGCAAGATCGTGTGCCAACCAAATTGATGGTTCATTTTTCTCTGACTCGATCCCGATGATCGCCTGTCTTGAAACGCCAACCATTTCCCCTAATTGCTCTTGTGTTAATCCATTTTCTTCTCGCAATTCTTTAAGTCTATTTTTCATATTTGCTCCTTGTAATGTTAACCTTACATCACTTTGATAATAATCTCTACGTTAATTAATGTCAATCGAAATTGACAGAAATCCCATAAAAAGAGTATGATAGCAAATAGGAGGCAACTATGATTGTAGAGTTTTCGCATCAACTTAAAATTGGAGAAAGCAGAGTTGTAGAAGCACTGGGTTTGATGTCTAGCCTTTGCTCACCTGAGGCACATTTAGAAGTAATTGACTTGTCTTCATTTGATAATCTATACGAACGCTATTCTGATTTTTTTAATATAAAGCTATCGTCTACTGGTCCTAATTTTTCAGCACTTGAATTTGCTTTGCTGTCATATGAAAGAGATGATATATCGCACTTTATCGATGAAGTTAGCCGGTATGAATTAATTGATCAAGTTCATATTTTACTCGGTCAAGAGTACACGAAAGATGAAGTAAAAGAAATGTTGAAGCTTTCAGGCGATTTCAACCAACTAGCTAAAACCTATGATTTTGATTCATCGAGTAAACCCCTTTTCGAAGACCCATCAGTATATGTATCCACATTGTTTGAACTTTTAAGAGAAATCGATCAGCATCCCGCTTTTAATGCAAAAATTAAAGAGCTTTCTGTCAGTGATGAAATATCTTCATTAATAAATCAGTTTAAAGAGAGTATGCTTGTACGGCATCCACTCTCCTACGCACAGGAGTTAATGGGAAAGCCGTTTTGGAACATCGCAGATTACACCTATTATGATTTTATTCCAACTTATTATTCAAGCCCTTATAGTATGCGACTTATGGATGGCAAATCAATGATTTACCTGCATGCACTCAAGCGCAAGAAAAAGGATGAAACTACTACTGTCAATGAGTTGATAGATCAATTAAAAAGTATATCCGATAACAGCAGATTAAAAATCCTAAAAATGCTCTATATGAAGCCAATGTATGGTAAAGAAATTGCAGAGGCACTCGGTCTAACGACTGCAACGGTTTCTCATCACTTAGATGCACTCCATCAACAAGGCTTGATTAATATGGAAAAGGTTAAGCAAATCAAGTACTTCAGTACAAATTACACACGCCTATCTAGGCAACTCGATCAGATAGAAAAGTACATCAAAAACCAATAAACTTAATAGTATAGTAAGCTTAATAGCTTAATAAGCTAAATAATTTGATAAGCTAAATAATTTGATAAGCTTAATAATACTATAAACTTATAATTATTTTAAACACTGGATTGTCAACTCAATCCAGTGTTTTTTTATACTCTCACAAATAATTGAATTGACAGTCATATGATGCGAGAGTATATTAGATGTATATCTTATTAGATGTCTGTCTAATATTCTTGTGGAGGGGAAAATGAAAAATCCAATCATAACTGTACAAAGTTTAAAGCGAACCTATTTAACACACATCGGTCTTCTAAATAAGGAAAAAAAGCTCGTAGAAGCACTTAAAGGAATTGATTTTGAGGTGTATCCTGGTGAAATATTTGGATTATTAGGTCCAAATGGCGCAGGTAAAACAACCACTATAAAAATACTTACAACGCTTTTAGCACCTTCCTCTGGCCAGGCGAAGGTATTTGGATTCAAAGCTTTTGGTGAAGAAAAAAAAATCCGCCCTCGTATCAATTTCATCTTTGGTGGTGAAAGGAGCCTATATTGGCGTTTAAGTGGGCTTGATAACTTAAAATATTTTGCGGATATTTACAAGATTCCAAGAAAGAAACAGACTGAGTTAATCGATGATCTCCTTAAAGAGGTTGGACTTTATGATGTTAGAAAACGAAAGGTTGAAACCTACTCCAAAGGGATGAAGCAAAAACTACAAATCGCAAGGGCGTTATTAAATGATCCAGAGATTATCTTTTTAGACGAGCCGAGTATTGGGCTTGATCCCGTTGCTGCACGTACGCTCAAAAATATGATCAGAGCGCTCTCAGAAAAAGGAAAAACCGTTTTGCTTACCACACACTACATGCAAGAAGCTGAAGAGCTATGTCATAGAATTGCTGTTATCAACCACGGTCAAATCATCGCATTGGATACGGTTGAGGGGTTGAAAAATAGAGTTAAAAACGAACAAAACAGCAGTCAGATGCCCAACCTAGAGGATGCATACATTCACCTTATTTCTGAACCCAATATCGCCTAGGAGGTCATCTCATGTCAACTATAAATGCAGTAATAGCAAGTGCCTCACAACAGTTTAAAACCTCTATCGGTAGACCGATGTTCAGATTTTGCGTCATAGGTCAGCCCATTTTATTTGGTTTAATACTCGGTATGATTTACCTTGAGAAAAGTAACATTGATTTCACTTTATTTGCAGTATTCGGTAGTGGTCTCTCTACCTTTTGGTCGAGTATCTGCTTCTCCTCTGCCAGTGATATTCATCGTGAAAGATGGTATGGTACACTTGAAACCATTTATTCCGCACCTGTTGGGTTTAAATGGATTGTACTCGGCAAGATTATAGGGAACTCAATTTGGGGTGTGTTTAGTATTGGATTAAGCTTTTCAGTTGTCGTTCTACTATTTCAAAGACAAATCATCATTGGTAATCTAAGTTTGCTTTTAGTCGGTTTATTCCTCATGACTTTATCTTTGATAGCGATTGGTTACCTTTTTGCAGCACTTTTTACACTCTCTAGAAATGCGCGTATTATGATGAACTTTATGGAGTATCCCGTCTATATCTTATGTGGCATTTTGTTTCCACTTGAACAACTACCATTATTGATAAGAAGCTTTGCCTATGTACTTTCCCCGACTTGGGCTGTTAAAATCATACATTTGGCTGTATCGGGGAGCAGTTTATTTAGTGCCATAAACTATATTGTTGGTTTAGTTGTTATAACGATTATTTATGGTGTTTTAGCGGTGTATTTTTTTGAAAAAATTGATGTGAAATGTAGAGTTGAAGCAACCTTGGAGGTGTACTAATGGCAGGATTAATCGATCCAATCAAACGATTCTTTAGAAAAGGTACCTTTGCCTATAAAAGCACCTTTGCAGTGATGTCGCTACAGCAATACTTAATGGTTAACTTAGGTGCACCTTTAATGCAAATGCTTTGCTTTACACTGGTTGCAAATTACGTCTACGGCTCGCAAAACATCACGACTTGGTTTATTGGGAATGCAGTTGTATTGACTTACTTTAACGCAATCTTTGGCGTTGGTACACATTTAAGTGCAGAAAAATCATTTGGCACATTAAAACTACTGATTGCTTCTCCCTCCAACGGGTTTAACCTTCTATTGCCACGCACGCTACTCCACATTTTTGATGGTATCTTAACCATCTTTATCGGACTGATTATAGGGGCACTATTTTTTGATTTTCATCTTCCGATAGAGGCATGGCTGTCCTTCGGAGTGGTGTTATTAGCAGCATCATTTTCAGCCATGGCATTTGGGCTGATCATTGCTAGTATCGGCCTTGCATCTAGAGATTTAAACCTAATCCTCAATGTAGTATCAATGTCACTTTTAGGGTTAACAGGTGCAAATTTTCCTATAAGTCGCCTACCAGAATTCATACAACCCATAAGCCAAATGATGCCACTGACTAGAAGCATCACCCTCTGCCGCGCTTTATACGAAGGAACACCGCTCTCTGAAAACACGCATCTGCTTCTTGGTGAAATCGGACTTGGTGTTATATTTATGATCATTGGTACAAGTTTATTTAAAATCCTCACTAAAAAATCCATCCAATCTGGTGTTTTGGAGTTCTTTTAGTAGCTAAAAAGCCAAGCATAAAAGCTTTGGGGACAGAACAGCCTCAAATTTCTTAGAAGTATAATTTTGAGCTAAAAAAAGCGCTGATTCATAATATAATATGAACCAGCGCTTAATTTATTTTGATTAATTGCAGGTCATCTCGCCTAATCTCTAAGATGATAATAATCCCTTCTGATTTCTGGTTTCTTGTCGACGATGATATCGTTATCTGAAACCTTTAAATTTCTAAGCTTTAAGATATGATCCTTAATAAAGGCATCATTCCCAACCACATAGCAAATCGGATTTTTCGACTTAACCAAATCAGCAAGTCTTTCGTAATACTCTGTTCTATGTCGGCACCAAACCGTATCAAACCCATCACCCACCAAAGGCTCGATTTCATCGTAATAGACATAATCACCGTCGCCATTGACGTTGATACTATAAAGCTCAGAAATACCACTTCGATCTTCTTTATACTTTAAGATAAGAGGTCGCATAGTGGTGATGCCTACGCCCATAGAAAGTAGTAAAATAGTTCGTTCTTCGCGTCTAAGCACCATTCTTGAACCAAATTTAAATAAAACGAGAGAATCCCCTTCCTTTAAATCCTTAAGGACAGACTTAAATTCTGAAGGTTCAGCGTCGATTTTTGTTGTAAATCCCAAATAGCCTTCCGTTGGTAGCGACATGACTGACATATGTCTGATCTGGTCACGATTAGGTGCATCACCCTCATCAAACCCCAAATTTGCGACGTGCATATGCGTGCCTTCATCCCACCCAAAGCCTTGAGGAATTTCTAGCGCATACGTCCATACACCTTCAGGCGCTTCTGAAACTTTTAAAATCTTAGTTTTGAACTTTATCATAACGGGACCTCCCTTTCAATTTCCAAGAAAGTTTATACCCATTGATAATAATTCTCAATCATATTAATGTGTTTAATCTCAACGAAACATCATTCCATTTTTCTTACTAAACGATAATGCCCTCTCGCTTAAGAAGCGCAATTTTTTTATCCAATCCACCAGCATAGCCTGTAAGATCACCCGATTTACCCAATATTCTGTGACATGGGATTACCACAGAAATCGGATTATGCCCAACCGCTTGACCCACTGCCTGTGCGGACATTGACGCCTTACCCAGCTTTTGCGCTGCAGCACTTGCAAGTTCACCATAGGTCGAGGTTTCACCATAAGGCACTTCTAAAAGCAAAGCCCATACTAACTTTTGAAAATCCGTCCCTTCTGGAGCAAGCTCTAAATTAAATGCACTTATTTCACCTCTAGCATAGGCTTCAATTTCGGATTGGAACCTGACAAAACTATCCTTCATTTGCAGTGTCGATTGATCCGAGTCTATGAGGAAATCAGGAGCATCTATAATCAGCGCCGCATTAATCTTTGGAAAGTACTTTTGTCCATAGAACCAAAAGCCATTGATCGCACCTGTTGCATCAATTTTTAAAAGACCCTCTCCCCATGGCGAATCAAACTTTATATAGCTGGGATTCATTACATTTTTCTCCTTTGAAAGTTCATCATTTTTTAAAAGTACTTTATCCGTTGATTGATCTTTATTAATTGATTTTTCTTTATTAATTGATTTTTCTTTATTAATTGATTTTTCTTTATTATTCAATTGTTTATCATGACTCGATTTCATCTGAAAGTCCTCCTCTCCATATCGCCAAGGTTAGGTAGCTTCGCCATGGTCGATAGGCCTCTGCAAAAGTCTCACTGACCCCCATATATAACTTATCAAAGCCATAAGGCTTCATCGTCGCTTTTAAATCTAGTAAATCAGTTCCAGCGGTGTCCTTTAAACGCGGTAACAAATTTTGTTTGATAACCAGATCCGTATTTAAAAACACATCAGGCCAAGACAATGCCCGCATCGTAATATATTCAGCAGTCCATCGTCCTATGCCTTTAATTTGCATCAGCGTATCAATGATTCGCTCAGGTTTAAAATCAACTTGAGCAACTGGATCTAAATTCAGTCTGTTGGATTCAATTTCATCTGCCAACGCATAAATCGTTTGAGACCGCGTTCGAATGATTCCCAAGCTCCCAAAGGTACCTTCGATGTCATCAATAACCAATATCTCTTTGGGTTTTGGAAAGACATGCGACAGCTGTTCCCAGGGGGTTTGAATCGGTGTACCCGTTTGCTTTACCAGCCTTCCCATTAAAGTCGTCGCAGCGACCACAGAGATCTGCTGACCAATAACCGCTCTTACAGACATCTCAAATGCATCAAAGCTACCAGGTAATCTGGTGCCACGTTCGATTCCCATAGGTAAAGACAAAGGATCAAGGCTGAGATCAAAAACGCGTTTTACTTTTTCAATGACCTGTAATAAAACAGGCTCAAGTGATTCGCTTACCTTAAGTTCAAGATAATGCGATGTAAGATCTGGTTTTAACTCGATCCAACCAACATGATGATCATCCATTCGCAGTATCCGTCTGTAGAGGCCATCTGAAGTCACCCATTCTACACCGGGGATGGCTCTCATTTTAAAGAACATGAGCATTTGCTCCCAATCATAGGGCGGTCTATAGCCGAGCTTGACTTTAACTTCATTGAGACGCTTACCTGATTTTCTAAGATCTCTAGGTGTAATGCCATATCTTAATTTCATTGTATCGGTGAGTCGCGTTTGACTTCCGAAGCCAACCCTCCCTGCAATCTCTGTTACAGAAAGATTCGTGCTTTGAAGTAATTGCTTTGCATTTAGAAGACGTTTGGTCATTATATACTGCTTCGGGCTTACCCCTAGCTCTGATACGAACAGTCGATGGATGTGTCTTTCTGAAATGCCAAGCTCTTCTGCAGCTTGCTTGATTAGATTTGAACCATATTCGTTCTTTTCAAAAAATCTTAGGCACTGACCGATTAAAACCGTTTCCTGATTAAACTCTGAAAACTCAGGTGCTAACTCTGGACGACAACGCATACAGGGACGAAATCCAGCAGCCTCAGCTTCAGCACTGGTCTCGTAAAAATCACAGTTTTCTTCCTTCGGTGCAGGTACTTTACAGATGGGACGACAGTATATTTTCGTTGTTTTCACAGCGGTAAAAAACTTACCGTCAAAACGCGCATCTTTTGATTTCACAGCCTCATAACAGCTTTTATATTCCAGCATAGTCGACTCCCTTTTTCTAGTCCTTAAAATAATAATATCGTCCTTAATCTAATATTAGCATCTTAGCGCATAAAAAAACACTCAAAATCGGACATAAACAAATACATCGAATCGATTTCTATAGACACCCGAAATATTTGCAACACTAATGATTCTTGTAGTATACTAAAACTATGGGATATCGTCATTTAAATCGGATAATTAAAAAATTCATATTGGTCGTCTTTTTATATGGTCTAACTTCAGCTTCATTCAATGGTTTCTTTGGCATATATGTAAAGGAGCTTGGCTATTCAGAGTCTGTAGTGGGTACACTTCTATCCTTGCGACAGCTTTCTGTGGGCGTTACTGCATTCTTAATCACATGGATCGCCGCACGGATTGGCTACAAAAAAACGCTTATTTTTGGACTCTTTGTAGTTGGACTCTCTAGTATTGCCATTGTCAGCTACGATAACCTCCTTTGGATGTCAGTGGTATCTGTATTCTTTGGACTTGGACAGGCAGCTATGCTCACTGTAGAATCACCCTTTATTTACGATCAAACTTCAAGTGAAGAGCGTGTTCATGCGTTCAGCCTCACCTTTGCGACTCGAAATGCAGCTTTTATGACGGGCTCATTGGCGACTGGTTATCTAACGGATTTATTTACAATAAAGTTTGGCGTCGGCATATTGCCTATTCGTTACGCACTGATTCTCGTCAGTCTCATGAGCATCATCGCCATCGTTCCACTGAGTCAATTAAAATCCAAGCCAATGGCAGAACAAAAACGATTGAATTTAAAAGAAATCAAAGGTTTCTTTACCAGCTTCAATGTCCTCTTCTTAGCCTATACAGGCATCATAGGACTAGGCGCTGGCCTTATCGTACCCTTCTTTGGCGTCTATTTAAAATACATGTTGGATACCACAGAAGGTATCGTTGGACTGATCTTAAGCTTTGCTCAGCTAGGCACAGTGATCGGCGGACTCGTGGTACCGATGCTCGATAAAAGGATTGGCAATTATAAAACCATTATCATCACACAGCTGCTTAGCATTCCACTGCTTGTGGCCATAGGCTTACCACAGGGGTTAGTCGTCGTCGCCATTGCATTTTTCTTGAGAAGCTCACTGATGAATATGGGACAGCCCCTTATCAGAAACATCTCCATGCATATTGTCGAAGATCAACATCGACCTCTGATGAGCGCCATGCGTGCCATGATGAACAACATCACAAGAGCACTTGGCATCTATGTCGGTGGTGCAATGATGGCCAAGTATGGCTATAACTCACCTTACACACTTACCATCGTGTTTTATTTAATTGCAACTTGGCTATTTTATAGTCTGTTTAAACGACAAGTAGTAAAAAAAGAAAGTACAATTGGCACATAATTTATGTAAGTAAAAAAGACCACACATAATTAAAGCTTAATCTTTAAAAATGTGTGGTCTTTCATATGCTTATTTTTACACACTTACTCTGAATCCTTAATTACGCGTCTAAGTTTTTCCAGATCGGCTTCACTTAAGCCCTGATCAACTGAACTTTTTACACCACTTGTGGTTTTTAGATACTGTGCTCTTATCTCTTCTGATACCCGCTCCATGTCCTCTTTTAGTTCTCTTGACGACATAAGTAGGCACCCTGCACCTCGGATAATCATCTGCTGCATGCCATCTGAAGTGGCTACGGTGATCTGATATTCGCTGTTGTGATCGTGCGCAAATTTCTCGATGTATTGGTCTGCAGTTTGTGCTTCAGCTGTAAAAATCACTTTGATATTATGATACATCTCAACCGATTCGCGTCTTCCTGGCACCTTATAAGCATCAAAGACGACGATGATATTTGATTTTTTTATCGCTTGATAATCAGATAATCGCTCTAACAGCTTATCTCTAGCCGCATCTAAACTGGTCTCAGACAAAGCCTTCAGCTCATCCCATGCAAATACGACATTGTATCCATCCACCAACAGATAGGACTCTTTTAGCTTTAGCGTATTATAGTCAGTTTCACGCCCTGATTTACCAGTTCGATCCGTCTCATATGTACCATACGACCGTCCCAATCGCTCACTATTCCGCCTTTTATCTCGCCACATAGACTTGCGTCCACTGTTGGCAAAAGCCGTTTGATTGATGATCGAATCAATTTCTTCAAGACTCAAATTGCCACTGCTCACCGACTCTTGTACTGGCGCGTTTAAATCAAACAACTGTCTTTCAGGCTTTAAAACACTTGGCACATGCATATAATCCTTGACCTGATCCCACGAGACGATAAAGCCTGTCCCCTGCGCGCAGAACACAGATGCACTTGGATTTCTAAGATCGCGCTCTGGATCGTAACTCACAGCTTCAAAAACCGCTTCCGTGTTATGGCAAACGTCATAGCCGTCCACAGACATGAACAAAAGACCTTCACCCTTTGTATATGCCACCACTTCTTTATAGTAATTGCGAAGCGTAGACACAGGACCTGTACCGGTTAATAGCGTCCATCCACCTTCCTGTAAAGAAACCTCGCATCTACCAAATCTTTGATCGATATCAGTCATGGCGCGACCTACATAAACATCGGGGATGTGAAGCTGAAAACTATAATAAGGCTCTAGAATCTGCGATTCAGCCTCCATAAGACCCTGCCTCACTGCTCTAAACGTGGCTTCTCTAAAATCGCCGCCTTCAGTGTGTTTGTTGTGTGCACGACCTGCAACCAAAGTAATCTTCACATCGGTTAGCTCAGCACCAATCAAAACACCTCGATGTGCCCTTTCCCCCAGATGCGTTAAAACAAGCCTTTGCCAGTTTTTAGCCAGTTCATCCTCTGAACAATTGGTCTCAAATTGTAAACCACTCCCTCGAGGTAACGGCTCTAAAAGCAGGTGTACCTCAGAATAATGTCTAAGTGGTTCAAAGTGCCCTACGCCTTCTACGGTATCGAGAATCGTCTCTTTATATACAATTCGACTATGCCCATAGTTTATTAAGACATCAAATCGTTCTAATACGATACTCTGTAAAATTTCAGTTTGTACCTCACCAAAAAGGTTGACCTGTATGTTACTGGTTTCTTCGTCCCATTCAAAACTGAGTTCTGGTTCTTCATCTTCTATTTGCTTGAGTTTAGGTAGCATCATGCGCGCATCAGAGGACTCTGGGAATACAAGTTGATAGTTTAAAACAGGCTCTAATAAAGGCTTATGACCATCCTTGTCTGCTTCTATACCCAGTCCTTCTCCCGCCTTTGATTGTGATAATCCAGTAACGGCACACACAGTACCTGCATCGACACTTGTAACAATCTCATATTTTGAGCCAGAGTAAATTCTGATTTGGTTAACCTTTTCACTCCACTGTGATGTTATGAGTTGATCTTTAACGGAAAGTGAACCACCCGTAATCTTCATGTACGTTAATCGGTTTCCCTGCTCGTCTCTAGCAATTTTAAAAATCCTAGCACCAAAAGCACTGACATACTTTTTATTTTGAGTAAAATAGCTTACCCCTTCAATAAAAGCATCTATTCCTTGCATTTTTAGTGCGGATCCAAAGAAAACAGGAAAAATACATCTCTCAGCTATTTTATCTATAATCGCTTCATGGGATATATTGCCTTCTGTAAGATATTGATGCATCAAGGCTTCACTGGTTAGTGCGATTTCCTCACTAAAAGAAGCGGTCAAAGTATCCGTAAAATCGATACAATGATCGCTCAATTGACGTTTAATCTGTGATAAAACCATTTCTTTGGTGGCACCCTCTTGATCCATCTTATTGACAAAGATAAAGGTCGGAACTTTGTAGCTCTCAAGCAATCGCCATACCGTTTTTGTATGGCCCTGAACACCATCTGTACCACTCACCACTAATATGGCATAATCTAAAACCTGTAAAGTTCTCTCCATTTCTGCAGAAAAATCAACGTGTCCCGGGGTATCCAACAAATTGTAGCTAATGCCGCCATACTCAAAAACCGCTTGCTTTGAAAAAATGGTAATGCCTCGTGCTTTTTCTAAATCATACGTATCAAGATAGGCGTCTTGGTTATCTACGCGCCCCAGTTTTCTTGTTTTACCGCTTTTATATAATAAAGCTTCTGACAAAGTCGTTTTGCCAGAATCAACATGTGCTAAAATGCCTATTACTCTTTTTTCCATTACATAACCTCTCATAGCATTTAGCATATCATATTTTTATTATTTTTTCTCTATCAAATCCTGTAATCCAACGATACAGCCAATCTGACCAACCAATTCAGACTCATATGGCAAAACAATACTCGCTTGTGTTTCAGGAAAATAAGTCACTAAAACTTTTAATATCTCATACGTTGATAAAGTTGTTTCTTCTACCTTTAGCACAAAAGCTTCATCACTCGCATCAACCATAATCGTTCCAGTTGCACACTTATTGTTTTCTTCGCAGATTTCGAAGGTATAACCACCCTCAATTTTGTGAAAAATACCTTGTAGATTAGATTCAGCTAGTTGATCGACGTGTCTTAAATGGACGAGTGTTGTAAACATAAATGGCGATTGACCAAAGGGTTGCCATTCGTCAAACCAGTTTGGACGACCTTTAATGATCCCAAACCAAGGCGTAAATGCATCCTTTACAAATCCAGTCTTCGCTGCTAGTCCTTGAGATTTGTAGTTTTTCTGATTGATTTCTACAAAAGACAGCGATCCCTTATCTTGCATCTTCTTTAAAATATCAAGTGTTACCCAATACCCTAAGCCATGTTTTCTATATTTTTCAAGCGTAAACATATAACCGATAGAATTATCTTCATGTACGAGAACATAGCTTGTCAACTCACCGTCGATATAGATCGCCGAGGTAGGTCGGTTAATGATGGCATCCTTTATTTTCTCAAGTGACCCTTCTTGTTGATACTCGTAACGGTTATCGATGCCTTCCGCCTCATCCAAGCTTAAGCTAACCAGTTCATATGGGCACATTGATAATTCATCAAAGTTTTGTCCCATATGCAAATAGCGGTCAGTTGGCTCGTACCAATGCAACAGATAATCACGATATATTGCCTCAGCAATATCTCCCCTTACTGCAGAAAAGCCATAAAAACCAGTTTCAAGACTTGCAACTTTTTCTTTAATAAGAGAGATATCACCATATACATAATTAAAATATTCATTTTCAGCCCAAACCGTGCCACTCTCATCGTCAAAATAGACATTAAAGTCCCTATTCTCAAGAACTCCGATGACATTGTAAGGTACAAATTCAGCTTTTCTCAATTGCTCAATGATAATGCTTTTGTCGTTTGATCGTTTCATAAGACACCTCACTTGCTTTCCTAGTTTTTCTAAGATGTATATTCTACAAATGAAATCAAAATCCTTTCTTTCTTTGAAATTATTAGTCTAGAGTTAACTTCTAGCTTATAATAATCGGACTCTCAATGTTAGCAAGCAAGAGTCAATTAGATCAAGCATACAAATTTTATAATGAAATCCATTACATTTTTCAGATTAAAACCATAAAAAACAAAAATAAACTTGACTCTAATTGAGAACGATAATAATATTCATTTAGAAGTTTTTTTGATAGAATCATTCTCTTTAAATGAACATCAAAAGAATGACTTATAGAAAATATAGAATTAGAAAGGGAAACTCATGAAATTCAACCATTTAAAATCTATTAGTGCCATCGTACTCGCAACTACAATTTTGCTAACCGGATGTGGTTCAAAAACTGTAACTGAAACGACAACAGCAGAAATGACAACCTCAGAAACAACTTCTGTTACAACCGAGGTTTCTCAAGATTCAGATGTAACCTATCCCCTTGTGATTGAACATGCTTTCGGCGAAACTATTTTAGAAAGCAAACCTGAAAGAATTGCTACTATTTCTTGGGGAAATCATGATACACCTCTTGCACTTGGCGTCGTTCCTGTCGGTATTTCTATGGCAAATTACGGCGTTACAGATGGTAGTGGCATGTTACCATGGACGTCTGATAAATTTAAAGAATTAGGTGTAGATGCACCTGTATTATACGATGATCTAGCTGGGCTTAACTATGAAGCTATCGCCGATTCTGAGCCAGATGTGATTCTCGCTGCCTATTCAGGTTTAACTCAAGAGGAATATGATTTATTAAGTGAGATTGCACCTGTTATTGCCTATCCTACATTACCTTGGCAAACCTACTGGAGAGATCAAATCAAAATGGATGCCAAAGGAATGGGTCTTGAAGCAGAGGGTGAAGCACTTGTTGCAGATCTCGAGGCATTAATTGCAAATAAAACATCAGAATATCCACAGCTTGCTGGTAAAAAAGCAGCATTTTTCTACTTTAACCCAGCTGACTTAGGTAGCTTCTATGTCTATCTGCCAGCTGACCCGAGAGCAGCCTACTTAACAGATTTGGGAATGGCATTCCCTGAAAGTGTTTTAGCATTAGCTGAAGATGATGCAAGCTTTGCCATTTCATTAAGTGCAGAAAATGCTGACCAATTACAGGATGTTGACATTATCATCACTTACGGTTCTGACACTCTGTTAGAAGCACTTCAATCGGATGCACTTTTAAGCACAATTCCAGCGGTACAAAGAGGATCTGTTGCAATCATAGAAGACAATACACCACTTGCAGCATCTGGTACGCCAAGTGCATTGTCTATCCCAGCTACAATAGATGAATATTTAAAACTAATTGGAGAGGCAGCTGATTTAGTAAAATGATGCGCAAAAAATTGACTGTTCTTGTGACCGGTAGCATTCTGCTACTGGTCTTTACTATTTTTATCTCACTTGCCTTTGGCGCAAGAAACATTCCCTTTAAAGAAGTCATAGAAATTTTGGGAAGCTTAATGAATGATGCAATGAATAACGAGACGAGTAATACGATGAATGCGCTTGTACTTAACGAAAGAATACCGCGGACTTTATTTGGGTTACTTGCTGGTGCAGCTCTTGGTGTATCTGGTGCTCTGATGCAGTCGGTCACGCGAAATCCAATTGCAGATCCTAGTATTCTAGGCGTTAACACAGGCGCTTCTCTACTGGTCGTTTTAGGAATCGCATTCTTTAACGTAAACACTTCAGGTGCTTATATTTTGTTTGCACTCATCGGAGCTGCTTTAACAACGATTTTTGTCTATGGGATCGGTTCATTAGGGTCCGGTGGGGCTACCCCTATCAAACTTGCACTTGCAGGTGCAGCAACCAGTGCAGCACTCTCATCACTTGTCAGCGCAGTCATATTACCAAGAGTCGATGTAATGAACGCTTTCAGATTTTGGCAAGTTGGGAGCATCAGCGGTGGTGATTGGTCCAAGCTAGCAATACTTACACCAGTTGTTGGATTTGCATTGCTTTTAGGTTTTATCGTTACGCCAGCACTTGATGCACTCTCGCTTGGTGATGATGTGGCGACAGGACTAGGTGTTAATACGCGATTTATTCGTCTGATTGCTACTGTGTCAGGGGTTGTATTATGTGGGGCAACGACTGCATTTGCTGGTCCAATAGGGTTTGTTGGACTGATGGTACCTCATGTGATTCGCCTTTTCAGTGGTCCAAATCTCAAAATTATCATCCCCTTTTCTGCGATTGGTGGTGCTGTATTATTAACCGTATCCGATGTTATAGGCAGATTAATTGGATCGCCGGGTGAACTTGAAGCAGGGATTGTAACTGCCTTTATCGGTGCGCCCGTATTGATAATCATTGCTATGAAGGCTAAGGTACGTACATTATGATTAAAAAACTCTATCAAAAACATAGACGTAAGAACCGCTTGATATTCATATGCTTATTGGTATTAGTTAGTATTCTAAGCATTTTGTCATTAACCCTTGGTAATACAAATTACGACATTGCAACTGTTGTACGTGTTTTAAGTGGTGAAACCATTAAAGGTGCTACCTTTGCAATTAAAACACTGAGATTGCCGAGATTATTAATTGGACTTTTAGTGGGATTATCCTTCGGGATGGCGGGTGCTACCTTTCAAACCATGTTACGGAATCCATTGGCAAGCCCCGATATTATCGGTATAACCGCAGGTTCAAGTGTTACAGCTGTCTTTTGTATTCTCGTCCTTAAAACAAGCGGTACTACAGTTGCATTAGCCTCTGTTCTATCGGGTTTAATCGTTGCACTTATTATTTATGGACTCTCCAAGGGTGGACAATTTTCAGGTGGTCGTTTGATCTTAATCGGCATTGGCGTTCAGGCAATGTTAAATTCAATTATCTCATTCCTACTACTTAGAGCATCACAATACGATATACCAGCAGCTATGCGATGGCTAAGCGGTAGCTTAAATGGTATGCGTCTCTCTAACGTCAGTTTGCTGCTACCTATCGTACTCGTATTTGGTTTTCTTTTATCTTTGCTGAGCAATCAGCTAAAGCTGTTAGAATTAGGAGATCCATCCGCCATAACACTTGGCGTACGAACACATCTTGTTAGAGTTTCTTTGGTACTTTGCTCCGTTGTTTTATTAGCCTTTTCAACTTCCATAACAGGACCAATTGCTTTTGTATCCTTCTTATCGGGACCTATCGCGAAAAAGATAGGTGCATCCGCACCAATTGCAGCAGGTTTAATTGGTAGTGTACTCGTTCTTTCAGCGGATCTGATTGGACAATTTGCTTTACCCTTTCAATACCCAGTCGGCGTCGTAACCGGTATTCTTGGTGCGCCCTACTTGCTATTTTTACTCATTAGAATGAATCAAAAAGGAGGTACAGCATAATGAATCAACCTGCTACTGATATAAGTCTATCCGCAAAAAACCTGACCTCGGGATATGATAATAAGGTGATTGTAAATGGTGTTGAAATTAACATCCCCAACCATAAAATCAGTGTGATTATCGGTGCAAACGCCTGTGGTAAATCAACGCTATTAAAAACGCTTTCGCGGTTAATTAAGCCGATGGATGGCAATGTCTCTTTGGGAAATAAAGCTTTGAACCATTATCAGCCTAAAGAGCTTGCACGACAACTGGGGTTACTGCCACAATCACCGGTTGTACCAGAGGGAATCACAGTCGCAGACCTTGTTTCAAGGGGTCGTTATCCTTATCAATCCTTTCTAAAAGGATTGGGGCATCACGATTTTGAAGCAGTTGAGGAGGCTTTGTCGCTTATGGGGATTACGCATCTTGCCGACCGATGTGTGGATGAGCTATCTGGTGGACAAAGGCAACGCGTCTGGATTGCAATGGCACTGGCACAAGATACTGATATCTTACTTTTAGATGAGCCAACTACCTTTTTAGATATTGCTTATCAAGTTGAGATACTAGATCTTTTGACTGATTTAAACCGCAAAAAAGGTACCACCATTGTTATGGTACTTCACGATATTAATTTGTCTGCAAGATACGCAGATTACCTTTTTGCAATCAAAGAAGGCAAGTTGATATCAGAAGGTACGCCTGAAGCTATTATTACACCTGAGCTTATAGATACGGTCTTTAATCTCGCCTCAACGGTTATCAAGGATCCTGTTTCAGGGACGCCAATGATTATTCCGATAGGTAGGCATCATACCAATCACTAGTTAATAAATAAAAGTCCCTCCAATTTTTATGCTAATACAGGTAATCCACCTAATATTGCACTTAAAATGTAAGGGACTTTATTTATATATTTAATTCAAATTAGTTTTATTGTCATCAATTAGTTCGTTTTTGAAGACCAATGTGATTTTAACTGGTAATTTTCACTCCAACGATCCACTTATATTGCGCATTTAATGCAATTAAATTTGGCTTTCTTCCTCTAGTAGATTCTCCTTCTCTGACTTCTTTTTATATTTGTTTGTTCTCTATATCTGCTTAAAGATCAATTTCTTATATCAAAATAGACTCTAACCATGTTCTAGTCGTTTTAGCACAGCCTCTTTCGTTGGTATAGAGGGTATGCCGCCGTAGCCTTCGATACAGATTGCAGCTGCTGCATTTGCAGTCAAAATCATGGCTTCGAGTGTTGCTTGATCAATTCCTTCAAGTGATTGACCGGATGTTACGATCTGACTGATCAAAGCACCAAAGAAAGTGTCTCCAGCACCGGTGGTATCAACTTGATTCGCTTTTACACCTCTCACGAGCCCATCTAAACCAGCTGCACTTTTATAAAAACAGCCTTTATCTCCTAATGTGACACAAATTAGCTTTGGACCAAAGGCCATGAGCTTATTTGCTCCCAAACTAAAGTCTTTTTCATCGGTTAATAATTCTAGTTCTTCATCCGACACCTTTACGATATCCGCATACGCTAAACCTTTTTTCATATAGTCTATGGCTTCAGTTTTAGAATTCCAAAGCGGTGCACGATAGTTAGGATCATAGGTAATCAAAAGGGCTTTGCGCTTTGCTTCTTTTAGAAGTGTGAAAACCGTTGAACGACTTGGTTCATCAGTGAAAGACAGCGAACCAAAATGAAAAGCCTTTGTTTGATTTAAAAGCTCTAAGTCAATATCATTTTGTTCAAGCATTACATCCGCACAGCCTTTTCGATAAAAGCTGAAATCACGATCACCGTTTGGATAAAGATGAACAAAAGCGAGTGTGGTACCATATTTTTCATCTAATTTAAGATGGTTGGTATCAATTTTCTGTTCCTCTAATACTGTTTTTAAATGCGTTCCAAATGCATCCTTCCCCACTTTACCGATAAAGGCAGTTTTTGACCCCATTTTTTGTGCACTGGTTAAAAAGTTACAGGGTGCACCGCCAGGGTTCGGTTTAAAGTTTCCTTCAGATGTAGGTGTAAAATCGATAAGCAATTCTCCCACAGCACAAATATCAAACATACTTTTACCTCCTAGTTACTATAAAATTCGATCATATTCATTACAGAGTGGATGCAACAAGGGGACATCCTCTTCAACCGTTGAAAATCGGCTGACAGCTTCTGCATTATAATTATCCGTTAAATCGTCGTTAATCGATGAAACCTCACCACAAATCAATGGACCATGGCCTTCTTTCGCCCAAAAGAGATGATACATATAAGGTCTCAAGGTAATACTACATCCCGGTGGAATTAAGAGTTCTTCCCCTGCTTTTAGCGTTACTTTTACAGCATCCAGATCTACCGTTACATCCCTAACATAGTCAACGTCACCATTGGACAATGTGTTGTAGAGTTTTATGGCTAACATCCCCCCTGCGCGATTAATGATATCTTCAGTCTTACTGGCATGGTGATGAATCGGAAGTCTTTGTCCCTCTTTAAGTATGATCAGCTTTTCTGCATACGGCGTACCCATTGTCACATCGGTAAGTGAACCGTTTCTAAGCGTAAAAAGTACAGCTCCTAGCTGATCAAATTGGTCTTTACCATAGTCGGTAATGTCCCACCCTAGCATGACCTGCTTTATCGTATCAGCTTTTATCTTATTCTCTTCCCAATCTTGCATTGTCCAATAGCCAAATGGGGGTAGCTTTACTTGATGCTTTTCTAACAATTCTTTTGCCCAACTTATCGCTTGATTAATCTCTGATCTTTTCATAATTCTCTCCTTTTTATAGCATCTTCAAACATTTTTAATCATAAATACAATCTCCACACTTAGTAACATTATGTAATTTTCTTTTTTTTATACTAACATGCCCTATATTTTTCTACAACATGAAGCACAATAGCATCAGTCAAATAAAACTCTTAATAATCATTTTGAGGGGTAATATTAGGACAAACTTAGAGAGATGAATTGCAACATAATTCGAGGTTTTATTATGAAACAACAAAAAACCCTCCACAATTTGGAGGGTTTTAGTTTGATTTTTCAGTGGTGATCTCCTAAACTAGCTTGATCGTAAATACTGAACCTATATCAACCTGACTTTCCACAGAAATGGTACCATTCATAAGGCCAATTAAGCGTTTTACTATTGCTAAGCCAATCCCATTGCCGGCGATTTGATGGCTTTGATCAACTTGATAAAACTTCTCGAAGATGTGATTTTTCGCTTCCTCGCTCATACCGCAGCCTTCATCCTTCACCTTAATGATAATTTCTTCCTTTTCATTTCTGTGCAGGCCAATCTCAATCTGTCCACCATTGTAAGAAAACTTGATTGCATTATCAATGATGTTTAAAAGGACCTGCTGAATGAGATCCTCGTTTCCTTCCATCAGCGTATCTGGTAGATCCAATGAAAATATAAGTGATTTGGCAGTCCATTTTGGTTCTAATAGCAAAATGATCTTACGTATTTGCTCATCGATTCGATATAGCGTTTTCTCACCGACGATTTCCATATGCTCATACTTGGATAAATTCAAGATCTGAGTGGATAATTGAGTCAGTCTTTCTGATTCAGAAATGATAATATCTAGATACTCTACGCGTTCGGTATCGGTGAGGTTACCTGACTTTAAAATCTTAGCAAAGCCCTTTATGGAAACGATAGGTGTTTTAAACTCATGGGAGAAATTATTGATAAAATCTCTTCTCAAGGTTTCCGTACTGCTTAGTTCCTCAGTCATTTTGTTGAACGAATTTGAGAGCTCCTCAAGCTCATCGATTCCTCCTATGTCTACTTTGACA
Source organism: Clostridiales bacterium 38-18 (assembly GCA_001897605.1). Taxonomy (GTDB): domain Bacteria; phylum Bacillota; class Clostridia; order Peptostreptococcales; family Acidaminobacteraceae; genus Fusibacter_C. Next base: position 10,091 of record MKTL01000006.1, on the reverse strand, counting down.
TCGAAATCACCTGACGCGACCTGATGGGTAGCAGCTATTACTTTTCTGATAGGTCTTAGCAGTTTTCTACTGAAAAATCCCGAAATTGCAGTCCCAATAAAGGTACAAAAGATAAAGTTTGAAAGTAAAAATCGCGTCGGAATATTTAGTGGCGCGTCTGATGAGTTGTTCCTGATGTCTGATAATGAGATATAGCCTATTTTATGAAGTAAGATCACGACAAACATCAGAATCATAAACGTTCCAAGTAAAACAAAAAAAACGAACATTACTAAGGACACCGTTAAGCTCATTTTCTTCTTTAAATATTTGATCATAGGTGTCTCACCGCCTTATACCCCAGTCCTCTTACTGTAACAATTTCAAAATCTGTACAGCCTCTAAACCGATCTCTCAATCGATTGATGTGTACATTTAGAGTATGATCGTCTGTATCCGATTCAAGCCCCCAGATTTCATCCATAAGCTGTAATCTTGTAAAGATTTGATTTGGATTTGCCAGTAACTTAAATAAGAGATAAAACTCTTTCTGCGGCAATTGAATTAATTCCTCACCGATTCTAACACTGAGTGCGTTGTAATCAAGTGTCACTTCTCCAAACGATAGCTTTTGATCATTGACGATCTGTGCCCTTCTGAGAAGTGCCCGAATCCTTAAAATCAGTTCTTGCTCGTCAAACGGCTTTGTCAGATAATCATCTGTCCCGACTAAAAAACCAAGTCTTTTATCCAGTGGCTCTTGCTTTGCAGTCAGCATGAGGATGGGCAATAATGGCCAGCCTACTCTAAGCTCACGCGTTAATTCTAAGCCATCTAAATTGGGCATCATAACATCTGTCACCACTAAGTCTATATGTGCATGTGCCATTATCTCCAAGGCGGCGAGGCCATCTTCTGCTGAGATAACTTCAAAACCCTCCTGCCTTAAGACCGCACTTATTAATTTTCTCGTGTTACTGTCATCCTCTACAATCAGTATCCTAAACACACTTTACTCCTTTCAGACCTAAAGGAACACTTTATTACATTATAACGCCAGTCCATTTAAGTGGATATGACTATTTTAATTCTTAATTATCAACTGAATATCAACAAATTTTAAGGATTAGTTTATATTGAGTTGATATTTCCTTTATATACTGAGACTACTTAAGGAGGACTACATGATTAAACTTCAACTCAAGCATATAAGAAAAACTTATAAAAGCGGTGAAACCGTAGTGGCATTAAAGGACTTATCCATTGGTTTTAGGGCACAAGAATTTGTCGCAATACTTGGACCATCAGGATGTGGTAAAACAACTTTATTAAATCTTGTCGGAGGACTTGATCAATACGATCAAGGCGATCTTATTATCAACGGCATATCAACCAAATTATTTAAGCAAAGCGATTGGGATGCCTACAGAAATAAGTCTATCGGATTTGTTTTTCAAAGCTACAACCTAATTGGTCACCAAAGTGTTCTACAAAACGTCGAAATTGCAATGACCTTATCAGGTGTATCGAAAGCTGAAAGAAAGAAACGTGCAACTAAGGCACTTCAAGATGTGGGATTAGGTGATCAGCTACACAAAAAACCAAACCAGCTTTCTGGTGGTCAGATGCAAAGGGTTGCTATTGCAAGAGCCCTCGTTAATAATCCTGACATTATTTTAGCTGATGAGCCAACTGGTGCACTTGATAGTCATACCAGTGTTCAAATTATGGATATTCTAAAGGAAATAGCTAAAGAAAAGCTTGTAATTATGGTAACTCATAATGCAGAACTCGCTGATGAGTATTCTGATCGGGTAATCAAGCTTCTGGACGGTGCGTTACTTGATGATTCAAAACCGATAACCTCTAATGAAGCGCCTATCGAAATAATAAGTGAAAACAAAAAAAGTGCTTACAAAAAAACGTCCATGTCACTTTTCACTGCACTCTCACTTTCGCTAAAAAATCTTTTAACCAAGCGCGGAAGAACGATTATCACCTCATTTGCTGGCAGTATCGGCATCATTGGTGTTGCACTTGTACTAGCGCTCTCATCTGGTCTTTCATCCTATATAGATTCGATGCAGTCAGATACCTTATCAGGCTTTCCAATCACAGTAACCTCTGGCACCCAGCGCGTTGATTTTACAGAAAGACCTGGGTTTAATAACAACTCTTCTGATCAAAATCAGTATACAGAGTACCCAGATACAAATGAAGTCTATGTCTATGATCGCGAAAAAAACACGACCTTACATGAAAACAGGATTACAAGCGACTACGTTTCCTACGTCGAGGGTCTTAAAACAGAGCTTCCTGATGCAGTCAATGCCATCAACTACACTTATGCGATATCGAGCAATGTATTAGCAAAAGCTGATGATGCAGTTGTGAAATTTGAGACCTCAGGAAAAACCTCCACTATGGCAACGCTAAATGGCAATACTGGCTATTGGCAGGAGTTACCCGAAAGCGAGGACTTCATACTTTCACTTTACGACCTTTTAGGCGATGGCAGCCGTTTGCCTCAAAATGAAAACGAAGTGGTACTCGTTGTAGATGCCTATAACCGCATCGATAGTAGCTTCTTTTCACAGTTGGGTTTAAATCCAGATGAAAATGCCTTTAGCTTTGAATCATTAATTGGTCAATCGATTTTAAAGGTAATACCTAATGATTTGTATTACACAGAAGCCGATGGTCTGTTTACTGCAGCAACGCCACTAGACTATGAAAAGCTATACGATGATGAATCTTCAATTCCGCTTAAAATTGTTGGCATCCTACGTCCTAAAGACGACACTGGGTTTTTATCAACTGGAATCGCCTACACACATGAGCTTACGAATATGCTTTTGATGGACTCACAAAATAGTAAAATTGCAAAAGCACAAGAAACAACAGATTACAATGTCCTTTTGGGAACTGAATTCAACGAGCAGCAAACGAAAGCCTTAATGCTTCTTTCGCTTGGTGCAGATACGACCCCATCTGGGATTAATATTTATCCAACAGATTATGACAGTAAAGAGCTGATCAAGAATTATCTTGAAGACTATAACTCTAGTCTAGCGTCTGAAGATCAGGTTCTCTATTCAGATCTTGCTGAAACTATTACTGATATGACAGGAACGTTATTGGATACCATTACCTATGTTCTTATTGGCTTTGCTGCAATTTCTCTAGTAGTTTCAACTATTATGATCAGTATTATCACTTATGTCTCCGTTATAGAGCGAACTAAGGAAATTGGTATCCTGCGTGCAGTTGGCGCAAGAAAGAAAGATATCTCTCGAGTATTTAATGCAGAAACCATCATCATTGGTTTTACCGCTGGCGTTATCGGCGTTGGACTTTCGTTCTTATTGTCATTACCGATTAACCGAATTATCTCTAAACTAGTTGACATTGATACCATTGCGACATTATTACCTCAGCATGCCGTTATACTCATCATCGGAAGCATGATTTTAACCTTAATTGCAGGTCTTATTCCAGCTAAAATGGCTGCAAATAAGGATCCTGTCGTCGCACTAAGAACTGAGTAATTTCATTAACAATCACTACAATTAACTGATGTTGAATCAGTAGCTTTATGAAATATAATAAAGCCAACAATATGGCATCAAAAAGCAAAGAGCCCGTGATTTCACAGGCTCTTTGCTTCTGATAAGGATACTATATAATGGGTTAACTTGAAAACTAGAAAATAATTAAACCGAGTGCAATGATGACCCCTGCGTAAATTAAATCGATTAAACAAAAGCCCATAATATCTCTCGCACCAAGATTGGCTATACCAAGTGCTGGTAAAGCCCAGAATGGTTGAATCATGTTTGTCCAAGCATCGCCCCAAGCGATTGCCATTGCAGTTTTAGCTGTACTAACGCCAAGCTCAACACTTGCAGGCATCATAATAGGACCTTGTACTGCCCACTGACCACCACCTGAAGGTACGAAGAAATTAACAATCCCTGCGCTCAAGAAAGTGAATACTGGGAAAGTAGTTTGATTTGATATATTTACAAATGCTTGCGAAATAACACCAGCAAGTGAAGTTCCAGATGCAGCACTGACACCGGTCATCATCCCCATGATACCTGCATAAAATGGAAACTGAAGAATAATACCCGCAGTCCCTTTAGCAGCTGCAGTTACAGCATCTAAGAACTTTCTAGGTGTTTTGTGTAGCATGATACCTAAGAATAAGAAAATAAAGTTAACGATATTGAGATTAAGCTCAAATCCTTCAGTGTAGAAGTAGTAAACGATATATACTAAACCCATAATACCAATTAGCATTGAGAAGACCATACTATTTTCAAGCTTGTCTGCAAAAGTATTGCCATGCTTGATTGCTTCGCCTTTGACTTCTTCATCTTCAAGTAATTTAGGGTCTACCACTATGACATCCTCCTTGTTAGGATGCATCGCCCTATTTACAAGTGGTAAGGTAAATAGTATAACTGCTACGATAATCAGATTCCAGCTTGAAAAAATGGTTTGTGAAGTACTTACTGGATCAACGACAGCACCTGCAGTCGCCTTTGAAAGTGCTTCTCCACCTGACGCCATTTGTAAAGGAATAGAGCCTGAAATACCTGCATGCCAAACCAAAAAGCCAGAATAGGCTGATGCGATTAACAATCGGTAGTCAACGCCCTTAACCGTTTTAGCCAATTGCTTCGCATATAATGCGCCAACAACTAAGCCAAAGCCCCAGTTAATCCAGCACGCGATGGTTGAAACAAATGTAACCGCTACGATGGCTTGTAAAGGGGTTTTACAAGGCTTTGCTAACTTTTCAAGTAACTTCTTAACGATTGGCGTACTTGCTAATGTATGACCTGTTACAAGTACCAACGCCATTTGCATAGAGAAAGACAATAATCCCCAAAATCCGCCTGCCCAGCTTTTAACCATCTCAAGTGGACCTGCAGCAGTTGTAATCATCCCTGCTACAAATACAATAAGCGTTAAGATTACTGCAAAGAGAAATGGATCTGGCAGGTAATTCTGCACGAGCTTAACACAAGCTCTCGTTACTTTTTTAAACATAATTCCCTCCTAAAATAGATATGATTGCTTTATGAAATCAGCACTGCTGAAATCAACCATATGGTTACCCCTAACCCAATTAAACATAAAGCAATTCTTGTGCCAAATTATGCATTTTAAATATTTTTTTGTTTGCCTAGCTATGAATTTTAAAGAAAATGGTGTTTATTAACCGCTTTTTTAACATAAATTGAATAAAAAATGGGAATAAATTACATTAAATGACTCAGATATGAAGGAAATTTCTACTCATTAATCAGAAATGTATAACTATAGATTCAGGATAATAAATATCTAATTCAAGTCGTCCATTATTTATTCAAATCGTTTATTTGTAAACATTTAATTACACTAAATAGTATTAATTCATTCATTTTTATGCAATCGTCTCCATTTTGATACATGACTATTTCGAAATATGTATACTTTAATTTACAGTTGATTTTGAGAATCCTCTCGCTGTAATCATTCGATTACAATAAGATCAGCAATAATTAAAATTATACTATTCACAAAATTGCAACCTACAGATATAATAAAATTAAAGTATATTTTATTACTTTTATGTCAATTTTATCGTAATATATTATTCTATTGTGTTATAAAATCGCTCTTTGTAAAGTAATAATTCACAGATTAACTGATAAATAGCATTAATTTGGAGGCTTCTATGAAACATTTTGGTTATTCGATATTTCCATCCACATGGCGTGAAAATGAATCTCGTCTAAAATCTGAATTTATTGAAGGCAGCATGATTTTCACTTCGCTTCATATCGCAGAAGAATTTTCTTCAGAATATGTGGCCAATTGTATCGAAATGCTACGAACATGTAAATCAATTGGTTATAAAATACTTGCTGATGTATCCCCTAGAACGCTTGGTCAGTTCGGTTATAATACCCTTTCAGAGCTTCGAGAGGGGCTCGAGATCGATATTTTAAGAATCGATTACGGTTTTTCACTTGAAGCAGTGGTAAAGGCAGCACATGAGATGCCCATCTGTATCAATGCCTCTACGGTCGATCAAGACTGGATTGATGCTTTATCCCAAAATGCACATACGGTTTATGCACTTCACAACTATTACCCGCGATCTGAAACTGGGCTTGATACAGAGCAGTTTTTCGAACGCAATTCAAATCTTAAAGCAGCTGGAATAACTGTAATGGCATTTATCGCTGGTGATTTATCATTAAGAGGCCCTATTCATGAAGGCTTACCGACCTTAGAGCATCATAGGACAGTACCACCTTACGTGGCTTATACAGAGCTTTCAGAAATCTATGGTTTGGATTGGATCATCGTCGGCGACGGTTTTATAAGCGATCATCAGGTTCACTGGATTAGACAGGCGATTGAGTCAGGTTATTATTACCTCCCCTCTGATTATGAGCATACTGCTCACACAGCGAAACGCTTTAGCCCAATCTATACCATCCGACCTGATTCACCGAAAACATTGATGCGCCTTCAAGAATCACGTGAATACGCCACACAGGGTGAAAGGATAGAACCTAGAAACTGCGTTGAAAGAACTAAAGGCAGCATTACTATAGATAACGTTCATTACCTTCGTTATTCAGGAGAAATACAAATAACGAGGGTAGACTATCCGTCAGACCCTCGCGTCAATGTTATCGGTACTATTATTCCCGAATATCATAAAGTTCTTAAAGCCCTTCCAAATGGCTCAAAAATTAAAATTGGTCCACTCGAATAATCATACTCACTGGTGAAAGTCCTGCTTTCATCAGTGTTTTTTATTTAGCCTGAAGATTTTTATTATAGCTAAATACCTCTAGATGATGCAATGCACGAGTGAAGGCTGTATATAACACAAGTGACTTCTCTCCTGATGAAATTTGGTTGTTATAATCCACGACGAACACTGCATCAAATTCAAGCCCTTTGGCGAGATACGTTGGTAGGACATTGATTTGATTGATATTGAGAAGGCTATCACTTGTGATGTGATGCGTTTTAATATCTGACTTTAAGCATGCATGAATTTGCTCTGCCTCAGCTTCTGTTTTGGTCAATATGCCGATGGAATAATAGTGCTTGTCGCTAATCGCAGTCACTTTAGATTTCAACGTACTTACCATAGCCTCAAAAGAATCTTCTATATAAACCTTTGGTGCTTCTCCCCGTCTGCCGATGGCATTATCCAGTGGCGCACCAGGTAAGTAAGCGTTTGCAAAATCCGTGATTTCCTTGGTTGAGCGATACGTCTTCTCAAGCGTCATCACCGTATGACTCCCGCCGGTTAAAACTGGACCAAAGCTCGCCAGCTTTCTGTAGCCGTGATGCGCATTGATGGACTGATTGGCATCCCCTAAAAGCGTCATTTTTGCGTTTGGGTAAAGGACGTGCAACAGCTTTACCTGTAGTGTGCTGTAATCCTGCGCCTCATCCACTACCAGATATTTAATCTCCGTCTCTGGCTCGACCTCTCCCATCAACAGTTTGAAATACAAAAGCGCTATTTGATCCTCATAAAAGTAAAAGTGATGATTGATGGTCAATGAGAGCATATTTGAGTTTTCAACGGTTGTCAGTGACTTAAGAAAAGTCAAATACGCCTGTTCACTGTTTAAGTGTAGCATACGGTTAACGAACTGATAAAAATTACTCTTTTCATTATTAAGCTGCTGACGGACTGCTTTACTGAGCGCAAGCTTATCGGGATATTTTTTCTTCAGTTCCTGTTTTAACTGTTGTGATCGCTTTTCTAAAAACGGCTCAAGAAGGAAATCAATTCTGCCTCTCACCCCTTTTAGGCGCTTGAGTATCGGCTGGCCATAATGTCTTTCATCAAAAAACGCGCGCATCTCAGCTTCTGTAATAACGGTTTGTCCAGCGAACTTAATCGTTTTGAATTTTATTGCCTCAGTGCTAATTCGGTTCACATAACTTTCCAGTGCAGCTAAAAATTCATCTGACGTCTTAAGTGCCAAGCTTTGGTTGCGAAGTGGATCGACAGAACCCTCGTAAAGCACCTTTAGACTGTGCTTGTAGGCTTCCTTCCCCTTGCCACTCTTAAGGGTGTCCTCGAGCAGTGTGGCGTAGGTCATCTGCTTGACATTGTCTTCACCAAGCTCAGGTAATACTGCAGAAATGTAGTCCCCAAACTGTGAGTTAGGTGAGAAAATAACGATCTGATCTGACTTGACGCGGTCTCTGTATTTATATAATAGATACGCGATTCGGTGCAGTGCTACTGAAGTCTTGCCGCTTCCTGCAGCGCCTTGAACGATCAAGTGTCTGTATTCCTCATCTCTAATAATCCTGTTTTGCTCTCTTTGAATAGAGGTAACGATGACCTTCATTTTGTCGTTGGTGTTTTGACTGAGCGCTTCCTGTAATAGATCATCTTCTATATTAATAGAACTGTCAAAAAAATAATTGAGCTTTCCTGAATCGATTTTATACTGTCTTTTAAGCTGTATTTCACCATTTACCCAACCATCAGGGCATAGATACTGTGCATCACCCAGCTCGAAGTCATAATAGAGGCTTGCTATGGGAGCACGCCAATCGTAGATGAGGAAATCTGAATCCGCATCGATAAGATTGAAAAGACCAATGTAGCATTTTTCAAGAGAATAGCCTTTCTCTTTAAAATCAAAGCGTGCAAAATATGGTCTAGCTTTCATCGCATCATGCTGATCGAGCCATCTTTGTGTCACTGCTTGTCGGTTGGCATTGGTATTAAGGGTCTGAATCTGACTCATAAACTCGGTGATTTGATCAAGCCCATTTTCAATAGAAACTGACCCGACAGAGTCCCACAGTTCTCTTCTGGTTTCCAAATCAATCTCTTTAAAACGTTCTTTAAGCTTCATCGCCTCGTCGTATTGACGCTCAACTTCATCTAAGACACGTGTTAAATATTGATTTTCTAATTGATAAGTTTCTGAGTTCTTATTCATTGTTGCCTCCTAAAAAACTGTCTGAAGGTATTGACTTAAATTCAACGGTATGATATAATAAAATTGGATATTAATACAAACGTTGAAATTCCAAGCGTTGACATATCATTTTATCATGATAAAATGGTTTTGGTCAATTTTTTTTTGCACTTTTTTATGAACCATACATACCCTAAACCGAAAATGACATGCACTATGGAGGTCAACTTTTGGAAACAACATTCGATTGTGTCGCTTGCATGGCAAAGCAAGCTGTAAAAATTGCTGAAGAATTTGGTGGTCCCTATGAAACAAACGAAAAAATCCTGCGTGCTTGCCTTCGTGTTTTAAGTGAAGCCGATTATAAGACCAGCTCGCCTGCCATCAGTTATCTGATGCAGACTGAAGCGAAGAGCATCACCGGGATTTCAGATCCATATGAGCAACTTAAAATCTATTCAAATGAGATTTCAAGAAAAATAGTTGAGCAGATTGAATCAGAGGGATGGATTAAGTCTTCCTCTGTTGAACGAGAAGCTGATGATTTTGATACTGCGTGCCGACTTGCTATTGCAGGAAATATCATCGATTATTCCGCTGGAATCGACGTCAACTATGATACGGTGCTGACTTCTGTTAAGAAGAGTATGGCCGCTGAGCTTCATGGCGTAAGCACTAAGTCTTTATTAAAGAAAATTTCTGAAAGTAAGAAAATCATGTACATCCTAGATAACGCTGGCGAGGTGTTTTTCGACCGTTTTTTATTAGAGCAGATCAATAATGAGAAGCTTACACTTGTGGTCAAGGGCGGTCCTATTGTCAACGATGCTACGTTATTCGATGCTGAGGCAGCAGGTCTACAGCATCTGGTCCATCGCATTATAGATACGGGTCATAATTCACAAGGCGTGATCAGAGCGTATTGCTCTGATGTCTTTTGGGAGGCTTTTAATGCGTCTGATCTCATCATCAGTAAAGGCATGGCAAATTTTGAGACGCTCTATCGTCAAACCGATAAAGAGATCTTCTTCTTGTTTAGAGCCAAGTGCGATCGGATTGCTGATGTAATTGGGTGTAAGAAGATGGATTATGTTATTGTTGAGAATACGTGATTAAGTGATGCTGATAGAATAAAAAACG
>MKTL01000005.1 GCA_001897605.1 Clostridiales bacterium 38-18 | reverse complement strand
AATCAAGGGTTTCATTTCTTAGTAATGCAGGATTCCAAATATTTAATGACATTGCAGGCTTGTAATCCTGCACCGTAAACAAGTCATAATTGTATAGATTTGAAATGTGATATCCTGCAGGAATGTCATATCGCTCAATCTTGCTCGGCGTCACGTCTGCCCTTACTTGCATTTGTAAATTGATTGCAGTTTGTCTTTTTACGATAAACTGAATTAAGCTGCTGTTTTTAGTGCCGTATTTGATAATTGAGTTGTCGCCTTGCTTGTTTGATACATCAAACACTAAATTTGAGAAACTTGCATTTGCTCTCAAGTAAGCTGAGTTGACATTTGTAATGTCTGAATTCGCTTCAATCAATCGATTTTCTTTAAATGTACCCGTTACTTTAAACTGTGCCTTTGGTTTTGTTGTGTAGACCACAACGTAATTGATAAAGTCATAGTTCTGATCGTCAAAGTTCGAGTAATGAATGTTATAGGTGTAAATCTTATCTTCGCCAAGAAGTGGGAACAAATAACTACCAGAAAGAAAGTCGTTCATTTCAGATTCGCTAAGTCTTACACCTTCAAGTTCAACCCACTTTTCAAAATCCTCGCCCTCGATTACGGTGTTATCGACGATTTTAAACCTCTCAGTATCTAGCATATAATTAGGTACTGTGATATCAAAATGGATATCCGTTTTTGTCTTTGCCACCGGCGGAATAGATGTTATAGTCGCGGATGATGTAGCTTCTGATTTTTCCCCTGTGACGAAGACACAGCTCGCCTTACCCCAAAACATAATATCTAGTTTGCCGTTTAGGTCGCGTCTGTTTTCATATGCGTCAGAATAAAATCGTATGGTGAAATCTGTTGCACCTGCTTGAAAGGTAACACGTCTACCGTTTTGATTTAGCACTCTTGCATCTAAATCATTGCGAAGCTCAAAAGTCCAATGGTCGATATCGTCTCTGTTATACTCAATGGATCTCCGCACCTCGTCTGTAATACCCTCGGTGTCGATACCATCAAATAAATGTTGGTCTTGAAGTTCGCCTCTTACATTAACTTTTACGTCAATATAAGCTTTATCGTTTTCTACACCCTCGCCAACGATAAAAGCCGTTGTAACGGATTCAACTGGTGTAATAATTTTTTGCTTTGTTGTATCGGTTGAGAAGATTTGATAAAACTCACTATTCGCTTGCTTTTTCGTACTCCATCCCCAGTTCACCATTTCAACCTCACCGGCGTATCTTGAGGTTGGCGCGGTCATTACGTTTGCATAGTTATATGCGTTCTTGTCTGTTTTATTGGTATTGAGTAGTTCAAAGGGTAGTGCATTGTTAATCATGGAAATAGCAGTAGATTTATAAGCTTCATTAGTTACTACCCATTCACCGTTTGCAATACGGTTATAAAGGCTTGGGTTTTTAATAAATGAACTGCCTAAGTCATTATCAAACTCACTCCAATACTTATAAATCCACTTCTTTTCCTCAGCCTTTTTACCACTGATCGCATCGATTGGGAAACTACCATTGGCATAGAGTTCGCCTTGAGCATCTAAACCATGATATCGATATTCACCTGTTCCCCCTGCATAGTAGCCTTTATTGTTTATAAGAACATAATTCCCATAGATATCAAGACTGCCTGTTGCGGGCTTAAAATCCTGCGTAACAAAGGTGTAATCCCCATAGACGATTATTCCCTTGTCTGTGAAAAGTTCCATATTGAAATAATAAGTCTGCGTTTTTCCCCCGACTACTTTTGTAACCGTTCTACTTATTGTGGATGGGATACCATTATTCAGCTTATAGTCATTCCAAGAGAGTCCGTTGTATGGGTCTGTTTTAAAAAATTGTCCACCATCATACTTGCTTTTATCTACGGTCTGAGAAATACTGATCGGATAGCTCGTAAACGGTATCGCTGTTAAAAGCAAACAGATAGTTAAAAATAAAGATAGTCTTTTTTTCATAAATTACCTCTTAGTGTTTTAAAGAAACGTATATGATAATATCAATTCTTGAATAGTTAATATTAAAAGTACGATTATTGATTTCAACAATATCACTTGTTCTATTTCCTTGATGGTCTAAAGCTTTTTCAAAAATTGCCCAAGCTTTATCAAATTCATCCTCAAACCAAAATCTGAACATGGTTTCAAACTGTTCTCTATAGGTCTTGTCAATGAAATCACTATAGTTTGCATAACTCATTGTGTGGTCTTTCATTTTGCTAACACCGATTTGATATGGCCTATATTTGCTGCCTAAATCGTATGGGTAGATGGTCAATCCAAAATCACCATTAGCAGCCAACGCCATTACACCTTCATAAGCGCTTGGTTGAGAATAAACATAATCGTAAGTCGCTTTATCTCTGAAAAATCCTGCGGCTAAATGATTCAATGACGAATCATATCCAAAATCAATATAACCTTTTCCATTATCATGGATTTTCGTAATCAGTTTTGCAAATTCGACAAGTTCATCAACTGGTTTGCCGTTGTAATATGGCGCATAAAACGGTAACTGAATCCTATCATAGTTTCCAAATTCATCGCTGACAGAAACGTTCATCATCACATAATTAGCGTCCGTCTTTTCAAATGGTGTTCTAAGAGCCGTATTTTCTATCTTAGAGATCACTGCTGCTGCTTGCGCTCTTGTGGAGTAATCTTTTGGTCTAAAGGTATGGTCATCATATCCAGTAACAATGCCGAATTTATATGAATCTAAGATATTTTGTTTATAGTAATCAGATACTTTGTAGTAATCAATCGTTTCTCTTTTGATGTAATCGTCCATAGTGCTTGATGGTCTAAACTCTGATAAAGCAACTGCATTAACCACAATCGAAGTCATTTGCTCTCTTGTGATATTAGCTGTGTAGGATGTAAATTCTCGGTCCTCGATTATGCCTAGTTCGATTGCTTTATCAATATATGGTTTCGCCCAATCAGAAGAAGTTGACTCGAAACGATAGCCAAGAGCTTTAACCGACATTGCAATAAACTCATTAATTTTGACATTCGCCTGTGGCTTAAAGGTTCCGTCTGGGTAGCCACCAATAATTTCACTTGTCTTTAGGGTGTTGATGAATTGTAACGCCCAATGTGTGTTTGATACGTCTTTAAAACTTGAATCTGCAAAACTCACCGTAGTAAGAGCTAAAACTAAAATTGAAAACGTGATTATTTTTTTCATAATTGCCATCCTCTCATAATTAAAAGTTAATTGCTTGAATGATAAATAAGGGGTTACTTCCTTTTGCTAAACATAGCTTTCTATAAGCTTTTTTGATTCAATCAAATGATACTGATTTGAATAATTGATTTTCTTTAGAGTGCAATTTACAAAAATCTCGAATATGTAGGGGTCTAGTTTATGTTTTTCAGAACGCATAATTTCGAGAGCTTGCTTTTCACTCAATTTATCACGATATGGTCTTTTATAGCGTAGGGAGTCATAAAAATCAGCTATTCTTATAATTCTAGCTTTAATGTCAATATTTTCGCCTTTTAAACCAAGGGGATAACCAGAGCCGTCATAATCTTCATGATGTTGGGATATTATATCAATCAATTCAGCATTTAGACCTATAGATGATAACAAAGTACTTCCTTTCGTTACATGTTGTTTAATATGTTCAAATTCATCTAATGTTAATTTGCGTTTTGCGTTTAAGATGTTCTGATCGATTAAGAGTTTACCAAAATCATGGAAAAAAGCAGCGATACCAACCTTCATAATTTCATCATGTTTCAAGCCAATATCAACGGCTATCGCTTCGGACAAATATTGAAGTCTGCTAAGATGGTGCGTTAGTTCGTTCAGCTCATTTAAATTGAACATTTCTTCTGTCCTTTCTTATTTGATGGTATAACCAGTGATAGTATAGTTTTTATAAGTTCTTAAGTTCCCTAACAAATCATAGAGAGAAGCTTTTTTATAAACTACTAGGAAAGTCACATCATCTATTACATTAAAAGTGTTATATTCATAAAGATAATCGCCATCAGTTATTGAGGCGTTTCTTATTTTCAATTGCAAAGGTGCGTATTCATCCGAGGTAAATTTTGAGATACCAGTATTAATTTTATCTATGATAATTTGATTTTTTTCCTCTTCAGCAAGTCCAAGTGAGGATATTGCAAAACTTGAATTTTGATTATTGAGAGCTGTATTATTTTGTGTATTCAAGTAATATTGATTGCCAGATATGTTATAGGTGAAAAATACAGGAGCTTGCCATTTGCTTAAATAAGGGTCGTATATGATATATCTGTCATAATAAACTAATATCAAAGCCGATATATGATTCTGATCTAATCGATTCTCGGTAGACTCATTAACATAAAAGAAGTCTTGTATCAGCTTGTCTTGGTTAACAATGATTTCATTCTCTGTATTAGCATATCCAAAAGATAAGTTTGAAGTATCTTCGTAATTGAGGGAAATATTGCTATATAAAACTTTTGCCATTAAAGAAGAACGAATCTCAGAATCACGATTATCGACTGAGTTGTTAAAACCTAGAAAAATGATGCTGAACACTAATATTTGCAAAACTGTTTTAATGAAACTTTTCAGGAATTTACCAATCATTCTTAATCACCATTATTTGAAATAGGAATACCAAGTACGTGTCTAGTTTGCTTAGGAACGCCATTGTCTTTATTGAAAAAAGTATTAGTAAAAGTGTGGAATAACGAAAAATCATTGTCGATTACTTCAAGATAAATATAATCTCCTACATGAAGCTGTTTGTCTAAAATATCATTTAATGAAAAGTAAGTGTCGTAGTAGCCATCTTCAATTTTAATATCAGCTTTAAGCCTAATTGTATAGTTGCCAGTCTTTGAAATATCTTCATATAGCTTTTGATACAAATCACTACTTATCTTTCCGTTGTTAGAAATTGCCTCAGCATATAAATAGATGGTGTCTTGTTCACTCATATAGACAATGGATGTTGAAATCAATAAAAAAACTAAAACCGCATAAAGTAAGTCTTTTAGAGTATCAACAAAAACCAAAATATAATAACCTATCATTTATAGTCCTTCCACATTAGGCGTCAGTCTGACGCTTCTAAATGTAATACAAAAAGTTGTTGTTTTTCCTGGTGATCGAGCGAATTTTGTATTACAAATAAATTCAGCTGCAACAACCAAAATTGATTGGGATGTAATACAGAGTGGTATTTTGATACATCCTCTGTATTACATTAAGGGAGTTAAGTGAGTTTGGATCCACGTGAAAGTTACTTTTAATTGTAATACATTAATTTGACTGATTCGTTTTTGTGAAAATAATTGAACTTAAGTTGCCATTTACATCTTTAAATTTTTCAACAGTATAAAGTCCAGATTCTTCAACATATGTTAAAGGTGTAGCGATAACTGTATTCGAAGGGTCTTTTACAACAACTGCATATTTCCCGTTGTTGTTTTTAAGATGTGCTAAAACAACCGTTCCATTAACTAAATTTGTATCATTTAAAATCTGATTTAAGTTTTGACTTTGCTCAAGCCCAGTACTGCCGATATCTTTTGCACTTGAAAATTGTGGTACAATTACGATTAAAGCTAAGATAACTACCAACCCAAATGTTAAAGCCTTTTGCCAAAATGATGCCATGATAAACCTCCTAATTTTTAAAACAATTTATTTTTGTAATTTTTTGTTCGTTATATTCATAACTCACAGTGTAAACATCATCATACTTAATTGGAAACGAATCATAATCATAATTTTGACTTATGTAGTCCATTGTTCCATAAGTATTTACTACGCTTACTATCACCTCACTTTCTACTTGATAATATCTAATAAATGCAATTACATCGGAACCATTTATTTGTTCTCTATTTAGTTCTATTAGTGCGGTTTCATTTATGTCAGAAACAATCACATCTCGATTTTCTAAAGAACTAATAACATCTGCTGACAATACAGAAATGCTAAGTACAAGTACAGATAGAACGATTCCAAGTACAGTCAGCAAATTTTCAAGCCACATTCTTCCCATTTATATAACTCCCTAAAATCCAAAATTAAATTGTGTTGCATTCAAAAAAGGATAAATCATTTTTACAAGAATTAAGAGTGACATAATCAAAAATATTGTTGCTTGATTCATGTCAATTATCTCAATTTCCTTGATGTGCTTACTCTCAGTTCTAAGTGATATAAACTTACTCTTTTGTTTTAATCGGTCAACGACAGTTTCTAACTTTCCCTCATATGCAAATATCAATTTTTCAAAAAAAAGCTTTTCTTCGTCATTTAAACCGGATAGATCAGATAGATTAATACTACCCTCACGACTAATATTGTCTTTAACATACTCCAAGAATGATTTGTAGTAGTGAGAGTCACTAAGTAACTCGTTCATCATTGAGTTGAAATTTGAAGATTTTAAGGAGCCATGAAGCATAAAGGTTTGTTCTAATGCTAGAATTTCAAAATGTTTTTTTTCATTTGTCCCTAAATTAATGATGAACAAGATTATATTTGGGAGCTGGAAAGAAACAAAAATTAACAATATTAGCTTTATTAAGTCAATCCTTTCATACTGGAAATATCGTTTAAGTGATTGATAGACCTTGTTTACAGATTGTTCTACTTGCCCTTGATGAAAGCTTAAGTCATAAATAAATATGTTGCTTCTTATGAGCTGCTTAATCTCAATTTCGTTCTTATCATTTAAAATTCGACTTGGAATCACTGTATCTTTCATTTCTTCAAACAAGAATAGTTCATCACTAAACGCAGTTGACCTCATGGCCTCTGGAAGATTATTGTCTGTCCTTATGCTAGTAATTACTACTGATAAATTCAAATGATGGACGATGAAAAAAGTAATAACTGCTATAACCAGTACTGAATATTTGAGGTAATAAAAGGTTGGTACGTTTAACTTGCTAAACATAAGCATGTTCATAGCTCGTCGTTCTCTTAAACTACCTTCTTTGGGTAAAGCGACCTTTTTTACGAGTTGAAGCATTGATCTAATAGGCGAAATGCCTTGCTTACTGTTTTTTGTTAAAAATAAACTTATTTTGTCACCATAGTGCAACAAGATTACTGTTGTAGTCAGTATTACTAAAATCACTTTCATAAAATTACCTCAACGTTTTGTGTCTGTTAAGACTATAATAAGCGTAAACAAAGCAACTAATTATGCCACCATCTACCATAGCCATAATCATTTCATCCATTTTGGTTGAAGATATCAAGCCACTCGCCATGTTTTGAAGATATAACATATAAAATTTACTTCCTAAAGTACCAACAATACCCATAAACAAAAGTAAGCCAATAAACAAATTGATTTTGTATACTTTCCGCTTTAGAAATTCCCGACTGATCTCAAGGCTTTGTGACAATTGTTCAAATACATCTACTAAATCTTTAGTGATTCCTTTTTCTCTTGCATCTGCACATAGATAAATAAATCTTGTATAGTATTCCTCATTATAGATGTTCAACGCCCTTAATTCCGAATGAATCTCGTTATCTGGAGTTCTAATTAAAACGTCCACTAGGTCTTCGAGGTCACGCCTCATAAACCTATCCATTTCATTCATTACTGAATTTAATAAACTAATTATGTTGTTGTGATATTGTATTTTTTCAACCGTAAAGCTGTATAGTTTCACGAGACTTTTAGACATTCTGTTGTTTGCATGATTTTGAATTGAAACGATAATAAAGAAAAATAGTAGGTAAACACCTATAAGAGCAACTAGGACATAAACGATATTTTTAAAAATAATACTACTCAAAAGTAAAATAGGAACTGATAAGTAAAGAAACCCTATTATGATTTGAGTACTGATCTCATGGTTTTTATCTTTAGAATTGCTATTGATAGCCATTAATGAGTTGCGTATTTTAATCCTAATCATTGAAAAAAACTTACTATTATCAATGAACTCTAAAACTCTCATAGGTTTTGGTACATCTGTAACTGTTACACGATAGTTTTTGAAGATATTTTTTTGGTAAAGATTTAATCCCAAAAGTGTAACTAACAGCACGACAATCAGTATTATTAAAACCATAATTAATTACTCCAATATGAATTTAAATCAATCTTGTACTTGTCTCTGCAAACTGAATCTAATCGATTTATTAATTGTGTACTAGGTTTTGAGCTGAATATCCACTCGTCTTTAACTTCATCATACCTAATTAACTCAACGTACTTATAGTCGGTTGTATGCTTTTTTAGAAGGTCAAGTTTCTCTAATTCGTCAAGCTTCATACTATGATTTGCTAACATAGTTGGCTTTTCTATAACTTCATATATGCCAGTACAAATAATTCTTGATGAATCCTGCGCCGATCGTTTTAAATGAACTACAATATCAACCGCTTGTATTAGGTCATTAATTGCTTGTTCTTTACTATTGTATTTAGGATGTTCAATCATTTTATTACTTAAATTCTCAATTACTAATGTTGGCTCAATTGAAAACGTATTGGTTATAATACCACTATTCATAGAAAGTGATAATGAAATCAACATAGCAGCTTGAGAAGGTGTAACAAGTTCGCCAATGCTTAAAAATCGTCTACTTTGCTTATAAAAGAAATTGAAAATGAAGTCTGTTTTTTCATCATCCCTCACTAAGTTTGTAATTACATTTAAGTTTCCAATTCTAGTAGCTAACTTAGTTTCATCATTATTATCAAGGAGTCCTAAGCCATCACGCCTGTCAATTTCATTCATAAGAGCAATCATCATCGTTGTTTTACCAACATTTGAGTTAGAGCCTGTTACGATTATTCTTCCTCTGCCTTTTACAATATAACTTAATATTTCAGCCATTTCCTTAGAGAGCGTTGACTTCCCGACTAATTCATATAAAGAAAAAATCCTGTTATTAAATACACGCTCATTATAATAAATAGAGTTAATAGGAGCATGTTCAAAACCAGTTACAGTGATTCGAGATCCATTTGGTTTTTCTGTAACCACCGCTGGATTTGATTGCGAAAATGCGTTCATTGTGTTTTTATACGCAACATTTACCATATCATGATAATTAATGAATTTAAGAAACTTAAGGTGATAGCAACTTTCGTCTACTACGACATATATATAATCCTGTCTTATAAAGGCCAAGTCGTTAATATTGTGATATCTCAAAGTGTCAATCGGACCATCACCATTGGTGTACATATAAATTAACTGTGCGAAAAAAGCGACTCTAACCTCCGATTTAATAAAATAGGTCTTAATATCCGCTCTTAACTGATTAGCCAATTGAATAATGTCAGACTCAACGATTTCATAATCTAAATTAAACTTATAGATAAGGTCTTTTAAATCGTAAATTAAAAGGAGCATTTCGAAGATTATACTTACTTCATTGAACGTAATTTCATCAAAGTTAATATAATCATCAACCTTAACTAAATTTTGATTTGATAGTAAAGCTTGGGAATAATGAAATAAAACGTTTTCTCTTGCTTTAAAATCATATTTTGCTTGTTCCCTTGTTTTTTTTATTTTCTCGAGAACTTTTTTAGACTCATCCTGTGTTTTAAAATTTGATAATTTATAAAAAGCGTCATGGTCTTCATATGTTTTAACAAATTCCATCCCGAAGGATTTTATCTTTATGATTTGGTTTTCCATAATTTAAATCCTTTCTTTACTGGAGCTTGAATATATCCAAACGATTCACACAATTTGTTAATTGCCTTTACATAATCCGTCTCTGAATTGTCCATTGTATAAAACAGTAACTTTTCATTCATATCATTAATGACGTCCGAATGATACGGAACAGGAAACACTAGCGTTTCATTAAGATTATTGGCAATTTTGCTAAGTCTTGCTATAATCTTTTCCAAATTAAAATTTATACTGGCATCATATTGAGCAATTATAAATCTCGACTTTTGCGTGAATGATAAATAAAGATTCTCTACCTCATTTTGATGTTGTTTAAATGTCTGAATGTCAATATCAATACTAGAGTCGAGACTTAAGAATCTTTCATCATTAGCTTGCATTTCAATGAAAACATAATCAAAATACTTATTTGCATCAATTATCAGTTCAACAATTTGCTTATCTGTAGGAGTCTTAATAGTTGGATTCGACATTATCATTATGTTCTTTTTGACCTCTTGGCAACATCTTAAAAATTCTTCTTTAGATAAATTATCATTAATCAATTTTTCATTAACGTAGTTATCTACTCCGTTTGAGATTTTATTTGAATTAAGCAGCATGTCTCTTAATGACCGATCAGTTTTGCTATTTAGGTCAATTAATAAAACACTCTTATCGCGACCTAAAACTGATGCTAAATGTACCATGATTGTTGATTTTCCAGAATAATTTTGTCCTCTTATTGAAATTAACATTTGTAAAATCCCTTCTTTCCAAGCGTCAGCCTGACGCTTAATCACTTAATTAATGATACCATATAAAGCAATATAGGACAATAGCAAACGACCTAATTGTTGTCAGAAATATCCGTTTGTTCTTGTTTTTCTAAATTCGCGTTTACACCTTCT
Source organism: Clostridiales bacterium 38-18 (assembly GCA_001897605.1). Classification (GTDB taxonomy): domain Bacteria; phylum Bacillota; class Clostridia; order Peptostreptococcales; family Acidaminobacteraceae; genus Fusibacter_C. Next base: position 198,611 of record MKTL01000005.1, on the reverse strand, counting down.
ATTAATTCTAAATCATCAATAGTAAAAGTTACTGGTGAAGCGTCTTGAGTTTCGTCAATATATTTTTGTGCGTCAAGATAACCAACTTGCTCGGCAAATTTTAGTAAAGATCTTTCTTGCTCGTTAAGTTCTAATATTACGATAAAGTTTTTTGTATCGTCTCTATTGGCAGGATTAGTATTGTTGTATGTGGTTAGAGTACCATCTTCATTTCTCACGGTTTCGATATAAGGCGATTTAATATCTTTTACTTTGACCTTAGATAAAACAACTTCTGTCAGTCCATTTCCATAGTTCACAGATACATCAATTAAGTTGCCAACCGAGACCGTATCTCCTACTAGAAATTTTACTCTTGCTTCAACTTCTCTATCGCTCGACTCCATCTGATCAAATTCATCATAAATCCAGTTATTCAAAACAGCTTGATTTAAGTACAAGTCTTGTCTTGAAAACTTACCTTTTAAATCATCTAAATTAGTAACCTCATAGCCAGTAAGAAATTTTTTAGGTCTCGCTTCAAATACAAAGTACTCTTGAGTATTAGTATCGTTAAAGACTGTAAATGCAGGTATTCTATCCACTTTAGGTATGACAACCGATACCGTTTCCCATGAAGTTACATCAAACTCACTTCTTAACTCTGCTTCTCTGCTACTGATTTTGTTAGGAATAATGACATTTTGAAAAATTGAGATAGATGCAGCCATTGTAATTAAAATTGCTATCAGAACGATTAATACAGACTTCATGTTTTTAATTCTCATTTTAATAACCTCTCTTTTAAAGTTTTAATTAATTTTGATTTACTTTCATTCACTGGTAATGCATTACGTGGAATTAAGTTTCTAAGTTGAGAAGATAAACCAATTTGTATACTCTCAAACTTACTCAAACTATTTAACGGTGTCGTATCAAATATGGATGAATAATCGATCAGCTCGCATGTTTGAAACGAGTCTTTTCTGTGGATCTCTTTTAACTCGATAAGTACTTTGCTATTTGGTACAAATTTATTTAGCAGATAATTAAAGCTGATTTTGTTATTAAGTAGTCTATTTATACTTGAGGCGCATCGAATCGTTTTGTGTACTTCCATATCTATAACCAGTATGTTATCTGCTCGATTTAAAATCACTTCATAATCTTTATCAAAGAAGCTCTCGCCTAGATCAAATATGATTACTTGGCTGTCAGAAAGTAGATTTATAAGCCTTTCAATCTTTTTGACTTTTACTTCTTCATCTGGGCGTTGATGAATAATTCTCATATTTTCAATTATCAAGATATTGTTATAGTCAAGCGAATCAGATTGCTCTAAGTTTTCTAAAATATTAGTTTCAGCCATACCAACTTTCTTATACTGTGAAAAAAGATTTAAATAATCATACACGTAACTTTTGCTTGTTAATTCAACTAACGTTACATTCACCCCATTATCTGAAAGTTTTTTACACATACAAAGAGCTGATGTTGTAGAGCCGGTACCACCGAGACCACCAAACGTGAAAACTTGTGATGCATTTCTTCTAAATGAAGATGCTCCCTTAATAGGCAAACTAGGTTCTTGTTGTATTTCATCATCCTGCACAATTTTACTTATAATTGACTCGGAAATAACTTCTTGTGGTTTTATTTCTAATATTGGTGGTTCTTCTTCTAATTTAGCGATACTTTCAATCTTCTTGAGTTTTTCCGTTTGCTCAATGATAGACTGTTGTAAAACAGAATAATCGCCGTCAAAAAATATAACTGGCAATTTAATAGTTTCAACTACTGCATCTTTAAAAAAGACATTTTTATCTAAAATAGCAAATGCGTACTCTTCCTCATTTACTTCTCTAAATGCTTTCATTGAATCAATATTTTTTGACATGAGAATAGGTAGGTTAAAATCTTGTATTCGATTCCAGTCTTGATTGTTTTCTAAAATTGCTAAAACTAAGTACATTGAATACCTCTCAACTTATTTCACATTTGTATTACAAAACACGTTCTTCAGGAAGCGTGATTGAGCAGCTGCACGTCATAAAATGTATTACAAATTTATAGGCGTCATGCTGACGCTTCGTTTTTCCTCTGTTGCACAAAACAAAAACATAACTTATAATATGTATGACAAATAAAAGATGCGCAAAATAAATCATCCGTATTATCACGTTAAGTGTAATACGTTGATTTTGTCTACTTGGGAAGGTAGTTGTATTGATTATTTGTTGTAATTCAGAGAGAAGAGTCTTTGCAGAGACCCTTCTCTTTTTGTTTATAGTGTTTCAAACCACGAAATAGTTTTCTCTTGATTGATTTTTTCAGATTTTGCAGAATCGTCAAAATCAACTTCATTTTCATTTTCGTAATCCATATTTATTTCATTCTTAAGCTCGGGAGTAGCTTCAATTTTAATTTCCAATGGCTCTACTTCAATGTGTTGTTTCTCAGTATTTCGATTTAACGCTTGTGATACATTGGTGAACTGCGGTATTAATTCTTCTGATGCTAAATCAAATATTCTATGCTTGGGATTCCAGTACTCATATTGTATCTTTTTGATATAAATCGGTTTACGTCCTGCTTGATTAAAAATTAAGTCTTCAACAGGTTTATCATTTACTTCTCTTGCATCCATCAATGAACGCCCTTTATCAGAAGATGTTATTAAATCAGTCTTATCTAAATCCATTTTACTTTGTCCAGACTCTACTTTTATAGTTTTTGTACCAAGAAGCTCACTAACTTCTTTTGCTTCTTCATAACTATTTACACCCAAGATAAAATAATTATCTGAGTTTGAACGAATAGAGCTTGCTTTTTCCTCACCGTATAAATCAACGATCTGAGAAGGATTTTGAAAAATTTGAGACAGTTTAATTCTAAAACTTCTCATGTTTGATAATTTTGCATCCATATCTTGAATCGTACCTAAGGATTTTGCTTCATCTAAGAAAATATAAACAGAAACAGGCAATTTTGAGCCACTATATTTACTTGCAGTTCTATACATTGCTGAAAACATATTGTTTATTGTAACGTTCAAGATTGGGGAAAATGTCTTGTCGTTTGGATCAAACCATAAATAAATAACAACTGGTCGTTTTTTAACAGTGCCTAAGTTTCTAAAATCAATGGTTGAGTGACTTGTTATTTCTCGAATAACGGAATAATTAAAAAACTTTAAGTCGATGGCAAGACCACCTAAAATACCATCCCTCAATGAGCCTGCAATTTTAATCCAAGATAAATATAAACTTAACGTTATTCCAGATAGATTATTAACTTTATGGAAAACCAAACTTAACTCTGGGTCTGCCAATTCATCTTTATTAAAAACTTCCATTACACCATCCATATTGTGCCTCTCGGGTGGCATAAAATGAAGTGTGTAAGAAATTGCAAATTCTAAAAACAAACTTGCTCCATTAATCCAAATAGGATTTGTATTGAGATTACTGCCTTCAATACCTCTCAAAGTTATTAAAATGTTGTGAGCAACACGAGCTATGTCTTGCTCTTCTATTATGTAGTCTAAAGGATTAGTCCTTTCTCCTCTTTGAAAGGCTAAAAAATCTAAAACCCAAATATCATAACCAGCTTTTCTAAAAGCATTTGATGTGATTTGATAGATTTCTTTTTTACCATCTGAAAAAATAAAATCGGGCATCTTTGAAATATCAATTATTTCGCTTACATCACCCTCATACTTTTCAAACTCAAAACGTTTATTAGCTTTAGGATTTTGTTGACGATAGAAAAAATTAAGATAAATATTTATTAAATGTAGTGCGTTAGTAAAAATGAATGAAGTCGTTTTCCATTTACCAGAAGGAGCAATTACAATTGAATTTTGATTTACTTCTTTCTGATCCTCTGGCTGAAAAAGATAATTATCATAATCATCAAAGCTAAACGGTCGTTGTACCAAACCACCAATGAAATAACCGACCCTGTCTTTCGACATATAGTTTTTTTTCATTTCAATTTTTGTTTGCCATCTTGCAGTACCGTGTGAGCCAGTACTTGAATCCTTATAAGATTGAGAAAGTTTAAGTTTTGAATTATAGCCTAAGTTAAAAACTATAAAAGCAATAAACAAACAATAAAAAAAGACTGAAACTAAATCAAATTTAAAAAGTGCAGCATATGTTTCCAAATGTAAAAATATATTTGAAAAAGTTGTGACTTCAAAGTCATTCGCTAAGAAAACATTAGATGCAAATATTGAATCACTTGGTGTAATTGAGACTAAAAAATATCTTAAATAAACAGCAGAAGCTGAAAAGATTACAAACATCAATGTATATAGAGTTATAAATATAATTAAGCGAATTCGACTTTTTACTTTCATTGAAAAACCTTTCTTTTGTAATAATATCTCAGTCTATGATAGCATCGAGACCGTTGTACGTCAACATTATGTCGCCTTGTTAATAATTAAAATATCAAGGGCATTTACTTCTAAATTGTGAACTTGTTGCAAGTGTTTTACTAAACAAAATACAATCAAAATATCAAATATAGAATTGCGATATTTTTTAATTGTACCAATCGTCATGCCAACATTTCTTGAAAATTCATCAAGATTAATTATCTCTAAGAACTTATGATTAACTGATACAATAAGGTCATTTTTTGATATAAGAGCTAATTCTTCATAATCGAAATCCCTAAAATTCTGATAAAGATTAGGCATGTTTTCATCATTAAAAAGATACAATTCCTCAAGATTATTAATATCAACACCTTTAGATTTTAAATATGAGAAGTAAACAATTGCGAGTTTTACATCTCTAATTACTTTGTTCTTTGAGATTCTTGATATGAATATTCTATATGCTTTCAATGTATCTTCATTCTGCACAAGGTCAGATGAAACACTGTAAAGAGACTGATCTATTTTATTGAAATAGTACTTGAAATTGTTTTCTATAACAAAGCTCATGGGTTACTCCTAATCATTTATTCAACAAGAGTATACCACGAAAAAAGAAATTTAAGAAGCGTCAGCAAGACGCTTCCAGTCATCCTTATTAACTTCTGAGAAACCTTCTTCTCACTCTTGATATATTGAGCCTTCACCCCAATTAAAAGTATGAATATCTAACCCGTAATATTCAATTGTCCTTCGAAAAGTTTCGAGATTATTAAAATCATCAGAAAACCAAAAATTAAAAATTCTTACTACTTCATTATCATTAGGTATCATTTCCACTTTTTTTTCATGATAGTTTATAACAGCCTTGAGAAAAATACTCTCAATTTCAGATGTAGAATTATTTGCAAAATAAAAATTTTCATCATGAAATTCAAACAACAAATCATTTTGATTCCATGTAAAAAATCTTATCAATTTAACATTTTCACAAGATAATAAAAAATTCGCGATTTGAGTTGCACTCTTTTTTAAAGTTACTTTTACATATAAGCTTCTAGGATCATTCTCAAGATGAAGTGTTGCGACTAAATAATTATACATTAATCTTCTCCTTTATAGAAATCAAAATGGTACGTCGTCGTCACCTTCAATTGACTGGAAATCTTCAATATTAGGAGGATTAAAACTGAAATCATCCGTATCCGTTGACTTAGACTTTTCACCCCACTCAAGAAATTCAACACGGTTCGCGAGTATTTCTGTCGTGTATTTTATTTCGCCCGTATTCGACTTGTAACTGCTTGTTTGAATAGAACCTTGAATCGCTACTAACTTACCTTTAGAAAGATACTGTGAGCAATTCTCAGCTTGTTTGCCCCATACTACAATTCTAATAAAATCTGCGGTTGGTTTACCTTGCGACTCAAATTCTTGTTTCTTTTCACGTGTTAAGCCTTTGTCTATGGCCATTGTAAAATTTGCTACAGGCATACCTGAGCCTGGTACGAATCTAAGCTCTGGGTCACGAGCTAACCTTCCAATCAAATTGACGCTATTCATAATAACCACCTTTCAAATAAGTATATTTAAACCACAATTAATGATACCATATAACGCTGTTAAAGTCAATCGCTACATGCTTTTTTAAAACGTGAAATAATTGTTTTTTTATAACAGCTATAGCTTGTATATTAACTCAAAGCGGGAATGGAATCAAGTGCGTGAACGGTAGCGGAGCGAGGTACGAGTGAGCATAAGGAGTGAACGGCGAAGCGTACACTTGATGGAATGGAGCGTCTACACTACGGGGAACTCCCCGAACAGTCACAACCTGTTCGGGGGGGATGGCTCACGCCGAGTGGCTGTCGGCAGACCCGTCGGAGACAATTAAAGTTTGAAGGAAGTTTGAGGGGACTTTTCAAAGTCACCCTCATTGCTTGAATGATAAATAAATGATTATTTCTAGGTCGAAGCGTCAGCATGACGCCTCACTAAATTAATCAACTAGCAATCATGTTTTTAAAGCTCTTAATCTTTTTACCTTGCAGTTGGCGGAGCCAACTGACCGCCCGTTAGGGCATATGAATTTGCGTTAGGTGCTTGGTTAGGCGAAATCCGCTACAATAGAAGCAATAAAAAATAAAGTGTTGTGAGGGTTGATAAAACCTCACAATGCTTATTTTTTTTGCTTGTATTGTGGCTAGTTCGACAAACCGACGCAAAGCGTCGCGCCGTTAAAACGCCCAAGCAGTTATTAGATCGACGCACGAACAAAGTATAAGACATAACCAACAGATCATACAGCCATTCAAAAAAAATATTGTGATAATTATGAGAAGTATAATTTATTAATCAAATGGTTATTAGGTAAAACGTTCTGAAAGAACGTTTAAAAAAAAATAAATTAAGCGATAGCTTAATTACCTTAAATAATCAAAAGAAATTAGGGTCATTATGACCCTAATTACCTTATTGAGCAAGCCAATAACCCAAAATATTTTCATGTACTTTAAAAAAAAAAATAGAGTTATAGTAAATTTATTAATTAGCCATGCCTATAAGCGCGCGACGAAAATCTGTCAAGGGTAAGAGAACAAAAAAAATAAAGCCATGCTAAAATGCATGGCGGTTTTATTTTGTCAAATGAAAAGCGAAGCGATTTGACGAAAAAAAATTATTTTATTTGAGAACGACCTTGACAGATTTTCGTCGCGCGCGGTTGACTCTGAATTACTCCAAATAAAAAAAGGGTCATTTTGACCCTAACTATTTTACAAGTTGTATATAAGTAGTTTAATTCCTTCGTGAAAGACAAGCATTTTAATATATGAGTCAGATAAGTTCGTACTCTTTTTATTACCTTTCATGTGATAAAAGACCGTTTTAAGAAATCTTTTAAATTCATATTTACTACACTCATTACCAAAATACCACCCCTCTAGTGAATCCTCAATTACTTCCGCAACTAATTTATTACCTCTATAGACTTCACCACGAATACAAATATTGTGGTCCCATTCATTTTCATAGGATGATGTAATTTTCAGTTCATAACTATTGCTTAATTTATTTTCATTAGATTTAGATCTTCTCATACATTTCCACCTTTCATCAACTCTTCATATTTGAGTATTTCTTCATAAGTTATAAACTTAGGTTTTTTATCATCTGAGAAACTATTATAAATCTTCTTCATTTCTTCAATCTGATCTGGAACATTGCCCGCCCACAAATGCTTTTCGAATCTATTACCATAACCAAGGAAATAGTCACAATCACTTTTTAACCTTGAAAGCATTTGATAAAATACTTTTTCATTATATGTAGGCTCTCCTTCTCTACCAGTGATAACAATTTCAAGACCTTTGTACCTCTCAATATAGCTAATTGGTGTATCCGGTTCACCATAAAAATCACTAGCCGTACACAGTTCTAAAGGGAAATTATCACAATTCACATCTTTAAAAATACGCCCTTCCTCATTTTTGTATACTGGTCTGCTCCAATTATCTTCACCTAAAAACTCTAAAACTAACTTATTCATAATAACCACCTTTCCATTAAAGTATATTTACATCTTTAACGATACCATTTGGGACATCAAAGGTCTGTTGTGACAGACCCTTGATGTCAAAAAAAATTATTGGTTCTTTAAAGCTTTTAATTTTTCAATCACTTTGAAATAGCCAACAGGCTTAGACTCCTTAAGCTCATTTATAATCTTGTCTATTTCTTTTGGTGTGATAGTACATTTTGATAGTTGAATGTCTGGAAACTTATTGTAAGGATATGAAGTTGAGCCATTATAAACAATTCCATCTACTACAATGCCTTTCCACCCTGCATAAATTTGTTGAACAATCATAAGCACCTCTGTTATTTATTTGATATCTAATGATACCATATAATAGTCTAAAAGTCAATCGCAACAGACCTTTTTTATAATATGTATTACACTATTTTTTAAGCTGCCACTCGATCAGCGAGAAAAAAAATAAAAAACGTAAGACACTTTAACAGTTTAAAAATATAACTCAAAAGTTATAAAAAGACTTGAATAAATAACAATACTATGATAAAATATAACTAATAAGTTATAGGAGAGGTGACAATGTACACACTAGAGTTTTTTTACAACGATAATGAAGAAAGTGAGGTTTTAAATCTTCTATTAGAACTTAAAGAGAAGAAAGAAACCAGTAAGGACGCAAGACTTAATTATGAGAAAATAATCCTTTATCTCGAAATATTAAGTCAAAAAGGCACAAGAGCAGGAGTGCCCTACACCGATTATATAGGTGATGGTATTTGGGAGTTAAGACCACTAAGAAACAGAATTTTATTTGTTCTTGTTGAAGGAAACAAAATCTTACTTTTACATCATTTCATTAAGGACACAAAGAAAACACCACAGAGAGAAATTAATCAAGCAAAGAAAAATTTAAAAATTTACAACATGAGAAAAGAAGAATAAAATTAAACTTGCGAGTATTTAGAAAATTATTAGCCTATAACATGAGAAGAAAATAAACAAGCAGATAGAAAAAGAGAGAAAAACTTATAACTCAGAACAACACACACAGGGAGAATTAAGGAGTAAACACATGGAAAAGACCAAGGAGAGAATCAACACATTTGACGATTTTAAAAGAACACAGTTAACTGAACTTGAAAAACGTGTCCTAGAATTAAAAAGTGAGATTATATGTGACTTTATAGAGGCTCGTCAAACCGCAGGGGAAACACAAGTATCTTTAGGCGAAAAGACATTAATTAAACAACCAATGCTCGCAAGAATCGAAAAAGAAGTATCAGACCCTAAACTTTCAACACTAATTAAACTGTTGGATGGCATAGGTAAAAAAATTGTTATCGTAGACCAAAAATAATTTAAGAAAATGGAGCGTCAGACTGACGCTTCTTTTTTTTTGTATAAAAAAAGTCTAAGCATAGCTGAAAAACTTTGCATTTCAAATTCCACTTTCCCCACTAACTAAGAAAACGAAGGTCTTTGCTCAAGAGGAAAAAATGAGACGAGAGCTATTTTAAAAATTCATTAACTGGCGAAGCCGTACAATGACTAAACCTGTTACGAAGTCGAATCGGGCATATCACAAAAAACTCTGCAACTGTTTCTACAAAGCTTTTTAAATGTATTACAAAAATCGCAGCTGCACCAGGAATAATTGATCTAAAACGTATTACAAAGAAAAAGACCTTTTTCGTGAATGATAAATAAAATGTTGTGTACTACAAAATTAGCAGATCGATGCGCGCAGCATAAAGCAAACTGTAGCACAGCGTTATTAAACTTCAAATCATTAATGTAATACAAAGACGGACAAGCTCAACGCTGATCCGTCTTCCTGAAGAACTGATTTTGTATTACAGAATAATACATTATGAATTTCTGAATAGCTTTTCTAACCTTTCGATACTTTCCTTGTCCTTTTGTTTAATTACACTGTCATCTTCTCCGATAGCAAAGTTGCGGTGTTTTTCCAAGTAGTATGTTTCAGTTAGTACAGATACGTTATTAATCAATCTAAATCGATTCCAGAAGCCTTCATTTTTTAAATATACTGCTGGTGGCTCATATTTTCGGTCCGATTTACTCGGCGTTACCGTCCATGTTTTTCTAAAGTATCTTGTAATCCCCTTGGATTTTTCCCATTCAAGCATTTTTTCATTTGCCTTATCCTTTGCATCAAGATTATCACAAAAGTTCTTTAAGAGGCTTTCTGAACGATTCTGACTATAACTTACAATGTCAAAGTTTACCTCTCTAACTATAAGACCTTTTTCAACAAAAGATTTTGGATATCTCATATATTCCCAAGGAGACATTTGGTTACCAGTATCAAGAATAATTATGTTTAGTCCAAATTTTTCACTATCGTAACTTACAAGCAATTTTGAATTGTCATAACATACTTCAACGTAATTAAGAATCTCCATTGCTGATTCAATGATTTTAGTTTGTTCAATTAGTTTTTCTTGAATGTTACTGTAATCTGATTTAAGCAATTCAACCTTGTGTCTAATTGCATCATCAATATCATTACCTTGTTCAGTTTTAATAGAATCTCTTACATCTTTAAACTTAAGATAAAAGTCATTAAGTTCGTCTATAGATTTACTGGTCTTTTTTTCACTATCTTTAAGTTCTTCGTATTTTGAAAAGGAAAACCCTAATGATTTTAAATACTCTCTTTTAAAATTTTCAATTAGCTTTGCTTTAGAAGTGAAACGTCCTAAAGTAATCAATTCAAATCTCAAAAAAGATGAAAACAAAACTTTGTCAGAAGGTGCATTATTGACACGTGTTATGTTGATTTCATTCTTTGGCATATCGCTGTAATCAGTTTCACTATCTCTAAGGAGCAAGTACTTCATTGCTGTTTGAGTAAGTGCGACATACTTTGACTTATTATTAAATGTCCTAATCGCAATTAAATTGTTTTCTTCAAGTGCTTTAACAATATTGCGTCCATTAGTCAAACTTTTAATTTGTTCAAGTAAACAATAATGACCTGCGTTATAAATATGCTCTAAAATCCCTTTGTATTTGATCTCTGCGATTGAATAAGTTATAGGGTCAATTAGATCATCACGTACAACAAATTTCATACTTCCCCCTTTTAAGCAGATATAATTCTACTACAACCAAGTATTGTAGTTGCTATTTCATGTTTAGTGGCAATAATATCATCTGTATATGTGTTTCCTATCGATTCAATACCTACCGTTTCACCATCAATAATAACTGTAGCATCAACGCAATTATCAAGATTGATATTTTCTGAATATAAACTAAGTACAATTTCATTTTCACTTCGCCAAGTTTCCTTCACATCATTAGGCAATCTAAAATACATTTCAGTCAATTTAATGTCATGATAAAGATGATTTGATTGAACACGTGGAAAGAATGTAACCGCTAATTCTTCACGTGCGTATTTTTTACCTTTGTCATTTAGTTTAATAATATTTCTAGTTTTTCCCTCAACAACTTCTTTAGTGATTGAAATGAAATTGGAATTAGCAAGTTTGGTAATTCTTTCATCACTTAATCCAATATGCTTTTTAATCTGTTCAGAAGTTGACACGCCAGTACGTGACAACTGTTTAATTAGTTCAGTATCTTTTGAAGTCAAAACTTTAATGAATTTTGATGATTTACCACGTGCCATATTCTCACCTCATAAAAACGACTTTTTCAGCTGATTTTTGATAAATGATTTTCATATTTTTATATTTTACAAGATATTCAACAATGTATGAAAATGAATAGTCTTTAAAGTCCGTTCCCTTCTGGTTTTGAATTGCATTAGCGTGAAGCTTGTAAGTTTCAATTACTAAGTACTTATTCGAAATTCTATACAATTCATCTAAAACAAAATTAATATTTGATGGCTCAATAAACATCAATACATAATTACAAAGAGTTAAATCACTAAAATCATTTGGAAGTGGAATCCCATTTAAAATATTTGATTGGATAAAAGCTATATTTTGAGATTGGTAATCAAACGTCGGCTTGGGAATAGTTTTATCAATACCAACTAAATAATTAAATCCAATTCGATTTAACAAACGTAAATTTCTCATATGTCCACAACCAATGTCAGCCACTATCATTTTACTATGAAGTTTGTCCGAGAAAAAATTTAGGAACGACAAATTAAAGTCAGAATAATATCTTTTTAAATGGTTAAATTTTGATTTCATATTACCTCAAAAAAAAATAAAAATCATCTTAAAATTTGAGTTCTCCCCTCAGTGAAACGTCAGGGGAGTTCTTAAATTTTATAAGATGTGTGAGTGAACTTCTCCCCGAGTTTACGAAGGGGATGTTGTTCATGATCTGTCACTTAATAATTTGAAAAACCTCGCCTTTAAATTTGAGTTCTCCCCTCAGTGAAACGTCGGGGAGTTCTCAAATTTTTAAGGCGAAATGAGTGAGCTTCTCCCCGAGTTTACGAAGGGGATGTTGCTCGCGAATATAACCCCTTGCGTAAAAGTGAGAACGAAGATTCTCATTCACGCAAGTACGCTACTTGTAGCGTATAAAAAGACAATCGAAGATTGTCGCCATCTTTTCCCGTATGGGTGAGATAAATCGAAAAATCGGTTGAAGCGTGAGCCAACCGATTTTGGAGATGTCCGCCACCAATCTAAAACCCAACTTGTTGGGCCTGTTTCAAGCTCGGAACGAGATTGAAATTTTAGTATTGGAAGCATGGCGAAGTCGTATGCAAATGCTTTGAGCGTAAGCGAAAAGTACTTTGCAACGGCTTTGTTATGCGGTTGGCGGTATCTCACCCATACGCATAAATTTGAGCATTTGTGAAAATGCGAGAATTTATGTAAAGGCGTTGCTATCGCTTACAAGAAAGCGATTCGCTGTATGGTGGCGAGACACCATGCATACACATAATCATGTGTATGCTTATAACGTCGCCCAGATGCACAAATTTATGTATATGCAAATTATAGCATACTTAAATTTGAATCTCAACAATAACTTGGGGCGACGTGTTGAGAAAACGGCTTCTCCCCTGCGGTACAAGGGGGAGTTGTCGTTTTTGAAATTGCCTTTAACTTCTCCCCTGCGGTACAAAGGGGAGTTGTTAAAGTGCTTATAAGAGCTTGCTGATCTCTATGCCATGTCGTGTTAATTTGAAGTACGTCTCACGATAATTTTCTCTCAATTTATACTTTTCAATTATGCAGCACGCAATAAGTTCTGCAATGGCGATATCTAGCGATCTCTGTTTTAGTCCTGTTTTTTCTTGAATGAATTTGTAGTTTACGTTGCTCTGGCTACTAATTATCATAAGAATTTTCTTATTATCTTTCGTCATATTTCGATATAGTTCATCATAGCTTACAGACACTTACATACCACCTTTTCAAGCCGATTGTATAATACAATAATATACTATAGAATATTATATCACAAAATATGATTAAAAGTTATATAATCCCTCTATTTCTCTACGTCTTACGGTCAAACCTTCCATTTTTACTTTTTTATACCCTTTTATATAATATCCGTCCTCATTTCCTTCAACGCTTGATATGATCCATTGACTGCTATCATCTTCTTCGTCTACAAATAGAAACTCAATACTACTCGCACAGCTATATTCAAAATCACCAAGCGAATATCGACCGTTTATATCACATTTTAAAACTCCTTCTACAGTGATCGGACGATTTAAGTAATTAAGTCTAATCCTAATATTGTCTAGTTGTTCAGCTACACGCTCTAGCTCTGACTTAATTAATTCATCATTTAGAGAATTAGTTTCAACCATATCTAAACAAGAATATTTATCATATGACACCACTTTTAGAAAATCCTTTATATCACGGTTTAACAACATTGCATGGTTCAAAAGAACGTCTGATTTCATAAATTACACCCCTTTATTGATTAAATAATTTGAAAATATGACGATGACAATACTTCCAAATATAATACTTAGTATCAGAATATTAAGCATTATATGATTGAGTTTTGAATAAAAAATAGGACTCTTATAATACTTCATATTCAAAACTTTCTCTACTTGTTCAATCGATATAGACACAGGAAATCTGTATTTAAAATTAGAAAAAATATTCATCAAAAGCAAAATCACATTGTATTGATGTTCTGTATTTGTCGCTATTTTTCTGAAATAATTTCTTATAAAATGTCTTCCACCTTTAAGCGTATGTTGTACTCTTGCAACGGGATTTATAGCTTTAAGTCCTTTAAGTTTCTCACGCTCTATAAGATAGCTTTGTTGAATTACGTCATCTACTTTTAGAACAACATCATGATAATATGCTGATGAAAAACCCAAGCAATATACAAAAGACTCACCATCAGAGACAATTGATTTTAAATCTAAACACGTAAGATTATCCAAGAAAAACTGCTTTGATGTTTCAATAATGAATGTCTTTTTAACTTTTTTTTCAAAACCAAGATAGATGATTGAGAACATTTTTGCATCTTCTAGTAGAAGCTTTATATGATTTATTTTATCTGAATTTCTCATAATAAATATCCTCTGGGTCAATCAACAATATTTGTTCACCATTACTTAATTCATCTGATTTATAGATTAAATATTCTACAATTTCTTTTACAACAGTATAAGAGATAGCTTTTTCATCTGTCTTAGTAACATTAATAATATATTTGTCTGATCGTCCGAGGTCTGCTGAGAATTGATTGAATTTTATGTCTAATAATTTAGCCATTTCCTTAATACGATTATTGGCAATTATTGAACCATCTTTAATAGTTTTAGGCATTTTGACCACTCCTTTTAAATAAGTTATTTTTCAAAATCAACGATTCTTTGTGAATGTTCTTGATTAAGAATTTCGTTAATTCTATTTTGTGTGTCCTTATTAATATAGAGCTGTTTACACGTTGAACAAACTTCAACAGGTATATTTATAATTGTAATTCTTTGTTCAAATGATGAATTAAAATCTTTAGAAACTTTGCTATCCGATAGTGTACCTATACAATTAAATCTACAAAATTTCGCCATAATATGGGCCTCCTAGAAAAGAATATAGAGGGGGTTTCCCCCCTGCTATATTTATTTTTTATATTAAATCTTTAAGTGACGTTTCAAACTCTTTAATCATGTTAATCGTACTTTCAATTTCCGATTTCGTATTTTCGTCGATTTCAGCTTTGTCATTTTTAAAATTGTTTACTGCTTGTTTTACCGTTGGCAAAATCGACTTAAGGGCAAATATTGAAGATAAGAGAGCGATATTTTCTTTTGAATCATCAAGTTTTTTCATCAAAGATTTGCTGTCTGCGGTTATCTTTCTTATAGTATTTTCATATTCTTCAAACTTATTTTTAGATAATTCCTCAGCCTTTTGTCTGATAATCTCACCTTGATTAGATTTCATTTCGAAGAGTTCTGCATTTGCATTTTCCAACTTAGTTTTGATATTTTTATACGAATTATCACCCTCAGTATAGATTTCTAAACTCATATTAAGTTGCTCAATTTCTTTTTCTTTATCATTAATTGAGCCTTCTAACATTCCAACTTTTTCTTCAAGTTC
The DNA here is from genome assembly GCA_001897605.1 of Clostridiales bacterium 38-18. Lineage (GTDB taxonomy): Bacteria > Bacillota > Clostridia > Peptostreptococcales > Acidaminobacteraceae > Fusibacter_C. The sequence goes on along the minus strand of MKTL01000005.1, from coordinate 183,148 downwards.
TACTAATTCATCTGTTTTCTGACTTAGATTCTCTTTAATCGTTTTAATCTCTAATTCAGTTTTTTTAGATAACGATTCACCAAAGATGTTAAATAATTCTTTTTGGTTATACTCGTTTAGTTGACCGATTGATTGAGCCGCTAAAACGCTCCATTCCCCTTTATCGAATATTTCTCTAAACTCTGGAATTAAGTTAGTTACATTGAGATATCGCTCAACTGTTTTCTTAGATTTGCCAGTATTTTCAGCGATTTCTTTGTTGATATTGTACTTGTGACCTGTCTTTTCTGCGAGCTGTTTGTAAACTTCTTTTTCCTCTTCAAAGATTTTAACCAAGTCCATACTTGATTTTTCACGTCCTGCTTCAACGTTAGAATCTAGAAACTTAAGATAACAAACTTCTTCATTGTCAGTGGTTACAATACAGTCAATTTGTTCGAAATGGTCGGGATTTCTTCTAACAATATTTTGCTTTCTATGACCGGTAATCATCTTATACTTTCCGTCCACCATTTTCAATGTTGGTGGGTGAATAATACCGATATTTAACACTGATTTTTCTAAGCCTAGAAAATCTTTATCAGTATCTTCATATGAAAAATACTCTTTCTGTTTGTCGGGAAACATTGACTCTATTTCAAGAAACTCGTCTCTCTTTAGAATTATTAAACTTTCGCTTGAAGATGCTTTCAAAACTGAATCATTAACTGATTTGACAGATTTGTTTACTAGGTTTGATAAATTATTTTTAGCCATATTTTAACCTCTGCTTTCTACGTGTTTTATTATAAAGTCTGCAATTTTTCTATATCTCATTGTTGCTTCTAAGTACGGTTGATAATCAGTCAAAGTCTTTTCAAAAAACGGAGCTTCTTCAACCTTTACTGAATTTGGAATTTCGTCAAAAACATTAATTGTACTCATTTCCAATTTAATCATCTTTAGAATTTCATTGTGTAATGATGTTCTTCTATACTTCGTTGGAATGATGCCGATCAGTTCAATATTATGCCCATTATTTAAAACATTTTTGACCTTTTCGACAATATATTTAAATCCTTCAAGAGCAAACTTATCTAGTCCAACTGGTACGATATAGCCATCTGCCGCATATAATGAACATTCAACTAAAGTGTTATAATAAGGCGGAACATCTATCAAAATAAAGTCAAACTCTGAACGTACTTCCTCAAGAGCATCATGTAAGGTATACTCGATATTTTCATATTGCGGAAGATCCACGCTCGATACATCTACACCATATTGTGATAAATAATCGACTAAGTTATCTTTTGAAAAAAGCGTCGCTTTCTTAAGAGTATCGTCAACATTAATTAAGTTTAAATTTGATGGAATGATATATAGGTTGTTATAAGCTGTAGGCTTGATAATATCTTTTAAATTTTTCTCACCAAGCAACACATCACCTATATAATCCTGTTCTGGGTCATATAAACCAAAATTTGTCGAGACATTACCCTGTGGGTCCATATCAACAATCAGCGTCTTATAACCTTTGCTAGCAAGTTCTGACCCAATAGTGATACATGAAGTTGTTTTTGCTACACCGCCTTTGGTTGCAGGGATTACCAGTCCAAAGGCTCTGTCAATCTTTATCCTTTTCATAACTACTCCTTTTTCCAAGCGTCAGTCTGACGCTTCGTGATTTATCATCTTAATTAATGATACCACAAAACGCAGTAAAGGTCAATAGCAACAGACCTTTAAACTAAATTATTATTTTATCATCATAATAACACAAAAAAGGTTAAATGCGACAGACCTTTTCAATATGTATTACAAAACGTTGCAGCTGCATCCGATCGATTTTGCTAATATGTAATACAAATTAAGTTCTTCAGCAACACCGATCGGCATAAAACACGTCAATAAATGTATTACAAAATCATTCAGCTGCACCAGGGCGAAATTTAGAAAATGTAATACAAAATATAATTGTTGAGCTTGCCGATCTAACATGAGCTTGTCTATCTATGTAATACAATAAAAGAAGCGTCATCAAGACGCCTCTCTTTCAATCTAAATATTTCACAATTTATTAATCCATATTTGTCCGTTGGACTCAATAATATCATCATCAATATGAATTTCTAAATTCAATATTGAGTATTTGTCATAATTTTTACCTTCCATATCCTCTTGAACAAGTTTAAATTGAATTTCACCCGATTCTATCATTTCCTTTAAAACTATTTTTACTTTTTTCTTAAAATCTTCTTTGCTCATTATCAGACCTCACAATAAAAAAAGCAAGCGTCAGACTGACGCTTATTAAAATTCATCAATTATTTTTTTTCTTCAACATTAATGTAAAGAGCCGTACCATCTAACATGAATGTTTTTTCTGTTACTCGATACTCTTTCGCCTGTAATTCTACACTATCAGATGACAATAGTATTTTTAAAATAGCTTGGTCTTTTGTGTCTTCTAAATCAAGGTACAGAGAGCTATCTTTTTCTAGTTTTGAAAATTCAAACCTTGGGTCATGTAAAACAGGGTTATTACCAATAAAAAATTGTACTTTTAAACCTTTTGCAAATTTTTTCATGTTTTAATCTCCTTTTTATTATTAAAGCGCCAATATGACACTTAATTCAAATTATTTAATAATGCCTGTAGTCATAAAAAAATAAGAATGAAAATCGAAATAATCCCATATAGCGAAATTAGTAGGAAATTTTATAGCTTCATCTTTGAAAGATTTAGTAAAATCATAATAACCATCATAAGCTCCCAAAACTGCACCTAATTTCAAGAACGAGTCCAAATGCTCGAAAATTTCACCTTTTGCCATCAATATTTTAAAATGATCTAACAACTCTAAAGTACCCCTATAAGGAGAAAACTCAATTAGATCAAACCCAACAAAAATTGCACCTCCATCACGAACGGTATTATATAAAAATTGATTGTACAAAGATGCTCCTATTTTATGCAAATACCTGTTTTCAGCACCAATTTTTGACACATCTTCATCATTATATAAATTTAAATACTCGTCAAAACTATGCTTAACATCAGAAAATAATTGACTATGAACACCTAATGAAATCGATACATCAAACTGTTTATTAACTTTACTTAATGAAGTTTGGATATTAACTTTATTAGCCTGTTTTCTTATAAATTTTGTAATTGACTTTACAGATGACTTATTTTTAAACATATCTTTTAATTCAATGTAAAAGATATCTTCAACATCTAGGAAATCAAACGATTCATGAATTTTAATTTTATCTAACTGTTTTTGGGAAAGATTTTGAGCTTTAACGCCTTCTATTACATCATTCCTTTTAATATCAAATAAATTAACTTCCTCAAAATTCTCGCAAAAAAAAGACAAATCAATATCTTTGCATCTACCAGCTCCCCAAATGGCAAGTGTCTTAAAATCGTATTCATTAACAATATGTTTATTTATGACATGGGTTATAAAATTTCTAAAATTTTCCCAATTCGTCCAGAAATCATTATTATCTTTAAAAGCATCAACATTTTTTTCGAATTGCATTAATTTGTATTCAAGATTATTTAATTTGTCATTTTGACTCATAATATATCTCCGATCACTTATTATTAAGCGTCAGGCTGACGCTTCGATTTTACTAAAACATCGTTCCAATCTCCTTGCTCTGGTATGAGCTTAGTAAACTTAAGCTCAAACTGTTTTTCTAATCTTTCAAGATAAATACCTGCATAGTTTTCTTTTTTATCCGAATCATTATCAACACAGATGAAGCAATTTGACTCATTAAAGTGCATGTTTAGAGTTTCCTCAGTATCAAATATAACTTTGATACCTAGAGTTTGCATCGACTGAAATAAAGAATCTTTAATAAAGGCTTGGTCTTTATGAAGCTCATAAAATGAAATTGCGTCAATGGCCGCTTCAAAAAAGAATACCTTTGTTATTTCAGTACCTACAATGAAATTAAATCCTAGTCCTGTTTTATTGGTTGGTGATAAGTAACGAAAAGGCTTTTGAGTAGTTCCTTTTAATTCAAACCCTCTAGCATTCTCAATAATATGTCTGGACTGATCTAAAATATCGTACCAAATAAAAACAACATTACCCCTTTCGTCTTGTCCGATCAGATTGCGTTTAATCATCTTAAGTACAATATCAATATCGATACACCGTGTCTTTGTGAGATATGCAATTATACGTCGAACATCTTTAGTAAGAGCAGGAAGCACACAATTTAAACCATCATTATCATTTTGCTTCTTCGTGGTATTTGCTTGAGGCTTATAAGCATGCTCTGACTGAGAATAATCACCAGTAAGATTCAAAAGCATAATGGCTGCATCATCGGGACTCATATCAAAGTAATTTACAAAGAAATCTATAGAATTACCCCACTCATGATTAGACCATCTATAATAAACATTATCTAAAATATAGAGACCGCCGTAACCTTCGAGCTTTAACCTTCTCCCCCATTGTTTAAGTTGAATGCCTAAACGCTCACAAGCATAGCCTATATCAATGTTTCTCGCCTTATACCATTGTTCAGATGAAAGAGTCATATATTCTCCTTAATAAAATCAATGCAATCTACACAGATCAATACATCTTTAAAAACTGTTAATTCATGTTCACTACTCGCACAAATACGGCAACGTTCATAATACCTTTTAATGATAATTAAATCATCCTCAGAAAAAACCTCATAATCACCTGTCAGATGAAGCATATCCCTTAACTCTTTTGGAATTACCAATCTACCATTATCATCTATTTTTCTAACTATTCCCGTTGACTTCATGGTCACCTCTCTTTATTGTCAAAGTATAATTAATAATACCATAAAATAGAGGAAAAGACAACAGCGACAGACTTATTTATCATTCACGCAAGTTCCTATTTATGATTTTCAATTTTGAAAATCTATCCTTATTAAAAATCTTTGCATGAGTGTATCTTTGGCATTTAGCTAAATATTTAATATTGGTAATCTCAATTTAAGTGCTGGATTCGATTTGTGTTTTAGAAATATTTGCAAGAAATATACTAAGTATTTTATAAAAAAAAGAGATATAAAAGAAAGAAATATATAAAGACGGTTTAAATATAGCTTAAACCTTATCATATCAACGGGTTTCGTTCACTTTTAAAAAGTTAAAATTCGAAAATGTCACAACTAAAATTCGAAAATACTGTTTAAGATTAGAATATCCACAATAGATACATACATAAAAATAGAATGAAATTTGACTTGCTAAACCGTTCTTAAGTCATAAAATCGAATTATCCCCTATTTTCGCTATTGAAGACATAAAAAAAGAGCCTTATTTTCAATCAAACGTTGAAAAATAGGCTCATAATTGACCTCTATTGAGTTTTATTTACACGCAAAGCAAACCTCTGTCTAGAGGTTAGAAAGGCTCTACTGAGGTTAATATATTGCGTAAAACTTGATGTACTGATCTGCCGTCCAAAGGCTTATTAAAGCAAGACATTTGAATTGAATTTGTAACCATATTGAATATGTCTTTACCTAGCTTACTCGCCTTATTTCTATATTGTCCGATAAGACCTGCAACATCTTCAAAATCTTCACGATTACCATTAACTTTAAAACGTCTACAGAACGTTTTAACATAATGTAAGTGGTACGGAAAATCACCATGCTTTGTATAAAGGAATGTTTTTTTGTCAGCAATCAAAGTATCGCTCCCATTTAAAGCTGATTTCCTTTTTACAGTCACAACATCTTTAATGGTGTTACCTAAATTAACTTTTGATTCATAAGAGACCCATTTCATCAGATCATGGTAATATTCTTTAATCATGCGAGCTTGGATTTTTAAGAGCTTTACGATTTCCTTTGTCTCTTCAAATTTATTAAAAAAGAGCTTGTTCAAGCTATAAAAATCACGACTAGACTTCATTTTTTTTCTATCATTTGCCCCTGCTGATAAAACTCTTTTAAGTAGCCAGAGCATTAATCGTTTCGCTCCAACTCTGGTACGATAAAATTCATCATCCCAAAATAGATTAACACCTAAATTTATGTAAGACCCATATACAACTGAGTCAGTATCTTCACTATAAAAACTATTTTGAAGCAAAACAACATCAATATCAGTATTATGATTTTTTTGCACTCTGATATAACCTCTATTTTCAAGAGATTCCAAGAGGTTATAGTAAGTTGAGACGTGACAATTTAACTCTTTTGAAAATTCATTATAGTAAAGACCTTTAATAATGCCGTATTCGTCAGCACGCTTGGAAGCCTTTACAAGAAAATCAAACTCAAATGAGGTTAATTTATCATCAGATATCATTTTGTCAGCTAGTTTATAAGTGAGTTTATTCATGACGTGTCCTTATTATCTGTAATCGATATCAAAAAATAAAAAAATGCCACCTAGTTTTACTAGACCGCACCACTATAACAACACTCATAATGTTAATTTTCTATTAGATACCAATGTGACATATTGACGTCATGACGCCATGATGGTATAATCTAATCAAAAAGTTTCATCGCACTTTTGTGTTGTTTCTGTTAGTATCGGCTAACATATCCATCTATATTCGCCTAGGAAACGATTATAGAGGTGAAACATATGTATGACCACCAGAAGGTGGTTTCTAAAACTCAACCACCAGTTATGGTGGTTTTTTATTTATCTGACACAATTATAGCACAAAAGTCTTTCAAACAAAACAAAAATTAATATTTATTTATAAAAATATACCTAGATAAAACCAGTGATTCCAACAGCTATAGTTTTTGATAAGTTTAAAACCGAGCAGAGCAACCAAGCAATTATTTAGCTCTTATAAATGATGTAATACAAAATAGTACGTGCAGCCATCCGATCAACCTTCCTGCAGAGCGAAAAATGTAATACATAAATGTTTTTCAAACGGGAACGAAACGAAAGGGGAGGGGGAGGGATACCACAGCGAAGCGAGGATATGCTCACCATGTGCGAAGCACCTTGCCCCTTTTGTGTAGTGAAGTTTACACTCACAGGTTTCGGAGCAATTAAAACAATTGCTCCGGCTGGCTCACGCCGAGTGGCCGTCGGCAGACCCGCCAGAGGCGATTATAGTTGAAGATTTTATTTAATTTTGATAAAATAAAATAAAGAAACACTTGATACTCGAATATCAAGTGTTCTAGAATTACACAGTCGTTTAGACGACATTTAAGAAAAGAACAATCCTTTTAGCTTAGCAGGGCATTAGTGATTGTTTTTTTTTGCCTTCGTGTCAAAATATCTTATAAGATATACGACAACGATCGGACAAATTATACATGTAACCATTATTTCAAGTACACTCATATAAGCATCACTCCAATACAAAAAAATTGATTAACAATGCCTAGACGATATGTAATTCTTAAATAAATTATATCAGATAAATAAATGTACATAAAAGAAAAAAATAGTTATTTTGCCACAATTTTGTTTGTACTTCAATACATTAGGATGACAACTGATTATGTCAAAAAGTGTAATTATCAATTTGTAAGCAACGCCCGAAACCGTTGTTATTAAACACATTCTAAAAAAATATCATCCTCAATAAAGTTCCATAAAATTTAAGAAAACTCTAAAAAATTGTATTTACAGGCTAAAGGTTTTCTGTTAAACTCAGGATAACAAAACCGACATCTATGACGCCACAGTTTATAGATATCGGTTTTTTTGATTTAAAATATATTTTAAAAGGGGGCGATTCGATGCTTTAATATCACGTTTGATACAAGTTATATAGACCTATAATGTGGCGATTATGCGTCTTATACTTGTGAAAGGGGAAAATTATGAGAAAACCAATGTTTACTTACCTCATCTTTGTAACTATCATTTATATGGCACTAAGACTGCCTGCTGTCTATCAAGCAACTCTATCTATAACTATAACTCCTATTTTCTTGGAAAATTTAGACCGACTATTGCAAATTACCTATATCTCATTTGTCTTTATTGACCGTACATTACCACCAAGAAATAGTAATAATAAAAAAGAGCCCTAGGCTCTTTTTGTTTGCTCATATCTAACTTGAGATATTTGAAAATCATCTGTATGGCTTCTTAAAAGCGAGATTTCTAATCCCTTAATTTTAAGCGTAATATCATAAGATGCATCTCTAACGATAACTTGATACATAAGAAACGTACAATTACTTAGTATAAATACTATTAACGCAGCTATAATAAAAAATTTCATTTCAATTATTTCTCCTTTCATTTAAATTTGTTTATAGTATATGCAGCAGTTAAGAAATATATAACTAGAGTAAATAAAAAAACTAAAGTAATTAAAAAAAATGAAGCGTCATACTGACGCTTCATCACTTAAGATGTATTACAAAAGTTACGACCAGGATTGCTGATCCTGATTCCTGAAGAACAAAAAGTGTATTACAAATACAGGAGTAAAATAGTGTACGATTACATCAAAAAAAGCAAAAAAGTATAACTGACATTTATAAAAGTATAAATGATGTTTACACTTTTTTTAAAAAATATTACAAAAAAGATGTTGCTGTATGTCAACATATTTGATAGACTCTAATTAAAGAAACACTTGATACGCCAAATATCAAGTGTCTCACGGTCTACATATATTAGTCCTTCATGGACGACAAATAAGAAAAAAAGAACAATCCTATTAGCGGTCGAAGGCTTATCGGTTGTTTTTTTTTGTCTTATTATCAATATATCTTACTAGATATACAACTGTGACAGGACCAATAATACACGACAAAATAAAATCAAGTACGTCCATGAGCATCACCCCTTTAACATTTATTTCAGTATTCACTGATAAAAAGAAAAATGAATGTCGCCCAACAGGACTAACCGAATATAGACCTCAAGTGAATTATACATTAAAAAAAGACACGCAACAACCGATAATCAAGATTTTAAAAATGTGTACATGGATTATTCATAATTCATTTAAAATCCAATTTTCATACCAATGCCATTGTCATTAAAATACACAGCTTGTCGAAATTAATAGATACATTTTAAACGTAAAATATTGATAAATCAATAAATTGAGTATATAATGAGTAATGTTCCAAAAAATAAAAATGAGAGCAATTAAGCTCTCTAAAAAAAATAGTATTACTTTTTTCTTAAAAACGACGACCGCGAATCGTCGTTTTTACTTTTATTAAAAAAGACGCGAAATAATTTCGTGTTGATCTCAAGAATGCAATTAATATCCTTTGAAATCAGATACCGTATTAATAATATAACGGTAATAAGAAAAACGAAATTAAAGCCAACAACTACAACCATTGTTACAGCCACATTTGAATTCATAAAATTTTGTCCTTTCTTATCTATTTAATCACTCGCAAGCGAGTTATTATTAAATGGTTAATAAAAAGCAAAAGAAATGTTCAAAATTGGCTTAAACACATTGTTTTCAAGAGTTACAAGACATATTTTATCACCGTATTTATAGAGTGTCTATTAAAATACAGAAAAAAAACAAAAAAAAAATTGGAGAAAAATGCTCGATTTTTCTCCAATTTTGGACTATTTAGATACTACATCTAGATTGTTGGGTATGAAGAACTACAAGATATTGAATTGTTTTTTTTAAATGCGACCGAAGTCAATATCAATGTACATCAAAGCCTCACAAAAGATTATCAATGCCTTACAAAAGATTATCAATGCCTTACAAAAGTTCATTTTTCCCCTGTTTCCCTAAATGATGTAAGCATTGGAACAACTAAAGTTTAGCAAATAAAGTTATAGTAACTAAAGTTCTACAACTTAGATTGTAACGCGCTCATTATAATCACTAAAATCTTTCAAAATGAATTATTAATGATACTTATAAAATGTGCTTCTAAAGTACCTTTAAATGCATTCTCGTTAACATAGCTTATGTTTCCAAGCAAATCCGTTGGACTGTTCATTTAAGTTGGGAACATAGGTTAATTGTCTTTCAATTCACCATTCGCTATGACAAGATAATACATACTTTAAATTAAATCCTCTGTATCATACCAATATGTAATTACATGAGGGTACTCCTGTCCTTTAATGCTTGCAGCGTTTCTGCCTTTTTGAAATAATAATGTCAATATACCAAGCTCTGTGTTTTTCATCTTTTAAACTTCCAAATGTTTTCTACCTTGCAGTTGGCTCCGCCAACTGATCGCCCGTAAGGGCATTGCTTTTGCGTTAGGTGCTTGGTTAGGCGAAATCCGCTACAATAGAAGCAATAAAAAATAAAGTGTTGTGAGGGTTGATAAAACCTCACAATGCTTATTTTTTTTGCTTGTATTGTGGCTAGTTCGACAAACCGACGCAAAGCGTCGCGCCGTTAAAACGCCCAACGTTTTAATCTTCTAATCTATTTATTTAACCTTTTGATTGTGCTTCTAATTTTTCAACTAAAGCATCTATTTCTGCTTTTTTTCCTTTTAAAAGGCGTCCAATTGGTAAAACTATTAAATGTCTTCCTAACACAACAAAAAATCCATAAACGGGAAATAAAACAATATTCCAAAAAAGTCTAAAAACCTTAACATATCTAAGTTTTATAAAAAATCTTTCTATTCTAATTAAAAAAATTCTAACTTAGCATTCACTAGCCTTAAGTTCAAATTCTGAATTATTCCATATATCATTCACGAAAAATGCTAAAGTTTCAGTACTTGATAAATTATTTAGTCTATTTAAACCTACCTCTTTTCGCATTGTTTTGAACATATCAGCTAAAATATAAAGTAATAAATCATCTTGATAGAATTTACAAAACTTGATTATTGGGTCAGAAGAAAAAAGTCTAAAAAATAAATATTGCTTATATAGTTTTTTTGACCCATACATTAAAAGTGAAGCTCCCAAATCGAAAAACTCTTCTTGTTTAATATCTTTTAATTTTCTTTGGGTTGTTTTAGTATTATCGTAAAGTTTTGCGTAAAAAGATAAAAATTTTCTATATTCCTCACGTTTAACTTCTTGTTTTCTTAATTTTAGTTCACCTCTTTTATCTAAAACAAAAACTAGAAAAGTTACGAAAACAGGAATTAACGCAAGTTCTGTTGCTGAGAATTTTGAAAAAAAATCCCGTACCACATCAAAAATTACTTTAAGTATTTCCAATTATGTTACTCCTTTCATTAAATATTTTATGTAATCAGTTAGCTCAAGTATAACAAACCTAAAAAGCAATTAGCAATATAATAGATGCGAGAGCATCTACACAATAAAAAATATGCGAAGCATATTATACCTTGAATAATCAAAAAAAATTAGGGTCAAAATGACCCTAATTACCGAATTGGCAACCCGCAAAAATCCTTAGCCTTAAAAACTAATCAACATTAAATAAAAGTCGTGAGAAAGTGAAACGATCACGATAAAAATTGAGAATATGCGAAGCATATTAACCGATATGATAGGGCAGAGGGGGAAAACCCTGCACCTACATAGCGTGTATAAAAGTAGTGTTTTGATTAACTCCCTCAACTAATCGAATTTCTATAACGTCCAAATCGAAAAGCTCTTTTTTCTTTTCATTGAAAGAAACAACTTTATTATCTTTAGTGACAATAAAAAAATCTGCAATTTCCATAACCTCAACAACTTTCATAAATTCACCAATCCTTTTTATATGATAGAGTAGGGGGGATTGCTCCCCTCTACAGCTTGTTATCTTCCTTAAATGAATAGTAATTATTATCGCCTACTATTATATGGTCTATAACTGGAATACCTAGCAACCTACCAGCTTCATCTAATCTCTGTGTAATTGAATCATCTTCTTTTGATGGTGTAGTAACACCGCTAGGGTGGTTATGAACACAAACAATAGAAGCTGAATTATAAAGTAATGCTCTTTTAAAAACTTCTCTCGGATGTACTATTGAAGCATTTAAAGAACCAATTGAAATGACTTCACCGTTTAAGTATGTGTTTTTTGTGTCTAAAAATAATACTATGAATCTTTCCTCAACGCCATAATTAATCTCGGGGAATAAAGCACTCACCATATCGATAATGTCTTGTGGTCTACTAACTTTATTATTAACGCTAAGATAAACCCCTGTGTCTTTAATAACTTGTAAATGTGATTTTCTAAATAAACTCATAAGCTAACCTCCTAGATAGTGTCTGCACTGTGCAACCGTTCTTGTACGATCAGCTTTGCACTCGACTAATATCTGTCAAGGGTAAAGAGAACAAAAAAAATAAAGCCATCCTAAAAAGCATGGCGGTTATATTTTGTCAAAGTAAGCGAAGCGATTTGACGAAATAAAATTATTTTATTTGTGAACGACCTTGACAGATATGTCTCTTGTCGAGTGCTAAGCTGAGCGTACAAGAACCTAAGCAATTATAAACTTTAGTCTTTTATTAAAAAACAAAGGGTTGATAAACCCTTTTAAATAGTTGGAAATAAGCTGTAGCTTATTTACCTTTTCCTTATCAAAAAATTAGGGTCATTATGACCCTAATTACCTAGAACGTTTAATAAAGATAGAGTGAAACTCTATCTTCCTTTAATTAAGGGTTTTCGTGAATGAAAAATAAGTAATACAAAAGTCGTCGCTGCACCAGGAAATATCGATTGAAAATGTAATACAACGCAATATGAGAAAATTAAGCAACGTATTACAAAATATGCGGATCGATGCGCGCAGCTGAACGATAAATGTATTACGATAAATAAAAACATGTGCTACAAAAAAAATATGGCCACCAACGGCGCCATAAAAAAATGTATTACAATGCGTCATGGTGACTCTTAAAAAATGTACTACAAATTATGTCGATCGATCTTCACCGGTGGCACAAAAATGTATTACACACTGCCTGTAGTACAAATAATTTATGGCCATTAACGGCGCTATAAAAAAATGTATTACAAAGCGTCATGGTGACTCTTAATAAATGTACTACAAATTATGTCGATCGATCTTCGCCGGTGGCACAAAAATGTATTACACACTGTCTGTAGTACAAAAAAAATATGGCCATCGATTAAACGTGCCAAAAACGTAATACAAGGCGTCAGTATGACGCTTCATAAAAAATGTAATACAAGGACAGGCAAGCTCCACGCAGATCCGTCTTCCTGAAAAACTGATTTTGTATTACATAGATTCATTATTGTTAAAAATCATATCATCCAAAATAAATGAAATATCTTCAAGCTCAATATCTATTAATCTAGATGAAGTTGCTTTTACAATATAAAGAGTTCCATTATAGGTGCAATTATCATAATAAAGATTTGGTATGTCAAAAGGATTATTTTGAAATAACATGATAATGCCTCGACCAAGATTATTGATTGTAAGTTTTAAATTGACTTCCTCGTAGAAATCCGCCAAGGTCTTAGATTTATAAAATTCCAATCGGGGAGTGCTTAACGGACGCATTACAATTACATTTGGCATAAAAAACCTCACAAGTTGATGATTAATAAAATAAATCCAACTATTCCTTAAATCAATGTTATGGGAATAGTTGAAAAACAACATATTTAGCTGCAACTGTACTAATTGAAAAAATATATTACAGATTATATAGAATCATCTAGGTTGAAAATAGATTTAATTTATTATAACAAAATGTTATAATTGGTAAAAGGAGGTGCCAAATGAAAAAAATGTGGGAATATTTTTGGAAAAAAGGTTCAAAATACATAGTTTTCTCAATAATTCTCAGTATAATCCGCAATTCAAACTATCCAAATGATTATTATACTATCACAGTCCCTGAATTGTTAGTTTTTACTGTAGGAACTATAATCATTGTTACCCTAACATGGCTATTTGAAAAGTTTAAGCAGAAATAAACGAATGTTGATTGTATATGCAAATACAATCAACATTTTTTTATTTGCTTAGTCTATTCTTAATTGCTTCTACATCAACCTTAACGTCTTTTATTATTTCTAATTTTTCGCTTAATGTATTAATTATCAATTGATATTTTTCTTCTCTTTCTGCTTGTATCTGATCTCTTTTTTCTTGATTCCTTAATATGAAAAATATTAATACTATACTTAAAACAGCCCAAATTCCTTGACTTGCCGCAATTTTTACGACTTCTAATTCCATATGTTCTCCTCTTCAATCTGTTTCTTTATTTTATTTAACGCTCTTTTTTTGATATTATGTATATTTTGCTTACTTAGACCCAATTCATTCGCAATTTCAATACCTTTCTTTTGATTTACAAATAATTCAACAATTATAATCCTTTCTTTTTTACTTAGTAATTGTTGTAAATTTTCTAAAGCCAACTTATTTACTAAAACATCAACGTCATCTATAGAATTACTAACTTCAAATTCATCATTACTTAAAACCAATTCAGAATGTTTTCTTTTATTTCTTATTAAATCTATAAATTTATTTTTTATTGTCGTACTAATGTAGTTTACAATAGCACCCTCTGAATCAAATTTATTTAAGTCAATTTTCATTACTAACTCTATTAGTACAATAACAAACTCTGAGCTTATATCTTCATCATAATAATAACGATTGTACTTTTTTATAAGTGGCATAAACATTGAAATTATTTTTTCTAAATTATTGTCCTCACCATTTCTGTAGTCATTAATGCATTCCTTAATCATTAGTCATAATCAACTCCTCTCTTACTATTGTAAGAACGTTGAACAATACTAATAGTAAATACAAAATATACCACTTTTTTTATTATTTTGCAGTTTACTTATTTAAAAATTAAACGTTATTAGTAATTGATAGTTTAATCGATTATACTAAAAAAATTCTAGGAGGTTTTTATGCAACAAATTATTATTTCAAAAGCAAAAGTAGCATCAATCAAAAATGTGTTAGTAGCTCCAGTTTCAGCCGCAACATTCCAAGGCGCTACTAAATCGGGAGCATCTAGCTGGGCATTTTACTTAGGAATTGGTTGGTATATTGGCGCACCTGGTTCATTAGCTATGAGCGTAGCTGAAAGTTACATTAACACAAACAGATCAGCTCAAGTCAGCTCACATGCAACGTTTTTTACTAATCTGAATTCAAACATGACAGCAGGTAATTTTACTGAAGTCAAATTGAATGTTCCTGATCCTGTTACACTAAATTCAGGACAATCATACTTTAGTGATGGCCTTCCAGTAGTTGCAGCTTATCGCGATTCAGCTGGAAACTGGATTTCACAATCTTAATCGATAAGCGAATCCTTAACAAAAAAGAGTCCACCTTTAAATAGATAAAGGTGGACTCTTTTACTGTTTAGAGTTTTCAAAAGTTAAATTTTTTTCATTCTAGAAGGAAAACTAATAGAATTTTTCATAGTCTCCCTCGTCTAAATGCTTCTCAAAATCTTCTATTTTGTCTCTAATTAACATAATTGCTTCCATGTAGTTTTTATAAAATTGGTCATCTTCTCCATAAAGTCTTAATCTAGCTTCTGCTTTTTTTTCTAGAAAAGTTAAACTGAAACTAGATTTATCTTTCAACATATTAACTGTATTTTCAATATGTTTTTTAGTCATTTTATTTATCCAAATTTTACCCTCAGGTGTTTCCCACATTGCTTTTGTAATAATTCCCGGGTACGTTTCAATCAATGATTTAAGGGTGCTATTTCTCATTTTAAATTCTCCCCATTTTGCAAATTTATATTTGCTATTACATTATCTAAAAAGAAACCATATCAGCGAGTTTGATATTATTTAATTATAAAAGCTGTATTACAATTAATGCAGAGCTGCCATCGGATCAGTCTTCCTGCAGAATAGAAAATGTAATACAAATTACATAAAAGAAATCATATCAGCAAGTTTAATTTCAATATCTAAAGTATGAATTAACCCATATTTTTAATAAATAACTCTTTGCTACTTGATGACATACCACAGCCGACACGTGCATTCGGAATAGACAACCAACCTTCGTCTACTACCAAAGATTGAATATTTTTCCCAATTGCCGTAAATGGTTTTCTTCGCTTTGGCTTGTGATGTGTTTTCAACCAATTATTTGACATATATTTATGTTCATATGTTCTATTAAGTGTAACATGTTCATTCTCATTAATATCAACAACGTTTTGTGTCACTAGCATAAAAAACTCCTTTAATATATTATAGGTGAAAAAGTGTATTACATAGGAAGAGTTGCTCCAGTCCGATCAGCCTTCCTGCAGAATAGAAAATGTAATACAAATTACTTAAATGAAATCATATCAGCAAGTTTAATTTCAATATCTAAAGTATGATTTAAAAGTTTATAAAAGTATGCGAAAGTCCTTAAATCTCTTGCGTTACTACACATCATAGTTAATGTCGAATATTTCATATCAGAGATTTTAGCCAAGGCTTGTAAAGGTATATCATTATTCTTACAAAACTGATTTAGTGTAAAAGTGAACTCTTCACTAATAATCGGATCAACTGTATTGTCAATCTCAATAATGCTATTTTTATGCTTAATATCAATTGTTTCACTAAGTGAAATATTCTCACCAGTCAGATTGTAAATAGTAACTAACAACTTGCATATGACTGTAAAATCATAAATCTCACGGTATAGCGTAGCGATTGAAATTCCTGTGGTTTCCGCGAGTATTTTCTTATTAACATTTAATCGATTGCAAATATCGTCAAAATGATGCTTCACAATTACAGTATTTTTAAAGTCTTTATAGACAATTTTTTGATTGTATTTTTTTCTTAGCTTTGAGCAAGATTTTTCAGCTTCATTGAACGTATCGTGAATGAGAAAAAAAGAACGTTCAAACCCCTTTTTATAAGATGGATAGCCATCAACTTGCGGATACACCATATAGCCGTTTTCCAATGGATTCTCTTTGTCTATGAAATAATAGTTTTCTTTTACATTCCAGTCATTTTTTTCGTATGATATAAGATATATTTTATCCATTTTCCCCTCAAGCGTTTGTAATACAATCATTTTACAATAAAACGAAACATTCCGCAAATATACAGAATGTTTCATAAAGTTGTATTACAAAGCTTGGTGAATTCGAATGCAGAAACTTTCAATTGACTTAACTTGATTATCTACTGCATTTTTAATTTCGTTTGATTTTCTGAGAAGATCCGTTACTTTCTTTAAACGTTCTTCCTTTTCTGCAATCTCTTTGTCGAGCATTCTGATTTTCTCTGGCTTCTTAACGGTAATTTCTTCATGTTCATCAATTATCTTCATCAGCTCAGGTGAAAAAACGCCATTTTCAGAACGTCTATTTTCTGGAATATTCCGCAAAATATAATTGATTTTATCTTCACTGAAACGCACACTTTTAGGGGTAGATACTTCTTTACACATAGTTTATTCTCCTGTGGGAACTTATTTTATAATATAATTTTACCACAGAATTGTAATAACAGCAAGTTGTTATTTGTTAATAAATTCAATAATTTTCAAATACTTAAAGTTTTCATCTAGACCTACATGAGCTAAAAACTCCTTATCCTTATTTTTAGAATACAGTTTACACTTGTATTTACCTTCGATTATTTTTTTAATGTCCTTATCTTTAATCGGTTTAACTCTTAATGGGTCTTTGCTATAGTTTTCCAAGAACTTATTTTTAGCATAAACAATGAAATCACACTCTTTGTTAGAACATGAAAAATTACCTTTTTCTTCATAAATCGGACTATTACATTTTGGACATTCGCCTAATTCTAGTTTTACAATAAGACTTTCACCCTCATAGTGCTTTATCTTCTCGACAACGCTTTCAATATATCTATGGAGTCCAAAATAGTAATCAGCCACGCTCATACTTCCAGTTTCAATAGATTTAATGAGCTGTTGCATCTTACCAGTATAAACAGGGTCAAACAAGTTACTTGCAGGGAACTTCTCAACTAGATTTTTACCTGTATCTGTTGATTGAAGCATCTTCCCTTTTTTCTTTATATAGCCTAACTTAATTAAATGATTAGCAGCCATAGGAATTGTACTATGTGTACCTACTGAAAACTCAGATAATACATCACCATCAAACTCGTCCTCGTCACTTAAACTACGTCCAGCAGATTTCATTAGGTTGATTAATTCACTTTCAGTTAATAGTGACGGTTTAGATTTGTTTACTGGATGAACATATAAATTGGTCTCGTATTCTACAGTCTCAAAATCGATGTTAGCCTTTTCTTTTTGGTCGTACAAAGACAAATACCCAACTTCAACTATATATTTAGTACTGCCATAGAAGTC
Source organism: Clostridiales bacterium 38-18 (assembly GCA_001897605.1). GTDB lineage: Bacteria > Bacillota > Clostridia > Peptostreptococcales > Acidaminobacteraceae > Fusibacter_C. Next base: position 164,935 of record MKTL01000005.1, on the reverse strand, counting down.
ATATTCTCCATCACTTATTTTTAAACTAATATTTTTATACACGGCTGGCTTCATGAACTGTGCTAAAAATGAATTTCTGATCTCCGTGTAGACAATCACTTCTTTTTCATTCAAGCTAGATAAGTCTGGGATTTTCTCAGTTGGCGTATTAGCACTATGTGAATCAACTTTCGAGCTGTCAAACACTGATTTTTTTGTATGAAATTCTACTTGTTGGTTAAGGCCAAGAGCTTCTGCATGAATCTTTAGCACTTCTTTGAATTTATCAATTTCTGTCTCTGAAATATATCTAGAATTTGTCCGTGTATATGATAAATATCCTTGTTCATATAACGTTTGATAGATTTTTGTAATTTCCTCACCAGTAAAAATGTTGTATTTTTTAAGCATATAACTAGCAAAAGAAGAGAGATCAAATAGTTTACTTGGATTTTTATTACTTAACTTTTGTTCGATTTCAATCGTTAGATTATTAATCTGAATTGATTTAATAATCTCATTTGCTTTTGTTTCTGAAAATTTGTAGTTCCCTTCCGTATCTTGATAAACTGTGTTGATTTTCATTCCATTTTTAAAAGTGCAATCAATCACGATACAATAATAAGTCTCTGGTACGAAGTTCTTGATTTCTTGCTCTCTGTCATAAACAAATTTTAGAGTTGGCATTATAACCCTTCCTACGTTTATAGTAGTTTGGTTATCTGACATTGTTAGTGTTGCAACCGAAGTGAAGTTGATACCAATTAACCAATCGGTATTCATTCTTGCGTCAGCTCCATTAATGTATGTTTCTCTATCTTTGGATGGTATTAAATTGTTCAGAGCATTTACAATATCCTTTTGAGTGATGGCGTTGTATAAAATTCGATAAAATGGTTTTGTCGTCTTTGACATTTTATATATATTTGTTCCAATGGATTCACCTTCTCTATCTGGGTCGCATCCATTAATTACACCGTCAATGTCATTTCTATTAATGAGTTTAAAGATTAAGTCAATCTGTGTTAAAGTTACTTTGTTTTGTGAAGTATTTCCTTGATCGTTAGCAACGTATTCAAATTTATTAGGAATAATCGGAAAGTTTTCTAATTCCCATTTAGCATACTTTGAGTCATATTCTTTAGCATCTTTTAATCTGAAAATATGTCCAAAGCTATGTACAACAAGAAATTTCTCATTTTCGAAATAGAAATTTTGGCTTGTCATAGGTACTTTACTCATTTTAAGAAAAGTACTAAATTGAGTCGCTACTTTAGGTTTTTCAACAATTATAAGTTTTTTCATAATCTCACCTTTCTAATCGTGTATTACAAAAATCGCGCGCCGGTTAGCAGCCTGGATGAAATAATGTAATACAGATAGTATTAAAGCTACATCATCTTTGTAATACAAAATTCACTCTTCAGGAATCAGGATCAGATGATGCAGCTCAACAAAATGTAATACAAACTATTCTTGTTTCGTATCTAAACTCTTTAAGTACTTTGAAAACTCACGGTCTTTATCAATACTTGCTAAAACTAACTGATCGATTAAATCATCAAAATGTTTCTCAAACGTTTCAGAACTTACATCATCTAAACTTGATTTTGAGAGCATGAAACGAAAATACGTCTCTAATTTATTGTAAGTTGATTCTTCTAAATTAACCTTTTTTGATACCTTTTTGCTTAAGTTAAGAATAATAGCCATTTTTTAAATCTCCTTTAATTTTATTCGAACCTGAAAATGATATCAGGGTCTATTAAATACTGTTCAAATTTTATTTCTAAGTGCAAATGTGCTCCTGTACTTGTTCCAGAGTTACCTAAATGACCGATAACATCATCATAGCTCACGTAATCAGCTAGATTTACAGTTATATCATTAAGATGAGCATAGACAGAATACCACGTATTTCCGTTAGGGTCTGTGTGTCTTATCATGACATTATTACCGTAGCCTGTTAATAGCCTTTGTACTCTGACAACGTAGCCAGAAGCAATAGGGTGAACATCAGTACCAAAAGTATAAGATTGAGCAACTAAATCAGTACCAGTGTGTAGCTTTCTTACATGATAAACTGGATGAATGCGATAACCAAAAGGTGAAGAAACAATTGTTAATCTTTCATTTGGTAATCTAAAGTAGTTAGTAGGAATCATAGAAAGAGAAAAATTTGGAATCTCTGTCGGAGCATACATTTCAGAAACCATATTAGCCTCAATTATAGCGTCTAGCATTTCGATTTGGTCTGAATCAAATTGTGCTATCATATCGTCTATATGACTTGAGGCGATTTCTTTTACTTCGTAATAGTAATCATCAAGATTCTGTAAATCATTCACAACCTCACGAATATCTGAATATGCTTTACCAGTAATTGATGAAAGAAATTCAGTCGCCCTGCTTCCTCTTCGAGTATAAGTACTTACTTTTACTCGCTCATATGTTTCTGTTCCAAACTCGTCTACTTCTCCTGTGGGTTGGTCCTCGAACACATCAACTTGAATAATCAAAAAATCAAGTGCTGACTCATAAGGTTTCGCTTGGCTTAAGTCAAGCTCATATCTAACCATGTCATAAGCCACAAGATGAACATAATCAATACCAATCTCTGTTGAAGCATAGTAATAGTCTTGCAAAAGTTCTTTTGTTTCAGTATCTGAGTTTACAAAAGGGGTTAAGATGCTCATAAGCATTGTAGGGATAAATGCCAACAGTAGAACAAAGCCCATCACAATACTAATGATTATATTGTTTTTCCCTTTTTTCTTTCCACCGTTGAACTTTGAAGTAGCTTTTTTCGTTGCATAAGCTTTCGCCGCAGTACTAATTAAACTCGCAAAATTCATTCATTAATCACCAAGCCTTGTTGTTCATAAAGGCTCAAATATCGTGACCTTTCGTTATAATACTTTTCAAAATCTTCTGGGAGTGCCCATTCAATTTCAGCTTTTTTTAAGAACTTTTGTATGCCTATTTTTCGACTACCTATGAACATGATTCCTCTTGATTTTCTGCTTACGTCCATATTCGAAAGCATTTGAGGGTTTGAGGATTCATCTTCTTTAATCAACTCATATTCACTTTCCGTGAGATTTAAATTAAGTTTTTTAATCTCAGTAATATCATTTGATGAAACAGTAAAGAAGATTTTAAAATGACTCAAGCCTATTACAAGCTCACCGCCTTCAACTTTACCATAGTCAACAATATTTTGAGTTGCAGTTGTCACATCACAGCCAAAGCCTCTTATCTCTTTAAGATATTTCTCTATCAAGAAAAGAATTGCAAATGGGTTACTCTTGCTTGATAAGTTATGTGCTTCATCAATAACGACGTGATGTTTTGGTGGTTTGTAAACGCCAAAACTTCTGATAAAATTATTTGTCATCTTGAGTACTAAGTCCATGATCGGTGGTACAACTACTTTATTTAGTCCCGAAACATCAAATACTTGAAACTTAGAAAATTCAACATTTGTTTGACCGTTAATGAGAGGCGCCATTGTTCCAAGATACAGTTCTTCAAAATCAATTATGAAATTTTTTCTAACTGTTCGTTCCTCTGTTGTAAGGTCAGTGTTTTTAACCTTTTCATTTAAAAGATTAATTAAATCAGAGATAATTGGTAGCTCCCTAGACTTTCTAGTTTTTTCAAAAATCTCTCTTAAATCTTTCTTGAGTATATTTCCTTTTCTCTGAGACATATCTTCGCTAAACCAGTACGCATATTCAACAAAGTTATCAATAGTATCATTAATTTTTAAAACCAGCTCTTCATCACTTAATTTATCTACGTTAAAAATATGAAGTGGATTTACACAATATTTCATCTGTGAAAATTTATATCTTTTTCCATATGGAAAAAACAGATCCCCTTTGAAGTCAATTAAAGTATTGTAATCATAATAGGGTACATAACCATCTACAAAAGATTTTAAAAACGTTGTTTTACCTGCTCCTGTTGTTGCTACAATTGCGGTATGCCCGTTATTGTGTATTCTTCTATTCGCCTTATTAGTTATAATTGGGCCTTTTAGTTCAAAAGTCTTTTCTTTAGGTATTAAAGTCGTTCCAATTGCGATTCCATCAGATTCAATATAATCACTACTATTAAAAATTAACATTGATGCAAAATCAGAAGATTTCAAAGTCCATCTAAGATTGTTAATCAAATTATCTCGATAGCCTATTGGCAAAGTTGCGAAAAATGGGATAAACTCTCTGTCCTTCTCGTGTCTAATTTCTGAAAAATTAAATCCAACCGTCGATTTTCTAAGATTAGATACTTTGTCATTTAATACTTCCATGCTCTCGTCTTGAAGCTGAATCAAAGTGGTTACTTTAAATAACTTTTCAGCTTCATCTGAGAGCTTATTACTTGTTTCGATTAAGGACCTTTCAATATTCTTTTGTCTGTTTTTATCAGCGTCATTTTTTTCCGTTTGACTTGTTAAAGTATGATTGACCCTAGTTCTAGTAAGAGCCTTTGAATAGCTTTCATCAAATAATTGATATTCAAAATGCATAGCAATTACAAAGTCAGATTTGTACTGTAAAAATCGGTCAAACCATGAATAGTTATCAACGAACAATGGAAACTTCGATACATAAAAGTGTCTATAATAAGCATCACCTATGAATAAATGCTTATTGTCTTTATCTAGAGTTCTATAAGGCCTCGGTAAAACATCAGAGACACGCCATGATTCATCAATTTGTGTATCTTGGCTACTCTCTTTTGAAGTGATATCAAAAAGTAGCCTTTTCGTGTCAAACGCTTTCATTTGCATTGATAAGAGACCCGAAGCTGAAAGCTCCCTATTGAAAGCGTCAGACTGACGCTTGAGTTCGCTTAAAGCCCTGTTATAATCTTTATCTTTGGTGGTGAATAGAACATAAAAGTGTAAATTGTTTTGTGCGCCTTGTTTTGTATTCTTTTTTTCTTGAAAATCTTTTAAATTAATTATATTGTTCTCAATAATTGGTTTTTCAAAGTCAATTTTAGTTTTCTTTAACAGATCGTGTTGATGCAAAACGGGTTCTTGAAGATCTACAACTTTGTTGACAATGTAAACAGACAACAAGTTGGAATCAATTGTCATTAGTGCTGAATGAATTGCTTTGTACATATTGTTCTTAGAGTTATCTGCCATCATTGGTACATTCAGAGGAAAGACCCTGCTCAAGAGAGAATATCCCTCGCTTGTCTTTATTAAATCCGTGATTTCCTCGATTGGTACACTAATTTGTTTGGTCGATTTTGACAATGGTTTTATTTTCATCATTCTTTGTTCCTTCCCAGTAGAAAGTTTGCGATTTTCTTGTTAGAGCTTTTAACCAATTAATAATACTTGCAATCGTAATAACACCATACGACACTTCTTGGAGCAATCCCCATATTACAAGATGAATAAAAATCAACTTAAGAAATCCACCTGCAACTGAAAAAAAGTCAACTCCTACAAATATCAATTTAAGTAGAAAATAAATTATGTAGATTGTATCTACCGAAACTAAAAAAAATAGTCTCGGAAGAGTCAATCCAAACAGCTTAGTTCTTGTATCAAGATTTCGTGTAATTCTTCTTTTTTCCTCACTCATTTATTAATCCATCCTGTTTAAAATTCTAAAATAATGTGTTAAGTACATTAGCATCCGTGTTCATATCTCTTGAATTAGTCATGCCAATTTTAGCATACACAAAAGGTCTGATGAGATCATCTGGACGAGTTGAAATATCTAGTAAAGCAATACCTAAAACTAGTTGATAAGCTAGTGTTCGCCCCGATTTGAAATCCATGCCTAATGTAAGAAACTCAATTCCGAGGAATATAAATATCAACATGAACATACCACTAATCGCCCATATGAAGCATTCAGTTAGCCAACTTCCAATAGCCTTAGAATCGATTACTAAAGATGAAGCAGAAAGTGGTCCAACAAGATACATTATGATAATGAAACCTGCTCTTTTCCCACCAATGAAAGTAATTTTAATAAAGAAAAAAAGTGTAACGCACATTAAAACTAATTGCTTAATTAAAAGTGATAAGGTATCTCCAATGTCTTTAACAATGTCAAATGAATTTCTTTCATTTAAGAAATCTGAAAGTCCAAAGATACTGGTATCGATAAGATTTGTATTTGTGGTTTGTTTCGTTATAAAAAGAATTGCATTCATCACATAATAATTAAAAGGCAGAAATATAAACTTAATTAAAAATGGAGTTGCAGCAATACCTAATATCCCAAACATAAGCTTAATAAAGAATGTCTCAATTTTCTCATTCCTATATTCGCCAATTTCAACGAGTTTTCTAATTGCATTAACAACCAAATAAATTAATGCAACTGCTCTTACAAAAGTAATAAAATAACCAATATACGGTAAGTCGTTTAAAATATAAGGTGGCGTTATTAGTAAACCGTTAATGAGCTCAATAACAATACTTAAAATTGATCCTATAGTCAAAAACAGTAAACCTATAAAACCACCTACAACAAGCATTATCATAATTTTCTAAACCCTGCGATTCCAAGTACAGATGAACCAACGATAAATACAACAGCAGTAATCAAAAATATACCAATGGCTAAGCCGAGGTTTACAAACCCAGAACTTCTAGCTTTTGCTCTTTCCATTTCATTACTTGAAGTGTCCCCGGATTTTCTAAAAAAACCAACTGCATTTACTATTAAATAGATTGATGCACAAAGCAATGCGAAGCTCAAAATCAATGAGCCAATACCGGCGATCGCATTTAAAATATCATCCGTTGTTTTCCAACTGTTAACTTTTAAAACTGAACTATATGTGTTTTGTAACATAATTACCACTCCTTATTTAATTTAATATCATCTAAATTTGTTGAAAGCGTTGTGTAAAAGAAAATTTCTCCTGCACCAATGCCTTTGCCTAGTAAACTTTTGCTTGATTTCAAATTGCTTCCGTATGAGCTTCCACTTGAGCTAGACCACGCGGTTTCTTTTGATGTGTAGTCATACGATACGTCAAAAGTGGGCTTAGAGCCTATAATATCGAGGCTGACTAATAAATCACCTTTTACATAATTTTTCTTGTAGATATCGAGTGCTTGTCCTTTTGGTACAGCTAGAGTATTGGGCGGTAAATAAAAACCAAATTCCCACCGACTACGTTCGCCCCCTAAACTACTTCTATTAGTTAGAGTGAAATTCAATATCTTGTCATGATAAATTGAATTGCTTAGTTTTTTATATGCGCCATTGTTTGTGTCTTTGACATATAATTCAACCTCTTGATAGGTTGAGCCGGTTCTTAAAAAGAATCGACTTTGAATTGAAATGTAGTCACTAGGGTCAATAAAGCCGATTGAGTCAATCGACATTAAAACCGAATAGCCTAACTTAATACTTCCCCCTTCTTTATTTTTATATATTGGAAAATCTGAAACTGGTATACCGTTTAAGGTCAATGACGTTGCATTCATGTTCGTATTATAAAAATACTTTTTCCAAGAATAATCATAAATCGTTTTAACCCTCAAATTTTCCAAGACCAACGGCTTAACATTATAAATGACCTCTGCTTCGCCAGTTGTTCCGCTTGTATCTGTTGCTACTACCTTAAATTTATAGTTGCCAGCTTTCTCTAAAAGTACGGGGTCTAAAATAAAGTTCTTTCCTTGAATTACATTTGAGTAAGCATTCACGAGTTGATAACTATCATTTTCATGCGCTGCATAATACTCAAGTGTCAAAATATCCCCGTCGATATCAACTGGTAATGCGGTGTTTATAATTTCTAAACCTTGAAATAAAGTTGATGGTGAATAACTCACAAACGAAACTGTAGGTGGTGTATTGTTAACAAGTGTGATTGATCTATTGATTACTGTCCGATTATTTGAATTTGAATTTGAAATAGCTTCAATTCTTAAGGTATATGTCTTTTCTTGAAGACCAGCTCCTTTAGGAATTAAGAAATCTATATCATTCCAAGCATAATCATTACCCATCTTTAAAGCAGTTGATGTGCTATAGTTTACTGTTTTAATTGGAACTGTTGTAACTCGTGTAGTTCCATCCCATAAGCTAACTTCAAGATGATGTGCATAAGCGAACCTAGACCAAACATCATACCACTGTACCGTTTGACCGATTGGAAACTTTGATAAAGATTGAGTTGATACCTTTGGCCTCAGCTCTGCTTTAAATTGAATCGGTGGCTCAGATGCCAAAGTGAAAGTGTAAACTTTTTCATCACTCCAAGCACCCTCAATATCTTTGACGCTATATCTTAATTCGTAAGTGCCAGAAGTTAAGTTGTTAGGGATAGAGTAAATCCAAACATTGTCACCCGAAGTTTTGCGGTACATAATACGCCTGTCTCTAATCCCCTTTTGGGCATCTGAAAATTGATGATCTAAATCATAACTTTTGTCTACCCATGTAGTTAAATACTTCGCTGTTGTAGAATCATAATCCCAGTCAAGCGAAAAATCTGCTATTGGTTTTCGATGGACAAATATATCAAGCTTTGCAAGATTTGATTCCTGAGAATAATCTATGAAGTCGATTGGAATGTCCTTCGTTTTGCGATAGATGGTGTAATGCCCGACTTTTGAAAAGCTAGATTTAACAGTGGTCGTGTATGAGCCGTTTGCTTGGCTTGTAGATGTGCCTGTTTCCTGCCCCATTGTATTATCATAGTAATTTGAATCATGAACATAGATTAATCCATACGCTTCAATCGGGTCGTTTTCAAAGTCATAATCAGCGGTGTTAAGTGTAAATGATTCATTCACTAATAATAATTGATTGTTCTCATATGGGTTGTCTTCAATAATAATTCTATTGACTTCAGCCATTACCGCATCAAGTGACTTTTCGCTGTTGTCTATAAAATAATCATGTGTAAATTGCGACTCAATATCAGAAGCGCCCTTTCCTACTAAAATAATCTTTGAGCTTCCTTTATCGAGAACGGCTTGTATGTCATCTTTATGGTTGATGTAGCTATCGGAAAAATAAACAATATACTTGTTTGAGTTCATTCTAAATACTGGTGTAAAGCTCTGTTTAACGTACTTGTAAATTGTTCCTGCATAATAGCCAGTATAATCATCCGCCCATCGCCAATCACTCTGCCACTCTTGAACGGTAGCGTATAGAGTACCACCATAATCACAACTTCTTGTAAACCAAAAACTTATAACATTTCCTTTTGAGTCTTTAATCGGACCTGAATCATAAACATAGTTAATCTGTCCTAACCAACCTTTAAAAGTTCCATCATCATACCACTCTTTAGATGGTAATGTTGAAGGTGTAGAACCTTCGCCACTTTGAAAAGCACTCCCGCCTGTGAAATAATCAGACTTAGTAACGCTCACATATCGCCCAGCATCATACTGATAGGGGTTGTTGATGTAATCGATTCTGTTAACCGTTCCACTATAGCCACCACTTGAATAGGTTTTCGTCTGCGAAGGAACTGAACTTCCTGTGTTATAAACTGGTGAAACGTCTTGACTATATGTGTAGGTGAATAAATCCCAATTTTGTACACTCGCATCAATCCCCGATTGTCTAAGTGTATTCATCCATGAAACACGGTCGTTTAGGATAGCGCTATTTGTTTCTCTCGTAATGTCCTTATCCGTCAAAACTATGACATCTGCTTGTGGAAAGTCGTATTCGATATCGGTAAAGAGCTTCGCCATTGGCGATAAGTTCTCAACGCTAAAGGTACGTTCTATCACCGCATTTCGCTTATCACTTGCGGTAATATGTTGTGCAAGTGTTGGCTCTCCAAATGTTTCCTCTGCGAAAAATTTGATTTTATAGACGCCTAACTGATCGGGTTTAAATGTGTCAAAATCAGCATAATTGCCCGATTTTACTTTTTGCTCTGGAACACCATCACTATTTAAATCATAGTAAATCTCGTAAGTGTTGATTGTTACAAAGTCACCATCCACACTAGATGCATCATATGTGAAATCAAGGGTTTCATTTCTTAGTAATGCAGGATTCCAAATATTTAATGACATTGCAGGCTTGTAATCCTGCACCGTAAACAAGTCGTAATTGTATAGATTTGAAATGTGATATCCTACAGGAATGTCATATCGCTCAATCTTGCTCGGCGTCACGTCTGCCCTTACTTGCATTTGTAAATTGATTGCAGTTTGTCCTTTTACGATAAACTGAATTAAGCTGCTGTTTTTAGTGCCGTATTTGATAATTGAGTTGTCGCCTTGCTTGTTTGATACATCAAACACTAGATTTGAAAAGCTTGCATTTGCTCTCAAGTAAGCTGAGTTGACATTCGTAATGTCTGAATTCGCTTCAATCAATCGATTTTCTTTAAATGTGCCTGTTACTTTAAACTGTGCTTTTGGTTTTGTTGTGTAGACCACAACGTAATTGATAAAGTCATAGTTCTGGTCGTCAAAGTTCGAGTAATGAATGTTATAGGTGTAAATCTTATCTTCGCCAAGAAGTGGGAACAAATAGTTACCAGATAGAAAATCGTTCATTTCAGATTCACTAAGTCTTACACCTTCAAGCTCAACCCACTTTTCAAAATCCTCGCCCTCGATTACGGTGTTATCGACGATTTTAAACTTCTCGGTATCTAGCATATAATTAGGTACTGTGATATCGAAGTGAATATCCGTTTTTTCTTTTACAACCGGTGGAGATTCAAGCGATATATTTGAGGATGATGTGTCCTCTGATTTTTCCCCTGTGACAAAGACACAGCTTGCCTTACCCCAAAACATAATATCTAGTTTGCCGTTTAGGTCGCGTCTGTTTTCATATGCGTCAGAATAAAATCGAATGGTGAAATCTGTTGCACCTGCTTGAAACGAAACCCGTCTACCGTTTTGATTTAACACTCTTGCATCTAAATCATTGCGAAGCTCAAAAGTCCAATGGTCGATATCGTCTCTGTTATACTCAATGGCTCTCCGCACTTCGTCTGTAATGCCCTCGGTGTCGATACCATCAAATAAATGTTGGTCTTGAAGCTCGCCTCTTACATTAACTTTTACGTCAATGTAAGCTTTATCGTTTTCTACTCCCTCGCCAACGATAAAAGCCGTTGTAACGGATTCAACTGGTGTAATGATTTTTTGCTTGGTTGTATTGGTTGAGAAGATTTGATAAAACTCGCTATTCGCTTGCTTTTTCGTACTCCATCCCCAGTTCACCATTTCAACCTCACCTGCGTATCTTGAGGTTGGTGCAGTCATAACGTTGGCATAGTTGTAGGCGTTCTTGTCTGTTTTGTTGGTATTGAGTAGCTCAAAGGGTAATGCATTGTTAATCATGGCGATCATAGTGTTTCTATATTGAGTATTAGCATTCCAATCGCCATTAGCAATACGGTTATAAAGACTAGGGTCTTTAATAAACGAACTGCCTAAATCATTATCAATCTTACTCCAATACTTATAAACCCACTTCTTTTCCTCAGCCTTTTTACCACTGATCGCATCGATTGGGAAACTGCCATTTGCATAAAGTTCGCCTTGAGCATCTAAACCATGATATCGATACTCACCGGTTCCACCTGCATAGTAGCCTTGATTGTTTATAAGAACATAATTTCCATAGATATCAAGACTGCCTGTTCCGGGCTTAAAATCCTGCGTAACAAAGGTGTAATCCCCATAGACGATTATTCCCTTGTCTGCGAAAAGTTCCATATTGAAATAATGAGTCTGTGTTTTTCCCCCGACTACTTTTGTAACTGTTCTACTTATAGTGGATGGGATACCATTATTCAGCTTATAGTCATTCCAAGAAAGTCCGTTGTATGGGTCTGATTTGAAAAATTGTCCACCATCATATTTGCTTTTATCTACAGTTTGAGAAATACTGATCGGATAGCTCGTAAACGGTATCGCTGTTAAAAGCAAACAGATGGTTAAAAATATAGATAGTCTTTTTTTCATAAATTACCTCTTAGTGTTTTAAAGAAACGTAAAACGTCAAACCTAGCCTCGAATAGCCAATATCAAAATTTCTGCCGTTAATTGTAACAATTTCATTTTTTCTTTCACCTGTATAATCTAATGCACGATTAAAAATTGTCCACGCTGTATCAAATTCATCCTCAAACCAAAACCTAAACATTGCTTCAAATTGCTCTTTATAATGTTCATTAAAAAATGTGCTATAGTTTGTATAGTTCATTGTGTACTCAGTCATTTTTAATACCGATGATTGGTAAGGTTTATATTTACTGCCTAAATCATACGGATAAATGGTTAATGAAAAATCACCATTACTTGCCATTGCCATTACTCCCTCATATGCATTTGGTAAAGAATAAACGTAATCGTAAGTCGCCTTATCTCTATAAAAAGCCGACGCCAAATGATTTAGTGATGAATCATACCCAAAATCAATATAGCCTTTTCCATTGTAATGAATTTCATTCATCAGTCTAGCAAATTCAACAATTTCGTCCACTGGTTGACCGTTGTAATAAGGTGCATAGAAAGGTCGTTCAACTCTGTCCTCATTTCCAAATTCATCCGTTACCCATGTTTTAAGCATCACATAATTAGCGTCCGTCTTTTCAAATGGTTTCCTAAGTGCCATATTCTCTATCTTAGAGATCACTGCTGCTGCTTGCGCCCTTGTGGAGTAATCTTTTGGTCTAAAGGTATGGTCCGAGAAGCCAGTGACAATGCCGAATTTGTATGAATCTAAGATGTTTTGTTTATAGTAATCAGATACTTTGTAGTAATCTATCGTTTCTCTTTTGATGTAATCGTCCATAGTGCTTGATGGTCTATACTCTGACAGAGCAACCGCATTAACCACAATAGAAGTCATTTGCTCTCTTGTGATATTAGCTGTGTAGGATGTAAATTCTCTATCCTCGATAATGCCAAGCTCTATCGCTTTATCAATGTACGGTTTCGACCAATCAGAAGAAGTTGACTCGAAACGATAGCCAAGAGCTTTAACCGACATTGCAATAAACTCATTGATTTTTACATTTGCTTCAGGTCGAAATGTACCCTCAGGATAACCTCCGATGATTTCACTTGTCTTAAGTGTATCGATAAATTTATAAGCCCAGTGATTATTTGTCACATCAGAAAAAAAAACAGCACTAGGCTCGGCATAGCTTAAAGATGACATCGTCAATAAAAAGGAAAGTATAAATACCAACCAGCCTGTTGCAAGAATGCTTTTTTTCATATCATTGATGACGCGCTTAAGTAACTTTGGATCCTCATATGTAGCTTTATAAAGCTCCGTTTGCTCTTTTACGAATGATTCTTGGCAGTTACACAAATACTTAGTGTACCTTGCGCCATCCTTTTCCTTAATAAATTCCCTCATTAGTTTCCCCCATTATTTTTGAAATATTAACATTATATGTAAACACTTATTGTTTTAGTATAACTGATATGGCTGTATATGAAAAGTAATATATGTAATAATTTTACATTTATTTGGGAATTTTATCCCATTTTTTCTTTATTCAACATTAAAGGTCCTATCAGACTCTCAAAATAGTCAACCTATAGTTGATTTTGTCCACCAAAATCAAGTTAGAATCCATTGTATTCCACATTAAAAAGCATATAATGAGGGTATAAAAACGAAAACCGAGGAGGCTTTCATGAAAGAAATCAACCTTGCACGTATATTGACTCAAAAAAGGAAGGAAAAAGGACTTACACAGGATGATCTTGCTAGTTATGTTGGCGTTTCAAAGGCATCCGTCTCCAAATGGGAAACAGGCCAGAGCTTTCCCGACATATTACTCCTTCCTATTTTAGCCACTTACTTTAACATCACCATAGATGAACTCATTGGCTATTCACCTCAACTAGATCACAATAGCATTGAGCGACTGTATACCGAGTTCACAGAAAAATTTGTAACAGAACCCTTTGATAATGTTATTTCAGAAATTGAACAATCCATCAGAAAGTATTATGCATGTATGCTCTTAATTTATAAAATGGCAATACTCCTAACGAATCACTTTATGCTCGCATCCTCACCTGAGCATCAATCGGAAGTCCTCAAGAAAATTGAAGCACTATGTGAGCGCATAAAACTGGAATCAGATGACCTTAAGCTAGTCAACAGCGCCAACTCTCTACAAGCTGCCATCTACCTAATTCAGCAGGAGCCACTAAAGGTCATTGAAAATCTAGAAGGCATTTTAAATCCAACCTCTAGCGATGAGCCAATACTCGCAAGCGCCTACCAGTTACTTGGGAAAACTGATAAGGCAATTGAGATTTTACAGGCAGGTCAGTACAACTATCTGATGAAGCTCATCGGCATTTTACCATCTTACGCTTTAGCCTGCATAGGCGATCCAATGCGTTTTAATGAAGTCGTTGAGAGATCACTAGGACTAATAGCGATCTTTGAAATAGCCGCACTCAATCCTGGTATCGCCGTTCAGACACATCTTGCCTTTGCACAGGGCTATATGCAGATGGGCAACAAAGAGTATGCGCTTGACCAACTTGAGAAATACACTGAGCTCTGCACGCATAAACTCTTCCCTATCAGGATTAAAGGAGATGCTTACTTTAATCAAATAGAGGCATGGTTTGAAGAAATTGAGGTCAGAACACAAGCACCTCGCTCAGAAAAAGTGATTGGGATGAGTATGATTCAAGGGCTTGAAGCAAATCCATTCTTCGCAGCAATAAGTGAAGAGCCAAGGTTTAAAAGCTATCTTGAACAGCTTAAAAACTTTTATAGGACACTATAGACACTTATCACATTCCGTGTTTAAAACATGCTTAACACATGAGCATACAAAGAATATAATCAGCAAAGCTTACAACATGAAGAGCGTACAACGTGTAGCGCATAAACCATTTAACGCATAAAACATTTGCATAATCTCTATTCAATAATCTTAACACATATAATAATTCAATTTGGAGGAACCTGATGAACGAAATCAGTCAATTAAAAGAGTATTTACCATTTTTAATCCCTGTTGTTATCCTTGAGCTAGCACTTGCGATTACAGCTCTTGTACACGTCTTAAAGCATCCGAATTATAAATTCGGTAATAAAATCCTATGGATCATCGTCGTCCTTTTCGTCCAAATCATCGGTCCTGTGGTGTACTTCCTATTTGGTAGAGGTGATGAATAATGCTCGCCCTCGAAATTCAACAGCTTCATAAATCATTTGGTAGCAATAAGGTCATAGACGGATTAAACCTTGTCGTTCCTGAAAACAGCATTTATGGGCTTCTTGGACAGAACGGCGCTGGAAAAACCACTACCATGAAGATGACCTTGGGTCTGCTTAAAATCGACCGTGGAACGATAAAAGTATTTGGTGAAAACGTTCATTATGGTCAGACGCCAACCAACCAGCACATCGGTTTTTTACCTGATGTCCCAGAGTTTTATGGCTATATGAAGCCACAGGAGTATCTAGAGCTTTGTGGTAGGATCACAGGCATTCCTGAACCACTATTAAAACCGCGTATTCAAGAGCTTCTTGCTTTAGTTGGACTTGAAAATGCGAAAAAGAGAATTGGGGGCTATTCTAGAGGCATGAAGCAACGCCTTGGCATCGCTCAAGCGATGATCAATGAACCTAAGCTGCTCATCTGCGATGAACCAACCTCTGCGCTCGATCCTATCGGGAGAAAGGAAATCCTAGATATCCTTCTTAAACTGAAAGGCAAGACAACGGTTATTTTTTCCACCCATATTTTATCCGATGTAGAACGCATCTGTGATCACATTGGTGTATTAAGTGGTGGAAAGCTCGCACTAGAGGGCAACCTATCTGAAATCAAGGAAAATGGCCGGACCGATATTATCGAAATTGAGTTTACCTCTAAAGAGCAGCTCAGTCAATTCCGTGAACTCGATGCGACAAAGGCTTACTTTTCATCCGATAACACTTCAAAGCTTTCTGTAGAAGGTAGTCGCCTTTATATCGAGACTGAATCCGTGAAAAGCACACAGCTACATGTACTGAAGATTCTCGCTGAAGCTGAGCTCGTACCCAACCGGATAGAGCTTTTAGAACCGACGCTTGAGAATCTCTTCATGGAGGTGGTGAAATGAGACCTTATATCGCATTTGTAAAAAAGGAGTGGTTAGAAGCGCTTCGCACCTATAAGGTGTTCATCTTTGCAGTCGTTTTTGCACTATTGGGAATTATGAATCCCATCACTGCCAAGGTGACGCCGCAGCTACTTGAGACGTTTATGCCCGAAGGGATGCAGATTACTTTACCTGAACCCACCGCTCTGGATTCTTGGGCACAGTTTTATAAAAACGTTGGTCAGATGGGGCTCATCGTGCTCGTCATCCTATTCAGCACGTTGATTTCACATGAAATTACCAAAGGAACTCTCATAAATATCCTTACAAAGGGGCTAAAGAGAAGCACCGTCATCTATGGCAAACTCACACTTTCTATCCTACTTTGGACGGCAAGCTTTGTGCTTTGCTTTGGTTTAACAGACATCTATACGCGCTATTTCTGGGATGTTAGCATTTTACATCACGCCTATTTTGCAGGGGGTTGTCTATGGCTGTTTGGTGTCTTTTTAATCAGTGTGACCCTTCTTGGTGGTATCCTGTTTAGCAACAGCTACGGCAGCCTCTTGACGACTTTACTCGTCTTTATCGTCTTGATGATCTTGGGGATTTTTGAACCAATCGCAAAGTTTAATCCCACATGGCTTGCAACACAAAACTTGAATCTCGTTCAAGGTAATTTATCACCTGATCGACTCATACCTGCAATCCTTAGTACCATTATGGTCATCGTGCTCTTAAATGTCATTTCGGTCATTGCCTTTAATCGAAAGGCGATTTAATAGTATCTGCAATATTTCAAACTCGTCTTAAAGATAAAAAAATCCTATAGAGTATTCGTCGGCAGTTGCCTGTATATAACGAAGCCTTTATAGGATTACTTTTTTAGATTTACTTTTTTAGATTTACTTTTAAATCTTCTTATGTTGCCATTTGCCTTTTCCAAACCAGATCGCCATAATCGCCGCCTCTGCTGCAACTGAGATGCCAATTGCGAGCCAAACACCGTCAGATCCAAGAGGGATTAGGGTTGTAAGTAGGATGGCAAGTGGAATTTTTACTGCCCAGTTGCCCACAAGCGATGCCAGCATTGGCGGGAAGGTATCCCCTGCGCCTGAAAAAGCCGATCCAAATACCGTGTTGATGATGGCGAATAGGACACCTGTATAGGTGATTCTAAGGTAATTGACACCAATTCGGATGACTTCAGGATCATCGACGAAAAATCGCATGAAGCTGTGTGGGAAGATATAAAAAGGTATTGAGAACACAATCATATTGAGTGTCGCCAGCAGAACCCCTTGTTTAACTAGACGTTTTGCCTTTGGAAGATCTGATTGTCCTAGACTTTGCCCCACCATAACCGAAAGTGCCGTGCCTAGACCTGCAAGAAAGATAAATACAAAATTAAAGAATCGACCGCCGACACCAAAGGCCGCACCTGCTGCCACCCCTTGCGCTAGCACCAATCGATACATAATCAAGCCAGTAAATGGACGAGTAATCATTTGCATCACAGCAAATCCTCCAATTTTCACGATGCGGATGACCATACTGATCTCGAGCTTAAGATGTGAAAATAAAACCTCTAGTCTCCCCTCAAATACATTCTTAAAAGTAAGGCGCGTCATGAGCATGAAAGCCACAACCTCAGAGAGTACCGTTGCGATTGCCGCACCTCCAATTCCTTGATGCAAGATATTAATGAACAAGTAATCTAAAACAATATTACATAGGTTTGCAGCTATAAAAATTTTAACTGGATTTTTAGTATCCCCTGTAGCCTGAACGATGGACCTCGAGGTGGCATTGTAGAAGAAAAAAGGCAAGCCCATTAACCCTATCCCGACGTAGGTTCTTGCCATGTCGAGCACTGAAGCGTCTGCATCTCCAAAGATCCAGAGGAGGCCGTCTAAGCCTAAAAAACTACCTACAGTGACGACCGCACCGATGAGGATTGACAGAATCAGCCCCGTTGACGCGATGGTCTGTATCATCCCTTTGTCCTCGGCCCCTGAGTATCTGGCCACCAAGGCAACCACACCTGCTGCTACGACGGTAGGTAGAACCTGGATAACACCTAAAAGTGACGTCCCAGTTCCTGCTGCAGCTGCCTCTGTACTGCCCAGCCTTGCTATAAACCACATATCCGTTATCACTAATACCGTATGTAACGCTTGTCCTAACATAACCGGCCATGCCAGTTTCCAAATTAACGCTATGGTTTTAGCGTCTAGTCCTATTCCTCTTATTAACTTATGATGTTTGTCTGTAGACGCCATAGTTCCCCCAATATTGATGTTGAATATTTAAATAAAAATCTTTAGGTATCGAGCTTTCAGGTTTTACCACAAGCGAGATTGTGGCTAAATAAAAAAAGTCAGCTTGTATATTATTCGATACATAACTGACTTTTCCTTTATTTATATTTAGTGTTACGAAACTTTAATTTTTACAAGCGCAATAAGCACAAATCGATATAATCTTAAGGTGAGACATATAAATCTCTTATAGCTCATCGATTAACGAAGCCATGATAAAATCATTTCTCGATAGCCCATGGATTTTATGTGTCATCAAGTAGACAACCACACGACCCCATCCCAGCTCGATATCAGGATGATGCCCCTGCTCCTCTGCGATGGCACCAACTTTATCGACAAATTCAAGTGCCGATTTAAAATCCTTAAATTTATAATGTTTTTCAAGTTTCGTTTCTTCTATTACTTCCCAGCCTTCTGATAGCTCGGATTTCAGTGTTTTAAGCTCTTCCCCTACGATCGGTGGCGTTCCCAGAGAACAGGGGATACATCTTTCTTGACTCAATCCAGACATAACGACCTCCTTTGTATTACTTATACCCCTTTTTTCAGGAAAGCATTGGCATAAATTTCTGAAGATCGCGTCATCTCTTTAGCAAAGTCGGACATGTATTTTCGATTGCAAAATGCTGTAATCGTGCTATCGAAGTCATAATCAGGCTTGCCCGACTGTTTAAGGTGCATCTCTCTAAGCTCTGTCTCAGTTAATCTTCTATAGTGATTCTCATGTACAATGTATTCCGCTTTAAAGCGATTTTGCTTTTGTCTGTTCTTCTGACCTTCAGTAGGATAGCCAATTACCAGCATAGCGATAGGGACGACAAATTCATCAAGCTTAAGAAGCGCACGATGGGTTTCGACATTTTCAAGTATATCCCCAATATAGCATGACCCCAGGCCAAATGACTCTGCTGCAACCACTATGTTTTGAGCTGCAATCACAGCATCCTGTATCGCTAGGAAAAGATCCCCCATTCCTGGTTCTCTCGCTTCTACCCCTGCTGCATGATAAGCGTCAAGCCATCTTCTCGTATCCGCTAAAAAGATAAGAACAATCGGCGCTTTAGCGATAAAGGGTTGATGATCACAGGTTTCAGCCAATTGATCCTTTAACCCCTGATCCGTTACGTCTATGATACTATAAAGCATCTGATTGCCTGCAGTTGGTGCCTGAAAGCCCGCATTAAAGAGCGCTTGTTTAATCTCTCTGGGAACTTGTTTTTCTTCAAATTGTCTGGTTGATTTTCTAGCAACTAAAGATTCATAAATGGTATTCATAAACGCCTCTTTCTCATATATAACTATATAATAAACTTAGAAATCTCTCGATCCAGCTCTCCTGCAATTTGGCTTAACTCTTGTGCCGCCTTTGCAACCTCTTCAACTGCATAGGTTTGTTGCTCCATAGATGCGGTTACTTCTTCTGAAGCTGCTGCGGTTTCTTCTGAAACGGCAGAGATATTTTCAATACTGCTGACGATTCTTTCCTTATCGGTGTTGACTTCTTTTACAGCACCACCGATGGATTCAATGTTGCTAGAAATCGTTTGATAAGCGGTCTTAATCGTTGCAAATGCTCCAATTACCTTTTGTACCGCTTCATTTTGCTTATTTGAGATTGCCTTAAGTGTCGCCATACTGTCTACTGATTTTGTACTGTCTTGCTGGATGTCTCCAACGATCTTACGAACATTTTCAGTCGCTTTTGCAGATTGCTCTGCTAGCTTTCGAATTTCCTCAGCAACGACCGCAAATCCACGACCGTGTTCACCTGCACGTGCAGCTTCAATAGAAGCATTTAATGCTAATAAATTGGTTTGAACCGAAATATCAGAAATACTGTCAAGTATCGATCCAATTTCTTGCGTTCTTAAATTGAGTTCGTTGATGCTCATTTCGATTTCATAATTCGCCTTTTGAGATTCATCGTTGCGTTTACCAAGCTCCTGTACAGACTCAATACCTTCATTATAAGCCCTACCTGTAGTTTCTGCAGAATTGACCATATCCTGAGTGTATTGATTTAGGTAACCAAACTTATCCGAAAGCGCTTGAGCAATCACTGAGCTTTGCTCTGCATCGGATGCCTGATCTTGCGCGCCTTTTGCGATGTCTTCTACGGTTTTTGCTACTTCCGTAGCTGAAGCACTTACCTCTTCACTTGTGGCAGCAAGATTTTGCGACGAGTTGGTCAAGTGATTTGACACGTTTTGGATGTTACCAACCAGTTTCGATAAATCCTCTAAAGTTTCATCAAAATACTGACTGAGTAATCCCGTTTCATCCTTAGAATTAATATTTGAATGCTCACTTAAATTGCCAGTTCTCGCCTTACTCATAGAAGCAACTAGCTTGCGAATACGGTTGTTGAAGGCACGTGTTAACAAGAAAATTATCACTACAGCCACTAAAATTGCAATCAATGACTCTATTGCATTTACGATTATAATTGAAATAATACTTTTGTTAATCTCATCATAATAAAAAGTTGAAACAATTGACCAGTTGACAGCTGTCATTCTAATAATTGAGGCATATTTTTTCTTTGTAACCCCATTTTCTTCAAAATTATACTCGACTGAATTCACGTTTGTGGTTTTAAGTGCCTCAACTATTTGAGTCGTTGTAAGCTCTGTGCCGATCTTATCTGGATTAACATGTGCCATGATAACGTTATTACCATCGACGATGATTGGATACCCTCTTTCACCGATTCGGATCGCTTCTGTTTGTTGGTTCAATGTTTCAAGTGAAATATCTGCAGCCAATACACCGACAAATTTACCACCTGCATCGTAGACTGGTTCACAAGCGGTTACGACCATTTTTCCAACAGTATCGTCGAAATAAGGATCTGTCCACATGAACTCCCCTTTTTCCTTTGCGGCTATGTACCAATCTCTCGTTCTTGGATCATAGTCACCCAAATCGTCATCTGGCTTCATGATCATCCGCTTATCTTCTGTACCCAGATAGAGAAATAGTATGTCTGGGTTTGCTTTTACAACAGAATCTAAAATTCCTAATAACTTTGACTCTGCAGTTGCATCTGACATTATTTTTTTTGAAAATTCCTGCTGAGAAATTGAACGAATTAATGTCTCGTAGCCCTTTAAATAGTTTTCAACCGATGTACTTATTTGTTGTCCAAGATAATCGACTGAGCTTTTCTTGTCCTTTGTAAAAACCGTGCCCACGACAATTGTAGTCCCCAAACCTACAGCAATCTGTGTCAACACAATAATGACGATGAAAATTAGGATAAAGGTCTTCCTAATACTCCGTTTAACTTTGATTTTCTCCATAATAACCTCCCACATGGTTCCCGATAAACGATTCCCCAACCAATGCTTACCGTCGCAATATTATATTATCACAACTAACGACAGTAAGTATACTTTCTTTACCGAAAATAAACGCAAAAACACACCTCAACATATCTGTATGTGAGGTGTGCGCTTAATACTTTCAATCCTATTTTAGCATATCGATAATCAGATAACTGATACTAGCTGTTAATGTCGATAAAGTGGTTCCCCAAAGAAGACCATTTAATTAAAAATAATCAGGTGGAGTATGCCACGAATGATGATACCTACTACTGCAGCCAATATTGCGGGCTTTGCAACCTTTGCTACTCTAGGCCCTGTCGCCACGAGTACGGCTAGGCCAACAGGATCAAGCGGATTTAAGGTGAAGCCTGCTACACGATTGAGTTCTTGAGCGGTCATAAGGCCTTGCTTCATAAGGTCTAGAATAATCGCCATCATGGCAGTACCACCTGCGATAAACTTCGTCACAATAGGAAGTACAGCGACACTAGGTATCCCAATAGCGGTGAGAACAGGCGATAAAATCGTCTCTAAAATGCCAATAACACCCGCTGTTTTTAAAACATTGACTAAAAATACAGCTATGATTAAAGGTGGGATGGATTTTAGAACGATGGCAAGTCCCGATTCGCCACCATCAAATAAAAGTGCGATGATACTCTTCTTTTTATGCGTTGCTTCTAGAGCTTCGAGTTTTTTTTCAGAGTCGTCCTTATTTAAATGGTGCGTTTCTATGCTGTTTTTGTCACTTTGCTTTGCTTCTTTTCCCTTTAAAAGTTTATATGCGATTAAGCTGGCGATTAATCCGCCTACTAACGAAGTTGCAATACCCACAGGAAGATTCAATCCAACCGATGTCAAAGGAAATACTGCATTTGCTTGTGCCATAACTAAAATTGCAGCCAAGGTCGCTGCCAAAGAAGCATCACTTATGGTATCATCTTGATCGATGATTTTAAGCGTAGCCACAGGTGCCGCAAAACTGATAAAAAGAATTTGGAGGATTGCAAAAACACCTAAACCTGGTAGACCAAATAGGAGCATTAATGGCGCTACCCCTTTTGCAATCCAGCTCAATATGTTTTTCTTGTCTAGCACGTTCATGATCGCCATCATTATAACCATTATCGGTAAAATGGTATAAAGAGAAAGCTCAACTCCGACCTTTCCCGACTCTAGCATCATTTGAATCACTTTTTCCATAATCAAACCTTTCATTAATCGAGCATAATTTAAAAATATTAGTTTGATTATAAACTAATTTTGTGTAAGATGCTAGATGAAAAAAGCCCACTTGAAAGTGGACTTTTTTAGACTGTCGAATCTGGTTGAACTTTAAAAATTGGATGGCTACTATTCAATCATGATCATCTTAGACGTTTCAAGTTTGTTACGCTTTGGAATTTCAATCTTCAACACACCATCTTCAAGCTTTGCCTTGATGCCTTCTGCATCTGCATCTTTTAAGAAGATATTGCGCGACATAGAACTGATACGTCTTTCTCTATGGATGTAGTTTTTATTGGTTTCTTCTTTATTTTCTTCTTTATTAACCGAGATATTAAGTTTTCCGTCATCTAAAGATAAACTTATTTCCTCTTTTTGAACACCTGGTATTTCTGCTTCCACTAGATATGCCTGCTCGCTATCTTGGACGTCAATTTTAAAAGTATCTGCGACGAGGCTTCTTCTCATTGGCCAAGTGTCTGAAAAAAAGTCATCAATCATATTCTGAAAATCATCAAAACCAACACCCATTAAATCGTTACGTCTTTTGTTGAATGGTATTAATCCTGCCATGCTTAACAACTCCTTTCATAAAAAATAGATGTGAATTTATGTTTTGTTAGCACTCTATATTGACGAGTGCTAATCTTAATCTATATATACACCTTTTTGTTTTTACTGTCAATGCACTTTAAAATTTTTTTACAATTTTAAAAAACCGTTAAAAAACTCAGCGACAGATGCCTGTGCATCATCACTGAGTTTTTTTGTCATTACATTTAACTATTTAGGAATTTTAATTGTTTTACCGTCTTTTTTCCATTGTTTAAACTCAGCCGCAGCAGTAAAGATAACGTCTGTTGAAGAGTTAAGTGCGGTTTCACATGAATCTTGTAAAACACCTACGATAAAGCCTACACCAACTACTTGCATTGCAATATCATTTGAGATCCCAAATAAACTACATGCTAATGGGATTAGTAAAAGCGAACCACCTGCTACACCAGAAGCACCGCAAGCGCTTACTGCAGCAAGTACACTTAAAATAAGCGCAGTTGCTAAATCTACTTCGATACCAAGTGTATGAACTGCTGCAAGTGAAAGCACTGAAATGGTAATTGCAGCACCTGCCATATTAATCGTTGCACCTAAAGGAATCGAAACTGAATAATTGTCTTTGTCTAGTCCAAGTTCTTCACAAAGCTCCATGTTCACTGGAATATTGGCTGCAGAGCTTCTTGTAAAGAATGCAGTTAACCCAGAAACTCTAATACTCTTGAGGACTAGCGGATAAGGATTTTGCTTAATCTGTGTATATACGATGATTGGATTCACCACAAATGCAACAAACAGCATACATCCAACGAGTACGACAAGTAGTTGACCATAGCTCATTAAAGATTCAATACCACTAGTTGCAATTGAATCAAATACAAGGCCCATAATACCAAGTGGTGCAAAGTTGATGATAAATCTTACGACGTTAGAAAGTGCATCCGCAACATTGCTAATCATCAGTTTGGTTGTATCTGCAGCACTTCTAAGCATAAAGCCAAGTAGCGCAGCCCAAGCTAGGATACCGATATAATTCGCATTAAATAATGCTTTTACCGGGTTGTCAACCACATTTAACAAAAGCGTTTTCAATACCTCCACAACACCACCCGGTGGGGAAATGCTGTCCACACCAGCTGCCATGGTTAAGCTTACCGGGAATGCAAAGCTTGCGATAACACCAATTAAGCTCGCTAAAAATGTACCTAGTAGATATAATCTAATAATCGATCCCATGTTAGATTGATGACCCGCTTTATGTTGTGCTATTGCACTCATAACCAAGAAGAACACCAACATCGGCGCAACGGCTTTAAGTGCCCCTACAAATAAAGAACCAAAAATCACAACAAAGGCTGCCTGTTTGGGAATCGCTACTGCGAGAAGTATACCGATGACAAGGCCAACGATAATACGCTTAACAATACTAAGCGCATTCCACTTTTTAAAAATTTCTTTCACTACCTACCTCCACTTTTCTCTCTCTCTAATGTTTAAAGTTTAACATTACAACCATTTTAACATAGGAGGTCGTAAAAGCAAGGTTATTTGTTACAAAATATTAATATAATTTAATTTATATATAAAAAAGTTTTTATGTGTTCGCGACCCGCATACGCACCGCATTATATAGCTGATTAAGCGCTTTCTCAAGTGTCGACTTCGGATATGTGATGTTCATTCTTTGAAAGCCTTCACCACCAACGCCAAACATCGTACCTGAATTTAACCAAAGTCCAGCTTTTTCAGCTATGAAGCTGTTAAGCTCTGCAGGTGTTAACCCAAGCGCACTAAAATCTAGCCATAATAGGTAGGTACCTTGTGGGCGGATTAATTTTACCTCAGGTAATTTTTCTTCTAAAAAACCTTCAATAAAGCGGATATTTTCAACAAGATATGCCTTTAATGCCTTGAGCCAAGACTCACCGTGCTCATATGCAGCCTGACAAGCTACAAATCCCATTACATTAGGATTGCCAAGGCCCATGCGAACCAATTCTTTTTTAAAGTTTTCTCGTATAACCTCATTCGCTATAAATATATTGGACTGCTGTAGACCTGCGAGGTTAAAGCTTTTGGATGGCGCTGTACAGGTAATAGTTCTGTTTAAATACTCTGGCTTTAAGTCAGAAAAAACAACATGCTTATTTCCAAAATCCTCATAGACAAAATCTGCATGAATTTCATCTGCTACCACGATAACATCGTGCTTCACACACAAATCGCCTAATTTCGTTAAATCCTCCTTTGACCATACCCTTCCTACTGGGTTATGTGGGTTACATAGAATGAACATTTTAACTTGATTCTCTACGATTTTACGTTCAAAATCTTCAAAATCTATTTGGTATGTGCCGTCTGTATATACAAGCGGATTGACCACAAGATTTCTTTGATTGGTAAGGATGGATTCTGCAAATGGATGATAAACCGGCTGCTGTACGATGATGCTATCACCGACCTCAGTCAGCGTACGAATGGCTACGCAGATGGCGTTAACGATACTTGGTGTCATAACGAGCCATTCCTTTTGAGGCGTCCATTGATGATGTTTGATCATCCAATTTTGAACTGCATTAAAGTAACTCTCAGAAATGGCATCCGTATAGCCAAAGATACCGTGCTCTGAACGCTCTTTCATCGCATCTATGACTTCCTTTGGTGCTTTGAAGTCCATATCTGCAACCCAAAGTGGGATTAAGTTAGATGGTTTCCCCATTTTTGCAGCGGCATCGTATTTAACCGAGTTTGTGTTGTGACGATTGATGACCTCATTAAAATCTAAATTGGACTTACTATTCATATAACCTCCCAGTTTAAAGTATAACTATTCCATATCGAATCTTACGAAAACGACGCACTAACCTATTTCCAATTTCTTTAAAACTATAGTATCATAGATAAAAGAAGTGATACAAATAATCTTTAATATAAGGAGTCCTCCATGTTTATAAAGCAAACCCTTGAAGAAAAGGAACGTTCTATTCGAACGGATTATCCTGAAAAGTGCCGCCTTACAGGTAAAAATGCAGCGGTGATAAAAAAGATACAAGCCGTCGTTGGCAATACCAAGTCCAATCCTGAAAAGCTTGTTGGCGTGGAAGGCATTTGGGCATGTAGTCAACTGATTAAATACGATGTTAAGGTAAAAGCGTTGCTACTTGACCTCGACAGTATCACAACCAACGACGCCTATCAAATTATGCTTTCTCTTTGTGAAATGGCGGAAGAAATCCACATCGTATCGACGACGACCTTTAAGAAAATTGCTGAGGTTGGTACCTCTGCAGGTATCTTTGCACTAGCAAAATTTCCACAGACCTTTTTACACAATCTCAGCCCTAAGAAGCATGAAGTCATCGTCGTATTAGATGGCCTAGAAATACCAGGCAATATAGGAACGATCATCCGTTCTAGCGATGGCACAGACACAAGCGCCATCTTCATTTGTAATAGAAAAACACGCGTAACCCATCCGAAAATCCTTAGAAGCAGCCAAGGCTCATGCTTTAAAGTACCTATAGTTGAAGATGAAACCGCAAACATCATCGAATGGCTTACTAAAAACAACTATAAAATCATCTTAACCGATACGGACGCAGATAAGTTCTACTACGAACAAAACTATAACGGTAGAATCGCCATCGTTATGGGTAGCGAGCGCTATGGTATATCAAGGGATTGGTATGATGTGAATATTAAGACTGATCTAGTAAAAATCCCGATGTATGGGGATTGTGATTCTCTTAATGTGGGCATCGCCGCAACCCTTATGCTCTACGAGGCTGCCATCTATAGAAGTGGCGCAAGAAAGTAACTACAGGCTTCATTTATGCTTTTACATTATTAATATAGGCGGTGATTCAATTAGACTCTGATTCTGTCTTTCAAACTGTTTTTGATAAAGCACCTTCATTAACTGCGATACTCACACCAGAGGGTGAAATTTATGCGGTAAACCAATCCTTTATTGCACTAAGTGGCTCTGAACGCGATGATCTTATTAATAATCCCTACTGGGATTTACCCTGCTGGATTCATTCTGATGAAATGCAAAATAGAATTTTATTTGCAATAGAAGAAGCCGCAATTACCTCACAAACTGTTCGATTTGAAGCGCAATATAAAGATTTGAATGGGACCATTAATGATTTAGATTTGAAAATAAAGCCTGTATTTAACTCTGCAGATATAGATCAGATTGAATACTATATTGCTTATGGCTATAACGTTACAGAGCTCGTCAAAGTAAGGCGTGCGCTTTCAAATCAGTAACGGCATCTTACAGCGCTATTTAACCATTCGAAGGACGGCTTTTTATTCAACATCCTACCAGAGAGTCTCAAAATGAACGATTGGGTAGATAAAAATGCACTGATTAACGATAGCATTCGTTACCTTAAAATTGTCGATTTCAACTCTGCACTTGAACAGATCATCGGCATTACGGCTGACTATCAATTAAAGCCTACACGGTTTAATGAGCTACTTCATATTTCGGATGCATTATATCAAACATGTGTCACTGCAATAGTTGAAGCCGGAGACTATCAATTTGAACATCAATTTACAAATGAAAATGGCGTGAAAAAAATTCTTGAAATTACACTCTCAATAATCAAAAATGAGAACCTGTATTATGGTTTTTTTGCGGTTATTCGCGACCTGACCATACAAAAAATATACGAGGCCGAGTTGGAGTTTTTCGCAAATAATGACCCCCTCACCGGCCTTCGAAATAGACGCTATTACTTCTCTTTTTTAGATAAAGTCTTTGAAAATGTGACGCAATTAGGCTATATTTGTATGTTTGATCTAGACCACTTTAAAAATATAAACGACACCTATGGTCACGATATGGGAGATGAAGTCCTTAGGAAAATCTCAGAGGTAGCTAAATCACATTTTATCCCCTACGCTGAAATATGTAGGTACGGTGGTGAAGAGTTTCTCATATATCTTTCTCTTTCCGATACCGATTTGGTTATCCAGCTGCTAGACTCGTTTAGACAAAGGATATCTGAAATTGAATTTATACCTGAAGGTCAATCGCCATTTGGTATAACCGTAAGTATTGGGATTGCATCCTGCAAAAACGCATCACAACTAAATTTGGTGATTTCCAAAGCGGATAAAGCCCTGTATCAATCTAAGAATAACGGGAGAAATCGCGTTACGGTCTATGAAGGCTAATCCTCACTAAAAATCAACTTTAATCGCTTCTGTCGACAGTTGATTGTTCCACATTTCATCTTCGCAAATATAAACTGTTCGGTAGCTGCTACCGTCAGTTTTTACATACTCAATCAAATAAACCTGACCAGACGCCACCTTTGTAGGATAGTTGTCATATGGTAGCACCTCTCCCGTTTTACGATATCCTTTAAACGTCTCATAGGCATCCTCAAGTCGCCAAAACTCCCTATAAGAAAAATCCTTAAATCCTGTCAAATCTTGCTTCCCAAAATAACCGGCATCATAGATCTGACCTTCTACCTCTTTTTGATCGATTCTGATGGGTTGAATGGCTTTCGCCAACCACGTTAAATCCTCTGAAACAATCTGACTGCTGTATAGTGACATGAGTTGTTTTCCCATACAATCAATCTGACCATTGTAGCTCATTGCATCCAGTCCAGTATGCACTGCACCATAAATGCCCATAATATCTTCATTATCAATCAGTGAAAGCTCTCTTAGGAAGTTCTCTACCATTTTATTTTCACGATAATTATCATCATTATGATCATAAAAATACTGACCCTGTGCCATTACAGCTAAGGTTGTTTTATAGGCTTCAGAGTCCTGTTGGCCTTGCGACTCAAGATAGCTCAAATAGCGATTGCCAATGGTTTGATATTGATGCCCTACATCCGTCCCATGAAAGATGGTTTCAGGGAGTTCGTCCTTAATTCTTTTATAGAAATTAATATAGTCCATGTTATGCGCTGCAGTCCCTCTGAATTCATCATAAATGGTCATAATAATTTCATCATCTGAAGCTTTCATCCATAAATTAAAATACTCAGCAGTATAATAAGGCATTTCTATGAACAAATGACGCATCCCTTGATTTTCATAAAACCCTTTCCAAATCTCAAACTCATGATCTAAGATGCGCTTTACACTATGCTCCTCACCATACAAGTAAATATGTCCCATGTATTCAGGCATTAGAAGTGATAGCTCTGAGTCTGTTGTTTCATTTACTTCTGTGTCCGTGGACGATTCTTCTGAATATGTATCCGTACCTTCAGATGTCTCGATATTCTGCTTCTCACACCCAGTTGCTATAGCAACGATGCACCAAATTAGTACGAAAAACAGGATTGAAAGCACCTTCGAATTTTTGCTGATCCAATGTCTCATCTTTACCTCTCTATCTCTCTTGCAATCTAAAGCTTGTTAGAAAATCGTCATGATATTGACTTGTATTGTTAATATATTGTCACCCTTAAATCACTATAGCATCCTATTATTGGAATTCTCTTAAAAAATAATTAAAAAGCGGCATTTGCCGCTTTTTCATTTGAGTGATCTATTAATTTTATTTGGTATCTGGATACCGCTCCTTTAAAAATCGAATGGTCTCTAAAATCAATTCTTTCAGTATGACTTGATCGATGTCTGCGAGCTTGTTCACATAGATACAGCCAACTCCCTTTTTGAACTTACCAAACTGCTCTAACAGGGCATCGTTCTTTGGGGTCTCCATGTACACATACAGTGAAATGGCTGCCTTCCTAGGTGAAAATCCCACAAGTGGCCAGTCCCCTTCCTGCTTGCTACGATCTGATTTATAGTGATAGCTTCCAAATCCGATAATGGATGGTCCCCACATCTTTGGTGTATATCCCGTTACCTCTTGGAAAAAGGTAAGCAGCTCAAAGGCGTCTTTCTTTTTCTGTTCTGTAGCTGCAAAGGCTTCGATAAAAGCGTTTACATCTGCATCCGTTTGTTTGGTTTTCAGTTCTGCCATCATTTCACCTCTCAATCAAAGGATAACATGAGTTTAATACTCAAATAAATCATTGCTCATATTAATAATAACTTTTTACCTAATCACAGCTAATCGTCTAAGCATAATACTGCGCCTGAGCATTCCAAAGTGCCGCATATACGCTTTCGTTCTTAAGCAGAAGCTCGTGTGCGCCACGCTCTTTAATCGTGCCGTTTTCAAACACCAAGATGTCTTGGCAAAAGCGACAGCTGCTCATACGGTGAGAAATATAGACGCTGGTTTTATCTGCCACCATTTCGTCAAAGCGTTCGTAGATTTCAGCTTCACTGAGTGGATCCAGTGCTGCAGTTGGCTCATCGAGGATGACAAATGGCGCATCCTTGTACAAGGCTCTTGCGATGGAAATTTTTTGACCTTGTCCACCACTGAGATCGATGGCATCTTCTGTGCCATTTTCTATAACCGTTTCTATCCCTTTATCCAGTGTGGATACAAAGGAGAGAACACCTGCTTTTTCAAGACACGCTGTCACCTTTTCAGCATCATAGTCTTTTCGAACGGCTATGTTCTCTGCTATCGAAGCAGAAAAGAGATAGAAGTCTTGAAAGACCACACCAAACAGTGACAGGTATTCTTCGTAGTTGTACTTACGAATATCGATGCCATTAAGGGTAATATACCCTTCAGTTGGGTCATATAATCTTACTAAAAGCTTGATAAAGGTTGTTTTACCCGCACCATTGCGTCCGACAACCGCCAATTTATTTTTGAGCGTAATCTTCGCATTTACGTGATGAAGCGTATCTTTATCGCTTCCGGGATATCTAAAACTCACATCGTGAAACTCGATTTCATAGATGTTATCCGTTCTCTTTTCTATCGGGAGTGTGCCTGTATAACGTTTGTTAACACGTTCGAGATAGTCGGCTAGGGGTAGAAGGTTCTTGGTCAAACGATTGACCTCACTCTCAGACCAAACGAGCTTTGAACTGGCTTGATGAAACTGTAGGAATGCACCTGCATATTGCGTTAAAGCACCGATGCTGATAGCACCTGTAACGACCTTCACCAGTACAAAAAGATAGGTTACGATAGAAAACAGTCCACTTTCTAACCCTTCTGATAAAATCCGTTTGCCACTGCTGATCCCCATAGACTCATAAAGTGGCATCGCCTCTTTGATGAACTTGTCCATATTTTTATCGATTAATTCCTGCATGCCATTGACGCGAATGGTTTTTCCGCTCTCAGTATCGTAAAGGACCTCGCCGATCCAATAACCGATTTGATTTTCAACAATATAGTGCTTTTCAGCGATAGCATCGTCAATTGCCTTAATTTTTATGGATTGATGCTTTGACATTTGAAGTCCTAAAAGCCAAGCTGTGATTAAGGTTATCCCTGTAACAATAGGGTTTGCCATGATCGCAAGAATGCCTGTCGATGTGTTTGGCACACTCAAACAAAATATAACGGAGAAAACAACTGCAGTAACTGCGCTTAATAAATACTTAAGCAGATCTTTGTAGGTGGTGACCAAATGTCCCAAACCACCGTTAAACTTTGCTGCTTCTTCTGCATTTCTAAGTGCTTTTAATGCTTCTGAGTCACTGATGACATCGTACTCAAGCTCCATCCCCTTCTTTCTTATGAGAATTTCAAGGTTGTTTTGAAGGCCTCTTTGACTTTGCTTGGTTTTATAGAGAATGATTGCATCTAAGCCTCCGATGATCAGGAGTGTAGCGATCATAATGCCCGCATAGTAGCCTGCGCGGTTATAGTCAGTGGTTAGGAGTCGATCGATGACTTGCGCAGTGAAAACCAAAGCGACATAGGGGAGTGCGGTGGTTAAGACCGCATCGATCAAATTAAGTGGAATCAAATCCCGGTCGATTTGCTTAACGACTTTAAGGAGTCTAAAGCCTGCTTTATGTGTGTTTTTAAAGGACTGCCAACGGTTCATATGCACTCACCTCCCTATTGGATTCGAATTCTTCTTTATAGTATTGCGCTTGTATGTTAAACATTTGTGCGTAATCACCTGAGAGTGAAATTAAGTCCTCATGTGTCCCTATTTCTGTCAGCTGTCCTGACTTCATAAAGCAGACGCGATCACAGAAACGCGTACTGCTGAGACGATGTGAAATAAACAAACTGGTTTTGTCCAACGAAAAGGTGCTGTAGGTTTCGTACATTTCACTTTCTGCGATGGGGTCAAGTGCTGCAGTCGGCTCATCAAGTATCAATATCGGTGCGTCTTGATAAAGTGCTCTTGCAAGCATCAGCTTTTGCGTTTCACCACCAGAAAGAAGCACGCCATTTTCTGAAAGGTGGTGTGTCATATCGGCATCTATGCCACTGGAAAGCGAAGCAATTTTTTCCCATAAGCCTGCTTTTTTTAGGCTTTCGACGACCTTCTCGCGATCGGGCTCTAATGAACAGGAAACGTTTTGTGCCACGGTTGCCGCATAGATTTTTAGATCTTGGAACACCACCGAAAACGCCTTGTAGTACTGTTCACGACTGATTTGTGTCATGTCGATGCCATCGATGGTAATCCTACCTCTCGTCGGTGCGTAAAGCCCTGAAATCAGTTTAACAAGTGTGGTTTTTCCTGCGCCATTTGCGCCGACCAATGCGACCTTTTCACCAGGACGTATGGTTAGGTTGATGTCTGTCAGGACATCTTGTTCGGCCCCATCATAACGGAATGAGACGTTTTCAAGCTTAATCTCGTGCTGCCCCTTTTCAAGTGATAGTTGTGTGATGCTGTTTTCAGGCTCATTGCCGTATGCTAGGAAGTCACGATACTGAGAAACGGTATAGGCATTGGCTGCGATTTGCTGTACCGCTACGAAAAGCTGTTGCATCCAAGCGCTATAGCCTGCGACAACCCCTACCATCAAGAGCAGTTCACTGATACCGATTTGTCCGAGTGTCATTTGACGTATGAGAATAAAGTACACCGCACCGTCTCGAAGGGCATTGATGAGCAGGATGATAAGGTTCGTGCTGGTTTCTAATCTGAAGTATTTGCGGTACACATCTGCATAGGCTTTTGCAACGGCATTCAGCTTTTCACACAACCAGTCCTTCATCTGATAAAGGATAATATCGCCACGTGCATCGACGGTCATGGTCTCGTGAAAACTCTTTTTTCTGCGCATATATAGAACGTGCATGCTTTTGTACATCTTATTCCAATAGTTGCCTTGTATAAGACTTAGTGCACTAAAGACGATTGCAGTGACGAACATGAAGACGAAAAGCCATGGACTGATTTTGATAACGATTAAAGAGTAAAGTAAAAAACCTAAGACGTTGAGCACGACTTTGGGGAAGGCTGAGAGAAACGCTTCGATCCCATGTTCATTGCCGTGAAAGACGCATTCGTCTGCTGCCCTTACCTTTTCTTGACCTTCTTTGCGCTCAAGGGCTTCGAAGTTCATTTCTAAGATGTGACGACGCATAGGCGATGCCGTGGTGATTCTTCCTAAAAAGTAGTCCATCACTTGAACGTTACCGATATATGCGGTTGCTACTGACAGTCCCTTTAGTATGAGCACGTAGCCGATGATAAAAATAAAAATCGTCTCATGCGCTCGGTCACTTTGAAGCTGCGCCACTGCAAAGCTTGGAAATGCCATCGCGATAAATGGCGATGCCACGCCAAAGAGGATTGCTAATAGGTCGTGAAGGTGGTATTTTTTACCCACGCCATCGTGGTAAAGCTTGGTGGCATAAATGTAATTACTTATAACTGAGTATTTATGAGGATTTGATTGCTTTTTACGCTTTTGTTTACGATCATGCTTTTGTTTTGATGATTTTGAATCGGCTGCCATAGCTCACAGTTCCTTTCGATATGATTTCTGTTTTGAAGATAAAATATTATAATTGCGAAGTCTTACTTTTATGAAGTGAGTATAGCAAAAAAAGTGGTTCACCAACCACTTCTTGCACGAATTGTCGAAATACTGCACGAAATGCAGATCGCTGTTAATTAAAGACATACAATAGACATCATTTGTTTGGAATCATAATCTCTGTGGCAAAGACCCCTGGCTCTTGGTTAAGCGAAATATAGCCGTTCCACTTGTTGACCACTGCGGCGACGCGCTTGATCCCGAGACCATGGTTGCCTCTTTTAGTAGAGATAAAATGCTTTTGCTCGAAGTCCATTTCCTCTAAGGCTGCATTTTGAATCGATAGATAAAGCTGTTCTTTTTGCATCGCCAAATAGATTCTAACGAAGCGCTCTGACTTAGCCACTTTATCACAGCTTTCTATGGCATTGTCCAGTAGGTTGCCCAATATGGTACAAAGATCTACATCGCTGATGAACAGATCATCCGGTAAAAAAGCATCACAGGTAATTTGAATGTGCTTTTGCTCTGCCAATGTCAGCTTGCTGTTGATGATCGCATCTGCCATAACGTTGCCTGACTTCACATAGGTATCGACCTTTCTTAAGGCATCTTCTATCCCATCGAGATAGCCACGCGCGGTCTCCACTTGATTTTGATCCAGAGTCGCCTTAAGCACCTGTATGTGGTTGTGATAGTCATGTCGCCATCCCCTCATATTGAGATAGATGGCCTGAATCTCATGGTACTGTTGGCTGAGCATCTGTTCTCTCAGCTCCTTTGTGGTATGTAGGAAACCCTTCTCATAGCCGCGAAGTGTGGTTTCAAGCAGTGCAAAAACTAAAGTCGCTATGGCAATTAGAACAAAAGGCGACGTTACGAGTATCCTTAGATCGGCATAGATCAACAGTGCGTATACCAGCGTTACTGCACCAGCATTCCACACTCTAAGGTAGTTTCTATTATAGCTCAGCCCTAAGAAAAGGAGCTCAAGCATAAGGATAACGGCTACGGTCTCTGTGAGCCAACCCCCTGACTGTAAGGTTAAATTCATAAGTAAAAGCCAACCCCCATAGATGAATGGGCTAAGCCAGTTCTCCCCAAAAACTGTTTCTGAATAATAATATAAAAAGACCTCTGTGACGAAGAGGATGGCGAGTGTGCCCCAAATCGGCCAAGGCGTTAGTTGGCTTAGGAAGAAAAACGTCATGTTAACCAGTATGAACACGACGTTTTTAGCGGTGCCCTTGACGAGCCTTCCGCCTGCGAATATCCCATAGAGGTAGAGGAGCAGTAGTGTGAAATGGACGATCATAGATTTCTTCCCCTTCGATAATAGTCTAGATAACACTGGTTGACCTGAGCCCATTTGCCTCTAGCAATAGGAATCTCGTGGCCACCATCCATTAAAACAGTGGTCTTTGTGATTTTTGAGATGCGTTCAATGTTCACGAGATAGGAACGATGCGGCATGCAAAATCCACTGGCTGACAGCTCTGACTCAAACTGATTGATGCCCTTATTGATGGTGATTTGAGTCTTTAGGGTTACCACCTCTGTGTCGTGCTTGTGACTTTCTAGGTAGATGACATCAGATAAATACACCTTTTCAAAGGCGTCTTTGCCTTCTAACAGCAGGACGGCTTTGCTTTTTTCACTCATGGCGCACACGCGATCCAGTGCAGTAAAGAGCTTGGATTCGCTTGCAGGCTTTAATAGGTACGTCACCGCACCGACATCGTAGCCCTCAAAGACAAAATGCTCGTATCCCGTTATAAACAAGATGGGAATATGGGCATCGTTAAGCCGGATGGCTTTTGCAAGCGCCATACCATTCATGGCACCCATCTCAATATCGAGGATTAAACCATCAGCATCCGACCAATTTTCTATGTCAAAGAGCATGGCTTCTGCACTTGGATAGGTCATAAGCTTCAGTGGCTCTTTTCTAGCCTCGCTCCAAGCGGTGACCGTCCTTTCAGCCCATTCTCTTGCTGTTTTTTCGTCATCACATATGATTAGTTTCAAGGATTACCTCTCTTAATAGCTTGATAAAATCATTCTTTAGGCTCGGACACAAAGCAAAAGACCGACTCTGTCGATCGTGATGCGTCGTATGCAAAGCCCATTACAAGGATGTCTTTTAAATCCTCTGGTGATGCTACCTTCATCACTGCAGCCTGTCTCAAAAACTGCCCTCTCGCCATCTTTGAGAACGTTGCTACGTTGACGAGCTTGCCCTCACGTCTTTCTTTAAACTCTATTTTGATGACTTGTTTGTGTGGCTTCTGTTTGCTTTTACTATGTGAATTTCCCTCATTGAGCATTTCTAAATCCAGCAGCTGACTGTACTCCTCAGACGCTAGATCGATGATCCATTTGCAAGGATGTTTCACCATCGCGGCGGTTACTCTCTTTTTCCAGTACTGTGATAGTGACTGTTCTTCCAGAGTGATGGGATTATCAAGGTCTAAGCGATAGGGTCTAATCTGCTGCTTTGGCGTAACAAGACCATAGAGTGCTGAGCCAATGATGAGATGTGACGCCAGATATGACTTTTCACTTTCATCGAGCGCAGCATAGCTTAGATTTTTAAACACAAGCCCCTCAAACAGATCGATGGCCGCACCAGTTTCCTTAACTCTAAGTAGCTCATAAGCCGTTTGCGCCACCTTATCACTGACCTTATAAAAAGCTTTTAGTTCATCGACGCTAAGCTTTGAAAGCTGGGTCCTAAGGGTCGCTACAGGCTGTTTTGCCAGTATAAACGGCCCTTCAGCCTCAGCCGTCATCTGCGTTAATTTCATGGTTTTACTCGGACTGATATAAAATAGCATGCTGTTCCTTTCTAGTGCTTTAGGCTTGTTTTCAGCCTGTTTTGTTTATCTTTATTTTAAGAATAAATTGGCGACGCTTCTCACAACGTTAACCATCACATTCTTTGATTTCAAATCCACTGCCTCCACCATACAGAGCTCATGACAGCACAAACAATCGATACAGATGCTATAATCGATTTTCTTCGTCGCTCTATCGATGGCACTTACAGGACAGCTGTCCACGCAAGAGTTGCAGTTCACACATTTTTTAGTATTCACCACAGGGACAACCTTAAAAAAGTCAATGACCCCTTTTACGCCTGAGTTGTCCTTTGTGACGTTAGACACATAGCTTTTAGGCAGTTCGTAGTTGCGAAGCACCTCATAATCACCGATCACTTCGATCTCCTGAGGCTCCCAACAACCGATGCCCCTTTTGATGCTGGCTTTTAAGATGTCTACGCGTTCAGGCTTAATCCCCATCATCTCGATGGCGATGCGATCCAGCGCCAGTGGATCTTCAGAAATTAGCACCTTACCCGCTGGATAAGGCTTACCTGCCGTCGGCCCTTCTCCCTGCATAGAGACGATCCCATCCATGATGTGCAGTGGCATGTTGTGAATGGATTTATGAATATCTGCTAATACCTCTCCAAAAACCTCAGGATTCGGTGCATCGCGGTGATACTTCGCCTTTCTAAGACCTGGAATCGCGCCAAATAGGTTCTTTACTGCACCGGTGTAGATGCCCATGGCGTGCGTTTTCATCTTTGGCAGATTGATTACCACATCCATTTCCTCGATGGCCTTCGTGATAAAGAGCTCCTCTGTATAATTTTCATCTGACTGCTTTGACACGGGTCCAACCTCATCGAAATTGATTAAGGTGAACCCTTCCTCTTCAGCGATGCGCTCAATTCCCGCTACTGTAAAGCTCTTCTTCGTCGGTGCCATACCAGCGATTGCGCCCCCTGAGCTATCTCCCACATACACCTCTGCCCCAAGTTCCTTCACCAGTTGACCCACCGCTCTGACGAACTCAGGATGCGTCGTCGCAGCACGATCTGCCTTCTTTGGACCGATGAGGTTAATTTTAAGGAGTACCTTCGACCCTTCCTTTATATAGTTGGAAAGACCGCCCAAAGGGTTTAACCCTTCTAAAATCGCCAATTTTACACGGTCGTTTTCATAATCCGAACAATTTTTTACGATTACCTTACTCATCTCGTTACCCCCAATTATCTCGAAACCTTTTTCAATATATAACTCGCCAATTTTACAATGACCACACCACCAAAAATCAGCATGGCTAAATTCAGCGTCAACCATTTAATGCCAGTAAAGATCGGCGCAAGATAAAGTGCAATCCCTAGTGGGCTCGGATACGTCGCCATGGCAATTGAAACGGCGATGTTCTCTAGAAAGTCAAAAATCACTGCGATAAAAGGCAGAAAAATCAACCCTTTTCGCCACCCACCTTTTAAAACGATGCTCAACCCCGAAGTCAGCCATAGTCCATAGACGATGGGCCACAGGATGTCGAAGCGCACCTTAGCGATGATATACTCTTTTCTAGCCAGTTCACTGTAGTTAGAGATGAGCGCTTTTAAATCGGAAGCCGAATAAATGAATTGCGTATCCGGTGACGCTAAGTCACCTGTTGAAAGATCACTTCTCGTCGCTTCTCTCGGTAAAAAGACCAAAAGAAATAGGATAAAGAGCGCTGTTAAGGCTAAAAATATCCATTTGCTATTCAGTCGATCGATCAGAAGGTATATCTGGCTTTTTCTTTGCTTTTCTACAGGCATCTTAATCACCTCCCATAAGCTCATGATCCATAAACTCTGCAGAAGGAATGCCCAGTGCCCTTATTAACCTCGCCCAGTAGTTAACCTGTGCGGCGGTCGTTACGATGACGATGATTTCACGTTCATTGAAACTGGCTTTCACCTCTGACATAAAAGCATCGCTTATGACGACTGGTGTCTGCGTGATCATGCGTGTGTATCTTATGGCGAGCTTTTCCCTCTCAGAAAAAGTTGGAATCAAATCTAGGTCAATCGTGCCTTGAAGGCCTTGAAGCTCTTCAGCAGAAATCGAGTTGTGTTCATAGCCATTGCCGTTCATATCGATGCAAAATGGACAAGCTGACAGCAGCGATACCTGTATCCGAATCAGCTGTAAGGTCCTTGCGTCTAGCTCGCCCTTTCTTTTTCCATGTGCCACTAAGCCTTCCATTACACCGGAGCTGATGGCCGCTTTAGGATACCAAGCCAATAATCGAGGTGGCAATAAGTCTTTTCCCGTGACCCGCCTTGCGAAAAACAAGCCAATACGAATATAAAACGGTATTTTAGAAGGTGGATCGATATACGCTTTCATAGGGCACCTCGCAATCTGATTTAATTATATCACCATTCATTTAAAATCGTCTTAGAACTATAACCCATTCAAATCTTTATACTCAAGTATAGCCGCTAGAAAAGCTTTGCCATAGCTATCGTACTTCTTCTCACCAATCCCCTTTATGTCGAGAAATGCTTCCTTAGTGGTTGGCAGTTCACTTGCGAGATCGGTAAGTACAGAGTTGGCAAACACGACAAACAAAGGCACATTTTTTGACTGTGCGATGTCCGATCTTACTTTCGCTAAAGCGTCATATAGCTCAGGGTGTTTCGCAGCCGTATTGGCACGCTTTTTAGCCTTTTTATGTGTCTTAACCTCAAGACGTGTTTGTTTCATCACAATTTTTTCTTCACCTTTTAACACCGCTCTTGAAAGAGGACTAAGTCTCAATATAGGATACTCATCTGAAGTCATCATTATATAACCCTTTGAGATTAAGAACATGATTTGCTCTTTAACGATTTCAGCAGAGACCTCTTTCATGAGACCATAGGTAGAAAGTCTGTCGAAACCAAGCTCTCTTACCCTTTGCGATTTTGCACCTCTTAGGACGTCTACCACTAGGTTAATCCCAAAGCGTTGGTCCATGCGATAGATACACGACAGTATTTTTTGTGCATCCTCTGTACAATCGATCTCCTCTGATTCATCAAGACAATTGCTACAGCTACTACACGATTTAATTCCTTCGTATTCTCCAAAATAGCTCTGAATTTCACCTCTTAAACAATTGTTTGTATTGCAGTAATCGATCAGACTTTGTAGGTTCTCCATCTGTATGGTAAAACGCTCTCGATCGGTACTATTTTGTGTGATGAGCATCTTCTGCTTAACGATATCCGACGAATCGTACATCAGAATACAGTCGCTTTCAAGACCATCACGCCCTGCACGACCCGCTTCTTGATAATAAGCTTCCATGTTTTTCGGCATATTGTAATGGATGACAAATCTGACATCTGGTTTATCAATTCCCATACCAAAAGCATTTGTGGCAACAATTATACGTTTTTTATCAAGCATAAAGGCATCTTGAACGCTATTACGCTTTTCAGCCTCCATGCCACCGTGGTAAAAGCCTGCGTTTATCCCATCTTTTTTCAGTGCCTTCGCCACCTGCTCTACCGTCTTTCGAGTTGCACAGTAGATAATGCCCGTATAATCAGAGGGCACCTCTTTTAGCCAATCTAGCAAGTAGGCGTATTTCTTTGGTGGCTTCACAACACGATAGATGAGGTTTTCACGATCCACACCAGAGATGTATTGACCTGGTTGACGGAGTCTTAACAAATCGATGATGTCTCTTTTCACAGCGTGTGTGGCTGTTGCAGTAAAAGCTGCGATGACAGGTCTTTTCTTAAGATAAGTGACCCACTCAGAAATTACCTTATAGCTCGGTCTAAAATCGTGTCCCCATTGACTGATACAATGCGCCTCGTCTACGGCGATCAGGCTGATATCCAGCCCCTTTGATAGTTCGAAAAACTGACCGGTCATCAGTCCTTCTGGCGCGACATAGATCAGTTTATAGGCACCCTGTCTGATCGCCATCAACCTTTGATTTAGCTCTGGAAGAGACAGCGTACTGTTAATAAATGTCGCTGAAATCCCATTTTGATCTAAGGCTTCAACCTGATCCTTCATTAGAGCGATCAGCGGTGAGATGACGATTGTGATGCCCTCTAGCATCAATGCTGGAATTTGATAACAGATGGATTTACCACCACCTGTGGGCATAATTACAACTGTATCTTTATATTCTAAAATCGACTGTATGATCGCTTCTTGTTGATCTCGAAAGGATTCATAGCCGTAGTATTTTTTTAAGAGCTCGTGTTTTGTCATTTCTTCTCCATTTCTATCCCTTTAATGCTGAATTGATTTATAATCGTTAGTTTAAATCTATCTTGCATTTATAATCGTTAGTTTAAATCTATCTTGCATTTATAATCGTTAATGTAAGTCTATCTTACATTTATATCTCTATCTTATCCTAAATAACTGGAATATTCACTATTACTTTCATCTAAAGATGCAGTATAACAATTAATTTTACCATATTATGGATATTTTGTCTTTGTATCTGTATTATCTTTGATTAGCAGCAGCGATATGGGTATAGATAGGGATAGAAAATACTTAAGCTAGGAGGCAGACATGCAATATACAACCATCGATAAATTTGGAGCAAAACTGTCGAGAGTGGCATTTGGTGGCGTTATCGTTTCTGATGAAACGCAAGAGGATGCCAATAATTATGTGGCTGAAGCCTTCGATGCTGGCGTCAACTACTTCGACGTAGCACCTACTTATTCAAACGCTGAAGAACGCCTTGGACCTGCACAGTTAGGCAAAAGAAAGGATGTTTTTCTCGCTTGTAAAACAGAAGACAGAACCAGAGCAGGGTCTCAAGCCCTACTTGAAAAATCACTAAAGCTAGTGAACTACTCACCACTTAAACGCACTACGTTTTGAAGTGGGAGCTTCTTAGTCAATGCACCTAACGGTGCAAGTTTACCTAAGCTATTCCCGTCGTTCCGACGGTTCTGTAATTCAGTATATTTATAGATGCATTAATATCTCTATCGTGCTCTGTACCGCAGGATGGACAATTCCATTTTCTAATAGCGAGGTTTTTAACTTCGCTATTTTTATGTCCGCAAATATGACAAAGCTGGCTGGATGCATAGAACGTATCAATTTTGATGAGTTCTCGTCCATACCAGTTTGCTTTGTAAGATAGCATTTCGACAAACATCGACCATGATGCATCTGAAATGTGCTTCGCTAACTTGTGATTTTTGACCATATTTCTAACTTTTAGACTTTCCACTTTGATAACTTGGTTTTCGTTTACCAATTGTGTAGAGACTTTGTGTAAGAAATCTTTTCGAATGTTAGCAATTTTTTCATGTAGAAGCGCTATTTGTTTTTTGTTTTTATAGTAATTGTTGGAACCTTTTTCTTTTCGAGCTAACGACTTTTGCAAGAATGCCAACCTTTGTTCATGTTTTATTAAGGCTTTTGGAGATAAAATCTCATCTCCATTTGAAGTGACTGCGAACGTTTTAAGTCCAAGGTCTATGCCAATAGAGTTCATTCCCTTAGTCAATGGTTCGATGTTTGTCTCAACTAATATGGATGCGTAATATTTTCCACTGCTGGAGCGCTCAATAACGACCGATTTAATTACGGCATCATTTGGCGGTTGTCTATGAAGCTTTATTCTTATGGGTGTTTTCAGTTTAGGTATTTTGAGAAATATTGAATCAATTAGTCCAACGGTACCATTTTGATTGTTAGTTTTGAATTTTTGATTGTAGGTTTTCTTCTTGAATTTTGGAAAACCTTGGTCATTATTACCTTTTTTGATTTCTCTAAAGAAATTTTTATAAGCTGACTCCAGGTTGAGTTGAGCGTTGGCTAATGCCAAGGAATCAACCTCTTTAAGAAATGGGAACTGAGCATTATACTTAGCGGGAGTATTATTTAACGTTTCGCCATTTATTTTGTAATGCTCAATCTTATCATGAAGCATCGCATTATAAATAAAACGAACACAGCCAAAGGTTTTCGCAAAGTAGATTTTTTGTTCTTCAGTTGGATAGATTCGATAGCGAAAAGCCTTCTGTTTTAACATGTACACTCCTTTCTAAGAACGTTTGTTCTTTATTTACATTATACGATATTTTTACTTTTCATACTACTTCTAAAACAAAAAAAGAAGCAATTCATCCCACCACCTACGCTTCGCTTAGAGATGGGGGAATTCTTGCTATGTTTTGTTAAATCGATTGATATCTTCTATGCTGGCGTATAGACCACCACCTGCACCCGCAATTCGCATATCGATGAACGCCGCATTTTTAAGAACCCCATCGCTGACATCGTATGGGCTAGCTCTATGCTTAACGATCTTTTGGTAGTGATCAAATCCAGAAGCCTTCATACCAAGTGGTTCAAATAAATTGGCTTGAAGATAATCTTCATAGCTCAATCCTGTCAGTAGCTCAATTATATAGCCGAGAAGTAGGAACCACGAGACCGAATAGGCAAACTGTGTACCCGGTTTAAACTGTAGTGGTTGATCCTTAAAAATATTGCTTAATGCTTTTAATACATGATCCGCTCTAAGCACCTCATAAAAATCATAATCCAGCTCACTTGGCATCCAGAGCAAAAAAAAGAGCGTTTCAAACGCATTGAAACGCTACTTAAATACTGCCTCTGTTTGACTCCAAAATAAAGAATACTGATACGTATAAACTGGCTCATAGTCTTCATAACTCAGTTCAAAGATTTGAAGGATGTCATTACTAAAAAAGAATGCCGCATTCCTTTCGAAATCACCTTCAATGATGCTCTTTCTTTCAAACTCTCCAGTACTTAAATCAAACCATTCTATCCCATAAA
Organism: Clostridiales bacterium 38-18; assembly: GCA_001897605.1. Lineage (GTDB taxonomy): Bacteria > Bacillota > Clostridia > Peptostreptococcales > Acidaminobacteraceae > Fusibacter_C. The sequence continues at coordinate 120,990 of MKTL01000005.1, read as the reverse complement.
CGGTTTCCCCTTGATAGGAAGTACTGCCGATATAAAGAATCTCATTTCTAAGATCATTTCTTTGAAGCAAATGTAATTCCACATGATCTGCTACAAATGTATGCTGCAGTTTTACCTCAAAGGTGTTTGCATCACATATCAAAACCATCTTCCGATTTAGTCCACCTACATGAGGCACATCGATAAACTTAAAAATCACCATCGCCTCATCCGAATCGACATCAGTAAATGCACCATACTGAATAGAATCAAGTACAATTAATTGACTCAACTCATTATCCTTCATCATTTCAAGATAATCGTCTTGACTTCTATCCACCTGACTCAAAAGATTCGCCTCTAAATCGCTCAAATCATTCGTATCAGGCGTACATGCCGTTAAAACCAAACTAAGTAGAATCACACCCAAACCAAGCTTTATGTATTTCATCACCATCGTCTCCCTTCTAAATAAACGATCACAACTTCAAACTAATATCTCGCCTCTCACAGCACATTTCATCCTCAATATCTATTCTACTCTAAAACCCAACAACTCTCCATTTAGAACTCAAAAATAAGGGTATGGATACATATGATAGATAAATTTTTATCAGTTGTCTATTCAATAAAGTGGATTTATGGAAAGGGGTTGAGTTAGGATGAAAAAAGCATTATTGGGGCTTGTAATTATTATCATTCTAGTTGTTGGCGGTATATATGTGTTTATCAGCACTGGAAAAACGGTGGATGTTACTTGGACTGAAGCAGACTATGAAACTGCTTATGAAAAGTCACAGATCACAGTAGAAAGCATTGAAGAGTTAAACCTTGTGACATTGGCAAAGGGCGATTTTACAACATCAGGGACCAATACCATCGAGGCGGCTTTTTCAAACGAAGAGATGAGCGCGCTCATTGATACCGCAAATGCAAACGGTGGTCCAATCACCGACTTTAAAGTTTCATTTAATGGCAATAATCAAGGGGAGATGAGTTTCAATTTAACCGATGCTTTTATTGATTTTATTAAAGAACAAAATATGGTTGAGTCAGAAAGCCAACGTCTACTTGCTAGCATTTCACCCTTTAATTTAGCTTCCACAAGTTCTAGTATGTCAGATACGGTCATAAAAATCATCACAAATGTCGCAGCAAATAAGCCCGTATATGCTAAGGGAACATTGATTCGCACGAGCTCAAATTCAATCAGTATCGATATCACGTCACTTCAAGTCGGACAGCTTCAAATGAGCGATAGCGTTATCAATAAAGTCGAGACAGAGGTCGTACGATTTGTGAACGGGCTCATTACAAGCTCAAACGGATTTTCAATAGAAGAACTTCGTGTGGAAGATGGTGCGCTTTATTATAAAGGTACACTCCCAGCTGAAATACAGGGTACAAAGCTAAATCAATAAGCGATAGAAATGTTGAAATTTTAGCATCTTAATAAGGTTACTTCTTCTAAAAAATGAAACAAGTCATTTTTTTTCGAATAAGTGTTGACATAATATCAAACCACTGATAATATAGTTTGCATAGGAACTGTTTTAATGCGAACTAATTTTGAGCGAGGTAAATATGCAAAAAGAAAATCCATATGCGTTTCAAATCCTTCAGCAAATCCGAGAGCTCTACGGGCAAATCAACTTAAGCTTCTCACATAGTGACCAGCCAGCATCTGAAGCCTCAAAGGGCATCGTCAGTCATTTGACACCTCAGCAGCTATTGGTTGTGAAGCTTATTGGACACGAAGGTCAAACGACCATCTCGTCGTTATGTCAGCAAATGTCGCTTTCAAAAGGAACGGTTTCTGGCATCGTCAGTCGAATGGTGGCAATGGATATTTTAGAAAAGCATCACGACACAGAAGATCGAAGAACCATTTGGATTCGTTTTAGTCCATCAGGGAAAGAACTGGCCAAACACTTTCGATCGCATATGTCAGATGTTTTAGATGCACTCGTTCAAGACTTTACAGTAGAGGAACAAGCAACACTATCAAATGATTTAAATCGATTGATCCAATCGATTAAACAGAAGAAGGAGTAATTTTATGGAACCAAAATTAATTTTAGCGATCGTTATGATCACATCAGCACTTGTATTTTACACTTGGGGCGTTTGGGCAGAGCATAGAAAAGGCCGCCTTGAGCCAAAACACCTCATTCTCTTCCTTATCGGACTTATCTTTGATACGTCAGGTACGCTTACCATGAGCTTTATCGCTAAGGGCAGCGACACCGTAATCACGGGCATCAACTGGCATGCAGTTACAGGCGGTTTAGCAATTGGTCTCATGCTCGTACATGCACTTTGGGCAGCCCTTGTACTCAAGAAAAAAGACGAAAAATCACAAGCATCCTTCCACAAGTTTAGTCTTATGGTTTGGTTAATCTGGTTAATCCCATATGTCAGCGGTGCATTTGTCGCTATGCGATAATCAAAAATAAAATTAAGCTGAAGTCTCAATGATCTTGGACTTCAGCTTTTCTTATATTTAGATGCATTACCTTTTCTCATTTATTATTCTTCTTGATTTATTATTTTTCAACTGGATTACTTATCCTCTATCTCAGAAGGATCAACGACTCTATATACCGTTTTACCATTTTCCAAATTTGCCAAATACACCTGAGGTGCATCCTGATCAGTCGCCACTACGAACGAAAACTCAACGTTTGTACCAACGCCCCATTCGCCCTTTTTATTGGCACATACTAAAGAGATCGCACCCGCTACGCCTTTTTTACGTCTCAGCTTCTCTGAAAATGCTTGTACCGCTTGATCCGCAGCCTCTTGTGGCGCCAAGCCCTCTGACATCAGCCTTACCACCTCATACGACAGACAGCCCTTCATGATGTCCTCACCCAAACCTGTCGCAGTCGCACCACCGATTTCACTGTCCACATAGAGTCCAGAACCAGAAAGCGCTGAATCCCCTATACGCCCCGGCTTTTTCATAAAAAGACCACTGGTTGAAGTCGCCGCCACCATGGTGCTGGCACTATCTAAAACCACCATACCCACCGTATCATGACCATCATATGGACTAAGATTCTTATCATTCACTTCCTTGAGTCGCGCTTTCCAAGTGTCTCTCGCCGCTTCAGTTAACATATTTTTTCTCTCAAACCCATTCATATGCGCATAGGCATCCGCCCCCGCACCGACTAGAAAGATATTGAAACGATCCTCGCTTAACTTTTTAGCGACTGAGACTGGATTGGCATAATCCTTAAGCCCAGCAACTGCACCGATGCCCAATGTATCACCGTTCATATAAGCCGCATCCAGCTCCACCTCACCCACATAATTCGGCAGACCCCCATAGCCCACAGAACCATAACGCGGATTATCCTCCACACATCTGATCGCTTTCTCTATCGCCTCAGATGCACTACCATTCTCCTTAAGCAGCTCTGCGCCTTTGCTCACACCCTCAAGTGCCATTCGCCATGTCGCTATAATCGTCCAACTCATAGGCTTTTCTCCATTCTATTGATCTATATTTTAAGTAATTGATTTTATGGGAATACGTGCTTTCGCTTTTCAGTTACATTGTATAACGCTGCTACTCCAAGCTTTCCACTATAAAATCGATAAAATAAAGCTTCAAATACTCCTTATACACAAGTAATCCCACATTGCCCTCAAACATAAGCGAAAACTGAGTTGCATTTACTGAAAACTGCTTCGTAGTCTTGTCTTCAAATTCAAAATCTACCACAAAATAAGTCGCTACTTGCGTCACCCCACCTCTCGTATTAAAACTCTGACCGCGAATGTCCTTTGCGATCACCTTAGCGCGGATTACCGTTGGATCCATTGAATTGATCTTGTAAGCATTGTAACCAACCGCACATATCCCAGCTAACATAATACTTGATAAAAATGACATGCCAACTCCAAATTTAAAATTGCTCTCATTCATTCTTATGTAAAATTCGTTCAAATTATAATAAACATCACCTGCATCTACATCGTATAAATCGTATTTTTGCCCTGGATAGATAATAAAAATAAAAGTCATCATGGCTATTATTAAGATTGGAATAAAAGCAATAAAAACCGTCAGCCAAAACCGTCTGTGGTTGATCATCTTACACCTCACTTTGTCAATTGCATAAATAATTATAACCCTTTATGTATCTATATTAGCAACGATGACACATTGATTCAATCCTTAAAAAAAATGTTGCTTTATAAAAATAAACCACCGAATATCAAAGTCTCCTGACATCCAGTGGTTTAGTCAATTACTCTATCATCAGATACAAATCTGAATCCTCTTTTTTCATTCGCTGATCGATCGCTGTGAAAATAGTTTTAAACGAACTCATAAATCCCGCCTGATTGGATAGAATTTTATTTTTTGTATTGTACGCATTCTTGAAATCTGAAAATACCGTTTGTAAATTTCCCATTTCATTTACATACTGCTGCGCTTTTTCTCTGATCGAGATATCACTAGAAGCGATCATCTTTGGATACAAGTGCTTATCCTCATGAGACAGATGAATTTGTAGCTTACCTGCTAATATACTTATATTTTTCGCTATTTCAGATGCATTTTGCTCCAGATTCCCTAGACTGACTAATCTAGACGTCTCAGCAATTACCGCATTGATACCCTCATGTTGTTTTGTCAGTTGCTCTTTATGATTCATTGATTCTGTCCTCCATCCTTTGATGAAGACAGTATACTTCAGTTATAGTTTGAATGATGTGATTTGCCTCACATCATTTCGTTAATTTTCAGTATCAGTTTCAAGTATTAAAGTACTAATTGATTCAATTGGTACTTCTACAGGGCATAAGTTTCCCTTTAATCTTAAATAAAAGGAATGTGCTTGCTGAGTTGAATTTAAAACCACTACGGCGATTTTGCCATCTGGGTTCTCAAATGCAGTCACCTCTAACTGATTGGTGTATCTAGAAAAGCCAATTCTTCTTGCCCCTGGTTTGATGTATCTACTGAAATGTCCAATATAGTCATAGCTTAGATTATAACGTACATCTACGCCATTTTCCGACAACATGATCGGCGCATCACAAAGATTGTTCACGTGATTCGGTCCACCCTCAAAGTCTAAAAATAGATTCCAGTCGAGAAAAGCGTTCATTCCAGCATTCATACTGCCGATAATCTCATGTGCATACATTTGAGCATTCTTCAGCTGACTGTCTGATGAAAACTTAGAGTACTCAATACAGCCTTCTGTAAAGATCAATAGCTTGTCTGGGTACTTTCTTCTAACCAGCTCAAGTGCTTCAAAGTGATCCCCACTGTACCAATGAAATCCTATTCCACCAACGACTTTATTAGCAACGTCATCGCTACAGATTTCGTCTGTGCGATCAAAGATTCTTTCCTTATTATGATCCCAAATGATAAGATTGACATCCTTGCATTGGTTATTAACCATACTCTCTATCAGGTAATCTCTTATAAAAAGCTTTTCCTCCTCGGCGGTATATAGACATGAATCCCACCTTTGCTTCGCATTGGGTTCATTTTGAATTGAAAGTGCAAAGACCTCATATCCAAGCTTGCGGTATTCTCTGATGTATCTGCAAAGATAGTCAGCCCATAGCTTTCTATAGTGAGGCAATAAGTGACCGCCGTTGTTTTTCTCACCATTTGACTTCATAAAGGCTGGCGGACTCCATGGGGAAAGCGTGAGTCTTATAGAGGGCATCACTTTTAAAGCATCATTTAACAGTGGAAAGATATATTTTGCATCCCGCTCCAGCGTAAATGAATCGAGCTTCTGATCCGTCGGATCACTCATAGCGCTGTAGTTTCCGAGTGCAAAATCACAGCTGTCTATCGGGCATCGACCCAGTACATAGCCCAGCCCACCCTCGCTAAAATAATCATAAATAAGCCTTTTTTTAGTATTCTCATTCATCTTTGAGTAGACATAACCTGCTGACTCGGTAAATGCACCTCCAAAGCCGAGATACTCTTGAAACTTTTCTGTAGGATATAGATTAATAATATGAAGCTCCTGATTGTTTACATCTGGAGAAAAAGACAATTCCTTTATAATCGTCTCTTTTTTATTATCCTTATAACTCGTCTGAATCAGTTTCATTAAACGCCTCTTTTCAGCTCAATTTCATCTAGCATTAAGTCCCCCATCTCACAGGTTATCTTTAAACGGTGTTGTGTGAGTGCCTTATCAGATACATTTCGATGATATTTAAAATGAATGACTCTATTTCGTAAAATTGTATGCGCGACAATTTGATCATCTATAGAAATGATTACTTTGTTTGAAATACGATCTTCATCAGTAAAATTGCCCCCAAGCTTTTCAGATAGCTTTACAGATAGATCCACAACATCGACGTCTGTTCGGAAGTCATATGAAACCGATTCTCCTTGCTTCAAGGCGACAATTAATCTTTCCTCTTCTGGCTGTGAAGCGCCGTTATGTCTTTTATAGTCGACTTCACCTGTCTTACCATTCTCAAATAAGATGTCGATCGGGTCACAGCTTCTCAAATCAGCGCCTTCACCACGAACTTTATCACTTGCAGCCTCATATCTGTCAAATGCCTCAGCTGGAATACTTAGAGGTACTTTCCTAAGCAGTGAATTGACCACTTCTTCGTTCACCTTTGAATGTGCGATCGACTCTAGAAAATGGTTAAAAATAGCTTGTGCTTCAGAAGGTTCTATAGGGTCACCTGTGATTGGTCCCTTTCCTTGCAAAAAGGCTTGATTTTGTTCTGCCCAATGCTCGATTTTGTGCCAGTAATCTGGTTTATCGAAGGTAATCGGGGAGTTTTTACAGCTCATCTTTTTATAGCTCCAAAACGACCAACTGATTTCCAATCGCTCTAATAATGGAAACATCGTCGTGTACCAATCTAGATTGTTCTCACCACTTTCTCCCATGAAAAGAGGTATTCCCAAACGCGCACTTGTTTCTATGAATGCGGTGATGCTCTCTTGGTCAGGATTGCTCCAATACTTGTGAAATTCAAGGACAATGCCATCCTTTACATCTTCAGGTGCTAATGTGTCAAACACAGAAAAATCAGTTGCCCAGTGAAGTCCCTCAAGTATGATCAAATGCTTGCTGTCAACTGCCCTAATTCTCTTGATTAGCTTTTCATAAAGTGGCATAAGCAGGTGATTGTACTGATTGAACCAGTTTGGCAAGGGCTCATTGAGTAAATCGTATCCCGCGATGATCGGTTCATCCTTATAGCGTTCAGCCAGCATGCCCCACAGCTCAATTAAATCTACCTCATCCACGGGATTTGTGAAAAGACTTGGCAAATCCTCTAAGCTGTCGTCTATATTGGCACCCGTCTGACCACCTGGTGCGCCATGCATATCTAATACCACATAGATCTCATATCGCTTGCACCATTCAATCGACTGATCGATCAGTGCTATCGTTTCAGGATCAAACACAATGCGACCATTCTCATGCGCATATAGATGTCTTGCATTGATCGGTAGACGAACTGAATTTAAGCCACGATCTGCGATGAACTTGATATCTGCTTCCGTAATATAAGTATCATAGTAACGCTTCCAAAAGCTTGTTGCATAAACCTTACCACAGAGTGCTTCGATCATCATTTCCATACGTCTTGGACGGTCGCATTTATCGTATAACCCCCACATATAACCCTCAGGTAAAAGCCACCCTCCTAGTCCAAATCCTCTTAGTAGGATGTGGGACTGTCCACAATAAAGCTTTCCATTTTTCGCTTCTAAATACGTCATAGGTTGGCATCCTTTCATCTGCTTATTTATCTACTTATTTATCTACTTACTTGTCTACTTATTCCTCTAAGTTTGTTCCTCTAAAAAATGTTTTTCAAAATTATTCCTATATGCTTTTACACTATGATTTTTTTCAAAATTCATTCCTAGATATCTATCTTCATTATAGCCTAGAATCCTTGTAGATCGACATATTATTCTGATCTAGATTTGATAATTTATCCCTTTAAAGAGCCCTCTGAGATGCCCTCCAAAATTTGTTTTTGGAAAAAAGAATAGAAGATGATTACCGGTAAAGCAGCGAGGATCAGTGCGCTTAGGATTGCGGTCCAATCGCTGCTGTACTGACCGAACAGCGTGTTTGTAGATAAAAGTAGCGTGTACTTTTTATTATCCGAAATAACGATTAAAGGTAATAAAAAGTCATTCCATATCCAAAGAACATTGGTGATCACTATGGTGATGGTCACCGGTTTTAGCATGGGTAATACCACCAAGAAAAACGTTTGAAAAGCATTGCAACCATCTATAGCTGCCGCTTCTTCCAGTTCTATCGGAATCCCCTTCACAAACCCATGATACAGGAAAATCGCCATACTCACCCCAAGTCCCGCATAGATAAAGGATAACCCAACAAGTGAGTTTTTAATGCCTAAGGCTAAAACCACCTTATAAAGAGGAATCATAATGGAGCTGAACGGAATCAGCATTGAAAAAATAAACAGTCCAAGGATAAATGCAGACAGCTTCGTCTTTGTTCTGCAGAGACGCCACCCAGCAAGCGCTGAAAACAGAACCATCAGAGTAACACTAAGCCCCGACAGAATCACCGTATTAAGTAGACTTCTCATGTAGTGCATTTTGTTAAAGGTTCTAATGTAGTTATCAAAGCTCAAGCCCTTTGGAAGCGCCATTACATCTGTTAATAGCTCGCCGTTTGTTTTAAATGAGTTCATAATCGCCATCAGAATCGGTAGCAAGCAAAAAAAAGCGGCGATGGTTAAAAATAAATAGACTAAAATCTGAGTGAGTCGTAATCTTTTTGTCATTGATTACACTTTCCTTTCTGTCAAAATGACTTGATCAATTCGACTGTATTGTTCAATTTGACTGTATTGTTCAATTTGACTGTATTGTTCAATTTGACTGTATCGTTCAATTGAATTGAATCATTAAGTTTGATCTTATTGTTTGACTTGTTTGTATCCTGCGGTTTATGCCTCTTGCTCTTTCTTTTGCATCGCTCTAATTTGAATGATTGTAATCACTAAAACGATTGCGAAGAGTACCGTCGATTTTGCTGTGGCGTAACCATATCTGACGTTACCTCTAAAAGCTTCCTCAAATATGTTCATTGCTGTAGACTGAGTCGCTCGGCCAGGTCCACCACCAGTCAGTGAGTAGATGACATCGAAAACCTGAAAGCCCGAGTTGAGTGTCCAAAAGACACAGATGGTGACTGCATGTCGAATCATCGGAAAAATCACATGCCAAAACTGTTGCCAAGGGTTCGCCCCATCTAAAAGTGCCGCTTCCTTAAGTGCCGCTGGAACGCCTTGAAGTGCCGCCATATAGATGATCATGAGATAGCCGACTGCACCCCAGGTTGCGACGACGATGATAGCGATAAAAGCGTATTTTGGATCGCCGATCCAAGATTTATCTAAAAAGGTCCAACCCCAATTATCTGCTAAGTAATACATTACCTTGGTGAAAATAAACATCCACATATAGCCACCAATGATCATACTAATCATGTTTGGCATATAGAAAAGCGTTCTAAAAAGCCCTTTAGCGCGATGTAGATTTTCGATTACAACCGCCAGTAGTAAAGCTATGACGTTCGTTACAAACACCATCACGATGACATACTTGAAGGTGAATAGCACGGAGTCCCAAAAATAAGAGTCCTTCAAAACCTCTATAAAATTCGACAGCCCTACAAAAACAAAGGTCTTATTAATGCCATTCCAATCTGTCATCGCATAATAAAGTCCCGATACAGCTGGCATTAGCTTAAAAATAAAGTAGACGATTAAAGCAGGCGTAACAAAGAGCATTAAGCTAGCATTTGCTTTAAAATTCTTCAAAGTCAATTCCTCCATAGGTTTAAAAAAATGGCGAGCTTTCGCTCGCCCTTTCTATTAGTTATTTGTTACTGCTTTTAAAGACCTCGTCCATTCTCTTAACAAAATCTTCTTTCGTAATGGTTTTAACGTAATACTCTTGAAGCAGCTTACCTTGTTCGTCGGTTACAGCAGATGGTAAAACCAGATCTTTGTAGGCTTTGCCCTCAGCAACGAAAGCTGATGCATCTGCTACCCATGAAGCTGGCTCATAATTGTGAACGGTAGCAAGTGGATTGAATGAGCATGCTTGGAATAACCCCGCTGAATCCTGATCATCTAAAACATAATTTGCAAATTTAAGTGCCAAATCCATTTCCTTCGCATCTGGATGAACCGCTAAGGTTGTAGAAGTCGATAAGTTAACAAGTGTACAAGCTTCATTGTTGTTCACAGGAAGTGCAAATACCCCCAGCTTCATATCTGGATTTGTCGTCATAATTGTACCTGACGCCCAAGTGCCTTGAACAAACATCGCTGCTTTGCCCATTGCAAACTCAGCTGCACCTGACTCTGAGCCCATTTCCATCGCTCTGTCAGTACCATTTGCCATGATGAGGTCGATCGGACCAAAGATGTCGATTACCTCTTCATATGACCCATTGTCTGCATACATGCGATCTACCCAATCAGGAATCTCGCCTGACACCTTGCCGCCAAGTGTAAGCGCCGTCATAAGCTGTGGCACCCATTGCTCTTGATAAGCGAGCATAAAAGGTGTATAGCCTTTTTCTTTAAGAACTTCAGTGATATTTTTGAGATCATCAAGTGTTTTTGGAATTTCAACACCTGCTGCCGCAAAGATTTCCTTGTTGTATAGAACGCCCCATGCTTGACTTTCAAGCGGAACCCCGAGTAGTCTACCCTCTATTGAAACGGTTTCTCTAACATTGTCATATATCTTATCTGCAAGTGGCTCAGCTGATAAATCGGTTAAATTGCCCGCTTTATCATAGGTTGCGATATTGTTGCTGTGTAGTGTGTAAAGATCTGGTGCATCTCCCCCGGTTAATCTCGCTTGTAAAACACTTTCGTATTGATCTGAGCTTGGCATTTCCAAATTCACTTTAACTTTAATGTTTTCCTCAGCGAGCATTTTCGCTTCGAACTGTTTCACATACGTATCCCATTGATCCATATACTGTGGAATACTCATCATGATATTTAATTCCGCAACTCTAGGACTTTCTGTACTCCCAACCTCAGTGGTTTCCGTTGGATCTGAAACAGCGTCATTTGAACACGCCACAAGCGACAGAACCAAGCAAACGATTAGAGATAATACTAGAAATTTCTTCATACCTTTCCCCTCCCAAATATTAGTTTATGACTAAACCTAATACTATAATCTCTCTTTTGAGGCGATAATACATTATCTATTCTTGCTCTGATTCATTGTTCATTTTTATGCTCTCTCTCATCTCGCCAGGCGTGACACCAAAATATTTCTTAAATTTTTTATAAAAATGCGCCTGTTCAACATAGCCGACCAGATAGCCCACCTCTTTTAACGGTAATTTTTTTTCTAGTATTAATTGCTTCGCTTTTTCGAGTCTCACTGAATTGAGATATTCATTAAAGCCTTCCTCGTACGCATTCTTAAAGCACTTGCTCAAATACGTAGGACTGATATAAAACCGTGTCGCCGTTTGCTCAAGTGTGATTTGATTTTGATAATTTTCATCGATATAGTGCTTGATTTTGCCGATGTCTAGCTTATTTCGGTTGAGCCTGAGCCATTTAACTGATTGTGCCGTCTTGATATAAAGAGATTTAATAAAGTAAAGCATTTCATCACTGGTGCATTCCTGACTAAAGACGAAGGCACACTCATTTGTATTAAATATATCGTTGATCTTAAACTCATTTTCTGAAATAAAAATCTTGAGCTGAGACATGAGGGTATAGAAAATAAAGATGAGATCGCTTTTATTTGAAAGTCCCTTATCAGCCTTATCCTGCTGATCAAATAGTCTTTGAATCTTGTTAAAGACACTGTCGAGAACCTCTTCATCATCACTGTACAAGGCTTCGTATGCCGCTGCCTTATGTTGGTTAAACGCCTCTGCCCAGGTTGCCGCCATAAACTCATAGGAGGAAAGCTCGAATTGCAAGCCGCCTTCCAGCTGTAGCTTGTTCCTGCTAGACGCTTCATCTAAGCTAATAACGCAAAGCTCTAGCTGCTTGTTCAGCTCATCTGGCTTTATGGGCTTGAGTAAATAGTCCGAAACGCCGAGTTTCAGAGCCGTATGAATGTACTCAAAATCGTCATAGCCACTGATGATGATGACTTTTGCAGTGCTTCCTGTCGCTCTAATAGAACGAATAAGTTCAAGTCCACTTTTTTTAGGCATATTGATGTCCGTTATTACAATTTCAGGCTTTAACTGACGGATGAGCTCTATACCGAAATCGCCATCAGAGGCTTCTCCGACAATTTCAATGTCTAGCGCTTCCCATCTCCCTAAGCTCTTTATTACTTCTCTTGTCCAAGCCTCATCGTCTATAATGACAGCTCTGTAAGTCATAGTGCCACCTCATCTGTTACATATTTCATCAGGACAGTTACCGTTGTCCCCTCGTTTTGCAAGCTTTCTACGTTTACACCATGCTTGTCATCATCGCTTTGAAGCTTAATCCGCGAAGCCACATTACTGAGTCCGATGTGCGTCCCTAGCTTTATGGTTTTCTCAGCATTTTCCTTAAGAGATTGATTGATTTCTACTACGCGTTCTGGCGGCACACCTAAGCCATTGTCGTGGACGACAAGCTTTAGATCCCCATTTGATGTGACTTCTCCTGCAAGTGAAATCACCCAGTCACCACTTTTGTGAAACAAACCGTGCTGAAAGCAATTTTCTACTAAGGGCTGAAGAATCAGCTTTGGCACAAGTGCATCCATTGCCGCCTCGCTGATGTGCGTGTGAAACTGTATGCGGTTGGCAAACCGTTCGTTTTGGATGCTGAGATAGCTGTTCAGATACGTAATCTCTTCTCTCAGCTTGACGACCTCCTTGGCATAGTTCAGCGAATATCGCATGATGTCGCTGAGTGCCAAAGTGATCGAGTAGATTTCATTGGCATTCTTTTTCAGTGCCATACCTCCCATTACCTGCAGTGTGTTGTACATAAAGTGCGGATTGATTTGTGCTTGGAGGGCTCTTAGCTGCGCCTCTTTTTTATTGATCTCACTTTGGTATTCTTTTAGGATCAGATTTCGGTTTCGCGTCACCATGATGTTAAAGCTCTCGTGTAAAAAACCGATTTCATCCTGACGATGGGTTTCAAGCTGAGGCACTGGGTTGTCCAGTGTAATGGTCTGGATTTCTGTTGCAAGTGATACGATAGGTTTACTGATGATGTGTGACAGGACAAAAGAAAATACCAGTGAAATCAATATGGATAGACCCGCAGCAAACAAACCACCGTAAAGCGTGGTATTAAGTGCTGCGATGATGGTTTTATTGGGTACCGACTGAAGAATCTTAAGCTTGCCGCCATTTACAGAGCGATAAAACCAAAATGCATTTGATTTTTCCATCTCAAATGCGGTTTCGCCCACTGCACGTTCTAGAACATCAGTTATATCAGTTTGATTTAATTCGGTCTCTCCCTTTGCTTGTTCTATGATTTGATCTTCTTCATTGAACACTAAGATGGTTTCATCTTTATTGGTTTTAATGTCCTCGAGAATTTCCTGAATCTCATAGGGCCTAATCCTGATCACCACTAACGCCAATGAGATGTTGTCACTAAAGCGGTTCATCTGATGCGTTATCACGACTTCTTTTTCTTCGCGAGCAAAGACCAAGTTGGTCTGCTTGTCCACGCCTCTTGATTGCCATTTATCTATATAGCCATCACCCATTAGAAAGAGTGCTTTTGATCGCTCCGCTCTTATGACTGTGCCATCGTTAAGATTATGTAGTTCGATGGAATTGATGGTATTGTCCATACTTATGGTTTTATTCAGCTGTGAAATCAGTCTAAGCTTAACGCTGTAATTCACATTCTCACCGACGCTAAACCACGATAATATATCACTTTTAAAGGCTTCGTCCACTTCAAAGCCATAATACTTTTCAGAATACTTTTGAGTGACGAGCTCAAGTCTATTTTGCAGCCAGCCAGCACTCATACGATGTGTCTCGATCACTTGGTCCTTCATGGTCTCATAGGTGATCACGATTGCCACGGAGGTTACGATTACAACTGATAGTAGCGTAAACAGCAGCATGCTGATAAAGAACTTTCTTCTTATGGACATTCTCTGAAGCTTATCTTTCATTCTAACCATCCTCTTATCCTGATTTCGTTATTTTATACATATTAAGGGCTCTAATTGATTCCTATGATTAATACTGACTTTTGATTTATACTGACTTTAAGTTCCTTTGCTTGACTTTGATTGACTTTGATTGATTTTGAGTGACTTTGTGATTTAATTTAATTTCCTATCTAAAATTTTAATTTGTGTTCATTATAGCATACATTTTTAAAAGGTGTGTAGAATGTCTATTTCGGCATAGATGACTTGACTTAATAAAGAATTCGGTCTATATTTCAATTAACAGTGATCTCACCATCACTGAAATTTAAAAGGAGGTGAGCAATTGAACAACCAAACATTAAAGAAGGAGGCAATTGCCCGTGAGCTACAAAAATGCAGCGGAGATTTTGCCAACTCACCTACTCGAGGAACTACAAAAGTATGCTGATGGGGCTGTGATCTACGTCCCAAAATCCTCCTGTAGAACAGGTTGGGGAAATCAGTCTGGTCTAAGAAAAGAGCTCGATGCCCGCAATCAAGCGATTATCAAAGCGTTTTATTCTAGACGCCAAATCGCAGAACTGGCTAAGGAACATCACCTTAGCGAAGCGGCAATAAAAAAAATCGTCTACGCTACTCAAAAATAATGCCGTATACGTCATCTTAAAGAGTAGAAAAAACGATTTAAAAAAGTCTTTCTCTAGACCCGTATCGTCTCACATGAGACAATGTACTTGACCGGTTAATACTTCAAAGAAAGGAGTGTGATTTTGTTGAACGATAAGAGGTGGTTTAGACGTTAACGCGTCTAAAACGTGACAAAGGGTGCTTTTGCACATCTGTTAAGATGGGCAATTGCACCCTTTTATTTTTTATACGAGAAAAATTGCTTAAGTCAATAAAAAGTCATTCTTGACAAATATATTGCCTAAAAAAAGTGATAATTTTCTTTTTTTTGATTTAGTGATTACATGTTTCATTCTATTGTTATCTAAGCTTATCAAAAAACATTCTGACTTCATGCTTTAGATCATCACTGAAATCACTGAGATCATCAAAGGTAATTGCACCGTCCCGTATCAAATGTATAACATCATAAATCATTTCACTTTTCCTTAAATTCAATATCACACCAGGTTTATTTTTATCTATTTTTATTTTCTTTTCTAATGCCCAGAACTTAGTTGAAGCATTTGATTTTTCATTTAATATATCTAGATATTCCCCTACTAGTTTTTCCATATAAGCTTCTTGCCAAGGTGCAATTTTAGTCCTAAATAAAAGCCAATCCTTTTTTTAGAAGGTTCCATTTTATCTGCTCCTTTACACTTATTTGATTTATCAGACTCTAACTCAATCTCGTAAACACCCTAAAGGAACGACGTTTATACCATCTTTTCTAATATAGGCATATTCGCCTCCTGTTAAAATCATTTTAAAAGCTGGCTTTTGATGTCCTTTAGAAATTAAAAGTTCTTCAAGTTTATACAGATTTGAAGCAGCAATCTCTTCAGCTTTTCCACCTAACTTTATTTCTATTAATCCAAAATCTCCATTTTTCAGTCGAATGACTGCATCACACTCTAACCCATAATCATCCCTATAATGAAATACTTCACCATCAATTTGGTTTGCATAAATACGTAAATCTCTAATACAAATAGCCTCAAATAAAAAGCCAAAAAGCTCAAAATCTTTTAGCAAAGACTCTGGCGACAGACCTAAAATTGCTGTTCCTAGAGAAGGATCAACAAATCCTTTCTTGTTAGAAGTCCTTATTGAAGTTTTCGATCTTATATTGGGCGCCCACGCTGGCGTTTCTTCAATTACGAATAACCTTCTTAGCGCATTTAAATATGCATAGAAAGTGGATTCTGTCAAATTGATATCATTAGATTTCATATCCTCCAGCAAAACTGTGTTTTTAGATAAAGTTTGAATATTCCTCGCATATGATCGTAAAAAAGTTCGAACTCTGACTGGATCTCTCAGAGTATTATCAAGTCGATTGATATCCGTTTCACAGACAGCTTTGACATACTGATCTGCAATCAATAATGCTGAGTCAATATTTTTTCCTACAGATTGAGGCCATCCACCTCTACAGATAAGGTATGCAATATCCTTAATTTTCAAATTTGATTTACATGGTTTGATTGCTTCACCATCAAATAAACCTTTTATAGAAATATAACCATTTGAATCCAATGATTCAAATAAACTCATTGGTCTCATGACTAACCGTGCAATTCGACCTGTTCCTGAGTGTAATGTCGATTCAGACAGAGGTGTTGATGAACCCGTTAAAATAAATTGACCTGTTTCACCACTTTCATCAACCTCAACTCGAACGCAATCCCAAAGATTTGGAGCTACTTGCCATTCGTCGATCAATCGTGGTTTTTCTCCTTCTAGTAACAACTCAGGAGCTGTATCCGCAATCAATAAATTATTCTTAATTTGTCGAGGATCTTGCATTTTTAAAATACTTTTTACATGCCTACTTGCAGTAGTTGTCTTTCCACACCATTTGGGACCCTCTAATAATACTGCACCAAAGTTCTCAATATACAAACTCATTTTTTCATCCAATAATCTAGTGTAATATTTTTTTTCAGCCATATAAACGCCCCCTATTATCGTACATTATATAGCATTCAAATTATCTAAACAATACGCTAGAAGTATTTTCCGGAATATCATCAAAGTATTTTCCGGAATATCATCAAAGTATTTTCATGAATTATGTCGAAGTATTTTTAGTAATTATATCAAAGAATTTTCTGGTGTTTTATAAAAGTATTTTCCGATTATTTTTGAGCAAAAAAGTTTACTTCACTTGCATTGTTTTTCCAACCCTTTTCCCTTTACCTATATAGACATTTCTCTTATAATGAATTATGGCATTTAACGCCAAGGAAAAGTGAACCGAATATCATTAAAGATGCTTATATTCAATCAAATATCAGTCAGGAGAAGCCATTGATTAAACTCTGGGGAAAAATAGTTAAAAAGAACAACATCCTACAAAATCATGTTATCGAGCTCAACATAGATAAGTTAACCGATACGAAGCCCTTACTAAAAGGCATAGAAACCCTGTGCAACCATTTCGATATCTCTAACCCGATCTGGATGAACAAAAATACAGACGAAATCGAACGCATCAACAAAACCCGCTTTAAAGCACAGCACTTTATCGAAGAAATGGAATTTGATTATTTTGAGATTGAGCTGATTCATGAGAAAATTTAACTAGCAAATTAAAAAGCAGTCCGTATCATTTACCTCGGGCTGCTTTACTTTTCTTTTTCAAAAGCCATTCTACTTTCGTTTTACACTAAAAGATTTAAACGCCACGCCACTATCAAATCCAAAGAAAATCTTGATAATCCACGAAAAGATAATAATTACAACGATTGGAATTACACATGAGGTGACGATCAGAACTGCGATAAAATCCATGAAGGAGGACAGTGATTCTTCGCCTTTTTTAATCATGCCATTGATGCTATCGCCTACACCAGAGGTTAAATCAGATAGATAATCTCCAATTTTATTAAACCAGTTTTTATCCTCTGCATTTAGCTCTTCCTTCTTATCTTCGATATAGGTGTTATTATCTTCTACCGTCTCTATCACCTGATTCACGGAGCTTTCATATGACTCATAGATCTTCTCACTTACACCGATGCTCGCAGGTATGGCAAGATATAGAACGACGCCAAATATGGCGAGCTTAATGGCCATACTGCGGAAAATTTCTTGATGACTGTAGATGAAAATGATCCCGAGAACACAGGCAAAGGGAATTATATAGGTGAACACTACATGACCGATTACCGTAATCAGCATTTTTTCAAGTAAGATTGCCCCTAATATAAAAATAAAATAAGTGGACAGCTGTGCGATCTCGTTGGCAATCGGCATCGCCGTATCACCAGGTATAAGTGTCAACGCTGTAGAAGCCGCCGCAGCTGATAGTGAAGCCTTTAGCACCGTATCCTTTTTCTGATCCAAGGATTCTATCGTCGCCGCATTAAACTCAGGTGAACCCGCAAGCTTCGCAATCAAAAATACAGATGCTAGTGCGATGATGATTAATATTAGTGTAAAAACGATCGATTTTGAGTATTTACTGCTTCTGAATGTTTCCATGAACGACCTCCTATTATTGCCAAATAAAATATACCAGCATATATAAGTTACTTAATATTAGTAAATCCATTAAAAATTATTAAGCTCAAGCGCATAAGAATAAGAAATTTTATCATGTTCCTCAGTATCTATCCAACCTTTTTCTTTATGTGATTCATCTGAAATTTGTGTTACATTTAGATTTTTAAACTCATTGATCACTGCATCAATTATTTCTTTTTCCTTTTCAGAAAACATATTCATGTTGGGTTCTTTTACTTTTAAGATACATTTTTTTCGGTATTCTCCATTTTCCTCCTCATGTGTGATGACTAATGGATTTACTTTTAAAAGTTCTTCATAGCCTCTGTTAATAACCACTGGTCCATATTTTTCCTTTACATAGGTTAGACCCGTGATTGATGTCATGTGTTTCTTAAAGTATGCAAAATCAATGTACCAAAGGTATTTATTAACGCTCGTTATCGTCAAATCAACTTGATTTGCCAAATAAGCAATTAAATTTTCACTCTTTTCAAAATCGAACTTTTTAAAACCATTAAATTCTGAAGGTTCATTTGTTAAAATCACATTTACATACTTAACGAGTAAATTAGACAATGCATTTGCTTCTAGGCTCTCTTTAACTTTCTTATATGTTTTCTGAGTTATTCTCCCATTTTCATAAGCATTTTCGACTTTGTCCATCAAAGCTTCTTCATTTGAAATAACCATCTTTAAAAATTCACTGTTTGATTTTGTTGGTAGCGATCCATTTTCATATCGGTTAATCGTCATTTTTCCCAAATCAAGTATGCTTGTTAGCTCTCTTTGTGAGATCCCGTATTTATTTCTGAACTCAATTATTTCCTTTGAACTAATTAAATGATTCATTTCAGCATATTTATCATAGAGTCTTTTTAAATTATCTCTTTCAAGCTCTTCATTAAATAACTCCTCACCACAAAAATTACATACTGCAATATTCTCAATAACATTTACTTCTGATCCTTTATAGACATGAATTAAATTCTCTTTTACATTAAACTCGCGCATATCATTACACTTTTCACAAAATATTTTTTTCATAATCATTCCTTCTTTCTAAATAGTTATCTAAAAATATTCAGAATCATCTACTTTATCAATACTTACTCATATGTTGTTTTTAATGTTTCATCTAACGTTCTTGCAGTCCTCGCAGCCTTAGTTACCAATGCAAGCATCTAAGCAAAATTTACATTATCATTTTGAGATATAATTTTACTCATTTTCATGAAAGGAAATAATATTAATATCATTTTCTGGACCTGACAAATAATCATCAGGAGATAAATCAAATAAAATCTGTAGCAAATCATCAATTGTAAGACCATTTTGCTTAAGAAATTCTATGTTCTTTTTTCTTTCAATAAACTGATATTTCTTTTGAGAAATATCTGATTTTATTTGAAATAAATATTTATGTATAAGCTGCAATGATAATTCATTCATACACTTTTCACAACCTCCATCATATTTTAATTATACCCCAAAAAGAAAAAAACGCCACTAAAAGATGGCGTTTTTCTAAAATTAATATTTCCTTTTACCCAATCTCCACAAATCGATTGGAAACCCGCATCAGTCTTACAGGCATCTTCTCTCTCAGTTTATACACTATGCTAATTGGCGCGCTGCCTTGATGACTGGTATAATCTGCAAGCCCAAGACAAGTGTAGACCTCTGTCTTTCCGTTTTCATCACTTCGCTCCTCGCGGACAAATAGCATAACCTTAGAGCCATTTGATCTCTGAGTGATGTACCTTTGACCCGTTGGACTCTCTAACGACGTGCGACTTTGCGACTGCCAGTGGAACAGCTCAGAGTCGATGGCATAATCCTCATAAAGCGTCGTTTCTGAAAAATGCTTTTCAGACTTCTTCAGAGTGATGAAGAAAACATCTGTGTGTCGCTCTGAAATGTATTTAACCCCTTCTCTAAAGGGCATCAGCTTTTCTAAGGTATTCACCCCAAAAGCAGATAAAACCTGTGACGTATTATAGCTCGCATGTAGCTCGAGTGGTACATCTGTTATTTCAATCGCCTTCGGCATATGCGAAACCGCATCTAGCCCAAGCTCTAAAATCTCCACCATCTCTGAAAACACAGGAGAAGCATCTAATCTAAGGCTTTCAAAAAACACCTCAACCGCACCCTCAGGCTCACGATCCATCATCGTATAATACAGCATCAGCACGCGCCTTTGATCCTTTATCGATAAACGCTCGAAAGGATATTCCAATGGTGCTTTAAGATACTCAAGTGCAAACCGTATTAGTCCAGCATCGTCCATCTGGCTAAGTTTATAAAACACACCTTTAAGATTCACTTTATCCAAAGTTTGAAGCTGCTCCGATACACGATACGTCTCATCGGCAAGCTCAAACAAACAAGCGGTCTTATAAAGCTCTTTTAGAGACAGATCATAATACGATACAAAGTTGCGAAGCGTCAATGGTAGGTTCGCATCCGTCCAAAAAGCGTTCACCATTTGACGCAGCTTGCGACTGTTTGTCTGCCCCTGTTGTAGGTTTCTCAGTACATAGTCCTTCGCCAATCGCTCAAGTTGTATAAAACAATTTCTTGGCACAGAAGGAAAATCCATCGTCACTTCATCTGTCACTGAATGACGCGTTCTCCCCACCAGCTTTTGAAACTTCATCCGATAATCATAGCTTTGATGTGCTTGACCGATAAAATCAAGCACCGTTAGCACCTCTTTATCCTCATAAAGTCTAAGACCACGCCCTAGCTGCTGAATAAAGATTGTTGCAGATTCAGTTGGTCTTAGGAAAAGCACCGTGTTGACATAGGGTAAGTCCACCCCTTCGTTATAAAGATCCACGACGAAGATGAACTTAATCTCGCCACTTTTCAGTCTATTTTGAATGGTGTGTCTGTCTTGTCTAGACGAATTCGCATCTAACGCTTCACTCTTAATGCCCACCTGATTAAACACCTTCGCCATATGCTTTGCATGTACTTGGTCCACACAGAACCCAAGTCCCTTTACCGCATGCAGATCACTGATATAACGGTTCACAGCAGAAAGTATCGCGCGATCCCGTACGTGATTCCCGATATAAGTCGCGCTGAGGTCTCTGGTAACGTACTTGCCCGACTGCCACTTCATATTTGAAAGGTCCACATCATCACTCACCCCAAAATAGTGAAATGGGCAGAGCAAATTCTGTTCGATCGCTTGGTTCAGCCTAATCTCATAGGCGATTCGGTTATCAAAATCCTCAAGGATCGACTTACCATCCATCCGTTCAGGCGTCGCCGTCAATCCCAGTAGCACCTTAGGCTTGAAATGCCCAAGGATGCGCTGATAGCTATCCGAAGCACTGTGATGCGTCTCATCCAGCACGATCACATCAAAATGATCCCGTGGCAGTTCATTAAACTTCGACCCCGCATTGAGCGTCTGAATCGAAGCAAAGACATGCTCATAGCGCGAAGGCGTACTTCCCGCCACCCAGTATTCACCAAAATTTGCGTCCTTTAAAACTGCGCGATAGGTCTTGCAGCTCTGCTTTAGGATCTCCTCTCGGTGCGCTAAAAACAAGAGCCTGCTCTGTGGCATTTCCTTATTTAACCTGAGATAGTCGAACGCAGCGACCATGGTCTTTCCAGTTCCGGTCGCCGCCACTACTAGGTTGCGATAAAATCCGTGCACCGAACGCTCGATCTCAAGCTGTTCTAAAATCTCCTGCTGATACGCAAAGGGCTTAAGATCAAAATAGAGCATCTGGTCATTATCAGGCTGTTTTTCTAAACTCAGTGCTTCTTTCAGCTTTTCGCGGTCTGCTTCAGAATCCTCATGATAAGCCTCAAACTCAGGCATGTGCCAGTACGTCTCAAACGTAATCTTAAACTTTGCGATGATCTCAGGCGACGTGTACTCAGATACCTTCATATTCCACTCAGTACCTTCACTGAGTGCCGCCTTTGACAAGTTCGAGGAGCCGATGTACGCCGTACTAAATCCCGTACTTCTCTGGAAATAATAAGCCTTTGCATGAAGCCGTGTTCGCTTCGTGTCGTATGAGATACGTACCTCTGTATTTGGCAGCTTGGCAAGCATCTCTATGGCTTTCGCATCTGTTGCACCCATATAGCTGGTCGTAATCACTCTAAGTGGCTTCGTTTTAGTATGTTCTACTAGATCATCATAGATCAGACGTAGACCACTGAACTTGATGAAAGACACCAAAAGATCCACTTGATCTGCTGAAGCGATCTCTCGCTTTAACTCTCGATAGACCTGAGGCTCACTTTGACTGCCAGTAAAGAGACTACTTTTTGAGAGTGAGGTCTGTGGAATCTTTTCTAAAAGTAACTTTTTATCCACAGGTTTAGTGGCAATTGCCTTTAAAACTCTGGATTCAGCTAAAAGCCATTTGTCTAGCCCCTCATCCTCTGTCAATCTGCTAATTTCATTTAAAAGCGCATTGGTAATCTCAACCTGAGTCTGTAGTTCACTGGGCTTGTTGTAATGTCTTAAACCATATTCCAAAGCACGCTTCAGATACAATGACAAAATGGACGCAGCTTCCGCCCCGTCCATGTCCTCTTTTATGATCTCATGATCCATGAGTAATTTTTCGATTTTTGATTCTAGTTCTTTGTTTATGGGTGATTCGTAGAAGGTTTGTGATGGCATTTGGGACTCCGATCTGTTAAAAATACCAAAATATATTTTGCAATTATAGTTTTACTTCTCTCAAATCGAATTTTGTTACGATTATATTCAAAAATTTATTTATTACTTCCACTATTTATTTTATCGATAACCTCACTTAAAACTTTTTTGGCATAATCAACATATTTAAACTTAAAATCACGTGAGAAATATAAATCCAACTTGTCTTTATAGTTCTCTATTAAGATATCATTTTGCATTTCTTTGCATAGATCCGATAAACTATCAATAACGAGTTTCGAATATAAACATTTCATCTCATTGTGATTTAAAACATCCAATTTTCTTGGTAACCAAAAGTTTCCTAATTCTGAATTGAGAACGCTTGGAATGAAAATGAAATTAAAAAGACTATTTACGTACTTATTATATATTTCTTTTGCAATATGATATTCAATTGGATTTCCATTTATTTCTAATAGAATTTTTCTGTCTTTATTCTGAGGTATAATTAAATGCTCAATTGAAAAAACTTCTTCATCATATATAAATTTTTTTAAATCTTTTAAATTTCCTATTAATATTACATTATCATTCTCAACACTAAAAAAATTATATATTGTTGCTAGTGATTTACATCTAAATCTATAATCTGCTTCGTCTTCTTCAGAATGTTGATTCATTTTAGTGATAATTTTATTATCTGTTATTCTATCTACAGAGAAATATGATTTTATTTGTTTGATTGTTTCATGATTCCATTCTTTATACTTTGCCTTTAATACGCTACTAAATACCTCTTTACTTTTATTATTTTCAAATACAATAAATAAAACTGACAACAAATAAACTGAATAAATTTGCTTATATTCTGCCTTGTTTTTAGGTTCAGGATCGATAAATAAATTCAATATATATTTCATTACTAACGCCTTAGGAAGACTCTTATCATCTTTCAATATTTTACATAGTAGATTATGAAAAACCTCTAGCTCATCACTATCAATCCTTACTGCTTTTCCTTTTACTTCAACACAATTAAATAAACTTCTAAAAACAGAATCCGGAGATGACGAGTTAACAATATTCAGCATTAACTCACAAATTTTATTAATTTTTCTTAATGAATTTAGCATGTACGTGTTGTCATTTATTACTTCAATCAAATGAGTCCTAGCTCGATATTTTTTTTGATGTTCATCATGAGTTTTAAATTCATTTTTAACAAGAAAGCTTTCATCAAAAACCAAATTCACATATTTTTCATCATTATATAAATCACAATAAAAATAATGTTCCAACAATTTTAATATTGGATATTTCATTTTAGTACTTTCAATTTTTTTTGCATTTTTTGTTAAATCATACCACTCTTTTCTTATATCAACTCCACAGTCTTTACTAAACAAATAAGCTTTAAAAATATCCTCAGTATCTAATTGACGACCTTTCAAATTTACATCAATAAAATACCCTATACCGTCTATTAATTCATCCGATTTATTAATAATAATGTTTAATGTACTTTTTCTTAAATTTTTAATAAAAAGATCAGCATCTTCTTTAATCTTAATGCAATCTGTTTTAATTATTTCAGTCCATAAATCATGATATTTATTATACTGATGTAACATATCAGTTTCATTAATATTAATTTTCTCAACCTCACTAATATCAAAATGATTTTCTAACAATCTAGTAAAACCTTCAAAACTTTCAATTTCTAGTTTACAAGGTTCGATTAATCCAATCTTATTTTGATGTATGTACTTTAACGCATGTAATATCATTGTTAAAACTGTCATTCGCTGTTGTCCATCAATTATTAAAAATATATCTTCGTTTATTTTTTTAGTTAATATTATGTTACCAAGGTACTTTGGTCCAGACTTAATATCTTCAATTAATTGAGAAAGATTATCCTTGTCCCACCTAATTTCTCGTTGAAAATCAGGAATTTGATACTTTCTCTTATCATTTAACTCCAAGATTTTTTTATGTCCCCCATCAACTTCAACTAAAATATCCTCTTTTGTATTAGAGAGAACTTTCCTTATTGGTGCAATAATTCCTAATAACTCAGACATGTTGACTCCTTTATATTTATATCTAACTTAATATAAACATTATAGCTTATTTTCAATTTTACACTCAAGTTTTTCCCATAATTTCCAACTTATTTTTTTCGAATATTTGTTCTATTTTGAGTAAAAATAGTATATACTATAACAATAGTACGTACGTAAAGAGAGGTATTTCACATGAAATTTAGTTTTTCTTTTCCCGCTATAAGAGGTATGCAAGCTAATAGAGAATTTTATTCAGTAATGTGCCCTCTTGAAGTTGTAAGTAAGCTTTTCAATTTTTATAATAATGAAATCCCAGAAGAATCAAGAGCTCAACGTATTTTAAATGAAAAAAGAATACCAGAAATTAAAGATTACATTATAAATAATCCAAATTCATATGTTTTCTCATCTATAACAGCATCTATTGACGGTGAATATGCTTTTGAACCTTATGAAAAGAACCAAGATTTGGGTGTTTTAAATATATCCATGAATTCTAATTTATTGGTTAATGATGGTCAGCACAGAAAAGCTGCTATTGACGAAGCTTTAAAAGAAGAGCCTAGACTTAAAAATCAGCACATCTCAGTAGTTCTATTTGTTGATCAAGGTCTGATTAGAAGTCAACAAATGTTCTCAGATCTAAATAGACATGCAATAAATGTATCTAACTCATTGAGTATACTTTATGATCATAGAGATCCTATGATGCAACTTGTCAAAGAGGTTCTTTCTGCTAACAATAGACTGTTTAATCTCGTTGAGAAGAGTAACAACTCAATTGGAAAAAAATCAAAGAAAATCTTCACTTTAAGTAGTTTTCACAATGCCACAAAGAAACTAGTTCAAGATTTAGATTTCGAAAATGATCTACTAATAAAATCATTTGTTATTGAGTATTGGACGTATTTATTTGAAAACTTTAATGAATGGAAGCATATTATTAACGGCGAAGTCTCCGCCTATTCATCACGTCAAACAAGTTTATCTACCTATGGAGTCTGTTTAGAAGCGCTTGGTTGGATCGGAAATGAGATTTGTAAATCTAGAATTCAGGACTGGAAACAGAAAATTTATCAAGTCAACGATATAGATTGGTCGAGAACAAATAGTTTTTGGCTACACCGTTTTGTCCAACCCGATGGAAGCTTACGTAAGTCAGCTTATACTGTAAAAATGTCTTATATTGGTATTAAACAACAGTTAGGTCTATCTCTGTCTTCTGAAGAAATGAAGGCTGAAGAGAAATTAAGAAAGGAACAATATCATGGCTAGAAATTATATTCAAGAATTTGGAAAAGACAAGGTTCTAAATGATATATATGAACAAATCCAAGAAGTTTATAAAAGTGATAATAGACCTTGGGTTATCGGTTACAGTGGAGGAAAAGATAGCACAGTGACTTGCATGCTTATAATTGAAGCTATATCAAGACTTCCTGAAAATGAAAGAAAAAAGGAAATCCACATTGTTTCTTCTGATACATTAGTAGAAAATCCTTTAATACTTAATTACTTAGCATTAAATATTAATTTGATGCAGCAATACTCAGTCAGAACTAATTTAAATGTAATGGCAAAATTAATTACACCTGATTTAAATGATAGTTTCTGGGTGTTAATGATTGGTAAAGGTTATCCAACTCCTCGTCAAAAATTCAGGTGGTGTACTAGTAGACTAAAAATAAAACCTATTGATCAATATATCGAACAGATGGCTAAAGAAAATGGTAGTGTTGTCGTAGTTCTTGGTGTTCGAAGTGCTGAGAGCAATTCAAGGTCTGAGTCAATAAAAAAGAACACCGTTGAAGGTAAAATCCTAAAGAAACATGCGACTAATAAAGATGCGTTTGTTTATGCACCAATAGAACATCTTTCAAATGACGATATCTGGGCTTGCCTAATGAACTCACAAACTCCTTGGGGAACAGATGGAAACACATTACTGTCTCTTTACATGGATGCCTCTGATGAATCTGAGTGTCCAATACAGCAAGATGCAAATGCACCATCATGTGGTCAAAGCAGATTTGGATGTTGGACTTGTACAGTAGTAACTAAAGACAAGAGCTTATCTGGATTTATAATAAATGGCTATGATGAACTACGCCCACTATTATCATTTAGAAATTTCATTTATACGCTTCGAGATAATGTAGATTACAGACAAAATTATAGAATGGATGGTTCAATATATCAATTAGGAACTGGAGAAGATGCTAGACGTGGCGTTGGTCCTTTTAATATGAAAGGGCGAAAACTCATGCTAGAGAAACTACTAGAAGCTGAAGAACAATTCAATCAGTCTTTGGCTACAGCTGAGAAATCAAAATTTAGTATACCGAATACTCATGAAATTAGTTTGATAAAAAAAGAAGAATTAGAACTTATACGTCAACATTGGATTGATGATGGTGATTGGGAAGATTCATTGCCTATCATATATAAAAATGTAAAAAATAAAGATTACTATTTTGGTTATGTAAATCAACCGTTCTCAATTGATAGCGACTTAAATCTTCTTGAAGAAATATGTAAACAAGAGGAAGTAGATTTAGATTTAATCAAATCACTCATTACAATAGAGAACAAATATCAAGGGTTAAAAAAACGTAGTGGAATCATTAAAGCTCTCGATAAAACATTACACAAAGACATTGTACATGAAGAACTATATGAACTAAATCGAGGAGAATAAAATGAGGTTAGAACGAATTATTATTACAAATTTAGGATTATATTCAGGTGAAAATATCATTGATTTCACATCAGATAATGAAAATAATCTCACATTGATAATTGGTAAAAACGGAGCAGGAAAAACAACTTTGCTTAACTCAATTAAAACGGCTTTTTATGGCTCAATGATTTTTAAAGTTAAATCTATTAATGAGGATTATCAAAACTATTTAATCTCATTATTAAATAACAATGCAAAGAAAAATTCGAACTCAAATTATTGTGTTGAACTTGATTTTATTTCAAATATTCTTGGTTCAGATGGACGATATACAATAACTAGGGAATGGCAATATACGGAACAAAAATTAACTGAGACATTAATCGTTAAGAAAAATAGCAGAATACTTGATGAAGTTGATCGAAATGATTTTTTAAATATATTTTACCAACATTATCCAATCGAGCTGTTTGATCTCTTCTTTTTCGATGGAGAGAAAATAGATCAACTTAGCATCTTAAATTATGACATTGTCGAAGTTTTGGAAACAGCTTTTAATTTAAATCATTATAAAAACTTGAAAAGTGATTTGGAAAAATATGCTCTATCAAAAATTAAAAATAGTGATTTGAAATTACTAGAAAAAGAAAAAAATGAGATTTCAACTAAAATCCCAGTACTTGAAATCAAAATAAATGATATCCTTCACCAAATTACAGAATGTAAAAATGAAATCAACTCTCAAGAAACCATTAAGATTGAATTAGCAAAGAAAGGATTTAACAACCTAGAGCAATTTGATGATTCTGAAGTTAAAATAGTTCAAAAAGAGCTTGATGATTTAAACAAACTATATAAACAAAATGTTGCAGATAAAATTTTATTTCTTGCAGTAAAACCCGAACTAAATGAATTAACAACACAATTGAAATCAGAAAGTAATTTTACTAGATCAAATATGATTAAGTCTGAAATTAAAAAAATCAAACCAACCGATCTCAAAGTTTATTTAGAAAACTATGATGATAAAATGATTTCACAAGTTCTCAATGCATTAGTAGATAAGTTTGATTCTAAAACTCAAATCACTAAAATACATGATGTATCAAACGAAGCTTATAATCAAATACTTAAGTTTACCAAAGAAATCAACTCATTTTCGTATGAAAGCTTTGAACTTCTTAAAAATAATATTGAGTCCAAAAGACAACATCTAGATAGAATTAAAAAAATTACTACTGAAAAGCAAACTGCAGAATATAAAATGCATCTTGATGAGCTTTTGGCAGTTCAGACTAACTTATCTAACTTAAATATAAAATACAGTCAACTTGAGTCAGAACTAAGTATATTAAGCAATGAGCTAGATGAACTAAAAAGTAAAAAGGATGACATAGTCAATCATATCTGGAAAGTACTAAAAACAACTAATGTTGATCAATTATTGATTAAAACAAATAGAGTATTGGATGAGTACATCCATAAGATTAAAACAACAAAACTCAATACCATAAAAAATGATACACTTACTATGTTTAACTCAATCATTAGAAAAGAAAACTTTATTAGTGAAGTTATGCTAACAGAACATGGTATTTGCTTCTTAGATTTCGAATCAAATGAACTATCTCATTTACAGATTTCTGCTGGAGAGAGACAAATTTTTACGTTATGTTTATTAATATCAATTTTAAAAACTACAAAACGTGTAACACCTCTTGTTTTTGATACCTTATTAGGTCGTTTAGATCAAAACCATAGACAGAACCTTTTGAATACACTTTTAGATTCTACTTCGGGTCAAGTGATCATACTAGCTACTGACTCTGAAATTGATCATGAAACTCAAAAAAGTTTAAGCAGTAGAATAAATAAAACCATAGAAATAGACTATTATAAGAAGTAATTTCTTTTAGGAGCTAAATATGAAAACAAGATTATACACCTCCTTAGAGGCTAAGAATATATTATCAGAATTAGAAACAAAGACACGACTAACACCAAATATTATATGTCGATACGGCATTATTCTCTCAATTAAAAAAAATACCGTTCTAGATTTTTCATACGATTCAAATGGTCAAGAATTTCATAGACCTGTATTGACGGGAGATCTTGATGTAATTTTCAAGGAATTAATTAAACATAAAGAAGGACAGTTCATAGCGGATGATGATTATTTTAGCGTCTATTTAAAAGCACATTTAGAGCAAGGTGTTAGACTCCTGAAAAGTGAAATCGATCTTTGTGGTAGTTTTGATGCTTTTATTAATGAATATTTCAATCCAATTAGAGGAGGCACAATCTAATGATTTATCTAGATTCAGCAGCTACAACTCCAATTGATCCAGAAGTACTTGAGACTATGATAGAATACATGAAGACTCAATACGGGAATCCAGCTAGTAAGTATTATCCACAAGCACTTGAAGCACAAAGCGCATTGAGTGAAGCACGCAAACATGTTGCTACATTACTAAATGTTGAACCTGAAAATATATTGTTTACTAGCGGAGCTTCTGAAAGTAATAATTTCATAATTAAAGGTATCGCTGAAAAGTATAGAAATAAAGGAAAACATATAATTACAAGTAAAATTGAACATAAATCGGTTCTTGAAACATGTAAGTTTCTTGAAACACAGGGATATGAGGTCACTTATTTAAATGTTGATTCTGAGGGTTTGTTTGATTTAGATCAACTAGAAAAATCTATAAGATCTGATACAGTATTAGTTACCTTAATGTGGGTTAATAATGAAATTGGGACGATCAATGATATTAATAAAGCTTGTTCCATTACACATGCAAAAGGTGTATTGTTTCATACTGATGCTACTCAAGCAGTTGGAAAAATGCCAATAGATTTGAATAATACACCCGTAGATTTTCTTTCATTTTCTTCTCATAAGATATACGGCCCAAAAGGTGTGGGAGCTGCATATTTAGGGCCTGATGAGCTAGGAATAAGACATAAACTACCAGCTCTTATTCATGGCGGCTCACAAGAGTTTAAAATGCGTGGGGGAACACACGCAATGCATGATATTGTAGGATTTGGGAAAGCTTGTGAAATTGCAAAAAGGGATATGTTAATTTACATTGAAGAAATGAAAAAATTCGAAGTTGAATTACTAGATAAACTTCATTATGCAAACCCCAAAATAAAATTAAATGGTAGTAAATCAAAAAAAATTCCAGGACTCATAAACTTAAGTATCCCTGGAATTAATAACGAACTATTTTGTAAGCAAAATTCTACAGATTTCGCAATCTCGACAGGTTCTGCTTGTTCTATTAATGAAAAGAGTTATGTTTTGGAAGAATTGAATAATTATGAAGCAAACTATATTAGAATTTCTATCAATAAATTTTTACTGAAACACGAATGCTTAGTTGATGAATTATATCAACTTCTAATCTCGAGTTATAACAACTAATTAATAAACTAAATAATTTTAAAAATCAATTTCTTCGATAGCATCTTCAATTGAATCAATTTCAAAGTTACTACCTTCAACTGTACTTACTAAAAAAATTTTAATATTTTCAATCGTTTCAAGCTCGTCTATTCCAATTTTTTCACTAAGTTTAGTAATACCAAAATTAGCATACTTGATTAAGAATTTGACTTTGTCAAATTCTTCTTTATTTTCTTCACCAAATGCTAGTTCCAATCTTTTTTCTTCATTTAAGTCTATCAACTCTGTAGTAAGTATTGCTGTCTGAAATATAAAATCCAGTTCGTCTCCATACTGTGATATTACATTTCTAGGAACATATATTGGATCTTCTGAGTTTTCTTCAAAACTTTCTATTTGCTTATCATACATTATTCCAATTGTACTGCAAATAACAAAAATACTGTAATTCGTTCGTGTTTTAAAAATATTACTTAATGCAGAAACAGTATTTCGCCAAATTTTTCCTTTTAATAGAATATCCGAGCTTATTACCATAAAAAACCTTCCTTAATTTCCGCCACATTTTTTTCATCATTACTTAAAATTGTCCAAGTTTTTCCAATGTTTTCTTCAGCAAATAACCCTTCCAAATTATCTTTAGAAAATAGAATAATTTGTGGAGCATATTGAGGAATTGCTATTATAACATTTCTTTTTTGATCTTCGTCTAGTTTAGAAAAAGGACCATCTAATACTAAAGGATACTCTTTTGGTGAGTCATTCATAACCTCTTTTAAAAGATTAAATATACCTCCAATATAAGCGAAAGTAACAACCGCAAATTGCCCTTCGGATTTTGATTCGTCATCATAACTATCAATAACTCTAACAAAAAAATCATTTGAGACTGTTACTTTCCTCTTTGAAGTCAGCATTGAATTCAATAATTCTTGGATTTCAGATTGTAGTTTCTCACTATAGTATTTTGCATTATCATGCAACTCATTTTCAAAATAGTTCTTAACTTTATTCATAATAGATATCATATGAGCATTTTTTTTATTTAAATCCGTTTTTTCAGTTAACTCATCATACTTCTTCATTTGTTGCTTTCTATAAATCACAAACTTGGCCAATTCTGTCTCGATACTAATCAAATCATTTTTGATTATCTCAACTTCCTCCTCTGCTTTTTTTCGATCTATTACTAATTGTTGAATATCCTTTTGTTCTTTAGCTTCTTTATCAATTTCTCTAATCTTTTTATCACAGTTATCTGCTTGTTGTCTATTGCTTAATACATCTTTGATTGGTTTTTCAATTAAATCTCTATTATAATTAACGCCCCATTTCCTAGCTTCTTTTGTAAAATTGTCATACGTTTGCTGATACGAAAGTGGTGGTAAAAGACCTAAATATTTAATTAAATTATTTTTTTCTTCATCTTTCAACTCATTACCGCAGATACAATTTTTTTCATTTAGAAGAACTTCAATCAATTTTCTATTTACACCTTGAAGTAATACATTGCTATCTGCTTTTAGTTTAATAAGTCTTTTTGCATCCTCTATTCTTCTACTAATCAAAATCTTTGGATACATTATACTTACTTCATCACCGAATTGCTTATAAGCATTACCTTCATTCTCTAAAAAAATTTCTCTTTGTTTCTTTAATAAATTTCTTTCCTTTTCATACTCCTCAGAAGATTTTGCCTTCCCTATTGTCTCAGAAATATGTTGTATGGATTTATTTAATAATTTTTCTTGATTTGCTAATGTTTTCTTTTTTTCTTCATATTCAGAAATTTTATTCTGTATATTATTTATGTTAGTCCTGGTTACAACAACTTGTTCATCAGTATTAGAATCACCTTTACTAAGATATAACTGTCCCATTATCGTAGTTTTTAACTCATTGGAACCAATATGATTTAATGCCTGCTCAAAAATGTTAAGATCAAAAATTGTGTAAAGTGCTTCTTTTAATTTATTAGCCGACTCTTTCCCCTTCACTTTCAAATCTGCAATCATACTTTCTCCATCAAAGAAAAAATAATCCGCTAACCCTGAAGGCAACAATTCTTCAATAATTGCTTCATAATCATGCAATTTATCCCAGTTGTCATTGTTCATCTTAAAAATACTTACTTCTTCTTTAATTTTTTTTGATTCTAGAATACCTTTTTGGTAAGTCCAAGTTCTATTAACAGAATACCTTTCATTATTATCAATAAAATCTATGCTTCCCTTAACCTCAAAAACCTGCTCATAATCCATTTCAGATTCAAATTCATGATTGTACATTTTTTCAGTAGCAGTTCTATTGAAGTTTACCTTATTGTAAAATATCCATTGAAACAATTGATGTAATGTTGTCTTTCCATCACCATTTTTACCATATATTATTGTTACTGGTTTATTGATATCAAAAGTAATTCTATTTCTTCCCTTGAAGTTTCTAAAATTTTCAAATTCAATTGCTTCAATTTTCACTATTTATCACCCTTTCTAGCTCATTTATCATGTTTCTCACAATTGTAATTTTAGTCGTATTTTTAGCAAAGTATTTCTGATTTATAATTTTTTTCTCTTCTTCGAGTATATACTTGATCATTGTTCTAACAATTTTTTCTTCATTCATCAAAATGCTCCTCCTGTATTAAATCCTTACTTATTTCAATATCATCGATACTTAGACCGTATTCAGATATCAAACACTTTAATGATTCTAAATTTTCTTCTTTGTTCTTTGAAAGCTGTGAAAATTCTAGGAATCTTCTAAGTTCAATTTGTGCAAAGGTTTTCATATCTTGACTTGGTAAAACAATAACATCATAAATGTTGGCATATTCTTTATTATCATATTTCCTTAGTATTCTACCTCTTCTCTGAACGAATTCTTTATAATCATCGTTGCTAGATAATATCAATGCACTTTTTATAGATGGTATATTTATACCTTCATCTAAGCATCTAATTGCTGCTAATGCAGTAATATCGCCCTTATTAAAAGAATCCACTAACTGCATGCGCGTATTCATATTTTCTTCTGCAGTAAACTGACTAGATTTAAATCCAACTTTATTTAATTCCCTTTTTACGAACTGTATATGTCTTATTTCATTACTGAAATCATCATATATTTTCCCATCACCACAATAAACTATAAAATGATCCCTTTCTTTGATTTTACTAATTATTTTATCAATATTGATTTCTTTTTCAGAAGCCATTGAAATAACTCTCAGTCTATTCCTGTGATTCAAAACAAGTTTCTCAGAATCAATACATTTTCCATTTCTAAAACAACTTGCCATATTTGCTGTATATCTTTTAAAATCTATCTCTTCTTGTTCAGTTGCATTAACATATATTGGATAGTAATAATATTTTACAAGGTAATTATTTCTTAGCGCTTCCTCAATTGGTAAGCTGAATACTATACCACCAAAAAAGTCTATTAGTTCCTCACCTTTTTGATTATTTTTCCCATTGTTAGGTGTTGCACTTAAGCCCAATAGATACTTATATTGTTTTTTTAAAGTATCTTTCCTATTAATAAATCTGTGAGCTTCATCAACAATAAGCAACTTTTCATTATTCGATTTAGAAATGACCTGCTCAAATCTATCTGTAGTAAATGATGCAATGGTAGACACTATAATAATATTCTTATCCTTTTCATAATTACTCCTAATTATTGATTCAGTTATTTCATTTTCCCATTTTGGATTTTCAGAAGAAACCATTATTATTTGAGAATTTGGAAAAGTAATACTTAGATCTTCAGACCATTGTTTAATTAAATGTTTATAAGGCGCACAAATTACAATAATAGGATTCTTAATCTTCATTAGTTCTTTAGCAGCATAAATTGCTGTCCAAGTTTTGCCAGTACCTGTAGCCATAACAAAAAAACCACAATAATCGTTTTTAATCCAATTTCTTATTGCAACATTTTGATATTCTCTAAGAACAATAGGATTAACTTCTTTTTTCTCAGATTTTGACTTAATCACTTCAAGAATTGACTTTTGAGCAGCATCTTTAAAATTGTAAGTATCTATAAAATCATTTTTTTCACGCCATATCGTGTCAAACTCTGTAATCTCATCCTCAACACTCTCTTTCTCATATTCGTTCCAGCTACATACAACTCTAACCTTTTCATAATTCAACTCATATGCTGACTTGCTTTCATTTGGTGATCCGTAAAATACAATATTATTCCCAAAGTAATCAGATAATATACCTAACTTATCGTGGTACATGCCACTTCCTTTAGTTGTTACGATTTTTATATCTAATACATTGTTGGCTATTAACTCAACTAGAATTTTTAAGTTCTTCTCATTTAGTGCCTCAATTGCATTATAAAATTCGGTTTTAGCAATATCTTCAATAATCTTATCTTTTAATTCATATCCAAGCTTAATTGCATTTATGTCTTCTTCACTTAGTTTTGGACTTGCAATAATTTCAATTTTCCCTCTATTTTTAACTAATTGAGATACTCCGTCTAAAATTGACTCAAAAACACTTGATGAAAAGAAACCTATACTTCGTCTATAAATTTTAGTGTATTTCAAAGCTGGTATAATTAACGCTCTTACAATATCATTTTCACCATAACTAATATAGCTTTTTTTTATCTTCAACTCTTTATAGTTCATATTATCTCCTAAAATACAATATAATCTTCTTCAATTATTAAATCATCAATATCTTCAAAATCATGAACTATACTATATTCTTCCTCCAATATGATTTCGGTGTACTTAGATAAATCCATCTTACCAGCCAGAGATACAACTGGATAAGCTTTAGCAAAGTATATTGAAGTTAACGCTACCTCTAAAATATTAATATGTTTCTTTATAATGCTAAATAATAGCCATTCGTTCCATTTATAATTTAAGTTAGGGAGAACAGGAATACATGGTAATGTTCTAATCAAAATTGTTCTATCTTCTTTTAATTCACTTACTATTAACTTTTCAATAATAGCTATATCTTCTTCAGATATAGTAATTAATTCGTTCTTAATAAAAGTTTCTTTATCTAATAAGTAATGACTATCAAATAACTGCTCTATCATTTTATATATACTTGTAAATGCCAGAAAGTTATCTTTGACCAATGTTTGGATTTCACTAATTTTTATCAAGTCCTTTTTATTTGCTTCATTTTTTATAATTTGATATTTATCACAAATTTCAACGCCATAATTTGAAATAAATGGTCGATCAAAATGAAAACATTCATTGAAAAAAGCTTCTGAAATACTGTAAGCTCCAAATGTTGAATCAACATATATTTTATTCCAAAAACTTTTATTTTTACTTTCGATTATTTCATATAACTCCTTCACATGGTGAGGTTTATAATCTGAAAGCAACTCAGTTAAATTCTCTCTTAAAAAATTTTGTTCAATATCTGATAAATTAATATTATCAATATGAATAACTTTACCAAATAAATTCACTATATCAAACATAGAAATAGCTCTACCTATAATTGCATTCGTAGCTCCTGGAAACTCATTTCGAATAGACTCTAGTGATACAGGATATTTGCTGCTTTTTATATAATTGTTTAGCTCCTCACATATTGAATTATCATTATTGTTTTTCATAATGCAATCCTTTTTAAAAAAGAACTCATTAAAGTAAAACTCTCTAAGTAACCCGTGTAACAAAAAGTGATTGGTAATTCCTACCATAATTAATTCTTTACTAAAGACATTAAATATTGATCTAGTTAATATAATATCTCTGGGGATAGATTGAATATAATTATAAATAGTTACAAACAACTCTTTATCAATTCTTATATCTTCTTTTAATTTATATGTACCTCTATCACATAGTATTCCAATATCAGCCAAACGTGCAGAGATCGCTCTATTATTTTCTGGTAAATCCTGTTTTCCAAATTCGCTAGTCAAACATTCTCTAAAATACTTAATTACAGTATCATCATATATTCTTATTCCATTAGAAAAGTACTTCTTCATAGTAAATCTATACATCTCATTTAAAGATAGTGATTTCATATGAAAGCAGTTACCATCCTTTTTATAAATAGTAATAACAATTATCATTACTTCATCATAAGTTAAATTTATATTATCAAAGGTATTGAACCGTTGTCTTAATTGGAACTCATCAAATACATTTGGTAAAGACTCAATAACAAGTTTCACTTGATTTTCAATGTCTGTTTTTATTATTATTTTACTGTTGACTCCTGATAGAATTTTATACTCAGGTTTAGTATTTAGGTATTTGATAAACATATACTTGAAAATTGATTTATTTGAACTAATCGAATCAGTAATTTGTTCAATCTTAATAATATTGGAATAATCACTATAAGCATGAGCTAAATCAATAACATTATTTTTTTCAAACCATAAATTGGCTTTGTTGATGATTTTTTTCTCAACTTGTCTAACTCTTTCTCTTGTTAAATTCAAAGAATTTCCAATACTATCTAAAGTGTTATCTGCTGCACGTTCAGAAATAATAAATATTTCTTTAGTTTTCTCATATTTTTTCAAATACAAACTAAACTCTTCGTTCAAGTCAATTGAATACTTTCGATAAAGTTTAGATATCTGTTCAAATTTAAGATTATATTCTATAACCAACTTTGATATTGTATTTATGTCTTTAAATTTTAAATTGTAAAAATTATTTTCAATTATACTTTGCAATTCAGAATTAGGAAATACCTTAAAAATTGGAAGTATCATTTTCTCACTTTTATCACTACTCAATTTTGAAACTAAACCATTTAGTTCATTATATATTTTATAATATTTTGTAATTCGATTTGAATAATTGCCTAGCATTCTAGATATTTCTCTGACAAATTGATTTCCATTGACAACTTCGTTCCTAAAAAAACTATCAATACATTTAGCTTCAGATTTAAATCTTTCAATAAAAACTTTGTCTGCATAATTAGTTACTTTCTCTTCCAGAGTTGATATATTACCAGTTATTAATTCATCCATACTTTTTATAAATTTAATTGGAACATGATACCCTGAATTATATGAGTTTATTATTATATTTTCTTGATACTCATCTAAATTTTTCAAAGTATTTTCAATCTCTATCAAGCAATTAATACCTAAATTTCTGATTTTACTAAGTCTCAACGCGTCACATCCAAGTAAATCATAAAGTGTTAATATACCAGACTTAGATAGACAATTGTATGTTCTAACTGATATGCTTAAATCTGATAACTTATGATTTTGATAAAATTCTCTCTCAATCCCAAATTTTAAAAAGTATGGAATTGATTCATCTTTTTTTATACTATTGGAATCATCATTAATTGTATTCCTATACATATATTATCATCCTTTGTAAAATTATATATATAATTGCACTTTAAACTAGCTTAAATACAAAAAGCCTTTATCCATTAAGTTTGGACAAAAGCTAGTTTGATTATGTTCATATTTTTATTAATTGTTTATGTATACCTAAGAATTGCAAATATGTGGTGCTGAGTTCATCACATATCGCCATACATGTGTGCCCCATAACTTCCCCTCTATTTCCGTAGTGCTCTCTATGAACTGGTTTCCATTTTTGACAAAATTACCAGTTCTCTTTTGAACATTATAACATAGCAGGGGGAATAAGGGTATATTATTGAGCCTGATTTTAACAATAATATGGGTTGTTATTTCAGAAATTATCCTAGCATTTTAGCAAACCCAACTAAGAAAATCACAAACACATTTTGCGTCGTCACAGCTACAAGTGGCGGTATTTCTTTTCGTATAATAAATAACGAGTACGTATAAAAAGCGATCCCGCCAACGATAACAGTAGAATAGATGTCATATATTGAAATTACAAAGCCTTCATTGATCATAAAAACCAGTGCGAATACACAAACTGAAATTACTACAGATAAAGTCATTCGTGTATATGGATTAACCTTTTTAAAAACTCTATGAAGGATCAATGTCGGTAATCCAAAATAGAGAAAGCATTTTATCGCTGTACTTATTAAAAACATACCTAGTGATAATATCCCAGTAAATATAATTTCATAGATGGGCTGTTTCATCGCATCTGCATCATTGTAAAGATTAATGTTGATAAAATTGGTCTTTCCCATCGTAGGTAGGCTGAGGATCAATAGAAACAGTGTGGTAATAACCATATACAATCTAACATCCACTACCATCATCTTCTTATGGCAATCGTTTAACCAGCTCATAATCTTCCCTCCTCATAAAAGCACTTTCAATTTGGTTAAAATCGGCTTTGTCACGCTCTATGCTTTCAATCTCTAAATTTAGTGCATGTACATTTTGCTTAAGTGAAATGTACTGAAGCCCATAGATGATCCAGTAATCACAGCAGAGGAAGATCACAAATAAACCGATAACAGATAACGGACTAGTAAAGATACCAAAGTAGATGATGCACCAAAGATAATAAACCGTGAAAACTAGCACGGAGTTAATCCCGACCCTAAGGTGATATCTAGGTGCTTCATCACTGGCAAGTGGAGCACACAAAGGGATTATAAACCCCGTCCAACAAGCAGCTGCAAACTGTACGAGATAGATGCCAAGTTCAGAAAGTGGTAACTTATTTGATAGTAACGGAACGAGGACACCTTTATCCAGTGAATTCAAGATGATAATGATATGTAGTAAAAATACGCTGATCATGATGCCATTTAGCGAATGCTTAAGCTTATAGTTTTTTAATAGCTGCGGTTTTAACTGCACTTGCTCAGTAGTTCCTTTATTATGTCTTTGCTGATTCATAATTAATCCCCCTCCTTTCAAAGTCCAAGATGCCTTTTGATCTTTTCCACATAACGTCTAGAGACGTATGTTTTATCGCCATTTTTAAACTTAAGTGTGATGGTTCCTGTCAAACTCAGATCAAGGCTTTTGACCTTCTGAAAGTTGACGATCTCTGAGTTGGAGATGCGTACGAAGTATTTACTGGGTGGCTTGTTCTCAATCTCGTAAAGTCGGTTTTTAAGTATGTATGAGCCGTCATCACAAAGTGCGATGATCCGACCTCCCTCTGTCCTTATACTTAGCACGGTATGTGTCTCTAGCATAAACACTTCGCCGTCGTTATACCCTAGCAGTCTAGACTCTTTCTGTGTGTTCAAAAGGT
Organism: Clostridiales bacterium 38-18; assembly: GCA_001897605.1. Classification (GTDB taxonomy): domain Bacteria; phylum Bacillota; class Clostridia; order Peptostreptococcales; family Acidaminobacteraceae; genus Fusibacter_C. The sequence continues at coordinate 80,708 of MKTL01000005.1, read as the reverse complement.
CTATAAGTGCCTGTATCTCTGGCGTCATTTGGTCAGTATGTATGGTCAGGCAAGGCGACTTGTACTGTTCATCTATAATGATTTTGATTTCCAATGTTTTCTCCTATTGGCTTGTCATAGGTTTATTGTAGTGAAATTGTTTTGTTAACACAATAGTTGTGAAGTAAATGGTCGATATGGGCACCTAGTTGGTGGATAGCGAAGCGCGTTTTCCCGCTGATCCTTCACATAAAAAATCCTGCTTTCACAATATGAAATAATTGATTGTGAAAGCAGGACATGAATCGCTTAATTATGATTTGTAATAGGTACTAGGTCAGAGCTCATACAGATTACACTTCCTTCAACAGGCTTCTTATCCACTTTCTCAAAACTGAAAAATGGCGCACTGCATTAGGCTTGGGATTAGCACTCTTTTTTATCTCTATTGGTTGTAGCTTACCATTGTCTTCTATGATCAGATCAATCTCCTTTTGATCTGAAACACGTTCCAACAAAGTCGTTTTGCCTACCTGTCTTGGCCTTGTCACTCGCAAAACAGGATACGTGCTTGATATTGCTTTTACCACTCCTTCTAATGCTCTCTCTATGTACGTTGATGCGTGCACTTGTTTATATAATGTAAAATTGGTATTTGAGGGCGAAGGCAGAGAAAGCACGCGCGTACGTCTGGATCTCCTTACAAAACGATCTAAAGAAAAAGAGGCTGCAATAGCCTCTCACATCTTTTTCTCAAGCTGCACACGATGATATATCCCATAAAAAATAACGAAAAGATAGGTACCTACCAGCAACAGCGTCGCAATTAGATCTACCTCCATCAAAGCAAATGACAGCATCAACGCACCAAACACAAAGACCATCATATCATAAGCTTTTGCCTTTGCCGCATTACCTACAGCGATGTTGCGTTCATCGTTCTTATCAATTTCCATCTGTTTTGCAATCTCTGGATGATTCTTAATGGATCGCTTTTGAATCATCGTCCCCATGCCACTTCCAAACACGCCACAGCCTACGCCTACGAGGATGTATGGTAAAGTTCTCATAATACCTTCTGGCTCAACGACTGACTTAATGAAATAAAGTCCAAGCCCTAACATCACTAATCCCAGTAGGGTTATCAAATAATCTTTCATTTTATTTTTCATCTGAATCCTCCTCATAGATAAAGATTTCCTCAATACTTAAATTAAAAAACTTCGCCAGCTTAAACGCCAAAACGATCGATGGGTTATACCGTCCGTTCTCAAGTGAGCCAATGGTCTGTCTAGAAACCTCTAAAATCGCTGCCAGTTCCTCTTGCTTAATACCGCGTTCCTTTCGCAACTGCTCAAGTCTATTTTTCATGCAAGCTCCCCTCTATGTAAAGTTTACTTTCCATATCCACAGTATATCACGATTTTTAAAAATGTAAAGCTTGCTTTCCATATAAAAAAACAAATCCACATTGGGATTTGCTTTCTCATATTTTTCTGATTAAACCAACAGCGCCTCAACACTCTGCTTCACCGATTGATACAGATGTGATAACGACGGCTTTGTGATCAGCGCCCCTATCGGCTGAATCGGATGATCCTTTCGCTGATGCACCTGATCGTAGTAATCTAAAGACAGCTGGTGCACTTTAAGGTGGGGAAAAATGTGCCACTGCTTTGCAGTTACTAAGCGCTTCACCTTTATCTGCGCGGCTTCCAGTGTCTGACTTACCTCACTGGACAGCTTTTCACTGTTATAGCCATAGACATATGCCACAAGAAAAGTACTTTCCGCCTGCTTAAAGGTATGAAAAAACTGAATTTTGTCTTTACACCCTAGATTCGCCTTAAAGTAAGTGGTCGATAGGTTTCTGTCCACCGCTTCGTAGACATAGGTAACATAGGGATTCGTATCCAGTTGCGACATCCATGCGGTGTAAAAATCATCCTCTATGACTGTGTCAGGTAGCTTTGTGGTAATCAATACTTTATCGTAAACCTGTTCGTCGTAATCGGTTTTGACCTTTACCCTTTCTCCACTTGTCGTAATCTTGCGAACAGGCATGGCATATCTGATATCTTTAATACTTTCAGCAAGTTTGTCGATCAGTGCGCCAGTACCCTCCTTTACATAGAGGAGTTTATCACTTTTAATAAAGGTTTCTATGGTGTGGGTATCGAAGATTTTAAAAGCGTAGTATGCCTGAACCTCGTGGATGCTCCCAAATCCAAAGGATGAAAAGTGAGGCGCAATGACCTGAGCGATGGTGTTCAAATTATGTTGGTCGAGATAAACACTGAGCGGCATACTAAGTGCTTTGGGAATTTGACCATAGGTAACCTCTCTCACCATCTCTCTATAGCCCATAAGATGCTCACTGAGCACTGCCAGCTCGCTCATTAGCTGACCGATCTCGTCACTTGGGACATGCTCGACCTGCTGATAATGCGCGTCTAGAAATATACGGTGTGTAAACCGTTCTGTATAGGCAAGCTTAAGTTCAATTAATAGCTCTTTGATGAGCTCTGGGAATGCGAAGACCGTGCCGACCTCCGTTACATTACCACCATTGACTAGGGTTTTGCAATGGCCACCTATTGTAGGCTCTTTTTCGTAGACGGTCACTTTTGCGCCTGCTTTTTCAAGTAAATACGCTGCAACCATGCCACTAAATCCTGCTCCGATTATTGCTACTATCATGTTTACCTCTTTAGTTAATTCGATAAATTTCTATAATTTTCTATAATTCTCTATAAATTTCTATAAATTTCAATTAAATTCAATTAAATTCATTAAGGTCCATCTTGTTAAATGGCTTTATTCAAATTGATCAATACGGTTTATCCAGATAAGTCCATAGGGGCAGAAATATCTTTTCCCCCATTTCCTTTCTGTGATAATCAATCGGTGCAAAATCGCCTGTTTCATATGAGATGAGCTCGTTGATATTATAATGCCTTACCCATCTCTGAAAGCTCAGCTTTATCGCATCAAGTGGTTTCTTATTATGAATCAAGCCCTTTAAATGGTGTAAGGACTTTTCAGTATATGCACCTCTGGCATCAGTTAGCTCTGAATGCTCAATAACAACACTCGGTTTCAGCCCCCAGTGTAAAAAGGTTGCCTCGACATCGCCTTTAATCTTCTTCTTAGATTTCCCCCAAGTCTCTGATTCATAATTAACGGTTACCACTTGCACATCGAAATGAAGTGCCATGGCCACCGGAATTGCAACTGCGTTTAATAGATCGTCTAGATTTTCACGTTTGGTCGTCGTGTAGAGTCTTGAACAAGCAATATGACTGACGTAATCCATAATCACGTACTGATAGATGGTACCTACTTCTCCTAATTTTCCAAAATCCGTTATCCATATGTGCCAGTGGCTACCACTTTTTAGTGGCATTACAGCTTCAACTTGACCATCAGAAAGCTCATGACGGTCACTCATTTGCGCCCTTCGAATTTGCTTATCTAAATATTTGCCATAAGCGAATTTAATGCGTTTTTCTCTTGTGGTGAGCTCATGGCGCTTCATGATATTGTACACAGCCGACTCACTTATGCCAAGTGACAATTCGTCGGTTAGATAATAAACCGCCTTAGGACCATAATTAGGATAATTTGAGATGAGCTCAAGCACCTTGACCGTAATCTCAGCACTGGTTTTGTTGATCGGAATTCTTGGCTTGGCGCTCGGCTTAAGGCCCTGAACCCCCTGCTTTTTATATTGATGATACCATCTATAGTAGAGCGTCCTTGAAATCTGATATTTTTCACAGGTACAAGTGACCCCTAGGGCCTCTGCTTCTTTTATGATGGCCATTTTTTGCTGATAATCCATCGTCACCCTCGATTTGTCCGACTTTAACAAAAGTTTAACACACTCTCTAAAGTCCTTCAACTCTAATGGTTTTAGGAATCCACAAAAGAATTTTACTTTAGGTAAAAGTTAACATATTAAACGCGTTTCTAAGGTCTCAGTCTCATTCAAATCCCTTGTTTTACGATTAACGATATTGTAAACATGTCGGTAAAGTAAAATCCCGTTGAGTTTTCTGACAATTTCGTGGATTGTGATTATTTTTAGACATTGATATACTTTAGTCAAACAAATAACGGAGGACTTTATGGACGAGCTAAAAATCTTTAGTATCAAAAAAGGCATACAAGAGGATAATGTAAAAATAGCCAATATCACTCGATCAGAGCTAAAGGAAAAAGAAGTTTTCATGATCAATGTCATGTCGTCTCCTGGAAGCGGTAAAACCTCAACCCTGGTAAGAACCATAGAGAAGCTAAAGGGTGAAATGGGCATCGGTGTTATCGAAGCCGATGTGGACTCTGATGTGGATGCTAGATCGGTTCAAAACGCAGGTGCAAAGGCAGTACAAATGCACACGGGTGGTCTTTGTCATCTCGATGCGACTATGGCTAAGGCCGGAATCGATGCACTTGAAGTGGATGGCCTCGATCTCGTCTTTTTAGAAAACATCGGCAATCTCATCTGTACGGCAGGCTATGACACAGGCGCCATGAAGGACATCGCCATCCTCAGTGTTCCAGAGGGCGATGACAAACCTTTAAAATACCCTATGATGTTCGAAAGAGTGGATGCGCTCATAATCAATAAAATAGATGTTATGCCTTACTTTGATTTTAATATGACCGTTTTAGAAGAACGCGTTAGAAAGCTCAATAAAGACATTAAAATCTTCCCGCTCTCTGCTAAAACCGGTGAGGGCATGGATGCTTGGATCGACTGGATTAAAACTGAGATGAAGGGCGGTAAATCAAATGAAAGCAACGCATAAAGTAGATTTTGCATTTAGCTGGGAGGATGTGGGCACCCGTCCTTACCGTCAGGTCATCGTGGATCTTGCAAACAAAATTGGTAGAACCAAGGCAGGCTCTGGTCGTGAAGCGATTCCACTGGGTCCTGAATACTATGCCTTAGCACCTATCCTCACAGATGAGCAGGCAGAAATCGCACTGCACCTCGCTTTCAGGGAAAAGCGTTCGGCTGAGGATGTGGCTAAGTCATCTGGTCGTCCTGTAAACGAAGTCAAGGATATTCTAGATTACATCGCATGGGCAGGGGTGGCTTTCGTTAACACTGTAGATGGTGTTGATCTCTACTGGCAGGACATCTTCGTACCAGGTCATCTTGAAATGATTAACAACAACAAGGAAATCGTCGCGAATCACCCAGAAGTGGCTGAAGCGTTTTATTATTTTGGCAGTAAAAAAGGACCTATGGCAGCGGGCATCATGCCGATAGGTGGCGGTCCAATGCGCGTTATCCCTATTGAGCGTGCCATCGATGGTAACACGAAAAAGCTCTCTTATGAAGAGGTTTCAAAGCATCTCAATGAAGCAACTGTGTTTTCGGTATCAGACTGCTCTTGTAGAACGTCTCGAGAGTCTATGGGCGAAGGCTGTGGTCACCTTAAGGAAGAAATGTGTATCCAACTCGGTCATGCAGCCGAGTATTATATCAAGACAGGCCGTGGTAGAGCAATCAGCCGTGAAGAGGCGTTTGATATCATCAAGCGCGCTGAAGACAACGGTTTGATGCATTCTATCCCTAACCTCGATACCCCAGGGCATACACATGCGATCTGTAACTGCTGTGGCTGTAGCTGTTATGCAATGCGTCTTGCCAATGAATTCTTAAACAATGACATCGTCAGATCGAACTATAAATCCGTAGTAGATGAAACCAAATGTGTGGCTTGTGGCGAATGTGTGGACGTGTGTCCAACCAATGCGCTTAAGCTTGGTCAAAAGCTATGCTCCACCAAGCCAGTAGATGAAGCGATTACAAAGATCAAGCCAAACAACACTGAGTGGAAGGAAGACAAGTGGAACCTGGACTATCGTGTTAATCGTAAAAATGCACTCGATTCTGGTACTGCACCTTGTATCACCAAGTGTCCAGCGCACATCCCTGTACAAGGCTATATCAAACTGGCATCGCAGGGCCGTTACCTTGAGGCGCTTGAATTGATTAAAAAACACAACCCACTGCCTGCAATCTGCGGTCGTATCTGTCCAAGACTATGCGAGGAGGACTGTACTAGAGGTGAGTTCGATACTGCGGTTGCAGTCGATGACATTAAGAAATTTATCGCAGAAAAAGATTTACATGCAGATACGCGCTTTGTACCTAACAAACGACATGATTATAGCGACAAGAAGATCGCGATTATAGGTGCTGGACCTTCTGGATTGACCTGCGCGTACGATCTGGCTGTGGATGGCTATGACGTTACCATATACGAAAAAGAAAACGTACCGGGTGGCATGCTGAGATTTGGTATCCCTTCTTATCGACTTGAGAAAGACGTTATCGATGCTGAAATAGAGGTTTTAAAAGCGCTTGGCGTTAAGTTTAAAACGGGCGTCACCATCGGTAAAGACATTACGATCAAAGCACTTAGAGCAGAAGGGTTTAAAGCCTTCTTCGTGGCGATCGGTGCACAGTCTGGACGTGGTCTTGGTCTTGAAAATGAGGATGCTGAGGGCGTCTTCAGTGGTGTAGACTTCCTACGAAAAGTCAACCTCGGACGTGAGACACATACGACGGGTAATGTCGTGGTCATCGGCGGTGGTAACGTTGCGATGGACGTGGCGAGAAGCGCAGTGCGATTAGAAGGCGTTAAGACCTCTAGTGTGTTCTGTCTCGAGTCGAGAGAACAAATGCCTGCACACGAGGAAGAAGTACATGAGGCAATTGACGAAGGCGTAGAGATCGAAAACAGCTGGGGACCACATCACATCCATGTGGAAAATGGCAAGGTGGTTTCGGTTGAGTTCATCAAGTGTGTATCGCTATTTGATGCTGAGGGTAAGTTCAGTCCAAAATACGACTACAATCAAAAGAAAACCGTTCCCTGTGACACTTTACTTTTATCAGTGGGTCAAACCTTTGATTACGGCGACCTCTTTAAAGATGAAGCGGTTACTTTTACGCAAAGAAAAACCATCGCGATCGATCCGATCACACTTCAAACTGCTGTAGCAGATATCTTCGCAGGTGGAGATGTAGCGAAGGGTCCAGGTCTTGCAATAGATGCCATCGCTGCTGGTAAAGAGGGTGCTATCTCAATCCATAGATATGTACAACCAGGTCAGTCGCTTGTATTTGGTCGTGATCGCCACGATTATAAAATGCTAGAAAAAGAAGCACTTGCTCCGATCGACTACGATGGCACTGAAAGACAGCGCATTGACGCAGTTGAGGGTGCTGTGGCAAAAACGACGTTTAAGGACCTTAGAGGTGTCTTAACCGAAGAGCAAATCGCGCTTGAAACGGCACGTTGTCTTGGCTGTGGTGCGACGAAATCCGATGAATACCTCTGTGTTGGGTGCGGTGCATGTACGCTAAAATGTAAGTTCGATGCAATCCGTCTTGAACGCGTTCACGATGCTATGGGCTATGAAATAGATGATCTGCCAAAAGCAGTCATTAAGAATACCGTCATCCGAAAAGCAAAAATTACACTGAATAAAATCAATCCTTTCAGTGAAACGAGGTAATTATGCACGAGCTAGGAATCGTCTATGAAGTGATCAAAATCGTCGATCAGTTCGTCGTAGAAAATCAGCTGCTGAAAGTAGAAAAAATCGTTCTTGAGATCGGCGAGCTGTCTCAAGCCATCCCGAGATTTATTGAAGAGTGCTTTCCTGCTGCAGTTGCAGATACCCCTTATGAAACCACTGCACTTGAAATCGTGTCTGTACCCGCTGTGGCAGTTTGCAAAAGCTGTCACAACGAGTATGGCCTCATCGAACACCGAAAAATTTGTCCAAGCTGTTTGAGTGAAGACTTTACACTGATTTCAGGACGAGAGTTTAGCATTAAGGAGATTGCCGCCTATTAAAGTAAGGTAGCCCCAAAATTTGGGGCTATTTTTTTGACACCTTTGATTCAATTCTTATGTGATATACTTCCATAATTTTTCTAGCAATAGGTTGCGCAATTATTGACTCAACTAAAAAAGAAATCATAAATACAGTGATTAATGTATTGATAATCATATGCACTTCAAATTCGCTGTTGGTTGTGATTCTTTTTAATGTCTCCATCCAAATTCACACGCTTAAGATAATGTATGATCAATTGCATCAAATTAATGGTGAAATTTACCTATTAATCGTGTACAATGTTAGGTATTAAGTACAATTTACCATATAGGCTATGTGCCTTATTATTTGGAGGCGGTTTTGAAACAAACTGACGTTAGAATGCGGCTCTATAAAACCGTATTGATCGCTGGTATTACATTATCCATCATAAGTGTAATCGGTAACTTTATTGCAGGCTTTGAACTTGGAATTAACGTAAAATGGGCTTTTCTATTAGCAATCTGTTCAATTGCACTCCGTTATTCAGGAAATGAAAAATACAGTCCAACTATGATGTTCACAGTGTTTATGGCGCTAATTTACATTTTTCTACCGATTGGTTTCGTCAATTCTGGCGGAAGTAGCAACAATGCTGTGGGCTATGCACTGGCGTTTTTAATCACCATAACCTTTATATTTGTCGGAATAAAGAGAATTTTTCTAGTAGGCTCTCTCACTACAGTCTTTTTAGGGCTACAGATTTTCGAATACCTTTACCCAGAACAAATAGCAGTACATACGAGGCACACTCAATTTGTCGATCATATGATTCAGGTGCCTTTGTTGATAATCGTCTGTTACATCGTTTTAAACGTTTTTGCAAATGAATACGAAAAAATGAATGCAAAGCTTTTACTCTATGCCAATCACGATGAACTCACTGGACTCTATAACCGACGCGCTTTCAATCGTGCCATGGAAGAGCTAAAAGATACTACTTCTGGCAATTCTCATTTATTACTGCTGGATTTAGACAACTTTAAAAAAATTAACGACAGGCATGGCCATTATATTGGAGATGAAATTCTTCAAAGATTGTCAGAGTTTTTAAAATCTCACTTTGACCTACAGTACCACATGGTTAGTCGGTGGGGTGGCGATGAATTCGCCATCATCTATCATGGCGATAGAGGTCACATGATCGAAAAACTTGATATCATCCAAAAGGAATTTAAAGCGTATGTTTCACAATACGAAGAAGCGGCTGGTATTAGTATGAGTATCGTTGCACTTACGGATTATCAGAACGGCACTGAAGGCCTTATCGCTGCAGATCATCTTCTATATGAGGTTAAAGCTTTAAAAGGTGAACTAAACGATTAATACGATTATAAAAAGCATAAAAAGAAGCAAATAAAAAAAGTCCAGATCACTTCTGGACTTTTTTTATTACATAATACCGATATCAAAATATCGATATCAAAATACTAATATCAAAATATTAATTTCACAATATCAATTTCATAATATTAATTTCATAATATCAATTTCATAATATTAATTTCATATTATATAGATTAAATCCCCAATCTTTATTATTTAAGCGATTCAAACTGCTCTTTTGCACGGTTATATTCTCTCGTCAAAAAAGGAGAAACCCTTCCAACCGTATTTAATTCTTTTAAAAGTGGATAAAAGTCTGCTGGCTCCCCATAATGCCACTCACCATTTGATAAGAGATTTCTAGTTCTCGTCTTTGAAAGATCAGAGCGTTCAACTCTTAGCTGCGGTTGCTCTTCTTTACTTAACTTTTCTTGAAGTAGATCAAAGCCTTCTCTTATAACGTTGTCAGCTGCATTAGTCTTTCTGTACGCTTTCCATCGCACAAGGAACGTTAAGCCTCTTAGTAGGTCGTAGCTATAGTATCTTGGAAACTGAAGCATTAGAAAATCAGAATCCATCAATTCACCTGTCGTTTTGTAAATCAAATGATGATCGATGACATAATTTGCTGCACGATCTAGGAAGAGATCTTCAGCTTCACTTAAGCTGCCTTGCTCAGCGCATAGCATCATCGCTTCGAAAACAGGAAGACTTGAGGCGATTGAGCTCTTCTTAGAATGGCGATATGCCTCATCCTCACAGTTAAGTCCCCCATCAGGTAGCTGGTATTTCAAGAACCACGGTCTTATCCAAGTAATTTGTGTGTCTATATCACTCCTAAGGCTTCTCAATATTTGATACATATTGCCTAATTGACAGTGGCAGGGAATCTTTGTATAGGGATTGATCTCCGGATCGACCTCATCCTCATAAATGGGAAAAAATCGCAAATACTGCGCATTCATCTGATGGATCAACTTATCGATAACCTCTTCTGGAATCAAATTGACCTGCCCCATCTCAAACAAGGTAGACATGTGCCACCAGGGTGAATCCCATTTTGGCCAATAGGCATCCCGCTCAATGCTTTGAATCGCAGCTTCGCTGTTTAGATAGTTAACGCTATTTTCTATGCATTTCTCTAAATCCATCAAACTTTCATTCATAACTAATACCACCTCTATATTAATAGTCACTGCTAAATCTGCTTTGTTTGATACTCTATACTTTATTTAACCAACTTAATCCACTGTATTTAAGCCACTCTAACTAGAATTTCATTATGCCTGAATAACGCGGGGACAAATGGCCCATTATAGACTGCCATTTTATAACCCGAAGTAACGCTATACCCTTTTTTCTCTAGCCAATCTCTTAGTTCTTCTGCCTTTTGTTGTTCTTTACCTGACGACCAGCTACCTCTATAGGAAAGGACACCATATTTTCCCGCATCAAACTGAGTGATTTTTAGATTAGGATCAAGGGGTTTGGGAATTGCATCCCATTTTTCCTTAGGTACGACAAAGGCCATTTTCATCTGGTCTTGTTCTGTTTCCATGATGACTGGCACAGTCATACTAATCTTTTCTCTGGACTCGTTTTCATCACTAATATAACGAAAAAGTGTCCCAAAAGCTGAGTTTCTTCCTGATTGATTCGTCTGAGCCTTTTGAGATTTTTCGTATGTCACCATGTAAAACGCTTCATAGTTTCGGATTTCAAAGTTACCTTCTGTTAGAATGATCTGGTAATCTGGAGATTCATATTTACTCATATTATACCTCACATTATATCAAAGCTTTATTCAAGGTGTATACCCGATTTTATACAACTAAAGCTCTGATAAAAATGGTAACCTAATATTGAAATTTTACACTCAAACACACAAGAACATGTTATACTGAAACCAAACATACGTTTGGAGGTGTTACATGAACTATCCTTGGCTCGATGCATACTGTTTGTCCCTAAAAGGCGCACAAAAGGACTTTAAAGTTGAATGGGGTGCGACGCGATATTTACTACACGATAAAATGTTTGCTATGGTCGGCGGCGACAAGACGGGTAAGCCGATCGTCTCTCTAAAACTAGCACCAGAAAATGGAGAGGTTTTAAGAGCGACTTATGAAGACATCATACCCGGCTATTATATGAACAAGGTCCATTGGAATTCTGTCTATCTTGAAGGAAGCGTTCCAGATGAAGTCCTTCAAAAGATGATCACCGAATCACACGACCTGATCTTCAAAGGTTTAACCAAAAAACAAAGAGCCTTACTTGAGTAGGGCTCTTAACGGCTAGTTGAAAAGATCGGCAATATTAAAAAACGCCTCTTTATCTATACAAAATCTTTGAAATCTTTCTCCTGAGTTAATCTCAAGGATATACTTACCATCCATGAGTTCAAAAAACTGAAACTTAAAGCGTTTTTGAAGATCAATCGTTGCCACATCCCTTATGATGATACTAGAGCTCGTGAAAATCGCCGTTTGAAGAAGTCCTTCCTTCAAGATAAAAAGAATCGGGCTCATTAGGAGGACGTGCAAAGCATCTACGATGACGATTGCAGCAACCGACATTTCAAGAACATCATACACACAGGTTAAGCAAACCAACATAATCATAAGATATACCAACAGTAATAATGTGCGTCCCTTTTTATCGGTACTGATCATTCCAAAATAATCGTCTCCCTTTGCAAGGATGAGATCATCTCCATGTGCATTGATCATCACTTCTCTTTTTTGTTGATTGGTTTTCTTGGTCTTAAGGATAATAAGTGTCACTATCCAGCCTGTGAAAGCCATGACGCCTATGAAAATGCCTCTTACCACCATACTGTCCATAAATACCATCAGAGTGATAATGACCAAAGCGACATTGGCAATTAAATATTTATTGATGCGTTGATTTCTTTTTAATTTGTCTATCATGTAGTCTCTGTACGTCATCAGATGCGCTCCTTAATCAATGAATTCACTTGTGGATATTGATTGGCATTGACTTCTATGTTGCGCTTAACAGTCATATTGTTGTATCTGTATTTTCCTTTTGTTTGATTGGTTACTCTGTGGATATGTTCTATAGTTAATTTGTAGTGATCCTTGTCGGATGACAGATGATCCTTCGTCCAATAGATGCGGTCAATCGTCGTCCAAGACACCAAGCTATTTTTAATAACAATTCCCTCCTCCATAATCATGTATTTGGGAATACGATATTTCTCGCTGTGCATCAAGAGCCATATACTAAGTATAAAGGCAAAAATGACACCAAAAAAGCTAAACGGATTATTGCCTTCACTGATGAAAATCACCGCAAAGGTCAGGATAATGGGTACAAAGAAAACAGATAAAACCAAGTATTCTACTGGAAAACGCTTTTTGTATGACCATAGTACAAGCAGAGGTTCCTTTGATAGCTTGAGTTTTTTAACGGGTATGCCACCGATACCGTTCTGTGCTTGTGTTTTCAGGTTAATCCATAATATCAGTGGAAAGTATATCAAATAATACAGCGACAGAAATCGGTTCATTCCGCTCTCGTTATATGTGTTATAGTCCTTTATGGTATCTGGTTCTGGCGTACTTGCACTGGAGACCCATACGACTAATACGGTAACCCCTATCATAATAGCGAACGCAAGTATTTTAAGCCCAACCAAAAGGCGTCTACGTCTTTTCATCCCTTCATAATCCGTAAAGCTGTAGCCAATCTCAGCGGGATCTCCCATCTGATAAAGCGCTTTTCGGAGTGCTGCTTCAACGCTGTGACCAGCAGCCACATAGTCCTCTGCTAAGCTTAGGATATGATCCAGTAGCTCCGCCCTGATGGTCATGCCCTCATCCTCTGTATAGACTTGATCGAGCACCTTTTGGATGAACTCATTGACGCCGGTATTCTGTTCCAATGTTTCTAGAGTGATTTTTTTTCTGTCGTCTCTTTCGATTGCTTCTACTATTTCCACTATTGCCACCTCTTACTCTAGGATGGATTTCATAGCGACGCTAAACACGTCCCATTCTTGACGCTTTTCTTCTAAATTCTTACGACCTTTATCTGTGATGCGATAGTATTTCCGCTTTCTACCTTCAGTGACCTCCCAGTAGGATTCGATGTGATCCTTCTTTTCAAGTGCATGTAGAATGGGATAAAGTGTGCCTTCTTTTAAGGAAAATGCGCCGTTTGACATGATTTCAAAGTTTTTTATCATCTCATAGCCATAGGTCGGCTGACGATCGAGCATCTTCAATATCATCATTTCAGTTGTGCCTTTTATCAGTTCCTTGTTCATATACACCTCCTATTATACATAGATGTGCGATACATTGTAATTCGATACATCGATAATCTATGCATAGCATACACCTATTTCATTTGCACTGCAAGGGGAAAATAAAAAGGCCTCATTTACGCAAATTCCATAAATAAGGTCACTCTGTTTTGGGCTAATTGATTACACGGTTTAATTACATGCCTAATTGCTTTATCAGTTGCTTTGTTTGTTGCTTTGTTTGTTGCTTTGTTTGTTGCTTTGTTTGTTGCTTTATCTGCCAATTTATCTGTTATTTTTTCATAATTTCACTCACAAACCTCTGCGTAATGAGCTGTGGTCGGGTGATTGCAGCGCCTACCACGACGCTATAGCAGCCAAGCTCTAAAGCCCTTCTTGCTTTCTCTGGGGTATCGATATTCCCTTCTGCGATGACAGGTATTTTGAGTTGTGCCACAAGTCGCTTAACGAACTCGAAATCATTGTCTTCAATTCTTTTGCCTTGTGTATATGGTGTATAGCCTAGAAGCGTTGTACTTACATAGTCAAAGCCTAGAAGCTCAGCCTCTAAGGCTTCTTCTATCGTCGAGCAGTCTGCCATGAACTTTTGGTCGGGATACTTTATTTTTACTTCGTTAAAAAAATCCTTTAATAATTGTTGCTCTGGTCTTGTGGAGCGTGTTGCATCAGTTGCGATGATTGCCACACTTGCTGCCACTAATTCGTCTATCTCACGTATGGTTGGAGTGATATAAACCTGCGCATCTGGATAATCCCTTTTGATGAGTCCTATAATTGGCAGGTTGACGGTTCCCTTAATGGCATTAATATCTTCAATCGAATTGGCTCTAATGCCTGCAGCACCACCTTGAAAAGCAGCTAAAGCCATGCGCCCCATGATAAAGGACGAATGTAAGGGCTCATCGGGTAAAGCCTGACAGGATACGATTAATTTTCCCTTAAAAGCAATCATATGTGCCTCACAATCTATCAATATTACTGAAAATATAGCATATCACATCTACCTTGTAAACCTGTGCTTAACAATCTTCATCAATTCTACTATAATATAATCAAATCAATTGGTGTCAGAACTAAATTTGATGTATTTTCGAAAGATATATTTGATGTATTATGAAATATATATATGAAAGTAGTTAATCGGATACACAAAAGGGGTTAATATGAATGAAAAACAAAGACGGATTTTGATGACCGTCATGGGTGTGCTCATCTCGGGATTTAGCGTGGGGATTTTTAATTTTTCTATGTTTGGCATGGACCCATTTCAGGTGTTTGCTCACGGTGTTTGGGCGCGTACAACACTTGGATATGGCACATTTTATACCATTGTCAACCTCATTATGCTCGTGGCCATCTTCTTTTTAGATAAAACTAAAATTGGTCTTGGTACTATGATTAACATTTTTTTACTCGGCTACGTGGTTGAGTTTTCCTCGTGGCTATGGGTAACGTTGATCCCAGAACCTTCTTTTATACTGAGAAGCATCGCCCTTGGGATCGGCATCCTACTGATCAGCTTTGGATCTGCACTCTATTTCACTGGTAATCTTGGCGTATCGACCTACGATGCGGTCGCTCTTCTCATGGCAGAAAAGAAAATTGCTAAGTTTCAGTACTGTAGAATTGGGACCGATCTCATCTGTACGATTACGGGATTTGTGTTAGGCGCAACCGTGGGTGTCGGTACAGTGGTAACTGCATTTTTTATGGGTCCAATCATCGCCTTCTTCAATAAAAAAGTGGCCATACCTTTCCGTTATGGGAAAAATAGACCCTCACAAGTAGATTAAAGTTTACTCAAGTATAATGAAATGAATCGTCATACACACATGATTAAAATCCTCTTTCTGCTTCTCGCAAAGAGGATTTTTTCTATAACTTTAACGCTCTTGACTTAAGTCAATGCGTTGTTTAATTGAGCATGGTACATTATAAAAAAAGCAATCTTTCTAATGATAATAAATGTATATGGAGGAAACATTATGACGACAATTATTTATAATAAAACAGCTGCTCGCCTTACTGGCATCTCACTCATCCTCATGGCTTTGATCTCTTTTTTCGCATACGGCTATGCGCATAGTTCCCTGATTGTTACTGGTGATGCTGAGGCAACCCTTTCCAATCTAAGTGCCTCTAAAGGGCTTTTTACTGGCGAGATTATCGGGTGGGGCTTCATATGGCTCACCGATCTGATCGTCACTTGGGGGCTTTGCACGTACTTCAAACCCATTAATAAAAATCATCGGGCTTCGAGCCCTCAGATTTTACCACAAACAAGATTGTGGCTAAAAAAAAATCTTTCGATGGTCGCTGCTGGCTTTAGGCTCGTCTATACCGTGATGCTCGGAATCGGCATACTGTCACTGATCAGCGCAAGCAGGATGATCGACGGTGGCAATAGCGCAGACATCATGGCGAAAATCAATCAGTTCGACCAGATCTGGTCACTTGGATTGATCCTCTTTGGTGTCCATCTGTTTCTAACCGGTCTTTTGGCACTGAAAAGCGTCGGTCTACCTAAGCTCATCAGCTACCTTGTTCTTATCGCAGGCGTGAGCTACACTTTGGTTCATATGCTCTACAATTTTACGCCGAACTTGACAGACATGACTCAAACACTTGAGATGATTTTGATGCTACCGATGGCTATAGGCGAGCTTAGCCTTGCCGCTTGGTTACTTATAAAAGGCGCTTCTTAATTCGGCTGAGCGATTCTGGCGTCAGCCCTAGATAACTGGCCAGCTGATGCTGTGGCACGCGCTGGATGAGGTCAGGACGCTTTGACATCAATGCTTTAAAGCGCTCTTCGGGTTTTTGCGATATGAAAAGTGCAAACTCGTCGTTAACGGCACCGATGTTCTCTTCCATGATTTTTCGCGTCATATCCGACAGCACTGGAAAAGCTTCATACATCTCCTGTTCTGTAGATAGATCACCCACGACTAACACCGAGTCCTCGACACAGCTTAAGCTGTATTTCGAGGACTTGTCTTGTGTGTGGCGGTTATAGATGGTTACATTTTGCTCTTCTGTATAGAAGTTCGAAGTGATTTCACGTCCCTCCTCGTCGATGAGATATTGACGCACACAGCCCTTCAGTACAAAGTAGCAAAGCGTTGGCACTTCACCCTGTTCAAGCAAAATCGTACCCTTTTGAAAGGTTTGGATGTTGATTTCAGCTGCCATTTTCTCAATTTCATCTTCGTTTAGGTCGATGAATTTTTTCATATAATCGATGAGTTTATCCTTCACATGACACCTCTTTCTATCTAACTTTCTAGCTTTCTAACTTTCTAGCTTTCTAACTTCTCAGCTTCGGTAAAATCTCGCTCCAAATTGCTCTTAAAATGTCCTTGTGATTCGTCTCATTGTGCGCTGTTACGGTTATCACCGCATTATAATCCTTAAGAACGACACACATCTGTCCGTACATGCCATCTGCCCTATAGGTGTTTGGTTCAGTACAGTTCCAAACCTGATAGCCGTATCCTTCACGCGTTTCAGGATCGTCTTTGCCAAGTGTCGGTACAAGGTCGGTCTGCATCCTATGGATAAAGTCGCTTGCTACGATTTGATGCTCACCGTATTTTCCCTCATTTAAAAGTAAAACGCCTAGTCTAGAGAACTCCTCTGTGGTGAGATAAAGCCCCCCAGAGCCACTGGTATGTCCATGAGCGCAGGTTTGCCACTGTGGGTTTAGAATTTCAAGCTTATCAAAAAGCCTTGGTTTAAGGTATTCCAGCAAGATTTGTCCCGATAACTTCTCTATAATTCTACCAAGCATATAGGTGGCTGAGTTTTCATAAAAAAACTGTGCTCCCACCGGATGCTCCATAGGCGTTTCAAAAAACAGTTTTGCACGATCCGCATTGCTCTTCAGGCGATACTTCTCCTCTGCGTGACCCGTGCTCATATGGAGAAGGTCCCTAATTTGTATGCGCTCAGTTCCCTCACTTGCTATAGCCGCATATTCAGGAAAAAAAGATAACACTGGATCAGTCAGTTTGAGGAGACCTTCCGCTTCCGCAATCCCCACACCGACGGCTGTAAAGGTCTTTGACGCCGAATAAAGGTTTTCTCGATCGTCACTTCTAAAACGATGTTGGGCAAGTACGCTGCCATTTTGATGGACGTGGATGCCATAGACACCGAGGTTATTTTCAAGGACAGATAGCCTAAAATCAGTCAGTAAACTCATGTATGCCTCCTTTGGCTTATTATATCTGTATAAATTATAACCCTTCTGTCACTCTAAAACAAACCCTACCACATTTAAGATTACTTTTAAGAGGCGTTCTGATGGGATATAATAGGATAAACTGGAGGTGACCAAATGAAATATCGTGCAGCACTATTTGATCTATATGGAACGTTACTCGACATACACACAGATGAGTCAGACCCAGCACTTTGGGAGAAAATGCGTCATTATTATGCTTCTAAAGGTGCTTTTTATACCTGCGAAGAGCTTGAAGAAAGATATCATGCACTGGTTCAGGATGCCCTTGATAAGTTAACTCAAAAAGGGGTTGAAGCGCCTGAATGTGACGTCATCAAAATCTTTAAAAAGCTGTTCAAAGAGAAGGGCATTGATATCAAAAAAAGAGAAGCTGAGGAAACCGCGACCCTTTTTAGAATCACATCTTTAGCCTACGTTAAGCCCTATCCACATGTTTTTGATCTCATCGAGCACTTAAAAGCGAACGGCGTATTCGTCATCCTTGTTTCCAATGCACAGCGAGCGTTTACTCTAGCAGAGCTGAAAAGCACACGACTCTACGATCATTTTGACGCGATCTATCTGTCCTCTGACTATAAAATCAGTAAGCCCAATCCAGAGTTCTTAAGCATCGCGCTAAAAGAGCATCACCTTACACCTGAGGAATGTCTCTTTGTCGGCAACGATCACAGAACCGATGTCTTGATCGCCAATCGACTTGGGGTGGATGCCGTCTATCTGCAAACCAATTGTTCCCCTTCTGCTGACACCGTTCCAAGTGAGCTGGACTGCGTCCTTAGAATCGATGATGGGAACCTAGAAACTTTAATCGATTATTTGAAAAATTAATAAATTCCTATGGACAGTTTGCTTTAGTTCCACGTTATATAAGCAGTAATGGTGATCACATTCTATAAGAAAATGTAGTAACCCATGAATACAATTGTTATTTCACACGAAAGCAGGTACCACTTGAAAAAACTATTAAGAACCTATCTGCCCTTCACCAAAGCGGTGATGCAGGGCTTTATGGCATACCGAATGAACTTTTATGTCTATATCTTAGGCGAGCTCTTCCAAACGGTGGTGCTCATCTATATCTGGTTTGCCATCTTTTCCAGCGCGACTTCAGAGGTGATCCAAGGCTTTACCTTTAAACAAATGGTCGGCTATGTGGTGATGAGTACACTGACCAGTATGCTCATCGGTAACGAGGTCCACTGGGACATCAGTCAGGACGTCAAGTCCGGGCGTATCGCCACAAACTTAATCAAGCCCGTCAACTATCAGCTTTTAAAGTTCTTTAATTGTATCGGGAATATCGGGATTAACCTCACCTTTTTATTTTTACCACTTTGGGGCGGTTATACAATCTTTGATTTTATCTCAAACGGGGTAATTCCAAACATCACCAACGGCCTACTTTACCTAGTTAGCGTATCTCTTAGCGCACTCATCCTTTTTTATATCAACTATCTTTTTGGGCTAGCGGCATTTTTCATCGAGTATGTCTTTGGATTTATTTTCGCAAAAGAGGCGATATTAAAGCTCCTATCGGGGCAACTCATTCCATTGACTTTTTTCCCAAAGGGACTTTTTAACGTCTTTAAATTTTTGCCGTTTGCAGGTTTGGTCTATACACCGACAATGATCTACCTCGGTAAATTCTCAGAAGAGGATCTTCTTTTCAACTTAGGGGTTCAAGCCGTTTGGGTTCTTCTTCTGATGGCACTGACGCAACTGGTATGGCGTAAAGCCATCAAACGACTGACCATACTTGGCGGATAGGAGGCTAACATGTTCACAAACGCAAAACGTTATATCAAGCTGTATGGCATGTTTCTAAGTCATTATTTAAAAGCCGTCATGCACTCAAGAACGGATTTTATCATCGGTTTTCTCGCCTTTTTCCTGATCCAATTCGGTGGCATCGCCTTTATAGCTTTGGTCTTTAGACAAATCCCCGACCTCTTAGGATGGTCGTTTTATGACCTTCTGTTTATCTATGGCTTTGCGAACATACCAAGGGGCATTGACCATATGTTTACTGACTATCTCTGGCTACTGGCAGGAAACGTCATCGTCGAAGGTGAGTTTGATCGCTATCTTCTAAGACCGATTCATCCGCTTTTTCAAATCATCGCGCAGCGTTTCCAACCCGATGGTGTGGGCGAAGTGATTATCGGTATCTTATTAGTGGTCTATGCCTCAATCAAAGGCGGCATCATTTTCTCACCAACAAAGCTGCTGATCTTCATAGTAATGATTATTTTTTCGACCATCATTTATACGAGCATCAAGCTGATTCTATCTTCCATTGCATTTTGGACCAAACGCAGTCAATCCATCTTGTTCATGTTCTATAGCATGAGTGAGTTTGCGAAATACCCACTTGAGATTTACCACAAATTCATACGCACTTTTATCACATATATCGTACCCTTCGCACTAACTGCCTACATCCCAGCTTCCTATTTTTTAGGCGCTTCATCGCTTTTCAAAAGCTTGGGTTTAACGATATTGATCAGTTTGACAGCGCTATTTCTTGGTCTAAAAATCTTTAACCTTGGAATAAAAAACTACGAAAGTGTCGGCAATTAAGAAGTAAATCGTATATTCATCTATAGATGACATTAACACTCATACACTTTAACTCAGTTACAACAGAGGACTTTAAAATGAACGAAAAAAATATGATTGAGGTACACAACCTCACAAAAACATTTACAGCTTATAAAAAGGGCAAAGGACTTGCTGGTACCCTAAAGTCGCTATTCAAGCGCGAAGCCATTCACATAGAAGCGGTTAAGGACATCTCCTTCGACATCAAGCCAGGTGAAATCATCGGTTACATCGGTGCTAACGGTGCGGGAAAATCCACGACCATTAAAATGATGACCGGCATCCTAAATCCAACCTCTGGCTATGTCAAGGTTGGCGACTATATTCCCTATGAGAAAAGACAGGAAAACGCAAAGCACATCGGTGTCGTTTTCGGTCAAAAGACACAGCTTTGGTGGGATCTTCCTGTGGGCGAGACCTTCGCCATTTTAAAAGAGATCTATCAGGTGCCAGACGACTTCTATGCGTCACAGATGGCCTACTTTGATGAAATTTTCGAGCTTTCAGAGTTTATGGGGCAAACCGTGCGTACGCTTTCACTGGGCCAAAGGATGCGCGCCGACCTTGCTGCCTCCATGCTACACAATCCTAAGGTTCTCTTCCTAGATGAACCAACCATCGGTCTGGACGTCATGGTGAAGGAGCGTATCCGCAAAGCCATAAAGGACATGAATCAGCGCTATGGTACGACCATACTGCTCACCACTCACGATATGAGTGATATAGAAGAGCTGTGCCACCGCATCATTATCATAGATAAAGGAAAACTCCTTTACGACGGCGGTATCGACACCATTCGCAAGGAGTTTGGTTATGAACGTAAGATCGTCTTCGATTTGAGATACGATGATGCCACGTTGGTCGAACAAACGCTTGAAACACTGATCCCCTCTGTGGATGGCTGTCAACCTGATAACACCACCTACCAGCTATCTGAAGGACAGCTCACAGTGAACTTTAACCGAAATCAAGTCGGTGTTTCTGGGATAATGAACTTTGTACTTAGCCATTTCAACGTTCTCGATTTCTCAGTGCAGGATATGGACATAGAAGCGATTGTCAAAAGATTTTAATGCGTATGTCGATGATGTAGATCTGGTAAATGTTCATGCGTGTGCTCTACCGCTGCATGCGTATGTTCGTGCGAATGCTCTCCGACGACTTCATAATCATGGGTATGGTCGTGATGACCATCGCGATGATTGTGCTTGTGCTCGTGTGTCTCAACCACATGCCTGTGCACGTGACCATGCTCTTCAGTTACGGCAAAATAGGTGCCCACCAGCATTACAAAAAGTGCAATTGTGAACATCGGTGTAATTGGCTCCTTAAGGATTATCCAAGAGATCAGCACACCTATAAAAGGCGCTGCTGCATAGTATGCACTGGTTCTTGCAGCACCAAGGGATCTTTGTGCAATGATATAAAAATAGATACTCATGCCATAGGCGACAAAGCCAAGTAATAAAGCGATGAGCATGTATGTCCAATTCAACTCAATTTCTCCCACAGATAGCGCAATAATCAAAGCGCCAAGTCCAGAGCCAAAGCCTTTTACAACTACGATTTGAAGTGGGTCCTTAAGTGAGAGCATTCGTGTACAATTGTTTTCAAAGCCCCAAGAAATACAGGCTAGGAGAACAAATATAGATCCCACTGTAAAGGATAAGCTACTGATATCAGATACGGATAAGAGAATACTAGAAAGGGTAATGAACCCAATTGCAAGCCACATTCTCTTTCCGATCGTCTCTCTAAAAATGACCAGCGCAATGATGGCGGTCGCAACAATCTCAAAGTTATTGAGTAGCGACGCATTGGCTGCTGTGGTCATCTTAAGTCCAATCATTAAAAAGATCGGAGCGGCAATATCTAGAAGAATCATACCGATGATAAAGGGCATTTCCTTTTTGGTCATGCTTGCTTCAACTTTTTCCTTCCTAAGCAAGACCTTAAAGAAGTTGAGACCAAGCATCCCAATCCCTGCACCTAGGTAAAGCAGGGCTGCCATAAGTGTCGGTTGTAGCTTGACCAGTAAGAGCTTTGATACTGGCGAGCTGATGCCATATAATAGTGCCGCTAAAATTGCGAATCCTATCGCCTGATAGCTTTTTGTATGTTTCTGATCTGAATGTTTCTGATCTGAATGTTTCTGATCTGAATGTTTCTTTATCGAATTTTCCATAATCCACCTAGTGTCATTTAATGTATGCCCGCATCCTTTTTAATTTGCATGCCCATATATTTGTTAATCGCTTCAATCATATCTTCGATTACCTTATGGTCACCTACTTTTGCAGCTTCAACCACACAGTGATTGATATGATCCTCTAAAATGATCTTACTGGTATTGTTAATCGCTGAGATTACTGCTGAGAGCTGATTTAAGAGCTCGCTGCAGTCGCGACCCTCTTCAGCCATTCTCTTTACTGACTCTAAGTGTCCAATCGCTCTAGAAAGTCGATTGATTACTTGTTTGCTCTGTGGATGATTGTGTTCGTCCATATGCCACCTCCATATCCCCTGTAGGGGGATAATTACATTTTAGCACTATGGGCTATTTTTGAAAATGAAAAAATTATATTAACCCCTCTTTAATCGATAAAATCGATAAAATCCAAGCTATTATAATATTCAGACTGATAATAACAGACACTTTTAACGTTATTAAGTTTAAGCTTCATCATAACCCTTTCGCCTTTTAAGTAACGCTCATAGGCTTCAGGCTTTTCCATTTTTAAACGCATTAAAAATGCATCTTTATTGTCTATTGAAAAATAAGAACTGAAATTTTCTATATAAACATCCGCTGGATCTTCCCATGAATATTTCAGCTCTAAATTATACTTCATAATCGACGATTCCAAGAATTTAATCCAAACTTTATCAAAATCAGACCCATTTACAAGATTGACATAAGCTGTAAATTCACCTTCTAATGTATAATAGATTGCATTTCGCTCCTCATCAAATGCTTTACTTGAAAGCTTTAATGTTCCCAATGGATCACCTATATTCAAGATTGATAAATCCTTTATCTGAGTTCGATACACAGTTGAATAAAGACTATAGGCACTATAAAAAGGCATTCTTTCTCCTTCATATAAAATTCTGACACCATCGATCCAGTCCGCCTCGTAGTTCGATTGTAGCAAGCTTTTTGTTATGGAATTAGCGACTTGGTTTACTTCATAGCTATTTGACTCCAATAAATACTGCCATGAAATTAATTCGCTTTCATCAGAAATATTTTGTTCACGATTTGCAGTCGTTTTTTGTGCCAGTTCATGCTTCTCTCTTAAATCAAACACCGCTATCTGGTCACCAAAGCTATTCTCAACCCCTAAAAAAACGATGGGTAAACCATCGTAGACTTCAGATAAAGTCTGCGCGAGTTTTTCAAGCTTCTCTTCTAATGGCGCATCCGACTTAACCTTCAATCCCGTTTCTACAAATGCTAGGTTGTTCTCGGTCCATTCCCCCGATGGGGTAAATAAGGTCAGCTGATCAAACGTTTTATTATATGTATAAGAGTACCATGAGAGTGAAAAAATTAGCAGGGTCAGCAATACCAAACCAACCGCCAGCCAAATGTTTGCTTTGTCCTTAACCGAGTTCATTCACATCCTCCATTTCATTTTCATATTATTTTTCATATTATTTTTCATATTATTTTTCATACTACTTTTCATATTACTTTTCATAATTCTCAACATATTCCCTTTCATTTTTGACGCCTTTCTCTCATATGTTGCTTACACTATTCTCAATAAAATTAAAGGGCTACTTTAATTATAAAGTATCCCTTTTGTAAATCATTGTAAATATTTCCTATTCTTTTGTAATAAGATCTTAATTCGTCAATCCCAAGTAACGTTTGACACCTAACCATCCACTACTACCCAGTGCTTCATTTAGCTGATTTAAAGTGGCGGGATCATTTATATCAAGTGCTTCTTTATTTTTGATGTCTTTAATCGAATATCCACTCTTAATCACAGCAAATTTTAGCTTACCCGGTGTAATTGCCTTTTGCGGACAGCCATAGACACATCCTAAGCAAAAGTGACACAACTTGCCGAAGATAGGCATTTGCTCTTCTGAAAGCTCCTGGAAGGCAATGTTGCCAGCAGGGCAGTTCTTCACACACCAGCCACAGCCGTTGCACGTACTCCCCACCACAATGTTTTTACCGAAGAGGTGTCCCCCGTGCTTTTCTAAGGTGCCGACCTTTGTGATCACACGATCAATCGTTTTAACTGGTAACACCTCGTTTGGTTGACCTGCTAAAAAGGCGTCGATCCAAGATGCTACCTTTTGCGGTGCTATCGCCAGTAAGGCTCTTGAGACGATATCGGGATTGGGCGACATCCAGTTGTTTGGCATAGCAGCCATTGCTTCTGTGGTAACTTTATAGCCTTTTGAGGCCAGCTTCTTTATCGCTGTGACGCGGCAAGCTGTGTTGGATATCATCTCGCCACCACCTGACACCGAGATCACCATCGCCGGCTTAGCTGAAACGCTTTCAAGACGATCTAACCACTCGTATACAGGCTCTGGTGCATTAAAGGCGTGAACGGCATATAGTAGAATCAAACCATCGTAGTTATGAGCCAATTCGGATAATTTATCTTTGCTTGAATGGGTTAACCTAAACGCTTCTGCCTCGATGCCTCTCTCCATAAGGTTGTTTAAAGTATGCTCTGCGACGATGCCTGTGCTTCCAGTTCCAGTGTAGTAGACGATTAAAATACGATTCATATGCCGACCTCTCTTACGCTCATTATTAATCCTATTATAATACTCGGCTGTGATCGAGTCTATCTTGTTGACTTGATGCTTTTACTTATTTCACTTGTGACCTAGCTACTGCGTCACCTTTAAAAGATAATTTACTGACGTAATAAATCTTTCAGGTGCACCAGAGAACGTACTATTTTCAATTGCGAGCTTGTCTAACACTTCCTTAATCGCAAGGGCTTCGTCAAGTTTGCCTTCTTCTATCTCGATCTTGTCTGTCAATGCTCTAATGCCATCTTGGTTAAATTGTATCATCCCTTCTTTAAGTGCGACACCGCCATCGATTAACGCTGTAGATGCTGTCTGTAGGGCATCGAATCCACCACTTAGCATTTGATTGGCATTTTTTAGCTCAGGAAGTTTTGATAATAGTGTTTGCATCCCACCATCTAACTGTCTTAAGCCACCTTCAAGCTGTTGGCTACCGCTGACGAGAGCAGACATGCCTTCGGTTAATTGAAGCGTACCATTTTGAAGTACAGCTGCACCACTGACGAGCTCAGTTGCTGCTGCACTCAGCTGTTTAGAGCCTTCACTAAGCCCCTCTTGAACTGTAGAAAGGCCAGAAGCTTGTTTTGCGAACGCATCTACGCCTGCGTTAAACGTCGTCATATTACTTGAAATTTGTGTCATGCCATCGCTTAATGCCGAAGTTGCGCCATTTATTTTTTCCATCTCAGCTACGATGCTAGAATAGGCTGCATATTCTTTAGAGTCCTTTGCCAAGCTGTTTTGAAAACCTTTCATCGCTACTAAAAGTGCATCACTGCCGTTTGCCACAGAGCTCAAGCCATCATCAGTCTTTTTTATGCCTGCAGTTAGCGCATCGCTTGAGGTCGCCAAAAGCTCAGCCTTTTCAGGTAATGCAGCTAAAGCGCCTGAAAGCTGTTCGACTTTTCCAGCGAAAGACTTTGCACCATCTGCAAACGACTTTGTGCCTTCACTGAATTTCACATAGCCATCCACCAGTGGAGATGCACTATTTTGAAGTGCCAAGATGCCTTGGGATAAACTGCTTGCGCCTTCCACAAGCTGAGTGAGTGGCGATGCAATTTGCTTTACACCTTCAGTGAGTTTGTCTATAGAGCTTAAAAAAGTTTTTAATCCCACTGTCGCTTCACCAAATTTTTCAAAATAGGTAACCTGTCCATCACTTAGATCAGTTGCGCCAGTTACTAGGTCATTTCCTGCTTTTTTAAACTCAGCTAAAGAGCTGTCAAGCTGATCCACTTGATCTAATAGGCTGATATCTTCCACATCAGGAAGCTTGTTCGACATCGCAAGATACATCGGCTGCGCTTCATAATCCGTTACAATAGCAGTAATGATTAAATCATCCTCAACCTTCAAATCAATTAAGTCGCCAAAGTTTTCCGTCATACCTGGGGATAAGAAACCAACCACTAAAAAATTCGCACCATCGTTGGAGATTTTACCTTGATTGATGGCAACGTCTGTAAAGTTTGAGGCATCAAATCGCATCGTTGCAAGTGTATAAATCGGTGCATACACTTTTCTCAGAGTACCCATGATATCAGCTTCAGTATAAACGAGGTTGTCTTGATGAATGACCATTTTCAACTCACCCGACTTGCCGATAAGTGCCTCGGGTGCAGTTTCCACACCATCAAGATAGTAAGTGATCGTCGTGTCCACTGGAAGTGCTTGCTGGCTTGTGCCTTGATAGTTGAGCTCATAGCCATCTACCTGCCACGTGAGCGATGTTTGATCCTTTTCAGGTAGCACATCACTTCTTAGATTATGAACGTCTTGTAAGCTTGAAATGTCTTTAAGCGTCTCGAGCTTTTCTGCACTGTGAATATAGGCGCTGACAATGAGCTTAGTGGTTTGTCCAGAAGCATCTATTAAACCATATACGGTTTCATCCTTATAAATTTCCTGTGCAGTATCTGCATGCACTGGCACTGAAGCAATCAGTAAAACACTCAGTCCAAGTGCGGTTATTTTTTTTGTTAAATTTCTCATATTTTTCTCCATTTCAGATTCTTCTCCATTTAATCGTCGTTTTTTGAATCACACCTTCAAAGATCAAGAGTACAGATGGTAGGATCAGCATGATGGTTACCATACTGATTAGTGCCCCACGTCCTATCATCCCAGAGAGACTTGAAATTAAGTCGATCTTAGAGATAAATGCCACTGAAACCGTGGTAACAAAGAAGGTTAATCCACTGGTCATGATGGATTTGGATGCACTTTTAAGTGCCACAGTCATGGCTTCAAATTTGTCATTTTGTACTTCTAATTCTTCTTTGAACCGTGTCGATAACAGAATTGCATAATCTACTGTAGAGCCAAGCTGTATCGTTCCTATAACGATGGTTGCGATAAATGGTATGGTAGCACCCGTATAATAGGGAATTCCCATGTTGATGGAAACCGCTAGCTCAATTACTGAAATGAGAAGCACTGGAATACTCAACGATTTAAACGAAATCATTATGATGACAAAAACTGCAATAATAGAAAGTATGTTGACATTCTTAAAGTCGATGTCTGAAATCTCTATTAAGTCTTGAGATAACGCGCCTTCACCTGTAATCAATGCCTCAGGGTCATAGGTGCGAATAATCGATCTAATTGCTTCAAGTTGACGACTGGTTTCATCACTTGCAACCGCCATCGATGAATTGACGATGATTTGCTCATAACCGTTTTTATAAAAGACGTCTGAGAGCTCAGCTGGAATCATTTCGACTGGTATCATTGGTCCAATCAGTTTGTTATAAGCGATGACCTTAGATACACCGTCTAACGCTTCAATTTTGCCGACCATTTCGTCAATCTGGTAATCTGGCAGATCATCTTTAAAAATAATCATATGCGTCGTTGCCATATCATAGGTCGCTTTCATCTTATTAAGTGAGACGATGGACTCTAAATCTTGAGGCAATGATTCATCGAGCTTATAATAAACATTTGTATTTGATGCGCCATAAATGGCTGGAATCAACAAAAGTAATCCCAAAACAAGCAACAACACATGACGTTTTACCACAAACCTTGAAAGTTTATCAAAGCTTGGCATTAAAACAGGATGCTGAAAGCGGTGGATCGCTCTATCAAAAATCAGTATAAGTGCTGGTGTCAGTGTCAACGTACTGATGACACCTATTAACACACCCTTCGCCATTACGATTCCGATGTTGCTTCCGATAGTAAGCTTCATAGCGCAAAGCGCAAGGAAACCTGCAATGGTGGTCAGTGCAGCACCAGATATTGAAACTGCTGTTTTGTTAACCGCTACACCCATAGCCTCTATATGATCGGCGTAGTTGGCGCGTTCCTCCTCATATCGGTGGTAAAGGAAGATGGAAAAGTCCATGGTTACCCCTAACTGAAGTACCGCTGCAATGGCTTCTGTTACATATGAGATATCCTTTAAGAAGATGTTAGTCCCTAAGTTAACGGCGATAGAGAAGCCTATACTGAGTAAAAATAAAATTGGAATAATCGTCGATTTCAATGTCAATGCGAGTACAATGATTGTGAGCACTACGGCTAGTGCCAAGTAAACGATTTTTTCAGTGTTTGAGATGTCAATGGTATCCTTAATCAAAGCACCCATGCCACTTAAAAAGCTTTGATCACCGCTGATTTCTCTAATATCAGCGATGGCATTTTGTGTCGATTCATCCGTTGCATTTCCTTCAAAGTTAATTAGGACGAGGACACAATCGTCTCTGTAGATGATCTCAGAAAGTTCTTCTGGTAGAATCTCTTTTGGTACGCCCATATTGAGCATGTCTCTGATCCATAATACATTTTGAACCCCTGGTACTTCTTTGATCTTAGATATTTTGTCGTCGATAATGTACTCTGGGGTGTCCTCAAAAACCAAATAGCCTTGATTTGAGGATTTAAAGCTCTCAGATAATATCGCCTGTCCTTTAACAGACTCAACATCCGAAGGCAAATATGCCAGAATATCGTAATTTATTGGAACCATCAAGAATCCTATCACTGATGGAATAAATAATAAAATTGCGATAAAAACAATGAGCTTTCTTTTTTTACCGACGAGCATGCCGAACTTTTCCAAACAATCACTCCTTTTAATTAGTTTTTAGATCATAGTAAGAAGCCCAAGCGCTATTATTTCACTTCTAATTATGACCAATGGTCAATCACTAGCAGATTGTACTCCTTTTTTGACCGTTGGTCAATTAATTAATTGTAAAAAATTATCGCGAATTGAGTTAATTTCGCGATATTTCATAAACTTAATATTTAACTGTTGGATGTGGTTCGTCATTCCTTATACATACTCAAAATTCCCATGATGCCTCGATGCACATAGGGTTTCATCTCATCTATTGGTGCAGGCTCGTTTAAAACGATGGCACTGTATGCAACCGTACTCACTAGCTCAAGTATCAAGCAAAACACGTAATCAGGACGCACCATGTGGTAGCCACTTTCCTTAGCACCTTCAGTAAAAAGCTCCATAATGGTGGTGTCTGCACCCTCACGCACGGTTTTCGAAAACGTCCCCTTATAGATGCCGAAGATGAGATCACGGTGCATAAAGCTTAGAAAAGCCTTATTCTCACTTAGATAATCCAAAATAAAATCGACGATGAAAAGCAATCGGTCTTCAAACTTCTCTAGTGTTTGAATCTCTTTTTTAGATATGGATTCTTCAATTAATCGATAAGTTTTTCGAATAATAATTCGATCTCTTATATCATATTTGTCTTTAAAATAAAGGTAAAAGGTGCCCTTAGCTACCCCAGCCATGTTCACTATGTCACTGATCGTCGTCTGGTTAAAGCCCTTCTCTAAAAATAGTCGGTAGGCGGTGTCAAAAAGGCTCTCTTCTTTTTGTTCCTTATTTTCATCCCATTTACTTTTCACTTGGCACCTCTAATGTGTAATCTATTTTCATATTACTAGTGTCGCACAGTTCTGATTTTTTTTCAAATATTCAATCTGAAATTTTATCGTTAACTACATAGAACTAGCAATAATAACTACAGCTTAATTATCTATCTTAAACCTATTTTGGTTATTTAACTTATGTTACGGGTATTAATTTTCAAGAATCTTCGGATATTTCAAGAATCTGACACCAATCTTCTAATGGAGGTAATTATGAAAGTCGGAAAAATAATCGCATGGATCGGTTTGTTCGCTATGACAGTAGGACTTTTAAATGGTTTTATCAACGGTGATTTTTTTAAGGATGGCGCCCTCTTATTTGACAATCCTTGGGGAATCATGTCTCTCGTCGATCTTTATGTCGGCTTTACACTTTTTTCAATGTGGATTTTTTTCAGAGAAAAGTATCTAATAGCAAAGATTATATGGATTGTAGCGATGATGGTACTTGGCTTTTTTACAGGTGCTCTATATATTCTTTACGCGTTTTATACCTCAGAAAATGACTGGCTCAAATTCTTTTTAGGGGCAAAAAATGAAATCCTTTCAAATCACAGTTAGACTTCAAAATATGTCTTTAAAGGTGCGTTACTTACGATAAAAACTACTAAAAAGGGAATTAGGTGAAAAAATGACCATAAAAGAACTCGCTGAAGAACTGAAACTCGTGTTAAAGGGTAACACCTTTGACGCTATTCTTTCGCCGATGATCTATCTCATTGGCAATTCGCTTTTTAGTTTGGAGCTTGCTGCGGGTTTGTCCATTTGTGCTGCGTTCCTTTTAGCTATTTTTAGAAGGATCAAGAAGCAGTCCTGGTATTATGCGCTTGGTGGTTTACTTGGCATTATCGTCGCAGTCAGTTTTGCTCTGCTTGCAGGTAGTGCTTCTAATTACTATGTCCCTAAGCTAATTACAAGTACAGGTTTGGCTATCCTTACAACCGTCAGCCTAGTCTTCAAAAGACCACTTGCAGCTTGGCTCAGCCATATTTCAAGAGGCTGAGAGATAAACTGGTTTTGGCGTAATGATATACGACCCGCTTATTCTGAGGTGACCACGCTTTGGCTGGTTTTGTTTGTTTTAAGAGGTGTTCTTCAGCTGATCCTAATTCAAGATCAAAACTTAAGCGGTCTTTTTATAATCAATACGCTGTTAGGGATGCCTTTGACCGTTTTGGTGTTACTCCTCAGCTATATATATGGCATCTGGCGGCTTAAAAAGCTGGGTGGTCCAGGGATAGAAGAATACAGAGAAAACGCGCCTATGCCTTGGAAGGGTCAGACGCGCGGGTTTTAATGATTTCAATAATTTCATTATTATCAAAAGTTGAATGTCAATTATAATAGTTGCATTGCTTTTTCTGTATAAGACATCAGCTCGACACGATTGCCATCAGGATCGGTCAACCAGAACTGGTAGGCACCTTCTGCACCTAGAGTGATTTCCGTATCAGGCTTGATACCGTTATAGATTACTGCTTTGTAAGCCGCTTCAATATCATCTACCTCAAGGCAAAGGTGATTATAGCCATAACAGCGCTCGATATCCTTTGGTGCTTTCTTTACTTCATTTGGCGAGTGGAAGAGCTCGAGATATTGATGTGGTGCGATTTCTATAAAATCAATCCATGCACGATCGCGCAAACGTTCTATGGCTTTCATCTCAGCTCTTATTTGTTCAAGTTGTTGGGATAAAACATTTCCATTTTCAATTTTTTCTTTTACATAATTTGTTGCGTCTAATTTAGCTTCATTATATGCATCTAAATTAGCCTGCTTTAGCTTATTCTCAAGATCCAAGTAGAGATCATTAAAGGTTAGACTTAATGCTTTATTCAATCCAAGCCCTTTAACATAAAAATTCAACATATTAACTGGATCTTTAACTTGAAACGCCACCTGTGTGGTATGGGTCACCTTAGAACAGCTCTCGTGCGCCTTTTTAGCCGATAGCTTTATCTTTGGATGCGCTCCTTTAGCATATTCCGTAAATTGAATTTCGTTGCCATCTGGATCTAAGATGGTCAATTCCTTTGAGCCATCGACGACGACGTGTACGTCTTCAACCAGGGTTACCCCTTTGGCAATTAGATGTGTTTTAAACGCCTCGATGTCCTCTACTTCAAAATTTACCTTCATATAGCCATAGTGTTCACGTCTATCCTTCACGGTCTCATATGAGGCACCATTATTATACAAAAGCTCTAGATATTGATGATTCGCCAGCTTAAAGTATGCTAGGCATGGCTGATTTTCTTCATCTGCTATGGTTGAGTTGATTTCTTTTAATGACAATTCAAACAAAGGCTTCATTTCAAGCACTTCACTATAGAATTTAAGCATCTCTGATTCGTTTGCCATCCGAACTGAGATGTGCCCGATGTTTGTAATCGGTACACGTTTTCCTTCCAAAGGCTGTGGCTTTGTAAAGGTCGATTCTATGATTTGAAACGCACCCTTTTCGCCACATTTTAAGATGGCATCAAGGACTTCAAGCACATGATAGGCCATCTCCTTAGACGCCCGATTCGGTCTTCCTTCTTTGATTGCTTCTGCCATTTCAGAAGGACCGAGCCCTCTGGAATTATCTGAGTAAGGTGTAAACTGCCATAGATTGACAGGCTCAACTGGTATATCTAAGACAGATTGATCGGGAACAAATTTCACACTGCCACCAAAGAGGTTAGGATCGGTTAAGTAAAGGATGCCCTTTGTGCCATATACCGCGAAAAAGGTTTCCTCATCTCTATTGCTTTCTGTGTTCAGATGTAGGGTCCCCGTCATCCCATTTTGTAGCTGAACGATCGCCGACACTTGGCTTTCGTTTGGCGTCTGCATGGTTTCACCGTACTCAGAACTCTTTGGATTGATATTAATATGCGTTTTATAAGGCGCTCTAACGATAGCGCCTACCTTTGCCACTGCTCCAAACAAGCTTACCAGTGCCGTCATATGATAAACCGCATAGTCAAATAAAACGCCCGCTCCAGGCTGCTTTAAGAAAGGGAACAAGCTGATTAAAAATGAGTTGCTTCTGTTTACCGAGATGGCAAACGAGTTGACTTCTCCGATGATTCCGTCGTCTATCGCTTGTCTTGCTGACTGAAGGGCACTTCCCATAAAAGTATCTGGTGCTGAGCCAAGATAAAGTCCTTTTTCATCCGCCAAATCCAGTAGCTCTTTTGCTTGAATGGGGTCAGAGGTCAGTGTCTTTTCAGTATAGACGTGTTTCCCAGCCAATAATGCCGATTTAATGAGGCTATAATGTGCCCCAACTGGCGTTAAATTCACAATCATTTCTATATCAGGATGGCTGAGTAAGGCTTCAACGGTCATCGCTTCTATTCCATACGCTTTTGCTTTTTCAGCTGCACCAACACCTCTACGGTCTGCAATCGCAATCACTTCAAGGTTATCAAATCTTTCTATCATGTTTTTAAGGTAGATGCCACTGATGGCACCTGAACCGATTATACCTACTTTCATGTCGCCTCCTATTATTTGTGATCTATCATATGTTCGCTATCGATGGCATATCCTTTTATCGATTTTATGATGCGCTTCGCAACTGTCGTACCTATGATTCCGAAAATCATACACAATGCACCAATCCCAACAAAGACGATATAGGGAATTTCATCTACGATACCACTGATAAATAGCTTCGTAATCGAAAGTGCAATTACACCAGTATAACCTGCATAAAGAACACTGCCCCAGTATGCCTTTCTTTCATTGTTTTTGATCCATAGAACCGATACATGTGTACAGAACGTTGTGAGCAATATTGCAATTCCCATAAAGAGATTAACCAATGTCATCACCAGCGCAAAAACACCACCAAACTTAAGTATCGTGGTCTGTCCCTTTAATTTGATTTGCATCACATATAAAATCGTCGCAATAACTGGCGCCATCATGACATATTTGCTTCCTGGTACCGGAAACACTGCACTTATAGCATATATGCCGATCCCACCTCCGATGAGCATGGCGACACTCATGGCAATCATAGCAATCTCGTAGGTTTTGTTCTTATTTTTCAATTTAATACCATCCATTTCATTTTAATCATGCCATTCTAAACAATGTTTATTAATTATACCCTTATAAGATAGGGTAAATCAATCTATCCTTCTACAAATAAACCCAAGCGTTTCAGTTGATATGGTCAGCTTGATACCAATGTAAGCGCTGATTGACCACTAATACACTAATACTTTGTAATTCCTTTGTGCATCGCTTTGAAAACATCGCCTCGTAAAGTTAGAACTGCTCTTATAACTCTGGTGGAACTAATTTCTATACATTAATGTTGAGGTTCAACAGTATACGCCCCTGGGTGTGCTATACGTCTTAAGTAATTTCAATACATCTAATGTTAAGGTTCGACTCCTCATCGTTTTATGAGTCATGAGAACATTCACATATTTCAATACATCTAATGTTAAGGTTCGACCTGTTGGGGGATTAACAAGGTCAAGAATTACACCTAATTTCAATACATCTAATGTTAAGGTTCGACGAAGCAAATTCACATTAAAAGGGTACTAACATCGATATTTCAATACATCTAATGTTAAGGTTCGACTTAATAGCGTGTATAACGCCTTGATCTGTTGTGTATTTCAATACATCTAATGTTAAGGTTCGACGGAGTATTAAGACACTATAATACAGCTGATTATACAAATTTCAATACATCTAATGTTAAGGTTCGACAAGCACAGGATTAACAACTGTTACTTTAGCTAAAGGATTTCAATACATCTAATGTTAAGGTTCGACGGAACAGATGGAGCGTGATGCCGAGCATAGAGAACGATTTCAATACATCTAATGTTAAGGTTCGACAGTTTAATGCTCGACATGACTACATTCCTTTCAGATTTCAATACATCTAATGTTAAGGTTCGACTGTTTTGGCATATCTTTAAAGCTCCTTCCTTCCTTATTTCAATACATCTAATGTTAAGGTTCGACAGAAAGGAGGCATGCCTCCATTTTCGTTTTCTAAATATTTCAATACATCTAATGTTAAGGTTCGACTGAATACCTAGAAACATGCAAACAAAACCTAGAGCGATTTCAATACATCTAATGTTAAGGTTCGACATAAATGTAATGGAGGAGTAGACATGCAAATAGGATATTTCAATACATCTAATGTTAAGGTTCGACGCAAGTGGTCTCACAGCATTTTTTCCGTATTTATCTTATTTCAATACATCTAATGTTAAGGTTCGACCCGCTGAGAGATTCAAAAGGCTTTTGATTTAAACATTTCAATACATCTAATGTTAAGGTTCGACCTGTTAAATGAGTGAATGGAGCCTAGTATGAAATATTTCAATACATCTAATGTTAAGGTTCGACCCAGCAGCTGCGCCAGCGCCGCCTGGAACTTTGCCGATTTCAATACATCTAATGTTAAGGTTCGACTTGGATTGAAGCAATATTTGCAGCTGCCATAGCAAATTTCAATACATCTAATGTTAAGGTTCGACGCTGTACCTTTAAGTGTGTTTGTGGTGCCATCAATCATTTCAATACATCTAATGTTAAGGTTCGACGCTACCTAACCACGTATAAGTTTCTTCACCCGTGTCATTTCAATACATCTAATGTTAAGGTTCGACCGTTAAAACCAGCGTCGATTTTGTCCCAGTTGTCGTATTTCAATACATCTAATGTTAAGGTTCGACGTCTCGTCTTGCGTAAGCGCTCGATCTTCGTAAATGATTTCAATACATCTAATGTTAAGGTTCGACACGACAGCAGCGCAGAAGACTTCATAAAACAAATATTTCAATACATCTAATGTTAAGGTTCGACAAATGATTTAGATGATGAACAAATTAAGAAAGTAATATTTCAATACATCTAATGTTAAGGTTCGACTAGATCGTTATAGTAGCTCTTATAAATGTCATATCCATTTCAATACATCTAATGTTAAGGTTCGACGTGTTTGGACCAATAACACCATCGGCGGTAAGCTTGATTTCAATACATCTAATGTTAAGGTTCGACAGGTATTAGACGAAAACGCGGACATTATACAGAGGTATTTCAATACATCTAATGTTAAGGTTCGACATACAAGGACGATGATGGTAATACCTATGGTATAACATTTCAATACATCTAATGTTAAGGTTCGACAATATTCATGGATAAGAAGTTGACAGGATATAAAGAATTTCAATACATCTAATGTTAAGGTTCGACCGTAAAAGAATTATAGAACTTACAGACTCTGAGTGATTTCAATACATCTAATGTTAAGGTTCGACCAGATGTCATATGAGGGCTTCTTTTGTTTCTACATAATTTCAATACATCTAATGTTAAGGTTCGACATCGCGATAAGCGTAGTTCATGTCGACGTTGCCGAATTTCAATACATCTAATGTTAAGGTTCGAAAATACTTATACCGTTGTAAGTGGTGATAGCTTATCGAATTTCAATACATCTAATGTTAAGGTTCGACGGAGTTGACTCTCTGGTGGCAGGTGATACTTGGCTGAATTTCAATACATCTAATGTTAAGGTTCGACTCAACTGCTGTAGCTGTGTGTAAGGGTTCATCAAAATTTCAATACATCTAATGTTAAGGTTCGACAGTAACCGAATTATACAATCGAATAATTGTACCATCATTTCAATACATCTAATGTTAAGGTTCGACGACCTGTTTGGATCCGAGGAGAGTGGCGGCCATGCGATTTCAATACATCTAATGTTAAGGTTCGACACTAAAGAGAATCGAGTGCAGGTGATTGCCAGAAAATTTCAATACATCTAATATTAAGGTTCGACCAGAAATGAAGTGTTAGAAGAACTAGAGGTATTGGTATTTCAATACATCTAATGTTAAGGTTCGACTGTCAGTGTACGTTCAGAAGGGAAAACTCTTCGCGGATTTCAATACATCTAATGTTAAGGTTCGACCAAAGATTTTCCAAAGAGAGTTAAATTCTAGGCAAATTTCAATACATCTAATGTTAAGGTTCGACGAAGATCAAAGATGAACAAGTGTATGAAATGTATGCATTTCAATACATCTAATGTTAAGGTTCGACTCTTGAAAACCAAGTAAAAAAGGGCAAGACTGGCTTATTTCAATACATCTAATGTTAAGGTTCGACTCTGTAGCAAGATAGAGAAAGCAGGCTACTATGCCAATTTCAATACATCTAATGTTAAGGTTCGACTATTCTAAGCCACATAACGCACTTATAATGCACGTATTTCAATACATCTAATGTTAAGGTTCGACCTTGGTTATTTAATGCTACTGAGTTAAAAGATAAAAATTTCAATACATCTAATGTTAAGGTTCGACAATTAAATCAATAGATCCATTATTAATAGATGCTGGATTTCAATACATCTAATGTTAAGGTTCGACCTTAACACACATTGAGGGAATCGATACAATAACGAAATTTCAATACATCTAATGTTAAGGTTCGACACACATGGGACATGAAGATTGGAGTAACATTACCAAATTTCAATACATCTAATGTTAAGGTTCGACATAAACCTAGCCTTATTGTTAATGGTGGTCTATAATTTCAATACATCTAATGTTAAGGTTCGACAAATTAACGCCCCCTAACTTATTGTGATTGTGCCTAATTTCAATACATCTAATGTTAAGGTTCGACTTTAATGTAACTGTTAAAGGCGGCATCACATACGCATTTCAATACATCTAATGTTAAGGTTCGACCAAAATAATGCCTATCACTCACGTTCCAAAGTCTTTATTTCAATACATCTAATGTTAAGGTTCGACGTGGGATTGCAAGAGAAAACATACACTGTTCGAATATTTCAATACATCTAATGTTAAGGTTCGACAATACTTTTGATTGGGTATTCAGGTTACGCAAATGGATTTCAATACATCTAATGTTAAGGTTCGACCCAAGCTAATGCAACTTTTCTACCTCTACAGATTTCATTTCAATACATCTAATGTTAAGGTTCGACCAAATCTAGCGATTATACTCTTATCTGACGAACCGTATTTCAATACATCTAATGTTAAGGTTCGACTGGAATATCAGAAATCAAAGAACTAATCGAATACGGATTTCAATACATCTAATGTTAAGGTTCGACCAAATCATGATCTTCACTATTCAGCTTGAACGAAAGATTTCAATACATCTAATGTTAAGGTTCGACACCACAAATGGCTTTGGGTTATCAATCACGAACTTCATTTCAATACATCTAATGTTAAGGTTCGACAATCAAGGCTATTGAAGGCACATACCCGTCAAAGGTATTTCAATACATCTAATGTTAAGGTTCGACGCATGAACATTGACCAACTCGCAGACTTTTGCTTGTATTTCAATACATCTAATGTTAAGGTTCGACTCGCCTACTCTTGTTATAAACGGCTTTAAGCAAATATTTCAATACATCTAATGTTAAGGTTCGACATAAAGTTTCACAATAAACGGTACCGCTTCTGTGCTATTTCAATACATCTAATGTTAAGGTTCGACATAAAGAAAAGCTTGTTTTATTCGACGCAAGACTTAATTTCAATACATCTAATGTTAAGGTTCGACTATTTGATTCGAGAGCTTTCACAACGTCATCAAAACATTTCAATACATCTAATGTTAAGGTTCGACTCCTAAATATTTCCCCTTTGCGTCATATACTGCGTCATTTCAATACATCTAATGTTAAGGTTCGACATGGGCGCCTTCAGACAACTCAACTGAAAATAGCATATTTCAATACATCTAATGTTAAGGTTCGACATGTATTATGGGAAAACGTACCGGGAGTTTTAACCGCATTTCAATACATCTAATGTTAAGGTTCGACAAAACTGGTAGTGTCTTTTATGTTTGTCAATTTTCTATTTCAATACATCTAATGTTAAGGTTCGACCCGTCACCCGCTAAATCATGTGATGACATATCATTATTTCAATACATCTAATGTTAAGGTTCGACTCTCATGGATTTACTTCTAACGCCGTTAGTATGAAATTTCAATACATCTAATGTTAAGGTTCGACATGTCAGAATCAAAGAACTCATTCTCGTTTTCAAATTTCAATACATCTAATGTTAAGGTTCGACAGCGCTGCGAGCAATCCTACTGCTGTTAATATAAAATTTCAATACATCTAATGTTAAGGTTCGACATAAAGAAAAGCTTGTTTTATTCGACGCAAGACTTAATTTCAATACATCTAATGTTAAGGTTCGACTATTTGATTCGAGAGCTTTCACAACGTCATCAAAACATTTCAATACATCTAATGTTAAGGTTCGACTCCTAAATATTTCCCCTTTGCGTCATATACTGCGTCATTTCAATACATCTAATGTTAAGGTTCGACATGGGCGCCTTCAGACAACTCAACTGAAAATAGCATATTTCAATACATCTAATGTTAAGGTTCGACATGTATTATGGGAAAACGTACCGGGAGTTTTAACCGCATTTCAATACATCTAATGTTAAGGTTCGACAAAACTGGTAGTGTCTTTTATGTTTGTCAATTTTCTATTTCAATACATCTAATGTTAAGGTTCGACCCGTCACCCGCTAAATCATGTGATGACATATCATTATTTCAATACATCTAATGTTAAGGTTCGACTCTCATGGATTTACTTCTAACGCCGTTAGTATGAAATTTCAATACATCTAATGTTAAGGTTCGACATGTCAGAATCAAAGAACTCATTCTCGTTTTCAAATTTCAATACATCTAATGTTAAGGTTCGACAGCGCTGCGAGCAATCCTACTGCTGTTAATATAAAATTTCAATACATCTAATGTTAAGGTTCGACAAGAGTTGGCCATCTCGACCTTAACCTCTGCGGTCGATTTCAATACATCTAATGTTAAGGTTCGACCTTACCAGGTGTAACCGGTAGCCTGTCGCCATCTAATTTCAATACATCTAATGTTAAGGTTCGACTTAAGTATTAAGGAGTAAAGCAATGCACACAAAAAAATTTCAATACATCTAATGTTAAGGTTCGACTAAGCGAAAGCCTGCAGGTCCTCAACACCAATATTTGATTTCAATACATCTAATGTTAAGGTTCGACTTAATATTTTTCTTCAGAAACCCTCTAGGTTTTCCAATTTCAATACATCTAATGTTAAGGTTCGACACGTTTAATCCTCTGTTTGAAAGCCTCATAAATAAATTTCAATACATCTAATGTTAAGGTTCGACCTTAACTTCACCAATGGATTGACTCACTTTTGCAAGATTTCAATACATCTAATGTTAAGGTTCGACAGTTGAACACGTTGCAAACACAGAAAACTTACTAGGATTTCAATACATCTAATGTTAAGGTTCGACACAATTAGAGGCTGGATTTCCAGTCGATGTTGGAAATTTCAATACATCTAATGTTAAGGTTCGACAAAGTTTAAATTTAAAAAGCCACCAGTCTCAAGCTTATTTCAATACATCTAATGTTAAGGTTCGACTACTGTAAAATGCCCATTCTTCAAGCTGTCAATTGGTCAAAAACGTTGATTTTCCAATTGATCAGCCTCATTTAAAAATTTGATAAACTATTTTTAACAAAGTTGGTCGTATTAAATGAAGAAATCATCATCCACTGGTATGGATTTCTTTCCTATGGACTCTTCTTCAAAGTAACGATTACTTATTAACTTTATGATGACCACAGAATCCGTTTCTTTATTAATTACTTTTTTAAGATCAGTTTTTAAACTAATTAGCAATGAAGGTGTTATTTTACCTCTAAAGACCGAAAGTTGAAAATGCGTCAAATATTTTTTACACACTTTAAATACTTTTTGACATCGCTTTTCATCTACATCATAAAGTACAAAGACATAATTGTAATTATAATCTTTCGCCATCAATATCCCGCCTTATCTCTGAACGCTACAAATGACTTTCCCTCCAATAAATACTTGGACAATTTATAACCTTCAAGTTTAATTGCAGTTTCATAACTAACTGCACGTTTCAAGACTTGATGTTCAAAAGTTGAGCTAAGTTTCTTTTCAAGTTCTATCACAAATTTCTTTCTTCCCTCTTCTTTTAAATAACAATAATTTAGATCCTTATCAAAATGAGAGGCTAAGCTAATCATTTTTTTATTAATCATTGTGACTATAACCGGATAAACAATAACTAATTTAAACACTTCTGAAATATCCAATGACAATGAAAAACGCCCATCACTTGGCTCATGTAGAAAACTGATCGACTGATCCAAATGAGTCTGATACAGTTGTGAAATCGTCTTAGAATAAAGCCAGCTGTTACCAAAAGAGATCATGGCGTTAAGTGGATTGTCAGGTGGTCTCTTTACTCTTTTATCTGAAATAAATGCAGGGTCAACTAAATCGTTGAGCACGCGATAGAAATTCTGCCAAAGCTCACCTTCAACTGAAAGTAGTCGTTTGATGTCATTTTGCTTTGGATTAGTTTTTTCAAGATTCTCTCTTGCTAATTTTAACACCTCAGGGTCTCGATATTGCTTTGATTTAAAATAATCTAACATATTTTCTTTAATCCCTGTCACAAAAGCAGATGCAATTGGCATTCTATTTGTTTTATACTGATAAGCTTGTTCAACTCTCAATCTACCACTTAGGTATTTATCCTTTGGATAATAACTACCGCTATAATGACCGTAATAGTTAAAAAAGTGTACCACAACTCCGTGCTGTGATAAAAAGTCCAGAAGTTTTGTATTTAAACTCACCTCATTCATTAAATACAATTCTTTAATACCTTCTATAGGTAAATGTGTCAATCCTTCATCTGTTCGAAAAGTTAATGAGTTGTCTTTTCGGTTCAGTGAGCCTATCGAAAATATATAACGCGTAGCCCCAGGCATAAAACACCTCCATCTTAGACGATCATATAAAGCAATACGAATAATAAGCACATTTTTTACAAATTGGCATCTTTCTTACTTCAGGTGGATGCGTCATTTCGATTAGCTTACTGATCTCATTGCATATTATTTCAAGCTGACTTTCAATTTCTTCTGTTAACACAAGTTCAACTATCTTGTC
This sequence comes from Clostridiales bacterium 38-18, assembly GCA_001897605.1. Taxonomy (GTDB): domain Bacteria; phylum Bacillota; class Clostridia; order Peptostreptococcales; family Acidaminobacteraceae; genus Fusibacter_C. Next base: position 38,578 of record MKTL01000005.1, on the reverse strand, counting down.
TGATTGATTTGCCTTCTCCATGCAGATAAGTTTTCCCTTTTTTTCTATTCCCTTGCTTTTAAGAACAGAGAGATAATAAAGCACTTGCCATTTACAAGCGTTAAGATCACTATTTGATTTTTTGTATTCAATTAAGTAATCCCCTTTAATTTTATCCACTTTAATTTGATCTATACTAATCTCAGTGTGATGACCTAAAGCTTTAGATTCATGTAATGCCTTGCCAATCATGACCAGTTCGCTATTATCTTCTAGATTAAACCGATTCCCAGCAAGGAAGCACTGACGCTTACAATGAAAATAGTAATTAATAAGTGTTCCCGTAACCTTCATAATATCAACTCCTCAGCAGAAAAGTTACCCTTACTATTAGAATCGTTGTATTGTTTCCTATCGAACTTATCAGAACAGTGATAGGCGTCCTTTTTCAGTAAAAATATACGTTCATTAATAGAATCTACATATTCAAGAGGTCTGTATTTTACTTGATAAGTAAAATACGAAAATGTCCTTCTTTGTTGAGATAACAGAATTTGCTTCTCTGGATAAGAAATTGTGTGCTCCTCAAGTAGACCCTTGTAGCTTTCCCATATTTTCTCACCTTCTAACACATAATCTTCTAACTCAATTCTTCTAGGTATAAAAATCGTCACATTTTCTTGATCGATTAATTTCATATACTTTTGAATTTCTATGAAATTCCCTTCAATAGCTAACTGAAAAAATCTTTGAATATTGTTGACATTAAATCTCTGCTTTTCAACATTTAGCTGCTTTAATACAGCTTCAAAGTAGCTATTAAAATCCTTTTCACTGTACCACTGTCTCGCTTGATGCTCTCGCACTGAAAACGCAATTCGTACATCATTTTTATAGATTAAGCGCTCGTTAAAAATATCAAAAAAATAAATGATTGCCTTATCTTTCGTACAAGAACGGTTAATTCTTCCTGCAAACTGTTCTTCACTGTCAATTAGTGATACATCTTTAAAACCCATAGACATATCAATATCAATCCCAGCTTCAATCACTTGCGTCGCTATAACGACTACCTTTTTTAGTCTAAACTCTCCCTTATCGTTTACTGATTTTAATGCGCCAATCAACTTTTGTCTAAAATAACTAGGATCATCCCCTGTAAGTTCATAAATCTCATATTCTGTATCTACAAGCATCGGCATCAATACATTAAAAAAGAGGCGTGCATTGATCTTATCTATGAACTCTATCAGTATCCGGTCCTGTCCGTTCGATATTTTACTTCGAACCATATCAGCCAATTTTTCTAAAGACATTTCTTCTTTTAAAAGAGAAAAATCTGGCTGTGTTCGGTTCATAAATATTGGATGTTTAAAATAAACGTCTGGATCTTCTATCAGATCAACACCATATGCACCAATCATTTTGCTCATTTTTGGTAACGTCGCGGACATGATAATAAACTTGATATTATAAAATGTCGCAAACAAATGCATGATTTCAATTAACTCATACCACAGTATATTTTTGTAGCTTTGAATTTCATCGATGATCACCACACTATTTTTCAGATGCGATAGCATCAAGTGTGATTCTCTGGAAACGCCAGTTAACATCCCAAAAAAATTCACGTGGCTTGTAACCGTGATTGGAAAATGAAGCATAATATGATCTAAATAGGCCTTATTATAATCTTCCTGCGTATCTTTTTTTATCGCTTCTAGACTGTTGATGACTGCAATATCCTTGAAATCGAACAACCCATAAAGCGTTTCTGCTGTTTGATCAACTAAAGTGTTGAATGGAAAAACATAAAAAATTCGGTTGATTTCTTCATCAGATTCAATTGCTTTGACTGCTAAATTAATCGATGTAATGGTTTTTCCGCACCCTGTAGGTGCCTCAAGATAAAAAATTGATTCTTTTATGTTTCGTAAAAACTGGCATTCGCTTTCCATTAGCATTTTCGTTCTCAGTTGATTGATCTCGCTAACATCATTTGAATGCGTCTGGTTTTTTATCCTTTGAACCAATGGACTATTGTGGTATTTATGAGCAAATTGGACCTTACAATTAATTTCACCAAAACTTGTAATAGGCTTTTGATTCATATAATGTCCAGTTGCATAAAAATCGCAGGTAACTATATAAGAATAAAGCGTCTTGTCGATTAACCATCCTAGTAAAGTATCATTCACTTTTTGACAGACTTTATCTTGGCTATTCACTCTCTGCAAACCCTTTTCAACCGATATAATGATTTGCTCTCCTTCACTAATAAGGTCATCTATAAGGACGTACTCACCAATCAGATTAGGTTGTAAAGTAATTCTCTCGATTGCAGCTTGAACCGAACTGGCGAAGTCAGCCAGTGTACTTAAATAGCCATGATGTCTCGATATAATATAAGCAAATCCAACCATCAGTTTTATCAGCAGTTTTTTTTCTTGTCTTGAAAAATCTGTCATTTCTATTTGAGTTTTAAACACGTGAATATAGATTAAAGCAGAATAGATGCTGTGATGACTATCCTCGGAAGGGTACTCACCAAACGATGTATTGTTCATATTAATAATCTGGAAATTGCGATTGATTTTGCCAATATCATGAAGATAAACTGCATTTTCAAATAATAATACCGCCTGAGGCAACAATCGCTTGCTCTCAAAATGGTTGCTTATAATGTAATTTTCAAGCATGTTATTGATTGGATCAAGATGAACTTTAATCAACTTTCTGAAATAAGACATCGTCAATTCTGAATGTTCAATTAAAGTTTCTTTATGATCTTTTCTTGTATGTGCATAGTAGGGAAAATTATTTTTTAAGAGTTCATCTATGTTCATCGCAATCCACTCCTTGCAGCTGGGTTGCCACTAATTATAGTACTAGAGGCAACCCAAACTGATCCTTAATAGGCCATAATAACTATAAAAACATTACGTAGTCAATTTCACTTTTGTAAATGGGTTGCTTTGCATGTACTACCACTCTATTTGTTTTTCCAACCCTTTCGCATTCGTACATGCCAATCACATTCAGACGAAGGGGTAGAATATCCTCAAAGGTATAAGGTCGCTTATCGTTCCAAGTTTCTTCATCCAAAGTCACCTCAGAAGATAAATATAGACTATCAAGCCTCTCCGCATTTGGTACATCAGAAAGTTCAATTAATTTAACATCTGTGATAGAAGCTGTATGATCATTTTTACCAAGATATGGGATGAAAATGGCCTTTTGATTCAAAAGGTTCTCGAACAGCTTCTTTAATAGTTCTTCTTCAACATTTGACTCTGAGCTTATATAGATTCGCCACACTACCTCTTCTAACCATTGCTCTCTTATGATCAGATTGTTACCTGCTTCTTGACTTGCATAGCCAACAGAATTGTTAAATACTTGAATTTTCTTGCTGAAAACACCTTGATGTCTTCCAATAGGTACTATAGCAACCTTTAGACCCTTTAAACGCTCATAAAATTCAGGAAATTCTTTTTCACCTTGATCAAGGTATCCTTTAATCCCTAAAATTGCACCCAAAAGTCCCAGTAGAGTTACTTTAGGTATGTGATTATAAGTAAAATAGGCATAGGCATTTACATCTGGACGCTTAAAATGTGCTGTTTTCCCTGATAGTGTAAATTGGATGGCTTTCATATTACACGTCTTTTCCTGTTACGATATGACGCGTAGTATATTTCAAACTCAAACTATTATCATCGATGCTTACAAGTGCTGGATTAAAGTAAACTTCAACATTTGAAACCTCTTCTAATTCTGATAAAAATGTCATCAATCGAGTTAAATTCAATCTGTTTTGACCGTCTTCTTTTGTAAAGTCTACAAAGTTATTGAGCGCAGGTAATACGGTATTGGCATACTCTTTCATCTCTACAAAAATGGCATATTCATTATCACAGCCAAATTTACTGTTGGTTGCAAAAGCGGAAGCACTGATTCTAGCTGCTGCTTTAAATTTCTCATAGGCTGACTGTGTATAGCCTTCAAACCCTTCGATAATTTCTTTGTAATTGTTGTAATTATTGGGATTGACTGTGAACGGATAGCAATAATGTGCCTCATCTGATGTAATCTTTGTTCCTAGTGTTGCGTTTTTATCATCTTCGTTTTTAGAATTCCTAAATGGGGACAGAATATCTTGCACTTCAACACGCGTATCATTGTATAGGTTAAATCCTTGCCCAATTTGAACTGCGCCAGTGATTGAAAAATTAGATTTTTCTTCAGCAAAGGTTGCACCAAAGTTCATAACATCCAAACATTCGAACAGATTTTTTAATACAACGGTATTATCCTTTGAAACTTTTTCGTTAAACAGATACTCATATCTTTCTGACAAGGATCTAGGGGAGACTGTACCTTTTGTAGATTTATACGATTTGAGATAAAGAACCTTTTCACCTTCAGACTCCCATTGAACTTTCATCGGATACTTCAATGCTTTATCGCTACCATAAATATCACCTTTAGAAGTAGATTTTGGTCTACCAGTAAAATCTGCATTCCAATTTGCCATTAAACTTGAAATACCTATTAATCCATAAACGCGTCTATTCATTGATTTTTGCCTCCTTTTTCTCATATAAAACATTTGAAGATAAGTAACCTGCTAAAAAATAATCATCTAGTTTAAACGCCGACTTGTCAAATGACAGGATAGCTGCGTATAATTTATTAAATTTTCTAGCTCCCATACTGATGTCATAAGCGTATCGTTTAAACCAATACATAAGTTCTTCATTCAATTGCCCAACATTTCTTCGATTTAAGAAGGGCTCAATTGCATCGTGATTTTTCTTGCTTGATTGTGATCTTGAGAGTAAAAAATAAGCGAGTTGACCAGCGGCATATGAATAGAGTTCAACAGATTTAAAACATTCGTCTTCCCGAGCCTCTAAGAGTTCATTTAATTCAACCTTACAATGTTCTACTGATACCAACGGTTTTTCCTCCTTACAATATAATTTCATGGAATAATAAACATTAAATGCGTCTACCCCTTTACCTTTTTTTATTGCTTCTAGTAACAGTGTGAATGCAAAACGCGTAACAAAGATCTCTAAATTTTCAGTATAACCTTTGTAAAAATAGTCATATAACAACACTCGTGATTGCAGTAGCGCTTCAATCTGAATTTTTGTAATGTACTGACTGGGTTTAATCTCTTTAGCTTCTTTTGTATAGTTAAATATAAGTTGTCCAAGAAAAAGATAATGATCTAAATCCGACTCAATCGATTTAATGGAATCAATAACCATAGGATCATAACTTTTGGTTACCGATATCCCATTATCTGTCTTATAAGTTGCATTTAAATGGTTAACCGTTCTATACTTTGCTGAATCGATATAAGCAGAAATCACATCGTAATTTTCGATGATAACATTGCCGTTATCTTGTCCGAGCTGAATCAAATTTTGACTCTCATAAGATTTTACTGGTAGTTTACTAAGTGACTCTATAAGAATCTGCGACATCGACTGGTAATGGACACCATAGCCCTGTGTTTTCAAATATAAACTGTATTTATAAGTTAAAAGCGCTTCATCAAGCGAAACCATGTAAGGTGCATTTCTACGCATGGTTTTATGCTCCAGATATGGTTTTTTTGAGTTCATGCCCATATTAAAGTTTGATAAGCCATATAGGGTACCATCTACCGTTGTATTGTAAGTATCACTGTTGAATAGCTTATGATAAAAATATCGATTGCTCTCTCGCTCATAATCTAAGTAGTCAAAATCAAAAAAAACGCGGACATATTTTGTAAAACCATCTTTGTTCGCCACTATCACTTTAAAGACCCTCTCAAATTCTTCAGTTAAACTCTGTCGGGCGAAGTCAAAATTACTTTCTGAAAACGGTCTTGGTAGTAGTGATAAAATTTCCTTTTTGTTTAATGTAGAACTCTTTAGACTCTCAAAATAGCTGTTGTTCATCGCAATGACTTCAGAAAGCTGCATAGATTTGTCTGTATCACCTGATGTCTGTTCTTCAAACAGAGTGCCGCGTTTCACAAACCAAGACATATAGTTGTTGCTATGAATCCTCTTGATAGGCGTTGTTGCAATCGCTTTGTTGGACTCCAAGTATTTTGAGATAAAATCTCGCTTCTGAAACCACTGATAATTCGAATCGACAAAATCATCCTGATTGCTTTTAGACACGATAAAAGTTTCAAAGGTTTGATCGAGATTAACTTTAATGTATAGGCCAAGATCTAGCTTATGTCGATCACTGATAAACTGGTCGCCATACTGTTCATAAACTTTTTTAAAGCCTTCTAGCAGATTGTCAATCAAAGAATTTCCTCCTTTCTACTAAATACAAAATCCAGTCCCTAAGCTTGAAGACTTTTCAAGTAAAGATGTGCTATACGCCAGATATGCCATTTTTAAAGATACATCATCAGCCGTAAATCCCACCAGAAATTTATTGCCCACTAAGCTTCCCGACTTATACTTAATGGTAATGGGTTTATCATTTTTAATTTCTAAATAATTTAAAAACCCTTCCTGCTTCTCTGGCAAGCAACCATAAAAAGCATTGTATTTTGTCACCAGATTTTTTTCCATTTTTTCTTGAATAATCGCTATACCTTCTTCCTTCTTCCAATAACGGCTTCCCAAGGTACAAACAACTGGTGTGCTGGTATATAGCTCTGTTTTCAGGTTAAACTGCTTTTGTTTCATTTGTTTTGCGACAACTTTGATGGCATCATTTTCATGTTGATCTAACGTCTTCATAAAAGTTAAAGCAGTTTCTTTAATAGGCGTTCTAAGCTTAAAGACGTACAGGTGCCCTTGTGAATAAATTCCTTTTACCGCCCTCGGATAAAGATAGTCGTATCCATACAGCTTTACACCTTTTGATGCATGCAGTTCGGACAAATGTTTTTCAAATTTCATAGATGACTTTAACATTTGACCCAATGTCTCACCAACACGATTTAGTGCAATATCCTTCTTTAGATACACCGTAATTGTCAATTCATAATATTCCAACCTTTCTCCTCCTTTCTTAAATCAATTTTTGTGATTTAATTTTAGCCCGCATTTGTTACAAAAAACGGGTCTAATTAAAATTTTTATAAAATATTTTTTTCACTGTTTCAAGATAATGAGTTCTAAGTGATTCTGGTGAGATTACCTCAACAAATTCTTTCATACTTAATAGCCATGAGATGGTCTCCTCATCCTCTGATATATCTGCTTCAAATAGGATGCAGTTATCATTTTCTCTAGTAATTTTCTGAGTTTTAAACCATTGCTTTTCGCTTATAATAACATCAAAAGGTGTCGAAATTCTAAGTTTTGCTAGTATTTGATTTCCCATATGAATGCCAATGTTATTCTCAAAGATCATTTCTGGATTATAGTCTACTTTTGTCTGAAAATTCTCCCCTGAACGTTTAAATGACATAATTCTATTGAGTTTGAAAAACCTTATGTCTTGTCTTAAATGACAATAAGCGATTAGGTACAGGCCATCCACTGTACAGAACATTTCATAAGGATCTACTATTCTTAATATTTTTGTTTTATTGACGTCTTCATAATTAAGTTCAATAGTTTGGCGTTCTATTATCACACGATTGAGCTGATCTTCAATTTTACGATCTCTAATCGAATGTAGATTCGTACTTGCAGTTATAAAAGACCTATTTGAACTCATTTCTGTTTCATTTTGTGTATTATAAATCTGTTTCAATTTTTCTGAAAGAGATTTATACTCGGGATAAATCTCCGGTCTTAGCTTTTTAACAATTTTTTCAGAAATTGCTAAGGCATTAAGCTCACTTTTATCAATTACAACTTTAAGATTAATTTCTTTTAAGGTATAACCCCCATACTTACCCGTTACTGACTCTATATGTATATGATGATCGGCATTTATGTCATTTATGTAATTCGTAACTGTTTTTTTATCGACATTTAGATATTGAGCAAGTTCATCACGTGAAACGCGCTCATGACGTCTGAGATAATCGATCAGTTTCTGTATGTTTGATGCTTTAGACATTCATTTCCTCCAAAATTATCAAATAATAGAATAAAGATGTAAACTAAATTAAATTTAAGTATATTTATATAATATCATATGTAATAAATAATGTAATCTTGTTACTATCATAAATAAAAATAGAGTAGACCTTAGTCTACTCCATCACATATACCTGATTTCGCCCCAGTTCCTTTGCCTTATAAAGAGCCTTATCTGCTGCGGAGATTTGTTGATTGATCCATTCCAGATTACCAGACTGCTCCGTAACCAATCCAATGCTTATGGTCACATATGAACTACATTCACTTGTCATATGCTCAATCTCTAGCGCTTCAATTTCACGTCGCATCCGCTCAGCAATTGCTATCATTTCCTCTCTACTCTTAGAAACATTGATAAATAAGAATTCTTCCCCGCCAAAACGAATAACATAATCATTTAGTGAGGTAACGAATTCATTCAGCTTGCCACTAATTCTCTTTAAGGTATCATCTCCTGCCATATGTGTATAGTGATCATTGTATTGCTTAAAGTAATCGATATCAATCATCAAGAATGAAATCGTCGTTTGATCAGCTTTGTAAACACTAACGATATTTTTAAGAAATTTATCCATGCCTCGGCGGTTAGGAAGTCCAGTTAGAGAATCTTCAATTACAAGCGCCTCAAGACGATCAACCACGTCTTGAAGCTGTTCATTTATCTCATTATTTACATCAAGCTGAACCTGTAGCTGACTTTTATTAAGGTAATTACTCGTAAAAATATTGTAGGACAAAAAGGACGCCAGCCAAACAAATACAAAGATTACGGTGCTGTTCACATAATGCCCTAGCAAAATATCCGTACTCGCTTGAAACCTTGAAATAAATACAAAAAAGATGACTGCTTCAGCTGCAAACATGAACAGAGAATTTCTTGGTGCAATATAAAGGAACGATGCAATTGCAATCAAGTTGATGAACAACGCGTTAAGATTACTATACATGCCTTGATCCGCAAAGCTCACAAGCATTCCCCATAAAATGAATAAGTACCCAAAGCCCACTGTGAGTCGATAAAAATTCCTTTGATATAGCTCGGATTCCCTACTAGGGTCATATCTCTTTAGCAGCCCGTAAAAAACAATGCTTACCACGATCAAAGAAATGTACATTCCCATATAGAAATCATAATTAAACGAGGGGCTTATGCCATTTAAGCGACTTACTATCGCAATGATCATAAACACAACCTCAAACATTAATACCCCAACAGCAAGTACCTTGCCATGTGCGGCATTCTTCGTGTTTCTTTCCCTCATAAAATCCGAGGTCCTAAGCATTGGGTCATCTATCTTTTTAAGCCAATTTATTGACATATAGCGCTCCTTTGAAGCCATAATATTACAAAATTATAATAGCATAGACACGATGCCAAAGTAAATCTAGAACATTGACTTAAAAGTATTTGTTTGTGTGGAAAACGTCATAGCATTTCCTCTACAAATCAAAAAGGATGAACGATAGCTCACCCTTATTATCTTACTCAACTGATTCAGTTACTTTGATGCCTCTATTTGCTGATGTGCCTTACCCTCACGCATAAAAAGTACAGCCATAAAGCTGAGCACGGCAGATCCCAAAACCAATATCATCGCTGTTGTATAAACCATTTCAAGTGGCATACCACTGAGCTTTAGCCTCTTAATCATCAAGCCCATAAGGAGACTGATTATCCCACTGCCGACAAACTCTCCGATATTGACAAGCGATGTGGCAATTCCGGTATATTTTAGCGGATTATTATCTTTAACATTTGAAAAAACAAGGATGTGACAGATTATAAGCATTCCCATTATAAAATAGATGATTGGCCATTGTTCAATTGGGGGTTTGCCCTTTTGAAGAATGAGTACATATGACCATATAAGAACATAGCCTGCACTTGCAAATACCATAATATTCTTGATTACGCCACCAAGTAAATCCGACAGCTTGCCCACAATAGGTGCGCCAACGATAAAACCATACGTGATAAAGGAAAGATAAAAGGCAGCTTTTTCATTGGATATTTGATACACCGTCTTCATATAGCCATTTCCCCATAACCCAAGCACTGCAGTTAGTGAGCCTACGAAAAATACCATGATAAGAAAGTTAGGATAGATCGCTTTATTAGTAAGGACAAACCTGACGGCTTCTTTTATGTTTATTCTTTCTGACTCAGTCTCTAAATTGACTTTCTTAGCTGCTTTATTCTTAGCTGTTACTTCTTCACTATGCTTTATCTTACTAGACAAATTATTATCAGCACTATTACTAGAAGCGTTTAAATTTTCTTCGTTTATACCATTAAACTCTGAAGAAAACCTCGATATTGAAATTCTCTCTTTAACAAAAAAGTGAATACCTAAAGAGAGCGCAATAGAAATCAGACCCAGTATAATAAACGTGCCTCTCCATCCGAAATTAACGGCGATAAACGAAAGTGGAATCGTTGCGAAAAAAGCGCCAAAGTTACCAAACAGCGACGTTAAGCCCGACAGTGTTGAGTACATATTAGGTGGAAATAAAGTCGATTGAATCTTCATAACCGACACGATGATAACAGAGGTACCGATGCCCACCAAGAATCTCGCAAAGTACGCAATATAAACATGACCAGCGATACCGAATAGAATTGACCCTACCGCAGTAACAAACATCCCAATGGTACAAATCCGCCTAACCCCTAAGGTATCAACCATAATCCCCACTGGTAGCTGCATCAAAGCATATCCATAAAACGTCATGGACGCAAGGTTCGCGATTTGGATACTGTCTAGCTTTAAGTCCACAGTTAACTGATCCGCCACCGATCCAATCGATAACCTGTGAAAAAATACCACGACAAACCCAAAGACTAGGATGCCCCATGAAAGCCATCTATTTGTATTTTTCATAATTCCCCCGTAAGTAAATTGTTTATGTAACCTCTAATAGTTTAACTAGAAAATGATTCTAGTTCAAACAAATAATTCTCATAATACGATAAAACAACATAATTTAAACACAATTAAATAGTATAACTAAGTTAGTTAAATAACATGCTCTAGCTATGTGCACAAACCATGGAACGTGGCGTATCAGAATGTGTTAAAATGAACATTTGTATGGAGTAACTTAATATGAAATAACTATAACCATTTACAAAAAGACACTCAAAATGAGTGTCTTTTTGTAATTTCAATTTATCAATACACAAGTTTTAGAGCTTCATCATCTAAATGCATCATGAAGTCGCCACTAATCACATATAACCTTTACTTTTTAAAGGACATTTCCTCCTTCGATAACCATTCTTTTAAAATCCGAATGGCTTTTGGTCCAACGCCGTGAAGCGCAAGCAATTCTACCTCTGTATAATCACACAGCTGAGCAAAAGTGTTAATTCCCTTTGCTTCTAAAGCTCTGTGTGCAGGTGCGCCTATTTTAATGGTTTTCAATTCTGGTAACATAATTTTCCCTTTCTTTGATTACGTTTACGAGTGTGATGTTTATACCCTCTAATGATCTCTTCCCCTCGAAAAAAACATCTGAAGGAAAAACGAGCTAAGCGGTAATATGACATATAACATAAGTGCAACCGATGGCTGATGCCATGCTAAGTAAAGGAGCAGTGCATTTAGAGCAAACAACATTATGAACTGAGCGACGATAAACTTAAGATGTGGACCGTTCCAATTCTTGTCATTCAAATGCTCACTTCTTACAGCCGCAAACATCGTTGTCTTTACGATGTTGATGATCAAATAAGCGATACCATAATTGATTACCGAAAGCTGGCTCACATCGAACATCATCCACTTGGTAAGTATCGGAATCAGTGCTAAAACGGCTAAGAAGATCAAATTAATAACCGAAACCTTTTGGGAGACCATTTCAGTCTGTGAAAACAACTTAAAGTGTTCGTACCAAAAGACTGCTACAAGGAAAAAGCTTAGAAAAAAGATCCCTATCGCTTTTAAAAACATGTCATAGCTAATCGCTGCCTCAGATGGTAGTGGAATTTCAAGTACCATAATCGTGATGATAATTGCCACGATCCCATCAGTTAAAAACTCTAGACGATGTCTCAGCTTTCGTCTACTTTCCTCATCTCTCTCCTTTGTAAATGCGGCTATGGCCTTTAACTCTTCAGAACGGTTCGCTCTTTTTAGCTCAGGATGCTGTTTTAAGAGGCTTTGATGAAAAGCTTCATACCGGTCACTTTTATTAACTCTTTTTTTTCGACTGATTTTCTTTCGATTCATTCAAACCTCCTAAGACAGTCACTATCTATTTTTTTCACTTCTAACGTAAAAATAGGTGCCGATAACCAATAAAGAAAGCGTTAAACCAATAATTGCGATCAGATTGATGACTGGGTTAAACATAACCACAGTATCATAACCCTCATACCCTTTATATACCACAGCACGCACCAAATCCAAACAATAAGTCATTGGCATCAATCGACTTAAATAAAAGAGCACACCACTGGAATGATTGATCGGTATAATGGCACCTGATAAGAACATTTGTGGCATCGAAATTAGCATAACTGCCATGTTTGCCATTTTGTTGCTACGAATCAATCCGATGACCACCATTGCAAGTGCACCAGCGGACATACACATAAGTGGCGCCAGTAAGAAGATTAGTAACGTTTGATGAAGGGTGATCGAGATGCCCATAATTGCACCGATTACCAATGTCCCAATCATACTGACCATTGCACCGAAAGATGAGCCAATAATTTTACCACTTACGATGGCATATCTTGAAATAGGTGAAACCAACATTTCCTGCGTGAAATCCGTTATTCTATCTTCAACTAGTGATGCCACACCTGTTGTCGTCGTCATAAACAGCATGTTGACCAACATCCCAATTAACATGAATTGATCGTAATTAAAGCCCAATCCACTTGCCATATTCTGAGAAAGGCTGCCACCGAGCATCCCCATCATGATAATTGGCATAAACAACCCCATGGCGATGTTCCCTGGCGACTTAAAATAGAGAATAATATCTCTAGCTGCAATGGTAACCATTGCATTTAACTCTCTTAATAAACCTGATTTAATTCTTTTGCGATATAAAACAGCTTCACTCATGCGGTAATTCCTCCATTTTTATGAATATAGGCAACGTAAGCATCCTCAAGTGTGGGCTCAACAACCTTTAGAACTGACAACTCTGTCTTAATTTTTTGGATAATTTCCTGAGGCGATTTTTGATAAAACGGTATAACCAACTGTTGATCTAGCTGATACGGTAGGCCAAGATCTTTTACTTCAGCTAAAAGGCTATCGCGATCGACCGCATCGATAATTAGCTCTTGTCTGAGTAGATTGCGTTTCATCTCATCCGGCGTCCCTGTATAGGCGATGCTGCCATTATTGATAATACAGACTTTATCTACTTTTTCAGCTTCATCAATGTAATGTGTGGTTAAAAATATGGTCGTGCCATACTTAGCTCTTACTTGTTCAAGATACTGCCATAGACTTCTACGGCTTACCGCGTCCAGTCCCTGTGTCGGTTCATCTAGGAAGAGTACCTTTGGCGTATGAATCAAGCTTCTTATAATTTCTAGCTTCCGCTGCATACCACCCGACATTTTTTTGATGGGTTTAAACAAGCTGTCCTTTATCCCCAGTATTTCTGCAAGCTCTAAAACGCTCTTTTGATACGCTTTTGGCATCATTTTAAAGGAAGGACGATAAGGATACATCCCGTAAAGACAAGCATGAAATCTTATGTTTTCTTCTGCAGAAAGCGATTGATCTAGGCTTGGCTTTTGGAAGATAATGCCCACCTGCTCTCTGATTTCTTTTGCCTGCTTATCGATATCAAACCCAGCTATTTGAAGCTCGCCTGATGTTTTTGCAAGCGTAGTGGTGAGGATCGAAATCGTCGTCGTCTTTCCCGCACCATTGGGTCCAAGAAAGGCGAAAAACTCACCCTCTTTAACGTCAAAGCTAATCCCCTTGACTGAGGGTTCTTTGGCATGCTCGTACTGTTTCACTAAATTGTTTACTTTTATAATAGATGACATAAAATAACCTCCGTTTAATTGATGTCTTTACTTTACAAGACTTTTTTAAACGGAGGTTAAACGCGAAATAAACGCAGTTTAAACAACTGGTTTTTTCAATTTTATTGTAAATGTACTACCGACGCCCTCTGTACTATCCACCATTACCTGTCCTTCATGAAGGGCAATTATTTTCTTAACCAGAGATAGTCCTAGACCATTGCCACCTAGAGAGCGATCTCTTGATTGATCTACTTTATAAAAGCGCTCGAAGATGTGCATTTGATCCTCTTGAGAAATACCCATACCATTGTCCTTTATCTTACAGACAATCTCATCATTTTCCAAAGTCACCTGAACCTCAATTTGACCCTCAATAGGTGTAAACTTTATCGCATTTCCAAGGAGATTGACCCATACTTGTGTTAGTAAATCTTGATCGCCAAAGAACACAGCTTCTGTTGACATGTCCGCTGAGATCTCTATCTTCTTGCTCGACCATTGTGGCTCCAGCATGAAAATAACGTTTTTAATCTGCTTGTCCAATCTAAAAGTAGTCCGATTAAGCTCAACCGCCTCGCTTTCAAGGGTTGAAAGCTTAAGCAGATGATCGCTCATTTGGGAAAGTCGTTTCGCTTCCGTTTCGATGATGTTTAAATAGTGCTTGGTTTCTTCAGAACTGAGTGTATCACTTTTAAGTAGCGCTGCAAAACCCTGTATGGAAGTCAAAGGCGATTGAAGCTCGTGCGAAACATTTGAGATAAAGGACTGTCTGATTTCCTCCATAGTGCCAAGGTTTTTAGCCATGTTGTTGATGCTTTGAGCCACCTCTCGATAAGGCCCTCTTTCATCAACTGGAATCAATACACTAAAATCGCCATGTGCGATTTTCTCAGTTGCACGGATCAAGGTATTCAGTGATGAATTGCCTCTTCTGTCGAAGCCTTCATCTACAAGTGAGGATTTCATCAGAAAATTGCCAACATGCCGCCAAGAAAATAGTAATATAAATGTTCCCAGTAAACAGCTGACTAAGTAAACCCAAAGTCTAACGCCACTGGCATCGCTAAAATGAAACAGGGTATCTATGATCCAGAATGCCACTGAAAAACTGCCCAGATAGACGGCTATCATAATTGTAAATAAAATCCCTCTTTTAAAAAAGATCAACCCAACACCTCCAACCGATAACCCAGCCCTCTAATGGTAATGATCTGAAACTGAAACAACTCATTAGGAAAACGTTCTCTCAAGCGATTGATATGAACATCAAGTGTTCGCTCATTACCATCAAAATCATAGCCCCATATTTCTTCGATCAATTGATCTCTAGAAAAGGATTTACCCGGTTGACTACCGAGCATAAAGAGCAGTTCAAACTCCTTCATGGGAATATCCTGATGCTGATTACCCCATGCCACCTGATAGCTGGTTTTATCCAGTGTCAGCGTCCCTATTCTAACCTTTTGCGAAGCGTGGATATTGAATCTTCTGACGAGAGCCTTAACTCTCATAATCAGCTCAATCCCCTCAAACGGCTTAGCCAAATAATCGTCAGCACCCACCGTAAATCCCTTCACTTTATCGTTAATTTCACTTTTAGCAGTCAGCATAAGAATAGGCAAATCGCTATAATACTTTCGCGCCATGGTACAAAATTCATAGCCGTCCATCAAAGGCATCATCAAGTCCAAAATCACCAAATCCACCTTGCTCTCGGCAAGACGATACAGTGCTACTTGACCATTTTGCGCCTCAACCACTTCAAACATCTCGTTCTTAAGCAGCTTCACCACAAGCTCTCTAATATAAGGGTCGTCATCGACTACCATCACTTTTGCCATATTATCGCCTCCTATTCTTTCTTTATCATATACCATAATTTGCTTGAGTTTAAATAAATTCATTATACGACTTGTATTTAAACGGAAGTTAAATTGGGGCGGTGATTTAGTGAAAGGATTTTTTGAGAAAGTAATATAGAAAGGAGTAATTTTATTTGAATGGTTAAATAAAAAGAGCCTTATCATTTTATCCATATAAAAAAGACACTCTATGTATAGAATGCCTAATTAAACAACGGTTATTCGTTTGCCTGTTATATTCGCCTATTAAATTGCATATAATTTTTGCATATTATTTTTGCATATTATTTTTACCATTTTATTAGCCTATTTCATTTGCTCTTCCACCGACTTAGTCATTTGAGAGACTACATCCCCAGTATGCTTGGTTTCCTTCTTTTCAATCAGCATCACCCAACACTCTTCTTTTGAAGTAGGCTGATGCATGATTCCTTTTTTTACGACGTAAAAGTCACCTTCGTTTAAAGTCACCACTTCATCATCAAGATGCATCTCGAATGACCCTCTAATCACATAAAACATTTCATCTTCGTTTTCATGATTGTGACGGACGATCTCACCTTTGAACTTTGCTAGTTTGATGTAATCTTCGTTCACTTCTGCAATGATTTTGGGTGACCAGTAATCTGTTATAGAGTCGAATAGTTCGATTATGTTGCCTTTTGTGTTCATAATAGCTCTCCTATTCAATATTTATTCCCTTAATTAAAACTATAATTAATAAACTCTCAAATAAGTCATTGTCCATTTACACTGTACTTTCTTTATTTCCCTTTAATAGGTAAAGAGCAATCATGGTCTTGTACTCATTAATCAAACTCTGAGCATGTTTTGTATTTCCCCCGCTTAAGTGTGCCATAATCATGTTGTCATTGACCTGATAAATCACACTTGCTGCCAACTGCAGATCATCTACTCTTAGTAGGTCACTGTAGCGACTCATATAATTTATAAAAATCGTGATTTCTCTTTGGGTGTAGTCCTCAAGCAAGGCAGCAACCTCTTCATCACGATACCGCATGTGGTTGATTTCTAAGTGAAAAGCCAGAGGATAGCGTTCAGCCACTTCTATCTTTTGGTTGATAAAGTAGTTAATCACTTGTTCAAGTGTGTAATCCTGTCCAGGATTAGCCTTATCGAAGTCATCTGAATTACCACACATGCCTGCGCCTAATAAGGCCTCTTTATAAGTCTTAACAATCTCTAAAAACACTTGTTTTTTATCTGTATAATAACCGTAAAAGCTTCCAATTGCTACCCCGGCAGCCTTGGCGATTTCCTTTGTATTTACCTTGTGAAAGCCCTTTTCAGCAAAAAGCTGAGTTGCGGCTTCAATTAAGGCCTCTTTTGTTTCTATACTTCTAGACTGTGACACCTTACGCATGCACTTTTGTGTAACATCTGTCGTCATTGATGTCACCCCCTTTTCGTACCTTATTTTAGCATGAACGGGTCATAAGGTCAAAATAAATTGAACTAAAGTTCATTTTTTTCTTGACAAAAATAGACCTTGTGGCTATGATGAAAATACAAATACTGAACTAAAGTTCATTTTTTAAATAACACTCGCTAAAGGAGCAAAATATGAATTCAACCATCAACACATTTATCAATCATAGATCCATTCGTCAATACAAAGACAACCCCATCGAAGCAGAAAAACTCGATGCAATTATTAAGGCAGTTCATCATGCCCCCACATCCATTAACGGCCAACAGGTCAGTGTGATTGTGGTCACCGACAAAGAAAAAAAGTCTAAAGTAGCCGAATACACTGGTGGGCAAACTTGGATTGACCAAGCCCCAGTTTTTCTTTTATTTGTAATGGATTATCACCGTGCTCACTTAGCAGCCAAGTTAAATGGTGAAAACCTAGTCATCACAGAAAGCATTGAATCCATCATGGTTGGCAGTGTGGATGTGGGCATAGCATTGGGTACGGCGATCGGTGCTGCTGAATCCTTAGGATTAGGTACTGTACCCATCGGTGGCGTACGTAAATCTCCTGAAGAAATGATTGCTCTGTTTGAGTTACCTGAACTTGTTTACCCCGTAGCAGGCTTAGTTTTAGGCTACCCAAAGGACATGTCAGAAATGAAGCCCCGTATTCCTCTAAGCATCTTCAAACATGATAATGCCTACAACCCAGACCAGTCTGAAGCACTAAAAGCTTATGACCAAC
This sequence comes from Clostridiales bacterium 38-18, assembly GCA_001897605.1. Lineage (GTDB taxonomy): Bacteria > Bacillota > Clostridia > Peptostreptococcales > Acidaminobacteraceae > Fusibacter_C. The sequence continues at coordinate 20,485 of MKTL01000005.1, read as the reverse complement.
AAATGTCAGACTATATGGTGGCACGCACGGGTGGTGAATCCAATAGAAACTGGAGCCAAGGAGTAGCAGGTACCTATAAATTTGTTTACTTCCCTAAGGTTTATCCTACGCTCAAACAACAAGGATTTGAAAATGCTAAATAATCAAACCCAAACCTTAAACTGGCTTGCCGATGCAGAGGGTATCATCCGCGCCAGAAGGTCTACAAGAGGCTTCAAGAATACCCCCGTTACTCAGGAAACTCAGGCCCGAATCATGCATGCCCTTAACACCGGTCGCAACCCCTTTAAGTCAAGCCATCGTTTTAATATCATCGAAAATAGCAATATGTCAGACGATAACATGAAATTAGGTACTTATGGGGTTATAAAAGGCGCCAACACATACCTCTTAAGTGCCATGACACTTGGTGATAACCACTTAGAAGCCCTTGGTTTTGATATGGAGTATGCCGTTTTACAAGCCCAATCAGAAGGTATTGGCACTTGCTGGTTAGGTGGTACCTTTAATAAAAGTCAGTTTGCCGCAGCTATACAGCTGCAAAGTAACGAAATAGTTCCCATTGTCATCCCATTGGGTGTTCCCGCAGACAAAGCTGGACTTGTTGGTCAAATGATTCGAGGTCTTGCCGGTTCCAATAATCGCTTGCCCTTTGAAAGTTTGTTTTTTAAAGGCACTTATGGCAGTCCCCTTACCATGTCCCAAGCTGGAAAGTATGCTCAAGCCCTTGAAATGGTTCGACTTGGACCGTCTGCATCTAATAAACAGCCTTGGCGTGCAGTGCTAGATGACAACACAGTACATTTTTACTTAAAGCCCACCAAGGGTTATGCCAAGGCCCTTAGTTATGATATTCAACGGGTGGACATGGGTATTGCCATTTGTCATTTTGATGCCATGGTTCAGGCCCAAGGTATTCCCGGTCACTTTGAAAAATTAAAGGGGCCAGAGTTAGAAAAAAGTGACGATAGCGAATACATCATTTCCTTTGTCAGTTAACCCAAGCCATCTTTGATTTGATCACTATACTGAACTTTCTCTTTAGGAAAGTAGCTTTGAACTTATTTCATTTTATAGAAAAAAGCCGTTGAGAATAATTTTATTCTTAACAGCTTTTTTTATTATTAGTGCACTTCTCCAATTTTACGATTATTCCCACTCAGTGCTGATGATTTTTCATGGGCTCTAATGCGTTGGAAATACTATATTCTAAATTCTCATTTCATGTATTTTTTGCCGTTTTTGATGGCTTATGAGTGAAATTGTATCGATTTAGTATCACGCTTATGCGTTAGCTAAGTTCATTTAACTCGCTTGCTAAAGTAAAAGGAATCAACTCATGATCTTGAGTTTCAAGGTATGCCTTTTCTTCATGCATGTAGTCCACAATTTGTTTTGAACGGTATTCTTTGAACTTGTCTGCAACTAACTCAAGAACACTTAACTCATCCTTTGAAAATACATTTTTATCAACTTTACTTGTCGGAACTATTTTATACCCAATATCTTCAAACATCATCTCTTCGACGACACAAATTGTGGGAACATTAAGAATTTCATTAAATCCTATTGGCAAAGCCCCATAAGTCATATGCTCATATACAAGCCCGGTCATCGACTGACCATGTCGTCTATAATAAATTGCGTCAGTATACCATAATAACTTCATCATTTTAACTTTATAGAGATGATTCACCTCATTAGCAAAATACCCCATAACCGTTGTCAATTTATCAATGTCTAAGATTTTGAAGCCATTGTAGTCACTTTCTTCTTCAAACTTAGTGTATAAACTTTTTATCTCCTGCATCTTTAAATACATGCGACTGCTTACATCCAATCTCTTTTTGACACTGAGTCGAATTTCACTGTATCGTTTATCTGTAAATCGATCTTTATGCTTATCGAGGTATTCAAGTGCTAACATACTGTTCTCACGAACCATTCTCATTAAGCTATCATAGGTTTCATCTTGTATTGTTTTGCTTTCATATCGTGTAACAGTTACTTCACCCCAACCTAATAAGGCCGCAAATTCACTTTGAGTTAAACTATAGTACGATCTTATCTCGGCTATTTCATTTGATGTTAACAGCCCTTTAATTGTTCTATATGCATCTCGAACTTTCAATAGATTGGAATCCATTACCTTTGCTGGTACAAACTCATTCTCCTCGTCATCGGATTTATCGCAAAGGAAATAGACTTCCTTATAATTGACAACCTCTCCTTTAAAAAGAGCTTGTGTCTCACGAAGTCTTTTTTCTACCATGTGAGTAACCCCACACACTGGGCAATTCATCTCAATGCTTTTAATTAATTTGTCTTTCATTTCAAACCCTCCTTTTCCATGTTCCAGATTATGCGTATGGTAAAGTATCCGGGAATGGATGTCTTGCAAAATGGAAGGATACACAAAATACCTTTCCATTTACACGATCTCTAATTTTCGCTTTTATATAAACATCTCTGCTTTTAATTGATTTCGCAAATGCAAAAAACGGCGGCCATAATGGATCTTTATCGTCAATAAAGGTTTCTAAGTATTCGGATAAATCTAGTGAAATCAGGTGATGCCACACATCTTTTCTATCAAAATCTAATTCCAGCATCGTATTTGCTGTTGTAAAGGGATCTATAGGTGATTCCGCTTTCTTCTTTGGTAGAATGTCTAAATCTGTATCAATATTAAAATCAGGACAATTCAATACACTTATAAGATCATGAAGAAATGCTTCAACATCTTCTTTTGAAGATATAACTTTTGTGCTTTTGCTCATATCACCCCCTCCTATAATTTTATTATAACTATCAATTGATAGTTCGTCAAATAAATAATGAACTTGAATTTTATTTTGATTAAACATAGCAAAAATAAAAACAGAGCCCAGCAAGAATAAATTCTTGTTTGACTCTGTTAGATTTTTAGCTACGGGTCTTTTCCTTAATGTCTACTCCCACTCGTCTCACAGGACTTTGCGTTAACGTTTTTCTATTCATTTCCTGTGCGTTAAGGTTCTTAATTTTATTTTTGGTGTCTGTATTTTTCATTTGTCGGTTTTTTTGTACTCAAAATGTACTCAAGGGTACATAGACGAGTATATTTACTCTTATCGTATTCTACATTTTAAAATTCAATACGTATGATTTGATCACAAAACAAAATTCAATATATTGCGCATCAATCTTCTGCATTAAATTTTCTACTTCCATTTTCCAATCATGTTCTTTAGGATAATAACTATATCCAGCAATTGCAGCTTTTCTTCTATTTTTAAGCACAGGACTTTTTAAATTTAAAATTTCTATAGCTTGTTTAGCCTCTTCATCATCAGGTGCACAAATAATGTCACCATCTCCATCAAATACAAACCTACTTTCACAGTCAGTTAATAATGGATGTACCTTAATCTCATCATTACTTTTGTGATCATCGCAACATGAAGGGTATTCATTCCCATTTGATCTTTTATTTTGTCCTCCATCGCACGAAGCTAATAAATTACCGTAATCTAATTGTCGTGCCGGATATCTTTGACGGGGATTTAAGTGTTCCACTATAGCCTCATCCGTTTTAATACGGCAACCACAATAGCAACATATGTATCCCTGTTCCGCTACCAAAGAACATCTCAATTCCTGTTTAATCTCTCGATGATTGTTTGATAAATCTTCAAAACTCGCCCCTCGCCTTGAAGAATACTGCAAAAAACGTTGTGGTGGTGATTGTTTTTCTATGTATTTCAAATTAATCACCTAACCTTGCTTTTAAAGTATTTGCTGTATTCCAAAAAGGATCATCTTCAGATAAAAGTGATTGTAACGTTTCATAATGGACTAGTGCTTGTTCTTTTTTATTAAACATAGCTGCCGACTTAAAATCATCAATGCACTGTTGTACTTCTATCGGTCTTAGACCTACGTCCATTATTTCTTCAAGAACTTCGGATATATCACGATTGTATGTGCTTACTGATGGTGTAAAAACTTTTCCATTTTTTATTATTCTGATACTTTCCTGTTTCATTTTTCCCAATGTTAACGGAGAATGGGTTGTAAATATTACTTGCCCGCGTATATCAATATCCGCGATAATTTCCGAAAATTTTCTCTGCCAATTTGGATGTAAGTAAGAATCAAACTCATCTAATAAGAATAGAGCCCGATATTCCTTAGTTGCCTCCAAAAAACACAGTAGTTGTGCTAATTGTTTCTCCCCTTCACTTAATGATTCTGGCGTTATCGTTTTACCAGCTTTAATAATATCAAAGTCAACTCTTTCTAAGATATCAGCTTGCATTAACAATTTAAACATAGTAAGTAAATTAAAGGGATTTTCTGAAATATCATTTAACTGATGTAAATTATCTATAGTTATTACAGCATTGTCCCTTCCTGTTATATCCATTCTGCCACAATCTTTAAATGCATGTAAAACATTTGCAACAGTACCTTGTGCATTCCAAAAAGAATCATTTGTTATAACGAATGTTCTACTCCACTTTGGTCTCTTTAAAAATAACTTTATCGGAGCTCCAACTTCATCAATTCCAATTAAATCGCAAGCTTTTTGATAAGTGTCATTCTTATAAACTGCATTTGAAAGAAGGGCGCACGGAAAATCTTTAAGTTCTATAAAACTTAAGTATTTCAGAACAACTTCATCATCATCTTTTAATGCCTTTGTAAATGCCTTGTCGATAAAATCATCAGAAAGTTTTTTTAATCTATCCGTTTCACCACAATAGTACAGAAATATTCCAAGAGGAATAGATTTAAACACTTCATGCTTTTTGATTGTTTTGCCCTCTTTTGTAAAAGTTTCTACATTGTCTTTATTATTCAATTGATATTTAACATTATCAATTGAATATCTGACATCATATATAAAGTCTATCGTTTCTTTTGAAATAACAGATGAAAAAATTTTAACAATAGCCTCTAGAATATTTGATTTACCACTCCCATTATTACCAATAATGGCATTCACAGAAGAATTTTCTTCAAAGTTGATTTGAACATCATTTAAATTTTTATAACCTGTAATTTCCAGATAATTAATCTTCAAAATTGTACCCCCTTTTAATTTCAATTGCCCGACAACATCTCTTTTAAAAACTCTATTGCACTTTCTTCTTCTGTTTTGTTTGTGCCAAGTTCTCCTCGGAAAGCTCTAGAAAGGATTGTTTTTTTCATATGGTCTATTTTAAGAATGGCATTAGTAAGCTCCTCAGCTTGTTTTTCTTTTCCAAAAATACTATCAAGAATACGAACAATTTCAGTTTGCTCATCTATTGAGGGGACAGGAATAATAAATGCAGCTATCTTTTTAGCATTAATATTAGATTGATTAACTCCATCAGATTTAACCGAGTTACAATATTCTTTTGCTTGATGTGTATTCATCATGTAATTTAAATATTCACCAATAAGCTCATCACCATAGTTTAATCTTATCAAGTAGCCTGCAAATATAGCAGGAAAATCTCCTCTATATATGGATGTTTTTCCAACTAACGCAGGACTATTTGTTCTATTAAAAAGTACATCTCCAATTTTCAAGTTATACTTTTTATTGTCCGTTTCATTGTCTGAAAAAACTAAATCAGACCAATCTATTTCACCGTTTTGTAAGTTTCCCATTCTAACAACAGCTACTGAACCCTCTTTATCAGATTTACTTGATGTTCCATACTGAAAAGAGGAACATACTGCTGACAATGGTTTTAGAATTCTTGTTTCCACTCCAACTCCATTTTCTTCTCGCCACTTTTTACTAAGCTCTCCTGTAAATGCCTTATGCAAAATTGCCGCTTTTCGATCCTCGAAGCTATCTAGTGCTATTTGTACTTTTCCTTTTGCCTCGTCTAGTTTAGAAAACAAGCCTTCAATGCGTTCAACAATTCTCTCTTGCTCAGCAAGTGGTGGTAATGGAACAGATTTCACTTTAATATTTGATATTGTGACCTGAGGAATTGCATTTCCACTATGTTTAAATAAATCTTCTTTATTGTATTTCATATAGTAATAAAGAAACCTGCTTACTTTTTTATTATAAGGTTTAAAATACATTGTTGTTTGTGTACAGCTTGCCGATTCTTCTGATATATATTTTACATGTCCTATAGAATTTCCTCTTGCAGGAATAACTAAATCGTGATATCCCAAATTAATCCTATTTTCTTCTTCTGGAATATATCCAAAAATTTTATCTTCCTCTGTAGCGCTATAAACAGGAACACCTCTTTCTATTAAATTTTTAGAAAGTATCGTTTGCCCCATCCCAAAACTTCCAAGAGAATCTAACCTTGTCCAAATCCAATTATTCGGCACATTATATAGTCGCTCCCAGTCTGATGCAATTGCTTTTTCCAATCTTTCCTCAAAGAAAAGAGACTCTTTCTCTTTCGCCATCAGTAGTCACCACCTAAACTTTTCAGTTCTTTCACTACACTCATAATTAAATCAACTGCCTCTTCGAGCTGTGCAATGACTTCTTCTCCACTTTCAATAGGGTCTTGTAAATCTTCATAATCCAAAACGCTATCATCCCGAATTAAGCCTAAATCAAGGCTATTGTTTTTGATCGCAATTTCTTTACGAGTAAATACAGAGAAACGATTATCTTTCACTGTATTTTTGTCACTAGCTTCATAAGCTTTAATAAAGTCAGCAAAATGCTCTTCTTTCAGTGGTGTTGTCTTTCCAAAAGAAGGCATATTGGTGCGCATATCATAAAACCATACTTCTTTCGTATTATCTTCATTAGTTTTCCCACGATCAAAAAATAGGACATTTGTTTTTACACCCTGCGCATAAAAAATCCCTGTAGGCAAACGCAAAATAGTATGCAGATTACATTTATTCATTAAGTCCTCACGGATTTTTGCACCGTCACCATCTGCAAAAAGTACATTATCAGGCAATACAACGGCTGCACGGGATTTGCCATCTTGCTTTAAGCTACGATAAATATGTTGTAAAAAATTCAACTGTTTGTTAGATGTTGGATAAGTAAGGTCATCACGTGTAGCACGCTCACCACCTTGCTTAGTTCCAAAAGGTGGATTCGTCAATACCAAATCAAAACCGTTCATACTTTTCCCTTGATTGGATAGTGTATCTGCCTGTTTAATATCACTATCTATGCCATGGATCATTGCATTCATCATAGCTAGACGATGCGTATCTGCAACAAGCTCGCAACCTGTAAAAGCCTTATGCTTTTGAAAAGTATATTGTGTATCAGATAAAGCAAACATGTCATTATTTTCTTTCACATAACGATCAGCAGCTATCATAAAACCAAATGTACCGCAAGCTGGGTCATTACAACGTTCACCTACCTGCGGTTTTGTAAGTTTCACCATAACATCGATTAAAACACGCGGAGTAAAGTATTGCCCTGCCCCTGATTTTTTTTCATTTGCATTCTTTTCAAGTAAGCCTTCATATAGATCTCCGAAACCATCTTTGTCCACACTGTACCAGTCAAGACCGTCAATGTTCTTGATAATCTTTTCTAGATTTTTGGGCTCGCCGATGTTACTTCTTGCTTCACGATAAATATCACGAATGTGACCTGTACAATGTTCTCCAAGCAAACGAAGTAAGGTATTATAGTATTTTTTTAATTCAATACCATCCTTCGAAACAAGAGTTTCCCATGAATAATCTACAATGATTTCCTTTTCTGCAAGTGCACCTTGTTCTTGTTTTGTCAGCTTTTCACCTTTATCGTGTCTTTGTTTTAGTTCTTTCAAACCTGTAATATTCTTTGCAATATCATGTTCCTGCTCAGTTTCCTGCATCATTTTCAAAAATAGAATATAGGTAAGCTCTGTTACATACTGGTGATAGGTAATACCATCATCCCGAAGTACATTACAAAGATTCCAAAGCTTTTGTACTATTTCTTGATTGCTCATTACGCTACTTTGCCTCCATCATCATAGAGATATTGATTCAACTCTATGATGTAATCTTTTAATTTATTTTTAAATAATTTGTCAATTCTGGTATATCCACCAAAATCGCGAAATGCCCCTAAATTGAATGTTTCTTCACTTAGTACCGTTTCTGTAAGCAGAAATTTTTCAATACGTTCCAGCCAATCTAATTCCATTTTAGAAAAATTGTGAGCTAACTTTAATTTTGTCACTGCCCTTTGTATGCGTTCCTCATGTCCTAGGAGATCTGAACCTACTGCCTGTGATCGGATAAAACTAATAATATCCGCCGCAATATATTGATTTGTAGTTTCCTTCCATGCACTGTTAAGCTGTGTCTCTGTAAAGCCTTTACTATCAAGCTCTAACCTTAAAGATTTTAGGGCCGCTCTTGTCAAGTCTGCCGGACGAGTGCAAACCAACTTAAGTGCTTCTATTTTTTCAGCATTTTCTATAATAAACGCTTTAAATTCCTCTAAATAATCCTGTGGCTTCTGTCCCTTTCCATAGCCTCTTGTGTGCGTTAATAGCTTATCCTCTTTATCTGAAATAACTACAGCGCGTCGTGCATCTATACCACCTTCATTTAACATGTAAAAAAGTTCTTGTTTACTAAGTAATACGTTTTTACTTTCGTTTGGTGATAGACTTTTTATGTGCGCAATAAACTCCAATGGATTCTTACCACCTGATAAATACTCAAATTGTTCTTTATCTCTTTCTGACATTCGTTTTTGCTTCCTTCGAATTTTTGAAACAATCATGTCTATTTGATTTTGAACTTTTTCATCGGTATCAAGAGTTTCTAATCCTTTAATCAGATCTACAAACGTAGCATTTGCATTTGCAACAACAGGCTTCATTGTACTGACATCCTGTAAAGATTCATACACGCCAACGGGATCATAGATCTCAAAATGCGTTTTACCAATTTTATCGCATAGACGTGTCGCACGTCCCAACATTTGTTCATATAGAATACGTGATTTAACACGACGCATAAATACAAGTGTTGTAATTTCAGGCACATCAATTCCGGTAGTTAATAGATCCACTGTTACCGCAATATTGGGATATTGTTCATTCTTATAAGCCCGAATGAGCTCCATTACGCGTTTTCTATCTCCTGATTTACCTGTTATCTTCACAATTGCATTGTTACTAATATCAAAGGGCTCATATATTTCACGTAAAATATTAACAATCATATCCGCATGATTATCATCCACCGCATAAATAAGAGTCTTACCCCTTCCAGTTGGATTTATATCATTTGCTATTTCTTCTAAAACCGTACGATTAAAGTTCGGCGTAATAACACGTCGATTAAACTGCTCTACATCAAACTTTAGTTCATCTTCAAGCTCAGCGCTATTTGTTATTTCACCAGTGGCTGGATCATATACAGGAACTACATCACCTTTTTCATAAATAATTCCTTCGTCACTAAGCTTGGTTGTCAAATTATGTGGTGCGTCATGATCAATTAAATAGCCTTCTACAACTGCTCTTCGATAACTATATTCAAAAACGGGCTTACCAAAAATCTCGCTCGTGTGTAATGCTGGAGTCGCTGTCAATGCTACCTTTACCGCATCGAAATATTCAATGACTGTGCGATATTTGCTCACAAAGTCATCTTGGTTTCGATATAAGAGCTCATCTTCTCCTGCTTCCTTATCTAATATGTAGCCTCTATGAGCCTCATCTACTATAATTAGGTCATAGTCCGAAACAGAAGGCATTGTTTCTCCAGTATTATACATAATACGTTTTACAAGACTTTGAACAGTTGCAATCTGTATTTTTGTTTCAGGATCAATGTCTTTATCCTCTAGGTTCTTAATATTATAAATTTCATCCAGAGTCATTACAGCTTCGAGCTTTACTTCTTTGAAAACATCTTGAGCCTGTTCACCTAAGGCTGTACGATCTACTAAAAATAATATTCTTCTAAACCGACCCGATTTTAAAAAACGATAAATCATACCAAGAATAGTACGTGTTTTTCCTGTTCCTGTTGCCATGGAAAGCAATGCCGTTTTTGCATCTTTCATAATAGCATCTTCAACAGCACCTATTGCCTTTACTTGGTAATCCCTTAAATTTAGACCTTCTTTGTCTGTCAATAAATCTTTCGATGTATTCATAAGATCATTATTTGCTGCTTCTATATCCTTTTCAAGCCACTCTAAAATACCTTGCGGACTCACCCACCCACGTAAAGGCTTAGCAATGTTGCTTTCATCTCGTAAATCAAGAAACCAGATTCCTGATTTTTCTTTATATTGCTCCAAATATTTACGACCATTTGTAGCAAAAATAAATGGTACTTGATAAACATGCCACTTAGAAACAATATACGGAGTATGTTCTTCTCTGACACATTGTGCATAGTCTTTGGCTTGTACATCCAATACTGAAGGAATATCAACAATTGCCTTTTTGGCTTCAATAATAGCTACTATTTTTTCACCGACGAACAGGGCATAATCTGCATATCCTCTCGAACTGATCTTTGAATCAGTCGGCCACTCAGCAATTGCAATATTCTTACCTTTTTGCGGACGTGTTCCTTTTGAATATTTGAGATTATCCGTATCAGCTTCCCAGCCAACTTGACGAAGTTGTTCATCAATAATATATCTGGTTTCTCTTTCTGAAAGGTTAATAAAAGAAGCCGCCTTATTTGCCTGCTGTCTTCTTGCATTACCACTAACACTCTGCGCCGGAATTGATTCAATTTTATGTGTTAATTCCTGTATTAGTTGTTCTTTTTCTTTAATGATTGAATGATAGTCATCATTTTCTTCTGATGGTAAAACAAAAGAAACCGAATTGAAATCCCATTCTCCATACGTCTGCATAAACCAGACAGAAAGTGTATGCGCCATCTCAATTAGTGTTTTACACTTTTCAACATCTTCGAAATTTTGGTGTATTGCATCATTTCTGGTTACTCTAAGTGCGTAAAGGATATCATCAATATTCTTAGGTATTAATCCTTCTTTTTTAAGAACACGGATACGATTAGCATGAGTATTCTCAATATTTGGTGGATCTATACCATCTAACTTTAGCATCATATTTACAATAGTTTCACCCATCATTCCCAATTTAATTAAGCATGAATTAGCGTCTGAATATAGATATTTTTCAGCTAACGTGCCAATTTGATATAGAATTGGAAATTTATCTTGTAAGAATTCAAAATTAGAGTTCATCGTTACCTCCTTAACTATTGCTTTTCTTTTATCTCATCCTAGATTCTTTGCAGGAACATTTTAAATATTTTTGTATCTGTAATTACCGTGATTAATCATCTTTCCCCTTACCGCTCTGTTCCTGCCACTTTTTCTGTTCAGCAGACCAATCCATGAAAAATTCTCTTTCCTTGATTGATGCTTCAAAGACTGGTTGAAGAAAATCTTTTAAGCGGTAAAGGATAGATGCAAATTCCGGTAGTTGTATCTGTATGGATGGTTGAAACCGCGTCCACTGTGCTGATAAAAAGGCATTATCGCCAAATGCAGAAATACGGTCGAAACTATTTGCTTCATACACCGTCCCCCGATGCTGTATAGTTTGCCAGACAGCTTCCTGTAACTTTCGCCCATCAAAATCAAACATACTGGACAAATAATAAATATCAAAAAAATCTTTCATCCGACTTGTAGCTTCCATACGTTTCAAAATGGCATCAAATTTTTCCGCTATGGTACTTTCCAGCGAATATGTATAAACTTCGGGTTCTTCAAAATCTGTTAGCCGCGTTTTAATACATCTTTTTACGGCTTTAGGAACAATCACATCATTCATACCAATATCAATCGAAAACGGTATTTTCACTTGCTTTATACGACCAATAAACTTTACTGACACCCCTTGATATTCCTTGTCAGGTGTTATAATTTCAGCATTCACGACCTCGATTTTAATATAATCATTAGCTGTTGGAACTTGGCTAATTTCTTCAATAACACATTTCACTTTGTCAATATCATTTGAGAGTTGGCGCATCAGAAAGTCTATATCCTGTGTTGCTCTGCTTTGAAACTCAGTAAGGGTATAAATGAACAATCCGCCCTTTAAAACAAAGTTACTGTTGTATTGTGACAGCGACAGACGTCTCAAAAATTCTTCTTGGCAAAATAACTGCAAGCACATTTGATAGCTTAATCCTGTTTCTTTTGACTGATTTTTTAACCGCACCAGTATAGATGCTGCTATGTCTTTCATAGCCATACTCCTATGATTTTACGAACCTTTTTTTCTGTTCGCAGTATCTTTGCATATTCCATTAGACGAGGAACATTTTTTTGAGGATCTTTTATATATGCCTGTATTGCCTTATTGAAAATTTCTGCATCCATTTTATTTTCCTGACGCAGACAATCACAGATAATATGCTCCCTGTTAAAAATTTGTAGCTTCACATCTTCAATCTCAACAATATCCACACCTAATTTCATTTGTTCTTGCGAAAAAAACACAGGCTTCACCATCGGATAATCAATCTTAAACCTTGACCGTGTATATCCTCTATCCACTGCTAAGTACCACATCGCTGGCGTTCGATCAGTATATCCATAATATTGCAATGCACTTTCTCTGCAAATCACTGCCTCTGGAAATAGTCGAGCAATCGTTGCCGCCTCACTGAAAGCACGTTCATCCTGCCATTGATAATATCCGTGCCGAATTCTCTCAACATAGCCTTGCTTCATAAGATTCGCAAGATAATGAGAATATATTTTATGCTCTTGAATTTCTTTTGCTTTCATAATGCCGCCATGGGCATCAAATATCTGTTTAGCTTTCTGAATATCCACTACAGCATCCTTTCTAACTTCAGAAGTATAATTTTATATTTTAAGAATACTTGCTTTAAACAGCTACGTCAACATGAAATTATACACAATGTTAAATAGTTGTGTATAATTTCATGTTGAGGATACAATATTGAAGTCAAACTAAAAAAGTCTTCTTAGATAATTACTAAGAAGACTAAAATAAGCTCAAATATAAATAGAAGAACAACTACCATAAATAAATTGGTAAACTAATAAACTATTAAAACTATTCCCACTCAATCGTACTAGGCGGCTTACTCGTAACATCATAAAGAATACGATTTACACCTTGTACTTCATTCACGATACGGGATGATATTTTATCTAACACTTCATATGGCAGTCTAGCCCAGTCTGAAGTCATACCGTCGATCGAGGTTACTGCTCGGATGCCGATGGCATGTGAGTAGGTACGCTCGTCGCCCATAACGCCAACTGAACGGACGTTTGGAAGGACGGTGAAGTATTGCCATACTTCTCTGTTGAGGCCAGCTTTAGCGATTTCGTCTCTAAGGATGGCGTCTGATTCACGCACTAGGTGAAGGGCTTCGTCAGTGATTTCGCCTAGGATACGGATTGCAAGACCTGGACCTGGGAAAGGTTGACGCCATACAATGTGGCCTGGAACGCCGACTTCTTCGCCAACGCGTCTTACTTCGTCTTTGAAAAGGTCTCTTAGTGGCTCTATGAGTTCAAACTGCATATCGTCTGGAAGACCGCCTACGTTGTGATGGCTTTTGATGACGTCTGCAGTGTCTGTACCGCTTTCGATAACGTCTGGATACACTGTACCTTGAACGAGGTAATCGATGCCTTCAAGTTTACTAGCTTCTTCTTCGAAAACTCGGATAAACTCTTCGCCGATGATTTTACGTTTGGTTTCAGGATCAGATACGCCTTTTAGTCTACCTAAGAAACGCTCTTTTGCGTCTACTCTGATGAAGTTCATGTGGAACTCATCTGCAAATACCTTTTCTACCTCATCGCCTTCGTTCTTTCTTAAAAGACCGTGATCGACAAAGATACAAGTGAGTTGATCGCCTACAGCTTGGTGTACCATAGTCGCAGCAACAGAAGAGTCAACGCCGCCTGAAAGACCGCAAAGTACTTTCTTATCGCCTACGGTTTCTTTGATCTTTTGGATCATGTTCACTGCAAAGTCGCCCATGTTCCAGTCGCCTTTACAGCCACAAACTTCGTAAAGGAAGTTCTTTATCATGGTTCTACCAAATGGTGTATGTTCAACCTCTGCGTGGAACTGTACTGCGTAGAGGTTTTTCTCTGGGTTTTTCATCGCCGCTACTGGACAGTTGTCTGTCGTTGCAATGACTTCAAATCCTGCTGGTGCTTCTTTAACGTAGTCAAAGTGGCTCATCCAGCATTGTGCGCCAGTGGTTACATCTTTGAATAAATCTGCATGCGACTGAATGTCGAGTTTAATTTTACCGTACTCTTGTTGTTTCGCTCTGTCTACGACACCGCCGAGCTTGTGTGCCATCAGCTGCATACCGTAGCAGATACCGAGAACCGGAATCCCTAGTTCGAATATTTCTGCATCAAGTGTTGGTGCATTTTCTAGATAAACCGAGTTAGGACCACCAGTAAAGATGATGCCCTTCGGCGATTTTTCTTTGATTTTCTCTAGTGCATGTCGCCAAGAAACGACTTCACTGTAAACGCCAGATTCGCGGACACGTCTCGCGATAAGCTGGTTGTACTGACCACCGAAGTCCACGATGATCACGAGTTCATTATTCATTGGGTTCCTCCAATTTCGGGAATTTTATAGGTTTCATTTATCATAACATGACTGGAAGGCGAATGCACGCCTTCCCATAGATGCTCTTAATTACTTATCACCGCTTGAAATGCTGTAGTTTGGTGGCTCTTTTGTAATCGCAATATCATGTGGATGCGATTCTTTGAGGCCAGCGTTTGTGATGCGGATGAACTTGCCGTTGTTTTGTAAATCTTCTATCGTACCAGTACCGCAGTAACCCATACCTGATCTAAGACCGCCGATGAGCTGATAGATGATGTCTTTGAGGTAGCCTCTGTAAGGCACGCGACCTTCGACGCCCTCTGGTACGAATTTAGTGGTTTCGTTTTGGAAGTAACGGTCTTTCGAGCCCGCTTCCATAGCCGCTGTAGACCCCATACCTCTGTATGTTTTAAAGCTTCTGCCTTGATACATAACGATCTCGCCAGGGCTTTCTTCTGTACCTGCGAAAAGTGAGCCAAGCATTACCACATCTGCGCCTGCTGCGATGGCTTTAGGGATATCGCCTGAGAACTTGATACCGCCATCTGCGATCACTGGGATGCCATATGGTTTTGCCGCCATTGCACAGTCGTAGACAGCAGTGATTTGCGGAACGCCGATACCTGCAACTACGCGTGTTGTACAAATTGAACCAGGGCCGATACCCACTTTAACACAGTCTGCACCTGCTTCGATCAGGTCAACCGTCGCTTCTGCAGTCGCTACGTTACCTGCGATAACGTCGAGCTCTGGATAAGCTTTCTTAATCGTTCTAACCGCTTCGATGATGTTCACGCTGTGTCCATGTGCTGAGTCGAGACCAACCACGTCTACGCCAGCTTTTACAAGAGCCGCTACTCGATCCATCATATCTGAGCCAATCCCTACTGCAGCGCCAGCTAAAAGTCTGCCTCTGCTGTCCGTTGCTCTGTTTGGGTATTTAACTTGTTTTTCGATGTCTTTAATGGTGATTAGACCTTTTAAAACGTTGTTTTCATCTATAAGAGGTAATTTTTCGATTTTGTGTTTTCTAAGGATACTGCCTGCGTCTTCCATAGAGATGTCCGCGTGTGCAGTGATGAGATTGTTTTTTGTCATGACGTCCTTGATATCGGCTTCCATGTTTGGTTCGAAGCGGATGTCACGGTTGGTGATGATGCCCACGAGTTGGTGCTTTTCGTTTACGATAGGCACACCAGAGATGCGGTAACGCGCCATAAGTTGCTCTGCGTCTTTTACCTTGTGATCGGGTGTGAGTGAGAATGGATCGACGATAACGCCGTGTTCGCAACGCTTAACTTTATCTACTTCAAGCGCTTGATGCTCGATGCTCATGTTCTTATGAATGATACCGATGCCGCCCTCACGTGCGATGGCGATGGCAAGCTTAGACTCTGTAACCGTGTCCATACCTGCGCTGACGATAGGTACATTAAGTGTAATCTTCTTTGTAAGCTTCGTTTTAATGTTAACTGTGTGTGGTAATACTGCCGATTTTTGAGGAATAAGTAGTACGTCGTCGTACGTTAAACCCTCTTTAACCAATTTGCCTTCCATTTGCTCCTCCCAATTTTTGACGCTAAATCATAAGTTGTAATGAATAAAAAAAAAAGACAACCCTCAGGTTGTCCTAATAATCTTTTTATGCACATAGACCCAGCATACAAAAAATTAAAAGATCAACCCATAGTACGATATTTGGCTACCGCGTAGAGACTTCCAAGCCGTTTTTTTGGAATTATATGAGTGCATTGTCTTTTATCATAAACGTTCGTTTAATGAATGCGTATTAAGTTGAATTGCTTTAATATTAAACACTAAATTATCATTTTATAACCCCTTTGTCAACCTGTGAAGGTGTGGCTTTTTTGTTAATTTTTTTTTATATGTATAAAAACGTGCTAAGCTGTTACAAAACAAGGTGCTTGGAGGTACAAACATTTGTTCTTATTTTTTGTCAAAATCGTTTTTTCTCCTATATAATATATGTTACAATAGATACACAGTGTCCCTAAATAATTCGGAGGATTTACATGAACGATTTTAGATACGTCGCAGGCTTCATGCGAAAACACATTAAAATGTACATATTTGGGATTGGGCTATTGATGATTATCGATGCGCTCCAGCTCATGACACCACTGATCATAGGTGCCTTTACAGATCAGTTAAAGGCAGGTACGCTCACCTCTGGCCTAACGCTGAAGTACATCTTCTATATTATGTTGATCGCTGTGCTGGTGGCCATCGGTCGCTATGGCTGGCGTATGACCATCGTTACCACAGCGAAAAGACTAGAATACTGGCTGCGAAACCGAGTGTTCGAGCACTTTGAAAAAATGTCACTCAACTACTTTCATCACCACAAGACAGGCGACCTCATGGCACACTGTACCAACGACATCTCCGCGATTCGTAACGCCTTCGGCGGCGGTGTGATCATGATGGTAGATGCCATCTTTATGGGGATTATGACCATTGTTTTAATGATCGTAAAGGTAGATCTTAAACTGACGTTGATCGCTTTGATCCCTATGCCATTGATTGCCTTCTTTATTATAACCATGGGAAAAAAGGTTCGAGATCGCTTTAAATCCGTTCAAGAAGCTTTCTCAGACCTATCGGATGTGGCACAGGAAAACTTTTCTGGCGTGCGCATCATCAAATCCTTTATACAAGAGAAACCGTCACTCGGTCACTTTAATGAAAAGAACCATCAGGTCTTCCGCAAAAACGTGAAGCTCGCGAAGCTCTTCGGACTCGTGCATCCTATGGTCGGCTTTATCGCTATGATGAGTACACTGATCGGTATGATCTACGGCGGTAGCCTCGTACTGGACGGCGTTATCACTATCGGTAGCTTTGTGGCGTTTCTCACCTATGTGGGGATGCTATCATGGCCGATGATGGCGCTGGGCTTTGTTTATAATCAGTTACAGCGTGGTCAGGTTTCACTGAGAAGAATTAATGCCATCCTTGAAACGCCTGCTGAAATCGTAGATGGCGAGGTCATCGATACTTTACTGGAAGCTTATGCGGTTAAACCTAAGCTGACCCTCAAAGACCTTACCTTCACCTATCCAGGGGCGGAAACACCAGCACTTAAGGACATCAGCTTTACAGTTGGCGAAGGCGAAACCTTAGCGGTGGTTGGGAAAACAGGCGCTGGGAAAACCACGCTGGTAAACCTCCTCCTAAAGCTATACGAAGTACCTGAGGGGAAAATCAACCTAGGCGATTACGATATCAATCAAGTGCCTATTAAGAAGATAAGAGATATGATTGGCTACGTACCTCAAGATAACTTCCTGTTCTCCAAAACCGTCTCATATAACATCGGTTTCGGTCGAGCGGACATCACACAAGAGGAAGCGAGCCACTTCGCAAAGATCGCCCACATCCACGATGAGATCATGGACTTTCCTAAGGGCTATGACACTGAGCTCGGTGAGCGTGGCGTCAATATGTCAGGTGGACAAAAGCAGCGTGTCTCAATTGCGAGAGCACTGGCTAAAAAACCTGAAATTCTAATCCTAGACGATTCGTTATCCGCAGTAGATACGAAGACTGAGGAAAGCATCTTAACGCACCTTAAGGAAACGCTGTCGCAAACCACCAGCATCCTCATCGCGCATAGAATCTCGACGATTCAACACGCAGATCAAATCATCGTTCTTGAGGACGGCGCCATCGCTGAGAGGGGCACACACGCTGAGCTATTAGCGCTTAATGGCTTATATGCAGATATGTATAGCAAACAATTACTCGAAGAAAAATTGACGGAAGCTTAGGAGGAAAAATGTCTGAAACGATCCATCACGAACAAGAGATAGAAAAGTCGTTTGACGGCAATATCATGAAGCGTCTACTGAAATACGCTAGACCTCAAATTGCACTTTTACTCCTTAGCATCATTTTGATGCTCTTTGTCACCGTTGTGGATTTGACGATCCCTTTCGTGACAAAGGTGGCCATCGACGACTACATCGCACCGACGCAGCAAGTGGTTTATACCGATAACAGCAACATCATCGTTCCAACGCTACTCGACCGTATAAAGGGGACTTATAATAAGGAAATGTATACGCCTGCCATCCTCTATACCGAAGAAGGCAGCACTTATATGATCGTGGGTATGAGCAAAACAAAGAGTCTAAAGGATTTTAGTTTGGACCTAAGTACAGGGACAGCTACTTTAGATGAAGCCACGTATCCTGTTTTATCACTTAACGATGGTTTTATCCAGCAGGTGAAGGCACATAATAAGGATCAAATCTTTACACTGTCCATCACGGTGGGCATCATCTTGCTACTCAGCTTTTTCTGTTCCTTTGGCCATACGTATCTTTTAAACTATGCCAGCCAGAAAATCGTCTACAGTATGCGTGAGGAGCTCTTTAACCACATTCAAAACATGAGCCTTAGCTTTTTCGATAAAAACCCAGTTGGGCGTTTGGTAACTCGTGTCAGCAACGATATGGAAAACATCAACGAGATGTTTACCAACGTGCTCGTCACCTCGATCAAGGACTTCACCTTGCTTTTCGGCATCGTGGTGGTCATGATTTCTATCGATATCAAACTGACTTTAATCTGCTTTAGCACCATGCCATTTGTCATCATCGCAGCTTCTATCTTCAGAAAAAGGGCGAGAGAGGTACAAAGGGCGGTTAAGGTTAAGCTTGCGAGAATCAATGCAACTCTAGCCGAAAACATCAACGGTATGAAAATCATCCAAATCTTCAACAAGGAAAAAGGCATCTACGATGATTTTGATCACATCAACTCAGACTTTTTAAAGAGCTCGATCGAAGAGACACACGTCTATGCGATCTTTAGACCGACTATGAACTTGGCTTACTCCGTTTCACTTGCACTACTCCTTTGGTTTGGTGGCGGGGATGCGATGAGCAAGACCGTAGAACTAGGGGTTCTTGTGGCATTCATCACCTATACACAGCAATTTTTTAGACCCATCATGGACTTAAGTGAAAAGTTCAACATCCTTCAGTCTTCTATGGCAAGTGCAGAGCGCATCTTCATGCTATTGGATGAAAAAACAGCTGTTCCTGATCCTCAGATGCCTCTACCTTTCCCTGTGGGAGAGTTTAAGGGTGAAATCGCATTTGAAGATGTATGGTTCAGCTATATGAAGGAACCTAAAACCGAAGAAGACTATGTCCTTAAAGGTGTCAGCTTTAAAGCGGCTAAAGGTGAATCCATCGCCCTTGTCGGTGCGACAGGCTCTGGTAAGACGACAATCATCAGCCTTCTCAATCGATTTTACGATATCCAAAAGGGCCGCATCACAGTAGATGGTGTGGATATTCGACACATCGACCAAGAGGCACTTAGAAAGCACATCGGCATCGTGCTACAGGACGTGTTTTTATTCTCAGGCGATATCAAGGGCAATATTAGACTCTACAATAATGACATCACCGATGCACAGATCAAAGAGGTGGCAACCTATGTCAATGCCGACCGCTTTATCTCAAGACTACCAAAAGGCTATGACGAGCCCGTAGTCGAGCGCGGTGCCACGCTGTCCGCTGGACAGCGCCAGCTGCTCTCGTTCGCCCGTGCCTTAGTATTCGAGCCAGGCATCCTCATCCTAGATGAAGCAACCTCTAACATCGATACAGAGACCGAGCTGCTCATCCAAGATGCAATCAACAAAATTATACAGGGTCGCACCACCTTAATCGTGGCGCACCGCCTCTCCACCATACAACACGCCGACAAGATCATAGTGATGAGTAAAGGTGAAATCAAAGAGATGGGCAGACATCAGGAACTACTTGCGCATAAGGGCATGTATTATGACCTTTATAGGCTGCAGTACAGTGAGGGCGAAGGGATTTAAACCCTTTTACCTTTGAAGATATTGATGTGGTAATTAGGATATGAATTAAAAAAGA
>MKTL01000004.1 GCA_001897605.1 Clostridiales bacterium 38-18 | reverse complement strand
CGCACCATTTTATGATTTAACCTGTTTGCGGAAGTGGCTCAGTGGTAGAGCATCGCCTTGCCAAGGCGAGGGTCGCGAGTTCGAATCTCGTCTTCCGCTCCATTTGCGGGTGTAGCTCAATGGTAGAGCCCCAGCCTTCCAAGCTGGTTGTGAGAGTTCGATTCTCTTCACCCGCTCCATCGTGATCCATTAGCTCAGTCGGTAGAGCACCTGACTTTTAATCAGGGTGTCCCGCGTTCGAGTCGCGGATGGATCACCAATTTTTTGGCGGCGTAGCCAAGTGGTAAGGCACGGGTCTGCAAAACCCTTATTCACCAGTTCAAATCTGGTCGCCGCCTCCAAATTTTATGCGCTCTTAGCTCAATTGGATAGAGTGTCTGACTACGAATCAGAAGGTTAGGGGTTCGAATCCCTTAGGGCGCGCCATTTAGGTTTTTATAATATTACATTGCGGGTATGGCGGAATTGGCAGACGCGCTAGACTTAGGATCTAGTGACTGGTTCGTGGGGGTTCAAGTCCCTCTACCCGCACCATTTTATGATTTAACCTGAACCGACTTGAACCCCGTGAGGGTGAGCGATTGTCGCTTGCGACTAATGAGCAAACTCGAGTGGAACGAGAGGTACAGGCAGTGCGAGCAGTGACTGTTCAAGTCCCTCTACCCGCACCATTTGTGGAAGTTTAGCTCAGCTGGGAGAGCATCTGCCTTACAAGCAGAGGGTCATAGGTTCGATCCCTATAACTTCCACCATTTTAATTTCATTTGCGGAAGTGGCTCAGTGGTAGAGCATCGCCTTGCCAAGGCGAGGGTCGCGAGTTCGAATCTCGTCTTCCGCTCCATTTGGACGAACACAAAGTGTTCGTCCTTTTTATTTACATTAATTTATTTTATAAGCTATTTTTATTAAAGAGTAACTATTGTATTCTAATCTGTTTTATTTTTGCATAAATTAACTCTAAAAAAATATTTTTCTCTCTTGCTTAAATATACTTTTATTGCAAGGGTGTAATATATTAATTGTGCTATTATTATGATGGAGGTGAATTTTAAATGGAATGGATATTTAAATTTAATGAGGCTATTGATTATATCGAAAAAAATATTGAAGGTAAAATCGACTTAGAGGATGTGGCACGGATTGCTTGTTGTTCATTAACTCGTTTTCTAAGAATGTTTAATTTTGTTACTGATATGACTGTAGGGGAATATATACGAAATCGTAAAATGTCACTTGCAGCTAATGATTTAAAAAAAAGTGAAATAAAAGTTATTGATCTTGCCATAAAATACGGATATGAGTCACCGGAAGCCTTTACTAGAGCATTTCAAAATTTTCATGGTATGCCACCGACTACAGTACGTAAGTTAGGAATATCTACAGATTTTCTACCTATTTCATTTAATATTGGAATCAATGGCGGGAATTTTAATATTGGAACAAAACCTATTTTACGTATAGAAGATTGTAGCAACGAACGTGTCGTTTCATTCTTTGTGAATTGTAAAGGGCCAGAAGAAGCTGCTGGTAATCTGTTACGTGAATGGGCTGTAAAGAATTTAAGTGATTATACCGCTCGTCGTTATGTAGGTTATGCCCCCAAAGGCCATCATCCTGAAGGCGAGTATCATCAACTGGATGAACCAATTGGATCACATGAATATCTTATGCAGATGTTTCTTTATGGAGATGAAGGAAAAACTAGTAATTTTTACGGTGTAGATGTGTGTGATGCCCCTCAAGGGCTGTACTTAGTTGGCGATGTTTCCTTAAATGAATTTGATAGTAATGGTAATATAGATCTTGGTTCATCAATGCAAACTGCGTTTAGTATAATGTCGGAGTGCCTAAAAGATATGAACTACTATGAGTTTGATTTAGGAGAAAGGCGACATAGAGAAGAACAAATATTTTCTAATGATTGGTGGATTAATCCCAGTATTGGTGAGAGGGGTTTACAAGGATTTAAACTGTGGCTACCTATTAAAAAATTATGACTTTCTACAATTCAAGTAAACGAGTGGGATCCCAAATTTCCCAATTGATTATTTAGATTCTTCGAGTATGTAAAAAATGGATATTCTGAGAAGCCCCTTTCAATCAGTATTATTCGTGGGCGGGATTAAGTTCGGATCTAGCATTCCGCTCCATTTGGACGAACACAAAGTGCTCGTCCTTTTTATTTACAATCAATTATTTACATCAATTATTTTATAAGCAATTTTATTAATTGAGTTTCTAATGGTATTCTAATCTGTTTTTATTTTTGCATAAATTGACTTAATAATAGATATTTGGATATAATATTATATGAGAAAGCCCGAGTTTTAATTAAAGAATAAAGCAACTTAAGGAGTATAAAAATGACTGTTTTTAAAAAATATTTTCCCATTGTGACCTATGCAATCTTGTTGTTTTGGGGCGTTATGTATTATGAAGTTGTTGGAAACTTATTATCTAAGCTATTTTCCGTTCTCACTCCTTTAATAGTAGGAATTGCCATTGCATTTGTTCTTAATTTGCTTATGAAAAAGATTGAGAAATTTGTATTATCAAGTAAAAAGCTTGAAAAACTACATAAAAAAAGTCGGGCGATAAGTCTTTTGTCAACGTATTTAATTACTCTATTAGTAATCACGCTCATTATCATTTTCATTGTTCCTCAGGTGGCAGCAAGTGCAAAAACATTGATCGACAAGCTACCAGATTATGCAGTCAAGTTGACTGATTGGGGAACGGATGTATATGAAGATTTAAACTTATCTAATGATTTAACAGCACAATTATTTGACAATTTTAAAGAAATTTTTGTAGGATTAAGCTCATTTACTGCAAACACTTTTATAAAAGTGATTGATGTAACATTAGGGATTACATCAAGTGCTTTGACTACCTTTATGGGTATCATATTCTCTGCATATATATTAGGACAAAAAGAAAAATTAATAAGAATTGTATCTGACTTAAATAAAGCGCTTGCACCTAAAAAAATAAGTAAGTATTTGAGTGAATTAATGCAAATGACAGAAAAAACATTTTCTAGATTTGTTGGGGGTCAGCTTACTGAGGCAATGATACTGGGAACACTTTGTTTCATTGGACTAATTTTGTTTAAAATACCTTATGCGCCTTTAGTGAGTGTTTTAGTAGCTGTAACCAGTTTGATTCCCGTTGTAGGTGCATTTATTGGAACGGTACCATCGGTATTGATTATCGCAATGGAAAGCCCATCAAAAGCGCTATTCTTTGTTATATTTATTGTTATTTTACAACAAATTGAGGGTAACTTGATTTATCCTAAGGTTGTAGGGGATGCTATTGGAATTAGTGGATTTTGGGTATTCTTAGCGATTACAGTAGGAGGCGGATTGTTTGGAATACCAGGAATGTTATTAGGGGTTCCGCTTATGGCTGTTGTTTATTCGGCTACCAGTAAAGCGGTAAAAAAAAGATTGAACCACAATGAAACAGCCAGCGATAGATTCAAAGATAGTTGAGTTTAAGATTAACTGAAAATGGAGTATAAAATAGATAAAATAAGACATTTAAAATAGAACACGAAAATTGAACAAGAAAAAAGTACATGAAAAAAGAACACGGAAAAAGAACGTGAAATAGAACAAGAAAAATTGAACATGAAAAAACAAGATTTAATCACGAAATAAAACATAATAAGCAGGTTATTAGCTAATATTGGGTGTATAATTAGTTAGTAAATAAAAATAATTATGGAGGTTCGCATGGAAGATAGAATTCAAGAAACGAAGCGCATATTTTTCAATCTATACAATGATAAAGTTATTGAAATTCTTCCTTGTGGTAATCATGAGTTGAAACGTAATTTGGTTTATCATGTTAAGCTTTCGAGTGAACACTATGTTATTAAGTTTTTTTATAAGCCACTAAAAAGGGATCGTGAGATCAACATTATCCCTCAGACGTATGAGTTTAATCCTTTAAGGATATTGTACCAGGGCGAATTAGTGGATGGTACAGAATGGATTATTTATAATTACATTGAAGGATGGCTACTGGATCACATTATTGACGATTTAGATTTAGATCAAAGAAGAGCCATTTTTGAAGAGGTTGGAATGAAGCTAGCACAGCTTCACAGCTTAAAAACATTTGATTATTTCGGGGATTTAAGCAGTGATAAGCAAAGTAGCTGTGATGCGTATAAATCATTTGTAATTGATGATACAGAGCGTTTAATCAAAAATATCAATATGCAAGACCTTTCTGAGATACCTGAATTAAAAAAAGCTATAGAGATTATTAGAAGTGAGTATACAAATATTAGATGCCTTCAAAAGGGGCGATATTGTCATAGAGACTTAGATGGTAGAAATATCATCATCAAGATGGATCTTGAGAGAGGATTGAGCTTAGAAGCGTTTTTAGATTTTGAGAAAACAGTCATATATAATGAATACTATGACATTGTCAATTTATATAGACGTTATTTTTTAGAGGAACCCAAATTGATCCCTCATTTTTTTAAGGGATACACGAGTATCATAAATATTGATGATAGCTTTAATAAAGAGCTAAGGTTTAATCTTTATCGATTGGGAATTGATATCTGTAGTTGGTCGAAAACATTATCAGATAAGTTTTTTGAACATACAATCGCATATTTGAATGCCTTAATTTATAAGGACGAACACCTGAGTGATTATTATCTTAAATTATAAATTGAGAAGTAATTGAGCATTCACTAGTTCAACTGTTTCTTCATTAAAAAAAAGCGACTACAACTATGTAGACGCTTTTAGTTTGCTTAAAACTATAATCCGTTGACTTCAAAATAGCGATGAACCTCTTCTAAAGCTTGCTGCGCTTGGTTTTGATTGATAATACATGAAATTTTAATTTCTGAGGTAGAAATCATTTCAATATTAATGCCTAATTCATAAATTTTACCAAATAATCCTGAAGCAATTTTCACATCTGATGTAATACCTGTTCCAACAATAGAAAGCTTAGCAACATCTTTTTTAACCAAAATGGGAGAAGCACCTACCTCATCAACAAAGGCTTCAATTGTAGGGATGATTCTATCAATATCTTCAAGTGGAACTGTAAAACTAATATCATTAAATCCATCGTGATTTAAATTTTGTAGAATCATATCAATGTGAACATTCAAGTTAATAAGAGAAGAGAATAGTTTATAAGCTATACCTGGTCGATCGGGTACATTTGGTACAGAGATTCTCACTATATCTTCATCTAATGTAACACCTCTTACTTGTGCTTTTTCCATTTCTTTCACCTCGATTATTTCTGTCCCGTCATTAGTAAAATCAAAGGTTGATCGAACAACTAACGGCATATTGTTTTTTCTTGCGAGCTCTACAGATCTAGGATGCATTACGCCAGCGCCTAATTTAGCCATTTCTAGAATTTCATCGTAGCTAATTGTAGGTAGCAATTTAGCTGTACTGACCATTCGTGGGTCAGCGGTGTAAATACCAAGGACATCAGTATAAATTTCACATTTGGCTGCGTTTAAAGCAACTGCAATTGCAACGGCAGTCGTATCAGAACCCCCACGTCCTAACGTCGTTATCTCAAGTGCATCCGTATACCCTTGAAATCCAGCAACAATTACAATTTGATCTTTTTCTAATGCTTCTTGAATCCTATGTGGATCAATAGAATCAATTTTTGCCTTTGAAAAGTAGCCATCAGTGTGAATACCACCTTGATACCCTGTTAATGATACCGCTTTATAGCCATATTCGTCAATAGCCATGGCCAATAAAGCCATCGAGGTTTGTTCACCGGTTGCCATAAGCATATCTAGTTCACGCTTTGGCGGGTTTTTATGAATTTGTCGTGCAAGTGTTATTAATTGATCTGTCGTATCTCCCATAGCAGACACGACTACGACGACATGGTGTCCAGATTGCTTTGTTTCTATAACGCGTCTAGCAACATTTTGAATACGCTCTACGCTACCGACGGATGTGCCACCATATTTTTGAACAATGATATCCATAATGCCTCACTTTAATACTTCTATAGTAGTGCCACTGTGATTTACTGGTAGTGAATAGTATTGCCATTTGTGCTTAAACTCACATGTATTAATAAGTTCCTTCATATTAAGAACAGTTCCTTTTCTAACTAATGCAATTAAGGTTGGACCAGCTCCAGAAATAAAATACCCTAAATTATCGATTTGTTGAATAGCATTAATAATAAGTTGACTATCTTCAATGAGTGGATACCTATATGGTTGATGAATGGTGTCCTCAAATGCCATTTTGAGATGTTGAAAATTATGCGTGATTAAGCTATTCACTAAAAAACCCATTCTCGAAATGTTAAAAATTACCTTTTCACGTGGATACTGATCTGGCAGAGCTTTTCTAGCCATATCAGTACTGAGCTTAAAATTAGGTACGAATACAAGTAGCTCGAGTTCTTGAGGAAACTCAATCTGAGAATAAATCGTTTGATGATCAATTGTAGTTGCAAGTACAACATTGCCTAAAATTGCCGGTGCAACATTGTCTGGATGTCCTTCTAATTGATTGGCATAATTGAGGATATCGTGCTGTGAAAGCGGATAATCCAATAGGTAATTAGCTGCGTATAATCCAGCTACTAATGCAGCTGCTGAACTGCCCAAACCTCTTGATACTGGAATTTGAGTATCTTCCATAACTAGGCTGTAACCCATAGTTGAGTGGTTAAATTTCTCAAGTACAAATTCAATCGCTTGAATTACATAATTATCTTTGTCCTCGACGAGCTTCTCATCGGTCCATAGTACCTTTTTTTCGGATTCGTTCTTTTCTATTGTGATGGTTTGAAAAAGCTCCAAAGCCATTCCGAGACAATCGAAACCTGGACCGAGATTAGCTGTGGTTGCAGGAACTTTTATACGAACCATAGGACCTCCAATTAGTCTAGCATAAGGTAGTGCTGTAAATGGGACAACTGAAATTTTATTTTCAGCTCTATAACTTCTTTTTCAGTGAGTGAGTTAAGTTTAATATAGAGATGCTCTACATTACCATCAAATTTATCTGTCGAAAGTAGAGGCTTAATTTCTGAGCCATTAAGTGAGTATAATGGATAATCATTAAGTGAACGAATATCAATTTGGGATAGGTGCTGTTTTGGAATGCTGATAAGCCATGAAGCAGCCACCGGATATAACTTTAATTGAGGTACCTCTCTTAAAACTCGGTTGATTGATTTTTTCTTGTTTTGCATTAAATCGACGAGATCTCCAATAACTGCAGTCGCGGTTGGATTTTTACCTGCACCCTTTCCTGAAAAGAAAAGCTCTCCAACAGCTTCGCCAACAACGCTAATTGCATTAAACTCATTGTTTATCGAAGCAAATTTTGAGCTTGATGGCAACATCACAGGTCTAACGCCGATATAAATCCCATCATCAAATTGCTTTGAAATACCCAAAAGTTTTATGATTTTCCGTTGACTGTTTGCAAATAAAACATCTTCGTATGCAATTTTTGTAATTCCTTGGACAGGAACGTCTTTCCAATTGATATTTGTCTTCATACCGAGCTTGGTTAAAATGGTTATTTTTCTTGTGGCATCTAGACCCTCTACATCTGAAGTTGGATCCGCCTCAGCAAATCCTGCAGCCTGCGCTTCAGCTAAGGCATCACTGTAGCTCATGTTTTCATGTATCATCTTTGTCAGAATAAAGTTGGTAGTACCATTGATAATGCCCATGATCTCATGAATTTGATCACCGCCAAGACATTCTCTAAGTGGTTTAAGAACTGGAATGCCACCGCCTACACTTGCTTCGTAGCTGAGCTCAACGTGATGCTCTAATGCGAGCTTATGCAGTTCGGCACCCTTTTCAGCGATTAGATCTTTATTGGAGGATATAACCGGAATACCGCGTTTTAGAAGTGAACTGACGTATTCAAATGCAGGCATTATGCCACCGATAGTTTCAATAGCCACATCGAAATCCATCTGAAACAGTTGTTTAAAGTCATTGTTAAATAAGCTAAAATGTGGTAAGCTAACATATTTATCTAATCTGTTGACGAGTATACCAACTACTTCAATATTTTGATCATATTCTTCAGAAAATCTGTCTTTATTTGCTTGTATTAACTCATAGACGCCAGATCCAACGACGCCATAGCCTAAAAGTAGTACTTTCATATTGCCCCCTTAGTTGTGTTATTCATTAGATTCGATAGCGTCTAATGTGAATCGATAGACACCTTCAATATTTTTTAGTTCTTGTGTGAGAGAAGTAAAGGTCGTAGACATCTCAGTTATATCTAATGTAATGGTGACATTAGCCTTTCGATCAATGGGTGTGCTTTGACTTATAGTAAGAATATTACCGTGGTTTTCAGCTATAATTTCTAGAACTTGCGATAATATACCAGAATGATGATCCAATGTCATTGAAATGGTTGCCTTTTTACCTAAGAAGCCATCCGTTAGTGTGAAAACATAATCATTGTATTTATAAAATGTACTTCGACTAATTCCAACTATTTTAACAGCCTCAGCCACAGAGGATGCTTTTCCGTTATGTAGTAGCTCTTTTGCTTCAACAACTTTTAAGAACACTTCTGGAAGTACATTAATGTGAATCATTAAAAAATTACCTTTTTCCATATTGCCTCCCTGTCTTTCTATCGCGTACAACTGTACGTCAATTGCATTACAAGGATTATAGCATAGGTTGTTCTATGAGACAATAAAATACGTAAGAAAAATAATGTTTTTTTTCTTGAACAAGGGTATAATACAGTTAAATACGATTAATTGGAGGCATAAGATGTCCTATTTTAAAGATATTATTGAGCTACCTGCAACAGGAAATAAAGTGATTACTTTGGACTTATTAAAAAATCAAAACTTTATTCTTTATTTTTATCCAAAAGATAATACTTCAGCCTGCACAACAGAAGCTTTAGAATTTGGTGAGCTATACGATGACTTTAGAACGCTTGGATATCATGTTTATGGCATTAGTAAGGACACAATGGGCTCTCATGATAAATTTAAAGACAAATATCAACTTCCATTTACATTAATAAGCGATATTGATAAATCCCTACTTACGGAGTTTGATGTAATAAAAGATAAAAAAATGTATGGCAAGGCAGTCAAGGGAACAGTAAGATCAACCTTTGTATTCAATGAAGGATTGAAGTGCATTAAGGAATTTCGAGATGTTAAAGCAGTTGGACATGCAAAAGAGGTTTTAAATTTTATCGAAGAATATCTTGAAAAGTAAAAAAGTAAAAAAATAAACAATATACTATATATTGATCGAGGATAAGTTAAAAATCAAAATATAGTGTATTTTTATGTGAAAATGCTTAATTATTTTGTTTATAGCTTGACAATTATTTGTCACAAGATTATAATGAGCTTAATTGAATAGCCATCTAGGTGCTTAGCCATAAGCTAAGAGGGAAAGAGGTTGAAATCCTCTGCAGCCCCCGCTACTGTAATTAGGGATGAAATCCGGAATACCACCGATTATCGGGAAGGTCGGAAAGTAAAGTGAACTATAAGCCAGGAAACCTGCCTTGATGCAATACAACCAATACTTCGGAGGGAAGTTATGTGGAATGGTAGATACCAGCACACGTTTTCCTCGTGTGCTGTTTTTTTTATACAAGAAAACATTTTCTTATATATTAATGGCGTTTTTTATAGATTATTTGGGGGAAATATGGCGAAAAAAATTATGTTTCAGGGTACGGGTTCATCTGTTGGAAAAAGTTTAATTGTGGCTGCTATGTGTCGTATTTTGAATGACGAAGGCATAAAAGTAGCACCCTATAAATCACAGAATATGGCATTGAACTCTTTTATTACAGAAGACGGAAAAGAAATGGGGCGTGCGCAAGTGGTTCAAGCTGAGGCAGCACGTATTAAACCAACTGTGGAAATGAACCCTGTTTTATTAAAGCCTACAAGTGATGTGGGCAGCCAAGTCATATTAAATGGCGTCGTATTTACCAATATGGATGCACTTAATTATTTTTCAGCTAAAGAAATCTTAATTCCCCATGTAAAGGCAGCTTTTGATGCTTTGGCAAATCAGTATGAGGTTGTCGTCATTGAAGGCGCAGGGTCACCAGCTGAGATCAATCTCAGATCGCGAGATATCGTCAATATGGGCTTAGCAGAGCTCGTTGATTCTGATGTGATCATAATCGGAGATGTGGACAAAGGTGGCGTGTTTGCTTCATTATATGGTACTTTTATGCTCTTGAGTGAATCTGAGCAGAAGCGTGTCAAAGGATTTTTGATCAACAAATTTAGAGGGGATGTTAGCTTACTTATGCCAGGCGTTGAAATGCTTGAAAAGCTAATCGATCGCCCATGTGTTGGTGTTATTCCGCATATCCAAAACTTAAAAATAGACGATGAAGACAGCGTGACTGAAAGGTTTAATGCAAATAAAAAAGGCGATATCAAAATCGGAGTGGTTAAACTCCCTTATATGTCCAATTTTACTGATTTTACTGTTTTTGATATCGAACCCGATGTAAACCTGAATTATTTAACAGAAGCAGAGCAAGTGAGCGATTGTGACCTCATTATCATTCCTGGAAGTAAAAATACGATTCACGACATGCGATTTGTAAGTGAATCTGGATTTCAGCAAGCACTTTACAGATACCATAGACAAGGTAAGAAGCTCATAGGCGTCTGTGGTGGTTACCAAATCCTAGGACAAACCATAGAGGATAATTATGGCGTAGAATCAAAAGAAGTGAAAATTAATGGTCTAGGACTTTTAAATGTAGCGACGCAAATGGCAAAAGAAAAAACGACACGTCAAGCAAAGGGCAAAATTCTTCATACCATCACAGATGAGAAACTAGTTGGCACTGAGGTGACCGGCTATGAGATCCATATGGGTGAATCTACTGTGCTGAGTGGTGAATCGAAGGCATTTTTAGTGACAGACAAGGGTCATGAGGATGGTCAAATCAGCTCAGATGGACTTGTTATGGGCACTTATTATCACGGTATTTTTGACAATGATGATTTTAGAAATGCTTTATTAGGTGAAATTAGAAACTACAAGGGATTAGCTCAAAATACGGCGACACTTAGCTACGAGCAGCTAAAAGACCTTGAATACGATAGATTGGCAAAGCATGTTAAAGAACACCTTAACATGCCACTTTTGAAAGACATTCTAAATGCATCTAGGAGTTAAGAATGAACTATTTTGTAATCATCGCAATTGCGATACTTCTAGATCGATTAATTGGTGATCCTCCTAATTGGCCGCATCCAGTTAGGTTTTACGGGTGGTTGATCAAACGTAATGAAAGGTGGGTCAGAAAGCATTTCACAAACCTTGTGGTAGGTGGTTACTTTCTCGTCTTCCTTTCAATTGCGGCTGCAGTTTTACCTATTGTGATCCTGCATCTACTTCTCCCACCTCTATTTTTTAATATTCTTGCAGTTTATGTACTGTTTACCTGCTTGGCTTCAAAATGCTTATGTGATGAAGCAAAAAAGGTTGCAGAGACACTATTGCAAAACGATATAGAAAAGGCGAGGCTTCAAATCTCATATTTGGTTGGTCGTGATACCAGTCAGTTAGATGAAACGGGCATTGTTAGAGCAACTGTTGAAACCGTTGCTGAAAATACCATAGATGGTGTTTTAGCGCCACTTTTTATGATGCTGATCGGTGCGCCATTCGGCATCTCAGTTGAGCTTGCTGTGGCGTATAAGGTAGTAAATACATTGGATTCAATGGTGGGCTATATCCATGATCCCTATCGTGAAATTGGGTTTGCATCTGCCAAGTTGGACGATCTATTTAATCTCATTCCAGCGAGGCTTGGCGCATTGCTGATGATCCTTGCAGGTGGGGTGAGCGGTAGCTTGAGGAAGAACGCCAACACAGGTAAAAACGAAACCTCAGTAGAGGATACCTATTCAGTAAAGAGAGCTTATGCGATAAATAACGACTACTCAATAAAGAATGCCTATCGTGTATTTATGAGAGATCGTTATAATCACAAAAGTCCGAACTCTGCACATCCTGAATCGGTGGTAGCGGGACTTTTGGGCATTAGACTGGGTGGCACCAATACCTATTTTGGCAACGTCGTTGTAAAGCCAACCATCGGTGATTCAATCCATGAAATCGAGGTTCAGCACATAGACGAAACCAATCGAATCCTCTATAGCACATTGTGGCTTGTAGCAGCGATAACCATACTATTGGCAATTTTTAGTACGTTTCATCCTTTGGGGTAAAACGTGCTTTGCTTTTCAAAGACAAGGAGTAAAATCGAATGATGAACTACCATGGCGGGCAGCTTAAAAAAGAAGGTCTCATTGATTTAAGTGTGAACATTCCACAAATTAAGTTCGAAAATGAGCTAAAAGCACTGATCTATGACAGCCTAGAAGAAATGATGAAGTATCCTGAAATTGATGGCATTACCGCTAGACGGTCTATCGGAGAGGCACTGGGCTTAAGTGAAAGTGAAATCGTCTTAGGAAATGGCGCTACTGACTTAATCTATCTCATCGCAAGAGCACTTAAATTTGAAAGCGCAGTGATACTTCAACCGACATTTACAGAGTATGAAAGAGCTTTAAAACAAAATCAAACTGAAATTGAACACGTAGCTACATTTATGGAACGTGATCTAAATATGATGCATGTTTCAGATGCGGTATTGAAGACAGCGAGATTAAGATTTGGTCGCATGGCTGAGGCAGCCTATTTTTGTAACCCGAATAATCCAACTGGTCATTTTATACATGCTGATGAGATTGAAAAGTTTCTGGCACTTTTTCCAGAAAATGAAGTGCCAACGTTAGTGATCGATGAATCCTTTGTCGAGTTTAAGGATCGACCAGATCACCATGAGAAAATGAAGGTCTTAACTCAAAAATATCCGATCATTATCATTCGGTCTATGACGAAAACTTATCGCGTCCCTGGCATTAGAATTGGCTACTTGTTTGGTAGTAAGTTTCTTATAGAGAAGATAAACAAATTGCGAGAACCCTGGGCACTGAACCATTTTGCCCTACGTATGATCCCTTATTTTATGAAGCAGTCGGCATTTAGAAGCGATTTGGAAAAATGGGTCATTACAGAAAGTACATGGGTAGAAGATCAGTTCAAAGGGATAAACGGCGTTGATGTTTTTTCAGCAGAGGCAAACTTTGTTTTAATCAAGCTGGATTACGAAGTTGAAATTTGCGAAAAAATTTATCGAGATCTTATAGATCAAGACGTGCATTTTAGAAAATGTCTTGATTTTAGAGGTTTGGATGCAAGCTATTATCGAATTGCGATTAGTACACGTGAAGAAAACCAGAAGATGATCAATGCGTTTAGAAGTGTGCTAAAGGCATATATAAAGTCTGTGAAATAATACAGGAAATTTAAACAACTGATTGAACTCATAATATAACGGCATTGAGAGAAAATTTAAGTAGGAGGCAATATGTCTATAGTACATCTCGTCGTCGGCGGCGCAAGAAGTGGCAAATCAGAGTATGCTGAAGGCTGTGCAAAAGCACTATCCAAGAAGGTGACTTATATTGCAACCGCAATTGATACCGATGGTTCGATGTCAGATCGAATTAAAAAACATATAGAGAGTCGACCTTCTACTTGGCCAACGATTGAACAGTTTATACATTTTAAGTCAATTGAGCAGCATAAGGATTTTATAGGTGCGGATGTGATTCTACTGGACTGTATGACAGTGATGATGACTAATCTCATGTTTGCGTATCATCAAGATTATGAAGCGATTTCACCCGAACAACTTGATGAAGTTGAAAGTAACATCATAGGTGAGTTCGATAGTTTGGTCGATAGTTGCCGAAAACATGGGAAAGAACTGATCCTTGTCACCAATGAGGTGGGTTTAGGTTTGGTAGCACCCTATAAGCTGGGCAATTACTTTAGAGACATTTCTGGACGCGTCAATCGGTATGTAGCAACACTTGCGGATGAAGTCACATTTGTCGCTGTGGGATTGCCACTTAAGTTAAAAGTGGCTGAATAAAAAGCATTTTAGGAAGGAAAATGAACCTATGTCGGGATTTTTATTAATGATTAGTTTTTTTACTAGAATTCCAATCGGTAATCGAGTTGAGTATACCGAAAAAAGATATCTCAGTGGATTAAAGTACTTTCCATTTGTGGGATTGATCATTGGTCTTTTTCTTGTGCCATTCTCAATGCTGCCAATAGATAATACTTTAATTAAAGGGCTGCTCATTACCATCGTTTATCTCTTTATATCTGGAGGCATTCATTTAGATGGGCTTGCTGATAGTACAGATGGACTTTTCAGTGCGAGAGATAAAGAGCGTATTTTGGTGATAATGAAGGACTCGCACATTGGTTCTTTTGGTGTAATCGCACTCATCCTTTATTTTATTAGTATAGTAATCATTTCAGGTAATCTATCATTTATGTGGCTCCTGTTAATGCCTTTTATTGGGAAATCCTTTGGCCTGATTGCGGGAAGTTTTTCAGATTATGCGAGAAAAGATCAAGGTATGGGCTATTTGTTTATGCATCATCTTAAACCATTACATGGGTTACTCATTCTTGCGGTAGTAGCATGCGCGGTTGGTGTTTTTCTAGGTTTAGTGGGACTATTAGCCATCCTTTTTTGTTTATTGATGTTATTTTTGATTCAAAATAAGTGTATTAAAACGATTGGTGGACATACGGGAGATACGATTGGTATGACCATAGAAGTCATTCAAGTTTGTTTTTTACTTGCAGGTTATATCTGTAGTGCTTTAATGGGGAGTCAAATATGGGGATAATGATAGCTGGCGTTTCCAGTGGATCGGGGAAAACGACATTAACGATTGGATTGATGCGAGCATTAAGGGATAGAGGATTAAGAGTTGCAGGCTTTAAATCAGGGCCAGACTATATCGATCCTATGTTTCACCGTCTAGCAACTGGAAACCCATCCTATAATTTACCCACTTGGATGGTTCCAAATGATGCTTTAGTTTACCTTTATAACAAACATTCTGAGTCGGTGGATCTGTCAGTCATAGAGGGTGTAATGGGATACTTTGATGGGCATGATCCTGCTGATATAACGGGCAGTTCTGCTCACCTTGCAGAGGTCATCGATACCCCTGTTGTGATCGTGATGGATGGTTCAAGTACAGCGCTTACGGCAGCTGCTGTTTTAAGCGGATTGATAGGGTTTCATTCGCCTTCCAAAATTCAAGGCGTTGTTTTTAATAAGATCAAAACAGAGCACCACTATCAGCTACTGAAACGAGCAGTAGAAACACACTTGCCAATTAAAGCCTATGGTTATTTAAAACCCAATGAATCTATTAGCCTAAAAAGTCGTCATTTAGGTTTGGTTCAGGCTGAAGAAGATGTAGAGATCGAAGCTAAAATATGTGCGATGGCTAAAATGGTCGAGGAAACGGTTGATGTCGATGGGATCGTAGCGGATTTTAGAACCGTACAGACTCAGGCACAATCAGAAGCCATATCAGAGTCAGTGTATAATAGAGAAGTGAATAGTAATTTAAATAGTAGTTCAAATAGTAATTTAAATAGTAGTTCAAATAGTAATTCAAATAGTGATCCAGAGAGTAACTCTGATAGTAATCCAAACACTACTAGTAATAATACTAATTATAATATGAATAGTGAATCTTGCATTCACAAAGTCTCAAGTAATAATAGTTATACGACTGTTGGGAGTAACTATAAGCAATACGTTTTAAATAAAATTGAGCTTATTAAAAATAGGGTTCTGCAAAATGGTGGACTTACTTTAGCTTATGCGAAGGATCAGGCTTTTTCATTTTACTATGCGGATAATTTGGAGTTACTTGAAGCGGTTGGTGTAAGATTAATACCATTTTCACCGATGTTGGATTCCGAACTACCATCTCAAGCCAATGCGGTTTTATTAGGAGGTGGCTATCCAGAAATTTTCAGTGAAGCCTTAAAGCAAAATAGTACAATGAGGAAGTGTATTCACGATTTTATACTTAAAGGTGGTTCTATTTACGCAGAATGTGGTGGTTTCATGTACTTGACGAACTCAATCACCGATTTGAACCAAAACACATA
Source organism: Clostridiales bacterium 38-18 (assembly GCA_001897605.1). GTDB lineage: Bacteria > Bacillota > Clostridia > Peptostreptococcales > Acidaminobacteraceae > Fusibacter_C. The sequence continues at coordinate 112,049 of MKTL01000004.1, read as the reverse complement.
TAATATGGTTGGTGCTATAGATGCTGAAACGGTTATGACTCAAAGATTGCAGCGTTTTGGACATGTAGAGGCAGAATTTGAGTCTTTAGTGTCTGTTAGAGGACATGAATTTCATCATTCTCAAATCATCCCCAAAAGCGAACAAAGTTATCAGATTGTAGTCAACCGTAAAGGGAAACAACATTTATGTGGCCTTAAATATAAAAATGCCTTCGGTACCTATGTTCATACGCATTGGTACAGCAATCTTGAGTTTTTTGATTATCTAGTATCACATTTATCTAAGAAATGATTTTAAGAATATAAAATTAAGTAATTAACTAATATAAATTAAGTAATTTAACTAATATAAATTAAGTAATTTAACTAATATAAATTAAGTAATTTAACTAATATATTTGATATTTGCTTAAGAACGAGAAATCGTTGCAATGTATCTCTAAACACAAATACAAACGTGTTTAGAGATTTTTTTCGTCGTCTTATATCAGAGTCATGTCTAAATGTTCACACAAGATTTCTTGTTTTGTTTGACTTGACTTGTTATAATGCTATTTGAGGAAATTTAAGTCATAAGTTTTAATATAAATGGGTAAAAATAGGGTGTGATCAATAAGTGACACAAATCTTATAAGCTGTGATTGAGCGACGTCATAGTGATAATAGTAAATGTCTATTGGAAATGCCTATTGGAAAGATCTAGCGCTTTGAAGCGAATCGTTTGGAGGAAAAAAATGACGGAATTATTAGCTCCTGCAGGAAATATGGAGGCTTTAAAGGCTGCTATTTCAAATGGGTGTGATGCAATATATCTAGGAATGCAAAAATTTGGTGCGCGTGCTTATTCATCGAATTTTGATTTTGAAACGTTGAAAGAAGCTGTGGCATATGCACATCTTAGAAATGTAAAAATCTACATTACAATGAATACCATCGTATTTGAAAGTGAAATTTCAGAAATGAAAGAGCAAATGAATCTTTTAAATGAGATTGGTGTTGATGGTATTATCGTTCAGGATTTGGCCGCTCTCAATTATATCGTTAAAAACTTTGTGGATTTAGAGGCACACTGTTCAACTCAAATGGGCATTGATGATTTAGAGGGGACACTTCTCTTTAAAGAGTTAGGGGCAAAACGTGTCGTCTTGTCTCGCGAAGTCGAGATTGAAAAAGTAAAAGAAATTAAGAAAAAGGCGAATATTCCTTTAGAAATTTTCGTACATGGTGCTCTATGTGTCTCTTATTCAGGCAATTGTCTCATGTCAGGATTAATTGGCTATAGAAGTGGCAACCGTGGTCGCTGTGTTGGTTCTTGTCGAAAAGAATATGAGCTCATAGACCAAACTACAGATACGATAATAGGAAAGAACTATATTTTATCGACAAAAGATCTAAATACCATTGAGCATATTGAAGATTTAAAAGAGATTGATTCTTTAAAAATAGAAGGTCGGATGAAAGAGCCTGCATATGTGGCAAATGTGGTTTCTAAGTATAGAAAAGCCTTAGATGGTGAAATTACTAAGACTGATATTGCAGATTTAAGTAAGACCTTTAATAGAACCTACACAAAGGGCTATCTATTTCATGAAGATAAAAAAGACATTACCAATATCACTCGACCTAATAACGTTGGATTTGAGATTGGTTGGATTTCGAAGATTATTAAAGATACGTATGAGATTACTCTAACGAAGCAATTAAATCAAAACGACATTATCAGAATCAGTCACGAAAATGAAGACGTCGTACTCACTGTAGTCAAATTATATGATAAAGAGGGAAATTTAATTAATAAAGCAGACCGAGTTTGCTATATCAAGATTAAAGAAAAATTATCAAAAGGTGACCTTGTTTATATCACTAAAGACTATGCGTACTATAAATCACTTGAGGCTTCACTTGAAAATGAGTTTAAAAGATTTGATTTAAACTTGAAAATCTATGCCTACCCAGATTCAAAACTGGTTATCGATGCTGAAGGGTTGGGATTTAATTACGTCTATGAAAGTGAAGAAGTTTTAGCTGAGGCAATTAATAATCCGACCACAAAGGATCAAGTGATGAAACAAGTTGCAAGATTAAACGATACGATATTTGAGCTAAACCACGTAGAGTTCGACGAATATGGTGCGTTTATTCCTGCTAAACTCCTTAACGCTGCAAGACGTGATATTGTTCAGGCATTATATGACTTAAAGTTAAATAGTCAGAAAAACCGAGTAAAATCAGTTGAGCCAAGTAAAAAAATAGCATTTTCACTTAATCAGCCGTATCTTACTGCAACTGTAACGAATAAGGAGCAGTACGATGCGTGTGTTAGCAGTGGAATTAAGGAAGTCTATTTTGATAACATCATTAGAAGAAATCAAATTGAATATCAAGCAAAGTCAGGACAATTGCTTATTGGTGGCTATGGTGGTGTTTACCACTATAAAGATAAAAATGACTGTGTAACAGACTATTCGTTGAATGTTGTCAATGCAACCAGCTGTTTAGAGCTTTATAATTTGGGTGCCAAACGCGTTACTTTATCTTATGAGCTTAATAAAAGTCAAATTGATGACTTAATTGAAACTTATCATAAAGAAAATGAGGGTGCACCCGCACTTGAGATGATCGTCTATGGCAAAGCACCTTTGATGTTCACCAAATACTGCCCACTAAAAAAAATGAATCAATGTGGTTTGTGTAGAACGAAGCAATATGTGATCAAAGACGAGCATGGTACGTTTCCTATTATCACACACAAGGATTGCACTGTAACCATTTTGAACGGAAAAACATTGAATTTACTAGATGAAATTCCAAATATAAAAGGCATTGAGGCATTTCGATTGAACTTCACCGTTGAATCAAAAGAACAAGTGATCAAAACCATCAATCAGGCATTAGGAAAGTTAGATGGCTCTCTTAATCGATCGGTCTTCAGTCAAGAGACAGATACAAGAGGGCATTACAACAAGGAAATTATGTAATTAATTTTGCTAATCAAATCGTTGATCAAAGTAGTTAAAAATATAAACAAGTCCTCAAATTTATTGGAAACAATGGGTTTGAGGATTTTCCTTCTTAGAAGATAAATGGCTTATTGTAAAAGCTGATTGTCATATTAATAACAGAGATGTTAATTATTATTATTTTAGTCGGGTTTTCCTTGTATTTTTATGTTTTTTCATATATTATAGTGAATTGAGCAGTACGATAATGAGGTGAATTATATGAAAATGTCAAGTTTATATATGCCTACATTAAGAGAAGTGCCAAGTGATGCAGATATCATGAGCGCACAACTTTTATTAAGAGCTGGTATGATCAGAAAACTCGTTTCAGGCGTGTATTCATTCCTACCACTGGGCTTTAGAGTTATGAAAAATATTGAACAAATCGTTAGAGAAGAGATGGATGCTCATGGTGCACAAGAAGTACTAATGAGCGCGATTCAACCAAGAGAAATATGGGATGCAAGTCAAAGATGGGAAAACTTTGGTCCAGAGATGTTTAAGTTAAGGGACCGACACGATCGTGAGTTTTGTTTAGGACCCACACACGAGGAATATTTTACATTTTTAATTAATAATGAACTAAAATCATACAAACAATTGCCACTTAATCTCTATCAAATTCAGACAAAATATAGAGATGAGAGACGCCCACGCTTTGGACTTGTAAGAGCAAGGGAGTTTATTATGAAAGACGCCTATACATTTGATGTTGATCATGAAAGCATGGTTAAATCTTACGATAATATGGCGGTTGCTTATAATAAAGCGTTCGATAGAATGGCGATGAAATATAAGGTTGTCTTAGGTGATTCAGGAAACATGGGTGGCAGTATTTCTCATGAGTATATCGCTATTACACCTAGTGGTGAAAGTACGATTGCTTATTGTGATGCCTGTGATTTTGCTGCAACGGATGAAGTTGCACCTGCAATATTTAACATTGAAGCGTCAAAACAAACGGATTCGTTAGAAAACGAAAAAGTGCACACGCCAAATGTAAAAACAATTGAGGAGCTAGAAAGCTTTTTCCATTGTGATGCAAGCCGTTTTATAAAGACATTGCTTTATCGTTCAGAGGATACAAAACGCGTTTTTGCCGTTATGGTGCCAGGTCATAGAACCTTAAACTTGGTCAAATTTGGTAAGCTTGCTGGCATATCTGAAGATGAAATAGTCATGTTATCTGAAGACGAAATTAAAACATTGGCAGAAACGGTACTTGGCTTTGTTGGACCGATAGGCTTAAGCCCAAATGTTGAACTTTATGCGGATCATCGCGTTTTTGATATTCAAAATGGTATTTGTGGTGCTAATGAAGCTGACTACCACTTAAAGAGCGTTAAATTAGATAAATCAATTTGTAAAGGGATTGATGATCTAGTTTCAGTTGAAGCAGGAGATGCTTGTCCACATTGTCAAAAACCACTATCAATTGATAGAGGCACTGAAGTAGGGAATATATTCCAATTAGGTGATAAGTATTCCAAAGCTATGAATGCCACATTTTTAGATAAAGATGGAAAAGCAAAGCATTTCGTAATGGGTTCATATGGTATAGGGATATCAAGATGTGTTTCTGCAATAGTCGAGCAGTTTCATGATGAAAAGGGAATTGTATGGCCTCTTGCGGTAGCCCCTTACCAGGTTCTAATCACAATTGTAAATGTTAAGAATGAGCTTCAAGTTGAGAAGGCATTTGAGCTTTATGTAGAATTACAAAAGATGGGCATCACAGTTATGATCGATGATAGAAATGAAAGAGCTGGCGTTAAATTTACAGATGCTGATTTAATTGGAATTCCTTTGAGAGTAACAGTTGGTAAAGGCATTGAAGAGGGAATCGTCGAATTCTCTAAAAGAGTGGATTGTGTAAAAGAAGAAATAGAATATAACGCAATCATTGAAAAATTAGGAATGTTAGTCAAAAATCAATAAATGTAGGAAACATTGACAAATTTTATTCAATTTTGTTAAGCAATTATTAAAATTGTATTTCTATTTATGAGGTTTTTGGTATAATATTAAAGAGGAATTATAGAAATTATAGAAAGAGGGATACTATGGCTGACAAGAAGCGAATTTTGATTCTCGGCGGTGGCTATGCCGGAGTCAAAGCGGGCAAGACGCTCCACAAGATCTTCAAAAATGATGATTCTGTAGAAATCACATTGATCGACAAAAAACCATACCACACATTGATGACAGAACTTCACGAGGTTGCTGGACATCGTACAGAACCACACGCAATCCAAATCGATTTGAGAAAAGTTTTTGCAGCAAGAAAAGTTAAAGTTGTAACAGACACAATTACAAACGTTGACTTTGAAGGTAAAAAACTGGTTTCAGAAAGAAAAGAATATCCATTTGATTACTTGATCTTAGCTGCTGGTTCAGATTCAAACTCATTTGGTATTGAAGGGGTAGATCAACACGCATTTACACTTTGGTCTTATGAAGATGCTGTTACTTTAAGAGCACATATCGAAAAAATGTTCCAAATGGCAGCAGTAGAAGAAAATGAAGCTAAAAGAAAACAATTATTAACTTTCGCAGTTGTTGGTGGTGGATTCACTGGCGTTGAGATGGTTGGTGAAATCGGCGAAGCTAAAGATCACTTAGCTGAAAAATATGGTGTTGATAAGAAAGAAGTTACTATTTACAACATCGAAGCAACTCCAAGAATCCTTAATACACTTAAGGACGAAAGACAAATTGCTAAAGTAGAAAATAGATATAAAAAATTAGGTATCGAGCTTCTTAAAAATGCTGCTTTAGTTAAAGCAACTGAGGAAGGCTTTGAGCTTAAGGATGGCAGATTCATCAGCACTAAGACTTTAATCTGGGGTGCTGGTATCAAGGTTAGCAACTTTGTTGGTAAATTAGGTCTTGAAGCAGGTAGAGGCGGAAGAGTTATCGTCAATAAATTCATGCAAACTAACAAGTATGACTATGTGTTTATGGCTGGTGACAATGCGCACTACGAAGATAAAGATGGTTTCTTACCACAAATCGTTGAAGCTGCTGAGCAATCTGGTCATACTGCAGCATTAAATATCGGTAACTTAATTCAAAATAAACCGCTTCATGAGCACAAACAAAATTATCACGGGTTCATGGTATCTATCGGATCTAGATACGCAGTTTCTGATAACAATGGATTAAAATTCAATGGTTGGTTAGCAGTACTTGTTAAGCATATGGTTAACTTCTACTACTTATTTATGGTAGCAGGTTTGGCTCAATTGTTTGAGTATATGCAAAATGAATTCTTTAAAGTTAAAAACAGAAGATCATTCGTTGGTGGTCATTTCTCTAAAGCATCACCTAATTTCTTCTTAATGCCATTCAGAGTATTCTTAGGAGTTATGTGGTTAATTGAAGGTCTTAATAAGATCGATGAAGGTTGGTTAGTAGAAGCAAAAATGTATGCGTCAGACGCAGTTACTCAAGCTTCTGAAAATGCAGAAGCTGCAGTAGATGCAGCTAAGCCATTAATCGAAAAGGTTCCTGGTGTCGTTCAATGGGCGATCGATAATATCATTGCACCACATGCTGTTTTATTCCAAACAGGTATGGTATTTATGGAAATTATCTTCGGTTTAATGTTAATTGCTGGTTTATTCACATTTATCGCATCGATTGCAACAACATTTATGACAGTTGGTATTACACTAACAGGTATGTCTGATGCATCAATCTTATGGTTCTTCTTCGGTGGTATCGCTATGATCGGTGGTTCAGGTAGTGCACTTGGATTAGACTACTATGTCCTTCCAGTTCTTAAAAAATGGTGGAAGAAAACGCCGTTTGCTAAGAAGTCGTATTTGTATTTCCATTAATTAAATAATCAGTAGCCATGCTACAGATGAATCACAAGAGTTTGTGAACTAAAATTAAATCGTATCTGCTCTGCAGATACGATTTTTAAATGATTTATAAAAAGAAGGTATAAATGAAGAAGAATGATATTATTCTCATGTTGATTGTCCTTGTAATTGCGGTTGTTGCTTTTATAGGGTTTAAAATATCATCTGAGTCGAATCAAGGCGATCTTGAGGTTTTGATAAAACATGATGGAGAGGTCATAAAATCATATCCATTTTCACCCAAAACAAATGAAACCTATATCTTTGAAGAGGATGATGAGCTCAATATCATTCAGATTAAGGATGGTGTCGTCAGTATGATTGAAGCTAATTGTCGAGATCAAATTTGTGTTAAGACAGCTGCTATCTCACAAAATGGAGAAATCATCGTTTGTTTACCGCATAAAGTAACTGTTGAGATTTTTTCTGAAACAACAGATAGCGACGGCTTAGATAGTATTGCAGATTAATTGAAGGAGACGCATATGGAACAAACCAAAAGTAATCGACCTCCTTCAAAGACTAGAATGCTAGTTTTTATCTCTGTACTAGTAGCGCAAGGGATGATACTTTCGTTCATTGAAACGATGTTACCTATACCATTTATCGCACCGGGTGCAAAGCTTGGATTAGCGAACATTGTTACATTGGCAGCTATATATCTATTGACATTCAAACAAGCTTCAGCAGTTGTCTTATTAAGAGTTTTACTAACTGCTGTTACTTTTGGATCACTTTCAAGCTTTCTATACAGCTTGTCGGGTGGCGTATTAAGTCTATTAATCATGGCTGGAATTCTTAAAGTCTTTAAAGGTGAAATCAGTTTGATGGGGGTCAGTGTTGCTGGTGCAGTTGCACATAATATCGGTCAGCTTGTAGTTGCAACGATAATGATACACAATGTTTTAATTTTCACATATTTGCCAATCTTACTAATTGTTGCGATCCCAACAGGTATATTCGTTGGTATTGTTGCAAGGATACTAATAAACTATTTAGAAAAAGTAAAATTTATGAGATAGCATAAGTTTGAAATGGAGATTGTTATGGCACTTACTGTACAACAAAAGAATGGAACAACTGAATTACAGCAAGCGCTTTCAATAGAGTTGACTAAAGTTAGAGAAACCATAAACAAACAGTCAAAGTCAAAGTTTTCAGGTATTAGTGAAATCATTACAGATATCATTGATTTAAATGGAAAGATGCTTAGACCACAAATGTCTATCGTTTCAGCTCACTTTGGAGAGTATCAATCGGAAAAGAGTATTAAGCTCGCTGCTGCAGTCGAAATGCTTCATATGGCGACTTTGATTCATGACGATATAATTGATGACTCTAAATTAAGAAGAAATAAAGAGAGCATTCAAAGCAAATACGGGAAGGATATGGCGGTTTATGCAGGCGACTATTTGCTTTCAAAAGTCATGGGCATGCTAAATAATAATGACTATGATGGTGAGCATATGCAGAAAATCGCTAAAGCCATTGAACATATTTGTGAGAGTGAATTGTTACAATTCCACAGTAAGTTTCAGTTTATGACAGTAAAAAATTACTTGAGGGTCGTTTCTGGAAAAACTGCTGCTCTTTTTGCTGTAAGCATGTATGCAGGCGCCTATGAAAGTAAATGCTCAGAGCGCTTATCCAATCTACTTGGAAGAATCGGCTATGAATTAGGTATTGCTTTTCAAATTATAGATGATATTTTGGATTTTTCAGATGATCAAGCATTGGTTGGAAAATCAACGCACAACGATTTGAAGAAAGGATATTACACATTACCTGTAATTTACTCCTTTCAGCGTGAGGATGCTTCTGTTTTACAGAAATCAGAGGTTGAATTACTAGAATTGGTTAAGAAGAAAAAAGGCCTTGAAAAAGCGAGAGCACTTGCTCAGAAATATACAAACCGTGCCTATCGGAAAATTGACGCTTTACCAGATTGCGATGCAAAGCTAGTATTGAGTGAATTGGCGCGACAGTTGTTAGATCGTAAATACTAAAAAACACCGCTTTGCGGTGTTTTTATTTTTAAAATTAATGTATTATAGTGGGAAATTAACGAAATCAACTATCAGCGCAGCTATTTTTTCAAGTGCTAATTGATCAACCTCTTTAAAACGTCCAATTTCAGGACTATCAATATCTAACACGCCTATTAATCGATCGTCTTTAATTAGTGGAATGACAATCTCACTGTTTGAGAATAAATCACAGGCAATATGACCTGGGTATTGATGAACATCCTCAACTACAATGGTTTTACGTGCAGACGCTGCATCTCCACATACACCTTTTCCTAAAGCAATTCTGGTGACAGCAGGTTTTCCCCAAAATGGGCCAAGGACAAGTTCTTCATCTTTTAATAGGTAAAAGCCAGCCCAGTTTAAATCGTGAAGTAAGAAACCAAGCGTAGATGCCGCATTAGCTGCATTCGCAATCCAATCTGTCTCTTCTGCAAGGAGTTTTTTCATTTCCTGTTCAATATATGGATACAAGATTTCAGGTTCTTTACTTGTGGATGGGTACATACAAGCCATGGTTGACCTCCAATATTTTTATATTCAGTATACCCAAAAGTGTATCGAATGACAATGCGAATATTGTAAAAAAAATATAACATTTCGGATTCCTAAATTTATATTTCGAATCCCGAAATTTATGCTATAATGTGTATTGGTGATGATATGAAAACAGCATTTTCAGTATACGTAGATTTCTTTAAAAATATTTCCAAAAATGTTAAGCTTTATTTGGGAATCATATTTTTCGCAACAGTTGTCAGCTCGGCATATAATGTTCTGTTTGGCATATACTTAAAAAACTCAGGATTTAATGAAGCCTTTGTTGGACAAATTATGTCTGTAAACACACTTGGCGTTGCTCTGGGTGCGTTGCCCGTTGCCATTTTTGCAGAACGTATGAACAAGAAGGTGACCTTAATTGTCGGATTGTTGATAATGGTCATTAGCAATTTAATTGTTCTTAATGTACATATTCCTTTTATAATGGTATTTTTCGCATTTACATTTGGTATTGGCAACTCAACGCTAATGATTCTTCAGGCGCCTATAATTTATGAGCATACACCTGCTGAACATAGAGTGACAGCCTTTAGTATGGCCTTTGTTCTACAAAATGTTGCCTTTGTAACAGGGAGCTTAGTCCTTGGGCATCTGTCTAGCATGCTTGGGACATTTTACAGCGATCAAATGGCGGGGAGAATTGTGCTAAACGTTTCTACTGCACTTATATTTATTGCAGTTATCATTGCACTTAAATTTTCAGGAACGCATATGGTTTCGAGTCAGCGAGAGCAGCCACTATCGACAACAGTTAGTGTAACGATTAATGGATTTAAAAAGCTCTTACAAGGCAAAACATTACTCTATCTTATTCAAGTGTCACTAATTGGTTTAGGGGCTGGAATGATCGTACCCTTCTTCAGTATGTATTTAAAATATACGCTGACTATTTCAGATGGTGTCGTAGGGAATATCATGGCAATTAGTCAAATTGGAACGGTGATAGGTGGATTAATTGTACCACCGCTAGCTAAAAAGCATGGACGAATTAGAACGGTGATTATCTGTCAACTATTTTCAATTCCTTTTTTGATTTCAATTTCATTTCCACAAGGTATTTTAATCATTACGATGTCATTTTTCTTTAGAAGCTCGCTAATGAATATGGCCAGTCCAATTATTGGCAGCTTAGCGATGGAAATCGCTGGTGACGAAGCTAGAACCTTTATGAGTAGTCTGGTAAGTTTAACCAATAATTTATTTAGGGCTGTGGGAATTTATCTAGGCGGTATCATCATGTTTAGATATAGCTATAATACGCCGTATTATTGGACAATCGTCTGTTATTTAATAGGTACCTTTATCTTGTATAAGGTATTCAAGCACATAGATCAACCGAAGGCGAAGGAGCATGTCGTCGTGCAATAAAAAAAGGATTTGAGGCCATTGATAAAATAGCTTCAAATCCTTTATTTGATTTTGATAATTATAAAATATCTAACACTTCAAGCTTAACTAGTCCATTTGGAGATTGCGCTTCCACTTTATCGCCTTTTTTCTTACCCATCAGTACACTACCAATAGGGGATTCATTTGAAATCTTAGAATTTAATGGATCAGACTCAATTTTAGTTACGATTTCGATCTCTTCAATATCGTCAAAGTCTAAGTATTTAACTTTGATTTTTGAACCGATAGTGATGCTGTCTTTATCAAAAGTCTCTTGAACGAGTTCATAGCTCTCTAATATCTCTTTAAGTTTCAAAATTTCAGTCTCATTATGCGATTGAGCTTCACGAGCAGCATGATACTCTGCGTTTTCTGAAAGGTCTCCAAATCCTCTGGCTCTTTTTATCTCGTCAGAAATCTGATGTCTCTTTTCTATGAGTTCATCGTATTCTTGTTGTAGTTTTGCAAGTGCCGATTCAGTTAATAAAGTTTTCTTCATTCCTGACAACTCCTTATGTGATATGGATATGTAACATATAATATACTACCAAATATCAGCATGTTTGTAAATAAGGAATCTTTATCAGAATGCCGTCATGTCTAAAAAAAAATACACAATTGTTAAAATCACTTCAAATTTTCTGTATCACTGTTATAATGAATATTGAAACTATACATGAGGTGGGTAAAATGCAGTCATTACTTCAAGAACTTGTCAGCAAAAATTTACCATTATGTGCTCAGGGAAAAGTCGCTAGCTATATCCCCGAGCTTAGTAAAGCAAACCCCGATCAACTTGGTATTTCGGTGTTTGATATTGAGGGGAATCTATTTGAAGCAGGAGATACCAGTACTTTATTTACCATTCAAAGTATTTCTAAACCTATTGTGCTTTTATTGGCACTTTTGGACAATGGTGAGGACAGAGTATTTGAAAAGGTTGGAAAAGAGCCAACAGGAGATCCCTTTAATTCAATAGTTAGACTTGAGACCTTTGATGAGCATAAACCTCTTAATCCGATGATTAATGCAGGCGCAATATCTGTTTCGGCATTAATTAAAGGTGATTCTGCAGAGGAAAAAATCAATCGCATATTAAGTTTTATAAGAAAATTAACACATAATCCCGATATTCAAATTAACGAGGCTGTCTTTAGGTCGGAGGCAAGAACTGGACATCGAAACCGATCAATGGCATATTTTTTAAAGGACTTTGGCAATATTGAAGGCGATGTTGAAGATACACTAGAAGTTTACTTTAAGCAGTGTTCAATAGAAGTGAACACTAGAGATCTGGCATACATTGGAGCATTGCTTGCAAATGATGGTATTGATATTGTTACTGGCGAAAGATTGTTTACAGCAAGATACAGTAGAATTGTGAAATCCTACATGGCTACCTGTGGTATGTATGACGGCTCTGGTGAGTTTGCTATTAATGTTGGAATTCCAGCAAAAAGCGGTGTCGGTGGCGGCATAATGTGCACGGTATTAAACGATATAGGAATTGGCGTATTTAGCCCGTCTCTAGATAAAAAAGGAAATAGCTTGGCAGGCATTAAACTACTTGAAATGCTGTCACAAAGCTTAGAACTTAGCATTTACTAATGAGACCAAAGGAGGACAGGATGAGGAAAATCATTATATGGCTTGTCATGATGTTGCTATTGCTATTGACATCCTGTAGTCGTGACGCCTTAAATCTTGAGTCTCCTAACGATGCCCTTTTAGAGTTTCTTCAAAGTACCACGGATACCTATACTGGTGACGACAACTACTTTCACGTTGTAAAGGCAATTTCTTCTGAAACTTCAGATTCAGTTAAATTAAGCGGCGAGGTTAAGAATAATTCAACCAGTGGTTCTAAAAGTGAGTATGAATTTGAAGTCACTTGTACGGTGATCGGTAATAGAATGATTCAAACGATTGAAGGTTCAAGACTAAATGATAGTGATTTTAATGAGGTTACAATACTTGAAGCCCCGATTGAAATCGGTCATAAATGGCACTATAAAGCAGTAAATAAGGTTGGTAATAAAGTAGCCTTCAATGCTGAAATAATTGATGTTTGGGATAATGGCAATGCCGTTAAAGTCAAATATGAGAGCAAGGACGGCTACAGAGAAGAGCGAACTATCTTCAGTGGTCGAGGCACCATTGACTTTGTAAAAGAGCTCTCATATAAAGGAACCTCAATCATCACTGGATATCATAGCACCTTTAGCTCTGAAAGTGAAGCTAATTCAGAGGTTCCAGTCACAACTGAGGTTGAAACTAGTTTAGAAGCTCAAGCAGAAAGTATGCCAATGGTTTCAATTAATATTCCAGTTTCTATCTATAATTTATTATTGGGGTTTAATCAGTCTTGGGATAGCTTTATTAAGGATGGAGATGAAGCCATCTGGAAGCTGGTCGAGTTAGAATCACCTGCTGTAGAAAAACTAGACTCAATTGATATAACTGAGGATAAGGGGTATCGTTTTTACAAATTTTACGCCTACGAAATACATGAGGAAAAACCATATGTTGTTGTTTCAATAGTTGAAACCTATGTTGATGATCAGAATAATGAAATGAGAAACAAGGTGACCTATTGGATAAGCAATACCGATACAGTACCTAAAATTTATGATTTCTCAGGAAATTAATAAAACCACTAGCTTTATCAAATGAGCTAGTGGTTTTGATTATAATAGGGCATTATTTTTTTAGAATTGGGACATTCCCCTCATAGGATACTCTGTTTTTTCCAAGCTCTTTTGCCTTATAAAGGCTTTTATCAGCGTTTTCTAGTAATTCATTAAAGCTTCTTCCATCGTAGGGATAAGAAGCGATTCCCATTGAAATAGAAAACTTTGGCGAGGATTTTACAACTATTTCTTTACGTAGTCGATCACAAATTTCTATAGCTGCAGGCGCATTGATATGTGGCATGAGCAAAATAAATTCGTCACCGCCGTATCGACCCAGAATATCGGTTTTTCGGTTATGTGTCATGAAAGTATAGGATAAGAATTTTAAACACTCGTCACCGATAATATGTCCCTTTGTGTCATTGATTGCTTTAAAGAAATCAATGTCAAAAAGGGCAATTGAAAAGATTTTCACTGAAGAATCATTTATAAGTCCATTCATTTCATTTAGAATACCATTTCGATTATAGGCTTTAGTTAATGGATCCTTTTGAGATTTTTCCTTTATATACTCAACTTTGTCCGCTAGCTGCGCAGTTCTCTTTTTTGCCTCATATTCAACAGAACGCTCGAATTTATTTTCTAGCTCTAGGAGTCTATCATCTGTACTTTCAATTGCCTTTCTCGAGTGCTTTGCTTCAAGTGCTAAATGAGCGATAACGGCAATTATAATTACTGATACCCCGAGATTTTGGTTGAACATACTTGAACCAAGAGATAAACTGATGCCACCAACCCAGCCGATGAATCCAACCTCCATAGTTTCTTTGGTATAGAGTGATCGTTCAACATTGTTGGTTTGCAGCTTAGCAATAATTTCTAATGAAAAAACAAATGCGGTGAGTATATTAATGAACAAAATAGGTATTAGGATTGGCTTTATAGCAATTGTCAGCAGGATGGCAGTAGCAATCAAATTGTATACTAGTAGATAATCCTTGGATGCAATCATCTTTAAACGTTCAAAGGCTAAGCGACCGCCAATACTAAATATTAAGCTAAGCTTTAATATTGTAAAGCTGCTCATGTGTAATGGCATAAGTGAAGTCATCCAAATTGTAGCAAATGGAATTAAGTCAGTTAGGAATGCGATGTTTTTCTTGTTTGTAAACGCCAAATGATATACAAAATTTGTGAATAAAAGTGAAGCTAGTAGAAACATGAGGTTAATATGTTGCATGTTCAAGTCTCCTTACTTTTTAAAGAGTTTAGTACTATTATAGTATAAGAAAGTGATTGATTTTTCAACGTATTATTTTGACTTAGACGGTTGATTGTATTATAATTTAATAGAATTTTAGAGCGAGACAGAAGGTCATATTAGATAGATTATGGAGGAAAAATATGAAAAATACCGTTATTAGAGAATTATTTCTCAAGCCTTCGGAATATGTTGGAAAGGAAGTACAGGTTTCAGGTTGGATTAGAACCTCTAGAAGTTCAAAAACATTTGCATTTATTGAGTTGAATGATGGAACTTACTTTAATAATTTACAAGTTGTATACGATGATACGCTTGGAAATTTTCAAGATATAGAAAAATGTGCAATATCCTCAGCATTGATCATAAGGGGTACATTGGTTGAAACACCAAATGCCAAACAACCATTTGAGCTAAAAGCGAATGAAATTGTAGTAGAGGGTTATTCTAGTGCGGATTATCCCCTTCAAAAGAAAAGACATACTATGGAGTATCTTAGAACGATTGCACATCTTAGACCAAGAAGCAACACGTTCTCTGCCGTATTTAGAGTTAGATCAGCAGCCGCTTATGCCATCCACAAATTTTTCCAAGACAGAGGCTTTGTGTATGTTCATACGCCAATTATCACTGGTAGTGATGCTGAGGGTGCAGGTCAAATGTTTAGAGTTACAACCTTGGACTTTAACGATCTCCCTAAGACAGAAGCGGGTGCAATTGATACCACTTTAGATTTCTTTGGAAAAGAAACGAATTTAACTGTAAGTGGTCAGCTAGAGGCTGAAACCTTTGCACTTGCATTCAGGGATGTATACACATTTGGACCGACCTTTAGAGCTGAAAATTCAAATACGAAAAGACATGCAGCTGAGTTTTGGATGATTGAGCCTGAAATTGCATTCGCTGATTTGAATGACAATATGGCGTTAGCTGAGGATATGGTTAAATACATCATTGCATATGTAATGGAAACTTGTCCTGAAGAAATGAAGTTCTTCAATGAGAGAATCGATCAAGGATTATTAGAAAGATTAACACATGTACTTAATTCAGATTTTGGTAAAGTGACTTACACTGAAGCGGTAGAGGCTTTAATAAAATCGGGTGAAGAATTTGAATATCCAGTGTTCTGGGGAGCTGATTTACAGACGGAGCACGAAAGATATTTAACTGAAGTGATTTATAATAGACCAGTCTTTGTTATCAACTACCCAAAAGAGATTAAGTCATTCTACATGAGAATGAACGAAGACCAAAAGACCGTTGCGGCGATGGACTTACTCGTACCAGGTGTTGGTGAGTTAATCGGGGGCTCTCAAAGAGAAGAACGTCTTGATCTTTTACTTGAAAGAGTTAAGGAGCTTGGCCTACATGAGTCAGATTACTGGTGGTATTTGGAGCTTAGAAAGTTTGGTACAACAAGACATGCAGGCTATGGACTTGGCTTTGAAAGAATGATTATGTACTTAACTGGTATGGGAAACATTAGAGATGTTGTTCCATTCCCAAGAACTGTAAAGAACGCAGAATTTTAATATAAGGAGCTGTGATATGACTATTTATTTAGTTGTATCACAGCTCCTTTGATATTTAATGGATATCTTGGGTATAAAGTTAAAAGTTAAGGAGGCATGCATGAATATTCTCATAGTTGATGATAGTCGGTTGAATGTTAAATTAATTGAAGATATATTGCACCAATTACAAGGGGATCACTATATTTTAAAGGCTTCTAGTGGCGAAGAAGCTGTAGAGATTATGAAAAGCAATGAGGTTAATGTTGTTTTGCTGGATTTGGTCATGCCTGGGATGTCGGGGCTTGATGTTTTAAAGATCATGAAGCAAACAGAGCTAATGTCTCAAAAACAAGTGATCATGGTGACCAAGGTAGAGGATTTAGAGATATTGAGAGAATGCTTCGAACTTGGTGCAAAGGACTTTATCAGAACGCCATTTAATGCTTTGGAGTTTTCTGTTAGAGTTCAAGCTGTTATCAGCTCAGTTGAGAAGGATACAAAACTGAATAAAGCATTAAGTCTTCTTGAAAATCAAAATGTGGAGCTGAAACGAATTAACCAGTCTCTTAAGGATACGCAGAGCTATGTCGTCGAAAAGGAAAAAATTACAGCCATTGGCAGCTTGTTAAAAAATCTGTCTGAGGAGATTGAAAAGCCTATTGATTATTCTCTTATGGAATTAAACCATCTTAGAGATACACTAGATCAGCTTTCATTACCATTAGAGGTCAACTTTAAATCCTTGGAGAATATCGAAAAACAGCTTGGTAGTGTACAAAAGAGAATTAGCGCTATTAAAGCTTACTTTGATGAGGATGAAAAGGGCGGTTTTATCTATGTAACTCTTTGTGAATTAGTCGATGATGTTATTTTTTTAATGAGTAGAGAGCTATCAAATATCAGTGAGCTTGTTAGAGATTATCGAGAAGAACAGATGATTTACTGTAACCCTTTAATGCTAAAGCAGGCAATTAAATATATAGTTGAAAATGCAGTAGAAGCAGTGAAGGAGCTTCCTCGTAGCAGGATCGAGATAAAAACATTTAGCAATAGCGGAGCGGTTTTTTTGATTGTAGAGGATAATGGAGAGCCTGTAATTGGAAAAGCGACAGGACGGGTGTTTGAGCCTTTTTTCACCACTAAATCAAAGCAGCACCATATGGGTTTAGGCCTTAGCATCGCTTATGATATAATTGTCAATAAACTCGGTGGTAATATAGAACTAGAACAGCTTGAAAAAACAACGCGAGTAAGTGTTGCATTCATAAAAAAATAGAGGATAGATTGTCTATCCTCTATTTATGCTTTAGGTGGTTTTTTTCTACCTGTGTACTTTCTTTCAAGCTGACTGAATGTTTTTAGCGTTAAAAGCATTAAAAGTGCTGCAAATACAGCTAATAGATAATAGCCTGCACCAATAACCAACCCCAAACATGCGACAGCCCATAGACCCGCAGCCGTCGTCAAACCACTTACGGTTGCCCCTTCTTTTAATATGGTTCCAGCACCTAAAAAACCCATTCCACTTATAACCTGTGCGCCAAGACGCATAGGATCAGAATTTACAAATTCCTTAGCGACTAGAAGATTCATATCCATGATTAATGCACTAGCGACACAAACGAGGATGTGGGTTCTGAAGCCAGCTGGTCGTCTTACGGACTCTCGCTCTAAACCAATGAGTCCACCAACTACGACGGCAATAATTAACTTAATTACACTCTCTAATTCTAGTGTCATATTTACCTCTTTACAAAAAAAGAATCGTGTGAAAATATGAAGCTTACTTAAAAAACAAGATATTTCTTACATTATACATTATAATAAGAGTATTATTAAAGAGCGTTTTACTGGAGGCAATATGTTTTTTAAAAGCATCATTTTTATATTGGGGTTGGTAAATCTGTCTGCATTTATTTCGATGCTACTGGACAAACGATATGCTGTAAAAGGGAAGTGGCGGTTGTCAGAAAACCTGTTATTATTGCATGCTTTTTTTGGTGGTGGAATTGGCATGGTGCTTGGAATGATTATAGCGAAACATAAGCTTTCAAAACCAAGATTTAGATGGACGGGTTTACTCAGTATATTAATTTACTTGTTGATAATGGGTTACTTTGTTGCAACCGATCACATTATATATGTGTAGGCGGTACAACACAGCCTTGAGGTAATTTTATAGTCACTACTGAGAGGCAAATGTTAAAACAATTTAAGAAAAGATTTATATCACTCGCTGTAACAATCATGTAAAATAGAGTTGGTGAATTGTTTTTAAGGTTTCAAATATTTTTATAAGGGGAGCGTTAAATGAAAAAAATATTGATTACGGGAGCTTGTGGTCAGATTGGTACCGAACTGACACATACCTTGAGAAAGCTTTATGGGGTTGAAAATGTCGTAGCTACAAATATCCGTAGAGGAAGTAGTGAAACGGTTGAAAACGAAGGTATATTCGAAGAATTAAACGTAACAGACTACAACCGTATGCTAGAACTCGTTAAGAAGTATGAAATCGATACTATCATGAATCTCGCTGCTTTATTATCTGCTGTAGGCGAAAAGAATCCTCAACTGTTATGGGACGTTAACATGAATGGTCTTTATAATTGCTTAGAAGTTGCAAGAGAAACAGGTGCAATGGTATTTACACCTAGCTCAATAGCAGCCTTTGGCCCTTCAACGCCAGCTGATTTAACACCTCAAGACACGATCCAAAGACCGACTACTATCTATGGGGTTTCTAAGGTTGCTGGAGAATTACTTTGCGATTATTATTTCAATAAATTTGGTGTTGATACAAGAGGGGTAAGGTTTCCGGGCTTAATTTCATATAGCGCACTACCTGGTGGTGGTACTACTGATTATGCAGTTCACATTTATTATGAAGCACTTAAAAACAAAAAATTCACATGTAACCTAGCAGCAGATACGTATATGGATATGATGTACATGCCTGATGCAATCGAATCGATCATACAGCTTTGTGAAGCAGAGGGATCAAAGCTTGTTCATAGAAATGCATTTAACATTACTGCAATGAGCTTCTGCCCAGAAGACATCAAGAAGGCGATTCAAAAACATATACCAGAGTTTGAAATGGATTATGAAATAGATGAAGTGAAGCAAAAAATTGCTAACTCTTGGCCAAATTCACTCGATGACTCATGTGCAAGAGCTGAGTGGGGTTGGAATCCAAAGTTTGATCTTGAAAAAATGACTGCAGATATGATTGAAAAATTAACGATAAAATTAGATATTAAGTAAAACCTAATATTCATCATGATGGGCGCAAAATAGACGTCCTATCAGTATAATTACACCATCAAACATTTGGAGGTTATTATGCATCAAATTATTCAATGTGTTCCTAACTTTAGCGAAGGCCGCGACCTTGATAAAATCGATAAAATTGTATCTCCTTTTAGAGGAAAGCCTGGCGTTAAGTTATTAGATTACAGTAACGATGAGGATCACAATAGACTGGTTGTGACTGTAGTTGGCGAGTATGAGGCATTAAAAAATGCAGTTGTAGAAGCCGTAGGTATTGCAACAGAGATTATTGATATGACGAAGCATGAAGGACAACATCCAAGAATGGGTGCAACTGACGTTATTCCATTTATTCCAATTAAAAATGCATCAATGGAAGAATGTATTAAGCTTTCTAAGGAAGTAGCTGAACTGGTGTATTCAAAGTATGGCGTACCAAGCTTTTTATATGAGAAATCAGCTTCTAAATCAGAAAGAGAAAACCTTGCTACTGTAAGAAAAGGTCAATTTGAAGGTATGGCTGAAAAGGTTAAGGATCCTGAATGGACGCCTGATTTTGGGACTGAGATACATCCAACGGCTGGTATTACAGCTATTGGAGCAAGAATGCCGCTAGTTGCATTTAATGTTAACTTAAATACCAATGATATTGAAATAGCCAACAAAATAGCAAAAAATGTTAGACACCTGAGTGGTGGCTTAAGATATTGTAAAGCGCTTGGCATTGCTCTTGAGGAGAGAGGAATTGTTCAAATTTCAATGAATATGACAGATTTTACTAAGACGCCTTTATATAGAGCGTTTGAGTTGATTCGTATTGAAGCTAAAAGATATGGCGTTTCTATAGTCGGTAGTGAGATTATTGGACTTGTACCGATGGATGCACTTTTAGCAACTTCTGAGTATTATCTTGGAATCGAAAATTTCTCATATGAGCAAGTATTAGAAAAAAGAATAATGGAGTAAATTCATGAAAAAAGGAAGCATAGTGATCTATAACGCATCTGAAGTCGTTACATGTAGCGGATTTAAAGGAAAAGCAGGAGATCAAATGCAAGATTTAAAGGTAATTAAGAATGCTTCTATCGTTGTAGAGGATGGCATAATTACTAAAATTACTGATGATGTTTTAGACCTGAATTACTACAGAGAGAAAGAGTTCGCATTAATAGATGCAACTAACAAATGTGTACTACCTGGATTTGTTGATTCGCACACGCATTTTATATTTGGTGGCTACCGTGCCGATGAGTATAACTGGCGATTAAATGGTGTTTCGTATATGGAGATCATGAATCGCGGTGGTGGTATCATCAATTCAGTAAAGGGCACAAAGGAAACGACTAAGGAAGAGTTGATTTCATTAGGCATTCGTCGTTTGAATTCGATGGCAGGTTTTGGTGTGACTACTGTTGAAGGTAAAAGTGGTTATGGTCTTGATTTAGACACTGAAATCAAACAATTAGAAGTAATGAAAGAGCTTAATAAGATACATTCACTCGATATTATTACGACATTTTTAGGACCACATGCACGTCCAGTTGAATACAAGCAAGAGCCTGATAAATTTATTGATTTTATGATTGACGACGTTTTGCCGATCGTAGATCAAAGAGGCTTAGCAGAGTTTGCGGATATCTTCTGTGAGGAAAATGTATTTTCTGTTGAGCAATCGAGAAGGTTCCTGTTAGCTGCTCAAAAAAGAGGCTTTAAGCTTAAGGTACATGCGGATGAAATTGTGCGTCTTGGTGGCGCAGAGCTCGCAGCTGAATTAGGTGCCATTTCTGCAGATCATTTACTTCAAGCTTCTGATGAAGGCATCAATGCTATGAAAGAGGCCGGTGTCGTTGCAACCGTATTACCATGTACCGCATTTTCGCTCAAGGAATCGTATGCACGCGTGCGTCATATGATTGATCAGGGACTAGTAGTAGCACTTGCGACTGATTTTAATCCGGGTAGCTGTTTCACTGAATCAATTCCTCTTTTAATTGCACTTGCTACAAATCAGATGGGAATGACCATTGAAGAAACCATAACAGCATTAACCATAAATGGTGCTGCAGCAGTTGATCGAGCAGATCAAGTGGGTAGTATTGACATTGGTAAAAAAGCTGATTTGGTTGTTCATGAATTCCCGTCCTATAAATTCTTACCATACCACATCGGTGTGAGCACCGTTGAAAAAGTCGTGAAAAATGGCGTTATAATTTTAGATAAAGAAAACAATCAACCGCTTTAAGCACTTCTTAGGAGGAATAATGTTAAAAGAACTTGGATTACAAGCGTTTCTTAATCAATTAGAATCTAACGAGCCTGTACCTGGTGGTGGTAGTGTTGCTGCTCTTTCGTCTGCACTTTCTGTCGCACTTGGAGCAATGGTGGCAAATCTAACCGTAGGCAAAAAAAACTATGAAGCAGTAAATGATGAAATGCAGGCAGTTGCAGCTAGAATGAGCAATCACAAAGTTTACTTTGTCGATATGATTGATAAAGATGCAACTTCATTCGATAGCGTTATGAAAGCATATAAATTACCAAAAGAAACTGAAGAAGAAAAAGCACACAGAACTCAAATGATTCAGGAAGGGATGAAGTATGCTGCTTCGGTTCCTTATGAAGTTGCTAAAACAACCTCTGAGCTTTTTAATGATCTTGCTTTTCTTGTGGAAAATGGCAATCAGAATGCACAAACAGATGCACTCGTTGCAGCTATGATGGCAAGAACTGCAATTCTTTCAGCACTATACAATGTAAAAATCAACCTCGGCAGCATTAAGGATGAAGCCTATGTAGCTGATATGACATCGAAAGTAAAAGCATTAGAAGAAAAAGCGATTTCTGAGGAAAAGCGCGTGCTCAGCTTATCTACATTATAAGTTAAGATTTGTACAAATCTGTTTTGTATTAACTAAATTAGGTAATATATTAGACACCAGAGAGGATGACCTTTCTGGTGTTACTTTTATTTGTAAAACAGTTGTCTATACAGTATAATGTAGATATTAACCCTTAGGAGATGATTTGATGTTTAAAGTGATAGGAGATAGTAGTACGGATGTGGATCAAGCTTTCCAAGAAAAATATCCAGTTACGATAGTGCCATTTAAATTAATGATTGATGGAAATGAATATGTTGATGATGCGTCGCTTGATGTGGATCATTTTATTTCAGATATGAAAAAATCAGAAAATACGCCTAAGTCAGCGTGTCCATCACCCAACGATTTTTTAGCGCATTTTGAAGGCGATGATGATGAAATTTTCATCGTAACCATATCTTCTAAATTGAGTGGAACTTATAATAGTGCAATGTTGGCTAAAAATATATATGATTCAGAAAACCCAGCTAAGAAATTGATTCATATTTTTGATTCACTTGGCGCAGCTGCTGGGGAAACACTTATAGCGAGAAAAATATATGAATTTAAGAATCTTGGCTATTCGACCGAAAAGCTAATTGAGCAAATGACGGATTTTATTAATGACATGCGCGTCATATTTATTTCAGAGAGCTTGGACAATCTAATTAAAAATGGCAGAATATCCAAATGGAAGGGCTTAATTGCCTCAACATTGAACATTTTACCTATTATGGGTAGTGATGGCCACGGTGAGATAAAATTGATTGAAAAGGTGAGAAACACGAATAAAGCTTATTCAAGATTGATTGAAATCATGCAACAGGAACTCATTAAAAATGGTAAGAAAATAGTTGCGATCACACATGTTGGCAACCCTGAACGTGCAAATCAAATTGAGGAAGAAATTTCTAAGATGGATTGTGTCGAGGAAATCGTAAACGTCAAATGTGCGGGCTTGTCCTCGTTGTACGCGGATAAAAAAGGAATAATTGTAGCCTTTTAATTAATGTAAGAATAAAACGTAAGTCGATTGAGTTTTTAAATTCAATCGACTTTTTTATTAAGCAAAAATCTTGTTTGTGGATAAAGCTGATAATTCACTGCATGAAGAATTATCTAAAATATTTTTTATGCCAGGAATTGTTAAATTGATGTCAAATTGCAAAAAAAATTGAATATATGAAATAAATTTAAAAGATTTTGGGGAAAACTTAGTGGGACAAATATTGTTATTCACCCTATTAAATGATATGATAAACTTGATTTAAATAATAATTTTGAGGTGATTTGAATGCATAAGAAATTGTTTATTCCAGGTCCTGTAGACGTTAGAGAAGATGTTCTTTTGAAAATGGCAACACCGCAAATCGGTCATAGAACAAAAGATGCTTCTGCTTTACAAAGAGGTATTTCTGATAAGCTTAAAAAGTTAATGTACACAGAAAGCGAAATCCTACTTTCAACATCTTCAGGTAGTGGATTGATGGAAGGCGCAGTTAGATCTTGTACACGTAAAAGAGCTGCAATTTTTTCTGTTGGTGCGTTTGGGGATAGATGGTACAAAATGGCTACCTCAAATAATGTTCCTGCAGATATCTTCAAATCGGAGCTTGGTCAACCAACCACTCCTGAAATGGTAGAAGAAGCATTGGCAACTGGAAAATACGATTTAATCACCATTACACATAATGAAACATCAACTGGTATTATGAACCCAGTCGATGAAATCGCTGAAGTAGTAAAAAAATATCCTGAAGTGATTTTCTGTTTAGATACAGTATCTTCTCTCGGAGGTACAAAAATTGAAGTCGATAAGCTTGGCGTAGATATTTGTATCACGTCTACTCAAAAATGTTTAGGCTTGCCAGCAGGTATGGCAATTTGTACTTTCTCTGAGAAAGCTAAAGCAGCTGCAGAGCAAGTTGAACACAGAGGCTTATACTTTGACTTACTTGAATTATATCAATACATTCAAGATAAAGATTATCAATATCCATCTACACCTTCTTTATCTCACATGTTTGCTCTTGATTATCAATTAGATAATATTTTAGCTGAAGGACAAGAAAATAGATTTGCTAGACACCTTGAAATGGCTAAAATCACAAGAGAATGGGCAAATAAACACTTTGAAATGTTAGCAGATGAAAAATATGCTTCTAATACACTCACTACAATAAAAAACACTAAAGAAATCAGTGTTTCTGACTTAAATAAAGAACTTGCTAAACGCGGTTATATGATCTCGAATGGTTATGGTAAACTTAAAGACTTAACCTTCAGAATTGCACATATGGCTGATACTCAAGTTGATGAACTAAAGACTTTATTATCTGTTATTGAAGAAATTCTTGGCTTATAATTACCATTCTAGGGCAATTGACAACAATTGCCCTAACTTATGAAGGAGAGGGGTCTCATGGTTTTAAAAATTTTAGCAAACGATGGCATGGATAAAAGTGCAGTTGACGCACTTGTTGAGTTGGGTCATGTCGTAGATACAAATCACTACGACGGAGATGCATTGGTTGACGTATTAAGAGATACTGACGTTATCGTTATACGTTCTGCTACCAAAATCAGAAAAGATTTGATCGATCAAGTAAAGGGAAGCCGTCTTAAATTGATGATCAGAGCAGGTGTTGGTATAGACAATATTGATCATATTTATGCTGCTGAGCAAGGCTTTACTGTTAAAAACACACCAAATTCGTCAAGTGCTGCTGTTGCAGAGCTTGCAATTGGACATATGTTCACATTGGCAAGATTTATTCATATCTCTAATGTAACTATGAGAAATGGTGAATGGAATAAAAACAAATATACTGGCATAGAACTTTCAGGTAAAACTCTCGGTTTAATCGGTATGGGCAGAATTTCATACGAAGTTGCTGTAAGAGCTAGAGCACTTGGTATGAATGTTATTTACACAAATAGACGCGGTAAATTGGCTGAGTATCCTGAATTTGAATACAAGACTATGGACGAACTAGTAAAGGTTTCTGATTTTATCTCACTACACATTCCGTTCGATAAAAATGTTGGTGCTACACTAAAAAAAGAGCAGTTCGATATGATGAAGGATGGCGTTTACATTATCAATACTGCTCGTGGCGGTGTTGTTTGTGAAAAGGACTTACTTGACGCTTTGAATTCTGGTAAAGTAGCTGGCGCTGGTATCGATGTTTTTGAAGAAGAGCCAACTAAGAATCTTGAGCTAATCAACCATCCAAAGGTTTCTTGCACACCTCACATAGGGGCTTCTACAGGTGAAGCACAAGAAAGAATTGGTGATGAAACGATAACTGTAATCAAAGCGCATTTTAACTTATAGTTTGAGATAATTAAATTTTGGAGGTATATTGTGGCAGTAGTTAGACCTTTTAAAGGAATTGTACCAAAGCAAGAGTTAGCTGAACAAGTAGCATGCTTACCTTATGATGTTATGAATCGTAAAGAAGCAAAACAAATGGCTGAAGGAAATCCGAATTCTTATCTACACATCGTTCGTTCTGAAATTGATTTACCTGATTCAGTAGGCGATTATGATAAATTGGTTTATGAAACAGCACGTAAAAATTTAGACAAATTTGTTGCTGAGGGCATCATGTCGCAAGATTCTGAGCCTATTTACTATATCTATCGTCAATTAATGAATGGCAGAGTTCAAACTGGGATCGTAGCTTGTACTTCAATTGACGATTATATGAACGATATCATCAAAAAGCACGAGTTTACACGTCCTGCTAAAGAAGTAGATAGAATCAACAACTTTGATTATTGCGACGCGAATACTGAACCTGTATTTTTAACCTACAGAAAAAATGATGAGATCAATCATATCGTCAATGACTGGATTAAATTCCACATGCCGATTTACAACTTTACTTCTGACGATGCAATCACACATATTTTCTGGAAATTAGATGATCAAGCTTTGGTAAGTAGAATCCACGAAATATTCAATGGCATCGATTATTTATATATCGCAGATGGCCATCACAGATCTGCATCTTCTGTAAAAGTTGGCTTAAAGCGCAGAGAAGAATTCCCTAATTATGATGGTACAGAAGAATTTAACTATTTTATGGCTGTTATTTTCCCTGATGAAGATTTGTTCATTATGGATTACAACAGAATCGTTAAAGATCTTAATGGCAATGATAAAGGCGCATTCTTAAAAGCGGTTAGTGAAAAGTTTGAATACGAGTTAGCGACTCAAGAGGGTCCATTTAAACCGATGAGCAGAGCAACCTTCGGGATGTATCTTGATGGTGCTTGGTACAAATTAACCGCAAAACCAGGTACTTATGATGCAAATGACCCAATCGATAGATTAGATGTCTCTATTTTACAAAAGAACCTTCTGCAACCGATTTTAGGCATCGAAAACCCTAGAACCGATGATAGAATCGACTTTGTTGGTGGCATTAGAGGTTTAGGCGAGCTAGAAAGAAGAGTAAATGAAGGCCTTGCAGTAGCGTTCTCAATGTATCCAACAACTATGGATGACCTAATTGACATCGCAAATGCGGGTGAAGTAATGCCACCTAAATCAACTTGGTTCGAACCAAAGTTGAGAAGTGGTTTATTCGTTCATAAACTTGGTGAATAAGTTAATTTCGACTTGAAATAAGAGAGAATGAGATGAAAAAGGAAAAGGCTCAAGCATATGCTTGAGCCTTTTCCCTTTGAAATAAGAATAGGAGTGAGATGGGATTTTATGGTTATTCACTGATAATGAGGAGATTGCGTCTGTAATCTAAATACATTTTTGTGAGGGCAGTCATCTGTGCGTTCATTTCAATTTGAAGAAGTGAAGCAAGTGAGTAATTGCCATCAGCTAAAGCTTCTCTAATACGAGTAAAAAGTGATTTCGTATCAAGCGAATCTTTCATTAGATAATGTTTTAGTGTTTTGATTTTTTCCCAGTTAACGATATCTAAATCAGTAATTTCTTCATCGGTATGAAGTTTTACCAATCTTCTAATCGTTTTTAAGTGATCTGGAATAATTCTATCTTTAAGTTCAATTGACCATTCGCTTAACATAAAAGATTTATAAGAAGCAATGATTTTATCTGTAAATACATTATTACCGAGAAGAACTTGTGCTTTGTCGGCATTTTGATCAAATGCAAGAAGGTTTTCATAAACTGTTTTTGGAGGCATTCCAAACAATTTATCTCTTTCCTCTGGCGAATAATCTTCAAATACATCTTCCTCAGCTCTGTAGGTACGGTTTTCTTCTAAATAGAAATGTTTTTCGCCATAGCCTTTGTTGAAGCTTTGTTCAACTGCTGCTAAGTCTAAGCCACTTTTTAAAGTTGCTTTTATACCTTGTAAGCTCGCTTGGCATACAGCAGCAAGTAGAAGGTAAGAGTTTGAATTAGGGTTTGGTGCTCTTAATTCAAAACGAGTTGCGTATTTGCTACCCATATCTCTAACCAAACCAATTAAAACCGTTCTATTTCTTGAAGGTACCTCAGGTGAGTGACCCAAAGAAGAAACGATACAAACTGGAGCTTCAAAGCCAGGTTTTAATCTGTTTAAGCTGTCGTTTGTAGAAGATACAAATGGGTTGATAATTTCGTAGTTTTTCAAAATACCCATCAATGCACCGTAACCAACTTTTGTCATATAGTTCTTTGACATGTCAATAGGTGAAAATAAGTTAATTATTTTACCGTTTTTAAGCTTAAGTGCAGCGCCGATATGGTGATGCTCGCCACTTCCTGCAACGCCTTCAAGTGGTTTTGCTTGGAAGGTAACACTTAAACCACAAGATTCAAATGCATCCTTGATGATATCTTTAGCTAATAATTCTTTATCTGCAGCTAGAAGCGTTTTATCATACTTCCAGTCGATTTCAAGTTGTTCCATAACAGATGTGTGAATGTTAGTACCAGATAATTTAGAGGCAACGCCACCAACTTCTTTGTGGCCCATTTCAGGCTCAAAACCGTAGTTTTGCAAAGACATAAGTGATTTTTCCAAAGCAGTTCTTACTTGACCATAGGTTCTTTTCCAGTATTGCTCTTTTAAATTTTGTGAAGTGGCAAGCTTTTCAATGTCAGTTTTTGATTCAGGCGTTTTAACCCAAAATTCAAGTTCAGTCGCGCTTGTCAATATAACGTCATCAATGTCATCAGCAGAAGTAATGCCTTCATAATCGTTTACTAATGTTGGATTTTCCTTAAACAATTCGATAATCTCATTTTTGAAATTTACAACAGCATTTTTTAGAACACTTCTAGAACAAACTTCTTTGTCATCATGAACTAAAAAGGCAGGGATAAGAAGTGAACCACAAGGTTTTCCACTTGGTAGAATATGTCCATAATTGTAATCAACTACCCAGTTCGCATCTAGATCAGGAATTAAATCAACTTTTGCGTTGTTTATAGAAGCAATTTCAGGAAGGTATACGGATGAACCATCTGTTTGAATACCCACTTTTAAGAAATCTTCAAGATCATCGATTACCAATTCTACAGGTATTTTTTCGTCTGTATGATTGTTACCGAAGTCTACAGCTAATAATGAAAGAAATTGAATTTCAGGATGTTCCTTTAAAAGTGCCGCTAGTTTAGCTGGCGATTTGTCTTCTGACTTAACGACGTATAGCATTTTATTGCCTCCTTATAAAATTGTATACACACATCGATTATATGAATTATTATAGCATGGCATAAAAAAATGTAAAGATTTTATTTGAACAAAAAATCTCTACATTCCTTGTGTTTTAATATGCGAACAGGGTTATTCAAAAATTATAATAAGTTCAACAATTTGTTGAATGTTCGTCTTTTGCTTTTAATTCTTTGTAGGTTTGAAGTGTGATTATGCCCAGCATAACTAAGACCGCACCCAAAACAAACCCGATTACACCAAAGATTCTATAGCATGTATACATTGAAATTATCGTGATAAGCGGATGCGTTCCAATCTTACTACTTAGTATTTTGGGCTCTATAATTTGACGAGTTAGTGTCGTTACCAAATATGCGATAAGTAGTCCAAAACTTGTTGAATATTCGGAAATAAGTACAGTAAAACCAATCCATGGCATATAAACAAAGGCAGGTCCAACCATTGGAATTAAATCGACAAAGGCAATTAAAAACGCAATTAAAGGAGAAAATGGAATCTTCAGAATCGTTAATCCGATTAAGGATATCGTGAAGGTAATGCTAACTAAGATCAATTGAGCTTTAATGTAGTTAAATAGCGTTTCCTTGGTTTTTTTCAGTAGTAGAACCAAAAAAGAAGAATTTATTTTTGAATAACCCTTTTTAAGTAATTCATTTACTCTATCCTGGTCTTTGATGAAAAAGTAGAGTGAAATAAATAGAAAAAAGAAGAAAAAAAGTACAATAGGAATCGTTTTGAGGATGCTTAATAAGGTATCCACTACAGAGTTCGTAATACTAGATAGTGATTCGAAAATTAGGTTATAGCCCTGTAAGAGCATATCGTTTAACGAGAGGGGTTGATCTAGCCAGGGCAGATCGATCTCAAAATCCTGTAAATTACTTGTTAGTGACTGTATTGAATCTATTGTTGATGATATATGTGTTGAAAACCCACTCAAGGAAATTGCAAATTGATAAACTGAAAAGGAGATTAAGAAGATAAAGGATGAAACAAAAAGCAACACAATTAGCAAGGTTAAGATACCAAAAGGAATTTTTATTTTTTTGTGTAGCCATCTAGTAAATCTTGATAATGGTTTTGAAAGCAGATAAGATATGATAAAGGGGATTGCAATAAAGAACACTCTAACACTCAGCCATAAACCTGCAATGACAAGTGACGCAAAGACGATGACAAATAAGATTTTGGAAACAAACACGTTCATAAGCGTCCTCCTTAGGTATTTTTTTAGTTAAGTCGCTATGGTATAATTATATATATTATAACCTAAATGGCACAAAATAATTATATGAAGGTGAAGATTATGCAATATTTTGATTTTAGAAGTGATACAGTGACTTTGCCAACAGATGAGATGAGAAAGGCTATGGCTCAGGCGCTAGTTGGCGATGATGTTTATGGGGATGACCCTACAGTAGCAAGACTTGAAGAAATGAGTGCCAAATTATTAGGTAAAGAAGCTGCATTATTCGTTCCAAGTGGGACTTTCGGAAATCAGCTAGCATTGCTAACGCATGCTAGAAGGGGCGATGAAGTTATCGTCGGAGATGCGTGTCATATCGTTATGCATGAAGTTGGTGCTGCAGCTGTGATTGCAGGTGTACAATTAAGACAGGTTCCTTCAATTAATGGTTCAATGTCTCTTAAAGATATTAATCGCATGATTCGCGAAGAAGATATTCATTATCCTGACACTGGTTTGATTTGTGTGGAGAATGCGCATTCCTCAGGATCAGTCGTCAAATTAAGTGAAATGAAAGCAATTTATGAGTTGGCTTCACAAAAGAAGATTCCTGTACATTTAGATGGCGCTAGATTGTTTAATGCGGCTCTTGTGTTAGGCGTTCCTGCCAGTCAGATTGCAGCATACGCGGATTCAATTATGTTCTGTCTTTCTAAAGGTCTATGTGCACCAATTGGGTCTATGCTGGTGGGAGAAAAAGCATTTATTGATAAAGCACGCAAAAATAGAAAGCTAATGGGCGGCGGCTTAAGACAAGCAGGAATTGTTGCTGCAGCAGGAATTGTTGCTTTAGAGTCTATGGTAGATCGCTTAGTTGAAGACCATGAGGGTGCAAAATATCTAGCCGAAAAGCTCAATGCCATTGAAGGCATTACCGTATTAGAAGATCGATTAGACATCAACATGGTTTTCTGTAAAATTCGTTTGAACCATTTGACTGAGGATGCGTTTGTAAAAAAACTACTAGATGCAGGAATCAAGGTCAATGGCTCTGAAGATGGCGAATTCAGATTTGTTACCAACTATTGGACACCGATAGAAGCGATTGAAAAGCTTGTGACAGAAATCAAACAAATCTTGGAGGCAAAATGAGTTATCAAATAAACGATTTGAAAGAGGCGGTTGAGAGACTAAGCGATTGTTTGTTACGTGATGACCCTGAAGAAGTAGATATGTTTGTTAGGATGATTAAAAATATCGTCACACAGATTAAGAATGACTACTGGAGTCAACATGTTAATGAAGAAGACATCATTATACAGCCGGTGCAGTCAAAATCGAAAGAATACAGAATAATAAATACGATAGAATTTCTTTATAAACCTATGTATTTTCAAAATATATATGAGGGAAATGAAATCGAGCTTTACTCAAGAGATCGAACAGAAGAGCTGATGGAATCAGGCACGATTGAGGCTCATAATGAGTTTTGGCAGGCGCATGAGATCATTTATGGTAATGTTTACGGTTCAATGCCGTTAGAAATGGCGGATACGGATGGCATCGCTAAGCTTATCAGATGTGGTTGGAAAAAGGTTTCTGTTGATATCGTTGAGTTTGATAAAAAGCTGGATGAAAATAGGGTTCGCGCTATCGCTGAAACAAAATATCGTCATTACATTCTACTCAGAGAATTAGAAACTCAATGTATTTTGTTGCTTAGATATAATTTTTAGCTTTAAGTAGTCACTTAAAAGTGACTACTTTTTTAAAGTCATAAATACAAAAGGAAATGTTATGTTTGTAAATAAAGAAACATTAAAGCTTGCTTATCAGGTCGAAAAAAAGGATGAGGGGCTAAAGGTAATTGATGTTTTAGCGACATCAATGAATCTATCCAGTCGGTTGATACGAAAGTGTAAAAATCATAAGAATATACTGTTAAATGGTAAAAGTGGGTCCGTTAATCGCATGGTGTATGAGAATGATATTATTACAATGATGCTCGACCATGATGATAATAGCTTTGAGCCGAACCCTATTTCTGTCGAGATTCTCTATGAAGATTGTGATATGATGGCCGTTGCAAAAAAACCGTTTTTAGTCGTACATCCTACTAAGGGACATCCCGAAGGTACACTGGCCAATGCACTATCACATCATCAATATTTAACTGGAGAGAATTATAAAATACGTTTTATTAATCGTTTGGACAGAGATACCTCCGGGATTGTTTTGATCGCAAAGAATGCCTATGCACAGCAGATAATTTCTGAGCAAATGCAAGCAGATGAGGTGGATAAAACATATTATGCTGTAGTGAAGGGAACTCCAGTACCTTCAAAGGGTACTATAGATCTACCAATTGATAGAGAAAAAGAAGAGGACATTAAAAGAATCGTAATCGATACTGGATTAAGATGTGTAACCCATTATGAAGTTGTATCGACTACTGAAACGCATAGCTTTTTGAAAATAAAGCTTGAGACGGGGAGAACGCATCAAATCAGAGTGCATTTTTCGCATATTGGACATGCAATTGTAGGTGATTCATTATATGGTGAACCTAGTGATCTGATTGACCGTCAAGCATTGCATTGCTATCAGATGTCCTTTAAACCACCACGAGAGAACGAGCGCGTGGATGCGATAAGTCAATTGCCTCAAGACATCGTTTACTTGATGAATCAATTGAATTTAGAGATAAGGATTGATAATAAAGTTTAAAAGAGGTATAATAGGTCTAAGAAAAGCTTCTGGAATGTTGGTCATCTTTTGAAATTTTACCACTGATTATTTATAGGGAAGACGTGTTCCACTGCGTATGACAAGCTGCTTAAGGTAGAAGTCAGAACCAGTAGATAGTCCACCCACCTTGTGAAGGTGTGGTGTGAGATTTTAGGGATGACGGCATTCTGGATAAAATAACAATTAAGCCACGTTTACGTGGCTTTTTTATGTTTTAATGGATGTGGTTACTATGGCGATTCTGAAAAATTGAGACCTTATGTTTTTTGAATGATTATTTTCGTGTTAACAAATTTTTAAGATTCTTGTCATAGAAATGTGAAGAATTTGTTAATTTAATTATATTGTAATCCACAAATGTGAAGATTATAATCACGATATGGAGGTGTGACATGAAATTGCTGCATAAAGTCAATTTTAGAAGCGACACAATCAAACATGCTATTATACTAATTATTTGTTATTTAATTAAAGTCAATTATTTCAATTTTTCAACAGGAATGCCCCTCAATAAGATCAGTTATAGCGTCGTTACGGTATCGGTGCTTTTTTTATTGCTAACATTACTTTATAAATTGAGAAAATGGTACATTGTCGTCAGTTTTGCGGTTACAACTATCATGTTTGGTGATTTGTTGTATTTTAGGTATTTTAATGATTTTTTATCTGTAAAGCTAATGAATCAGGCGACATTTGTAGGCTCAGTAACTTCAATAATTGTGTCGATTTTCAAACCAACAGACCTAATATTATTTATCGATATTATCGTCTACATGGTTTTAACAAAAAACAAGAATAAACTTGAGCTTTTTGCTCATAAGCTATCATTTATTCTAACGCTTATTATTTTACCTACGGTAATTCTAAGTATTTCGTTTTCATCTATTTATACAGGTATTAAAAAGTACGAATTTTTCAATTATCACGTGTATGATTTGATTTCTTTAGATACGGAAAATGGCAATTTGACCAATGAGGAAAAAAATGCAGTTGTAGATGAGATGAGATCAGATTATCGCGATAGTTTTTCAGGTAATTACTTTGGTTTGGCCGCGGATAAACGAAATGTTTATGTCGTTCAAATTGAATCGCTGCAAAATGCTTTAATTGGTAAATACTACAATGGACAGGAAATTACACCTAACATCAATAAATTATTGAAGGAAGATTCAATTTACTTTGATCACTATTATCAAATGATTGGAAAAGGGAATACTTCTGATGCAGAGTTTACCACCCTGAATTCTCTCTACGCCATTACGACCGGAAATACTTATAATGTATATGAAAACAATAACTTCTACGGTATGCCATGGATTTTAAGAGAAAATGGATATTCTGCAACCTCATATCATGGTTATGAGGCAGGCTTTTGGAATCGTGAAAATATTTATCCACAGGAAGGCTTTGAGCTAAGTCATTTTGAACCAGATTATATACTTGGTGAGAAAATTGTGTTTGGTTTAGATGACCACGACTTTTTTGAACAAACCCTACCCATGCTAAAGAATCAAGAGGGTAAAAATTTCAACTTTTTGGTAACCTTGTCATCGCACAAGCCATTTACTTTACCAGAAGATAAAAAATGGATCCAGCTTGATGAAGCAGATGAGAACTTTTTTGGCCATTATATTCAATCTGTTCACTATATGGATGATGCCTTTGGTAAATTTATAGAGGGACTTAAAGAAGAGGGGCTATATGAGGATTCAATAATTGTTTTCTATGGCGATCATTTTGGCATTGGCATGGAGGATGAGGTAGCGCTTGAGAGAATGGAAAACTTTTTAGGTGTTCCTTATACATTTGAGGAGATGTTTAATATTCCGTTGGTATTTCATATCCCTGGATCAGGAGTATCGGTTACGAAGGATATTACAGGTGGACAAATTGACCTGCTCCCGACCCTGTTAAACCTACTTGGAATAGAGAACAATTATTTAACTCTTGGACAGGATTTACTCAACTCTGAAAACGGTTTTGTAGCCACTCAGACCTTTATGGAAAAGGGCTCGTTCATCGATGATGAAAAGGTATTCCAAATAGCAAGAGATGGTGTATTTGAAAACTCGACTGCTTATACACGAGATACACATGAACCAGTTGATATTGCTAGTTGTAGAGCTGGCTACGAATATGCAATCAAACGCATCAATTTAAGTAAAAAAATAACAGAATCAGACTCAGTTATGGACATCGTCACTGAGCTAATGAACAAAAACAGTAAATACGAAATTGAATAGCTTATAACCAAAAAGGCGGTACAATAATTAAAGGGCTGATACATTAAATTTATGTATCAGCCCTTGTTAATTAAGCTTTCTTATCCTCAAGATTTTGATTTTTATCGTTGTTCTCATATTTATTCTCTTTAGTCTGCTTGTTACCTGGTTTTGAAAAATCAACTAAATTTGTTTCAGAGAGTTCATTAACATTAACATTTATTACAAGCTCTTCGTTGGGATCTACGACACAGTTACCCTTGAATGTAGAACCTTCCTTGGTATTAAAGCTTTTTGCGATAATGTCACCAAGTAGTGAAGAATTTTGATGAATGTTAATTTTACCTTTCACGTGAACGTTACCCTCGCATCTACCATAGATATCTGCATTGATGCTTGTAATATCGCCCTTAACAAAAGCATTTTCGCTAATAATTACATTACCAAGAGCGGTGATATTTCCATAAATTTTGCCATCTACACGAATGCTACCTTCGCTTTCGATATCTCCACGTATAATTGAGTTTGGACCTATGATAATATCGAAGTTTACTTCCATTTCTCTTCTTTGAAACATTTCAGCCTCCTAATTACTATTGGTTGAGTATCTTGAGTGGATTAATTGGTGTTCCGTTATATCGAATCTCAAAGTGTAAATGAGGTCCAGTCGTTCTACCAGACTGACCGATAGTAGCCACCTGTTCGCCTTTCGCTATTTCGTCTCCAGGACTATAGAGCAATGTCTTACAATGTGCATAAACAGATTCATAGCCGTAACCATGATCGATAATAAGGACGTTTCCAAAATTGCCATCATAGCCTGCAAAGGTTACAATACCAGTACCTGCGGCATAAATAGGTGTTCCGACCTTATTGCTAATATCGATACCGTTGTGTAATGTGGTTTTACCAGTTATAGGATCTTTTCTATATCCAAATGGAGAGCTATAGGTCCCCTTAGTGGGATAGAAATCTGGCCGAGCATCTAAATAGCTAAGTTGAGATGCCATAGAATTAACGAGGTCGTTGTAGGCCTGCGTTTGCTCTGCAATAATGATAGAAATATCATCGTTTGTAATCAGCGCATTGATATCAGATAATAAAATATCGTCTGCACTCAGCTCAGCACTTTGAGCTTGGTTTGTTTCAAGCTCACGGTTGAAGGAACGACTAATTGGCGCTTTAACATCCGAGTTGGTTTCTTTATTGAATAAATCCACCAACTGAGTGACATAGGTTTGTGTTTGCTCCATCTCAGCTAATCTGGCAACTAAAAAGTCATTCGAATTCTGAAGAGAAGCCTTAAGTGTGGTTATCTCTTCCGTCTTATTCGAATTGATATTTTCAAGTAGTGCAATTTTATCTTGAGTCATCAATAGGTCCGTCGAAAGCTGGGAATTTTCGCTTGTTAGAGACTGCGAAACGTAGTTTGATGAAATCGTATTTATAAGAAGTGTCACATTAACTAAGATTAACCCCACTAAAATGATAAAAGCGATCGCTATATTAAACTTCCATTGCTTTATGGATTTTTCAGCGTTTGGTATGATCATGATCGTTACTTTATTACGCATAAAGTAATTTTTGATTTTTTCCATATTACCCCCGTTGTAATAAAAACTTAATATATTGTACCACAGTTTCAGATAAAAAAACAATCTTAATGGAGAATTTAGTTTACCTAACTATATTTATTCTGTAAAATAGAGTATAAGAGAAAACAATGGAGGTTTATAAATGAACGAAAGAACGATTAGAATAGAGGAAAACTTACGTAGAGTTTGCTATAAAATTAAGAAAAAAGGCAGAGAAATCTTAAACGACGTTGACATAACACCACCACAATTTGAAGCGCTACAGTATTTGAGAAAACAAGACAATCTTACGATTGGTGAGCTCAGCAGTCAGATGTACCTCGCATGTAGTACCGTGACGGATCTATTAGACCGTATGGAGAGAAATGAGCTGGTTAAGCGAGTGAAGGACGAGAATGACAGAAGAATTGTGCGTATTGTGGTTCTTCAAAAGGGTCACGATCTCATTAAGCTGGTTATGGACAATCGTGTTAATTACGTTGAGAGTATTTTAACTGAGCTAGACGAAGAGACAATTAACGAAATTGATAGAGGCTTTAGTATTTTTAATGAAAAAGTAGAGCTGTAGTAGAATATGGTATTTTTATCGTTTGAAAAGACAAATTGTGTAGGAGGAATGTTCAGTTGAAGGTTATTAACGACCGATACGACGTCATAAAATTATTGCATAAAGACAGTAGTTTTATTGAATATCTTGTATCCGACAAGGCAAAAAATAAAGAAATTAAACGCATTAGAATTTTCGACACTGAAATGTCCAACTATGACTTTATCAAGCAAATGGAGGAGCAATTTGTCGAATTAAAAACCATAATACATGAAAATCTACTTTCAAATTATGAGTTTCAAGCGATTCTTACTGTCAATGGCAATCGCGTGAATCGCAAGCAATATTTCTATACCTATGAGCATTACGAGGACTCTGAAATTGTTAGTTATATAGAATTGAATAAATCTGAAATTAATAGCGTTATTACACAGTTATGCAAGGCGATACGATATCTGCACTTTAGAGGCGTCGTATACAAGTACCTCAATTTTGATCAGCTGATTCTGATTAAAAAAGAGGGGGGTATACAGCTTAAGCTTAAAGACATCGCAAGTAACTTCATCAATGATTATTATTTTAAAATGGACCATGAACGCTTTAGTCAATTCATTGCCCCTGAAATCGTTTGGGGTGAGGAGACAAATGAACAAGTAGATATCTACTCGTTAGGCGCGATGGTCTATTATTTGTATTATAGAATTGACTTTAGAACTAAGTCCCTGCAGACCTTAATTGGAAGTGGACACAACAACGAAATACAAAGAATGATTATGAAGGCTACTAGCCAGATAAGAGATGAAAGACATGAAAATATAAATAGGTTTATATCCGAATTGTCGAGCTTAATCTGGATAGAAATCGACCATGATGATGTGAAGTTTTATGACAAAATTAATGAAAGCACACGTTTAATCGGAAGGGATTCATTGATAAAGGATGTCAAGCGACTCTTGAATCTAAAAAGTCGAAAGGCTTTAAATCAGCACGGTATTATGGTGCAGGGTGAAATTGGTAGTGGTAAGACAAGGGTGTTAAATGAAATCTACTATATTTCAAAGTTTAGTCGTTATAATTACATTCAAATGAGACCAACCGATTATTCAGACATGTTTTATACCACGAAAGCACTGATACGTCATATATCGGCTCAAGATGATGTCTCTCCGATGTTAATACAAAAATACGGACAGGAGCTTGTTTGTCTTGTACCTGAGCTTGCAGTTCAGTGGAATATTAAAGACGTAAAGAGCATCGATATTAAAAATCAATATTTGAGAGTTTTAAACCGCGTCTTCAACTTTTTTATAGATTATACGAACAATAAGTTTTTTCTATTTTTAATCGATGATTTTGATAAGATAAGTAAGGTTGAACGCACCTTTTTTGAA
This sequence comes from Clostridiales bacterium 38-18, assembly GCA_001897605.1. Classification (GTDB taxonomy): domain Bacteria; phylum Bacillota; class Clostridia; order Peptostreptococcales; family Acidaminobacteraceae; genus Fusibacter_C. The sequence continues at coordinate 73,311 of MKTL01000004.1, read as the reverse complement.
ATGCTTTTCGATTATAAGGCGCCTAGTAATTACTTTGTGATTGCAACAACCTCAGAAGAGGATGCGACCTATAGAAAATACGATGAAGTGATTGCTCATTTTAAGTTATCCTCTCTCAATCTTGAGGAAACAGGACAAATGGTCAAAGCATTGTTGGGCTTGAATTATATCCCATATAAGCTGACCCATCGTTTGATGCTTGAAAATCAAGGTAAAGCCAGCGTCACTAAAAGGTTAGTAAAAAGACTTTGGTACGATAATGTTATTTATTTTGATGACCAAAAGATGATTTGGAATTTTGATGAAGTAGATGACAGCTTTACCTTTGACTATGTGGATCAAAAAAAGGAAGATTTTGATTCTGTTATCAATAGTATAAAAAAAGAACATTACGAGGTCCTCAGAAAGCTATCTGTTTTGAAGGGCTCATTTAGCATGCAAACATTGATCAATTTTGCAGATGTTGAAGAAGAGTTTGGCTATTACTTTATATATGAAATGGAAGATAAGCACATATTAAATAAGAGAATCAGTGATGTTGAATATGTTTTCGTATTTCATACCAATGAAATGAGGAAGGCTTTCTATGACACGCTTTCAAGCGAAGAAATCGTTGAAATTTCTAGAAAAGCAGCAGATTTATTCGAAAATAAGTTTAGTCATCATGGTGAAGTAAACGAAGCATTAATTGATTACCTCGTTGCAAGCGAAAATTTACCAGGTGCTGCTGACTATTGCATGAAGTTTTCAAAGGTTTATATGGATAAATCCAATATCCATAAGGCGCTTGATCTTATGGAGCAGGGCTTAGAGCTATACATGAAGCAAGGTGAAACGACGAAGGTTATAGATTATTCAATTCAGCTGATTAAATTATTAATAAAGGCTGGAAGGCTTGAACGCGCTATTGAGAAGGTTGAATATACCTATACGATCCTACCAGAGGTAGCTATAGAGAGACTGATCGACTTGAAGATTGAAAATGCGCATATTTTGTATTTCAAAAATGACATTTCAGTTTCAGAGGCACTTGCAAGAGAAGCACAAGAAGCTGCACGGACGATTTTGTATCTTGATGGTGAGCTTAGAGCAGGCTATATTATCGCGAGATGCTTGATTGGTCGTGGTGAACTAGAGGCGCATGAAAAGCTTACCTTAGAGTGTCTAGAATTAAGTAAAAAGCATCATTTGATATATCATAATGCCGTTTTTGAAAATGAAAGAGGTATAAACAGCCTTTATAACAATCGATTCGATGATAGTATCGAGGCATTTACTGAAAGCTTGAAGCTACACAAAGAGATTGAGGACGATGAAAATATCGTAAAGGCTTATAATAACTTTGGCGTTATCTATCTCGATGGATATGGCGACTACATCGTCGCGCGCGATTATTTTAGAAAAGCATATACCAAAGCAAATTCAAAAAATTATTTTATGAATCTACCTGTATATTTAAACAATCTTGGTGAAACCTACCGAATTGAAGGCCGCTATGAGATGGCAAATAAATACTTTGATGAAGCCTATCAAATGGCCGAAAACGTAGGCGATAAAACCATGATCATTTTGGCACTTCTCAACCTATGCCATGGTAAGCTATTAAATGAAGCGTATGGTAAGACACATAAGCTAATCGCTAGATTAGAGCATGAAATTGGGATTGTTCAAAAAAGAGATTACGATAAGCTAGACTTTTATCTGCTTCATTTTGAATACTTCTTAACCATGAACAGTATAATGAAGGTCAACCAGTGGCGATATGAGTTTAATGCTGATGATGTCATTGATGACTATAGAAAATATCGACTGAAAATAATCGATTTAAAGCTGAGCTATAGAAAAGAGCACCTTGCGGTGCCTCAGATGAGCGAAGGCACCATGAAGCGTGTTTTACCCATAACTGAGATAGAAAAACTGTTTGAAATAACAGAAAATCCAGCCGAATCGAAGCTTTTAAGAGAATTTGTTCTTGAGCTCTTAATCGATATAATCGTTGAGAGAGACTATCTGCAGGCAGAGAAGCTGCTTCAAATTGACAATGCGCTTATGAAAAGATATAATACCAAATTGGTGCGACTTAAAAGAGATTTTATTGAGGCGTGTTTTTCTGATTATTCAATTGAGAGAACCGTGTCGTTGCTCGATCAAATAAAAGAGCAATCAGATGAGTTTTTATGGCGGGTTTATTATATCTTAGGCAATGAGTACTATGATAAAAATAACACCTATGAAGCTTTGAAATACTACTTAATGGCATTAGATGTTATCGCGGATCTAACGGTGAACATCCCATTTGAGTTTAAAGAAACCTATATCCTTCACGACGATTTAAAAATGGCGTTGAAGAATAAAATCAACAAAATTATTAGAATACTCCTTAATTTTGAGGGGACACGCTATGGCGTCATAGCAGAAGGTAGAATTGATACTGTAGAGGACTTCTTTGATCTCAGTCAGTTTAATTTGCTTTATAACAATTCAGAATTCCTTAATCTTGTGTATAAGAATTATGACTTAGCAGATAGCGAGAAATATGAGAGCTCAATTGATCTCATAAAGCATTTGGAAAAAGATGAAATTACGAATTTAAAGTTAATTCTGAAGTATTTGCAACAGCTGACGATCGGTGAGCGTGCTTTTATTTATCTGTTAGATGAAAATGATAACATTAGTGAAGTGATTAAGACAGAGGCGTTTACACCCGATTACGATATATTGAAGCTAATCAATAATTTTGGCAATGATATCGAAGGGATCCATATATCGAAGCTTAATCCGCACACCAATGTTCAGCTTTTAACTGAAGATCAAAAGGCCATGATTTGTTTTCCTATCTACGAAGCCTCTGCCGATCATAAAAATGGTGAAAAAAGACGTGACGATATTTTTTCATCAAAGAAGCGGATCAGCGGCTATGTCTTTTTAGATACCGCAAATGTAATCAATCGTTTTAATGACTATACCTTTGAACAAGCCAAGTCATTTATTAACCTGATTTATGTATTTATTGATAATTACAACCTTAAAAAGCTGTCAACAATTGATAAGCTCACTGGCGTCTACCTAAGAAAGCATATAGAGCAGCAATTTGCAGTTTTAATGAGTATTTCTCGACAACAAAACTATAGTCTATCAGTAATTATGCTAGATATAGATAAATTCAAAAATGTCAATGATACCTATGGTCATAGAAAAGGTGACGAGATACTATCTGTCATTGGCGAGCTACTTTTGAAATCAGTTAGAAATACAGATTATGTTGGTAGATATGGTGGTGAAGAATTTATCATTATCTTACCTGAAACGGATGCTACTAGTGGCTATAAGGTCGCTGAGAAAATTAGACTTTTAGTTCAGGAAAGTAAGCTTTTAGGAGAAGAGCATCCATTAACGGTCAGCTTAGGTATAGCGACTTATCCAATAGATGGGGCCAACGAAGAGGAACTTATAGAAAAAGCCGATCAAGCCTTATATTATAGCAAAAACAATGGCAGAAACCGCTCGACCAGCTGGGATGATAACTTGATTAAGGAAGGTCATCGTTATGATCGATTAACAGGTATTTTAACGGGCAACATATCCTCAGATACGAGAAATATGCAAGCCATTTTGGACATAATCAATCAATTGAATCATGGTCATAGCCAAAGGGATGGTATAAAAAACACCTTCATTTCACTCTTAGACATCACAGAGGGAGACGAGATTCAGTTTATTAAGTTTGATCAAAAAGGAAGTATACAAGATTTATTGTACAAGAAGAAGGGATACGATGAGATCGTCGACCGTCAAATAATAGATCAAAGGCTCATCGAGCAATTTACAGGCACCAATCAAAGTCATTACTTTATCGATTGGGAAGAAATTACGGATAAAGATGCACTTGCTATAGACGACGCGATTACACCGGATTGGAAATCTTATATTATCATGAGCTTCCATTCTGAGGACAATTGTGGACTTTTAGCAATTTCTGTAAGAATTAAGGTGAAAGAATTTGATTTTAGCAATTTCAACTTTGTTGAATCGTTAAGACCTGTTCTTGAACATATTTTATTTTGATTTTACAGCGAGTGGCTGTAACGATTTGGAAAGGGAAACAAATGATTTTAAATGATTTTCTTCCTATGAATAGGGAGGATTTAAACCGATTAGAATGGGAATCGGTTGACTTTGTACTCGTTTCAGGCGATGCATATGTTGACCATCCAAGCTTTGGTCCTGCCATTATTGGCAGGGTTTTGCTTGATGCGGGCTATAAGGTAGGCATTATTGCTCAGCCTAACTGGAATGATCCAGAAAGTGTTAAGGTGTTAGGCACGCCAAGATTGGGATTTTTGGTCACAGCAGGCAACATGGACTCTATGGTAAATCACTACTATGTCTCGAGAAGAAAGAGAACGACCGACAACTATTCTCCTGGTGGTGAAATGGGGTTAAGGCCTGACCGAGCAACAATTGTATATACCAACCTGATTCGGAAATCCTATAAAGATATGCCAATCATTATAGGTGGTATTGAAGCCTCACTTAGAAGATTTGCGCACTATGATTATTGGGACGATAAGGTGCGACGCTCTGTCCTTTTTGACAGTGGTGCTGACCTACTTGTCTTTGGAATGGGTGAATCTCAAATTGTTGAAATTGCAGAGTTTTTGGACAATGGCATCGATGTGAAGTACATTCAACATATTCCAGGAACTTGCTTTATAACCGATGATCTTTCAAACGTTCCAGGCGCAATAGAAATTGATCCATTTGAGATTGTATCAACCGATAAAATCGCTTATGCGAAAAGCTTTAAAGTCCTTTATGATGAGCAAGACCCAATAAGAGGCAAAATTATAGCACAGAAACATCAAAATTCATATATCGTTCAAAATCCACCTGCGAGACCCTTGGAAAGAAAGGATTTTGACTGGGTATTTAAGCTTGGCTATCAAAGAGAAATTCATCCTTCCTATTTATCGCAAGGTGTTCCAGCAATTTCAGAGGTTAAGCTGAGCATTATCAGTGAGAGAGGCTGCTTTGGAAACTGCTCGTTTTGTGCACTAGGGTTTCATCAGGGACGAATTATAACCTCTCGATCACATGAATCAATTATGGAAGAGGCTCAGGAGATTATAACGGATAAGGATTTCAAGGGCTATATAAATGATGTAGGTGGTCCAACGGCGAATTTTAGAAATCCAGCCTGCGAAAAACAATTAAAGCACGGTGCTTGTAAGCATAGGCAGTGTCTCTACCCAGAGCCTTGTGAGCATTTAAACGTCAATCATGAGGATTATGCAGAGCTTATGAAGAAGCTTCGTGAGATGGAAGGCGTAAAAAAGGTTTTCATTCGAAGTGGGATTCGATACGATTATCTCATGTACGATGATTCAAAGGACTTTTTCGTTGATTTGTGTGAGCACCATGTCTCTGGACAGTTAAAGGTTGCGCCTGAGCATATCGATCAAACGGTACTCGATTATATGGGGAAACCTAGTGGTAAGCTTTATGGTGATTTTGTTAAGACCTTTGATTCGATAAATGCTTCGCTACACAAAGACCAATATATTATCCCTTATCTGATGAGTTCACATCCAGGGAGTACGATTAAATCAGCGATCAAGCTTGCGGAATACCTTAGAGATATCAACTATACACCTGAGCAGGTTCAAGATTTTTATCCGACACCAGGAACACTCAGTACATGTATGTACCACACTGGTCTTGATCCAAGAACGATGAAGCCAGTCTATATCCCGAAATCAACTCATGAAAAGGCCATGCAGCGTGCGCTGCTTCAGTACAAAAATCCAAAAAATTATGATTTAGTTTATGAAGCACTCGTTTTAGAGGGTAGAACAGATTTAATCGGATTTCAGGACAAAGCACTGATCCGCCCACGAAATGAAAAGCGTCAACAACCATTCAAATCAGGGAAGGGCACCCCTTCCGGTAAAAGTACGCAAAAGACTCAAAAAAGACGATAATTTGATACGATTTAGACAAAATATCAACAAAAAGGGGAAGCGTTATGAAAAAAGTTGTGATTGATGGTCAAAGTTTAACGATTGATAAAGTTTTAGAGGTTGCTAGATTTGGTGCTGAGGTTGTCATTTCTGAAGAGGCAGCTATAAAGGTTGAGAAAGCGAGACAATTTGTTGATGAGCTAGTAGATTCTAAAAAAGTCGTTTATGGGATAACCACAGGTTTTGGTAAATTTTCTGACGTAGTTATATCGAAAGATGAAACAAAGGATCTACAAAGAAATCTAATCATCAGCCATGCATGTGGTGTGGGTAATCCTTTTTCCGAAGAAATCGCTAGAGCAATTATGCTACTCAGAGTAAACAATTTATCAAAAGGCCACAGTGGTGTTCGTCCAGTGACGATTCAAACCTTAGTTGATATGTTAAATAAAGGGGTTAATCCAATTATCCCTGAGAAGGGTTCTTTAGGCGCAAGTGGAGATCTTGCACCATTATCTCATATGGTACTCGTTATGATTGGTCTAGGAGAAGCGACCTTTAAAGGTGAAAGAATGTCTGGTGCTGAAGCGATGAAGCAAGCTGGTATTGAACCAATAGAGTTGACTTCAAAAGAGGGCTTAGCTTTAATAAATGGTACTCAGGTTATGACTGCGGTTGGTACTATTGCTGCCTATGAAGCGATTCAGCTGGTTAAGCTGAGTGATATTTCTGCAGCTTTAACTCTTGAGGCGTTAAATGGTATTACAGATGCATTTGATCCGAGATTACATCTAGTAAGACCACACCAAGGTCAAATCGACACGGCGGCAAATATGCTTAGACTTGTTGAAGCGAGTGGGTTGACAACTAGACAGGGTGAAATTAGAGTACAAGATGCTTATACGTTAAGATGTATTCCGCAAATTCATGGTGCTTCAAAGGATGCGCTTAACTACGTTGTCGATAAAATCAATATTGAAATTAATGCAGTAACAGATAATCCAATTTTGTTCCCTGAGGATGGCGTTGCTTTCTCTGGTGGTAATTTCCATGGTCAGCCGATGGCGTTGCCGTTCGACTTCTTAGGAATAGCACTTTCAGAGGTTGCCAATGTATCAGAGAGAAGAATTGAACGACTTGTGAACCCTCAATTAAGTGGATTGCCAGCATTCTTGACCCCTCATGGTGGCTTGCACTCAGGATTTATGATTGCGCAATACGCTGCAGCAGCGCTTGTATCCGAAAATAAAGTATTGGCGCATCCTGCAAGTGTTGATTCTATCCCATCTTCGGCTAACCAAGAGGACCATGTTAGTATGGGAACCATCGCAGCTAGAAAAGCAAAAGAAATTCTATTTAACGCTCAAAATGTAATTGCAATCGAGCTATTATGTGCGGCACAGGCGATTGATTTTAATGATGCGAGTAAACTAGGAAAAGGAACCTCTATTGCTTATAAATGCATCAGAGAAGTAGTTGACAAAATAGAAGAAGATAGAGTAATGAATGTAGATTTTAACAAGATTTATGATATAATAAAGTCAAATGTTATTTTATCAAGAGTAGAAGAAGTGCTTGGAGCTCTTAAAGCATAGTTGAAACTTTATCAATGATTTTGGTTCAATAGTGCTAAAGAGGTTCAGGCTTAGAAAGGTGAAAATTTGTTAGGACAAGATAAGTTGGATCGAATTAATTTTCTAGCGAATAAGAAGAAAACAGAAGGACTTACAGAGGCGGAAGCAATTGAACAAGCAGAGCTAAGAGCAAAGTATCTGGAAGCCTTTAGAAAAAACTTCAAACAACAGCTAGAGAACGTTGAAATTGTTTATAAAGACTAGTGAGAGGTGAGTGTATGGCAGATAAGCAGTATATCATATTTAAGCTGAATGATGAAAAATTCGCAGCAAACATTAACCATATAGCTTCAATTACTGAATATGCCTCAATTACGCCACTTCCCAATGGTCCGGCATACGTTGATGGTTTATTGAACCTAAGAGGTGACATCATACCTGTAGTCAACTTAAAGAAGCGCTTTAATTTGGCTGAACAACGAATGAATCAAAAGAGAATACTAATTGCGCGAAAAGGGGAAATGCAAATTGGCTTTTTAGTTGATGATGCTTCTCAATCAATGACGGTGGATACTGCAGACATTTTACCACCACCAAAGATCGCCATTAAAAGAGACAATGCATATATATCAGAGGTATGTGTTCATAAGGGTGAACTCATAATTGTAATCGACCTTGATCGCGTCTTAAGTGATGAAGAAATAGATGAACTGACCGGATTTTAATACAGAATATATTTACTAGATTACTAGGACTCAAGTTTCAAAAAAGCCCACGTTATATATACACGTGGGCTTTTGTGGTATAATACTCTTTAGACTAAATACGGGGTGTTGATGTGAAAAACACTATTACAATTGGCAGTTTAGATCAAATAATTCAGAAGACCGCTTCAGCAATAGAAGAGGGAAAAAAAGAAATATTTGAAATATCAGAGCGTGCTAGACATGACTTTATTTCCTATGAGCAAGAGCTGCTCGGGATCAAGGCAAAGTTGACCATCATGATCAATGAGGTTGATAAGCTTGAGATTAGATCAAAAATGGCGCGTAATATGATCAAAACCATCAATGAACATTTCGAAGAGTTTACAGAAAATGATATCAAAGAGGCCTACGCGCTTTCGCAGAAGGTAATAGTTGCTTTGAACTCCAAGAGACAAGAGGAAAAGGAGCTTGGCGAACGAAGAAATGAACTTGAAAGACTGATGAGAAACAGCATAGAAGTAATAAAGAAGTCAGAAATACTTGAAACTAAAGTGAGTGTTGCTTTAGAATACTTAACCAGTGGCGTATTTGAGCAAATAGAAGATTTGAAGCAAAAGCGTGATTTAAGCATCAAAATCGTCGAGGCTCAAGAAAATGAAAAAAAGAGAATTTCAAGAGATATACACGATGGCCCGGCACAATCTTTGGCAAATGTCATTTTCAAAGCGGAGTATGCATCTAAAATGATCGACAGTTCACCTGTAAAAGCAAAACGAGAAATTGCAGAGCTTCAGGAAGATGTTCGCGTTACACTAAAAGACATTAGAAAGATCATCTACGATTTAATGCCTATGTCTTTAGATGATTTAGGACTTGTACCAACGATAAAAAAACTGATCAACAACATAATGGATACCACAAGTATCCACATTGATTTCAATGTCGTGCAATCATCTGTCATCGATAATCAACTCACGAATTTAATGGTTTTTAGAGTGATTCAGGAGGCGTTTAATAACATTGTCAAGCACTCGAATTGCAAGAAAGTTAATATAGATTTGTATATAAGCGATTTAGAAGTGACATTAACCATAACCGATGATGGTGTTGGTTTCGATGTCGATAAAACGACTCTTAACCCAATGGGTTTTGGATTATATAACATGAAGGAAAGAATTGAGATTATCAATGGAACCTTAGAGCTCGTTTCAGGTCACCTTCAAGGAACGACAATCAAAATAAGAATACCTAATAGTTGACGGAGGCTTATATGAATAAGATTAAAGTAATGATTGCCGATGACCATGCACTAATTCGTGAAGGAATCAAAAAGTTATTAGAACTTGAAGAAAATTTTGAAATCGTCGCATTGGCAGGAGACGGTGAGCAGGCAATAACGAGTATTAAAGAGACATCACCTGATGTGGTTTTACTCGACATCAATATGCCAGTAATGAATGGCATTGACTGCTTAAAGCAAATTAAACAGGACTACCCAGAAATTAAAGTCATTATGTTGACCATACATGAGGACGCTGAATATCTAATTGAGACGATTAACATAGGAGCAGAGGGCTACGTCCTTAAAGATGCAGATGTTTCATCTCTAGTTAAAGCCATCCAAAAGGTGGTTCAGGGTGAGGTTTATATCCATCCAACACTTTCTGGTATTCTAGTCAGAGAATACAAGAGAAAAGATAAGAACATGGAAGATGTCATAGGTAATAATCTTACTAAAAGAGAATATGAAGTCATTCGTTTGATATCGAAGGGATATAATAACAAGGAAATAGCAATAGAGCTATTTATTTCAGAAAAAACGGTCAAAAATCACGTTTCTAATATTTTTAAGAAAATTAAGGTGACCGATCGTACACAGGCTGCACTGTATGCGATTAAGCATAATATTACAAAAATTTAATTGACTTGAATATATAAATTTATTTAGATATCCTATATATATGGCGTAGTGATAGGCTGAATCAATTCAAGGGGGATATTATGGAAGATTCTAAGTCATTTGAAGAGTTGTCAAAATCTCTAACACACAGTTTTAAAAATGCATGGGAAGCATTAAGCGAAGAAGAAACAAAGGTGTGCTTTAGCTTTAATGAAGATTATAAGCGATTTCTAGATAAGGGCAAAACCGAACGTGAGAGTGCTAACGAAATTTTAAGACTTGCGGTTGAAAAAGGCTATAAGAGCATTGATCTCTTTTTAGAAGGAAAAGAAAAGATCAAAGCGGGTTCTAAAATTTATGCGATGAACCGAGACAAATCAATCGTACTTTTTGTAATCGGAGAAAAACCATTAAAAGAGGGTATGAACATCGTTGGCGCACATATTGACGTACCAAGAATCGACTTAAAGCCTTTCCCTTTATATGAAGATAGCGATATGGCTTTTTTTAAAACACATTATTATGGTGGCATTAAGAAATACCAATGGACTGCGACGCCGTTAGCTTTACACGGTGTTGTATTTAATAAAAATAACGAAAAAATCGAAGTTGTTATCGGCGAAGATGAAAATGACCCTGTACTTGCAATTACAGATTTATTGCCACATCTTGCTAAGGATCAGGCTTCAAAATCACTTGCAGAAGGTATTGATGGCGAGACTTTAAATGTCTTAGTTGGTCATATGCCAATCGGTGATGATAAAACAAAAGATAAAGTTAAGCTCCACGTTCTTAAAATTCTTAGTGAAAAATACGGCATTGAAGAGGCTGATTTTATGTCGGCAGAATTCGAAATCGTACCGGCTGGAAAAGCGAAGGATCTTGGATTTGACCGCTCTATGATTTCTGCATATGGTCATGACGATCGCGTTTGCAGCTACACAGGACTTGCTGCGATGCTTGCGCTTGAAAACGTTCAAACGACAGCTTGCGGTATGTTTATGGATAAAGAGGAAGTGGGCAGCCAAGGTAATACAGGCTCACAATCTAGATATTTTGAAAATATCGTCGCAGAGTTAATTGCACTTCAAGAACCGAATTTTAATGATCTTCTATTAAGAAGATGTATTTCAAATACACAAGTGTTATCAGGCGATGTTGGCGCAGCATTTGATCCAAATTATGCTGGTGCATATGACAAACGTAACTCGGCTCATATCGGAAAAGGCGTTCAATTGGTTAAATACACAGGCGCAAGAGGCAAAGGTGGCTGTAACGATGCCAATGCTGAGTTCCTTGGAGAAGTGAGAAAAATCTTTAGTGACAACGATATCGTTTGGCAAATTGGTGAACTTGGTAAAGTTGATCAAGGCGGCGGTGGTACCATCGCTTACATTTTAGCAAATTCAAATGCTGAAGTAGTAGATTGCGGCGTTCCAGTACTCAGCATGCACGCGCCATATGAAATCGTAAGTAAAGTTGACGTCTATATGACGTTCAAGGCGTATAAAGCGTTCTTAAATCGCTAGAATAAGCCTATATCGTCACAAATAATTTACAACCTATTCAATAGTTAAATTGGAAGAAACCTTAAAAGTATTGTATAATATTTCTAGACTAGTAAATGAGCATTGTTATAATGCTCATTTTTACTTTAATTAGGAGGGCATTATGAGCAAACAGATTTTTGTAATCGACGACGATGAGAATATCAGAGAACTAATCGCATTATATCTCACAAAAGAAGGTTATTCTGTTGAGCAATATGACAGCGGCGAAAAAGGAATTGAAGCATTTAATAAAACGACACCTGATTTAGTTTTGCTTGATATAATGATGCCTGGCATGGATGGTTACGACACATTGAAAGCGATCAGAAAACTTGGATCAGTGCCAGTTATTATGGTTACGGCAAAAGACGAAACGTTTGATAAAGTCCTTGGCTTAGAGCTAGGTGCTGATGATTATATCGTTAAGCCATTTGAGCCAAAAGAAATGACGGCGCGCGTAAAGGCGGTTATAAGAAGATTTCAAAATTCAGATAAAATTGAGCATGAGGGAATCGTTTCAGTGCCAAATTTAACGATAAATATGTCTGATTACAACGTTACTTACTTTAGTGAAATTTTAGAATTACCACCTAAAGAAATTGAATTGCTTAATTATTTAGTAAGCCACCCAAATAGAGTTTTTACACGAGAACAGCTCTTAGATCATATTTGGGGATATGACTTTTTTGGTGAAACTAGAACCGTTGATGTTCATATTAAACGCCTTAGAGAAAAATTTGAACGCGAGGATAACGGTTGGGAAATTAAAACGGTTTGGGGCGTTGGGTATAAATTTAAAATAGATTAGAGGTGTTTTATGAAGACCATTTTTCATAAATTTGCTTTTATCTATATCATGATTTTTTTAATTTCTTTTATATTGATCATTATAGGTGTAAGAACGGTTCTTGACATCTATTTTGTCAGCCATGAAACCGATTTGATTATAACAAGAGTTTCCAATTACGAAGAACTCGTCAATAGCCGTTATGTCAATTCCATAAGCCTTAATGTCTTACAGGAGCAGGTGATTCTGCTGGATGGCTATACAGGGGCAAATATTTGGCTGTTCACCGAGGATGGGCAGCTTTATACGACTGAAATAGATCGTTCTGCTATGAATTTAGAAGAATTTCCTGATTTGGCAACAGAAATCCAACAGGTTTTCGCAGGCGAAACTACCAGTAAAGAGGTTTCATACAAAAATCTATATACAGATAGAATGCTGAGAGTTGGCTACCCTTTCCATGTAGGGGATACAACCTATGCGATGTTTATAAACGTTCCAATGCCAGAGATAGAGGATACCATATCAAGAGTTTCAATTATTATTTTCGTTTCGCTTGCGATATCTGGTTTACTGGCAGTCATTTTAATTTTTATGATTACACGTCGAATGGGTTATGAAATTAACGTCATTAATGATTCAGCGAGATACATCGCTGAAGGAAATTTTGATAAAAAAATCATCATTAACAGAAAAGATGAATTAGGTGAGCTCGCCGAGAGCTTTAATGCCATGGCTGAGCAGCTCAACAAACAGGAAGATACAAAGCGAATGTTTATATCTAGTCTCTCTCACGACTTAAGAACCCCACTTACTACTATTAAAGGGTATACTCAGGGGATTCTAGATGGAACGATAGACGGTGAGAAGCAGGATCGTTATTTGAAAATTGTATTAAATGAGATTGATCGTTTGGTAAAGATGATTAATGATTTGCTAGATCTTTCAAAAATGGAAAGCGGTGCACTGGTATTAAACAAAACAGACTTTGATTTAAATGAGCTGATCGTCAATGTTCTTGATAATTTTGAACAAAAAATTGTTAGCAAGCGCGTTAAGCTGACGATTGATTTATCAAAAGACAAAATTTTGGCTCATGGTGATTATACGGCAATTCATCGTGTGGTTTATAACCTCATGGACAACGCTACGAAGTTTGTCAATGAAGATGGCTCGATAAGCATTCGGACTGAATTTAGAGATGATAAGCTTTATGTAGGCGTAAGCAATACAGGGAAGGTCTTGAGCGCCAAGGAGCTTTCGATGATTTGGGATAGATTCTCTAAGCTTGATAAATCAAGAGGACTTGAAAAGAAATCCTCTGGTTTGGGGCTATCGATCGTTAAGGAAATTATCAAAGCGCATCATGAAAAAATTGACGTCTTTTCAAATGAGGATATTGGCGTTGCGTTTATATTTACAGTTTCTACTCAGATTTTCAAGTCGTAATTTACTCATTATTTGCGTTCGTAATAAAGGGTTATTGTGGCAAAATCTTTAAATATGATTATAGTATTATTCATAAAATGTTCAAATTAATGCCTTATTGTATAGTCTAGGAGGTGTGTAAAATTGTTGAAGACGAATACAGGTTCTAAACATCGACAAGCACTGGATCAACTGTTTTACGATGTCATGGAGGAAAAAGTCAGTTGTGCTATCAAGAAAGGTGAGAGTGTCATTAATACGTTTGACGTCGACGTACGTGAGAATGACAATGGTTTCGTAGTTGAAGCTGAATTACCTGGATTTACAATTGAAAATATCACGATTGTCTATGAAAACAGTTATCTAAGTATCATTGCTGAAAAGCGTGGGCTTGAACACGATGAGGAATATGATTTTATACGCCGCGAAAGAAGGTTTGGAATCTTTAGACGTAATTTTTTAGTGCAGGATGTAGATAGTGATCATATTAAAGCAACACTTAAAAATGGTGTTCTAAAGATTGAATTACCCAAAGCTTCACATACGATGTTTTAAATCTTATGACGAGGTGATTCAAGATGGATGAAAACGAACGTAAGGATTCATATTTAGATTCAGAATTGACTGATCAAGATTCAGAAACAACCAATCGAGATTCGTCAGTTGATAATGAGGCAGTCTCAGAAGCTGATAATAGCAAATTAATTGAAACCGTTGAATTGGAAGACAATACGGATTTATCTAGACAGGCAAAGGGAGAAACTTTCGAAAAACAGCCTGAATTTATTACAATTAAAGAAGAGTCTGTAGAAGCTAAGCCTATAAAAGTGAACAAGAAGAAAAAAGTTAAACTATCCTCTGTGTTAACGGTAATGCTTGCACTTGTCTTAATTAGTGGCAGCACTTATACGATAGGTTATTACAATGGTCAAATTAATTTAAACGAATCAGCAATCAATGATAAAATTGACAAATTGCTAGAAAGCAACTTCAAAGCAGATATTTACCAATCGGTTAAGGAATACATCGATCAAACGGGTGTCAACACCACTATGACGGACGCTGACGTAAGTGAAATTTATAAAAATGTTGGCAACTCAATTGTAGGGATCACCAGTAAGTCTTATATTTACGATTGGTTCAACAATCAACAAGAAGCAACTGCAAAGGGTTCTGGTGTAATAATTGATCAAGATTCAAAACAGTTCTTTATCGTTACAAACTACCATGTGGTTTCGGATGCAACCGATGTTGTCGTAGAATTAGCAAAGGATCAGATCGTAGATTCTAAACTGATAGGATATGATGAAACCACGGATTTAGCGGTTATATCGATTCAAAAATCCGATGTAAACAGCGATTTGATAAATGAGCTTAAACCAATTGCAATCGGCGATTCAAGAAAGCTTCAAATTGGCGAGGTAGCTATCGCAATAGGCAATCCACTTGGCTACAGCAATACTGTAACCTCAGGTATCGTCAGTGCAGTTGACCGACAAGTATCAGAAGATACAGATATGACTTATATTCAAACAGATGCCGCAATTAATCCAGGTAACTCTGGTGGCGCACTTGTGAACAGTAAGGGTGAGCTAATCGGTATTAACTCAGCTAAGATCGCTGAAACCGATGTTGAAGGTATCGGATTTGCCATTCCTTCCGATAAAGTCATGGAGATTGCACTGGAGTTGATGGATAAAGGCTACGTATCAAGACCGTTCATAGGAATTGGCGGTGTTGATGTTGATGAGAATTCTGCAAAACTCTATAATATCCCGATGGGTGTATTGGTTAAGTATGTCTACGAAGGGTCACCAGCTGAAAAAGCTGGCCTTCAAGTGATGGATTTAATCGTCAGTATGGATGATAAAAACATCTATAACATGGAGGATTTAACAACTCAATTGGCTGATTATAAGGTTGGAGATACAGTTAAGCTTAAAATCGTAAGAAATGAGAAGGAAGAAATGGAAATCAGTGTTGTGCTAGGTGAAAAAGGCACACAAAAACAATAATTGCATAGAACTAAGTAATGCGAATTAAATTTAAAAGCTATTCTCAATGTAGAGGATAGCTTTTTTATTTGATACCTTTCCAGCAAGCGATAGAAAAGGTATAATCAGAGTATATTCCTTGAGGAATATAAATAAGGAGATTATATGTCAAATAAAGAAGTAAGTGGTTCAAGTGAAAAAAAACATCAAAATGATACTGAAAATACAAAACAGAGGTCATTTAAATCTAAACCTTCATTAGATAGAAGCAAAAATGCATCAGAGGATAGAAGTAAAATTTCATCAGAAGATAAAAGTAAAGGTGCATCTGAAAAATCGAAATCTGCTTCAGAAAGGTCAAAATCAAGTTCAGAAAGACCTAATCGACCATCGGGTTCAACCTATGATAAAAAGAAAAAAAATGAGAAGAAACCTGTCTCTGGACCAACAATTGAGTTGGCAATTACAGATATTGGTGAAAGTGGCGAAGGCGTTGGCAAATTTGAAGGCATGACGGTTTTTGTAGAGGGTGCTCAGCCTGGCGACACAGTAAAATGTCGTGTTTACGAGCAAAAAAAGACTTACTCAAGAGCAAAAACAGTTGAAATAATTAAACCTTCAAAGTTTAGAATTGTACCACCTTGCCCTGTCTACGAAGCTTGTGGTGGGTGTCAGATCCAAGAAATCGAGTATCAGCAACAGCTCAAGCTTAAAGAGTCTATGGTGAACAATGCAGTTAAGCGCATCGGCGGTGTAGACCTCGAAAGTGCGCCTATTATTGGAATGAAGCAGCCCTTCAGATACCGTAACAAAGGCGTTTATCAGATTCAAGGTACATCAGAACAGCCTAAAATTGGGTTTTTCAGACCTAAATCACACGATGTTGTAGATGTGAAGGATTGTTTGTTACAAGATGAGATCAATGCTAAAATCGTCGATGTCATTCGTAAATACATGAAAGATTTTAAAGTTGAGCCTTACAATGTTGCTAAGAAAAAGGGAACATTGATTAGTTTGATGATTCGAAAATCAGAAACAACCGGTGAAATAATGGTGGTTTTAGTAACCGCGTCAAATAAGTTGGCAATGACTAAGACATTAGTAGAACTCCTTAAAGCGGTCTCGTCCAATATCGTCTCAATTATTCAAAGCGTTAAAGAACATCAGGGTATCAAAGGCTTGGGAGACCACTCAAAGGTTCTATATGGCAAATCTACCATTTCTGATGCCATTGAGGATTTAAGCTTTGAGATTTCTGCTGAATCGTTTTATCAAGTCAACGCTAAGCAAACCAAGCAATTGTATCAAAAAGTTCTTGAGTTTGCAGCACTAACAGGTGAAGAAACCGTATGTGAGCTTTACTCTGGAACAGGTACGATTTCTCTATTCTTGGGAAAACGTGCAAAGCGTGTTTTCGGTGTGGAAATAGTACCTGAGGCAGTTGAAAACGCTAATTCAAATGCAAAGAGAAACGGACTTGAAAACGTGACCTTTATCGAAGGCGATGCACATAACGTTATTTCGGATCTGAGTAAGACGCTTGGTGAAGATCAAAGAATAGACGTCGTCGTAGTCGATCCGCCACGTTCAGGCTGCGACGAAGGCGTTATCAAGTCCATAAAAGAAATGAATCCTGAGAGAGTGGTATATGTATCCTGTAAGCCTTCTACTTTATCAAGAGATATAAAGAGACTTACTGAGGATGGTCAATATCAATTAAAACAGATTCAAGCGGTAGATGTATTTTGCCAAACGGCACACGTGGAATCCGTTGTACTTTTGACAAAGGTTAATTAAAGTGGTTAGCATGACTATTTATTAACATTAAGCTATACTAAAATTCAGATCAGGTGTTACCTTAGAGGTAATAACCGGGCCTCTTGGCAGCAGATAAACCTGTGGGACTGTGAAATCATTCATAGTACCACAGGTTTTTTATTTAATGTAAACCATCGAATGATTTAAAAAAACTTGGCCAACTGAGAATGATAATAAATTATAAGAGGTGAACACATGGCGGAAATCACTAAAAAGAATAACAATCAAGACTATATAAGAGCAAGAGAAGCAAAAAAAGTGACACTAGTAGGGTTTGTTATCAATGTTATTTTGACGATATTTAAACTATTTGCAGGGGTTCAAGGTAAAAGTGCCGCAATGCTAGCAGATGGAATTCATTCATTATCTGATTTTTTTACAGATATTGTCGTATTAGTCGGGTTTAAATTTACTGAAAAGCCAGAGGATGAAGATCATAATTATGGACATGGTAAATATGAAACGCTTGCAACTGTAGTCATTGGAATTGCATTGTTTTTGGTGGGCTACAAGATATTTTCTTCTGGTTTAAGTAACATTTATGGCGTCTTATTTAAAGGAATGAGCTTGTCAAAACCAACTGCTATTGCACTTATTGCTGCAATTTCATCTATTATTTCAAAGGAGCTTTTGTTTAGATACACTAAAGTCATTGGTGAGAAGATTAATTCTAGTGCTGTTATAGCCAACGGCTGGCATCATCGGTCAGATGCATTTTCATCAATTGGTACATTGATTGGAATTAGCGGGGCGATGCTGCTAGGACATCGGTGGACGATACTGGATCCAATAGCGTCTGTAGTCGTAAGCTTTTTTATATTTAAAGTAGCCTTTGAAATCCTCATGCCAGCGATAAAGGAGCTTACCGAAGTGTCATTAAGTGAGGCAGAATTGAGCTATATTGAAAATACCATTAAGAGTTGTAATCAAATTTTAAACTATCATCATTTAAGAACTAGAAAAATTGGCAATCGAGTCGCTATTGAAGTCCACTTGATGTTTGATAAAGGCATGACTCTATTTGAAGCTCATGAGCATGCTTCAGAAATAGAAAGTGAGATTAAATCACATTTTGGCGCTCAAAGTATTATAACTACACATTTAGAACCCAATTGAGTGAATTGTGAGTTATTATTTCAAATCTATTGAAATAAAAATGAGAAAATAAGATATGAGAAAATAATATATGAGAAAATAATAGTGTCTTTTTTAAAGGTCCATTTAAGGTTCATATTCTATTATAGGATCAAGGAAGCGATTAAATAAGGAATTTACTTGAAAACTATATTAAGGAGAATAGAATATGAAGTTTAAAAATAGGAAACTGAAAAGTATGTCAGTGATTGGATTGGTGTTAATACTTATCTTTTCGTTGGCTGGGTGCGCTAGTAACGCCGAAGCAGCAAATAAGGATACAACAGGAAGTACATCAGAGGTTGTAATTAATGGAAACAGTACAACTAACACGAGCAATCTCAATAGTTCAAATTCAGCGGAAAATGTAGATGAAATTACGTCTGCTACTCAGTCTGACTCAGCGGCAGGCGGCGGAGAGGCACAGTTCCAAGGGAAGGGTCAAATGCCTAATGGACAGCAGCCAAATGGAAATTTTGGTGGAATGCCTGGTGAATCAACACCTACAACCAATGAGTATTCAGATGACGCTTCAATAGATACTGGCATTGACATAACCGATCAATTTTCAAATAGAGATTTAGAGCAAACGGCAGATTTAACAGGTGCAAAAACCATTAATTTAACCAGTGGAAAAGACTTTACAATTTCATCTGAAGGCGTCTACGTGGTCAAGGGAAGTGCAACAAATAGTACAATTATCGTCGCTGCTCCAGAAGATGCAAAGGTTCAAATTGTTCTGGAAGGCGTAACAATTACAAATGAAACCGCTCCAGCAATTTATGTTAAAACAGCGGATAAGGTCTTTGTAACAACAAAAGGATCGACATCTACATTAACCGTAAATGGTACCTTTACTACTGATGGTGACACAAATGTTGATGCAGTTATTTTTTCAAAATCAGATTTGACTTTAAATGGTACAGGCACCTTGAAAGTGGTTTCTAAGCAGGGCAATGCGATTACTTCAAAGGATGATTTAAAAGTAACCGGTGGAACCTATGATTTAACCGCTTTGGGTCATGGACTTGAAGCCAACGATTCTATCAGAATATACGATGGCAGCTTCACGATGAACGTTCAAAAAGATGCGATACACAGCGAAAATGACGAAGATAGCACGAAGGGTTATATCTATATTAAAAATGGAAATTTTACAATTACCGCAGCGGATGATGCGATTCATAGCAATACAATCGTACAAATTGATGGTGGTACGATTAATATAAAAACAGCATCAGAGGGTATTGAAGCAACCTTTGTACAAATTAATGGTGGTAACATAACTATTTATGCAACAGATGATGGCATCAACGCTGCCAATAAAAGTGATAATGAAGTTAGAATCGAGGTAAATGGCGGTACAATTTCTGTGACTATGGCCAGTGGTGATACAGACGGCTTTGATTCAAACGGTGATCTCTATATTAATGGCGGGAACATAACTGTAACTGCAAATTCATCTTTTGATGTCGATGGAACAAGACAACTCAATGCTGGGACTGTAATCGTCAACGGACAACAGGTAACTGAAATTACCGTACAGCAAATGGGTGGCGGAAAAAGACACTAAAGAAAATGAAGGCATAATTTTAAGGCGATTTCTTTATAATTGAGAAATCGCCTTTTTTATCTTGTATTTATTTGATATTATAAAAGTATACTATACAATTGTATATGATTGTATTTACCTCGAAAGGATTTTATAATGGGCCAAGTGAGTTTTCAGAATGACAAATTAATTGAAATTATTAGTATCCAAACCGAGATTGCTCAACTTGGATCAGATCTTACAAGTATAATGAATCTTGTTACAAAACGTGCTGGACAATTAACGACATCTGCGGGAGCCTCTGTTGAATTAATTCAGGAAGATGAGCTCGTCTACAGTGCTGTCTCAGGTGGTGCAGAAGCATTTCTTGGACTTAGAATACCTATTGGCAATAGCTTGTCAGGACAATGTATTCACTTAAAGATGCCCTTAGTTAGTCACGATATCGAAATAGATGAACGAGTAAATAAAGAAGCCTGCCGCAAAATAGGGATTCGTTCAATGATTGTATTACCTCTTATTTTTAAAGGGTCTGTGGTGGGCATATTAAAAGTTTTCTCAGGAGAAGTAGACCATTATAAGGAAGAGGATTCAAAAATTCTAGAATTAATGACTGGTCTTATTGCAGCGGCCATGTACACTGCGATGCAGACCGAGGACAGTGTATTATTTTATAAAGCAACTCATGACAGTTTAACTGGAATTGCAAATCGTTCATTGTTTTACGATCGATTGAGACAAAAGCTAGCTCAGTCATTGCGACTCCATGAAGCGTTTAGTATAATTTCACTGGATATGGATGGACTTAAAATGATTAACGATACCTACGGGCACAGGCTTGGAGACGCTGCATTAGCAGAACTTGCAGCGCGTGTATCAGGTGTGCTAAGGGATTCAGATACGTGGGCAAGGCTTGGTGGTGACGAGTTTGGAATTATCGCAGGAAATGTAAAAAACGCCGATGAGGTTAAGCTCTTGATAATGAGAATAGATAATGCTATAAGTATGCCCTTTGAATTTGAACAGATTGCGATACCACTACGGGCGAGTATTGGCTATGCCCTATTTAGTGAGGATGGGATAGAGCTAGATATGTTGATAGAGAAAGCGGATCAAGCAATGTACGCTTCAAAGAGAGAGAAAAAAGCGATTCAAAGCATGAAAATCAGTTAAGGACAAACAGATCATCAAACAGGATATCATATATAGACATACACCTAAAGACGACGTAGATCGTCTTTTTTACATAGATTTTACTTAATGACCAGCAGAGAAGTATTGAATGGAATGAAGATTCGTGTTACAATCATATCGATATTTATCGATTTGAGGAGGTGTATTTTGAACCATACAGAAGTAGCTAAAGTTTTTAAGGCATTTTGTGATAGCAACCGACTTCAGATAATAGAAAGCTTACAGCATGGTGAAAAGTGTGCCTGCAATTTGCTAGAAGAGCTTCAGATTGTACAGTCGACCTTGTCGCACCATATGAAAATCCTAATCGAGAGTCAAGTGGTCATACAAAGAAGGAATGGTAAATGGACGTATTATCAGTTATCAGATCAAGGATTTGAGAAAGCACTAAAACTGTTGAGCGATCTACAGTTAAAGGCAGCAGACTATGCGCCGAGCTGTCAGTGTGAGTAAGAATGGAATAGTATAGATTGAAATACTTTAACTAGTAATGATTAAATTATACAAAACTAGAGATAAAACAACGAAATAAATCAAAACTAAAGGGGATTATTATGAAGAGCAATTCGAATAAGATCGATATGAAATTTTTCGAAAAATACCTTAGCGTATGGGTACTTCTCTGTATGGTTATAGGTGTATTGATTAGTGTCTATATTCCTGTAATACCAGATGTTTTAAGTAATTTTGAGTATGAAAATGTCTCAATACCTATAGCAATTTTACTTTGGCTAATGATTTATCCAATGATGCTAAAGGTCGATTTTGTTTCAGTAAAAAATGTAAGAAAGAATCCAAGAGGCCTATATGTGACTTGGATAACAAACTGGTTGATCAAGCCATTTTCCATGTATCTGATCGCTTCATTTTTCTTTATGACGGTATTTAAAGCTTGGCTACCAAGCGACTTAGCGAAGGATTACCTTGCTGGCGCCATCCTCCTAGGTGCTGCACCCTGTACGGCGATGGTATTTGTATGGAGCCATCTGACAAAAGGCGATCCAGCCTACACGGTGGTTCAGGTTGCGACGAACGATTTGATTTTATTAGTGGCATTTACGCCTATCGTTGCTTTCTTACTTGGTCTTAGCGGTATCACAATCCCTTGGGGTACCTTACTTTTGTCGGTATTACTCTTCGTTGTTATTCCATTAGCGCTAGGGGTGATTACAAGACATACTGTCATTAAATCAAAAGGAAAGGCCTATTTTGAGAATGATTTTTTAAAGAAATTTGACCACGTTACGATAGCAGGGCTACTGTTAACCTTGATCCTGATCTTCTCGTTTCAAGGAAGAACGATCATAGATAATCCAGTTCATATCGTATTTATTGCAATCCCATTAATTTTACAGACGTTTTTAATCTTTGCCATCGCTTATGGTGCCAGCTATCTATTAAAGCTTCCACACTGTATCAGTGCCCCTGCTGGGATGATTGGTGCTTCTAACTTCTTTGAGCTAGCGGTTGCGGTTGCCATCGCATTATTTGGTGCAGGCAGTCCAGTTGCTCTAGCAACAATCGTAGGCGTTTTAGTAGAGGTGCCAGTAATGCTTCTGTTAGTTAGTTTTGCAAATAAAACAAAAGAAAAGTTCATCTAGTGGACGAATATAAAAGGAGAATTAATTATGGAAAGAAAACCGAAAGTCGCATTTGTATGCGTTCACAATTCATGTAGAAGTCAAATGGCAGAAGCTCTTGGCAAGCACTTCGCAGGGGATGTATTTGAAAGCTTTTCAGCTGGTACTGAAAGAAGACCACAGATCAATCAAGATGCGGTTCGCCTTATAAAAAAATACTATGACATCGATATGGAAGCGACACAATCTTCAAAGCTATTGGATGAAATTCCCGAAGCGGATATTTTGATTAAAATGGGCTGTAACGTAGTTTGCCCAGTTTTACCAAATCAACATGAAGAGGATTGGGGATTAGACGATCCAAGTGGCAAAAGCGATGAAGAGTTTAAGATCATCATCGACAAAATCGATGAAAATGTAAAAAATCTAGCGAAGCGTATCCAATCAGGAGAAATCAAAATCCAATAAACAATTATTATGATAGAATATAAATGCACTGTACTTGAAAGTAAATAAAAAAGGTCAATATGGAGCTTTTATGAAAATCATAGAACATGCAAAATCATATGCAAAAAAAATCAAGCGAGAGCTTCCTGTTTTACATCTGGCGATGAAGCATAAAGACACACCTTGGTATGCTAAGCTTTTAGCACTAATCACAGTAGGATATGCACTGTCACCCATCGACCTAATTCCGGATTTCATCCCCATATTAGGCTATTTGGATGACATTATATTAATCCCATTGATGATGACTTTAACGATCAAGTTGATTCCTAATGCCGTCTTCGAATCGTGTAGAGTAGAGGCCGTTGAGATATGGGCTGAGGGCAAACCTAAGAAATGGCGATACGCTATCCCCATCGTTTTGATATGGACAGTGGTTATCGTTTCTATAGTAACCCGTCTATTGAAATGAAGAACATTAAGTGATAGAATATAAGAATCGAAATCCGATATCGGGAATCGATTCTTATTTTTTTTTTAAGCCGCAATGAAATACAATCTCGTT
Organism: Clostridiales bacterium 38-18; assembly: GCA_001897605.1. Taxonomy (GTDB): domain Bacteria; phylum Bacillota; class Clostridia; order Peptostreptococcales; family Acidaminobacteraceae; genus Fusibacter_C. Next base: position 49,121 of record MKTL01000004.1, on the reverse strand, counting down.
AGTGGTCATATCAAATAGCTGAAATGAGACATTAATCGGTATGCTATATAAAATAAAAATATGACATATATAAGTGTATGAGGCGTATAATACTTAATGAGGCATTTGATAAATTTACATGAATAAGGAGACTAAAATGATCTTGCACAATGAAATCAAGAAGGATCATCAAATCATTAAATTTTGCTTTTATGGCTTTTTTAAAAATCTTAAGTTCTTTGAACCCTACTTAATTATCTATTTGATAGGACTTGGACTATCTCTATTTCAAATTGGGATATTGTATGCCATAAGAGAAGCGGCAACTTATGCGCTTGAGATCCCCAGTGGCATTTTCGCAGATCATTATGGTAAAAAGAAGGAGCTCTTGCTTTGCTTTACTTTTTATATCGCATCCTTCATCGCATTGTTTATCGGTCAAAGTTTTATATTAATTGCACTTGGCATGCTGTTATATGGACTGGGTGAAGCCTTCCGATCAGGCACACACAAGGGCATGATACTCAGCTATCTAGAACAAAAGGGCTGGTATAGTGAAAAGGGGTTTGTCTATGCGAGAACGCGATCGTTCTCACTCCTCGGCTCATCTCTTTCAGGTTTTTTATCAATTTTATTCGTTTTGAATTTACCATCCATGAGGTGGATATTTTTGATGAGTACGATTCCTTATCTTTTTGACTTTTTTCTGATTTTAAGCTATCCAGAATCCTTGGATGAAGCAACTCAAAAGCATTTTAAATTTAAAGAGTTTTGGCAAACCAGCTTAAAACAGCTTAAGGCGATTCTTAAAAAGCGCAGATTGCTGGGGATCGTCATCAGTGCGTCTTCCTATGATGCCATTTTCAAGACCATTAAAGACTATATTCAGCCCATCATGGGCAGTTTACTAGTGGCTTCATCAATATCGATCATTTCTGATTTTACTGTGGATCAGCAACTGAAAATCAGCTTAGGGATTTTATATGGACTATTTTATATACTCAGTTCAATCGTTTCTAGAAATAGCTATCGACTCACTAAGAAGTCTAGCGCAGAAACGGTATTTAACAAACTATATGAGCTTATGGGCGTCGGACTGCTTTTACTTGGCGTCGCACTTAGACAAAATATGCTGATCGCTTCGATACTCGTGTTCTTAAGCCTCTATTTGATGATGGACGCAAGACGACCGATCTTCGTAGATGTTTCCAGTGATTATATGACCAAAGAGGAACGCGTTACGACACTTTCCATCGAAAGTCAGTTTAAATCACTATTTATGATTGTATTTGGGCCCGTTTTTGGGTTTATAGCAGACACCTGGCAGATTAGCACCTTGTTCTTAACGCTTGGGGTAATGGTTTTAGTCTTTGGCGCACTTTTGAAACGTTTCAATAGCGACAAAGTTGCCAACGCCGAGTGATGTAATGGTGGTGAGGAGTTTAATGGTAATGCTGTTCATATAAGTAACGCAATAGCTTTGCACGTACGCATCCGAAAGATTTAGAGCTTTAAAAATCCTTTTGAGGGCGGTTCGCATATCTCGGGTTAGCGCTTCATAGGTGGTATCGCGGTATCGGTGATGAAAAGTATCGATGTCTTCAGCAGTAAGAGCGAGCATGGGTATTCGAGAGGGATAGAGCATGCTTTCAATAAGTGCATGCTGGATGGCCGGCTCAAACAGGTTGAAGATGACGTCGATATCGTCTGCTGAAACAAAGCGATACAAACGCTTTAGAGCATCAAGTTCAAATTTTTGGAGAAAAACGTGCTCCGCTATTAAGTGGCGGATGTAAACGTTGATAAACTCAGCTCCCAGAAGCTGTGTCGCAGGGAGTGCAGTGGGATAATCTGCCGTAATGATTCGGTCGTGAGCGAAAAAATTCGGCCGATAGTGTTTGAAAAAGCCTTGAATGGCATCGCGAACCGTCTCGTTGTAGGTGCGATTGTCTACTAATATGAGCTGGGGCAGTAGCGCCTTGTAACGCAAGCGGGATTTATAAAGTAATTCTTTTAGGGTTAAGCGCCCTAAATCTAAAAGTGCTCGGGCATCTTGATATTGCTCGGGTGCTTTTTTATAAGCTTTGGAACGTAGTGCGAGATCGAGTGTGAATTTAAGTGAGGTCAGTAAGTCCTTTGTCTTATCCGTAGATAAGGTGAAGCCTTCATCTCCTAGGTACTCCTCGAGATATGTCTGTGAAAGTAGTGTGACGTAGTGCTTGAGAAGGGGATTAAGGTCGCTCTGATATTGATCGTTTTGATTTTGATGGTATGGATGATTCATAATTTGACTCCTTTTAATAAAGATCTGTTTCAAAATCTTCTTGAATCGGTCTTAAAGGTAGCGTTTCATCTAAAAAATCTTGAAGTTCATCTAGAGTAGGGGCTCTACCAAGATCGTAGGATAGGTTAACCAGCTGCGGCATACAAGTTCCCTCTAGATAGGACATAGCGCCTTCACATCTCTCTTCGAAGAGGTAAAACATCAGCTCGATCAAGGGGGCATCTTCAATTAAGCCTTCTAAGTCACTTTTATAGTAATGATAGATATTGAGTAGGTCAAACCAGTCTTCATCCGATTCGAAGTAGGCGGATTCAGAGAAGATGAGTAGTAATGAAGGGATAAATTGATCCTTAATCATGATGCGTTTGTGGTGAATTAAAGCGTCTTGATTGCTTTCACGAATGGCTAATACGCTGGATTTGATTTCGCTGATGGATTTGTTTTTGAAGTACGGTGTGGCAGCTAAAGCGCTGTATAGCTCTGATTCTGTGAGAGCTGTCGTTGTTTGGAAGTTTCGCATAACTGGAAACGATGATGATGACATAATACCTCCTTATAAAAAACACTTGACATTTTACTTAAAGTGTGAAATAATATATTTGTATAAAACTATTTAATTTTAATCATTGCCATCTAAATAGAATATCACATTTAATTGAGTGCGTCAACTTACTGGAAAATCTGAGGAATTGTATCCGATGATTTATTTTTTTGCCACAATCTCACTTGTGGTAAGATATAATGAATCGAGGACAGAAATTTTTTTTATACCATTATGGAGGCGACTGTGGGAATAACGATTTTAGAAACGATGAAACTGGATATTTGCAAAAGCTTTAGATTGATTTCTGGAATCAATGGCCTTGAAAACCCAGTGGATAAAGTCGGGATATTGGATTGGGAGTTTTTTAAGCGGGAAAAAGGCCAGTTTGTGCATGGTGAATTTGTTTTGACCAGCTTACTATTTGCCAAGGATCACCCTGAGTACATCTATGATGCGGTTAAGGATTTGATAGAAGACGGTGCCAGTGGGCTTGCGATTAAAAACATCTACTATGATGCCATGCCTGCAGAAGTGGTTGAGATGTCAAACGATCATAAATTTCCAATCTTTATCTTTGATAACAGTGCTTATTTTGAAGATATCATCACTGAGGTGAATGACTGCATCCGTATTCAGTCGGATTCTGAACTCATAGAAGCAAAGCTCTCGCTTATGATTGAAAAGGCATTAGATCCAAGAACGGTAAAAGAAATATCCAGTGAGATCAATCCTTTTTTTGAGGAAGATTTAGAGTTTCTTTATTTGAGTTCAGAAAGCTATGTCAGTGAAGGGAATTTAAAAAAATGGCAGCAGAAATTTAAAGCTGAAAAATGGCTACCCAAGCAATACAGTCTACTTAAATATAGACAAGGCCTGTTTCTAATAGGCAATAACCTTGATGCGGTACTTGAGACCGTTGTGTTACGTCTTGGTAAGGCTTTTGAAGGTCGAATCGTAGGCAAAAGCGATGGGAACCAAGCCTTTAATATTGGATTGAAGCAGGCGTATTACAGTTATCGATATGCTATAATGACTGAACAAAATGAGGTACATTTTAAACAGCTTGGTCTTTTTCAGTTTATATTGCCACATCAAAACGATTATTGGCTAAATTGGTTCAGTGATCACACGTTAGCGCCGCTCATACAACATGACGAGAAATATCAGTCAGAGCTAATGACAACAGCGGTCACCTATATCGACAAGGGCGGAGACTTAAAGCAAACTGCTGAGGCTTTATTTCTGCATATTAACACAGTGCGCTATAGAATGAGTAAGATTTCTGAGCTGATAGGGGATGCACTTTCTGAATACGATTTATATGCCACTCTCCTTATGGCGATTAAGAGCCGAGGGTGATTGTAAATAATACAAAACATTTAATTAATGATTGTAAAAATGACAATGACAAACTACCTTCGAGTTGATAGAATAAATTTAGAAATTTATTATGAGGTGAATTATGCATAAACGCGCATTTGCAAACGCTGCATTACTATTAACTGCTGCTATTTGGGGGCTGGGTTTCGTCGCACAACGCGTAGGCGCTCAATATGTCGGCGCATTTACATTTAACGGAATTAGATTTGGGTTAGGCGCACTTTCTCTTTTACCACTGATCTACTTCATGGATAAAAAAGACTCCGAAAAAAGAGTTAAGACAGGCGAGGTGAAAGCGGTTGGTACGTTTAAAACCAATATCTTGCCAGGTATTTTGGTAGGACTTGTACTCTATATAGCGGCGACATTACAACAAGTGGGATTAACTTACACCACTGCAGGAAAAGGCGGCTTTATCACAGGCCTTTACATGGTGTTTGTACCACTACTTGGACTATTATTAAAACACAAAATCTCAAAAAACTCATGGGCAGGAGTGGTCATCGCAGTAGTGGGTCTCTATCTCCTTAGCGTCAATGAAGATTTTACCATCGCTTATGGTGACTTGTTGGTACTCATCGGTGCCATCTTCTGGGCAATCCATATCTTAACCATCGATCGTTTTGCACAAAGTATGAATCCACTTAAGCTTTCAAGCCTTCAATTTGCAACCTGTTCAATACTGAGCTTAGGAACGGCTTTAGCGACAGAAACGGTTACAATGGCTGGGCTTCAAGGCTCATTGATCCCAATCCTATACGGTGGTCTTTTATCAGTTGGGGTTGCCTATACGCTTCAAGTGGTTGCACAAAAGCATGCAAAACCGTCACATGCAGCGATTATCCTCAGTATGGAATCGGTGTTTGGTGCAATTGGCGGTGCGCTATTACTTGGTGAGAGCATGAATCTAAGAGGTTTAATCGGTTGTGGGTTGATCCTTGCCGGTATTTTAGTCTCTCAAATGACATTTGGTAAAAAGTCCGTTCCAGCTTCGGTTACTGAGTAATAGTGGTCGAGCTTAAAACAAGTAAATTATAATAATCAAATTCAATGATTCAATTTTAGTGATGTAAAAATAATGATGCAATCTTAGTGATGTAATCATGATGGTCCAAGCTTTGTGATTCAAGCTTTGTGATTAAATCTTAATGAACAATTATAAATGATTCAATCATAATGGTTTTATCTGGATTTGTTTTTAGACCCAATCTTCTTACGATTTAGAATTAACATTCTAAATTAAGACGATTGGGTTTTATATTTCGCTATTTTAATGTTTAAAGTGTGACTTTTACTGGTATAATTCAATTGAGAAATATTATCAATAAAATGTTCGAAACGCAAAGTTAAATTATTAACGAAGGAGAAAGCTATGAAAACCCAACGCATTCATGACGGAATTGATCAATTAACAATCGATGTAAAAGATATACTCTTTGAAGGTCTTTGGGAAATGCCAAATGGTGTCACACTGAATTCTTATATCGTACATGGCGATGATATCGCAATTATAGATGGCGTCTGTGGCTGGGATGGCGTCCCAGAAACACTGTTTCAGTTATTTGATTCCCTAAATTTAGATGTAAAAAAGGTCAAGTATTTGATTCTCAACCACTTAGAGCCAGACCATTCAGGATGGATTGAGCCCTTTAAGAAGATTCATTCTGATTTTGAAGTCGTATGTACCGACAAAGGAGCTGAGCTTTATCGCTCCTATTATGGCGATAACGAAACCATACATGTGGTAAAGGACGGCTCTGAACTGGATCTTGGGAATGGGAAAAAATTAAACTTTATCACCATCCCTCATGTCCATTGGCCAGATGCAATGCTCACCTATGAGGTTAACAGTCAGACGGTGTTCAGCTGTGACGCGTTTGGGATGTTTGGCACATATGATAAGTCCAATGCATCGGAGTATACAGTAGATGAGCTAAAAAGCTTTACTCGTGAAATCGATCGCTATTATTCCAACATCATCGGTGCTTTTTCACCATTTGTACTAAAGGCGATAGAAAAATGTGATGGGATTGAAATCAGTAGAATTGCGCCTGGTCATGGGCTGCTCTGGGATACGCAGATCGACTGGATTATAGAAAAGTACCGTTCTTTGGCGAATTGTCAAAAGGGTGGCGAACAGAAGATTACACTATTGTGGGGCAGTATGTACGGTATGACAGAAGCCGCTGTGAAAGTGGCTGAGGCTGTACTAAAAGCTTCTGGTATATCCTATGAAGTGCATCGAGTACCTGATTCTAGCTGGGGAGAGATTTTAACCTCTGTTTGGACTTCTAAGGGTGTAATTCTTGCGATGCCAACCTACGAATACAAGATGTTTCCACCTATGGCAGCAGTTTTAGAAGAAATCGGTAGAAAAAAAGCAAATTGCAGGTTAGGCTTTAGATTTGGTTCATTCGGTTGGTCCGGAGGGGCACAGAAAGAGCTCGATGAGATTTTAGAGAAATATAGAATGAATTGGACCTTCATCGAGCCACATGAATTTAAAGGTCGAGCAACCGATGAGAGTCTGGAAATCGTCAAACAGCAAACGCATCAGTTGATTGAACTGGTTAAGCAGTGTGAATCAGCAAACTAAATAAGTATTATTAAGCGGCTTCTAAATATTTTATTTATAAGTATATTATTTATAAGTATATTATTTATAAGTATTTTATTTATAGGTATAAGGAGTCATTAAGTGGCAATTATAAAACAATCGAATCGTTTGTATTGATAATTGCTTCAACCTGTGTGAATTAAAAAAATTATGGGTATATAACCATCAAATAATTTTAGGTGGTTAGTGTATGAGTAGACAGGATCAATTAGAACAAAAACAAAAAAGAATCAGTAGGCATACGATGCTCATTGTTCTTGTTATTGTCATTTTGATGGTGTCTACTCTTTTTGCGTTTATCTTTAAGACAGATCGACTATACACGCATCTATTTTATTTACCTATCGCATTATCCGCTTTATGGCGAATTAGAAATACCACTGCACTTGGAATCGCATTTGGATTATATCATTTATTACTTGAATGGCTGGTTGTTGGTGAAATTGGTATTACGGTCATACTTCGTGCCTGTATTTTAATCGTCATTGCTTTTTTACTTAAGGTTTTATGCGAAAGGGAACTTAATTATCAAAAAGAAATTGAAAAGCTTTCAGAGGAAAGCTCACTTGACGTATTGACTGGCGTTTACAACCGTAGAAAGCTTGATCATGTTTTCCAGGGTCATCTGGGTTTTCCTGTATGCTTGTTTATCGCCGATATCGATGGTCTTAAGCGCATCAATGACCAGTTAGGGCATCCTGTAGGTGATCAACAGATTAAGGAGACGGCAGAGGTACTACATAAGAGTCTGAGAGCCTACGATGTACTTGCTAGAGTAGGTGGTGATGAATTTTGTGCCATAGCTCAGGAGTGCGATGAACAAGGCGCTTTGGAAATTTTACTTAGAGTTGAAAATCAACTTGAAAAGCTAAATCAAACCCAAGAGCCACAAAATTGGCTCTCGATTTCGATTGGCTATGAGCTTTGCTTGTCAAGAGAAAACCTTAAAGAGGCCTATCAAAGGGCAGATCAAAAAATGTACGAAAACAAAAAGAGAAAGTACGAGGTGTTAAATGAAGCTGACAAAAGAACTCTATGAAAAAAGGCTTGAGGATTTACAGGTTGAGCTGGTGAAGCTACAAGAATGGGTGGTTTTTAAAGGCTTAAGAGTCGTTGTCCTATTCGAGGGGAGAGATGCTGCTGGAAAGGGTGGCGCAATCAAACGCATCACCGAAAGCTTAAATCCTAGAACCTGTCGAGTGGTTGCTCTGCCAAAGCCAACTGAGAAGGAGCAAACACAATGGTATTTTCAAAGATATGTGGCACATCTACCTAGTGCAGGTGAGATGGTTCTGTTTGACAGAAGCTGGTATAACCGAGCAGGGGTTGAACGTGTAATGGGCTTTTGCTCAGATGAGGCGTATTGGGAATTTTTAAAATCAGTACCAGAATTTGAGGATATGCTAATCCGTTCAGGAATAATCCTAATCAAATATTGGTTTTCTGTATCAGATGAAGAGCAGGAACAGCGTTTTCAGGATCGAATAGCCGATGTGACGAAGCAATGGAAGCTAAGCGATATGGACCTCGAGGCGCGTTCAAAATGGGTAGAATATTCTAAGGCAAAGGACGTGATGTTCCAGTACACTGATACTGAAACCTCACCTTGGTATGTGATCGATTCTGATGTGAAGCGCAATGCAAGAATTAATTGTATTACACATTTGCTCTCCATGATCCCTTATGAGCCACTAAAACATAAGAAAATCGAACTACCAAAGCGACAAGAAAATATGGGCTACGTGCGTCCACCTATGGATACGATGAAGTTCGTACCCGACTATGCCAGCGACTATGCGAAAAAGCATAAAAAGGATTAATTGACTTTTAGGTCAAGTCATTGCATACTTATGAAGGCTCATTCAGTGCCAAATGAATGCTCACGCTGAACCAAATGAATTCTCGCACTGAGCCAAATAAATAGTAGGAGATTCTTATGTCATTTTATAAATTAGGACTTTCATATATGCTAGTGACACGCCTAGAAGAGATGGGCATTATTGATCCAACACCGATTCAAGCCTTGTGTATTCCAGAAGTGTTAAAGGGAAAAGATGTGTTAGGTGAGGCGCAAACTGGCACGGGTAAAACTTTGGCTTTTTTACTACCGATTTTTGAACGCATTAACCTTGAGGATTCGAGAACACAAGCCCTAGTCATTGCGCCCACGAGAGAATTGGCGTTGCAGATTGCCTCTGTGGCAAAGCAGCTGACACAGGCTTACCCAGTTAAGCTTCTAGCGGCTTATGGCGGACAGGATATCATGGCGCAGCTTCACAAATACGGCGGTGAAGCACAGCTGGTAATCGGTACGCCAGGGCGTATTTTAGATTACTTAAGAAGAGAAAAACTGAATTTTAGTAATCTGGATACGTTAGTTGTAGACGAAGCCGATCAGCTTTTTCAAATCGGTTTTAGAGAAGAGCTCTACGCGATTATGGATCAAACCAATCCCGAAAGGCAGACGCTCTGTTTTTCAGCGACGTTATCTCAAAGTGTGGATCACTTTGCAGAAAAAGCTTTGAACAACCCGGTAGCGATGACGGCTCCGAGAAAACAGATCACACTGGATGCCATCGATCAATATGTGGTACTTACCTCAAACCGTAGAAAATACGATGACTTTAAGCGGATTTTTAAACAGAATTATCCGCAAAAAGCAGTTATTTTCTGTCGCTCAAGAATCGGCGTGGAAACGCTGACCAAGGAGATGCTACAGGATGGTTTTGATGTAGATGCGCTTCATGGCGGACTAACGCAAGCCAAACGTGAAGCGGTAATGCAGCTTTTTAGAGACAACAAACTGCGCTATTTGGTTGCTACTGACGTGGCTGCAAGAGGCCTTGACATAGAGGGCGTCAGCCATGTGTTTAATTATAATTTACCCGATGAGCCTGAAAATTACGTCCACCGTATCGGCCGAAGCGGTCGCGCTGGACAGATTGGCGTCGCTTATACTTTTTTGACTGGAAAGGATGAAAAAAGGCTCCAAGCAATTGAAGCCTTTATCGGTCAGTCGATTAAACAGATTCATTTGGGAAACTGATACTCAGTACAGATGATTTCATGGTATTTTAATGGTCGATAGGCTCTTAAAATCTTCAGTGCTCTCAGTGTATTAAATCTGCCACCACGTCCTTCTTCAAGAGGAAAGTGGACTTTACCAGAATATTGTGTTCCCTTTGAAACATAGCCCTTTTCTATTGCTTTTTCGATGAGGTCAAGTGACTCATCCATGACACTAGAATAGGGTCTTTTCATGTCTACAAAGTACTCCAGCGCACGTGGCATATCGTAATACCAGCGAGGTGGATAGTGAAACTGGGTAAAACGTGGATGGATGGCTTCGCCCGTACTTTCACGACGGAAAAAGCGCTTTTTAAGAATGAATGCTTCACCATCCAGTAGACATTTTTCGATGCGGTCACGCTTATAGGGATAGCAGTTTTTAAGCACCTCTGCAAAGCCCTCAAGCACTGAGAGCGTCGTGTGAAGTGAGCTTTTTTTCGAGCCACCTCTTTTAGGGTGATAACGGCAGTTCCATCCACCGTCAGGCTGTTGATTCTCTATGATGAAGTCAATCATTTCAAGCAGTCGAGGGTCTTTTGAGTGACCGTAGGCAGAAAGTCCGACCAGCATACCGATGATACACATGTCCATCTGCAGGGGGTCATCCGATGTCCATTCGTAGTCGAGAACATGAGACAGCCCTTCGTGAAAATAGGGATGATTAGGTTCGATGCCCATGTACTTAAGCTCCATTAGCGTGTAATGGGTTGAAATCCATTTTGGGCCATACGTACCACCGCCCCAGAGTCTGGTTGCGGGATCATAAAGGTCGAGATAGCGTTTTATATATCCGTTTGCTTCAGGTGGCGCAGGTTCATTTTCTAAATATCGTTTTGTGAGCGTTACAATGACTGGATCTCCTTCTTTAAGCCATGAAAGTACTTTCATAAGACCTCCTTAGTGTCATTCCCCATTTTCTATTGTCGATTTTTAAGCTGTGCTTTTTACCACGTATTTGGTTCATTCAATTCTCTTTATGTATTTGCGGATGATGATTTTAGTATGATACCCAATATAAAAAAAATATTGACACGAAAAACTGAAGGTGCTAAGATAGGAAAAACCGAATAACAAGATACTCTTATCCAGAGTGGCGGAGGGACAGGCCCTATGATGCCCGGCAACCAGCGAAAGCATGGTGCTAATTCCTGCAGGTAATAACCTGAGAGATGAGAGAGGACGAATCTACATGTTTTGACCTCTTTCTAGGAAAGAGGTCTTTTTATTTAGCCCCAATCTTTCTTGTTGTAAGATCTGACACTAGATGTCCAAAGATTTTCAGCTAGAATTTCAAATCAGCCGAGGAAAGGCTTAAAAAAGGAGAAAAACATGAGTGAAAAAAATCTAAGATTCGAAACCCTACAAGTACACGGTGGTCAAGTTGCCGACCCTACAACTGGTTCAAGAGCGGTCCCAATTTATCAAACCACTTCATACGTCTTTAACGACGTTCAACATGCTGCAGACCTTTTTGCTTTAAAGGCAGAGGGCAATATTTATACCAGAATTATGAACCCGACGACAGACGTTCTTGAAAAACGCATTGCGCTTCTAGAGGGTGGTATCGGTGCCCTTGCAGTGGCATCGGGCTCTGCTGCGATTACCTATGCGATTCAAAACATCGCAGAGGTGGGAGATGAAATTGTTGCTGCTACGACGCTTTACGGTGGTACCTATAACTTATTTAAAGTGACGCTTCCTAAATTTGGGATAAAGACGAACTTCGTAACCCCTGATCCTGAAAATCCAAACTCTGTGGATGCATTTGAAAAAGCGATTACTGAAAAGACCAAAGCCGTTTTTGTTGAGACAATCGGCAATCCAGAGATCAACATCCTCAATCTTGAAAAGCTAGCAAAGGTGGCACACACTCATGGCATACCGCTCATCGTAGACAACACCTTTGCAACCCCATATTTGTTTAGACCCTTTGAGCATGGAGCAGATATCGTCGTGCACTCTGCGACGAAGTTCATCGGTGGACATGGTAACTCTATCGGTGGTCTGATCGTCGATTCAGGCAACTTTGATTGGGCGGCTTCAGGCAAATTTCCAGGCTTAACAGAGCCAGATGAAAGCTATCACGGTATCAGGTATGCACAGGACGTCGGTGCAGCAGCTTATATCACTAAAGCACGCGTACAGCTACTCAGAGATACTGGTGCTTGCCTGAGCCCATTTAATGCGTTCTTGCTTTTACAAGGTTTAGAGACACTTTCGCTAAGAGTAGAGCGACACGTATCAAACGCAACTAAAATTGCAAAGTTTTTAGAGGATCACGAGGCGGTAAGCTGGGTCAAATACCCTGCACTTGAAAGCTCGCCATACTTTGATCTTGCGACGAAGTTCTTCCCTAAAGGCTGTGGCTCAATCTTCACCTTCGGTATCAAAGGCGGAACAGAGGCTGGGAAGAAATTCATTGAAGCGCTGGACATCTTTTCATTATTAGCGAACGTAGCCGATGCGAAATCACTGGTGATTCACCCAGCAAGCACGACACATTCACAGCTGAGTGAAGCTGAGCTGCTAAAGGCTGGCGTTACACCTGATTTAATCCGTATCTCCATAGGTATTGAAAATGGTGATGACCTAATCGCTGATCTTGCGAAAGCACTTGATGTTTCACAGCTTTAAAGCGTTAAAAGCGAGTGTAGTTACACTTAGCGAAAGGAGCAAATAGATGCCGATTATTATCCCAAACGACCTACCAGCAGCAGTCCAGTTAGCATCGGAAAATATCTTTACCATGACTGAGTTTCGAGCGATTCATCAGGACATAAGACCCCTTCGCATCGGCATACTCAATCTTATGCCGACGAAGGAAGTGACCGAAACCCAGCTCCTTAGAGTTTTAGGTAACTCGCCACTTCAAACTGAAATCGTCTTGATTCAGCTTGACGGTCACGTGTCACAGAACACGACGAAGGAATACCTTGAACGCTTTTACGTCCCGTTTTCAAAGGTCAAGCATCTGAACTTTGATGGCCTTGTCATCACAGGTGCACCAGTAGAGAACCTCGCATTTGAAGAAGTGAGCTACTGGAGCGAGCTTGAGGAGATCCTAGACTGGTCAAGACACCACGGCTTCGCCACCTTCCATATCTGCTGGGGCGCACAGGCTGCTCTTTACAAGCACTACGGCATTCCCAAATACCCACTGAACGCCAAATGCTTTGGCGTCTTCGAACACAAATGTGTGCAAAAACACGTCAAACTGTTAAGGGGCTTTGATGATACGTTTAACATCCCGCAGTCCAGACACACAGAAGTGAAGCTTACGGATATAGAAAGCGTTTCAAACCTTGAGGTGATTGCGTATTCTGAAGAGTCTGGTGTCGGCTTGATCGTATCGAAGGATGGACGAGAAGTGTACGCCACTGGTCACTCTGAGTACGATGCGGAAACACTTGGGCTTGAATACTTTAGAGACTTAGATAAGGGACTGCCGATTACGGCACCGAAGTACTACTTTGTAGACAATCAGCCTGCGAAAGGGGTCAGCGTTTCATGGCGTTCACATGCACATCTGCTGTTTTCCAATTGGCTGAACTATTATGTGTATCAGGAAACACCGTTTGAACAACTTGAATAATTAAGTATTTAAATTAAAAACACCATCTGATCATTCAATATAGTTGATCAGATGGTGTTTTTTTAGGGACAAACAAAGATCATTAACGGCGATGATCTTTAGAAAATAACATCATTCCTACATGCATTAGTGGACACATTAGAAGCAATAACCATCTATACGCACCACCTGTTACCCCCAAAACTGGGAGTAAAAAAATAAGTACAATTGGGATTAAACAACATAATAACATCATTAGCATGTGCTTACTGTGGTTACTACCGTGTGATGATGATTCAGAAGAGTGGCAATCACTTTGATTTTTTTTAACTTCTAGATTCTTAGAATTGTCATTTTCCATATTGGTTACTCCTTCTAATAATAAATATTTCATAATTTGGTATTTCAATAAAAGCTTAAATCAACTGTGTCATTTCACACAGTTACTGTTGCATATAGTAATTATATTTAAACTATCTTCTTTTTAATGAAAGACCAGATACAATTATTGAGTTTGTAAAAATATTCTTTTGTAGGCTAAAAGCTAATGTAGATATAATAATCGCTTTTTTAGACATAAATATGGTAATACCGTTGGATTGATAAATATCATATGTGTTTATATCTTTTGGTTTGCCTAATTCAATTTCAGCGATTTCAAAAGTTGGACAGCAGCCACCGCCAGATGTTGTAATATTGACTGCAAAACTATCATTTTTTTTCTTTTGAAGATAATTGATTACAGCCTCCTCAATGTTAATGTTGATATTCATTTTAATTTCCTCCTTTGTTATTTATTGATACCTTAACTATAAATTATGCAAAAACGATGCCAATTATTTTGTTGATTAAATATAGTCATATTAAACAATAAATATTGTTGACATGTCATAATTCTGTCATAATGATATTATATTCTTTGTAAAGAAAATAATGCGGAGGCTTTTATGTTAAGAAAATTAAAAATAAGCTATAAATTGATTCTTATTTCTGCTGTATCAATGATTATAATGATTGTTATGAGTTTTTTGAACCTATTCCAATTGAATGAAGTCAACCAAAATTCAATTGTCATGTATGAGGATAATTTGATGCATATTAGAGAAATAGGTGAAATAAAAGAAAATTTTCTTCAAATTCATAGCGATTTAGTTTCACTTGTTAGCATTCACGATTCAACTATTACAAATACTCTTAAAGATGAAATAGACCATCTGAGTGAGAAAAATATGATGCTAATTAATGAGTTTGATAAAATGACCATGCAAAATGAAGAAGGAACTTTGATTAAAGAATTTTCATCTAACCATGAGGCTTACATGATGATTCGGGATGAGTTATTAAGTGCAATAAATCAAAATAATACAAACAAAATAGATGAACTAATTATTAAAGCTAATGCGGCGCGTGGCGTTACATTTGAAAGTATTAACAAGCTAATTGATTTGAACATGGGTGAAGCAGAGGACGCAAGCCAAAAGAATGCAGAAATATATAAGCAAGCGGTTGGAATTACTTTATTGCTTTCTTTTTTGGGAATTACAATATCACTGATTTTAGGTATCTTAATTTCTAAAAGTATTTTAAAGCAATTAAGCCATATATTAAAATTTGCCAATACATTTAGTGTTGGAGATTTAAGTCAGGAAATTATAATCGAGTCAAATGATGAAATCGGAAAACTCTCTCTTGCATTAAATAAAGCAAGAGAGAATACTATTGAGTTGATTAAAACGCTCATGTCAACTTCTGAAAACATGAATAACATGAGTATAGCATCTAAAGAACTTAACAATTCCTTATTTTTACAATTGAACAGCATTAAGGAAGCCACAAAAGGAATTTCAGTCGGTGCTGTTGAACTAAGTGCAACTACGCAAGAAATAAATGCTACTGTTGAAGAAATAAACGCGAACACAAATGATCTATCATATAAAGCTAGCGAAGGTGATCAAGAATCTGTAAACATTCAGATGAGAGCAAAAAAGATTAAAGAGAATAGTGAGAAAGCGATCATACAGTCCAAAGCAGTTTTTGAAGATAAGAAAAAAGTCATCTTAGAAGCTATTGAAATTGGAAAAGTAGTTGAAGAAATTGGTATAATGGCTGACTCAATTGCTGCAATTGCATCACAAACTAATTTATTAGCTTTAAATGCAGCTATTGAATCTGCTAGAGCTGGAGAAATGGGAAAAGGGTTTGCTGTCGTTGCTGACGAAATTAGAAAATTAGCCGAACAATCTTCTGTTAATGTATCCAGTATTAGAGAGGTAATAACACAAGTAAAAACAGCCTTTTCAAATCTAACTGAAAATTCTACTGGTCTATTAGATTTTATTAATGAAAGTGTGCTTGTTGATTATACAAATTTTTTAGAGACAGCAATGAAATATCAAGAAGATTCAAATTTCATTATGAATATGTCTAAAGAAATATCTACTGGGAGTCAGTTTATATTAAATGCAATTGAACAAACGAGTAACTCTTTGGAAATAGTTTCTACCACAACACAAATTTCAGCTTTGAATTCTGAGTCGATTTTAAGCAATTTAGAAACTGCAGCTGACGCATTTAACAGTGTGCTAGAAATGTCTAATGCTCAATTGAGATTATCCGAAGAGATTTATAACAGTATTCAAAAATTTAAATTTTAATAAATTAAACTCTAATTTAGTTTAATTTAGTTATTATATAAATTGTAAAATATTAATGTACGCATGTGATTTGTTTTCAATTTATTAAGGACAGAGGAGATCAATATTTATAATATAATCTCCTCTTGTTATTTTTAATTACTTGCCAATAGTGGTTCTACGGCATCAATATTATATATAATATTGCTATTGATTATATTTGGATTTGTTTGATATTTTGACATGAAATATGCTGATCAATAGCTGAAAAAATAACCTGTGTTATTACATAATTAATAAATGTGGCTCTAATATTTTAATATGGGTATATAAAACAAAAACATATTAAGGAGGATTACATGTATCAATGTCCAATGAATTGTGAAAAAGGAAAATTTTATGATCAACCTGGTAAATGTCCGATTTGTGGTATGCATTTAAAAGACTTAAGTGATTCTAATATTAATAACAAGAACATTCATGGTATTGAACAAGAACACCATGATCACCAAAAACACCAAGAACACCAAGAACACCAAGAACACCAAGAACACCAAGAACACCAAGAACACCAAGAACACCAAGAACACCAAGAACACCACGAACATCACGAACATCACGAACACCATGTACACCATGAACATTTAGATCCATTAAACCTTGAACATCAAAGCTATAAAAATCCAAGTGTTTGCTTGTGTGGAGAGTCGGATTGTGACGGAAGATGTGAAAATGAAAGTCAATGTACTTTTGAAGAAAAAAATTATAGTAGTAGGATTACTTTTTCAAATAAAAAGAATGAAAAAAAATATATTTGCCCTATGAGGTGTGAAGAAAATAAAACTTATCCTAATCCAGGTGATTGCCCTATTTGTGGTATGCACCTGATTGAGTTAGTTTCTTTTGGAGAATATAATGAAAATGACGATTCAGGGTATGTTGCTTACCAAAAAATGAAACGGCGGCTAATCATTTCAACAATCTTCTCAATACCGATTTTGATGTTAGCAATGGGAGAATTAATACCAGGTCTAAGTAATGTCATATCGACTTTATTTACAAGAAGGTTAAATCTCACTTTACAGTTAATATTATCATTACCTGTGGTACTCTATACATCTACCTTTATTTATAAAAAAGCTATTCGTAGTTTAAAAGGGCGAAACTTTAATATGTTTACATTAATTGGATTAGGTACTATAATTGCGTGGCTGTTTAGCGTAATTGGAACTTTGTTTCCTTCATTTATCCCTCAAGCAACTGCTATGATGGATGGTTATCCAGCAGTTTATTATGAAACGACTGTAATTATTCTGACTTTAGTAATTCTTGGACAAATGTTAGAACTAAGAGCGCATTCTAAGACAAGTTCAGCAATAAAAGAACTTTTGAATCTTGTTCCAACAACAGCTATTGTCATTCGTCAAGATGAAGAAATTGAATTAAATCTGAATGATGTAGTGGTTGATGATCTAGTAAAAGTAAAACCTGGAAACAAAATTCCAGTTGATGGCGTTATTATTGAAGGTGATGGTGTCGTAGATGAATCAATGATTACAGGTGAGCCTATTCCAAAAGAGGTCAGTGTTCATTCAAAAGTCACTGGTGGTACAATAAACATAAATGGTAGTTTTATTATGGAAGCGAAGCAAGTAGGTGGAGATACTGTACTCGCTAGAATAATTCAAATGGTTAACGAAGCATCAATTTCTAAAGCGCCAATTCAGAAGGTTGCAGATAGAGTTGCAGGGTATTTTGTTCCATTGGTTATCGCATTTTCTATTTTAACATTTTTTGTTTGGGGGTTATTTTATGGTAATTGGCAGTCAGGATTATTAAACTCTATAGCTGTGTTAATCATTGCTTGTCCTTGTGCATTGGGCTTAGCAACTCCTGTTTCAATAATGGTTGGAACAGGAAAAGGTGCTCAAAATGGTATTTTAATTAAGAACGCTGCTGCAATTGAACAAATGAGAAAAGTTGACACTGTATTAGTAGACAAGACAGGTACTTTAACAATTGGTAAACCTACCTTTAAGTCGACAACATCATTTGAAAGTATCACGGAGGATGAAATTTTAAAGTTGGCAGCATCAATTGATAATAATAGTGAGCATCCATTAGCGATTTCTATTGTGAAAGCAGCATCAGAGAAGCGAATTAGTTTGTATAAAACTGAAAATTTCAAAATGATAACAGGGGAAGGTGTTTTTGCAGATATTAACGGTTTGAAATATGCACTTGGAAATGAAAAGCTTGTTAACAGGCTAGGGATGAAACTCATTTCAAATCAGGATGAAATTAGAAAGATGCAATCAATAGGCCAAACTGTAATGTATCTTATGGATCCTTCAAAAATACTTGGAGTTGTCAGTGTTCATGATCCAATTAAAGAATCATCACTAAATGCTGTAAAAGTTCTTCATGATTTAGGTGTTAAAGTAATAATGTTAACGGGCGACAACGAAGTTACTGCCAAATCAGTCGCTGAGACACTTAATCTTGATTCGTATCAATCTGATTGTTTACCAGATGATAAATTTGAAAAAGTTAAGAGTTTACAAGAAAACGGTTCGATTGTAAGCATGGCTGGCGATGGAATCAATGATTCACCAGCGATAGCCTTAGCAGATATAGGTATTGCAATGGGGACTGGAACCGACATAGCTATGGAAAGTGCAGATATTACTTTAATTAGTGGAGATTTAAATGGAATTGTGAAAGCAAAGCAATTGAGTGTAAAAGTTATGAAAAATATTAATGAAAACTTATTCTTTGCATTTATCTATAACATTATAGGAATTCCAATAGCAGCGATAGGATTATTAAATCCAATAATCGCAGGCGTAGCCATGACATTAAGTTCTATATCAGTACTAACCAATGCACTTAGAATAAGACAGATTAAACTGTAATGTAATTTCTAATACACAAAATAAGCAGTTATCTATAAAGGTATAGTTAACTGCTTGTTTTTTTATCCAAATTTTATTTTTCATTAATAAACGTATGTTATAATGAACTATGTGTAGCATATGCTACGCCAGTTAGAATCTTCTGATTACGCTTGTAAGTTTAAAGTTGATATGTGAATCCTTAGTTAGTTTATGAATCAAAAATAGACTGATGGCTAAAAGTAATGTACCTACTAAGAGTGAAACAAGATCAGAACCTTTTAAGAAAACTGATGTGCCAAGTATGCCAACCATTAAAAATACTAGCGGAATTAGATAAAAGACACTGCTGAATTTTAATACGCGTTTAGTATCTGCGTCTATCCTTACGATATCTCCCTTTTGTGCTTCTAGTGTATTTTCGACTTTTACAAGTATGCCATTAGTTTGACAACCACCTTTGCATGATGCGCAATTTTCACCACATGCACTTGTTCTAATTACTTCAATAACAGCCATTTTATCTGCAATTGAAACAACTGTACCATTTTTATACATATATGCACCTCCTGAGAATATTAATTAAAAATCTATTAATAATATAATTATGCAAATTATATGCCAAAGAGGTTTAAAATGAAAAAAATCATTCAAGCAGTTAAAGAGAATTATTATAAATTTCGAAACTTAAATTATGCAAATGCACTGGTTTTACTCCTTGTTATTAGTTTTGTACATTATTTTCAAATCGTTATGAATGCATCAGTGCATGATATATATCGAAGGTTGTACTATATCCCAATCTTAATGGGTGCTTCAACTAAGGGAATAAAAGGTGGTATTCGAATCGCCTTTTTTTCGATGTTAGTCTATTCACCACATTTTTTTATTTTGAATCAATACGAATTTAATACTTATATTAATTTAATACTTGAAATTGTAATGTTTTATTTTATAGGAATACTCGTTGGCTATTATAGTGAAAGACAAAATAAAAACCAAAGGATTTTAAGAGAACAAATAGAACAACTTGAATCATTAGAGTCAGAAACACGAGCACTGATTGAAACCGTTCCTGTGGCAGTTCTGTCGACAAATCGATATTTTGAAATTAATAAGTCAAATGATTTAGCAAGCAAGATATTTAACAATCCTGTTTCAAAATTAAGTGTAAAAGACAAATTAATCGAACTTGGGATATCAGAAAGAGTTTTGAATGAACTGATGTTTGGCAATTTAGACGACTATGATATAGATATATCTATAAAGGACAATATGAGTACAAAGACATTTGCATGCTCACTTGCAGCTCGGTTTGACCAAAATAAAAGCAAAATAGGAATTGTTATTGTAATGAGTGATATAACAAAAATCATTGAGTTTGAAAAACAATTAGGCCAAGCCGATAAATTGTCTTCACTTGGATTGATGGCCAGTGGTGTTGCTCATGAAATACGCAATCCTTTAGCTATAATAAGGGCAATAGTTCAACAATTAACACATGATAATGTAATTCATGATACTGAAGGGATTGAGATTATTTTGGAGGAGATTGACAGAGTTAATAGATTAATACAAGATATGTTGGTATTTTCTAAACCAGAGGAGTCACAGAGACTTTTGATTGATCTTCAGGAGGTGATTGAATATGTCACCCATTTTACTAAAAATTATGCACAGCAAAATAATGTTGAGATTAATGTGAGTTCAGATGAGAAAATATTAATTTGTGTAGATAAACCCAAGATAATTCAAGCTTTGATTAATATTATTCTCAACGGCATTCAATCCATATCGTTGGAAGGTTATATTGATATTACAACATTAGAAAGTGAAAACGATGTAGAAATTAAAATTAGTGATAATGGATGTGGCATTAGCGAGGATAAGATTAAATATTTGTTTGACCCCTTTTTTACTACGAAGGATACTGGCACAGGCTTAGGACTTTCAACAGCACAAAGTATTATTCACGATCATGGTGGTAAAATAAAAGTTAATAGTACGGTAGGTATTGGAACGCAATTTATTATTGAATTACCTAAGGTGGAGGAAAAACATGAAGACAATTCTAATAGCAGATGATGAGAAAAACATGCGTTGGATATTAAAAAATGCATTATCAACGTCTGGATTTAAAGTGATAGAAGCAGAAGACGGCGAAGATGCACTTGATAAATATAAAACAGAGTATCCGGATCTGGTTTTGTTAGATCTTAAAATGCCGAAGATACAAGGTATTCAAGTTTTACAAACTATGATTGAAATCCGCGAGGATATTCCAATTATTATTATTAGCGCTCATGGCACTATGAAAAATGCAATAGATGCAATGAAATTAGGCGCTTTCGATTTTATATCTAAGCCCTTTGACCTTGAAGCTTTAAAACTGCAAATATTGAGAGCACTTAAAATGAATGGACTTTCTCAAGAAATTAGCGACTTTAAGAAAACCTTAATGGATATTGGTAATACAGGCATTATAGGGACTAATCCAATTATGGTACAGATCTATGAGATCATCGAAAAAGTTGCTAAAACAGAAGCAGTAGTTTTAATAACAGGTGAAACTGGGACGGGAAAAGAAGTCATTGGAAATGCCATATTTTCAAAGAGCAATCGATTTAACCAACCCTTTGTAAAAGTTAATTGTGGTGCAATCCCTGAAACATTGATTGAAAGTGAGCTTTTTGGCCACGAGAAAGGTGCTTTTACGGGTGCAATTTCTCGTAAACCAGGTAAATTTGAGAGAGCTGAGAATGGGACGATATTCTTGGACGAGATAGGCGAACTTCCAATGGACATACAAGTTAAACTGCTTAGGGTCATTCAGAATAGAGAATATGAACGTGTAGGTGGAACTGAAACTTTAAAATGCGATATCAGAATAATTGCATCTACTAATAGAGACCTTAAAAAAATGGTTGATGAAGGAAGCTTTAGAGAGGATTTATATTATAGACTAAATGTAATTCCCATTCATGTACCACCATTACGAGCGAGAAAGACGGATATTCCTTTATTAGGACAGTATTTTATTCAAAAAATTTGCGGAGAGATGAATAGAGAGGTTCCAGATGTAGAAGATGAAGTCTGGACATGTTTGATAGATTATCAATGGCCTGGTAATATAAGAGAACTACAAAATATCGTTGAACGTATCTTGATACTTCATGACAGTTCTATTATCAAAGTGAAAGATTTACCTTTGGAAATCAGAAATTATCAGCTTAAAAATTCTGAAATACAACTACCCAGTGAAGGGATTAATATGGATGAGGTTATTAAATCTTTTATTGTACAAGCGCTTGATAGAAGTGATGGAAATAGGACTAAAGCTGCAGAATTACTTGGTATTACTAGGCATACTTTACTTTATAGGATGGATAAATATAAAATTGAATAAAGACAATTATTTGCTACAGCAAGTGTAGCAAATCCCACAATTAAATGTTGAAATTATTAATTTCGCCATTAATTTTGTGGGATTTTTTAATTCAGCGATTGGCACGATATTTGCGTATCTCTTATAATTAAGAAATATATTTTA
Source organism: Clostridiales bacterium 38-18 (assembly GCA_001897605.1). GTDB lineage: Bacteria > Bacillota > Clostridia > Peptostreptococcales > Acidaminobacteraceae > Fusibacter_C. Next base: position 26,600 of record MKTL01000004.1, on the reverse strand, counting down.
GGAGATTATATGGAACGCATTCTTACAATTGGGAACATAAGTGTTTATTTGTTTGGTTTAACCGTAGCATTAGGACTACTTTCAGGTATTTTCATTTCATATCAAGAAAGCAAAAGGAGAAGACTAGATTCAGATTCATTTTTTAATTTTGCTATTTACTCAATTATTGTCGCTATTGTATCAGCTAGAATTTTTTATATTTTTGTATTTGACCCCAAGTATTATATGGAAAATCCGAAAGAAATTTTCCATATTAGCAATGGTGGGTTATCAATTCAAGGCGCTTTGTTTGGCACAATTATATTTGGATTGATTTACTCTAAATTGAAAAAAATTTCGTTTTATGACTTTGGGGATGTTGCTGTATTAGGGTTATCTTTTGGACAGTTTATTGGGAGAATCGGATGTGACGTATATGGAAAACAAATGGCGTCAAATTATCCTTGGGGAATTTGGCATAATGGTCAATTACTACATCCTGTTCAAATTTATGAAGCGGTATTGGACCTAGTATTATTTACTTGGTTGATGTTACGAAGGAAAAACAGTAAATTTAAAGGACAATTATTAGCAGAATATATCATTGGGTTTGCCATCATTAGAGGGATTGTTGAATTTTTTAGAATCAATCCAGCGGTGGTTGGTGACATTACAGTTGCACATATAAGTAGTTTAGGACTAATGATTGTTGGTCTTATATTTTACTTCGTTTTAAAGTCAATTGCACCTATTCGAGAAGAACGTCATAAGATTGCACCCAAAGAGGTCATTGCAGTTCTAGTTAGCGTAGTTTCAATAGGTATAATTGGTATCATTATTTTTTTTATGATTAGATAAAGTGTATGTATGAAAAAAGTTGATATAATCATTTTATCTGGCATTTTAATTTTAAGTATAATGCTGATGGTTTTCATGAAATATGTACCAAATTTATCTAGTGAAATGACAGCAGTTATTAACATTAAAGAAGAGACCTATCGAGTAAATTTTAGTTCCACTGATATTTTCGAACAAACGATACCCTTTGAAAGAGGTACACTAACTGTGGAATTTAATAAAGGCAAAGTAAGCGTTAGAGAAATGGATAAAAGTATCTGTCCAAAAGGAATTTGTTCTAAAACGGGCTGGATCGATAAATCTTATCAAACGATCGTTTGTCTCCCTAATAAAATAAGTGTGAAAATCATTGATGGGCTGGATACTAAAATCAATTCAATAGATTCAATCTCTAATTAAATTAAGAGATACAAAGTGGATGTGATGGCATTTAATAAACTTGTTATATTTTTTTGTAATCAGTCATATTTGAAACACAATTATATTTGATAATATACTCAAGAAAGGATTATTTTAGAAAGGTGATCAATATGATGAAAAAGAGAGTCTTTATGATATTAATTGTCGTGTTGCTATTAGTCGCTAGCATTAGCGGGTTTGTGTTTGCACAAGACAGTTTTGGAAACTTTGGTTTCAATTCGATGATGGGACAAGGCTATTTAAATAATAATGGCTATAATTTTGATGGTATGGGTTCCATGATGCGTGGTTTTTTTAACCAGTCAAACTTGAATGAAAACAACGAGCCATATCCTGTTGAAGATCTAACTTTAGAAGTTGAAAAATTCCTCGCACATTATGGTGATGATTTAGTAATTGAAGATATTTTTATCTTTGAAGATAGTGATTATTATTATTCAGTTGTTGAAAAGTCTACTGGTAAAGGTGCAATGGAGCTTTTGGTTAATCCATACACAAAAGCGATTTATCCTGAGTTTGGACCTAATATGATGTGGAACCTAAAATATGGTATGCACTCAGGTGGCGGTATGATGGGAAACTCATATATGGGAAGAGGCATGATGGGCAACTATTATACAAGCTATAATGATTCTAACGAAGGTATTGTTGAGAACACAATATCGAGTGATGAAGCATATAAAAAGGCTGAAGCATATCTTGCAAAGTATTATCCTGAGATCAGCTTAGGAGATGATGATCATGAATTTTATGGCTATTATACTTTTCATGTTATGAAAGAAGGGCAACCATTTGGTATGCTAAGTGTTAATGGTTTTACAGGTTATGTTTGGTATCATGATTGGCATGGTAGCCTTATTGATGTAATTGAAAACGAAATTAAATAGATTGTAATCCACTTCTTAAGTTTTTGAAAAATCCCGATATTAGCAGATAAAATGCTGGTGTTGGGATTTTTCGTTTTTTATTTAATAGTACTAAAGTTGACAATTGACAAAAGGTAACATATACTCCTTATAAACTACTATAAGATATAACAAGGAGCAATGAGTAACCATGAAACGTTTAAATGAATACAAAGTACCCATCGTACATCTAGATACGAGCTATGAAATTCACGGAACTGATGCGTTATTGGATGTCATCGCAACCGTTCAGTATTATGAAAAGTGCAACCGAATTATCGTACATCGTGAGAGTCTTGGTGAGGCATTTTTCGACTTGAAGACTAAAATAGCAGGTGAAATACTGCAAAAACTGATGAACTATAACATGAAGATCGCTATAGTGGGGGATTTCAGCGAAGTGCAAAGCAATGCGCTTAAGGATTTTATCTACGAATGCAATAAGGGAAAGGCTGTTTTCTTTAAAGCGACAATTGAAGAGGGTGCAACTGCTCTAGAAATGGTATAATAAGATATCATCTAACAGGAGAAAATTATGTCAATTTATTATACAGTGGATCAGGTGGCTGTATTACTAAACCTCCACCCGAAAACCTTACAGCGATATATCAGAGAAGGCAAACTAAAGGCGACCAAGCTAGGGAAAAGCTATCGTATTACTGGATATGATTTAAGTGTGTTCACTGAAGGAACCAGCTTTGACAGCGGCATTGATAGAAATAATGATAGAAACAGTCATAAAAGTAGTAATAGAAGAAGTGATAGAGGAAGTGATGAAATTGTTGATCATGGAAAAGATGCGACACTTCAAATCGATTCCTTTAGAAGCAAGCCTATAGATTGTGAAGAAAATCGATACCCATACCAGACCTCAAAAAGAAAACCGGTCATGCTTTCATCTGTAGTGGATATTCCAGTGCTGTCAAGAGATGAAAGCATCCGTATCGCCAATATGATGACCGCACTCTTAAACACAAGTACCAAAAGAGAAACTCCAGCTTCCTTAACCGCACAATTTTTAGAATCCGAAGGGGTATTAAGGTTAATGATTTGGGGCGATTTGGATTTGACAGAAGGTTTACTGGGACACTTAAAACAATTACTGGACCATTAGCAAATTTCAAACAATTCTCTAACGCGATTATAACCTTTAAGGCATATAATCATTTTAAAAAAGGGGGCGAGTGTTATGAAAACTCTTATCGTCTATTATTCAAAGACCGGAACGACGCGACAGATTGCAGAAGCTATGGGGGCAGAACTTGAAAATGCAGAAGTAAAAGCGATTGGCGACGCTATCAAATTTGACGATTATGACAAGGTGATCGTCGGGGGTCCAATCAATGGTATGAACTGGAACGAATCGGTTAAAACATTTGTAAAAGCAAATCAAACAGAGCTTGAGAAAAAGAAAGTGGCTTTCTACGCAGTGTCTTATATGGTGGACGCATGCCGAGATGGCTGGAACAAAAAAATTCATCACTTTTCAGATGGTATGATGAAAGTCGATGCCAACACCGTATTTTCAGGCAGAGTAGACAAAGAAATGCCAGGCTTTGCTAGATTGATCTTTGGACTAGAAAAGGGGATGCCGATAGATCGCGTTGACCTAAGTCAAGTCAAACAGTTCGCAGAGCAAGTAAAAAACATCTAAAAGATGCCAACTCATAAACAGAACCTATTTCATCCTACCCATAAATCCGATATGATTTAGAGGTAGGAATTTTTTTAGCCATAATCTCATTTTTTTTAAAATATTTTTGGACACTTTGGGAGACTCATCCGTTATATAGATGTAACACATAAGCACAGAGTAGTGCATGAGGTGCAAGATGAAGATTTATCAGATATATGAAACCTACCAAGAACAACTGATTCGATACGCCTTTTCCTTAAGCCGGCAATGGGAAGATGCGGAAGATCTCGCACAACAAGCGTACATCAAAGCGCTTGAGCAGTATGAGATGTTCGAACAGATGCATCCGATGCAGATTAGAGGTTGGCTGTATACCACAGTCAAACGCCTTTACATCGATCAATATCGGAAGCAGAAAAGATTGGTACACCTAGCTGAAGATTATGAAATGGGCTATGAAGCCTTTATAGAAGATCATCTGGTAACCTCGGACCTGTTGATGCAGCTGCCTGAAAATCTCAGAACCGTTGTGGCGCTTAGATACATAAGTGGTTATAACAGTACTGAAATCGGAGAACAGCTTTCGATGAAACCGTCCACCGTTCGTTCTAGGCTCAGTCAAGCGATTGAATACCTAAGAACGGCACTAGAGGATCGATAGTGAAAGGAGTTAAGTATGAAAATAGATAAGATATATAACGGATTATGGTGTGGTGATCCCAATGGTAGAATCGTTTACCGACCAGAACCTAAAGAAGATCAAAAAGAAAAAATAGAAAAATGGTGTAAGTAAAACGATTAATAGGAGGACTTTATGAAAAAGTATATGAACATTGGCATGCTAGATCTTAGAAAAGCGACAAAAGAAGACTTAAAAAATATTTCAAAGATAGAAAATATCGGAACCGTGGTGATCACTGAAGAACAACTGGGTGATATGGATCAAATCAAGCAGAAAAATGTCGGTGCACTATTACAGGTACCTGAGAATGTGGATTTGGTAACGCATAATGGGATGCACACACTTTCAAAGGTCATACTTGAAGGTCTAGAAAATCCGATGTTGTTGGTCATCAACGGCAAGCTTAAAGTTGAGCCAATTAACTCACCAGAATCAATGAAAATGCTTTATAAAGTCGTTATCAATGGCAAAATGATGATTAGTGAAACCGATTTTGGTACTATTGCAGGTCGTGTCACGGTAAATGGTGACACAGTTCTTTATAGAAACGATGAAGTCTATGTAGAAGGTACTTTTTCAGTCGTAGATGAACAATTATATGGTGTTCAACCAGGAACCAAGCTGTTAACCGACAACTTAAAGGTACTCGAGCCATTTGATGAAGCGTTATTTAATGAAACCTTTGACAGCGTTAGAATTCTCAGAAGCTTGATTATTAGCAAAAACAATATTAGATCAGTTGCAAGAAAAATCAGTAACTACCTTGAAATCGAAAAGGTCATCGTAGAAGAGGGTTATGCGTATTTCGACAAGCTCACGATCGATGAATCAAACTACCAATCTCTTGGAAGTGATCGACTTCATATTAAAGGTAAACTTGTCATTGATCTACCAGTTGAAAAGATCAAACCATATGTGAATAAAATCATCTGCAAATCGGTAGAAGTCACAGAGGCAGAACTAGATGCTCTTAAAGCAATCATTGAAAGAGCAGAGCATATCAGCGTGATAGATCCCAATATGACTAAAAATTTTGCCATAATGACCATCAATAAAGCCTACCTCGAAGATTCTGAAGGGGTAAAAATTAAAAACAACGGCGTTCTAACGTTTGATTCATCGGTTACCAAAGAACTTGTAGAAACCAAGATTATTAAAATCGAGAATTACGGCGTGTTGGGCTTCCGAAAAGAAATCCAAAATGCGATCATGCAAAAATTATCTAAAAACTATGGTGTGATCAATTTACAGGATGGTGATGCTGAACCCAGCGATGCAAACACATCTGATCTAGATGACGAAAGCAATCAAACCATCTCTAACTTAGGTAGCTATGAACTTTAGCATATAAACGCTACATCCTACTTCTTAAAAAGTCGTTGATCCTCCCTTTAAAGTGGTATAATACTAATTAGGAAATGGCTTCACTAATTAGTGAGCTTAAAGGGAGGTAAAGATGACTAGAATGCCTGTAATATTTGCCGGACACGGCAATCCAATGAATGCAATAGAAGATAACGCGTTCACACAGAAATGGGAAGAACTCGGTAAAAAAATTCCTAAGCCAGTTGTGATACTGGCTATTTCTGCGCACTGGTATACTGAAGGGACTAAGACCTCGGATACTGTAGAGCCAAAACAAATCTATGATATGTACGGTTTTCCAAAAGCGCTGTACGAACTGAAATACCCAGTCAAAGGTTCAAAGGCATTTGCTGAACAATTGGTGGGTCTTTTAGGGGATGAAGTGACCATCGATAATCGATGGGGCATCGATCACGGCACGTGGTCCGTTCTTTGCAAGATGTTTCCAGAGGCGGATATTCCAGTGGTTCAACTGAGTGTTAACCTTCGTGCACCTGCACAGAAGCACTTTGAAATCGGACAAAAATTAAAAGCATTAAGAGATCAAGGCGTTCTTATATTTGCCAGTGGCAATGTGGTTCATAACCTTTCACTGGTGAACTGGAACATGGCAGATGGCTATCCTTGGGCACAAGAGTTTGATGATTATATTAAAAATAGAATTTTAGCGCACGATTTTGACGGCTGTGTGAATTATGAACGTGCTGGCGCATGTGCAGAAAAAGCATTTTATACGCCAGATCATTATTATCCATTATTATATGCACTAGGCGCGGTTGATCCGAAGGATACAATAGAAGTCTATAACGACAAATGTCTGATGGGCGCTATGTCCATGACGGGGTATTACTTTTATTAGAGTCTAGGGAAACATTCCAACAAACGCAACCGTTGGTTGACAAATTTCAAAGCGTGATTGGTGCTTGCCACTGCTTAGGATGTTAGAATTTGACCATAAACCAAATACACTCTGTAGCATTAGCAGGGCTCGTATAAATCTTGTTCCCTGTGAATAAAGAAATGTAACCTGTGATTTAATCACTGATGCAAATGCGCACATTCTCTATAATGACTTAAGAGGTATCGCATGACCTAACACAGAGCTAAAGTCCCCCAGACTCAGGTTAGATGGAAGAGGTCAGCACAGTAAGGATTTTGATTAGAGGTGTAAGAGATGAGCAGTACTTTAACTTTAGTAGTGAAGACAAACCGTTGTCCACAAAACCATCCCTGTCCAGCCGTTCGGGTATGTCCTGTAGACGCATTGCGTCAAATTGGATATGGCGCACCGACTGTCGATATGGACAAATGCATCGCTTGTGGTAAATGCGTACGTTTTTGCCCGACGCGAGCACTCGTATTAGAATAGTTTCGCGAATTCTACTAATATCCCAATAGCCGTGGTATAATAGACATTGACCACATCTGTTGGGATTTTTTGTGACTAAAAATCCCACTGAAATGAGCAGAGGGGAGTAATATGGGTATATACGATTTAGACAGAAAATTGCGGTCAGATTTAGACGAAAATGCACTGAGTGAGCTGCTGAAACAGTTCCTACCATTTTGGTCGAATCTCACAAGTACCGAACAGCATAAACTGATCAACAACACTTATAATGTGTCTTATAAAAAAGGCGAAATGATCCATGGTGGTGAAAGCGATTGTATCGGGATTTTGTTGATCCGCACTGGAGGGCTTCGCACGTACATCCTATCAGAAGACGGAAGAGAGGTCACCTTGTACCGACTCGCACCCAATGACGTGTGTGTGCTTTCGTCCTCATGTGTGCTGAGCAACATCACCTTTGACGTGCACATCGATGCGGACTTTGACAGCGAGCTTTTGATCATCAATTCCGACATCTACAGTGAGCTTGCAGCGACTAACGTTCACGTGGAGAACTTTACAAACAAAGAGGCTGTGGCGCGTTTTTCAGACGTTATGTGGGCGATGCAGCAGATCCTTTTCATGAGCTTCGACAAGCGACTTGCCAGCTTTTTACTGGATGAGATTTCTAGAAATGGCTCGGTAGAAATCCTAATGACGCACGACCAGATTGCCAAGTACGTTGGCTCTGCAAGAGAAGTGGTCTCGCGCATGCTCAAGTACTTTGCTGCTGAGGGCATCGTTACCATGCAGCGCGGTGGCGTCATCGTCAACGATAAAGCGAGCTTAAGAGAGATCGTTGGCTTGTTTTAATAAATAGAGAAAAAACGTGTAAAGACTTGATTACTAAAAAGTCAGCGTATTTATAAGAGAGTGTGAGGTATATGGCGAAAAAATCCAAACCAAAAAGTAAACTAAGCGATTCTCCTTTTTTCGAGGGACGCAAAACACCAAAGCAAGGACAGATGAATCATTTTGAGGACGACTACGATCAGGCGTCGGAAAAGCGCGCTTCAGATCGTAAAAGTGCTAAACCTATCGGCAATGCGTACGGCAAAGCCAGTGGAAAGCCAAAGCCTTATGATAAAACAAATAGCAGCTATAATAAAAAATCTAAAGCCAAGGGTGAATCCTATACCAACGTTGTGATCGATGGGGATTGGGATGACGAGGACGAATCGGATTATGATAACCTAGCCCATGGCAAAGGTGCGCATTATAAAGAGAAAGCGTATAAAAAATACGGCTCAGAGTTTAGCGACCGTTCAAAGGGCGGTTCTAATCAAGGCCCTGGTGCTAGAAATCGCGCTAATGGTAACCCTTCAAATGGCAATGCTGCTTATGGGAACAAACCGAATGCGGGTAAAGCAGGTGCGAATAAGGCAGGTGCGAATAAGGCAGGTGCGAATAAGGCAGGTGCGAATAAAACTTATTCACGTAAAGCAGGTACTGCTAGAACTGGTTCGGATAAGTCAAATTTGAGTAAGCCACATGCTGGTAAAGGTGATTCAATGAATGAGTCAAGGGGCAGCTATAATAGATCTGAACAAATAAAAGGCGCTAATCAAGGGGCCAATCAAAATTCAGATCAGAGATCAAACTATAACTCAAATAATTACTCAGGAAAACCATCGCCCAACTATAGAGGCAAAACCAATTATAGAGGTAAGGGGAATACGCGCAACGGCTATCAACAAGCTGAAGACCGCGTCGTTCGTGAAATCTTCCACAAATTTCACACCGAAAATACCTGTGGTGTCTATGGTAGTTGTGGTGGCTGTCAGCTACAGCATCTCACTTATGAGGGACAGCTGCGTTACAAAGACCATAAAATCAATCAGCTACTAGGTGCATATGGTAAGGTACAACCGATCGTCGGTATGGACAACCCGCTTCACTACAGAAACAAAGTGCATGCGACTTTCTCATACGATAAAAAGGGCAAGATTATTTCAGGGATCTACGAAGAAGAGTCACATCATGTCATTCCAGTGACCAACTGTGAGATTCAGAACTCCGTGGCAAATAAGATCATCAACACAATTCGCGAGCTGATGCCTTCATTTAAAATGATGCCTTACGACGAGGATTTTGGAACTGGCTTCTTAAGACACGTTCTAATCCGCCGCGGTCATGTGAGTGGAGAAGTGCTTGTGGTTTTAGTCGCTGGAAGACCAGTTATGCCAAGTAAGAACAACTTTGTAAAGGCACTTTTAGAAAGACACCCAGAGATTACAAGCGTGGTGCTTAACATTAACAGCAGAAGAACCAGTATGGTACTTGGCAATCAAGAAACTGTCCTTTACGGCAAAGGAACGATAGAGGATACACTTTGTGGTACGGTATTCCGCTTATCGCCAAAGAGCTTTTATCAGGTTAACTCTGTTCAGACGGAAAAACTTTACAATAAAGCCATCGAACTCGCAGGTCTGACAGGTACTGAAACGGTTCTAGATGCCTACTGCGGTATCGGAACGATTGGTCTCATCGCTAGTAAAAAGGCAAAAGAAGTCATCGGTGTTGAGCTCAACAAAGACGCCGTAAAAGACGCCATCTATAACGCAAAATACAACCATATCGACAACGCAAGATTCTATCAAGCTGACGCAGGTGATTTCATGGTAGCACTTGCTGAAGAAAAAGAAAAGATCGACGTCGTGTTCATGGATCCACCAAGATCAGGCAGTGATGAACCATTCTTGGCTTCACTGGTGAAGCTTGCACCGAAGACCGTAGTGTATGTGTCGTGTGGTCCGGAGTCACTTGCAAGGGATCTAAAGTATCTGACTGCGAATGGGTATAAGGTGCAGTCGATGCATGCGTTTGATATGTTTCCTATGACGGAGCACGTTGAGTGCGTGATTCTGATGCAGCGTAGTGGTTTGAAAGACGAAAAGTAGAGTTTGACCACTACATGTAGTGGCTTGGGGGTGAAAAATGAGCAAAAAAAGGGGTTAAAAACGCACGATTTTAGACCCCTTTTTCAGCGAAAAATACTGATGCAGAAGGTGATTTTTCAGATATAGCTTTCAAAATGATGCAAAATCACCTTATGATAAAAAATTATAAAATAAAATAACTATAGGAAAGCAGACATTATTTGAAAGCAATATTGGTGTGAGGTTTAAATAGGGAATTGAAGTTGAAGTATATCAGGCCGTCAATCTGGAGATAAGCCCTCTTGGTTGGCGGTTTTTATAATCTTAAATCTTGTTACATTTTTTAAAAGAAATCGTCATTGACAGTTTGGTTTATTCAGTATAGACTTATAATATAAAGTCGATATTGAATAGACCAAGGAGGTTTATCATGAAGTATTATAAACTTGCAGAAACTGAAGAAAAGTTTGCAGAATTAATCTGGCAGAACGAGCCGATTGGTTCCGGTGACCTTGTGAAGCTAAGTGAAAAAGAAATGAATTGGAAAAAGTCCACAACATATACAGTACTTAAAAAGTTATGTGAAAAAGGTATTTTTCAAAATGAAAATGCACTGGTTTCATCTCTAATTTCAAAGGATGAATATTACGCAAATCAAAGTATACGTTTTGTTGAGGATACCTTTGGAGGGTCACTGCCGAAATTTCTAACATCTTTTATAAGTGGTAAAAAATTAAGTAATCATCAAGCCGAAGAGTTGAAAAGATTGATTGATGAGCACAAGGAGGTGTAGCAATGAGCGAACTATTTCTTTCTGTTTTAAATATGAGCCTTACGGCAAGTTATGTAATCCTCTTTGTAATACTAATCAGGCTACTACTTAAAAAAGCTCCAAAAGTCATCAGCTATGCCTTATGGGGTGTGGTTGCTTTTCGTCTGATAATGCCATTCTCCTTTGAAAGCATATTTAGTCTTATGCCACGGAATGGAAATGCTGTACCAATTCCCTATGATATCATCTATCAGCAAAGTCCGAAGATTAATAGTGGGATAGAAGTAGTTGATTCATTTGTAAGTCAATCCCTTCCCGCACCGACTGCTGGAGCAAGTGCAAATCCACTTCAGATATACATGGAAATAGGAGCATACATCTGGGTTTTAGGTATAATAGCATTGCTTGTTTATAGCCTTGTATCTATTTTAATCTTAAGAAGACAGCTTAAAAGCGCGCAATTAAAAGAACAGAATATCTTCGAAGCTAAGAATTTGAAAACGCCATTTGTTCTTGGATTAATAAACCCCAAGATATATTTACCAGTTGGACTTAATGCCACCGAAAGAAGCTATATTTTGCTGCATGAACAGACCCATATCCATCGAAAGGATCACATTATTAAGGTGTTAGCTTTCTTGACGCTGTCCATCCACTGGTTTAATCCACTTGTGTGGGTTGCGTTTATGTTAATGAGTACGGATATGGAGCTATCCTGTGACGAAAGAGTACTGAAACAGATGAGCAATGAAGATATTAAAAAGCCTTATGCTAATTCGTTATTGTCGCTTGCTACCGGAAAACACATTTTTAATGGAAGTCCTCTTGCATTTGGCGAGGGGAATGTAAGAGGGAGGATTAAAAACGTGTTAAATTACAAAAAACCAAGGTTTTGGATTGTCGTCGTATCAATTATAGCTGTAATTATTGTAGGAATTGCATTACTCGCAAATCCATTAAGTGAAGAGGCAATATTTAATAATATTATTAATAGAGATGGTTATGCAATCTATGAAATTCAGAAACCTATTTCTTTCACAGTCTATATAGAACCAACATGGATTCCAAAAAATGAAGATGAAGTAATAAATTTGAATAAAGAGATAGGAGAAGTGGGCAAAGTAGAAATTTTGTTAGAGAATGTTATGCATCGAGGAAATGATATTTATTTCAATTTTGATGCAAGACAATTTATTAATTATGATAGTGGGGAATTTTTATATCATAGTACTTTTAATGAAGATGGTACTATCGCAACTTATCATCCGTCAAATGCATTTAATATATATGATAAGAAAAATAATAAAATAGACGTTGTTGTAGGACAGAGGGGGTATGGGCCTAATTCGAAATTTTCTTTTGGAATTGATATTGAATATTTTGATGTTATTAAAGATGGTTTTACTCTTGAATATAATGGCGGAATATTATATGGGTATTCAAATTTAGAGTCTATTAATACTGAGGTTTCTCAAAGCCTATCCGATAGAAGGCCGATGATTATGGTCAATAATAAGTTATATCTAGATACTGGTAAACATGTGTCTGTTGAAATTAATAATAATGCAATTATTGGAGAAATCAGCTCTTCGGTTGACCAGTCAAAAAAACCAAACGAAGAAGGGCAATCAAACTTTGGTTCAATAGGTTCAAAATACGCTTATTATGATGATGGCCTTGTTGTGTTATTAAAAAATAAATGGATATTATTTGAAAAAGAAAATAATACATACCCATTAAAATTCTCTGAAATAGGTAATTTAAAAATTAAAAGTTTGCAATCGAATAATATTAGAATTATTGAAGAAAAAATTATCGATAAAGAACTTAGCGCTTTTATATTTAAGGATAATGAAAATGGTGAATTTAAAGGCGGAATTAATTTGAATGGTAAATCTTATTATATAGGTCAGGTGTCAATGGTGAACACACCAGAAGATTTAATGGGAATTGAAGAGATTCAGGTATTTGGAAAGAAGGCTGTAAAGATTTATGGAATATTGGGTGCCAATTATGCACAGGCATTTTATTGGTTTGTTGAGGAAAAACTGGAAGAGGCGATTATTCAGGTAGATGGAAGCACAATTGAAATTGACTTGGACAGCGATGGTAAGAACGAAGTTGTAGCAACAACAGGTACAATTCCTGAAACAAGAATATACATGCTGAAAGAAGGGAAAGTAGTTGTTTCTGATATTAATAAATCGATCGGTGCAAAATCGGTAATTTTGCAAGATAAAGATAAAAAGCTATTTGAAGTGTACTTTGAGCCAAACAAGCCAGAACATTATGTGTTCAATAAAGATTCTTTTATAAAAAAGTAGACAAACACTATGCTGAAGAGATAAAGAGTTGAAAAGATTCATTTACTTTTGATATTCTCGGCAATGGTAATGTTGAGTTAACTTTTTATAGTATTGATCATCAAGCCCCAAATGATAAATAGAAGGCTGCCAGGCAACTTAGAATTGTTATAACAGACGAGGTGGTTAATTTAAATAATGAACTATGGAGACGATAAATTCCAATTTAAGGTTAAGTAATATAATTTACCTGTGTAAGAGTACGGATTATTAGAAAGGTGATTAACGTGAAGAAAAAGTTATGGGTATTAATTTTGCTTTTTGCTACTTTGATTATTATCTCAATAATCGTAAATAAAAACAGCAATAAGGAAGTAACATACTTGAATGCATCATATTCAGAAGAAACAGGTCAAATAACGGTTTATGCCACTAGACCTTCCAATAAATATAAGCCTTATGGATATGAAAGCAGATTAAGAGGAGAAAAAATAGTTTTATTATCAAATAGCTATGCAGAAGGTGATACTGATGTTTTTGTATTTGATATTCTTGGCAAAGGTGAGGAAGACTTTGTTTTTTATAGTATTGATCCCCAATTTGCAGATGAAAAATATAGACATGCTTTTGAGCTAAAAATTGTTATCACAGATGATGCTATAAATTTAAATAATAAGCTGTGGAGACGAAATCAATAAAGTAGTTAAATGTAATAAATTAGCAGGAATTTGAAGAGGTGTACCGACAATGCCTAAACATGAGTTTGGAATTATGCAAAAAGAACCATCATTTTACGAACATTATGATACTTATGAACCTCAAAAATATAATTGTATTGCAGTTGATGATGATTTTATTGAACCCATTATGGTGAATTTGCAGGGGGTAGATTGCTATTGGCATACTCTGCAAAGAGAAGAAAGGGGTCTTGCCTATTGTGGTATTACACTTATACCGCCTAAATCAATGGATATCTTTATAAGTATTATGTTGTCTCAAAATAAAAAGGAATATACCCATTTGATAGGATTAGCTAATCAAGCAAGAGAAAATGAAAAATATATAATTCATTATGGAATCTAAATTTAGTGAGGTTAATAAAATGACAAATAATGATCTATTTCATCGTTTCCGTGCTTTTTCATCATCAATGGATGCGCTAGGCTTAGGATGGAACGGTAGTGATGTGGCATATTTCTGTACCCCGGTTGGTGCAGAAGTTATTGGTTGGGTAGGTGTTGACGGGATACATTTTTGTTTTGTTCCATCAATTAGCTCTAGTATGGTATTTGCCGTTAGCCCTATGCCCTGCGATGAACACTATGTTGAACCTATTGCACATAACTTTCAGGAGTTTTTATCACTCGTGCTTTTTTGCAAAGGTGCCAGTACGTTAGAGCAAATTTGCTACATTGACGAAGCACAGTTTTCAGAGATGCTGAAATCAGAAGAAGAAAATGATTGGCTAGCACGAGATGCTGCACTGAATACCTTGCGTAAGGAATTTGGAATTGAAGCCCAGTCAAATGCTTATCAATATGTGAAAATTATACAAGCAGATTTTGACTATTCAACGATCCCGTATTCTGAGGAGTATTACGATACATTAGGCATAGAGAGATAAACATGAATTTGAGGTAAGAAGATGATGAAGAAAAAGATAATCAGAATCACCATTATTATTATTATAGCTTTGATTTTGCTGTTCCCAATTCCGTTACGCTATAAAGACGGTGGAACTGTTAAATATCAAGCAGTCTTGTACAGCATAACAGATTATCATGCGCTCAGAGGAGTAGATGGTTACGATACAGGGATTGAAATAAAGATTCTTGGTATAACAGTATATGAAAATACGACATTCGGGCGGTAAATTCCAATTTGGTTAAGATTTTAATACACAGGAGGTATTTATGGATTTGTGGCAAGTTTTAGTTTTTTTTACCTTTCCGGTGGCATCAGTTCTATTGATGTTTTTTCTAAAAAGGAAAGCACTCTGGATTTCTCCAATTATTTCTACGGGGTTGTCAATAATATATAGCATATTGGTTATGCCAGATTTATTAACTGTACCTGAAAGTTCTATATTTTGGAGAATATCAATACCTATGCAATTAATTGTTGTTATTTTCTTTACTGCTATAGCCTATATTTTTTCTTGGCTTTTAAAAAGGCGAAGGTTGAGAAACAAATAAACTCCAATTTGTAGAACATTTCTACCAAACAGGTAAAATTTGTCGACTGCATCTACCGAACCGATAGGTTGAAAATGTGCGTTTGTTGTAATTAAAAACATACGGTCGAGCCACGTTGAGAGTATCGTTAGGCTAGAAAAGCAGTAGAACTTAGTAATACCAATAGTTTAAGCTATTGGCTGCGTAGATGACATTCAATGGTTTTCTGTTTGTGAGAACATGTCCACAAAGAAAGGATAATCAATTAAGAATAATAAAAGCAATAAATGAATTACCATTTGGAGATGTGAAAAGGTTACAAGGTGATAATTGCAATTATAGACTTAGAGTTGGTAATTATAGGATAATATTTAGTAAATATGATGAAAAATTAATTATATTAATAATTGAAATAGGACCATTCCATTTAATTATTAAGAAAATCATTCTAAAATTTAATATAGAAAGTAAAGAGGCGAAGTTTAGGTCAACCATGGACCAAATGAACTCGCTTTTTTTATGCCTTAAACAAAAAGTAAAGAAAATTCTAGTGTTGAGTTCTTTATGAAAAATACAGAGCTACAAGGTTTTTTATTTAATAATAGACATAGTACTAGTGGAATTTGTATTGAAAAAGAGAAGTAAGTATGTTAATATGGTTCAATATTGAACTATATTAAAAAAGAGGTGAATTTAAGTGAAAAGTGAAATAGTTAATAATAAAAACAGTCTTTTTTTAATATTTAGTTGGAAGATAAAAAAGGTGTATGAAAAAATGTTTTATCAAGTATCAGAGGAATTAGAATTGACCCAAAATGAAATAGATGTACTTCTATTTTTGCATAATAATGCCCCACTTAATACTGCAAGTGATATAGCTAGATATCGTGCTATGTCAAAGTCTATGATATCAAAGTCAGTAGATTCTTTATATAAAAGGGGATATCTATCCTATGATATAGATGAGTTAGATAAAAGATGTATTCATCTTAAAATTGAACCAGTGGCTATGCCAATTGTAAAAAAGTTACATGAAGTTCAAAAACAGTTTTTTGATATTCTTACTTCCAATATATCTGAAGAAGAATATAAAGTAATGGAAACAGTATTAAATAAAATGTATGAAAACATCATTGATGAACTTGAAGAATGAGAGGAAGATAGAAGAGATGGAAAATAAACAACAAAGTGAGTTAGGAACAAAAAGTATAAGTAAATTACTATTTAGTATGGCTATTCCTGCCATTACAGCGCAGATTATTAATCTTTTGTATAATTTGGTGGACAGAATGTACATAGGACATATTCCTAAAGTAGGAGCTACTGCATTAACTGCAGTAGGTGTTACAATGCCAATTATTATGGTTATATCAGCATTTGCTGCTTTAGTTAGTATGGGAGGTGCACCACGTTCCTCAATTATGATGGGAAAAGGAGATAAAGATACTGCCGAGAAAATACTAGGAAACTGTACTACTGCACTAGTATTTATTTCAGTGATATTAACAGCTGTAGTGCTTATATTTGGAGAGAAAATGTTAATGACATTTGGAGCCAGTGAAAATACTATAAAATATGCATTGGATTATTTGAAAATTTATGCTTGTGGAACATTGTTTGTATAACTTTCTTTAGGTCTAAATGCATTTATTACAGCACAAGGATTTGCAAAGACAAGTATGTTTACAGTACTAATTGGAGCAATATTAAATATTATCTTAGATCCAATATTTATTTTTGGGTTTAATATGGGAGTAAAAGGTGCAGCTTTAGCAACTATAATATCCCAGGGAGTTTCTGCATTATGGGTTATAAAATTTCTTATAGGAGATAAGACTTTATTAAAAATCAAGAAAAAATATCTAAAGATAGATTTTAAAGTATTATTACCTTGTATAGCCCTTGGACTAGCACCATTTATTATGCAATCAACAGAAAGTATTTTAGCCATATCATTTAATACATCTTTACTAAAATATGGTGGAGATTTAGCAGTTGGAGCCATGACTATTCTTTCAAGTGTTATGCAATTTTCCATGCTTCCATTAGTTGGGCTTACCCAAGGAGCCACACCAATTATTAGCTTTAACTATGGAGCAGGGAAAGGGGATAGGGTTAAAGAAGCATTTTTATTGTTACTAAAAGCATCTCTAACTTATTCAATAGGATTATGGGCAATTGCAATGTTATCTCCACAAATATTTGCCAAAATTTTTACTAAAGATGCTGAGTTAATTAGTATTTCTATTAAAGCAATGAGAATTTACATGGCTGCTTCTCTATTATTTGGAATTCAAATTAGCTGTCAGCAGACTTTTATAGCCTTAGGAAATGCAAAGACATCTGTATTTCTAGCTATTTTACGTAAGATAATTCTTTTAATTCCACTTATATATATATTACCTTTGTTTTTAGAAAACAAGGTAGATGCAGTATTTTTAGCAGAGCCAGTAGCAGATATTATTGCTGTTACAATAACAAGTATAATGTTTACTATTCAGTTTAAAAACGTATTAAAGGAACTAGATTACTAAAAACTTTAAATTAAGGAGTGAGGAAAATGTTTTATCCTTTTAGTTATTTTAGATTTGATCCAACCATGATTATATTAATTCCAGCAGTTATTTTAACCATATATGCCCAAAGCAAAGTACAATCAAATTTTGCTAAATATTTGAGAGTACCGACACAAAAGGGATATACAGGAGTTCAAGTTGCAAGGAGATTATTAGATCAACATGGTTTGCAAAATATACCAATTGAACTTTCAAGAGGTAAGTTAAGTGATCATTATGATCCAACAAAACAAATTTTGAGACTATCCCAAGAAGTATATGAAGGACATTCTGTAGCTGCAGTAAGTGTAGCTGCTCATGAGGTAGGACATGCTATTCAGCATGCTAATGGATATATTCCATTATCTTTAAGAAATATAGTTTTTCCTATAGCTAGATTTGGCTCTTCTGCCGCTTGGCCATTTATGATGATAGGATTACTTATTCCTAGTTTAGGTAGCCTTATGAATATAGGAATATTACTTTTTGGAACAGCAGTTTTATTTCAAATCATTACACTTCCAGTAGAGTTTAATGCAAGTAGTAGAGCTTTGGAACTACTTGATACTAATGGTTTTGTAGTCGAAAATGAAATCAAGGGATCAAAGAAGGTACTTCAAGCTGCAGCTTTAACTTATATAGCAGCTATGGCAAGTGGGATAGCACAATTATTAAGACTTATTATGATTAGAAATAGAAATAATCAAGAATAAAATCAAAAGAAAGTATGCTATGAAAATTATGCTTAACAAATCTTGCCAGGAATAAAGGTATCATTTGATTAATAGAAAAGAGAAGAATGACTAGATAGTTGATACATTTGTAGTTTTGTGTGCAGCTAGAGATCTTGTTATTCCGAGCATAGCGAGGAATCTTAAGGGGTGATGATTTGTATTATGTATATATGATGAGTAATTGGAATGATAAGGTCCTATATACAGGCATTACCAATAATTTAGAACGTAGAGTGTATGAACATAAAAATAAATTAACAAAAGGTTTTACTGCAAAATATAATATAAACAAATTAGTATATTTTGAATATACAGAAGATGTGACTGCTGCCATATCAAGGGAAAAACAGATTAAGGGCTGGTGTAGACAAAACAAAAATGAATTAATAGAAAATACTAATCCTGAATGGAAGGACTTATCAGAGGGATTTTAAACTAAAGATTCCTTGTTACACTCGGAATGACAAGCTTTTTTAAGTCGCATTATTAATAAAATTCGTCGCTAAATAGCTTATTAAGTAGTTGATTTTACTAGGGTAGAGTATGCTTCTATATTCTGCCTTTTTTATTTTGTAATATAGGTTTGTCATAGTATGGGATATATATAGGTATGTAAAACTGAAAATTTAATAAAGAAAATAAAATGGTGAAGTTTTAGGTCGAAAAAATACCAACTAAACTTCGCCATTTTTTTATATCTAAAAACAAAAAGAAAGGAATTAGAATTATGTCAAAATTATTTATGCATAGTACATCCTCGGAAGGAATAGATAAGCTGATGGTTATGATGACAAATTTCCAGCCAAGAAGGAGTGGTATAGTTATCAATAATTATTTTTGCTGCCAAGGAGATGGAAAAGATTGTAACTGCAATGCTATTAATGTTAGTAAAGGCTTGGACAACTGTGGATACAATTGGTTCGGATTTTAAACCTAATGTAGATAAGAAAAAATATAAAGACTCAGTAATGGAGTGTTTTGAAAAGATAAATAGCTATTTTTTAAAAGAAAGATTAAAGAATTTAACAAATAGATTTAATTATAAGGGTATAATAATGTATTGAATTAAAAACATGCAGAATTAAAAACATTCAGATTTACAGGATAGTCAAATTGCGATATAATATGAGTATGAATTTAATATGAAAAGAGGTGCTATCATGGAATTAAATATTAGACCATCAGCAGATCTAAGAAATAAATATAATGAAATATCTAAACAATGTAGGGAAACCAGAGAGGCAGTTATTATTACTGTAAATGGTCGTGGCGATACAGCTGTTCTTGGATTACAGGATTACAAGCAAATGAAAGCTGAATTAGAATTGCTTCGAACTCTTGCAGAAGCAGAAGATGATGTAAAAAGTGGAAGAGTGGGTTCCATGCAAGAATCTTTAGATAGACTTCGTGAATCTTTGGTAAATAGGAAGAATGAAAATGTATAAGATTATGAGAACAGACAAAGCAGAAGATCAACTGAGGGATATAATTTATTATATTGCAGATGATTCAGGTAGTGTTGATGTTGCTCTTAAATATTTAGATAAAATAGAAGAATCCATCAATTGTTTAAAAGACAATTGTTTAAAAGAGTTTCCTAACTCAGGATGCATACCCAGATATTCTATTTTGAAAAAACAAGGATACAGAGTAGTGATTGTTGAGAAACACCTTATATTTTACAAGGTAAATGAGGAAAATAAAACAGTTATTATATATGCTATAGTTGATGGAAGAAGAGAGTATCAAAATTTAATATAGTCAGGCTACAATATCCTTAAGCTCTATAGCAATCAGCTTTAGAGCTTTTTCTATGTTTATTATGACTTAATTATTAAAGAAGATGAATTCTTTGGTAATTGGGATTCTAAAAAAAGAAGGTATAATAAATAACAAATATATAATCTTCCCCCAAGGGGATAATGTCTCTTCATAACATCTTTATTGTACTCTCAAGGCACGTGGAGGCGATAATTCTGATGATGCGTAGTGGTTCAGGCGAAAAAAAGTAGAGTTTGACCACAACATATAGTGGTTTAAGGATGGTTTTGGAGCAAAAATAGAGCGAAAAAACATCGTTTTTTGACCCCTGTTTTTGGGGTGATTTATAGATGACATAGGGTAAAAAGAGTGATGACATTATAAAGGTGGAAAAATTGATGGCTCAGAAAGAGGGAGAAATAATCCTCTGGGATGATAAGAATTTTATATAATCTAATGTAGTGGTAGTTGTTTTGAAACAGCTACCACTATAGTTTTTTAATAGTTTGAAATTTTATTTCAAACTTTTATAGAACCTACAATAATTGTATTTTTTAAAAAAAGTTTGTATTGAAATCACCCTTTTATGGTACTAATGTCGTAATAGATGGTTTTGAGATATTTCAAATAATATAAAAAAACACTTGAATAAATGCTCATATAACTATTGACATATGAGAAAAACAATAATATAATAAATACACTACGTATGAACGCTTGCTCAAGTATTCAGGTGAAATGATTTAAAAAGAGGTGATAATATGACTGAAAAGTTTAATTCAATTGAAAGATGTGACTGCAATGTAATTCATGAGGATATTGTAAATCAAGTTAGAGATAAAATGCCTCAAGAAGAAAGCCTTTATGATCTAGCAGAATTATTTAAAGTATTTGGAGATTCAACACGAATCAGGATATTATGGGCTTTACATGAAGCTGAAATGTGTGTTTGTGATATCGCTGTATTACTTAACATGACACAATCAGCAATTTCCCATCAGCTGAGAGTCTTAAAACAAGCTAATTTAGTGAAAAACAGAAAAGAAGGCAAAGTAGTATATTATTCATTAGTTGATGATCATGTAAGAGAAATATTTGACCAAGGTCTAATTCATATCAACGAGAAGTAGTAATGCTGTAGAATAGAATATTTTTTGAAGATATTTGGGCAGATATTTAAGTCTTCATATCAAATGAGCAATGCTTCAAGAAAATTTGAAAAAGACTTGTAGTATTCAAAATAAAATTACAAGTAATATTTAGGAGGATTTAATAATGAAAAAGAAATTTATACTTGAAGGTTTGGATTGTGCAAATTGCGCGGCAAAAATGGAAAAAGCTATTAATGAGCTTGATGGTGTGAAGGAAGCCACTGTAAACTTTATGACACAAAAACTTGTTATTGAGGGTGAAGATGAGAAGATGCCTACAATTGTACAAGAGGCAGAAAAAATCGTAAAGAAGATTGAACCTGACACTGTTATGAAAAAAGCATAAAGGAGGAGTAAGAACATGAAAAACCGTCTTTGGAGAATAATCATTGGTGCAATATTCTTTATTGTCGCCATAGTAATTGATACAAATATTGAGTGGTTAAATATTGCTCTATATCTAATCAGTTATATTATTGTAGGTGGAGATATAGTAAAAAGAGCTGTTAGAAATATTTTTAAAGGTAAAGTTTTTGATGAAAACTTTTTAATGTCTATTGCTACTATTGGTGCAATGTTAATCGGTGAGTATCCAGAAGGTATTGCAGTTATGCTGTTTTATCAAGTTGGTGAGCTGTTTCAAAGTTACGCAGTTGATAAGTCAAGAAGATCAATTGCAGATGCTATGGACATACGACCAGATTATGCCAATGTTAAAAGGGGCGATGAAGTTATAAAAGTTGACCCTGATGAAGTACAAATTGGTGATATAATCGTAATTAAACCTGGGGAAAGAGTTCCTCTTGATGGTAAGGTAATTGAGGGAAATTCAATGGTTGATACATCAGCACTTACAGGTGAGTCTGTTCCGCGTGAGGTGGAAGTAGGGCATGAAATCCTAAGTGGATGCATCAACGTTAATGGAGTTATTACTGCAGAAGTTACAAAGGAATATGGAGAATCTACAGTAAGTAAGATTCTTGATTTAGTTGAAAATGCAAGTAGTAAAAAATCCCAATCAGAACAATTCATTACGAAATTTGCAAGATACTATACTCCAATTGTTGTAATTATTGCAGTTTTCCTTGCTATTATTCCGCCTCTTGTTATAGATGGGGCAACATTTAGCGACTGGATATATAGAGCATTAACGTTCTTAGTAGTTTCTTGCCCATGTGCTCTTGTAGTTTCTATTCCTTTAAGTTTCTTCGGTGGAATAGGTGGAGCATCTAGAAAGGGTATTTTAGTTAAAGGTAGTAATTATTTAGAGGCATTAGCAGAAGCTGAAATCATAGTATTTGATAAAACCGGAACACTTACAAAGGGTGTGTTTAATGTACAGGAAGTTCATCCAGAAGGAGTTTCTAAGGAAGAGTTATTAGAATTAACTGCATATGCAGAAAGTTATTCAAACCATCCAATTTCCAATTCCTTAAAACAAGCCTATGGCAAGGAAATTGACAATGGACGTATTTCAGATGTAGAAGAGGTATCAGGTCATGGTGTTTTTGCAACAGTGGATGGTAAAAAGGTTTCAGCGGGTAATATTAAACTTATGAAAAAGTTGAATATACCTTGCTATGAAGGTGAAGTTGTTGGAACTGTTGTACACGTTGGGATTGATGACAAGTATGCAGGTTATATCGTTATTGCAGACGAAGCTAAAGAAGATTCAGCTCGGGCAATTATGGAACTTAAGGAAGCTAAAATTAAGCAAACTGTTATGCTAACAGGTGATACAAAAAATGTTGCATCAAAGGTTGCTAAGCAGCTTGGATTAGATAAGGTATACTCCGAGTTACTACCAGGAGATAAGGTTGAAAAGGTAGAGGAATTATTAGCACAGAAATCTGCAAAGGGTAAACTTGCCTTTGTAGGTGACGGAATCAATGATGCTCCTGTTTTAGCCCGTGCAGATATTGGTATAGCAATGGGTGGTTTAGGTTCTGATGCGGCAATTGAAGCTGCGGATATTGTAATTATGACCGACGAACCTTCGAAAATTGCCACAGCAATAAAAGTTTCTAAGAAAACATTAAGAATTGCTCATCAAAACACAGTATTTTCAATTGGAATAAAAATAATTGTTCTTATTTTGAGTGCTTTTGGAATAGCTACTATGTGGGCAGCTATATTTGCAGATGTAGGTGTAACTATTATCGCAGTATTAAATGCTTTTAGAGCTTTGAATGTAAAGAATCTATAAACTATTTTTCCTATTCACCCCTTGAATGATACCGATAATTGACGATACAATCAAGGGGTATTTTTTAATTTAAAAACTATAAATGAAAATTGGTTGGGATTTACCTTGAATTAAATGGTTTTAAAGATATGGAGGTTATGTAATTGAAAGTTATTGATGAATGTTGCTGTGAATGTATCACACAAAATTTAAATAGAACAAAGGAGAGTTGCCCTGTCTGTAATAATGAAGGAGTAACAGTTAGTAGGATAACCGTTGAACACTTGGTGACAGATGATTATCGTAATGCCGTTGATGGAGATCAATATAAGATATGCATGAATGAGGACTGCGACGTTATTTACTATAACTTAGATAAAGAAATAAAATTCTTAAAAGACCAAGTTAGGGTTCCTATCTGGTTTAAGAAAGATGCAGATCCTAAGTATGCTTGTTATTGCAGCAAAGTCACAGAAGATCAGGTAATTGAAGCAGTTGTAAAGCATGGTGCGAAAACCGTTAAAGAAGTAAATGCCATAACTGGAGCAATGAAAAATTCGCTTTGTAAGGAAAACAATCCTTTGGGGGTATGTTGTCATAAGATTATTCAGGAAGTCATTGATAAGGGATTAACCATGAAATGATTTGAGTTGATATGTTCTCACGAACAGACAAAACCGTTGATATCTTCCCACAAACGAGAGCCAATGTTGGATATGTTTCCAACTACGAGTGTGGATATGTTCCCCTTAACCATAGGGGTTGAGAACGCAGTTTTGATAGCTATCAAGGCAACTCGAAGCACGTAGAAGCGATAATTCTGATGACGCGTAGTGGTTCGGTCGATAAAAAGTAGAGTTTGACCACAACATATAGTGGTTTTAGTCTGAAATTTGGACAAAAAACAGATGAAAAAATGACGGTTTTTGACCCTTAAAAAAGGGCGAAAATATAGATGACATAGCTGTATTTTATAATAATATTAGATTTTAAGTTCTAATCGCATGAGAAAGAGTTGATATCATATTTCAACTCTTTCCAGTTTGCTCTGTAGATAAGAAGGTTCTAAGGTGACATGATATGGAAAAATATACTAGTGAAAATTTATTAGAGGCATTAAAAGTTGTAGATTCTACTATTAGTAAATGTGAAAAGATGCAACCTAAATTTTCTGAAGGAACATCACAACATTCTCTTCTTAAGAATAGAATAAAGTCATTATACATTTCAAAAGCTCTAATTACTGATAAATGTGATACTGCGCAATATTCAATAGAAGAACTTAATGATTCCTTAAAACCTATAGTATCCATAATAAATAAGTGTGTATCTGGACAAAGAAAACATGAGGTGGAGGATGTGCAATACAAACGCTTCCAAAAGTTAATCGATGCTATGGATATTTGTAAAATCCTGATAACGAATGAAATTGTAAAGAGGGGGTAATTGGTATAGCAACAATAACCAAAATCAAAATTAGAGACGTGGTCGAATTGCGAAAAAAACTTGACCAAATCTATGAGAATAAGTCGCAGATTGATTTGGCAAAGTGGGCCTTACAATTATCTAAATATGTTTTTTCACTAATTGATTATAATTATGAAAATGATTCGGCAATTGTGGATGGTTTTGCAATTAATGAAAAATGGCAATTAGGAGAGGTACGAATGCATGATGTGAGGCAAGCTGGATTTAAAGTTCATCAATTGGCAAGAGAATCTAAAGATCCTGTTATACAGACGGCAATTCGCGTTGCAGGTCAAGCAATAGGAACAGGACATATGAGAGAACATGCTATGGTGGCTTCCGATTATGCTATTAAAGTAGTTAATTTGAAATACCCCAATGATATGGACGTTGTTGAAAAGTTACGAGAGTGGCAGATTCGTACAATTGAATAATTGCTATAAAAATATTTAACACGTAAAACATTGAAAGAATGAGGCAAAGTTTTTAGGTCAACTTAAATGACCTATAGACTCTTCCTCTTTTTTTATACCCAAAATCCGAAAGAGAGGAAGACAAAGATGTCAAAATTTTTTATGTATGACTCAGAGCTTCAGGAACTTGAACAGCTAATGATGCTTGTACCGAATTTTTTACCAAGAAGAAGTGGGGTGATTGTTGTGCAGAGAATAAGAAATGAAGAAGTGCCAAGTGGATTTGAAAGAGACTATGAACATATCACGGCGTATTGTAGTTCGAATACATCCAGTAGAGTCTCAAATCAAATTGCAATTGGAGACATTAATTATGAAGAGATTGTCTGCAGCTGCTTCGAGAAATGTGAATCTCATCATCTAAATGTACGGCTTGGGGATTTGATCAGGAGCCACGATGGTGAACTCTTCTTAAGTCCTAAACATCGTTCCAGATTCCAAACGGTCTGCCGAATTCAAAATGAAGCAATCGAAAATCGAAGCTCAGCCTATCTGGCTACATTATTTTTACTGACCGCAGATGATAACTTGTGGTGTGCTGCAAAGGATCACATCTACCGGGACAGCTTTGATTTCAAGAAGATGCATCTACACGGCATCAACACCGATGGCTATGCTATTTATCAAATGGCTAAAACCATTCATTGTGCCAAGGAGTACATCAAGCTGAACGAGATTTCAGATAAGCATCTGATTGGGGAACAAGCTTTCAAAGGGATTATCAATTCCATATTGATAGCAAAATACGGAGCGTCAATGCTTCAAGCAAACTGCTGACAAGAGTTACCGTTCTATAAAAGTAGAATGAGTAGCTCTTTTTAGTACCATAAAAGTGTAAGTGTTAGGCACATTAATAGTGCTAAAACATTTGCACTTATTTTTTTATAATTAAGGGAGTAGTTGGTCTGGCG
>MKTL01000003.1 GCA_001897605.1 Clostridiales bacterium 38-18 | reverse complement strand
TAAAGTTGTTTTACCGTGGTCAACGTGACCGATTGTTCCGATATTACAATGTGGTTTGTTTCTTTCAAACTTTTGCTTTGCCATTGTTAATTATCCTCCTATACGATTATTTTTTACCAAGAACCGCTTCAGCGATGCTTCTTGGGACTGGTTCATAATGACTGAATAGCATTGTATAAGTACCACGACCTTGAGAACTTGATCTTAGGTCAGTAGCATAACCAAACATTTCAGCTAATGGTACATGTGCTTTAATAATTTGAGCGCCGTGAACCATTTCCATACCTTCAAGCTTACCACGTCTAGAGTTGATATCACCCATAACGTCACCGAAATACTCTTCAGGTACAGTTACTTCAACTTTCATGAAAGGCTCAAGTAAAACAGCATCGCCTTTTCTCATAGCTTCTTTTAAAGCCATAGAAGCAGCAAGTTTAAACGCCATCTCATTAGAGTCAACTTCATGGTAAGAACCATCGTAAAGATTAGCAGTAACGTCGACAACTTCAAAGCCGCCTAAGATACCAGCTTTAAGAGCACCTTGAACCCCGTCATCGATCGCGTTCCAGTATTCTCTTGGAACCGTACCACCGGTAACTGATGATTCAAATGCATAGCCTTTACCTGATTCATTTGGAGCAAATTTAATTTTAACATGACCATATTGTCCTCTACCACCTGATTGTTTAGAGTATTTGTAGTCAATGTCAACTGGTTTTGTAATTGTTTCTTTGTAAGCAACTTGTGGTGCACCAATATTAGCTTCTACTTTGAATTCTCTAAGCAGACGGTCAACGATGATTTCAAGGTGAAGTTCACCCATACCAGCGATGATTACCTGACCAGTTTCTTCGTCAGTATAAGTTCTGAATGTTGGATCTTCTTCAGCAAGTTTTTGAAGCGCGATACCCATTTTTTCTTGTCCCGCACGAGTTTTAGGCTCGATTGCAACACGAATAACTGGTTCTGGGAACTCCATAGACTCAAGAACAATAATATGATCTGGGTCACATAGTGTATCGCCAGTCGTCGTATATTTCAAGCCAACAGCAGCAGCAATATCGCCAGAGTAAACTTTATCAAGTTCTTCTCTTTTGTTTGCATGCATTTGAAGGATACGACCAACTCTTTCTTTTTTATCTTTAGTAGAGTTATGAACATAAGAACCTGAGTCCAATGTTCCTGAATAAACTCTAAAGAATGTTAACTTACCAACATAAGGGTCCGTCATGATTTTGAATGCTAAAGAAGAAAATGGAAGTTCATCACTAGCAGGTCTAGCTACTTCGTTACCATCTTCATCAACACCTTGAATTGCAGCAACATCTGTAGGAGCTGGCATATAATCTAAAACAGCGTCAAGCATTTTTTGAACGCCTTTATTTTTATAAGCAGAGCCACAAAGTACTGGTACAATAACGTTGTCGATAGTTGCCTTTCTTAAAGCCACTTTCAATTCTTCAACTGAAAGTTCTTCGCCTTCAAGATATTTTTCCATTAATGCTTCATCTGATTCAGCAATCGATTCCATCATATTATGTCTGTACTCTTCGCAAAGCTCAACCATATCTGCTGGAATATCTGTTTCTTCGATGTTTTCTCCAAGGTCATCTCTGTAGAAGTATGCTTTCATACCTAACAAATCGATAATCCCTTGGAATTTATCTTCAGAACCAATCGGTAATTGAACTGGAACTGCATTTGCTTTTAATCTGTCCTTCATCATTTTAACAACTCTGAAGAAATCTGCACCAGTAATGTCCATTTTATTAACAAATGCCATTCTTGGTACGCCATATTTATTTGCTTGTCTCCATACTGCTTCAGATTGAGGCTCAACCCCACCTTTAGCACAGAAAACTGCTACGGAACCATCTAATACACGTAGTGATCTTTCAACTTCTACAGTAAAGTCAACGTGACCTGGCGTGTCGATAATGTTGATTCTTTTGCCCTTCCAGACACAAGTAGTCGCAGCAGAAGTAATTGTAATACCTCTCTCTTGCTCTTGCTCCATCCAGTCCATTGTCGCGCCACCGTCGTGTACTTCACCGATCTTATAGTTGATACCTGTATAATAGAGGATTCTTTCGGTAGTCGTCGTCTTTCCGGCGTCGATATGCGCCATGATGCCGATGTTTCTGGTATTCTCAAGTGAATAACCCCTACTCATCTTTATCCTCCTTCGCTAAAAGGTATAAGCTCAGCAAGCTAAGCTCATACCACACATGATAAAATTAGAATCTGTAATGTGCAAACGCTTTGTTCGCATCAGCCATTTTGTGAGTATCTTCTCTCTTCTTAACTGATGCACCCGTGTTGTTAGCAGCATCCATAATCTCTTTAGCAAGTTTTTCTTGCATCGTTCTCTCGCCTCTTTTACGAGAGTAAGTGATTAACCATCTAAGACCAAGAGTTTGTCTTCTTTCAGGTCTTACTTCGATAGGTACTTGGTAGTTAGAACCACCAACTCTACGAGCTTTGACTTCAAGAACTGGCATAATGTTGTTCATTGCTGTTTCGAAAACTTCAGCAGGCTCTTTACCAGTTTTTTCTTTAATCGTATCAAATGCGCCGTAAACGATGCTTTGAGCAACGCCTTTTTTACCGTCATACATAACGGCATTGATTAATTTTGTTACCATTTTGCTTCCGTACATCGGATCAGGTAACACATCTCTTTTAGGAACATTCCCTTTTCTAGGCACTTTCTTCCCTCCTTATAACATGTTTTGGTCATTCATCGGTACTCGACATTTAATGTCGCTGTGCGGAACTTGCTATTGAATTTAAATTACTATATAAAGCCCCTTCCTTTCGGAAGAGGCCGGCTAAATCATTATTTTTTCTTTGGTCTCTTAGCACCGTATTTAGATCTTGCTTGCATTCTGTTGTTTACACCAGAAGAGTCAAGCACACCTCTAACGATGTGGTATCTACAACCTGGTAAGTCTTTAACTCTACCACCTCTGATAAGAACAACACTGTGCTCTTGAAGGTTGTGGCCAACACCTGGGATATATGCAGTCACCTCAAATCCGTTTGTTAATCTAACTCTGGCAACTTTTCTCAAAGCTGAGTTAGGTTTCTTAGGTGTCACTGTCTTAACACTAGTACACACACCTCTTTTTTGTGGCGAGCTCATTTTAACTTGTTTTCTCTTAAGTGTATTTAAACTTCTTTGTAATGCAGGTGAAGTTGACTTCTCTTCGATTTCAAGTCTTCCTTTTCTCACTAACTGATTAATAGTAGGCATTCCTGTTCAGCACCTCCTTTCCTTTTAATATCTATTTTTCAATAACCGCTGTCGCAGCACCAACGTCAATATTACACGCACGCCCAAGCTCTTTCATAGTCTTGACATAAACAATCTCAACCGATTTAGAGTTTGCAAGCTCGATAACTTTTTGAAGTATCGCTTGATCTGCATCTTCAGCAATAAATACGCTCAGTGCTCGATCTAAACTCAATGACTTGATTGACTGTTTTATGCCAACGTTGATTTTTGAATGTTTTGCAAGGTCGCTTAGTTGCATACTGTGTCCCTCCTTGAAGTCGCCAATATGCACTTCATCATTTTAACACCATCAAAATTTACTGTCAATAAATTTTATGTTAAATACTATTAAAGGTTTCAACGTCTCCAAGATCAAAATCATCGTCTGATTTTACTGACATTTCTTTGTAGTAGCGCATACCAGTACCGGCTGGGATTAGCTTTCCAATGATAACGTTTTCTTTAAGACCGAGGAGTCTATCCTCTTTACCATTAATAGCAGCTTCCGTTAAGACACGAGTCGTCTCTTGGAAAGAAGCAGCTGATAAGAACGATTCTGTCGCTAAAGATGCCTTCGTAATACCTAGAAGGGTTCTTGTTCCTTCAGCAGATTCACCGCCTTCAGCTTGAAGTGCTTCATTAATACGGTTGAATTCTTTTAAACTAACGACAGTTCCTGGAAGTAATAATGAATCTCCGGATTCGTCAATTTTAATCTTAGAAAGCATTTGCTTAACGATGATTTCGATATGCTTGTCATTGATATCAACACCTTGAAGTCTATAAACTTTTTGAACTTCTTTGATGATGTACTCTCTAACACCATATACGCCAACCACTCTAAGCAGATCGTGTGGATTAATCGAACCTTCTGTTATTGATTGTCCTTTAATAACGCGATCGCCCTCTTTAACCTTAAGTCTTGCCCCGAATACGATTAATGAAGTATGTTGTTCACCACTCTCTTCATTAGTGATTACGACTTCTTTTTTCTTCTTTGTTTCTTTAAATGAAACTACGCCATCGATTTCAGCAATTACTGCAAGACCTTTTGGCTTTCTTGCTTCAAAAAGTTCCTCAACACGAGGAAGACCTTGTGTGATATCGCCGCCGGCAACACCGCCTGTATGGAACGTTCTCATTGTAAGCTGAGTACCAGGTTCACCGATTGACTGAGCTGCGATAATACCTACCGCCTCGCCGACATGAACAGGTTTTCCAGTTGCAAGGTTAAGTCCATAACACTTAGAGCAAACACCATATTGTGTATCACAGGTAAGAACCGATCTGATTCTTAACGTTTTGAAACCAGCTGCAATGATTTTATCAGCAATTTTTTCTGAGATAATTTGGTTGATTGTACATAATACTTCGCCGGTTGTTGGATGTAATATGTCTTCAACTGGATATCTACCTAAAATACGCTCTGCTAAAGGCTCAATTAATTCATTGCCTTCTCTAAATTCAACAACTTCAATCCCAGAGGTAGTTTGACAGTCAATTTCACGAACGATTACTTCCTGGCTAACGTCAACAAGTCTTCTTGTTAAGTACCCTGAATCGGCTGTACGAAGTGCTGTATCGGCAAGACCTTTACGAGCACCTGTCGTCGAAATAAAGTACTCGAGGACAGATAGACCTTCACGGAAGTTTGAAACGATTGGAATCTCAACTGTTTTACCAAGTGCATTGGCCATCAGACCACGCATACCTGCTAACTGTCTAATCTGATTTTTAGAACCACGGGCACCTGAGTCCGCCATGATTTTGATGTTGTTTAAGTTAGAAAGATTTTTCATAAGTGCATCTGTAACTTCTTCTGTTGTTTTAGTCCAAGTTTGGATGACTTTTTCATATCTTTCTTCTTCTGAAATAAGACCGCGTCTAAATGCTTTTTGGTATTGGTCTACCGTGTTTCTCGCACCTGCAATAAGGTCTTTTTTAGCCTCAGGAATATCCATGTCTGAAACCGCAACAGTGATTGCAGCTCTTGTAGAATATCTGAAACCAATGTTTTTCATATGATCAAGAAGTTCTGCTGTAATTGTGTTCCCATACTCAACGAAACATTTTGCAATGATTTCTTCGAGATCTTTTTTCTTACATAAGAAGTCGATCTCTAAAGTGTATGGATTTTCTGTTCTATCAACAAAACCAAGGTTTTGAGGAATTTTTTCATTGAAGATAAATCTACCAACTGTACTTTCAACCAGGATGGTTCTATCTTCCTCTGGAAGATATCTTCGCATTTTAACTCTTTCATGAAGGCTAATTGCTTCATTATAATATGCAAGATTCAATTCATCCATATCTTTAAAAACACGTTTTTCAGTAGGCTGTTCTTCATTTTGGTAGGTCAAATAATATGCGCCAAGTACCATATCCTGTGTAGGTGTAGTAATTGGTCTACCATCTTTAGGTGCCAAAATATTATTTACTGAGAGCATTAAAAATCTTGCTTCCGCTTGTGCTTCAACTGAAAGTGGTACGTGGACTGCCATCTGGTCACCGTCAAAATCGGCATTGTATGCAGTACATACAAGTGGATGTAGTCTAATCGCTTTACCTTCAACTAACACTGGTTCAAAAGCTTGAATCCCAAGTCTATGAAGTGTTGGCGCACGGTTTAGCAGAACTGGATGCTCTGCAATTACCTCTTCTACAATGCTCCAAACTTCTGGCTTCACTCTTTCAACCATACGTTTTGCACTTTTAATATTATGGACATAACCATCATTTACCAGACGCTTCATAACGAAAGGTTTAAATAATTCCAATGCCATCTTCTTAGGAAGACCACATTGGTAGAATTTAAGTTCAGGTCCTACTACGATAACCGAACGACCAGAGTAGTCAACGCGTTTACCAAGTAAGTTTTGTCTAAAGCGACCTTGTTTACCTTTTAATAAATCAGACAGTGATTTAAGTGGTCTGTTACCAGGACCAGTAACCGGACGACCTCTTCTACCATTATCAATTAATGCATCAACTGCTTCTTGAAGCATACGCTTTTCATTTCTAACGATAATATCTGGCGCACCAAGCTCTAAAAGTCTTTTTAGACGATTGTTTCTATTAATAACTCTTCTATAAAGGTCATTTAAATCTGCTGTAGCAAAACGACCACCATCTAATTGAACCATTGGTCTTAAATCTGGCGGAATTACTGGAACGACATCTAATATCATCCATTCAGGATCATTGCCAGATTGTCTAAATGCTTCAACAACTTCAAGTCTTCTAACAATTCTTATTTTTCTTTGACCAGAACTGTCTTTAAGCTGCGTTTTAAGTTCTTCAGCAAGGCCTTCTAAGTCGACTTGTTGTAAAATTTCTTTTACCGCTTCTGCACCCATCATCGCTCTAAATGTGTTACCATATTTTTCTCTATACTGAGCATACTCGCTCTCAGTTAGAAGCTGCTTATACTCTAAGCTCGTTTCGCCAGCTTCAATCACTATATAAGAAGCAAAATATAAAACCTTCTCAAGTGATCTAGGTGATAAGTCAAGAAGAATACCCATCTTAGATGGAATCCCTTTGAAATACCAGATGTGAGATACAGGTGCCGCGAGTTCTATATGTCCCATACGTTCACGACGTACTTTTGACTTAGTGACTTCAACGCCACAACGGTCACAAACAACCCCTTTATATCTTACTTTTTTATACTTCCCACAATGACATTCCCAGTCTTTTGTAGGTCCGAAGATCTTTTCACAGAAAAGACCTTCTTTTTCAGGTTTTAAAGTTCTATAGTTGATCGTTTCTGGTTTTTTAACTTCACCTTTTGACCACGATCTAATTTTATCTGGTGATGCTAATCCAATTCTTATAGAATCAAAATTGTTGAATTCGATCAAGGGCTACCTCTCCCTTCTCTATTAAAGTTAGTTACTCATCAAAATCTTCATCGTCATCCATTAAATAATCATCATCTGAATCAAAATTGTCATCCTCAACTTCTTGATTAGACTCTTCTTCTGATAAATCATCAATAAATCCGCCACGCTCAATATCATTTGTAATCTTATTTTCTTTAAGAGCGGTATTGTAATCTAAGCCATCATCGTCATCTACATCGACTTCAATTTCGATTTCGCCGGCATCATCTCTAAGAACCTTTACATCAAGCGCAAGCGCTTGAAGCTCTTTGATTAATACTTTAAACGATTCAGGAATACCTGGTTCTGGAATATTTTCACCTTTAACAATTGCTTCATATGCTTTTACTCTACCTACGACGTCATCGGATTTAACCGTTAATATCTCTTGTAGTGTATGAGCAGCACCATAAGCCTCAAGTGCCCAAACCTCCATCTCACCAAAACGTTGCCCACCAAATTGAGCTTTACCGCCAAGTGGTTGTTGCGTTACAAGAGAATAAGGTCCTGTACTTCTAGCATGGATTTTATCATCAACCAAGTGGTGAAGTTTAAGCATGTACATATAACCAACCGTTACGTGGTTATCAAATGCTTCACCAGTTCTACCATCTCTTATTAAAAGTCTACCGTTACCTGGGTAACCAGCATCCTGTAAGATTTCTCTGATTTGAGTCTCTCTAGCACCGTCGAATACTGGGGTTGCGACTTTCCATCCCTTTTTCTTAGCTGCTAAGCCAAGGTGGACTTCAAGCACCTGTCCAATATTCATACGCGAAGGTACCCCTAATGGGTTAAGAACGATTTGTAATGGTGTTCCATCTTCGAGGAAAGGCATGTCTTCTACTGGAGAAATTCTGGAAATAACCCCTTTATTACCATGACGACCAGCCATTTTATCACCGATACTAATCTTTCTTTTCTTAGCAATGTACACACGAATGAGTTTGTTAACACCTGGCGATAATTCATCACCATTTTCTCTTTCGAATTTTTTAACATCAACTATTATACCTGACTCACCGTGAGGTACTCTCAACGAAGTGTCTCTAACTTCACGCGCTTTTTCACCGAAAATTGCTCTAAGCAATCTTTCTTCAGCAGTTAATTCAGTTTCGCCTTTTGGCGTTACTTTACCTACTAAAATGTCCCCAGAGTTAACCTCTGCTCCGATTCTGATAATTCCTTCAGCATCGAGGTTTTTAAGAGCATCTTCGCCAACGTTTGGAATGTCTCTTGTAATCTCTTCTGGTCCAAGTTTAGTATCTCTCGCTTCTGATTCATACTCTTCGATATGAATAGAAGAAAGCTTGTCTTCCATAACTAGCTCTTCACTTATAAGGATCGCATCCTCATAGTTATAGCCTTCCCAAGTCATGAAACCGATTAACAGGTTTGTACCTAATGCAATCTCACCATTATCTGTAGAAGGGCCGTCTGCGATAATTTCATCCGCAATTACACGTTGACCTTTTTTAACCAATGGCTTTTGATTGATACAAGTACCTTGATTTGAACGCTTGAATTTTAACAATTTGAATCTATACTTTTTCTTGTCTGCGTCGCCTCTTACTACGATTTCCTCTGCTGAAACGTACTCAATCACACCATCGACTGGTGATTTAACAACTGATCCTGAATCTTTTGCAGCAATGTGTTCTATTCCAGTCCCGATGATTGGCGCTTCAGCTCTTACGAGTGGAACTGCCTGACGTTGCATGTTCGAACCCATTAGGGCACGGTTAGCATCGTCGTTCTCAAGGAATGGAATCATTGCAGTAGCTACAGAAACCATTTGTTGAGCGGAGACTTCAACCAAATCAATTTCAGTAGAAGGGAACTCTTTAATATCTGCTCTACGACGCGCAACAATTCTATCGCTAACAAAGCGATTGTCTTCTGTTATTGGCTCATTTGCAGGCGCAACTGTATATTTATCTTCATAATCAGCAGTGATATAAATTATTTCATCAGTAATAATGCCGGTCTTCTTATCTACTTTTCTATAAGGTGACTCAATAAATCCGTACTCATTGATTCTAGCAAATGTACTTAGAGAACCAATTAGACCGATATTTGGACCTTCCGGTGTCTCGATAGGACACATTCTACCATAGTGAGAATGGTGAACGTCACGAACCTCGAAGCCAGCTCTTTCTCTCGAAAGACCACCTGGTCCAAGAGCTGAAAGTCTTCTCTTATGTGTTAACTCAGCAAGCGGATTCGTTTGATCCATGAACTGAGATAACTGAGAACTACCGAAAAACTCTTTAATTGCAGATACAACCGGTTTAATATTAATAAGCGCTTGTGGCGTAATCGCTTCCATATCTTGGATGGTCATACGTTCACGAACCACTCTTTCCATTCTTGAAAGACCAATTCTAAATTGGTTTTGAAGAAGCTCGCCCACCGAACGAATTCTTCTGTTACCTAAATGGTCGATATCATCCACATTACCAACACCCCAATTTAAGTTGAGGATATAGCTGAAAGAAGCAATCATGTCCGCTGGAATAATGTGTCTAGGAATAAGCTCAGACATTCTTTCCTCGATAGCATTCAACTGATCTTCTACAGTGTCATGTGTATCCATGATTTCTTTTAAAACTGGATAATATACTTTTTCCTTGATTTTAAGTTTTTCAGATTTAATGTATGTGTTAATGTCAACAAAATGGTTACCAATAACGCGAATAATCTTCTCGTCATCACCATAGATATCAACTTGTTTAACACCTGCATTTTCAATGACAGTTGCCATTTCAATTGAAATTTTTGTATCTTTTTCTACAAGGATTTCACCTGTCTGCGGATTAATAATATTCTCTGCAGATATACGCTCTTCAATTCGGTTAGAAACACCAAGTTTTCTATTGAATTTATAACGACCCACTTTTGCAAGGTCATAACGCTTTTCATCAAAGAATAAAGAATAGATTAGGTTTCTTGCACTTTCTACAGTAGGCGGTTCACCTGGTCTTAATTTTTTATAAATTTCAATAAGACCTTCTTCTTGGTTAACAGTGCTGTCCTTATCCAACGTCTTGATCAGCTTTTCATCTTCACCAAACATTGAAAGGATTTCTTGATTCGTATGGTAGCCTAAAGCTCTGATTAAAGTCGTAGCCGGCAATTTACGAGTTCTGTCAATTCTCACCGACACAACATCGTTTGAATCAGTTTCATATTCAAGCCATGCGCCTCTGTTAGGTATAATTGTACTTGAAAATAATCTGGTACCAACCTTATCGATTTTTACATCGTAGTATGGCCCTGGTGATCTAACCAATTGGCTGACAATTACTCTCTCAGCACCATTGATGATAAAAGTACCTTTGTCAGTCATCAATGGGAAATCACCCATAAATACTTTTTGTTCTTTGATTTCGCTAGTTTCCTTATTAATAAAGCGAACTTGCACTCTTAAAGGAACGGCGAAGTTAACATCTCGTTCTTTACACTCTTCAACATCATACTTTGGTTCTTCATCGAGTTCATAATCAATGAATTCCAAGCTAAGATTTCCTGTGTAATCTTCGATTGGCGAAATGTCCTTAAAGGCCTCTTTTAGACCTTCTTCAAGAAACCACTCATAAGATTTTCTTTGAATCTCAATTAGGTTTGGCTTCTCAAGTAGCTCATTGATTCTGGCAAAACTCATTCTTTCTGTTTTTCCGAGCATTACAGGTTGTGGCATTAAATTTTCACCCCTTGTGTAATAAAAGTCGTTGTATTATAAAAGGAACAAATCCTTTTCTAACCATCAATGCTTAGCATTTAGAAACGCAGAAAACTCCATTCTAAACATACTTATAGCATTATAAAATAATATCACACTTGTCTATGGGTGTCAACATTATTTTAAAAAGAATGTTTAGAATAGAGTTTTCATTTTTGTATCATTTGAAGCAAAAAGCCACCATTTCTGGTGGCTATTCATTTAATCGAAATTATTTTAATTCGATAGCAGCGCCAGCTTCTTCTAAAGCAGCTTTCATTTTGTCAGCTTCATCTTTAGATACGCCTGCTTTTACTACTTGTGGAGCACCATCAACTAAATCTTTAGCTTCTTTTAAGCCAAGACCAGTCAATTCTCTAACAACTTTGATTACGCCAATTTTCTTAGCGCCAGCGTTAGCTAATACAACATCAAATTCAGTTTTTTCTTCTACTGCTTCAGCAGCAGCGCCACCAACTACAGCAACTACAGGAGCAGATGCAGATACACCGAATTCAGCTTCACATGCTTCTACTAATTCTTTAACTTCTAAAATACTCATGCCTTTAATAGCTTCGATAATTTGTTCTTTAGTCATTTTAAACACCTCCGGTTATTTTTCAGTTATGCAATGCAATTAAGCATTTGCACCCTCTTTTTCTTTGATAAGATTTGATAAGAAATAAGCGAAATTTGAAACTGGAGCCTTGACACTTCCAAGGAATCTTCCAATTAACACTTCTTTTGATGGTAGATCTGCAATTTCAGTGATTTGTTCAAGATTACAGTAAGCGCCTTCAACAACGCCTGCTTTAAGTTCAAGCTTTTTGTGACCTTTAGCAAAATCTTTAATGATTTTAGCTGGAACAACCGCGTCTTCGATACCGAAAGCGATCGCATTTGGACCAGTCAAATCTTGAGATAATGACTCAAAAGGTGTATCTTTAATAGCGATTTTTACTAAGTTATTTTTGTAAACTTTGTATTCAACGCCAGCTTGTCTAAACTTAGTTCTAAGTTCAGTTACTTCCTCAACGGTTAAACCTCTGTAATCTACGAGAACAGCAGACTTAGCATTTGCGAACTTTTCTTTAATTTCTTCAACTGCTACTTTTTTAGCATCAAAATTATTTGACATTTGTCCACCTCCTTGTACAAAATAAAACCTCTCTTCCGTAGATAAGAGAGGTCATAATTTACGTTACATAAACTATTTATTCTTACCTCGGTAGGAAATTAAGCGTTAGCACCTACTGTCTACGGTTTATATGCATTTTTCAAGACAAAGCAATTCTATCAGAGATTGAATAACTTGTCAATTATAATTTTGCAGCATTGAGCTTAATTCCAGGACCCATCGTACTAGAAAGCGTTACGCTTCTTAAATAAGTTCCTTTTGCAGCAGCTGGTTTAGCTTTAACAACTGCATCGATCAATGCGCTTAAGTTTTCAGATAATTTAACTTCATCAAAAGAAGCTTTTCCGATAGAGACGTGTACAATATTTGTTTTATCAAGTCTGTACTCAACTTTACCAGCTTTGATTTCGTTAACTGCTCTTTCAAGATCAAATGTTACGGTACCAGATTTAGGGTTTGGCATCAAACCTTTAGGACCTAAAACTCTACCCAAACGACCTAATTGACCCATCATGTCAGGTGTAGAAACGATAACATCATAGTCAAACCAGTTTTCGTTTTGGATTTTTGTGATAATGTCCTCTGCGCCTACGAAATCAGCGCCAGCTTTTTCAGCTTCAGCAGCTTTTTCGCCTTTAGCGATAACAAGAACTCTTTTAGTTTTACCAGTACCGTGTGGTAAAACGATAGCGCCTCTAACTTGTTGATCAGCATGTCTACCATCAACACCTAATTTGATGTGAAGTTCAACAGTCTCATCAAATTTAGCTTTTGCAGTTTGCTTAACTAATTTTAATGCTTCATCAACATCATAAAGTCTGTTTCTTTCAACTAACTTTTCTGACTCTTGATAAGCTTTACCTCTTTTTGGCATTTCTTACCTCCTTAGTGGTTACGCGGAAAGACTCCTCCCACATAGTTCTGAGACTATAGACTAGTCTTCGATTACAATACCCATACTTCTTGCTGTACCTTCGATCATGCTCATTGCAGATTCGATGCTTGCAGCGTTTAAGTCTGGCATTTTTAACTCAGCGATTTCTCTAACTTTAGATCTTTTTACTGTAGCAACTTTCTTTTTGTTTGGTTCACCAGAACCGCCTTTGATACCTGCAGCTTTAATTAATAAGTTTGCAGCTGGTGGCGTTTTAGTGATGAAAGTATAAGATCTATCTTGGTAAACAGTGATAACAACAGGAATAATCATACCCTCTTGATCTGCAGTTTTAGCGTTAAATTCTTTAACGAATTGCATGATGTTAACACCTTGTTGACCTAATGCTGGACCAACTGGTGGTGCTGGAGTTGCTTTACCTGCTGGAATTTGTAATTTTACCATACCAGTTACTTTTTTAGCCATTGACATTCACCTCCTTAGAAATTCTTTTTAACTTGATCGAACTCGAGTTCCACTGGGGTTTCACGACCAAACATCGATATCATCGCTTTGACCGATTGTTTTTCCATATGGATTTCCTCGATAGTTCCAATAAAGTTCTCAAATGGACCAGATATAACAGTAATTGTGTCACCGACCTCGAAATCGACTTGGATCATACGTTTTTCTAGACCCATATTTTCAACTTCTTCATCAGTTAGTGGAATAGGTTTTGAGCCGGGACCAACAAATCCTGTCACTCCTCGTGTGTTGCGTACGACATACCAAGACTCATCTGTCATAATCATTTTAACTAATGCATAACCTGGGAAGATTTTTTTCGACTTGTCTTTTCTCTTACCGGCTTTGATCTCAACGACCGTTTCCGTCGGCACGACAACTTGTAGAATAACGTCTTCCATGCCTCTGTTTTCAACGATTTTTTCGATATTTGCCTTTACTTTGTTCTCATGACCAGAGTACGTATGAACCACATACCACTTCGCATTGTTTGCATCTGCCATGTTTCTGATTCAACCTCCTCCCAATAGTTACCGGATCAGTTTTACGCAAGTAATTCAAAAATAGACTTGAATATCAGATCTAGTGCTCCAATGAAAATTGCTGAAAAAGCACACATAGCCAGTACAACCAATGTGTAATTCCATACATCCTGACGAGTTGGCCAAGTTACTTTCTTAATTTCACTTTTCACACTTCTGTAAAACTTGCCTGCACTAAACTTGTTTTCTTTTACATTACTAGAAGCCATATATCTCAACCCCTTATCTAATATTTGAAACTATTTAGTTTCTTTATGTTCTGTGTGTTTCTTACAAAACTTGCAGTATTTTTTCATTTCAATTCTGTCTGGGTTGTTCTTTTTGTTTTTCGTAGTGTTGTAATTTCTGTTTTTACACTCAGTACATGCTAACGTGATGTTAACTCTCATCTCGACACCTCCTAAATCCATAATGTCCGTGCCTGGCAATGCACACTATACTCCACTATAACATTACTAATCTAACCTACCATAAAATAAAAGGCATGTCAACAAAACCACGTGAGTTTGCACGCGTAATAATATTAACAATTATTCATCTTACAAAGCAAGTTAAATAAGGACTAGTTGCCACTAGTCCTTATCTTCTAAAGTAATATTAGAAAATACAGTATTTATATCTTAAATTAATTACCTATAGTATTTTATAACAGCTAATCAAAAATTACAATATTGTTTTTTGGGATTATTCAGTAATTTTGATTACGTTACCAGCACCAACTGTTCTACCACCTTCACGGATAGAGAATCTTAAGCTCTCTTCGATCGCGATTGGTGAGATCAATTCGATGTGCATTTCGAT
>MKTL01000002.1 GCA_001897605.1 Clostridiales bacterium 38-18 | reverse complement strand
AATTCTTTTTGGTTTTTTTCATTTGCGCTATTCAATTTTCAAGGTCCTATTTATTGCCCTTTGTGTCCGCAATGTCTTGCGGCGACTCTCTTATGATATCATCGTTCGTTTTCGTTGTCAATATCTTTCTTAGAGTTTTTCATAAAGTTTTTTACATCAATTTAACATAAAACTCAATGTTTATATATTACGCTTTACTCACTCGTCTTAAACATTTTTGTGTTCTCAACAGGTGCTTAGTTATAATAACACCATTTATTTTTTGAGTCAAGCTAAAATGTAAAAGAAAAACTATTCAGAAAACTATATAAATATATAAAAGAAAACGCCACTATAACAGTGGCGTAAATCATTCTTTAAATGAGGCTCTAAATACATTTAGTTTACTTGATTTATTCCAATTTCAAATGCCTTAATATTTACATCAATAAACTTCTCTTTTACGTTCTCTTTAATAATCTCTGTCCAATCAATTGCAGATTCGAGTCCCATAGCCTTTACGAGAGCACCAACAATGATCACATTCATTGTTTTGATATTTCCAAGTTCTTCAGCTAATTCTGCAGCCTTAAACACCGTCGTATTAACTTTAGAAGATAAATCCTCAATAACACCTTCTGGATACTCTGCAGCACCTGACAAAATGGTTGCAGACGGAATCTGATAGGCATTAATTACAACTTTGCCCTCTGGTTTAACGTAATCAATCCATCTTGGTGTTTCCATAGTTTCAAATGAAACTAAAACATCTGCTTGTCCTTTGCCAATAATTGGAGAATAAACCTTTTCACCATATCTAACCTGAGTGGTTACGCTACCACCTCTTTGAGCCATACCGTGAACTTCACTCATTTTAACATCATAACCTGCTTTAATTAGGCCAGTAGCGAGGATTTTTGATGCAAGGATAATCCCTTGACCACCAACACCACATAATAGAATATTCTTAATCTCAGACATGATTATTCACCGACCCTTTCAATAGCTTTAAATGGACATGCTTGTAAACAAACTTCACATCCGACACACATGTACTTATCAATCTTAGCCTTTTTAGTTTTGTTATCAAAACTGATTGCCGGACAACCTGTTTTTGTACAGACTCTACAGCCTTTACATTGATCTTCAATTACATGGCATTGTTTTTTGCTTAAATCAAATTCCTTAATATCTGCTTCAGAGAAGTTTTTAAGAACGCATGGCCATCTAGTGATAATTACAGATGGTCCTTCGTAAGCAAATGCTTCCTCAAGAGCAGCATCAACTTCTTTAAGTTTAAGTGGATTAACTGTAATTACATGTTCGATACCGATTGACTTAACGAGTTGTGGAATATCGATAATATTAGCAGGATCACCTTGTAACGTGAAACCTGTTCCTGGATTTTCTTGATGTCCAGTCATACCTGTGATTCTATTATCAAGAATCACACTAACTGTATTGCCTTTATTATAAGCAACATGAATCAATGAGTTGATCCCAGTATGGAAGAAAGTTGAATCTCCAATGACTGATACCACTTTTTTATCTACTTTATTAAAGCTAAATGCTTTTGAAGCACCATGTCCCATGGAAATAGATGCACCCATACAAATAACCGAATCTGTTGCATTAAGTGGTTCAGCCGACCCTAAAGTATAGCAGCCGATATCGCCTGTAATAACGACATTCTTTTTCTTGCTAAGCGCAAAGAAGAAACCTCTATGAGGACAGCCTGCACATAGTGTTGGTGGTCTACCAACGATTTGCTCTGGATTGGGTTGAATCGTGTCTCTTTCAATACCTAATAATGCCTTTGCAACGATATCTGGATTTAACTCGCCAATTCTAGGAATTTTTTCTTTGCCGATACAAGGAATACCAGCCACTTTCATTTGATCCTCAATAAATGGCTCTAGCTCTTCAACTACATAAAGCACTTCAACTTCATTTGCAAATGATCTGATTTTATCCATTGGCAATGGGAATGTGAAACCTAACTTCAAGTAAGATGCATCATCACCAAATACTTCTTTCGCATAATTATATGCAACCCCAGAAGTAACAATACCAATTTTTTTAGAACCCCATTCGATTCTGTTAAGCTCAGTTTCATTTGAAAATTGTTCAAGTCTAACCAATTTATCTTCTACAATAGGATGCAACATTTTAGCATGTGCAGGCGCAGCGATAAATTTTTGTGGTTGCTTTTTATACGGAATAATTTCAACAGGTTTTCTATCTTCAAAAGAAACAAGACCTTTTGAGTGACACACTCTAGTTGTCATTCTGAATAAAACTGGGACATCGAATTTTTCTGATATTTCAAAAGCAGCCTTGACATAGTCTTTTGATTCTTGTGAATCACTTGCTTCTAGCATTGCAATTTTAGCAAATTTTGCATAGTATCTGTTGTCCTGCTCATTTTGTGAACTATGGCAGCCTGGATCATCTGCTGAAACTAAAACCAATCCGCCGGTTACACCTGTGTAACCGATAGTAAATAATGGATCTGCTGCAACGTTAACACCCACATGTTTCATAGCAGCAATCGTTCTTGCGCCAGCTAAAGATGCGCCGATTACCGTCTCTAGTGCCACCTTTTCATTTGGTGCCCACTCAGCTACTAAATCATCTTTGTATTGAACCATATTTTCTAAAATCTCTGTGCTTGGTGTACCAGGGTATGCACTCGCATAAGTAACACCTGCTTCATAAGCACCTCTGGCAACCGCCTCATTCCCCGTCATTAAAACTTTCATTATTTTACTCCTTACACATATTCTTAACAATTAACTGTTCATTGAAATAACTGATCCAAGAGCAATTGAATACAGCTTCGCCTCGTAACTGTCTGCTCTTGAAGTTAAAACGACTGGTACCTTAGCACCCATTATGATACCTGCGGATTCTGCTCCCGCCAAGTAAGTCAATGTTTTACCAATACCATTACCAACTTCGATAGTTGGCACTAGTAAAATATCAACATCACCTGATACTTCGCTCTTAAATTTCTTAATTGCAGCTGCATCTTTTGAAATAGCTAAGTCAAGTGCCAATGGCCCTTCTACAATTGCGTTTGGTCCAAAATGACCTTGCTCACATAATTCTTGTAGCTTTCTAGCATCAACTGTAGTAGGCATCTTTTCTGAAACTTTTTCTTTAGCCGCAATTGCTGCTACCTTTACCACTTTATTTCCAAGTGCTTTACAAGCATCAATTGCATTTTCTGTTATTTTGACCTTTTCATCAAATGAAGGTTCAATGTTCATGCCACCATCTGTTAAATAGATTAATTTATGATAATGTGGCACTTCATAAATCATCACATGACTTAGTAATCGATCTGTTCTTAGGCCATATTCTTTGTCTAATACTGCTTTTA
The DNA here is from genome assembly GCA_001897605.1 of Clostridiales bacterium 38-18. Taxonomy (GTDB): domain Bacteria; phylum Bacillota; class Clostridia; order Peptostreptococcales; family Acidaminobacteraceae; genus Fusibacter_C. The sequence goes on along the minus strand of MKTL01000002.1, from coordinate 371,683 downwards.
ATAGAATTGCAGTATCGATTAGACCCTTCATAAGAAAATCACCCTTACCTTCTGAAACAAGCTTGACTGAAAACTTTGCGGCTTCATATAAATCGGTAATATCGTGAATTTCATAATTTGAAATTTCTAAACCTTGTCTGTCGGCAATGGCTAGAATTTCATTTTTGTCACCAACTAGAATCGGATCGATAATTTTATCAATTGCGGCTTTACATATTGCCCCAAGAACATCCTCATCATGTGCAGCAGCAACGACTAACTTCATCGTTTTTCCTTGTTTAGCTGTGTCAACCAACATTTCAAGTTTCGTAATCATATTTTCACCTTTTACATATTTTTTAGATGTGTTCAACAAAAATTTTAATCTCAAACTCATTTTACTATATATTTTTGAAAGCTTCAATACAATTAGTAAAATTCTATGCCTTAGACTGTTAAAATTTCTTCAGACTTTTCCTTGAAGCATTCAACTACCTTTCAGGTTAAATAAGGCAGCTTGAGTGCAAAATAATAGAGCCGATAAAACCCCATTAGATCTCATCAGCTCTTCTTATGAACATTATTTAGTCTATTACATCAGTTTTTTATTGATGTGGTCCAACCACATTTTAGCAACCTCATCATCAGGTGCTAATTCATGTGCTTTATCAAACAACCTTCTGGCCTCATCTATATCACCTCTATGAAAATGGACGATTCCAAGATTACATACTAGCTCGCTATTTTGAGGAGATAATCTAATTGCTTCTTTGTAGTATCTTTCTGCTTCTTTATAATCACCTAATGTCAATAAGCATATTCCAATTTCATTCATAGTCTGAATATGACCAGTATTTAATGACATGACCTTTAAAAAATAGCCTAGTGCATCTTCGTATTGCTCAAGCATTCGATAACCAACCCCTATGAAGAACAGTAAATTCCACCATTCATCATGTTCATCCTCAAGCGCTTTAAGAATCTCTAATCCTTCCTCTACTCTTCCTGATAGAATCATTTCATATCCACGCTCGTAAGCGGCCTTATCCTTTACACGTCCTAGACCAACAGCGATCTCCTCACGCATTTCATCGGAAATACCAAGCTGAAGTGCTTTAATCCAGTGCGTTTCTGCCTGTAAATACTTTTCTTCATTATAATAAAGAAATCCCAAACTAAAATGCGCCAATTCAAAGTCATCATTTATTGCAAGACAAGATTCAAAGCAGTTAATTGCTAGTCGACGAAGCTCTTCTCTTTCCTCACTAACCGATAAATCCTCAAAGGCTCTACCCATATTATATATTGCATCTAAGTTATCCGAATCTATTGCATTAACCGCGCTAAAATAAAGAATTGCATTTGCGTACTGCTTGCTTTCAGCAAAATTGATACCATCGACTAGGAGCGAAGCAGTCAAGTTCAAGTCACCAAAAGCCCTCACTTGATTGAGAGATATCAACATATTTTTATATAGCTCGTAAGTTTCTATGTTAGATCTTGCACCAACAATGTACACCAAGCCTTTAATAAGCCCCACTGTTGGTATAACCTCTAAATCACCGGTTTTAATATTTTTAGCCAAATCATCTAGATAAACAGGTAACGAAATATTCTCTGGCAAATCAATACCATCGATATTCAGCCGATGCGTTTCCTTAAGCTCTATAAATACCACTTCATTAACGAATCGGTCCAATAATTTATTTAAGATTTGGTCAAATTTTGTATGCATAACGTCCTCTTTCTTTAATTCTGATTTAAAAAATATAACTTAAAATTATTCTAAAACTCTTCTGATGTTCTTATCGATTATCTTTCTTTTATATAAGTCAAAGTAATCAAACTCATCCGAACGTATAACATCAATGGTCATATCTGGCGCAACCTTTACATGAATGTCTTCAATGTACTCGTTTGACAATTTTATACCATCACAAGCGACGATGACCTTTCTCTTATGTGCTTTAATGATATTAATATCCAAACAGGTTTGAATTGGAACGATCATAGTAGAGCTCATTGGTCGATTAACACTATTATCATTAGGCGTTAGAGGCGTAATTTGATAAACTGGTATATCTGAATGAACCACTGCACCACCCGCCCAAATTGCGTAGCCGGTCGCACCCATTGGAGTAGATATGATTAAGCCATCACCAGTAAAATAGTTAAACGGCTTAGTATCCAGATAAACTTTCGCTTCCATAAGTTTTGGCTCTACATGCTTTATGGTTATCTCATTAAACGCAAAATCTGTATAAATCTCTCCACTTAATGTTTTCGTATTCACCATTAATAATGGATAGGACATAATTCTATAGTTCTTTGAATCTAAAACGTCAAATATTTTCTCTAAATTATCAGGCATTATCGTCGTTAAAAATCCAAGGGTACCTGTATCTATGCCAACAAAGGGCTTTTTTAAATGTCTATACTTCCTGATGGCACTCAGCATCGTACCGTCTCCACCGATCACAACAATGACATCTGGTTGGTCTGTAACAATTTGTTTTCCCTTTGATAGCAATAATTCCGTCAAAGCCTTCTTAACATTCATCGAATCCGCTTTTATATTATGATGTATTAGTACTTTTTCCATATTCAATCACCCTTTTCAGTAAAATAGTTTTCATCCAGCCTATACGCTTTGATATTGCTATCCTGATGATAGTCAAACATAACGACACTTAGATTTTCATTTAACATTTCAAACCCTGTTTCAATTAAAGTCATTATATCATAGGAAAGTGTAATAAATTCTAGATTTTTCAGTAACTGCTTTGCGGGTACATCACTACAATTAAAAAACTGCGCTTGGAAGCTGTTGTCCTTAAGTAATTCTAACCTTCGTTGATTAAACTGAGGCAATTCAACATAGTTAAACAGTTCCTTTTGTCCTTTGAGATTTGCAGCATAGTAGTCGTATTTTAAGAGATCCTTTATAAGTGCTTCACTAAAGTGATATGAAATACCGAATTCGAATAGGATTTCATAAAGTCGATATACGCCTACTGGCGAATTGAAATAGCTTTTTTCTAAAAAGTAATCTGATAGCTTTAAATAAAATTGACTTGGTGACAATTTCATCTTTGAGATTAAAAACGCCAAAGTAATTTTAAACTTCCCAGAGTTATAATAAGATTCGACTAATGATTCTATTTCTTTTAAGCGGCACATTTCAGAATAAGATAGGTACTTACTCTGCATGACCTCATAAGGTGCATACTCTTTTACGATATATTCATGTAACTCTCTTTGTCTATCAATTAGTGTGCCCTTTAAAATCTTTAAAAATCCCAATTGTAGCTGTTCTGCACCAATTTCATAGACTTGATCAAAGGACTTTAAAAAACGGTCAAAGCCTTCATAGGGTAGCCCTGCGATCAAATCTACATGCAAGTGTATGGTCTTCAGCGCTATTACTTTTTTACACGCCTCACGTACTTTTTCAAACTGAATTGGTCTTTTGATTGAAAATAGAGTATCTTCATTTGTGGTTTGAATGCCGACTTCAAACTGAAAAAGACCTGGTCTAGCTTTTTGCAACACTTCAAAATAGGCTTCGTTTAAAAGTGACGCTGTAATTTCAAAGTGAAAATTCGTAACGCCATTATCCCTTTCAGTTAAATACTTTAAGATAGGAATGGCATGTTTCTTATTGGCATTAAAGGTACGATCAACAAATTTGACTTGTGGCACTTTTGCCTCTAAAAATCGTTCCAAATCAGCAAAGACGCGATCAAGAGAGAAATTTCTCACACCTTTATCAGCTGACGATAAGCAATACGAACAGCTGTAAGGACACCCTCTAGAGCTTTCATAATATAAAATCCGATTATCTAAGAGCTGCTCATTTGTATACGGAAACGGAACGATATCCAGATTGGCAATTAACATCCGCTCACGGTTTGCAATAATCTTATCGTTTCTTCTATAAATAATACCTTCAGTTTTTTCCTCAGCAATTTCAAACCCTTCTGAATCAATCAATCGAATGAATTCAACAAAGGTTACTTCACCTTCTCCAACCAACACGCCATCTAGGTAAGCATAATGGCTTAACTTTACTTCAGCATCATAGCTTACTTCTGGCCCGCCAAAATAAATTTTCGTATTGCGATTAATTTTCCTAAAATCGGAGAATAATAGGTTTAAAGCATCAATGTTCCATATATAGGCAGAAACAAAGATGACATCGTAGTCATTTCGAATGATGTCCCTTAATATATTGTCCATTTCATTATTAATTGTATACTCTTTCACTTCAATCTGATTTGCGACTTCAGGTATTTCTTGATTGGCAAACTGATTTAGATAATGAATGGCTAGATTCGTATGAATGTATTTTGAATTCAAAGACATTAATAGTATTTTCATTACAACCTCACTTAAATTACGAATAAGACGATCTTATAGTCGTGAATTATTCTATAGTATACCATGAAAATCCTCTAATAATTTACTGAATTAATATGTTATACTGAATATAAGCGCTAATGAGGTAATTATTTCACTCGTATCCTCACAACTCAAAAGCACGAGATTAGTAAAGATACGTTTAAGACCCACTGGAACGGTATACAGATATATAAACATCGTGAAAGCTATCCAAGTGGCTCTAGCGCTTTTTTCAATAGCAATGTGATCATCAAATTTTAAAGTATAAAAGGGGTATAAAATGCGGATATTACACTTTGAATATAGTGATTTTTTCAGACGAGTGGTTCACGATTTATGCGTTCGACTCGGCTATGATTACATCGGCACACATAATGGCAGTGATTCGTTTAAGCTATTAGCCAAATATGATATTGATATTGTATTTACAGGTATGGAACTATCTGATATGAATGCAGAGTCGCTTATAGAACAGTTAAAAGACTCAAAATACAAGCATATTCCGGTGGTTATTTTAACCTCTAGCGAAATTGCTGATATTCATAAGCGATTAAAAGGCATTGAATTTAATGACTTTCTCCTCAAAGAAAATCTTTCAAGTGAAACCCTTAAAAAATGTGTCTCCAGATTTGATTCCATATAACTATAGCAATAATTTTTACCTTTATTGAACCCATTCATTTAAAATAAGGAGCTCCTGTACGTCTTTTATAATATAGATGTACAAGAACTCCTTTTTTATCTTACAATGATCCATTTTTAACGATCATTTATTTATGACCATTCTTTAATTAATCTTTCCCACTTTTCTTCTCTTAACGCCTCAATCTCTCTTATGTCGTCGTCAGTCAAATGCTTAAATCTGCTTTGTGCATTTAAATAAAGTCTAACATCAGAATCTAATTTTGGTGTTTTATTGAGCTTAAATTTACCATTTTCAAACTCTGCAAGATACCAAAGTCCATTGTCTACAACTTCTTTCGCAATTTCAATGGTTTTATCCGACTCATGACCCCAGCCAGTCGGGCATGGTGAAAAGACATGGATATAAGCAGGGCCATTTGCTTCTTTGGCTTTTTGAACCTTCATCATAAAGTCCTCAAGATAACCAACACTTGCGGTTGCTGCATATGCGATACCGTGAGCAGCTACGATCTCAAACATGTTCTTCTTAGGTTTTACATTACCACGAATGACTTTACCCGCCGGTGTTGTCGTCGTACTTGCACCAAATGGTGTCAAACCACTTTTCTGAATACCAGTATTCATATAAGCTTCATTATCGGTACAGATATAGATGAATTTTTCACCTCTGTCGATTGCACCAGATAATGCCTGAATGCCAATATCAGCAGTACCACCATCACCTGCAAATCCAACTGACAGTTTGTTTTTGTTTAGTGCTTTTAGACCAGCTGCTACGCCTGTTGCAACTGCTGCAGTTGATGCAAAAGGTGTGATAATTGCGTTTTGTTTAAAGGCCATGTTTGGATAGATAAAGGATACCGCTGCCATACATCCTGCTGGAAGAGATAAATAAGCATCTTCGCCAATTACCTTCAAAGCAAGTCTTAAGGCTAAACTTTCTCCACAGCCACCACAAGCTTTATGTCCATAGAAATACTCATCTTTGGTGATCGTTCTAGCATTTATTTTAACTGGTTGACTCATAATGAACACCTCACATTATAATAGCTAACCGCATCTACGGCTTCAGAAGTTGACACTGTGCTTAGCTTTTCAAACATTTCCTCGATATTTTGCTTGGTAATGTCTCTGCCGCCAATGCCACCTATGAAGTTCAAGGTTATTAGGTTTAGCCCTCTTTGTAGTAGCGCTGAGTTAACATTTGTATAAATTGTACCCTCGTAACCAAATGAAATATTTTTATCGATAATACCAATCGCTTTAGCGCCTGCTACAGAACGAACCATAGCCTCTTTTGGAAATGGTCTAACGACTCTTAGCTTGATAATACCAGCTTTTACACCTTTACTTCTAAGCTCATCTACTACAACTCTCGCTGTGCCAGTGACACTTCCAGTCGTAACCAATAAATAATCCGCATCTTCATTTTGGTAGCCTTCTAATACACCGCCATAGCTTCTGCCAAACTTTTCATTGAAAGAGTGATCGATCTCTTCGAATACGTGAAGCGCATTAAACAATTCTTGATGCTGCTTAATTTTAAACTCCATATTATGCTGATTACCCGCGGTAATACACATACTCATTGGTTCTTCATCGTTCATCATATGTGCACTTGGTTTAAAAGGTGGCAAATATTGATCAACCGCTTCTTGACTTGGTATAGAAACTTTTTCATACGTGTGTGTCAATACAAAGCCATCTAAATTCACCATGACTGGTGCCATTACACGTACATCTTCAGCTAGCTTAAAACTCTGAATGGTTACATCTAGTGCCTCTTGTGCATCTTCAACAAAAATCTGAACCCAACCTGAGTTTAATAAAAACATCGTATCCATTTGATCCCCGTAGATATTCCATGGTGTCGCTAGAGATCGATTGGCATTCATCATTACGATGGGAAGTCTAGCACCCGATGCATATGGTAGGCACTCTGCCATATAAAGCAATCCTTGTGACGACGTCGCAGTAAAGGTCCTAGCACCTACCGAACTCGCGCCAATAGAGCAAGCCATCGCACTGTGTTCTGATTCAACATGCATATATTCACAATCGAGTTCTCCATTTTGGACAAAAGAAGAAATCTTTTCCACTGCTTTCGTCTGAGGTGTTATTGGATAAGCAGCTACGACATTAGGTCTAGAGAGCTTAACACCGTATGCAACAGCTTCATTGCCATTTAAAAAAGCATTACGACTCATTATTTAGCCTCCTTTACCATTTCGATCACTTTGACTTTACATTCATTGGCGCAGATACCGCACCCTTTACAATAATCATAATCTATTTCAAATTTCCCATCTTCTGATTGATGAATCGCACCATCTGGGCATACGAGATAGCATCTATAACAAGCGACACATTTATCTTTATCTATAACCGGCTTGAAAACTCGCCATCCCGCATTCATATCTGTAATATGAAAGCTTTTACAGCTTGATCCCAAAGGGTATTGGTCTAAGCGTTCAAGAGTTGGTACAGGAACACGTTTAAAATCTTTCATTAGAGATTACCTCCTTTATCAAATGCAATTTCAAAGGCTTTGATATTTTTATCCGCTTGACTCGGTTTCATACTAGAACGAATGGCTTCAATACATGCCTCTTTTGTAACTGCATTTGATGCAAAAGAAGCTAAAAAGCCAAGCATTACTGTATTTGCAATTGGTAATCCCAATGTTTCAAGAGCTATTTGTGTTGCATCGATACACTTTATACGGTCGTGCCAGCTTTCTTTTTGTGTATTAATTAGGATCATTGCATCGTTATTTTTAAGATCATTTAAAACGACATCATCGTATAGGGTATCGTCAAGATAGACAATATAATCGCAAGTATCAATCTCACTTCTATCAGTGATTTTCTTTGAATCGATACGATTAAACCCTAAGACCGGCGCTCCACGGCGTTCTGGTCCAAATGACGGAAATGCTTGTGCGTATTGTTGATCGTAAATCGAAGCTGCTACCCCTAGAAGTTTTGCGCCAGTAAAGCTACCTTGACCGCCTCTTCCATGCCATCTGATTTCAAACATAACTACACCTCTCTCAATATATGAAACTCTGTTTAATATGCCTCTGATATATCAGTTGCATATTAAAAATATACCATAGTTATGTTTACTATTCAATACATCGAAGCACGACTTTTGTCAAAAAATTTTAAGAGCCCTACTCAAAGTTGAATAGGACTCTTCTTTACTACATTTGTTCCGGAGCTTGCAAACACACAAGATACAATGCATTTTTAAGAACGATTTCTACTGACTTAACCAGCGCAACTCTTGCCGATTTAACCGCTTCATCATCAACCAGGATCGGATTATCATGATAAAATCTATTAAAGGACTGAGCCAGCTCTACTGCATATCTAGCAACCGTATGTGGTTCATAATTTTTGTGTGCCAACAATACCACTTCACCAAATTTAGACAAGGTTCTAACCACTGCTTTTGATGCTTCATCACTTAACACGCTGTAATCCGCAGTGACTTCGGTACTATCGCCAACTTTTCTTAAAACACTGCAAGCTCTAGCATGCGTATATTGTACATAAGGACCAGTCTCTCCTTCAAAAGATAGCGTTTTATCAAGTACAAATGAATAATCTTTCGTTCTTGAAGTATAGAGTTCTTGGAAAACGACTGCACCAACACCAATCTGACTTGCAACCACTTCTTTATTTTCAAGATTTGGATTCTTTTCATTGATAATTTCAAGTGTCTTTTCAACGGCTTTATCCAGTACGTCCTCAAGAAACGCAACGTTACCTTTACGTGTGGATAATGCGCCATATTCTAGTGCAACCATCCCGAACTCAACGTGAATACAATCCTTATACCAATCGTAGCCCATAAGCTCAACAATCTTAATCCATTGTTGGAAGTGTAGCTTTTGCGCACTACCAACGACATAGATGTTTTTATCGAAGTTATAGTGTTCTTTTCTGTATTTGGCAGCAGCTAAGTCACGTGTTAAGTAAAGTGAAGAACCATCTTTTTTAGTAATCAACGCTGGAATTAAACCATATGGTTCTAGATTAACAATTTCAGCTCCTTCAGATTTCTCAACCAACTTTTTATCTCTTAATTCCTGAATAATCGCAGGCATTTTATCGGAATAGAAGCTTTCACCTGCGTAGGAATCAAAGGTTACGCCAAGCTTGCCGTAGACACGATTAAATACCTTCAGCGACATGTCTTTAAACAACGTCCATAGCTCAGTTGCTTCAGCATCACCATTTTCAAGCTTTGTAAACCACGCTCTCGCTTCATCCTCAAGTGCTGGATTGGTTTCTGCTTCTTGGTGGAATTTTACATAGATTTTAAGCAATTCTGGAATTGGATCGGCATCGATTACATCTTTGTCTCCCCAGAGCTTATAAGCTACGATGAGTTTACCAAACTGAGTGCCGTAGTCACCTAAGTGATTGACTGCAACAGTATCATAGCCTAAAAATTTATATATTCTATGAAGCGATTCGCCGATCATCGTACTTCTAATGTGACCCATATGGAAAGGTTTAGCGATATTCACAGAAGAATATTCAATAATCGTCTTCTTGCCTTCTCCAACATTAGATGCACCATAAGCATCTCCTAATTTAACCACTTCTTCTACTACATTTTTAGCGAACTGTTCAGCATCTACAGTAAAGTTTAAAAATCCTGCAATTGCTTCTATTTTAGAAAACAGTTCAACTGTACCCAGTGTAGCAACAAGCTCTTCAGCTATGACGTTTGGTGCTTTTCTAAATGCTTTTGCAAGCTTAAAGCATGGGAATGCATAATCTCCCATCTCAGGATTTTTCGGATGTTCTACGAGGGTGAGTATCTCATCGTAGGACATCGCATCAATTGATTCACTCAATATCTTGGCGATTGCCTCTTTGTAATTAACCATCTCTACCTCCTCAAAAAATAAAAAAATCCGCCTCTAATCAAGAGACGAATAAATCCGCGTTGCCACTCTTATTAGAAGGAATCTCCTTCTCACTCAATGTCGATAACGGGGACGACCGGCCATAGGCTTCTCATGGGCTCTCTTCAACTACATGTATTATCGGACTTCCACCAACTCCGATTCGCTTGAAAGGGACATGTGATTTACTCTTCCACTCATAGAATTTAACTAATTTGAACATAAGTTTAGCATATTTTCTAGGACAATTCAACCCATTGTTTCAGTATTTGACACGTCTGTAAAGAATTTATGAATTCATTTTGATTTTCCCACAAACGGCTAAATTCATAGTATAATCATACTATTATAAGTATGTAAAATGGAGATGACAAATGGCTAACTTTAATTACTATAAGAATAAAATTAAAAATGCGACCTTAACCGAAATTCTCATTGGCGTTAACATCATCATGTTTTTACTCACTCAGCTCATTGATATGACAGGCGGCAACGGTTTACTTAAGCTTGGGGCAAAAGTAAATCCATTGATTGGATTGGGTGAATACTGGCGCTTGTTGACAGCAATGTTCCTTCACGCGGACATCATGCACCTTGTTTTTAATATGATGGCACTTTATATTTTTGGTAGAGATATTGAACGATTCTTTGGAAAAAAGAAGTTTTTGTTGATTTACTTTATATCTGGATTGGTCGGTTCTGCAGCGAGCTTCGTTCTCGTAGAAGGCATGTCGGTTGGTGCCTCAGGTGCTATCTTTGGTTTAATGGGTGCCAACTTATATCTATACAAGTTAAATCCTATGGTATACAAACGTATTTATGGACGAGACATGATCATCTTAATCGTCGTCAACCTAGTGATTGGTCTTATAAGACCTAACATCGACATGGCAGGTCATATCGGTGGCTTAATCGGTGGTTTTGTGGTTGCAAGCGCAGTGGGCATCAATCATATGAAGTTATTTTCAATGAAGCGTCTGCTTTATTATGTCCTCGCTGTCATTCTACTCATTGCACCTATCGCCGGTGGAACCTATCGCATTCAATCAGATGACACGATGTTTGTTTCAGGCGCTTATTACTATTATACAGAAGGGAGAATTGAAAAATCCCTTTCCATTATCGAAAAGGGACTTAAGGTTCATCCAGATCAAGAGGATCTACTGTATATGAAGAGTATACTAACCCAAAATAGCAATTAATTTAATCGGCTTTTCTTTCAACTAACACGTGATACACAGCGCTTGAATTATCATATTTAAGCGCTATTTTTTTTGTTTCTGAAACGCCTTGCATGTCTTCCCAAATAATCAAATCCTCTAAGCTGTTACTGATATTGGTGTAAACTGTTTTATTTGTGTTATTTGTCAGATTTGTAAACTCGACAAACTCAATTTGATCCCCTGGCTTCGCCTGTGCTAAAATGCCCAAATCATCATAAGCGACATTGGCAACCTTAGCATAGCCGCCTGTGGTTTGGCGTTCTGACATAAGGATAATTGGCGTTCCGTCCTGCGTGAGTTGAATCGCCCCAAATGCGATCACATCCGTTAGAATGTCCATCTTCCCAGTTGGTCTAAATCTACTACCCTCAAGGCGAATCCCCATTCGATCCGACTTCGGACTTACGATATAGGTGGTTTCTAGAAACGTTTGCCATTCTAATTGCGTTAAGCGATCCTGTTGAGGACCTATATGCAGTCTAACTTTCTTTGTAGTGCGCGACAAGTTCTCGAAATAGTGACTAGTTTCAAATAAAGACTGATTTATCGAACCCTTTCGCCACCCCGTTTTATCAGATGCTGGTTTGTCCTCAGTTGTTATATTAAATGTTGTTTTATCCTTGGGCGCATCAACTTTATCTGTTTTTTCAGCGAAATAAATGCTGTCGCCTTCCATAAGCTTCCTACCATGCATCCCACCTAATTTGCTTTTCAGATCCGTTGCATAAGCGTTCATAAACAGATACAGTTCATGAAACTTACTGCCGAATGCTATATAATTTCTAAGTCCATGAAGTGGTGTGTTGATTTTTAGTCGATCACCAGAACCGGCTTCATAGGTTGTCCAACGCTTAATTTTTACCTCATTTAGATAGACATCCACATCAGCACCTGTAATCGAAAAGGTTGTGTCCTCCTCAAACTGACATTCAAATCCGCCAAGAGTTACTTCCAAAACTGGATGTGGCTTATTTTGACCCACTAGCGCTAATGCCAATTCATAGGCAAACGGATCTGATACACCAGACTGACTCAATCCACTGCTCAATCCTTCATACCGACCTTCATCCTGTATCGTCGTTAAAATGCCAGCTTTCAGTACTTTGATTCCATTAAGCTGAACCTGATTTTTTTCATTTGGATGATTTGTGCTCTCAACATTTGAGCAAAAATTCGGTTTCTTTGTGTTATCTACTTTTGTGTTATCCGCTTTTGTGTTATCTGCTTTTATGTTATCTGCTTTTGTGTTATCTGCTTGGGTGTTATCTACTTGCATGTTTTCTACTTGCATGTTTTCTACTTGCGTTTTTTCTGGTCGTGTATCCATAGCTTGGTTGTACTGTATCTGAATATTCTGTGGTTGGTTGCTCTGAGACAGCTTATAAAGGTCATACTGTTCTGATGTGATGGGCACAAATTTCAGCTTGTCCCCAGCTTGAATCAAACAATTGGGCTGTTGCGTCGGCGAGAACAATTCTAAAGGGGTTCTACCAATTAAATTCCACCCACCAGGAGAAGGGACTGTATAGATACCCGTTTGTCGATCTGCGATTCCGACAGCACCCGAATCAACCTTCACTCTTGGTTGCTCAAGTCTAGGTGTGATCAACTCTGAACTCAGCCCACCTAGATAGGGAAATCCAGCAGCAAACCCCAAAAAGTAGACATGATACTCAGTCTCAGAGTGCTTGCGAATCACCTCTGAGACTGTGAGTTTGCCTGTCTTTGCAACCTTTTCTAAATCAGGACCATCGTAACAAACTGGGATTTCTACCGTTCTTGACTGGATAACGCTGTCCGCTGGTTTAGAAAGATATTTTAGTAATGCTGCTTCGATCTCTGAAGCGTCCACAACATACGGGTCAAAATGTATCGCTACCATATGATAAGTGTTCTGAACTGCTTTGATACCTTTGATGCCTTTGCTATCTTTGCTTCCTTTGATGTTAGCCTGCTCTAACTGCCTTTTCATCCAGACGATCTTTTCATTTAGTTGCTCATCGATGACCTCATCGAAATATATAGCAAGTGTTCTTTCATTTAGCTTCATGACTCTCATATTAGTTCAACGCCACTTTCAATCAATTGAGTTCTTAAAAATGAAGCGTGCTCAGCCGCATTGGGTTGATCCCCATGTATGCAAATGGTATCTGCTTTCAGTTTGATGATTTCTCCTGTATGCGCCATGAGTTCACCGGTTTTAAGAAGTGAAATAATTCTTTGACCAGCAAAGTGAAGATCGGTTAACATGGCATCTGAAAGCTCTCTTGATACGAGTGTGCCAGCAGCCGTATAGTTTCGATCGTAAAAAACTTCAGAATAATATCGCATATTAAGCGACTCACAAACTTTTTCTGTGATGCTTCCAGAAAGGACATACAGGATTAAGCTTTCATCAAATGCCTTTACACTTTCTACATAGGCTCTTGATAGTGCTTCGCTTTCGGCGACCTGATTGTATAACGCACCGTGTAATTTAACGTGATGTATCTTCGCTTGTTGCAAAGCGCAGATACCATAAAGAGCTCCTAGTTGATAGGAAACAAGTGATTTTAAGCTTTTTTCTGTTATGACTTGCTTGCGTCTCCCAAAGCCATGTAAATCATAAAATCCAATATGGGCACCAATTTTAACCTGATGCTCGATACACAGCGCGATGGTCTCTGACATAATATCATAATCTCCTGCATGAAAACCACAAGCGATATTTGCAGATGAAATCAACGGAATCAGAGATGCATCCTCACCCACCTTAAAGTTGCCATAGCTTTCACCCACATCAGAATTTAAATCCACTCTCATAAGTCACCTCTATTTTAGTGTGATTACCGTTGCCCCACTACCACCTTCATTGTATGCTGCTTCTTCGTATTTCTTCACATGTGGATGTCCTCTAAAATGATCCTGTAATCCTTTTCTAAGTGCTCCCGTTCCTTTTCCATGAATAATTCTAACTTGGCTAAGACTTGATAAAGCTGCGTCATCTAGATATTTATCTACAATACCGATCGCTTCGTCTATGTTATGACCCCTAACATCTATTTCAGGGCTAATCGTAGCACTTCTAGCAGTGATTTCCCTTACTTTTCTGAACGTTTTCTCATCTGTTTTCTTTTTACTCATGAGAGAAAGCTGTTTTAGATTAACGGTCATTTTCATTAATCCCACTTGTACAACCACATCACCACGGTCGTTTGGTAGCGTTGTTACAGTCCCCTCTTGATTAATGGTCAGCACTCGTACAGTATCTCCAACCAAAAGGCTTTCAGGTGCATATTCGTTTACCACTTCAGAGTCAACTACTGCAGTAGAATGCTTATCGATGCCTTCATTTAAGCGTCTACGCATTTCTTCAATGTCTTTATTTCTATTTTGGTCTGATTTTTGTTTGATATTTCTAAGCTCTTTTACAATCTCATCCGCCTCATCCTTAGCATCTTTAAGAAGCTCTCTCGCTTCTTCTTTTGCTTTTCTAACCATATCATCGCGTTGACGTAGCCATTTATCCTCTTTATCTTTAAGCGAAGACTTTATTTGTTCAATTTCACGTTTTGCGCGAATCGCTTCATCACGTTCAATTTCAATCTGCTTTTGGTTTTTTTCAATATTTGCAAGTATGTCCTCAAAGCGAATATCGTCTTTGTGAATATAAGCCTTAGCTTCTTCAATCACTTGTTTGGAAAGACCCAGCTTTTGAGAAATTTCAAATGCATTTGATTTACCCGGGATCCCAATCAAAAGCTTATACGTTGGGCTTAATGTCTCAACGTCAAATTCAACACATGCGTTCTCAACGCCTTCGGTCATGATGGCAAACTCTTTTAGCTCAGAATAATGCGTCGTTGCCATCGTTCTGATCTGTCTTTTCTTTAATAAATCGAGAATTGCCATAGCCAGCGCAGCACCCTCTGTAGGATCGGTTCCCGCACCTAACTCATCAAACAAAACCAATGATCGATCTGTTACGTCATTTAAAATACTAACGATATTGGTCATGTGTGAAGAAAACGTACTCAAACTTTGTTCGATACTTTGTTCATCGCCAATATCAGCAAACACTTCATCAAAAATGCTAAGTTCAGTGCCATAGCCAGCAGGAACATGTAACCCTGCTTGCGCCATCAAAGTCAATAGACCTGCCGTTTTAAGCGTAACAGTTTTCCCACCTGTATTTGGGCCTGTGATCAACAAAGTTGAAAAGGTTTGACCCAACCACATATTACTTGGCACCACTTTATCCTTTGGTAAAAGTGGGTGTCTACCGTTCTTTATTCTAAAGGTTTGATTCTCGTTGATTTCAGGCTCTACCGCCTTCATATCCAGAGAAAATTTACCTTTGGCAAAGATAAAATCAAGGATTTTAAGCGTTTCTAAATTTAATCGGATTGGATTTGAAACGACAGCAACTTCAGCAGTTAGTTGTCTTAAGATACGTTCTATTTCATCCTGCTCTTTGATAAACAGCTCTCTTAGTTCGTTGTTAAGCTCTACAACCGCTAATGGCTCAATATAAAAGGTACTGCCTTTTGAAGACTGGTCATGGACCAATCCTTTTACTTGACTCTTATGCTCACTTTTTACTGGCAGAACAAATCGATCCTGTCTTATGGTAATGATAGAATCCTGAAGGTATTTTTGATAGTTTGGTGAAGTAATCATGGACTCTAACTTGTTTCTTATCGCTGCATTTTTTGATTCAATGCTTCTTCTGATTTTTCTTAGCTCTGAAGAAGCATTGTCTGATACTAAGTTTTCAGAGATAATGCAGAGCTCAATGCGTTTCTCAAGCTCAACTTGAGGACTTAAATGGCTAGCATGCTCTGTCAATATCGGGTATTTCTCACGATTTGAATCATTACTTGCGATGTACTTTTTCAAAGATCTTGCCGTTCTTAGTGCATCAGCAATTTCAAGTAGCCCCTTCGGTGTTAAACAACCTCCAATTTCTGCTAACTTTAAAGCATCTTTGAGTTCGTATATTGGACCAATTGGTGGTGTTCCGATTTGTATCATCATACTAACGGCTTCGCTAGTTTCTTCTTGACCTCTTTTTACTACTATTAGTTCTGAACTCGGTTTAAGCGCTCTGCACATTTCTTTCCCAACAGCAGAAGTTGCTTTTTCAGATAACATTTCAATAATTTTATTATACTCCAATACCCGTAAGGCCTTTTCGTTCATAACTCCTCCTGTGTATCTTCCTTAATGATTACTCGATGCCACTAAAAAAGCGGCCGCGAGAAGTCTTTTGTGTTGAATTGATTTTAATTTTTACAATTTCTTCAACTGATTGTATTTGTGCCAGCTTTTCTAACAGCTCTAAATCATAAGCATCAGGTTCATCAAAACTCAATTCAAATCGTTTGATGCCAATCGCCTTCAGATTTTTTACTTGATCTAGCAAATACAGTTTTTCTTCAGATAAAACCTCAGCTTGGCAAGCCATGCGATTCATTCTTAATGGATAAGCAGTCTCATGCTCATCGATTAAGGCATAGCTTCCCACAGTACATAAATTGCAATTATCATGTCCAGTCATCACGCCACCGACTGGACAATACTCTGAGATCATCAATGGTACTCTACCGTAAACCCATAACGCGCTTAATGCATTCACATCTTTAGTTTTTTCTAACTCAGATTGGCTCATTTCATAAGACCAAGTTACAGTGTTCATACCATAGCCATGAAGTGCTTTTGCACACTCCGAATTAATCATATTTAAATGATGGGTGCCTCTAATATCTAAAAATCTATCCTCTAAGTAGTTTAGTTGTCCAATATGAGATAGATGTATCGCAGGCACATTTGACTGATCTATTAAACCTTGCAAATCCGCCAAACGATTCAAAAGACTGACCACTCTTTCTTCATCTTTAATACGAATAATTCTTGGCAACTTAATCGCCACCTTATTTTGAATCAGTGCATCAAAGTGAGTGAGATAATCCTCGATGTTATCTAATACGAAATGTACATGCACCGATTGCGATCCATACTTTTCGAATAACTCATATGCGTGCTTTAGCGACTCATATTTTGAAAACACTAAAATCAACGTTTCTGTCCCAGAAAGTTCTCTTTCTGACACAAGGGATGTCTTCTGCTCACTAAATAGACTTACTGATTCTAAAGCAGTTGCGCTGCCCTTTTGTTTGCTGATTTGTCTTTCAGGATAGCGCACACACTTTTCCCTTAAATACAATTCTAAAAGCTGTCGTCGCATTGAGTTAACTTCACTTATAGGCAGTGTGACATCTTCATCCATTTTGATCTCTATACGTTCAAGCTCAAATGGTGTGCCACCGAGTTTACTAAGTTGTTCTTTAACCCGATCCTGTGACAAGGGCACTTTTAAAGCTTTTTCAACATCTTTTTCTGATTGTACCTGATAGCATTTTCGATTCGCTCCAGAAAAGACAGCGGTTAGATTTGCAGGATTGCCTTTAAAAGCTTCAAACTGGAATCGAACCGACTCACGCTTACGTTCAACAGTACTGTTTTGTGTCATTTCATCTATGTGATTTTTATCATAGGTTTTGAAAAAAACTTGATCAGATGGTACTTTTGTCTTGAAAGGAACTTCAACTATGTCTCCGATCGACGCACGATTAACACGTTGTCCATTTAAATAAATCAAATCTGCTCGTGTTCCAAAATTTTGCATCCCAATTCGATACTGTATTTCATCGCCTTTATTGAGTACATCTGATAGTTTGAGTTTAACCTTCCCTTCGGTAAAACCAATTGATTTCGCTACTTCAGTACCATAAGAACTTGGTAGTTGATAGTTCATCATCTCTTTATAGGTGTTCTCAAACATAAACCCAGTACTCAATTGACGATTAAAGGTTCTTTTTAAGTCGTCTTCTATCCGGTTAGCATATTGATCATCAAGTGCTTCTCTATAGGATGACACCACAGAGTAAACGTAATCCGCACCCTTCATTCGTCCTTCTAACTTTAAGGACACTCGGCTAAGTGTTTTAAAGGATTCGATTTGTTTTGCAGTCATCATGTCCTTAGGACTCATGAAATAACCAACTTCAGATACTTTACCATTGGTGCGATTTAGCAATCGATATTTTTTTCTACAGGGCTGCGCACACGCACCTCTATTACCACTTCTGCCGCCAATATGACTACTCATCAAACACTGACCTGAATATGAAATGCAGAGTGCGCCATGGACAAAGAACTCGATTTCTAGTTGAGTCGCTTCTGAAATCAGTTTTATTTCTTCAAATGATAATTCTCGCGACAAAACGACTCTTGAAAAACCCATCTTTTCTGCCATTTGAACCCCTTTCAAACTATGAAAGGTCATTTGCGTGCTCGCGTGACATTGTAGATCTGGATAGTCCACTTTTATTCTTTTTAATAGACCAATATCTTGCAAGATGACAGCATCCACTTGGTTGCGATATAAAAAATCAATAAAGGACATTACTGATTCCAGTTCTTCTTGCTTCACCAAAGTGTTTACAGTTACATACACAGACACATTTCTTTCATGGCAGTAGGTTATTGCTTTAATCATCTCTTCGTCATCAAAATTCGAAGCAGATCTTCTTGCACCAAAAGCCTTGCCACCTAAGTATACTGCATCTGCACCACCATTAACTGCTGCTATTAACGCTTCCATAGATCCTGCAGGTGCTAAAAGTTCAATATTTTTATTTATCATCTAATTCACTTTGCTTTCTATATAAGGTATAGGAAACTACCTAACTAAAATATAAGGTTGACCACAATGATTTTTAGCTTAAAAAAAAGGCGCCAAAGGCGCCTTAGATTACTTCGTTGTTTCATCATCAAAATCTATCATTTGTGAACCTGGCTCTTTCGATGAAAACTCTTTCTCCATCTCTAAAACCTCTTCTCTAGATTTTTTTAGATTTTCTTCTCTGGCGCGTAAATCCATATCCAATTTGTCCATTCTCTTTTTAAGTTGCGCTACGCCAGTTTCATAAATATTTGAAGAATCGATCAATCTCGAAAATTCTTGAATCATTTGTTCGTATGCTTTGCTTCGTCGTTCGTACTCAGCAACAACTGCATCCAGCTCATCTCTAGTGGTTTTAAGCTCGTATTGAGGAGAATTCAACCTTTTCTCAAGTTCATCTCGTTCTGAAATCGCTTTAAACAACTCATCTGCAACGTTAAGAGCAGTAAGAACGCCAACCATAGAGGTACTCAGCTTTTTGTTACTAACATAAAGATCTCTCATCTTGTCATCAACATAATTGGCTACGCGCTGCATGTGTTCTCTTGTATCATCACTTACTAGCGTATAATCTCTATCCATTATTTTAACAGTCACTTTGTTCTTATTGCTCATTCTCTCACCTCTTAAATACAGTTTTGCCATTTATCATGATTCGAATTTCGATTGTGAACTTTTCCACACGTCTATTATACTAAAGAATCCAGTATTTTAACATAAAATATGGTGAAAATTGCTATTTTATTAAAGTAAATAATTCTTTAACCGCCATCTCTGCAAATGTAATAGGCTCTATTGCAATACATTTTATCTCCGTACCATCAAATACTTCGCTCATTGCTTGATAGAGATATCTTACTTGCGGTGCAAGTAAAACCGTATGAATCGGTATATAACTCGTCTCAATTGCATCACGTGTCATTTCCGTTGCAGGTGCAAAAAGAAACAAATAATCCATTTCTTCATACTTACTCAAAGCTTTTTTATCATACAGAATTCCGCCAAAATCAACGCCTACTTTATAGCCATCATCCGAGACCGTACGCGCGAGTGCATTCAAAAAATGCTGACCTGATAAACCACCATTACAGAGCATTAAAACAACCTTCAAACTACCACCTTATTCCTTATCCTATTTAATCAATCGAATGCCATCTTCAAAAATTTGAAGCTTCCCTTCTTTCAGTAAACGTCCTACTGCTCTTTTAAAAGCCTTCTTGCTCATATTTAAACGTTTTTTTATGACCTCTGGCTCACTCTCGTCATTTAAATAAAGCTGGCCATCGTTTTCAGTTAATGCTTTCATTAAAATATCAACATCTTGATGAACTTGTACCGCAGATTTTTCCTTGATACTAAGGTTAATTTTTCCATCTTCTCGAACGCGTGTAACCCTTGCTTCTAATTCTGCTCCAACCTTGATTTCCTTGTAGAGCTCATGTTTTGGTATGAAACCGTGATATTTACCATCGATTGCAACAAAAGCACCCATCTCATCTTTGATTTCATAGACAACACCTTTAACATGTTCACCAGTCTTAATATGAGTCCCTTCTGTTAAATGGTTGTATATTTTCATAGTTGCTAAAAGCTGTTCATTCGAATCCTTGATTAATTTAACCAAGACTTTTCTGCCCTTTTGTAGTTTTCCTTTCGCTTCATTGTTAGGCAAAAACAAATCCTTCTCAATACCAAGATCGAGAAAATAAGCGTTAGGAATGGAGCCTACAACAGATAACATCCCGATTTCACCCAGTTGTAGCAATGGTTTTTTTGTTGTTGCAATTAATTTTTGTTCACTGTCTTTATATATAAATACTTCTATTGAGGCATCTATTTCTGGTTCTACTTTATAAAAACCCTTTTGAAGTAAAGCTTCTACTTCTCCGTCCTTTTGTTCTGTTAAATAAACGCCCTGCTCAGATACTCTGTTCACATAGGCAGTTTGTACTTTGCCAATCTCTAGCATAAATTACTCCTTACAAATAGTCTGATAACCATTATATCATGTTTAATTTCATTGTAAACGTCGTTTTATTATTACCCTATAATCAGCTGAATAACCTATGACCTCAGTAATCCTATAACTTAGTTTAATATGTAAAAAAGCCCCGATTTTATCGGGGCTCGCTCAACTATCTAAGTGGTGTTACGTTTTCAGCTTGAGGACCTTTAGGGCCTTGAGCGATTGTAAAAGTAACTGCTTCGCCTTCTTCTAAAGATTTGAAGCCATCTTTGTTGATTTGTGAAAAGTGTACGAATACATCTTTACCATCTTCACCAGTAATAAAACCGAATCCTTTTTCTGAGTTGAACCATTTAACTGTACCGTTCATTTTGTTCCTCCAAAATTTTTATTCCTAGAAAACCTAAACCCGAACGCCATTAATAAAACTTTGGAAGACCAGAGGTTGTTCCAACTTATTAATTGATTTGATGCAGGTGAATCTAAGTTACCTTTTAATCATACACAATAATAAGTTCTTTTGCAAGAAAATTAGAAGCAACTATTTAAAAAAAGTTTACAATTGTCTTTATTTTCTGAAAAGCAACTACTTTTTATACATTTCTTCAATTTGCTGTTGAATTTCATCCGAATCCAAGAACTCATCAAAATCAACCATCTTATCAAATAAGCCATTTGGCGTGATTTCAATAACCCTATTTGCGATTGTCTCAATAAACTTGTGGTCATGTGACGTAAATAGCATCGTGCCTTTGAATGCGATCAAACCATTATTAACCGCTTCAATTGATTCAAGATCCAAGTGATTGGTTGGTTCATCTAAAATAATGACATTCGCTTTAGAAAGCATTAATTTAGAGAACATACATCTTACTTTTTCTCCCCCTGATAAAACACTTGCATTTTTAAGTGGTTCATCACCAGAAAATAACATTTTACCAAGGAAACCACGAATAAAGGTCTCAGTTTTCTCTTCTGAGAATTGTCTTAACCAATCGATGAGGTTCATGTCCACATCCTCAAAGAACTCTGTATTGTCTTTAGGGAAGTATGCTTGTGAAGTTGTTACGCCCCATTTAAAGCTTCCTTCATCAGCAGTTTCTTCTCCCATAAGGATTTTAAACAGCATCGTTCTAGCTGCATCGTTTCTACTCATGAATACGATTTTATCGCCTTTATTTACTGTAAATGAAACATTATCTAAAATCTTTTCGCCATCTACCGTTTTAGAGATCCCTTCAACTAGTAAGATATCTTTGCCCGCTTCTCTTTCAGGTGTAAACCCTACAAATGGATATCTTCTAGAAGAAGGTTGGATATCCTCGATATTGATTTTATCAAGCATTTTCTTTCTAGATGTCGCTTGCTTCGCCTTAGAAGCATTTGAGCTAAAACGTGCGATAAAGTCTTGTAATTCTTTAATTTTCTCTTCTTTTTTCTTGTTTTGCTCTTTTAATAGTCTCGCCATTAATTGACTTGATTCATACCAGAAATCGTAGTTACCAACGAACATCTTTGCTTTTCCAAAATCGATATCCAACATATGCGTACATACATTATTAAGGAAATGACGGTCATGGGAAACGACTATTACGGTGTTTGGATAGTTGATTAAGAACTCCTCTAACCATTTAATCGCTTTAAAATCCAAGTGGTTGGTAGGCTCATCTAGTAAAAGAATATGTGGATTGCCAAACAACGATTGTGCCAATAAGATTTTCACTTTATCATCAGAAGGAACATCTGCCATCATTTTACCGAAACTGCTTGAATTAACACCTAAGCCATTCAACAGCTTTTCTGCATTAGATTCAGCATCCCATCCGTCGAGCTCTGCAAACTCGCCTTCAAGCTCAGCAGCCTTCATGCCGTCTGCTTCTGTGAAATCTTCTTTCATATAAAGCGCGTCTTTTTCCTTCATGATTTCGTAGAGTCTTTTATGACCCATAATAACAGTATCCATTGCTGAAAACTCATCGAATTCAAAATGATCCTGCTTCAAAACAGCCAAGCGCTCACCAGGCGTAATAAAAACCTCACCAGATGAAGGCTCAATATCACCTGAAAGAATTTTAAGAAACGTCGATTTTCCAGCGCCATTTGCACCGATAACACCATAGCAGTTGCCAGGTGTAAATTTTAAATTTACCTCATCAAACAGTTTGCGATCACTAAAACGCAAACTAACATTAGTTACTTGTATCACTTTTTTGCCACCTTTCAATTATCCGAACTTATACACTCAACTATTTATTATACCATTTTTTTATGCAATCTCAAGTCTTTGACAAACATTATTCCGAAACGATACGTTTTCCTTTCCACTTATTGCTTTTTAGTCTAAAAATCATGATAATGCCTCTTAATACCTCATCTGCTGCCATAGCAATCCAAATTCCCAACAGGCCAAGCCCAAGGACAATTCCCAAAATATAAGCCAATAAGGTCGAAACCAGCCACATAGAAAATATACCGACAATTACTGGAAAATTAACATCACCAGCAGCTTTCAGTGCCGAAATAATGACTAGATTTGACACACGACCAAGTTCAACAAAAATATCAATGGTTAAGATTAAAGCTCCCAGCTGAATAATGCTCTGATTATCGCTGAAAATGCCTAAAAGTTGGTTTCTTAATAGAATGAATAACAGCGAAACTGAGAAGGTAATCATCAACGCTTTTTTAAATGTACTAAACGTCAAGTGTTTTGCTTCATCTTCTCTTTTTGCACCTACAAGCTGACCTACAATAATTTGATTTGCCTGAGCGAGAGCAGAGGATGCTAAAAAGGTAAACCAAACAATGATTTGAACGTATATTTTTGTTGTTACAGTTTCCGTCCCCATGGTATTGATCATCGAAAAAATAACCACTTGAGAAAATTGATATGAGATAGGTTCACCAGCTGATGGTATCCCCAGCTTTAAAAATTGTTTATAAATCTGTTTTGGAAAAGGTCTTAAAAAGGCTAAACTCACTTTTACATCTACTTTTTTTATCAAAACCCAAATCATGATAAATACTGCTAATCCACGGCTGACAACGGTTGATATGGCTACGCCCTTCACTCCAAGAACTGGCAAACCGAATGGACCAAATAGAAATGTATAATTACCTATAATATTAACAACATTCATCATAATCGCCAGGTACATGGAAAGCTTTGTAATGCCATGACTTTTTAAGATTATGGAAGACAAACTAAAAAATGCTGGAATAAATAAAAAAGTCATTATAACAGACAAGTATGCTTTTGCATCTGTAAAAAGTTCCTTTGGCATATTAACTAAATTGAAAAACTGTGGCTGGAATAACATAAAAAGTGCCCCTAAGCATACCGCAAGAATTAGGTTCATGCCATAGCCCATGGTATAAATTTTATTCAGATTTTCTCTCTTTGAAGCGCCGATGTACTGTGTCACCATAATGCCAGTTGCAGATGATGTGATGTTGAACAAAATAAGAAGTGTATTGGTTAGTTGATTAGCGTTCCCTACGGCAGCAACTGCCAAATCCGAATAGCGGCTTAACATAATTGTATCTACATTCCCCATGAACATGAAGAGTAATAATTCAATAAATATAGGTATTGCAAGTTTAACAGGGCTTGTTGTCTCGTCTAATTTCATGCTTCCTCTCCCTTTACAAATAAAAACAACTAATATTTCATTCCAATATCATATCTTAAAATGTAATAGAATACTACTTTTTTATCATGTGAAAATACTAAAAAAGATGTTGCTTCAAATCTGGCTTTTTACCAGATTTTTAGCAACATCTAATTGATGACTATCTTAATTGAGCACCCAGTCTTTCCTCAAGTGCTGAAAGTACTTTTTTGAAGATCGAATTCACTTCTTCATCTACAAGGGTTCTATCATCAGCTCTAAATACAAGCTCATAGGCAACTGATTTGTAGCCTTCAGAGATTTGCTTTCCTTTATACATATCGAACATTTTTACTGACTCAAGTAGTTTACCAGCAACCTCCCTAACCGTTTCTTCTATTGCCATTGAAGTGACAGAATCACTTACGAGGACAGCAATATCTCTTTCGATCGCAGGAAATTTTGGTACAGGTGAATACTTTTTATCTTCTTTTGCGATTTGCATTAGGATGTTGTAATCTAAGTCAGCAACATATACGCGTTCAGATAAACCGTAATTTTCAATTACATTAGGGTGGACTTCTCCTAAAACACCTAGAATATGTCCATTCCAAATCAGATTCGCACATCTACCTTTGTGAAACATACTATGGTTGGTCTCTTTCTCGAAATAGTAGCCATTAATACCAAGACCCGTTAGTACATTTTCTACGATGCCTTTCAAAGTAAAGAAATCTTCTTTTTCACCCATGGTTCCGATTGCCAGTACTTCCTTCTCAATTGGCAACTGTACGACAGGTACTTCCTTCGGCATAAAAATACTACCAATTTCAAAAATTCGAACGTTTTTGTTCTTACGGTTATAATTCCTAGCTAACACCTCTAAAACATTAGGCACTAGCGTCGTTCTCATAACACTGAACTCTTCGCCTAGTGGATTGATGAGTGCAACTTGATCCCTAAGTAGGCTATTTTCTGGGAGACCAATTTTATCAAGATCTTTTCTAGAAACAAATGAGTAAGAAAGGATTTCATCTACGCCATTTGCTAAAAGCTCGAATTTAACCTTGTCTTTGATCATTTGAGCATTTGTTTTAGCACCCCAAGCATCAACTTTTGGTAGTGTCATCGCAATTTTTTCATACCCATATAATCTTGCAACCTCTTCAACTAAGTCAATTTGCTTATCAAGATCCAATCTATAATGTGGAATTTGAGCAATTAATTTTTCACCTTTTACAGTTTCAATGCCTAAACGGCTCAAAAGTTCAATCATTTGCGCTTCATTTAAAGCTGTACCGATGACTCTGTTAATCCCTTCAACTGTAAATGGAATCTCTACCGGTTGTTTTTTCCCAGGATAGACATCGATTGTACCACCGATTATTTTACCTGCACCCAACGCTTCAATCAAATAGCAGACACGATTCACTACCTCAAGTGGTAGTTCTTGACTCACGCCTTTTTCAAATCTAGATGAAGCTTCAGTTCTTAGCCCAAGAGTTTTTGACGTTTTTCTAATACTTGATTTGTCAAAGCTTGCTACTTCAATTAAAACGTTTTTGGTATTGGATGAAATCTCTGTATTGGCACCACCCATTACACCTGCAATACCAATCGTTCTTTCAGCATCTGCAATCACGAGCATTTCATTATTTAATGCTCTTTCTTTACCATCAAGTGTTTCAAACACTTCACCCTCGATAGCTCTTCTTACGATTACCTTACCATCCTTAAGCGTATCCATATCGAATGCATGTATCGGTTGTCCATACTCAAGCATAACGTAATTCGTAATATCGACGATATTGTTAATCGGTCTCATGCCTGCTTGCATCAGTCTAAGCTGTAACCACATCGGTGACTGTTCTATTTTAATATTCTTAACCGCTTTAGCCACATATCTACCACATAAATCAGCGTCTTTAATTTCTACAGATGCAAGGCTATCAATTTCTGATGTCAACGTATCTGAATAAACCTCAGGCATTTTCAGTTCTCTTTCAAAGCTTGCAGCAATTTCTCTTGCCATGCCGATCATACTTAAGCAATCTGGTCGATTCGGGGTAATTTCAAACTCTACAATTGTTTGATCCAGTTCTAATGCAGTCAAAATGTTTTCACCCAGTGTGTATTCTTTATCCAAAATGAGGATACCATCATCAAACTCTTTTGGTATATTCGAAGTTTCGAATCCCATTTCTTCTAAAGAGCACAACATACCGTTTGATGCTTCGCCTCTAAGCTTACCTTTTTTGATTTTAATATTACCTGCGATCACAGCACCGTGAACCGCCACAGGAATATATGCGCCTTCAAATACGTTTGTAGCACCTGTAACGATTTGTAAAACCTCGCTACCTATATCCACTTGACAAATACAAAGCTTTTCAGCATTTGGGTGATCTGTAATCTTAACGATCTTACCAACGACGATATTTTCAAGCTCTTTGCTTAAATTTTCACTACCTTCGTTATTGGAACCCGTTAAAACAAGCTTATCTATAAGCTCTTTATCATTTAAGTCGTCAATTTTGACGTAATCTTTTATCCATTGTAATGGCGCTCTCATATTCCCTCCTATTTTCTCTAGAACTGTTTTATGAAACGAACATCATTTTCGAATAAGACGCGAATATCATCAATCTCATATTTCAACATCGTAATTCTATCGAGACCCATTCCGAAAGCAAAACCATTATAAACATCTGGATCGATACCACATTCTCTAAGTACATTAGGATGTACCATGCCACAGCCTAGAATCTCTATCCAACCACTGCCCTTACAAAAACGACAGCCTTCGCCACCACACTTAAAGCAAGAGACGTCAACTTCACCACTTGGCTCAGTAAATGGGAAATAATGTGGTCTAAATTTTGTTTTTGTTTGCGAGCCAAATAATCTTTTCGCAAACATATCTAGAGTTCCTTTTAAATCAGCCATTGTAATGTCTTTATCAATTACCAAACCTTCTATTTGATGAAACATTGGCGAATGCGTCGCATCGATTTCATCATTTCTAAAGCATCTACCAGGTGCAATGATTTTGATAGGTGGTTTTTGATTCATCATCGTTCTAACTTGAATCGGAGAGGTTTGCGTTCTTAGGATTAAATCCTCAGTAATATAAAAGGTATCTGATAGACTTCTCGACGGATGATCTACAGGTGCATTTAATGCATCGAAGTTGTGATATACCGTTTCAACTTCAGGTCCTTCTGCAATTTTAAAGCCCATCCCTAAGAAGATCTCAATGATTTCATCGAGTGCCACATTAATTGGATGTTTATGACCTCTAGACGTCTGTTTAGAAGGCATAGTAACATCAATCGACTCTTTTTCAAGACGATCTTCAATTTCTAATTTTTTCTTATCTTCTTTCACAGCATCAAGTAGATTCTCAATTTCTTCACGAATCTCGTTTGCAATCTTACCAATTAAAGGTCTTTCTTCAGCACTTAAATCCTTCATGTTCTTTAAAACTGAAGTCACTTCGCCTTTTTTTCCAAGAAACTTAATTCTAATATCTTCAAGATCTTTAAGTGCCTTTGCAGCGCTTATTTCAGTTTTTGCGTCTTGAAGCAGAACTTGTAATTTTTCTTTCATCTCATACCTCCTACTATTTCATATACATAAAATCCGAGAACTCAGATTTTTCTTTGCTTTAAACACAAGTGAGCTTATGGCTGATAATAAAAAAAGCTCCATCCCATAATGGGACGAAGCTATCTCCGCGGTACCACCCAAATTAATCGCTATTGCGAATCACTTGAAACCTTAACGCGGTGAACGTCATCTCCTACTTTTGTTCAAAGATGAATCTCCAGAGTGAACTTCAACACTATCAGTAAGGAAATTTCACCAACCTTTCCCTCTCTTCATACCAATACTGCCTACTCTCTCTTTCATAGACTTTAAATTTTCAATATCGCTATCATAACATAATTTTTTATTGTATACAAGATGTATCCAAAAAACCATTTCCTTGAAGCACTATTTTTTCAAAAACATATCAATTCTATACATCATAATACCTGCGGCAACTGCAGCGTTAAGCGACTCTGCTCCACCATAAATAGGTATGATAACTCTTGCATCTGCCTGAGAAAGAAGGTAATCACTTACACCATTTGCTTCATTGCCAATTACTAGGCAATTCAAAGCGCGGTAATTATCGTCACTCATATAGTTGGATGAATTTTCAAGTGCAGTAACAACAAAATTAACTGACTTTGATTTAAGAAAATTGACAAGTGCGATTTCATCAGAAGCGTCAATAAATTTGACATTCATAAGTGAACCAGCCGTACTTCTAACTACTTTAGAATTATACGGATCGACTGTCCCTTTTCCAAGAATGATATGTCTAAATCCTGAAGCATCAGCAGTTCTGATTATTGTGCCTAAATTACCAGGGTCTTGTATCCTATCTAACCAAATAAATTGCTCATCAGCAAAATTGTGCATCAAATCATTCTGATTTATCTCTTCTATTGTTAGATGTCTCACTCTTTCTATAACGCCAACTATACCTTGAGATTGTTCAGTTTGAACGATCTCAACAAACAGCTCAGTTGGCATTACATAGACATCCGTTTTATCTAAATAAAAGCTTTGAAGCTTATCTGCAAGCATAATCCAATATTTCTGTTCAACAATTATACCGATAAAGCTATGTCTATTCTCTAGTGCAGTAAGCACATACCTTTCACCCTCAAGTAAATATGCATTCTCAAGCTCTCTATATTTTTTTGTATTCAAGGACTTGAATTTTTTAAATAGTTTATTCTGGTTGGATTGTATATAATTGGGTTGAGCTTTCATATTAATTCTTTTCTATTTTACGTAAATCACCGTTATTGCCAATGACGATTAGGACATCATCCTTAAGTAAAACACGATCAGGTTCAACATTAATATCCACATGATCGTCTCGTCTAATCGCAATCACAGAAATTTGGTAGCGTCTACGCATATTGATTTCAACAAGGGTTTTACCAACCCACTCATCATTCATTTTAATTTCTAATATACTGTATTCTGGTGCTAGGTCAATTAAATCCAATACATTGCTAGAAACTAAGCTTTTTGCAATTTTAACTCCCATTTCCTTTTCTGGAAACACAACTCGATTTGCACCAATCTTGTAGAGAACCTTTGCATGTGCAGGGTTTTGAGCTTTTGCAACGATGTGCTTTACACCTAATTCCTTAACCAAAAGAGTTACGAGTATTGACGATTGAATATCTGATCCAATGGTTACAATTGCAACATCAAAGTTTCTAATTCCCAATGCTTTAATTGCATTTTCATCCGTCGCGTCCGCTTGTACCGCATAGGTTACTTTATCAGCAATATTTTGAATAATTTCTTCATTATCATCAACCACCATAACTTCGCTACCGAGCTCAGCTAATTTGATTGCAACACTTTGTCCGAATCTACCACATCCAATAACTACGAACTGTTTCACAAAAATACCTCCAGTTTATTTATTACAAAATTTACCTATACACAATTATATCCTTTATCCGACTATAATTTTACCTTCAGGATATCTTAACAAATCTTTCTTGCTCTGTGATGCTTTTTTACTGATCGCTATAACAATCGTCAAAGGACCCAAACGCCCTAAGAACATCATAACTGTCAGTATAATTTTGCCCATTACACTCAGCGTTGGGGTAATGCCGAGAGATAATCCTACCGTACCAAAGGCACTGATTGTTTCGAACACAATTTCCTCAAGAGGGTGAACATCACCTTCAAACACAGTCATAAGAAAAGTCATAATAACAACTAAAAATGTCGCAATAAATACAACGGCTAGCGCTTTACTAACCGCTTCCTTAGATATTCTTCTATTGACAAAGTTAATATCCTCATTGCCTCTGAATACTGAGATAACATAAAGGATTAACATACCAAAGGTCGTCGTCTTTATCCCCCCTGCGGTAGAACCAGGAGAACCACCAATGAACATTAAAATCATAGTGATGAAACGTGTTGGAACTGTCAATTGGGTTAAATCTAGTGTATTAAAGCCCGCAGTCCTCGGTGAAATTGAATGGAACATCGAAGCGATTATTTTCTCACCAAAAGAGAAACTGCCAATTGTTTGCGGATTATTATATTCTAAAGTAAATATCATGACAAAGCCAAAGAGAATTAACGAAACTGTCATTAGCAATACCAATTTAGTGTGTAGTGATAGCTTTCTGTAGGTTTTAAAGGTTGATAAATCAGCAATAACGGCAAAGCCAAGTCCACCTAGTATAATTAAGGTCATAATCACGATGTTGACGATTGGATCTCTTGCAAATGGCGTTAAACTTCTGTAGCCACCTATAATATCAAATCCAGCGTTACAAAATGCAGATACCGAGTGAAAAATTGAATAATATAAACCATTTTTGATACCATATAATGGAACAAAGCGAATCGATAATAAAATAGCACCAATAAGCTCAACTGAGAAAGTTGCCATTATTACGTATTTTGTCAGTCTAATAACGCCAGAAATTGAAAATTGGTTTAAAGCTTCTTGCATGATCATTCTATTTCTTAGTCCAATTCGTTTTCCTAGTATAATAGCTATTGAGGTTGTCATTGTCATAAAGCCAAGTCCGCCCATTTGAATAAGTACTAATATAATCGTCTTTCCAAAAACAGACCAATAGGTTCCAGTGTCAACAACAGCTAGACCGGTTACGCATACAGCTGAGGTTGCTGTAAAAAGAGCATCCATAAATGAAGTTACCTGATTTGTCTGTGAACTGATAGGAAGCATCAATAAAAGTGCCCCTAAAAGAATCATACCTCCAAAACTTAGTACTAGTATCTGCGCCGGTTTAAGAGTTTTAGTCATTTTCTGTCTTAATTCCATTATTTCCTCCAACGAAGTCTGCTTCGTATGTTGTAATTCATAACTATCATTGTATCAAACTTAGTGGTAAAAATCAAAAATATCTCTATGATTCCTCTTAGTAAATAAGAAAATCCCACTAAAGTGACTCGCTCTAGTGGGATTCGTTTATTTTAATAGTTCCTTATAGCCTACACAGGACACTTAATCGCGGTATCCTTATTTTTTGCTTTGCATTTGTGCTTGAAGTGCTGTTAACGCAACTGTACCTACGATATCATCTGCATAGCAGCCTCTTGATAAATCGTTCACTGGCATCGCTAGACCTTGGCAAATTGGTCCATATGCATTTGCTTTTGCAAGTCTTTGTACCAATTTGTATCCGATGTTACCAGCATCTAGATCTGGGAATATGATAACATTCGCTTCACCAGCAACTTTTGATTCAGGTGCTTTTTTCTTTCCTACAGAAGGAACGATGGCTGCATCAAATTGAAGCTCACCATCAAGCGCTAATTCAGGTGCTAATTCTTTAGCGATTCTAGTTGCTTCTACTACTTTATCAACATCTGCATGAGAAGCTGATCCCATAGATGAAAAGGAAAGCATTGCAACTTTTGGTTCAGCATGTACGATAGATTCAAATGTTTTAGCTGAGCTGATTGCGATATGCGCAAGTTCTTCTGAAGTTGGGTTTGGATTAAGTGCACAGTCACCAAAGATAAAGATACCTTCTTCGCCAAACTCACAATTTGGCACTTCCATTAAA
This sequence comes from Clostridiales bacterium 38-18, assembly GCA_001897605.1. GTDB lineage: Bacteria > Bacillota > Clostridia > Peptostreptococcales > Acidaminobacteraceae > Fusibacter_C. Next base: position 339,571 of record MKTL01000002.1, on the reverse strand, counting down.
AACACTGCAGAAACCAGCTTAGTTCCCGGTGCAGTTTTTAAAATTTGAAGCGCTGGTCTTAATACGTTAGCAGTAGAGTTTGCTGCACCAGCGACCATACCACCTGCAAAACCCATTTTTACAAGCATTACGCCAAAAAAGAGTTCGCTATCTATTAATATTTCTTTTGCTTCTTCTACTGTCATACCTTTGCTTTTGCGGAGGTTTGCAAGCTCTGCAGCAAACGCGTCTAATTGATCAAATGTTTTAGGGTTGATGAAAGTTGCCCCTTCGATTTTCCACTCTCCAGCTGTTGATAAAATTTCCTCTTTATCACCCACTAAGATGATGTTCGCGATTCCTGCTTCCAAAATCTTATGAGTCGCCTCAATCGTTCTTGGATCAAACGCTTCAGGCAATACGATTGTTTGAATATCTTTTTTAGCAACTTCTATCACTTTGTCTAAAAATGCCATAACACACACTCCTTTGAAATTATTCACACGTTCATTATATGCCATTTGTTTGGTGTATACAAGATACAACAAGTAAATAAAGTGTATTATTTTTGAGATATTTTATACCTGTAAACCAAAGTTAACACGTTGGAAAATCTAGTGTTTACAAAATGAACAGCCTTATCATTGTTATATTATTATCTCCTGTAAATCGCCGGGCATTACAAAGTCAAATTTTACCACAAGCAAATTACGGATATAAAAAAGGAGTCTCTCTCATACTGACGAGAACTCCTTATTTTTCATTTTTTATAAATGACCTTTTGCAACCGTAACTAAGTTAGCAAAATCTTCTGGATGGCTAATTGCCATTTCAGATAATACTTTTCTGTTAATGTCGATGTTTGCTTTTTTAAGACCATTCATGAATTTAGAATAGCTAAGACCGTTTTGTCTTGCACCAGCGTTGATACGAGCGATCCAAAGTTTTCTAAAATCTCTTTTTCTAAGTTTTCTACCTACGTAAGCAGATCTTAATGATCTCATTACCGCAGGGTTTGCTGCTCTAAATACTAAGCTTTTTTGGCCATAAAAGCCTTTCGCTAATTTAAGAATTTTTTTATGTTTTTTCTTCGCATTTACTGCGCCTTTAATTCTTGCCATGGTTTAGGGACCTCCTTCTAATCGATTTCTTATAAATAAGGCAATAAAGTTTTTACACGTTTCATATCTGACTCACTAACAACCGTAGCTTGTCTTAAGCCTCTTTTTCTTTTAGAAGTTTTCTTAGTTAAGATATGGCTAGTAAACGCCTTGCTTCTTTTTAATTTTCCGCTACCTGTTTTTTTAACTCTTTTAGCAGCGCCACTATGTGTTTTCATTTTTGGCATAGTTGATTTCCTCCTTCCAAATTGTTCGCTTATTTTTTAGGTGCATAGGTTGCAACTAAGCTTCTACCTTCTAATTTTGCTGGAGCTTCAAGGCTAGCAACTTCTTCAAGAGCTGCGCTAAATTTCTTAATTACCTCAAAACCTTGTTGAGTATAACCCATTTCACGGCCCTTGAATCTTAAAGAAACTTTCACCTTATCTCCACTTTGTAAGAATTTGATTGCATTCTTGGATTTGGTTTCTAAGTCATTTTTCTCAATATTGAGACCAAGTCTAATTTCTTTAACTTGAGCACTTTTTTGCTTCTTACGTGCTTCTTTGTCTCTTTTTTGTTGTTCATATCTAAACTTACCAAAGTCCATGATTTTGCATACCGGTGGTTTAGCGTTAGGAGCGATTTTTACAAGGTCAAGTTTGCGTTCTTGTGCCAAAGCATAAGCTTCTTTACTCGACATCACACCTAATTGTTCGTTGTCATCTCCGATAACTCTTACTTCAAGGTCGCGAATTTCTTCATTGATTTCAGCTGTTTTAATAAGATACACCCCCTATTGTATTATAAGAAACTATAAGTGAGACGCAGCATCGCTGCATCGAATTTCTTACGGTTGTTGTACTAGATTGCAATAAAAATCTTCGAGCATCGACCCCTCAGATTTTACCACAAGCTAGATTGTGGCTAAAAAAAAAACGGCGGATAAGAATATCCGCCGTAATAACTCAAATAAAATGAGAATACATGAACCATATGAACGCGTAGTTATATGGTGAGAAGCGGACTTCTACTTGTTAACCTCAATTAATATATCATGTTCGTCTTAGTCTGTCAACCCTATTGCTGAACTTTTTCAAATTTTGTTTGCAAAGATCTCTCAGCAATTTCTTCAACTACTTTAGATATAAATGCATCTAGTTCAATACTTCCAAGTTCACCAATATCTCTTGAACGAACAGCAACTTGACCTAGCTCTGCTTCTTTATCACCTACAATTAACATGTACGGACTTTTGGCAAGCTGCGCTTCTCTTATTTTATAGCCAATCTTCTCTGCACGATCATCGATTTCAACTCTTATACCACTTGCAGCAAGCTTATCTGCAACTTCTTTAGCATATGGAATATGACGATCTGCAATTGTAAGAAGTTTAACTTGAACAGGTGCTAACCAAGAAGGGAATTTACCTGCATATTCTTCGATTAAGATCCCTAGGAAACGTTCAATCGAGCCAAATGCAACTCTATGAATCATAATTGGTCTATGCTTCTCACCATCTTTACCGATGTAAGAAAGTTCAAAGCGTTGTGGCATTTGCATATCTAACTGAATTGTACCACATTGCCAAGTTCTACCTAAACAGTCAGTTAAATGGAAGTCGATTTTAGGACCATAGAATGCGCCATCACCAGGGTTTAGTTTATAGTTGATACCTAATGAAGTTAGAGCCTCTACCAATGAATCTTCAGCCAATTGCCAATCTTCATCACTACCCATTGATTTTTCTGGTCTTGTAGAAAGCTCTACATGATAGCTGAAACCAAAAGTTTTATAGACTTCATCGATTAAGTTAACCACACCGATGATTTCATCCTTGATTTGCTCTGGTAACATGAAGATATGCGCATCATCTTGTGTAAATGCTCTTACACGCATCAAACCATGAAGTGCTCCTGAAAGCTCATGACGGTGTACTCTACCGATTTCTGCCATTCTTATAGGAAGATCCTTATAAGAGCGTAGCTCAGTTTTATACACTAACATACAACCTGGGCAGTTCATTGGTTTAACTGCGAAATCCTCTTCGTCAATTTGAAGCGCATACATATTATCCTTGTAATGGAACCAGTGACCTGATGTTTCCCAAAGGTGTCTATTGAGCATAATTGGTGTTTCTATCTCTACATAGTTTGCTCTATCGTGCACTTCTCTCCAGTATTTAAGAAGGTTATTTTTTACCACCATACCTTTAGGTAACATAAATGGGAATCCTGGACCTTCTTCCATTAAAGAGAATAAACCTAACTCTTTACCTAGTTTTCTATGGTCACGTTTTTTTGCTTCTTCTAACATTTGGAGATAAGCCTCTAATAAAGATGCTTTAGGGAATGAAGTACCATAGATTCTTTGAAGCATTTTATTATTTTCATTGCCTCTCCAGTATGCACCAGCGAGTGATAATAACTTAATGCTCTTAACATCTTTTGTTGTTGGAACGTGACATCCTGCACAAAGGTCTACGAATTCACCCTGTCTATAAAAAGAAATAATCGCGTCCTCAGGAAGATCATTGATCAGCTCTACCTTGTAGTTCTCACCCTTCTCTGCCATAAATTTAATTGCTTCATCTCTAGGAAGTTCAAATCTTTCTAGTTTTAGGTCCTCTTTGATGATTTTTTGCATTTCTGCTTCAATCTTTTCTAAATCTTCTGGCACAAATTTATGATCTGTATCGAAGTCATAGTAAAAGCCATTATCGATCGCAGGTCCTATCGCCAGCTTAGTATCTGGGAATAATCTTTTGACCGCTTGCGCCATGATATGTGAGCTCGTGTGTCTAAAAGCGTGTGCCCCTTCAGAGTCTTCAAACTTAAAGATGCTCAGTTCACAATCATCCTCTATCTTATAAAATAAATCTACGGTTTTGCCATTCACCGATCCTACAACTGCTTCCTTCGCAAGTCTGCCTGAAATAGACGCTGCAACATCATAAACACTTGATCCTTTTGGCACTTCTCTAACTGAGCCGTCCTTCAATGTTACTTTAACCATAAATACCCTCCTTTGTTTTATTATCTAATGTTCCATTTGATAGGAATTTTCTACTAGATTTTTCGCTTTAATTGTTTTAAAAAAATATAATACTTCAGGCACCGAGCCATTAGGTTTTACCACAGACTTAATTGTGGCAAAATAAAAACCTCATCACTAGCATACGCTAGGGACGAGGTTAATCGCGGTTCCACCCTAATAGCTCAAATGAGCCACTCTAATCACCTTAACGCGGTGTGTCGCAATACTTTCGATTATCTAATCGTATTGAGCTAAAAGTTAGTTTTCCCTAATAGGTCTCTTATCTGCTCTTTCAGCCATGGAGCAAACTCTCTAAAAGTCTTCTACTCGGTACTCTTCTTTATCATTGCCTACATATTAACCCTATGATAGCCCAACTCTAAAAAAATGTCAATATGATTCTATTTTGATTCTTTATACCCTAGCTTCATTTATTGGATTCTATCACATATATGGTTTATATCCATTTATAAGACATACAAAACAAATAATCCTTGAATTAGTCCAATAAAAAAACCAATGATACCGCCAAGGATTTCAATATGTTTAAGTTCATTACTCGCAATTTTGAGAGTCATTTGTTCGATTTTTTCAAAATCATAGGCGTTGATTTGATCCTCGACCATTTTGCTGATATCAATGCTATCAATGGCCTTGTGACTCAATTGCTCGCCTAGTTCCACGACAATAGATTCTCCATTTTCCTCTATCATTGACTCGATGTTTTGTATAATCATACCTTTAAACATAGATGGTACAATTGAAGGCATTTTCTCATTAGCAATTGCTACGATTTTTGATTTGATCATGGCAACAACAGCTTTTTTATCCATATCCTCAATCACTTTATCTACGATGGCTTCCATAGAGATCAACTCATCATTGATCACCTCACCTATCGACTTTGCGATGTCCGCTTTTCTCTTCGGAATTAACCCTTGCAGAACAAAGGGGGTTCCTTTTATGCCAATCGGATTAATCGGTCTAAACATGAGTTTAATTGCAATCACATTTGTCATCCAACCAATAAGTGCGCCGATGACGGCTAAGATTAATAGCTTCATTTTGTCACCTCATATTACAAGATAATATCGAACCAATATCTAGTAGTGGCCCATTAAATAGTTCAATAATTTGAAAGCCTCTATCCTTAATAAAAGCTTCAATTCGGTCTCCATCTGGATGGCTCTTTAGCTGGCCAGCAATTAACATAAGCGAGCCCGCACTACCACCCACGCCGCCTATAAAACCATTCTTAAATCCTTCTAATTCTATGTGTCCTTCTTTTATAAGAAGTACCTCAATGCTGTGCTCTTTCATAACTTTTGCAACACCTTGATCAGATGTTATAGCAGCATGATCGCCTACCGGAAGCGCACTACATCTTGCATAGCCTTGATTTATATGCACGAAATGCTTTGTGGTGTGTTTTAGGATTTGCACATCGGTAATATCTAACCTATGAAAACATTGCTGCCCTACACTTAAGATATTGTATCTCGCATCATGTGGATATGTTTCATTCAAGTAATGGCTACCCCTTATGACCTTAAGCACTTTAGACTTTGGTTTATTGGCATCAATAATTGCCTCTAATTTAGCCCCGATCAACTCATATAGATTGGGTTCTAGCAGAATAATCTCAGTCTCTGTATATAATCCTAAATCCACATGTCCTGAAACTCTATCGTCAACATTAGGAAGATGTGGTATCTCAAACAATTCAATTTGTTGTTTTTTAAAAAGGGTCATTAAAGCGTTATTTTGCTTGACCATCTGGACAATATCCCTATTTAAGAACACCAGTTGCATTTAAGACAAATGCTCAGTATGGACAGTTTGTAGATTTCTTAGTTCAGTTTCATCAAAGTGATATTTTTTATTACAAAAATGGCATACCAGCTCTGCGCCATGATCTTCCTCAATAATTGCGTCAATCTCTTTCTTGCCAAGGCTCATTAAACCCATTTCCATTTTTTCTCTAGAACAATCGCAATTATATCTTAATTCATAGGTTTCAAGCTCTACTAAGCCAAGACCCGCGAGCACTTGGTTCGCAATTTGCTCAATCGTTAGACCTTCCTCAAAAAGATGGGTCAAAGGCATCATACCTTGAAGGTTGGCTTCAAGCTGATCTATGGTTTCTTCAGATGCCTCTGGCAAAAGCTGAACGATAAAGCCACCAGCATAATTAACATGTGCGTCGTTACCAAAGCTAACCCCTAAAGCAACTGCCGTAGCAAGCTGCTCAGATTGACTAAAATATTGAGCCACATCTTCAGCGATTTCACCTGAAACCAAATTGATTTGTCCAATAAAAGGTTCTTTCATTCCAATATCTCTTATTACGATTAATTGTCCATCTGTTCCAACAGCTTGACCCACACTTAATCTACCCTGATCATCAAGAAGCGTCGGTGCCTGAGGATCGCTGGTATAGGCTTTAACATTACCATGTGTATCAGCAACTGCAACCATTTGACGAATTTCATTATTGCCCCTTATTTGCACGGTGATTTTTTCTTTATCGATTTTGCTCATCATGCCCATCATCACGGTCGCTGATAACATCCTACCTAAAGCAGCAGTCGACACTGGTGATAAATCATGAGTCGCTCTTGCAGCCTCAACCATATCTGTTGTTTGTGAAATATAAATTCTGACCTCATGATTATTTGTTAAGCCAGTTATTAATGTGCCTTTCATATTACCTCCAATTATTTCTTCTTTAATATAAAACAAATTCGATGTGATTGATCCTTAACACTTTCAAAGGTATCACCATCTAAGATCTCTATTAGCTCAAGCTGATCTGGTATTAAAGACTTGATTTCTTCAATTTCATATGCTCTTTGTATGTGATGCTCTTCTTCTCTATAATAGACGCCATCCTCTTCAACAAAAAGTGTTAGATTAAAACTCAATCGCCTTGAAACCGTATCAAACTCATTTTCCCAAATATAAGCTTCTGTTTCAAAGGTTTCAGCAAAAGTATGATTGCCAATAACATGCTCGAGCTTATAGCCAGAGGACAGATCAAAGATCACAATGCCATTGTCATTGAGATGCATCTCCATTCTTTCAAATGTTTGTATGATTTGATCATTGTCTGTTAAATAGTTCATGCCATCGCACATGCAACATATCATATCATACTTTCTTTTTGTAAAAAATTCTGTCATGTTTTGGTTAAAAAATTTCATTTTAACTCCAGCATCGTAGGCTTTTGCCTGTGCCACGGTTAACATATCCTCTGATATATCAACCCCATCACAGATATACCCCTTCTTTGACAGACCAATTCCTATTGTGCCAGTGCCACAAGCAAGCTCTAAAACCTGCTTAGACGCTGGGTTATGCTTTTTTATATAGCTGTCCAATTTCTCTATCCAAAAAGGATAATTGACATCATATTGCATCTTATCATAGACCGATGCAAAGGTTTGATAGATTTCCATAATTACCTCTAAAAATAAGCTAACTTAATCACCAATGCATAAATCACCAATGATAATGCAATTGGTAAATAGTGTTTGAATTTAAGTGTTAACGGCTCATCAACCCAAAGCTTTGTAACAGAATATTGCTTTCTCAGACTCCTAAGTACAGCTCTTATTCCAATAAGACAGACAAACGCCACCATTAAATAAAAGCCCATAACTGCTATTAAAGCACTTGGCGAATTCAGTGTCACACCTGAGGAAGATGTGTCTACAGTGCTAAAAAGATTGTTGACATATCCCAAAGTTACAGCTAGGCCATTATTAGTTATGTGAGCAATCACGCCTGCAAATATAGAGCCAGTCAATTGAACCAAATAAGCAAACATGATTCCGAGTAAAATTGGACCAAAAAGATTCTGTGGATTAAAATGAAAAATTCCAAATAACAATCCGCTAAAAATTGCACCCCACTTTTTGCCTAGATCTGACTCAAAAGCGTTCAAAATTGCGCCTCTAAAAAACAATTCTTCACAAATTCCCGCCGAACCTGCTATGACTGCAAATAAAAGTAAAAATTCAGAAGGGCTACTTGCAGTTGGTACAGGTGAAACTATCGACTCACCAAGTAACTCAATAATAAAAATGGTGACCAAATTTGCGACTGCCACTGCAGGCAGCATCAAGGCTGCCAGAACGATAATCTTAGGGATTGTCTTTAGCTGGAGTTTTCTAAATTTAAAAATTTCTTTGACTGATTTTTTTCTAATTGCTGTATAGATGAGTATTGGAAGTGCCATTATGCCAAACTCAGTAATCAGTAGTCCTGATATTAGCTCTCTTGACTGAACATATCCACCTATTGTTAAAAATAGAACTGCTAAAATGATAAAAAAAGTATTGGCTTCAGATATAGTAAGTTGATTTCTAGTTTCCATTTGCTCTTGTTCAATCATACGTCCTCCTATCAGTTTAGAGTCAGTCGACTATTAGTATTGAATGCTACCTTTATAAGTTAGTATGTTCATGTAAGCCTTTAGCCCCGTCATCATAATCTCATTGTCAAAATTGAATTTTGAACTATGAAGTGGATGCACATAACCTCTTTCTTCATTATAAGTACCTACAAAGAAAAATAAGCCCGGTACCTTTTCTTGATAATATGAAAAATCTTCACTGATCGTTTGTGGCTCTATTTCCTCACAGATGTCGCCATGATAGGTCATAAACTCGGTAAACAATTTATGATCATTGACTACTGGTGGGTACATGTCTCTAAATACTACCTTAATTGTTATCCCATATGCGATTTCAATGCCTTTTAGATATTGAGACATTCTTGATTTAACCAAATGATACACATTTTTATCAAAAGCTCTAATAGTCCCCTCAAGCCTCGCTTTACCAGCGATAATATTGCGTCTTTCACCGATTTCAACCTTGCCTACGGTTAACACTGCAGGCTGTATCGGGCTAATGTTTCGACTGACGATGGTTTGTAAGCCTAAAATGACCTCACTAGCAATTACTGCAGCATCTATTCCTGTATGTGGCATTGCACCATGTGCACTGATGCCTAATATATCAAGATCAAACTCACCCGTCATCGCCATCATTGGACCTGGGCACAGACCGATTTTACCCTGCATCACCTGTGGGAAAACGTGAATACCATAGATTTCTGAGACATTATATTTGTCTAAAATGCCATTGTTAACGATAACCTCTGCGCCTCCAGGACCTTCCTCAGCAGGCTGAAAGATTAATAAAACATTGTCAACCAGCTTTACCTCAGGTAAACTCAGAGCCCTAGCAAGTCCAAGCATCATAGCCATGTGACCATCATGTCCACAGGCATGCATATGCCCTTCATGAGTTGAATGAAGCTTAAAATCACTTTCTTCGGTTACGGTTAAACCATCTATATCTGTTCTAAAGGCAATTGTTTGGGTGGGCGATACGCCTTTAAGAAAAGCGACGATCCCCGTCTTTGCTACAACTTCAAACTCGATGCCTAATTTTATAAGCGTCTCTTTTAAATATTCATGTGTCTTATATTCTTCAAATCCCACTTCTGGAATCTGATGTAAAGCTGTGCGGTCTTCAATTATCTGGTTTTTTAAAGTCATCAAGTCCATTTTTTCACCTCATATAACATTATTTTTATTATTGACGTTACAAATTCAGAGTGATAGTATATATATAATTATCCAAAAGCCTGCATGTATACAATATAATTGGGAACCAATCACCCAACTTTGGACATCACTTTAGTGTCAATCATTATTATATTCTATATGATATGGTTTAAGTATTCAAGGTTAGCTCTGTTAACTAATTAAAACAATTATATTTAGGAGGTTTTTTCATGAAAAAGATCAATTTGGCTGTTGTGGGTGCAACAGGAATGGTTGGTAGAACTTTTTTAAAAGTTCTTGAAGACAGAGATTTTCCATTTGACCAGCTCTACTGTTTTGCCTCTAAAAAATCAGCTGGTGAAGTGGTCGTATGTAAAGGTAAGGAATATGTCGTAGAAGAATTAACTGAAGCTTCTTTTGATAAAGACATTGATATTGCCCTATTTTCCGCTGGTGGTGACATCAGTGAAGTTTTCGCGCCTATTGCAGCTTCAAAGGGCGTAGTCGTCATAGACAATTCAAGTGCTTGGCGAATGGACCCTACAGTACCACTCGTCGTTCCAGAAGTCAATCCGGAGGCACTTTCTACTCACAATAACATCATTGCTAATCCCAACTGTTCTACGATTCAAGCAATGGTCGTCTTAAAACCACTTTATGAAAAATACGGTATTGAAAGAGTTGTTTACTCTACTTATCAAGCCGTTTCAGGTTCTGGGGTTAAAGGCGTTTACGACCTTGAAGAAGGTCTTAAAGGCAATAATCCACTTTCTTGCTACCCACATCCGATAGCGGGTAACTGTTTGCCTCAAATCGATGTGTTCTTAGAGAATGGTTATACTAAAGAAGAAATGAAAATGATCAACGAGACGAAAAAAATTCTCTCAGATGATTCTCTTAAAGTTACTGCAACTGCAGTAAGAGTTCCTATTTTCAACAGCCACAGTGAATCTGTGAACATTGAGTTAAAATCTGCATTTGATATTGCAGATGTGAAAAAATGTTTGGCAGAAGCGCCTGGTATCGTGTTACAAGATGATCCAAAAAACAGCTTATACCCATTAGCGGCGTCTGCAACTGGCACAGATCCTGTTTATGTAGGACGTATTCGAAGAGATGAAAGCACCGATAATGGCATTAACCTTTGGATTGTAGCTGATAACATTCGCAAAGGAGCGGCAACTAATGCGATTCAAATCGCTGAAACGATGTTGGAAAGGAATTTAATATGAGTTTATTTAAAGGATCAGGCGTAGCACTCGTTACGCCTTTTTGTGCTACCGGTATAGATGTAAAAGCATTGCATGATTTAATCAACTGGCACATAGATAATGGTACTGACGCAATTATTGTAAGCGGTACCACAGGTGAAGCCTCCACTTTAACCTATGAAGAAAGGGAGTGTCTTTATACAGAATCGGTTAATGCTGCATCAAAACGCATACCGATCATTGCGGGTACTGCAACCAATAATACAGCAACGTCTATTAAATATAGTCAATTAGCTGAAGCCTGCGGTGTAGATGGCTTATTGCTCGTCACGCCATATTATAATAAATGTACACAAAAGGGATTAATTGCCCATTTCACTGCGATTGCAGAGTCGGTTAAGATACCTTCAATTCTATATAACGTTCCTTCAAGAACAGGACTTAACATGTTGCCACAAACGGTTTTAGAGCTTTCTAAGTTACCTGGTATCGTCGGACTTAAAGAAGCTTCAGCTGACATCACTCAGATTACAGAAACCTTTAGACTCCTGCCATCTGACTTTTCAATCTATTCAGGAAATGATGATCATATCGTACCTCTGTTAGCATTGGGCGGTCATGGCGTCATTACTACGGTTGGCAATATTATTCCAAAAGAGGTACATGACCTATGTCAGTCATGGTTTGATGGCAATTTTAATACCAGTGTTCAACTACAGTTTATGATGAATCCTCTAGTTAAATCCGTTTTTGCTGAAGTTAATCCAATTCCGATTAAAGCAGCCGTTGCACTACTCGGTTTTGAAGTTGGTTCAGTGAGATTACCATTAACCGATGCAGAAGCTTCGACGGTACAAGCCATAAAGACATTGCTAATGGAAAGAGGTGCTTTAAGTGAATAATATTTTTATCACTGGCATTACTGGCGTCATGGGCGGACACTTGGTCAAAATCATAATGCGACATCCAAATTGTAATGTTGTTGGCGGACTCGGACATGTTGCGCATACAGATGAACGGTACCCTATTTATACTAGCTTTAGTGAAATCCCTTCAAACCTTGAAATTGACTGTATTATTGATTTTTCAAATGCATCGATTGTGGATGCATTATTGGATTTTGCTGTAGGTAGAAAACTGCCTTTGGTTCTTTGTACAACTGGAGTGAGTGAAGAAACAAATGCAAAGGTCACAGCAATCAGTGAACAAATCCCTATTTTCAAATCGGGTAATATGTCACTAGGCATAAATGCCATATCACATGCGATCAGACTGGTATCAGAGCTTTTAGATGAAAGCTACGATGTTGAGATTATCGAAAAACACCATAACAGAAAACTAGATGCACCTAGTGGTACTGCTCTTATGCTAGCGGATGCGGTTAATCAAGGTAAAGCGACTTCTTATGATGTCGCTCTCGGCAGACCGGCACATGGCGCTAAGGAAAAATCGGTGATCAACATCCACTCCGTTAGAGGTGGCAATATCGTTGGCGATCACGAAGTGCTTTTCGCAGGTGAAGAGGAGCTGATCGAAATCAAGCATACCGCACTGGATCGAGGCGTATTCGCAAAAGGTGCTGTTGAGGCTGCCCAATTCTTAGTCCACCAAGCAGCTGGTCTTTATGATATGAACCATTTGATTCAGGAAAAATTAAGTAAAAGATAATGAGTCGCAACGTTTTTGCAAAAGCAAATAGAGAAACAATAGATAGAATAAATAATAGATAGAATAAATAATAGATAGAATAAATAATAGATAGAATAAATAATAGATAGAATAAATAATAGATAGAATAAATAATAGATAACTTCAATTGATACAAAGGTTATAAAGGAGAGAAAATGAGTCAATACGATTTAACGAACCCATATGAAATTGCAAAATTTATTAAAGATGCAAAAAAAGTAACACCGATAAAAGCCTATATTCAGTCTAATGCGCCATTGACTTCAGATACCATTAAGCTTTTTGGCAACGAACCCTTCTATATCGCTTTTGGCGATGTGATCGACATGAAAGCTTTCTTAGAAGCCAATGCTGATGTCATCGTCGAACAGGAGTTAGAAAACGATAGAAGATTGTCTGCTATTCCCCTTCTTGATTTAACAAAGGTCAACGCTAGAATTGAGCCTGGTGCATTGATTAGAGATCGCGTTGAAATCGAAGATCAAGCCGTAATCATGATGGGTGCAGTTATCAACATTGGTGCTCACATCGGAAAAGGCACTATGATTGATATGAATGCGGTTCTTGGCGCAAGAGCGACGGTTGGCGCAAACTGCCACGTAGGTGCAGGTTCAGTATTAGCAGGTGTATTAGAACCGCCAAGTGCAACACCGGTTATAATAGAGGACAATGTTATGATTGGAGCCAATTGCGTGATTTTAGAAGGTGTCAGAGTTGGTGAGGGCGCTGTCGTTGCGGCAGGTTCTGTTGTAACTAAGGATGTTCCAGCTGGATCAGTAGTAGCCGGCGTACCTGCAAAGGTTATTAAAACCAAAGATGAGCAAACAGAAAGTAAAACACAATTATTAGAAGACTTAAGATAAAAAATAAACTAGGAAACTTAGTGATGCTAAGTAACCTAGTTTTTTTGTTTTTTAATCTACAAATGCAAATACGTGATCCACATTTCTATAATAATCGCCATAGTTTAAACCATAGCCAACGATGAACATATCTGGGATCTCAAATCCTACGTAATCAGGGACATACTCAACTTTTCTTCTAGAAGGTTTGTCGAGTAAAACACATGCTTTTAACGACTTAGGATTTCTTTTTTCTAAAATATTGAGTACACCTGTCATCGTCAAAGCAGAATCCGTAATATCATCAACGATTAACACATCAAACTCAGAAAGATCATCTACACTAATGTCTTGAACGATTTTGAGCTGTCCAGTGCTCTCTTCACTATGACCATAGCTAGAGGTTGTCATGAATTCTATTCTAACTGGTAGATCCATTTTTCTTACCAAATCTGCTGTAAAAATAAAGCTCCCCTTTAACAGTGAAATCACCATTAAGTTTTTATCTTTATACTCTGACGTTAGCAACTCACCTAACGACTTGATTCTCTCATCAATACTTTCCTTTGATAATAAGATTTCTCTTCTCTTATTCTCAATTCCCATCATTACCTCCAACAATTTGATTATCAATATTTTATAGTAGTTAATGCTCATTTTCAAGTCTATTTGACATTTCAAAAAAAATAATAGTTATTACAAGAAATTAATCAGTCCGCTTTCAGAAAATAATGTCAATTTAGCGAGTGAAATAGTAAAATGTAGTTAATGACTTGAAGGGGGATTACAAATGGAACACGGCAAAAAAGTGAAAAAGGCGATATCGCTAGAAACTTTTGTATTTCTAGGCATCGCTGGATTGGTTTTCGGATATCTTGGTACAGTAATGGGGGTAGACAAGATGTTCAATACCATTATGAATACGGCACACTATCTGTTGATTGAAGTCGTATTTTTTATTATGGCAATCGCCGTTTTAGCTGGCGCATTTGCTGCACTTTTGTCGGAATTCGGGGTTGTTGCACTTATCAATAAGATCATTTCACCTATTATTAAACCGATCTACGGTTTACCAGGTGCTGCTTCTATTGGAATGATTACGACCTATCTTTCAGACAACCCTGCAATTATCTCTTTGGCACACGACAAGGGCTTTAAAAAGTACTTTAAGAACTACGAAATTCCAACCCTTTGTAACTTGGGTACTGCTTTTGGAATGGGCTTAATCGTTAGTACGTTTATGATTGGTCTTGGAAATGGAACGGAATTTATTGTGCCAGTTGTACTTGGTAACCTAGGCGCTGTTGTGGGCAGCGTTGTCAGCGTACGAATCATGATGATATTTACAAAACAATACTATGGTGTGACCAAGGATAATGCTGCACCTACAATTGATTCAGACGATTTTATGAAAACGCGAGAAGTTAGAGAAGGTAATTTGTTCGAACGCGTCTTGGATGCTACTCTCGAAGGTGGTAAAACAGGCGTCGAACTCGGTCTCGCAATTATACCAGGTGTTGTTATTATTTGTACTTTAGTTATGGTCTTTACCTTTGGTCCTGCTGAAACCGTCAATGGCGTTGCGGTTTATACAGGTGCTAAAAAAGAAGGTGTTGCTCTTTTCCCCAAAATCGGTGAGCTACTAAGCCCAATTTTAACGCCTCTCTTCGGATTTAAAAGTGCTGAGGCCATTGCCTTCCCTATCACTTCTCTTGGTTCAGTTGGTGCTGCTATGGGTCTTGTGAAGGACTTCCTAGCTAAGAGCCTTATCGGACCAAATGATATCGCTGTTTTCACAGCAATGGGTATGTGCTGGAGTGGCTATTTAAGTACACATGTGGGAATGATGGACGCGTTACACGTTAGAAAATTAGCATCAAAAGCGATTATTTCTCACACCATAGGTGGTATGATTGCAGGTATAGCTGCTCATTATATGTTCGTTTTATATAGTCTTTTCCTATAATTTATGAGTCATTTCAATTGCTTTGATATCAAAAAAATAAGGAGCCCAAAAGCTCCTTTTTTATTTATCCGCATTCACACTTATGATAATATCTGAAAACATGGCGTTCGATGATTTTTATTTCTTTGCTTTGGTAATTTGAATCAATTCCTTAAGCAGTACAATGATTTTATTCAGTGAAAATTGTATTGAGACCAGAATCAAGAAGAAGAAAATAATTCCAATCAATTCATAATTTATACTTCCCATAACTACCTCCAAACTTGTTCTGTCAATAATTATACCATATGATAAATTTCAATCCAACTTCTCAATTCGTTTTGAGTTTTTAGATTTCTATGCTATACTATCATCTGTAACCATATTGATTAGGAGGGACTGCTGTTGAAGCCCAACTCAGACCAGCAACTTAAATTTAAGATCATAATTTTATATACGATTAATCATTTTTCGGTACCTTTAACAAATCAGCAGCTTACTGACTTTGTTTTGGAACATGATATTATGAACTATTTCGATCTACAACAATACTTAACCGATCTCGTGGAAACGTCCATGCTTGAGTACAGTTCAAGCGAAGGTGAAAAATACTATATCATAACTGAAACCGGTAGAAATACTTTAGAGCTGTTTTCAGACCGAGTCTCACAAACGCTAAGACGTACGATCAATGATAGCATTGATATGAAGAAGCGATCATTTGTCATAAAAACAAATGTAACCGCTGATTATTACAAAGAAGACGATAATGATTATATCGTCCATTTAGCCGTTAAAGAAGGCATCTATACCCTTATGGACATCAAGGTAAATGTCGTTTCAAATAAACACGCAAAACAGATTTGTGAGAACTGGGAGAGACGCGCACAGTATCTCTACGGTGATATCCTTAACCGATTAATTGATGATACAGAGTGATTCTGTATCTTTTTTTATACCCCAAATGGGTATACTATAGTATTATAGAATTGTACTTTTAACCAAAGGAGTAGATATGAAATTGAAGCACCTTTCTCGCAAGCAAACTAATATAAAATTTTGCGTTTTGATTATTTTGGTGATCACGCTTTCTCTTTTTGGATCAAACATGCAAAGCTATTCAGCTACCACGTCTCAAGTATCCTTTCGTATCCCACAAATTAATATTACCTTAGTTGGAAAAACCTACAATAATTCTGAACTAAAGTATCCAATATTACTTATAAACGAACAAATATACTTCCCGCTAACCTGGGAAATGGCCCAAACACTCGGCTTTGATGTAAATTATACCGATGACTCCGAAGTGATCATAAAAAAAAGAACCTCTATTGGAGCGGATATGATTTCCTCTAATAGCATCGGTAATTTGGCTTTAGCTGGATCACCTATTTTAGAGGACCGCTCAGTGCGCGTACAGGGTTATCCATTATATAGCGAGCTACCCATTTATCACCTATCAGGCGTCACTTATGTAGCTATAGAACATACACCTGTATTAAATGCTGATTTAACGGGTAACATAGAGAATACGATCGGAATCTCTCCAGATCAACCAGTTTTTTTACCACTTGTATACAATACCTATAACAAGTTTCAGCCAACTGATTTTTTACGTGATCAAGGGAGTGCGTCTACATGCTGGGCCTTCGCAGCCAATACTCTCTTTGAGCTAGCTATCGCGAGTAGGACTGGTAAAATTTACGATTTTTCAGAAGATCATCTGATTGCCAATGCACCAGTACCCGTTTCTCCAATAAGTGGCGGTAACTTTAACATTTCATCAACCTATTTTCTCAATGGTATTGGGCCAATTGATGCCTTAGGTAATCAAAATTATCGCCTAACTGGATATTCAGAGGTGAACAATGATTTGCAAAAAATAAAATCAAATATTATGAAATATGGCGCGGTACTTTCTTCGATTTATCTAAATGAGTCTGATACTAGTGTCTACAATAGTGGTTCCTTCTCCTATTATAATTCTAGTGAAGGTAAACCGCGTACACATGAGCTCGTCATGGTTGGGTGGGATGATACCTACGACAAATCTAACTTTCAAGTGAAACCCAGTCGAAACGGCGCTTTTATTGCCCAAAACAGCTTCGGTAATAGCTGGGGAAGCAACGGTTTTTTTTACATTTCCTACGAGGACGTACACATTACGGATTACACCTATGCCATAACCGATTATACATCGTCTATAAATACCTCGCTCTACTACTATGATGAAACTGGCGTAACACATTTTGATGCTTATGAAGAGTCCATCCCAGTCTTTGGAGTCAATCAATTTACGGCAGAGTCTTCCTCAAAGCTTATCTCAATAGGCGTTTATACAACTGAATTAAATGAAGTTATCTCAATTTATGCAGGAAATGGCATTTTTAATAGGGCACTTGGAAACGAACTGAGAACCATGACAATAAAGGATAAAGGTTATCATGAAATACCTCTTCCCATACCATTAACACTGGTTTCAAAAAAGGGGTTCTGGATAGCAGCTCGTTTTGAAGGGTCTCAAAGCTTTCTAGTTCCTATTGAAGCCCCCTATCCTGGTATTGATTATACGATCAAAGGACTACCAGGAAAAAGCTTTATAAGCAATGGTAAAACCTTTGAGGATATCACGCAAATTTGGCAACAGGGCAGTATCGCTATTCGCGCAGTTACACAGTACTAATATTGTTTCGATGCGATAAAACCTCTTCTTTCAAGCTATAAAAATCAGATAAAATAAATAAATCCTACTTAAGTTTTGAATGATTAAATTCTTCTCTTAAGTAGGATTTTAATTATTAGGTTTAATAACGATTACCTGAGCTTGACATTTTTATCGTTAGGTTTAATGATGAAACTTTGATCGAATCTCACCGATCATGTAGAGTGAGCCAAATCCCAAATACAGCGTGTTCGGCTTTGCGTGCTCTAATACCCAATCGACACATGCTTTAATTGATTCATTCTCATAAAGGACTGGCGTTCCATGTTCTCTGAAAGCATCGGACAAAGCACTTTCATTAAGCGCTCTAGGATTATCAGGCTTTGTTGTAACCACACCTTTTAAATACGGTGTAATTTCATCCAGCATACCTAAAACATCCTTATCTTTTAGAATGCCTACAATTCCGACTACATCTAAATCCCCTTTTAGCATTTTTAGACTTTCAACAAGTCCTAAAATACCATGCAGATTATGGGCGCCATCTATGATGACAAAAGGGTCACTCGATATAATCTCGAGACGTCCAATCCATTTCGCTTTTCTAAGTCCCTCACTCAACTGAACCTCAGAAATTGAAAATCCATATTTCCTCTTCAAAACATCTATGATTTCTATTGCCATAGCCGCATTTTGTGCTTGATAAGGCGCAAACAAACTAAGTGAATAAGGTTGACCTTTATAGGTCATCTCCAACGCACCAAAGGTGCTCTTTGTAATCGCCAACTGGTTTAAATCTGTAATGACCAAATCATTATTCTCATTTTGACATTTCTCAGAAATAACAGATAACGCACTTTCCATTTGTGGATAAGAAACTGTGGTACCATTACTTTTAATTATACCGCTTTTTTCATATGCGATGAGTTCAATGGTATCGCCTAAATACTCAATATGATCAAGTGCCAAAGGTGTTATCACAGAAACCAGAGGCGTATCGATGACGTTAGTTGCATCAAGCCTTCCACCTAAGCCTACTTCTAGTACAACGACATCACAAGCTTCATCTAAAAAATAGAGCATTGCAATGGCAGTCACCACTTCAAATTCTGTAGGATGGTTATAGCCCTCTTTAACCATTTCGTCGATTTGCTCTTTCACCTTTTCTGTGTGCTTAGCCAGAGCTGACTCACTAATCAAAGTATGGTTAACTCTCATTCTCTCATTAAAAGTTTCTATAAATGGCGATGTATAAAGTCCAACTCTGTATCCTGCTTCAACCAGAACAGAATGTGTAAACGCACTTGTAGATCCCTTTCCATTGGTACCAGCTATATGCACAAACTTAAGCTTCTTTTGCGGATCGCCAAGTCTCGACATCAAAAGTTTGATGTTGTCGAGACCCAGCTTGCTGCCAAACTTATAGGTGTCGTGTATAAATGCTAAGGCCGCTTCATATGTCATGCGCTCACCTACTTGCATAATTTTAATTGGATGGCTTCGATACGTGAATTGATTGTACCTAACATCTCTTGGTATTTTATCTCTTTTTGCTTTTCTTCATCAAGTAAGTGTGCAGGTGCTTTACTTACAAAGCCTTGATTCGCAAGCTTAGATGTCACCCTTTCCACTTCCTTTTCAAGCTTTGATTTTTCTTTAGTTAATCGATCTAATTCTTTATCATAATCGATCAAATCATCTAAAGGCAGGAATAGCTCTGCACCATGAATAACTGCAGACACAGCATCCTCTGGAATATCAGATGCTGCTACTAAAACTACTTCTGAGCATGATGCTAAGGTGATTAAATACTCCGCTTGATCCACTAAAAGTTGTCCTACAGCTACATCTGACGCAACAATTAAGCATTTTGCTTTTCTCGAAGGCACGACGTCCATCTCGGCTCTTACATTTCTGAGGTTTCTAATCGCATCCATGATGAGTGTCATCTTTGTCTCAGCATCATGGTTATTATTTTGAGATGCTGCTACTGGCCATTGATCCGTTACAAGTAAGCCGCTCACATTTGGCATAAACGACCAAATTTCTTCTGTGATAAACGGCATGAATGGATGAAGTAATTTTAAAATCGATTTTAATACTTTTACAAGCACCTTTTGAACAGTGGCTTTCGCAACTGCATCTTCACCATACAAACGCTTTTTAGCAAGCTCGATGTACCAGTCGCAATACTCGTTCCAAGTGAATTCATAAATTTTATTAGCGGCAATTCCAAGCTCATATTTTTCAAGCGCTTGAGTGATTTCAGCAATCATTGTTTCAAGTCTAGAAAGAATCCACTTATCTGCTAAAGTCAAAGCTTCAGTACCCTCTAAATCTGAAAGCTCCCCTTCAAGACCCATGATTACAAATCGAGAGGCATTCCATAATTTGTTTGCAAAGTTTCTAGAAGATTCAACTCTTTCAAGCTGGAATTTCAAATCATTTCCTGGGCTATTACCTGTTGCAAGCATAAATCTGAGTGCATCTGCTCCAAATTGATCGATGATCTCAAGTGGATCAACTCCATTACCCAATGACTTACTCATCTTACGCCCCTGCGCATCTCTTACGAGACCATGAATAAATACGTCATCAAACGGCTTTTCACCCATGGATTCTAGACCAGAGAATACCATTCTGATAACCCAGAAGAAGATGATATCATATCCAGTGACCAATACATTCGTTGGATAGAAATAATCGAGTTCAGGCGTTTTATGTGGCCAACCAAGCGTTGAGAAAGGCCAAAGCGCAGAGCTGAACCATGTATCTAAAACATCCTCATCCTGTCTGAAGTGTGTACCACCACAGCTTGGACATACATCAGGCATCTCTTTCGCTACGACGATCTCAGGGCAAGATTCACAATAATATGCCGGAATTCTATGGCCCCACCATAGCTGTCTCGAAATACACCAATCGCGGATGTTTTCTAGCCAGTTCATATAAACCTTTGTAAAACGATCAGGAATAATTCTAAGATCGCCTTTTTCTACAACATCGATTGCTGGCCCAGCCAATGGCTCCATTTTTACAAACCACTGATCAGATACTCTAGGTTCGATGATTGTACTGCAACGATAGCAAGTACCTACGTTGTGTGGATGTTCTTTGGTTTTAACCAAATAACCATTTGCCTCAAGATCCTTAACGATTGCCTTACGACATGCAAAACGATCCATACCTGCGTATTTACCTGCAACTTCATTCATAGTTGCGTCTTCGTTCATTCCGTTGATTTGTTCTAGGTTATGTCTAAGTCCAATCTCAAAGTCGTTTGGATCATGTGCTGGTGTAACCTTCAATGCACCTGTACCAAAATCCATTTCAACATAGCTGTCTGCAATAATTGGAATTTCTCTATCAAATAGTGGTAATAGACATTTCTTACCGATTAAATGCTTGTATCTCTCATCTTCAGGATGTACGGCTACACCAGTATCTGCAACCATAGTTTCAGGACGAGTTGTTGCGATTTCAAGATATTCGTCACTACCCACTACAGGATACTTAATATGCCAAAATGCACCTGGCTTCTCTTCGTGTTCTACCTCTGCGTCAGATAACGTCGTTTTACAATCAGGACACCAGTTAATGAGTCGATTACCTCTGTAAATTAAGCCCTTTTCATAAAGCCTAACAAATACTTCAGTAACGGCTTCATTACAGCCCTCATCCATTGTGAATCTCTCTTTTTCCCAGTCACAGCTTGAACCTAGCTTTTGCATTTGATTAACGATAATCCTACCGTACTCATCGCGCCATTCCCAAGCTCTTCTTAAGAATTCTTCACGGCCCAATTGGTCTTTGGTTAAGCCTTCTTTTTCTTCTATTGTCTTTAATACTCTTACCTCAGTTGCGATACTCGCATGGTCTGTTCCTGGTAACCAAAGCGCTTCATAGCCTTGAAGACGTTTAAAACGGATCAATACATCCTGTAGCGTTTGATCTAATGCATGTCCCATATGCAGTTGTCCTGTAATATTAGGTGGTGGTAGAACAATCGTATACGGTTTTTTATCCGGATTCACTTTTGCACTAAAACTCTTTTCTTCTAACCACTTCGCATAAATACGATCTTCAAATTCCTTTGGATTATACTTACTTTGCATTTGACCTCCTACTTTTCAAACCTCTCTTGGATGAAATTCATATATAATTTTGTATGAGCTACGCATTATGAATAATAATCTATTGAAAAAATCTACTGACATTGAGTCCTCAGATTTTACATCAAGTTCTTCGCTGTTTGCGGCTTAAATAAAAAAACTGAGATTACTCTCAGTTTTTCGCCCATTTTAAGTTTAGGGCATAAAAAAAGAACCTCTATCCAAGGGACGAAAGCTCCGCGTTACCACCCTAATTTCATCTAAGCTTCTAGATGACACCTCAACGCTTTAACGGCGCAAACCGGATTTGGCTATTGACTTACCAAATCTTCTCAGATGCGACCTTCATCTTCTTTCATCAAGTGAACTTTCAGCACTAGGTTCACCTCTCTAATGATTACCAAAGATTACTCCTCATCTTCATTGAATTTCAATATTGTTCTCATTATAATAAATGTATAAAAGAAAGTCAATATAAGGGGCATTCTAATTTTGCTCTAACGTTAATTTAACCTTTCTACCTTATACTATGATTAAAATCATCGTTACAATGCATCTGAAGGGGATTGATCAGATTCGCACTTATACGAATTATCCATTATTAGGAGGTTTCTATGGAAGATTCTAAGAATCGTTTGCTCGGCATGTTTTTAATTGCCATTGGCGCGGTATTGGTCATGGACCATTATCACATTATCAATTTTAATATCTGGGATTTGTGGCCACTTGCTCTTGTCTATATTGGACTTAAAGCTGAAAGAGATTATTTCTCTGGGAATGCAAGCGGTAGAAATTTATTAACTGGTGCTACTTTTTTAACTTATGGCTTGTTTTTCCTTGTAAGTGAATTTACTACATGGAATGTACAAGGGAATCTTTGGCCACTCTATATAATGGGACCAGCACTTGGCTTTTTACAAATGGCTTATTACGGTCATCGTCCAAGAGCCAATTATCGTACTGGGATGATTTTAATGGGCATCTCTTTACTATTTTTAGTTGAGAATTTTGTTAACCTCAACTATGATTTAATCCTATTTGTTGGTTTGATTGCAGTTGGATTATATCTCCTTAGAAGGCCAGCAAATTCTGATGACGGCTATGCAAACGAAAGTAGCCGCAAACATAACGAAGATGAAGATGAACGCTATTAATAAAAAAACAGCCAATTTGATTGTTATCAAAATTGGCTGTTTTTGTTTTATAATACACAGAACAATATTATTTTTAATAATTCTGTACTTTATTTTTCTACATACAAATTAATGACCTCAAGAAGAACATCTACTGTTCTTTCCATTGATTGTACTGGAATATATTCAAATTTACCGTGGAAATTATGACCTCCAGTACATAAATTAGGACAAGGTAATCCCATGTAAGAGAGTCTAGCACCATCTGTTCCCCCTCTGACAGGAACTACCAATGGCTCGATATCTAGGTTTCTCATCGCCTGCATTGCATTTTCTATTAGATGGAAATGCGGCAGAATTTTTTCTCTCATGTTGAAATAAGAGTCTATTAAATCAATTTTAACTGTGCCCTCCCCATATTTGTGATTTAGGAATTTTTCAATTTGAACAAACATTTCCTTCTTTTCTTCAAACTTAGCAAGGTCATGGTCACGAATAATATAAAGCATACTTGCACCTTCTACATTACCCGATATATCGTTCAAATGATTGAAACCTTCATATTTTTCTGTATATGCAGGATTATCAAAAACTGGTAACATACCATGTAGTTCCATACCAATTAAAATGGCGTTTTTCATTTTACCTTTTGCCGATCCAGGATGGATATTTGATCCTTTGATTTTAATTTTAGCGGTTGCAGCATTAAAATTTTCATATTCCACTTCACCCAGCTCACCACCATCCACTGTATAACCAAAATCTGCATCTAATTTGTCAAGATTAAATAAATTCGCACCTCTACCAACCTCTTCATCAGGTGTAAAAGCGATCTTTATATCACTATGTTTAACCGTAGGGTTGTTGATTAAATACTCTGCCATCGTTAATATTTCAGCGATTCCAGCTTTGTTGTCTGCTCCTAAGAGCGTTAAGCCATCGGTTACAATTAAATCCTGACCCACGTAGTGATTCAAGCTTTCAAATTCAACTGGCGACATAATAATTTGCTCTGATTCATTTAGAATGATATCTTTTCCATCATAATTAGTTACGATTCTTGCTTTAATATTTGCTCCAGATAAGTCAGGTGAAGTATCCATATGTGCAATAAAAGCAAGTTTTGGGCCAGGAGCATTCCCCTTTATATGACCATATACATAGCCATTTTCGTCCATTTCAACGCCTTGCATACCCATTGCTTTCATTTCTTCAACTAAATACTTTCCGAGTTCTAGCTGCTTCGCTGTCGATGGGCAACTCTCTGATTCAGGATCAGATTCAGTATCAAATGTCACATACTTTAAAAATCTTTCATGTACCTTTGTCATTTGTAAAGCCTCCTTGTTTGTTGTAGATCATTCTGTATTTTAGTTTTAAACGCATTCTGCAATGCTATTATCACTGGATGATTGGCGGAATCAAAATAAGTTGAATCGATTCTACTGATCGGTAAAATATGAATTGAAGTACCAGTCAAAAAACATGCTTCATAACTGTGAAGACTCTCAGAAGGAAGATCCTCCTCTATTAAATTAATATCTTGTTCTGCCAATACTTCTAAAACCTTTTCACGTGTGATGCCTTCTAATACCAGTTCCCGTTTAGCACTAAAAAGTGTATTGCCTTTAATAAAAAATAAATTAGAACGACTTCCTTCTGTAATTAGTCCGTTCTCATTTACTAAAATAACTTCAAAAACATTATTTTTAATTTTTTCAACGCTTATTAGCTCAGTAAAAGATGCCCGATATACTTTGGCATGAGGGTTTGGGCGCTCAATTTTATAGGTAGTTGTCTCAACACCCGTTTCGTAGACAGCGCTTTCGGGATAGACGGATTCTACCAAATATAGGGTCCAGCACAATTGATCCTTAGAAACTTTACCAATCTCTAATCTTACATTTGTATTTGACATGTGAGTTAGCTCTATTAAAAGCTGAATTGCTTTTACAACCTGCTCCATCGTTAAATCCAAGATTAATCCAGTTAGTTGCATTGAATTATAAAGTCGTTTTAGATGTGATTCTATAAATAAAGGGACACCTTCAAACAAACGGATTACCTCATATATTGGCGATGCAGTAAATGATACATCCTGTGCTTGCTCAACTGGCTGTCCATCAATTATTCTTATTCTCATAACTTGTTTTGGCATATGAACCTCCCATTTCATTATAATGTATCAAATCAGCAAAATCAAAAAAAGAGTTGTTGAAAACTCGAAATAAGTTTCAAACAACCCTTAATTTTTATTAAGCACCTAATTGTAACTCTATTCAGTACGAATTGCTTCAAGTGCACTCAGCTTAGTTGCACGTACTGCAGGATAGTAACCTGCTACTAAACCAATAACAGTTGAAAAGCCCATGCCTGACAAAGCAAGCCAAGCCGGTATATCCGATAAGATCGCAGGTCCGTAATAACCAGTATTTCCATTCATTCCCGATAATACTGAATTGATTATGAGTGAAATCCCAAAACTGAGCCCAATTCCCAAAATTCCACCAAAGAGACCAATCATTGCTGCTTCAAATAAAAACAAACGTTTAATATCTTTTAATTGAGCACCAATAACCTTCATAACTCCGATTTCCTTTGTTCTTTCATAAATCGACATTACCATAGTGTTGGTTATCCCGATAGCTGCTACAAACAAGGAAACTGCTCCAATGCCTCCTAAAATAGCTTGAATCAATCCAGAGGTTTGCTTCATGTTTTCAAGTGCATCGGTTAAGCTATAGGCTTCATAACCCATCGCTTTAATTTGATCCTGAACATCCTGTACGTATTTTATATCATTAACACTTACTTTCATTTCATCGTATTTATTTTCTTTGGTGGTACTTCCTTTTGACCCCTTTGGGCCTGTGTCGCCACCATTATTTTGATCAGTAGTTTTATTCTTTCGTTCAAAATCATTTTTCAATTTCAAGAAAGTATCGTAATCCATAAAAACGTCATTGGCATAATTGTAATCAAGCTCTGAAGTTACGCCAGTTACGTTGAGAATAAATCCTTTAGGTCTTTTGCCTTCGTAGTATTGAGAGGTAGGCAGCATTTCTAGCTTCGTGTTGAAAACATCTATGACAGGTGGACTTTGATAAGGGTTTCTAGATTTTGGATCATAGAAGTAATTTTTTGCATAGAAGCCAAAAAGAACTTCATTCTTAAATTCACCAGTAGGCAATGTGCCTTCGCTGAGCTTAATACCCATAAGTGCTAACTTATCAAAATCGACAGCTTTGATACTCGTGTAGCTTTCATATTTACCCGCATAGATTTTAGAATCAAATCGCTTAAATCCGATTGCAAATTCAACATTATCGATACCTTCTATAGCGTTAATCGTATCGTCATCCAAGTAAACCTGACCATCACTATTAGTTTGACCCTCAACATAATAATTATTGGCATAAACATCAATCATCGTTAAACTGCCATAGGATTCTAGCTGTTGCTCGAAAGCTTTATTCATCCCTAATCCTAAAGATACCATAACAACAATTGACGCTGTACCTATAAGAACACCTAAGACCGTAAGAATCGTTCTAGCTTTACGTCGTAAAAGGTTCTTTAAACCCATTACAGCTAAATCGAAGCTACTCATCCAAAGCCTCCATTTCTTTCTTGTGTTTTCTCGCTTTAAGAATTTTTCTAATAATAAAGAATACCACTAATGCTGCTATGAAGCCTCCAAGTAGAATTTGCCATAACGCAATACCACTATTCTCTTCTACAGGCATACCAGGATCAACAGGGAACTCGCCACCATCATCAATGATTGGCATGTCCATTACTGTATAGCTAAATGGCTTTTCAACCGTTGACACATTACCAAGCGCATCCTCAAAGGTATAAACTAATTTTCCGTCAAAGGTACCCGTTTCATTTGCAAAGGCTTGTGCAGAGAAGTAATCGCTCTTTCCTGCATCGAAGTTACCAACAAAATAACTACCTTCGTTGGTCTCTACGCCTTCAAGCTTAACCATCATGTTGTACATAATTGATTTTCCCATATTATAAAACTCTTGCTCAATATAAAATGGCTGCCCAACGTATATTTCAAAAGGTACGACCATTTCAGCTGTCTCTAATCTAACAGGCTGTGCAACTGCAACACTTAGAACTTCACTTTCTTCATATGGGGATTTGTTTGCATCGTAGGCATTCCCTTTGCCATCTTCATATTCCATTTTTGCTGTTACGGTATAAATTTTAACACTTGCATCTATCTTAGTTTTCAAATAAACCGTGTGTGAATACACTTGACCTGGACCTACACTTGGTATAAAGAATGAGCTTGAAGAATCAACAGGTGTAAATACATTATCCTCACTGGTTAAAGTGACCTTAATATTTTTAGTAGCTTCGGCAGTACTTGTATTTTTGATATTTATGGTTAATGGATATTCCTGTCCAGCAAATGCATATTCACCACCATAATCATAGCTTTCTACGATCAACTTTGGTTTT
The DNA here is from genome assembly GCA_001897605.1 of Clostridiales bacterium 38-18. Classification (GTDB taxonomy): domain Bacteria; phylum Bacillota; class Clostridia; order Peptostreptococcales; family Acidaminobacteraceae; genus Fusibacter_C. The sequence goes on along the minus strand of MKTL01000002.1, from coordinate 311,808 downwards.
GAGCCTGCGTCCTCTGTTGTACCTTCAACATAAATGCCTACATATTCTTGAACGGTTTCAGCTTCACCACTTGTAACACCCTTTGGTACATAAGCAACTTTGATATAGGTGTGGTAATTCTCAGATGTTGTTTCTGCTTTTGCCATCATTTTGAAGGTCACGGTTTTGGACGCTCCAGGAGCTAAAGCCTTTACAACGACTCTTGAAGTTGCCTTTGAAATAAATGATTCAGGATACTCATAGCTAACGTCAGCAGTCGCTATTTCCGTATTACCTTTATTAGTTACAGTAAAAGTAACATTGAAGTCATTACCGGCTTTAACCGAATTAGGAAAAACAACATTTGTTATTTCTAAATCAGAATCTACCGAATCTTTGCCAGCTAAAGTTACATAAGCAACTGATGATTTACTATATTGCTTTCCAATTTCATCAATATAATCAATTTTTACATTTATAGGGAAGGTTCCTTCTTTAGCATCTTTACCTGCAATAATATTAAAATAAATAAATTGCTCTGATTTGGATGACAGTTCTGTAAAGGTTTTTGTATCTACATCCTTGTACAATACAACACCCTCATTAGAGAAACCCGATACAGAAACTTTAATATCCTTCGCTTTCATCGTTCCAGTATTTTTAATTTTTAAAGCGAGAGAATCTGGTGAATCTGGTTGAAGTGCATCTTGCCCTGTATTATAGGATACAACACCTAAAATAGGCTCTATATTATCATTTTCAACCTTCACATAAACCTTTTCTGTCATACTATAAGCAGTATCTTCAAAATTGCTATATTCAATTAAAACATTGAATTCATAGATTTTTGATTCTGCAGTTGGACTTGTTGTTACTTTAAAAATCATGTCAGAAGTCTGGTTTGGATTTAGATATGATAAATTCTGTGATAAATTAGCAATATCACTTCTGAAGGGATGATCACCCTGTATAGTAACTCTAATATTCTGTGCAACCACATAACCCGCGTTTTGTAACGTTACTTTAAATTCAGAGCTTACTCCAGCTTTTACGACTTGAAGAGTCCCATCTGCTTTTACACCAACAACTGGTTTATATGGATCTGAGAGTGCAAATCCATTGCCACTGATAGTAAATACTAAAACCATCAGCAAAATCATCATTTTCAACATTCTATTTTTCATCGTTTTCCCCTTAGTAATAAGTTAGTTAAATTTCTACGTAGTTCTCTTCGTAAGGCTTAATATATTTCTCGTAAACATCATTCCCATCTCTCACTTCTATGCTTTGGATGTCTCCATCTCTAATATGGATGACCTTATCTGCATATAATGCAACTTCAGGGTCGTGTGTTACGATGACAATGGTTTGGTTTTTTTCTCTAGCCATCTTCCACATGATATGCATGACTTCTATAGACGTTTTTGTATCTAGATTTCCAGTGGGCTCGTCGGCAAATATTATTTCAGGTGAGCCAACAAAAGCTCTCGCAATCCCTACCCGCTGCTGTTGTCCACCACTCATTTGGCTCGGCTTATGTTTATAACGTTCCTTGAGGCCAACCATTTCTAAGTACTTCTTAGCAATTTTTTCTCGTCTACTTTTATTAAATCTACGAAAGATCAAAGGCATTGCCACATTTTCGAGTGCTGTAAGCGCAGGGAGTAAATTATACGACTGAAAGATGAATCCAATGTACTTTTGTCTAAAAATAGCAAGCTGCTTTTCCGACATTTTTTCCATGGCCTGGTCTTTGATTTGTATGGTTCCCTTCGTTGGCTTTTCTAGCCCTGCCATCATGTTTAAGAGCGTTGATTTACCTGAACCCGAGGTTCCAAGTATACAACAAATTTCTCCTCGATAAATTAGTAAATCGATCTTATTGAGTGCAACAACCTTCTCACCGCCAACCTTATAAACTTTTCTCAGCTCTTTTATATCAATTACGATATCCTTAGGTGCCGTCTCAATTGTTTTTTGGGAACTCAATTCACTGGTCTGTTCAATCACGTTACGACCTCCTTCCTTATGCTTTTCATTATCGTAACCATCATAACGCGATTCTCTTTACTTATACTAAGGAATTCATTAAAATTGCATTAGAAATCTAATCCAGGTATCAAAGTTAGAGATCATGCTGATGACTAAGGCTAATATGCCGCAAATAGCACCAAATGTGTAAAAGCGTTCTTTACGCTTACTTCTTCTATAGGATTCTAACTCATACTCCCAAGCATATTTCTGGTCTGAATGCGTTTTTTGGGTTATTTGTTCGGCTTTACTTTCATTAACTTGTTTTAATATATTGCGCTTGTTTTTTTCAAATTCCAGTTGCTCTAAAATCTCTTTACTCATTTTCCACCTCAATAACTCTAACAGATTCTAAATTTTTAAGTCTATTAGCCAAATCAAGATGACATGTAAAGCCTATAATCTGTCTTTTGTCGGTTAACCTGCTTAATAAATTCATTGTCTTATCGAAGCGTTCCTGATCCCAGTTGATCAAGGCTTCATCTAGGACCAAAGGTAAATTGCCCTCTGGATCAAGTGCTTCAATTACAGCAATTCGATAGGCTAAAAATAATTGTTGCTTCGTTCCTTTACTAAATGCAAGCGTTGCTGGTAGAAGTTCGCCACCGACTCTAAAAATCAATTCATATTTTTGATTTTCTTCTTGTAGCAGGACCTGCTCATATTTTCCACCTGTCATTTCACTGAGCAACTCACTTACTCTTTGAATAATATTCGGTTGGTTTTCAATTCTAAACTTTTCGTCAGTCCACTTTAATATTTCATATGAAATCATTAATAGATCACGTTTTTTTGATAGCGCATTATACTCCTGTTGTTTTGAGAGAATATCGCTAATAATCACGTCTAAATTAAACTGTTGCTTAAAATTCTCTACTTCGGAAGTCAGTTTCGTTTTTTCTGTCAGTAGTGATTTTTCAAGCTCACTTATCTCTTCAAACTGCGCTTCAAGTTGTTCATAATCAAGTGCTTCGAGTAACTTCAGTTGCTCCAAATCCACTTCAAAATTTTCAAGCTCAGATCGATATAGCTTAATTGATTGAATTAAATCTCGATTGATCTCAATTTGTTTTAGCCCAAAACTAAAATCGCCGTCACCAAACTCGTTGATACAATGAATCAAGCTTTCATGACTAACCTTTATAGCTTTTAAATGATTAAGCTCCGTTTGGTATTGCTCCTCGTATTGGGAAATTTCCTTCAACTTAGAAGCTTCTTCGGAAACTCTTTTATTTACCCCTTCTAGCTGAGCGAGTATCAATTGAATTGTCAATCGAACCCCTCTTGTAAAATCAACATTTGGCATATTCATGAGTGCAATCAAACGATCTTCATCATTTTTCTTTTCAATAGCCATTTGCTCTAGCTTATTCTCAAGAATGGTCTCATCAATAATTAAAGCGATTAATTGCTCAAGCTTTGTGAAAAACCTTTGGTCATTATCACGAAAAACGTATTCAGGTAACGGTATACCATTTGTTGCCTGCTTGATCTTATCATGGAATTCACTTACATCTACCAAGCTTTGCGGTTTTCTTGAACGGATCGGCAGAAAGCTAGCAATCGCATAACCAATCATCAGCAAGCCAGGCCACGTCAATATTTCTATCGCTGGTAGCATCCCACCAAGAAATGAAAATACAATACCAATACTTCCAATTGCAATAACTAGAAGATTGTTGCTTTTTAAATTTGCATTTTCATTTTGGATGATTTCTTGTTTTTTTTGCTCTCCTTCTGCTATCTTCTGCACTAAGGTGATCAAATCTAAAACTTGAACACCTTTTAAATTATTCTTTTCTTCTAGAGACAATTCTTTATTAAAGAGCAACTGATAATTGGCCACAATCTTATCGTTTAAACGCATTCTTTCGTCTATGATTCTATGAATCTCATGATCTTTCGCCTCATATCCCTGTACACCATTTTCAAGCTCATTTCTAATTGCGTTTAATTCAAGTAATTTAACATCCGTCTCACTTATTGGAACAAGATTTCGCTTTAACTGCTCAATTTTTTCTAATAATTTTTCAGCTCGAACTTCTATATCAGCAAGCTTAGTTGAGCTTTGATCAAACTGATACAAAATCTGTTCTGGAAGCTGTTTAAAAGACTCCGCTTTATAAATGCGACGTGACAACTCTTCAATTTTATCATTCAAGTCTTTATAGGGACGCCATTCTCTAATAGCCCTTAATTGCTCATTTATGGATTTTTTAAGAACTAAAAGATCGTCAATTTTACTAGTCAAATGTTTAAGCATCTCGACATCTGTATTTCTTTCCTCGTATAGTAGCTCTAGTCTGAGTTTTTCTTTTTTGAGTTCGTTAATTTCTGATTGGAGAACAGACATTTGCGGATTACCCCGTTTATCATTTCTCCAAATACTATTAATTTCTTTTTCAAGCTCAGCTAAAACCACATTTACGTTTTTAAGATAGTCAGTACCATAGTTGAAAATTAACTGCTCCTGTACATTTTCCCAGGTATCCTGTTCTATGCTATTTAAGGTTTCAGCTGTAAGGTAAAAAACGCTTTCGAACATCCTATCGCTGACAGTTGCTATAAATGGCAGCTTTTCATTGCGAAAGCTTTGAATACTGTTTTTGGAAATGTCCGTTAAATTTAACTTAGGCGCACTCTTTAGACTTCTTTCAGCTTCAAAAAGTTCCTCGTTATTTACGATTTTAGAAGAAAAATTTATTTCATTTGCTTGCCAGTTCACATATGGGTGCTTATCTCTACTTGCAGGCTTAAAGCCATACAACATTGAATAGATTGAGTTGAAAATTGTCGATTTACCAGACTCATTTCTCCCATAAAAAAAGGTTATCTTATCTCCTAATTGGAAGGATTGAGACATCAATTTACCATAGACTTTATAGTCCAAACTTTTAATTTTCATCCTTCGATACCACCATTCTATTAACTAGCAATGTTTTAACCTCATGATTTATTCCATTTAAAGCTTCTATCATTTGCTGCTTTTGCTTGTAGCTTGAGAACCCAGGTAATTGACTGAGTCTTTCAAGCAATGCCTCAGGATAATCTTCTGCATCAAGAAAATGTAACAGCTCTGATACAACTGTATGTTCCTGTTTTAGCATTTCTTCAGAAATATAAGCTTCTACCTTTGATGAGTCTAGCTCTAAATAAAGTAGGTCAAGTCTCTCTATTAAATCCTGCTCTAAAAATTCCAAATTAATGGTATTCAATTCTTCAATCAACGGGGTTTTACCCGTTAACAATACCCTCACAAGCTTCACTTGACCTACATCTTTTAATTGCTCATGAATGTGGTCTATTATTGCAGCTTTCAAAGCTTCAATACTTTGTATTTCAGCTGTTATCGTATACCCAATTTGAAACCAAGACAACGAATTAAAATCGACTGGACTTACACGCGTTATCCCACGCTCTATTTCGATCCAATAGCCACCTTTATTTCCAGTTTCTTTAATGTTTAGCCCTTGAATATTACCTGAATAGCCAATTTTATCAGTTAATAGCTGTCTTATATGAATGTGGCCTAGTGCAAAATAATCGTAATTCAGTGACTCAATCGTATTCAGTGGCGTCGCCATGTATGCGACTTTATCAGAGGTTGTCAGCGCACTTGGTACACTCGCATGCGCCATTCCTATTCTGGGGATAAAGCCATCTTTTTTAGGAAATAAGCGAATTAAATCTCTTTTCTCAGCTTTTGACTGATGACCCACACTTACTAACTCAAAAGGTGTATTATCTCGACTATGTACATTATCAATCCGAACCTGATCATCGAGAAACATATGAAGATTGTCATACCCTGAAAGCTTACTCACAAACGGAAAAGTCCCCAATGGATCATGATTGCCAGAACAGTAAGCAACATGAATGCCCGCGTTTAGCGCACGTTTAAATTCTCCTATTATAAATTGTTCATCCTCATATGCAATTTTGTCATGATCAAACAAATCTCCTACTACCATTAAAACGTCACACAATTGTGTGATTGCATAATCTATAGCATTAGAAAAAGACAATTTCAAATGACTCTTTAGCTGCCTCCTAACCTTTTCACTTTTATTTGCATATCCTGAATTTAAATGAATGTCGGATAAATGTAATACCTTTATCATATTGCAACTCCTTTGATACTTTTCTACTTTAATTATAGTACATGGTTAGAAAACTAACCAGTATATTGTAGAACAAATAACGAGAAAAACACACCAAATACCATATGTAGTGAATTTTTGAATATTTCTTTGTACATGTGTCCTTCAATTATGATAAAATAAAGCAAAGTTACCTGTTAAGGAGGACTCAATGACATTAAACAACTTCAAATCTTGGAAACTACTTTATGAAGATGAACAGCTTTGCTTTTCAAGTGCAGTAGCTATTATAGATCAAGCACCAGTATTCCTAATCACTTTTTTTTCACCTGATAATATCAGCAAAGCAACCAAGCATCTAGTTCAATCCCATCTACATAATTACGTTGGTGTTATTGAAGATGACGGTAAATTACACCTTATACTTAATCAACAGTCCGGTAGAGGTTTGAAAAAATTTATAGCAAAAACTAAGCTTAGCTACGATGATCGCATCCAAGTTGTTTATGAAATTTTGAAATTAATCGAAAAATATGACGTTTTCAATAATGCGATTAAGATACAGCTCGTCGATGAAGAGCAAATTCTCATTACAGACGATGGCCTTGCTTTTAGAGAACTAATAGATTTTACAGCCTCTGATTTGTATTCTGATTTTGAATTATTTAAGCAATTGGGGAAAACCATTGATTTTGTTCTTTATGATTCTGAAGGTTTTCACAGTCAATTTATTGATAACTTAATCCTCGGACATCACTCTTATGGATCGTTTAAATCTTTAAGAAAAGATTTTAAAGATGTTTTTATTTTTGAAAAGCCCGAGGCTTTAGAGTCCATAAATTCCGAATATCACATTATTATTAATGACTTAGAGGCCGGACCTCCATTACCTTATAGATCTGTTGAAGCAACTGCTTCTAAAGCTGAAATCCCGTCATTAGAAGCATTGACACATGAGGATCTACAAAATGAGCTTGCCAATTTGCTAAAAAACATGGAAACAGAAGATGCTGATGCTTCACAAGCAGCGCTCGACTTATTTTCCGTTGCAAATGCATTCAAAGACAACATTAATCACGATGACAAAAAAAGCATCGTTGATGTGTCTTTTAGTGATGAGGATGTTAGCCCAGCTAAAAAGTGTATCAATGAAAATGACATTGATATTGGAAATGACACTGAAGTTGAAAATGACACTGAAGTTGAAAATGACGCCGAAGTTGAAAATGACACCGATGTTGAAAATGACACCGATGTTGAAAATGACACCGATGTTGAAAATGACACCGATGTTGAAAATGACACCGATGTTGAAAATGACACTGATGTTGAAAATGAAACTGTAATTGAAATTGCTTCTGAAATTAAACACAATTCAGCGAGCGGTAAGAACATTGAAGAAACACAATCCTTCAAGGACTTATTTAAGGATGAGCTTAGCATGCCTGAAACACTTCCAAAAAGCAGTAAGCAAAGACAGCTTGACGATGAAGATGCTTTGGAGGACCAACTACTAGATGAGCTTTTCGAGATGCAAAATGAAGATGATGACGCTCCAGTAACAAGGTTTAACATTAAGTTCATACTGATTCCGATCATCGTCCTACTCGTTATCGCATTACTTTATTTTGCCAGTACCCTCTTATTTAGTCATGAAGCAATTGCAGCGAATTTTGGAATAGAACCTCTTCATGATAATCGTGTCGCTTTTATGAATCACTCTACGGGTGAAAAGGACATTGTCGCCTATGAATGGGAAATTTATTATGCAGGGTCATTAATATCGACTTTTGACGATAAAAATTTATTTCCTGTTTTTGAATCGGATGGCACTTATACCATTCAGCTAAAAGTTCAGGGAAAGGATGGTGTTTGGAGCGAACCATATTCAGTTGATTATACAACTAAGGGAACCAGCACTACAGATACAACCGAAACTCCGTAGCTAAAAAACTTTAATGCACAAAAATAAAAGTGAAGTATCTCGCATTACACATGAGATACTTCACTTTTTCGTTACTAATATTTCTTCTAACACTTCTGGTGGACTCACCCTTTCCTTTGGACTAAAGTCCATCTGAACCAGTTCATTATATAACGTTTATTGAAGCTTAATTTTAACTAACTTAAAACAAAATCCTTAAAACTATATTAAACTAACTCATTTAAACTAATTTGAAACTAAAAACGAATCTTTGAAGCAAATTAACAATTAACTTGAAGCTATATTTAAATCAATACATTTAATACAATCATCCCGACCAATGACCCCGACCCATAATAATTTTCGAATCCTTAGCGACTCATAACTTGGTGTTGTTCATCAGTTGACATAATTTTGTTTCATCAAAACATTTACCTCTTTAAAACAATTATTTTCAAATTAATATTTTGGCGGACTCACTCCTTTGTACAAAACTCTAGAATGGTTGATTTCACTACTTTATACTAATTTTAACTGAACTGGTTTCTTAATATCATTATACCACAAAAACAGAAAAGTAAAACCTTTTTTTACTTTTTTGTCATAAAATTGTTCGTTAATTTATGCACAGAGTTGACATAACGTTCAACTCTCTCATTTAGATCCTCAACACACAATATATCTCCAGGTTCGTTAGCGATGGCCATTGCTGCAAATTGCGATGGCAATCTAAAGCCTTTGTTGATACAAAGTGCTCCAAGCAATTGCATTGCAACGGAATCATTACCGGAATTTCCTGAAACGACTATACTCAGAAGATACTTATCATAGAAGTTCATAGATCGATACAAAGCTGTTAATCGATTGATAACAGCCATGAGCTTTGCCGAGATAGCATCATTATAATTTGGACAGATCCATAATACTATGTCAGCCTGTTCAATCTTAGGATACAAATCCTCAACGACAAAGCCACCGTAGAAGCAAGCCTTTTCCTTTGCATAATACATACATGTTTCAAAGCTGCAACCATAGCAATCTGATATTTTACCTTCTTCAACATGAAGCTCATCAATTTGAATTAGGTCATGATTTAGCTTTTCTTTAATTCGCTCCCAATACATTAATGTGTTGGAAGTGTCTTTATGGCCCGCATGTAATACCAGCAGTTTAATTTTTGATCGTCGGATAGTTTCATAGCTTCCCAATCTTGATATTAGCTTTAAAATCTGTTCCTTCTCGACTACCTCAATTGGCTCACCAGTTGCTTTAGACCACGTTCTAAAGTTCTTTCCGTCAATTACTCTCTCGACTAGTGGATGACCAATAAACTCACAACCAAGCTGATTTAGATGAAACATAAACTTCTTAGCAAACGATTTGGTGTAAAGCTCGCTTTCTGAGCGTACAATCAAGGCTGCCACCTGCCCTTCAAAAGGCAACAATTCACTTTTGTGATATTGAAAAATTGCCTCCTTTAAATAGGCATTAACACGATCAGATTGACCTAATTCATCGAGTTCAACAATATAAAGTACTCGTTTTTTGATTATAATGTCATTTAAATCAACAATTTCGTTTATATGGCTTTCAATCCAATTGAAATCGGTATTTCCATCTTTGCGCTCAAACCTTATGACATCAATGAATTCCATAGAGCCTCCAACTTATCATATGCAGATTTGACACGTTCGTACTCTTTATTTGGTAAATGTAATTTCTCAAAATCTATCAAATGGCCTTTTCTTCTATTGAGTGCACCCCAATAAATACCATTTAAGTAGTTCGCACTATAATGATATTCTCCAGCTAACATTCTAACAATTGAAATTGCACCTGATGATAGTGCTGGCGCAATAAAAGGTTTAAATCCTAATGCCCTCATTTCAAGGTTTGCAGTAATTACTCTCTCAGTTAGTGCGATAGACCTTTCTATTGCCTCACATTCAACATTTTCAACAATAACCAAATCCTTGCCATGGGGTCCATACGCCCGTCCCACAACCGGATATTGATAGCTCAAAAGGTCACTATAGTATTTAGCACGTGCATCCATTACACCTAGTCCAAATCCAACCACCTGCTCCGGTAGCAAGCCTCTATAATCGTAAATACCTTCATCATTTAAATTTGAACTATGATAAGCAGAAAGACATAATAAATCAACTGGATCAGATACGACACCGAAAATCCCCTTATATGACCTTTCTCTGGCAATTTTCGCAAAATGTGCTACCAGTTTAGAATTATCTTCAAATTGTGCCATTCTAACATCGCTTACTGCCTCTCCTACCTTTGGTACATATTTCGAGGCACAAAACAGAAAAACATCTGCATCAAATAATTCTGTTTCCTTTATACCCGTCACCTTTAGTTCAGGATTGATCGCAATCTGATTAAGCTCAATCTCATATCGCTTGATAACATTCGGGTTAATATCGTATATGCCTAATGTATGAATGACATCACCACCCAATAGCTTTAGTCCAGTTGCAAGCTGCCCGCCAACATCTCCCAAAGCTAGTAAATGTACCCTTTTCTTACTAAACGCATAGCGCCCATTCGCTATAAAATCCAAAAACTGACAAAGCTCCTCCTCTAATCTATCCTGATCGAAATAATCAATATTTATAGCAGGGTAAAGTTCTGCATCTTGTTTGTATAATTTCTCGATAGATTCTGTTAAGTCACTCTCTAGATCTTCAATTGCCATCTCAGTCAATTTTTTAGTTTTTCTTTTTTCGCCTTTGAATACGATTATTTTACTGGTGGTATTCACTTGTTCTCTACTGTCTATTTCTTTTGTGTCTTCAAAAAAATCCAAAGTTTCATTTGATAAAATTTCCCAGATGTTATAAAAATATGTCTTCATAAACCTCACCCTATATAGATCGTCTTCATTTTTTTCAATTGCTCTAAATCATCCTTTATATACTCTGAAGGTTTAATATTATCAGAGTAAAAAATATGTCTCCCTTTATCTGGATACCTTGGCGTGTTCAAAACCTCTCCAAGTCGATCAATCGTCAACAGACGATCATTTAGTCGCTCGTATACCATTTCAACTGCACACATTATCTCAATTGCATTTGTTAATGCCGTCTCTGATAAATTATAGATTGCCTCCTTGGAGGTATCTGTTACATAGGATGCAGATGCATATGGTAATACAAGATTGATTGAATTAATTAAATTTCTTTCTGGAATACCACCTCGCCAGACTGCGTCACCGTCAATAAATGGATACAGCTTACTTTCATAAAACCAGACTTTGATTTTGGGGATAAAATAAGCAGAGTCGACATTAATGTCCATAGATTCAGCGATTTCCTTTCCTTGTCCTGACATTATAGCGACAATAAAGCGCTTAATTTCTACATCGTATTTTTTGAAATATGGCTCTAAAGCTTTAACTCTGTAGCCCTTGTTCAAAAGATCATCCACTAAAATAACCGGTCGATTAAAGGATTTCAGCATTTTTATTTGATTTTCAACATCTAAATAAAAAGGGTATTCCTTAATTTGATGCGTCATCAGATCCGGAGAAAAATACTTTTCAGCATGAAGCGTTTTAGTTACTGTGTTTGGAATTAGCCATCTTTTAAAAACCGCCCCAAATGGCACACACATTGCTTCACCTACCGTCTTTGGTATGATCGGAACAGTTGGCATATTGTTTTCTTCACATACCTTTTTAATTAGGTTTTCGTAAATCATTGCGCGATCGAAGCTCAATACTAAATTTCCTGGATAAAGCTGCGTCATTGAAAGCTGGAGTCTATGTCTTGCCTTTGCCATGGCAGTCAAAATCTCTGGTGTGTTTCTATAGGGCTCTTTGAACATCGAATGAATATCTAGATTTAGCGTACAAGGTGCTGACATATTGACCACATGTACAAGCTCTGAGGTTTTAGCAGATGTTAGGTTAATAAATCCCTGAATTTCTAATACGTCATAGATTTCTCTTGTCGTTGAGCCTTTAAAGGCCTCTTTATAGATACAATAGGTGTAATCCCTTGAGAGTGCATGCGCAATAGTCTCTGTAAGCATAATCTGCTCTGTATTTCTTATATCTGTATTTTTCCTTTTGATGATGCCGTCGATCACCAGTATTCTGCCAATCGAATTGGTTCTAATATACCGAATGATCATTTCGTCATTAAACTCATGATGAATCTCAGTTGCTCTTAGCCAATGACTTACGCTAATGGCTACTATTTCACCACTTTTTTCAAGACTTCTGAGAACATATAGCTTAAAGCTTGGGTATTCAGAGACACGTACTAAATTCGATATCATCTCATCTGCATCCGACCCAAAAAGTTCAGCTATTTCAGCTAAAAGGTAATCCTCAACTTGCTCAAGCACTTCCAAATAAATCGACTTGGTCGTCATCATACTTTTGTACATTGGTTCGCGCTGGTACAAGCCCTTCTCATAGATATAATTCTGTGCAAGAGGCTCTATCAGAGTCGAAATATCTCGTTTTTCGTCGATGTAATCCCTAATCAGTGTTGAACTAATGTGTTCATAATCCTTTGGTAATGCAAATTTTAACGAGTTTGGATGAAGATTTTTCATCTTCTCATCGAGTTTTTGATGCATTTCCTCTTGAGCCTGATCATAGAAGCGTTCGTAAACAATGTGTGGAATTTCATTGATAATTCCTGGTGATTGTCCCTTATATGCAGAGGCATTCAAAATAACATCAGAACCAACGACAATGTAAATTTCTGATTCCGGAAACAAGTCCTTTAGGATGATCAAGTCCTTCTCATTTGCAATATTAATAGATATGTCTCTTGGGAATTGATAGATATCAATTTCACTGGCAATAGACTTTTTGATAATATTGCGTCTGATTAGATTCGGCTGTGTTCGCTTTGACCACGAAAACTCATCCACATAAAGTGTTACCTCGAAGCCTAAATTTTTAATATCGTTGGCAATTTGCTTATGTCCAAGAGTAAAGGGATCAAACGCTCCTGGAAAAAACGCGATCTTATTATTTGGCTTTAATAAAATTGGACCGATTTCATGAGTAAAAGCAGATATAAAGCTATAAATATATTTTAAGCAGGCCGTATTGTTGTAAAAAATCAGCTCCTCACTTTCGTCAGTGTTAATCATTAAGGACATCACTTTTTTTATAACCATACGATAAAGGTACTCTTTTTTTCTTAATGTTAGATTTTTATCCGTTAGAATGTCCTTAGCTATAACTGAAAATGCCATCTGATTGACATAGCTTGACCCGTGCACAAAGCCATTAAAAAGAACACCAAATAATCGAAGAACTCGTTTATTATGATTCTCTAGTTCTTCCTTAAAGGCATATTTATAGTCTGCATATTGAGCGATTGCATATCCCACCGTTTTTTCAATAAGTGCAATTAATTTTTCATTGTTCGTACTCATTTTTTTCTCAAAGCTCTCGATGATTTCATCAAGCTCTTTTGGTTTAACGGAAAGAATAATCTTCCCAAGATAAGGTGGAATGTATTTAGTGAACTCATAGCTTTCCATCTCTAGCGCACGAATTAGCTCTACAGCGATATCGTTCTTCTGTTCATAGCTTAAATGTGGAATTAAATTGAGAAGCATCCTACCTGCCGTGTTCCTAACCGATTCTAAGGCACTTACCTTTAGTAAGTTGCACAAATGCATTGCCATATAAAAGCAATTTTCATAATCATAAAGTAGCGTGTTTCTCATTAAAAGCTCTATTTGAAAACGCTTAGCCACATCCAATGTCGCTGATTTTAAATTGCTAAGGAATATATTGCTGGTGTATTGCAAATCGTCTAAGCAAATAGCCTTGAACTGTTCTATGACAGGCTCATCAAGATTAAGCTGCTCAGCTAGCTTTAATCTCGCATAATTTTCTGCTGGGTCATTTAATGTCGTTATAGTCTCAAGAACTCTTGCAACCTTAGCCTGCTCAATAATGGTCTTGCTTGATAATGGTAGGATTGAGTAGATTAAATTATATGCTCTCAATCGAACCTTATACTCCGGACTGGTTAAAAGATTTGAAACAAAGTTTAAAATCGTATAGGTCTGTTCATGTGTAAATTCAGAAAAAGGTAAAATTCTAGCAGATTTAATTAAATAGAATCGGATTTGCTCGTGCTCACTGTACTGTGTGAAGAAATTCACAGTTACTTCGAAGCTTTTTACGCGTTTTTCTGTTCCTACGAGATGCTTAAAATAAGCATCTAACATATCTCTCATACTGTAGCTGATAAATTTCTTATGTCGATCTATGATTTTATTTTCAGGATTTAAAAACTTGTCAATATAGATTTTTAAAAGTTCAATCGTATCTAATACCTTTGCTTCTTGATCCGCACTTGGCGGGGTTTCCTTTCTAATTTCTTCATCAAAGGAGGCTATAATTGTTCCTATTAATTCAGCGCATTGCTTGCGAATATCCTCTTCAGGTAAAACAAGTTTTTCATATAAGAAACTAAGCATTATTTGTTTTTGCTTTTGTGTCAAATAGGTATAATACTCCTCCATAATAGCGATATAACCTCTTAGACTGGTCAAATCTCTACTATTTCGAACGGGTTCAAGCATTTTATTAAGAGATGCCTCATCTCTAAGTCGATACAATAATTCAATATTATGATCTATTGAAGAAAATATGACATTCTTAGTAATTTCTTCTCCCTGCATCAGAGTAAAGTATTTACGTTGAGTCGTCGGCGTATACTGAACGGTCAAATCATAAGCTTCATTCGGTTCAGTCTTAATTCCTAAATCCTGCAAAAAGGCTTCAAAGTCTCTCAACTTCGCATATACTTTTCGATATCGATTTTCCTTTGCAGCATCTACGTTATCCAGCTTATCCAGAATTACATCGAATGAATCCTGTAAATTATAAAATCGCATTAACGATTTATTAGCCACTCTTTCAGCTTTAACCCTAAAATCGCTGTGAATGAGAATTAAAGATTCAATTGGCAATGCATCTAATTCTAAATCCCATGTAGAATGATTAATTGCAACATTACGAATATAGACGATACCTTGATTTTCGAACCACTCACCAGTATAGAAATAATGGTAATAGGCTACCCTTTTCATCTCATCTGGCTTACAGCCGAATTTACCAACATCATGACCAATAGCAGCACCAGAAACTCTGCCCAGGTCAATAGGAAAACCTGCTGCCTTCAATTGTCTCGCTGTTTTCATCGCCAAGTGATTGACGCCACATATATGATCAAGTGTCGTAAAGCCAATCACCTCTTGATTGAGCTTCATCATTTCGTAGACATAAAGATGCTGATAAGCTCTTTTAAATGCTAAATACTCTGTTTTATCTTCTAGTGCATCGATTTCTTTATCTGACAATAGCTCAAGTGGATATTGACTTTGCCAAGTTTCATCCTTCGAATGCATTTGCCATTGAGCCACGATCTTCAGGGTACGTAAATAAATCTCGGACGCTTTATTTTTGGCAACTGTAAGTGTAGCAGTAATTGCTTTAGGGAAAGAAAAATGAAGTGCGTACTGATAAAAGTAATTTAACCATTCCTCTTGATTCATTTGAACTGAATAGGACTCAAAAAATGGTAAAAGCAACTCGAAAACAGCCTGACAGGAATATATATTATTATCCATCATGCTTTTAAGTTGCTCTTTAAATCGGTCATCACTTGTTAAATCTATAATTAGCTTACGTGTAATTCCAAAATTCTTTAAAAATGATCGGTTGAGTAGCTCTTTTTCTAGCTCAACAGTTATTGCTTGAATACGATTGATCATCACAACACCTCTCGTAAATTGTCTTACAAATATTATAACATATCCAAGTGTTGTTGAAGCTTCTATTTAACAGCAGCATAGATTGAATTTATTACAAAAGCATTGCAATGCTAATACAAAACCAAAGATACGCCGATAAATATATTAGAAATCGAAAGGAGGGAGTACTATGGCTAATATAACAAAAAGTCCAGCTGTTACTAATTATAGTAAAGTTCCAGTGAGCAATGTTAAAAGTACACAGAAATCACAAACCGTAACACACGTCTACGGAAAAGGTGAAGTCCATAATACTCCTGATCATCGTTCAGGAAATGAGCGCTTTATTATGGATCTATTTTATTCCAATGCGCATAACCTTAAAGCTTCTTTTATAAGACTTTCTGAGCACAGTCGCGAAGATCAAGCCATGGAGAGCTATTACAAACAGCACGAAGAAGAAGTTATCTCTGGAGCATTAGACCTTATTGAAGCAATTCATTTACTATTTGATAAGGCGCGTCAATGTGACCGCATGTATGGCACGCATTTCACCTTTCTAGTAGAAAGCATCACAAATGATTTTGAGGAAGAATTAAATTCTATTGGATTAACTCACACTCTCTATCAATTTAAGCTCAATCGACCACTCTTTTTTAAAACACTCTGTGAGTCACCAGAAAAATTTAAGTTTCTATTTAGACTCCCAGACGGATTTATGGAATTACAGTCTAGGGTATATCTGAAAATTCAAAGTATCCTATCAAATGATCGAATTGAAGGAAGCATTATCGATTATCGTGCTTAAAATTAGAGGTTATCGCGTTAATTTCGGCGCCGAGTATAATGATTAAGGCCATGAAATAAACCCAAACCATGAAAGCTACTATTGCTGACAAGGAACCGTATACGATAGAATAATCGGTTAGCTTGGTTACGATTCTCGTAAAAATATAATTGGTTGCCAAAGATCCAATAACAGCAAACCCAGCACCTGGCAGTATTTCTGACAGGTGTACTTTTTTGTTTGGGAGGAACAAATAAATTGAAAGAAAGACAAAAATAAAGCTAATGAATAGAAGTAGATTCCGCAATAAATGGGCGAAATCAAGCCAATAATCATCTATACTGAACTTAATATATGAGTTAATAAAATCATATATGCCTTGAAAAACAGAAGGAACAAGTAATGAGAGTACTATAATCAGTATAAACATTAAGGTATAGAACATCCCCATTAACTTAACTAAAATAAAATTTCGCGTTTCACTCACATCATAGGACATATTTATTGATCGTTGCAACGCACTGATGGCACGAGAAGCAGAATAAAGCATCGTAATTCCTGAAATTGAAAGAACCGTTAGGCCTTCAGTCATTATCGTTTGACCGATAAAATCAGTTATCATTTTACTAATATTACTCGGAATATATCTTTGAAGAATATCTAAAGCGAAATCGTAGTTAATGTTAAGCTTAGAAATAACAGAAATTAAGAATATTAGCAAAGGAAAAAATGACAAGACAAAGAAGTACGCCATCTGACCAGCAAACGCTGTAATATGATGCGCCTTATACCGCTCACCTATTCTCCTAATATAATATCCGAGCATTCGTTCATTCGCTTTTATTGACATCATTTCCCCCTGTACCTTCTCTTTAAATATATTACTATTCTAACCTCTTACCCTTAGTTTGTTAAGTCTTCTCTTTAAGTAATATCGTTAATTCCTTAAAAAAGCGTTAAGAGATGGTTAACTTATTCATCGATGCAGCACTTTATTTTTTGCCACATTTAATGCTTTGTTAATTGTATTTTATGTGACAAACTTATAAACTAGTAATATATCGAACCTAGGAGGAAACTATGAAAGCAAGAAAATTGTTTGTTCTGATTCCTTTAATCATTATCATAGCGTCTGTTTTTCTAAGCAGTTACTATACGCTTGATAATGCTGAAGAAGCAATCATTGAAAGATTTGGAAAAATGTCTAACGTGAACACTGCCGCAGGTTTACATTTTAAAATTCCATTCATTGACAAGGTAATCATTTACAATACCAATGAGATTTACTCACTTCAATACGGCTATCGACCTCTCAGCGAAGCCACAACCTCTTCTGCTGCAACCTATCAGGACGTTAGCAACGAAGAAATTGTATTGACAAAGGGCTCCTATTTAATCAACATTGGCGCTGTCATCCAATATAAAATTACAGATGTCGCAGCATACCATTACAATGTCGACAACCAAGAGGGCACAATCAGACTTGCCTTTGAAAGTGTTCTGAGAAGTAACATTCAAAATCAAATTTTAGATGAAGCACTGGTTAACAAGGACAGTATCGCAAAAGAAATTCTCCCTGACCTAACTCGAAAGCTAGCGAACTATAACGTTGGGATTTCAGTAACTGAGGTCAAATTAACTGACGTATTATTGCCTGAAGATGTTCAATATGCATATGATGATGTCAATATAGCTTCTAATGAAAAGGATTCATATAAGAGTCAGGCAGACAAGTACTCAAATGAAATGTTACCAAAGGCACGGGCTGAGGCTTATCAAATGATTCAGGAGGCTGAATCCTATAAAGCTGAGAAGATAGCGCAAGCTAAAGGTGATGTTACTAACTTTAATCAGGTTTATGAAAAATATGTCGCATCCAAGGACATCACGAAAACAAGATTATACATTGAAACAATGGAGAAAATTCTTGCTACCGCAAAAAACAAATACATTATTGATTTTGATAATGATAACATTCTTAAGTTTTTACCACTCCAACCAACAGGAGGTACACAATAATGAATATCAATCAAGGGGAACAAAAACAAGATTCTCAGGAAACCATTAGAGATGAATTTTCTCAAGCTAGAGATAAATTCAAAGATGTTAAATCACAGGCGAAGAGAAGTGTTGCAGTAGTGGTTGGTTTTGTTTTAGTGATAGCAGCAATTGTAGTATTAACAAACTGTTTTTACATCGTTCGTGAGGACGAGGTTGCCACAGTGAGAGAACTCGGCGAAATCAAAGCGATCGTAGTCGATGCCGATAATACTGATGCTCAAAAGCAAAATGATTTAGATCCTAGATTTAAGGATGTCAAAATCGTGACTACTAAAGGCTTAAAATTTAAAACACCTTTTATTACAACAGTTGACAAGGATACAAGTAAACTATTAACATATATCTCAAATACTGCAAAAATTAATACAAAAGATAAAATCAAATATGAAATCAGCATGTTCGCGCAATGGGAGATAACTCATCCAGGTATCTTTAGATCTTCACTTGGAACTGTAACGCGAGCTAACTCAAAAATTGATGAAATTGCATACGCAGTTATAATTGACAGAGTTAATCGCTTAAGCAGCTTGGATTTTCTAAATAACAAAGAGGCGTTACAAACCATTCTTCAAGAAGCAATGGCTGAACTCAATAATAATCTGGCAACACAGGGTATCCAATTGACCGATATCGATGTTTACAGAACTATTGTACCAGCTTCAAACATCGAGTCAACCTATAAAAAGATGATTGCAGAGCGTGAGGCAATTGCACAACAAATCAGATCAGAGGGATTAGAAATCTATCAAAATACAGTTGCAGATACAGATAGAAATGTCGCTCAAATTAAAGCAAGTGCAATTGAAGAATCTGAAAAAGTTCGTGGTGAAGCAGATGCATCTGCTTTGGAAATCTATGCGAGTGGTTTCAGCAAGGATCCAGACTTCTACGAATTTTGGCGTACGCTTAAGTCCTATGAAAATACAATTGATGAAGACACAATTATGTATATTGATAAAAATAATCAATACCTTAAGTTCTTCTCAAATGGAGCGAATAGCTTGAATTAGCAATATACTAACTGGTTATACCATTTGAATATCTAAAAAATTAAGGAGAGTGTACAAATCTGATTTATCAGATTTGTACACTCTCCTTTTTAATTGCTTTTCCTTAAATCTGAGTCATTCGAACAATTCTGTTTAAGGTTTCAATCTCAACTGTTTGATCCTTATCGGATATGGATAAGTCCGGTGTGGTGTGAGCCTCAATTAACAGCCCATTTGTACCACAAGCGATTGCAGCCTTTGACATGATTTCTACTAAATCCCTTTTACCTGTGCCGTGACTGGGATCAACAATAATCGGTAAGCCTGTTTCTTTCTGTATAATAGGGACCACTGTTAGATCTAATGTATTTCTTGTATAGGTTTCAAAGGTTCTAATGCCTCTTTCACAAAAAATAACATTGTCATTTCCACCCTTTAGAATATGCTCTGCTGCAAGAATCCATTCCTTTACGGTTGCACTAAAGCCCCGCTTTAAAAGTATCGGTTTTTTTGTTTCACCAACTGCCTTTAATAAGCTGTAGTTGTACATGTTTCTTGAACCGATTTGTATGACATCAACCGCCTCAACAAATCTAGCCAAATGCTTTTCATCCATTAACTCTGTTACGATGGGCAATTGATATTGCCTTTTGGCCTCAAGCAAAAACTCTAAACCCTCAAGTCCCAACCCCTGAAAATCATGAGGGTTAGTTCTCGGTTTAAAAATACCACCCCTTAGCATGTGTGCACCAGATTCTTTAACTGCTTTTGCGATTTCTAGTATACTTTCATGAGATTCTACTGAACAAGGTCCAGCAATGACAATAGGGATACTACCGCCAATTGAATGTGAATCGATAATAATTTCTTTAACTTTCATTTCATTTCCTCATAACCACTTTATTTTCTGAGCATACCGTATCCACCATAAAGTGATTTTTTATCTGATACTGTAATTACTGCATTTTCCTGAATTGATTTTATAAAGTTGGCACATTCTTTAATTTTTTTACGCTGAACATACATCAATAAAACATATCTCGGGTGATTTTTTCCCTCACCTCTTAAAACGGTCACAGCATAGCCTTGATCTCTTAGGTTGTCTACGACGATTTCACCATGCTCTTCTTTCAAAATAACTTGAATTTCAGCTAGCCCAATACCTATTTTTTCTTCAACCCAGCTACCAATATAGTTACCTAGCGAAAATCCCAATGCATACGCGACAATTTTCAACGGATTCTCCATAATATTGTCAAGCACTGTACTGACGAGAACAACCCAAAGTGAAACCTCAAAGAATGCTATTACAGCACCAATCTTCCGTTCTCCTTTTGTTATTAAAACCATTCGAACGGTTGCCATTGAAACTTCTATTACTTTTGCGAATACGATAAATAAATAAATCATCGGCAACTCCTTTTCTATTACTTATCCCCTTTGAGTTTTGGGTATGTATATAGTATGATAGTAGTAGGTAAGCATACGCATTAACATTATACCTTATTTTATTTAAAATTAGAAGTTACAAGGGGTTAAAATGATTGATAGTCTTATAGATGTTATAAAGGGATATAAACCAAATACTTCAGGTGTAAAGCGGCAATCCTCCGTATTGATTCCACTTATTGAAATAAACGGTTGTTGGGAACTCCTGTATGAAAAGAGAGCATTAACCTTAAAGTCTCAGCCAGGCGAAATATGCTTTCCAGGAGGTGCCATTGAGGATGTAGAACATTCAAGAGAAGCAGCTATAAGAGAAACCTGTGAGGAGCTTAATATCGAAATGAGTGAAGTTGAAATCGTTGGCCAAATCGATTCCGTAATGACCAGCTTCGATATGATCATCCATTGTTATGTCGGCATCATTAAACGTCCCTTTGAGCTAATTCGCTATGCCACTGATGAAGTTGACCACATTTTCACAGTTCCACTATCTTATTTTGTCAATCATCCACCAAAAACGTACTTTATCAACTCTGTATTTAATTTGTCAGAGGATTTTCCATATCAAAGCATACCAGATGGTAAAAATTACAACTTTAAAGCCGCGCGCTATCCAGTTGTTTTTTATGATTATGAGGCTTATACCATTTGGGGGTTAACCGCAAGAATGACAGAGCAATTTATCAATATGCTCGATCAAGAGGAAATAAGATCTTTTAAATGTACGTGAATGCTCGTCTCTAAACATACTAAATGGACTCTCACAAAACATATGAAAGTCCATTTAACGGGATTCGGCACGTTGAAGTGAAGCATATTCAATTGTATCGGTAAATTCTGTAATTATAAGCATTCCTCCTAAATAAAAAAGTTAAAACTAAAATTTAAAAGCTACACGTTGGAAATACTCATTAAAAAAACTTAGGACCACTGTCCTTTAAGACGTCCCGATGCTCCCTATATCAACAACCTTTCGGTTTGTTATATTGACTTAATACCCAATATAGTGTGAAAATAAACAATAAATTCTGTTGGAGGTATCCTATGGATCTAACAAAATATTTACTACCTTCTCACTCAATTGAACTATCTGTCACCTCTCGAGATGAACATAATAAGGCCTATGTCATTAGTTTTAAAACCGTAATCGAGCGCGGCGTTATCAGTAATCAGTTTAGGATTATAGCGCCAATCTATCATGGTAAAATTTATAATTTTCACACTGGAGATCATCTCTCAGTCGTCTACTCTGCCCCTGAGCAAGAGGGAAAAGACTTATTTGAAATCGACACAATTGTCAAGGATCGTCATTTCGAAAATGGTATCTCCTCTTTGACTTTGATGATTAACAGTGAGCCCGTGAAGGTACAAAGGCGACAGGCATTTAGAGTCAATGTTTTTAATAACTATGATTTTAAGTTTCGTGGAATAGATTACCAGCTGGTATCAAAGGATATAAGCTCTACAGGAATGCTTGCGCTTTCATCGGTACAGCTGCCAGCAAACACAACCTTTGATATTATTTTTGACGCCAACCCAAAACCAAAGGATGCAATTGATTATGACTATCAAGAGGATAAGATTTTTACCATAAAATGTAGGGTACTTGACTCAATGGCTCAGGTTGAAATTCGTCGGTACTTAAATCGAATTCAATTCATCGGTTTAAAGGAAAGTCAATCGCAGCTCATCACACAATATCTTTATTCAAAACAATCTGAAATTATTCACTCAAATCCTGAAAGCAGTCAGAAGATTTCGAACTACTTTGAGCATGAATCCGATAATCTTGTGGATATTTACTCAAAAGAATATCGCCGATTGCAAATTTTAGGCTTAATGAGTACCTTGACGTTATTTTTTGCCCTTATAACCTTAATGATTTCTAGGCCAATAAAAAAATATGTACTCGATTATTTTTTTAACTTTTATCGACCTCAATTTTGGCGTAAAGACTATCTTTTGGCTACCTTGATATTATGCATTATAGCTATTTTAATCGACTTTGTCGGCCTCGGCTTTAATATAATGGAGCTTAGAAAACGCAATACCACACTTCATTGGCCGTTGATACTAACAATGATGATTGCCCTTGCTATGATTATTTTTGTCATTGTTATTGCTACAATTAACAAGCTGACGCTTTTCTAAAATTGAGATATCTCATTAATAAAACCAACCCCCGTTACTGTTATTGTCCAGCAACGGGGATTCTTATTATTTTCGGGTGTCTGTTTATTCTTGAACACTTAAAATAGGCTCTTATGTTAAAGAACTCTATCAAATAATGTCAATTCTTTATATAGCAGCCTTGAACGATGTCCTTTTCAGCTAAATACTTCTGAATGCCGTTCAGCACATGTCTTTTATTAAATGTCCACGTTGGTGCTATCACTTCAGCCCTTTTCCCATCCCCTGTCATACGATGAATAACAATTTCAGGGTCTAGACGCCCTATACCTTCACACACCCACCTAATATAAGTAGCTTCGTCCAACAGTTCAAAGGGCGTCTCCTGATAGCGTTGCGAAAGTGCTGTGTTCTTCACAATATGAAGCATATGAATTTTAACGCCAAATGGCTTTATCCTTGTAATAAAATCCATCGATGCCATAAAATCCTCAAAGGTTTCTCCTGGTAAACCCGCTATCAAATGAAGAACAACGGGTATTCCTGCCTTTTGTAGCATTATTGTGCTTTTTTCAACATCCTCAAGTGTATAGTGACGATTTAGCCATTCATTCTTTTCATCATGAATGCTTTGCAAGCCTAATTCAACCCATAACACATCAATCGTCTTAAACAATTCTATATGTGAAGCATCTATGCAATCCGGTCGCGTGGCGATGGCAAGTCCCTCAATACCTTCACAGGCTAATGCACTTTTATAAATAGCTTCAAGCTCTTGTATGGGCTTGTAGGTATTGGTATAGCTCTGAAAATAAGCGATAAAGCCAACGTTTGTCCATTTAGCAGATAGGAGTGCCTTTTGAGAGTCGATTTGCGTTTGGATATCTTGATTTTCCTTCTTAACGCCACAGCTGATCTCTCCAGCAAAGTCACCTGACCCTTCAAGCGAACAAAAGACGCAACCCTTTGAAGAAAGGGTTCCGTCTCTATTTGGGCATGTAAAACCACCATCGATAGATAGTTTAACAAGCTTTCGTCCATACCTTAATTTTAAATAGTCACTAAGACCATAATAACGACTCATTTATATCCTGCCTCTTAATATTTCTACACTTCTATCAAGTATGCCTGAAAAATAAGCAAGCGTCAATCCGTAATTGGTCATTGGAACTTCTGCAGTCTCTGCAATGTCAATTCTAGTCAACATGGTTTTTCGATTCACCATACATGCCCCACAGTGTATAACTGCTTTGTATTGACTCAAATCCTGTGGAAAATCATGCCCCATAGCAAATTCAATTTGAATTTCAGAATTTACTTTTGTGTGTAACAATTTTGGTATTTTTACTCTACCAATATCTTCATGAGAATGATTGTGCGTACAGTTTTCAGAGATTAGTACCTTATCTCCTGCTTTCAAGGCTTTTAAAGCCTCAATTCCATTTAACAGCTTATTGATATCGCCCTTTTGCCTTGAAAACAAAATTGAAAAGCCAGTGAGCGGAATTTCTTTTGGTACGATTTGACTCACTGAAGCAAAAGCCTGAGAGTCAGTAATGACCAAATCAACCTTATTAAGCTCTTCCAATGCTTCTGCTAGCTCTGTATCTCTTACGACATGGCACTTAATTCCGTGATCCAAGCAATCTCTAATAATCTGAACCTGTGGTAAGATAATTCTACCCTTTGGCGCTTCTGAATCAATTGGAACAACCAATACAACCGTACTGCCATAAGGGAGTAAATCTCCTACCAAAGGCGCTTCCTCACCGATTGATTTGAGCTGCTTCATCATCTCATCGTTAAGCTGGTGAACATCTTCAAGGTTAGAAGTAGTTATTAGCTCGTATGGCCGATTTAAAGCATCAATTTTAACTTGATCCTCAGTCTTTAATAAATCCTTCTTATTGACGACTAGCATATGCGGAATATTAAAGCGTTTAAAAACGTCTGTCATATGCAAATAGCCATCAATATCTGGATTTGACCCATCCATAACATAGATTCCGAAATCCGTTCTATTTAGCATTTGTTTGGTCTTTTCTACTCTTAGTGAACCCAAGATACCTTCATCATCTAGTCCAGCCGTATCAATAAATACCACTGGCCCAAATGGGATCAATTCCATTGCTTTGATAACTGGGTCAGTTGTCGTACCTTCAAAGGTCGATACAACCGCTATATCCTGCCCGATAATCGCGTTAAAGAGCGATGATTTTCCCGCATTGCGGTTGCCGTATATACCTATGTGAACCCGATTTGCATTTGGTGTTTTATTCATATGCCCTCACTTATAAAAATATGTCTCTTTTACCGCTGTTTAAGTCTTCAATCCCTTTAATAACAGTGGCTTTAGTATTTTCATCCTTCACGCGTTCAATTTCTTTATCTATAAATGCATCCACCTGCTTATTAAATGCTTCATCGCCAAAATCAAGCGCGTACTCTTTAAGTGTCATTAAAGCATTTGGTTGACAGACATGCTGTATTTGTCCTGTTTTAGCAAGCTTCATAAATCGATCGCCCGTTCTTCCCATTCGATAGCAGGACGTACAGTAGCTCGGAATAAAGCCATCTTCAATAAGTCCAGAGATTACCTCCATTGGAGAGCGCTCATCTGATACTTTAAATTGAGCCACCTCCTGAGGGCCTTCTTCACTTTCCTTATAGCCGCCAACGCCTGTACAAGATCCAGCGCTTAGCTGTGATACGCCATAATGAATCAATTCCTTGCGCATTTCTTGAGATTCTCTTGTTGAAAGAATAATTCCAGTAAATGGTACAGCAATTCTTAATATAGCGACGATCTTTTTAAAGGTTTCATCGTCTATTGTATAATCGAATTGATCCAGCTCCATGCCTTCAGCTTTCTTAATTCTAGGAACTGAAATCGTATGAAATCCAACACCATAATTATCCTCAAGATGTTGATTGTGGAGCATGAGTGCAAGTACTTCGAATCTATGATCATAAAGACCAAATAAAACGCCAGCACCGACATCATCCACACCGCCTTGCTGTGCTCTATCAAAGGCTGTTAAATGGTATTCGTAATTGCCCTTCAATGATTTTGGATGCATTTCAAGATAGGTTGGTTTATGATAGGTCTCTTGGAACAAAATATAGGTTCCAATATCAGCCGCTTTCAATTTTTTATAGTTTTCAATGGTTGTAGATGCTATATTAACGTTGACTCTACGAATATTACTTTTTTCACTTGCTTCATCATAGATAACTCTTAGAGTATCCACAATATAGTCAATGGTACAATTAACTGGATCTTCCCCAGCTTCTAATGCCAATCTTTTATGGCCCATTCTTTCGAGAATTCTAACCTCTTCTCTAATCTCAGCTTCAGTTAATTTTCTTCTACCAAATTGATTTTCTCTTTTATAGCCACAATAAACACAGTTATTCACACAGTAGTTGCTGACATAAAGTGGTGCGAATAAAACGACGCGATTGCCATAGATCGATTGCTTGATTGCAGCAGCAATGTCATATATTTTTTTTATTTGACCTGGTGTGTGTGCTTGTAATAATGTCGCAATTTCCTCTAGATCCAAGCCATTCTTAAACTTTGCCTTTTCAATAACTGCATCGATTGCTTCATCAGTAACGTTTTTTGTCTTTTCTAGAATTGATTCGATTAATTGATGATCGATATAAGTTGCTTCCATGTAATTGTCATCGCCGTACTTCGCCATACTCTACCTCCAAGTTTACTCTTCGATTGTCTTTTTAGAAATCGATGTTTTTACTGAAATATGTTTTAAGTTTCCCAACTTCCCAGTGAAGCTATTGATTTCATCCACAGTTGCAAAAACGATAATGGTTACAACAGAGATGTCATACTGATCAAACGGAATTCCAGTTCGGCCTCTCACAATGCCTCGAAATTCTGCGATAATTTCGTTAAACCTTTGTTGAACTTCTTGAGGTTCCTCTAAAATAGCACTTACAACTGCAATTTTCTTTTCCATAGCGCCTCCGAAATAGCATTCGTATAGTATATATAAAATAAAAAGCCTTCTCAAAGGAGAAGGCTAAAGTCGCAAAATAATCTCAGTAATGAGATACACTATAGCTCCTGCCTTTCGATTCAGATTTCTCTTATTCGTTAGGTGGAATATCAAACTATCACAACCTAAAGGCACACCTCAAGACCATGATCTTGTTAATAGTTTATCAATTGAAAATGATTTTGTCAAGAATTAAACAAAGATTTAAAATTTCATACTTCTTGCCTGATTTCTGCCTTTTCTCTTCGAAATATACAGAGATATATCTGCACTTCTTAGTAAATCATCCTCATTAAGTGCTTCATTGCTCACTTCAAAATAGGCAAGGCCAATACTCACAGAGACCTTTCCGTTAATTCCCTTTTCAAGGTGAGGCATATTTACATCCGAAACTGATATTAGTATATGTTGAGCAATGGCGGCAACGTTCTCCTCATCACTGTCTAAAAAAACAACCATAAACTCGTCCCCACCATAACGATAAATATACGGGGTTGTTTCATTACAGGTCTCCTTTAAAATTTGAGCAACCGTTTTAATGACTTTGTCACCTTCAAGATGGCCATAATCATCATTGTATTCCTTAAAAAAATCAATATCGCACATTAAGGTTGAGAGCTTCCTCTTTTGACGATTAAATGCCTCTAAAATAATACCGACATCCTCATTAAGTGCATATCGGTTGAGGAGGCCACTCAGTCCGTCCTGCTTAGAGATGGTCTTTAATCGATCGTTAAGCTCTTTCATTTGTGCCGTTTTAAGTGCATTAGCGATTGCGATTGCAATATAAGAGCTTAAAGCACGCATCATCTCTATCTGCGCATGATCATAGCCATTTATTGTATACCTTTGTAAAGAAAAGACACCGATTACTTTTTCGTCAATAATAAGGGGCGAATAATATATGGTCTCATAGGGGACACTTATATTCTGAAAGTTCTTATTCAAGGGTTCAAAATCATCTAACACTAAGTGACTCAAATACCCTGTATAATATTCGGTTCTATGTCGAATGACCCAGGTGCCCATACTGCTCTTATTTGAAAGAGGAACATCATAGCTTTCTTTTATTTCACCATTTTCATAGGTCATACGATTATACAAAAGCTCCCTTGCTTCATCGTATAGACCTAAAACCAATGCATCGAATTCAACAAAGCTCGCCATTTTAGTGATAATCAGCTTAACTAAGGTATCGTAGTCAAGCTCCTTGGCCAAGTCCTTAGCCACTTCGTTGATAAAGCTCATATTTTCCATCAACCGATCGGAATCACGTTTTAATTGCTCCTGTAAATCGGTGTCAATTTTACCTTCGATTTGGTACAGGCTCATCTCATATAAGTTATTGAGAAGGGATTCATCCAAAACCATAAGCCGTTTGTAATTTTCTACAATACCTGACCTGAAAGTTATTTTATCCGTCAATTGATGGATGAATAATCGCGCTTCACGCTCAGCGTCAAAATCACCTATTTCTTCAGAGGAAACAGCAAGTGCGCTCCCCATCTCATACGCCTTATCATAATCTCCCAACGCATCATATATTCTACTGTCCATCATTTGACATTCTCTAAGTCCAATGGCATCATCTACCTTCTGAAATAAAGCCCTCGCTTCATTAGATGAAACAAGTGCAGCTTCATACTCCTCTTGTAAAAAAAGGTAACGACTTGAATTGATCAAAAATAAAGCGTTGTATTCTGATACGTCGGATTTATGGGTTATGAGTTCCCCCATTGCATCTAGCTGTTGCCTTACATTTTCTATCTTGCCTTGCTTGAAATAATGATTGATTATATTGTGGGTTATCATTATTGTCAGCTTATAGTTGTGTTCACTTTTTGCTGCCGTCTGAGCAGAAATGTAATACTTTACTGCTTGCTCACCCATATTAAATGCTTCATATAAAGTGGCAATATTATTCAATATGGCGGCTATAGAGCCTTTCATATCAAGATGCTGTGCAATTCTCAACGATTGATGGTAGTAGTCAAGAGCAATTCCATATCGTCCATAATAGCTTTGAATATTTCCTAAAAGGTTACACACACGCCTTTGAACATTATCAAGGTGATGCTTTTTTGAAAGCTCAAAAGCATGGTTTGCATTCTTAAGTGCAAGTTCAACCTCTCCATTATTTAGTTGAAAATTAGATAAATTTACCAGAGACCTAGCTATTGTGTTGGGTTCGTTTGAATCAGAACTATATTTGTAAATATCATCGATTAGTCTTTTTCGTTCTAAACTCGTTATCGTTTCGTCGTTTTCATATCGATCATTTAACTGATTGATTACGCTTATTTCCATTCGTTCACCTACTCACCAAAACCATTTTATTTACATTCTTAATTCATACCAATCGCAATACAATTTAATCTACAAATCTGAGGCACATGCAATAATAGCTTTTACTTGTAGGTAAGTACCTAAAACTAGGGCTTCCTCATCGAGATAAAAATCATGCGTATGAAGCGCACCATCAAGCCGATCTTTTAAGCCACAGCCTAAATGATAAAATGCGCCCTTAGCCACATCTAAGAAATAAGAAAAATCCTCAACACCTAGTGAGGGGAGTTCCTTTTCATATACATTTGCTTCACCTAGCTCATTTTGAAAAACCTTCTTTAAGTGCCTAGTGACACCTATATCATTGATCAATGCCTTATAGCCTTCTTCAAATCTTATTTCAGCCTTTGCACCAGACCAACTACAAACCGACATAACTAATGATTGCAATTTCTCTTTTAATAACTGACGGGTTGCTTCATCAGTTGTACGCATACCACCAGAAAAAACAACTTCATCACAAATAATGTTGTCCTTCGCACCGCCATGTATTCTACCGATGGTTATAACTGCTTGGTCCAGTGGCGAAACATATCTACTTATCAAGGTTTGAATATCATTAATAATTGAAGCAGCCACAACAATTGCATCTATTCCCTTTGTTGGGTAAGCGCCATGTGCTGCTTTTCCAATGATTTTAACCTCAAACAGATCAGAAGCTGCATTTAGCTTACCTTCTCTTAGCTCTACTGCGCCCACTGGCAAGTAGGGCATGACATGAAGGCCTAAAACACAATCGACATCGGGTGATTTCATTACCCCTTCAGAAACCATTCGCATAGCGCCGCCAATTGTTTCTTCAGCAGGCTGAAAGAAAAATTTCAAATTGCAAGGCTGAAGTGCTGTGTTCTCAGAGAAAAATTTTGCAACGCCAAGTAGGATGGTAGTGTGAGCATCATGACCACATGCGTGCATCACATTATCGATACGCGATTTAAAAGGTAGATCTAAAACCTCTTGTATGGGTAGCGCATCGATATCTGCTCGAAGTCCTATGGTTTTACTGGATTCCTCTTTGAGCAAAACACCACAGACACCAGTCGCTGCGCTCGGATAATTATTGATATTCATCTCATTTAATAAGGTCATTATTTTTTCCTGAGTCTTAAATTCAGCTTCACTTAGCTCAGGCTCTTGATGAAATGAACGTCTTACATCGAATAACCAAGACCTACTGGTGGCAATTCTTTTATATATCGGATCCTCCAGATAGGCCTGCCCCTCTAATGAACTAACTTGATGTGTCGCCATATTGACTCTCCCTATCCTCTAAATAATCAATTACAAAAGTCTCACTTCCATTTTCTATAAATTCTCTTGGCACGCGCATCGCTATACGTGCAAGAAGCTCATTTCGATTGGTTTCAGCAAGTTTGGCAAGCTCTAACAACTGCGGTGAAGTATCGTCAAACAAGGTTACTTCAGTTCCGAGAGATACCTCCCCAGCCTCTGTAACATCAATCATACACTGATCCATACACATGAGCCCCACAATAGGGACAAGAAGACCATTTATCATTACCCTTCCCTTGCCTGAGAGACTTCTTGGTAATCCATCCGCATATCCAATGGGAAGTACCGCTATCTTCGTCCTTCTTTGCGCTACAAACAAGCGATCGTAACCGACAGCTTCACCTACCTCTAAGGTTTTCACCTGTGTTACATTGGTTTTCAATGACATAACAGGTTTCAGATTAAAAGGGGTCTTCCTGCTACAATAGCCATATAAAATTGCGCCTAATCTCACCATATCATAATGCTTATCCGGATATGCAATCGTTGCAATACTATCACATGCATGCTTCAAAGGAACTGAAATATGCTTTTCCCTAAGTTGTTTCATAAGTGCTTCAAATTTTGCAAATTGAGCTTCATCTGACTCTATCGAATCGAGAGCCAAATGTGTAAAGATACCTTCGACTATTATGAACTCATAGGTTAAACACGCCTCTAGCGATTCGATTAATTCTTCCGGGTCTTTATAGCCCAATCGATTAAAGCCAGTATCGAACTTGAGATGTATTTTAGCTTTTTTATCATCATAGGAAGCGTTTAAGTTTAATTTCCTCGCTTCTTCAAGGCTAAATAGAGTAAGGGTGATGTCATGCTTTACAGCAAGATCATAATCCTTCTCAAAGGTATAGCCCATAACTATAATCGGGCATTTAATGCCGCTGATTCTAAGTGCTTTACCCTCTCTAATATTTGCAACTCCCAAATAATCAACCCCTAAGGTCTCTAGATGCTTACCTATTGTGACGAGATCGTGACCATAGGCATTGGCTTTTACCACACCAGTAATCTTTACGTTAGGTGCAATGAGCTGACGCATTGAATTGTAATTATGTGTGAGTGCATCTAGGTCTATAATTGCGCGCGTCCCAAACATTACTTTTCTCCAGTCATTTATATTTCTGATTTCATGGCCTCTAAATCAAGTATTTTAAACGATGATTTATGAAAATCAATATAACCCTCTTCTTTCATTTTACTCAATTCTCTTGAGATGGATGGTCTCGCAACATTGAAAAAATCGGCAAGAGCATCTCGATTCATTGGCAACGTGAAAATCGGAGTATTTTGATCCTTCCATTGCTCTATTAAATAAGCACACAGCCTACCCCTTAAGCTTCGAATGGAAAGATAATCCACCTTTCGCGTCAATAAAAGCGCCTTTCTAGACATAATTCTTAGCATATTATAGATTACCGTTTGATGAGAATCACACATCTTTTCACAATTTTTAATGATGTTCTCAGGTGAAATAAAAATGATCTCACAGTCCATTTGAGCGGTTACATTTACTGGCCAAATTTTTCGATCTGAAAAACTTATCATTTCGCCAAACATATCTCCAGAATGGAGCACCGTTAATATCGCTCTTATGCCTGCGATGTTCTCCTTTGCAATAACCGCTTCACCCTCAATAACAATACCGAGTCCATTAAATGGATTGCCACTGATGGCAATACTTTCTCCTTTTTTAAACTGAGTAATTCTTGGATTTAAACAGTTTAACATATTTGCAAGTTCATGCTTCTCTATCCCTTTAAACAGTGCTGTTGTAACTAAGCAATTCACCACTTTATCTTGAATTTTCATAGGGCTCTCCTATCACATATATAGTCAAGCATAGCATTTTTACTTATATAATAAAAGTGAATTCAGAAAATTGAGACAGCTACTAAAGGAAATTTTTTATTACTCAGTGTCCTCTAATCTACCTATTTGTTTTACTACAATAAAAAACTGTATCAAAGCGATGCTTTGATACAGTTTAGGTTTTTCATTATAAAAGAAGAATTAAGCTTCAGCACCTTCAACCTTCACAGCTTTCTCCATAGTAATACCTGTGAAACCATAGAAAATTGATACTAGTGGGTTGATTAAGTTTAAGAAGCAATAAGGTACATATGTCCAAGGTGTCAACCCTAAAGTTGCTATCATGAACGCACCGCATGTATTCCAAGGAATAAGTGGTGAGCTAAGTGTACCTGAGTCTTCAAGACATCTTGATAAGTTTTTAGGAGCAAGTCCTCTGTCATCAAATGCTTGTTTGAACATTCTGCCTGGAATAACGATTGAAAGATATTGATCGCCAGCTAATACGTTCATGCCGATTGCAGTAAGGATAACTGAAGTTACCAATAAGCCAGTTGATTTCGCAAATCTTAAAATAACGTTTGCTAAAGCTTCAAGCATACCTGTTTTCTCCATTACACCACCAAAGGTCATGGCACAAAGAATTAAGGAAACTGTCCACATCATACTATCTAAGCCACCGCGAGTTAGTAATTCATCAATAACTGCGATGCCAGTTGTCGATTCATAACCATAGTGAAGCGCGTTAACGACATCACCTAATGAAGAGCCTTGAATCGCCATAGCAGCGACACCACCAAGTAAAGCGCCACCAAATAATCCAGGAATAGCAGGAACTTTAGCAACAACGATACCGATTACAAGCACTGGTACTAACAATAAAAGTGGGTTAATCGTAAAGTTAGCTTGTAAGCCTTCGTTAATTTGATTAATAACTGTCATATCAAGGCCGTCTGCAGAATATCCAAAGCCGACGATGATAAATAAAATTGAAGCAATGATATAAGATGGACCAGTTGTATAAATCATGTGCTTGATATGATCAAACAATTTAGCGCCTGCCATTGCTGGTGCAAGGTTTGTCGTATCAGACAAAGGCGACATTTTATCGCCAAAATAAGACCCTGAAATAATAGCACCACCGATTACATGAGCAGGTATGTTTAAGCTCATCCCGATACCCATAAGTGCAATACCAACTGTACCTGCTGTCGTCCATGAAGATCCTGTCGCTAAAGAAACGACTGAACACATAATTAAAGTTGCAAATAAGAAAATTTTAGGAGATAAAACTTTAAGTCCGTAATAAATCATTGTTGGTACAACCCCAGAAAGAATCCATGTACCGATTACCATACCGATAATCATCAGGATAATAATTGCACCCATAGACATCTTAATTGTTTCTACGATACCCTCTTCAATTTCAGACCATTTCATTTTTAGCACTGTCATACCTATAAGTGCTGCAACGATCGCTGAAGTGAATAATGGAATGTGTGGTGAAGCCCCAATTACTTGAATTGCATAATACAATGATACAATAACAAATATTACTGGAATAAGTGCAATCCATGGT
Organism: Clostridiales bacterium 38-18; assembly: GCA_001897605.1. Classification (GTDB taxonomy): domain Bacteria; phylum Bacillota; class Clostridia; order Peptostreptococcales; family Acidaminobacteraceae; genus Fusibacter_C. The sequence goes on along the minus strand of MKTL01000002.1, from coordinate 277,557 downwards.
GATACTCTACGTTTTTCCATAATGAAAATTTTCCCCCTTTTTTCATTTGATAGAGAACTGTTCCCCTTATCATTATGTTAATTATATTTAATCGCTTCTAAAAAAATTAAAATAATTCAAAAAAATACATTTCGATTTCTGAAAATTGTAAACTTTTTTTACATTTCTTCAACAATCAAGATAAGGTTATCCAAAAATTTCTTAATATTGATTTTACCGCCAGTTCCCTTTTTTCCTCTAATCGATTCCATTTCAAGCCTTACCTGATCAAAATCGAATAGTGTATTGCTGTATTTGACATAGGTTTCATTGAGATAGTCTTCGATTCCGAGGTTGGCGATATTACTCAGTCCCTTGTTTACTGTTCTTCGAATTCGCTGCTCCATTGCCTTAGGATTTTCAGATAGCTGCTCCGATAGATCCTTAAGCTTTAAGGTACTGCCTTGACCATTAGTATCAATCATATGCATACAGAGCTTTAAAATGTCATCGCAGCCAACCTCACCGAGAATTCCAAGCCTCGAGAATACCATTCGAAACTTCTTTTCAAGATCTTGACCTAAATGTGTGGTATGGTGAGTGGTTTTACTTCTAATTGGCAGCTCTTCAAATGAAAGCACCTGTTTGATTTTCTTAAAATTGGATTCTAAAATAATTTGATCGGTCAAATTCTTTATTACCTGACGGATCTCTTTTTTATTAACAGGCTTACTTATAAAGAATGTAATTCCCTTTTCATAAGCGTCGCCTACAATTTTTTTCGAAGATACCTGAGAGACCATAATACATTTGCTATCTGGACACACGCGCTTAAATCTTTCAACAAGTGAAATACCATCGAGCTCAGGCATAAGCAGGTCAACTATTAAAATATCTGGCTTCAGTAAACATATTTCATCAAGTGCCGTTAAGCTGGAGCTGCAGGTTCCTATAATTTCACCTAATTCACTGTCTAAAATAATCTCTTCAACCATTTTGATAATGCTCACATCATCATCTACAATATATATTTTCATCTTATGCTCCGCTTCTTAGACTTTATTTTTAGGGATTAGAATTCTGAACTGTGTTCCTATTCCAACGTTTGAAGTTACTTCAATTTCACCTTCAAAGTACTTTTCGACAATATCTAAAACCAAAGACAAACCGATTCCTCTATTGGAATGTCCAGTTTCATCGTTGTATTTTGTGGAATAGCCAGGTTTAAATATATAATCGATTAACTCTTCACTTATTCCACAACCATTATCACTGATTGTAAAAAAATGCTTTGATTCATCTTCATTATGGGTCAGCCTTACCTCACCCTCTGATTTAATAGCCTCCACTGCATTGTTGATTAAATTTCTGAGCACTGACATCAGCATGCTGTGCTCATGAATAGGCGATGTGCTGTGAACATCAAAATATAAAATCACATGCTTCTTCTCATTTTCAAGCTCTCTCAGCGTACTCATATATAGCATTTTTACGAGATCACTAAGATTTAGTCGATCAAAGGGGGTTTCGTTGATAATAATTTCATCTATTCCATCAATTACTTTAAAATAATTTTTTTTAATCTCATGTACGTTCTTAGCAATGTTAAGCGCTTTGTTTTTCTGTGCTTCAGCTGATAATTGATCGTATTCACGATATAAGCCAAATGCCTCGTCCATAACTGACTCAACATGCTCTGTATTGTTTTTTAAGAAATAGATTTCGCCTCTTAGCTCTGATAATAGGTTAATTTGCATCCTATATCGCTCATCATGCTCCTCTTTCCTTAAAAATGAATTGTAATACTTAATTGCACTGATTAAAAGAACTGCAATTGATGCTCTTGTAACGGCCACAAACATCAAGGTTGCCATCACAGAACCCGAAAAATATTCTTCTATACCATACCTAGATATAAACTCTGCAGCATTCCCCAAAAAATCACTTGCAAGTGCTGCAAGAAAAAAGGTATATAAGGTTTTTTGTTCATTCATATAATATAGAAGTGTAAAAATAATACCGTAGGTTATGTCAAAAAACATAAAGTTGAAATCAGACCAAAAGGCATTCGCAAAGCTACCATAATAGTAGAAACCCGTCATGGTTCTGAAAAACAAACCAAATGCTGCGATGAAAATGGCAGTGACCGCTGGTAATAGTCTTCTATCTAAATAGTAATAAATAGGTAGGATCACTACCGCTAGGTTAATTGTATAGTCTAATGGAAAAATTTTTAAATAAAAGCCAGATACAACTGCATCAACAAAAGCAATTAGTAGCATCTTCGTTATCTGTACTTTAGAATATTGATGAGAATCAATCATGAGAGGTCCCTTCTCTTTCGGAAAGTATAAAATCGACTATGGACTTGCTAGAGGACAACGCAGCGTGACCTTCAGCTGAGAGCTTGTATATGCCTTTATCTACCTTTTCAAACCAACCATGGAAGTTCTTACTCAATATGCCACTCGCTTTTTGTGTTTTCATACCAAGAAACTGAAACTCATTTGCACGACTAAGTCCTTCACTTGACATAAAATGAGCAATCAATAAGCACTCCTCGCGATAGGCAGTCATCAGCTTCTCTGACTTTGAACCTGCCCGATTAAAATCACCACTTCTACGGTTAAATTCCTTAACCAATGTCGCCCGCCTATTTTTCTTTGCTTTGCGGCTTCTTTCAAAATCAAAGCTTTCGGGTTTTAATACTTCGTAGCAATACGGCTCAGTCGATCTAAAATTTACCACGAGTAGACCTATATTCAGTCGCTTTAAGGTCAATAAGGTTGCGTTAAATCGCTTACTTGCAAATGCTTTAAAATCATGTACAACGGCTATATAGACTGCATCAACATAGCCCTGTCTTTCAACAGCCTGATTGATGACTTCTAGATTTAGTTTTAGCTTCATCTCAACGGCGATTAAAGTCGATTCATCATACAGCCCAACCATATCAATCGACTTCACTTCAGATCTTACTTTACAGCCTTGTCCCTCAAGCCAATCCTTTACAGGGACATGTAGGTCTGTTTCCTTAAGCATTCGTTCACCTCCGAGATTCATGTCTCTATTTTAATAAATATCAGTTCAGATGTCCATAGAGCTTATGAGCAATAAAAAACCTACCTCTTATATGTTTTCACATGAGGTAGGTCTATTAACTAATCAGCACTTCGCTCCCACCATTGAATTTCTTTGTCAAAATCAAAGTAATTAAATGCGAGCGTTCTTAGCACCTTTATCGATGCGATATTTTTTTCTGAAACCCTTGCCAATACCCTTTTAACATCTGGTATAGACAGTGCCCAACCTATAACTGCATTAACCGCTTCCGTTGCGTATCCCTTCGACCGAAATGGCTCAAAAATCTCGTAACCAATTTCTACAGACCCTTCCATATTGGGCGGTCCTTTAAAACAGATACTACCAATGATTTCATTATCCGCTTTTGAAATAATTTCCCAGCTGGTGAGCCAGTGAATCAATTGCGGAAACGACTCCGCCGCATAATATGCATTTGCAAACAAGGTCTGCGTATCGTTATCTTGATTGGGTATCGTAATTTTGACACCTAGTTTTTCTTGAACCTTACCATAATCCTCCAGATAAAGTTTAAAAAGCGCTAAGTTCAATGGGACAATTCTAAGTCGATCTGTTTCGAGCTCTGTCATACGTTAAAATGGTTCAAAGCCTTGATCTGACCACCAATCTTTAATCAAGTCTTCATATACTGCTGAGAATTGATCCAAATGTACCTTTTCCCATTTTGCTAAGACATCAAAAAGCTGCTTTGCAACCTCATAAGGGGTTTCAGCCTTTGCTTTTTCATAAAAGCTAACCGAAGCTCTCTCCATTTCGATACCAATACCGAAGACAGAAACCGAGAGATTGGCATTTTTATTTTGTAGATTGTCCCATTTGAAAATTTGCGGACTTGGTGGATTTTCAATTAGAGCTAATGTTGTTTGATCTTCAGGATTGCCACTTAATTTTTTAAATGCATCCTTCAACCAATCGATGTGCTTAAGTTCTTCGTTTGCTAAATTCAAAAATGCCTTTTTCACTTCCTCTTCTGGGGTGTTATATGCAGCCATTTTGTAAAACTCATAGCCCTCTACCTCATTAAGAATAGCCTGTTTGAATACTTCCACATCTCTCTTTAACATAATTAACCTCACTATTTACTCATTTTTTTTGCTAAATAAACCAATGGAATTGCACCTGAGCCCGTACCACCTTTAGAATAAATGCCTTCGGCTTTTTCTTTAAAAGCAGTACCTGCTATATCTATGTGTACCCACGGTATATCCTTTGCAAACTCTCCAATAAATAAACCTGCTGTTATGGTCCCTGGTGATCCCGCTGTATTCGTTAAATCTGCTTGATCGTGTTTAACAAGCTCTTTATACTCATCGAAAACAGGCATCATCCAAATTTTCTCATTTGCCTTTTCAAAGGCCTTTTCAACTGCAAAGTAAAAATCTTCATTATTTGTAACCACTGGCGCTGCCTCTGAGCCAAGACAATGGATTGCAGCGCCAGTCAACGTTGCAATGTCAACGACATGTGTTGCGCCTTCAATTTTTTGAACATAGGTCACTGCATCAATTAAAGTCAAGCGACCTTCGGCATCAGTATTACCGATATATATGGTTTTGCCACCCATAGACTCAATGATATCACCTGGTTTATAGCTGATTCCAGAAATCATATTTTCACATGCGGCAACGACACCGACTACGTTAACCTTTAGACCTAGCTTAGAGATGGCACCCATTGCTGCTATTACTGCGCTGGCTCCGCCCATATCATCCTTCATATTTACCATAGATGCAGTTGGTTTGATGGATAAACCACCAGAATCATAGGTTAATCCCTTTCCAACAAATCCAAATACTTTATCAGAATCTGGATCTCCTTTATGTCTCATAACGATGAGTTTTGGCGGGTTTGACGAACCTTTCGCTACCGCTAAGTACGACTTCATCCCCAAAGCTTCTATTTCATTTTGTTCCTTTATTTCAATCTCTAATTGTGACCCTTCAGCATAGCTGACTGCTAGATCAGCAAGCTTTTCAGGGGTCATTATATTGGCAGGCATATTGGTTAGCATTCTTGAAAACACATTGGTTTCACCTAATAAAACCGCTTCTTCAAAAGCCTGCGTATTATACGAGTTGTTTAATATTTCAATCGTTTCAAGTGTTGATGGCTTCGCATCAGTTTTATAGTCGTTAAACTCATAATCACACATGGCAATGCCACTAAAGAGCTGTCTTTGTAGTTTATTCCCAGCTTCTGTTACCTTTGAAAGCATTGAAAAGTCTATACCAATCGTCGCAACCTTCTTCTTTTTTTGATCCTTAATAAGTGTTGCCAAAGTCTTAATTACTTTTGTCAAATTAAACGACTCTTCCGAGCCTAATCCCAGTAGGATCAAATGATGAATGCTACCTTCTTTTAATACTGTCGCTGTAAAGCTCTCACCTGTTTTTCCCTCAAATAACTGTTTTTCTTTTAATAGACTCAAATTGAGTTCACTGTTTTCTATGACTTCTTGATTTTCAGTTACCCCGATGATGAGGGCATCGAGCGCTTCCGCCTTTAGCTTGTCTACTAACTTTAATTGCATATCCGCCTCCTAAAATTTTGACACCCGAATTATTTATATTACTATCTTATCATACCAATTTTTATGTGCCTATAACAGTTTCGTCAATTTTTTAAGAAAATGTTAGGTTTTGCATGACGTAAAATAGTCTGTTATTAGGTATACTGTATAATGATATAATTGATTAAAAGTTTTATAATCTTTATTTTGAATCGAGGCATACAAATGATTGAAAAATATATAGCGCCAGATTTATCGGCGTGGACAGGTAGAGTAGATTCTACCACCAATTATGATGCATTCAGATGGCATCAATGGATATTACCACTAGATTTAAATGCGCCAAGCATTATACTTCCAGAGTTCAAAGCAGGTGTGGCTATTTTGGGCTTTAGTAGCGACGAGGGCGTAAGACGAAACCTTGGTCGAACAGGGGCAGCTAAGGGACCAAATAGTATCCGCAAAGAGCTCTGTGGATTGCCCTGCTGTTTTACTCAAGATTTCAGATTGTTTGATGCTGGTAATATACATTGTGACGATGGGAATCTTGAAGCCAGCCAGGAGGCTCTGAGCCTTGCTGTAGCACTTTTAAAGAACCTCGGATTATTTCCAATCGTACTGGGCGGTGGACACGAGGTTGCATATGGCGACTATAAGGGTTTGATGAGAAATAATAAATACCCCGGGATAATCAACTTTGATGCACATTTCGATATTCGTCCCTATCCAGAATTTGGCACCTCAGGAACGATGTTTCGACAAATATACGATGACCTAAATCGAATTGACAAGGCCTTTAACTACTTTGCAATTGGCATACAAAAAAGAGGCAATACGGTGGATCTTTTTAAGACTGCTGAAGCCATGGGTGCTGAGTATTTAATGGCAAAGGATATTGGCGAAGGCGATTTGACAGATGCTATGACAAAGCTTGATGCCTATTTAATTAAACAAGATGAAATCTATCTCACCATTTGTACGGATGTATTCTCCTCTGCGTTTGCACCTGGTGTCAGTGCAACACAGCCGCTTGGTCTTCAGCCAGAGAGAATATTGAGATTCTTTAAGCATATTTTTAGAACTGGTAAGGTGGTACTTTTTGATATTGCTGAGGTATCGCCAAGATTTGATAATGATAATATCACTGCGAATTTAGCAGCTACTTTTATCTTTTCTGCCATCAACTCACTTGCACATCAACACCATTTGGCGGTATAAATAATAGTTATAAATAAATTTTTGTACAATCAAAAAGGATAGATGCGCCATTGACAAAATGGTCATCTATCCTTTAGTAATTCAACGCTTAGCATTAAATTTAACTTTAACTTTAATCAATTAATTCTTATCTTACTTATAGACATTTTCTTATAGTTCTTTTTTATATCACACTTTGCTACATCCTCTATCCAACTATTTCCTTGAAGATGGCTTCACAGATAGTAGGATCAGCCTTTCCGCTGGTTTTTCGCATCATTTGTCCTATAAAAGCACCCAATGCCTTAGTTTTACCAGCTTTATAATCACTAACGACCTGAGGCATTTGCTCAATAATTTCATCTGCTAGCTGAGTTAGGGTTGCCACATCTGTTATCGGCCATAGATCGTGCTGATCAATAATTGCCATAACTGATGCTTCTGTATTGGGGATCATTGATAGTACTTTTTTAGCGATGGAGAGATTGATCTTATCTTCGGCAAGAAGATCGACTAATACTGCCATCTCTTTTTCACTCACCTTTAGACTTTCTTCTGTTTCTTCTACCGTTTTCATAAGCTCACCTATGATTAGGTTGGCGAGTGTTTCTTTATCCGTCACCATTTGCGCTGTTTTTTCATAAAATTCCGCGATAAGTTTGTCTTTGACCAGTTGCTCCGCCATATCTACTCGGAGCTGATCTTGATCGATAAATGAATGAATGTAATCCGCAGGTAGCTTTGGTAAGCTTGCTTTCGCGTCCGCAATTTTTTCTTTTGACAACAAGATTGGCATTAGATCCGGATCGGGAAAATAACGATAATCATGTGCGTCTTCCTTAGAACGCATGGCGAAGGATTGACCTTTTGCTGGGTCCCATCTTCTGGTTTCCTGTTTGATTTGTCCGCCTGCTTCGATAACCTCTATTTGTCGCTTCATTTCACTTTCAATGGCTTTTACCACATAGGCAAATGAGTTGAGGTTCTTCATTTCAGTACGTGTGCCAAGTTGTTCACTGCCAACCTTTCTCACAGATAAGTTGACGTCACATCTAAATGCACCTTCATTCATTTTACAAGAAGAGATCCCTAAAAATTGCATCGTCGCTCTCAATTTTTGAAGATAAGCTTTTGCCTCCGCTGCAGATCTCATATCTGGCTCTGAAACGATTTCGATTAAAGGTACACCACCTCTGTTATAGTCGATCAATGTACCGCCACTCACTTCATGTACAAGTTTTCCTGCATCTTCTTCAATATGAACCCTTGTGATGCCAATTAGCTTGGCCCCCTCTTCCGTTTGTATCGACAAATGGCCACCAAATGCGATGGGTTTTTCACTTTGTGAAATTTGGTAGGCTTTTGGTAAATCCGGATAAAAGTAATTTTTACGATCCTGTTTACCGTCTTCAGTAATTGCACAGTTCAATGCTAAGCCTGCCTTTAAAGCTGATTCTACCACCTCTTTATTCAAAACCGGCAATGCACCTGGTAATCCCAAACAAACTGGACACACCTGAGTGTTTGGTGCTGAGCCAAAGGTGGTTGGACAGCCACAAAAGATCTTTGATTTTGTATTTAATTCAACATGGACTTCAAGTCCAATCACACATTCATAGCTCATTGTTCTGCCCTCCATATCTTTTTAGAAGCTTCAAAGGCATTTGCAGCTGATAATATCGTTCTTTCATCATAGGCTTTACCGATCAACTGAATCCCCACGGGTAAATGTTGACGATCGTATCCAGCATTAATAGATATTGCTGGTAAACCTGCGATGTTAATCGGTACGGTATAAATATCCCCCAAATACATCTCAACTGGATTCTTGGAATGTTCTCCAAATCGATAGGCAGTTGAAGGTGCAACTGGAGATAAGATAAAGTCGTATTTTTCAAAAAGTGCATCATACGTCTTTGCAATCATCGTCCTAATTTTGAGTGCTTTTTGATAGTAGGCATCATAATAGCCTGAGCTCAGTGCGTAGGTGCCAAGTAGAATACGTCTTTTAACCTCGCTACCAAAGCCTTCACCTCTGGTCTTTTTATAAAGCTCCTCAAGGGTTGTAAAGGTCTCCGTGCGATAACCATACTTAACACCGTCAAATCTCGCTAGGTTGGATGAGGCTTCTGCAGATGAAAGCAAATAATAAGCAGGCAGTGCTGCATCAATTCCGTTAAAATCTACTGTTTCGATGCTAGCTCCAAGCGACTCAAATACTTTAGCAGCATGAAGAACGGTTTCCTTCACACCTGCATCTAGCCCTTCACTTAAAAAGTTCATCGGAAGAGCGACTTTCATCCCCTTTACTGACTTGTCTAGTAGTTGTTCTACAGTAAAAGACTCCGATTCACCACTGGTTGAATCCTTCTCATCGTGTTTGGCCAATGCTTTGTAAACCATCGCCACATCTGATACGGTTTTCCCCATAGGACCAATTTGATCCAGTGAAGAAGCAAAAGCAATCAGACCATTTCTTGATAATCGCCCATAGGTTGGTTTTAAACCAACGATACCACAAAAGCTTGCTGGTTGTCTGATGGATCCGCCTGTATCAGATCCAAGTGTGTATGCTGCCATATGTGCAGCAACCGCTGCAGCAGAGCCACCTGAACTGCCACCTGGCACACGTTCTAAATCAACTGGATTTTTTGTTTTCTTAAAATAAGAGTTCTCAGTTGAAGCGCCCATTGCAAACTCGTCCATGTTGAGCTTACCAAGTATAACCGCATCTACTTCTCTTAGACAATTAACGACACCTGCATCAAAGGGCGAGCGATAGCCTTCTAGCATCTTCGAAGCGCAGGTAGTGGGCATATCGGTTGTACAAATGTTATCTTTAATTGCCATTGGAATGCCTGCTAGTGGGTGGCAGCTTTCACCTCGGCTCAGCTTTGCATCCACTTCCCTTGCCTTTTTTAGTGCACCTTCTTTATCAATATAAAGGAATGCGTCAATTTCTTTTTCTTGTCTTTCTATTTCTTCTAGATATGCCAATGTCAGCGCTTCACTTGTCATCTCTCCGGATCTAAGGAGCGCTGCTTGCTTAGTTATAGTTTCATATACGATTGATTTCATATAGCCTCCTATTCCACTGTTTTAGGTACAAAGAAACACGCTTCACGTTGACTTGGCGCATTTTCTAATGCTTTTTCTACAGGTAGGGATCTTTCACATTCATCTTCTCTTAATACGTTAGCTGCTTCACCTATAAAATGAAGTGGTGCTAGCTCTGAAACATCATATTTTGAAAGCTCATCTGCAAATGCGACGATATCATTAAGGTCTTTTGCATACTGCTGCTTTTCGTGCTCATTTAGCTCTAACTTAGCCAAATCAGATACGTATTCGATCATAGATAAATCCAGTGACCCTTTTTCTCTTTCAAGTGCCATCGCTTGATTGAGGTAAAGCGATAACTCATCCAACTGTTTCGCATCTACTTCTGAAGGTGCAAGCATCATCGGGCATGAGCCATCTCTGATTTTTGGAAAGGCGATGACCTCTCTAATACTGCTCGCACCGACAAGCATCATGACCAATCGATCAAGACCGAAGGCAAATCCGCCATGAGGCGGTACACCATATTCAAAGGCACTCAGCATGAAGCCAAAGCGATCCTCTACTTCTACTTTGCTAAACCCAAGCATTTCAAACATTTTTGCCTGTAGCTCAGGTGTTGAAATTCTTATACTACCACTGCCCAGCTCTATACCGTTTAAAACGATGTCATAGGCCTTTGCACGCATCTTGTCCGGCTCGGTATCAAAGAGATCAATATCTTCATCCACCGGATGGGTAAATGGATGGTGCATCGCAACATACCTTTTGGCTTCTTCATCGTACTCAAATAATGGGAAATCCATTACAACTAAAAATGCAAACTCATCCTTTTTTCTAAGCCCAAGTAAATCGCCAATTTCAAGCCTAAGTGCACCGAAGATCGTTCTTGCCAGCTTGCCAGGTTCTGCACAAAAGATAATCAAATCTTCTGGCTGTGCTTCTGTTTGCTCTATTATTGCCTGCATCTGAGCTTCGCTGAAATACTTCGTGAGGATGGATTGAATCTCTCCACTACTGTCAAGTGCAATCCAAGCCATGCCACTACCACCCAATTCAATGACGCGATTTGTCAAATACTCAATTTGTGTTCGCGTTAGCTTCTGACCACCTTTAACCGTAATGGCTTTAACGATACCTCCTTGATCGACTACCTTGCGAAATACTGAAAAATCGCATGTCTTCATTAAGTCCGTTAAATCGATCATTGGCATCCCAAATCTCACATCTGGCTTATCAGAGCCATAGGATTCCATTGCCTCATGATAGGTCATTCGTCTAAACGGTGTCTGTATTTTTAATCCAAGGGTTTTTTCCATTACCATAGCGAAGAGCCCCTCAAGAATTTCAATAACATCCTCTGCATCCACAAACGAAAATTCCATATCAACCTGTGTAAACTCTAATTGACGATCGGCTCTAAGATCTTCATCTCTAAAGCATTTCGCCACTTGGAAATAGCGATCGATACCACCAACCATTAAAAGTTGCTTATAGATTTGTGGGGATTGAGGCAGTGCGTAAAAGCTACCTTTGTTCATTCTACTTGGCACTAAAAAGTCTCTTGCACCTTCCGGTGTACTTTTCGTTAATATAGGAGTTTCCACTTCAAGACAACCCAATGACATCAAATAACCACGAACCGCCTGCGTCACCGTTTGTCTTAGCAGTAGATTTTTATAGGCACTTTGACTTCTGAGGTCAAGGTATCTGTATTTAATCCTCAAATCCTCTTTTACGGTTTCTGATTCATTGATTCTAAAAGGCGTATTCTTTGCCTTTGAGTATATTTTCAACTGACTTGCTCGCAAATCCACTTCTCCGGTTGGAATTGAAGGGTTAATGGTATCTGCACTTCTCAGCTCTATCTGACCCGTAACCTCGATAACAAACTCATTTCTGAGACTTTCGGCTAACTCAAAATCAGCTTCTGAAAGATTGGTTGCATCCAGTACAATCTGACTGATCCCTGTTTTGTCTCTCAAATCGATGAAGATGACGCCACCTAAGTCTCGTCTTCTTTGAACCCAACCTTTAAGAATCGCTCTCTCTCCAACATGCAAAGCTCTTAGTTCGCCACATAAATGCGTTCTTTTTTCCATCTTTTTCTCCTTTCCATTTGTATCGAGAGCCAATCGGTTATTTTTTCAAAATAAAAAAAGCTCCCATCCCTATCGTTAACGATAGGGACGAAAGCTTACTCTTCCGCGGTACCACCCATATTGGTTTATCACCCAGCTCTTCGATACGGACATTTCTGTCGATATCTACCGTTTGTAACGTTACGGATACGGCCAAGCCTACTCGCATGCTTTCGGTTGGCAACTCGGAGATGTTCTTCTTCCTCAAACTCTGTGCCGAACTTACACCACCATCGGCTCGCTGTAACGTCTGTTTTAAGAAATACTCTTCTCGTCAAAGTCTTTTTTAATATTGAACTGATTATAAAAAGAATTTAAGGCGGTGTCAATACCTTTTGCCATAAAAATTAATTTTTAGTAATTTGACTGATAAATTCTCGTTTGGAATTATGCGTGTCATTTAGGAGAGGTTTCATCCTCTAACCAGTTAAGGTAGGCGATTGCAGCCTCTTTTGAATTACCACACATTTCTACGGATGGCTGTAAACTTGCACAGACCTTTGGACGATCTGGATCGCTAAAAATCGAGCATCTTAAATCATGATCCAAATGTGGACAAGGCACGCCAGCTGCTTTACCATTTGGTAGCTTTGGCGTTTTAGTCGTAATCGAAGGAACAATGCAGCAGGCACCGCAACCCGTTCGACACGTCATTATGCCATCAACCTTTCAATTTCTTCAACTGATTTTGGGATATGACTTGATAAAACGACATTTCCAGTTTCAGTTATGAGGACATCATCTTCAATACGAATACCAATCGATTCCTCAGCAATATAAAGACCAGGTTCAACAGTTAATACCATACCCTCTTTAAGCAAGCCATTTCTAGAGCCGATGTCATGTACGTCAAGACCTAGATAGTGGCTAACACCGTGATAATAATATTTTGAAAGCTCTGAAAAATCCTTAATTAATCCAATTGAAATCAGAGAATCTGCCAATGATTTTTGGCAAACCTTATTGAGCTCTTCAAATGGAATTCCAGGTTTCATAGCGTCTATAACATCTTGTTGTGCTTTTAATACGATGTTGTATATTTGCTTTTGTCTCTCTGTAAACTTACCGTTAACGGGGAAGGTTCTTGATATATCTGCTGCGTACTGTTTATACTGAGCACCTAAGTCTAAAAGCACTAAATCTCCGTCTTTTAATGGCTTGCTATTCTCGACATAGTGAAGAATAACACCATCTTCCCCTGAAGCGGCAATCGTTTCAAACGAACATCTTTCAGCACCATTCATCTTGATATGGTATTCAAAGGTCGCTTCTAGTTGATATTCATATACATTCGGTTTTAAAGTATTTAAAATGCCTTCAATTCCTATTTTCGTCAAATCGATGGCACGTTTTATTTGATCAAGCTCTTCATCAGATTTTAGAACACGTAGCTCACATAGGATAAAGTGAAGCGACTTCATATTTACAAATGGATAACGCTTGCTGAAATCACCTGCAAATTGTGAAGCAGGGCTATCTAATTCATCCCAATTCATTTTTTCTAAGTCCAAATAGAGGCGTGTTATTTTGCCATTATAAACCTGTCTTGCGATCCAACTAACAAAACCATCGACATATTGAACATCTGTAATTCCAGATAATTCTAATGCTGCGTCTTTTGTTAGCTTACGCCCTACCCATTTTTCAATATCATAGTCTGGTTTTTCTATAAACAGCGTTGATTCTAATCCTTTTTCAGACTTCACCATCGCTAAAACGAAATGTTCTTGAGTACAACCTGTAAAGTAAAAGAAATTCTTATTTGGTAAAAAAGAATAATGTGCATCTGCAGTACTTTTCGGTGCTTTTCCTGAGAATAAAATTGCCATATCTCCTATTTCCATAATAGATGCCAATTGCTGTCTGTGGTTCTCATATAACGCTTTCATTGTCAGTCCTCCTAAGTCCAAATTGAGTCTCGCTACTATACAGTTTAACATATTATGATACAATAGAGAGAGTAATTTTTAACTAAAAAGACCTTATTGAAGGAGATATATATGCATCTTTTGCAATGTAATCAAGTATCAAAATCGTTTGGAACCAGTAAAATTTTAGATAATGTCACTTTTTCGGTGGACGATGCCGACAAAATTGGTCTCATCGGTCTAAATGGCGCAGGAAAATCAACCCTTTTAAAAATTTTATCAGACATGATGTCTCCTGATACTGGTGAGATCATTCCTATTCGAAACCTAAAAATCAATCACCTTTTACAAGAACAGTATTACGATGATGATTTGATGATTCTCGACCAACTCTTTATGGGTGAATCAGATGAAATGAAGTCTATCAGAAGCTACGAACAAAGTATCAAAACTCTTGAGAGTGATCCAGAGAATACCGACTATCAAAATGCCTTTCATAGGGCTTCAGAGAAAATGCAAGCACTACAGCTTTTTGATCTGGAATTTCAAATTAAAGGCATTCTGAATGCACTGGGCATTCATGACCTCAACGTCAAAATTGGCATGCTTTCAGGCGGACAGAAAAAAAGACTTGCACTCGCTGAAGCATTAGTGAGACCATGCGACTTACTGATATTAGATGAACCAACCAACCATTTGGACAGCGCATCAATTGTGTGGCTTGAAGGCTATTTAAAGGCACGCTCAGGCGGCTTAATCATGATTACGCATGACCGATATTTCCTCGATAGAATTGTAAATAGAACCTTAGAGGTAAGCAGAGGCAAGCTTTATGAGTATCAAGGTAACTATGAATACTATCTCGAGAAAAAAGCAGAAAGAATGCTTCAAGCACAAAGTACGAATCAAAAAAACAGAAATCTTTATCGCAAAGAGTTGGCATGGATGCGTGCCGGTGTACAAGCCAGAGGTACGAAATCAAAATCGAGAATTCAACGCTTCCATGACCTTCAGGATGCATTACAAACATCACAGGACAGCGCCATAGAAATTGAAGCAGGCTTTAGTCGTCTTGGAAATAAGATCATCGAAATTAAGAATTTATCCATGTCATATGATCAAAAAACGTTATTTTCTAATTTTGAATATGACCTCGCTAAAGGGGATCGAATCGGAATCGTCGGCTTAAATGGTGCTGGTAAAACAACGCTTCTCAACCTTTTAGCAGGACGACTTTTGCCTACTACTGGAACGATCGACGTCGGCAGTACAGTTGTATTGGGCTATTTTACGCAGGACTTCGAAGGGTTTTCTGATGAAAATCAGCGTGCCATCGATTATATTCGTTCATTTGCCGAATATGTGACGACACCAAGTGGCTACAAAATCAGCGCATCGGAACTGATGGAAACCTTTTTATTTGATTCTGAATTGCAATGGACACCGATCAGTAAGCTTTCTGGCGGTGAACTAAGACGTCTCCAACTATTGAGCTTGTTGATTCAATCACCTAATGTTCTTCTGTTAGATGAACCGACTAATAACCTTGATTTAGATACCTTAAAAGTTTTCGAACAGTATCTTGATGCATTTGAAGGCGTTATGCTGGTCGTTTCTCATGATCGTTACTTTTTAGATCGTACCTGTGATAAGCTTTTAGCAATTGAAGCTGGTCAGTTGGGGTTTGTATCAAGCTCTTATAGTGATTATTTAGAGAGCTTACGACTTAATGAGTTGAAAAAAGAAGCACCTGTAAAAAAAGCAACCCCTGAGCGCGTAAAAATTAAGAAAGAGAAGCTCACATTTAAAGAGCTTAGAGCACTCGAATTATTACCCGACGAGATTGCAGCTCTTGAAGAAAAGCTAAGCGCTCTAGATATAGAATTTGAGAGACATTCAACTGATTTTGCCAAACTCACTGAACTGGGTGAAAAAAAAGAAGCCCTGGAGTTAGAGCTTCTTGATGCCATGGAGTTACTAGAACAACTAACTGAAAAGCAAAATACATTAATCGACAACTGATAAATTGACCAAATCTGAAATCAACTCATCAATATGCGTCATTTCGCGATTGCTTTCTTCAGAAAGTGCGACTTGACGCTTTATTGTTGACTGCATATCGCCGATCTCGCTGTGATTATGTGTAAGTTCATCTGCAGCGTTTTGTATAACGGTTTCTAGTTCGTCAAAAGTATCATAAATATGTCTTATTAGCTTGCTTTCTTTAGTGAGTTCATCATTAACTTGATCAAATTTCGAGCGCATTAGTTTGAAATTTTTCTCCAAAATTTCCATCTGTGCGTTGCCTGATATCATAGCTGTTTGACCCTGCTTTGACAGCTCAAGTGCTTTATCTGTCGATTGAATAAACTCACCAGTAATTTTTCTTATTCCTTCTGCAAAGCTACCACTTTCTTCTGACAGCTTTCTTATTTCCTCAGCGACAACAGCAAATCCCTTACCGTGTTCACCCGCTCTAGCGGCTTCGATGGACGCGTTTAATGCTAAAAGATTGGTTTGATTTGAAATACCAGTAATCCCATCTAAAAAGCTATATATTTCACTCATTTTTTCAGACAAGGATTCGATCATTCTGTGACTGTCCTTAATCGTTGTTTCTATCGTCGTCAACTGCTGATCCATATTCACAACCACTCCGCTATTTTCTTCCACATTCGTTCTTAATCCTGAAAATAAAGTATCTAGCTCTTTCATCAAATCAAACGTTTCTTTTACAGATCCACTAGACGCGTTTACACTCTCTCGAGCTCTATTAAGATTGTTCGATGTTTTAAAAACGTCATGTGTCAATCCAGTCAATTGCTGATTCATATTTTGAATATTATTAAGATTCTCGTTTGTCATTTCTAAAGCATTGTTTGATGAATGATTAACGGTCTTGCTTACAGATTGAATTTTTTCAAAAACGACATTAAGTTGTTCAAAAGCTTCTTTACTTTTTCTCCCCTCTTCACCTGCTTCTTTTATCGTTTCCTGTCCCCATTTTGAAAGGAGTAATAATACTAAAAAGGCACAGATGTAGGCACCTAATCTCGGAATGAAGTCGCCAATTCCCAAGCCTGGTTCTAATAAAAATCTAGGATTAATTGCGTATAACAAAAGTAAAATACCAGAAGAGCTCACACCAAAAGCGATCATTAAACGTAAATTAAAATAGAGAGATTGCATAATGAGTGCCAGAAAGTAAATATTAAACATCCTAGCAATGCCACCGTTTACCACAGACATACCAATCGCTGCGACAAACGGTACAATCACAATCACCTCGCCCTTAAGGATACGATTTATAGGTAAAAAGCTGATGATTGTAGAGATGATAGATGCCAAAACGGTTAATGCAGTTGCTCTTAAACCATATGCAACCCCACCGTTAATAAAGGCAGTTAGTGATAAAATCAGTGAAAATGCCCAGACGAAACCGACATTCGCTCTGATTGCTCGATTCATATTATACTCCATACTGATAATCTCCTAACTTTTATATTATTTGCTTAAAACAAACGTAAACGTTTTTGGTATGCCTTTGTCAAACACTTCACTTGATAAATTAGGTTCTTCAATTAATGTCTCTACTCTAAAGCCAACTTTGGCAGCTTCAGTTACTATTTCACCTAGAGTCCAATATCTCAACTGAACAGTTTCATCGACAGGATCGATAGCGTCATCATTGTCATCTAAGTATTTAGAGTAAGCTACTTTCTTTTCGATCAACTTCGAGTCAAAATAGTCACCCTCAACCTTATGCTTTCTTACCTTTGCTGTCGAGCCTTTGGATTTGATAAGCTTTGTGCTAATCGGATGGAAATCTCTTATAATCAACTTGCCACCAGACACAACACAGTCATATAACTTCTCATAAAATAAATTTAACTTTGTGAAATAATGCAATATGCCCATTTCAGCGAAGACGATGTCATACTGGGTAGAAGTTTCAAACATCAATATGTCTGAAACATAATAACCAATCTCTACATTTGAGGCTTTAGCCAATGCAAGTGCATACTGTCTATTTGATTCAGAAAAATCTACGACATCAACTTTTGCACCCATTAAAGATAGAGCAACCGCCTTATTGCCATGTGAACCCATTACATTAAGGATGCATTTATCCTTAATCTCTCCCATATACTTCAAAATTGTCTGTACTGGCGTTGTCGGATTTTGTATTAATTTAAGGGCATAATTTTCTGCTGATCCAAAGCGGCTTTGCCAAGCAGATTGATGCTCTTGTTCCCATGCTTTTTGATTGTTATTTTCCATAATTAGTATTCCTATCACTATTAATTTATGGTAACTATTATAGAGCAAAACGCACTGTTACTCTAGCATTTTCGTATTTTTTATATTTGAACATAGAATCGACTTCTATTGACTTGAATGTGTATATAAGGTAAAATTGATTGGTTGTAAATAGAGTTAATGAAGTCAACACAATACTATCATTTTAAAATAAAGGAAAATAATATGTCCGAGATTAAAAAAGAAATAACACAAGAAGTTCAAAAACGTAGAACTTTTGCAATTATCTCTCACCCGGATGCTGGTAAGACAACTCTTACAGAAAAGTTACTCCTTTACGGAGGTGCTATTCGTGAAGCGGGTACCGTAAAATCTAGAAAATCACAAAAACATGCTGTTTCAGACTGGATGGAGATTGAAAAGCAAAGGGGTATTTCTGTTACTTCTTCTGTACTTCAGTTCAATTATAATGACCATTGTATTAACATCCTTGATACACCAGGCCATCAGGACTTCAGTGAAGATACCTATCGAACGCTGATGGCAGCCGATAGTGCTGTAATGGTTGTCGATTCTTCTAAAGGGGTCGAGAGTCAAACGAGAAAACTATTCAAAGTTTGTAAAATGCGCGGCATTCCAATTTTTACTTTTATTAATAAAATGGACCGTCAGGGTCGCGATCCTTTCGAACTATTAGAGGATATAGAAAATAATCTTGGAATTAGGTCCTACCCGATGAACTGGCCGATTGGCTCTGACAAATCCTTTAAAGGCGTTTATAATCGTGTTAAGGGTCAAATTGAGTTGTTCAATGACACCAATCATGGTCAGAACATATCACAGATTGTTTCAGGTGAGCTCTCAGAACCAAAATTCGTTGAACTCCTGGGACAATCGCGTTACGACAAGCTTCTTGATGATTTAGAGCTTCTTGATCATGCTGGTGATCCTTACGATTTAGATAAAATTTTAGCTGGTGATTTAACACCTGTTTTCTTCGGAAGTGCCTTGACCAATTTTGGTGTCGAACCTTTTTTAAGAACCTTCTTAGATCTTACACCTCCTCCAGCGCCTAGACAAAGCAACTTGGGCGAGGTCGACCCTAATCAAGAAAATTTTTCTGGCTTTATCTTTAAGATTCAAGCGAATATGAACCCAACGCATCGCGATAGAATTGCCTTTTTAAGAATCTGTTCTGGCAAATTTACTAAGGGTATGCAGGTTAATCATGTTCAGGAAAACAAGAAAATAAGACTTGCTCAGCCTCAACAATTTATGGCACAGGACAGAGTTGTAGTGGAGACCGCTTATCCTGGGGATATTATCGGATTACACGATCCAGGCATCTTTAGAATTGGCGATACCCTGTGTGAAGATGCTACTGGCGTAAAGTACGAAGGCATACCAGTATTTGCTCCTGAACACTTCGCTAAGGTTTATACGAAAAACTCGTTAAAACGTAAGCAGTTTATAAAAGGAATTGAGCAGCTTTCAGAAGAGGGTAGCATTCAAGTATTTAGACGACCAAACATCGGCGTTGAGGAGCTAATTATCGGTGTTGTTGGTGTGCTTCAATTTGAGGTACTTGAATATCGACTTAAAAACGAATACGGTGTAGACGTCATCATTGAATCGTTGCCATATCGATATGTCCGATGGATTGTTTCAGAGAAATTTGACAAAAGCAATTTTTCAATGACAATGGATACAATGCTCGTCAATGATGAAGATGAAAAACCAGTGCTAATATTTCAGAATGAATGGTCAATTCGTCAGATTGAAGAACGCAATAAGGGTTTACAGTTGGCTGAAATTTCTCTGCGCTAATCGGTCTTTGTCGATACTTTTTCTTAAAACAATTTCAAATAAAAAGGTTGAGGCTTCATGCCCCAACCTTTATTTATTTACGCTTAACCATCCTTAGTCCAAACCAGCTAGAGGTTGCACCGATCAAAATTGAACACAAAATCACACTTATTATTACTTTATCAAAAGAGAATAGCTCCGTAAAATCCGGTAGGAATGGCAATATACGATCTCCACCAGACGAGAGATTGAACTGTACGACAAAAGTCATCGCAAGTGCGAAAACCCCTGCAATAAAAGAAATCAAAACACCGCTTATCCAAAATGGCAAATGAATAAACAAGTCTGGTGCACCAAGAAGCTGTAAGGTATTAATTTGAGCTTCATTTGAATGCACACCTTCTCTTATGATATGCGATGTAATTAAAACAGTTGCTACAACGACAGCTACTGTCATTAAAAGACCAATTGAGCCTATAATAATACTAATTTGAGAAATCTTGTCCAGCACCGTTTGATTGTCTCTTACATAATCCACGTGTTCTATTTCACGAATAGCTTCACCAATCATTTTCGCATCTTCCAGCTGAACCGATACTTCAAGATATGGAACGAATGGATTTTCATCGAACTGCTTTAATATTTTCGCTTCCGATCCTAGTATTGCTTCCATCTGTGTATAAGATTCGTCGGCACTCACATCTATGATATGGGTTACACCATCAATTGAGAGAATTGTACTCGACAATGCTTCAAGTGAATACGAATTGAGGTTGGGCTCGTAATATACGCTTATTGCGGCTTCATTTTTTAATAGGTTTACAAATTCTCTACTGATTCCCCAGCCTGAAATAATCAGAATCGATATAAAAAAAATCATCGATAAGCTTATTAATGAGAGTATAGTAGAAAGCTTATTGGTTTTATAGATGGTGAACGTTTCTTTAATAAAATAAGTGAAATTATTTGCGATCACTCTTTTTCACCTCCATTAAACCTTCTTTGATAGTAATTATTTGTGTAAAGGGAATTTCATCGATAAGGTGCGCTGCATGTGTGGTTATGATGACCGTCGTCTCTGGTCCAGCAAGATTTGAGAGTAAATTCAACACGTTGATTGCATTATCATGATCTAGATTGCCCGTTGGCTCATCGGCAATTATCAAATTTGGCTTTCTTGCAAGTGCTCTGGCAATCGCAACCCTTTGTCTTTCTCCCCATGATAAGTAATCGACCACTTGATTAAGTTTATGCTGAATGCCAACCCTTTCAACAGATGTAAGGGTTAATTCAGTTCTTTCTCGTTTGGGAATTTCCAAAAACCGAATTCCAAGCAGTACATTATCTAAAACAGTTCTACCTTCTATCAGCCTAAAATCCTGAAAGATAGGTCCAATATGCATTCTTAATTTCCGTATTTGAGTCGTACTCATTGATGACATTTGGTTACCCAAAACCTCTAATGACCCAGTGGTCGGTTTTTCTATTCCTAGAAGCAATTTTAGGAAGCTCGTTTTACCCGAGCCACTTGCACCGAGTATGACTACCACTTCTCCTTTGTCTATCTTTAAACAAAAGGGCTTTAAGGCATCTGTTCCATCCTTATAGGTTAGACTACAATCCTGTGAATTAATCATATATACCTCTACTAAAATAAGTTGATGGTCACATAAAGTACCAATACGCCGTCGTTTTGCTCAATTTTTTTAATCGTATTCTTTCCCAACAATGCTTTGAGTTCAAATACCAAATCCCCCTCGCTAAATAGATCCTGAATTGAACTTTGACTCATGCTCAGTCCGTAGAATTTGCCACCGGTTACATTGAAACGAATGGATTGATTGTCAATGAGTTCAAAATTTCCTTGTAGCGTAATCGCGTGATCTGGAAAAGTAAGCTCTACTGATGTTTCTGTAAAACTAAATACGAGTCTTGGTAGATCACTTCTTTTTGAAAGGACTTCATTGAATTTGTCCTCATACAAAAAACCCTTAGTATTAAATAAAGATAAATTAACCTCGACTGTATCCTCTGGTAAATCACCATTCTTAATTATCGTATTGAAGGTTTCAACGGTTTTACTAAATAACGGCTTTAATTCATTCCAAACCGCTTCTATCGCTGAGAGATAATTTTGATAGTGTGTGCGCTCCTCAGACAAAGAGCTTAAATAGCTTTCAAGCGCCACTTTGGCATTGATTTGTTCCGACAGCTTTTTTTCCCTCGATGCTAATTCCAGCTCTTGCTCATTTCTTAATACCTCTAGCTGTCGCTGCTCCTCTGTTAACTTTTCACTTAACGCGGTCGTGTCCATCATTAACTGATCTACTTTTCGAGTAATGTCTCTAAGCAAATTTAAACGATTCATAAAATCTTTGACTGAGCTTGCATTCAATAATATCTCAATACTTGATGCCGCTCCAAGCCGCTGTTGGGATCTAAGCACATCTCCCAGACTTGATTTTAGCAACCCAAACCTTCGCATGGCATCTTCAATCGCCTGCTCCTTATTTGCGATTTCTTGATTATAGTTTTCAATCTTCGTCTCAATTTGTGTAATTTCAGTTTGTAAAAGTTCAATTTCTGCATTTAACACAAATAATTTTTGAACGACGACCTGCTCTTCTTCAGAAATAGATTTTAATTTATTATTGGCTGCGCTATCAGCTGGTACAGCCTCTGAATAAACTGAAAAAGAAATTAAATAAAGCATGACCACAATGATGGCTATTGACCCTTTAATATATTTTAGTCGTCCTTTCATACGTACCTCTTTCATCCTTATACTCTTATTTTACCAATAACCCTTCACGGACACCATATTTTTATATCATTAGAATGAATTTCTTAAATTAGGTTGGAAAGACCTATAAAATAGCTTATAATAATGATGAACACTTACATTGAAAGGAGGTCAACACTTGCTTAGAGCTTTACCTAATATACTCTTTATCGTAATCATATTTATTCTCGCGACAGCTTTTCCGCTTAGTTTAGATATACTTTCTATTGATCTTTCACAAAAGATTGTAGACAATCCAGCTGAAACTGTTGAACTCGAACCTACAGCATCCATAACGCTAACGTCAGAAAGAAGTTCAATTTCTGAGAAAACTATAAAAATTCAGTTGAAAAGTGACACGAATCAGTTCCCAGTTGATTATCTTGAAGGCTATAAGCTTGAAATTTATAAAGCAGGCCAATTGTTAGATACAAAGGCTTTAACTGATTTTGAATCAGAGGTTACTAGCATATCAGCAAACGAGCGCTTACTAGAAATTGATAAAGCAGGACTCGTTTCCGCCTTTGGTGATGGTTATTATACTGTAAAGCTATACGAAAAGGAGCAGGTGCTCTCTGAGGACATTTATATTGCTTCATTAACGAGTTCAAAGGCTTTACTTGCATCGACTAGCCAGGTTACATCTGGCCAATTAGGGGTTACCTTCTTTTTTCCAACCAGCGATTATAAAAATTTAGTCCCTGTATCTAGAATAATACCACTCCCAAGCAACCGTTGGAGAGCAGTTTATACAGAACTCGTTAAGGGCCCTGCAGCCGTTTTAGGATTGTATGCTGGTGAAACTGCTTATCCTTATGCACCAAATATTAGGATTTCTAGTGGTATCGCAAGTATCTATGTTTATGGTGTCAACTTAAAAGGCTTTGAAGGTAATTTCAATGTTATCGCTGATGGGATTACAAAAACCTTTATGACATTGGGACCATTAGATGGTGTTAGGTTTTTTGTCGATGATAGTGCAAATAAAACCGTCGATGGCTTGAGTCTTAGCTCAACCTTCACTCAAAAGCAAGCCACAAGCGCATATATGGGCTATTCCGCATCAGATCAATACTTCATGCTAGCACCTATCGCATTAACAAAAACTGTATTTGCAGACCAAATCGAGGAAATAATTAGTATTCTAAAAGGACATACCAGCTTGCCAACTGGATTCATTGAAACCCTCCCAGAGGAAGTCGAGCTTAAGGGCTATACACTTAATGGCACACAGCTAGATATCAATTTTAACGCTGAACTCTCAACCATCTTAGCTGAGTACCCAAATTATGAAGCCTTAATGCTGCAATCACTGGTTCAAAGCTTAGGTACTCTAGAAGGTGTAAGCTCTATCGTAATTAAAGCAAACGACCTACCTGTCGTTACCTCTGAGTTTGATTTCAATACACCAATTTCTGCTCAAAAATTCATTAACCTAGAGCCTTAATTTATGAAATTTAAAAGCCTATCTGCATCGTCCTTTCATGTGCGACAGCAGATAGGCTTTCTCTTTTATTTAGCTACTGGTTTTGCATTTTGTTTGATGTAGTGATCGATTTCATATATGGAACCGGCGATCGCACTTAGAGCTTCAGTATCGATTATTTCCAAGGTCCGTCCTTTCCTTTTGATGATACCTTTCTCTTCTAAATCGTCAAATGCTCTATGAAGTTGTCGATATGTCGTTCCTAGATATTCTGATATATCGGTCAGAGAATCTAACAATGTCAGCCTTTTACTATTCATGGCATGTGCCCTTATATAGCTTGAAAGTCGATTCACTACGGGATACATCAGATTAGTAGAATGATGCATATCAGCAACCAATAATTTATCCGCAAGCGAACGCGACAGATACTTCAAGAAAGGAATATGCTCAAGAGCTTCACGTTGCATCATCTCTAGTGGAATTCGCATCAAATAAGAGGTCGCAACCGCTGTTACTGAGCAAGACGCAGGCTGAGGATTGACCAGCTCAACATCTCCCAAAGAATCAAATTCACTATAAAACTGAACGAGGAAGGTCTTACCATTCTCATAGATTCTAAAAAGCTTTAGTTTACCAAACAGAAAAAAATAGAAATAATTAATGGGTTCATTTGCCGTCAAAATGATTTCGTCTTTGTTAAATACAACCAGTTCACCTTGAAGAATTAGATTTTTAGGTAGCATTTGATCCAGCTTATATTTTTGAATGATGTTTTGTATTTTTTTTTGATCGGTTAAAATAGTCATTTAAGCCTCAAACTTTCGTAAACATGACATATGTCATATTTTTTTGTTTTATTTTATCATAAACTATAAATTATTAAAACAACCACTTTGGAGGACACATGGCCAAACTGACAGCATATATGACGGGACTCGCTTTATCAATTATGATTTCTATCAATGGACTTCTAGGTACCGCGACTAATGTTTTTTTTAGCAATGTCATTTATCATGGCGTTGGATTTATACTTTTAGGCGTCCTTGTTGGCATCGCTGGTAAAAAAGCTGAGCATAAGGTTAAATTTATCTATTTCATCCCTGGAATGCTTGGCTCAATCACTATTTTACTTAATAATTACGTCATGCAGTCAATTGGCGTAACTCTTATGGTCGCTTTTACGTTAGTAGGTCAAGTATTGACCTCACTCATAATCGATTATCTTGGCTTATTGGGCAAGCCCAAACTCTCTATCACTAGAAAACAGCTTTCTGGCATACTTGTCATGATAGTAGGACTTGTCGTCATGGTTATCTAAAGGAGCAAATATGAATTTTATTATCATTTACGGACTTGCGATAGTCCTTGGTGTTCTCGTCACCATTGTCCCAATACTAAATGGACACAACACTCTGAAATTTGGCTCTTTGAAGGTCTCTTGGTTTCATTTTGCAGCAGCGTTAGTTGTTGGACTATTCGCTTTGGTTATCTTTGGAGGACAAAGCGAAATTCAATCCCTTTTTTCCAAACCCATTTGGTACTATTCAGGTGGTATCCTGGGCACACTCGTCATCATTTGTATGAATTATTACGCGGTGCGTATAACTGCCTTTCATATTGCAGTTTTACCTTTTCTCGGTCAAATGAGTATGGGTTTAATCCTAGATTATATAATCTACAATCAATTTGAGTTCAAAACGCTCATAGGACTACTGATCGTCTTATTCGGACTAACGCTTCAATTATCCAGCACTACCGTTCTCACAAACGGCTTACAAAATAAAAAAGACCAGCTATCGACTGACCTCTGATAGCTGGTCTTTTACCTTATTTAATTCTTAAGCATTTGCAAACAATTCTGCAACACCCTTAAGCTTTTCGATGATTTTTAAGTTATATGGACACTTAGGCTCACAGCTACCACATGCGACGCATGCATCCGCTTTAACTGCTAATCCGTTATACCTTTTAATTGCCCAATCGGCTAAATGATAGCGTGTCAAATACCCTTCCATTAAAAACTGGGTTGGTATATCGATGCCTTGCGGACAAGGTAAACAATAGCCGCATCTTCTACAAAAGTTCTCCCCAAGTTCAGAAACCACTTCAGTTAACAAAGTCATTTCATCATCTGAAAAGTCTAATGCTTCGTGCATCACAGATGCGTTCTCTGCAACCTGTGCAAGTTGGTCCATACCCGGTATTGCAACTGACACTGCTGGATTGGATAAGATGAACTTTAAGCTCAGCTTGCCCTTTTGAATAGCGCCACCTGCCATTGGCTTCATGACAATAACGCCGATCCCTCTTTCTGCAGCGAGTTTAAAAAATGGTTCCCCCTGTCGTTCCACGATATTATAAGGGAACTGTACCGTTTCAAATGGCATTTCCTTGATAATTGACATCATAAAATCCGCACTATGAGAAGTAATTCCAATGTGTCCAATTTTCCCCTCTGCTTTGGCTTCAAGCAACGCCTTATAAGCACCGTCCTCAGCCATAATTAATGCGTATTGTTCTATGTCTTTTACCAAATGACATTGATATAGATCGATGTGATCTGTCTTGAGATTGGCTAAACTGAGCTCAATATCAGCTTTCATATCTTGATAGCTACGTGCCATTGATTTGGTTGCGAGAACAAACCTTGATCGGTCTAATCTTTCGATTGCATTCCCAATCATTTCTTCGCTAACGGTATAGCCTCTTGCCGTATCTACAAAATTAATCCCTGATGCCACCAAAGCCTCAAATAATGCATCTACATTACTTTGATCCAGCCTTTGAATCGGTATACCACCAAAGCCAACTGAAGAAATCTCAAGTCCTGTTATTCCCAACGATCTATACATATTGCCTCCTCAGATTAGAGTACTCTTGCCTTTCCAGCATATACGATTCCTTTTGCAGAATCAAGAGTGATATCAGCACCGTCTTTAAGAAGCTCAGTCGCATTTGTAGCGCCAACAACACATGGTTTCTTTAAGCTTAAAGCTACAATTGCGCCGTGTGATGTATAACCACCCTCTTCAACGATTAAACCTGATGCTTGTTGGATAAATGGCATTAAATCTTTATCCGTTGATGTTGCAATAAGAATATCACCTGGTTTGAATTTACCTTCTAACTCTTCAGGTGTACTGCCCACACAAGCTTTACCTCTAATAAAGTCTTTAACAAGACCAGTACCTTTAATAAGCACTTCACCAACCAATTGAACTTTCATGATGTTGGTTGCACCAGATACGCCAACTGGTACACCAGCTGTGATAACTACTAGGTCACCATCTTTGATGTAGCCTTGTTCTTTAGATTTTTCTATAGACATGTCAAATATTTTATCTGTTGAAGTTGCTTCACCGATCACAAGTGGGAAAACGCCCCAAACTAAGTTCATTCTTCTGCAAGATGCTTCAGTAATTGTACATGCGATCACTGGCGCCTTTGGTCTTAATTTAGAGACGCGTTTCGCTGTAAATCCAGATGAAGTCGCAGTAATGATTGCAGTTGCTTCAAGCTCTAATGCAGTATTTGCAGTCGCATGGCTCACAGCAGAAGTAACACCTTTTTCAGCTGCTAATGCAACGCGTTTTTCAAGAAGCTCTTTGTAATTAAGCGACTGCTCAGCTGCATGGGCAATTTTAGCCATTGTTCTTACAGCTTCAAGTGGATATCTACCCGCTGCAGTTTCACCTGAAAGCATAACCGCATCTGTACCATCGAAGATTGCATTTGCAACGTCAGTTGCTTCAGCTCTTGTAGGTCTTGGATTTCTAATCATAGAATCTAACATTTGAGTCGCTGTGATTACAGGTTTGCCTTCACGGTTACACATTTCAATCATTCTCTTTTGAACGATTGGTACAAACTCAGTCGGAATTTCAACCCCTAAGTCACCACGTGCAACCATTAAACCGTCAGATACTTCAAGAATTTCTTCTAAATTATCAACGCCCTCTTGGTTTTCAATTTTAGAGATAATATGAATCTCATGAGAAAAGTTATCTTCTAATACTTTACGGATTTCAAGGACGTCACTTGCTTTTCGGATAAATGATGCAGCAATAAAATCGATACCGTTTCTGATACCAAATACGATATCATCAATGTCCTTTTGAGTAATTGCAGGTAGATTGATTTTAACGCCAGGAACGTTAATTCCTTTATTATTTTTAACATCACCGCCGTTAAGTACGCGTGTTTTAATCTCTGTTTCTGTTGTTTCAAGTACTTCAAGCTCTATAAGACCGTCATCTATAAGAACTTTATCGCCTTTAACAACATCTTGAGGTAAACCTACATATGAAATTTGGCATTTGTTTTGGTCACCAATATATTCTTCAATTGTTAAAGTAAACTCTTGACCTTCAACCAATGTGTAGACTGGCTCTTTAAATTTACCCGTTCTGATTTCTGGTCCTTTTGTATCTAAAAGGATTGCAACTGGAACGTTGAGCTCTTCTCTTACTTCCTTGATCATTTCAATTCTACCAAGATGCTCTTCATGGCTACCATGTGAAAAGTTCAAACGTGCAACGCTTAAACCGCTTTTTACTAATTCTTTAAATACTTCCTTCTTTTCACTTGAAGGTCCAATCGTACATACGATTTTGGTTTTTCTTAACATATAATTCCTCCTATAATTCCTTTAGCCCTAATTTACATATGAATTAAATCGCCAGTATTCTGGCCAATTCGTAAATACTTTTATTGTAATCCTTCTTCATACCCAAAGCTTCATCAAAATCCAATGCGATCATTTGATTGCCTTGAATCCCCACTGCCTTTCCATATTGACCCGACATAAGGAGTTCAACTGCATATGCACCCATTCTTGAGCCCAAAATACGATCGTTAGGCGTCGGTGTACCACCGCGCTGAAGATAGCCGATAATACTTACCTTTACATCTGAGCTCGTCTTCGCTTTAATTTGCTCAGCCAGTTCATAGGGCTTACCCACGCCCTCAGCAAGTAAGATGATACTGTGTAGCTTACCGCGTTTTTTTCCTCTGATAATTGTTCTACAAAGCTCGTCGATATCTGTATCGAGCTCTGGTATAATCACCGCTTCAGCACCACCAGCTAAGCCACCATATAGGGCAATATCACCGCAATTACGGCCCATTACCTCTATGATATTGACCGTACCATGTGATGATGACGTATCTCTAATATTACCGATAGCATTCACCACGGTTGTAAGTGCTGTATCAAAGCCTAAGGTATAATCTGTGTAGGCGAGATCATTATCTATGGTTCCAGGTATACCAATGGTTGGAAAACCTGCTTCTGCAAGCCTCTTAGCACCATTAAAAGAGCCGTCACCACCGATAACTACCAAGCTGTCCACCTTAAACATCTTAAGCATTTGAAGCCCTTTATTAAAGCCTTCATCTGTTTTAAAATCAAGACATCTAGCAGTTCTAAGCGTCGTGCCACCTCTATGAATGATATCACCAACAGAAGTGATATTCAAGTTCTCTATATCTCCTTCGATTAGTCCTTGATAGCCTCTATAGATTCCAGCTACTTCAAATCCGTGATAAATTGCAGTTCGTACAACCGCTCTGATAGCGGCATTCATACCGGGCGCGTCGCCTCCGCTTGTAAGTACGCCTATTTTCTTCATTTAATCACTCCTTTTACGTTAGCCGATTTTGACATTGCCAAGACCGACTACACCTTCAATTTTCCTAACGATCTCGTCAGTGACGACAATTTGGCAATTGCTGTTAAGCTTTCGCTTTGTCGCTTCAATATAATAGACTACCGATAGCTTCTTTCCTCTGTTCATTGCACTTTTTTCATGTAGCTTTAGAAGCTTGTGAACGGTTTCAAGAACTGCAGCATCCTCGTTCGCAAATCGCACAAAAAGCTTTTGAGGT
This sequence comes from Clostridiales bacterium 38-18, assembly GCA_001897605.1. GTDB lineage: Bacteria > Bacillota > Clostridia > Peptostreptococcales > Acidaminobacteraceae > Fusibacter_C. The sequence goes on along the minus strand of MKTL01000002.1, from coordinate 247,538 downwards.
TTATATTTTCCTTCAGCTTGATCAAGAGTCACAATTTTGTCAGCAATAAGCTTTGGTGCTTCATCTTCCTTAAGCTGAATTCGACCGCTGATTAATAGCTCCTGATCCTTGTGCATTAATTCTTGAACCTTCTCATAGACCTTTGGAAAAACAATTACTTCAAGCTGATCGTATAAATCTTCAATTGTTAAAAATACCATTTTGCTGTTGTTCTTAGTGATTTTATCGATTTTTTCAACCACAAGTCCACCGGTAGTAAAATACATATTGTCCTTGATTGAAACCTCATTTTCCTGCGCAGCTTCCTTAAGCTCGGCCAAATTCATTGTTGAGACTGACTCGAGTAAGGCTTTGTGGCGGTCAAGTGGATGTCCACTCAAATATATACCCAGCATTTCCTTTTCAAACTGTAATAATGTTTGAGACTTGAGCTCAGGTATTTCAGGTATTTTATTGCCCATTTCCTCTGATGTGATTTCCGCGTGTCCCATATTAAATATTGAGAACTGCCCCTCAGAACTTCTTCTTTTAATTGCGTGGACCCCATCGATGGTTTTTTCATAGATGGCCAAAAGCTGAGATCTATAATGTCCTAATGTATCAAAGGCACCTGCCTTTATCATACTTTCCACTGCTTTTTTATTTAATTCTGATGGGTTTACACGCTCACAAAAATCGTAAAAGCCTTTAAAAGACGATTGTCTTCTTTCGCTTACAATTGCATCAACGATGCCTCTTCCCACATTTTTAATTGCGTTAAGACCATATCGAATGGCGTCATTTTCTACTGAAAAGCCATAAAATGAATGATTGACACTCGGCGGTAGTAATCTAATTCCGTGATCCTTACAATCCTGAATATACTGAGCAAGCTTTGATTGGCTACCCATAACGCTCGTCATGAGCGCTGCCATGAATTCAAGTGGAAAATGGCATTTCAAATAAGCAGTTTGATAGGCAATGATTGCATATCCTGCAGCATGTGACTTGTTAAACGCGTACTTGGCAAAGTCCACCATGTCATCGAATATTTCACTCGCCACATCTGCAGGCACACCACTTCGAACACATCCCGGTAGCTCTATGGAACCGTTTTCATCCAACTTTCCATGGATAAAATACGTACGTTCTTTTTCCATGACATCCATTTTTTTCTTACTCATCGCTCTGCGTACGAGGTCGCTTCGACCATAGCTATATCCTGCAAGCTCTCTTACGATTCTCATAACCTGTTCTTGATAGACCAGGCAACCATAAGTTACCTCTAAAATCGGCTTTAGCTTCTCATCCTTATAGATGATTTGATCTTTAGCATATTTATTACGGATGTACATTGGAATAGAATCCATTGGTCCCGGTCGGTATAAAGATATCCCAGCAATGATATCCTCAAACCCAGTCGGCTTTAACTCACGCATAAACCGCCTGAAACCAGTAGACTCTAATTGAAATAGACCTAAGGTATCCCCTCTTCCGATCATTTCATAGACTGCAGGATCATCTTGTGGGATAGCATCGAGAAGGAGTTTTATATTTTGTCCCTCCTCAATTAATTTTAATGCATTTTTGATAACTGTCAATGTCCTAAGACCTAAAAAATCCATTTTTAACATTCCGAGCTCTTCTAGAAGAGTCATATTGAACTGGGTTGAAATTCCGCCCTCCTGAACATAAAGCGGGACATAACTGTCAACAGAGTTCTTAGAAATCACCACTCCGGCTGCATGCGTAGAGGCATGCCTTGGTACGCCCTGAAGTTTCAAGGCAGCATCCATTAAATGTCTAGATTCATCAGACTGATTCACCAGCTCTACAAGCTTAGGATTTACTTTTAAAGCCTTTTCAAGCGTCATTCCAAGTTCCATTGGAATTTCCTTTGCTATCTTATCGACGTCCTGATAAGGCATGTCCAGTACGCGTCCAACATCTCTAACAGCCGCTCTCGCAGCCATTGTTCCAAAAGTGATAATTTGTGCAACGCGATCCTTTCCATACTTTTCAACGACGTAATCAATAACTTCACTTCTCCGGTCGTCTTCAAAGTCTATGTCAATATCTGGCATGGTAATTCGCTCAGGATTTAAAAAACGCTCGAAAATCAGATCGTATTTTATCGGGTCGACCTCAGTAATGTCTAAAACATAGGCGACTAAGCTACCCCCGCAGCTACCTCGACCAGGGCCAACCGCTATGCCATTTGCTTTAGCAAAGCGTATAAAATCCCAAACAATTAAGAAGTAATCGTTGTAGCCCATTTGGTCGATTACCCCTAGCTCATACGATAAACGTTCCATATGAGGCATCGGGTCATCATATTTCTTACTTAGACCATTTAGACACAGCTGCTTAAGCTCTAATTTTACGACGGAAGCATCTGGCCCAAACATGGGGAGATGCTGTTTGGTAAAATCAAACTTAAAATTGCATTTTTCTGCTATTATCACTGTATTTTGAAGTGCGTCCCTTCTTGTACTGAATAAGCTTTCCATTTCATCTGGTGTCTTAAGATAAAACTCTTTTGTAGGGAAACGCATGCGATCTCGATCAGAAACAATTTTACCCGTTTGAATACATAATAGGATATCGTGAACTGACTCATCTTCCCTATCGAGGTAGTGAACGTCATTTGTCGCTACCAGAGGTACATTTAGCTTATCCGCTAATGCAATTAGCCTGCGATTGACAATCTTTTGTTCCTGAATAAAGTGATCCTGAAGCTCAAGATAAAAATCGTCAGGCGCAAACATCGCTCTTAAGCGAAGCGCAAGTGCCTCAGCACTCTCTAGGTCCCCTTTTAATAATAAGTCCTGTACATCGCCACCAAGACATGCTGAAAGGCATATTAGCCCCTCAGTATACTGCTCTAACAGATCATAATCTATTCTCGGTCTATAATAAAAGCCTTCGGTATATCCCATTGAAACTAATTTGATGAGATTTTGATAGCCTACCTCATTCTTAACCAATAAGACTAGATGCCCAGCTTGCTTGTCAAACATCGGATCCTTATCAAATCGCGTTCTTGGGGCAACATAGACCTCACACCCTATTATAGGCTTAATCCCATTTTTCACAGCCTGCTTATAAAATTCAACCACACCAAACATAACGCCATGGTCAGTAATCGCCACGGCGTTCATATTACGTTCTTTAACCTTACTAAACAGTTGATCTATTCGAGCAAATCCGTCTAGCAAGCTATATTCAGTATGCAAATGTAAGTGTACAAAGCCACTTTCACTCATTTAATGCCTCTTTTCTATTGACCATTCATAACGATTGTTTGCCATGCTTCGATGAGAACAGACATCATCTCAGGCGTAAACTCTGGCATTTGAGCAGTCATAAAATCATCGTATTTTACAGTGGTTGATTTCAATTTAATCGCTTTTAATTGATCCAAGCTTTCTTTTGGCGTAAAGTCAGAGGTATAGATGGATAAACTTCCCCAATCCTTCGGATTCAATTTGCTCGCTTGCATTTCAGGAGATAAAAGCGCATTCAAGGCCACAATAGCACCTGATTTATTGGGTGAATTATAGGCAATCGAAGCCGATTCTACATAGGTCGCAACGCCAGATGGTATTACGAATGTCGATGCATTTTCAGGATATTCATACTCCTTAAGTCGATCGGTTGCATAATTGTAATCTAAAGAAAAGCTCATCATAAGCGCGCCGTTGTTAAACAAATCATCAAGCTCAGAAACCGTTGCTGGATAGCTTACGCCTCCATTATAAAGATAGGTGGAAAGCGCCTTTAACGTATTTAAGCCTGGTGTAATCACCTGCTTGAACTTTGTCTTGTCAAAATTGCCCACCAAATAAGGTTCTAAATCGACATTTTGAGCGACAAAACCAGCTACAAATGCAGCTCCCTCCGCAGAAGATTTGGGGTTAGGGTAAGTAAACTGTCCCTTATAGGATTTTATGGTTTCAATTAATGCTTCGTAGGTTTCAGGTTTGTCATAAAATACATCTTCATTGTAGATAAAGGAAAGCTGTTTCACGCCATAAGGGATGTTATATCCCTGTGTCGCAATACCAGCACGATACCTAAAATTCAAATCGTTTGAATCCACGTCAGTGCCGATTTCAGGCAGTTTGTCTGTAAATGGACCGTATAAATATCCAGCCTGATAAGCATTTTTAAAATCGCTTGCATTTTCAAATAATATGATATCAATCTGACCAGGATCTACCTCTCCCAACTTATCCTGCTTAAGGCCATCAAACGTTTTAGCTATCGGCTGCTCTACCACCTTTAAAGTCATATTATAATTGGTTTTTAAATAGCTTGCGTAGGTATCCTTTAACCACTCAAGTACCTGAGCATCGCTATGATCCAGTGCAATCGTAACAATTGTATCTGCTGCACTTTCCTCCATTAATCGCCATTGTTTCAATGCTTGATCATTGCCATCAAAATTAAGACTACAACCCGTCACTAGGGAAATGATCACTATTACTATAAGCAATCTAAATCTCATATTAGCCCTTCCTCTTGTTTAATTGTTCTGCAATTTCTATGATTTTTTTTAAGCGATGGTTTACACCTGATTTTCCAATGACCGGTGAAAGCATTTCACCAAGTTCCTTCAATGTCGCTTCTGGATTTTCCACTCTAACTTCAGCAATTTCCCTCAAGCGATCTTCTAAATAATCCAAACCAACGGTTTCTTCAATAAATTCAATCGCTCTTATATGTTCAAATGCAGCATCTGCAGTCTTTGTTATGTTGGCAGTTTCGCAATTGACCACACGATTGACATTATTTCGCATTTGCTTTAAGATTCTCACATTTTCATATTCAAGTAGGGTCTGATGCGCACCAATTATGTTGAGAAAATCTACAATTTTCTCGCTCTCTTTAATATAAACGATAAAATTCTTCTTTCGAATGGTAACCTTAGTACCCAAATCGTAAACGTCATTGATAAAATCAACGAGTTCACTGGCGAACAGCTCATTGTGCGTAATTAGCTCCAAATGATAGCTTTTTTCTGGTGCACTTAAAGAGCCACCACCTAAATAGATGCCTCTCAAATATCCCTTTTTACAACAATTTTTCGCCGTTAACCGCTCAGGAAAATGGTCGTTTAGTGAATAGGCCTCACCATCATATTTCATAATTTCAAGATCGGTCAATATTTCATTTGCCTTTTCGATAAAAATTTCATAAGTATGATGCTTATTTAAAACCTTGTTTTCCTTCATAATAAGCTCAGTGTGAAGCTGATAGGTCTTCTTTAATAATATGATAATCAACCTAGCAACCGCAGGATTTTCGGTGATGATTCTTAGGTTCATCGCATTCTTACCACCGAATTCCAAGGAGCCGCTAACCCGTATAATGCCTGACAGAACTGCTCTATTGCAGCATTTTCCCTCAGTTCTAATTCTAGTTAATTCATTTTTTGATAAAGACGAAAATGACATTAGTTTTCCTCAAACGTTTTAATTATTTCTAGCGCTTTGGCCAATATATCCCTCTCATCATCGTATTTTGCAAGTAAAAGGACATTATCTCTGTGGATAAACCTCGCATTGATAAAGCCTTCCTCTCTTTGTGGATGTGCACTTGAATTAATCGCTTTCATTAAGTACCAAAACACTTTTTTTTCGATGATATGATTATTGGACCAATAATTTTTAAATCTGTATGCAGTTTCACCTATTGGCGTTAAAACCGTCGCCTTAACACCAGCTTCTTCTCTTACCTCTCTCACTGCCGTCTGTTCGCTGGTCTCATTTGGCTCAATTTTTCCTTTAGGCAATACCCAATCGCCATTGATCTTTTGCAGCATCAAAATACTGTTTCCCAAATAAACGACGCCGCCTGAGCTATATACCCTTTTCATAGACTCACCTTTGTTTTCTCATTTATATTAGTATACCATAATTGACTGCTGATGATGACACAATTGGCTGTAAATCTTGCAATTATAACCAAAAATCTAGCCTCTCGAATAACCCTTACTCATGAAGCTAGATCCTATATCCCGATGCATTTAAGTTGTGGTCTTATAGACGCGTTCAATATGACTTACCAACTCTTTGCTAATCTGAGATGCATCATGCCTGATATAGCCCTTCTTTTCTTCAACAAAATTACCTTTTATCAGCTTGATGCTTCTTTCACTCAGAATTTTCAAATCCTCATCTGTTGGTAAAACTGGCTTAGCCCCTTCATTATCATACTTTTCAAGCGTTGCAGTCCCAATGTCACCATTATTGACAACCACATAATCGATTCGCTTAAGCTTAGTAAACTTCTCTATCGCTATCAGATGATCCGAAACAGAAAAGTCATCTGTTTCTCCTGGCTGCGTCATGATGTTGGTAATATAAAATACAGGTGCAGTCGCCTTGTTAATCGCTTCGCACACCTCTTGAATTAATAAGTTAGGAATAATGCTCGTGAACAAGCTTCCTGGCCCCAAGACGATCATTTCAGCCTGCTGGATACGCTTAATCACCACATCAGAGGTTCTGGCATCCTTTGGATCGATCCAAATATTGTCGATGGGCTTACTTCTTTTTATCGCTTCATGAGGAATATTGGATTCACCAGCGACGACAGTGCCGTCCGTCAGCTTCGCATATAGAACGATGTCTTCTTCTGAAACCGGATACACCTCACCTGTTATCGCAAAAATATCTGATATTTTTTTTATCGCCTCTTCAAAGCTATCCGATATTCCCACCATCGCTGCGATCATTAAATTGCCAAAGTTTTGTCCTTTTAATCGCCCTTCACTAAATCGATAATGAAATAAGTCCTGTAGAATGGGTTCCTTGTTTGCTAAAGCTAAGATACAGTTTCTTACATCACCAGGTGGTAGCATGCCAAGGTCCTCTCTTAAAACACCAGATCCACCGCCATCATCCGCTACTGTAACCACTGCTGTAATATGATTTGAAACCTCTTTAAGACCCCTTAAAAGAATCGAAAGTCCAGTTCCTCCTCCAAGTGCAACGATATTGATCATGACTAATTGTCCTTTCTAATCTCTCTGTGGATGGCATTTGCCGAATATCCCTGAATATTATAATGATCAGCAAGTTTATTTGCAAAGGTTACCGATCGATGCTGACCACCTGTACAGCCAATAGCAATCACCAGCTGTGCTCGACCATCCTTCACCATACTGGGAATAACTAGATCTAAAAACTGACGCATTTGTTCAAATAATGCACGGCTCTCATCAAAGCTCATAACATAATTTTGCACTTCAGCCTCGTTACCCGTCAATGAGCGCAACGCCTCAATATAATAAGGATTTGGTAGGAATCTCACATCGAAGACATAGTCCGCATCAAGTGGGAGTCCTTTTTTAAACCCAAAGGAAACAAAGGTCACCTGCATAGAAACATGTGGCTCAGTAATAGAGAGTGCTTTTGAAATGGAATTTTTAAGCTGTGCCTGTGTCGTCGTATTGGTATTGATGACAAAGTCAGCTTGTTCTCTGAGCACGGACAGCATTTTCTTTTCAGACTGAATGGCATCTTCGATTCGACCATTTGGATCGAGTGGATGCGTTCTTCTGGTTTCCTTAAATCGTTTAAGGAGAATTTGATCGTCAGCCTCAAAGTAAAACACTTGATAAGTATAACCTTTATCCTTTAATAGGTTTAGATTGTTTTCTAAATCTTTAAAGAACTTGCCACCTCTAATATCTATGACGAGTGCAACATGTTGAATATTCTCAGAGTTTTGCTCCACCAACTCGATAAAACTTGGAATCAACGATGGTGGTAAATTATCAATACAATAATACCCCAAATCCTCAAATACCTTTTTCGCTTGGCTTTTTCCAGCCCCTGACTGCCCAGATAGAATAATAAAATTCACTTCAATCTCCTATTCAATGTTAAAAATTCTTTCCTTTGATAAGCCCGCAATAAAAGCTCTATCCAATGAATGATCTACCTTACCGATGTTTTCAATCTCATGTGCATCACTGCAAACGGCAAACTTAACATCAAAGTTCATCGCGATTTTAATTTCCTCAACGGCCAAATGTCCATGAGAATTGTTAATCTCTAATAGCGTTCCTTTTGAGGCCGCCGCTTTTGCCACCTCTGCCACATCGATAGGCCCTTTTGCACCAGGATGGGTAATCATATTGATTTTGTTGCTAAGAATGGCCCCAACCATAGCCTTTGTATTAATTTCAACCGCCTTTTTTTGATAAGACTTAAAAAAGCGACTCATAACATTCACAAAGTGAATGCCTAAATCGTGTTTTAAATTAGATCCAAAATGGTAACCTGCATTCACCCAGTCTAGCAAACTGAGCATTTCTTCATCGATGTCAAGTCTGCCATCTTTTCCAAGTATATTTGCCTCAAGCCCAAGCAAAACTCTAATCTGAGGATACTTAATGTTCATTTCATCAATTTCTTTTCTTAACGATTTGAAATTCTCTTTTTTAATACCATAGCCCGAGTGTGCTGGGCCATGATCAGTAATTGCGATTTCCTTAAGGTTTAACTCAATCGCTTTACGGATAATTGCCTCAAGTTCATTTTTACTGTCTCCGCTATATTTCGTATGCATATGATAATCAGCGATAAGTCTCATCTTAACACCTCACTTTCTCAGTTTTATTATACCACTCTTTTCAAGTTTTAATTTTATTTTGACAAATTCGTTATATATAAAAAACACTGTTTTCACAGTGTTTTCATAAATTTTACTATTCTTTTCCAAATAACCTTACTTCGCGTTCAAGTGTAACGCCAAAAGTATCAAATACAACCTTTTGAACGACAGAAATCAACTCCATCACTTCTTCACAGGTTGCATTGCCAAGATTGACAATAAAACCGCAATGCTTTTCAGAGACCTGTGCATCGCCATGTCTAAGTCCTCTAAGCCCAGCCTCTTCTATCAGCTGACCCGCATAATGCCCTGGCGGTCTTTTAAAGGTACTGCCCGCACTTGGTAAATCGAGCGGTTGCTTTGATACGCGTTTTTTTGTGAGTTCATTGGTTATTTCTTTTATAATTTCCACATTGCCTAAGGTCAACTTAATACCAACTCTTAATACAATATAGTTTAAATCTCTAACAATACTGGTTCTATAGCCAAACTCAAGATCTGATTTACCGATGCGCTTTACCACACCCTCCATCGTCAGTACATCCACCCACTCAACGACGTCTTTCATCTCACCGCCATAAGCGCCTGCATTCATGTAGACTGCACCACCTAATGTTCCAGGAATACCAGAAGCAAATTCAAAGCCCTGTAAAGCTTCTTTCCACACAACTTTCGACAATTTGGATAAAAGGACACCTGCTTCAGCAATCACCAAATCACCCTCGATTTTTATTTCAGAAAAGCCATCGCTAATCTTGATAATAAGTGCTCGAATGCCAGTATCTTCTACGAGGATATTCGATCCATTACCCATAATAAAATAAGGTTGATTCATGGTTTTACACAAATCTATTGTCTTTTCAATTTGTTCAATTGTACGAGGCACGACGATAAAATCAGCTTTTCCGCCAATTTTAAACGATGTGTGATTTGACATATAATCATCAACCAACACCTGTGTTGGTTCATATATCTTATAAAGTGCATCTAAAAGCATTCTACAAACTCCAATAGTGTATTTGACCTTTAACATTCTAACATAAAATGCAAACGGTTACAAAAACTATTTTATATCGCCGTGTTTTTCAGTATGATCGATTTCTACGATGTGGTTATTAGCGTCTAAAACCACAACATTTGGAACCAACGTCTTAGCTTCAACTGCATCGATTAGACAATAAGCAATTATGATGACGATATCCCCTGGTTGAACGCGTCTAGCAGCTGCACCATTTAAACAAATGACACCACTGCCTCTTTTACCTGCGATGGTATAGGTTTCAAGTCTTTCACCATTATTATTATTGACGATCTGTACTTTCTCACCAGGTAAAATCCCTGCAGCATCTAATAAATCCTCGTCTATTGTAATACTGCCCACGTAGTTTAAATTCGCTTCAGTTACAGTTGCTCTGTGAATTTTACCCTTAAACATTGTTAATAACATGCCTTGCTTCCTCCTATGACAAACTCACTTGTCCTCTATAATTATCAATCAAACGTGTTTTTCCAAACTTAACGGCCAGCGCAATTAAGAATTCATCCTCTATAACAACTAATGGTAGTAACGTCTTAACGTTAACTAATGATACATAATCTATTTCTGCAAGTGGTGAAGATTGAATGTGATCCATAATTGCCGATTTGATTTTATTTGCATCTCTTTCACCATTTTGGATTTTATTTTTAGCTATTTCAAGTGATTGACTCAAAACGAGCGCTTCCTTACGCTGTTCATCAGAGAGATACGTATTTCTTGAACTCATCGCAAGACCGTCAGACTCTCTAACGATTGGACACGGTACAATTTTTACAGTCATGTTTAAATCTCTAACCATCTTTTCGATGACTGCTATCTGTTGTGCATCCTTTTGACCAAAGAAAGCAAAGTCAGGTTGAACGATATTAAAAAGTTTAGCAACGACAGAGGTAACACCCTTGAAGTGTGTCGGTCTTGATGCACCGCAAAGTTGCTTCGTGATCTCACCTTCACAGTCCACATAGGTTGAATAACCCTCAGGATACATTTCAGATGCCTCAGGTGCAAAGATTAGATCCACACCAACTGCTTCGCAAGTATTTTGGTCTCTTACTAAATCGCGTGGGTACGTTTCAAGATCTTCACCCGGACCAAACTGCGTTGGATTGACAAAGATACTGACGATGACAACGTCACATTTCGCCTTAGCTGCCTTCATTAATGAGGCATGACCTTCATGTAGAAATCCCATTGTGGGTACAAAACCGATTCTATTTCCAGCTCTACGCTTTTCATCTACAAAAGCTCTTACCTCAGATATGGTTTTAACTGTTTTCATTCTTCACCTCATATCTCATCTATAATATTTATTTTATAAATTACTTCAATATGATTCACACGATTCACTTATCTTCTTTAACTTATCTTCTTTAACTTATCTTCTTTATCTTATCTTCTTTATCTTATCTTCTTTAACTTCATTTCGATATTTCGTTAATAAAGTTTATCTAGAACAGACTCATCTATTTTGAAGGTATGCTTTTCTTCTGGGAAATCGCCACTTTTCACTTCACTTGCATATGCTTTTGCCGCGTCAATTATGATTGGCTTCAGATTGGCATACGGTTTGACAAACTTCGGTGATAAATCCGAGTACATGCCCAGCAGATCTTGAATGACCAAAACCTGCCCATCACAGCCACTTCCAGCACCTATTCCAATGGTTGGTATGCTGAGTTGACTCGAGATCAACTGTGCTAATTTAGCTGGAATACATTCTAATACAATGGCAAAGCAACCCAAGGATTCAAGTAATTTTGCTTCCTCAATTAATTTTTTCGCTTGCACTTTTGATTTGCCTTGAACTTTAAATCCACCAAAGGCGTTAACCGATTGTGGTGTTAATCCTAAGTGTCCCATTACAGGGATTTGTGCAGCGATAATTGCCTCTATACGCGTCTTTACATTAAAGCCACCTTCAAGTTTAATCGCGTGAGCACCTGCTTCTTTTATAAAACGTGCCGCATTTCTTACAGCTTCTTCATCGCTGACATGATAGCTCATAAATGGCATATCTGCCACAACCATAGCAAATTTTGCCCCTCTTTTAACCGCTTTTGTATGATGGATCATATCTTCCATCGTCACTGCAAGCGTATCCTCGTAGCCGAGCATGGTCATCCCCAATGAATCCCCTACAAGCAGACATTCAATTCCCGCCTCATCTAAAAGACTTGCCATTGAATAATCATAAGCCGTTAGCACGGTAATTTTTTCATGATTCATTTTGTGGTTTAAAAAAGTTGATGTTGTGATCTTTGTCATAATCATCCTCCTCAAGAACAGAAATGATTTCGTCTTTCTTTTCCTTTGATTGGTTCGAAAGCGAAACGGTTTGTCTGGCTAAGGCAATATACGTTTCACGGTCTTTCTGTGAAAGTGCGTTTAAATGCATTTTTATTGTGCCACTGTCTCCACGAGCGATAGGTCCAGTCAATGCCGACTTAGCACCAACTTTTTCTATATTCGATATCGTATTCGTTATGAGTGGCCATAATGCATTTTGAGCGATCTCAGCCGTATATCCGAGAGCCATTAACTGGTCGATGGCAAGATTTACAACGGTTACCAAATAATTCGATGCAATCACAGCCGAAGCGTGATATTGTGCTTTACTAGAGCTATCTACTTTAATATGTCGTGGAAATAGCAAATCAAGTCCAAACGCTTTTATAACCGACTCATTTTCAATGCCATAATAGACATTTGACAGTTCATCCGTATTCTCCACAATTGAGGTAAATGCTCTCAGTGGATGAAGCGTAAAAACATGATTCGAAAGCTGATTTAAACCATCCACAGAATGTACGCCACTGGTATGAAAAAATGCTTTATTTTCAGTTGCTATACCTTCATTCATGATTTGAGTAATCACTGAGTTGATCTGGTCATCTGACACGGTTATACCGATAATGTCCGCACTACCAATTACCCCATATAAATCATCTGTGACATAGGCATCTACTAATCGCTCATCTAATTCCAACGCCTTCGGGTTTCTCGAATAAAAACCCACAAGTTCAAATCGATGTTTCTTTAAATAAATGGCCAATGATTGTCCAACTTTTCCTGCACCAATAAAAGCGATCTTCATCTTTTCACTTCCTGTAACAAAAAATCAAAAAACTCTTTCTGCACAAGACAAAAAGAGCATCCATTTCATTATGCTTCTCAGTCTCGGGCAAATGCTCAGAGCCGATTTTCATTGTAAAAAATAACACATCTAAGTATAGTCCCAAAGGGTACTATCACGTTCATTATAACATAGTTCCTTATTTAAGATTAATAAAATTTTATGTATTTTCTGTAAATCAAATTAAGAGTTGCTAAATGAGCTGTTGAAGCATTCTTAAATATGTTTGGATCAAAAAAAAATTGAAGCACACCATTGGTGTGCCTAGGTTTTAGTTTTATTCCTTAGTTTTAGTTTTATTCCTTAGTTTTAGTTTTATTCCTTAGTTTTAGTTTCATACATCATTGCATACTCATAATCCACTTCTGATTCACAAGACTTACAAAGACCAAACTTATTAACCTTCTTTTCATCGCCACATCTTTTACAATACGTAACGTCAAATTGATTTTCTTTTACTGCTTCCTTCATAAGCCACCTCCAAAACGTATTACTGTATACAATTATCCTTTGTCTAGATTGTATACGATAATACCATTTTATGCAAGTGTTTTTCTTAAATCCTTCATATTATTTTTTCTTTTGATTGGATCGATTTGGCAGACTCTTAATAATGTGCCTAGAAGCTCTTGGGTGATCCTCGTTTCATTTTTACAAATGACCTCAAGAAGTGATTTACCCAAACTAAAAAAGTCGGTTTCATAATCAACCCTATGGAATTCCAACATCATCTCTGGAGATAAATATTTAAAAGTTCCGACAGTTTCCTTTATAAGATGCTTTTCGTCGTAAGTGATTGAATTCGAAAAATCAATAAGATAGACATTATAGCATTCATCTATAACGAGATTTTCAGGTTTGATATCTAAATGTAAAACCCCAGCATCATGCAAGGCGAACAACGCTCTAATTGCATTTTCAAATATCAACGGAAATACATTTATTAAACGTTGTCGATCACCAGATTTCTCTAGCCATTGTTTTAAGGTCCTCCCTTTAATATACTGGCAAGTAATTTTCATATGATTGCCAATAATTTCATAGCCGTGCATAGCCGGGTAGGAATTAAAGTTGGATTGGTTGAGCTTAGATAAAATAGCAATTTCATTAAGTCCTCTATGGATTGGTACAATCTTCTCTAGAACTGACAGGCCTGTTTTTGAATCCACCCTTATGTTTATGGCATTATTTGTATTTTTTAAACTATCGTTTTCATTGAAAGACGAGAAACTATGTGAATCCACTCTAGGCATATGCTTTCTCCTTTAATTAATAGATGGCTCACTGGAATAGCAAACCTTGCAAGGGGTGTATCCAGCTTCGCGAGCCTTGTCAATTGAAACTCCAAATTTACTTTTTCGGAGATAATGGCACTCTTCTCGGTGAAACTTCTCCCCGTATGTGGTTATAAATACAGTTTTTGAGTTTTTTTGGTCACCATCAGAATAAACGACCGGCGAGAATGGGAGCGTAAATTGATGCCTACCTAAAAATGTTGGTAATGTATAATTATAGGAAAGTGACAATTGCCCCATTCCTAGCTCATCAAAATTGACATCAATATCTAGGTTGCCTATCAGCTGATCAATTTCAGTTTTTTCCAGCTCCCTATGATAAAGCCAAGTGGCTATCTCACAAAGAATGGCTTCATTTAACGTTCTTCTGATAGCTTTTTCATGTCCTATAAAGGGCATACTTGCAACTTCTAATTCATTCTTTGTGTTTAATAAAGCAAACTCGAGCTGTTCATCGATATACAAGCTCAATATTGATCCTACTAATGTAATCATCAGTAGCATGGTAATGGTAATTACCAGTGTTGCTTCAATCGTAACACTTGCCTTTGACTTTTTCACGAACACCTCTTATTCCGCTAGTTGATTGACTAACAAATATTGTCTCGTTTGATAATGAAATCCACTTAAATCCTCCCAAACGATTTTTAACTCGTGCCCAATTGCGAAATCGTCCAACCCGCTTTCACGTTCTAGAGTTGAGAGCTCATGTGCAAATAAGGACATGGTTCGTTTGACCGTTTTGTTATCGTCCTGCATATATAATAGCAATCGCAAGTAATCCATATAATATATGCCAAACTGCGTTTGATTATGATCAGTGGGTGACTCTACGTGGTCTACCAAACGGTTTTGAGACAATATCCCCTCTAAACTCGTATACCATTCTTCACTTCTTTTTATTATAGGAATGGCGTTCCCTTTTAAAAGTTCATTAACATCTATATATGATTCAGCCGTAGTCCACATGGCGATTGCACCCGTGTAGGCAAAAATGCGCCACGGCTGAGGGACTGCAGCAGTAATTAGATTTATTTGGTTCATTTGAGATTTTGACTGAATAAGTGATATCAAATTGAAAGGCACTCTAATTCCAAGAACTTTCATTTTA
Organism: Clostridiales bacterium 38-18; assembly: GCA_001897605.1. Taxonomy (GTDB): domain Bacteria; phylum Bacillota; class Clostridia; order Peptostreptococcales; family Acidaminobacteraceae; genus Fusibacter_C. Next base: position 232,353 of record MKTL01000002.1, on the reverse strand, counting down.
ATTTCAGTCATACTCTGTCTTTGATTTTCAATTCCAGTCAGAATAAATTCAATCTCACCTTTAATCAAACGCGCTTCACTTAATCGCTCGCCATAGGGAATTTTTCTAGGACAGTTCTGATCATAGCTATTGAAAATGGAAAGCAAATATTCAGAAACCAGTATTCTAGTCGTTAAATCATATTGAATTACACCCGTACTATTTCTATAATCTGCAGTGTCTTTAAGCGCTATAGTCTTGTCCTCAATTACAAAATTTTCAAACAAACTGTTTAGAGTCGCAAGTGCATCTAATATTTTCAAATACAGCGACTTTTGTTGATTGACTACAAACTGATTCAGCTCAGTTTGAATTTTTTGTCTTATCTCCTCACTCATTTTATATAGATCCGTATTTTGGTTCAGTAGGGAACTCAATTTCACATTCATTTGGTCGATTTTTTCAAGAGTAAGACTGATTTGACTTTCATTTTTATTACTTTCTAAAGGGTCTATTTGGTATTCATTATTTTCAATTTGCGCAATCGATTCGTTTAAAGCTTCAATTTCCATTCCCAAGGCTTCAATACGGTTAAGATTATCACTTATACTGGTTTCTACCTCAGATAAAGTTGAAATATCCTGCGATACCCTGTTGAGAATTATAGTAAGCTGGTCTATTTTACTAAAAAAATCTGCTTTACCAGATTGATAGTTTTCTTCAAGATTTGTAAAAATCGCTTTTGTATCTAAATCATTTTCTTTCAATTGAAATTCATATAGATTATTTTGAAGGTCTTGGTAGTCAACCTCGAACAGTTCCTCAATCGACTGAATTTTATTCATTAGTTCATTAATGTCGTTTTTCATCTCAGACAAAGAGCCAAAGGTATTTACCTTTTTCATATCGTCCTCTACCCCTTCAAAATCTAGCCAATCAAATGCTTTCTTTTCATAATATTGAAGCGCATTTATTTTAGATTGAAACCTTGCATAGTTTTTATTTTGCTCAAGAAGTGAGGTGCCATAGGCTACTAGAGAAACACATTTCGAGCTCAAAGCAGCTTGTTTTAACGCATTGCTAAAATTCTCAGGATTAGAAATCTGTTCATATGTAATTAATACATCTGGTTGATGAGCTGAATCTGTTATACCATTAAGCGACGCATATTTTTGCACTAACTTTTCAATCGGTTGATCAATTGGAGTGGCTAACATACCAAAACGCGACATCATTATGCCACTGTATCTGGAGATTATCGCATCACTTGTTGCATGTGCAATTTTCTGCATATCGTTTTCGCTTTTATAGCTCTCAACAAGTTGATAAATCAGGAAACTGCCAATAATAACAACTGGTATTATTATTACCACGAATATTGAAATCGCACCTGTCTGAGCATTTAAGCCATTGAGCAATTTACTCTGCTTCATGAGTTTGCCAACCTCCTCCAAATACCTTTGAAGCTTCATTTAAGGTTGCAATGATCGCTCTGTTATATTTGATGTACGAAAAACGGTGTTTAATAGTAAAGCTGTCTTTAAGTCCAGGAAAATCATAAGGGTTATCCTGCTCAAGCGCTGTCATAGATACACTTATCTTCGCAACGCCCATCTCATGTGTAGAGATGAAGTTCGAATTTTGAAATTCATAGTCATTCATGCTTGCATGTGTTGCCGTGCTTTCTAAAAAAATCCTAGATTGAAATATCATTTCGATGCCTATCGCCTGTACGTAAAATACAAGAATCATACCAGCAAGTATGATCATAAGAATGAGAGGAATTATAATCACGAGTTCAAGAGATACCATTTTGCCTCCAAATACCATTTTTTTACATTTCATTTAGTAATATCTTACACGTCATTTTCGGAAATGTCAATTATTACCATATTGTTTTAAAAGACTCTTATACTTCCTCCTTTTCTACGTCTCACTCACTCTATCCCCTCAAATAGGGGCATTTATGTTTAGGTCATTACTTTAAATAGAAAAAAATCCCTGTTCATTTTGAACAGGGATTTGACTATTATACGACTTCTTGAGCCTCAAGCTCTTTATTCATTTTATTTCTATATCTTACACGATCGGTTTCATTGAGAATTCTTTTTCTCATTCTCAATGAATCTGGTGTGATCTCAAGCAATTCATCATCTTCTATGAAAGTAAGTGCTTCTTCCATATTAAACACTTTCGGTGGTAAAAGCTTGATTGCATCATCAGAACCAGAAGCTCTTGTATTGGTTAATTTCTTATTCTTCGTTGGGTTAACTACCATATCTTCTTTTCTTGAATTGATACCAATGATCATTCCTTCGTAAACTTCAGTTCCCGCATCGATCATCATCGTTGCACGATCTGACAAGTTAAATAAAGAATATGCCATTGCTACGCCACCTTGTTGAGAGATCAAAACACCATTACTTCTCTTTGGAATTTCACCTCTATATGGCTGGAATTCAAAGAATGATCTAAGTAAGACCCCTTCGCCTCTAGTCACGTTAATAAACTCGCTTCTATAACCAAGCAAACCACGTGTTGGCACTAAAAATTCTGATCTAGTAAATCCATCCTCAGATTGCATACCATCAAGTAAGCCTTTTCTTAAGCTAAGCTCAGATATAACTGCTCCTGAATACTCATCTGGAACAATAGCGATAACACGCTCAATCGGTTCGTATTTTTGACCATCGATCATTTTCATTAGAACCTGTGGCTTTGAAACTGCAACTTCATAGCCTTCACGTCTCATGTTTTCTAAAAGAATCGATAAGTGAAGCTCGCCACGACCAGATACCCGATAGCCATCTTGAACTGAATCTAGCGCATCTACCCTTAAGCCAACATTAACCTCTAACTCTTTATCCAGCCTGCTTTTTAAGTGTCGGTTCGTTACAAACTTTCCGCTTCTACCACAAAATGGCGAATCATTAATTAAAAAGTTCATTGAAAGCGTTGGCTCTTCAATTTCAATCATAGGAAGCGCTTCGACTCTTTCAGGATCACAAATAGTTTCACCAATAGAAATATCTTGTATACCAGCAATAACGACCATATCGCCAGCATAGGCTTCTGTTACTTCTACCTTTGATAGCCCCTGATAAACATATAGCTTTGAAACCTTCGCGCGTTGCTGTGTGTTATCTCTTTTACTAATTACCACTTGATCGCCTTGCTTGATTGTACCTCTAAGTAGTCTACCGATGCCTAGTCTACCTACGTATTCATCATAATCGAGTGAAGAAATTTGAAGCTGTAGCGCTTCATCAGAGCTGTCGCGATATGGTTCAACGTGATTTAAAATAGTTTCAAACAAAGGCGATAAGTCAGTACTTTCATCTTCCATACTTAATTTAGCAATCCCTTCCTTCGCTATACCATAAACGATTGGAAACTCAAGCTGATGATCGTCAGCATTTAGCTCTACAAACAAATCGAAGGTTAAGTCAACAACTTCCTCTGCTCTTTGATCTTTTTTATCTATTTTGTTTATAAATAAAATTGGTCTTAAACCTCTTTCAAGAGATTTTTTTAATACAAATCTAGTTTGAGGCATTGGACCTTCACTAGAGTCTACTAGCAAAATTACAGTATCAACCGTCTTCATTATTCTCTCTACTTCCGATGAGAAGTCAGCATGGCCCGGTGTATCTACGATATTAATCTTGTAATCATTGTACATAATAGAACAGTTTTTTGAGTAAATGGTGATGCCTCTTTCTCTTTCCAAATCATTACTGTCCATAACACATTCTGGCACGAACTCATTTGCTCTAAAAACATTACTTTGATTTAAAAATGCGTCAACTAAAGTCGACTTTCCTGCATCAACGTGAGCGATAACCGCAATATTGATGATGCCTTTGTTTTTTAACATTTATATCTCCTAAACTAATAAAGCGTAATATTCAACCTTATAATAATATCTTATTTTTCTAGTAAAAGATATCATTATTTGTAAAAAAGTCAAAAAAATAAAAAACTGCTCTGTAGTTGCCTACAGAACAGTGAAGAAGGCTTAATAAACTTTTGAAACACTATAATCTTTAGCCAATTTGTACATTGAAATGGTCTTGTTAGCTTGTACATATGATGCATCAACGGTTGTGTCTACTGTTTTCCATGTACCATTGATAAAAACTTCATTCCAAGCGTGATAGATATCGCCAGTATTTGTAGAATATCCCTTTATAAGCTTGGTTGGAATACCAACACTTCTAGTCATAGCTGCAAATAATGCTGAGTAGTCATAGCAAATACCAAATTTAGTAGTATAGGTGCTGTCTACATTCGGAAAGTACCCACTAGTTACGGTTTTAGCTTTGTTGTAATCGTATTTATAATTTTTAGTAATGTAGTTATAGATCGCTTTTACTTTTGCTTCATCTGAGGTTAAGTTTTTTGTGAGCTCAGCAGCTTTTTGAACTGCAAGCGTATCTTCATTCCACTCAATTTCTTGAATAGAATTTAGATACACAATATTAGAGTTGGATAAATTCAAAGTGACTGAGGTTTTTGTAAGCTCCTTGTAGCTATTCCCAGTTGTATTCTGCATCAATCTAACTGTATAGGTGCCATTTCCAAGTTGTAATGGAAATTGATTCACATCTGTATCCACTATCGGATAAGAGTATCTTTCACCGTCTTTTTCTACTAATAACAATACCTTACTTGTACTTAAAGTGCTGTATTCGACGTTGACAATTCCTACATCAAGATCTGCTTGAATGGTCTGGGTAGCACCAAAGCTGCTAAATGATGCACTCAATAAAACAAATGACATCACTAATAAACTCAATATTTTTTTCATGTTTCTCTCCCTTCGGTGGCTAGGCTGCCATTCCTTGCAGAAAGGCCCTATAGCTTTGCGTCCCATCGTTTCCAATGGTTTGCCGTTATCGGTGAGAGGTTCGTTTCACGTAATGAAATTTTCAAAAAATAGAAAATCTCCTCATTCGGCGACTGGCTGCCACTCCTTTCGGAAAGGCCCTATAGTTTTGCGTCCCATCGTTTCCAATGGTTTGCCTTTGTCGTGAAAAGACATCTCTTCACAGAATATAAACTTCTATGCTAATAGTATACCACACTTCAAAATTTGTACAATTACAAAAACATTACGACTTTTTATGGATTTTGTAAAGCGTGAATAATTAAACGATGTGTTGGGTTTTTTACTGGATCACATGTAACTAAGGTTAAAATTTTATCTTCTTTATTTTTATATAAGACAGATATATCGGTCGGTTCAACAATAAGCGTCTCATATACGGTGTATTTATAAACCTTGTTATCTGTAGTAATCTCTATAATATCCCCTTTACCGATCTCATTAAGACGATTAAAGAACAAACCGTATGATCTACCACGATGGCCTGCAACACCAACATTCCCTATTTCTCCAAAGTTTGATGTACCCGCAATTACAGCAGCACCTCTGTTTAAATTTTTTTCTGTTGCACCCATTAAAATCGGCATAATTAAATCAATTTTAGAAATCTTAATTTTCCCTATTACACTCTTGTCAACGGCTTTGGATTTTTCTGTAGTTGTAGCCGTTGTAGCTTCAGTTGTATCGACAACCTCTGTGGACAGCTCAGAGGTAATATCTTCTGAATTCGCTTCACCTGCATCACTTGCTTCATATATTGCCTGTAGTGCAAGATAATCCGCCTCAGCCTGTTGATCCGCTTCTTCATTTAATGTCAATTGACTGTCATATGCCTCAAGTAATTTGTTTTGCCAATAATCAGCATATAATTTATCAGCAATTGGGAAAGCAGCAATCCCTAAGCCTGCAATAATTAATCCTGTGGATAGCCATTTTTTCCAACTTATCATAATCTGCCTCTTTCAAAATTAGTCACCATAATGACGATAGCTGTCTAAAAACATCAGCATTAAACCAGAACCAATTCCAAACACACTTAATGCAGTTCGAAGATACGGGTCCATATCAACATTTTTAGTTATAACAATTAATAGTATTGTAAATAGTAATACCTTTATACCCATTTTTTTAAGGTTCAAAGCGGCACCTCATATCATCTTTATTAATTAACCATATCACATTTGAAAACAAAATGTAAAGAGGGTGTACTATTGCACACCCTTTATTTCTTGAAGCCCTTCAGTTATATACTCTCTTAGCCAGGTGATGACGTCAAGATTGTTTATCGGAACGCCATCCAATAGCTTTCTAATTTCCTTGGTATTAAGTGTAAATGTTTCATTATTTACCGTGTGTGTATAGATCATATCCATTGACTCGCACGCATTTATTATGGTCACTAGGGTTTGTGGCATATCCCCTAACGGTACCCTATCTATATGACTATGCTTGAAAACGGCTGTTATCTCAGTGCCTGCGCCTAATTGTGATTTAATTTCAAAATAACCACCGCATTGCTCTGCAGAAGATTTAAAAAGTGGAATCCCCAAGCCAACCTTTCGAGTCGTTCTAGTGGTGTAAAATGGATCAATAACCCTTCTAACCGTCTCAGAATCCATACCAATACCATCGTCCTTAATTTTAATCGTCAATCGATCTGTAGCCATATCTTCAATCACGACGATTCTTAAACACTCTGCTTTAGCTGAAATTGAATTCTGTGCAATATCCAAAATGTGTAAAGAAAGCTCCCTCATAATACCTTCCCCAATAAATAATCAATTACTGCTGAACAACTTCTTTCTTTTAAGTCCATAAAATGGATTGGTTCACTAATTTGATCTAAATAATGCGCGTCAGAATTATAAATAACCTGATAGTCTTTTGTTAACCCAACGGCTATTGGACTGTTCTCATGGACCTCAACCGTTTTAAATCCCAGCGCCTCAGGTATAAATCCTAAGTTGACAAGAATGCTGTTTGAAGCCTTGTTAATATGTGCAGGCACAACACAACCATCGTATTTTTGCGTTAGCGCCACTACTGCCTCAATTGACAAATCTACGGACATCATTAGGGCTCTTGGCTCTTCGCCAATTTGTTCATCCATCTCATTTAATATCTGCTGTTGACCAAACACCTTAGGCTTATTTAAAATTGTCGTTCTAAAAGTTGCCATCGCATCATTAAAATCCAACAAATCCGCTATGCCTCTGAAATAGCAAAGCACATGAACCTCTTCCCTTGTTTGAATCTCCATCCCAGGCACCAAAAGAATATCAAAGCCTTCAGCAACCTGTGCAATCGCTTTTAGATTATCGCAAGCGTTGTGATCTGTCACAGCAATTATATCTAACCCCTTTATGTGTGCCATTCCAACAATATTATTGGGCGTCATATCATCACTCCCACAAGGTGACAGACATGAATGGATGTGCAAATCATAGTAAAGTTTCACTATTTTACTCCAGCTTCATATAAAATCTTAAAAATCTCAAAGGCATCCAACTCTGTTGAAAGAATGACGACCTCTTGCTCATTCGCTTTATCTAGAATTTCTTGTTCTACTTTAATTCCTTCTGGAATTATAATACAAGCGAAGTCTAACAAAGAAGCTACTGCTAGGATATTATTATGTGTTTGAACTGTAATCCACGCTGTATCATGCTTTCCCTTTGCCATTACCCAGCTTAGCAAGTCACAAGAGTATGCGTTCTCAATCTTTCTATCTACATTCTCACCTGATAGGTGCTTAAATCCATATTTTCCTATTAATTCATTAACAAACATCTCTATACCCCTCAAATCAAAATTAAGATTAACATATCATATTGCTCGTACTAACCTTTGGGCTGGTTCTTTAATAAGACGCAATCCTCTAGCTTAGCATTGCCGCTGACGATATCCTCTGCAAGAACTCTGCAATTAGGTGCACCACAGGCGCCACAGTTGATACCTGGTAAAATCTGCGTGTACTCTTCAATCTTAGCCATCTTCTCAAGTGCTCGTTTAAAATCCGTGTCTAGTTTAAATATTGGCATAGGTTTAATTGGTGTGTCCCATTCCATATTTTCAGGAATCAACTCAATATCAATCGTTACGGGCTCATCCATGCCATATTTTTTTGTTAATTTTCTAACGCGATTTTTTCCAATAAAGGTGTTTTCAACATTTAAAGGTCCCCCAACGCATCCATTAACACAAGCATACCCTTCGAAAAAATCTAGAGAGTTGAGCTTACCAATTTCCATTGACTCAAGCACTTTTATTACTTCGTCAATGCCATCAACCGCAATATAATCATCGATTTCCATCGCGTAGCTTTGTCCACCTACTCTTGCCCAACCGATGCCTTTGCCAGTTGAACATTGAATGGGTTTTATATCGGTTACCTTATCTATGATCTTCATAACTTTATAATAGATCTCTTCTGTAGATACTGCCTCATCTATACTTGACTTGTCTATACCAATCGGGTTTTTTATGCTAGTGATTTTGGCAGGACAAGGTGAAATATAAATAATTCCAATTTCATCACTAGTGTAGCCCTCTTGAATCAATCTTTTCCTTACATGCCTTGCAGCGATCTCCATCGGTGCTTCAAGCTTAATAATATGATCGATCAAAGCTGGGTACTTAATTTGAATAAGACGCGTTATTACTGGGCAATAGGTGGATATTAGTGGTTTATTATAATGCTCCTTTTCTACCATTGCTTTTTCGTAAACCGCTAAAATTTCTGCTGCATGCGCCGTGTCATACACTTCATCAAACCCCAATTTCAGCAGTGCATTGTAGACCTTGTTTGTATCATACTCCTCCGAAAACTGACCATAAAAAGAAATCGAAGGCAATGCTACCGTGTACTTGTAGTTATTCAATGTATCAATTGAACTGACAAGTGCGCCTTTTGCATGATAGGGACATACTCTTAAGCATTCACCACAATCAATGCAACGATCTTGAATGATTCGCGCTTTACCGTCGATGATTCTAATGGCTTGTGTCGGACACCGATCAAGACAGTGTGTGCATCCATTACAGTAGTCCTTTTCAAGCACTACTGAATGCCAGTATTCTCTCATTATTACCTCCAAGTGAGGACTGATTAGTAGGTGACGACCATCTTAATTTGAGTACCAACACCAATAGTTGATTCAATGATAAACTCGTCGCTCACTTTTTCCATGTTTGGTAAGCCCATGCCTGCGCCAAACCCCATTTCTCTCGCAACTGCTGTCGCAGTAGAAAATCCTTTTGTCATAGCAAGTTCAATGTTCTCAATTCCGGGTCCAACGTCTTCTACGTATATTTCTATACAGTCGGGCTTTATGTATACGTCAATCGTACCACCCAACGAGTGAATTACTAAATTAATTTCTGCTTCATAAGTTGCAATTGCAATTCTTCTAAGAATATTTGCTTCAATTGCCAATTGTCTTAGCATATTTTTAATCTTGCTAGATGCTTCACCAGCTCTCGAAAAATCATCCTTTGATATATCATAGTGAAGTTTCATAGCAACGTTTGATTCATTTTTCATATAGGTGTTCATAAATCTCAGATCCCCTTGCCTCTGCAGATTAGTATTGCGTTGACTGGTTAAATAGATATGCCTCTCAATCCATTATTATACAATATTCCTGAAACAGTAAATAATGATTCTTTTGTTGACATTAGCAGGATTTTTTTATCTTCTGCTAGGCTGATCATTTCGTTACAAGGTTTTTTCCCTCTTACAAAGAGGATTGCCTTAAGATCAAGCATCTCAGCTGTTCTGATCACCTGCTGATTCGTAAGACCTGTAATCAATAAGGTATCATCTTCAACATAAGCTAACACGTCGCTCATAAGATCTGAGCCAAAAGCTGTATTGATCTCAAGTTCTAGACCAGGTTCATATGCTAAAACATCTGCTTTTATTATCTCTTTGATGTATTTTAAGTGCATCATTGCCTCCTATAACTCAAAAGTTAATTATTTAACAATTAACACTTACATTATAGCATCTTTACAATCTGAGTTCAATTTCTTTTATTACAGCATTAGTCACCGCTTCTACTGACTGGTTTGCATCAATTGTCACGATGCGATTTGGAAACCGTTCAACCAAGCTAAGATAGCCCTCGCGAACGCGCTCATGGAAATGAAGCCCCTCTAAATCAAGCTTATTAATCTCGCGATCGGGATTCTGCGCAATACGATCTAAGCCCACTTTGGGATCAACATCTAGATACAATGTCAAATCGGGTAAAAAGCCTTCAGTAGCAAATAAATTCATATTATAAACCTCATCTACACCTATACCTCTAACATAGCCTTGGTAGACCATAGATGAATCGACAAATCGATCGATAATCACCAGCTTACCTTGTTCAACTGCTGGCTTTACTTTTTCAACCAAATGCTGTCTTCTAGCCGCTGCAAACAAAAGTGCCTCGGTTCTAACATCCATTTCCTGTAAATTTTTATCTAATGTAATGCTTCGAATTTGCTCAGAAATGCGAACACCACCAGGTTCTCTTGTAATGATAAACGGAAGGCTTAACTCTTGTAAATGAACTGCAATCAATTCAATAACCGTTGATTTTCCTGCGCCATCTCCACCTTCTATTGAAATAACTAAGGTTTTATTATTGGACATGTATAGCTCCTCATTATTAATTTACGTACATTATCATTTTAAACTATTTTGCATTGCTTGACTATAGCTAAAGTCCATATGCACTCCCTATGTTATACGCTCTATAAAATAAATAAAACCTGCAATTATATTATTGTATAATTGCAGGTTAATTTGATCTTATTGGTTGGAATGACGCAAACAGATTAAAGTCATTAAACGGCTCGATCTTTATTACTTGTTTAAAGGAAACTTCTCTCTAGCAACATAGTGCGTATGAAGCAATTCATGCGCCTTATGGCTATTTGGTTTGCCAAGATACTCATCGTATAAGCGTTTGATTTCTGGATTTTTATGAGATTTTCTCACTTCTTTCGAAGCATCCTCTGAATAAAGCGCTTTTGCTCTTTCAGCTCTTATGTCGATTACGTTTCTTACGTTAGCTGGTTGAATTGGTTGACCACCACCATTTACACAGCCGCCTGGACAAGCCATAACTTCGATAAAGTGGTAATCTGCTTCACCTTTTTTAATTTTTTCTAGTAAGATGCCTGCATTTGTTGTGTTGTGTGCAACTGCAACTTTAATGTCCATTCCTGCGACATTTACAGTAGCTTCTTTGATGCCTTCAACACCACGAACAGCAGTATAGTCTACGTTCTCAAGGTCTTGACCAGTTAATACGTCAGCAACGGTTCTGATTGCTGCTTCCATAACGCCACCTGTTGCACCAAAGATAAGACCTGCACCTGTATAGTTACCCATAAATGGATCGAAAGTGCCCTCTTCAAGTTTATCGAACTCAAGTCTAGCTTCTTTAATCATAAGTGCAAGCTCACGAGTTGTGATCGATACATCTACGTCTCTATAGCCATTGACTTCAAGCTCTGGTCTAACGATCTCAGATTTTTTTGAAGTACATGGCATTACTGAAATTACGAGGATATCTTTTGGATCGATACCGTGTTTTTCAGCGTAGTAGCTTTTTGCTAATGCACCAAACATATTTTGTGGTGATTTACAGGTTGAAAGGTGTGGTAACAATTCAGGGTAGTTAAACTCAATATATCTTACCCAACCTGGTGAACATGATGTGATCATCGGTAAAACGCCACCATTTTGTAGTCTGTGAAGTAACTCTGTACCCTCTTCCATAATCGTAACGTCAGCAGCCCAGTTTGTATCGAAAATCTTGTCAAAGCCAAGTCTTCTTAACGCTGTAGCTAATTTACCAGTTACGTTTGTTCCGATTGGGTATCCAAACTCTTCACCAAGTGCTGCTCTTACTGCAGGCGCTGATTGAACGATAACGTGTTTAGATTTATCTTCAAGTGCTGCCCATACTTTATCGATAGCAGATTTCTCAGTTAAAGCACCTACTGGACAAGTTACCATACATTGACCACAGTAAATACATGGTACATCTTTCATGCTCATTTCAAATGCAGGTCCTACAGTTGTTTTAAAGCCTCTGTTTAAGAAATCTAAGATACCGATGCCTTGAACATTTTTACATGCGCTTACACAACGACCGCATAGGATACATTTGCTTGAATCTCTTACGATTGAAGGAGAAAGATCATCAAAAGACGGCTCTCTTTTTTCGCCTTCATAAGGAATGGTTCTGATGCTTAATTCTTCAGAAAGTGATTGTAATTCGCAGTTTTTGCTTCTAACGCATGTTGTACACTCTCTGTTATGGTTAGCAAGTAATAATTCTACTGTATTTTTTCTAGCTTTTCTAACTCTTGTATTGTTAGTATTAACGACCATGCCTTCACGAACTGGAAGCACACATGAAGCTTGAAGTGCTCTAGCACCTTCCACTTCAACAACACAAACACGACAAGCGCCAACTTCATTGATATCTTTAAGGAAGCAAAGAGTTGGAATATCGATACCAACTGTTCTAGCAGCTTCTAATACGGTTAAGTTACTTGGTACTTCATATTGAATACCGTTTATAGATAAACTTACATTACTCACGATAAGTACACCTCTTTCATATAATCTTTGTTGTCCAACTATTGCTTAACAATAACTTTCTTAGGACATTTTGGAATACAAGCGCCACATTTGATACATTTTGCTTGATCGATGACATGATTTTGTTTCACTTCGCCACTGATAGCATCAACTGGACAAACTCGTTTACAAGCAGTACAGCCAATACAGCCATCTGTGATCACGATTGACAATAAATCTTGACACATACCTGCTGGACATTTTTTGTCGACTACGTGAGCGATGTACTCATCTTTGAAGTACTTAAGTGTAGATAATACTGGGTTCGGTGCAGTTTGTCCAAGACCACAAAGTGATGAGTCTTTTATAGAGTAAGCTAATTCTTCTAATTTAGTTAAATCTTCCATAGTACCGTTACCTGAAGTGATTTTTTCAAGCATTTCAAGCATTCTCTTAGTACCTTCACGACATGGTACACACTTACCACATGATTCATCTACTGTAAAGTCAAGGAAGAATCTAGCGAAGTCAACCATACAGTTTGTATCGTCAACTACGATCATACCACCTGAACCCATCATTGAGCCAAGTGCTGTTAAAGTATCAAAATCGATTGGTGTTTCAAGATGTGCTTCTGTTAAACAACCACCCGATGGACCACCCGTTTGAACCGCTTTGAATTTTCTACCATTTGGAATACCGCCACCGATATCATAGATAACTTCTTTAAGCGTTGTTCCCATTGGAATTTCAACAAGACCTGTATTGTTGATTTTACCACCTAAAGCGAAAACCTTAGTTCCTGGTGATTTTTCAGTACCGAATGAAGTAAACCAATCAGCGCCGTTTAAGATAATTTGTGGAACAACCGCATAAGTCTCAACATTGTTGATGATGGTTGGTTTTCCAAAGATACCTTTTTGAGCTGGGAATGGTGGTTTTGGTCTTGGCATACCACGCTCACCTTCGATAGATGCGATAAGAGCAGTCTCTTCACCACATACGAATGCGCCAGCACCCAATCTGATTTCCATTTCGAAATTGAAATCAGTACCAAATATATTTTTACCGAGTAAGCCCATAGCATTTGCTTGAGCAATCGCAATACCTAAACGCTTAACTGCGATTGGATACTCCGCACGGATATAGACATAACCTTTTTCAGCGCCAATTGCGTAAGCTGCAATTGCCATAGCTTCAATGATTGCATGTGGGTCACCCTCAAGAACAGAACGGTCCATAAATGCACCTGGATCTCCCTCATCGGCATTACAAGCAACATACTTGATGTCGCCTTCTGATTTAGAAGCGAATTCCCATTTTAAACCTGTTGGGAAACCACCGCCCCCACGGCCACGAAGACCTGATTTTTTCATTTCATCGATAACTTGCCCCGGTGTCATTTGAGTTAATGCTTTACCAAGAGCTTGGTAACCATCAAATGCGATATACTCTTCGATGATTTCAGGGTTGATTACACCACAGTTTTTAAGTGCAACACGTTTTTGTTTTTTGTAGAAAGTTACTTCATTGATACTTGTTTCAATTTCAGTAACATTTGCTAATTTATCAACATAAAGAAGATCTTTTACAATTCTTCCTTTTAATAAGTGCTCGTCAACGATTCTTTCTACGTCTGCTTTTTCAACTCTTGAGTAGAATGAACCTTCTGGATATACGATACAGATAGGACCTGCTTCGCAAAGACCGAAACAACCCGTTCTTACCACTTTTACTTCTTTTTCTAAGCCCTTTGCGACTAAAGCATCGTTAAACATTTCTTCGATGGTTGCTGATCCTGAGGATACACAACCTGTACCACCACACACAAGGACATGTGCTCTATAGAAATCCATTGATATACCTCCTAAATTTGGTTTGTTACAATTACTCTGCTGCACCAATCGTGAATTCAGTTACGATATTGCCATTAACGATGTGTTCTGCGATGATTCTTCTCGCTTTTTCTTCAGTTAATTCAACATAAGTAACTTTTTCGCCGCCTTCTTTGTAGACTTCAACGAGTGGCTCAAGTCTGCAAACGCCAATGCAACCTGTTTGAGTAATCTCTACATCTTTCAAACCTCTTTTTTGAACTTCATCCATCAAAGCGGCTAAGATAGGGCGAGCACCTGCTGCGATACCACAAGTTGCCATACCAACGACAATTCTAGTACCTTTGCGATCTTTTCTTAAATCAACTTTTTTAAGTGCTTCGTCTCTAAGTTGTGTTAATTCAGCTAATGTTTTCATTTGTGCCTCCTTAATTCGCTTGGTATTTTTGGATGATGCCAGGGATATCATTTAAAGTCAAACGACCATAGACATCTTCATTTACAGTTAATACAGGCGCAAGACCACATGCACCGATGCATCTTGTTGCTTCTAATGAGAATTTACCATCTGGCGATGTTTTACCAACACCAACACTAGTCATCTCAGAAATTTTGTCAATTAATTGTTGCGCCCCTCTTACGTAGCATGCAGTTCCAAGGCAAACTGAGATTAAATAATCACCTTTTGGTTCAAGTGTAAACTGTGAGTAGAAAGTAACTACGCCATAAATTTCAGCTAATGGTGTATTTAACTTTTCCGATATCACTCTTTGCACTTCTATCGGGATTGCACCGAAAATATGTTGTGCTTCATGAAGAATCGGCATCAAAGGACCTTGCATATCTTTATGCTCTTCGATCACTTTGTGAAGCTTTTCGAAATTTTCATCAGTTAAAAAGTTCTTTGCCATTAAAAAGTTCCTCCTTATCGATTGCTTGTTTAACACCGTAACCCGCGATGTCAAACCCCTTATTCCCTAGTATTTTACTAGGTTTAAGGCAGATTGTTAATTCCTTAACCCATGTCAACATGAATTATAACATATATTGTTCACAAAGTATACAGCTAAACTTTTTTATATTTTGTGTTTTTTTTTTAACACTTATTATATAAAAATCAGGCTTGAAATCTCAAGCCTGATTGAAAGTTGCCGTACTTGTATTTGTGGCATTATTAAGAATCTTTACTAATGTTTCCATCATCAAAATTACTATAAACTTCACTATTTGGGGTTCTAAAGTAATCATATATTGCTTGCGCCACTCTTGCGTTTATTCCGGTTACTTCCTGAAGCTCAACTAAACTCGCTTCTTTAATTCGCTCTATGGTCTTAAAGTACTTCATCAATTCAATTCTTCTTTTCTCGCCAACACCTTCTATCTCGTCTAAAATAGAATGCGTCATTTCTTTGGAACGCAACGACTTATGATACTCAATAGCAAATCGATGGACCTCTTCTTGAATCTCATATACAAGCTTAAATGCATTTCTCCTGGCTTTTAAGCCTCTTCGCTCACCATCGTAGTACAAATCTTCAGTTTTGTGATAATCGTCCTTCACCATACCTGCCACTGGAACATATAATTTAAGAGCGTTCAGAACCTCTAATGCCGCATTAACATGGCCCTTTCCACCATCGATGAGAATTAAATCTGGTAAGCCACTATATTTTGCACCTAAAACACCCGTCTCTTCAGCCATCTTCATTTCTTCTAAAACACGTTTGTAGCGTCGATAAACTACTTCTTGCATCGATCCATAATCATTTGGACCTTCAATAGTTTTCACTCTAAATCTTCTATAATCGGAACGTTTCTTTTTCCCATCCTCGAAAACAACCATACTCCCGACCGAATAGACACCCGAAATGTTGGAAATATCAAATGCTTCAATTCGATTGATTTTTAAGTTGTCCGGCATACCTAAAGCATCCCGCAATTCCCCTTCTGATAACGAGCTGAAAAGCTGTTCCTTTTCAATCCTTTCTTGGAACTTCATAATATACTCTTTTGCATTTTTCTCAACCAACTCAATGGTCTTTTTCTTATCACCTCTTTGAGGTACAGAAAAGCTTACTTTATAATCACAAAGCCTGCTTAACCATTCACTGTATAAATCCTGATTTTCAAGCTGCTGTGACAAATATATCTCTGGAGGCACCATGTCATTTCCAGCATAGTATTGTAGGATAAACGAACTGATGAGTTCATCCCCATTTGCCCCCTCGACATTTGATAGGTTATAGGATTCTCTCCCTATTATTTTACCCTCTCTGATTTGAAATAGCATGACACAAGCACGATCCTCATATCGATAAGAAGCGATATAGTCTTGATTCTTCCCTGTATTTTGAATCGCCTTCTGTTTTTCATTCAATGCGCGAAGTGCATTGATTTTATCTCTAAATTCAGCGGCTTCCTCAAACGCCATTTTTTCAGCACAGGCCAACATTTTCTCATTCAATTCCGTAATGAGCCAATTCTTATCACCAGCTAAAAACCGAATAATCTTTTGGACATAAACATTATAGGCTTCATCACTTATCATATGATTACAAGCGCCTGCACATCTACCTATATGATAATTGAGACATGGTCTTTCTACCTTATCTGTTATCTTTTTACTGCATTCTCTAATTGGAAATATCGTCTGAATAACCTCAAGTGTGGTTTTAACCTGATCAACCCCCGTGTATGGTCCGAAGACCTTAAAGTTCCCTTTCGGGAGCTGTCTGGTCATGAATACCCTCGGAAAACGCTCTCCAACAGAGACAACGATATAAGGATACATTTTATCATCCTTCAATAGGATATTAAAACGAGGTAAATGCTTTTTTATTAAATTTGCTTCTAATATAAGTGCTTCCATTTCTGAATCAGTGATGATGTACTCAAACTCACTAATATTGATCACCATCGTTTGCACTTTGGGTAGATGGGAGTTAAATCCCCTAAAGTAGGAACTCACTCTGTTTTTTAAATTTTTTGACTTTCCAACATATATAATTTCTCCCGACTGATCCTTCATTATGTAGATCCCAGGAAGCTGTGGCAATGTCTTTAGCTGCTCTTTTATGTGTTCTTTTACCTGAAATCCTTGTTCCATGATTTCTCCTTAATTATATAACCATTCTTTACCTGTTAATATCGCTATCATAACTTTGACTTAAGACTTTGTCAACTCACGAAGTCTATCTTTCACACTTGAAGATAAATAAATACCTGACACCTCATACACGCTATACTTTACAACCAAGCTTGATGAATAAAGAATCTCTTTTTGCGCTTCTGGGATGTCAACTTCTAATCAGCCATAGAGAAGTGACCTGATTCAATGAACCAGGTCACAATTATGAGTATACACATAAACAATTACATAGATGACTCCTAGAATCCTATATTATTCTTGATTATCATCTACACTTATCACCTTTGAAGATTTAGAAGCGACTTTTGCAGAAACCTTTTTAGTTTTTACTTTTTCCTTATAATCTTCAGTGAGCATACGCTCTAAAAACGCGCCAGTATAGGAGCCCTGAACCTTCGCAACTTCCTCTGGTGTTCCAGTTGCTATAACGGTTCCACCATTATCACCACCATCAGGACCTAAATCTACAATATAATCTGAGCATTTAATTACATCGAGATTATGCTCTATAACGACTACAGTATTACCTGTATCTACTAATCTTTGTAGAACGCTGATTAAATTATGAACATCAGCAGTATGAAGTCCCGTGGTCGGTTCGTCTAAAATGTAGAGCGTTTTACCCGTACTCACCTTACTGAGCTCTGTTGCAAGCTTAATTCTTTGCGCCTCACCCCCAGATAGCTGTGTTGAGGGTTGACCCAATCGTATATAATCCAAGCCAACTTCATGAAGCGTTTTCAATTTTCTTTTAATTCTCGGAATGTTAGAGAAAAACTCAAGACCTTCCTCAACTGTCATGTTGAGAACATCAGCAATATTTTTACCTTTATACTTTACTTCTAGGGTTTCTCTATTGTAACGCTTTCCTTTACAAACATCACATTGAACATACACATCAGGTAAAAAATGCATTTCAATCTTTATAATCCCATCACCTTTACAGTGCTCACATCTACCACCACTGACATTGAAGCTGAAACGACCTTTTTGATACCCTCTCATCTTAGCTTCAGGAACCTGTGCAAATAAATCACGAATCATATCAAACACACCGGTATAGGTTGCCGGATTTGATCTTGGTGTCCTTCCTATTGGAGATTGATCAATTTCAATGATTTTATCAATATTTTCAAGGCCAAGTATGTTATCGTGTTTTCCAGCCTTTATTCTACTCTTATTAATTGCAATGGCACATGACTTATATAAAATCTCATTGATCAAGGTACTTTTACCAGAACCTGACACACCAGTAATGGCGCATAAAACCCCTAGGGGAATGTCGACATCAATGTTTTTGAGATTATTTTCTGTAGCACCAATAATCCTAATCATCTTATCTGAAACCGGTCTTCTTAGTGCAGGATAAAGAATTTTCTTTCTTCCACTCAAATATTGCCCAGTAATAGAATTCTTATTTGCTAAAATAGCTTTTAAATTACCTTCTGCGATGATATGACCACCATGCTCACCAGCGCCTGGCCCTAAATCTAGGATATAGTCCGCTTCTCTTATAGTGTCATCATCGTGCTCTACTACCAAAAGTGTATTTCCTAATTCGGTTAAATCTCTAAGGGTCTTCAAAAGCTTTTGATTGTCCTTTTGGTGTAATCCGATACTTGGCTCATCTAGGATGTACAATACCCCTACTAAGCCTGAGCCAATTTGAGTTGCCAAACGAATCCGCTGTGATTCTCCGCCTGAAAGTGTACTCGCAGCTCTAGATAGAGACAGATATTCAAGGCCAACGTTTTTTAGGAACATTAAGCGTGCATTTATCTCTTTTAAAATTTGTTCTGCGATTTGTGTATTGGTATTGTCTAGCGATAGAGTGTCAAAAAAATTGACTGCTTCCTTAACAGATAAGCTAGTTACCTCATGAATACTTAGCCCACCTACGGTTACCGCAAGCACTTCATCCTTAAGCCTTCTTCCATGACAAGTGTCACACTCGATTAAGCTCATAAATTCATCTATTTTTGAGCGAATATATTCAGAGTTTGTGGCAGCATACCTTCTCTCATAGTTGTTTACCAAACCTTCAAATGGTCGATTAAACTCTGCTTCACCAACGTATTTACTATCGTACATAAATTTCACTTTTCGGTCACCTGTACCAAAAAAAATTTCGTGCTTCACTTTCTCAGGTAACTCTCTAAATGGCGTATCCACCGAGGCACCAGCTTCCTCAATTAAAGCATGAATCATATTCACGTAAAATGTACCATCGGCACTGTTCGCTATGGGAAGGAGTGCACCTTCGCTTACGGATATTCTCTGATCTGGAACCAGAAGCTCTGGGTCAACCTTTTTCGTAAAGCCTAGCCCGTTACAGTCTGGACATGCCCCATAGGGTGCATTAAATGAAAACATTCTAGGTTCCATTTCGGCTATACCATGACCGTGCTCTGAACAAGCGAATTTCGTATTAAAGGTTACGTCCTCTTCATCCAGAATATTAATGGTTACGACACCTTCTGCAAGCTTTAGAGCCGTTTCTATAGAATCCGTTAGTCTTTGTTGAATATCCGACTTTATCACCAACCGATCCACGACGACTTCTATTGTATTTTTTTTATTTTTTTCAAGCTCAATGGTCTCACTTAAATCTCTTGCTTCACCGTTGATACGAGCCCTTACATAGCCTTCTTTTTTTAGAGCCTCAAGAAGCTTCTGATGTTGACCCTTCTTTCCGACAATCATAGGTGCGAGGACTTGTATCCTTTTGCCTTCATCTAACATCATTACTTTATCTACGATTTGATCAACTGTTTGCGGTAAAATTTCAATTCCACAGACAGGACAATGGGGAATCCCCACCCTCGCATATAATAGTCTTAGATAGTCATAGATTTCTGTTACCGTACCTACAGTAGAACGTGGGTTACGGCTTGTAGTCTTTTGGTCAATTGATATGGCGGGCGATAACCCTTCAATATACTCAACATCCGGTTTTTCCATTTGTCCTAAAAATTGTCTTGCATATGAGGACAAGCTTTCAACGTATCTCCTTTGACCTTCCGCATATATCGTATCAAACGCAAGGGAAGACTTACCCGAGCCACTTAGTCCTGTAACGACTACCAATTGATCTCTAGGAATTGATACATCAATGTTTTTTAGATTGTGCTCTTTAGCACCTTTTACATAAATGGTGTTTTTACTCATATAATGTCCTCTTCTAAAATTACTTAACCTTTAAAGTCTTTAATTCAACGATCATATCGCGAAGCTCAGCAGCTCTTTCAAACTGTAAAGTTCTGGATGCTGCAAACATTTCCTCTTCTAGCTGTACAATATAATCTTTGAGCTCCGCTTTACTCATAGCTTTAATTTGCTCAGCCTTATATTCTTCAATTGAATCCGCAGCAACTGTCGCTTCGATTACATCTCGAATGCCTTTAACGATGCCTTTCGGTTCAATACCATTCTTGATATTGTATTCCTCTTGTATTTGACGTCGTCGATTGGTTTCATCTATAGCGTATTTCATAGAGTCAGTTATGCGATCTGCATACATCACAACCTTACCATTGATGTTTCTAGCTGCTCGACCTATAGTTTGAACGAGGGAGGTTTCAGAACGTAGAAACCCCTCTTTGTCAGCATCCAGTATCGCAACTAGAGAGACTTCTGGCAGGTCAAGCCCCTCTCTAAGTAGGTTGATACCAACCAGAACATCAAATACACCCTTCCTAAAATCTCTGATAATTTCCATTCTCTCTAACGTTTTAATGTCGGAGTGCATGTATCTAACCTTTAATTCAAGCTTCTTGAAATAATCGGTTAAATCCTCAGCCATTTTTTTGGTCAAAGTCGTAACCAATACCCGCTCATTTTGCTCAATTCGCATTGTGATTTCACTGTACAAATCATCAATTTGACCTTTGATCGGCCTTACATCAATGTGTGGATCCAACAATCCAGTTGGTCTGATAATTTGTTCCGTAATTGAAGTACATTTTTCATATTCATATGGGCCTGGCGTTGCACTAACGTACAGGGATTGTGGGACTAAGCTTTCAAATTCAGTAAAATTTAAAGGTCGATTATCCATAGCTGAAGGAAGTCTAAATCCAAAATCTACTAGCGATTGCTTTCTAGTTCTGTCGCCACCGTACATGGCCCTTACCTGAGGTATCGTAACATGTGATTCATCAATTACCAATAAAAAATCATCTGGAAAATAATCTATAAGGGTGTAGGGTCTGCTTCCAATCGGCCTTCCAGACAGTACACTGGAATAATTTTCAATACCCTGACAAAATCCAACCTCTCTCAGCATCTCAATATCATACCGTGTTCTCTGCTCAATGCGCTGAGCTTCGATTAGCTTATTGTTGTCTTTAAAGTACTTCACGCGTTCTTCAAGCTCGGCTTCAATCTTAACAATTGCGGTTTCAAGTTTATCCTTCGGCGTTACATAGTGAGATGCAGGATAGATGGTTAGATGGTTTCTATAACCTAGAATTTCACCAGTAAGCGCATTAATTTCGCCAATACGTTCAATTTCATCGCCAAATAGTTCGATTCTATAAGCGCGTTCAAACTCATAAGAAGGCATAATTTCAATAATATCACCTCTTACTCTAAACGTATTTCTTGTAAAATTTAAATCGTTACGCATATATTGTATGTCTATCAATCTTTTTAATATCTCATCTCTTGATTTCTCCATACCTGGGCGAATAGACAAGGTCATGCTTGAGTAATCGATAGGGTCACCGAGTCCATAAATACAAGATACTGAAGCGACAATGATTACATCTCTTCTCTCAAATAGCGCAGAGGTTGCACTGTGTCGTAATTTATCTATTTCTTCATTTATAGATGCATCCTTTTCAATATAAGTATCCGAATGTGCTACATATGCTTCAGGCTGATAATAGTCATAGTAAGAGACAAAAAACTCAACTGCATTGTCTGGAAAAAACTCCTTAAACTCACCGGCAAGCTGAGCTGCTAAGGTCTTATTATGAGCGATGATCAAGGTTGGCTTTTGTACTTTTTCAATAATGTTGGCAACTGTAAAAGTCTTTCCAGAACCAGTGACGCCTAGAAGTATACTGTGCTCTTTTCCGCTCTCTATTCGCTCGACAATATGATCTATTGCCTTAGGCTGATCACCTGTAGGCTTAAATTCTGATTTTACGACAAACTGATTCATTCACACCTCCGAACAAACGTTCTCTTTATATTATATAGCTTTCCCTCAAAAGCGTCAAATAGATTCTCACTAAAATAATTCAGCCTAGATACACGACCGAAATCGCTTATCTAGGCTGTCTATTTATCTTGTTAGCCAATAAGTTAAAAGTGCCATCATTGTAATTATAGTTCCTAAAATTGTCAATCCAATAATACCTAGGTTATTCTCGGGCTCTTTCTCAACTATTTTTTCTACAATTGTTTGATCATCTACTGCTACTGAAATGCGATCCAATAATTTTTTTATTTCATCGGCCTCAGCTTTATACCTTGCAGTATCCATAGCGCCTCCTAATGACTTATTTTCCTAATTCAGTATTCATGATTTCAATTGCTTTTTGTAATTGATTATCATCTGCATCAGTTGGGTTTTCAAGTTCATAATAGGCTTCATCAAGCTCAACGACGACATCGGGATCAATCCCTACGCCGTGAATATTTACCCCATTTGGTGTGAAATACTCTGATGTTGTTAACTTAAATCCAGTTTCTTCATTATAAGGTTTAACGATTTGAACGATACCTTTACCAAAGGTTGTCGTACCAACAATGGTAGCAGACTTATGGTCTTTTAAAGCGCCTGTCAATATTTCTGAGGCACTCGCAGAACCACCGTCGACCAATACGACGATCTTTGCATCGTATTTTGAAGCATCTGAGGTGTACTCTTCATTATCACCATTTCGACTTTCAGTATACACAATCATACCTTCACCAAGTAGTCGGTCCGCTATTTCGACACACTGGCTCAAGTATCCACCTGGGTTTTGTCTTAAATCTATGATGACACCCTTTGCGCCATCTTTAATAAGTGCATCCATGTGCTTTTCAAACTCAGTAGCAGCATGCTCATCAAACATCGTCAATCTCAAATAGCCAATTTGGTCATCTAGCATTCTCGATTTTACTACTTTAATGTCAATCCATTCCCTAACTATTTCAACATCAAATTTTTCTTTATTCGATGGTCTATAAATAGTAAGTGTAACAGGTGTACCAGGTTCACCCTTTATCGTAGCAATCGCTTCATCCATAACATCAGCATTAACCGTCTCTCCATTTACACCAATTATTAAATCTTTAGCGATTAAGCCAGCTCTATCTGCTGGTGTATCTTCAATAGGCGACACGATCTCAATTTCATTATCATCATTTGGTGCTAAATAGATTCCTATCCCAGGATATTCACCTGAAGATGACTCCATATAATCTTTAAACTCGTCACTGTTCATAAACACGGAGTAAGGATCATTTAATACATCAAAGATCCCTTTTTTCATCCCCTCAATTAAAGTTTCATCAGTGACATCCTTATAGTAATTTTTCTCGATATAGGTTTTTAGTTCTTCAACCTCTCGATATTCATCGATGAAGGTTTGATAGCTATCGAGCGCAGATTGACTAATAACGACTTTATCACCAGTATTTACCTGGAGTAAGGTTGTAACGAAAAATGTAGCTAATGCTGTAATTGCAACTAAAAATAAACTTAATATGACGACATTTGATTTTTTCAAATTATACACCTCAATTTCCTTTTACATAAGTCAACGGATCCACATACTCACCATTCATACGAACCTCAAAATGAAGATGTGGTCCAGTAGAATACCCTGTGTTGCCCGTTTGTCCGATTACTTCACCCTTTTTAACAACATCACCAACACTGACACTGATAACATCAAGATGTCCGTATAAAGTGGTATAGCCACCACCATGATCAATTATAATCGCTTTTCCGTAGCCTGCAAACCAGTTAGCAAATACAACGGTTCCCGTTTGAGCTGCCACAAAGGGCGTTTTTCTAGGCGATTCTATATCAATTCCGGTGTGCATTGTATATTCTTTAGAAATTGGATGTAGTCTATTCCCAAAATAAGAGCTAATAGAATATTTACCTGGCACTGGCCACATCATTTCACCACCTACATAGGTTGCAGCAAGTTTCAGGTTTTTAATAAGGTCAGTTATTTTATCAGCATCATTTTGAGTTGCTTTTTCAAGCTCTATCATTGCAGATTCATCACTCTTTAAATCTTGTTTATATGCAATTAAATTATTTAACGCTACTGTTAATTCATCCTGCTTTTTCATCTTTGTATCGATGTATCCTAATAGCTGCTCCTGAATCCCTTCTAGCTCTAACTTTTTAGTTGCAACAATATCACGCTGTTCTTTTAAGAATGTGATTAGGTTTTGATCGTGAACGACAATCATTTGAATCATATCAATTCGTGAAAGAAGATCCGTAAAATCTTCCGCTCCAAAAAGGACTTCAACATAGCCTATCGTACCCGTTTTATACATCACTCTTAATCGATCATTGAGAAGCTCATTTTTTTCACCAATCTTTGCCTCTGCTTCTGCAAGCTCCTTCGTTTTTTCATCAATTGCGATCTCTGTATTATCGATATCCGTATTCAACTGATCTATTTCACCTTCAAGTGTTTTAATGCTGTTCTGAACCGTATTAATTTTTTGATTGGTTTGATTTTGCAACGATCGATTGGCATCGATATCGGCATCTATAGCTTCAAGCTTTTGGTTCAACTCCTCTAGCTCACGTTCACGCTTTTTTAACTCGTCATTGGCAAATGAAATACTTGTAACCAGAAGAGTTAACACTAAAAACAAAGAAAATACCGATCTAAATTTATCATTCCTCATCTCGACCTCCTATACGTTTAGATACTTACGCATAGACCAAATACTGCCAAGCGCGCCAATTCCTGCTCCAATTACTAGAAATAAAAACAAAACATCCTTCATTAAATCGGTTGGCGGGATTACGTAAGCCGATACCAAAACATAAAAGTCAGAATGCATCAATTCAAATACATAGTCATATGCAAATTTCATAGCTAAAGCTGAGATGCCTGCTCCAATTAAGCCAAGCATAGTCCCCTCTGCCAAAAATGGCCATCTGATGAACCAATTTGTCGCGCCAACATACTTCATGATGTTAATCTCACGACGTCTGGAATTCACCGTTAACTTAATGGTATTGTGGATAATAAATGTAGATATGGCGATTAGAACAAAAATAACAATTATTCCCGTTTTTCTAATGCCTTCCGTTATTGATAAAAGCTGTTCTACAATGTCCTGGTAAGATTTAATTTCTTCTATGCCATCTAATTTTTGTACCTCATTAAGTACACTACTAGAATAGTAAATATCTGAAAGGTAGACAATTAAAGAGCTTGGTAATGGGTTTGATTCCAATCCTTCAAGCAAATAAGCATTGTCCTGCCATGATTCCTTCATCCTTTTAAGAGCATCAGATTTACTTTCATAAACAACATCAGATACGCCTTCAACACCCTTTATTTTATCCTGAAGCGCAATAACCTCTTCACTGCTTAAGTCATCCCTTAAATACACTTGAATTGAGTCAAATTGATCTTTTGCAGATTGCGCCATTGCGTTGATGTTTAATATTAAGGCGAAAATAATACCAAGTATCAAAAGTGTCGCGGATACCGAAGATATCGACGCAATACTCATTAATCGATTGCGCCAAAGATTTTTAAAAGCCTCTTTTAATGTAAACACTGGTTTAATCATCATACCCGTACACTCCCACTTTGTCATCTCTCGCTATCTGTCCATTCTCTAGGGCAATGACGCGCTTTTTCATAATATCCACAATCTCTCGATCATGAGTCGCCATTAAAATGGTCGTCCCTCGACGATTGATCGTCCTTAATACCTTCATAATTTCCCATGAGGTATCTGGATCTAAGTTACCCGTTGGTTCATCCGCGATTAAAATTGGTGGGTTATTTATTATTGAACGAGCAATCGAAACTCGCTGCTGCTCTCCGCCTGAAAGTTGATTTGGGTAAAAATTGCCTTTCCCATTAAGTCCTACCAGTGCCAAAATCATCGGAACCTGTTTTCGAATATTACGGTGTGGGGTCCCCGTTATTTCCATTGCAAAAGCAATGTTTTCATAAACGGTCTTGTTTGGTAATAATCTAAAATCCTGAAAAACTACGCCAACTTTACGCCTCAAATATGGCACGCGTCGCCTATGCAGCTTGGTTATGTCCATATCGTCCACAGCAATATTACCGCTCGTAACATCGACTTCCTTCAATACCGCTTTTATAAATGTTGATTTTCCCGCGCCGCTAGGGCCAACGATGAAAACAAACTCACCTTTATCTATTTTTACACTTACTCTATCAAGTGCTAGAACACCATTGTCGTACTTTTTAGTCACATTTTGAAATTCTATCATATCATTCTCCCACTACAGCACTTGTCGTTCACTGTTAACGTTTACAGAATACACGCTCTGTTGTTATTATACTAATTGTTGTGTCAGGCGTAAACCCTATATACATTATACCTATACTTTCGGATGATTTTAATAGTATAATTGATTATATTTATTAAATAAATATTACACCGAGGTGAATTTATGAACAAGAGGCAAATCAGAACAGAAATTCTCGACAGGCGAAACCAAATGAGAAATGAACAAAGGGAACTGGCTGAAGCAACCATACTAAAATCACTAACACAGCTAAAAGAATTTAATAATGCACATACAATTGCTTCCTTTGTTAGCTTTAGAAATGAAATTGAAATGCGTTCCATTAATGCTTCTGTCCTAGGAGCCGGTAAAAAACTGGTTTTACCACTTATTGATATGACGCTTAAAACAATGACTTTTCATGCAGTATCTGAGCTAGATACACTTGTAAGAAACAGTTACGGTATATTGGAACCAAATCCCACCATCCACGAGCAAGTTGGAATCGATGCGATAGACCTAATTCTAACACCTGGGGTTGCATTTGATCAATCTGGCTATAGGCTAGGCTATGGGGGCGGCTTCTACGACCGTTTTTTTTCTGAACTAAAAAAAGCGACCCCAAGTATTGGAATCGCTTTTGA
This sequence comes from Clostridiales bacterium 38-18, assembly GCA_001897605.1. Classification (GTDB taxonomy): domain Bacteria; phylum Bacillota; class Clostridia; order Peptostreptococcales; family Acidaminobacteraceae; genus Fusibacter_C. The sequence continues at coordinate 204,799 of MKTL01000002.1, read as the reverse complement.
ATGTCAGGTAGTCGTTAATTTACCAATTGATGCTTATGATCAAAAGATACACGGTCTACTAACTGAAGCCGGATTAAGATATTTTAATCAATAGTCTTTTTAGGAGCACGGGGTGTCTTATCTGATGCTCCCGTTTCTTTTTTTGTAGGTCTACTGTCTCTAGCGAGTAATTTTAAACGTTCGTCAACCAAATGATAAATGGTTCCCTTCTCAAAGCTACCTGTCGAAGTGCGTTTGCCAGGTCTTCTTCCCGTTAAAATTTCTAACCCTTCATCCACACTTGAAATCGCCCAAATATGGAAAGTTCCCTTTCTTACAGCATCTACTATTTCCTCACTTAGCATTAGGTTTTTTACATTTTGAATAGGTATCATGACGCCCTGTTCACTGTTTAAACCTTTTATTTTACACACATTGTAGTAGCCTTCAATTTTCTCATTTACACCACCGATCGGCTGAATAATCCCACGCTGATTGACAGAGCCTGTAACTGCAATCGCTTGATTAATAGGTACACCAGATAAATCGGAAAGGAGAGCATAAAGCTCAGTACTTGAAGCACTATCGCCATCAACTCCTGAGTAAAGCTGTTCGAAAACAATACTTGCTGTCAATGCCAAAGGCTTATCCTGTGCAAACATACGGCCAAGGAAGCCTGTCAAAATCATAACGCCCTTATCGTGAATCTTACCGCTGGTTCTAGCTTCTCTTTCAATATTAATGATGCCCTGTCTGCCTTGGTAGGTTGAAACGGTTATTTTGGACGGCTTACCGAAGGAATACTGACCCGCGCCTACAACTGCCAAACCATTTATTTCACCGATCTTAAAGCCGTCAACATCCATCAAATACACCCCCTCTTTATAGAGTGAAAGTGTATTTTCTTCATATTTGTTGGCTCTAATTCTCCGTTCGTCCAACGCTTTTTGAACATGCTCCTTTGTGACGAAGTTTTCTTTATAATAGTTTGACCATGCATCTGCTTCTATGATAATATCGCCAATTGTCTTTAAATGTGCAGTGAGCTTTGACTGATCATCAGATAATCGTGTGGCATGCTCTACCAAAAGTGCAACTGCTTCAGCTGTAAAGTGACTCAAGCCTTCCATTTGGCATTTTGTCGAAACAAATCTAGAAAACTGATCAATGTTTTCACGGTTTCGCTCCATCTCTTCGTCAAAATCCACCATGACCTTAAATAGCTTTTGAAATTCTTCGTCATAAGCGTTCAAAACGGAATAGGTGTAATAATCACCTATAATAATTACCTTGACGTCAGTCGGAATAGGTTCAGGACGAATGGTTTGCGACACCAATGCACCTGCAAAGGACGCTCTACTATCTATCGTAACCGCCTCATCAAGCAAGCTTCTCTTTAAGCTCTTCCAGGAATAAGGATTGCTGAGGATGTCCTTTGCTAGGAGAATGAGATAACCACCATTTGCAAGATGAAGTGCACCTGGTTTTATCATAGTAAAATCCGTTTTCATTACGCCCATCTCATTTTGATATTCTATACTTCCAGCTAAATTATAGTAGGTTGGATTAGATTCAAAAATAACGGGAGCGTGCTTAACCTCACTATTATCTACAAATAGATTAATTCTATAACGCTCAAAGAAGGTTTCAGGGTTCTTATTGGCTGCGAATATTGCTAAAGGATTGTTCTCATCCTCCTCTTCGTCCTCCTCCTCTTTGAAAAATTCAAGATTTTCAACGATATCGTCTTCAAGCATGTCAATATAGCGACGAATTTCTTCGTTGTTTTTATTTTTTTCTTTAATCCCTTCTAAATGAAACTTTACAAGATGGCGAACCATTTGCTCATCCAGACTTTTAAGTTGGTTTCTGAGATTCTCCTCTTCCATTCTGAGCTTATTAAAAAGGTCTATGGTTTCTAGACTCAGCTTTTGAGAGTTGCTCATTAAAACTTCATAATCCTTTTGAGAAATATTATGGTAATCTTCCTCATTCATTGGTTTTCCTTCTTTTAAGGGAATACTAACAATCCCTTTCTCTGTTAAGGAGAACATGAAACCATATTTTTTGCCAATTTCATTTAATCGATCGACAATCGTATTAGACTGCTCATTATATGCTTCTATCAATTTTTGTTTTGCATTTTCATAGTCTCTGCTAGAAAAAATTTCCATTATACCACGACGTAAAAACCGAATCGCACGTTCAATCTGCTTGATGATATTTTTACCCTGTCCATTTTCCACTCGAATGGCGATTGGATGATACGTATCCTTGAAATTATTAACATATAGCCAATCACTCGGAGCAGGTCTTTTAATTGCCTGTTCCTCAGTGAGCATATTTACAAAGCTATTTCGCCCAGTTCCCCATTGGCCAGATACATAAATGTTATAGCCCTTTTTTGTTACGCCAAGGCCAAATGTCATTGATTTTTTTGCACGCTCTTGCCCGATTATACCTCGGATAGGGCTCAATTCCTCCGTCGTTTCAAAACTTAGTAAGCTTGGATCACATCTGTTGTACAATTGTTCGGGTTTTAATTTGAGCTTATCCATATTGGCCTCCTAAATATATATTTCACTATAACCATTTGCTAAAATATTACCCCATTATCGCTATGCTAATCAGGGATGTAAAAAAACGCCTTATGACGTAGTAAAAGCCACAGATTTAATTATCTGTGGCTTGAAATCATTATTTAAGTTTTAAGTTTTTTAGCTTGTCTCCAAATAAATCTGATAGGGTTGTATTTTGGACTTCGTCTTGTTCAAACGCTTCATAATCAGCTTCATCTATTGATGCAACCGCTTTCATGCTAAGGGACATTCTGTGAGCTGCCGCATCTAGTTCAATGATCATCGCTTCAACCTCATCGCCAATTTTAACGACGTCTTGTGGTCGATTAACATGTTCCTCGGAAAGCTCAGAGATATGAATCAAACCCTCGACACCTTCTTCAACCTCAACAAAAACACCAAAGGTCATGTACTTCGTTACTTTTCCGATAATTATATCCTCAACTGCATAGCGATCGCTAATGGTTTCCCAAGGATTTTGCTGTATTTGAGCCAACTTAAGCGAAATCTTTTCTTTGTCACGATCGACAGATAACACAATCACCTCAACAACATCACCTTCTTTTAACACCTCTGAAGGATGCTTAACGCGTTTCCAAGACAACTGTGAAATGTGTATCAAGCCATCAACGCCACCCAAATCCACAAAAGCACCATAATCTGCAATTCTTACCACAGTTCCAGTCAGCTTATCCTCCGGACTGATTCTAGAAATCAGATCCGCTTTTTTTACAGCTAATTGATTTTGAAGAATTACCTTATGTGATGCAACTACTTTCTTGCTTTCGGCTGAATATTCGGTTAGCTTCACTTCCAAATTATTGCCTAAATAGACATTTAGCTCAGAAACAAAGCTCAACGATAGCTGTGAAGCTGGTATAAAGACACGTGCACCCCTGTAAAGTGCAACTACGCCACCTTTAACAGCTTCTTTAACCTTTACCTTAAACGTTTTTCCAGCATCAAAAAGTTCCTGAAACTCATCCCAAATGATTAATTCATAAGCTTTTGTCAGAGAGAGCATTACGTTGCCGTCACCATCATCTAACTTCATAACATAGACCTTTATTTGATCGCCTTCTCTGAAGTCCAATGGATTGCCATCAGGAAGTTCAGCTTTTGGCAATATACCATCTGCCATATACCGAATGTTAACCATTACCTCATCCGCATTAGATGAAATTACAGTCCCCTCTACCACATCACCAGTATAGAGTTTTTCAGTCATTCCAAATTGATTTAGCATTTCATCCATAGTTTGATTTTCCATGCTTACCTCCAAGTCAATTTATTAGCCTTCTATGTGCTTAGTGAATATCGCTTTTATCATAAATTTTGGTAAAATCATCATACGTCCCAATCTTGAAGGTTGCTTCAAAAGACGATAGAACCATTCTAAGCCTAATTTACGAAATATAAGTGGTGCTCTTTTAACGTTCCCAGCCCAAACATCCAAAGCGCCACCTACACCCATCGCAACTGATGCATTAAGTGTTTTCTTATGTCTATGGATCCATTTTTCTTGCTTTGGTGCACCTAGCGCAACAAATACAATATCAGGCTTTTTTTCATTGATTTCATCAAGAATTTTCAGCTCCTGGCCTTCATCAAAATAGCCATCTCTCACACCAGCTATGGTCAGATTTGGATACTTAGTATGAATTTTCTCAGCCGCACTTTCAGCTACCCCTGGCTTTCCACCAAATAGATAAATCGATTTACCGGCTCGATTGCAGTATTCTAGCATCAAACCCATCACTTCAATTCCAGGTACCCTTGATTTAATTCCTAGATGGTGTGCTTTTGATGCTAAAACTATCCCGATGCCATCAGGTACAACCATATCGCCTTCATTTAAAACCGTCTTAAAATCTGGATCCTCATTAGCAATCATCACTATCTCTGGGTTAGGCGTATAGATGGTTTTTAATCTAGGTGAGCTCATAAAAGTGATGAATCTTTGATTGGCTTCATCCAAGGTTACATTATCAAATTTCACACCAAAAATCTTAACTGTCGACTTATCCGACATATATCCTCCATTATTAAAGCACTTTTTTTAACATTTCATCATTATGTGCAAGGCACTCCTTCAGCTTCTGCTTGGCAGCTAAAACCTTTACTATTGCCTGATCATAATCCCTTTCAATTTCCATAATACCTGTTTTTATAGATTCATTATTAAAATTTTTCATTGAACAAACTGGCGCCATATCTATCATATCCATGAAATTCTCAATTTTAGGGTCATAGCTTATACCGACAAATGGCACTTCGGCAACCAAAGAAAAAATCAACGAATGAAGACGTGAGCCTACGAGGATGTGCATATTTTGAAGTAAGCTCATAAATTCATCAGAATTATATTTATCCGTTATAAAATAAACATGCTCATCTGTATCCATATGAATGTCATTATAAATTTTAGTATCATTTTTGTAGTAGAAAGGAATAAATACAACATTATACTCTCTTGCAAGCTCATTTGCTAGTTGAACCAGTGCATCACGTCTATCCTGTTCTCTAAAGTCCTTCTGCCTAATCGCAATTGCAAGATTTTTCCGAGAATGATCGGCGATTCCCAGTTTATTTAGGATGTCCTCGCCTTTATCTAGCGATTCCATGGGCATCCCGACCACTAAATCAGCCGACACAGTTACTTTCTCAGGGTTAACCCCTATTTCAATTAATAGCTCTCTTGAATTATTATCTCTAACGGTTGAGTGATTCACTCGATTTAGAACCTTAGCAACGTGCTTTCTATTTGAAGGGCGATTTATTGGACCAATTCCGTTGCTGATTAAAAATACTTTTTTTCTTAAAAACAATCCCATTCTCAATATTGCCAAATAGTAGTGAATACTTCTGGCACTGGTATCATCCTGAAGTAAGCTACCGCCACCACTCAATAAAATATCTGCTTTTCTTATCGCATTAAAAACCTTTAAAACATCGCGTCGATTCACAGCATTAACCTTGAATTTTGCCATTGTTTCTTCTGGATTATGTGATAAAACAGTGATTTCAATCGACTTGTCCAAGTCCATCAACTCTTGTGTCAATGCTTTTAAAATAGCTTCATCTCCGATATTATGGAACCCATAAAATCCGGAAATCACAATTTTACTCATATTTTTTACTCCCGAAATAAGACACGTATGCCTTATTGATTAGTTCCAATAGTACAATGACGATTATTCCTATTACCAATGAAAATGCCATTGAGGTTAAACCTCTGATTGTCGATAGATAAACGGGTGCACGCGAGTGGCAGAATGTGTTTACCACAGAAGCAAAACCAATTGTAGCTGCAAAAAGACAAGGGAACAACAGCTTCTTATAGTTTCTTGCAGAAAAGAATATACCTGCAGCTAAGGCAGGGAATGCTAGAAATATTTCCTTATTTCTTGGTCGTGCCAATAGGACATCTTCTAAAAAGTTTCTAAAAATCAACTCTATATCTAATATTTCAATATTTGTAGAGTGACCTGATCTAGCTATATACACATAAAACACACCTGCAAGCGCTGCTGCTACTAGGGCATAATAAATCTTAACGTCTTCAGACAGGAATCGCTTTATATCCGATACAAAAAACGAATTATCGTTTAGATCTTCAAGATTACGTTTGTAGCCATATTTGATGATATAAATGATTACAAAGGCAACTATAGGGAAAATCAAGCTGACCTTGACACCTCTAAAGAAGCTAATTTCAAGTAAATAGTCCGCTCTTGAAAGATAGCTCGCCACATATAAACCACCAATAATACAAATTGAAACTGTGACCGCAAGTGCGATGACAAATTTAGTCAATATACCTTTTAAGGTAAGTACCTTCTTACTTAAAACAAGATCCTTTGTAAACTCAATTGCTAACAAAATAGCAAGCGTTGGGAATATATTAGCTGCAGCAAACGCGAAAAGCTCTAAACTTAAATTAGGAGCAACAAAATTTATACCGACGATTCCAATTAATCCAAGCCCAAGAAGAATCGTACCAAATCGATCTGACATATCAAATATTAGCTTTAATAAAATCAATCCAAGAATGAGCAGTCCAAAGGCTGACAGAATGACCAAATAAATCGAAGTGTTGTGATAGGGCATAACCGAAGGCTTACCAATTGTAATATTATGTGCCTCTAGTCGCTTTGCCAAACCATCAAACGTTACCTTATATTCATCTAAATCTGTATAATAGGTAAACTTGCTATCTTTGTAGGGTCTAAAATAGATAGTTCTAATATTTCTTTCGGTAATGGCTCTGTACATGGTGTTTTCAATTTCTTTACCGCCTTCATAATAGCCGAGGTAATTGTATCTTTGCTGAATGTATTCAATCATAGGAAATACGCGAACAACATTGTAGTCCAAGTCCTTTGCAAGTACGTCGACTCCTTTTTGCTCTGTAAATCCCAATTGATCTGCAGCTTCAACCATAGCAACTGGAATATTCAAATTCTTCAATTGATCGTATAATGCTAAATCGTAGGTTCCTTTTTCAGCACTATAGCTCATAATTTCTCTACCATTAAAAATAATGGTATTTGGCATTGCATTGTATCTTTCAACCTCATCAAAATAAGCGTCCACAAGCTTGGAGTTATAGTGATCGAAGTTACTTGGTCTTAAATTCACTTCTAAGCCAGATGCTTGAATTTGAGCGACCTTTTCAGCATCAAAGCCTAGTCCCATATCCTCAATCGTTGAAGAAACTGCAACTCTTGGCAGCTTTACCCCTCGAGATAAATAATCCTTATATCGAACGTCCTCAGTATAATAGATATCTTTAATGGTGCCCTTTAAGACAATGGTCTTTACAGATTCATCAAAAAAAGTATAGAATTCAGAATCATATCTTGCCTCAATACCACTTTTCATAAATTCGAAAAGGGATTCATCATAGGTTCTAACTACGATACTATAAGGATTTAATTCTTCTGAAGCTAAATAAGTAGCAGCCTTATCACCATACTTCTTCGTCCAATCAATATCGTTTTTAACATTTTTGAGTAAATCATACGAGATGGCCTTTTGCTCATCTACCATAGAAAATAAAGATTCCTCTTTTAAAGCTACACCTGTAACCCCAGCATCCTTTAGCTTAGTAAACAGCTCTTCAGCAGAAAGGCCCTGCTGATCAGCCATTATGGCAAATTCCTCATAATCGGCAAGTATCTCAACACTTTTGCTTTGTTTCTCTACATTCACCCTTCCGAGAACTAGGGCGCTTGTTGCTACCAAGCTTACTAATAAAATCGCCAAATATATTTTTTTTCTCAAAGTCGCCTCCGTCATCATCATGAAAAAACCTGCATATAAATATACAGGTATTATGTAGCATCATCGTATAACCCTAAGCTAATAATCAATGCTTTGTCAACTCTTACCATCACATCATCTTCTAGCTGTCCGAGCTTTTGTATCAATCTGGTTTTGTCAATCGTTCTCACTTGTTCCAACAGGACAACTGAATCTTTTAACAACCCAACCTGAGAAGCTCCAACTTCTACATGGGTAGGTAGTTTAGCTTTTGCAATTTTCGCAGTAATGGCAGCAATAATCACTGTAGGGCTATATTTATTTCCAATATTGTTTTGTATAATCAATACAGGTCTTTGTCCACCTTGCTCGGATCCCCTAACAGGTGAAAGATCTGCAAAAAAGACATCGCCTCTTTTAATAGTCACGCTTTTAATCATCTCCAATCAAATATCCGTTTACCACTATGCAGTCACACATAGATAATCTTAATCATACCACAATTTATTTGCTTCTACCACATTCAAGTCTATTTTTGCCTCAAAATAGTATCATAAACCATTTCACAATTGCCTTTTCTATGGTAATGCCTTGGCACACGTTTGCCAATCATACAAACTACTTCATAGTTAATCGTACCCAGCCAAGCTGCAATTTGATCTATACTAAGCGCTTCACACTCATCCTTGCCAAATAAAGTGACGACATCACCAACGGTCACGCTTAGCTGATCAGCTTCTATCATACATTGATCCATACAAATTCTACCAATGATTGGTTTCAATTCTCCAGAAATCAAGCCCTTTGCTTTACCAGTGAGCATTCTGGTATAACCATCTGCATAACCAAGTGGTAAGGTAGCTACCTGAATAGGTCTATCAGAGACGTATTTCAAGCCATAGCTGACCCCTTCTCCTGCTTCTATCATCTTAACGTGAGAAACCCTAGCCTTTAAAGACATAACCTGTCTTAAATCAACCTTACTTATTTCTACTTCATCAGATGGATATAGGCCATACATCATAATTCCAGCTCTTACCATGTCAAAATGATACTCTGGGAAGTCAATAATCCCTGCACTATTACAAATGTGTTTTATTGGAATCGTTACACCATTATCCTCTAACTGTTTAATAAACTTACTAAACTTACTTGCTTGTAAATGTGTAAAGGTCTTATCGGTTTCATCTGCCACTGCAAAATGAGAATAAATACCTTCCAGTTCAAGTCGGTCTAGGTTTGCGATTTGAACAACTGCATCTATTGCAGCATCATTACATTCAAATCCAATTCGTCGCATTCCAGTATCCAGTTTAATGTGTACCTTTAATGTAGCAGTCATACTTGCAGCAATTCTATTAAAATAAATCGCCTGCTCTAAAGAATATACGGTTTGAATTATTCTAGCAGAAATTGCATCATGAATAAGTTCATCTGGGGTATAACCAAGTACCATTATTTCTACACTTGGAAACGCACTTCTAAGCTGTAAAGCCTCAGAAAGCGTTGCGACCGCAAATCTATCAGCACCATTATTAAGTAATGTTTGACCAATCTGAATCGCACCGTGACCATAACCATCTGCTTTAATAACAGCTGTAACAAGTGCTTCTTTCTTAGTAACTCTTCTTACCTCTGATATATTATGCGCAAGATGATCAAGATTAATTTCCGCCCATACTGGTCGAGTTGATTGATTCATGTTCAAACCTCACTTATATAAATTTCATACCCCATCCATTTTAACGCTTTTTACTTTTGATTACCACACTTTTTTATGTCGTTTCGAAGATTGCTATAGCAAAAGCAATTGCATGTTCTGATGTGTGAGAAAGTGACAGTTCAACTCTTTGAATCCTCTGACGTCTCGCCTGTTCAAGTGCACCATTATAAAGAACGACAATCGGTTTGCCTAAATCATCTCTTTCAATGCTGATGTCATTCAAGTTAAAGCCACGGATACCAGTGCCAAAAACCTTTGATACCGCCTCTTTACCTGCAAAGTTAGCTGAAATGGATTGAAGAGGATTTGCTTTTTCACGAAACAATATTCGTTCCTTCTCAGAAAAATTACGTTCAATGAAGCGTTCATTTTTTTCAATTAACTTTTTGATCCTTTCAATTTCAACCATATCAACACCAATCATTTTTTACCCCTATTAAACATTTTAATTTTCACATATATTTAATGTGCTTCCTTATGTTAAAATATAATCAAAACATTAGGAGCGATTATGCATATCTATAAAGCAATTCACACTGCCATAAAAGCCCATGAGGGCCAAATTCGAAAACTGGATCAGGACATTTACGTTGCTCATCCTATAGAAGTTGGTATGATACTGGCTAAAAACAATCTATCTGATGAGGTCATCGTTTCAGGCATACTCCATGATACGGTTGAAGATACCCCTCTAACATTGGATGAAATTGAACTTGCCTTTGGACCAATCGTTAGACTTTATGTAGATTACTGTTCTGAATGTGATAAAAGTGACTCCTGGAAAAATAGAAAGCTTAATTATCTTGCGAGACTAAGAAACGCACCTTTAGACGTATTATTTATCGTTTGCGCTGATAAATTAACCAACATCAAGAGCATCTATAGAAATCTAAATGATTTGGGCGAACAGCTTTGGAGCCGTTTTAATGCCGGCTATGAAGAGCAAAAATGGTACTATTATGAAATCCTCAATTTGCTCTCTCCGATAGCAGACCATCCACTTTATTCAGAGCTAGAAAAGCAAATTCGTTTGGTTTTTATACATTAGTTTGTCGATTCGCTTCTATCTGACTTATTTTCCAGTTAAAAAAAGTACAAAAGATTAAAATAGCAGTTGAAATGGTAATGGTCACTAAAATTGCTTTAGTACCCCACATATCTGCAAATTTACCACTTAAATAAGGGATGCTAGATGCACCCATGCCACCGCCTGAAATCACAAGTGCCGTTGCGAGTCCTGATCCCTTTATATAAGGATTTGCATCTGCAAGAGTCAGTGGATAAATACCTGACATAGCAAAGCCAATAATAATAACCGAAACTAGAATCGGTAGCCATGTAGTTGAAACAATAAATACAAGCATCCCCAAAATTAACATAACACTTGACATAAACACCATGAAAACCTTGCTTAAATTAGCACCGAGAAATCCGATACCTAGTCTGCCAAATATCATAGTCAGCCACAGCACAGATAGTAGGCTTTGAGCAGATGTATCTGCTATCGAGGTAGATTCCTTAATATAGCTGGTCATCCAACCGCTGAACCCATTTTCAACTCCTACATAAAAGAATAAGATCGCCATGAATAAACCAATCTTTTTCAAATTCAACTGATTTAGCTTGGTTTTTTTTATTTCCTCATCTTCCAATTTAGGCAATTCCAACTTTAAATTGATTGCAAAAGACAATGCTGAAAAAACTGCTAATAATAGGTAAAAGCTCCTCCAAGTTAATCCCAGCTTCATTAGAAAACCAAAAATAAGTGGTGAAATAAACGCGCCAATACCAAAAGACATATGTAAAAGCAGCATTGCTTTCCCATCTCCTTTTGTAGCATCATTCATGATGACGTTTCCAGTTGTGTTATAAAATCCCCAGCCGATTCCCAATACTGCCACAGCTATAAAAAAGAACACATGATTCATTGACAGAGCAATCAAAACCAACCCGATAACATAGCCAACATTTCCCATTAAAAGAACGCGTTTATGCCCCAGCTTATCTATTAGCAAACCACTTAAAAATCCATTGATCAAATAACTGAAAGAAAAAATAGCAAGAATTAAGCCCCCAAGCTCATAATTAAAATTAAAGCTCTCTCTTATGTAAGGCATTGTTGATCCAAATGAAATCACGATCATACCCATTACGATGAAACCAAAATAACTTCCGAGGATCAATTTTCTGTTATTTTGCAAGTCGACCTCCTTAATGCTTAAATCTATTTTAGTTTATTGCTTTTAATGGGATAAGTCAACTTACCATTTTTTGCCATAATCAGGCAAAAAAAAAGACGCATCCAATGCGCCGGAATTGACCATTTACATTTATATAAAAAAGGGGGATAAATGTAAACGCTTATGCAATTCAATCATATAACCTGTCAACGTAAATGATATTATCATTCGTGAACTATTGAGTCAATAGATAAACTATTAACATTCATTAATGACGCTTAAGGTTTCTTAACAATTGATTTTATCTAGTTACTAAAGGATTTCTATCTATTTTCTAACCTTATGTTGGTTTCGTATTAATGTGTTAATCCTATAATGAATTCAAATCCAACCGAACCACATTACAAGGAGGAAAATAATATGTCAGTTACTCTCGAAAATATTGATACGATCATTGGACGCACAGGTGTTAGTTATAAAGTAGCAAAAGAAACTTTGGAAGCTACTAATGGTGACGTCGTAGAAGCAATCGTTAGAATCGAACAGACAAAAAACAATCGCGAAGAAGAATCGAAGGCAACAAGAGAAAAAGCATTTGAAGAAAAGAAAAATACTGTGATGCTACAGCTCAAATGGTTAGGTAAGCAAATTATGAAAATTGCCAACAAGCTGATGGTTATTAAGGTTCAGTGGAAAAAGGACGATCGTGTTTACCTTCAATTGCCAGCGTTAGTCGTTCTACTTGTTGGTCTTTGGACTTTACCAGTCTCTCTGCTTGTCTTACTTGCACCTATCCTTTTTGGTATCAAAATGGAAGTCGTAAGACAAAGTGGAAAAACGACGGATGTCGTAGATTGGGTAAAGGAACATGCTCCAAAATCTGAGGAGTAATGATTCTATCCAAATTTTAACCAACCGTTGGTTTCGGATTAACAATCACATGCTACACTAGGTGTATAAGATCACTAAGGAGGAATTAATATGTCAGTAAGTTTAGAAAAAATTGATATGCTCATGGAGCGCGCAAATATAAGCTATAAAGAAGCAAAGGAAGCTCTTGAAATGCATGATGGTGATATGGTCGAGGCGTTAATCTATCTCGAAGCATCAAATAAGACTGAGCAAGCAAGAAATACAAGACACCAAAGACACCAAAGACCTCAGCGTCCTAATCCACAATCATCAAGAAGAAATAATCAAGGTGACTTCTTCGACGATGTTAAAAAATTCTTTTGTAAAATGCACAAAACAAACTTCATAATTGGTAATAAGGATAAGAAAGTTCTTGATTTACCTCTTACAATTGCCGCCCTCATCATTCTATTCACTTTGCCATTCTCACTCTTTCTACTCATTTTACCTTATATTTTCGGATATAATATCAGAATCCTGGATTCTGAAGGTAAAAATGTAAACTTTGAAAAAACATTCAAATTTGATGGTGAAAAAGAAGCTTCTAAAAAAGAAGAGGATCGCATGGAATAATGTAAAAACAACAGGGAGAAGCCTATAGGTTTCTCTCTTTTTCACTTTTAAAAACATCTTCGAAATGCTATAGTTGTATTAGAAGACTTAATCTTGGAGGAAATGATGCAAAGAATATTGGTTGTCGAAGATGATGTTAAAATAGCACGCTTTATCGAGCTCGAGCTTAAGCATGAAGGCTTTGAAGTAGAAACCGCTAACGATGGAAGAAGCGGCCTTGAAAAGGCATTAGATGGTAATTTTGATTTGATAGTACTCGATATCATGTTACCTGGTTTAAATGGTATGGAGGTCTGTAGAAGAATTCGTTTAAACTCTGAGGTTCCTATTATTATGCTCACTGCAAAAGACGACACTATGGATAAAGTAATGGGTTTAGACTTTGGTGCAGATGACTATATGACTAAACCATTTGCAATAGAAGAATTATTGGCAAGAATAAGACGCATCTTTAGAAAAGCGGCATCTCCTGCGCAAGCAAATACGAATCTCTTTAATTCTGGGAAGCTTAAAATAGACTACAATCAATACATTGCCTTTTATGATCAAACTCCGATAGAGCTTACAAAAACAGAATTTGATCTACTGCACTATCTCGCAGAAAATCGTAATATTGCATTGACAAGAGAGCAAATTTTAGATAAAGTTTGGGGCTATGATTATTTTGGAGAAACCAAAATAGTGGACGTTTACATTCGTTATTTAAGAAGTAAAATTGACGATTGCTTTAGCACTAAATTCATTCACACGGTCAGAGGGGTAGGTTATCTATTTAAAGATGAAGATCATAAGTAAAGACACTCTTCAACAAAATAGCCAATCAACAAGTACAACAAAAAAAGAACCCGTTCGTACACGAGAGCCCATTAAGGTATCAGAACCTTCGACTCCTAAAAAGGAAGTCGTTATTGAGGTGCCTAAAAACAAGTTAAAGCGCGATGAAGCGGTCTCAGTATCCAAGCCATCTCATACAAATACTCGTACGCCAGAAAAGGTAAAGAAAAAAAACACTCAGGGTGATTTGAAAGAGTCTCGAATGGCTCATCTTCAGAACGAAAAACAAAAAAGAGACACAGGTCAATCCTACCTTTCTGTTTCATACGATCGCTTTGTTTCACTTCTCAGATTTAACATTACTTTTAAGCTAACAGTTGGATATGCAATTAGACTTCTCTTTTTAATCGGTTTTTTATTCTTTGCGATCTATGTCTCCTTTTCATATTATTTATATTATGAAGCAGGGCAAGATTTAAAGGAGGACATTAGATACATCGCAGAAATTGCACAAACAGAGAATACCTATGACACTCCTACTATTTCAAATTATGTCGCCTATAAAAATGTCGATTACTATGTGTATGATCAAAATTATACTCTGCTTTTTAGCAGCGACGACGAAACCTTAGCTTTTGATTATGCACTGGCGGATTCCGAGTATAGCTTAAGCACGTTTCCAAATTTCCCAAATATTTTTGAAACAGATACCATCCTACTTGAGGGTGACAAGCTCTATTATGTTGCATTAAGATCCGACATGACGATAGAAACCAACACCATTGAAGCGACATTCCCGATAGGCTTTGTCTTATCATTGGTTTTGGTTCTTACTTCTATTCGTTCAGCACAGAAAATGGCTAAAAAACATATGAAGCCTATTTTGTCTATGACTGAAGATGTAAAGGACATGTCCGCGAATAACTTAAACACGCGCTTAAACGTCAGTGGTACAAAAGATGAACTCAAAGATCTTGCGTTCACCTTTAATCAAATGCTGGACGATATTCAAAAGAGCTATGAACGTGAAAAGCAATTTGTTTCAGATGCCTCACATGAGCTTAGAACTCCAATTGCCGTCATCAAAGGCTATGCTGGTATGTTAAATCGCTGGGGAAAGGATGATCCTGCAATACTTGATGAAAGTATACAGGCGATATTAAGTGAAACCGATAACATGCACAGTCTTGTCGAAAGTCTCCTTTTCATCGCTAGGAACGATAAAGGCACCCTTAAAATGGATTTGAACACCTTCTGTTTATCTGATCTAGTTGCAGAAACGATTAAAGAAACCAAATTAATTGACACGCAGCATACCTTAAATGATCAGGTGGAAAGTCAGGTAGTGATTCATGGCTCAGCTGATAAACTTAAGCAGGCTTTAAGAATTTTCGTTGATAATTCACTAAAGTACACGCCAGACGAGGGCGAGATAAAAATTTCGCTTAGAAAGTCTGAAAAGCATGCGATCATAACCTTAGCAGATAACGGTATAGGTATTTCTAAGGAAGACTTGCCAAATATTTTCGACCGTTTCTATAGAGCGGATAAATCTCGTACTAAAATGAAAGAAAATCAGCATGGTGGTACTGGACTTGGCTTATCAATAGCGAGGATCATTATCGAGCAGCACGGTGGTCGAATTCATGTGGATAGTGAGCTCAATGTTGGTACCACCTTCACATTATTTCTTCCTCTCGCTTCTTCTGAGCAGATGGCAGAGGTTTGTAGCTCAAATACCAATCAGGATGCACAAGGCTCACTTGAAAAAAACACAGAGAGCTAATAATCTAAAAGCCTATGAATAGGGTGCGCTTATTTTAGCGGCCCAATATTCATAGGCTTTATTAACTTCTCAATCCGTCTTAAAGCGTTATCTAAGTGTCAGCTAATCCACATCACCGTATGTCAATGCAAAAAGGATGACATTAGGTCGCACTTGATTTATATGTTTAACCGATATCTCTTTCATCTGATCTATTTCATCAATTGCGTAATGAACAAACACCAGCTGGTCTTTAACGGCTACATGCTGATCCAATTCACAAGTGAATTCGAGCTCGCCCTCAAAGGATAAAAATCCTATTGTTAGCTTCTTCCCCATATGAGGCAGTCTTTCATCAAACGCTTCTGGAAAAATCGTTTCTAATCGCTGACCCTCTTCAAATAGCTTTACACTCTTTAAAAGTCCAAAGGTGTTCTCTCGCATCATCAAATTGAAATCTTTCGCTTTACCTTTGCTGCCAGTATCCCAATCCCCTCTAAAGCAATGTGCTTCATAAGGATTTAAGGTGATGCTATAAAGCGCTTTTTCTTGATATTTATGCTCCAAATGAAGGGCAGCATCGATGGGCATAATCCATCTTTTTACACCGTAGAGCGCTGTGAAGGTAGTTTCTTCAGCATCTACGGTTGCAGAGCTAATTCGCCACTCAAACTCTCGTTTTGTATAATCGCCGTTCTCTGGATAGATGTACAGCTGTGTCGTGGTACCATGTGCCCATGTAGACGTGTTATAATGCGACTTTTCAATAATATCCCATTTCATAAGTTCCCTCCAAATGATCCCTATTGCTATTTTAGTGTTTTTAAAGTTAAAATGATAGCATTAAATTAAAATGGAGAGCAAATCCTTTAAATGATTCACCTGAGCGATGTAAGTCGGATTTTGAGGCGATTTTACTGATTTCAAGTTGACCCAGATAGCATCAATGCCAAATTTATATGCCCCTTCAATATCGGCTTTAAGTGAATCACCAATCATTAAAGCTTTCGTTTTTTCAGTTGTTTTTACTAGTGAAAGTGCTTTGTCAAAAATTTCAGGCTCAGGCTTGCTATAGCCTACAGCTTCTGAAATAACCAGATGCTTGAAAAATTTACCTATAGGTGACCTAGACATGCGGCTTTCTTGAACCTTTTGTATGCCATTGGTTAATGCGACGAGTTCATATCGACTAGATAATTGCTCAACAACCTCCAGCGCATCAGGAATAGGATGAATACCCTCGCCTAATCGCGCTGTATAAAACTCACTGATTTCAATTGGGTCATGATTGCTATTCAGCTTTTCGATCAAACGAATGAATCGTTCTGTCTTAATCTCACCACTAGAGATTTCACCTCTTTCAAGCGCTTCCCACAGAGGTTTATTTACACTCTGATAAAGGTCGTGAAAGACTTCGTAAGTTAATTCTGAATTTAGCTTTTCCTTTGTGGCAATCAAAGCCTCTTTTTCAGCTGCTTCAAAATCAAAAAGTGTATTATCTAAATCAAATAGTAAAACTTCATATTTTTGTATCACCATTTCCTCCTAAAGTACAATTCCTGCTGCTTTTAAATCGACGATATTGGCTTCATTATTGACTATAAAAAAACCGTTGTTTTGAAGATTTACTTCTGAATAATCAATTGGTTCGCCGTTTAGCTTTCTCATGATACCACCAGCTTCGTGAACAATGCATTCCATTGCACACGTATCCCATTTCATTGAATAGCCAAAATTATAGTAGACATCAAAAAGGCCCTCTGCGATCAAACACCCTTTTATAGCACTCCCCATTTCTGCAACACTTAAGATTGACTCGCCTAGATAGGCCTGTAAAGCAAGTGTTTTCTTAGATGGATGAGAACGACTTACGAGTAAATTGAAGGGTTTTATTCTCTTTGAAACCTGTAATTTAATAGGCTCAGAGTCTCCTTCCATCCGATACGCTCCGCCACCTTCAACCGCATAATAGCTACGCTTTCTAACGGGAATATAGATGACTCCTAAAATGATTTTTCCTTTTTCCATAAGTCCGATACTCACTGAAAATTCGCCATTTTTTTTAATAAATTCCTTAGTGCCATCTAGGGGATCAATGATCCAACAGCGCTCCTTTTCAAATCGACTTGAATCATCAATCACTTCTTCAGACAAAAAGGCATCTTTAGGAAAGGCTGTCTTTAATACTTCTAATATGATTTGATTTGCACGCACATCTGCTTCTGTAACTGGTGATTCATCCTTTTTATAATTGACAGAGAAATCGTTTTGATAGACCTCTAAAATGCTCTCACCTGCAAGTTTTGCTGCTTTTATAGCCAACTCAAGTTCACGTTCTAGCATAGTTTTCCCCCTCTTAAATCAGATATAAACGATCAATGCCTATAAAATACAAGTAGCTTTCACCCACTTCAATTCCCGTTAATGATTCTATGGCTTTTCTATAGATCTCAATTTGCGTTCTATAGTTATCTGCAACTGAATGTATGCTTGACTCTGTCACAAAATCGGTTTTAAAATCAATTAATACCCATTTATCTCCCTCCATAAAATACAAATCGATAATCCCTTGAACCAACTGACTGTCATGCTTTAAAACAAAAGGCGTCTCTCTGTTGACACGTCTAGATGCCCTTATGCGCTTAGCTAAATTCGAGTTTAGAAAATCAATAATTTTACTTCGATTAATCATTGCAACATAATTCTCATCCACCAGTTTTTTCTGAATTTGAGCCTCAATGAATGCATCGATTGAATTTAACTCTAAAGGCATGTGATAATCAATCTTCTCAAGTAGTGCATGCATGGTCGTACCAATTGCCATTGCAGTTGGCACGTTTTCTGCCTTGATAAACTGAGGCGATTCAAATACTTTGGACTGATTTGTACTTTGAGATTTCAGCTCAGAAACGGATACTTTTAATGGCTTATAAGCTTCTGTCTTTACCAAATGAGCGAACTTAAACCGATGATCGATCACCTGATAGGCATTGCTCTCACGAATGGTCTTTTTGAGCTCGGGATTGGTTCCATTCACAATTGAATGTACTTCATATAGTCTTTCAGACTCCACCTGTTCGACCTTAAGCGCTCCCTCAGCTAGAGTATTGCCATCCATGCGATTTACTTTTATTTTTTTATGACCTAGCCACGTGCTCATGATCCAATCGATAAAACCCGTTGCAGTTGAAAGAGATAAAATGTCCTGTGGTCTTTGCCAGTTTCGCTCCCTTGACTCTAAATCATTTAACGTTGCAAACAAAATGAGCTGATCGACAGGCCGTGTTAAAGCGACGTATAAAACACGCATTTCTTCAGATAACGTTTCTCGCTTTAGTGCTTCTCTCATGGCAAATTGTCCAAGTGACTTGGATTTTGTTCGAAGCTCAGTATCGACAACACTGAGCGCAATTCCGAGCTGTTTATGAAGTATTAAATCACCCTGTGCATCCATAAAATTGAATTTTCGCCCGAGTCCACCGATGATAACGATTTTAAATTCCAAGCCCTTAGACTTGTGAATGCTCATCAATCGAACGACATCATCAGCTTCGCCAATTAGACTTGCGACGCCAAAATCAGCACTTCCAGAGTGCATCTTTTCAATAAATTCTACGAAGTGACTTAATGTGAGTATACGAGATTGCTTTAATGCACTTGCTCGATCGACCAGTAATTTTAAATTAGCCTGGCGATTTCTACCCGCTGGCATCGCCGCAGCATATTGATAAAACCCAGTATGCGTTAGAGCCTCCCATATGAGTTCGTCAAGCGGTAGATACTTCGATGCCTTCCTTAAATATTCTAGCTGCTCATAAAGTCCAAGCAATCGCATTTTAAGGTTACTTTCTAGTTCTTCTTCAGTTACGATGGCAAGAAGCTTATCGTAATAGTATTTACCATTCCCTTCGCGTTTAAGCTGAACAATATCATCCATGTTGAGTCCGACTATCGGTGATCTTAATACGGTTAGTAAAGCAAGATCATCATATGGATTATCCACAATTTTAAGCAATGAAAGAATGAATTTCACTTCGAGTGTATCAAAGTAACCCGACTGACTGTCTGCAAAAAGTGGAATACCCTGTTCCATAAAAACCTGTTCAAAGGTGGGTGTCCATGATCTTGAGCTTCTTAAAAGAATAGCAAAATCTCTATATTGAGCCGGTCTCACCCTCTGAGCTTTTGGATCATAAACGGGTTGCCCCAAACGTTCTTTTATTTTAACCGCAATCGCTGTCGCTTCCATCTCTTCCGTTTTAAGCATATCTCCCGCATCATTTACTTCATCATCTTGCTCAGGCGAATCACTGTCATAGGTGCTCCACATCTCATTTTCATCCATCGCACCGCTGTCACCCACTAAGGCCTTTTTTGAGATAAGGTTGACCTCAATGATGGTTTGTTCGATGGCTTCAAAATGCATCCCTGGATTTAGCATCGCATCTTCATCGTAGGTTATCTCACCAAGTTTCTCAGACATAATCGACTTAAACAAATCATTTACAGTCTCTAAAACTTCAGGTCGCGTTCTAAAGTTTCGCTTCAGGTCAACTCGAATGCCCAGATCATTGTGAGTCTTGATTATTGCATTTACCTGTTCGTAATTGATTTGCTCATCTAAAACCATATTATTTGAATTGAGTAAGGTTTCAAGCTTCACAAAGGATTTATATTTACTTAAAAACAGTTCAGGGTCTGCCAGCCTAAATTTATAGATACTCTGCTTGACATCTCCTACCATAAAAACATTGTTCCCCTTAGAGATGCTGTTAATAATATGCTCTTGTATGCCACTTGCATCCTGATATTCATCCACGTAGATGGCATCAAACTGTTGCTTATAGCTGTCACAGATATCTTTGTTCTCAAGGATTTCAATGGCATAATGCTCAAGATCATTAAAATCCATAAGGTTCTTCGCATTTTTAAGCGCTTTATAATAATCGCTGTAAACAATCGTCAATTCTATCAAAACTTCTAAAGCCTGAGAAAGCTGAGTCATTTCCTCGTGAAATTCTCCCATAGGCTTGTAGTCTAGGATTGCCTTAATCGGTTCAAATACTTGCTTCTTAATGATTTTATCACGTATGAGTGTTTTCACCTCATCTATTAATGTCTCATCCATACTTTCTTTTTCATCTTTTTTTATACTTGCAATGCGATCAAACTTTGCCGTTCGAATTGCTTCAGCAAGTGACTCAAGTGTGTTTGAGGATTCTAGAAGTCGTTCTAAAAGTTGAATGTCTGTGGTGATGGTTTTTAAGTACGGCAATGGTCCTTCCGATCTTTGACACAAATCCTGAGCGTATTCCATTAGATGAATACCACTCTGGAGTCGCTCCTTAAATAAGCTGATTAATGTATTTTGCCACTCTATAGGAAGGCCTTGATTGTACCGTTCTTGCTGTTCTTTTAACCACTTAATTGGATAAGGCTGACTTTGAATAAAATCAAAAATCTGAAAGAGAATGCCTTTGAGCTTTTCGTCATCTCTATTTCCTGAATACGCATCGACCACTGAAAGAAAATGAGGCTCTGCCTTTTCAAATGCCCCTTCAATGGCCATTTCCATCGCTTGACCAGTTAACAGCACACGCTCAGGTTCACCCATTAATTTAAAATTAGGATCACAATCTATTTGATGAAAATGATTGCGAATGACATCGAGACAAAAAGCGTGAAAGGTCTTAATACTAGCTCTATTTAATAGTTTGATTTGCTCGTTTAATTGCTTTGAATTACCCACCTGTGACTCAATTGCTGCCGATAAAGCCGACTCTATTCGACTTCTCATTTCACTAGCCGCAGCATTTGTATAAGTTACGATTAGCATCTTATCGATACTCGTCTCACCATTTAAGACCATCTTAGTGATTCTTTCAACCAAAACAGCAGTTTTTCCTGAGCCTGCAGCAGCACTAACAAGTAGATTGGCGCCTCTCAGCCGTATTGCAGCCTCTTGTTCTATTGTCCATTTTGCCATAAATTATCCCTTGAACCTTTCTACGATTTCTTCAGTGGAATAACGCTTTAAATGCCTGTATTGATTGCCTTTAAACTTTGTATCGAACTGACAAATGGATTGATACTCACAAATTTGACAACTGACAAACTGATCGTACTTACAAGGAGAAATAGCGATATTTCCAGCGTATAGCTCTTCACCAATGCCTTCAATTACCGATGTTACATGCTGAAGCATGCCATCAAAAGCAACCAAGGGCATCACTTTAGAATCCTTCGTATAGTCGCCATCCGCTTTCACCTTTACTTGAATCACATCAGATGCCCCATTTTCAAATAAGGCATTATCAATCCCCTTTAATACAGTGGCATTTTCTAATGAAATACCATCCATTTTCAAAGCTGATGCAATTTTATTCTCTATTTGCTCAAGTAGCTTATCTGTCGTTTCAATCATAGGATCATCAATTTTAAAATAAAAAGCACCTGCTGGTTGTATTTCTTCTACCTTGAAATACTCTGGATGATCCAAGCACGCCTTCAAATAAACCATTAACTGCATTTGAAGTCCATGATAAACCTCAGAGAGTGAAAGTGACTTTTTCCCTGATTTATAATCAATAATTTTAATGTATCTCGTACCTTCGATTTCAAATGCGTCCACTCTATCGATCACACCTTGAATGTATACCTTTTCACCATTATTGAGCTTTATCATAATGGGTGGTACTTTATTAGGACCTTCACCGAATGCAACCTCAAAAGCAATCGGATCAAAGCTACCCATTTGTAGCTGACGCGTTAACTGCCAAGCAGCTTTATTAGTGACACGTTTTAATTTAGAAATTAAGTATCGATATTGAAACTTAGAGTAAAATAAATCATTACCCGTCATGTCCTCAATGATCTCATCAACTTTAACCTGCACATCCTGCCTTGTCATATCTCGCCAATTGATTTTTTCTAAATAAACTTCTCGTCCAAAACGTTCCAAAGCACTGTGAAACAGAACGCCAACATCAGGTGCAGCAATTTCGAACTTTTTATGCACCACTGGCTTCAATCCGGCACTTACAAAATATTTAAATGGACATTGGACGAACTGTTCTAGCTTCGAAACACTTGTCTTAAGCGGAAATTCGTAAATCAGATTCACTGCATCCTCTGATAGCCTAGCCGTCTGATTGTTGTGCGTCAAACCAGCCTCAATTAACTTAGCGTTTTCTACAGCATTATTCGTATACCATTCCAATAAAGCTATCCATTCAGAGCTTAACGGATAACCATCCACATAGCCTCTAATGTGACCTGCTAAATGCTCAAACGACGCCTGCTCGGAAGTTATTAGGTAGCTGACCTGATCGTCGTGAGCAGAGACGTCGCGTTCTATGATATTGGGGCAAATTTTCTTTAGTTTATGAATCAAATAGGAAGGTCTTAATGCTGCACCTTCAGCATCTGTTTTTGCGTAGCTGAAATAAATGCGTTCTGTCGGTCTCGAAAGCGCAAAATAAATATTGAACTGTTCCTTATCCACAAACATTTTACTATCTGAAAGGAGCTGCAGGCCATTCTCTTTCAACCATTCCTTTTCAGAGTCAAGGATTAATTGATTGGCACCGCCTTGCTCTGGAATAACGCCATCATTAAACCCAAGAAAAAACAAGACCTTTACTGGATGAGATCTCGATCGATCCATAGAACCAATTAGAACCGCTTCCTCAGTTAAAGGGAGTAGTCCAATCTCCATGGCATCAAAGCCACTTTCAAGCAATTGATGGAGTTCCTCCCAAGTGACAATATCCTCCCCAATCAATTCAACCAGCTGATCAAAAAGAGACATTGTATTTTCCCAGATTTGTGAAAACAGTTGCGCTTCATTTGAAAGGCCACTATCGTTAAACGTGGTGACATAATTTTCAAGTAGCACAGGGACCTTTAAATCCACCAGCATTTGATAAATCGCTTCAATCGCAACTCTCACACCAATTTTGCCATGCCTTAATTTTTCATAATGAATCTGATCGAGTGCTTTGACGAGCGGATTTAATTTTATATGATCCTCTTCAAGTAATTGATTTAATTTTTGTCTTGAAAATCCATTTTCCAATACAAAGATTTCAAATTCTGCAATATTGAGCGGGTTTGAATCGATAAACCCCGTTTTCACTAGAGCCAAAACCGTTTCTTTATTTAAGCCTACTGAAAACAGTTTTATATAGGTTTTTATCAATTGAACCAGTGGATGATTTGAAACGCCAACCTTTTCATCGATAAAAAATGGGATCCCCATTTCTTTAAATGTGCGCTTAATATAACCTGAGTAAGCGGATAGATTGTTAGTAATGAGTATAATATCATTCCAATTGTAGTCGTGCTCTCTTACGAGGTCTAAAATTTTGGACCCACAATAGGTCACTTCACCCAACTGGTGATCAGAGGCAAAGATGCATGCTACATCAGCATCTATGGCCTTTACCTGATAGGGATAAGCCTGCAAATTCTCTGCGATGTGCATGATATCCGAATTGGGTATTTCTCTATTCAGTCCTTCGAGCTTAAACCTACCAGACTCGTTTTTTGTAAGTCTTTGGAAGGACAAATTGGTGTGATCAAATAATGCGGTTGTTAGTTTTCCATCTGAGCAAAGTGTAACCGATACTTCCTCTGCCGGTTCTGCCATAGCCTTAATTACAGAAAGCTCTTGTAAAGTAAAGCTGTCAAATCCATCTAACCAAATAAGACTATTTGAAATCAGGTCAGATGAAGGAATCGCTTCAATAAATCTCTCAAACAAGTCTTCTTCGTCACTGTATTGATTTTCTTTATAGCTTTCTAATGCACTGTAAATGCTTGCAATGTCAGACAGCTTATGTGCCGTCATATTATTTCTTGGCATGTCTTTTATGTAGCCTTCTAAAAGTAAGGGAGAAACTCTGTTTTGCTTTAACTCCTTTATCGTTTCAGAAAATTTTTCTATAAATCCGAGCTTTGTAAAAGCTTTTCTGTAGACACTTAATTGGCTTTGATTTTCAAAAAAGAGTTTTCTCAGCAACATTTGCTTACCAATATCGGATAAAGTCACTTCATCCGTTGCATTGACTACCTTGTGTGCCAATCTTTTAAAGCTTACGATTTCAAGACCGATAAATCCTTCCGACTGTAGCTGGCCAATTAACTGCTTCTCTGCTTCAAGTGTAAATTGCTCGGGCACAATCAAAATTGTTTTTTTATTGGTTTGCATGGCTTTCGCAATTTCTGAATAAACTTGGTAGGTCTTTCCTGATTTTGCTTTACCGAAAATTATCCTTAACATGAAATCCTCCTGAAACCGCTTAATTACTCTATTTTACCACCATTTAACAAAGACTTCAAGAAAGCGACTCCCGACTATACAGATGATTCAGCCCGTTGTATAATGATAAAAAGAAATGGAGGCAACTATGAAATTTATACGTCATCTCAGCATAATAATAATTGGCATTGTACTTGTTTTAGATGCATTTTTACTCCCCTTTCAGTTCTTAGCATTTGATGAAGGGTATTACTATAGTTTATTTAAGTCACTTAATGTGCATCAGGTGATTGGTATAGATGAAACAAGCTTAGAGGCAGTTACCCATGCTCTGGTTGCTTACATCGATAACGGAAGTGGCAACGTCACTCTACAGGTACCTATAAATGGTGTTGAAACGCAGTTTTACAATGATAAAGAGATCATTCATCTCACCGATATTCAGAAGCTAGTCACACTTGGCAGACAGTTTTTAATCGGTATGAACCTTTTGATGCTCATCGGTTTTTTCATACTTTGGTGGCAAAACAAAGAAAACAATCGTGCCTTTTTCAAGACGATTTTAAAGCCCTTTAAGCTTAGCTTCTTTCTTACAATTTTAGCCTTAGCAGGACTTTATGCACTTTATTTTGTGGATTTTGATTGGGCATTTACTAAGTTTCACGAAATCTTCTTTACAAACGATCTATGGCTACTAGATCCACGGACTGATCGACTGATTATGCTCATGCCAATTGAATTCTTTACCACCTTTGTGGTCAAATGGCTAACTAATGTTGGCATCGTTTTGGCTGGTTACTGCTTCCTTGGTTTTTTTGCAGCGCGTCGTTTAGAAAATCGATAATATATGAAGATTTTACCCGCATTGTGAATGTGGCTAATTAAAATTATGAGTAAATTAAAAGAGAGTTCAGTTTAAATCAACTGAACTCTCTTTGTTTCTTGAAACTCATAATGAATTTCTATTCTATTTTCTTCTTTTTCTTTTTAAGGTACATGTGCTGATCGACCTCATGTATAACTTCACTGTAATTGACAGTCTCGTAGCCAGCATAAAAGTACTCCCCTGAGGATATCTTATAATGAATCATTTGATCAGAGCTTTCTAGCTTATAGACGAAAATCAAATCGTCCAAGTCCTTTTTCAAGTGCTTCATTTTATCTTTACCTGGTGAAAAAACACAGAATTCGTCTCCACCATATCTGAACAAAAGTTCATCAGGTCCAATCATGTTATTTAGTATGGCCACAAAATCCGCCAGAAGCTTATCACCTGTCATATGCCCATACAGATCGTTCACATGTTTAAAGTCATCGAGATCAATAAAGGTTAATGTGAAGGGCTGCTTTCTAAACAGATGTGTTGCAATTTGATCTTCAAAGTAAGCGCGATTGTATGCGCCAGTCATACGGTCAAAAATCAGAAGATCATTGATTGCCTTTGAACTACTTTTCATCAACGTGCTGGTTTGAGTATACAGTATGGAAATAAATGCAATCGCTAGCCCAACTTCGTTATAAGCACTTGATAGCAAATAAACGACCACAAAAGCAATTGTATAATAACTGACCAACTGAAAATAAGCCAATGGGTTAAAGAACCGATAGGCGCCTTTATCTCCACTAAGGTAAATAACCGTCGTCGTCATTAACGCATTCAAAATAATGAGTCCATAAAGGGTACAGCCTACTAAAGCTGCAGACAATAAGGTTATTTCAAGCGGTATATGCTTTAATACAACGATTGTTATTGCCGACAGTATAATATGTGACGTAATTCCATAGAGCAGCTTAACATTAAAAATACGCTCATTGGATTTGTCACGGTAAACCGCAATAAAACGGTAGATCATATTATATATAATAATTGCAATGTAAACCATTATCAGATCGTATCTCAGAATTGCAAAGGTCACAATTGGTAAAGTAACCGTCGCCTTGTTTGATCCGCCATAGCTTATGTATCCAAATTCAGCAAAAATCAATGCCACCATTATAATTACATAGCTCAAATCGACTTCAAAATTTCCCTTTGACCAAGCAATTGCAAACAATATAGCAGCTGAAGCAGTTAACAAACTCATATAGAACTTAAATACTCTACCCAATTCTTCACCTCATAAATTCACTACCATTTCATTATACATCAATGAGTCAAAATATCCATACAAACAGTCGATAATGAGTCTTAAGTCCTATATAAAGTTGTTCTTTTTTATCAATATTCATATAGCTTATTTTGTTGTTTTATGTTTACCAACGGCACGTAAATCAGTATTATTTACCCATTGATAAATTACACGAAAAAAGAAGCTACAAAATCCACCACAAATAGATTTGTAACTTCTATTACTCTTAATTATTTATATTTCAAACATATACGCTCAGTGAAAAGCCCTATTTCATATATTCTCGCACTTTAAATCCCTTTTCTTCAAGCTTTTTCACGATTTTATCGATGTCAGCGCCTTCTAAGCGAATAGAAATCTCTTGAATGCCCATTACTTCAGTATCTAATAATGCGATATTCGTAATATTGCCGCCATTTTTTGAAATGGTTTCAGCAATCTTAGTTAATACACCTTTAAAATCATCTGTAAGAATCGAAATTTTAGGATCGTGAAGACCATAAATTTTAGTAAGAATTCCAAATAAAGCGTTTTGAGTCACGATACCTAGGAATTCTTCACCATCTCCGACGACAGGAATAAAGCGAAGCTTATCTTTGAAAAAGATTTCAGCAGCTTCTTCAATTAATAAATCGGGTGTTACAGGTGCAACTTTATTATGAATAAAATCAGATACTGGTTTTTTTAAAAAGCCACGTAAATCGGTTTGATCTGATTTAAAAAACATATCATAAATGAATTGTTTGGATAAAAAGCCGATAAACTTTTTATTTTCTGTTACTGGCAAAGATAAAAAACCATTTTCCTCAATTAATTCAATCGCCTTCTTTGCTGAATCAGATGGCTTCAAAACAGTTAATTCCTTTACAGGTGTCATTATTGCCCTAACTCTCATATAATTTCCCCTTTCATCAAGTTGATGTTGTGTCATTATTATATATATTCCCAAACTATTTATACCATAACAATTATATCATTAAAAAACAAAAAATAATAGTTTGCTTTCTTATTAGCACTCTTTATATTTGAGTGCTAAAATGGTATTGACTTTTTTTAAGGGTCGTTTTATCATTATTTTGGAAAGTTTATTTATTTACAAAGGAGTGAGTGTTATGTCAAAAGAAAAAGGTTCTCTTTCCATACACAGTGAAAATATTTTCCCTATAATTAAGAAGTGGCTCTATTCCGATCACGATATTTTTGTAAGAGAGTTAATTTCTAATGCAAGTGATGCAATTACTAAGCTAAAGCAATTGGCTTCAATGAATGAAATCAGCCTTTCGACGTCAACAGGTTATAAGATAGACGTCATTTTAGATGAAGCTGCTAAAACCATTACCTTCTCAGACAATGGAATTGGTATGACCGACGAAGAAATAAAAAAATACATCAATCAAATCGCATTTTCTGGTGCTGAGGATTTTATTGCACAGTACAAGGACAAATCTGATAAGGATCAAATTATAGGCCATTTTGGATTGGGCTTCTATTCTGCTTTTATGGTAGCGGAGCACGTTGAGATTCATACCTTATCCTATAAGGAGGGTGCAAAGCCTGCTTTATGGCGATGCGATGGTGGTACAGAGTTTGAGCTCGAAGCTGGAACCCGTCAAGATAGAGGTACTGAAATCACACTTTATATTGGCGAAGAAGGCATCAGCTTTTTAAACGAATACACACTTAAAAGCACCATAAAAAAATACTGTTCTTTTATGCCGTATGAAATTTTCTTAACCGTAATAGGTAAAGAACCTGAAAAGGACCAAGATGGTAATGCGATTATCGAAGAGCCGAAAGCACTTAATACAACTCAGCCACTTTACACTAAGTCACCATCTGACTGTAGCGACGAAGACTACAAAGCGTTTTATAGAAATACCTTTAACGATTTTAAGGAGCCATTATTCTGGATTCACCTTAATATGGACTATCCTTTTAATCTTAAGGGTATCCTGTATTTCCCAAAATTAAACACGGAATTCGATACGATCGAAGGACAAATCAAGCTCTACAACTCACAGGTTTTTGTTGCAGACAATATCAAAGAGGTTATTCCTGAATTTTTACTGCTCCTAAAAGGAGTCATCGATTGTCCTGATTTACCTTTGAATGTTTCTAGAAGCTTCTTACAAAACGACGGCTTCGTGAAGAAAATTTCAAATTACATTAGCAAAAAGGTGGCCGATAAGCTTGTGGGCTTATCTAAAACGGAGAAAGAAACCTTTGAAGGATTTTGGGAAGACATCAGTCCTTTCATAAAGTTTGGAGGACTTAAAGATGAAAAATTCTACGATTTGGTTAAAGACATTTATCTGTATAAGACGCTAGATAACACCTTTAAAACGTTAGACGAATATCTGGAAAGCATCAAGGAAAAGCATGAAAACAAAGTCTTTTATGTGTCTGATCCAATACAGCAAGCACAATATATTAAGCTGTTTAAAGATCATGACCTAGACGCAGTTATTTTGTCTCATGGAATTGATTCTGCCTTTATTTCGATGTTAGAAAGTAAACGTGAGGGCGTTAGCTTCTCAAGAATTGATGCCGATTTAAACGAACATCTTACTGAGGCAAGCGATACTGAAGATGATAAAAAAGTAGAAAAACAAGAAGCTTTAAAAACACTTTTTGAAAAATCGCTCCATTTAGAAAATATGAAGCTAAAGCTTGAGAACATGAAGACTGACTCAGTCGCTTCTATGGTAGTTCTATCTGAAGAGTCAAGAAGAATGCAGGATATGATGCGTATGTACGGCATGCAGGGATTAGATCCTAATATGTTTAAAACAGAAACAACCCTCATCCTCAACCAAAAGCATCCGCTTGTGAAGCACCTTCAAGATGATAGCATCGCTGATGAAGCTTTAAAAGAGATGATCTGTCAACAGCTTTATGACTTAGCTATGATTAGCCATTCACCACTCTCGCCAGAGGCGATGACATTGTTTATCGAAAGAAGTCAAAAATTAATGCTAAAATTAATTTAGTTGCTTAAGAAATAGCAGAATTTTGCTCTAATCTGAAATATAATTTAAGCCTCCCATAGCAGTGGTTTAGGAATAACTAGTTCTTAAACCACTGCTATGGGAGGCTTTCTCTTGTGTAATAGACTTGTGCAATAGACTTGCGCAATAGACTTGCGCAAATAGTTGGTTTGGCTTATGATTAAACCTAGATAAAATAGAAAAAGAGGCAATTATGAAATTAATTAATCAACTGGGTATCATCATGGCATTTTGGATTGCTGGCGATCTATTGAGCCACTTAATCGACGGAATCGTAAAAATTCCTTCTGCAATAATGGGTATGGTTCTCCTTGCACTTGCGTTAACCACTGGACTTATTAAAGAACATCATATTAAAGAGACAAGTGATTTGCTTTTAAATAATATCTCTTTCTTTTTCGTACCCGCTAGCGTTGGGATATTGGCGCTAACCGGTATGTCTTCATCCATTCTTTTTAAACTGTTCTTCATTTCTGTCGTTTCAACACTTTTGACACTTTTTGTCACGATGTTTGTCACACACTTTCTAATTAAGAGAAGGGGGTAATTATGTTTTCTGAAATCACACAAACACCCGCTTTTGGAATACTGATCAGTATTATTGCCTACAGCATTGGAATTTGGATCAAAAACAAAACGAAAAGCGTCCTTGCAAATCCAATTTTAATTGCAGTTATCATTATTATTGCTTTTCTAAAATTAGCGAACATTCCCTATGCACATTATAAAATTGGCGGCGATGGTATTCATTACTTCTTAGGACCTTTAACGGTCGCTCTTGGACTGATGCTTTATCGCCAAAGAAAAATTATTAAAAGTCACTTTATTAGCCTGCTGATCGGCATCACCTGTGGGGTATTAACCTCATTCTTCTCCATTCTTTTAATGGGAAAATGGTTAGGACTCGATGAGATTATGCTGCGTTCTATGGTGCCAAAATCTATAACGACACCTATGGCGCTCTCTCTTGTGGAGATCAATGGCGGCAATCCTGTCATCACAATTGTCATGGTTATTATTACGGGGATTTTAGGCGCACTGGTTGCCCCTCTTTTTCCAAAATGGTTTCCATTCTTAGATAAAATTGCCGTAGGCGTCGGTATTGGAACTGCCTCACATGGTGTAGGTACCTCTAAAGCAATTGAAATGGGAGAAACAGAAGGCGCACTCAGCAGTACAGCAATCGGCCTAGCTGGCCTACTTACCATCTTACTGGTGCCCCCTTTATTTGTTTTGTTCTATCGTTGATTTTTATCGCAATATCACTGATGATTTCATTTCATAATTAGTCGATCATACGATTGAGTAATGAATCGATGTCTTCTGGTTTTCTAACATAATCAACCAAAGGACGGTCGATATGAGGGATACGTTCCATAAAGCTTGGACTTTCCTCACGATATAGAATGCCAATCGGAATGCCTTCATCCCCGAAGGTTTGAGCCAACTCAAAGGCTTTTACTTTATCGGTCACATCGTGATCGGATGCGATTTCAAACACACGTTCCTTGTACCATTTAAAAGTATTCACTTCATTAAACGAAACACATGGCTGCATAACATCGATAAGGGCATACCCTTTATGATCAAGTGCAGCTTTTATCGTTTTTTGTAAATGCTTTGGATCGCCTGAAAAACTACGAGCTACAAAGGTACAGCCTAGAGAAATCGCCAGTGCTACTGGGTTGAGCGGTTCATGTCGCATTCCATCAAACTGAAGTCTAGTCTTTTGTCCCAGTGCAGTCGTCGGTGAACCTTGACCCTTTGTAAGGCCATAAATTTGATTATCGTGTACAATATGCACCAAATCCAAATTTCGACGTACGTTGTGTAAAAAGTGGTTACCACCCTCGCCATACGTATCACCATCACCTGATGTCACCAGCATTTTAACGCTATTATTTGCCGCTTGCGCGCCCATCGCTGCAGGTAAAGCTCTACCATGCAATGTATTAAGTCCATGTGCGTGGATATAGTGAGGTAGCTTAGCGGCTTGACCGATCCCTGAAACCATTAAAACATCTTGCGGGGTTAACCCTTCCTCATATAAAACCTGATTGATGCTGTCTAGGATACTAAAATTACCACAGCCTGGACACCAGCTTGTCGGATTATTGGTTACAAATGGGTTGTCGTTTTTTACGACGTTTAATTTATTTAGATTGACCATTACGAATCACCTCGAATTCATTCATAATATAGTTTGCTGTAAATGGGCGTCCATCGTATTTATTGATAGAAGCCTGCCATCTGACGCCAGTTTCCATTCTTAAAATCTGTCCAAACTGATTCATTGCATTGCCTTCCACATTGATAATGAAAGGTTTTTTTGAGAGATACGGATCCATAATGGACTCACTTAGTGGAAAGACATCACTAAAGGCAAGTAGTGCAACCTTTTCACCATTCTCAATCAGTGAATCAACGGCCTCTTTCAAAGCGCCATAGGTCGATCCCCAACTGATAAACAGCGTTTCATAATCCTCGGAACCATGGAATAGTGGTGCTTTCGCTTCTGTGCGAATCGCATCCATTCGTTTCATAAATTTGTTTTTGAGTAAAACAGTGGCCTGCTCATCCTCAGTCACATGCCCATAGGGATCATGGACGTGTGAGTCTGTCATGATAATCGTTTCTTTATCAATCCCCGGATATTTTCTACCACCACTGATCGCATCGTAGTCATAGCGTTTATAGTCCTCAACAGGTTCAACCGTTAAATATCGCTCATTGGATAAGGATTTGGTATCAAAAATTGGAATGCTTTGTGTCGAATCAGCCAAGAGCTGGTCCGTCAAAATCACAACCGGTACCTGATACTTATCTGCTAGATTAAAGGCACGGTGAGTTGTATAGAAAGCATCCTCTACGGTTAATGGCGCTAGTACAATTCTAGCAAACTCGCCTTGCGAAGCGGTTACAACAAATGCAAGATCGGCCTGTTCTGTACGTGTTGGTAGTCCGGTAGCAGGTCCTGGTCTTTGAACGTTACAAACGACGAGAGGTGTTTCACTTACAGCGGCAAACCCTAAAGTTTCAACCATAAGCGCAAAGCCTCCACCAGAGGTTCCCGTCATCGCTCTAACGCCATTTGAAGACGCACCAACAGCTGCCATAATCCCTGCAATTTCATCCTCAGTTTGCTCAACAATAATGTTCATTTCTTTTTCATTAGCAGATAGATAGGTCATGATCCCTGTTGAGGGTGCCATTGGATAAGCACTATAAAAGCTAAGACCCGCACTTAATGCACCCAGTGCAACCGCTTGATTGCCATTTACTAAGATTCTTTCAGGTTGCTCTTTACTAAAATCTGCTGTGAGGGTTGCTTTTTCATATCCCCACGTAGCAGCAGCTAAGTTTGAAGCATTGACTTCAGGACGCCATTTTTTATTTGTAATACGCTCTAAATTCGATTCAGTCACACCAAAATACTTTAAAACCCAACCAACAGAGGCCATAGCAAATGCGTTTTTTCCTTTTACCTCATGTGGCATTTCTTCTTTACTAAAAAGAATCGTTTTAACATTGTCATGATTCATTTCACTGATCAACAATCCATCTTCTTTAAGCTGAACAGATGCTAGTTCATGCGCTTCTTTATTTAGCGCGATAAAAATATCGCCTTGCTCTTCTATGGCATATACGGGATCTGAGCTGACGACAATTGTAGAATAGTTATATCCGCCTCTAACACGAGACATATAATTCTTATAAGAATAAATGCTATAGCCTGAATGCTTTAGTATTTTTTCGATAAACATTTCGACGGTATTGATACCTTCACCCGCCGCTCCTGCTACAATAATTGTTTTTTTCATATAGACTCCTTCTGAAGTTTTGCTTCAGGTTTATTTGATATTACATATATACCGCTTAAACTTAAAAATACACAAAAAAACATAAAATTACGAATTGTTCACAATTGATAGTGAATCTCAATTAAAAAAAGTGCTATTGTCGCTTTTATTTGTGACAATAACACTTTTTATTAATCTTTATAAATAAAATTCAAATTAGACATCAGCAATCGTTTGATCAATTTTACTTCTCTGGTTTGCTCTGATTCAGAAATAAAAAGCAATGTAAATACCTCCCAAAGAAAAACCCAACCACCGATAAAAATACCTTCCTTCACAAGTTTAAACAAAATCCCCTCTTCATCCGGCAAATAAAAATAGCCAACAAATAAGAAAATAATAGCCAACACTAGGTAATTCAAAATTTTACGATTCATATTTTGTCTCACCTTTAGCGCACGCTTTAGCTTAAACTGATAGAAGTTTTCATAGGCTTCAATCAGCAATCGCTCCTTTCGCTCATCATATACGTTTTTAGGCAGAAAAAGGTTGATGCTAACCCCGTATTTAAGTGGGATATCCGATGATGAATCGGTTATAAAATCATCAAATTCATCCTCAATATCTCTCCTTTTAAAAGGGGAAGCATCCCATTCGTCATAGACGTCCTCATACGCATCCAAAAGAACGTCAATTTGATACGAATTGTGCTTTGAGTCGTATTTATATACTTCTTGGTAAAATCGTTTCAACTGCCTCATACAGTCTCCTAAAGGGCAAAATTACCATCCTTGAACACTTGCACCTTTTCTCCATTCGCTTTCACACCTACGATTGATAAATCTTTCGTACCTACCATAAAGTCTTCATGTGTAATCGAATCGTTGATGCCATTTGCTAGCAGCGTTGCTTGATCCATTTGATCGCCACCTTTAATGGAAACCGGATAAGCTTTACCAAGTGCTAAATGACAAGATGCATTTTCATCAAATAATGTATTATAGAATAATATACCCATATTTGAAATTGGACTATCATATTGGACAAGTGCAACCTCACCTAAATATGATGCCCCCTCATCGGTTTCAAGAAGTCTTTTTAGCTGCTCATAGCCTATTTTAGCAGAGTAATCCACAACCTTGCCGTCCTTAAAGGTAAGCTCAAAACCATCAATAAGGCTGCCGTTAAAGTTAAGTGGCATAGAGCTGACCACTCTCCCATTGACGCCATCTCTCTTAGGCGCAGTAAATACTTCCTCAGTAGGCATATTGGCAATAAACTCATGACCATCAGGTGTCAAATCAGAACCACCAAGCCATAGATGGCCTTCAGGAAGCTCGATTAGTAAATCTGTTCCCAAGCTATTTGTATAATGTAAGGATTTAAAGTTCATGTCATTGAGTAAATCCATTTGTCTTTTTAAATTTTGTTTGTGTGTGTTCCATGAAGCCACAGGATCTGGTTCGTTAACACGAACCGCTTCATAAATCGCTTCCCAAAGCTTTTCCATAGCTTCAGCCTCTGTTACATCAGGGAAAACCTTTTTTGCCCATGCAGGCGTTGGTACAGACGCCACACACCAAACATTTTCATTGTTCATCAACCGATCTCTATATTCAGAAACCTCTGCACTAAATGCTCTTGAAAACTTTTGAATTCTTACAGGATCTACATCTTTAAAGTTCTCAGGATCTGATGCTGAGATGGTTAAAAATGCTGCATCTTGTCTTACATAGGAAAGATAAAACTCCTTTTGCCATGATGGTAAGGTTTCAAACAATGCCTCCGGTCCTTTCAGATAACGGATTCTTGAATAAACCTCATCACTCCAGCTGATAACGACGTCTTTTGCACCCACTTCAAAACCTATGTCTACGATTTCTCTTGCAAATTCAGCGCATTCAATTGGAGAACGAACGACAAGAATTTGATCCTTTTTGAGGTTGATTCCTGTCTTAACTAACAACTCTGCATATTTTCTTAATTTCATTCTATCACCTCATAGTAAAATTCTCGACCATCGCACCTATGCATTTCAATACTATGAATAGTCATGACCTGTCTACCAAAAAACAGTCCTAAATCATATCCGACATGATCAGCTATTCATATTTATCAAACAAAAAAAGAATTAGGAAACGATGTCCTAATTCATGTTAACACATTAAAAACGCTCTTTACAAATATTTTTATACGTTTTCTAATAGTTTTTATATAAAGGGCTCTAAAATTCGATTTACTTCACCCAGATGCTCCTGTAAAGCTTCTAGTGTAGGTTCATCAAGCTGTTCAAATTGCTCTTTTAAATACAAAACGGCATATTGCTTATGCTTTTCGACTTGCTTTTTACCACTTGCGGTCAACGAAATATGAACCACGCGTCTATCCTTCTTTGAAGGCTGTCGTTTGAGATAGCCCAACTTAATCAACTTGTCCACCAGAGGTGTTAAGTTAGAATTTATTACATGGATCTCTCGACTGATTTCAGACATGGTCAATTGCTTGTTCTTTGATAGTAGAAGTAAAATTTGTACATGTGAAGGATATAAATCATCCAGCTTATACAATTCACTTTCTCTCAGTATTTTTTTATTTAGTAAAGGTACTAAAATCAAAAAATCACTTAAAATGCGTTCAATCATTTCTTCTCTCACACTTTTCACTCCTTCCGCTTTATTTCCCCATCTCAAACATGACTTTATGATAGCCCTTTTTGTCTTAATAGCGTCATTTTTTATATATATACCAAGATATCCGTTATTCAATAATAATAATCATCTTTTTTTAAAAAAACACAAAAAAACTTGCTCAAAATGTGCAAGTTTTTGTTTTTATCCTTAGGAATGGTATTTTTATGGCTTTATTTCTAGTTGAATCGGTATTCCAAACGCATAAAAGTTGGTTCTAGGCTTGATGGTTAGAGTCTTGCCACTGAATATTTGCTCGCGCTCAGTCTCCCAGGAGATGTTTGATAGATTTTGAATTCCCCAGATACGGGGATTCTTAGGATGCTGAACGACCTTTCCAACTGGAAAATCCACCGATGAAATCATTGGCAATATTTGATGCAGGTAGATATATGAATTGTGAAATAACTCATAGGTACCATTTGCACCCTTAAAGCTAACCGTAGGCGCAACCTTGTCGTACCCATTTTCAAAAATATACTTACATTGCTTATAATCGTATCTCAAACTTCTTTGTAATTCTATGAGACGCTCCTTAATGTCTTTCCTGCTTGTAGCCATAAAGGATATCCCAACTAACTGCTGTATCAGCTGCAAAATTCGTTCACTGGACATTGGCAGTCGATCACCACCGCCTATGGTATTTATCGCTTCTTCAGAATCAAGAAACAATCGTTTCAGCGTTATAAATCTTGGTAAAAGATCACAACACTTTTGGAAGTAATGCTCCAAATTAATAGCAGCCTCTATGCGCTTGTTTAGCCCTCCTATTAGGCTAGTCAAAAACGGCTGGCATTCCATTGGCATCTGCT
Source organism: Clostridiales bacterium 38-18 (assembly GCA_001897605.1). Classification (GTDB taxonomy): domain Bacteria; phylum Bacillota; class Clostridia; order Peptostreptococcales; family Acidaminobacteraceae; genus Fusibacter_C. The sequence goes on along the minus strand of MKTL01000002.1, from coordinate 167,351 downwards.
CAAACCAAGTGTGAATTGACTCAGCAAATGGCGATTTCAAAAGCTCGTCGTTATAGCAAACAATAGCAGTGGTATCATCATGAGAATACTGACTTGCGGTCTGAACGAGAGAATTGAGTGTTTCTTCTAAAGCCATACTCGATGCTAGCTCTCTATAAAAGGAAACATCGTCATAGAACCCGCTTGGATAAGCGTTTTCAACACCGTCAGAAGATAAACCTAAAAGTCTTACCTTCTCATTTAATTCGCTTACAGTCACTTTCATTTCGATCCAAGCATTCTCTTGAATCATGGACGCGGTTTCACTAAATGAGAAGCGATCATCTCTTGCTGTTGGAAAATAAACGTCGCCACTTTCATATACAACAGCAATTTTACCATCGCCAATCTGCAAAGTAGCAATCCATTCAGGCGATAGTATAGCTACTAAAAGCGTACATCCAAATTGCTCGATGGACTGAAAATTTGGATCTTTTAAAATCTCGTTAATCCATTTGGCCTGCAGTGACATAGATAGTCTCTCTTCTATATCGAATTGAATTTGGTCAAGTGTTGTTTCTTTTGAAATATGCTGAAGATACTCTCTAAAGACTTCTAAAGCAACTGTCACCGCGTAATTAGCGCCTAAATGACTAAATGTATATTTTTCAGACCCATGACCATCGCTGAGTGCCAATATTTTAAACTCACCTACAGTAAGGCTATCGCATGCATCCTGATTGGGTTTATTAGCAGTGAGTGGTTTATCTCCCTTAACAGTTGCCTTAGCGACTTGATAGCCTACCAATCTACCTCTTCTAGTACATCCTCAGATGAGACGACTGGAGGAGGAGGCAGCATACCTTTCATTGGGTTGATTGACGCGTTTGAGGCAGCTGTTGAAGCCCATCTAATAAAGTTCTTCAGTTCAGCTGCGTTTTTTGCCTTAAGGGGCTTTAACTCACCTCTAAAGCTATCTCCAATGAATTCTTGAAGCACATCCATATCGGTCTCCGAGCCAATTGCTATAGAAATTCTAATCGCTTTACTTCCCCATTTTGTCGCCTTTAACTTTTTAAGTCCAGCCTCATAATCGTCGGTTGGCATGCCATCAGAAAGTAAAATCATAACTGGCTGATAGCCTCTTTCTCCCTGAAAATCACCTGATAATTTTTCTGCAAGAAGTTCAAACCCTCTTCCCATGTCTGTAACCCCTTTTGTCGTAATGTTATCCCATGTGAAGTCTCTTACATCTACATTCTTTGTAAGCCATCTTGCACCCGTTGAAAAAGACAACGCATGTACCTTGATTGAGCCTTCTGCTTCTCTAGCGATTTCACGAATATGGGGAATTGCTTCTCTTATAGCATTATTAAGGGTTTCAACCTTGCCGCCATAGCTCATTGAATCCGATGCATCTATTAAAAAGAACAGATGTAAATCTCTATTGCCCATGTTGCCTTCTCTTTCGTACATAATTGTACCTCCCATTATTTGATTTGTGTTGCAGCTCTAACTGCACATTGCTTGTCACCCATATATATTTCAAGGCCTTCTTTAATTGGAACAATACCGTCTTTGGTAAGCTCTTTTATCTGGCCATCTTTACCTTCATAACGCCATACATCCTCAGATAGATTTTTTAGTCCCCAAATTTCAGGATGTCTTGGATGAACCTCAACCTTGAGATATGGCGTTTCGTAGTCCATAAAGTTCTCAGCCTCAATCTGTCCTCGAGTGACCAGTGTATCGTGATTGAGTAATAAAATTCTAGAACCGATTTTTATCCTTGGTGGAATTAGCGTTGCACGTTTGCCGCAGCTTGGACAAACGGTTTTCTGTATAGTTTCTCTGTCATAAAACAGCTGACTGCCGCAGTGGTAGCAGTACATCAAATTGGATTTTAGTGAAAGTAAGTCTTGTATCCATATACTTTCACGCACCCTGCTGTTTGGATCATGTAAACCAATAGTGAATGCTTCTATGAAGCGATTCTTTAAAAAAGCTGGATAGTGATACCAATAGGCCTCTGCCATATCTTTTTTTCCCTTAACAGGTCGGTTGGTTGCGTCTATAGGATCGTAGATGAATATTGGATTATGTCCATACAAATCCACAAGCGATTCATAATCAGCAATTTCAATTTCATATTCCTTTTTTCCTTGTAAAGGGTGCTGTAAATTTAACATTCTAAATAGCACTACTGCTAGTGAGAACAGATCTGTCTGTGAGCTCGGTGGCGCTTCGCCCTTAACGACCTCAGGAGCCATAAATCCCTGCGTTCCCCATATATCTGAGCTACTGGTAAGATTATCAAAGGTTACATTATCGTTATCACAAATCAGGACATCCCCTGTTGCAAAGTCCACGAATAGGTTACCAAAGGAGATATCTCTATAGCACATTCCAGTCAGGTGCAAGTCATAAAATCCGCTTGCCATTTGAATACAAGCCTCAATAATAGGCTCCATACGTTTCACCTTTATTTCACCACTGAAATAATGCGCTAGCTTCGTATACTTTTTAGTATCAATTAATGGCATGATATAACCAAAATTATCCTTAGACTCACCTTCAACTAGCATAATCGGCCATATAAATCGGTCACTGGGTGCACCCTTTAATGCCAATTGTTCAATCGCATGATATTGCTCGGTAGTTGATGCTTGACGACTGTACCATTTAAGTGCAAATTGCTCGCCGTCACTGGTAACGAGGTACACATTACCCTGACCGCCGCCGCCGATTTCCTTTAAAACTCTAAATCGTCGATCTGTACCAGATACATAGTCGCCTGGGTTTAAATAATCCGACATAAGCGCCTCCTTTTTCTCATAATTTGTTGCTCTATCTTTTGAACTCTTTTTTGAAGCTAAATTGCTGCTCATTTGATTTTGATTTTTTATAGCTTGCCCTTGCTGCGTTACTATTTTCATAAGACCACCTTTGATAAGATAAGATATTGCGCACCTAACCAAAGCCCTGTCATTAGGTAATATGGAAGCAGTGATCGATATGCGGTATATTCCTTAGCCCCCTTGGGTAAATGCATTGCGTAAAAGCCTAGAATCAAAAAAGATAGAAATAGGCAAACACCAATGCCAAACTGAACCACTGTAAAATAGGCTGGAAGCTTCGAAGAAAGCGCCGTTAAAATCACCTCTATACCCAAAAGCACTAGAGGATAAAATCCAAGTATGTTTAACTTTTTAACCTTATTAACTACAAAAGGCGCTAGTGTCATTACACCACTTATAATCAATAGGGAAATGACATTTGGTTCAAATGCGATTGGCCAACTAAAAAACTGATCTAAAATTGCTATCGTTCCCACAACCGCACCATGATTTGACAAAAGTGTATAATAGCCAATTGGTATCGCCATTAATAAAAAGAGATATGAAATCAAATTGCGTTTATTTCTAACCCATTTTTTACGGCTTATTCTCTGTCCAGGAACGGCTTTATCTGCGGGCTTAACCTCTAAATTTAGCGGTGTACTTTGATTGAGCTGGATTTTACCTTCTGGCTGTTCTGTGTTTAAATTAGTTGATGGCTCGGACTGAAGGTGCTTCTTAGAAAAATTGCCCTGAGTCTGTACTGCAGATACAATTTTTAGAGCGGGTGTGTTTTGACGTGTCACCTTACTAAAAGCTTTTGCCTTCATAATCAACCTTATGGTATTTAAACTTTCTTCTAAAACAAATCCATACTCTTTAGAAAATGCTTGCGCCATTTTTTCAATTTTGGGATCATTGCCTTGATCTCTTTTGAGTTTATCAATTTGATCAATATAGCCTGCCTTCGCAAGTAGCTCCAATCGCATTTTTAATCCATTTTCATATGGGATAAAGTCGTTGAGGAGACCAACGAACTTCTTGGTTTTAAGTTCACTTGAGTCGCATGCGTCAAGCGCCGCTTTGATTTTTTCAACAATTTCATTTTCGCTTATTTGTCTAGGCTTAAAACTGAGCATCTTCTCACCTCGTCTTTCTATACTTACTATAAATCAACTCCTATTTTGCTTCTACATGAGTGAGTTTAGTATTGATTTAATATTTTCTAACAGCTTTCTAATCAAATCCTTACTTTTATACTAAATACAAAACCAGAAGGCTTATCAGGTAAAATTTAGATAAAAAAAACCTGCGGTAACTGTCATGAGGACAATAACCACAGGCTATGACTTTTGTTTTATTAAATAAGATAACTATTTGGTTTCAAAGCTTAGCTTTCCAGCTGAGACACCTATTTTAAGATAGGTCAAGCTCGTATCGCTTGATGGAATCTTAATAACCGTTGCACCACTTACTCTAGTAAAGTTATAGGTTGCATTTGAAGTTGTAAACAACACAGCTACATCAATTCCTCGATCTGTAAGTGCTTTGACTTGTTCAAAGAAGAGGTCTTGTTCAAGTGAATCTGTAAACGAATAGACATCATTCATTAAGATTACCACGGGTTTTTTTACGCTTCCGTTAACAAATGTACTGAGCTTTGACCACTGTGTGTAATCGCTTTTACGAATACTATTATTATTGTTCACCATCGTTACTAGGGTAAAACCATTCATATCTTTAATACCAAAGCTATTTGATGGTGACACAAATGAATTCCCACTGTTTTTAATCAAGGCATCAACCGTTTTGCTTCCTTTTGCCTTAACTAGGAATTGCGTAATTGATGTCGCGCCACTTGTGAGCTTATAATCAGAGGCTACTTTAACTCGGGTTACATCCGCTGGTACAGAAACACTAAGCGCTTTACTTTGGTAAGCCTCGATGTTATCAAACTGAATGTATCCAGCATCTTGCTTTGTAGCATCCGTCTCAACTAAATAGAGACGCTCTAGAGTAATAGGACCAACGAGCTCCTTAGGAAAAGCGATAGAAATATACTTCCAGCCCTTCCAGTCAACCTTACTTGCCAAGGTAAGATTACTTGAAACACCGTTTGCATCAACTACTTTTGCTCTTAACCAATGACTATTGGCCTCATCACCTAGCACCCAAAGACCGAAGCCTTGTGCATCCTTAGCAAATGCAATTGGTTTGTTTAATATTAAATAGGCTGCCCTAGTGTCCGTTGACTTTGTAAAATCATAGGTCAATAAACCAGATTTTCCAAATTTCGAATTTGCGGAGGTTTCCTGATAGATGCCTGTAACCGTCAATGGGTAGCCGCTAAAGGTCCCTGTTGCACTCTCGAAATCTGCATATAGAAGCTTTTCAACACCTGCACCAACAGCAACAAACGCTTTAAGTCCGTCGTATTCAAAAGTTATATAGCCCTCCTTAACCGTTTGAGGTGCCTTAAAAATACCTGTATCAGAACTAAAACTACCAACTGATGCATCCAATGTCGCCTTAATTGATTTTGAAGAAATTGTAATTTGCTGGCCCTCGTCTGTAATTACTGAGAAGTACAGCTGCTTTTCTTGACCTGCCTCTGGTTTGATAACAGACGAAGAAATAATCAGTTTAACCGCATTTTTTTTAACTTCGATTGGATATTCAGCAATCTGATCACCGTAGCTTGCAACAATTGTTCCCTTTCCAAGAGCTGTCGGTGTGAAAAACCCTTTTTCAAAGGTTCCAGTGACACCGGTTACTGACCATTTAATCTTGTCTGTGTCAACCGTCATTGGATTATAATTCGAATCACTTGCAAGCAGACTAATTGCCATCTTCTCGTTTAAAAGCATTGCACTCGACTTAAGCCCGATCTGGATTTGTCTAAGCACTGGATTGTCTACAAGTATCTTACGTATCGCTAAGCCAGTATACATTTTTCTTTCAACCTGATCTGACGGATAGTTTACAGTCCCAATCGTGCCAGTAAAGGGAGATGTCGTGACCATTTGAGTTGAGCCACCACCGTCTAAGTTTATCGCTTCATATGCGCCTAACTGAATCAAGAGCTTTGCAAGTTCTGTTTGCGTTACACCACGATAGGAAGACGTTCTACCATCTACAGTAACCAATATGATATGCTTGCGATCTTTGGTGATTCCAAGTCCTGTTCGTGGATGTACACCTGTAATATTTTGAGTAAATGGATCTAAAACCTTCCCATCCTTAACAAGCTGCGTACCACCGCCAACGCTTAGATCCAAATATCTAAAATTGACATCATATTTAACGGTTATCGCATCGCCTACTTTAAACTTACTACTCATTTCAGCAATGTCAGTTCCAACAGATGCGAGTACAAATCCATTTGTAGGAATTGCAAATGGCTCACCTGATCTTCTAATTTCTTTAATAACGCCATCCTGTACAAGGATTTCTAATATATCCGCACCAAGTGTCTTACCATATGATTTTGCTGCAAAGGTACTGTCAAACATAATCGTTCTGTTGTACGCAAGATAAGGCTTATTGATATAACTTAGCGTTTTAGAATACGTACTATTGCTCACGATATTTTTAGGCGTGTTGATATAAGCGACATAGGGAATACCGGTTCCCGAAATGTTAAACGATGCAAAATCAGGGTAACCAATGCTTGTACTTAATATTTCACCATCTCTAACCAAGGTTCCCATGGTTGTGTTATTGCTCGTATCAAAAAAATCACTATTAATCGCTGCAACAATTGTTTTATCATCATTGTTCTTTTTAACCAGGTTGGTCAAAGTATCTCTTGAAGAGAAATAAGTATCCGTAACAACTGTCATGTCGACATTTTTTTCAAGATCAATACGAAGGATATTCATATTAATCCAACCTTCATCTGTATATATCTTGAGATTTTCATGCGTCATGCCATCTGCGTACGCAGTCTCACCTGTTGTCTTTTCCAATATTTTGTTATATGCCATGCTCGGTAAGCTCACCACACCCATCGCAAATGAAAGCAAAGCAATCGCGGCAGTTACCTTAATTTTTTTCTTCATGAAATTCTCCTTTTGTCTGTAAAAACTGATAGGTCGCAATTGCTATCATTATACTAGAAACATATTGCACCCACATGTTAATTGAATTAAAATCAGATGACAAATTTAGTAAGTTATTGTCATATTTCTTTATAAAATCGTTATTTCGCACTTTAATATGAAATACGCTATAATAAAGTTAGCACGAAGATCATTTAAAGGGGTATATCATGAAAATTAGAACCAAATTTATCATATCTTTAATATTATTGGTATTATTGCCTGCTATTTTCACTCTATTTATCACCAATAATTTCTTTAGTGAAAATTTAGATTTCGTGCATTTTTTTGATACCTATTACGATATCTTTAACAACTTTTCTGAGATATCCTCTGAGTTTGAAACCTATGTAACACCTTATTCTAACTCACCAGACTACTTTTTGACGGACGACTTTAAGCAATATGCCTACGAAAATTTTAACACTGCCTTTCTCAGTGTAGAAGTTTATGATAACAATATTTTAACCTTTACCACATATAGTGATGAAATTAATCATCTGAATTGGATTGAACGTCAGCTCTTTAAACGTTTATCATCAGATCAACCCATGGTAAAATATTCTTTGATGCACCAGCATTACGAAACCTTGACCTCAGGTACGATTGATATAAAGCTAATAATTGATAGTTCAAGACTTGAGCTTGCCTATAAGGTATTTGAAAAAGTATTCTTTATTCTATATGGCGCATTTAATCTCTTATTACTTGCAATCTTGCTCTCCTGGATTTCGAATCCAATCAAACGCGCAATTAAGCGTTTGACCTATACGACCAATGAAATTAGAAGAGGTAACCTTAGTGCAAGACTCTCCTATGAGGACGAGGATGATTTCTTTGATCTTGCTAAAAGTGTGGAAAGCATGCGAGAATCGCTAGAGCTTTCTGTAGAGAAACAGCATCGTCTAGAAATTGAAAAAAAGGAGCTCATCGCAAACATTTCACATGATTTGAGAACGCCTATAACCTCCATCAGAGGATACGTTCAGGGCTTAAAGGACGGTGTCGCTCGGACCGAAGAAACACAACGAGAATACCTCGAAACCATCGAATCTAAAACCTACATGATCGAAAGTTTGCTCAATGACCTACTCGACATCACAAGATATGATACAAACACCATAAAGCTCAATAAACAAGTGGTAAATCTGAAGGACTTCCTAATGGACTGTGTCGATGAACTAGAAAGTGATGTTACTAAAATTGGCGGCAAGCTATCGCTTCATTTTATTATTAAGGATACCCAAATTGAGGTTGATCCTGAAAAGCTCATGCGTGTCTTTATCAACATCATTGAAAACTCAATAAAGTACAGGAGCGATCAACCTCTTGAGGTGGTAATCCTAGCCAATCAGGACGACGATGGCGTCTTTATCAACGTTTCTGATAATGGCATTGGTGTAAAGGAAGAAGATTTATCAAAAATATTTGACCGCTTTTTCAGAAGTGATAAATCTAGAAACCTAGATATTATGGGCAGCGGGATTGGTTTAAGTATCTGTCGCGAGATTATTGTAGCACACGGCGGCAAAATAAATGCCTTCGGTAATGACTCAAATGGATTGACGTTATCAATACGCTTAAAGGCTCATGAGAATAAATAATATAAATTCGGCAACTCGTCGAATTAAACTTAGAAAGAGGCAAATATGGAAAAAATACTGGTAATAGAAGACGATAAAAGCATCGCTAGGCTTCAACGTGATTACCTTGAAATCAACGGTTATGAAGTCGTCATCGAATCCACTGGAGACATTACAAAAATCATTCCCTTACTTGAAGGCGTTTCGTTGGTCATACTCGATCTCATGCTTCCAAGTGGTGATGGTATTGAAATTTGCAAGCGTATCCAATCATTAAAGGATATGCCAATTATCATTGTATCTGCTAAAAATCAAGATATGGACATCGTATTAGGATTAGGCGTTGGGGCAGACGATTATATGACAAAACCCTTTAGCACCAATGAGCTAATTGCCAGAGTGAAAGCGCAGCTTAGACGCTATGGTAAAATGAAGAGTGCCGGTTCAACCACATTTGATGACGCTAATATCGTTATTAGAGAGTTCACGATTAATGAAATGACCAAAACCTTTTCAGTAGGTGGTGACCCTTTAGAATTGACACCTAAGGAATTTGAAATCATTCTCCTACTAGCCAAGAACCGTGGCCGCGTCTTTTCGAAGGAAGAAATCTATGAACGCGTATGGAAGTTCGATTCACTTGGTGATGCTTTTACAGTAACGGTTCACGTCAAACGTATCCGCGAAAAAATTGAAGTCCATTCACCAAATACACCTCTGATCGAAACGGTTTGGGGTGTTGGCTATAAAATCATTTAGTTGACAGCTTCATATTAATTGCGTACAATTAAATTGACCTAATAAATTAGGTCAAAGGAGTACGCGATGAACTATGATGCTTTAAAACTTAAAAATCAATTGTGTTTTCCGCTTTACGCGGTTTCAAAAGAAGTCACTCGACTATATAAACCTTTTTTGGACCCACTTGGACTAACCTACACGCAATACATAACCATGATGGCGTTGTGGGAAACTGATGGTATCAATGTTAAATCACTTGGAGAGCGTCTTTTCTTAGATTCTGGTACATTGACTCCGCTGCTTAAAAAGCTTGAGGCTCAAGGCCTCGTTAAGCGTACGAGATCAAAGGACAACGAGCGGAATGTTTTTATCACTTTGACAGAAGCTGGATGGCAGCTTAGAGAAAGTGCCATTAAAGTCCCTGAACAGTTGATCAAATGCTTAAAAATTGAAGCGGATGATGCACAGGTTCTCTACAGAATTCTCAATAAGCTACTGGATCAGGGTATTCAAACTGAGGTTAAATAGGATTAACTTAATTATCAAACTGAAAAACTGCTTCCCGTCTTTTTGACGAGAAGCAGTTTCTTTTTATAGTCGCCTTCTCACAGAAAATAAAGTCTGAAAGGCATTTGTCTGAGAATTTTTTTATTTTAGTATTTTTTTTATCAGGCCAACCTTATTTTTATACGGCGGATAGGTTAAATGATTGCTTAATTTAGTACTTCTTTTTAGTATGGCCTTTTTATGAGTAAAGGTCCTAAAGCTATCCTTGCCATGATATGAGCCCATCCCAGAATGACCTACACCTCCAAAAGGTAAAAATGGCGTTGCGACGTGAAGAAGTGTATCATTAATACACCCACCGCCAAATCTAAGATTGTCAACCACGTAGTTTTGAACCAACTGATCCTCGCTAAAGAGATACAACGCTAGAGGTTTTTCTCCTCGAGAAACAGTATCTATTACATTTTCAAGTGAATCATAGGTCAGGATCGGCAATATCGGTCCAAAAATTTCATCCTGCATCACTTGATCTGACCAAGTAACTTCAGTCATAACCGTTGGCGCAAAGTATCTCTGTGTCAAATCGTATTGACCACCATGTATGACTTTGTCATGATCAAGTAAATCAATTAAGCGGTGCATGGCTTTTTCGTTAACAATCCTGCCATAATCGGGACTTTGTATCGGTAAAGGTCCATAAAAATCTAGAATGGTATTCAAAAGGTGTGCCTTAAAGGCTTCACTTACCTCTTTATGAACGTAAACATAATCAGGTGCAATGCAGGTTTGTCCCGCATTTGAAAACTTACCCCATGCGATTCGAAGAGCTGCAACCTTAAGGTTTGCATCCTTATGAACAATTGCAGGACTTTTCCCACCTAATTCAAGCGTTACAGGGATTAAATTCTCTGCAGCCGCCTTCATAACCACCTTGCCTACATTGGGACTTCCGGTAAAGAAAATATAGTCAAATCTCAATTTTAACAAGGCTTCATTGACAGCTCTTCCTCCGGTAATCACTGCAACATATTCAGGCTCGAAATACGCTTCAATCATTTCTTTAACCACTTTTTCAACATTTGGCGTATAATCAGAAGGCTTAAGTACAGCTGTATTTCCAGCTGAAAGGGCACCAATTAAAGGTTCCACTAATAACTGAAAAGGATAATTGAAAGGTGCGATAATTAACACAGCTCCATACGGATCGTATTTGACCTCACCTGATCCTGGCTGTAGGTAAAAGGGTAGTCGAATGCTTGGCTCCTTACTCCACTTTTCCAAGTGCTTCACCGTATGTTCTATACTGTGTAGTACATAGCCGATCTCTGTTGAATAGGCCTCAAACTCTGATTTACCGAGGTCAATGTATAATGCCTGTGTCAATTTTTTTTCGAAGACCTGAACAGCTTCTCTTAGTTTTTCTAATTGCTTGATTCTAAAAGGGATAGGGCGCGTCGCACCACTACGGAAGTATTCATTTTGTTTTAATAGTATTTGTTCCACTGTATGACCTCCTTATTTGAATCCATTACCTCATTTATGCCCTATTTTTCTAGGGATTAACCTGATTGATGATATTTCCTTCTAGAAAGGCTTTCAAATTATCTACTGCAATACCGAGTAATCTGCCTCTTGCTTCAACAGGTGCCCATGCAATGTGAGGTGTAATATGACAGTTTGGGATATCATAAAGTGGACTTCTCTCTTTTGGTGGTTCTACCGCCATTACGTCTAGTCCAGCTGCATAAACCTTGCCACTTTTAAAAGCAGCCACTAGCGCGGACTCATCTATCAATGGGCCTCGAGAGGTATTGATGATGATAACACCCTCTTTCATCTTTGAAAAGGCATCATGATTTAAAATGTTTCTCGTCTCATCCGTCAATGGGCAATGTAAGCTGATCACATCTGAAGATGCCAATAATTGGTCAAATGAAACATAATCAAAGTCACCACCTATAAGCTCTGGCTTAGGTCTTGGGGTATATGCGATAATGCGCATACCAAACGCCCTTGCAATTTTTGCGGTTTCAACACCTATTCGACCAGTGCCGATAATCCCCAACGTTTTCCCAGCAAGCTCAATCAATCTTTGATTCCAATAGCAAAAATCAGCCTGTCGGTTCCACTTACCTTCGCGAACCGAAGCGACATGATCGGGTATATGATGACAAATTTCAAGCAGATGGGCGAAAACAAATTGCGCAACCGCCTGTGTGCCATAGGAGGGTACATTTGTAACGACAATCCCCTTCTCTTTTGCGTAATCCACGTCGACAATGTTAAAGCCCGTTGCCAACACCCCTATATATTTAAGGCTAGGAAGCTGATCGATGGTTTCTTTGCGAATTAAGGTTTTATTTGTAAAGAGAATCTCTGCTTCAAGACTTCTTTCCACCACTTGCTCTCGTTCAGTTCGCTCATAAATTGTAACTTCACCTAATGCCTTTAAAGGCTCCCACGATAAATCACCAGGGTTCAATGTTCTGCCATCTAATACGACTATTTTCATAAGATCTCCTTCCCAAAAAAAGTTTGCGTCAATTATCTTTCGAAACTCGCTTCAGTAAATTATAAAAAATCCTGATTTCAACTTGTCACATCGTACAGAAGAAATCAGGATATATTACTTATTAACGATTGATAACCGTTTTACCACTGTAAGTGATAGAGCGCTCTACTAAAACGTCCATCGCATCGATAACTACGGTTCTAATGCTTTCACTAATTGGAATTAATGAAAGCTCTGTACATGCTAATATGACACAATCACAGGCATACTCACCCATCATTGTTGCCACAATGGTTTCAAAATTAGACACATCAGCGAAGCAATCCGCTTTAATATCATAAATGGTCTTCATGACAGACTCCTGAAGTGCGCCCTCTGGTTTGACAAAGATTAATCCTTCCTCCAGACACGCATTTTCATAGGTTTTCGCATGAATGGTGCCATTCGTCGCAAGAATCCCTACTCGTTTTCCCGCACCAAATCGGTTTTTAATTTCAATAGCGGTTTCTTCCACCATATCGATAATATGCACTTTCGTCATTGCCTTCATTTGAGGCATAAAATAATGAGAGGTGTTGCATGGAATCGCTATATGCTGTACGCCGATTTGCTCGAGTAAGGCGATATCTTTACCGATTTGATCTAAGAAGCCTTCATATTGACCTGATAAAATCGCTTGTGTGCGATCCTGCATCGTCGCATGACTGAGAACAATCATATCCAAATGATCCTGATCCTTAGTGGCATCTGTTTTTTCAATTATGCGCTCATAATAGACAGAGGTTGCAAGAGGACCCATACCGCCTATTACACCTAAAGTGTAATTACTCATTATCTAACTCCTTAACGATCATCGCTCTTGAGCCCAAGCTCTCAAAGCTAGCAAATAAAGTCGCTTTATCGTAAATCATATTGCCTTGTAGTGGGTCCATCACATAAAGTTGATCCCCCACATAGCCATAAATCACCATACAATGAAGATTTGTCGCAGCACTAAAATAAGAATCATCTGCTTCAAGATACCAGCCATAGCCATAGTTTGCAAGGCTTAAATCTCTAGTCGCCCAAATGCCAACAGGATGACCAGATGCAACATACGACATAATCTGTTCTTCTGAGCTCCCAGTTAAATCAAGCGCCTCATAGCTAGCATTTTGATCGCGAAGATATGCATTAGCGGCTTGAACGGTCGGTGCTGCATAGACGAACCACCCTGCTGGATCTGCTGGATCTCCTGAAAATGCTTTGTTTGGATCGGCTCCATAAAGCTTGCCATTTTTCTTGAAAAATGGTGATTTAGGTAAATAATCATTTGATAAAGTTACTTTATCGATATCAAACTTATAAAAATTTAGTATAGAGGTTAATGCAGTAATTTCACACCCATTAGGTAATTCTGGTTTTTGAAGGAGCTCAGGTAAATTGAGCGTCATATCAGTAACAGTCGCTTGCCCTAGATCATCAATCGTATAATTGACCACATAAGGATTAACGACTTCGTTCATATGGAGCTCCATAATCGGTGCAGCCATTTCAAAAACAATCGCTTCCTGATTCACTTCGAATGGATCAACGGATTCAGTTTGAACTAAGCTATAGGCTTGGCGATAATCTACTTTGAGGGTCATCGCAGTTCCGTCAGAACCGGTTGTCACTGTATCTAGGACCTCATTGGTTATTGCATCTCTTAATTCAAATGTCAAGCCAGCCAAGCCCTTGCCACTCTTTGAGTCCTCTGCAACCACTTTCACGCTTCCCTGTTCTTCTTTTCCAGTTATCAAATTAATCGCTTTATCAACAATTTCTTTAATTGCTTTTCGATCTACAGTTTCATCAAATTTTGCAATGACACGAGGATCATTAGGTTTTATGCCGATATCATCTGGTATTTTTCCCTTCAATAGCCCTATATCAATTAAAACGCCACTATTGTAAACCATAGTTCCAGCTAAAACAATCGCCAAAATAATAATGATTGCTTTAAATGGAAAAGGATTTCTATTTCTTCTCATTGTGATCTTCTCCTTACTTTATCCATTTCTAAGTAGTTTGATTTTAAGTCTTTGAAGTCTTGGATAGACCTCAGTAAACAAATTATAGATAATGGGCTTATAAACCTTATCGATTTCTCCAATAAGTTCAGTTACCCCTTCTTCACGACAAAAGCCCTCTTTAAACTTATATAGGCCATCCTCTTTGTTGAGTTCAAATACGCCACCAAAGTCATATCGTTTGATACCGGTCTCAAGTCCCCATAAGATCATTTCCCATTGCATTAGGTAATTGGGCATCAAGTTGCGTTTCTCGTTTGAGCTGGCACCATAGATGTACCAGAGCTTATCGCCATAATGAATACCGATTGCACCCGATAAGACATCGCCCTCATGTTCAGTGAGATAGATGCGAATGTTACCTTCAAATGCCTTCATCATCGCCTCGAAGTAGTCGTAACCACGTATGACGAGACGGTTGCGTTTGGACATGATTTCATAAAGCTCATAAAATTTCTTCAAATAAGCTTCAGAGGTATCGTAACTGACGGTCACGCCTTTTCGCCTTGCAAGGTTGATGTTGTATCGTGTTTTTTGGCTAAATCTCGCAAGTAAGGTTTCTTCGGTATCGCCGTCTAAATTTAAAATCATATTATAGATGGGTTGTATGAGCGCATTTTTATCAACGCCACGTCCTCTAACTTTAAAGCCTTCGTTTTCGTAAGTAGTTACGAGTTTTTCATCATAGGTCACTTCTGGATCAAATCTCAAAACAAAAGCCCGATTCTTTTTAGCAAAGGTATTAATTTCAGCAAGCAATGCTTTAAGCGTTTTAAAATCTAACGGGTCGCAAACTGGTCCCCTTGGCGCATATAAAAGGGCAAAGCCAAAGGTGCGTTTGATCAGTATCGACATCGCACCTGTGAGTTGTCCATCTTCTTCCGTATAAAACTGAACGTCTTCCCATCCGCGTTTTACAATCGACCAGTTCATGTCCTGAGTCGCAGTGGCAAAGGGTGATCCTTGAACGAAGTCTTGATACGCCCTAACCTGCTCGCGGTTGGTTTTATCTAATAACGGCATCTAAATGCCTCCTTATTTTTTCTTTACAAAATGATTCTTAAAGATTTGATGATATCTGTGATAGTAGCGATAAACGCGAAGGTTACGGTTGATATTCTTATCTGCACTATAGAACAACGTCGTACTGGTTTGATCTCGATCGATTCTAAGTGCGACTTCATGCTTCAGCTTCGTATCTTCAAGGTACTTCTTAAGTACGCGTTTTGGTATCCCTAGCCAAAGATGTGGCTTGTCTGAGTAGATGGTCTCATGAACGGTTTCATAGATAAATGCATCTGCCAGATAAGCACCTTGATTATAGCCGCTTCCCGTTACGAAAAAGCTGCTTCTACCTTGTCTAAGGTTGATTTCAAATACTTTGTATTTTCCAGTTCTTTTATCGTACTTCATGTCGAAGTTAGAAAAACCAACATAGCCAATCCCTTCAAGAAATGCTTTGTATTCT
Source organism: Clostridiales bacterium 38-18 (assembly GCA_001897605.1). Taxonomy (GTDB): domain Bacteria; phylum Bacillota; class Clostridia; order Peptostreptococcales; family Acidaminobacteraceae; genus Fusibacter_C. Next base: position 151,573 of record MKTL01000002.1, on the reverse strand, counting down.
GCAAAGACCACCTCATCATAAGCATCGATAATCGCTGTATAATTGCCGATGAGTGTCGGCGTTGGGTCTTCAAGAAGGGGTTGTCCTAGACACATCAGTCTGACTTTACCATCAGGACCAGATACGCAGTTTAAAACGCGCATACCCGTGTCATCGCCTTTGATATACTCTTGCAGAATCAACTCTTGATCATAGCTTGACTGATAAATCGTACGAATGACAGCCTTTACTTTTTCTGGAGATTCTAATATATATGCTTTTTGCTTGCCTTCAAACTTTGCGTTAAAATAGCGCATGCTGTCAGATGGTTTAACAACCACTGGATATGGCCACGCCAAAGCATCGACGATTGCATCAATGGTAGGTAAATCGGTCTTGCGAACCACGACAGTTTCTGGATAGCTTAGCCCGTATTTCTCACAAGTTTCATAAAAACCCGCTTTTGAGTTTAGAGTAAGCATCAGGTCTTCGTCGATAAATGGAACGACATACTGATTTTCGAGTGCTTTTTTATTTTGAATGATGAGTTCCGTGTACCCATCGCTACTTGCGACGAGAATCAACTTTTGATAAGTCGCCTTTAATGTTTTTGCAAGGTCGTTTAATCGAACTGCAAAGTGCTCAGACTGTAGGTCTGGTATGATCTTTAAGTCTAAAATCGTCGATCCGGACGTCGTGAAAAGCGCACCTTGTCCAACGACTAAGCTTTTTATGCCATAGGCCATATGAAATGCTTTTGCCATGCCGTATGCGTTGCTATCGGTTCCAAGTATGACAGGTAAAAAATCGGTGTTCATACCGCCTCCTATTTAGATGGTTTCTGGGAAGAACTGTTTGTGCCAAATTAAAAATACGTACACCGTCCAAATGTATCTTGCACGGTTACGTGTGCCTGTATAATGTTCATCCAAATACTTCACAAGTAGCTTCGTATCAAAGAACTCCGCAGCATGTGCACTGTCAAACTCACCTTTGATTAAATTATAGAATTTTTCTTCCTTCATCCAATACTTGATCGGAACTGGGAAACCGAGCTTTGGTCTTTTTGCCCATGCTTCTGGTAGGATTTCATTGGCAGCGACGCGAAGCGCATATTTTGTATTTTCACGGTTGACACGTTGTTCTTTTGGTAGGGTTGAAGCAAACTGCATAACTTCGCGGTCTAAGAACGGCACCCTAAGCTCAAGCGAATGCGCCATACTCATTTTATCCGCTTTTAAAAGGATATCTCCAGGTAGCCATAGATGTAAGTCGAGGTATTGCATCTTTGTCAAATCGTCCTCGTCCTTTACTTTATCATACACCTTCTGAGTAATGCTTCTAACGCTTGGTCCCACTTGATAGTCGGGTTTAAGCAACTGCATCGCATCATTTTCATCAAATACTTTTGCTTCCCCGATGAATTTTTCCTCTACAGCCATGCCACCTTTTACTAAGAAGTTCGTCACGCGGTTGTTAGGCAATCCTTTCGCTACTTTGGATACTGCGCGTCTAACACCAAATGGCACCTTCTCATAAGCATCAATCGCAGGCGAATTTTGATACCAAGGATACCCTGCAAAAATTTCATCCGCGCCTTCGCCAGATAGAACAACCGTAACGTGTTCTCTTGCAAGCCCAGCTAAGAAGTAAAGCGGTACTGAGGATGGGTTCGATTGTGGTTCATCCATATGGTATTGGATTTTAGGAAGTGCATCAAAACACTCTTCTGGCGTAATGATTTTTTTATGGTTCTCAATTCCGAGAAGATCTGATAACTCTCCCGCAAGCTTTGTCTCGTTGAACATCGCCTCATACTCGGTAAAGCCGACAGAAAAAGTCTTATTTGGCATTAAAAGTGCAGTGATATAACTTGAGTCAATGCCACCTGATAAGAAGGAGCCAACCTTTACATCACTTATTCTATGGTATTCAACGGATTCTTTGAGAATTTGCTTAATTGATTCGACATTTTCCTTAAGGTCTCTGCTGATGGGTTTAAACTCGTTGTGCCAGTATGGGGTCATCTGTAACTTGCCCGCCTCGTAAACTAAATAATGCGCTGGCTTCAATTTATAGACGCCTTCAAAAAAAGTCTCATCCATAGACGAATATTGAAACGTTAAATAAGGTCTAAGCGCTTTTTTATTCAGTTTCTTTATGAATTTTGGATGCTGTAAAAACGATTTGATCTCTGAACCAAAGATTAAAGAGCCATCGGTTGTATTTTGCGTATAATAAAGTGGCTTGATTCCAAAATAATCTCTCGCAATAAAGAGTTTTTTTAGCTTCATATCCCAAATCGAAAATGCAAACATCCCTCTCAGACGATCCAGGATTTTCACACCATACTCTTCATAACCATGAAGAATGACTTCACTGTCAGTATGTGAATGGAAACGGTGTCCCTTCTGAATCAACTCTTCTCTTAATGCCTGATAATTGTAGACTTCACCGTTAAAGACCAAAACGATATCCTCATTTTCATTGAACATCGGTTGTTTGCCTTCGTCGGTTAAGTCGATGATACTCAATCTTCTAAAGCCAAGTGCAACCTGTTCGTCTACATAAGCACCATCACTGTCTGGTCCTCTATGCGCGATTGCATCTGACATTTTTTTAATAACTTCAACACCATCTATTTTCTCAACATGTGTATATCCTACAAAACCACACATACTATCTCCCCTCAAAAATTGCTTTCATTTTATTTTGAACGATTTCGGTTTCATTGAACGGAACATCTTCTTTACCAATCACCTGAGCGGTTTCATGACCTTTTCCTGAGATTAATAAAGTATCGCCTTCCGCCATTTCATCTAGTGCTTTTTCTATCGCTATCTTGCGATCGACTATTTTTTCAAAGTGTGATCCAATCGTAGCAAATGCAGTTGCAACTTCATCAATTATCATCTGAGGATCTTGTTCCTTTGGATTATCTGATGTAATGTACGCATAATCGGATAGCCTTGCAGCGACTTCTCCCATTGCTTTTCGTTTATCGTCTCCGTCATGTCCAGGCGCTGCGTATACGCCAAAAACGAGCTTTAGCTTTCCAGCTACAAATGGTCTTAAGGTAGAAAGTGCTTTATCAAGACCGTCCTCTGTATGTGCAAAATCTATGACGACTTTTCTGCCGTGTGCATGATAGACCGTTTCAAATCTGCCTCTGACACCTTTTAAAGCCTCTATGCCCGCTGCTACAACTGGTAGGTCTAGTCCTTCTGCAACCGCCCATGCAATCACCGCTAAGGTATTTAAAACATAAATTTCACCAGGGATATGAACCTTGATTTCCACACGACCACTAGGTGTTACTGCAGTATACTCTGTATAATCAGCATGTGGACGAATGTTCTCAGGATAGATATCTGCATTGGGAGAAAGTCCATACGTAAAGACGTCTACACCGCCGTTACCAGTGAGTTCTTTGCAGAGTCTTGCACCATATGAGTCATCCATATTAATAATATTTGCTTTTTTGGTCATTTTAAAGAGCTTTGCCTTCGCCTGATAATATTGTTCCATATCCTTATGTAGTTCTAAATGATCTGGCGTTAGGTTGGTAAAAATACCATAATCAAACTCACAAAATGCCACTCTCGATAAATCGAGTGCATGTGATGAGACTTCCATAATACAGTGCGATACCTCTGCCTTGACCATATCAGCGCAAATGGATTGAAGCGTCAATGATTCAGGTGTTGTGTTCGGGGTATCTATCTTCATATCGTCAATTAAGGTACCCATTGTACCGACAACCCCAGTTTTGTATTTTAAAACGGCTAAAACACTTTTAATAAAATAGCTAATGGACGTCTTGCCATTGGTTCCTGTTATACCGATTAAATTTAGATTTTGTGTTGGCTGTCCATAAAACTTTGAGGCAATACCCGCTAAAGCAAAGCGTGTATCCTCAACATGAATAAATGTAACGCCTTCAGCCTCTATAACGGCATCTGGTCGACTAATCACTATTGCAGTTGCTCCTTGTGCAATTGCTTGACGAATATAGGCATGACCATCGGATTTAAATCCAACGATGGCAACAAACACCGTGTCTGGTGTTACTTTTCTAGAATCAAATGCGACATTTTTGATATCGATATCAAGATTGCCACTTAATCTATTATAATGAATTCCTTGTAGACATAATTGTAATTTCATTGACACCTCCAGCTTGATGTTTCAAACTTAATCAATACCTATATCTTGTCATAGAAGCCTTGAAAATGCAAGTTAAATTACCATAAAAGGAGTGGGGCAATGGATAAAAAAAGGATTGCAAAATACTGGAAAGTTCACAGCGACAACAGCCTTGAATGCACCCTTTGTCCACATCGTTGTAAGATCGTTGAAGGACATTATGGTAGATGTGGTGTGCGACTGAATCAAGACCAGGTTCTCTATACCACCAGCTATGGCAAAGTCGTTTCATATGCCTATGATCCGATAGAAAAAAAACCACTTGCGCGATTTGAATCTGGATCGACGGTCTTTTCCATTGGTACCTCCGGTTGTAATTTTAACTGTAATTTTTGCCAAAATCATGAACTCGTTCATTTTAAAGGATCATGTCGTCAAACATCTCCTTCTGAAGCGATTAATATGGCAATGCAAAACGGCTCTATCGGAATTGCCTACACTTATAACGAGCCAACTATATGGTTTGAATACGTTCTCGAGTGTTGTAAGCTAGCCAAGCAATACGGTCTTGTAAATGTACTGGTCACCAATGGCTTTATTGAAGAAGCCCCCTTACTCGAGCTTCTCCCCTATATCGATGCGATGAACATCGACTTAAAAAGTTATTCTGATGATTTCTATCGAGAGATTTGTGACGGTCAGTTATCGCCTGTGTTAAATACAATTTCAAAATGCATCGGTCTAACACATGTTGAACTCACCTTCTTACTTATCGACGGATACAATACGGATCCTGTGATGCTAGAGTCTGCTTTCAAATGGGTGGGCGAATTAAATAGTGATATCCCTGTGCACATCAGTCGCTACTTCCCTGCGTATCAGATGACCGTTCCAAAAACGAGGCTGGATACACTTGCTATGGCGAGAGATCTTGCAGAGAAGTATCTTAATTATGTGTTTATAGGCAATGCTTTTTTGTAGGCTTATGGTTATTTGACTTGGCATATACCAAACTGAACCTAATAATAACCTTCTCTGGAGGACCGGTCCTCGTTATCGGCTGGTCGTAATCTTCGATTACTGCTCGCCTATGCAACCTAACTGCGGAGCCTCCTCTGAGGGTTATTATTAGTTTCAGTTTTTATTGTCTTTTGCTCAGTCAATGCCATTAGCATTTTGGGGAAGAAAATCGAGTAGGAGGAAATTGATTACTTCAATTTCCGTCCTCTCACACCACCGTACGTACCGTTCGGTATACGGCGTTTCATTAAGCTAACTTTACTTTCTTATACATTGTAGACATGCTAACATAACCTCGCTTTTCCAATCTTGTATTGGTAATAGCACGTTGCATAATAGGGCTTTTGGAGATTCTCCAATATCCTTTTTTTGTATAAAGAAAACCACCGGTTCTACCGGTGGTTTCAAAGAGCTTTAGCTTTGAGTCAATAAAATTCCTCCTTCTGATAAAATAATATTGGTTCGCCAACCATATTAAAATCAGAAGGAGGATCCGTTGTTAGATAAGAATAGTCTAGCACATACGCAATGGAATTGTAAATATCATGTTGTGTTTGCATATGCCCATGCTTTATTTCTCTCAATTCCAAGTTTGATTAGACTTGAAAATCGTGTTCATATCTTCTTCCAAGTTTTCCAAATACACGCCCTAAGCCTTCGCCGAATCCATGCATCAATTTCACTCGTGGTATGCGACATATCGGCTCGGTTGAAATAATTCACCCAACCTCGCGTTTTCTCAATCACTTTCTTTAACCTCACTTCAAAGTTCATTCTTATATTGCGACAGTATGGGACTTGAAAAGTGGCAGGCGTGGCAAATGAGGTATAGGAGCGTTTTTTAAATGACTCTACAAACTTGAAAAATCGAGCTTGTACTGATTTTTAACAAGGTGGAGCACATGGGTATAAAAATCAGAGTCACCGGTAATTTTGATTAAGTAGAGGCATTCTTTAAAAGCATCATGATGCGCCAAATCTCCAAGGTACATTTTAGCAACAGCTTTTCGCAAAAGTAAAAAAGGCAATGCATTTAAATGTCCTTTTTCAATGGAGATATCAATCGCTTGCTGTGCATAGTTTAGAGCCTGATCGTGATGGTCAAGGCGATGATAGTTATAAGAAATAATACTTAGTGATTTAATAATATTTATGTCGTCGTGCTTATCGCTGTATAAGCTGCTTTCAAATTTAGTGAGAATAAACTTGGAAATACGAGTGCTCAAGTGACATTTTCTAATTTCTCCAAGACAAGCAGCTACTGTGATTAAAATCCGTAGTTCAAAAAAGCTATAGCTGAAGCTTTCAAAAGCGTTAACTTCAAACTCAGGCAGACTTAATTCAAGTGCAGAATAAAGCTTTTCAAGGGCTAGAAGGGATTGATTATTATAGCTTAAGCTAATTCCAGAGATAAAAAGTTCTATTTGCTTGAGAGCAACAGGATTGATTAGCTTTAAATCGCCGCTCTCTTCAAGAGTAAGCAAAAATTGATTATGACAATCCTTTAGGGCTTCAAATTTGCCATGCATCATAAGATAATCTAAGGACTTGTAAAATTCAAACAGGACATGATTTTGCTGATATGTATTAAGGAGTCTATGAAGGTCAGTCTTATAAAAGTGACTGAGATAAGAAAGTGTATCATACCGAGGCAGGGAATAACCATTTTCAAGCTTTCTAAGGGTGTCCGTACTAATACCTGTAGCAATGGAGACGTCGGATTGTGAATATCCCAGTGAGGTACGCATGTTTTTTAATCGCTCGGAAAAGTTTTTAAGATCATAGGTTTCAAACATTTTGCCTCCTACCCCGATTTTAATCGGGTTTATATTTATATGATATTAGTTTAACATAAAGATAGTGAATTAAGTCTCAAATTTTTAGAGGAGGTGTTATTTTTTCAGTAATTGAGTTATGAATTATAGGGCGTATAATTCTATTGAACACCGTTTGATTACCATTGCTGGGATGATTTCTGAGGATACGTTGATGTCAACAACGAAATAATTGATAGATTTGGACAAAGAAACCAACCTTTCATTTTAGAATGAATCAGTGTATTCACTATGTCAAGAATGCCAAACAATCTTGCATTTGAAATGGGGGGCTCAAATATGAGACCCAACCTGCTAAACATCGAAACGTTCTTGCGGAGTGACACGCTTTTTAACGGATAAATCCTTCATGTAAGAAGGGATTCAGAATGAACTCATATCTATCTCTCTGACAAGTGAGATTATAGCACGATTTTTAGTGAAATCAAGGTAAGGTGTCAGTGGTTTATCGAAACAATAGAATTGAAATTATCTAAGAGCATTTTGGGCGATTATTAAACCGTTACTCAATATTTATCTTACAAGGAGGTATTATATGAATAAAGTATTTTGTTTAATCTTAGCTACTTATTTGTTATTAGCTGGAAATTTTTTGTCATACGCATCTGTCTCGAATGATCAAATCGAAATTTTTAGTTTGTTTAAAGCGCTATATCAAGACTATGAGGATGCCTTTGACAATTATGATTCGGATTTCATTGAAATGGATAAGTATTTTGTTAAATCTGAACAGACAGATAAAGATAAACTTATAATAAAGACAGTGCTAAAAAGAAAAATTTTAATGTCTCAAATGCATTCGTTAGGTTTAGAAGAGATAAATAAAGTTATAAACTATAAATATGAGATTGAAAGTCTAGATAATAATATCGGGAAAATGAGGGTTTTTGTAATCAAAGATTTTAATTATACTTTCAGTCCCAATATTGATTCTTCAGTGGGAGATTTATATACTGTTACATTTGTAAGAATTAACAATAAATGGCTTATTAGCAATATTGATGGATTTGTTGATACTAATTTTAAGGAGTATTTAAACTCAATTAATGTGGATTTAAAAGATAGAAGCTCATTGAATGAGTACAATGATAGACTCGATAATGATGTGAAATATCTTTATAATGAGTTGTTGAAAAGAGATATAGAAAATATCGTTACTGAATCTCAACCTGTCTCAAATCGAGCAGTTAGTTATAATGGTGTTGGTGCTGCAAATTATGCATTACAATACGCATTAAACTTCAATTCAAATTATTATGATTTTACTTCTTCAGGAGGAGATTGTACCAATTTTGTTTCTCAAGCTATTCATGAAGGTGGAAATTTACCTGAACACTTTGGAACTCAGTATGATACAAATTCTTGGTTCTATATTAGTGGTTCCAACCGCTCCGCTACCTGGACTGGAGCAAATCAGTTTGGTGAGTATGTGTTTTCAACTGAATCAAAAATTAATGCCCAGCTATCAAGCTTTTACAATATTGGAATCGGAGATGTAATCCAATCATTATCAGGAACAAATGCTTATCACTCATACATGGTGACTGGTATACAAAATTCAGGAAGTTCAAGAGCAGATCTTTTTATATCAGCTCATTCTACAAATAGAAAAAATGTTTCTTTTATGTATTACTACTATAACCCACCATATAATAGATTTATTGACATTTTAGGTAGTAAATAATTTATCTTTAAATATGATGAGCTTTGAGTAGTAATAACAAAGTTTATCATATTTTTGCGTAGAAATGACTTAGCAATTTTTTTACTAATCTATTCAGTATATTAATCAGAATAGTTCGTTTTAAAATTTTTAACATACTAGGTGTATTTATATCTATTTCAGGCACTCATAAAAGCGATAAGGATGTGTGAGGTATGAAAGAAAACGTTAAGTGGGTTGTTCTTCTATTTGTCATATTAATTTCAGTATTTTTAGTTTATCTGTTTCAAAGTAAGCCTAGGATAGAAATAGCCAAAGACGAGTATTACGAAGCTAAGAGTGTAATCTATAATTACTTTGACAAGTTGTTGTCAAAAAATTATCATCAATTAGAATTAGGTGCTACTGATATATTTTTTGATGAAAAAATAATCAAGGAGATTAAGCTGCTTAAAATAAGTGCTAACCCCATAATAGGAAGAGCAAACACAAAGACCTTGTTAGATAAATATGATACCCTTGAAAAGGTGTTAGTTTTTGAAATAACATATGACGTAAAGTACCAAAAGAAATTTAGGCATTTGTTTCAAGTCACAGATGGAGAGATCAATCAGTTTATAACTTTGATAAAACTTAAGAATTCTAACATGATGTGGTTAATAGAGGAGATAGGATATTAATTTGCCTGTCAAGAATTTTATGCCTTTGCGTTCTAGCTTAAGGTAGATATTGAATTACTCGATTCGGAAAACCATAATGCCCTTTATTGTCAAGGTAGAAGTTTTATAAAATAAGTCATTGTGAAATCCAGCTTCAACTAAAATAAAGTCCCTCCCATATAACCTCTTTGGCGTGCGCTCAAGAGTGTCGATACGGGAAGGACTTTTTAATTTATTCCAAGTGATGCGGTCGTAAATCATGCGAAGCTGGATGAGTAGCTCAACACACGTTTCCACGTAAACGGTAAATAGTGCGTACCTTTTCAAAAAAATCAATACTGTTATCCTTAAATTATAGTAATTCAAGGAGAAATTTTATGGAAAATCAAGTAAGTGTAATGACGTCAAAGATACGTAAAGAAAATTGGATCAAGATAATTGAAGAACGAAACCGTAATGGAATCGCATCTGGGTTATTTTTACCTAAAAAAGAAATCTTTGATATAGATTATGCCTTTGAGATGACGCGCCAACAAACAAAAGAGGTAAAAGCGAATCCTTTGCGTTATAAGTTTCTTCCTAAAAATCAGTTTTTCGATTTTCTCCCACTAGATAGCAAAGAGACATATCTTTTCAAATTTTCATGCGAAAAAGGTGGCATATATCCTTCAAGAAATATTTGCTCGGCTTACGATGTATAACTTTTGTGAAGCAATTACAACACATGTTGTAATCCTTCATGCGGACAGAAAATATGAATATCAAGTTAATTTCACCGTTGCTATAGCCATTTGCCTACAATTCTTTAGAGTCAGGAATTTATCGCCACCTAATGTTGAAGCACTCATCAAAAAGAATATTCTACCTTTAAGACCTGGGCGAAACGACCCTCGCAAAGTCAAAACCCGGTCAGCAATGAGCTTCCTCTACAGAGTAGCATAAAATCATTATAGTTCAAGAGTAAATTTTAATTGCAGAGCATACTCTGCTTATTTGTCGTGTTTAAAACTTTCTATTTAATATAAAACAGCAGCAACAGAATATACTTTCGCATTCTGCTGCTGCTGTTTTGTTTTGAATAGTGTCTTAACTTAATGACATTGGCTATTTAGCGGTTTTATTTTTATGACGTACGCACTATTTACCGTTTACGATGCTTCACTGAAGCATCCCTTTTGATTGATATTAAACTATTTTTTTAAGATTGGATCGATCATTGGTGATCTTAATCTTGCGCCTGGGTTGAAGCCGCTACCGATAAGTGGTTTTGCATATTTGATAAATGCTTCTGTAACGTTGTTACCAGCTTCGTTGATGAATGAATCTGGCATGTGTTTTGTTTTAGCAGCGATTTCTTTAAGGTCAACCAAACGGTAGTTAACTGCATAGTCGCCAGTTCTTTCCATTACAACTGAACCATCTAAATCGTCGATTAAAGCGAATTGAACTGCTTTTTCAGCAACTTCTCTTGCTTCTTTTTGATCTGTATCAGAAACACAGCCTAAGAAAGAACGTTGCATATAGCCTAAAGTATCTGCACGTACACGACCGATGCCTAATTTTGCTTTAACTTCTGCTACTAAAAGGTCACCAAGTGCGCCTGTACCTGATAACTGAACGTTACCATGAGCATCTGTTTCAACGTTTTCTTGAAGTTTAGTAATGATCGCTGTACCATTTTCATCTTGAATCCCTTCTGAAACCGCGACGATACATCTACCATACTTCTCATAAGTTGCCTTAACGTCTTTTAAGAAGTCTTCAACGATAAATGGTCTTTCTGGGAAGTAGATTAAGTGTGGACCATCATCTTCAAATACTCTGCCAAGTGCAGAAGCACCAGTTAAGAAACCAGCATGTCTACCCATGATTACACCGATGTAAACCCCAGCCAATGCACGATTATCGTAGTTGATACCAGCAAATGCAGACGCAACGTATCTAGCAGCCGATCCAAAACCTGGTGTATGGTCGTTAATTACTAAATCGTTATCTACTGTTTTAGGGATATGAACTGCTCTGAACTCATAGTTTTGTTTTTTAGCTTCTTCGTTAACGATTCTTACTGTATCAGATGAATCGTTACCACCGATATAGAAGAAAAATCTGATGTTGTGTGCCTTCATTACTTCAAACATTTTTGCACAGAAATCAGGTGTTGGCTTTACTCTTGTAGAGAGTAAACCTGAAGAAGGTGTCGCTGCAACTGCTTCAAGATTTGCAACCGTTTCTCTTGTAAGATCCATAAACTCTTCATTTACGATACCTTCAACACCGTGAACAGCGCCGTATATTCTTTCAACTTGTGGGTATTTTTTAGCTTCTAATACAACGCCTACCATTGATTGGTTAATTACGGCAGTTGGGCCGCCGCCTTGAGCGACTAATAAATTACCTTTTAACATATTCTTTGTTCCTCCTAATCCAGTTCGTAGAGTTTGGCGTATTTCGCCTCTAAATAATCGCAATAATACTTAGAATTAAGTCTTTCGCCCGTAATTTTCTCGATTAACGCATTTGGCTTTACAAGTGCACCATGAACGTGTACTTTTTCATTCAGCCACTTTGTAATCTCTTTAAAGTCGCCTTTGCTGAGGCACGCCTCTAAATTGATTTCTTTCGACATATAATGTGCGAGCTGAGCAGCATAAGCACTTCCTAAAGCATAGGTTGGAAAGTAGCCAAACAAGCCTTCAGACCAGTGTACGTCTTGAAGTACACCTCTACGGTCATCTGGTGGCGTTATGCCAAGATAAGCCTTAACTTTTTCATTCCAAACTTTAGGTAAATCAGCTACTTTAATGCTACCATCGATTAGACCTAACTCAATTTCATAGCGAATCATGATATGAAGTGAATAGGTGAGTTCATCTGCTTCAATTCGAATCAATGAAGGTTCTACACGATTGATCGCTTCGTAGAAATGCTTCGTTGTTACATCGGAAAGTTGTTCTGGAAATACGCTCTTTAGCTTTGGTAAAAAATAATTTAGAAAAGCTTCGCTTTTACAGAAATTATTTTCATAAATTCTCGATTGTGATTCATGTATCCCGTTGGATGTGCCACTAGCTAAAGAGGTACCTTGAAGCTTTCGATCGAAGTTTTGCTCATATATCGCATGTCCACCTTCATGGGCAGTGCTAAACAAAGCAGATGCAAAATCATCTTCATAATAATGTGTTGTCAGTCTGACGTCGTCAATGTCTACCCCCATAGTAAAAGGGTGTACACTTTCCTTAAGCTGTCCTTTTTCTAAATCAAATCCCATTTGAGTTAATAACTCTCTTGAAACTTGATCCTGTAGGTTGACTTCAAATTTTCTACTCAAAAATTCTGTATCGATGACCTTATTCTTATCAGAGATTTTTTTAAGCAGTGGTACAATTCTTTCTCTTAATTCATCGAAAAAGACATTGAGTTGTTCCACCGTCATACCATCCTCGTAATCGCCTATATAAAGGTTGTAAGGGTGACCTTCATAGCCTCTATAGTCTGCGAATTTTAGTAGATAGTCAATTACCTGTGTTAAATAAGGTTTAAAACTTTCAAAATCTGAGTCTGCTTTAGCATCTTCCCAAACCATTGAAGATTTAGAAATCAGCATGTTGTATTTTTGGTAGTCGTCCATAGGAATTTTAGTCAACTTATCATACTCTTTTTTAGTATCCTTGACCAAAACCCGATTCATTTCATCTAGTGCATCGAGATTTGCCATCAGTGTGTCTAAGTCACTTGCCATTTGCTGGTTGACAAGCATTTGATATCCGAGACCGCTTAAAACACCTACTGCTTGACTTCTCGCGTCAGCACCGCTTTTAGGCGCACCTGTCGATGCATCCCAAAACAGCATTGAGGTGGCGTAACTTAAAGACTTTAATTTGCTTTCCGTTTCTCTGAAGCGTTCAATTACGTCGTTAAAATTTTGCATGTTTGAAGTCTCCTTTCAAAATACGTTTACCGTTATGCCTCTACCCTAATACTCTACGATTATAACAAAAAAATATTAGAGTTGAAACCTTAAAGTATGTATGATAGACTTAATTTCGGAAATTTAGAAGGAGGGGCATTATGTCATTATTAGAACAATGGAATGCTATACTCGAAGGTAAAGGACTTACTCAAGCGCAATCAGAAGAGTTTTGGAACGCCTATCTTGCTCACGAAAAGGGCATCTACGAAGATATTTTATCTCAAAAAGTTGAAAATGGCGTAGACACAATTACTGGCACAGTTAAATCATTTGGTGAAAAATACGAACTCGAACCAATGTTAGCAATTGGTTTTATCGACGGTATCCATACAAGCTTGAAAGAAGAGCCTTCACTCGAGGAAATGACTGAAGAGTCAGAGCTTAACTTTACAATCGATTTTGAAAAATTATTCTTAAACATGCACAAAGCGAAAGCTACTTGGTTACATCAAATTCCACTTTGGAATGATATTTTAACAAAAGAGCAAATGAAAGCAATTAAAGCTGAATATGTAAGCTCAGTTACGGTTAGAGTAGAAAACAAAGTTGGAAGAAACGATCCATGTCCATGTGGCAGCGGAAAAAAATACAAAAAATGCTGTATTGATAAAGAATAATATCGTTTAATCTGATCTAAAAATTAAAAATCCTGCATTCAAAATCTTTAGAGTTTAACCTCTAGTGATTTTGAATGCAGGATTATTTTTTTACGCCTCAGAAACACCGTACTTCGATTTATAGAGTCTACGACGATCCAGTACAAATATTGGATCTGTAAAACCATCCTCTTGAACATCTCTTAGGGCTTTGTTCATGTCGTACATTCTCGCATCGATCATATCTAGGTAGTGAAGCACCTCAGCTTCTGGAATCAGAGGCTTTTTAGGGCTCCCAAACTCTGGCTCATAATGATGGGTTAGTATCATATGTTGAATTAACAGCGAAAGCTCTGGATCAACCCCCAAGCTCTCCGCTTTTCGGTCAATACGCTTAATTCCCATAATAATGTGACCAAGTAGTTGACCTTCTTTAGTATAATCTTCTACAACGCCAACCTCACTTGCATTCATCTCATTGATTTTTTCAATGTCATGCAGAATAACGCCTGCATAAACGAGATCTAAATTGATATTGTGATACACGCTACCCAGTGCCTTCGCAGAGCGGAGCATTCTTAAGATATGGTATAAGAGTCCTGACTTGATGGCATGATGATTTGATTTTGCTGCTGGATAGAACATTAGCTGTTCTCTGTAGTCCTCTATAAGCGCTCCTACAAGCTTTTTAATGTCATAGTTGTCCATGCTATCTACGAAAGAAAGAATCTCATTTAGCATTGCGTCTGCAGCAATTGGTGCAGTGGGTACGAATTGACTGTAGTCAATTTCGTCCTCCATCGAATTGGTTCGAATTTTAATAATCTTCAGTTGAACAGACTGCTGCCATTGTGTTACACTGGCTTGAATTTTAACGATTTCGCCTGGCGCATATAGACTTTCTACATCGCCCTTTGCATCCCATAGCTTGGCATTTACCTCTCCAGAAATATCCTGCAAAGTAAAATCAATATAGGCTTTATTGGCACTTGATGTTTTTATATTTTTAGCTTTAACCAGATAAAAGCCTGTAATCTCCTCGCCTACCTTAAAATCTTTTATTAACACACTTATACTCCTTATCTACATTAATCTAGACAGATTATTTATAGTTGCTACATCGTCATATCGTATACACATCGATCTCGAAGGATCCACTAACAGTTTAACATATTGCAGGGCACCTATCTAGCAACAATCCGTAGGACACTCCTATAAATTCTTTGCATTACCTCTAAGTCCACGGCATTTTCAATCGTATCACTAGGTGTATGATAAAACCTGGTATCCATTTGAACCAGCGCAATGGTCACGAAGCCAGCCGTTTCAAACGAGACGTGATCGCTACTGCCCAGTTCACTTGGCATCGCTTTTAATGCCTCAGCCTGTATTATCGGTAAACAATAATCTGCAAAGGCCTTAGAGCTCTCCGTATTTGCAGTAACAAGCACTGGTACATCCAAAGGAGCGCCAACCATATCGAGATTGATGACTTTAAATTTTGTCTTATCTATCAATCCTGAATAGGCAATCTTTTCCGAACCAACAAGTCCTTCTTCTTCTCCGTTTGCAGCTACAAAGTAAAAGTCCAAACCTTCTGGATTATTGGAGCTTAGCCCTTTTGCTAGAGCTAATAATAAGGAGGTGCCCGAGGCGTTATCCAATGCCCCCGGGTTATATGTGCCGTCCTGATTCGTCCCTGCATGATCGAAATGCGCTACGATCACAAAGCCTTCATCAGAAGGACCATCTAAAAACCCTATAAGTGATTCACCCTCTACAGTTTCAACGGACATATCGATCTCGCCCTTTATGACACCTTCCTTATGCGATATTAATAACTGAGTCGCACTTTCACTTAGCTTAATGACCGCAAACCCATCCTGACTTTCATCAGCAGTTACGTCCTTTACATAAGGAGACACTACAAAATAGCCATCATGTTGGTAATCTGACTCAATTAACAGAACCCTTGGATGACGTCCCCTAGACATGACCTCATTGAACAACAAATCTATCCTATAGCCTTCTATTGCTGACTTGGTGTACAAAACAACTTCCTCATCATTAAAGGACAATAGCTGCTCTGGATCATCAATCACCTTGAACTTGCTTTCAAAGGCACACTTAGACTGAATGTAATTTCTTGCAATATATGGCATAAACGCCGTTCCAAATTGAAAGCTGAATACTTGATCGTCAAATGTAAGCTCAAGAAATGAAGGGGTATGTGTCACTGGTGTCTTTGCAGAAATTTGCATTCTGTATTGATTGGTAAAATTTGGAGCTTCAAGTCCAATCAGTTTCATTTCCTCTGCAATATAGTCTGTTGCAAGCTGATTGCCCATAGTACCAATCAGTCGCCCACCCATCTCTTCCGAGGTGAGCTTAATAAGATGTGATAGCAGCTCAGCCTTTACCCACTGATCCTCAGATGCAATTGGATTTTCAACTGCTTCTACAGTCGTTTCCAACTGACCCACGTTTTGACTTGAAAGGATAATTATGATTCCAATTATAGTCAATAAAGTTATTCCTAATACGTATTTAGCTATTTTTTTCATCATGATCACCTTGATTTTGAACTCATACTTATAAACTATTATACCTTAAGTCAATAAAAAAGCCTACTCCATCGAAGTGATCAGAGTAGGCACATAATTACATTTTTTCAATTGTATATTTTTCTTTTAAAGCTTCAACCTTACCAATATATGCGGCATTTTGCTTTTGAATCAACAATTGGTGTTTGATTTGATCTTGAACCGCATCAAATGGTTGAGTTTCAGCTGAATGCTCAGCCGTCTTCAAAATTAAGTGATAACCGAACTGCGTTTGAACGGGTGCAGATACTTCGTTGAGCTTCATTTCAAATGCAGCTTGCTCAAACTCAGGAACCATTTGACCTCTTGAGAAGGCACCTAAGCTACCACCTTGTTGATTCGATGGGCATTTTGAGTATTTTTTTGCTGCTTCAGCAAACTCTAAACCGCCGTTTAATTCAGTTAAAATAGTATTTGCTTCTTCTTCTGTATCAACTAAGATATGTGAAGCTTCAACTTGTTCTTGACCTTGGAAAAAGTGAGGATTTTGATTATAGAAGGCTTCTGCTTCGCCGCTTTCTACAGCTACACCTTCAACAAGCGTTTTTATATTAAACTGTTTCATTAGGTTTTGTTTCATTTTTTCAAGTTCTTCTTTGAACTCAGCAGTTTCCTCTAATTTAGTTTCTACTGCCTCAGCATAGAAAAGCTCTTGGTAAATTAATTCTTCTAATAAACGATTTCTTCCTTGTTCGCCTTGGAATTGACCTTGAACTTGAGGTCCTAAGGTTTGAAAGAATCCGTTTAAATCTCCTTCAGTAATTTCTCTGCCATTGACTTTAGCAAGTACTTTGTTTGACATTATAGTCTCCCTTCCTGTTATGCATTTTATCACCTGTTTTTTATCTTATCAAAATAAAGTCCGTGTGACCACACAAACTATAATTTTTTTACAAAAGCGTTAAAAAAGTTTTCAAACTCGAGCTTTGTGATATGAAAGGCATCAAAAACATCTTCATCTAAATAATTGTCGTATTTCTTATAGGCCATTGCCTTCCAAGCATAGTGGTTAGCAATATGTACTGCCATAACTAACTCCTGATTGATGATATTGGGATTGAGTGGATTATGGTGCGATAGTGCCGCTTCAATTACAGGGTAAGGCAACCCCCACAAATCAAGAAGATAGCCTCCCAGTTGTTCATGATTAAATCCAAAAATTTCAAGCTCTAGATCATGAAAATCTAACTCTGGATGTTCGTTGACTTGGTTAATAAGCTTATTAAACTCCACTGGAAAATTACTCATCATTACAAGTGAACCAATATCGTGTAAAAGCCCTACTGATGAAATGTTATTGTTTAATTTTTTCCCCAATACTTCGTAATAAAAGCCATTTAATATTTTATTGGTTTTCATTACATGTTCCCAGTGTAAATCCCTTGTCTTAGGATCTAGACCATCATTGCCAAATACGGCGTTGGTTAAAATAATATTCTTAACATTTGTTAGTCCAATATACATTATAGCCTGTCGAATAGAGCCTGTCTTCGCGTTATAAAAGGCGGTGTTTGCAAGCTTTAATATATTTGAAGTAATCGCTGGATCTTCCTCTAGCTTATTGGCAATGTCTTCAACTGATGCATTGTTCATAATCATATTGCTCATCTGAAAGTAGACCTGAGGAACAGTGGGGAGGTGCTTTAAATTGGACATAATATTCACGAGATTTTTATCTTTAACCTTTTGATCTATATCTATAACTTTGTCAATCAATAGTATGAGCTCATCCATAGACATACTCTTATTACACTGGATTTGAGAGTTATTGAGTTTTTTAGGAAGATAATGCTCAATATTCGTTTGTACATCTGATACACAAAACCGTATAGCGTTTGGATTGGTATCTTTGATTTTAGTTAAAATGGCTTTATCCATATCTTCGTTTTCTGAATCAACTAAAACGACATCTATAGACTGCTCCCTTAATACATTTAGTGCGTCAATTAAGTCTATTGTATGCTGTATGCGATATCGCTCGGATGAAATTCTATTTGAAATGCTTCTTACATATTCTTTGTCTTTTGTTATCAATAATATCGAATGCATTTAAGGATCCTTTCTCAAATGTATTTTCAATGTTAATTTATAGGTTAAAACTAAAGTCTATATACCCTATGTAGAATTATTTCCACAAAATTTCATTATCAGTTGAAATTTATGTAATACTTATGCTAAAATTGATGTTAATGAAAGACAATTTAGTCGAGGAATGTACCTCCCTCTGAAAATCCCTATGATACATTTCGTCTGTGCTAAATTGTTCCTGTCATTCCTTATACTAGAGTGCCATCTCTAGTATTTTTTTTGTTTTTTTAGACTTGGAACGGTTATAGATGATGAGAAATGATAAATAAGAGGTTTAATCTAGATGCCTTAAAAATAATCAAAAAAAATACCAATTCATGATTCAGCTCGACTCAAAATCAATCGACATTTGATTCGTGTGCCTGAAGCCTCGGAATTGGAATATCGCTTGTTATATACGTCTATTATATATGAAATACGGGCTTATATCAACGAATGTGTCCAAGGTTTAATACTTAAGGAGTAAGTTTATGAAAGACATAACCGCCTTATCTTAATAGCAGTTAGCGGACAAAGGATCTCTTTTTTTATCCTCAAAAAATACAAGAAGCGAATCCAATCGATAAAAGATCAGGTTTTTTATAGAAGCCCTCACTTTATTGCCTTCGATGGTTCGCTCAATTACCCGTATAGATGACGGTAATTAATGGATCTTGACTGAGTTTGTCATGGTATCGGTGTTACTCTGGATGGTATCGCAGCGGACAAGGGTAATCCATCGCGTAGTGCGCGCTGTAATTCTGCCATCCGTTATGTAGAAACCATTAGCTAGAATCCAAATTATGAAAACTGTTTCGCTGTGGTTACCTCTGAAGATGGTGATGACGATCTGATAGCTCAATCCTCACTAGATTAGCGATTAAAAAAAACCTCATACAAAGTTAGACCCAATAGAGTCGTTAAACATAAAAAGCTAAGAACCGCTAGGTAAATTGTACCTAAAATTGAACTGACAATAACGCCTATGATTAAGAGTGCTAAAGTCACAATGCCTTTTCGCGTTAACTTGTAATCACCCAAGCTAATCCCTCCATTTTCCAAATGATTACTGTACTTTGTCACTATTTTACTTTAATTAACTGGATTTTTCCAGTTTTTTTTACAATTATGAAACATACCTAATTAATGAAATTTTAATTTGCAACCCCCTCCCTAGTGGGATATACTGGTTTCAATATCGTCTATCGATTTGATCGACGAATAACGTAGAGGTGAATTATGTTTTTAACAGTTAACAATTGGACCGCTTTCACCGCAGGTGTTTTATCGTTTTTTTCACCCTGTTTATTACCACTTGTTCCTGCTTATATTATGTACTTAACTGGTACCTATGATACGGATGATTTAAAGCAGAAACGTAGGAAGGCGGTTTTGCAAACGATGGGCTTCATTATTGGTTTTACGATTGTTTTTATGTTACTCGGTGTATCAGCAAGTGTTTTAGGTCGATTGCTTTCTCAAAATAAAGCAATTTTATCTAAAATAAGTGGCATACTAATTATCCTTTTCGGGTTACAAATGTCTGGATTTATTAAGATTCCCTTTCTAAGTAGAGATTACCGTAGGGCTAGAAAAAGGGCTGAAGTCTCATTCTTAACCGCAATATTAGTCGGAATGGCATTTGCATTTGGTTGGACACCTTGCTTTGGTCCTATCCTGGGTGCGATTTTAGCTTCGACAGCCGTCATGAGTCAAAATGTTGCCGAAGGTGTCCGTCTTTTATTTATTTATTCATTAGGAATGGCAATTCCCTTTCTACTCACATCTGTATTTCTAAATGTTTTTGATCAAAAATTAAATGTCCTTACTAAGTATTCAAAGACACTTAATAGAATTGCAGGTGTAACACTCATTCTTATTGGATTATTAATTTTCTCAGATAAACTATATATCCTTGCCAACTGGCTGGTAAGATCATAATGGAGGTCAAAATGAAATCAAAATTTCTTGCTATAATGGTATTAACGCTACTTCTCGTATTCACTCTAGCAGGGTGTCAATCGACAGCTGATGATGCTAGCGTAACACAACCCATTGAAACGACTGAAGTCAATTCAGTGTCGAGCAGTGAGGACTCTACAACTGAAGCTTTGGAGCCTTACATCATGGAAGATTTTAAATTAACAGCTTTAGATGGTACTGAGACCTCCTTATATGCGTACGAGGGAAAAATGATTGTCGTCAATTTTTGGGCGACCTGGTGCAAGTATTGCATCCAAGAAATGCCGTTGCTCGATGAGTTAAATAAAAGAGACGATGTTGTCGTTCTTGCGATCAGCGTCGGCGAAGATGAAAAAACTGTAAAGGACTATATTGATAAATACGGCTATGAATTTGACGTGTTCCTTGATGAAGAAGGCACTCTTGCAAGTAAATTCGGCGTGACCGGTTTTCCCACATCACTATTTTTAGGCAAAGATTTTGAGTACTTTTATTCATTTCCAGGCATGCTAGAAGAAAACACAATCGAAGGTATATTTAATGCTATTGACGAAGTACTCCAAAACAGGCAATAATAGATGTATTAGAAAATATTTCGGAGGTGGTTATGCAAATTGACAGAGCTTATTTTTTAGATCTAATCCAAAGAATATTAACAACTGACAGCCCCAGCGGATTTACCATGCAGGTCATGAAATTAATTGAAGAAGAATCAACGCATTTAGGTTATGATTTTGAATATACTAAAAAAGGTGGCGGCATTATCACAATACCAGGTGAAAGTGATGAAAAAACCATTGGCTTATCTGCTCATGTAGATACGCTTGGCGCTATGGTAAGAAGCATTTCAGGAGATGGTACCTTGAACTTCACTTTGGTGGGCGGCCCTATCGTCCCTACACTTGACAGTGAGTATTGTCGCATTCACACGCGAGAGGGTAAGGTATTTACTGGTACATTCCTAAGCAAAGCACCTGCAATGCATGTGTATAAGGATAGTGCCACTATGACACGTACACCTGAAACGATGTTTGTAAGGCTAGATGAAACCGTTAAAACAAAGGAAGAAGTAAAAGCGTTAGGTATACAAGTTGGTGATTTTATAAGCATTGAGCCAAAAACCACTATAATCAACGATTTTGTAAAATCAAGATTTTTAGATGATAAAGCTTCTGTGGCTTGCCTATTTGGCGTGATGGCATATCTTTCAAGAAATCATATTAAACCTGCCTTTACGACAAAGGTGATTATTTCTGCCTATGAAGAGGTAGGTCATGGCGCTTCATATATTCCCTCTGATGTTGAAGAGCTACTAGCAGTTGATATGGGCTGTATTGGTGAGGATTTAACCTGCACCGAGTACGATGTTTCTATTTGTGCAAAGGATTCGAGTGGCCCATACGATTATGAAATGACCAGTCGTTTAATTCGACTAGCAAGTGCAAATGAGTTAAAATACGCAATTGACATCTATCCCTATTACGGTTCAGATGTTAGTGCTGCACTGAGAGCAGGTCACAATATTCGTGGCGCTTTGATCGGTCCAGGTGTACATGCTTCACATGGTATGGAAAGAACGCATTACTCAGCGCTTGAGAACACAATGCATCTTATTTATCATTATCTTATTTCAAGATAGTCCTTAAGAGTCTATTTTAACACGAGATTTAAGTCACTTAGACCTTAATTTATTGAACAGGGTGATATCAAGGTAAGCTGATCCTTTGATAGCACCTTTATTTTTTTGAATTTATACTGTTTATAAGAATTATTGTTAGGGTATAAACAATTAAATTAATTTTCACGGTTTATCATATGCAAAGGAGGCATGATGAAAAAATACCTCTACTATTTTCAATTGGTTATTCTATTAACTACCGTATGGCTGATTCTATTTGAAACGTTTAATGTTTTCTTAATCATTATTGGTATTTTCATTTCGTTGGCAATTATTTATTTCTCAGAAAAATATCTGGTAGATGATCGTTTATATGCCTTTTACCCCTTCAACGTATTTAAGCTTTTGAGATACGCTTTTTTTCTATTAATAGAAATCTACAAATCTGGATTATCTATTATTCCTTATATTATCACAGGTAAAGCAAATCCAGGCTTTGTAGATATTTACACGGATCTTGAAAAAAACATTGATATTGTTGTTTTGGCAAACTCTATTACCTTAACCCCTGGTACAATAACGGTTGACGTACAAGGGCATTTGTTGACGGTTCTTTGGATAAACCCAACGACAACACAGCCTACAATGGCAGGTATTAGAATTAAGGGAAAGCTTGAAAAGCGAATTAAGGAGGGGCTATGACTGCGGTCGTCACAATACTAGTTATACTCACTATTTTAAGTGCACTTAGAATTCTTATTGGGCCTTCACTTTGGGATAGAATGCTTGGTCTTAATCTAGTGACCTCCAAATTAATTATGCTTATAATTGTTATTGCATTTCTACAAAATCAAACTTTTTTTCTTGATTTGGCTCTAGTTTACGCACTCTTGAGCTTTGTCGGCATCATATTTATAGCACTCTATATTCAAAGAAAGGGGCGATTCTAATGATTGGAACGATTATCATTTATCTTGGTTTAGCCTTTGTCTTTATCGGAGTCATCGGTATTTATCGTTTTAAGAACTTTTATACTCGAGCCCTTGTTGCCTCTAAGGTAGACACTGTGGGCTATATTACTTTAATTATTGGGATAATTGTCAAAAGTGGTCTAAACGCCTTTTCGTTAAAGGTATTGTTAATTCTCTCTATTTCACTTTTAATAAATCCCCTCGTTACACATTCCGTCGTTCGGTCAGCAAAAATTAGTGGTTATAAATCTGGGAAGGAGTAAGCATGCTTGAAATTGCATTAATTTTAATAGTAATCACCTCTATCACAGCGATTCAGACACGCTATTTACGACAAGCCGTTCTATATTTAGGACTTTTTTCCATGGCCATTTCCTTTGTCTATTTGATGTATGGCGCACCGGATGTAGCTTTAGCTGAGGCAATTATTGGAAGCACACTCTCTACAATTCTGTTTATCGTTGCACTACAAAAATATAAAATTTATACCATCTACTACGCTTTACAAGCAGACGAGTTAGAGGAAAATGGTCAGTTATCCATCCACAAGCAGCAGCTCATTAAGACACTTGAAAAATTTTGTACAAAACAGGAGCTCGAGGCTCAAATAATCTATTCAACTGAACCCTTAGAGCATATTATCGCTCAACATCAATATGCCTTAATTTTAGTAGAAAAAAACGATGTGATTACGATATATGCTCATCCGGAAAACTATAAATTCGATTCCTTAAAACAATTTCTTGAAATTGAGGCGCATCCCCGCTACCATTATGAGTTTTTGAAGGTCGAGGAGGACATCCTATGAGAAGAAGCTATATTGGGTTGTTTATTTTCTTTATTGCGTTGGTGGTCATCTATCAAAATAATTTGATTCCGCTCTCGGTTACCAAGCCTATTTCAGAATATGTCATAAAAAATGCCTATACCGAAACCGGTGCACCAAATGCTGTAACCGCAATCTATTTGTTCTATCGCTACTATGACACATTATTTGAAGCACTTATGCTTCTTTTTAGCATTATTGCTGTTATTTACATGTCAGTACACGAACACGAAGGAGATCGATACGATGAATGATCATTCACAGCTACTCAATCGCTCTATGGGCATCATTTATCCATTTATCATATTATTTGGTTTATATATGATCGCCAATGGTCATGTTTCACCTGGCGGTGGCTTTCAAGGTGGTGCTGTTCTCAGCGCAATATTCATTGCAAAATATCTAAGTCAGCCCATAATGTTTTTAGACCTCGCGAGGGTGCAAACCTTAGAAAAAACAGCATTACTTGCGCTTTTAATACTTGTCACATTGTTTATAACACTCAATGTATACCAAACCTTCATCCAAGTAATTCCCTATTATTTAATTCTTGCAAATCTATTGATTGGACTAAAGGTTGCGTGTGGAATGACCATCATTTTTTATCGTTTTGCCTTCTATGAATCTAGAGAATAAATGAAAAGAGGTTTTATGAAAGATCTAATCAATGGCGAAACCGTTAGTATCTGTCTTTTTTTTATAGGTGTCTACGGCCTATGCGCTCGACGAAACATCCTTAAAACCATAATCAGCATGAGCATCATGCAAGCAGCAATCGTGCTTTATTTTCTGTCGTCTAACTATGAGTCAACGGCTGTTCCTCCCATTGGGAAAAACCTTGCTAGCCTTGAGCGAGTTGCTGACCCACTCCCTCAAGCATTGACGATAACCGCAGTAGTAATAGGCGTATCAGTGACTGCTGTCTGCCTCACTATGTTTGTTTCTATGTTTCACAAATACGGAACAACCAACTGGAACAAAGTCAAAAAGAAAAGGAGTGAAATCGATTGACACTACTTCTATATTATCTTGTACTTGCGCCAATCACAGTCGGTTTGACTCAATATATATTTAATCGTCCCTTTTTCAAATATATGGGGCTCTTATTTCAGTTTAGCTTTATTGTGATTGCCATCTATTTTTTTTCGATTCCCAATCAATTGTTTCCTTTAGTGGGAACGCCTTTGCCAACTGGAATGATCTTAAAAGTAGATGCGACTTCAAATCTGTTCCTATTTTTAAGCAGTGTACTGTTTTTTTCTCTTACCTTATTTAGCAATCAAAAAAAATACATGAACAAGCTTTTTCTATTTCTTTTTATGAGCCTACAAGGCTTAATCAATGGGGTCTTTCTTTCATATGACTTGTTCAATGCCTATGTGCTTATTG
This sequence comes from Clostridiales bacterium 38-18, assembly GCA_001897605.1. Taxonomy (GTDB): domain Bacteria; phylum Bacillota; class Clostridia; order Peptostreptococcales; family Acidaminobacteraceae; genus Fusibacter_C. The sequence continues at coordinate 126,269 of MKTL01000002.1, read as the reverse complement.
AGGTAGCCACCATCACGGTATCTATATTAATTATGTATAAAAAGGACAAGCAATCCATGTACGATGGTATGATTTATTTAACCATTAATATGATTGCAATGGCGTTTTTTTTATTTGGTATCGCAGTCTTATATAAGACCACAGGCGTCTTAGACTTTGGTTCTCTTCGCAGTGCCATTCAAAACATTGAGGATACAAAACGTTTAAACCTTTCCTTCGCCCTATTATTTACTGGTGTCAGTATCAAAGCAGCTGTTCTACCACTATTCAGTTGGTTACCAAAGGCACATGGAACAGCAAGTGCGCCGTCTATCGTTTCAGCTGTGTTGTCTGGTGTTTTCGTCAAAATAGGTATCTATTTGCTGATAAGAATTCAATGGATGTATATGCCTATGATTGATATCCAGCCCCTTGTTTTAGCGATTGGATATTTAACTGCTATAGCAGGGTTTATCTTTGCTATATCGCATTCAGACATAAAGCTTATCCTAGCTTATCATACGGTTTCACAAATAGGATTAATTCTAATCGGAATTGGCGGTTCAATGGAAATTCATCATTTTGGCGCTTTATATCACGTTCTCAGTCACGGTATCTTCAAATCGCTATTGTTCATAATAGCAGGCGTTTTGATTTATCGGTATGGTACTCGTAAAATTACGGATATGAAAGGGCTTTGGCAGCTTTCAAAGCCCCTCTCAATCCTACTTGTAATCGCTGTTTTTAGTATCACTGGAGCGCCATTTTTCAGTGGTGGCTTCTCAAAATACCTGATTGGCTACCGCTTAGACGATCCATTGCAAAAGGGATTGTTAATGCTTATTAATTGGGGAACGATGATATCCTTCATCAAATTCTTTTATGTGATCATCAAGCCATTGGAGCATTCCGTTGATTTCTTTAGTGTTCGGAAAAGTGAATTTACTGGCATGTGGCTGCTTGCAGCATTTTGTATCGGTCTTGGTACTTTCGGTCCACTCGTATTGGATCATATATTTCACGTACAGCTAGACTACTCCTTCGTTGATCAATTGACTAAGCTACCCGCTTATTTGATTAATTATCTCGGCTGTTATCTGGTTTATGTCTATATTATTAAAGACAACTTCCTTTTAAAATATATAAGAAGGCTTGAGCTCTCTTTTAATAGCATCAACCTTGCAATTGTTACTTTTTTCATTTTTTCCCTCGTCTATCTTAACCAATAACAATAAAATCCTGACCAAAAGATCGTTAAGATACTTTCGTCAGGATTTTGCATTTGTCTAAATAAATTCTATTTGTTTAAATTAATTCTGTTTAAAATAGGTAATCCCGATGGCACCTTCACCTGCGTGCGTACCAACAACTGTTCCAATTTCAAATTCATAAATTTTATTAACTTCAAAATTCTCTAATATTAATTGCTTGATGTCCTGCAGCTTTTCAAGGTTATTGGCGTGTGCAATCGCTATTTCTGATATTTTGCCCTCAGGATATTGACCCCTAACCTGCTCTAGCATCCAGGATAATCCCTTTCTTGAGCCACGTGCTTTTTCAGCCATATTAACGATGCCCTCTTTAACTTCAATAATCGGTTTTAAGTTTAACATTTTTCCTATCATCGCAGTTCCAGAGGAAAGTCTCCCACCCTTTTTTAGGTTTTCAAGGGTATCTAGCATTCCATATAGCTGAGAACGCTTGGTTAATTGATTAGCTATTTCTAACACCTGAGCGACATCGGCACCCGATGCAATAGCTTCCTGAAGCTGAATAACGATTAATCCCAATGCAAAGCTTACGGTTCTACTGTCGATTAAATGAATTCTCTCGCTACCTAGCATTTCCTTTGCCACAACTGCAGAATTGTAAGTCCCGCTTAATTCAGAAGATAAAAAAACACCAATGACATCATTCCCCTTTGCAAGCTCAGTTGAGAACAGCTCATAAAATTCACCTGGGTTTACTTGTGAGGTTGTAGGCAATTCCTTTGCTTCCTTCATCATCTTATAGAATGCCTCATTGGTCAAATCAATTTTATCAATAAACTCTTGATCCTTAAAGAGTACCTTTAGGGGGGCAAATAATATGCCCTTTTCCTTAAGCACCTCTGGTGCAATATCACATGTACTATCGGTAATTAAAGTAATTTTCATAATATACCCTCTCTCTCTATTTGCTTTGTCAAATTTTTGTTTCATACAGGCCTTTGCCATACATTCTACTGTAGATTAATACAAGTCTAAAAAGCTTTGTTATTTTGAATTTCTATTATTTTGATTATCAAATAAATTGCACTAAAGAAATACCTTGCTAGCCAAGGTATTTTTGATCGAAATAATTGATTATTTTAGTTAAAGACTTTATTAACACATCTCCCTCGGATTCATCAAGTGCGTCTATCGTAAAGTTAATCATGTCTTCATGGAACTGACTGTGATGTCGATAGGCAAGTCTCCCCTTGTCTGTTAGAGTGATCAATACGACCCTTCGATCTTCATCGCTCCTTACCCTGTTGATATAACCCTTTTTTACTAAATTGTTCATGGCTATAGTCAGGGTGCCAACTGTAACGCCAAGCTTAGTCGCTATATGCGTCATTGGGCTGGTTTGATCGTATCCAGTTGCATCGATAACGTGAAGCTCATTTAATGTCAAGTCACTAAAATCACCTATTTTTAATGCTTTCTCTTCTATGCTTAATATCTGATTAAATAGTTCTACTAACAGGTGATTAAGCACCTCTCGTCTTGAATCCATATCAACTCCAATTAGTTTGATTGTCAAAGTATATTATTAGTATAAACTTTAACCGACCCTATGTCAAGTCGCTCAGCTTTGGATGTTTTTGTAGCCATGTGGTCACAATTATTGCAAACGGAAAGGAAAGCCAATTTAACAGAGTGTATGGCGCATAAAGCGTTGCATTGACGCCAGTAATTGCAAGTATAATAATCGCGTTGACGTTCCAAGGCATCATAGGCGCAAGTGCCGTCCCAGTGTTCGCAATGTTTTGAGCCAAATTTATCTCGGTAAGCCCGCGATCAGTATAAGTGTTTTTCATGTACTTTCCAGGTACTAGAATACCTACGGTTTGATCGCAGGTAAGCGCATTTAAAAGCGTGGACAAAATACCCGTATTCAATACGAGCTGGCTTTTTGTACGACTTTTCACCTTAACAAGTTCAATAATAGGATGAATCCAGCCACACTTTTCAAATAAAGTGCTCATGGAGATGCCTGCCATTATGATTAAAACCACTTCAATCATCGCCTTTGCACCACCAATCTCAAGGGATTTCATAAAGGCATTTGAATTCCCTGATTGGAATCCTAGCCATGAAAAGCTTAAAAGCTGACTAAACGAGTAGCCCTGAAATAATATTGCTATCAGCATGGCAATCAGTATACCTGAGCCAAGTACTTTTTTTGATTTAATCCCCATAAAGCTCGTTATCAAAACGTATATAGGAAGTAAAAATAATACTGGACTGACCTTGATATACGTTTTAATTAGCCCTTTATAGGCTGCAATTTCATCCAAATTAATATGTGCAGGATATTTTAAGCTTAATAAAAAGTAACCCAATACAGACAAAATAAACGCCGGCACCATGACGAGCATGGTTTGCTTAAAGTAAGGCTTGAAACGAACGCCTACCGTTTCAAGCGTAAAATTAGAAAGCGCTGATATCGGTGAAAGGCGATCTGCAACATAGGCGCCAGAAACTAAGGTTCCAACCAGCACCCCGCTTGGTATGCCAGAAGCATTACCTAAAGTATAAAGAGCAATACCTATTGTAGAAACCGTTCCTAATCCAGTACCTAAAAAAAATGCCACCAAGGCACTCATTAAAAAAGCAAATAATAGAAAATAGACTCTATGCACAATTCCAAAACCGAAATAGATAAGTGTGGGAACAATACCAGATGCGATCCACATGGCGACATTAACGCCAATTAAAAAAACGATAATATAGATATCCTTTATACTTAAAATACCTTCTCCTAGCCAATGTAGGGTCTGTCTGACGGTTACCCCATTTAGCTTTATAATAAGGGTAGCTATCATTAACGTTAAACCAAGACCCCAAACAAGAGATACGCCTATGCCTAAACAAGTAAAAATGCTTGTAACAAATAACAAGCCAATCAATAGTCCCCATTTCAATGGGAGCTTAATTACCATATAACACCTCTTACTTAAGGATTTGTAAATTCAAGCTCTGTAAATGCCACTTACCCTCTTCATCTCTTGACTTTTCGTAATACTGAACCTGTCCTGAATGATCGACGATGATCACCGTTTCAAAGCGTGTGCCATAGCCATCAAGTGCAATGAATAAAGCGGACAAATCATGTTCAAGCTCTGCCTTGATACCCGTATCTGGCAGGCCTTTATCATACTTGTGCGCATCCTCTAAAATATCAAAATAAGCGTTTATTTCAAGCACACGCCCTGATTCAATCAAGCTGCTTAGCCCGAATCGTATGGCGTCAACCTTTGGCCAATTCGAATTCAATAAACCGTTGCTTAATCCATAGACACCTGGCTCGAGTATACGAACTTTTTTCTCAATATTAGAATAAAACCCTAACTGATTCATATCGCCCACGATAAGGTTATATGGATCATAAAGATGTGGCTTTTCTGAAAGCGAATTTAAATAGGTAATCGGTAAGCTATTCGAATGCAAAAAAGTACGTGTCAGCTCACCTCTCGATAGTGGCTGGTCCACATGCTTTGTAAAATCTCTATAATTCGTAATGAAGGCAAAAGCGCCTCTCTCATTGATACCCGTCCAAGTACCACCTTTTTCTAAATCTGTTCCACAGATTACACCCTTTTTCAAGGTGGCATTTTGACTTGGTCTTTTATAAAATTCATCTCGATTGCCCAAAAATATTAAGGGATAGTCCTTAACTACTTTATATGCAATTGCAAGTGTACACATAAGACCTCTTTTCTTAGTACCATTTTTTTCTCAGGAAAAATATCCCCATAATGATAGCAATTCCGGCAGCTGTAAATAAAAATATTGGTATGGCAAGCGGGTTGTCCAATCCTGGAAAATGCTTGAAATTCATTCCGAAAAAACCAGTCATAAAATTTAATGGAATAAAGATAGCTGAAAAAACGGTTAAAATCGTCATAATATGATTTAATCGATTGCTTGAATAATTCATATTCATATCATACAAATTTGTAACCATATCCTGATAGAGACCAACCTGATCGTTTACATGATTGACATGGTCCGATACATCTCTTATAAAAACACGTGTCTCATCTTTAATAAAATGATCCTCTTTGTCGTATAATTCTTTAAGAATTTCCTTAAATGGTGCCACCTCCGAACGAATCAGCATAATCTGTTTTCTAAGTTCAAAAAGTAGATTAATGGATAGCTTTTCGGTTTCAATGAGCTGTCGATCGTAGGTGTCTATCAGATTGCCAATGCCGTATAAAATTTCGAGCTGATGATCCACGATAGCGTCTAGCAATGCATAGTACAAATAATCGGTCCCTCTAGCTCTCATACGGCTTCTCTCTTCAGTAAGCCGCTTTCTTATTCCATCAAATACATCGCCTTCATTCTCTTGGAAGGTAATCACCAGTTTATCCTTGAGTACAAGAGACAGATGCTCATGGATCACACCTGAAGCCTCTGTTTGATAAATCATTTTTACAATGGTAAACAAGAACGATTCATGTCTTTCAATCTTACTTCTCTGCGAAACATGGACGATATCTTCAAGAACAAGCATTGATAACGACAGCCTATCGCCCAAAGCGAGCATCGTGTCGATACAGTTTAGTCCAATAATGTTAATCCAAGCCTTCATTTCGCGGTTTTTGATCTCAGAAAACATCGTATCGATATCATTGTCTCTATAGACCTCTAGGGTAGCACCATGATCGTCATAGAAATACACCTGAAAATGGGTCTCAGTATTTTTGAATTTGCCTGTATAAACCACCGATTCTGGTGGTAAATTGAGTTTCGTTGGTTGATTAAGCTTCATTGACTGATTCACAACTACCCCTATAAATCCTCACATTCAATACTCCCTGAATAACCGACATGACCCTCTAGCTCTACGGTCACATCAGAAGCCGACTGTACAAAGTGAACCATATTAACGCCACCAATATTTTGAACACTAATCGGTGAGTGCATGCCATAAAAGCTTGCTGCCATAACTGCACTGGCACACGAACCCGTCCCACAAGAATCAGTGATGTCTTCAACACCGCGTTCGTAGGTGATGACCTCAATCTCATCTTTTCCTATTTTCCTAACAAAATTCACATTGGTACCACGTTCAAAGACATCATGGTTCATATCAAAGCGATAACCAATTTGCTTCATCTCAGCTCTTGAAAGTGGCTTATTCTCATCCTCGAATACGACCACATGTGGGACACCCAGTGTCATAAAACGATAATTGACCCCATCGAGTACAAAAACGTTTTGGTCAGGTAACTCGTAGTCTCCCATGGTAACCTTCACGCGTGTATCGGTGACGACTGCTCCAATTTTACCCGCTAAGGTCTCAAAGGACATCATCTTGTCTGCTATACCATGATCATAGGCGTATTTAGCGATACATCTTGCGCCATTACCACACATTTCACTTTCAAAGCCATTGGCATTGATAATTCTCATTTTAAACTCGGCATCATTAGACGGCTCTATCACCAGCATACCATCTGCACCAATTCCTTTTTTAATATCACAATCTCTTATGGTCATGTCCCTAAGCTTTACGTCAGAGTAAATCTGACCTCTATTATCGAGTAATAAGAAATTGTTACCATTACTTTGTACCTTCTTGTATCTAACCATTTCAACCTCATAATCCTTCGTATCTTTTAGAAGGTCCATTTTTGCCTAAAATAGAAATCGCCAAATCTGGACATCGATTTACACATCTATAACAAAGCGTACAATCTGCCACTTGGCTGATTTTTCCGTCAACCAAACGCAGTGCCTCCACTGGACATTCTCGCTCACACTTTCCGCACCTTGTACACTTGCTTTCATTTATTTTAACTTTCTTAACCCATTTTCTTTCACCTTTAGAAAATGGAATGCGAAGTAGTGATCCCAATAAAATTGAACCAGCACCATCACCTCGTTTAAATCTTATACCTTTAACAAAATCAGAGCAAAACAGATCGATTTGCTGCTCTGCTTTAAGTGCCAATGCCTTTGCCTGAGAGCCATTTTTCACTTTGAACATTTTAACATCAGATAAATTGGTAGGCATTTTGAAATGTTCAATAGCAACGATCTGAGCATGGCATTTTCTCAAAATTCTAGCAAGATAAGAACCACCATCTCCTGAAAATAGCATTTGATTGGCAATGACAATTGCTTGCTTGTCCTCTAGGTGTGAAGCAATTTGCTTAACAAATCGCCACATGATCATTGGTGCCATCGCTCCATAGACTGGGTATGCAAACAGAAGATAATCTGCACTCGCAATTTTATCGTCATCTGTAGCTTCATAATTTTCTATATTGATGCATTCCATCTCAACATTGTTCTTACCAAACGAATTTTGTAATTGGTTTACGATAAACGCTGTATTGCCAGTCCCTGAAAAATAAAATGCCAAAATTTTCATGGTTAGTTCTCTCCCTTTTCCTTTATGCGAATGTACTTGAGGCTGACGCTAGGGTTATTGGTTTTTCTAGACCGAATATCAAATTGCTTCAATGAAGAAACCAAAGGGGTTAACTTAGAAAAGCCATAGTTCCGAGTGTCAAAATCAGGATATCTTTTGTTAAGTGTGCTTCCAAGCTCACCTAAGAACGCCCAACCATCATCATCCGAGATTTCACTGATAATTGCTTTTATTACATCGATTAACTCTTCCTTAGTTATCATGGCATCCTTAACATTATGGGTCTTTGACTTGTTTACCTCAGGGCGATCCAAGGTGGTCGCCGTTAACACCTCAAGGTACTTGAATTTTTCGCAAGCGGCAATAAATGGAGTAGGCGTTTTCTTTTCCCCCATACCTAAAACATACATACCAGCTTCTCTTAATCTAGAGGCTAACCGTGTAAAGTCACTGTCACTTGATACGATACAAAAGCCATCTACATTACTAGAATATAGGATATCCATCGCATCGATAATCAAAGCAGCATCGGTAGAATTTTTTCCCGTTGTGTAGCCATATTGTTGTATTGGTGAAATCGAATGGTTGAGCAATACGTTCTTCCAAGATGCCAATTGCGGCTTCGTCCAATCCCCATAGATTCTTTTATACGTCGGTGTCCCATGGTTAGAAACTTCATCTATAATGGATTTGATATACTTGTCAGAAACATTATCTGCATCAATAAGAACCGCAATTCTTCGATCTCTCGTTTCTCTACTTTCAGTATTCATAATCTTCTCCTAGTTTTATCATATTTTTATTCTATAGTGAGTGTAGAGTGATTACAAGATTTATTCCCGTTCGCCAATGTAGAGCCTCGACCCAAAATCTGTCATCAGTCTGGTCCTATCGCTTATACCTGTTCCAGTGAATTGCGTGTAAAGCTTCAGACCGATTTTAGTTGCAATTTCACCTGTTACATTTATTTGTTGCACCTCTAATGGATAGAGATATCGATTGGCAATCACGGTTTGCAAAATACCATTCTCCTTGAGCTTGATTGGTATATAGGGATTGATCAGCTCGCCAAATGCTCGTATATCCTGATATTGTAATCGATTGGCTATTTTATATACTGAGCTCTGATCTAAATCAATAATTTTAATCGTTTCAAGCGGTGGACAAGGGCGATGTAGCTTTAAGAAATAGCCGGTTATAAATTTTGACCTTGTTTCATCCATTACCGTCCACACCGTACGATCAACGTTGGAAGTGTTGTCATGACGATATAAGGTTCCAAACTGAAATAGGCTGCGGTGTTTTTTATAAAATTCAATCTGCTTTATAATGACTTTTTTATCAAAAGGTGTCAAATGCAATAGGTTCATCTCGTAGCCCAAAATGCCAAAGCAGGCTACATTAAATCTTGTTTCAATAGGTGTCTTTCTTAAAACCTGATGTGAGGGTTGACCACTGACATGCGCACTCATCGTCGATAATGGATATACCATTCCCGTACCCTGCTGAATTTCGATTCGTTCGATTGCATCCGTATTATCACTGGTCCATATCTGTGGCATGTAATATAGCATGCCCATATCGTATCGGTTGCCTCCACTGGCACAGGACTCAAAAAGTACTTCAGGATAGGCTTGTGTCAGTTGATCCAGTAGTCGATAGAGACCCAGTACATACCTATGTGTCAGCTCACTTTGATTGTATTTAGAAAGATAAAAGCTATGCAAATCTGAAAAATTTCGATTCATATCCCATTTTACAAATGTGGCACCTGACGACATTATCACATTAGATATTGACTTAAATAGATAGTCCACCACTTCGGGATTGGATAAGTCTAAAACCAACTGATTTCGACCAAGGCTTGGCGCTCGATCTGGTAAGCGAATCGCCCACTCTGAGTGTTTTCGATATAGATCGCTATCCTCAGAAATCATCTCAGGCTCCACCCAAATGCCAAATTGTAGCCCTAGCTTTCTTATGGCTTTACCAATTCCAGAAAGTCCGTTTGGCAGTTTTTTATCGTCAGCCGTCCAGTCTCCAAGTGCCTTAGTATCATCAGTTCGATTTTTAAACCACCCGTCATCCATAACAAAAAGCTCCATACCCAGTTGTTTGCCAATCTTAGCCATAGACAAAAGCTTCTTTTGATTAAAATCAAAGTAGGTTGCTTCCCAATTGTTAAATCCAATCGGTCTAGAGCGATACTGCCAATAGGGCGATACAATATGGTGATTAATTATGTGATGAAAATTTTGGCTCAGCCCATTAAGACCATTTCCAGAAAAGGACATGACACATTCTGGTGTATCAAAGGACTCGCCTGATTTTAATAGCCATCTGAAGTCTACCTCTGAAAGTCCTATTGTGACTCGAGTCATTTGATAAGGTGAAACTTCAACGCTCGCCATATGATTGCCACTGTATACCAGCGCGAACCCAATTGCCTCTCCTTGATTTTCAGTAGTTTGTAGACCCTTTAATCCAATATAGGGATTGTGTGCTGAGCTACTAACACCTTTTTTTGAATCTATGGTCAAAATTCCAGGTCTTAGCTTGCCTTGATTGAGTTGCCTTTCGTGAATCCATGTACCATCAAGAGACAGACACTCATAATCACTATTTGGCAAATCTAGCTGTAAGCTTTTAATCGCGTGTATCAAAAAAGAGGATGTCGTTAGATTGTTAATTTTAGTCCATCTAACGATGCAATTTGAAGCCTCAAAGGGCGAGTAATAGAGATGCTGGAAAACTTCCCTTTGCGTCTCCTTAAGTACAATCTCCAGCGTATAGCCGACAGCCTCTGCTCTCGCATGTGGCATCCCATCAGGATGAACCATCCGTTCATGAATCACATGACTATGATAGATAAAATCTGAGACACTTATCCCATCATCAAATTCTATTTTAAGCGAAGCGTGTCGATAATCTCCCTTACCATATGTAGATTGTTCAAGCAAAAGCGTTTCTAAAGTAATCTGAGAGCCCTTTTCATATAAAACTGCAGAACCAACCTGAATGTCATAATTTTGGTATAAAGTAGATAAGTAATCGGAATGTTCAACGCGATCACCATAATGTAGGTTAACCACTTTCCCATTCTCAAGAACCTTTAAAATATAACTGCTCTTTAAAGTTTGCAAATGAAACAAAGGCGTTTTTGAGTCAGAATTTTCTATATAAATCATCGCTTCCTCCTTGATTTGACTTCAATTCTTAGACTTTCAATTATGCGTTGCAGACGATTAGTATAGATCGATTTTACCTTAATTTATTTTATCACAATTATCATAGCGACTCTAGCCACACAAATAAAAATCCTGCTCTCACAGTGCACTCATACACTTATGAAAGCAGGAAAACCTTCAAATATTGGTATTTGATTGGCTTACTTTTTTGCTCTTAACAAATCTCTTATTTCACCTAATAAAACGACTTCCTCTGTTGGCTTAGGAGGCTCTGCTGGCGCTGTTTCAGGTTTTGCCTTCACTTTTTCGATCAAACGAATCATGATGAAGATCACAAAAGCAATGATGACAAAGTCAACCACATTTTGTATAAAATTACCATAATACACAGCAACCTCTGGTTGATCTCCCACAGCTGATTCAAGAACCCATTTTAAGGACTTGAAATCAACCTTTCCAAGCAGTATGCCTATTAACGGCATTATAACGTCGTTAACAAAGGAAGTCACTATTTTACCAAAAGCACCACCTATTATAACAGCAACCGCCAAATCAATAACATTACCCCTAATCGCAAATTTTTTAAAATCCTTCCACATAATATTTACCTCACAATAGTTATTTTAATAAGATTTACCCTTAAATTACTTAATTAAACATATCAGAATATTGTGAACGCAATGTTAAATTTCACATCGATATATTGCGACTGACCACCCAGTCAGTTATAATGAAGCATATTATTTAAGCGAGGTGAAGTTTTGGCTAGAAAGAAGGAAAAAAGGGAAATAATACTAATGTCTGCTGCAGAATTATTTGCCAAAAATGGTTTCCACGAAACCAATATTACCGACATCGCTCACTCTGCTGGAATCGGAAAAGGAACTGTTTACGAGTATTTTTCAAGTAAGGACGAACTGTACATTGAGGTCGTAAAGTTCAATATTGAGCGGTATTTAACACGGATAAGAACCAGTATTTTGTGTTTTAATCATTTTGAGGGTAAACTCAATGCCTTTATAGATCACCATAGTGATATCGTACAAGAAAACATGCGGGCAACAGGGATGATGATTGAGAATCCAAATCAATTTAAAATTCCAAATGGTATGCAGGAAGCCCTAAAGCTACTATTAACAGCACGGTTCGAAGTGGTACAAATTATACTGGATATTTTAGAGCTAGGACAAGCAGAGGGTAGATTTTCCTCTTCAGCTCTATCGTATTATTCTGATTTGTTCTTTGATATGCTCAATAGAACTGCAATGAGAAAATACATTTTTAAATTGGATGAGGCTACATTTAATAAAGAGAAGGATTTGTTAGTTCAAATGTTAGTGAAAGGCATTAATTAATATCAACCCTCAATTTTTATCAAACACATTTTAAGGAGTCTAATATGCTTTCAAATTACAGTGTTAGAAAACCGTTTACCGTCGTCGTTGCAATTATCCTTGTGCTCATACTCGGTTTTGTTTCATTTAGCAACATTTCGACGGATCTATTACCCAGCGTGAACCTCCCCTACTCAGTCATCATTACGCCTTATATTGGCGCTAGTCCAGAGGAGGTTGAACTGGTAGTCACAAAGCCAATTGAGCAAAGTATGGCTTCTATTAGCAATATTAAAAATGTTCAGTCCATATCGAGAGAAAATATGTCTTTGGTCATCCTCGAATTTGCCGAAACCACCAACATGGATTCTGCAGTTATTGAAATGAGAGAAAACCTAGATATGCTTGGTAGCTATCTTCCTGAAGGCGTCGGCTCGTCAACTATTATGAAGCTCAATCCAGATATGGTGCCTATAATGGTCGTATCTGCGGCTGTGGAAGGTCAGAGTATTGGTGAATCCTCATCATTTCTAGAAACAAAAATCATCCCTGAAATTGAAAGTGTTGAAGGGGTTGCATCTGTCGAATCCTCTGGACTTGTAGAAAATGAAATTCACGTGTTAATTCGTCAAGAAAAAATTGATGCAGTTAACAAGGAAATTAAAGATGCCATTGAAGCTCAAATTGAGGCAGCTAAGGCTGAAGCACTGGCAAAACTCACACCTGAGCAACTGGCTTATATGGCTACACAGCCTACCGAAGCAGCCACACAGCCTGATATTCCTCAAATTTCTATAACTAAGGATATGATTTCCGGGATTTTAAAAGGCCAGAACTTTAGTATGCCTACGGGATATATTACCGAGCAAGGCGTTGATTATCTCGTAAGAACTGGTGATGCAATTGAAGACGATCAAGCACTTTCAGATCTTGTCATCATGTCTCTTCCAATAGAGGGCGTTGACCCCATTAAGCTGTCTGAGGTTGCCGATATTATGCTCGTTGACAACACAGATGATATGTATTCTAAGGTCAATGGCATCGATGCCATTACTCTAACGCTCCAAAAACAAACAGAGTATGTAACCTCTGATATTACAAATCGTGTGCTTGATAAAATGGATGACTTAAAACAAACCTATCCAGATTTGCAAATGGTAACCTTGATGAATCAAGGAGAGTACATTGACATTGTCGTAGATTCACTTTTGAATAATCTTATCTATGGTGGCTTACTAGCAATTGTCATTCTACTTATTTTCTTAAGAGACTTAAAACCGACATTGGTCGTCGGCTTTTCAATACCTATCAGCGTTGTCACTGCCTTTGTTCTAATGTATTTCAGTGACATCACACTTAACATCATCTCTATGGGTGGCTTAGCTCTGGGTGTAGGGATGCTGGTGGATAACTCCATCGTCGTGATTGAGAACATCTATCGTATGAGAAGTGAAGGTAAATCAGCTATTGAAGCTTCTGTTGAAGGCGCTAAGCAAGTTTCAGGTGCTATTATGGCCTCTACTTTAACGACAGTTGCCGTCTTTTTGCCTATTGTCTTTATAGAAGGGTTTACTAGAGAGATTTTTACAGATATGGCATTGACGATTGCCTTTTCGCTACTTGCGAGTTTAATGGTAGCACTCACTCTCGTTCCAACCATGGCATCTAAAATCCTCGTAAAAGAGGTCAATCAAGATCATCGTGTGTTCTCAGGTCTTAAAAATGGCTACTCAAAAATACTAAATTTTTCCTTAGATCATAAGTGGATCATTATCATATTAGTCATTGGTCTTTTTGCAGGGAGTATATACGGTATTACCTCGGTAGGTACTGAACTTTTCCCTAGTATGGATTCCGGTCAGCTCACGGTGACACTCAACATGCCTCTTGAAGCAACGTTTGAGGATCTTAGAACAGCAGCTGATGATGTAACATCAAAAATACAGAGCCTTGATGGGATCGAAAGCATTGGCGCTTCTGTAGGTGGAGGTATGTTTGGCGGTATGGGAGGTGGTCTGAGTGGTGCTGGAGGTTCTGGAAACTCTGCGACCTTCTATGTTACGCTGTCAGATGAACGTTCTCTTTCAACTCAAGCGTTAGGAGATGAAATCTTAAAGGTCGCTGGCTCTGATCAATACGAATTAAGCGTCACAGGAACAGATATGAATATGGGCTCCTTAACTGGTGGTGAAATTACCATCGAAATTAAAGGTAGAGACTTTGATACGCTAGAAGATTTGGCAATCCGTATCTCAGATATAGTTAAATCGGTTGAAGGCACTAAAGACGTGTCAAGTGGTGTTGAGGTAACCTCACCTGAGCTGCAAATAGTTGTAGATAAAGAAAAAAGTATCTCAAAGGGTTTGACAGTTGCTCAGGTTTTTATGGAAATCAATAAAGCGCTAACCACTGATTCAGCAGCTACTAATATTAATGTAGATGGCAATGATTTAGGTGTCGTCGTTCTAGATGAAGAAAGTACGAAATCCTTATCGAGAAGTGATATCATGGCACTTGAGATTACATCACCTCAGGGTGAAACCGTAAAAATTTCAGATATCGCATCACTTGAAGAATCTAATGGCTTCAAATCAATCAGAAGAACGAATCAGCAACGCTATGTAACCGTAACAGGTGCACTTGAGACGAACTACAATATCGGAATCGTCTCGGATAAAATTCAGGCGGGGCTTGACAACCTTGAAATTCCAAATGGTTATTCTGTAACGATGACAGGTGAAAACCAAACGATTAACGATTCCTTTAGAGATTTAGGTAAAATGCTTCTTCTAGCACTTGTTTTTATTTACCTAATAATGGTAGCTCAGTTCCAGTCTTTATTATCACCATTTATCGTTATGTTTACTATTCCTTTGGCGTTTACAGGTGGCTTCTTTGCACTTTTGATGACTGGAAAGCCTCTTTCCATCGTCGCTTTCTTAGGTATGATTATTCTAACAGGGGTTGTCGTCAACAATGGTATCGTATTTGTAGACTATGCCAATAAAATGCGTGAGGAAGGAATGTCAAAGCGGGAGGCCTTAATCAAAACCGGTAGAGACCGACTAAGACCTATATTAATGACGGCACTTACTACCATTATTGCTCTTTCAACGATGTCAGTTGGTGCAGGACAGGGTACTGAAATGATGCAGCCAATGGCGATAACAACAATCGGTGGTCTCATCTACGCAACCTTGTTAACCTTACTCTTTATTCCGGTTCTATTTGATCTCTTCCACAAAAAAGATCAGCCCAAAAATCAAGACTAAATATCTCACTTAGATATTTGATGCTCTCACAATGATATTGTAACTCTTTAGAGCTGCAATACCATCGTGGGAGCATTTTTACGTTTCATGACTATATTTACCTGAAGAGGGTATACTATCAACACCCTAATTGGAAATGAGGCTTTTATGAAAAGGCTAACTGAATCAATCAAAGGTAAAATCAATTTAATGATTATTGCAGTTTTGACCTTGATGATCATTTTAAATCTTGTCCTATCAATTGGTCAAATCCATAGAATTAAAGAAACCATTTCCGAACAATACGCGCGAATGTATTGGTACAATATTGCTTCCTCTGTACACAGTCATCTTATCAAGGAGATTGCTCTCTCCGAAAAGATGGCTAATTCTTCTGCGCTATTAAACTGGATACGTTCAGAATACGACTCTGAGCTTAAGAGTATTGCCAAAGCTGACTACTTTACCTTTATTGAGCTTATGTCCTCGCAAGACTTGTTTTTAGCGATTGACGCCTCTAAAAATTTATATTATCCACACCTTTCTAATAACGAAGTGGTGTTAGTTCCTGTGGCGCAGGTCAACCCTACAAAAGAATCAGATCAATGGTATTGGGAGGCACGCAATAGTAAGCAAGATTATCTTCTCAATGTGGATGAGGACAGAATTTTAAAGTCATATCGCGTTTGGATTAATGTTCCAATACTTTATGAAGGCAAGCCGCTCGGGGTTATTGGAACTGGACTTTCATTTAACGACTTCATATCGGATACCGACTTTCAAAATGCAGAAACAAACTCTGTTAGTTTGATTTTTAATAGACATGGTGAGATTTTGCTTGATAGTTCAAGCTCTAATCCCTTTGATTCAACTCTTCAAAGTGTATTTTCTGTATCTGCTGATAGTCAGTTCAAGCCTCTATTAAACGATTTTATTGACTCAATGGAAACACAGCTTCAAATTAAAATACGTAACGATGCTTATACCTATATCGCCCTCCAAAGAATTGAAAATACAGATTGGTTTGTGGGGACCCTATATAGTCAAAATGCATTTTACAACGGTAATAATCTGTTTGTATTTTTATTTTCAGGCATTTCAACTATTCTAATCATCTTATTCGTCATTAATTGGTTTATACGAAGAAACTTTGTAAAACCATTTACGCAGCTCAAGGAAAGCATCAATTTAAAAAATCTATTCTGGGATGAGTCACTCTATGACTTTGACAGAACAGATGAATTTGGTGAGCTAGCGCATTCGATTCAGCTCATGTCAGAAAGATTAATTAACACCCTACCCGTCGGTCTCGTATTAGTGGATCAAAACTTTATGATTAAGTATACCAATGCCTATATGTCTAGCTTATTTGGTACACAAGATAAAACTGAGTTTGATGAAATCTTTAGCCAGCATCCAGAGCTTCTGTTTTCATCCCCTACAGATTATGCCGCTTTAAAACACAACTTAAATCATAATGAAGGAATTAGTATTTATGAGACCCAATTTATGACGCTCAACCACAGCGTATTTTGGGGTGAAATTCACCTGCATCCGATATCAGATAGCGACCATTATGTCGCCATAATTGTGGATATACAAAGTAAAAAGGATTACGAAGCACTCTTGATTCAAAGAGCGTCTCACGATAGCTTAACTGGTCTTGCAAATCGCCATCTCTTCGAGGAAGTATTAAGACGTGAGCTCGATCGATACTACAGGTATGGGAATACCTTTTCACTCATTGTATTTGACCTAGATCATTTCAAAGCTGTCAACGATACCTTTGGCCATATTGCTGGAGATGAGGTACTCGTTAGGACCGCACAAATAGCTAAAACCCTAATACGAAATACCGATCTATTAGTGCGTTGGGGCGGCGAAGAATTTGCAATCCTCTTACCTGAAACCGATATAAGTCAAGCGGTTATCGTGGCAGAGAAAATTAGAGCTGCATTTGAAATTAATTACCATGATAATGTTGGTGTGGTTACAGCCAGCTTTGGTGTATCAGAAATTCAATCAGGCGACCAGTACAGTTCCTTCTTTGACAGAGCTGACAAAGCCTTATTCAACGCAAAGGAATCAGGTAGAAATCAAATATCTTCTGAAATTAATCCTGAATTTAATACCTGCAAGACATCAAAGGATAGCTGGCGTTCGTTGTTAATAAGTGGCGATCGTGAACTGGATCTGCAACATCAGCACCTCATCGACAGTGTCGATCGAATTATTAACTGTGCCACTTCAGGTAATTATAATTTTGAAAAAATGCAGACGACATTTGATTCGCTTTGTATTGATTTTACCTCTCACACCATTTACGAGGAAAATTTAATGTATAAACTCAACTACTTTGAGGATGAAATACAACATCATCACACCATACATCAAGATCTGATTAAACGTCTAAATTCTTGTTCAGAATCGCTGCTGAATAAACCAACTGAAGTCATTATTACGCTCATTCAGGACGTGATCATTAATCATATGATGATTGATGATGTGTCATTCTTTAATTTTATGAAATTGAAGCATAACTCATTGAGCAAGAACGAATAAAAAGGAAGTAGCCCCCATTAACCTAGGTGGTAGGTCGATGGGGGCTTCTATAGTAAGAACGATAGGGTCGATTATTTCTTTAATTGGTAGGCAGTTAATGCTTCAGAATACTCAAACGCTTTTAACCAAGCTCTGTAGGTATCGAGCGAAGTGAACATAGGAATATTATGCTCAGCAGCCAGTCTTCTCATCATAAAGCCGTCTCGTTCACTATCTTCTCCAACCGTTGGCGTATTAATGATGAATCCGATTTCTCTATCTTTAATTAAACTGAGAAGATTTGAGCTTTCATTTCTTATTTTTCTCGTTATGTGTACATTGCGTCCTAAAGCTTCGATTCGTTTTGCAGTACCCGTTGTTGCCACAAACTGGGCTTTCTTTGGAAGATCGCTTTCACAGAGCTCTGCTTTATCATTCTCATTTAAAGTCAGAAGTATTTTCGCACCTTTAAGGTCGATTTCAGTTTTAGCAGCAAGGAATCCCTTAGTTAAAGCTTCTGCATAGGTTTTGCCAATCCCTAAGACTTCGCCTGTAGACTTCATTTCTGGTCCAAGTGAAATCTCTACGTCAGGTAATTTTTGTGTTGAGAACACTGGCACTTTTACTGAAATCAATTCTGCTTCAGGATAAAGATCCACGCCATATTCTAAGTCACATAAAGACTCTCCTAAGGAAACTTTCGTCGCTAAATCCACAATTGGAACCCCGCTTACCTTTGAAAGATACGGTACCGTTCTTGAAGCTCTTGGGTTTACCTCTATGACATACAGCTTGTCTTCAGCTACGACGAACTGGATATTGATCATCCCTTTTAGATTTAGTCCACTTGCAATTTTCTTTGTGACATTTAAGATCTCATTTTTTAATGCTTGAGAGATGTTTTGTGGCGGATAAACCGTCATACTGTCTCCTGAGTGGATTCCCGCCCTTTCAATATGCTCCATGATGCCAGGGATTAAGACAGAATTGCCATCACTGATAGCATCAACCTCGACTTCCATACCAACGAGATATTTGTCGATCAACACTGGATTCTTTTTATTTTTTGCAAACGCATCTGTTAAGTAGTGCTTCACTTCAGACACATCTCTACAAATCTTCATTCCTTGACCGCCCAAAACGTAGCTTGGGCGAACCAGAACGGGTAATCCTAGCTTTTCAACGGCTGATAAACCTGCTTCAATGTTTTCGACACCGATGCCTTTTGGACGAGCAATTCCTTGTGCTTCTAAGAATATTTCAAAGCGATCTCTGTCTTCACAGATATCGATTTGATCATAGGATGCACCAAAGATTGGATAGCCTGACTTTTCGATAAAGTCCGCTAGTTTAATCGCCGTTTGTCCACCAAACTGTACGATAACACCTTTCGGATTTTCTTTTTGAAGGATATTGAGAACTTCTTCTTCAGTTAAAGGTTCAAAGTATAATTTATCTGCAATTGAGAAATCTGTACTTACGGTTTCAGGATTGCTGTTAATAATAATCGTTTCATAACCAATCGCTTTTAATGCTTTAATACAGTGAACTGAGGCGTAGTCAAACTCTATTCCCTGTCCGATTCGGATTGGACCTGATCCGATGACTACAATTTTCTCTTTTTCAGTTACTTTAACTTCGTCGTAGGTCTCGTAGCTCGAATAATAGTATGGTGAAACCGCTTCAAACTCACCGGCACAGGTGTCAACCATGTGAAAGACTGGTACAATCTTATGCGCTTTTCTATAGTTATAGATGTCCTTAGGCGAAACACTTAAAAGCTCAGCTAGGCCTTTATCTGAGAAACCTTTACGTTTTAAAAGTCTCATTTTTTCTGGTTTGATATCCACTAATCTCTGAGCTTCGATTTCACTTTCAAGTTGAATCAGATTTTTAATCTTATCTAAAAACCATTCATCAATACCAGTGATTTTGTGAATCATATCTAGCTTATAATCTCTACGAATTAATTCTGTCAGTGCAAAAATTCTTTCGTCATTTGGCTTTTTTATTAGATTTTTTAACGCATCCGTACTTTTATCGATAAAGCCTTTGTGTTTTAAATGGTATTGACCGAGTTCAAGTGAGCGTAACCCTTTTAAAAATGCCGCTTCAAAGTTACTGCCAATCGCCATGATTTCACCCGTTGCCATCATCTTTGTTCCCAAAGTACGATCGGCTTTATAAAACTTTTCAAATGGCCATTTAGGAAACTTAACGACCACATAATCCAAACTTGGCTCGAAACAGGCATACGTAACGCCTATTACTGCATTTTTAATTTCATCAAGTCCATATCCTAAAGCTATTTTCGCTGCAACCTTTGCAATTGGATAACCTGTTGCTTTTGAAGCAAGCGCAGACGAACGGCTCACCCTAGGGTTAATTTCTATAACCGCATATTCAAAGCTCTCTGGGTGAAGTGCAAACTGAACGTTACAACCTCCTTCTATCCCTATCGCCTCTATGATTTTAAATGCTGATGTACGAAGCATTTGATATTCTTTATCTGATAAGGTTTGGCTAGGTGCAACTACGATGCTATCGCCTGTGTGAATCCCAACAGGATCGATGTTTTCCATGTTACATACAGAGATGCGATTACCTTTAGCATCACGCATCACCTCATACTCTATTTCTTTCCAGCCTTTTATACTCTTTTCAATTAATACTTGATTCACTGGGCTATTATCTATACCAGATTTAGCAATCGTTCTCAGCATCTCTTCATCATCAGCGATACCACCACCAGTACCACCTAAGGTATAGGCTGGACGGATGATCACTGGATAGCCAACTTGATTTGCAAATACAACCGCAGCTTCAACCTCTGTAACGATTTCTGATTGAATGACTGGCTCATTGATACACGCCATCATATCCTTAAACAATGCTCGGTCTTCCCCTTGCATAATACCATTGATAGACGTGCCAATTAGTTTAACGCCATATTTTTCAAGTATGCCTTTCTCATGTAGCGTTAAAGCCATATTAAGAGCGGTCTGACCACCCATTCCCGCTAATAAACTATCCGGCTTTTCATCTCTAATAATCACTTCAAGCATTTCGCTCGTGATGGGTTCAATATATATTTTATCTGCAACTTCATTATCTGTCATGATGGTCGCTGGGTTAGAATTAATTAATACAACCTCAACCCCTTCTTCTCTTAAAGCCTGACACGCTTGCGTTCCCGAATAGTCAAATTCTGCCGCCTGCCCAATAATGATTGGTCCTGATCCAATTACAAGTGTCTTTTTAATTTCCGTCTGTCTTGGCATAATTCCTCCTATCTCGCTAACTCTAAAAATTCATCAAATAAATATGCGCTCTCTACTGGTCCTGGTGATGCTTCTGGATGAAACTGAACGGAGTATATTGGAAGGACTTGATGTTTCATACCTTCTATCGATGCATCGTTGACATTGATATGGGTCACATCAAAAGCCTCTGGCATTTGATCTACAACATAGCCATGATTCTGTGAAGTGATATATACCTTGTCTTTCACCAGATCCTTAACCGGATGATTGCAGCCTCTATGACCAAATTTTAACCGAGTGGTCGAACCACCACCTGCTAAAGCTAATAGCTGATGTCCCAAGCAGATTCCTGCAATTGGTATTTCACGCATTAATTTTTTAATTTCATCGATCACACCAGTTAAATCTTCAGGGTTACCTGGTCCATTTGATAAGAAGACCAAATCGTGTCCACCGCTTAAAATTTCCTCAGCAGTCGTCTCTGCTGGATAGAGTGTTACCTCAGCGCCTCTTTGTACCAGCTCTCTAACGATATTGGATTTAGCACCAAAATCCATAAGTGCAACTGATGTCGAGGCTGGCGTTATTGGTTGTACCAATTTTTTTACTTTTGAAGTTACCTCAAACACAGCATTGCTATTGTCATAGCTTTTATAGAAAGCTTCTAGTTGCTCTTGACTTAACTCACCAGTGGTGATGACACCTCTCATTGTTCCTTCATTTCTTAAAACCAAGGTTAATGCTCTCGTGTCAATCCCCTCTATGCCCATTACTTTATGTCTTTTTAGAAAGTGATTTAGCTCCATTTCTGATCTAAAGTTACTGGATAACTCGGTTAGTTCTCGTACGATAAACCCACAGGCTTGTACCTTAGCGGATTCAAAATCATCTGTATTAATACCGTAATTTCCGATTAATGGATAAGTCATTACTACGATTTGCCCATGATACGAAGGATCTGTAAGAAGTTCTTGATAACCTGTCATCCCTGTATTAAAAACGACCTCGCCAACTGTATCAACAGGATATCCGAAGCTTTTACCTTCGAAGATCATGCCATTTTCTAGTATTAATTTTGCCTTCATATTAACCTCCCTTTCATACACTAGAGAAGGTAATTCAAAGCTTTATATGACAAAAAAGGAAGCTAACACATTATTTATAATGCGTCTGCTTCCTTAAATATTAATAATTGACATAATAAACCCTTGTTTTTCATACCATACCTCTTGCTGGCCTCACAGGACCAATTTAAAGTGTATTCATTAAGAGATATAGTACTTCATCGAATGATTTATGTCAATACTCATTTTTGATCTTCTTTATACGGAAAAATTTTAATCAAAAGCTTAATAACGATAAAAAACATTATTAAAACGATGAAAACGCCTGCAAGACCATAGCCCATTAATTCCAGTCCGAGATAAAATTCACTCATATGCCTCTCCTATTTCATCAATAACCAAGGTACCAGTGCCAAGACCATACCACCTGCAACTATAGATCCAAGCTGGCCAGCAACATTTGCACTCACCGCTTGCATCAATATAAAGTTATGTGGATCCTCTTGTTTTGCCATCTTCTGAACAATTCTAGCAGACATAGGAAATGCCGAGATTCCAGCTGCGCCCACCATCGGGTTCACTTTATCTTTGGTAAAAAGATTCATCAGCTTTGCAAATAAAACACCGCCTGCAGTATCGAAGACAAAAGCAACCAATCCCATCACCATAATGATTAATGTTTTAACATCTAAGAATTTATCATAATACATCGTTGCACCAATTGTGATTCCAAGGAGCAACGTCACAAGGTTAGCCAGTTCGTTTTGAGCTGCCTTCGAGAGTCTTTCTAAAACCCCAGATTCTCTAATGAGATTACCGAACATCAAAAGGCCAACTAAGGGAACTGAAATTGGTGCGATAATGCCTGAAATGATCGTAATTAAAATCGGAAATGCGATTAATACCGTTTTAGAAACCTTGACATCGTGATAAGGCATTTTGATCATTCTTTCTTTTTTCGTCGTAAGCGCTCTGATCACTGGAGGTTGAATCACAGGCACAAGAGCCATGTAAGAATAGGCAGCGACAGATATAGGTCCAAGCCAATCCTTTGCAAACTTTGAAGCGACAAAAATTGAAGTTGGCCCGTCCGCTGCACCAATAATACCAATAGCAGAGGAGGTTTTTAAATCAAAGCCAAGCTCAGGGAACAAATGACCAATATAAAGCGCGGCCAAAGTCGTGAAAAAAATACCAAACTGCGCTGCAGCACCAAAGAACAACATGCGTGGCTGCTTGAGCAATGGCGTGAAATCAATCATCGCTCCAACTGCCACAAATATCAATACTGGAAATATTTCAGTTAGAATCCCCGAGTTATAAAAAATCTGTAAAACGCCAGGTGTCCCCTCATATTCCCATATTGAGCTAAATGGTAAGTTGACTAAAATCGCTCCAAACCCAATCGGTAATAACAGCATTGGCTCATAGTCTTTCTTTATTGCTAAATAAATCAGTGCAATCCCAATGGCGTACATGATAAGATACTGCCAATGAAACTCTGCAATGCCTTGAAATAATTGACTCATGGTTCTCCTCCCAAATATGATTTTATAATGTATAGGGCTTATCGTCCAGCAATTTCGAAAGTAATTCCTTATTGATTTGATGCTATTGATTTTGCATCAGATAATTCGCTACATAATAAAAAAGACTTATACTTCAATTCCATAGGAAATTGAAGTATAAGTCTCGCTATCAATAGAGCTGATGACCGGGCTTACGCCGTCATGACGACCATCAACACAATCCGAAGATTGCAAGCTACTCCCCTAAACTTAAAATAATTATATCACTATTGCTATGTGTGTGCAATCAAACATCAATCTAAATCCTCGCGATACCGAGCAATCTGATATGCCATTGTGAGCTTCTCAAAACTTAGTTTATCCTCATCTGAGAGTGACTCATCTGCACTAATTCGTATCATATATTCATAGGGGGTTTCATATTTCTTCTTACCCAAATATAGGTTATCATTTTTAATCAGCTGCTCTCGATATTTTTTTCTAACCTCATTTTGAGGCAGCTTTGAAGCCTCTTTTTTAAATCGACCTAGTAAATTGCCTAACATTTCTTTTCTATTGAACACAAACGATCTTTCTTCACTGCCATAGCTATCCATCTTCTTTTTCCTACTTTTAAAGACATCATAGGCTTTTTTAAGAAGAAGGATACTAATGAGAATGATTACCGACCAAGTTATCACATAGAACACAGTAACCATCCAATTTGGAATACCTGTGTTATTAGGTAAATTGGGAAGCTGCTCTTGCATATCTGGCGATAAGGGACCAGCGATGTCAACCTCCTTTAAACCATCTAATCGAAACAAGCCCAATAATTTATCCATTAGATACAACAGCGGATAGATAATTAATGAAACCACCCTATAGATGACATTATAAGCTTTGTCTAATAACGCTAGAATCAACGACCAAAAATCAAAAATCTGAAGCTGAACGATGATGATTAGAGATATTGAAATTCCAAGGGCAATTCTACCAAACTTTTCAACGTTCTTTGAGCGATTGATTTGATGTGTACCACTTGCATATGCATTGTTCATATTAACTAAATTGAGTAGCAAAAGACTAATAATCACATATATTAAATAATAGGATTTTAATGCACCATAGCCTTCAATGTCGCCAAGCTTTAATATAAATATAATCAAACCAAGAATGATATCCGTGTAAAAAATTCTAGATTTAAGTGGTTCAATTTTTTCCTCTAGTATAGAATAATTCATCCCTCGAATCATGCTTAAGACAAACACCACTACTAAAGGACCACTTAGCAAATAAAACACGCCATTAGTAATCAAAAGAATTGAAATGCCTATCAAGGTAATAAAAACCGTCATAAACCACCCAGCGGGTTTCTTTTTAAAGAATTCTATCGTAGCCGCGGAGAAGCCATATAATAAAAAATTAATCGCCCAGGCAAGACCAAATCTTGAAACCATCAGCGTTTCTTTTCTAAAAAAGCCTGCAACGGTAAACACGATTAGTAGTAAAAATAAAGTGTACTCTAGCCCCTTGATAAAATCTGAAATCAATTGGGCACGATCTCTATGCTTCTTCTGCATATGAAACCTCCTGCCGCAAAAGCCCTTGTATTTTTCTTACATCGACGCGTCGATCTAGCATAATTTCTTCCGATTTCGCACCAGTCGTATAGATGATAACACTTCTACCCTTTCTCGCCTGTTGATTGATCAGCAGTGCTAAATCCGAAGATAGAAAACCTGTTACGATAATGATTACAGCATCTTCGTGTAACTTTCTCACCGCATCCACAAATAATTTTTCAATTGGATGTCCTCTATATTCTGTGGCTGCTGCAAGAGCATCCATGGCTTTAACAAGCTGTGTCTTTAACTTAGCTGGCATTATCAAACTTGCCTTCTCTCCCATCATATAGACACTGTTCACTGCAATTCCAACATCTATATGCTGCTCAAATAACGACTTAAACAACGATCCTGCAAATGTAATTCCCAATTCAAAGCGAGTACGATCGATGCCCTCCCAATATTTTGAAGAGGTTTGCACATCAAAAAAAATCATACAGGATTCGTTAGAAGTATGGTCCATTTTTTTTACCTGTAGCTGACCAGTCTTTGCTGAAGCTTTCCAATTGATGCTTTTAAAATGATCTCTTGATGTATAATTACGCGTCCCCGTTGTCAGCATTGGATCAGGTAATATCCACCTTTTTATTGACGTTTCACCCTGTAGGCTTAATGGAATAATTTCAAAGTTTGCGAGTTCATATAGTTTTGGGTGCACAATTAGCCTAGACCTTGTTTGATATTCTCGCCCTCCAGAATAAAGTCCAAACAAATCACCAAACTCAACATGGCAATTACCTGCCTCGTAGATACCTCTTTTTAAGCATATAAAACCATCGTGTTTAACTACCTTCTCATAAAATAGAAATGAAGTTACAATCTCATAGGTATTGTCCGTACCTGTTTCTGCTACTTCAAACCTTTCATTTCCCAGTTCTATCGTTCGTTGTCCCGTATAGCCTTCGCCTCGAAAGGATGCAGGAATTTTACTATAGACCTTCACCCAGGGCAAAGGGAGCCACTTTTTATTGATCATCTCAGTAGTAATAACGATTGCGTCACCTGCTGTAATGCGTTCCTTATCGAATGCTCTAGACAAATAAAAATGGATTGGAGATAAGTTCGACCACCTTCTTAAAAGCCATTGTAAGGCAAGTAGTCCAAGTATCCCAATTATTAATACCGCCATGATATACCTCCCTAGATCGTTTCAGTTGGTACCTCAACAGCCGCCATAATCAACTCTAAAATTCTTTCAGGCCTTTTAGAATAAATATCTCGAATAAGAATTCTATGTCCCCATATTGGGACGATTAATTGCTTGACATCCTCTGGCGTGACGTAGTCTCGACCGTTAATTGCGGCAAGTGCCTTTGCTCCATTAAACAGTGCCATAACACCGCGTGGGCTAACACCTAGCTCTATTTCAGAGTGATCTCTAGTTGCCTCCGCTAAATCGATGATATAAACCGTCATCGCATCAGAAACCCTTACCTGCTTAACCTGATCTTTAATCGCTTTAAAGCTCTTTACATCCACACATGCCTGTAAGGCATCTATCGGATTGACCTTTTCAAATCGATGTAAAATAGCTACCGTTTCATCCTTTGTAGGATAACCCATAGACAGCTGCATAAAAAAACGGTCTAGCTGTGCCTCTGGTAAAGGGAAGGTTCCAGAGCTTTCAATCGGATTTTGTGTCGCAATGACAAAAAATGGTTCTGATAATGAATAGGTCTCACCATCTACGGTGATTTGATTTTCTGCCATGGCTTCAAGTAAGCTGGATTGAGTTCTTGGGGTTGCTCGGTTGATTTCATCTGCAAGAACAATTTGACTCATTAAAGGTCCTTTTCTAAATTCAAACTTACCAACGCCTTGATTAAAAACATTTAACCCCGTTATATCAGAAGGTAATAAATCAGGTGTAAACTGTATCCGATTAAACTCTACATCAAATGATTTTGCAAGCGAACGTGCTAATAGTGTTTTACCTGTGCCAGGGATATCCTCTAAAAGTACATGACCTGAGCAGAGCATAGATGTAATAATTAAGTCAATTACTGTATTTTTTCCGACAATTACTTTTTGAATATTTTGTTTCAAATCAGTTGCAAAACGTTGTACATCAGTCATAATTAGCCTCCTATTTTATGTATATGAAAAATATTATATCACTTAGCCAAATGAATTATTGAATAATTGTGAAAAATTAAGTTAAATTAACATTTTAAACTTTACTTCATTCTTCCAATGGCTTTCATATAAAAAAGCTACCGTCTATTGAGTTATGCTCAATAGGACTGTAGCTTTTTGTTAATTCTGTAGTTATTTCTATGCCTTACTCTAGTACAAGTGGCTCAAACGTTTCTGAGGTTTCATTATAAATCTCAGAAACACTAAAATCACCTTCATACTTAATCATTACAAATGGGTAAGTCTTAATTTGTGGCACAACCGCATCCTTGCCAGGCTTACCCTCACCCACTAGAATCTTAGCAGTTGATTCAAACTGTCCAAATGTCAGTATCTGTATCCCATATCCACCGGTTTCCTTTTCACCACTAGATATTAGCAAGTAATTTTCACCATCTAAATTCCAGTGAAAGTAGCCACGATTGACAATCAGCTGATCCACCTCTGATTTAATACCTTCGGGAATATCATCGTAATATATTTCATCATATAAAATAGGCGTACCAAAGTCTCCTGCCGCCATTTCGGTAGTATCAGTGGCATTCGTTGTATCATTTGCGCCTGCTTCAGAATCCGTTGCTTCATTACTATCACAAGCTGATAGAACCATCATCATAAGTAATAGGATTAGCGTAAGTGCTATCAAATTTTTCTTCAACATTTTCTTCCTCTTTTCTTGGCTTAAATTCGATATCTCTATGTTACAACGAATTTAACGCATTGAAAAGGGGCAATTTTATAACTATAAAAGACCTGCAATTTCGTTTTCAACCGATAATGGCTTTACGGTTGGCGCATAACGTTTAATGACTTTTCCCTCTTTATCAATAAGAAATTTAGTGAAATTCCATTTAATTCCATTCCCCAAAGTGCCCTTCGCTTCTTTCTTCAAGTACTTATAAAGTGGGTGCGCTGTTTCCCCATTCACATCGATTTTTTCGAAGAGCTGGAAAGTAACGCCAAAGTCCAATCGGCAGACATTTTGAATCGTTGAATTGTCACTCGACTCTTGGTTTGCAAATTGACTGCAAGGGAATCCCAAAATTGCTAAGCCCTTATCTCCATATTTTTGATGTAAGGCTTCAAGCTCCTCAAATTGAGGTGCTAGACCACACTTAGTTGCCGTATTGACCACTAGAACCACTTTACCTTCATAATCAGACATTTTTATAACATCGCCGTTCATTGCCATCGCTTCAAAATCGTAAAATTTCATTTCGACCTCCATTTGCATTGTTTACAATTTAATTTTATACAATTATAATACACTTTAAAAGAGGATCTGTCAATATTGATCCTCAATTATTAAAAATGGCATCCGCTGGTATTGGCTTTGAGAACAAATAGCCTTGGACACGATCACAGCCTACACTTTTTAAATAGGCGAGCTGAGATTCTGTTTCCACACCCTCTGCAATCACTTTTTTACCCATTCGATGTGCAATGGAAATTATGTCAGAAATAACTAAGGTTTCTTTTGGCATTGTGTCTATATGCCAAACAAAGCTCTTATCGATCTTCAGGATGTCAATTGGCAGATGAATTAAGTGTGACAGAGAGGAATAACCCGTACCAAAATCATCTATCAATATTTTGAAATTCATTTCCTGTAATTTTGATAGCTTTCGGACATTTCTATCCAGATTATGCATCACATGGCTTTCAGTAATTTCCAAATGTATGAGATCTGGTTCTAAATCAAAATGCTCTAAGAAATGCAATAGGGTTTCATTAAAGTTCTTTGAAAGCAATTGCTTTTCAGCAATATTTATTGACACTGGCACGATCTTATAATCCATCAGCTGCCATTCCTTAAGCTGACGACAAACCTCAGTAATTACAAATTCTCCAAGTGGTACGATCAGCCCACTATCCTCAGCAAAAGGAATAAATGTATCGGGAAAGACCATGCTGCCATCCTCCTTTTGCCATCGAATCAGAGCTTCAAGGCCAACGAGACTCGAGCCTTCAAGCTCATAGATTGGCTGATAATATACAATGAAATCCTCATTATTCAGCGCTTGTCTAATCTCTCTTTCCAGCTGACTTCTTAAAAGAACATCCTGAATCATTTCTGGTTCGTAGAATTTATAACAGCTTCCACCGAATTGCTTAGCAGTATAAACAGAAGCATCGGTATTTTTAAATACATCTAACACCGTTTTACAATCACTACCTAAAAAAACAATTCCTAAACTAACAGAAAGGTAAATTTCATGATCACCAATAGTACACATCCTATTAAAATGATTTAATAGCTGCTCTGCTATTGGTATTGCATCATTCTCAGCATTTATACCTTTCATGACCACTAAAAATTCATCACCACCTACTCGTGAGACGAAGCCCCTGTTTTCATATCTAAATTTTAATTCCTTAGAAATATAGACTAAAACCTGATCACCAAAATCATGCCCAAAGGTATCATTAATGCTTCTAAAATGATCAATTTCAAGATAAATAGCAACACCAGCTTCAAAGGGACGGTCCTCATTTTCTTCATCGATTAAGCCACTTAGGTAATCTGCTGCTGAAAGTCGGTTCGGAAGATTGGTTAACCGGTCGGTATAGGCCATCTGATAAATAATATCATTATTAAGCTGTATTTCTTCGTATTGGGCATTAATCTCCTCATATTGCATCTGAATTTCTTCATATTGCTGCATGAGCTCCAAATTTGCATCGGATAAATCGCTATTTTTTTCGGTAATATTCTCATACTTATTAGCAAGTCTTACCTTGAGCTTTGAGATATAGCCTCTAAGGACAAAAAGAAGGACCAACATTGCAAATATAGGAATTAAGACAATAAAAAGTATTTTTTTCATTCTCAGCTCATTATAAGAAGACGAATGAGAATAAAAATATTTAACATATGTCTCTTCAAATAGACCATTTTTTTGAAGTTCATCGATGCGTTGATTAATGTATTTTACCAGCTCAGGCTTATCCTTGCTCACGGCATAGGCATGTGGTCTCGGATAGAGGTCTTTGATTTGTGCTTCAATGGTGCCAAGAGCGTCCTCTTGAACAATTAAGTAATCCATTATCTGCTGATTTTCAAAAATGACATCTATTTTCCCAGACAATAAATCATAAATAGCATCACGCAAATCGTCATAGGCGGTATAATTGGTAATATCAAAATCATTTCTTAAAATGGCCTCTGTATAATAGCCTTTACCAACACCAACTCTTAACGAAGATAAATCATTTAGCTTTACATTCCTAAAGTCCTTTTTTGTATAAACGGTAACGTAAGATTGGAAAAGCGGCTTCGAAAATAAGACTTCTTTCTCACGTTCTTCTGTAACTGCAATAATCCCTGCTAAATCAATCTCCCCATTAACCAGCCTGTCATAGACTTTTGGCCATGTGTCTGTTGAATATACCAATTGATAATCCATCATTTTAAATATAATGTTGGTCAATTCGATATCAAACCCATATAGAAACTGTTGATTGGAATATGTAAAGGGTGGATAATTGGCATCGACCTGATATTTGACTTTTGGTGAATTGGGATATTCCAAATTAGTTGTATAACCAACGCCTATTATAAGTATGATTAAAATGAGTGTGCTTTTGAATAATCTATTTAATAGTTTCATAATCCCCTCTATTCATTGTAATGTCTCTTAATATACACTAATATGATATCCTTTATACCCAAATGAATGAGATAGCTCGCAATAAATCCACATTTCGTCAATTAATAAAAATAAAAAAGCCACTATTTGATTGAGCAAATAGTGACCTTGTATACTATTTAAAATGTCCAATTACCTTGTTCAAATAAAGGCGTCGCTTCACCGTCTTTAGAATAAGCGATGATTTCCATCTCTGGTCCACCAATCATAAAATCAACGTGAATCAAACTAAAATTGGCACCTCTTGCTTCAAGCTCTTCTTGAGAAAGAGATGAACCATTTCTCATGGCGTATGCATACGCTCTACCTAGCGCCAAATGAACCGATGCATTTTCATCAAAAAGCGTGTTGTTGAATAAAATTCCTGTATTTGAGATTGGAGAATCGTCCTGTACGAGTGCAACCTCTCCTAAATAAGATGCGCCTTCGTCATTTGCAAGTAACTGATCAAGTACTTCTTTGCCCTTTTCTGCATAATAATCGACAACCTTACCCTCTTTAAAGGTGAAGCCAAATCCATCGACGATTTTACCATTATGGCTTAATGGTTTTGTTGATTTAACGGTTCCATTGACTCTAAACTTATGTGGCGTTGTAAAAACCTCTTCAGTTGGGATATTTGCAACAAATGCATCCTTAGCCCAGCTCTCCTTTGAGCCACCCATCCAGAAATGCTCATCAGCAAGGCCGATTTCAAGCTCTGTTCCAGGTGCCTTTAGAACCAGTTTGTCGAACTGCTTTTCATTAAGGAAATTTTTATATTTCTTAAGCATTTTGTCGTGTTCCTGCCAAGCTTCAACTGGGTTGTCAAGACTTACACGCGTTGCATCGAGTATTTTTCCCCATAGCCCATCAATTGCTTCCTCTGTTGATCTTTCGGGGTAAACACTTTTCGCCCACGCCTCAGACGGAACTGCAGCAATACACCATTTGGTTTGACCTGTCATACGGAATTTTGTAGCTGGAGACATCGCAGCAGATGCTGTTTTTTGGTCAATCGCAACCTTATCACTTGGAATTTGCTTTAATAATTCTGGATCTGGTGCAATGATAAATAAGTGATGATAGTTATCCTCATAGAGCTTTATCATTAATTCCACTTTCCACTCAGGAAAATTTTCAAATACATAATCCTTAGCACTCTGATATCTAGCGATTACCATTTCGTCATCGCCCATCATGTATTCAACGTGTTTTGCGCCAGCTTCATAAGCTTTTCTTATAACTTCTCTTGCAAGCGGTAATCCCCATTGGTTAGAAACAACGATCAAGCCTTCTTTTGGTTGTACATTAATGCCTACTTTGACTAATAATTCTGCGTATTTCTCAATTGCCTTGTCGTAATTCATCATTTTCAGCTCCCATCTCATAGTATCACC
Source organism: Clostridiales bacterium 38-18 (assembly GCA_001897605.1). Taxonomy (GTDB): domain Bacteria; phylum Bacillota; class Clostridia; order Peptostreptococcales; family Acidaminobacteraceae; genus Fusibacter_C. The sequence goes on along the minus strand of MKTL01000002.1, from coordinate 93,713 downwards.
TAATTATACGTCAAACTCACTATCGGGACAAGCATTTACCAGTGAATTTCCTTCGAGATACGAACTTTGTTTCGACCACTATCTTTTGCTTTGTACAGCTCTTTGTCAGCAACCTCGATAGCGCTTAAAAGTGCATTCTTATCAAGAGTGCCATAATAGCCCCCTACGCTGACAGTTACAACGCGTTCCTCGTCGATACTTGCTTGAATTCCAAGTGTCTGAACATTTTCACGAAATCTCTCGGCTAACTGAGACACTTTCTCGAAGTCATCCACTTGAACAATGATCAAAAACTCCTCGCCACCATATCGGGCAATGATGGCATGCTTAAAGTTTTTCGACATTTCCTCAGCTATTCTAACCAAGCAGCTATCACCCTTTACATGACCCCAAGTGTCGTTATAGCCTTTAAAGCGATCTATATCCACAATCAACACAGCCAGCTGAAGCTTAGAATTGTTTTCAAATAGCTCTTGGTAAGCCTTCTCTAGTCCTCTTCTGTTTAATATTTTAGTAAGCTCATCGTAAAGAGATTCTTTCAAAAGCTCTTGGTTTTGACTCCTAATAGATTCCAAAGATCGATTATAGGATTCAATTTCACGTTCCAGTCGAGCCGTCATTTGCCTGAATTTAAGATTTTCCCTTTTTTCTTTATAGTAATCAAACTCGACTGATATTATTTCCAATCGTTTTGATAGATTAGACGCCTCCACCTCAGACTGCTTTAGATGAAATCGCTTATAATATGCCAACGCTTTTGCAAAATCCCCTTTTGATTCATAATAGCTTGAGATTTTTTCATATATTTTGACCTCCTTAATTACGAGTCCCTGCTCGGAGGCTAAAGATAACGCTTCGTTTAGGTTCCTCATCGGACTATGATTGACTCTTTGATCAAGCTTAGCCATTTCTATTAATAGGTCTATTAGATAATATTTATTCTCGATAGAGTTTAGCTTACTAAGAGCAGACAAGAAAATTACTTTCGCTTGGTCATAGAGCCCCTGTGCAACAAGTGCACGGCCGATTTTAGTCTCAGCCTCGCCTAGCTCTAAGACTCTATTTTCATCTAGTAAAAGTGCATACCCTTTTTGCATGTAGTCATTTGATTCGGAATAATGCCTTTCTTGGTAAGCAATTTCACCTAAATTCAAATAAATTGCCGAAGCATTGATGTTCAAATTGTGTCTTAAGCAAATATCAAGTGCCTGGTTATAATATTTAGTCGCCTCGACATACGCCTCTGCCTCTCTGTAAACTTCACCAATGTTATTGAGTAAGGACGACATCAGATTAAAATCTTCCTCTTCATCTATCATCGAAAGGGCACTCATGAAGTTCTCTAATGCATCGGTCATTGCACCAAAATAGAAGTAGATGATACCTATGATGTTTTTAGCTTTATAGATACCTTTAATATGTTGATTTTTTTTCATAATATCCAATGATCTAAAAGCTAGATTCAAGCCCTCAGAATACTGGGACATCACTCTACAGGCGTACGCCATTTGAAATAACGCTAAGCCTTCCTCAATCTCAAGATTATGGATTTTAGATAATTCACAAGCTTCTTTTGCAAGCTCAAAAGATTTTTTGGGATCTTGAAAAGCAAGCTCTTTTGATCTTTGAATTTCAGCATTCAAATAGGTCTTTAGTTTCAAGTGAGCCTCCTTATGTAAAGATTCTGTCAATATTATCCATTATACTACAGGTTCGAAAGGATTAAACTAGTTTTATTTTTAAATCTTTTATTTGTTTCATTTCCGTTTCACTTAATTCTGCCTCCGTGACGATATAGTCTAGCTTTCTTGCATCGTAAAACTGAAAAACACCCGTTTCTCTAAACTTAACCTGCATCAATAAGGCTACCTTTATACGTGCAATATCAAGGATTGCCTTCTTTTGGTGACCAATTTCAACAAATCCCTCCAACAGAGCGCTTTTATCTAAGTGGATACTCTTGCAGCTCACAAAAGCAATATCCACATGGAAGGTCTGGATTTGACTGATGCTACTTGCTCCTAAAACCCCCCCTGTATAATAGTCAAAATCTCCGCCTATACCTATTAGTTTGATATTCCCATATTCTGAAATCACCTTCATGATTGCGAGCATGTCCGTTATAACGGTAACCTGTTTCCCCGATTTGGCTAACTCAACCGCAGTAAAATAAGAGGTACTTGAGGTATCAAAATAGACATAATCCATTTCATTTATCAGCTGGATCGCCTTTTTTGCGATACTTTCTTTTTCGACAGAGTCGCTCTCCAATCTATAGGGTGCAGAAGCATTCTGAAATTTATTATTTTTCCTTTCTGCCCCACCGTAAACGCGATCAGCTACACCGATTTGCTCGAGCTTTCTAAGATCTTTTCTAATGAGATCTTCAGTAACATGATAGTGTTTTGCTAATACTTTAACCTGAACGGTACCCAGCTTTTCAATTTGCTCAGTGATTTCCTTTAATCGTGCTGAAGCAGTCATAATGCCTCCACTTATCTTATTGTTTTCTTGTTTGATCCTATTATAGCTTATTTCTTTCTTGTTTTACTCTCTTTTTTATTGTTTATTATTGATTTATACTATTTTTAATAAAAAAACAATAACGCATTAGGAGGCAAAAAATGAGTGAACTAAAAATTGCAATTATTGGAGGCGGCTCTAGCTATACCCCAGAACTTATAGAAGGTTTTATAGAACGATATATGGATTTACCAATTACAGAAATCTGTCTATTTGACATTATTGAAGGTTCTAAGAAGCTCGACATCATTTGCCAGCTATCGATCAGAATGGTTGAGAAATCAGGTACACCGATAAAAATTACCCATACACTAGATCGAGAGAAAGCCCTTAAAAATTGTGCCTTTGTCATCACTCAAATTCGAGTCGGCGGTATTAGGGCTCGCATTACTGATGAAACCATTGCCTTTAATTACGGTATGCTTGGACAAGAAACCAATGGTCTCGCTGGATTTGGAAAGGCTATGAGAACGATTCCAGTGCTCCTAAGCATCGCAAAAGATATGGAGCTATACTGTCCCAACGCTTGGCTGATCAACTTTACAAATCCTGCAGGCATCATTACAGAGGCAGTGTCTAGATTTACAAAGATCAAAGTGGTAGGACTTTGTAACGTTCCCGTCAATATGCAAAAGATGATAGAAGCACATGTAACTGGTGGTTCACTCTTTGTACAAATGACTGGTCTAAATCACTATGTTTATGCGCATCAAATAAAGTTATCTGGCAGGGAGCAGCTTCCCTTTATCCTAGAAAATCTTTTAAATGATGATTCGTTTAACCCTAAAAATATCGGTCACGCAGGTTATCAAGTCTCTCAGATAAAAGGACTTGGCGTTTTACCCTGCTATTACCATGCGTATTATTACTTAAAGGATGAAATGTACGCTGAAGCAAAAGCTGAATTTGAAAGAGAAGGTTCGAGAGGCACTGTCGTTAAAATGGTTGAAGAAGAGCTGTTTAAGATCTATACCGATCCAAATTTATCGACAAAACCTGAAGCCCTCTCAAAGCGTGGTGGTGCTTATTATTCAGAGGCAGCCTGTGAGCTGATCCGTTCCATCTTTGTTGATAAAAGAAATCTAATGGTTGTCAATGTGCCTAATAATGGCATACTCCGTGAGCTCCCAGATGACGCGGTAATTGAAACTACCTGCATCATTACAAATAACGGACCCATACCACTGCCTGTCACAACCCTCCCCTTTCCTATTAGAGCGGAAATTGTCTCTATCAAGGGATATGAAAGACTTGTAATAGAAGCCTCCCTTAAGAGCTCCTATAACATTGCCATGCATGCTTTAACGGTTCATCCACTTTGTCCTACTGGCAATCAGCTTAAAGCTGCTCTTGATGCACTTGTATCAGCAAACCAATCCTATTTTGAGTTGATCTGAATCGCAGATTTGTTTCATTATTCTTGTAAATAATTATTTTTACTGATTTAATTCTAAAAAAAACCTAGCTCTAGTATAACGCCTATTTCTGATAGAGAGGTCGCTATTACTATAAAGCTAGGTTTTTAAATTATTAAAATTGGCTTTCGTCCTTTTTGTAGAAGTCAAATTTTGGTTCGATAAACTTAAGCTGATGTGCTTCTGGATTTGTCATATGAACTTCAATGCCATCCAAAATATGCTCCCATGACCATAAGCTTTCATCAAGGTTTAGATATTCTCTAACAAATTCTGCACTTGTAGGTGTAATTGGGTGTAGCAGAGTCAAGATTACTTTTGATGCATATAGACAATCCGCAACTACGCTTGCTCTCATTTCATCACTGTCTTGATCGTCGGCTAGCTTCATGTATTTTGACCAGTATTTACTCACGCCTCTTATAAGTTCATCCAAGGTATAAATCACTAAATGGAACTCTTGTCTGGACATATTGTGCTCATAATCATAGACAGCCTTGTGCACTAGGTCAAGCATCTCCTCTTTTACTGCTACTTTCGGAACGACTGAATCAAAGTATTTTTGTGAGGTATAGAAGCAGGATCTTAAAAGACGATTGTAAACATTAGTCAGCAGATTACCATCCTTTAATACAACGTCTGGTGCATCAGCAGGACAGCTTGGATCAAATGGTTTTGGACTAAAGCTAACTGATTTCTTAGAAAGACCTAGACTTAAAAAATGCATTCTAAGTTGGTCTTTTGTATAGTAGTCTAACAGTTCACCAGCCATTGGCGGTTTTATGTCACTTGAGCTACTTGCCTTTGAATCTAGGAATAACAAATGGCAGTTCGCAACCAGTTCAGGGAAATTAACTGAATCAATTGATAAGCCATCATTTGGATGAATGCCCAAATAAGCCATTAGCATCCCCATCTCCGCAACACCGTAGAAATAGATGTTATCTTCACCGATGAATTGATAAATTTTTGAATCTTGATCTAACCACCACGATTGCCACTCCTCTGCTTTTTTACCTATTGATTCTAAATGCGTAATGGTAAAGCTGATTGGTGCCCAAAGAGACTCTGGCCATACCCAGAAGGTTAAATCCTCTAGTTGATCTTTATTGGGTACAGGTACGCCCCACTCGATGTTACCCGAGAGTCTAAATGGTACGAGTGTCTTACCCGTTCTATATCGAATGTTAAATTTCTCTAGCTCGGTTCTCGCATGATCTCTTGCATCAAGTGATTTAAAGATGTAAGTAACCGAAGGTTTTTTGCCATCATCTTGTACTTCATCAGCACCTAGTTCTGCACCTTCTGCCACCAATAACTCATGATCTTTTCTTTTAACATAAATCACAGGCGGTTTTAAAAATTCTTCAATGGTATTGATCACGTTTGCTCTAACGTGTTTTTCTTTACGCATTTTGTCAACCATTTCTTGGAGGTGCGTCATGTAGTCATCAAGAACAAAATACCAGTTGTTAACATCCTTTAAAATAGGCTTCTCGCCTGAAAGTGTACTCACAGGATCGATCAACTCTTCAGGCATGTATTGGTGACCAAGTGCACACTCATCTGCATATGCTTTGTCTGATTGACAGCCGTCTACTGGACACTTGCCTACGACCTGTCTACCATTTAGGTAAGCGTTTTCGATAGGATCGTAGAATTGTGGTGAAGACATGACTTTAAGTGTACCTTGCTCATAGAGCGCGTCAAAAAGCTTCTCTGAAACTTTGTTATGCACTTTCCCACTTTCACCAAATGCAGAAGCACCATAAAGACTTGGTGCCACATCGTATGCCCCTAATACCTCTTTTTGAAGCAAGTGAAAGCGATACACATAGTCTTCCATTGAAATGTCTTCCTTTGTTTCTTCAATGTGCTTCTTATAGCTTGCCAATATTGGCGATCCATAGCAGTCTGTACCAGAAACAAAAATGACGTTATCGTTACCAATTCTGTCCTTTAAGAATCTTGCGTAAGTGTCTGCATGGATAAATACGCCTCCGATATGTCCAAAGTGGAGCGATTTGTTACCGTAAGGCATTCCCGCTGTGATGACTGCCCTTTTAGGGAAAACAGGTCTTGGTCTTTTTGGGGTATACATAGCTACCTCCTCCTAATCTTTTCTATTCTTATTCTTATTCGTATTCTTATTCTTATTCTTATTCTTATTCTTATTTTTGACTTCTTTTTATGATTCTTATTCTTATTTTTCTATGTTTTTTCTTCATTTTAACTATTAAATTCTATGCTAATTAACTCAATTTTCTGCTTCGAGACTTCAAATTTCACAACAAATTCGTTGATGATTTTACCACAATCGAGATTGCGGTTTAATAAAAATTCTTTGATGCTTTATAAAAATCATCAGGCGTCGAGCCTTCTGATTTTACCACAATAAAGATTGTGGCTTAATAAAAAAAACGCCCCTAAGCCTAAGCTTAGGGGCGATATTCCGCGGTGCCACCCTAATTCGTCGAGAGAAACTCAACCTCTTTTTCTATAACGGGAAAACCCGGCATACCATCAAAAAATCCGGCACACAGCTCCAAGCCTTGGTTCATAAAGTCATTAACGGTTCCTTCTCAGCCACGGAACTCTCTGTGCGCAACAGCTTTACTACTCTTCTTTTCATAGCCTTTAATGAAGAAAGTATATGCGTTTTATGGCATTTTGTCAAGTCTAGAGGCATTCTATTTGCTATTAATTCCTATTATATTTTAGTTGGATTCTAACCCAATTCCAATCCATTAATTGATATACTATACACATGAGTAATCTATAAAGGAGCACGACATGTCCAACTTTATCTATCAATTTGAATCACACATACAATCCTATAAAAACAAATGGTTCACGTTAGAAACCAGTCCTGTGGTGCGTCCAAAGCAATCTCTCATGCATCAATTTTTATCCTATTATCATGCTAGAAAGTGCATCAAGGCGCTTATGAAAAAGTGTCAAGGCTATCAATCTCTCTCTCAGTTGAAACACTTAAAATCAGATCAGGTTGTAGACGATCTGTTAAAGTTATGGTTTCAAATGGATTATAAAGCACTTGACGAAACGGTCAGAGGCGATTATATAGCAGCTACTGAGCAATTTATCGATAGAGCTAAGCACGATTTTCCAGAGATGAAGGAAGACAGTATCTATCAAGCTTTGAGAAACGTTTGGATTATGATCGCGATTCAGATGATGACAGCGATGCCCGTTCACCTAACGGATGCGATGTACGCTTATAGTATGCTCTACCCACTTACCGACAATGTTCTTGACGATCCTGAGCTGAATGAACAGGATAAAAAAGCGTTTGTTCACTATGTGGGCGAGCGATTAAAAGGTTCAATTAAAGCAAAGCATCCGCATACGCAATCGGTGGATCAAATGATTGGACTGATAGAAGCACAGTACGACCGCTATGAGTACCCTGAGGTCTATGAAAGCTTGCTTCAAATTCACCGCGATCAGAAAAAAAGCTTGGCTCAGCAGTACGATCTACTGTCAGAAGGACAAATTCTAGACATTTCATTTAGAAAAGGTGCTTCTTCGGTTTTAGCAGATGGATTTCTGGTGTGTGGCTCGCTTGACGATCATCTTTTTCACTTTTTAACGGGTTATGGGATCGTGCTACAGCTTGCAGACGATTTACAGGATATGACCACCGATCGAGAAGCAAATCATATGACTCTGTTTAGCAGTGAAGCGTCCCCTTATATGCTGGAACACAAGGTAGATCAACTGATTGCACTTTCAAGAGAAATCATGCTCTCTAAGGGCAAAGCTGAGGTTATGACGCTAAACATGCTGCTGGATCGTAGCTTAACGCTGCTTATCGACGATGCTTTAATTCTTCATAGACGGTATTTTTCAAACATATACATCCATGATAAATCAAGACGTCATTTGACGGGCTATTGGGGCTTTAAAAAATTAAAGGCCCATCTTATGAAGATGAGCCATAGTTTAAACATTAATTACACCAATTAAATCCCATCAAGGCAATTGTCTTCCCACAGATTTATAGAGTGCATACCAATCTTCTCTTGAAAGTGTGATGGTCGTTGCCTGAGCTATTTTTCTAAGGTTTTCAGGTGTCGTCGTACCTGCGATGGCTTGCATACCAGCTGGGTGTCTAAGAATCCATGCAGTTGCTATAGCAGATGGGCTGACGTTATATTTTTCTCCAAGTGATTTTAAAAGCAGGTTGAGCGCTTCATAATTTGGGTGATCAAGGTAACTGCCTTCTGTCCATGAAGCCTGAAGAATCGACCAACATTGAATGGTAATATCATTTACTCTACAATAATCTAAGACGCCGCCGTCATAATCTATGGCACTGGCGTCTTTCATATTGGCATAAATGCCAGCATCAATCATCCCAGAATGGACCACATTAAATTGTAGCTGATTGAAAAGCAGTGGAAACTCACTGTGCTTTTGTATTAAACTCATCTGCCCTGGGGTCATATTGGAAACACCAAAGGCTTTTACGATGCCTCTTTTATATAAGGATTCAAACGCTTCACCAATTTCAGCTGGGTCCATCAGTGCATCTGGTCGGTGTAATAAAAGGACATCTAAATAATCGGTTTGTAGATGTTTGAGTGATGCTTCAACTGAAGAAATGATGTGCGCCTTTGACAAATCATAATATCCATTTCTAATCCCACACTTGCTCTGTAGGATCATTTTTTCACGCCACTGTGGATTGCGTTTTAATACCTCTCCAAAAATAACCTCTGATTGCCCACCTCCATAGATGTCTGCATGGTCAAAGAAATTGATTCCCAAGGACAATGCAACCTCTACTAGGCTCTCTAATGCTTCAACTGATAGTCGATCAATGCGCATACAACCCAGTGCAATCATTGATACTTCCTTCTCTATCCCTTTTATTTTTTTATATTTCATATTTCCTCCATTGTTTAAGGTTACTTTAAGGCAAACCTTTTATACTTAACTCAATTCATGAATATCAAACATTTTTAGAAAGGAATAAAAACCATGAAAAAGTATAATCTGTTTACCCAAAGTTTTTCTAAATTACTCATCCTAATACTTACATTGGCCTTCATTTTAATGGGATGTGGTTCAAATACAACGACAACTGCCGTCTCAACTACAGTCGAATTAACAAGTGAAGTCAACAATACAACGACAGAAACGACCACAGCTCAAGCTGAGGCTTCGCTAAACAGTCCAGAGCCTAATCTGATTGAACTTAGCGATAAGGATATCGACAGCAGCTTTGATGATGCTACAACGATATCGCTTTCAAATAATGCTAGCACAATTGATGGGTCTGGTGCAAGTATCAATGGCAATGAAATTACAATTTCTGAAGAAGGCACCTATGTCATTTCAGGCACTTTAGAGGATGGCTATATTCTCATCGCAGCGGAAGAAAATGCGGATGTCCATATCGTCCTCAATAATGCATCGATTACAAACTCGTCAGGACCAGCAATTATGGCACTTTCGGGTGACAAACTAATCGTTACACTGGCACCTAACTCAATTAATCATCTTATAGATGGCATGTTGGATAGCACCACAGCTACTTATAATGCAGCTTTATACAGCGAAATCGATCTCACATTTAACGGAACAGGCTCTTTATCGGTTACAGGAAATACCGAGCACGCAATTTTCACAAAGGATGACTTAAAGGTCGTCAGTGGTACTTTTGATTTGACTTCAAAGGGCGATGGCATAAAGGGTCGAGATTCTGTGCAAATCGTATCAGGACAATTTAAGATCAATGCAGCAGGCGATGCAATACAGTCAAGCAATGATGAAGATGCTTCAAAGGGCTGGATGATCATCGAAGGTGGCGATTTTATTATCCAGACGGATAATGATGCAATAAAAGCAGAAACAGATATGACGATTACAGGCGGAAACTTTGAAATCTCAGCAGGTGACGATGGCTTAACCGCAACTGGAACACTTACAATAAGCGGTGGCATCATCACAATCACGGAATCCTATGAAGGAATAGAAGCACAACACATCATCCTCAACGATGGTGAAATTACACTGACCTCATCTGACGATGGGATCAATGCGGCAAGTGATTCAGGACAAAATGACTTTACGGTTAATGGCGGCTATTTAAGAATATATGCCGAGGGCGATGGCCTTGATTCAAATGGCTCATTTACGATCAATGGTGGCATCGTAATCGTTGATGGCCCAACGATCACTATGAATGGTGCTTTAGACTATGATGGTACAGGCATCGTTAACGGCGGTACATTAATCGCCACAGGGAGCTCGAGTATGGCTGAAGCGCCAAGTGAAGGTTCTTCACAGCCAGCCGTTATGATCTATTTTAGTTCAAATCAAGCAGCAGGTACAGAGGTGGCGATACTGGACGCATCTGGTAACGTAGTCGTCAGCCACACGCCATCTAAAAATTTCCAAACCATTGTATTTAGTGCGGAAGGATTATCACTCGATAGTACCTACACGTTAACCGTCAATGGCACTCAAACCGCAAGCTTAACACTTACTAGCTCAGTAATGACCTTCTCCGAAACGGGTGAAGCCGTTGAAGGGAGCATCGGTCAAATGCCGGGAGGACAAATGCCTGGTGGTCAAAAGCCAACGCGTCCATAGAAAGCATTAGAAAAGCCTACAAGCATTGAGTATTCAATGTTTGTAGGCTTTTTGGAGCTAATGAAGGGAATCGAACCCTTAACCTGCGGTTTACGATACCGCTGCTCTACCGTTGAGCCACATTAGCAGGTCTAATTTTAATTTACGCCTTTTAGTAAGCCGATGCAAGTATTTTAAGTTATTTCTTATTATGATACAATAGGATTACTTATTAGGAGGCTTTATGAAAATTCTTGCAATCTCAGACATTGAAAGTAAACATCTCTTGGATCATTTTCAGCCCGAACGCTATCGCGATGTGGACCTGATCATCTCGGCAGGCGATTTAAAGTCAAATTACCTCTCCTATGTGGTAACTATGGTCAATCGGCCTTTGCTATACGTTCATGGCAATCACGATAAGATGCTACTTCAAACACCCGCTGAGGGGTGTGAATGTATCGACGATGGGGTTTTTGATTTCAAAGGCATCAGAATTGCAGGGTTAGGTGGGTGTATGACCTATAATGGTGGCCTCTTACAATTCACAGAACGTGAAATGTCGAGACGAATTTTCAAAAACAAATTCAAATATCGAAAGGGAATTGATATCCTAGTGACACATTCACCCGCCTTTGGACTTGGTGATGGCAAAGATCAAGCACATATTGGCTATCAATGCTTTTTTAAACTGTTAGATAAGTACGAGCCTAAGCTGATGATTCACGGTCACCAGCATTTGAACTATGGCATCTGTAATCGAGAGCATAAATACAATTCTACTCGCATCATCAATGCTTACGATCATAGCATCATAGAATTTTAGTATTTCTAAACATAAAATAACCCCTAAGCATTTGATGTGTTTTCATCTAATTCTTAGGGGTTTTAAATTTGCATTTTTTCACTCCTAGCTACGTTTTAATCAATAATGTCGACGTTATCAACAAACCAATCCAAGCTCATAATTTCATCAGGAGATGGAATTTCACCGGGCTCTACTCTTAAGATGCCTTCTTTATCATATACTGGCCCCACAAACGGATGATACTGATCGGTTTTCACCATATCTTTAAAGTGCTTAACCAGCTTAAGTGTGTCATTTGGTAGCTTATTTTCGGCCATATACAAATCTAATACGCCAACATCAAGCCCCCACCAAAAGTTAAGAACTCTTTGAGTCGTTGTAGAATTGGCAACCATTCTTTGATAGGAACCATTCAAAAGGCTGTTGATTATTTTTTCATAAAAGTTCCCCCACTTCCAAATCGGCGCAGCGAGGTAATTTTTAGGTTGCTTTGTCTCTGGATCGATATCACAAAGCATTGCGTAGACGCCATAATCCCAGGTTACATCTCTCGGTACAATTAAGTTCTTGTTACTGAGTATATCTGCATTTTGTTCGATGAGTTTTTCACTGATGTCTGTACTCTTTTGTGGGTTGTTCCACTCACCGGTATAGGCGACGAGTACCTTCGCTCTTGGATTAACCAGTTTAACACCAAGTGCAAAGGCATTGATGGAGCTAATCACTTCAGGATTTGCATCAGTTGCCGTATAGCCTATCACATCGGTTTTTGTCAAAGCACCTGCAATGATACCCGTTAGAAATCTTGGCTCGTAGGTTCTACCAAAGTAGTTGGACATGTGGACATAGGGTCTATTCCCCGAGCAGCTAAAGAACTTAATTTTTGGAAGCTCAATTGCACATTTTACAGTTGCTCTCCTGAAAACCTCACTCGTAGTAAAGACAACATCGTAATTGCCTTCTACAGCAAATTTCTTGATGACCTCATAAGCCGAGTCATCCTCAGGCACTTGATCAATCCATCCCGTCTCAATCTGCTGCCCGAACTTCTCTTCTATATAGCGTCTACCGAGATCATGAGAATAAGTCCAGCCCGACCTTTCAGTATCTCTCGCATAAACAAATCCAACCTTTAAAAAACGCGTTCCAAACAAAGAAGTAAGTGAATCCAATAAGGTTGTCTTTTCCATTTCATCAGTCGTGGTAACGATTTCCAGTTCTTCGTACTCACCATAGTTGCTTAATTCAAGCAACAAACTTGGCATGATACTTCTTACCTGTGACTCATCTAACTCCCAAGGTATGTTATAGAGCTTCATATAAAGTAAAAATGCATCCGCTGTGGTCATTGGTAGCTTTTCGCCACCAAACTCTAAGAAAATCTTTCTAAATGGTCGGAACACATATTTATCAAAATGCTTAAATTTCTCTTCTTCAGCTATGCCTTCTGGGTGGTAATCATTCAAATAATTAAGCAATCTTTGATAGCGATATGGTTTGCTTAACCAAATACTCATGAGCTTCGTTTCATTGTAAAAATCAAGATAAGCATAATAATTCACTATATTTTCATCATTCTCGTCAAATCTTGGTATGAGACGTGTGATTTCAGCTTGAATAGATGCCACATCAAAATACTTTAATACACTGACCCTTTTATTTCCCTCCATAACATAATAATAGTTAAGGTACTCATAGACTTTGATCGGATCTCTAATGCCTTCCTCAAGATGTGCACGACACACCTCCATCCACTTGTATCCAAACTCACTGTTATCTGATTCTAGAGGTAAAAAGCTTTTTGAAAATAACATTCTGCGCGCATGATAATAGGTACCAACTACTTTTTCTAGCGGCACTTCAAAGGTTCCAAGTGATACAGAGCCGACGATATCCACATCTTTCAGAAGACCATCAAGAGAGCTCAAATGTGCAGACTGTCCTCTACCCTTTAATCGATTAAACTCACGTTTGCCTTTTGCTTTAGCATCTTGATAGTATTCATGTAAAGTCATAGTCATTTCCATGTGGTTCACCTCCTAAGTAAACTACAAATTCATACTTAACAGATATCCTGTATAGAATAAATAAAACAAAATAAATATAATACCTTCTCCCTTGACGATCTTATTATGGCTTCTAGAGAAAATGAATAGTGCAATCGTTAAGAGAATATTTATGGTAAGCTCAACTACTAGCTTCGGTTCTACAATTATAGGATGAATGAGTGCTGAAGCCCCAAGTACAAACAAAATATTAAAAATATTACTTCCTATAATATTACCGACAGCAATATCTGTATTTTTTTTACGAGCAGCTGTGATACTGGTTATTAATTCAGGTAAAGAGGTACCAATTGCAATAATGGTTAATCCAATTACGGTTTCGCTGATGCCAAAGCTTTTTGCAATAGAGACGCTGCTAGAGACGACCAATTGCCCTCCAATTAAGATCCCCGCAAGACCCAATACAGTTAACAAAATATTAGATCCTATTTTCACTTGCTTGATTTCTGTCTCGTCTAAGTAATGCTCACTCTTATCTCTACTATTAAGTGCTGCTTCAACTATATAATATAAGAATACACAAAAAAACAATAATAGAATAATACCATCACCTCTAGATAGTAGCATTACATTACTGTCTCCAAAAAAACGATCTCCTGCTAAGATTAATAGTGCAGCTCCACTCAATAGCGTTAAAGGGATTTCCTTTCGTATGGTTTGCTTTTGAACATCGAGTGGAAATATGAATGCGGTAAGACCTAAAATCATACTAATATTAAATATGTTACTACCAAGTACATTTCCTATGGCGATGCCATTACTTCCCGATAAGCCAGCACCTATACTAACCGCCGCCTCAGGCGCTGAAGTACCAAATGCAACTATGGTTAAGCCTATGATGATCGATGGAATTTTAAAATAAGTCGCAATTCCCGATGCGCCATCGACAAAAAAATCTGCCCCTTTAATCAATAAAACAAATCCAAGCACTAATAATACATAAATCATGTTAAAGCTCCTTTACGGTATAAATAATTACTACTTTACCTCTATTGAGCCGTACTTGCAAGCGATTATTGCTAAAGTCACAATTTGTTAACATACTTTTATCTTATACATAAATAATTAAATAGGTGTTAAATAAAAGTTTATCTGGGTATAATGAATTTTGAAATCATTATGAAAGTAAGGTGGTAGACTTATGACTCCTTTGACACTTGCTAGGCTGCAATTTGCAGCAACAACTATTTATCATTTTCTTTTTGTGCCGCTGACACTTGGTCTTGCTTTTATTGTTGCATGGATGCAGTATCGGTCCTACAAAACCGGTGATAAAGCATGGGAACAACTCACAAAGTACTTTGGTTCACTCTTTCTAATTAACTTCTCACTGGGCGTCGTTACTGGTATTGTACAGGAATTCCAATTTGGTATGAACTGGTCCAACTACTCCAGATTTGTTGGTGACGTTTTTGGTGCGCCACTTGCAATTGAAGCTCTTGCCGCTTTTTTTGTGGAATCTACATTCCTAGGTATTTGGATATTTGGAAGGGACAAAATTTCGAAAAAATTGCATCTTGCAAGTATTTGGATCGTTGCCATTGCGGCTTCAGTATCAGCCCTTTGGATTATCATTGCCAATTCGTTTATGCAATCGCCGACTGGATTTATTTTAAGAGATACTGCATTTGGTCCACGTGCTGAAATGACGGATTTTGCTGCACTCATACTCAATTATCACGTACTTATACAGTTCTTACATGTCATCGCCTCTGGCTTTGCTACAGGAGCAGTTTTTGTTCTATCTATAAGTGGACTCAATATACTTTTAGGAAAGGACAAAGCAACCTTTAAAAAGGTCATAAAACCAATTGCTATTTTTGCTCTTGTGGCACTGATCGTTTCAGTTGGTGCTGGAGATCGTCAAGGTAAATATATAGCAGAAAATCAACCGATGAAAATAGCCACCTCAGAGGCTTTGTGGGATACGACTGACAAAGCGCCATTCAGTGTTTTTTCAATTATAGATGAAAATAGAAAAACCAATGGCATCTCATTAAAAATTCCATATGGTCTGAGCATCTTGGCTTTCAATGACCCGAACGCAACTGTAAAGGGGATCAATGACCTTCAAGCTGAATATGAAGCAATGTACGGACCTGGTAATTATACGCCACCTGTAGCACTCATGTATTATAGCTTTAGAATTATGGTATATGCTGGCAGCTTAATGTTAGTTGTGATGCTTTTCTCCATTATATTCCATAAAAAATGGATCGATAAAAAATGGTATGCAGGTCTACTTGTTGTCATGCTACCATTACCTTATCTATGCAATACCTTCGGATGGATTTTTACAGAAGTCGGCCGTCAGCCTTGGCTAGTACAAGGGATACTCAAAACAGAGGATGGCATATCGACGGCTACCTCAACAAACACAACGGCACTCCTCATCACCTTAGTTGGCTTTATCATTCTTTATGGCATTCTTGCACTGATCGATATCGGGTTAATGGCAAAACATGTCAAGAAGGGCTTTGATGGGCTTGAAGCAACCATCAAAGAAGAGAGCGAGGTGTTAATCACATGGTAAATTTATGGTTTGTTATTATAGGCGTTTTATTTACTGGTTTTATTTTCCTAGAGGGATTTGACTTTGGTGTTGGTGTTTTACTTCCTTTTGTAGCCAAAAATGACTCTGAGAGACAAATTGCTATCGGTACGATAGGCCCATTATGGGATGGTAATGAGGTTTGGCTATTAACGGCAGGTGGCGCGATGTTTGCTGCGTTTCCGTATTGGTACGCCACACTCTTTAGTGGCTTTTATCTGGCTTTATTCCTAGTCCTTGCAGCTCTTATTGTAAGAGGTGTTACCTTCGAGTTCAGAAATAAAAGTGATAATCGTTTTTGGAGAGAAAACTGGGATACTGCATTAAGTATATCAAGTGCACTTTGTGCTCTATTGTTTCCAATTGCACTTGCAAACCTTTTACACGGGACACCACTGGCTCTTGTGAATCAAAGGATAGAATATGTGGGTAGCTTTTGGGATCTACTCAACCCATTTTCCTTATTTGCGGGTTTGACTCTTTTTGTATTTATGCTCTATCACGGTGCCATCTATCTAGCTTTTAAGGGCAGTGAACTGGTTGAACAAAGAAGCAGAAAGCTTGCAAAGCCATTAGGGCTCACTTCACTCATTCTACTTTGTCTACTTACGCTTTTCGCAGCATTTAGCATTGAACTAAGGTCTATCCTGCCAGGTATTTTGACTGCAGGCGCAATCCTTCTGTTAGCTGCATCGATATTTGTTTTCACAAAAGGAAAGGATCGTTTGTCATTCTTGCTTAATTTTGGTGTGGTCGCTTGTATTATGGGGGCATTGTTCAGCGGACTCTTCCCTTACGCAATGATATCTAGTCTTGATACAAGTTACAGCTTACTTCTTACTGATGCAGCTTCAAGTGCTTATACCCTAAAGATTATGAGTATAATTGCATTGACATTGCTTCCAATTGTTTTACTTTATCAATATTGGACCTTTAAAATATTTAGAGCAAGAGTCACATTAGGCGATACACATTACTAATCAAACGAGGAAGATATATGTTCATCAGGCTACTCAATCGTCAACTCAATCATTTTAAGAGAATATGTCTTGTAAATGGATTAATCTCTTTACCATTGGTAATGCTTGCATTTGTGCAAGCATTACTTGTGTCGCGAATCATTACAAGCGTTTTTATCGATCAGGCTGACTTAAAAAGCATCACATTAAGCACTGTTTGCCTCTCGATCGTCTTACTGCTACGTCCTATTCTTAGCTACATTTTAGAGCGTTATAACCGAGGTAATACCACACAGGCTAAGATAAAGCTAAGAACAGCTCTGTTAGATGAAACGCGTCATGATTATCTAAATGATCAAAATGAGCATTCTAAGCTATTAACCCTCATGACAGACGGTGTAGAGGCAACAGACGGTTATTTTTCTGAATTCTTACCCCACCTTTTCTTCTTGTCAATTAACACCCTTGTATTACTCATAGGTGCTTTTACTTTAGATTATGTAACTGGTTTATTGTTCTTAATCACAGCACCCTTAATACCCATTTTCATGATCTTGATTGGCAAAACCGTTGAAATAAAAAACAACCAGCACTGGCGTCAGCTCAAGCAATTAAATGGTCATTTATTGGATTTGTTAAAGGGGATGACTACACTAAGGGTCTTTGGAAAAGAAGAAAAGCAATCTGAAAATGTTTGGAAAATCAGCGAGAATTACAGACATCGGACACTTTCATTAATGAAGTGGACATTTTTATCCGCTTTGGCATTAGAGCTAACTGCAACGCTGAGTACAGCCTTAATAGCAGTTTCCTTAGGGGTCAGACTCTTAAGTGGAAAGATAGTTTTATATCCAGCTCTTGCATTGTTAATCCTGGCACCAGAGTTTTTTTTACCCATGAGACAAATGGGCTTAAAGTTTCATAGTGCTTTAAATGCAAAAACCTTCGTCAATGATTTCGAGGCTTTTATTAATCAAAGGGCAAAAATACCGAATCAAACCCACAATATGGCTGTAGAAGGTGAATTTGACGGCGTTAGCAATGACCTTCTTCAACTTAATGAGATCAGCTTCTCCTATAACAACGAGCTACTTTTCGACCGAGTCTCCTATACCTTCTCTAAGGGGTTAATCAATGGTATTATCGGTCCGAGTGGTTCGGGAAAAACGACACTCTGTAAGCTTATTTTAGGTGATTTGAAAATTCAATCAGGTCAATTGTTATTCAATAATGAGGATGCTAGTGCTTGGGACGACGCAGATTTAGTTTCACATTTTTCATATGTCCCTCAGACTGCACAAATCGTTGAAGGCAGTTTGCTTGATAATCTACTACTTGGGAGTGAAAAAAATAATCAGTTCGATTTCTATTTAGAACTTACCGGTATAGATAAGTGGATTGAATCACTTGAAGAGGGTTTATATACTGATATTAGTCCTACAAAGCGACAAATTAGCGGTGGAGAAAGACAATTAATCAGTTTAACACGTGCTTGTCTTAAAAGCTCAGAAATTATAATACTGGATGAGCCCACGAGTGCACTTGATACAACAAACGAGCTAATCCTTTTAAGTGCGCTTAAACGAATTTCCTATTTCAAAACGATCATTCTTACTACACATAGCTCACGTGTGGCCTCTATTTGTGATCGTTTGATCGATTTGGGAGGTAAAAATGAATAAATCACTTATTAATACCATAAAAGGCTTATTAATTAATGATAAAAAACAGATATTTTTTACCTTAATTTTAGCAAGTTTAACGATACTTTTTTCAGTTGCATTAATGTCACTTTCAAGCTATGTTCTTTCCTACGCAGCTCTATTACCCTCAATCGCCGAGCTAGCTTTGGCTATTACTTTTGTTCGGTTTTTGGGAATAGGCCGAGGGCTCTTAAGATATGTAGAGAGACTTGAAACACATAATATGATATTTATTGCATTGAGTCATCTTAGAATACAGCTCTATGAGAAATATCGCACCTTAAAAGGAGAGACCTTAATCACACTAAATAAAATTGAAGCGTTTCAACAGCTTACGTTAGACATTAACACCTATCAGGATGCAATCTTAAGAGGTGTCCTACCCTCACTTTTAACGCTCATCATCGGCATTCTCATAGCTTTAATTTTATTAGTAATTCAACCTACAATGGCTTTGATTTTTGCGATCCTATATCCACTTTTCGCCTTTTCCAGTTTCTTTGTCTTTAAAGCTAGGAATGTTACTCAGGCGACGTTACACAGTTTGGAAATTAAGCAGCTACAAACGGATTTCTCTGATTATATTCAGTACAGAGACTTATTTAAATGGCAGTCAATTGAGCCCTACAAAATGGCGCAGATCATGAAGCAAGTCAATGAGGTTGAAGTCAGTATGACTAACTTGACGAGAAGTCAAAGTTATTCAAAGCTATTTCAACAGCTTGGCATACATTTTCATTTTTTATTGATGCTCTTATTTACAAGCTATCTGGTCAGTCAAAATCATTTAGATGGTCTTTATTTGGGCTCGCTCACACTGGTTATTTTCAATCTTTATGAAAGTGCATTGCTATTGGGTGATGCACCAGATAAAATGAGAAATGGCGCAGAAAGTGCAGCTCGATTGTTTTCTGATGTTAAAGCACCTATGGCAACCTCGTCAGGTGTGATATCAATTGCTCAAGAAAGTATTACCTACCAAGATATCAAATTCACCTATCCAAATACAGCCTTTCAATTAGTGGTTCCGATGTTTAAGCTGAATCAAGGCAAGCATATCGCTTTTGTGGGTGCAAATGGCTCAGGGAAAAGTACCTTTGGAAGCCTACTCTCAGGCTTTTATGAGATCGACGGTAAAGCAGCTACTTTAAGAGATGTTTTCAGTGTCGTCACACAGGAAATTTATCTATTTAACGATAGTTTAATTGCAAATCTAAGAGTAGGTAACTCTGATCTGAGTAATGAAGTAATTGAACAGGTTTTAAGAATGGTTTCACTTGACTCAGAGCAGTGGTTAAAATCACAAACACCGCTTGGTGAAGATGGCAAACAGATCTCGCTCGGTCAGAAAAGAAGAATTGGTATCGCAAGGGCATTGCTCAGACCAAGCGTTTTTTTATTACTTGACGAGCCCTTTAACGGTCTCGATCTTACAACCGCTAGAAGCCTTCACCATAATTTGTTCAAACAAAAAGAGAAAACAATCATTTGTATTACACATCACTTAATAGAGATGACACAATACGACGAAATCTACGTTTTTGATCAAGGGAAAATAGTCGCTTCTGGTACACATGATCAACTAATTGCCACTTCGACTGTTTATCAGCATCTGTATAATGAAACAGAGCTGTCCTATTAAAATAACTCTAATAACCATAAAAAAACCTCAACACGAGAATTGACTCGTATTGAGGTTTTTTGATTGCTATAGCGCAGATCAATCACCGTAGACCTCTAGCTCAGCAACCTGTGCACCATTGGCACCCGTGTTGCTTGTAAATTCAAGCTTAATCCATCGTACGTCAGTTGGTTCAAACTCGATAACAACCTCATTTAGCTGATCTGGCGTAAAGAGATAATCCTGGCTCACCTTAATCAGTGAATAATTTTCAGTTGTTACCGCTGCCTCTATTGAAAAGCTTTGTGTTCTTTCTCCCCAATTGGCTTCAGGATTCAGCATAACTTTGATTGTATGGACGGTATGAACCTCACCCAAATCAATTTCTAGTGTATTCGGAAAAGAATTCGATTCAGCCTCCCAATATGAAGCACCACTGGTTTTTCCATCGTTCACCTTTCTAGCATTATAGGCTTGGACAAAGCTTGATACCGTTACTTTACCTTCTATAGCGAGATTGATACCCTTTGGAATGACTGGCTCATAGGGTGGTTTAACAAAATCAGGATGGACCATTACTTCTGTTTGTTCGATTGCATTTACTCGAGTTAAGCCTGACTCAGGTTGAAGATAGACGTTTTCTATTGGTTTTTCTTTCTTTGATATTAGGAGAGTTAAAACTAGACAAATGATAATCAAAACCGCTATGATTGCTTTTTTCATTTCACGCGCTCCTCATCTTACTCAAATTTAATATTTGTAGTCGTGGTATCATCGATCATGAAGCGACCTGTATCGCCATCTTTTATAGCTTGTCCTAAGATCGTTAGATTTCTTATGGTCACATTTTCTACCTTATGTGTTGCATCAAAGCCCTGAATTCTACTATCATTGAACTTTCCATTTAAAACGGCAACATTTTCCACAAGTACATCCTTAATAATTCCTCTGGCTTTAGTCGTTGACCAGTTTGAGCTTTGACCAATGTGAAAATCAATCAAATAAGGCATTTCATCACCATCGCCACTTCCCATTTGAGCATTTTCGATGGTTATATTTGAAAAAACAATATCGTGTACAACTGCATCATCACCATTGTGGATTGAAATGACCGGTTTATGAAAGTTATTAAGTACGGTTATGTCCCTAAAGCTAATCTGCGATATTTCCGAACCTGTTAGATTGCCTTTATTGGTCTCATATCCTATTTCCATGGATTGTGCTAAATCAGTCCATAGCTGACAGCTTTCAAATGAGATGTTTCTACTGTTTGTACCATAATTCTTTATCACTAGTGAATCGTCCCAGGTTCTAACAAAAACATTGCTTACCTTAAAGTCCTCACAGGATTGTAGAGTAATGCCATCGCCATTTGGACGCGGAGAAATAATTTTGAGGCCATCGATGGTCCCGTTTTTCGATTGAAAGGCTTGACAAACCCAAGCGTTTGAATTTAGTACGATAATATCTGAAATTGATACCCCATCAGAATTATCAAATTTTAATGGTATATAAGCAACTTTCCCTTTCCAACCTTCATAAAATGATCCATCTATAATCCCACGTCCCATTACCTTTACATTCTTAGCAAAGTTAGCTTGAACAGTGCCATGTAAAACAGCTCCGCCTGCTAAATATAGGGTTTGGTTATCTTTTAGATCAATGGTATCAACCTGCCATTCGCCTGGACCAATATAGATGACATTTGGATCCTCCAAATTTGGCATCTCACTTTCTAGCGGATTGGCAAAAATATGAAAGGCGCGGTCCGGTGATGCATTAAAGGTAAGAGTATAGGTGTCTGGCTCAGTGATATCAAATGTTACAGTATGGTTTTCTACGTCCACTTCAGGCTGAATATCATATTTTAAGGGACTAATGGCTACCTCTGAAAGTGTGATATCTGGAACTGTAATTTTTAGTCTTGCTCGTCCCTCAAAATCAAAATAAGCTATCGGTGTTCTTGAAATTGGAGGCATGTAAGTGGAAACCCACTGCCTTGTGTGATTGACATTGGTTTCATACACAAAACAGGATTGCCCATTTACATCTAAAAAGGTATTGCCACTTTTCATGAGATCAAATGGTCTTAATTGTTCGGAAGTGGCCTTTAAATCTGCTTCTGTTGCTGTTTTCAATGATTTAGGTCCTTCATAAAGGACAAGCTTTGATTCTGACAATACATTGACCTCCTGTGCCTTATATGGAATCAGCCAGACTACAGATAAAATAACGGCAATTCCAACAAATATCAAAATTAGGATGTTCTCCATTTTCTTCATGCTAGTGCCTCACCTTCAATTTTTATCGTTTCAAACTAGATTCAAAATTAATGTTTAGCATCTCATCCCATCTCAAGCTTTTACTTGCGAGATTCTCTGCTTTCCAGTCCGCTAAGGGACTTAGCGCTGCTGGACCTACGCCCACCGTTTTCATATTGGCCGCTTTTGCAGCCTGAAGACCAGCACTCGCATCCTCAACAACTATGCAGGATTCATATGAAACGCCTAGTTTATCAGCAGCTACCTGAAATACCTGTGGATCAGGTTTAGATCTCGTCGTATCATGACCGGTTGCAAGTGCATCAAAATACTGGGTTATACACGTTTTTTCTAATATTAAGGCAGCATTCTTACTCGCCGAACCTAGTGCGATTTTGATACCCTTCGATTTTAGCGCCATCAAGGTTTCTAGTGCGCCTGGTAAAAGATCCTTTTCAGTAATATCGACGAGAGAATTGACGTAATAGTCATTTTTACGGTCTGCAAATGCCACTTTTTCGGTATCGGTATACTTGATAATTGCCTTTTCAAGTACCACCTCTAGCGAAGCCATACGACTAACACCTCTTTGTCTGTGATTGTCTACTTCATTAAAGTCTTTTATCTCAAGCTCCTCTGCCAATTGCTTCCATGCCTTGTAGTGAAGATGGTCGGTAGAAACCAAAACACCATCTAGATCAAATATCACTGCCTCTATCATTTTATTTCCTCTCTTAAAATATGATAAGAACCCTTTACGCTATTTATTCTAATCTTTATAAGCTTTCCCTTATAGTTAATCCGGAACACAAGATATTGCCAATGCTCTGGTAAGTTAGGCGAAAGGAGCGGCTCGTTTTCACTTAATTCTAGTCCAGCAAAGCCCTGTATCAAGCTCTTCCAAGCGCCACCTGAGGCAGCAGGATGAGTGCCACCAATATAGACGAGTCCAGCCCATTGCTTTCCGCCACCCTTTAAATCAGATAACGCACTTTTTAGAAAGAATGGATAGGATAGATCAGGGCGATTGAATCGGCAAGCTGTCAGTGCGTACATACAGGCACTGAGTGAAGAGCCGTGTTCAGTTCTTGGCTCATAGTAATGCCAGTTTTTTTCTATAACATCAGGAGAAAAAATGTCACTTCTAACCTCCATCAGAGTTAAAACATCCGCCTGTTTAATCACCTGAGTATCGGATGCTACCCCATTTCCACCACCCCAGTATTCCTTTGGATGCTTCAATCGACTTTTTGCAATATCAGGCGTAATGTCTTCAAGTGTAAAATAACCATCAAACTGTTCTAGTAGTCCAAATTCGTTTGGCTTTGGTAGATAGATTTTATCAACGACGGCTTCAAGCTTTTTGAGCTTTTCGCTAATGTCATTCACTTTATCTATTGCCAAATACGCTTCAGGATAGAGCGTCATTACCGCTTTTGCTTGCTCTATTGCACATTTTATGGTGTAATGTGCCATATAATTGGTGTAGGCATTATTATTTACTCGTTCATGATATTCATCAGGTCCAATGACATCATTGATAACAAAATGGTCCTTTAATAGAGGCTTTAACAGCAATGATCGATAAAACATCGCACACTCAATTACAGTGATCAAGCCACCCTCAAGTAATACTGAAAAATCGTCGGTCACCTGAACGTAGTAGTCAATGCCCCTTGCAATGGCCGATGAAATATGCATTTGCTTGTCCTTAAAGTAGGTTCTTACAGGGCGGTTTGTAAATACGTCTGTGACATTGTAGTCCGAGCAAGCATCAAAGCCTCCCTCCTGACTCTCCCAAGCGTAAAACGCACCCTCATAGCCGTACTGACTTGCCTTTTCTAGTGCACCGGAAAGTGTGTCTATGCGATAGCCTATTAATGTTTTCGCGATTTCTGGCTGTGTCCATAGAAAATAATCGAGCATAAACATTTCAGTGTCCCAAAAGATTGCGCCCTTGTAAACCTGCCCCGAAAGTGCTCTAGCTGGTATTGATAGGCTTTTACTATGCCGTGGTGCTGCAATGTTTAGTTGATAGAGTGAGTAATTCATCCCCATTTCAGCCATTTCATCACCACCAATTTCCACTTCACAGGTATTCCAAATCTTATCCCATTTGGATAAATGATTCGTTTTATCGGAACTGCTTGAAGACTGACAGACCTGAATTGCCTTATTTAAAGCATCGCTATGGTCCTTTGTTGTCACAATAGCGATTTCAGAGGTTAACTCAAAGGACTGATGAGGATTCAATTCAATTTCATAGCAATTGAAAATTTTGCTTTCATCTGTCACAAGCCTCTTTTCATAAATAGAGCTTTCAGCTATTGTGTCTTCTCTAACAACTGCGACACGATCTATATCGTTTTGAACCAAGGCTTCACAGGCTAAACAACTATCCTTTTCAATTAGCCTTACCCCTTTATAATGAGGTCCATGTATGTCCCACACATCACTATTTATCCCAGTTGATAGACGTAGATGCATCACCTGATCACTGCTAAGTGAGATGCGATAATGCAGTTTGTTCACTGCGTTGATATCAGCATAACGCTCTGTCTTCAAAGTGATATTTCCCTTTTCTGTCTTCCATACAGTTTCACGGATCAATATTCCGTATCTAAATTGAAGGTTTTGCTCATGAAATATAACGTTTTCACTTCTCGCAGTCAGTAATTGGTCGTCAAGATGAATTTTACTCCAAAATGGATTTGGGGCATTGAGTGGCTCACGCCACCCATTGCCCACTTTGTCATAGATGCCTGCAAGAGTTATAGCAACTAATTCTTCTTTTTCGTGTTCATCCAAAGTACCTCTTACACCCAAGTAACCATTTCCAATAAGGAGCTTATTGCCTGTTTCAGCAACCGTATCTTTATAATCAGAATTAACAATAATTTCCCAATTCATATTTAAGCCCTTTCTATTAAGTAACTCTTAGCAGTTTGATCCAGCTCAATTTCTAATTGATAAAGTCTGAGTTTGAGTGGATTAGTAGCACACAACGTCACCTTTTCTTGATCTACATGAATCTTTATTAGTGTGCCTTTATAATTCAAATTAAACGTATAACTATTCCAAGCAGATGGAATTGAAGGACTTAATGCAAGTAACGCACCATCGCTTCTAAGTCCACCAAAACCATAGACGATATTCATCCAGCTGCCTGCAATAGAAGTCGTGTGGAGGCCTTCTCTCGTGTTTCTATTGTAATTGTCTAGGTCCATTCGGGTCGCAAAGCCGAAAAAATTATACGCATCTATTTCTTTGCCTAATTGCGCTGCCAGAATAGAATGAACAGACGGTGATAAACTGGACTCGTGAATACATCTCGGTTCATAAAATTCATAATTCGCCTCTAACACCGCTTTTGAGAAATCAGAGTTAAACAACAGCATAAACATCAAAACATCAGGCTGCTTTAGCATGCTATTTCTATAAATGCGATCATATGCCCAATGACTGTATAGCGGAAACTCTTCTACAGGTATATCCTCAAGCTTTGTAATTGGTAAATTAAAATAGCCTTCATGCTGCTCAAAGAGCTTCGTATGCTCATCAAATAGCAGGATCATCTTATCTGCCATTTGCATCCAATTTTCTAATTCTTCCTCTAAAAGCGCGAGACGATTCACTAAAGATTGATATTGATCTGGGACTTCGTTTCTCATTCGAGAAAGAAGTGCTAGAGTGTATCTAAATGTCTTTTGTGCCATAAAATTCGTATACGCATTTTGATTAACCATCATTTGGAATTCGTCTGGTCCCATAACGCAATAGAATCCAAATTCACCCGTTCTAGTATTATATGCCCCTCGGCTTGACAGCATCCGTGAAATTTCTATCAGCATCTCAGCACCCTTATCAAATAGATATGCCGCATCTCCTGTTAGCAGATCGTAAAGCCAAATACCATACATAACCCCTGTGGAGGCTTGTAGCTGAAGATTAGCATGCTGCCATAGGTCACAGCATTCCTTGCCTGATATGGTTGCGATAGGATAAAATGCACCCTTGAGATCTAGCGCTTTTGCGCGCTCTCTTGCCTCAGGAAGCGTATTATATCTAAAATCTAAAATACTTCTTGCTGCCTCTGGGTTGTTAAACAAATAAAACGGTAGACAATAAACCTCTGTATCCCAGAAGGTATTGCCATTATAGGCTTCACCAGTCAATCCCTTAGCGCCAATAACAGCAGTATGATCGGCTGTGTGAAGCGTTTGATGCATCTGGAAAATACAGAATCGAATACCCTGCTGATTTTCATCATCGCCATCTATTTGAATATCTGAAACCTCCCATTGATTTTCCCACCAAGCTTTATTCGCAGCTAGCAGTTGGTTAAAGCTGTATTGAGAAAGTCCCTGCATCGCAGCCTTCATAATACGATCAGAAGCATCATCGGCTTCGATTTTATCAATAGATGCAATACGTGTTAACGCATAGGCGCCCTTTTCTTTTATCGTTTTCCTAAAAACCAGACTAATCTCTTTTGAGTTTGGCGCTAAACTCTTTGTAGGAATACCTGTATCATCAAAGATACAGGTTGCAGAGAGATGCTGATGTGTCCCTTTTGAGACACCCATTATTTGTAATGAATTCTCGCTTACCTTATGAACAGGGCATTCCCAAAAGTTCTCATTTAGACTCTCATGAAGCGTATCAAAGCTCAAATAAGCTCTCAGCTCCACCTCAATATCGCCTTTAAGAGCTTCAATGGTAACCTTCTGTGTCCCTAACGTATAATGAGGCATAGAAAGTAACCTTTCGAACTTGAGGCTTACTAAGGTCTGCGAGTCTACCTGCCAATTAAAGCGCCTAATCAATAGGCCTGATTTCAAATCTAAGCTTCGTTCAAATTGGCTGAAAGTCACTTCGTTTAAATCGAGGTTTACATGGTTGATTACAAGCGATATCTTTGTCCAGTCTACTGCATTTACCATGAACTCAGTATCCTCAAGCATGCCCTTATAGCCTGATTTGACAACTTTTCTAGACTCATAAACGCCATTGACATAGCTCCCCTGTAATCGGTCTCCTGAATAGCCCTCCTCAAAATAGCCTCTTAGTCCCATAAACTCATTGCCAAGCGAAAATATTGATTCTGAAACCTGAGCATATTCAGGATTAAAGCCCTCTTCTACCACTCGCCATGGTTCTACTTTATAATAACGATCTGCGTATTTACTCATGTTTGTTTACCCCTTAATGCCACCCGCACCAATGCCCTTGGTAATTTGCTTTTGGAATAATGCAAACACAATGGTTGGCGGTATGATTGAAAATGCAATTGCTCTTAGTACATCTACATCAGTAGATTTAGAAGCCGTTCTGAACTCAAATAATCTTACCATTACAGTCTCCTTATCTGTTCCTGCTAGAACTAGGAATGGTAGTAAGAAATCTGACCAAGCGGCTGTTACAGCGAAAATGGTTACAACTGCAATGATTGGCTTAGAAAGTGGCATTATGATTTTTAAGAATATCTGAAAATCATTACAGCCATCTAATCTTGCAGCTTCTATATATTCCTTTGGAAGTGACTCAAAGTATTGTTTGAACAAGACTACCCAAAATGCGTTCGCACCCATTGCCAGCCAAAGTGGTAAAAAGCTCTGATTTAAGCCAATTTTATTAATATTGACATAAAGTGCTACAATACTGGTCGTTGGGGGAATCAGCAAACTCCACATAACCAGTGTAAATACAATCTTATGTCCCTTCGGCTTTAAAACACCCAATACATAAGCCAAAAGACCATTAAAAATTATGGCACAAACAACGCTCCCAGTTACAGAAATAAATGAATTGATATAATAGCGAGTAAATTTTAACTCATTCCACGTCTTGGTGTATTTACTAAAATCGAAATCCGAAGGTAAAATAGTTGCGCTTTTCCTAAACTCAGCGATGTCCTTAAAGCTTGCTAAAAATACCCAAATAGCTGGGAAAATAGATATTAGTAGCATGATAATACAAGCGACAAAAATGAGTACCGTTACGATTTTAGTTATCGGACTCGAAAGATCGAAAAAACGGATCACACCTTCTGTTTTTTTACGATAACGATTATAAAACATAAGCTCTCCTTTCTAATTTGCATCGTCCACGTTTTTTGTGACCTTGAAGTAAAGTAATGTCAGTGCTACCAACACGATGCAGATTAATACGGATAAAGCTGCTGCCATTGGATAGTTGTAATCTTGAAATGCATACTTGTAAACAAGCTGCATGATGGAAATACTTGCATTATTTGGTCCACCGTTCGTCATAACAAGCGGCTCATATAGAATCTGGAATACCGCGATAATTTGCAGGATTAACAGTGTTTTACCAAGGCTTAGAATGCTTGGAAGCATAATGTGTAGGAATCTCTTAAAAGGTGAAGCGCCATCAATGGTCGCTGCTTCGTATAAGTCTTGGTTGATGTTACTGATCGCTGCCATATAGATAAGTGCCGTACTACCAGCTGCTTTCCAAGTTAAGGTTAATACAATCAGTGGAATCGTCCATCCTGGCGTCGTCAGCCATGTAAATGGTTCAATTCCTATTTTATCAAGTAATATGTTTAGTACGCCAGTTTTACCAGGTCTAAAGAAGAATCCCCACAACATGACGCTCGCAAGTCCAGGTAAGATGTTTGGAAAATAGACTCCCACTCGAAAGAGTCCTTTAAAGTATAGAGTTTCTGTTATCAGTGAAGCGATAATGATTGGAATCCAAAACCCTAATAAAAGTGACCAGAAAATATAATAAAACGTATTTCTAAATGCCGGCCAAAAGCTAGGATGCGAGAAAACTCGAATATAATTCTCAAATCCGACAAATTTTATCGTTCTTATGCCCTGCGCATCGTACAAGGATAACCTTATATTTTCAAATAAGGGAGCCCATACGAAAAAAGCAAAAAGTAGAATTGACGGAAGCATGATCATCCATGCGCTTATATTTTTTTTAAATAATGTTATTTTTTTACTTGAGTTGTTTTTAAACAAACCGTCACCGCCTTTTTGTTGCATATTTAACTACAGCCACAACTGTAGCCTCTTTAAATTGACCTATTAATACAAGAAAAGCTGGGACTGTGGCTAGCCCCAGCTTATTCATTAGAAGCTCAGTTTTATATGATTACTAGCTGCGCTCTAATTATTTGTTTAAACCGCTGTCTAAAATTCCTTGATAGTTGGTATTAGCTGTGTTCATTAAGCTTGTTACATCTGCATTTTTATCAGTCAGCACTGCTTGAAGAACGTTTGTAAGCTGTGCGTACATATCTTGAGTAGCGCCTTCTTCTTCTAGTTTTAGATTACCTTCAGTTTTTGTAGCTGTAAAGTAATCATTGAAAAGTTTAAGGTCAATATTTGAATACTCATCGATAATTGCTTGTTCTGCAGCGAGTAATTCTGGATTTGTCCATGCTGGGAATCTAGGAATAACTGGAATACCTGCATTTACGCGATATTCAGCATCCGCCTTCATACCTGCGATCGCATCATCTGTAACCACTGGTGCTTTACCCATAATTTCTAAATAATCAAGAGCAGCGTTTACTTCAGCATCGGTTGCATCTGCAGAGAACATATAAGGTGTACCGCCTGAAAGCGAATATTGTCCTCCTGGACCAGCTGGCATTGGTACCAATGCTAACTTATCTACTGGTAATCCATTTGTTTCAGTAGGTTGGTTGACTGCATCGTTTGCACCGATGTACATTGCAGCCGCACCTGTACCAAGATTTACAAATCCAGTTCCCCAATCTTCATTGGTTGGATCAGCTGTTAAAATATCATATTCCCATCTTAAGCTTTTTACATATTCCATTGCTGCAATCGCTTCAGGTGAGTTTAAGTTAGCATGGAATTTACCATCTGCATCAGTTGTTGTTAAATCTGCACCAAAGTTCCACGCGATGTTACTGAAATGCCAGCCACCAGCGTTGTCCTTAGCTAAGATTACAAGACCTGCAGATCCAGTTGCATCTTTGATTTTTTTACCCATCTCTGCAACTTCTTGCCATGTTTTAGGATACTGTATAGAACCATCTGCATTTACTAAGCCTGCTTGTTCAAATAACTCTACATTAAGCATTAAGCCAAGTGCGTAGCCATCTCTTGGGATACCGTATACGCGGCCATTTGAATCACTTAGGAGCGTTCTAATCGATGGATTGATATCGTCTAACCAGCCTCTTTCTTCAAGGATATCAGTAATATCTCTTACAAATCCACCTTTAATCAGCTTTTGAGGTTCAGTAAACCATGTTTCAAAAATTGTAGGAAGATTACCAGCTTCAGCTAAAGATACAAAGGTATCAGTTGCATATTTGTAGTTTGCTGGAACTAACTCAACATCTGGATGTGCTTGTCTGAAGACTTCTGCATACCCTTCATGAAGTGCAACTTCATTTGGGTTTGTATCTTCAGGCCAGATCCCGAGCTTTAAGACTGCTTTTTCTACTGCTTGAGTTGTTGCTTGTGTTGCATCTGCTGCTGTTGTTGCTTCAGTCGTGTCCGTGTTACTGTCGCTGCTACAACCTGCTAACAGGCCCATAATTAACATTGCAGCGATAAGGATACTTAAAAGTTTAGACTTTCTCACAATAACCTCCTCATAAAACCATCAAAGTTTAGCGCTCAACCTAATCGTCAATCGAATTACCTTTTTCAACAAAGGCAATTCGATTGGTTAGGTTTAGCGCTCAACTAAATCCTAACACAATTATTTTGCACTGTAAAGAAAAAAGTAATAAATTTGTTTCGTTTTATAAACATTTCGTTCATTTTTTAAGATGCTTAATTAAAAAAATTCTGCATTCGCAGCGTATACAGACATACGTATGAAAGCAGAATTTTTATTAACTTATAAAAAATCTATTTGAGTTTACTTTCTTTTCATGACGCTATTTCTAATAGACAGAGAAACTGGTAGTATAATTTCGCGTGATTTTACCGCCTCGCCCTCTAAAAGCTTCATCATGTAATCCGCCGCTAGCTCACCCTTAAGGTTAGCATCCTGATGCACACTGGATAGCATTGGATACGTCATTCGGCACCAATTGATATCATCGAATCCAATTATAGAGTAATCCTCAGGCACATTTCTCCCTTCTTGGTGAATCCCTGCCATGATACCTGCAGCCATTACGTCGGCAGTAGCAAAAATAGCAGTAATATCATTCCGTTTTGCGATCTCTCTTCCCAGCTCGGTGGTACCTGAAGTTGAGAACTCTCTCACGAAAATGATTGATTCGTCAAATGGAATGTCGAACTCCAATAGTGCTTTTTTATAACCCTCTAAACGCTTGCTAACAACGCCACCTTCTCTAATCGGTGGACAAGCAAATGCAATTTTACGATGACCATTTTCAATTAAATGCTTTGTCGCAAGATACCCACCCTCTAAATCCTGGAGACCTATATTGATCATCTGCTTATAATCGTCTAGATAACTATCGATCAAAACCACTGGTGTCTCTAAAGAGGATAACGTTGAATAAATGTCCTCGGCTTGAAATACCCCTGTTAAAAAGAGCCCATCAACATTCCAATTTCTTAGAAAGGCTTTTAAATCATCACAGTTGATAATGGTGCGAATCATCAAATAGTAACCACTTTCTCTAAGCGTTTGCTCTACAGCACCTATGAAAGCACTATGAAAAGGGTCCTCTAGAAAATTCCCACTTTTTTTTGGATCAAGATGATTAATTAACGCTACCACTTTTGAGGAGCTGGAAGCTAGTGCCCTTGCGCTCATATTTGGGATATAGCCATGGTCTTCAATAATCTGCTGGATGCGTTCTATCGTCTTTTGAGAAACGCGCTTCGTTTTACCATGAATGACATTGGAGACAGTTGTATTACTAACGCCTGCAATTCTAGCGATGTCATCTATTGTAACCATAATACTACCTCCATCGCAAATCGATCACAGGAATGACGTTTTGCGTTAAACTTCCTCTCTATATTACCATTTTGTTCTCCCTGTTGTCTATACTCTGCTTGTTAGCGAATGTACTTATCACTTACCAGAAGCTCACTGATGAGCTCTGTAGGAATAATAAATTCTATAATGCCCATATAGCCCGGTGCGATTGTATATTTATCGAAGGACAATACAAGCTTATGTTCAGCGGAGATATAAAAGTCTTGGTTTTCCTCTATGCGTTCAAATGGTTCAATTTCAGAGTCACCTACCCAGTATATTTTCCCTTCATCCTCTTTCATCTGACGTTGCATCTCCTCTATGAGATAGTTGGATATTACCTCTATATACGTTTGATCCTTAAATAAGCTCGGTAGGGTGATCACCAGACCTTCTTTTTTGTCGATGGTATCGTACTCAAAGGTCGTAGAGGATGAACCTGCAGTGTTAACATAATATCTACCTATCGAAAGGAGCTCCTCAGTATCCGTTTTAACCACAAACCCAGTATCAAAGCCCATATGACCCTCAAAGGACGAAGGGTCTCCAACCTCCTTGATGAATTCCTCATAAAGCGCTTTGCTTTCGTCGTAGTACTTGGCGTTTAATGTCTCTTCTAAAGCTTCGTTAGTAAGTCCAGTAATTACTGGTGTCTCCACATTCGCAGTAATATTACCCGTATCAAGTGTCGCAAAATTGAAGGACAAAACTCTAACAATAGCGCCTATTATTGGGACATCATTCATAGCCATTGCAAAGCTCTCATTTAAGTTTAAGCCACCTACAAACAGGACAAAGCATAAGCTAAAAACTGATGCGTATTGTTTGGTACGCCTTTTAATGATTTCCCAACTTATGGTTTTTGATATGCGTTTCTCTAATCGTTCGGGGGGCTGTATGGCAAAAAAATCTTGCTTCAAATCACTCAAGGAATGATTATTTTTTATTAATTCATCTTTACTCATAAATTGTCTCCTCAAGATCCATTCTTAGCAGCTTTAGGCTACGGTATAATTTTGTCTTAACCGTATTTTCATTTAGATCAAGTATTTTGGCAATATCACCAATTTTTTGATCCTCGAAATATCTAAGAATGATTATCGTCTTTAATTCTGTCGGCAAATTATCAAGTGCTTGTTGCAAATCCAAGTCTTGGTAGTGGTCAATTGCGGTTTCAAGATCAGTTTCCTCTATCGAAATAAACCTTTTCCTCTTTCGCAAAAAGTCCAAACAGGCGTTGATTAAAATTCTATAAAACCAGCTGTTTATATACTCTGGATATTGATGCTTGTGAATCGCCCTTAACGCCTTCACTATTGCATCCTGTAATATGTCCCAAGCATCTTCATCATTTTTAACATAGCTATAAGCCAATCGAAAATGCGCATTTCTTTTCTCTAAAAGGTATTCTTCTAGCTGTTTGGTATATTCTTTTGATTTCATTTTGACTCCTATAGTAAGCTTACTCATCCTTAAAACGTAGCTGTCGCACAAAAAGTTTCAACTGAAAGAAAAAACTCACTCCTTTTGACACCGTTGTCAAAAAAAATGAGTCTTACTTTATTTCTTAAACCAACCTTTTAACTTGCTTAATAATGATGGCTTCTTACCTTGAGTGACTTGAACGCTCGTCGTATCTATCATTTTGGGCGTATCCTGTATCGGCTGTGTCACCTTTGGCGCTTCAGTTCTCGATTTGTTGGGCACCCGTGAATGAGGTTGAGAATGACTTACAGTATCCGATGGTTTACGAGATGCACCATTAGAATTATTGGTATTGCTCGTATTCGTCACTTTTCTGTTATAAGTAGATTTATTATTGCCTGACTTTGATTGAGAAGGCTTCGGTTTAGAATTTTGTGCCTTTTTCTGCTCAGTCTGAGAAGGTTCAACAGGTAACGGTTCCCTTTTTGGCATCGCTTGGAACTCAGCTTCAGTTGGTAGCTCTCTTTCTGGAATCATTGCACCTATATGTTCTTCAATTTCATATAGTGTGTACAGATCATTCCCTGTAACCAGTGTAAGTGCTTTACCACCATTGCCTGCTCTACCTGTCCTACCAATTCTATGAATATAATTATCTTTATCCTGTGGTACATCATAGTTGATTACCATCGTTAAATCATCAATATGAAGTCCCCTTGCGGCCACATCGGTCGCAACCAAAACCTCAACACTTCCCTTTTTAAATTGTTGTATGGATTTCATTCGATTGTTTTGTGAATTTGCACCATGAATTGCCTTTGCTGCAAACCCCTTACTTCTAAGGTATGCATTTACCTTATCCACCTCAATTCGCGTGTTACAAAAAACCATACAGCTATCTGGATTTTCTACAGTTAAGATTCTAAATAATTGCTTTCTCTTTTCATTGTGTGGCACTCTGGTGTAATACTGTTCTATGGTATCTACCGTTTTTGATTCGCTTTGAATTTCAATAGCTTCAGGATTATTCATATAGTTTTTGCACAGGTGATTGATTTCAGGCGGCATAGTTGCAGAAAATAATAGCGTGATTCGGTCACGTGGCACCGTCTTTATTATTTTTTTAACCTGATCGATAAATCCCATATCTAGCATTCTATCGGCTTCATCCAATACCAAATATTTGATTTCCTTTGTCTTCAAATTGCCCTGTTGGATGTGATCAATTACTCTTCCAGGGGTTCCAGTAACGATAGCAACCCCCTGTGCTAACTTATCAACTTCATGAAACATACTATGACCGCCATAGACGACGGTAGTTTTTAGCCCACTGTGCTTAGACATCTTTTTAATGTCTTGATCTACCTGAACCGCAAGCTCACGAGTGGGCGTCAAAATGAGTGCCTGAGGCATGCTCGAATTCTCTTTTATTTTTTCAATAATAGGTATCCCAAATGCGCCAGTTTTTCCACTCCCTGTTTTTGAAAGTACAATTAAGTCCTTGCCTTCAAGAACCTTTGGTATCGCTTTATTTTGAACCTCCGTTGGAGTTATATACTCAATTTCAGTTAGTGCTTTAATAAGATCTTCAGATAATTCGAATTGTGAGAAAGTCATATTCATTTGATCCCTTCTATGTGTTTTGCTAGACAAAATAATTAATACATTTTATTATAACATTGTAGTGTTCTTTTTTATAGTTTGTTTTAGGAGTCCAATATGATTCACGTACAATTATCCCAAGACCTGATTACTTATTTAAAGGGAAAAGGCAAAAATACATTGACTTATGAGGTTACAATCTCAGGTGGCGGCTGCTGTGGTTTTTTCGAACTGGAAGATTTATCCTACAGTATTCCAAAAAAACCAGAGCTATTCTATCATGAAACCATAGAAGGCATAGAGGTCTATTTAACCAAACGCGCTCGTTATACAGGTGGCGTGGTACAAATGTCCCTGCAGAAAAGGGTAATCGGCGCAGCTATCCACGTGACCGGTGTTCAAATCCAAGGCAAATCATAAGTGCTATCAAATTTAAAAGCGCCTAGAACGACGCGTATTGTCCTACCATACGCATCATTTTAGGCGCTATTATTATGTTTAGATTAACCATTCTCCCATAAGCGAGCCAATAAGAGCAACTGCAGTTTTAGCAGTTTCGTTATGATGGTCTATAATTGGATTTACCTCTACAAACTCTGCACTGACAACCTTCTCTGATAGTGCAATAAGTTCTAAAGCCAAATGACCCTCTCTATAAGTTAAGCCACCAGGTACTCTGGTTCCTGTACCCTGAACGATTGAAGGATCCAAGCTATCCAAATCAAAGCTTACATGTATCCCATCAGTACCATTTGAAGCAATAGCAATTGCACGATTCATGACCTCAGTCATCCCTAATCGATCGATCTCATGCATTGTAAAAACCGTAATTCCAAGCTCTTTCAAAATGCGTCTTTCACCTTGATCGAGATCTCTACAACCCACAAATACGATGTTTTTCGTATTTAGCTTACTTTCCTTACCACCAATTGAGGTTAATTTGTCATGCCCTAGCCCCAAGCTTACTGCGACTGGCATACCATGGATGTTACCACTAGGAGACGTTTCTTCTGTGTTTATGTCACCATGTGCATCGAACCAAATAACACCAAGATTTTTCTTGTTTTGAAGAACACCAGCTATTGTACCAATTGCTATACTGTGATCACCACCTAATACGAGTGGAAATCTACCCGCCTTCATAACTGAATCCACTTTATCACAAAGTGCTTCATTAACACGTGTAACCTCGTCTAAAAATCTAAGCTTTTCCGTTTCCACAACCGGTGATGCAGGCTTTGATGCGACGATATCTCCCAAATCTTCTACATGATATCCAATATTTTCAAGTCTTTCTCTAACACCAGCATATCGCATAGCCGAAGGTCCTAGGCTTACACCTGGCGTCCCTGCTCCCAAGTCAATTGCGACACCGATTAACGTCAAATTTGAATTAATAGTAGGCTTCATAAACACGCTCCATCTGAAATTTATGCATTTATAAATGCATATGCATTGCACAAATATGATTTTACTTTAAACAATTCATACAGTCAAGCGTATGTTTGCATATTAGTACAATGTTTTTTCTTGTGTTTTTATTTTTTATTATGGGTATAATATTTTTTAGATAAAAAGGATGGGAAAAACATATGAGAATAGTGATGATTGGAATTGGAGATATTGCTCAAAAAGCTTATTTACCTATACTTGCTACCATAGAAGGTATTGAGCTATGGTTATGTAGCCGAAATGAAGTTGTTCTAAGAGAGTGCTTGCACAAATACAAAAGCATCCATTGCACCACCAATTTGGATAAACTAATAGAGGATGGTATTGATGCTGCATTTGTTCACGCAGCAACAGAGGTACATCCAGAAATTTGCTATAAGCTGCTTTCCAACAGGATTCCAACATATGTTGACAAACCTGTCGGCTATCAGTTTGAAACGATTCGAGAATTATATGCACTTGCCAAAAGTCAGGATGTCTTTTTCAAGGTTGGCTTCAATCGCAGATACGTTCCTATGATTGCATCATTAATAGGCGATGACACCTACGACTTGATTCAATATGAAAAGAATCGCGTTTTTACACCTGCTCCACCGAGGCTTTTTATATATGATGATTTTATTCATGTCGTTGATACATTGATTCATCTGATATCTGAGCCAATTCTTCATTTTTGGGTCAAGGGCTTTTATCAAGATAAAAGTTTAATTGGCGTCACCTTACAGCTATATGGCAAGAAACGCTCTGCGGTAGGAATCATGCATCGAGATGCTGGATTAACGGAAGAGATCATAACTGTAATTGGAAATGGTGAAAAAAGAATTTTAAGGAATTTGGATGAACTTGAGGTATTGAAGGGGGGTAATAAAATGATCCTTTCTACTGATCCATGGGTGCCAATCTTAACCCGAAGGGGTTTTAAAAGTATTATAGATACCTTTCTTGAGCAAGTTACAAAAGACAACGGATATCAGGAAAGCTCTGAAAGAGATTTACAAACCCACGAGCTATGTGAAGCAATTGTAAAACGCTTGGAGTATTCTTAAAATCCTAATATAAAAATAATAAAGGAGCTGAACCGACTTAAATGTATCGGTGATAGCTCCTAATTTATTACTATAACAGCGTCTTAACCAGTTCAATTTTTTCGTGTATGGTATTTGAGGTTGCTTTAGTATTAGAACCTGAAAAATAGCCATCCACTTCCATCAAATTCATTATAATGAAATCCTTATTCGGGTGTCCACCCTCCTCAAGGAGCTGCATTACCATTTTCAGCCAATTCCGGCACTGAACGTTCTGGCTTTGAGAACTATAATTGTTTTTAACGAACTCTAAACAAAACTGAATTGTATCTAATGAACTTTGCTCCATTACAGCCTCCATTGAAATGATTGCGAATAACATTAATGCTCTAATATTACCCCTTTGAAAATATTATATTCAAATTACGCAATACCATTTTCAATAAATAAATCTCGATACAATACGTCCGAGCCACTGATATGCTTAAATACCCACGTAATAAGGAACTTGAGAATCTTCTTTCCATAAGTAATCTGATCCTCATCCACTGCACGTAAATCAAGCTTTTCGATTTCAGCAATTAAATTGTTGTGCTCTAAAATGTGTTTTTCCTTAAATTCGAAGTTAAGCTTTTCAAATAACTCCTCCTCAAATTTAAAATGGTACACCGTGTAGTTGGTTAAGGCCTGTATAATTTCTACCATTCTATCATAGATGTCCTCGCCATAAGCCGCTTCGGTTAAAAGTACAGATAGATCGCTCGTTATCTCTATTAATCTACGATGCTGATCATCAATACTTTTAATTCCTAATTCATATTGTTTTTCCCACTGAATCATATTAACCTCCCTAAATTTTTAATAGATGTATTATATCATAGTTTTCTGAGAATTTTATTAATTCAATGTAAAGATTATAATTTTGGTATTAATATAACTAAATTCTATAATTTTACATTTTTTTATCGTATATTATTATTTATATGTTTAATTATTCTAGTCTGAAATTGTGAATAATGTTACAATTATGACAACTATCATACTTTATTGCAAGGAAGTGACACTATGATCAAAAATTCAATTCGAATGAAATTGATTATATCTATGCTCTTAATCTGTCTTACTCCCTATACCTTGGGCATTTTTTATATAAAAAGCATCACAGAGCAATGGCTTTACAATGATTATATCAGCAATGCTAAAACCATACTGCAGCAAACTGCTTTTCATGTTGATGAATCCATAATAGATAACATGACAGGACTGGTTAATTTTATCGCACAGAATGATCGATTGACACATTCTGGGCCAGATATAAACAACTATACCTCATATGATAGCAGCACTTTTGTTTATCGGAGCTCTCAAAGTGAATCTGAAATTTCAGACCTTTTTAAATCCGTACTTGATGCCAATAATGCCATCGCCTTTGCGTCTTTCGGTACACGCTATGGAGGATATATAGAGTATCCAAAGTTTAACCCTAGCGCCCCTTATGATCCAAGATTGAGAGGCTGGTATGAGAATGCAATACGAACTGAAGAAGTGTTTGTATCTGAGCCTTACGAAACAAAGGCGACTAAGGATCTAGTAATAAGTGTCAATAAAGCAATAAAGGAAAACAATATAGTAGTTGGCGTGCTCAGCATTACCATAAAGCTTGATACTATTATGGATAATATCAGCGCAATCAACATCGGAACATCTGGATATATCAACATCTTAAGCCCTATGGGACTAGTGATTAACAGTCCTGAAAATCCAGAATGGCTTCTTAAAAATTATTCTGAAATACAAGGGGATTTCTTTAAGAACATGGATTTCTCCTCAGTTTCAACCTGTGAACGTCAAATAGATGGCGTTGATAAAATTATCCTTAACTTCACCTCACCAAATAGCGGGTGGATTTTTATGTCCGTCGTCGATAAGAGTGACGTTTTAAATCACAGCAACTCACTTTCAAGCCTGCTAATCGCCATCGCTGTCATCACACTTTTTATTGTATTTGTGTTTGTCTTTGCCACTGCTACATTATTAACCAAGCCGATAGTAGAGCTAACTACCATCATTAAGAAAATGGCAAAATTCGATTTTGAAGATTATGAGGTCAATCCTTTTGAAAAATACGATCGCTACACAGATGAAATCGGTGAAATATCTAAGTCACTAAATAATATGCAGGATAATTTCCTCGAACTTAAAAATAGCCTTGACGATATGGAAAAAGAGATTGTTACAATTGAAGTTGATGACCCTCATATTAGATCATTTTCACTTTCAACTGAGAACGCATTTGGTCGCATCTCTCAATCCGTAAATCTTTTGCTAAGCAAGGTGACGACCTACTTAACAACAATCAATGCTATTAATCATGAGCTCACAGATAAAAACGAGCAGTTAGTCGCTTCAGAGGAGGAACTCTTTGCGCAGCTAGAGGAAATCAGTGAGCAGCAATCGAAAATCAACTATTTGGCTGAGCATGATCCACTTACAAATTTGCCAAATCGCAGAAGCTTCACAGATATGCTAAAGCACGCCATTCAAGGGGATAACTTTGGCGCTATCGTTCTTATGGATATGGATAACTTTAAGAGCATAAATGATTCCTTAGGTCATATTTTCGGCGACCAGGTTTTAAAACAGGTTTCTGACAAGCTTGTTTCAACCGTTAACTCAAATATCTTTGTTTCGAGATTTGGCGGTGATGAATTCCTCATACTCGTAAAGTGTACAAATGATCTTTGTGAAATAGATGAATATGTAAAATCATTATATAAAAAATTAACCGAGCCCGTAATTATCGATGGTCACATCGTACGCTTAGAATTTAGCATGGGGATTGCTAGATTTCCTGAACACAGTCGTCAGGTTGATCAAATTCTCATGTTTGCTGACTTAGCACTCTATGAAGTGAAAAGAAGTGGTAAAAACCATTTCGCATATTTTGACAACACGATGTCAGACCATCTTGCAGCTAAAATAAAGGTGCAAAATACGCTTCAGCACGCTATATTGGATGATGGTTTCAAGATGGTTTATCAGCCAAAGGTGGCACTATCTACAGGTAAGATAACCGGATATGAAGCACTTATGAGATTTAAATACAACGCCATTCCACCCTCTGAATTTATCCCAATCGCTGAGGAAAACGGGATGATTCTAACACTTGGAAGAATTTCCTTAGAAAAAACACTTCAGCAAATGGCGCTTTGGAGAGAGTGTGGCCTTAAGGTTAAACCAGTCGCATTTAATTTTTCAGTACTCCAATTAAATGATCCGACCTTTTATGATTTTATTGTAGAAAAGCTTGCTTTTTATAACGTTGAGGCTTCGCTATTACAGATTGAAATTACTGAACATGTCTTCATAGAAAAAAAAGAGGATGCCATCGATTTCTTAAATCGATTAAGGCAGATAGGTATTAGAATCGCCCTAGATGATTTTGGTGCTGAGTACTCTTCGCTAGGTTATTTGGCGGCTCTACCTATTGATATCCTGAAATTTGATCGCGATATGAACCTAAAGCTACTAAGTAATAATAATCCTCTCGTTATTACCAAGCTGATCGACTTCGTCCACACCTTAGGTCTAAGTGTCGTCGCTGAAGGAATAGAAGATATTGCACACGCAGCTTTATTAAAAGGGGCACTTTGTGACGAAATACAGGGCTATGTTTTTAGCAAACCAGTAGAGGCTTCTGAGATTGCAAGCATAGACGATAAGGTTTTTGATTATTACTAAAAAAGAACCCGATGCTCTTCAAAATTGAGGACTCGGGTTCTTTTTTTTGTAATTCTATTTGTTTTTGATCAATGGCTCTATCGGTAGATAGACTGTAAAACAGCTTCCCTTGCCCACTTCAGAGGTCACATCTATGTGTCCATTGTGTTTATCAACAATATCCTTAGTAAGTGCAAGACCTAGTCCGCTTCCCTTGCCAATAGGCTTCGTCGTAAATCCTTGTTCAAAAATACGCTTGTTAATTTCATCTGACATGCCCACGCCATTGTCTGTAACTCTTAGGAAAACATGGTCATTTGCTTTTCCGGTTTCAATCTCAATGGTTCCGGTCCCTTCAATTGCATCAATTGCATTTACCAAAAGATTCATAATAACTTGATTAATTAACCCTATATAGCAATGTATCAAAGGGATTTCACCATAACGCTTTATGATGCTAATGCGACTCTTCCATAGGTTTGAGGTTAGTATCAAGACGCTGTCAATCGCTTCATGCAGATCGGCTTCTTTAAATGCCGACTGGTCAATCCTCGAAAAATTCTTGATGCTCTTGATTATTTGAATGACGCGATCTGAAGCATCCACAATCATTAGATTGGTCGGTTTTAGCTGTGCAATTTTCTTTTTAACAGCCTCAACTTCATCAATTGCTTCTATTTGCGATAAAACCATATCCATCATTTGTGCATTGCTTTTTATTGCGCCAATTGGTGTGTTAATTTCATGAACTATAGCCGCAGAAATCTGACCGACTGATGCCATTTTTTCACTTTGGATCAATTGGCTTTGTTGATGCTCTATTAGCTCTCTATTGTGAATTAATTCATCATTTTGCATGTGAAGCTCTTCATTTTGATTTTCAAGTAGCTCTCGAAACTCCTTGAATTTACTTAATATTGTATTTGAATGGCGAATCATTTCTTCTATTTCAACAGGCGGCTTTTTGATTTTCAAAGCATATCCCGTCAATGCCTCGACATCATCATTTGCCATTCTCTCTAGCTGCTTGTTCGTTTGATGAACTGGTCTCATGATACCTCTAGAAAGGAAACTGCTCATAATTTTAACAAAAGCGATTGAGAAAAGGCTTAAAAGCACGATTAATGTGATAAATATAAAGTTTAGAAAATAATAAAAGCTTGGATTCATGCGAATGGTCAAATACCCTATATCATTTCCGTCTGCGTCCACGATGTTAATTCTATTTTCACTTGCTAAGCTACTGGTCTCAGATACCCCCATTAAATCGTCTCTATTTAAGGGGATATAAAGGCTATAATTACTTGCAACAACATCCATTTGAAAAATATTATAGTTAAATGGCAAGTCATTGGCACCGTCATAAATTTCTTTAGAAAGAACAAATATACGTTTCAAATCATCCTCGCCATCAGCCACTATGGATAGACTTTCCATCATTTCAGTCCTTATGGTCATTTCAGATGGTAGCTGAGATTCATTTTCTATCATTTGATTTAGATTATCAATAACCTGTTCAATAGAGGTGCTTTCCATGAAATTTTTTTCACCCGTGCCCTTCATCGCACTTTGGGAAACCGCTACTTCGTATGACTTAACAAAGTCTGAAGCTATTGAGCTGGTCATGTAGCTTGTAACTGGCCCGTAGGCGGCATGGATTATTGGAATTAATATGAATGTCGTCATAAGGAGCGTAAGAATATTGGTGAGAAACATCGAATTTTGAATTTTACGTTTTATAGATCGCTTCATAATTTGAACCTTCTTTTATCAATTATTAAGATTAGACAACATGCACATAATAAGTAAAGATTTTACTATTATTCCGGCTATGTTGTGGTAAAATAACACTATCAACTAACACCATTATAACTGATTTTTATATTAT
The DNA here is from genome assembly GCA_001897605.1 of Clostridiales bacterium 38-18. Taxonomy (GTDB): domain Bacteria; phylum Bacillota; class Clostridia; order Peptostreptococcales; family Acidaminobacteraceae; genus Fusibacter_C. The sequence continues at coordinate 50,173 of MKTL01000002.1, read as the reverse complement.
TAGGAGACAATATGAGTAAAATTTTAATCATTGATGACGAAGTGATGATTACCTCTACTCTTTCAACCTTAATTCAAATGATGCTCGATTATGAAGTCATCATTTCGAACGATCCAAAAGCGTTAATCGAAAGTGGTATTTTAGAGAATGAAACCATCGATTTAGTCATTTCTGATTTTATCATGCCTCACATGAATGGCTTGGAATTGCTATCGCTTATTAAAGAGAAGCAGCCGAATATCGTACCTATCTTATTGACTGGCTATTCTGATAAGGAAAGTGCTATTAAAAGTATTAATGACCTTGGGCTATATTATTATCTTGAAAAGCCTTGGGATAATAATGAGCTAATTAAAGTCGTTGAAAACGGCATAGAAAAATCCAAATTAGAGAGTGAGCTTAAACACAAGCTAATTATAATCGAAAAAAAGAACAATGAGATATCAAGACTCTATGATCTCTTGAGAAGGGATTATGATAAAGAAATCGACAACGTTCTAGAGTTTGTAATTAGTCTGTCTAATCTTGTTGAGGCGAAGGATGCCTATACAGAAAACCATACAAGACGTGTTGCAGACCTTGCAATTGCTTTAGGTAGACGCGCTGGTCTCAATAAAGAGCAGCTTCGTAATGTAGAGCTTGGCGCAATCATACACGATATCGGTAAGGTTTCGACACCCGAGCATATTTTAAACAAACCTGGACGCTTAACCTTTGAAGAGTTTGAAGTTATGAAGGGTCATCCAGAGGCGGGTGCAAATATCATTCGTCCAATATCAGCTCTTAAAAACACCGCTGATATTGTTCTATCACATCATGAAAAGCTGGATGGTAGCGGCTATCCTCATGGATTATCCTCTGATGAAATTAACGTTGAAACCCGTATCGTTACCATCGCAGATATATTTGATGCCCTTTATACGGATCGACCATATAGAGTCGGTATGCCTTTAGAACAAGCGATGTCTATTTTAAAAGAAGATGCCAGCTCAGGAAAACTCGACCATAATATTATCGTTTATCTTGAAGATATGATCAAAACTGGTGAACTCGCTGACATATATCACGATTAACCTTATATCGACCACTTGAAAATCAAATAAAGGAGCTATTGCGCATCTAATTATAGATCAGCAATAGCTCCTTTTATATATTTCTTGACTGACGCTTAACGTAGCTTAAATAAAAATCTACTATACCTTATAGATATTCACCTTTTCACTAAGTGTTTCGATCGCATCAATTAGGTCGTCTATTGAAGCAGTGATTTCCTCTACATTGGCACATTGCTCTTGAGAGGTTGAGCTGATTTGATCAATCCGCTCAGTGTTCTCTTGTGAAGCCTTTAATACGATTTCTGAGCTTGAAAATACATTTTCTTGAACGCCTTTAACCTTTTTCACCTGTGAAACCACTCCATTTAGGCTATTTAATATGCTTTGAATAGAATTCTGTGTTTTTTCAAACTGAACAATTGTAAAGTCAACCGTCTCTCTTGATTCATCTATATAGGTTTTACTTTGCTTGGTCACTTCATTTGACGCTTTTATTTCAGTTATAACCTTATGAATAATCGCATCAATTTCTGATACCGCAGAAGCCGATTCCTCAGCCAGCTTTCTTATTTCGTCTGCAACAACAGCAAACCCTCTTCCTTGCTCTCCTGCTCTTGCAGCTTCAATAGAAGCATTTAATGCCAATAAATTGGTTTGAGCTGCAATCCCCCTTATGGTTTCATTGATACTTAAAATTAAACCTGAATGATTATGGAGCTGAGCCATCTTATCATTTAATCCATCAAATTCCTGAGCAGTTGTGTAAAACTGAAGCTTCATATGAGCCATTTGCTTTCCCGATTCATTTGCTAGATGGTCGACCTGATTGCCTTCTGTCCTTGTAGCATGAACCTCTTCGTTCATACTTGTTATAATCTGCTCTAACAATGCACTTTCCTTCATCAATTGATGAATGGCATGATCTTGGATGCCAATTGCGTGACTTGTATCTCCTATGGCCGCAGTTGTTTCTTCAACCATAGCTGAGATATTATGACTTGAGGCTTGTAAATTTTCAAACTGCTTTGAAACCGAATGGGTCAAATTCTTTAATGAATTTACTAAATCTCTATTGTTGCCTTGGAGCTTTTCCAGTGCAACTGCCAAAATAGAAAACTCACCTCTAAAATTGGTTTGGATACTTTGACTCAAATCGTATGCGGCAATTTCATTGCATTTATTACTAAGATAATTAACTGGACGTAACGCCTTTCTAATCATTAAAATCAACAGGATACTAACAATTACGATAAACCCAAGTGTAAAGAATAAAATCATCCTGAAGGTGGCTTCTGATTGTGCAACCTCTTCTGTTATATTAAAATCTGCTCCCAGATATGCGACTAGGTTACCCTGACTATTCCTTATAGGAAAATAATTAGAAAACAAAATTTTTCCTTCAAATTTATCGAATGTACCATATAAAGGCTTATCTGTTGATTTGACGGTACTATATGAAGCGATGTAGTCACTTTCAATTGCCTCCATCGGTGAAGCACTTTCATCACTTGGTCTCAATCCATCAACTAGGTAGAAAAAACTCCCGTTATTTTCAACGACGATGTGTAGATAATCCGCACCAACGGCCTCCCTAATTAACATCATCGTCTCTTTAATACTTGAATAGCTTTGGTTATCAACGGTGGGTGAAGCAATTAAAGCGTCTAAATCTTCAAAGGTAATATGATCGATAACAGCTTCATAAACATCATTTGCTGCCAAATCCGTTCTCGCTCTTAAATCCTTCTCAATCATATAATAGGTAATACCTGATATGAAAGTGGATAATAATGCTATGGCAATAATCGTCAATGCGATTATCCGTGTACCAATTTTATCTTTAAACTTAATTTCCATTAATAGCCTCCAGCAGCTCAAATTCTGTGAATAGTTTAACATCATTTGAGGCAATATGCATTAGATTTATCTTAAAATTTTAATAGGATTAGGGAAGTTTTAAGGCCTTTTGTGTACCAAATCCTTGATGTGTTTTGCACGCATCGTCGCAAGTATGCCATCTAAATGATCATACTCATGTTGAATGAGTTCAGATAGGTCATCCTCTAAAAGAATCGATTGCTCATTTCCTTCTCGATCTATATAAGACAACTGACATTTTTTATATCGCTCTAGCCTAACCAATAAATAGGGAAACGACATACAGTCATCGAGCACTTCAATTTTATCCTCACCTAGAAAAGTCAGCTTAGGATTAACCATGAGAATGGGCTGATCGATATACATATAGATTACTCTTTTTTTAACACCAATTTGTGGTGCTGCTATCGCTCGTCCGACGCCATATCGTTCTCTGAAACCCATTAAAGTATCGTGAAGGTCATTTTCTAAAGCTTCAAGCGTTGACCACTCAGAGCTTGTGACTGGTACACTCATTTCATATAGTCTTTCGTCTCCTAGCAAAAGTATTTCTCTCTGCATCTCATCCTCCCTATCTTTTTCAGGTGTGTTTCTAAACAAAACAAAGTTTTCTCTAATGATAATCGATTTCAATTATTTCATAAGAAGCCTATACTTTAATTAAATCATATACAAAGGAGGTTTAACATGATGATCTATATTGCAACCGTCTTTGTCGCAGGACTACTATCCTTCTTTGCACCCTGTACTTATCCTATGATTCCATTATATATCGGAATTCTAACTGACCACAATAACGATCAACATCCTTTTGTTAAATCTATTGTAAAAGCGTTATTATTTGTCGCAGGATTATCTACCACATTTGTAACTTTAGGATTTGGAGCAGGGCTTCTAGGTAACTTAATACAGCTAGATGCATTCTATACTGTAGCAGCACTGGTTGTGATCGTCTTGGGATTAAGTCAAACCGGACTTTTCAAATTACCAACTTTTTTATCGAAATTTCATGTTCGATATAAACACAATTCAAAAAAACCATATTTGAGCGCTTATCTTTTAGGATTTCTTTTCAGTTTTGCTTGGACGCCTTGTGTGGGTCCGGTACTAGGCGCCATCCTTGTTTTGGCAGCAGATGGTGGACAAGCATTATATGGTGCCCTACTAATGATGGTCTATACCGTTGGATTGGCTGTCCCCTTTATTATTATGGCACTTGCGTCCAGTTATCTGGTTAAACAATTTGCATTTTTCGAAAAACATCTCGATACCATTAAGAAAATCGGCGGCATATTAATCGTCTTTATGGGACTGTTAATGCTTTTCAGATCGACCAATACAATTACCATTTGGTTCGAACAATTATTTAGAAAGTGAGGATTTGGGTATGAAAAACAATAAACTTATTATTATCATTATTGGTATAATCGTCATCATCGCAGCAATATTAATCTATCAAGCATCCACAAATAAAGACGCTAATGATATGATGAAAGATACGACAGAAGATATGATGAAAGACACCACAGAAGACATGATGAAAGACACCACTGAAGGCATGATGGAAGATACCACTGAAGGCATGATGGAAGATAACTCCGAAGACATGTTGGCAAACTCATTTAAGCTGATGAGTGTCACTGGTGATACCGTTTCATTATCTGATCTTGAAGGCAAACCAACCTATATTAAATTTTGGGCTTCTTGGTGCTCTATTTGCTTGGCAGGACTTGAAGATATCGACAATTTAAGTGGTCAAATGAATGATTTTAACGTCATCACCATCGTAAGTCCCGATTTTAATGGCGAACAAAGCGAGTCGGATTTTATCAATTGGTTCAACACACTTGACTATAAAAATATGACGGTGTTACTTGATCCTGATGGTACTGTCGCTAAGGCATATGGCGTAAGAGCATATCCAACCTCTAGCTATCTAGATGCCTCAGGTAATGTTTTAAAAACGCTACCAGGTCATGTTGATAATGAAGCCATCGCTGAGTTCTTTGAAATGCATTAAGGAGGTATCCTTATGAATAAAATGGGAATCATACTTCTTGTTCTAACCGCGATGCTTGTCGTTACCAGTTGTCAAAGCAACACCATCAACTCAAATATAGATAATCCTTCAAATATAAACCAAGCAAATACGGCAAACAAAGAGGAAATGGGTGTCAATTCCTATATTGATACCAGCGGTGTAACAAAAGAAATTTATCTCGCAGGCGGATGCTTTTGGGGGCTAGAAGCCTATATGTCGAAGCTTGAGGGAGTCCTTGATGTCACTTCCGGGTACGCCAACGGCAACACGGAAAATCCAACCTATGAAGAAGTCTCGTTTTTGCACACGGGACATGCTGAAACCGTACATGTCATCTACGATGCTGGTGTGACAGATCTAACCACATTATTAAAGTACTACTTTAAAGTCATCGACCCAACCAGTATCAACAAGCAAGGAAATGATGTTGGTACACAATATCGCACAGGCATTTATTACACATCAGAATCTGATCTAGTAGCCATTAACTCAGTCTATGATCAAGTTGCAGCAAAATATTCAAAACCACTTGCGGTTGAAGTACTACCACTCTCTCAGTTCTTCCTCGCAGAAGACTACCATCAAGATTATTTGGCTAAGAATCCGAACGGCTATTGTCACATCGATCTTTCACTTGCAGATGATTCTTTGATTGATCCATCGGATTATCCAAAACCTGATGATGCAACACTTAAAGCAACATTAACCGATATTCAATATAAGGTAACGCAGTTGGGCGACACTGAACGCGCCTATACCAATACCTACTGGGACAGCTACGAGGAAGGCATCTATGTAGATGTGGTCACAGGAGAACCGCTTTTCAGTTCCAGAGATAAATACGATTCTGGCTGTGGTTGGCCAAGCTTCTCAAAACCGATTGTGCCTGAGGTTGTCACTTATGCAAAAGACACCAGCTATAATATGGTTCGCGTAGAAGTCAGAAGTCGTTCAGGTGACACCCATCTCGGTCACGTTTTTAGCGATGGTCCATCGGAGCTAGGCGGATTAAGATACTGTATTAACAGCGCATCGATCAAATTCATTCCTTACGATGCGCTCGATGCAAACGGCTATGGTGATTTAAAATCCTACGTCAAATAATGTCCTTTACAAAATTGCTTATGGAGGCTCACATGTTTAAACTATTAATCGTTGATGATGAAGCACTATTGAGAAGGGGGATACGCACCCTAATCGATTTTGAAGCACTGAATATTACAACTGTACTCGAAGCTGCAAACGGTGTAGATGCACTTAAAATCTTTAAAGCTGAGTCTCCTGAGTTAATTTTGCTCGATATCAACCTCCCCCACATCACAGGGTTAGAACTTGCAGAACAGTTCAAAACCATCAATCCCTACTGTAGTATTGCGATGCTTACTGGTTATGATTACTTTGACTATATGCAAAAAGCACTCAGACTAGGTGTGGATGATTATATTTTAAAACCATTGACCGCTAAAGAAATCTTTGAAGTATTGACACGACTGATCCACAACTTTGAACAGACCAAACGCTTAAGAGAAGTAGATGCCGTGGTTTCTAACCTCTCAACTGAGTCTGCACCTTTACCCGAGCTCTTAAAGCCACTTGAAATAAGCTTAAAGGAAACCATTGATCAACATCTCTTTGAAAGTGATTTTTCTCTCAGTAAACTTTCTGAATTACTTGGCTATAACAGTAGCTATATCAGCAGTTTAGCAAAAACCACTTTAGGTATGACTTTTCAGGACTATGTCCTTTCCCACAGGTTAGAACGTGCAAAGCTTTTACTATTAACAACGTCACTTAAAAATTACGAAATTTCCGAAAAAGTTGGATTTACAGACGTTAACTACTTTAACACTCGATTTAAAATTGCCTTTGGAGAGTCGCCCAAACAGTACGCTAAAAGGAATGGTCAAATATGAGAAAACCACTTAGTACACGTACACAACTGATTTTATACTATTTAGGGACAAGTGTTTTGGTGACTTGTCTCTTTGCTCTGCTCATTTACTTCTCGACGACAAGCGCTTTGAAAGCAAGTGAAACACAAGTGGTTGAAGAATCAGTAGATAAAGGTGGACAAGCCATTGAGCTCTATATTGACAAATTAAAAGCCTTTACTAGCCTTCTAGCAGGAGCGCCAGATGTTTACGCTTACTTGGAAAAAGAATCAGAAGTGGATCGCAATGGTGTACTTTCATTAATAGAGCTTTTAAAGGCATCGGATTCAAATCTTTTGACCGTCATCGTCGTCAGCTCCGATGGGCGAATCGTCTCGAATGAATCCAAACTGGATATGCATACCTCAACGAATATGATGCAGGAGGATTGGTATGTAGATGCAATCAATCACAATAGTATGCCTGTCTTGACCTCTATTAGAAGGCAAACCTTTACTATGGATCAATCTACTTGGGTCATCTCCATCGGTCAAGAGGTAAAGTCAAGCCAGGGAGAGACCTTGGGGCTGGTCATTATTGATGTCTCTTACAAAGCCATCAGCGATCTTATACAAGGCGTTTCATTGGGTAATACCGGCTATGCCTTTATCTTAGACAGCAATCGTTCATTGGTTTATCACAGCAATCCAGAGAATTTTGTGAGCACTGGCAGCTTAGAAACACTTATAGAAGCTTCCAGCCTACCAGAAGGCTTTGATTCGAAAAGCAACTTACTTAACAAACACTATCCAATATTAGGCACTGAATGGACACTCTTTAGTTTCTCATCTTTGGACAGACTCAGTGTGGTCAATGGTCATTTGGTTCGAACTCTGATGATGATTTTAGCCATTTTACTCGTATTTTCTTTGGGCATTGGCTGGATGATTGCGACACGGTTTAGTCTGCCCATCTATCGCCTCATCGATGCTATGAAAACCAATCGTGGACAGGAAGCGCTTGTTGCACCGATTCCTCACGCCAGTCTTGAAATTGATCAGCTTAGACTCCAATACAATGAAATGAATATCCGATTAAATCAATTGCTTCAAAATATCAAGGAAAATGAACTTTATTTAAGAGAAGCCGAGCTCGACTCCCTGTTTAGCCAAATCAACCCACACTTTCTATACAACACCCTTGATACGATTATATGGATGGCAGAATTTAAAGACACTGAGAAGGTCGTTTCGCTTACCAAAGCATTGGCAAACTTTTTTAGATTGAGCTTATCTAAGGGAGATCAACTTATCCCCCTCGCAAGAGAGGTCAGTCACGTAGCTGAATACCTAATTATTCAAAAAGAGCGCTATGAAGAGGTTCTAAATTATGTATTCGATCTGCCAGTAGAACTAGAACACGGTTTGGTACCAAGATTTATTTTACAACCATTGGTTGAAAATGCCATCTATCATGGCATTAAACCAAAAGGTTCACCAGGCTTGATCAAGATATCTGCCAAAATTCTCGATGAAACAACACTCGAGATTACAGTTTCTGATGACGGCGTCGGTGAAACTAAAAAAACCACCGAATCAGTTAGACTCGGTGGCATTGGTCTCTCAAATGTAAGAAAGAGAATACAATTAATCTATGGAGAAGACTTCGGTCTTGATACGAGTTCAGTTCCAAACGAAGGTTTTAAAGTGACCATTCGGATGCCACTCAAATTTGAATAATTTCATACCTCTTACTTTTGGAAGATTTCATGAATCCAATTATTCAACCTCAAATAGGGTTATCTCTTTGGAAAATTGATAAATCATTATGATCTACTTTATACGCGGCTTGAGAAGTCGCGTTTTTTATATCTGATACCGCCAACGATAAAAAAGAGCATGGCAACGAAAAAGAGCAACATTAATCTAGCTAGATTGATTTCATCTCCTGAGGTTTCCGCATATCCAAATGGGGTCAACCATTTTATCCAAGATAGATTGACCTCATAGCCTAAAATTGAGTTCATGAAATAAAAAATTAAAGTTAGTCCGAGGGCCTGCTGAGGCGCAGCAGCATTGTTTTTTAACGCGCCACCCATAAACATACCTAAAGTCCCAAGAACTACAGTCACCATATACATGTTAAACAGTGCTCTCAATAAAGCCAACGCATTAAATTGCATAATAACCTTTTTCATTTCTGGTACAGCGTTAAAGAGGTCCTTGGTTAAATTCTGTTCGATAACTAAATTCAGAAAGAACTCAGGATTCGTTTTAAAATAATCTCTTAGTATATGGTCTGTTGTAATGAAATCCTGCGATAGATTTTCATATTTATCCTGTTCTTCATGAACCGCTTCTATGAACGACGCTCTGTCTAATTGACTTAATGCATCATCAGTTACAAAGTTCTTAAATAAAGCCAGATATTGATCTGGATCCGACAGCATCGCATCAAATAATGCCTCTGGATCCTGCATTTGATCGCCGAAGGCATCAATCAGCCCCTTTGCATCAATACCCGCGGTATCAACTGATTCCTGTTGCTCTGTCACACTTTTGAGTAACATTTCATTGGTATAAGCACTAAAAATGGCTTCATCAATTACAATATTAGCTGAAATTGAGTCACCCTGCTTTACCACCTGCTCGATGCGTTCTTCAGTCAGCGCATTTTCATCTACAACCCAAGGAGCACGTGACTCCTGAAGCTTAAGACTTCCCCAGCCAACCCCAGTAATTACGATAAAAAAGGTAAGAATTAAAGCTTGAAGTGATAACCATTTTGAAAGGTAAATTTTAACCCTCGAATATGGCTTTAGTGCCAAATAATCTATCGTTCCCAACCTTTCTTCCTTAGACAGTAAATCTGCTCCAACGTAAGCAAAAAAGACACCGCCAACCATCATGACCCACATGGTGCAATAAGTGTTAAAAAAACCAACGAGAGACTTCATTGCAGCAACCTCAACGTTAAATGCACCAAGAACTTGATCCATCATTCCAGTCGATAAAAAGCCGTCTAATAATGCCATATTTTCTGTAATCGTTGGATAGAACTGCATGCTAATCGCAACCATAGAAACAATCGCCAGCGCCATCCAAAATACAGGCTTTATTCTTTTTCTAATTTCAAATAGGACGAGTGTGAACATCATTTCCTCCCTATAAATAATAATGCATAAACAAAGTCTCTAAGCTAGGCGAATCAATGCTCACGTCAACGAGAGTTAATTCACCTAATGACTTTAATATTTGAGTGACTGAAGCTTTAGTATGATACACCACCTTCAGAGTAGATTCGTACTCTTTAATCTGATCGTATAAAACCGCCTCATTATCAATAGCCCATTTTTTAATACTTTCAAACTGACGCTTAGCTACTGTCAGTGTGATTTCCTTTAGGCTGTTTGCTTTTAATGCCTCTATTGTATTCACCTCAAGCATTTGACCTGACTTAATAAGACCAACAGTTCTACAATTGTTTTCAACCTCGCTTAGCGTATGTGACGAAAGGAAAATGGTATTTCCCTCTTTATGAAGCATTCTCAGGGTAGACATCAAAACTTCCTGGATCAACGGATCTAGTCCTGAGGTGGGTTCATCCAAAATGATTACATTTGGATAATGGGCAACTGCAAGCACAAAAGCAATCTTTTTCTTATTGCCAAGTGATAGAGCCTTAAATTTCTTTTTAGTATCGATATTTAACCAATCAATTAAATCATTTTCACGTTTGATCATCATTTCTTCAAATACCTTAGGGTGGTTGACACCCTTAAGCCTTGCAATTGCATCCGTTTTATATAGATTACGATTAAATCGGAGTAAGGCTTCCACCGTTAAATCACCATATAAGCTAGCATCAGAGGGCATAAATCCTACGCTGGCTTTAATTTTATCGAAATGCCTTGAGGTGTCGACGTCATCTATATAAACACTTCCACTGGAAGGTTGTAGTAGGTTCATCATCAGCTTGATGGCAGTTGTTTTACCGGCTCCATTCGGCCCGACAAATCCAAAAAAATCGCCTTGCTTTACCACTAAATCCAACGCCTTTATACCTATTGCTTTGCCGTAATATTTAGTCGCTTGTTCAAATATAATACTCATCCCTAAGTCTCCGTTTCTTTAAAAATACCCCCAACAATGAGGGTCGTATAAGTTTTAATGAATTGGCTAAATGGTGTTCTTATTTCTGACTTCATAGGAAGAAGAAAAAACATGCTACGCATTAAGTCCACCGCCTCGTCTCTACTAACAGTTAGCAGCTTCTCATCCGGAACAAGCTCTTCAAGTAAAGCTAAGTCAGCATTTAACATTCTTTCACGTTGCAGTACCGTTGCCTTTTCAAGTAGGCTTTGTTGAACCTTAGCATCTGAAAAGGAAACAAACAGATAATTGTCAACCATCGCTTCGATAATCGTCACAATTGAATGAATAAGATACGCCTTTATACTCTGTGACTGTTCTTTGCCACTTATAATTTGAGCTTGAATACTGGCTTCAAAACGCATTAGAATTTCAAGAAAGAATGCTTCCTTAGAATCAAAAAAAGTGTAAAAAGCACCTTTAGAAATGCCAACTCTCTTTGCAATAATTTCAATCTTAACGGAATTGAAATGCATTTGTTCAAAGGCCTGCCTACCTTCAATCAAAAGCTGCTCCTTAATTTTTTCCTTTTCAAGCTCGGTAAATGCTCTACCCATACCACTCCTATGACCTAATATTGATTTTAAGTCACAGCTTGGTTAAAAACTATGACCCGAAGAGGTCTTGTGGTCATAGCTTAATCCTTTTTTTATTCCTTGTCAACTTAAATCGTAATAATCATTTTATACCGAACAAATCATTAAGCCTAGAAGTACGTGCGTTAATATTAGTCAATGTTTATTCGTCAATGTTTATTCGTCAGACTTGTCTTAAGCCAACATGTGATATAAAATGTTGATTGAAACTATTTAGACCGTCAAAATAACTGGAGGCAGAAATGATCAAACAATTTATCAAGTACTACAAACCGCATCGGTTTTTGTTTACACTAGACCTAATTGCCGCTTTTTTAATGGCTGGAATAGATCTATTATTCCCCATGTTTTCTCGCTCAGTCGTCAACACATTGATTCCTGAGGGCAATATCAGAATGCTAATATTACTCTCTGTCAGCATCCTTGCTCTTTATGTCATCAAAATAGGACTTAACTACTTTATGGGATATTGGGGGCATGTTTTAGGCTCACGAATTGAGTACGATATGAGGCGTGATCTGTTTACACACATACAAAAGCTCGAATTTTCTTTTTTTGACAACATTAAAACCGGACAGCTAATGAACCGTTTAACCGCTGATTTAAATGATGTTACAGAGCTTGCTCACCACGGACCTGAAGATTTATTTGTCTCTATCTTTATGCTACTAGGGTCATTTATTCTACTGATTAGAATCAATGTCGCCCTTACGCTCATCGTTTTCTTTTTCGTCATCTTGACGATTATTTACTCTATCCTTATGCGCAAATCCATGATGTCTACGTTTAGAAATGTTAGAGTCAAGCTCGCAGATATTAACGCACAACTTGAAAGTAGCTTATCTGGCATTCGATTATCAAAATCATTTGCCAACGAAAAGCATGAAATAGAGAAATTTCACGTAACCAACCACGCACATTTACATTCTAAAAAGGATTCTTTTAAAGCAATTGCCTCCTACCAAGCAGGAAACGGTTTCTTTATAGATATGATGACACTTTCTTCTATGGTTGCAGGTGGCATTTTCGTTTACCAGGGTGCGATCAACTACGGTGATTTACTCGCATTTTTACTTTTTATTTCATTCTTTACCAAGCCAATCCGGGCACTAATTCAGCTAACACAGCAATTTCAATCAGGTGCTGCAGGATTTGAAAGATTTCTTGAGATGATGGCAATGACACCAAAAATTCAGGATGCACCTGATGCAGCTGAGCTTACAATGGTTAAAGGCCACATTCAGTTTAACAACGTTACATTTGCTTATGAAAAAGATGCACCACCTGTACTCAAGGACTTTTCACTTGAAATTCCAGCAGGACAAACCATAGCCTTAGTTGGGCCCTCTGGCGTGGGTAAAACGACAATTACACAACTTATTCCTAGATTTTATGACGTTTTAGATGGGTCAGTGGCAATTGATGGGTATGATATTAAGAAGCTAACCATGTCGTCGATTCGAAATCAAATTGGGATTGTACAGCAGGATGTTTTTCTATTTTATGGTACAATAAGAGATAACATTTCTTATGGTAAACCAGGTGCGACAGATGAAGAAATCATCACCGCAGCTATAAGAGCGAACATTCATGACTTTATCCTATCGTTAGATGAAGGGTATGATGCCTTTGTAGGGGAAAGAGGTGTAAAGCTTTCTGGTGGTCAGAAGCAAAGAATCGCCATTGCACGTGTGTTTTTAAAGAATCCGCCAATACTAATCTTAGATGAAGCAACCTCAGCGCTAGACAATGAAAATGAATATGCAATTCAGAAATCCATTGAAACACTTGCAAAAGGAAGAACAACGCTTATTATTGCCCATAGGCTATCGACTATAAAAAATGCAGATGAAATATTGGTAATGACTGATAATGGCATTTCCGAACGTGGGAGCCATGATCGTTTACTAGAGAACAAAGGATTGTACAGCCATCTATATCAAGCACAATTTAGAGGCTATATACCTGATGAATTCTAGAATTTTGAATACTTGGTTATTTTATACAGGAGATTATTCATGGGAAAAATTGGTTTGGTAATCGCTTTGGACGTCGTTCGAGTTAAAATTGAAAAGGCTATTGTTCAGTTTGGTCTTGGTGAGACATATACATTGAATAGCAATATGCTGAAAGTCGCTTTAAAAAATCTATATAAAAACGATATCCAGCTATTAATCCTCGATGTCGATCATCCCGACTATGAATGGCAGGAGCTACTGCTTGCAGTCCAAAATCATCCGCAGAACAAATCAATTCCCATAGTTGCCATAGGTAATAGCGCCGATACTAAATTTGTAAAGCAATTGACCAATCAGGGAGTAGCTGATTATGTGTCAAAACCCATCGAAGAGGTTCAATTCGTCAGTCGACTGAATCTTATTATGCGAGATAGCTCACGCCTTACTTCGACTGCTGTTGTTTCTGAGAGTCCCTTGACGGAATTCGATGCTGCTGAAGCGAATGATGATCAGAGTATTAGCGATTTAGAATGGCATGAAAAAATTACCAAAATAAAATTCAAATGGAGCTCAGATTTTGAAACGCACATTGAACAAATTGACAAGGATCATAAGGAAATCATCGATGCCTACGAAAATCTTTACCTTAAAATGAAAGAGGGGATGGGCCATGAATTCGTTGAGGAGCTCCTTCGATTTCTTAACGATTATATTGAAACCCATTTTGAGCGAGAAGAAGCCTTTATGTCTGAAATTGGCTATACAGAGCTTGAGGTACATCGAGGCTATCACCACGAATTTACGGTGCAAGTAAAGAACTTAAGCAATTCTTTAGTTGATTCGCCCAACAATAGTGACTTAATAAGGGTGAATTTATTAATTAAAAATTGGCTTATTAATCATATTGTTAAAGAAGATATGAAAATTCACTATTTCCTTCAAAAAAAATAAAAATCGCCTTGATTAAGCGCTATCAAGACGAATTGATTTATAACACATCTACTTTAATTCCTGTTTCAAGTATCCTAAGTACATTGATGCAGGATTTTTTTATAACCATTTGGAGATAAAATCGTATACATTACCATCATCGCCATATAGGCTTGAAAGTGCATCAAAATAATAGCCCTCATCCTTCCCATACAATCTATATAAAGAAACCATTACCTTGCCATACACGCCACCCTCGTCATAAAGCCGCTGATAATCATAAAAACCTATTACGTCATATTCACCAATATACAGTGCTACAGGGGAATCGTCTAAACGAATGAGATACTGTAATCTTGAAGATATTTCATCAAAAAAGGCTTTGTCCCTTTTCCATATTGAAATGTCTTTTATACCATTTAATACCATTTGTACTTTTTCAGAATCATTTATTACTAAATAATCAGCCTCAGAATCCCCTGCCACGATTTTTTCTATCGTAAGACGGTTGTTTGCATCAAATGAATCTATGGCATTTGTATACTTAGGATGTAGCGCATTATAGTTAACAAATATAAGTAGACCAACGAGCACGCAGGTTATACTGACCGTCTGTATGATTCTGGTTCGCCAATGCTTTTTAATTTCGTTTCTGTGTTCAATGTACTCTTGAGTTAAATTCAAGATTGCCTTTTGTAATTCTCTCGGGAATCTTTTCTTAAAGGTTAGTGTGTAATAATACGCATCCTCAAAGAAAAACCGTTTCACATTAATTACTACATGGTAATCTACATTTTCATATTTGATCTTATATTCTTTTCCTTCATATGTCATTTCGACTGCAGCGTTTGGCATTCTAAGTTGCTCGGAAAAATGAACGATGAGTCTTTCAAGGTTTTCGCCTTCAAAGCTTGGAATTTCAAAACTTCTAGCAAACACTCCTGCTTGCTTTATCGTACTAAAGATGAAGGTTACCAAAAATATTATAATGGTAACGCTGGCACTTGAAAAATCTCTATTCGAAGTTGATAGATTAAAAAGTACGACGAGTAAGGCTGCAGAAATAGTTGATGTGCTACCCAACACTTTATTCTGTCTTAAAACCAAGTATTCATATGGACTATAGATGATTAATATGACAATGATTGAAATAACTACGATCTGAATCCATTGCACCATTTGAAAGCTCCTCCTATCAGTCCGTTTCTTTGTGTTTGCCTGTCACAACAAAAGTACCACCAATTAATAGTGGTAAGTAATAAGTGATTAAGCGCCACAACAGCAGCGCCGTAATTACGATTTTTGATGGAAAAAATATCTGGTAGACCAAATAAAAGCTACCTTCAGCTCCAAGTGCAGCGCCTGGTAATGGTATAAAGGCGGTTACCATGGATACAAACGCAGCCGCACCAATCATGTAGAAGATCGATAGATGCGTCAAATGAAAGCCATAACCGATTACAAGTGGAATACTAAAGAAAAATGTAAGCTGCAAAACAGATAGAAACCCGATAATCAACCAAGTACCCAATCCATGATGGTTGGATTTCATCTGCTGATGAAACAGATTGATTTGATGTAAAACCTTTAAAGTTTTTTTTGTGGTTTTGTGATAATTGAAATGACGGCGTAAAAATTTGCCCACTCGAATTACCAATCCCTTTGTAAATCTATAATTATAGCCAATCATCATAAGGGCTGCAATCACAATGAAATTCACAATGAAGCCAAGTGCACCTAAATAAAAGAAATTTGGAATTTTACCCATAAAGAAGGTAGATTCAAAAATCAAAACAACAAAGCTGTAAACAACTAGAACTGCCTGATAAACGATAAACTTCTTAGTTAAAACAGAGGCTCCTGTACCGAATGGTACTTTTTGCTTATGAAGCAAATAAAGCTGCGCGGGTTGTCCACCAGAAGCAAACGGGGTTATCCCATTAAAAAACTGTCCTGCCATGGTTATTTTAAAGCTTTTCCAAAAACCAATTCGTTCTTTCGCATAATATAAAAGCTGATGTAATATCATCGCTTCAAACAACCAATAGGCAAGTATAAACAGAACACCTAACAATAGAAACAACGGCTTTATTGATTGTATCGCATGAATGACATTCTTACCTTCTCCTTTTAGGATTAGAATAGAAAAAATCACGACTATACTGATAATCGGAATAAGCCATCTAGTTATATGCTTTATATTTTTTGCCATATTGATCACTGCTTTCTAATTGAATCATTTTTGCATAATAGGTTTCCCACATTTTACCTACGGATTCTCTACAATAAAACTCCGACCCATTTACAGACTGTTTTTGTACTTGATTATAATAGTCTGCGTCTTCAGTCAACCTTTTAATAATTTTTACAAAGGTGGGATTGTCCTCAGCTTTTAAATAATAATCGAAGAGTATGTCCTCATAAAGCTCTAAATCTCTTAAAACTAATGGTAAACCAACATTCATAGACTCGAGAACCGTCATGGGGAAAAGCTCACTATAGGACGGTAAAAACATAACATCTGCCATATTATAGATTTCATTCATCTTATCTCTGTCGACAATGCCAATAAAATGTACGTTTTTGGGTGGGTTTGAAACAACATCATTGAGCGCTTCAAATCCATCGGTTATTTTGCCAAAAGAAAATCCGCCTGCCCATACGAACTCAATATTAGGCAATTGCTTTGCGACCTCAACAAAATCCAAAATGCCTTTACGAGTTTGGATCTGTCCAACGCCTAAAATCACTTTTGCATCTTTTTTTATCTGGTGCTCATTTTTTACTCTATTTTTGGTCTCAACATCAAGCATATGAAATTGCTCTCTCGAAACAAAATTTGGAATGTAAGTAATTGTAGAGCTTTCAAAGCCAAGATCAACTAATTTGTCTATGAATACAGGATTTACGGTTACGAGCTGATCCATAGTTTCATAAAACTTTAGAATATACCAATAAAAAATAGTCTGCATCCACTTAGGGAGTTTAATACTACCATCAATAGTTTCAGGAATAAAATGTACCGATCCGACTTTTATAGATTGGCGATGCAATAGAGCATGTAGAAAAAATCTAAAATTGATGGAATGATAGTGAATGACATTGCCACTACCAAAAGTATTTAATTTTATCGTCATCATCTTATTTAATTTTTCATTTACCAAATTAAACTGCTCTGTAAACGCTGAACCGACGCCCTGACCAGCAACTCTATCTGCTAATGACATCACCGTTAATACAGGTAAATCTAGTGTATTGTTTTTTTTATTCTTAAATAGCATAGCGCTTCCTCTCAAAAAAATAATGTCTTCATAATTATCATACGCTATAAATGTTAAGTTTTAATTAAAATGGTATTAATCCGTGATTAGAGCCTGAAACGGTTTTTAAGTCTTGTTGCTCCTATGCGTGCTTTGTTATTTTATGTATGTGCTCAATCATTTTATCCTAGAAATTGAACAAGTGAGAGGGGGGCTCTCACTTGTTCTGGGTTAACTATTATGGAGGAAGATTTCAATTAGATTGATATCGTTCTGGTTTTTCAGGCTTGCCAAAGTAATACCCTTGAAGCTCATCACACCCACATAAAAGAAGTGTATTGCTTTGAAGCTCATCCTCTACCCCTTCTGCGACAACTGTAACATCGATACTGTGAAGCATATGTATGATTCCAGAGAGGACTTTAACGCTTTTTTCGTCAATTAGCTTATGAATAAAGGAACGATCGAGCTTTACTTTGTCAAAGTTAATATTGGTTAAGTAAATCAGTGAGGAATATCCCGTACCGAAGTCATCTAAGGCAACGGTTACACCTAGTTTTTTAAAGCTATTAATAAAATCTATACCATTATAACGTGTATCCATAAAAATACTTTCGGTAATTTCGATGATTAGTTCATTAGGTTGGACATCGTATTTATTAAGCAGGTTCTCTAAAAAAAGAACGTAATCAATATCCATCATTTGCTTACATGAAAAATTAACTGCAATCGGTATGATTGTTTCTGGATCATGATGTTCATTTTTCTTCCACGCAGCGATTTGCTTAACCACCTCTTCTGTTATCCATCTTCCAAGTGTTTGAATGGCATTTGAGTTTTCTGCAACGCCAATAATCTGAAGTGGTGAATATCGACTGTCCTTCATTCGAATTAAAGCTTCATAGGCCTTCGTTTTTTTAGTAAGAGCATCTACGATGGGTTGGTATACCATAGTAAAAACACTCGATTTGTCATGAACTTTAAGAAGCTCATCAATATCTGTTTGAAGCAGCAATGCTTCATTCATTGTAAGTTTAAACTCTTTATATTGATTTTTCCCGTTGTTTTTTGCCTCAAACATAGCCATTTCAGAGTACATTACCAGCTCCTCAGCGTCCAGTGAATGCTCTGGAAACCTTGAATATCCCAAACTTGCATTGATGACTACCTTTTTTCCTTCTATAAACATTGGCTGTTTGATGGTAATCATTAATTCGCTTATAATGGTTTTCCATTCCTTAGAAGATTTTTGAACATCATCAATAAAGGCGATTACAAACTCATCACCGCTAAAACGCCCTACGATGTGTTCAATTTGACTGAATAAACGAATTCTTGTAGCTACCTCTTGAAGCACTAGATCACCAAATCGATGACCATTGATATCATTAATCATTTTAAAATCATCGATATCGAGTAAACAGACGATTCCCTTTTTCTTTTCGAATAGAATCGTACTGAGTTTTCTCAGATACATTTGTCTCTTCAGAAAGCCAGTTAACTCATCAAACTGGTTTTGAACCGATATGTAAGATTTGCTATTTCTATCCCCGACTATTCTTACTCTTTTCACTTACTCACTTCCAATCCTTGCAACTCAATCCTCTTCTCTTTTACTAATTGAATGGAAAGCATTAATTAATTGGACTTCGTTAAATGGTTTCACTAAAAAGGAGGCAGCTCCTAGCTTAATGGCCTCTCTTACAAGCTTCTCCTGACCCACAGCAGTTACCATGACGACTTTTACCTTTGGATTTATTTGCCTCAGCTTTTGTAAGGTTTCAAGACCGTCGAGCTCAGGCATAGTAATATCCAAGGAAATAATATCCGGTCTGTGCTGTTCAAATAACGAGATTGCTTGATAGCCATTTTCAGCTTCTGCAACGACGTCATATCCATTCCCTTCAAGTATTCGTTTTATGGTTTTTCTCATGAACATTGCATCATCTACAATCAATACTCTTGTCATAGTTTCCTCCGAAATATCATCTTATACCGACAATGATCTATGTGATGGGCGACACAGATACCAATTTATGTATTATATTTACCTACCCATATGGATATTAAACATTTCTTTTATACTAATCCAGTGCTGAAATCTTGTATAATTTTCTGTATAATGAAAACAGGATAGCGAATAGGAGGGCGCATGATACATTTTAAAAAGAATTTCTTTTACCTTTTAGGAAAAATCTATATGGATCTCACTGAACTAAACCTGTCTCATCCACTGCTTTTACATGTTTCAGATACACCATCTATTTTCTTTTCTGAATTATCAAGAATAATAAGATTAGTTAATCCTGATATCATCATTCATACTGGTGATCTCGTTGACAATATTAAACTCCAGCTTTATCCAGGTGCCATTAGGCACTATGAGCGTGAAGTCCTTTCGTTGATTAAAATTCTTCAATATTCAAGTGCTCGTGAGATTCATATTTCCATCGGAAATCATGATGCAAGTGAATATATTCATTCAAAAGCGGGTAGAATTCTCGTACATGATACACCGCACTTAATTCGTCCTAATGGGTACGACATTGCATTTGATCACTATCTCCATAACCTCGAGTCGTTAAAGGCAAATCTTTACCTGTATGGTCATGATCTATCAGAGGCACCGCAGAAAACAGAGTCGGTCTATTTGAATGGGATTTCAACCCTTAATATTATAGATCTTATCGACCATAGGATTTATCGGTACGCCTATCCGTGGGGAATCGACGATGCAAGATTAAATAAAAAGAGCATTGGTATCTAACAAAATATGACTTGAAAGGAGATTATATGTTTTCACTAATTAGAAGTGGTCCAAGCACCCTATTGCTTCGAACGGCATCGGTTGAAGTCGTTTCAAACTGGTTAATTACGAACTTTTCTGCTTCTATCTATGACGTTGATGTCGCCTTTGATATGGCAAATGAATCCAGCACAATCCTATATCTCCTAGACACGCAGGAAGAAATCGTTCATTTCGCTGACATTCATATTGCTCTTGTTATCGAAATGAATACTATTAATTTTCTCTGCCAGCTCCAGTTTCATGGCGATCGTCCACCAATTATCTCGATTCGACCAGCGCCAAAGCTCCTTATAATGAGAGCGGTTGGTGATAAATCCGCTGTGATTAATAAAATACAAGTTGACTTAGGTGGTGAAATTGGTAGCTTTAAAAGTCTGCTAGATGCCGGTGATAATCAATCCACCATACTCGCTTTAACAGAAAGACCACTAAATAAAACCTTGAACTTCTCTGATTTAGCTGAATCCCTATTAAAGCTACAGGGTAATTCTGAGCACTATTTAAAGGAGCTCCGCATGCACGCCCTCAGTTATCTAAACATTGGCTTAGGCAATAAGGACTGGCATGAAATTGAAATCAGAGTCTATGATCGTTATGGTGCATTTTCTCTACATTATGATAAACTGATGGCTATCTTAGATGAGCTTGAGGTTGGCATCGTCCTTGGCGAATCCTGGTCAAAGGATTATCCAAGGTTTTTGATGTCGATAGAGGTTTATCGTATCCGATTCTTCACCTACTTTGAGCCTGTTAAAATCAAATACTTACTTTTAGGACTAGAGTACACGCAGGGTGGTACGAGAATTGTCGATTTTGATGTTTATTATAACCGTAAAAAGCTTGATTGGAACGACGTCCTTGAGAAAAGGTCTATGAAGACAAGGCAAGAAATTGGTCTTGAGTCCCATGCCGAAATTATCTGTTCGTTAAGCGAAGAAGGCCGAGAACAGCTCGTTTACTTCGATGACGAAATTATGAAGACACGAACTTCATAATAGCTTGAAGGCTATAAATTGCATTAAAAAATCCTATTTTAAGGTCTCTTGTCCTTAACAGGAAAGTCGGTAAAATAGGATTTTTTTTTATTTGTGTTGATTAACCCAAAGCGACATCTAAAATCATCATGACAGAAAAGCCAACCATTGCACCAATTGTTGCGATATCGGTCTTTGAACCGCCTTCCTCACGCTGCGCTTCTGGAATTAGCTCTTCAATAACGACATAAATCATCGCACCTGCGGCAAACGCCAATGCATAGGGTAAAATCGGTCGTATAAACAGTACCGCTGCTGCTCCAAGAACACCTGAAATAGGCTCTACTAATCCAGACGCTTGCCCATATAAAAACGCTTTAGTTCGACTAAAGCCTTCTCTACGCAAAGGGATTGAAACCGCTGCGCCTTCAGGGAAATTTTGAAGACCAATACCAATTGCTAGTGCTATAGCACCTGCCACGGTTGCTCCGGACAAGTTACCTGTAGCAGCAGCACCAAAGGCAACTCCTACAGCTAGACCTTCTGGAATGTTGTGAAGTGTTATGGCCAAAACCAAAAGCACACTTCTTTGCCAGGTCGTTTTTACACCTTCTGCCTGAGAGGTATCCAGTCCCATATGCAAGTGGGGTAAAAGCTTATCAACCGCATAAAGAAAGCCTCCACCTAGTAAAAAGCCAACACTTGCCGTCAACCATGCTACCTGACCAAGTTCCTCCGCCATTGCAATTCCAGGAGCCAACAATGACCAAAAGCTTGCTGCAATCATTACACCAGCAGCAAATCCAAGCATGCCATTAAGGACCGTCTTATTTATACTTTTAAAGAAAAACACCAATGAGGCACCCAGTGCAGTAACGCCATATGTGAATAAAGTACCGATTAATGCTTGAACAATCGGATCAAACTTCAGAAAAAAATCTATCATAATGCCCTCCAAAATATATTGATATGAACATTATACCAAGATACACACCTATTTAAACGTTATTTTCATCTAGTTATGCTTTTCATTTATAAAAGGCTCTAGAATTCTATAATAATCCATATCAAGTATTTTAGCTGAAAAATAAAACTTAGCATTGATGATACTTGAGATTTTTTTACGATATACTTCCAGCGTTTCTTCATCTAAGGGTTCTTTTCCAGCCTCTCGAATAAACTCACCTGTATTAGAATTATATCTGCCTTCGTCCGTTATGAAGCTTCGGTTGTTGAACATTACCAATGCAGGGGTTGAAGAAAACAAATCTCTTCCCATCAGTAATCGCGAGTCATACGGTAGCCCTAGTAAATTTGAAAGTGTCGGCAATATATCTAAGCTTGAAGCTGGTTCACTATATACTGATGGCGTCATACTCGGCGTGTATAAAATAAATGCGTTCTTGTAAAGCTCAAAATTTTCTTCGATATCATGTCCCGCAAGCTCACTCATTTCATCTATGGTCAACCCATATGGGTAGTGATCTGCACTTAAAGCAATTAAGGTATGATCTAATTCGCCAGCTGCTTTTAGCTGTTCGAGTAAGCTCTTCATAGCAAGTTCAAGCTCATACTGGCAAGCCAAATATGCCTTTACGTGTTCTGAATAAGGTAAATCCTTTACCAAATCATAATGCTTGTAACTCATTGCATTACCGTTGAAATCGTAAAACATATGCCCACTAACCGTCATATAATACGTATGAAAAGGTTGCTCAGAGATGTATTCAGGTACAGTGACCGCCATCATCTCCTCATCTGACTCCGGCCACGTCGGTGTGAGATTAAGTCCATTACCTACACCTTTGTAATCATATCCCATATTGGGATGAGACAGATGGCGATCGTAATACGTATAGGTGTGATCATGGTATGCTTTCGTCGTATATCCGAGGTTTCTCAGTTGATTTCCTAGGGCGAAAATCATTGCATTATCTGAAGATTCTTTATAGCTCCATACGCCACTTTTGGGAACCAGAGAGGTCGTCGCAACATATTCGCCATCTGAGGTGCTAACGCCCCAAAGCGGCGTATAAAAGTTATCAAAATAGACACCCTCATGCATCATTTTATACAGAGTTGGCGTAAAGCTTTCACTTACTGCTAGCCTTGAAAAGCCCTCTGCAGTGATTAATATAAGATTATATCCTTCATATTTTCCAGTTAAGGCATTCTTTTCAGAAGGCTCAACTGCATTAAAATACTGGTGCATTTCAAGTAGGGTTTCATCCGTTTCCTGATTGATCAAATCTTGAAAATTAATATCTAGTGCATTATATTCAGCTTCCGTCGCTTCAGTAGTTGACTCTGTTGTCGCTTCCTTAGTAGCATCCGTCGTCTCAATAATCTCATCAATGGTAGGAATCTCAACTGCCACTTCTTCTACAGCATAGCTTAGCTTGGGCTCCCAATCAAATAAGACTCTTTGTAAATCGATTCTCATGTACGTTGGTAAACCCAACCTTTCTACAGAAAACTCAGGATACTGAATATTATAGTACAAGCTATACGCAGAATTATCATCCTTGCTTGTAAAATTCAAGCTAAAGCGACCTCCAAATTGAAGCATAACAGCGACGACTAACAGCAATCCAAGCGTTTTAAGTGAAATTCTTTCTACCGTCTCAAATGTAGGTAACTTCTTCTTGTACTTAAAATAACCGAATAAAAATGCGGGTAAAAGGAAAACCAAAATAAAATACCAATTTGAAAGCGCTGCTGACAAGCCAATGTCTGCAAATTCCATAACCTTACCCGTATTACCTGCCGAGTAAGCGGTATAATAGGTTTTTGTAAGCTTGAAGTAGACCATTTGTGTTATAAAAAGTAAAGTGACGATACCTATTTCAATCATTAAGATTCTGTTTCTTGATTTTCGTGATTTAAATGCAAAAGTGATCAATGTCAACACAACTGCAAAAACACCGTCGAAGAGTAGACCAAATAATAAGCCTGAAGTAAAAAAGGTTCTATGATTAATTAACCTAATTGAACTTTCATAATAGAAAAATAATGCAAACCATAGTGTTAAAACTCTTAAATGCTCAGGTAGAGTTTTCCACCTCTCAATTATTCTCACTTATGCCTCCTAATCTGCAATATTCATACTTTACCATTATAGCAAAGTTTTCTCTAAAAATCTTGTCAGCGGTAGTAAATCAAGCATTAATTATTGTAGCAAAAAAAAGACGCTGTAATAATTACAGCATCCTTGTTCTCATCTATTATTCTTCTATTTGATAGCCATGACATTCCAAAACTGGTAATACAAAAATGTAACCTACACCCTTTTTATTAACTGTATCCATTTGAAGCTCTTCTTTAATCATACTGACTGCTTTTCTCATTTTTTCTTCACTATGGATCACACTGACTATCGTCTTATTATAAGGTTTATCACCTTCTACCAGTTTTCTAATACCAGCAAAAATAGGAACCTCCATCTGATTCTCTAATAAGATTTTACCCATGCCAACGCTATCAAGCGTAGTTGCACCACAACCTAATTTAAAAAAGATTTGATGAATATTCTTAAGCTTAGACACATCGTTTAATACTAAAAATAATGCGTAATTCATAATTTTCCTCCCATCATATATAGACTAAGAAGCGTTTCCTTCTCCAGATTTATGAACAGCGTACTTTGTCGAAATTGGACCGACAATTTCCGTTACAATCGTCGTTGCTAAAAGGATCGTTACCACTATGGTCCCAATATCGGTGTTTGGGAATTCTCTGTTAACGGTGATCGCTAGACCAACAGCTACCCCAACCTGTGATAATAAACCCAACCCAATGTATTTTTTAACTGTTTGAGGGGCTTTTGAAACTGAAGCACCTATAGACGCCCCAGTCACCTTTCCTAAAATCCTAAATAATAAATAGGCAACACCTAATATTCCAATTTGTGGAATATAACTAAAATTAAGTCTTGCACCTGCCAGTATAAAGAAGGCTGCGACAATAGGTGGTGAAAAGCTTTCTAAAATGCCAAATGCTTTGTGCTTTTGAGGTGAGGTATTTGCAACCATTATTCCCATTGCCATTGCAGATAATAGTGGTGATAGATTAAAGGTTGAAGCCAATCCGTCAAGCAATAATAATGCACCAATGATAAATGGTAAAAGCTCATTATCTCGTTTTGAGTATTGAATTAATGCGGTTAAGAGCAAACCAACCAGTGCACCAACAACTAGTGAAAATACAATTTCAGTAAGTGGTAGCACTAAAACCTTGTTGAGTGACAACACCTCATTGTTAACAAATACCTTTGCAATGGAAGCCGCCATAGCATATATGACTAGACAAATGGCATCGTCAACAGCCACTACTCCTAACAGTGTACTGGTTAAAGGTCCTCGAGCATTTTGCTCTCTTAAAACCATTACGGTTGCTGCAGGAGCTGTCGCTGCTGATACAGCACCGAGAATTAATGAGATCGCTATGTTTTTTGTTATCGCAAATGAGGCTGCTGTAACCATTAAAAATGCGCCAAACGCTTCAAAAAAGGCGATGATAAAAATCGATTTGCCCAGTTGCTTAATGACACTTAGCTCTAGCTCACTACCAATGTTAAATGCAATGATACAAAGTGCAAAGTCACTGATAAATGACAATTGGTTAATTGCGTCTCCAGTAATAAGGTTTATGCCTGAAACACCTAACAATAAACCTCCTATGATGTATCCTGCAACTGCAGGCACTTTAAATTTGTTCATGATTTTTCCGCCAACTACACCTGTAATTAGTGCAATTCCCAGTATGATAAACGGATTCATAACTTACACTCCTTAACTTGATTCGTTTGAAAATGATTTTGCGCATAAAATATCAACACACCTATTATAGTACAATCAATTTACAATTACAAACGAATCGGCAAGAAAAGCAGGTTCTTGCTAGGTCAAGATACATAAAAAAGAGAAAGTCACCTGAAATACATCTGTGAGCCTTCCCTTTATTATACTCAATTAGTTATTTATCAATTGGAAGCTACTTTAACCTTTTAAGAACTTCACAAACAAAATTAAACGTTCTTTCAGTAGATGAAATACTTAATTTTTCATATGGTGTATGAACATCAAAGAGGTTTGGTCCTAAAGAAATCATATCGATATCACCAACCTTTTCTTTTAGAAAGCCACATTCTAGCCCTGCATGAATAGCATCCACTTTCAATTCTTTTCCATACAAATCACCATAAACGGTCTTCATTAGCTCTCTTATCGGCGATTCCAATTTATACTGCCATTCTGGATAATCTGAGACCAAGTAATTCTTAGAGCCAGTCATTTCACTTATAATCGCAAATCTTTCATTGATTTCCTTCTTAAGTGATTTTACTGAGCTTCGAACTGCATTCGTAAACCTAATACAGTCTGCCTCATGCGTTAACACACCTAAGTTTGAAGAGCTTTCAACTAAGCCTTCGATGCCACCACTCATCGTTTGAACACCGAATGGCGTTAAACGAATGATGTGAATTATATCTTTTTTTGCTTGATCAGTGAGGACCTTAGCACTTACCTGCGCTTCACTGAGTACGATTTGGATGCCGCCATCAGTTGCCATAAATTCATTGATAAATAATTTCTCAGTTGCTTTAACCACTTCATTAAGCTTGGTCGCGTTGGTCGAATCCACTTGGATTGTAACTTCAGCTCGCTTTGCAATTGCATTCATTTTCTCGCCGCCTGAAAGTGTAACTACTTCAAATGGTATTTCAGCTTCTAAATTCGCCATTAGTCTACCCAATAGCTTTATTGCATTTGCTCTATTTTTATTTATTTCTATCCCTGAGTGTCCACCATTTAAGCCTTGAATAACAATTTTAAATGCTTTAGAATACACAGCTTCCTTTACTACGATAGGATACTCAACAATGTTATTGACACCACCAGCACAGGATGCAAGTAAGGTTCCCTCTTCCTCAGAGTCCATATTTATTAGGATATCCCCTTTAACATGCTCTGGTACAAGCGATACAACACCATCCATCCCGGTTTCTTCAGCAACAGTGAAAAGTGCAATTAGATTTGGATGCTCAATAGTTGAAGATTCGAGGATACTCATTGCCATGGCTACAGCTATCCCATTGTCAGCACCAAGAGTCGTGCCTTTTGTTTTAACAAAATCATCCTCAACGACCAAAGGAATTGGTTCTTTTAAGAAATCAAAATTAAGATCATCTAGCTTAACACACACCATATCTGTATGTCCCTGAAGGATGACTGTCGGTCCATTTTCATAGCCTTTAGTAGCTTGTTTTTTAATGATGATATTGTTTGATGGCTCTTTAATAACCTCTAGACCTAAACGATTTGCAAATGCAACTAAGTAATCAGCGACACCAGCCTCATTGCCCGATTCTCTTGGAATACGAGTTAATTCTTCAAAGTTCTTAAACACGCTTTCAGGTTGCAATCCAGTTAAGATATAATCCATATTAGTTTTCTCCTTTTACCCATGTATAAGTTTTTTGTTTGCCTTCAACAATCCAACCTTTTTTTATGAAATCTGTTAAAATTGCATCTACAACAATTTTAGGACTCTCAATCACTGCTTTTTTACGGCTCCAAAAAAGAGAGGCCTTTGTTCCTTGTATCGAATCAACTAGGTCTGAATACCCTAAGAGATTTTGCTTTTGAAATGCTTTCATCATTTTCTGTTCACAGGATTTAACCAGCTTCAGTCCCATTTCTTCAGTTTGCCTTTGCTTTTTAATTGTCCCCCAAGCCATTATAAATGTTATGGCTAAAGCAAAAAAAAGAATTTCAAATATTGTAATTAGCATAGCTAATTCTCCTTTACCCTATCGTTTTTAAAAGGCTTAAGCCTTCGTATCAAACTTTATAAAGTTATTATTGCGAAGAATATTGGCATATGAACCCATGCGCTCGTAAAGTGGCTCTACAGCGTCACCAAATTCTGCTTTAAACCCTTCGGAGATTATTCCAAAGTCCTTTTTACCATCTATGGCATTCCATATAAAGCTGCCATACTGATCTAGATCTATTTTCATCATCGCCGGTGTTTTAAAGAAAAGCCTAACGGCTTTGTCTAACCAGCTGTTTCTGTCGATTTGAATTTGAACGATATTTGAATCAATGGATATCCATCTGATTTTTTCATTTTTTTTAGGTACGATATCTAAAAAATTTACTTTTTCCTTTTTAGCCATAGTCCACCTCTAGATAGAAGTTGAGAGGATAAACCCTTACCCTCTCAACCTATTTATTTAATTAGTGCTTCTTCAATTTTCTGAAAACAGAGAAATGAATGAGTGAATACGATAATGCTACGAAGAACAATAATGCACCGATTTGACCTAGGTCAATTCCTAGAGCCGTATCTAATCCAACTACTGCAAATACAGCAAGAAGGATACCTATTAAGCCTTCGCCTGCTATTAAACCAGATGCATAAAGTATACCTGATTCAATTTTGTGCTTGATGTTTGATTCTTCGCTTGCTTTTCCTTCAACTTTATTGAGTTTTTTATCTAGGAAGCCTCTAATAACACCACCCACCATAATAGGTGTTGATAAGTGGATTGGTAAATAAAGACCGATAGCGATTGGAAGAACTGGTAAACCAAGTAATTCAATTGCTAAACCTATACCAACACCTGTAAATACAAGTGCCCACGGTAAGTTTCCGCCCATAACGCCTTCGATAACAAGTCTCATTAACGTCGCTTGTGGTGCAGGAAGTTCTGAAGAACCAAAGCCCCATGCGTTGTTTAAAAGGATTAATACATAACCAATTGCCAAAGCAGCAGCAACTGCACCGATGATTTCACCAATTTGTTGTCTTCTAGGAGTTGCACCAACAAGGAAACCTGTTTTCAAATCTTGTGAAGTATCACCAGCCATAGCAGCGATAATACAGATGATTGCACCTACTGTAAGAGTTGCAATCATACCCTCTTGACCATCATTACCAGTCGCTTTGAACGCAATAGCAGTGATGATAAGAGTTGCAATTGTCATACCAGAAACTGGGTTTGATGAAGAACCTACCAAACCAACGATTCTTGATGAAACTGTTGCAAAGAAGAAACCGAAGATCGCGATGAGTAAGCCACCACCGAGTCCAACCGGTACAAATGGTAACATCATCATTGCTAATACAACCACTAATGAACCTACGATTACGACAGTCATCGGTAAATCTTGATCCGTTCTTGCAGTACTCTTATCTCCTTTAGAAGCACCGAGATCTTTCATTGCATCTTTAAAAGTTGAAACGATAAGAGGTAAAGATTTAATTAAGCTGAAAATACCACCGAACGCAACTGCACCAGCACCGACGTAACGGATATAGTAGTTCCAAACACCCCAGTAGCCTAACTCACTGATAGGTGCTGTAGCAGGATACATGATTACTTCGCCCATGCTACCAATATTTAATATCATAGGAATAAATGCAAACCAACCAATAACAGCACCAGCAAGCATATAAGCAGAGATTTTAGGTCCGATAATAAAACCAACACCTAATAATGCAGGATAAACATCAGCGCCGATAGCTGCACCTTTGTAGCCAGGGATTTCCATTTCGATTTCGCCTGGGAAAAGCTTAAAGCCATCTGCGATGAATTTATAAAGTGCACCAACAGCAAGACCTGTAAATGTTACAGCCGCTTTTTCGCCGCCTTCTTCTCCAGCTAATAGTACTTCAGCACAAGCTGTACCTTCTGGATAAGGTAATACGCCGTGTTCCTTTACGATTAAAGCTTTACGAAGTGGAATCATGAATAACGTACCTAAGATACCACCACAAAGTGCAATTGCAGTGATTTCCATAATACTTGGTGTACCCATACCCCATTCTTTCATCCAAATAAACATTGCTGGTAAAGTAAAGATTGCACCGGCAGCAAGAGATTCACCTGCAGAACCGATCGTTTGTACCATGTTGTTTTCAAGAATAGACTCTTTTTTTAACAAGCCACGGATAATACCCATTGAAATAACTGCAGCTGGAATAGATGCAGAAATTGTCATACCAACTCTTAAACCAAGGTAAGCATTTGCAGCTCCAAAGATTATTGCTAATAAAACCCCCAACACAATAGATGTCACAGTAAATTCTGGTAACACTTTGTCCGCAGGAATAAAAGGTTTAAATTCCTGAGAATTCTTGTTTGACATTTGTTTACCTCCCAAACTCTTAAATGACATGGATTGCTTTGCGCACAGCAATCTACGTATATATGGAAGCGCTTCTCAACGATAATTATAAGAGAATTCAAAAAAAAATCAACACCTTCAAAAAATACTCGATATTCAGCGAATTCAATCGTTTCAGCTCACCTACCAGTTGGTAGAATAGCTCTCTATATACTTACCTACCAATAGGTAGTTACTTGTTTTGATGTGTCAAATACTATCCCAGAGGCATTGTTAGTACAAGTATTTCATTAATTAAACAATTGCGTTTTTTTTCACTTTTATATTTATTCACCATATTAGCATTTATGCATGTATATACGCATTTATATTCAGTTGTTAAATTTGCTTAATCATTGTTTTAAGCTCTGTTTTCAATTGTCAAAATCCCTTAATGAAAAGATGAGTACTAAAAAGAGACCCTGTAAAGGTCTCTTAGTTGACATTTTTATGACTTACGACACAGCTGCTCAATCTTACACCTCAATACAAAACAACCAAAACCATTTGGTGCAATCTGGTAGACTGAAAGGCTATTCTTCATATACTTTTTTGAATACAGAGACTTTCATCAAGCTGAACACGACGGCTGAGAAGCAGACGAAGGTACCAACCCCACCCAAATCAATTCCCAAGCCTGTTTTTATACCTAATACAGAGAATATAGCTAGAAAAACACCGATAATCCCTTCTCCGGCAATTAATCCAGATGAAAACAGAATCCCATTATCGATTTTTATCTTACGCTCAAAGGTATCTGCGCGCTCATCCTCTTTATCTAGTAAGCCTCTTACTAGCCCACCTAAGAAAATAGATGAAGTTAACTGAATTGGTAAATAAAGTCCGATCGCAACGGGTAAAACCGGAAGTCCTAGTAGTTCAAATATTGCCCCTAGTGCAATTCCTATAAAAATCAATGCCCAGGGTAGATTACCCTGCATAACACCCTCCACAATGATTTTGATTAAGGTTGCTTGAGGCGCAGGTAAGGCAGTAGAACCGAATTCCCATGCATCATTAAATAACGTTAGTACCCATCCTAGAACCAAAGACATCACTAATACGCCAATCAACTCACCTAACTGTTGCTTATATGGGGTTGCACCTACAAGATAACCCGTTTTTAGATCTTGGGAGGTATCTCCAGCCATGGCGATAATGATACAAATGATTGCACCTACAGTAAACACGGCATAAACCCCCTCAGGTGAGGTATGTCCTAATATACGGAACATAAATGCCGCTAGAATTAATGTGGCAATCGTCATTCCTGAAACCGGATTAGATGAGCTACCAATTAAACCTACAATTCTTGAAGATACGGTTGCAAAGAAAAAGCCAAAGATAGCAACGAAAATAGCACCGTAGAATCCCACATTCAAAATAGGTAAAAATGCAATCATAAAAGTTGACATAATAATAACAAATAAAACGGTGGTCATCGGTAAATCTCTGTCGGTCCGCAAAAAGCTTTTACCCTCGAGGATATGATTGTACTCTCTCATTGATTCAATAAAGGTTTCAAAAATTAAAGGAAGTGATTTGATTAAGCTCAGTAAACCGCCAAAAGCGACCGCACCAGCACCTATATATCGGATATAATAATGCCAAAGTTCACTACTAGACAGCATCCCAATAGGGATTTCCGAAGGAAATAAAACCAGCTGATTGCCTTGTCCTACCATAGAAATTAATGGAATAATCACGAACCAGCCAATCAAGGAGCCAGCAAACATAAACCCTGATACTGCTCTTCCTATAACAAATCCAACACCTATTAAAGCAGGCATTGCATCGAATCCGAAAAAAGACTGAAAGGGTTTGGTTAGTGTCCAATCAATCCTTGAGGGAATGATTTTCAGTCCATCTGAAATAATCTTATAAAAGCTTCCAATGAGCATTCCTTGGAAGGTTGCCTTCGCTTTTTCCCCACCTTCTTCGCCTGCTAATAAAACCTCAGCACAGGCTGATCCTTCAGGATAAGGTAGTGTTTCATGTTCTTTAACAATAAGTGCTTTTCTAAGGGGAATCATAAACATAACCCCTAAAACGCCACCGAACAGTCCTATTAAGGTAATTAACAGCATCGAAGGCGGTTCAATTCCAACTGACTTTGACCAGATAAACATCGCCGGTATCGTAAAAATAGCACCCGCGGTCAATGACTCCCCAGCCGAACCAATGGTTTGTACCATATTGTTTTCAAGTATTGAGTCTCTTTTCATTATGAGTCTAGTTACACTCATGGACACAACCGCAGCAGGGATAGAAGCGCTAATTGTCATCCCTACTTTTAAACCCAAATAAGCATTGACGACTCCAAAGACCAACGCAAGTATAATTCCGAATAATATAGAAGTAAAGGTTAACTCAGGTACCGTCTGATGTGCCGGTATAAAAGGTCTAAATTTCTCATTCATAATCTACCTCACTTAATGCCTTCGGTAAAAATCTCACTCGTATCCTCTATTTTATCTGTTTTTATTTATCGTGTATAGTTTTGTTTCTAAAATATTATTTTTTATTGCGACATCGTAATGATATAATTTACCTATCGGGAGGTAGTTATGGCTAAATTGACCCAAACAAAGGATAAGATCTTAAAAACTGCATTACAAAGCTTTTTAACAATAGGTATCGATCAAACCTCGCTCAATTCTGTCGCTGATCAAATAGGCATTAAGAAGCCTTCAATCTATTATCACTTTAAATCAAAGGAGGATATTGTCAATCAGTGTGTCAATTATCTTCTTGACGACTTGGAGCACCGGTTGGAGCTATCTATTAGTGCACATCAGCATCCTAGAGAGCAAATTGAAGCCATCTACGAATGTATCATCGACTTTCATCACGGTTTATCCATTTTAGTGTATAACAATCATCTGCGCCCAGTTAACTTAAATACTTTTTTACAAAGATGCTGCTTAGAGGGTGAAGGTATTAAAAGGAGAATAGAGCATTACTATCACAATCTGCAAAATAGATTTATTTCGCTTTTGTCCTATGGTCAAAAGCAATGCTATATAAAGAATGGCATTAATAAGGAAATCGTCTCCATCGACTTAATGTCCAGAATTGAAGGTATGATTGCTTTAAGTGCACTGTATAGCCAGGCGAATATTAATTTGCAAAGACAAGAGCTATACGAGTCTGTCTGGGAAAATATCAAGGCAGAGGTGACAAATAAAAAAAGAAAAATACTGGATTATAAAAGTATTGACCTCGCTAGGAAATGGTAGTGTGCTTTCCTGATTGTTCGCCCTGCATAAGGGTAACTATAAAATAAAGTTACACTTTGAGGAGGTTTCCATGAACGATATGTATTTAGTAGAAAAGAGACATTCCACCAGAGATTTCAAGCACTATCCGCTAACTGATGAAGACAAAAGATATCTTGATGGGTTGTGGGAATCACCACCTGATCTGATTAAAACCTCAGGTGTAGAGTTCAAATTTATTGAAGATGGTTTTAATTTGGCTCCTAAGCTTGAAGGCCTCGCTGGCTATTTCGGAATCATGATTCATGCGCCACATTATTATGCCGTTTATGCAGATGCACACGATCTAAGCTATAAGCTGGCAGGCTATATAGGTGAGTGGTTTATCCTTAAAGCCATTAAGAGAGACATTGGATTTTGCTGGATTGAGGTGAAGGAGCCTGAATCCGTAAAGGTAAATCTAGGGCATCACTCTCCAAAGGAAATTGTGGCACTCATCGCCATTGGCTATCCAAAACGCGAGTTCAAGCAATCTACCATATACGCTTCCTCTAGACCGGGTAACCTTTCAACACTAACAGAGCTCGGTTACCCAAATATAGACTTGCAAGCAGACCCAGGTCCAGCTAGAGCACATAAATCCATCATGGAAATGACACATTTCGAAAGCTTTGACGATGTGCCTAGCCTAAATAAGATTGAGCAATATGGTTTGAATCGCCCTATATTCTATATGCGCTATGCGCCATCCTATAAAAACCTACAGCCATGGCATTTCTTGATACGCAGTGGCAATATTTATATGATTATGCATCAGCCCGACTTTGTACCAGAATCCATCAAGTGCTTAGATGCAGGTATAGGCATGCTCTATTTTGAAGTTGGACTAAACTCATCTGGCTTCTCTGGGCACTGGCAATTTGATAATTTAAGCTTACCAGAGGCGCTTCCACCAAACTATAAAATCGTAGGTAAATATCACTATTAAGTATCATCAAAAGAGCCAAAGACACTTAACGTCTTTGGCTCTTTTTAACTTAAATCTACTACTTTCTTGTCAATCGCTCCAGTTCAGATATAAGCCTTTCAATCTCTATTGGCTTAGGTATAAAGCTATCAAATCCTGCCAGTTTAATCTTTGCTTGATCCTCAGGCATAGCATGTGCAGTTACTGCGATTATTGGTATTTCTGAGAGTTCTTTTTCTTTTTTTATCCGCTTTAGCACCTCAAAGCCGTCTATATCAGGTAAGTTTAAATCCAACAAAATAATATCAGGTGATTCATTTAAGGCTAAGGCAACAGCACGCTCGCCGAACTGAGTTTGCACCAAAGTCACGCCATCCATATTTTCAACGATACGCTGCATCAATTTAAGATTAGCGATATTATCCTCTACATATAGCACTTTAATGGTATTAAATGCTATTTTTCTTTTAGCGTTATTTGGAGCATAGTCGATTGGTTCGCTATTAAGCTCCGCTCTTGGAAGTGTCACGACAAAATGACTACCTTCATTTAGTTCACTTGTAAGTGTTATCTTACCATTCATCAATTCCGTCATTTCCTTTGCGACAGAAAGCCCAATTCCAGTTCCCTCTACGAAAAAATTATTCTCCATGTTAAGTCGATAAAACGGATTGAAAATTGACCCATGATGCTCTGAAGGGATGCCTATGCCCTCATCCTCGATATGGAATTTTACTTTTGCTTCATCTAGCTCAACATAGAACTTAACCAAGCCATTGGGTTTATTGTACTTAATTGCATTGGTTACAAGATTAATTAAAACTTGCTTTAATCTTGTCTGATCGGCGATGACCCACTCGTTCGCCTTATCAGTAAAATAGGCTTCCATCTGAACCTTAATACTGATCAGCAACAGGTTTAATCATGGTTACAGCCTCTCGCATAACCTCATTGATGATAACTGGTTCTAGAGAAATCGTCATCTTACCAGATTCAATTCTTGCAAGATCCAATACCTCGTTTATCAATTTCAGCAGATGCTTCCCGGCATGCTCGATTTCTCCAATATTTTCCTTTTGCTCTTCATCCAGCTCATTTTCGTCTGTCATAAGTAGAAGCTGTGAAAAGCCAATAATCGCGTTAAGTGGCGTTCTAAGCTCATGACTCATATTGGATAAAAATTGTGACTTAGATCGGTTTGCGTTTTCTGCAAAATCCTTTGCTTCAATCAAAGAGAACTCAAGGTTCTTCTGATGTGTGATATCTCTTGCTGAAATAACATACTTTTTCTCGTCACTTTCAACCTTTGAAATACGTGCAAGAAACCACTTGATGCTGACATCTGTACTAATGCTATATTCTATCGTAGCACTTTCATTACTGTTTTCAATCTGTTCGAGAACACTTATAAGACTTGAACCTTTTTTCTTAAGCCTGCTATCGATGTTCTTTATGCTATTATTGGCATAGTATGACTTTTGGACCAAAGCAGAATTGTTCCATTGATTTATTAGGTTGCCAGCCTCATCTATTTCTAAAATCATATCATCAATTGAATGTAGTAAGGCGTTCAAGTCCCCTTCGTTTCTTTTTAACTCCCGCTGCGTTTCCATTAGCTGATAGTTGGCATCGCCAAGCGCTTTCCCCATGAATGACAATTGATTGGCTGTCTCTTGTATTTCTAAAACCGGAGTGTCTGGAGGTGTTTGATAATAGTCTCCATGTCCAATCTTCGCAACCATTTGATTAATTTGTTCCAAAGGTGAAGATAGTTTATAGGACAACTTATTGGCATTTCTAGATAAAATAGTGAATAAAAAGGCGTATAATGCAATTAAAGCCAATAAAATAATCCAACCAATTCTTATCAATTTATTGTTAATTAAGGTCGCTTCAGAATAGACGAGATCCTTAGGTACAATCATAAGTAGCTTCCAACCGGTTTCATTGATAGTATGCCATGAAATAAACTTGAGATTCCCGTTTAAGCTGGCTTCACCTTTTCCCGAATCATCATTATCAATGCTAGCGGCAAGTGACTTTATCTCTGGTATATTATAGAAATTATAATTTTCAGGCTTAAATGTGTCTTTTAAGATTGCTTCATCATAATGATGCTCTCCTAGCTCTTTAAGTTGCCAGTCCGCTTCGCCTGCTTGCGGTAAAGCAAGGATAGTTCCATCCTTTGCTACAAGCATTAAATAGCCATTGTAGGGCACATCCATTGCTAGAATCTCATTTGTAAACGTACTAATCGTTATATCGATGCCTGCAACACCTTCAAGAAAATCATTAGAGCTATAAACAGGAACGATTGCAGATGCCATCCATCCTAAACCAGCCGGGTCAAGGTAGGCATCTGTCCAAACCAACATCTTTTGAGGATTATGTTCCAAATCTGCTTCATAATAAAAGTTATAGGATGGAATGTTCATAAAAGGTGCATACTGAGAGATCACATCAAAATAGGGATATATGATGTTAAGTGAATCATACGTATTTAGATAAACCTGCGCTGCAAGTGGCTGCGAAGCAACGACGTCCTTCATAAGTGCTTCCGTTTTAAGAAGCCTCAATACCTTTTCCTTTTCAGGGTCTCCAATTGGGTAATAGCCACTATAAAAAACTGCAACGCTCCCCAAAGTCGTATCACTTGTGGTGTAATATGTACCGTCATCAGTCATTGCAAATCGACTTAACGCACTTGAATCCATAGCTTCATTTGCTGCTAAAGCCTCTTTGTAAGCTCTGCTTAATATATCTGCATTTACACGTACAGACTCTAGCTGCTTTTCAATTGTATTTGCCTTTTCACTGATCAACTGAGACATTTGCTGATTAACTTCGTTATAGGTATAAGAAGCCATGGCGGTCCTAGACCACGCATTTGTCATAAAATAGATAACGACAAAGCCAATTGCAACTAGTACAAATGGAAATAGGGCAGTTCGTATAAAAGAGCGCCAAAGCCAACTGCGTATGGACTGCTTCTCATTATTTTGAATCATGAGCATCCCTCAACTTCATTTTGAATTTTATAAAAATCTTCAATATTTTCAATAAAGATTTTAGCAAGATTTGGATCCAATGCATTTCCTGACAATCGTGTTAGTTCGTTGACAATATCTTTATTCTCCCATTTTTCTTTATAAGGTCTTTTTGAATTCAAAGCATCAAAAATATCACAAATACTTGTTATTCGGCTATAGATATCGATTGCTTCTCCCTTTATACCATTAGGATAGCCTTGCCCATCCCACCTTTCATGGTGATTGAGCGCAATTTTTTCTGCATAGATTAATATTTCCGATTGACTACCACTGAGGATTTTTGCACCTTTCGTGGTATGCTCTCTCATAATTGCCTTTTCATTATCGGATAGTACATGTGGTTTGAGCAACACTTCATCTGGAATGCCTATTTTACCTATATCGTGCAGCTTACTGGCATGAAAAACCACGTTGGCTTCTCTGTCACTCAGCCCATATAATTTAGATAAATGTCTAGCATAGCAGCCAATACGCGAAATGTGATTTCCAGTCGTTTGATCTCTAAATTCCGCACTCAACATAAGCTTGTCAATCAGCTCATACTGCATGTCCAGTAGCATTTGATCCTTCTCATCTACCGTTCATTGGAGCACTTGATTTTTTTGTTTTAAGGCTTCATGTAGCTTTTTTAATTCAATTGCCTTATTGACTCTGAGAACAACCTCTACATTGTCAAAGGGCTTACCAATAAAGTCCATAATTCCCAAATCCAATGCACTAATTTTGTTGGTATGATCGTCTTGCGCTGATATCATGATGACCTGAATAAAATGATCCGCAAGTACGTTTCCGAGGTTCTCAACAACCTGAAAGCCATCGAGAAAAGGCATTTTTAAATCTAGTAAAATTAAGTCTGGCGTCGTTTGACTGATATATTCCGCAACCGCTCTAGAATCCAAAAGAACATCGATATCTGCATATTTTTTTGACTGAAGTATTTTTTTTTAACAACAGTGCATTGGGTTCTTGATCATCCACGATGAGTATTTTTGCATCATAATAATTCATAAGCGCCTCTCTTTTCTTCTATTACATATTATTTACCACAATATTTAATTTTTACACTTGTTTTGTATTACACGTTAAAAACTCTTCCTGCCAAATTTTTATCGATAAGGCCCTAGAAAATTTTGTATAAAAAAAGCCTTCACTTCTATCTGAAGCGAAGGCTATTGTATGAAAATGCACTTTCTACATAATAATTAATAATAATACGATGATCTGTACGTAAAGTAATATGGTTCATCTGTGATGACGCAAATCAATGGGAAGTAAATTGCCCATTTTTCCATGTTTCTATCGTAATATACAGACTCATCATAGATATAGTTGTCTACAAAATCAGCTGGATAGGCAGACTGATAGTAAGAATATACGATACTAAAGGTAACCTCTCTACCAAATACTTCTTTGAATATATCAGCCTGTGCTTTTGCATCTACAGCTAATTGAATGGTGCTGATACCCTCTGCCTTAGAATAATCCTCTAAGCCGTACTTTTCCACGGTAGCATTAATCGCCAAGCCACCATCTGAAAGCTCAATACACTTGTAACTATCAAAGCCAACTTTTACATCGTTTAGAACGATCGTTTGATAATTTTCAATAAGGTAATCATTCATCTCATCGGTTGAATTGAACTTCTGATGTACAAGAGCTGAAAAAGCATCGTACATGTTTTTATAGACCAATAACACCTGCTCGGTTGTGGCATTTCCCTTTGGATTTACAGCCCCATTATAGCCGTTGATTACACCATACTTAGCTGCCTTATAAATGCTATCCTTTGCATAATCACTGATCTGTGCATCATCGCTAAACAACGAAGCTGATTTCTGAAGTTCAATCCCCGAAAGCGTCAACACCTTCATCATCATCGTCGCCATTTGCTCTCTCGTCAGCAATTGATTCGGACCAAAGCTGCCATTACCTATACCAGATGTAATGCCTATAGTTGCACCCTTTAAAGCATAAATATTATTGGTATCCGAAAAAGAGATTGCGGTATCCGGGGTTATGTCTGTTTGGTTTAAGTTTTCATAAAGTCTTACAGCAAGATAAATAAAATCAAGTCTTGTAATCTCAGTTTGATAGCTATTAAAAGCCTCTTGTCTCAATTGATCATACGCTGCAAGTGAGTTAATATCGGCTTCAGCCCATCCAGAAGGTTGACCCTTCAACAAAGGATTAACTTCTCCCATCGATATAGACAAGGATAACATCATCATAAATGCGACAATTAATAATTTTCTTATTTTCTTAGTCATTTCTACCTCCACTATCAGTAAGACCATTATAACCTAAATCCCTCGCAATTCAATAGGACGTCACCTTAATTAATCAACTTGACTTATTTAGATACTTATTTCAGTTTTTTCAGCAGCGTCGGTAAAAGTGTTAAACTCAATAATGAGGATAAAATCATTGAAACCCACATCAAGGCTGAAACATAAAAGTGAACCTTAAGTGGAGAGAGCATTAACACACTTAGTCCAACCGAGAAGCCTAAGGCATTGGCGATAATTGGTCTTTGAGAAAAATTATAGGCACGTTCTACGGCCTCTGTGCTTCTAAGTCCTTCTCGGATATAGCTTTGATAAATAGAAGTGAAATGGATCGCATAATCAATACCTACGCCAATCGTGATGCTAAAAAGAGTTGTTGTGAATAAATTGAGAGAAATTCCAGTTAAGCCTAAAAAACCAAATAGGGCTAAGGTTGTTACCAAAATCGGTATTAAAGCTAAAAAGCTCGGGATAAATTTTCTAAGACTCATCCACAAGAATGCGAATACTAATACAAATGCCATAAGTAAACTAATTTTTTGACCTGAAATCATAGAAAGATTGAGTTCATACATTGTTAATTGAGTCCCAGCAAGCTTAATTTCGGGAAACTCATTGCCAACGCGTTCTATTTCTTCTATCGTTGCATTGTTCAAATCCTTTGGGAATAGAATGACCTTAAGGTATGATTCACTCATAAATTCACTTGCCATATCACTCCCCATAAGCATGCTAGGATCAAACGCTATGCCTTGCGCTTGTATCGTTGAGACGATTTCGTTGATTGAAATAATTTTAGTTACATTTGCCTCTGCCTTCATCGCAGTTGAAAATCGATTTACAAGGTCAGTGGTTTCACTTGATAAGGGATTACCTGAATACGGCACTAGTGCGAAAATCGGTATGGTTCCCTCATTGACATCCATAATTCTTGTAAAGCTTTTTGAAACCTCTGTTGAGGATTTATACATCATCAGTTGATTGAACTCTGTTTGTATTTTAGGGATAAAATATGCAGAGACGATGATAACGACTGCTGTAAAAATAAGTGCCGGTCTGCCCCATAATTTTTTT
The DNA here is from genome assembly GCA_001897605.1 of Clostridiales bacterium 38-18. Taxonomy (GTDB): domain Bacteria; phylum Bacillota; class Clostridia; order Peptostreptococcales; family Acidaminobacteraceae; genus Fusibacter_C. The sequence continues at coordinate 8,883 of MKTL01000002.1, read as the reverse complement.
AGGTCGATTTCAATTCCTTTTGTATTTTTCTTTTTGTGGATATTTAGCTTTTCAAAGCTATTGATTAGAGGAATAATAAACCAGGTTGCAATCCCTGCCAAAGTTATACCTATCGAAGCAAAAATAGCAAGATCATAAATGGCCTTTGTTTGCATGAATAACAACGAAATAAATCCTGCCACCGATGTAACCGTCGTAATAACCATTGGCATACCGACCATCTTTAGCGTTTTTGTCAAGCTTGCACGCATGTCATCACCAGATTCTAGATGCTCCTGAACATGTGAGATAAAGTGTAACCCATCTGCACTACCTATAATTATCGTAAAAATAGGTGCAAGTACGGTTAAAATTGATATTTCATTTCCTATTAGACCTGCAAATCCAAGGGTCCATAGTGCTGCAATACCAGCAGGCATAATCGATAATAGAGTTGCTTTGGCTGAGCGCATTTGCAATCTAAATATATTGAATAAAATAAACAGTGCTGAAGGAGGGATTAGCAAGAGTATATATAATAGATAATCAAATATCTTATTTTGCATATATTGGTTACCACTAATAGCGTAATCAAAATCACCGTCCTTTAGCAAGTTTTCAATATCCTTTAGATCGGCAAATCGAAAGCTTTCATCAGGAAATACAGTAATAATGCCATAGGTGACCCCATCGACCTGCTTCGTTGTTTTTAACGCTTCAATATCTGGGAGCCCATTTGTGGCTTCAACTCGCTTAACATATTTTATTGAATCAATGGCTTCCAGCTTATCCTCAAAGTGAGTTACTTTGTCAGCAGCCTGACCATAATTGCTAATCATGATAATCATTTGATCGCTAGTACTAAATTGATCGACCAAAAGATTCATATTCTCTTGATATTGACTGTTTTCGATTTTGAATATGTCAAAATTCGTTTGAATGTTTAATTGAAAGATACCATAAATAGCTGTGATATTGATGATGACAAATAATAGCATCAGTGGTTTTTGAAACCTGTAAATAAAATCGATATATTTTTTCATATAACACATCTCCTTAGTTTAATGAATCATTTAATGGTTTCCCATACCGATAAGAAACTCATCTGTTCTTTCCTTAATCCATTGATCGATGTCCAAGCTAAGATAATAATCGGTCAGCATAAAGGTCCAAACCGCATCTGCTAGAACTGTCTTTAGCATAAATTTAAGCATCTTAGCATTATCAACCTCTCTTAACTCTCCAGTTGCTTTAAACTGATCATAATATTTATATATCACTTCAACGATTTCAGCTGCAGTGTTAGAAAACAAAAGCGTTCTAAGCTCATCATTATAGATAAGCTCTTTAACAAAAATTCTAAAAACATCACGATTGGCTAAAATGAAATCAATCCTATTCCTTAGAAAAAAATCAAAAAACTCACTAAAGGTCTTGAATTCCTGCTGTGAAAGTTTTTCAAGGATTTCTTTCTTCATCGATGGCATCAGAACCTTCAAAAACTTCAATAGAATATTTAAAAGCAGGTTTTCCTTTGTCTTGTAATGTTTAAAAATAGTACCTTCTGCAACATCTGCTCGACTTGCAATTTCCTTCGTGCTTGTATTGGCAAAGCCTTTTTCTGCAAAGAGCTCAATTGCGGAAAGGTCGATCCTTACCAGCTTGTCCGTTTGTTTGGAAGTTTGCTTTGTTTCAGAAAGCAATTGCTCGAAGATGGTTGTGTCCAAACCCTTTTCCTCCTTTTTCAATAATAAAAGCACAATATCAATCATTAACAATAAAAATAAGCGTAAAATAAAAAGTGAGTAAGCACTCACTTTTTATTTTACGCTTATTTTTTTGATTTACAAGTCATTTTTCAAAAGTTTTTTTGCAGTGCTATCATCAACTGGCTTTGAAAACAAATAGCCCTGAATCGCATCACAATTAATTGCCTTTAACTTTTCAAGCTGTTCCTCTGTTTCAACGCCTTCAGCAACCAGATGCATATCCAGCTGTTGTCCAAGTCGTATAATGGTTTCAACCAAATCATCGTGACTCTGAGAAACACCTAAAGCATCAATAAATGATTTGTCTATTTTAAGAATATCAATGGGCAGATTTTTAAGGTAGGACAATGAAGAATAACCTGTTCCAAAGTCGTCTAGTGCGACCTTAACTCCGGTGGACTGCAACCTCTCAAGCTTAGCAACAGCAGCATCGATAGCTTGCATTAGAACCGATTCCGTTATCTCAATAATAAACTGATCTGGTGAAACTCTATAAATACTGAGCAGCTCTAGAATCATCTCTTCAAAGTCCTCTTGCATCAGCTGAAGCACAGATACGTTAACCGATATATGAATCCGCTTACTGGTAAGCTCCTTAATATCTGAAATAAAGGATAACGCATTTTCAATCACCCATCTACCAATTGGCATTATCAGCTGTGTCTCCTCGGCAATCGGGATAAAATCTAATGGAGAAATTCTGCCTAAAGTTGGATGCTGCCATCTTATGAGTGCCTCAAAGCCAATGATTTCCTTTGTTTTTGAGTCTACCTGAGGTTGATAAGCCAGACTAAGTTCTTGATTTGGTAAAGCAAGCTTTAACGCCTCTTCTCTTTCAACACGCCATTTAATCCTCTCAAACATAGAGGCATCATATCTAGACGACTTTCCTCTCCCGGATTCCTTAGATTTATACATCGCAAGATCCGCTCTTGTAATTAAATCATCTATATTGTCGCCATCCTCTGGATACATTGCAATCCCTATACTGATGCTGTTTGAAAAGTTACTATATTCAACCTGAATCACACGATTCATAATATGAAGTAAGTGTTTGCCCAAGGATTCTAGCTCTCTAGTATCAGTGGTTTTGTGATATATGATGAACTCATCTCCAGAGATACGATAGATTTTGCTATTTGGACCAAGATTGAGTGCTAGCATTTTTCCTATAGTTTGAATGTACTTATCACCAAAACGATGACCCATAGTATCGTTAATACGCTTAAAGTGATCAATATCTGCTAACAAAATACCAAAATGACCATTTTTATCTTTTCTGACCTCAGCCTCAAGCGCATTCTTATTGGGTAAGCCCGTTAAACTATCATGAAATGCAACGTGTCTGATTTGGTCTTCCATTTGCTTAATTGCATGGATGTCTGTAAATGAACAGATCATTCTCGTCGCATTCCCTTCACGGTCTCGTTTTATTGCACCCTTTAGCAAGTACCATTTGTAATGATTGTTATCTGAAAGTATACGAATTTGTGAACTAAAATCGTTAACACCTTCAGGTATCTCATCTCCAAAATAAGGCCTTAACTGTTGAGTATCTTCAGGATGGACATATTCGAATAAAAATGCGGGGCTTTTCTTGTCAATTGCTTTAGCAGGCTTTGGAATTGCCCAACGTTCAGAGATATTGAGATATTCATCCTTAATATTCCAGTCCAAAATAGTATCTCTAATCGCATCCAAAATCAGCTCGTTCTGTTCTTTGCTCATTTGTAGTTCATCAAATAACTCATTTAGTGCCTCAAATTGAGCCTTGAGCTCCTCTTCTGATGCCGTAAGCTCTTCATTCAACTGTATTTGTTCGAAGTGCTTCTCTGTTAGCTCGTTTTTGAGTTTAACCGTTTTACGCAATGCATAGGTCAAAATGATAATAAAGATGACCATCAAGCTCATGATTACTAAAATTGTTATAATTTGAGCCCTATATTGTACAAATAGTGACATCGGCTTATTGATGATCGTAATATCATCCGAAAGACGATTCACATCTATTTTAAACGCCATGGCGACATTATAATCAATTGCGTTGATGTGAAAGCCCTCGGTTACAAGGGGCAATTGTTCTGGCTGCACGCCGCCAAGGATTTCAACTGCAAGCTCACCAGCGCGTTTACCAGTTTCTCTACCACTTAATAGACTCCCTCCCAATGCGCCATTATTGAGTGCAAAATCGTACAATGAAAAAACAGGTGCCTGCGTGGCTTCACTAACCCCCCGAATCATGTCCTCAAAATCTATGGTCCTGCCATCAACATCAGAATAGTAAGCAGTCATTAAAATTGCATCAGAAGGCTTAAGTCTTTTAACTGCCTCAAATATTTGGTCAATGCTCATATCCGTAATGACAATTGGCTCGATATCAGGATACCAATTAGCAAGTGTTTGTATCGTCGCATCGGTCATCGCCTTGCCACTTTCCGTCTGATCATGAATGATATAGAGCTGATGCAAATCTGGATTCACATTAAGCGCAACCTCGATGGTCGAATGTATGTCGACTTCTTCAATTACGCCTGTGATTAAAGGGTCAGCTTTTGCAATTAAATCATAGTTGGTCATACTGACGCCACTCGATACAACCGGTACCTCACTAAAAATCGTATCTCGATTCGACATAACATAGGTCAATGCAGCATCGTCTGTTGCAATGACTAAATCAAGATGCTTGTCGGCATACTTATACTGAATCAATTCGTTAAACAGCTGAAGCTCTTTTTCAGTTGGGTACTCTTTCCAATCAATATATTCAACAAAAAATCTAGTGTTTTCATAGCTCTCTTTAATCGTATCAATCACACTTCGATCAATATCATCGGTCCATGACAAACCGTAGTGATAGGAGTTAATAATTAATACATGCTTCTCTTCATCACCAAATGAAGGACTGCTACTAAAACCAAGTAGGATGAGGTATAAGAGTATTGTAGTGGCTAAAAATCTGCGAATATACATGATTCACCTCTTTCTTAAAATTATGTAATAGAGTTATTACTATCATAACCTATAAGCGACCTTTTTCATAAATATTTTAATTAAAAATATAAGCTATTACCGTAAGTGAATCAACCAGCAATAGCCCATTTAAATGTGATATACCCACTCTATTTAGTTATTCCCAATAAACTGACGAAGCCAACTTTTTATTTCGTCTGAAGCAAAGGTTGCTTCAATACTTTGTTTAAATACCTTCCAGACAATTGCTTCATCCCAATTAAAATAGTGATTCATTTGGCTGAATTCTTCGTTCATCGTGGTATTCGATACAGTTCTATTATCCGTGTTAAGAGTAACCATTACACCATTGTGATAGTAGAGATCCAAAGGATGATTTTTGAAGGATGCGACTGCTTTGGTCTGGACATTACTGGTGGGGCAACACTCTATATAGATACCTTTTCTCGACAGCTGAGCTTGAAGCTGTAGGTCATTATACATTGCCGTTCCATGACCAATTCTAGTTGCACCAAGTAAAGAGATGGCATCCTCTATATTCTCAATACTGCCAGTCTCGCCAGCATGTATGGTAACCGAATAGCCAAGTGAACGCGCTTTTTCAAATGCTTCTTTAAATCTTGGTGCAAATCGATCGCGTTCACCCCCACATAGATCTACTGCTACTACACCTCTTCCTAACCAAGCACTACCAGCCTCTATCATCTGATAAAAGCCCTTGACCTCGGTATTTCTAAGATAAGAAAGTATGATATTCCCCTTTATTTTAAAATCCGCTTCCGCAGCCTTCACTCCCTTTACAACCGCACCGATCACGCGATGTAAATCTAGACCCTTTTCTAAATGCAAATGTGGTGCAAATCTAACTTCAAGATACTTAACATTTTCCTTTGCAGCATCCTCATATAATTCATAAGTTGCCTGAGTTAATCTTTTTTCAGTTTGAAGTACGTTAACTGGAATCTGGAACCGTTCTAAATACGTGTCCAAAGAATCACAATTATCCGGCGCTATTAATAATTTTTTAAAAACCTCTATATTTTCATCTGCTATGTCTTCTTGATCCTCCTGAAGCCATTTTAAAACGGTTGCTATTCTTAAGCTCCCATCAAGGTGACAATGGAGTTCTATTTTGGGTATTTGATGGTATTTAATCACGTCTATCTTCATCTTACTCTCCTTAGTTTATCTCTGTTTTACAAATAAAAAACGCTTGATTACGAAGAGAATACAGCGGTATCCTCCTCGTAATCAAGCGTTTAAGGTGCTTGGTAGAAACCCCTGAACCATATTATCAGGGTTATACGAAATTACGTTTCATTTTCTAATAGATGGATTCTAACATAAAACCAAAGTCGTCGTCTATAGCTATGCTAAAATAATGTGAAAAAATTATATGTAGTTGACATATGTGTCAACTACATATAAACTGAAATCAAATATAACTTAAGGAGTTTATCTATGAAAGGAAAACCTGGCAGACATGTGCCTGCTTTTGTCTTATTAGAGCTTGCAGAATCATCAAATTACGGCTTGGGTATATTAAACGGACTAAAATCTAAAATGCCCCATTGTCTATTCGATACTGCGGGTGTCTATAGAGCGCTAAGCGCACTGGAATCAGATGGTTTAATTACTGCGAGCATCCCTGATCCAACCCATCAGCAAAAGAAATTGTATGAGATTTCTGATTTAGGAAGAGAAGCTTTAAAGGAATACCATGAAGATATACAAATGCGATATGAGAATTTGTCCTTCTTCCTTGAAACCTACTCACGCTTAGAGGTGGCTCATGACAACTAGTATTTTTTATATCGTCGTTGGAATTCTAACGATTATTTCATTTATTAAAGATAAAACCAAAACAAAAAAAGCGCTTAAAATAGGATTTAATTCCTTTAGAAAGCTCCTTCCTTCCATTATTCCTATGATGATAGGGATTGGCTTAATTTTATCGATTCTCAGCCCAAATACAGTCAGTCAGCTCTTGGGAGAAAAGTCGGGAATCTTAGGTGCGATTACAGCCATGGTGATTGGGTCTATTGCGTTTATGCCGAGCTTTGTTGCATTTCCCCTCGGTGCAAATCTCTTATCACATGGTGCCGGGTTTCCACAAATTGCTGGGTTTATCTCCAGTCTAATGGCGGTTGGTGTGGTCTCCTTAGGACTTGAGATAAAGTACTTTGGTAAAATGACGGCCATTCTTAGAAATATTACTGCACTTACCGCTTCAATTGTCTTTGTACTTCTCGTTTGGAGGCTAATGTAATGAAAGAAAAAATAGTCAAATACAAATGGGCCTTGCTTATGCTCTTATCATTAATATTGGTAAACTGGGCACTTCCTGATATTGGTAAAAGCGCAAATTCCTTAACCCTATCTAATTTTGGTACCATGTTGAGTGTCCTGCCCCCAATCATGCTTTTGATTGGATTGCTTGACGTCTGGGTTCCGAAGGAAACAATGATTCGGTATATGGGAGAGCATTCTGGTCCAACTGGATTTCTAATTGCTTTTTTTCTAGGTTCGTTTGCCGCCGGTCCGTTATATGCAGCGTTTCCCGTTGCGGCCATCCTACTTAAAAAAAGAGCTAAAATTACAAATGTCCTTTTCTTTTTAGGGGTTTGGTCAACCGCAAAGCTGCCAATGGTCATGTTTGAATATACTTCCTTCGGTGGAAAATTCACCTTCATACACATTCTTTCTAACTTAACGGTTTTCTTAATTGGTGCAATTGTTCTTGAAAAGGTATTGAGCAAAGACGAAAAGGAACACATTTATCAAATCGCTACAGAACTGGCATAATGTCAGTTCTTTTTCTTTTACTATCCTTAATTCGCTGATATAATAATTGATGTTATTAAAACTTCGGAGGCTCAATATGAATTTTCAACCCTATATCTTGGTTTTAGGCGCTTCAATTGTCGACATTACTGGTTTTTCAGCAGTAAAGTACAGAACGCATAACTCAAATCCTGGATGTATTAAAATATCTATGGGCGGCGTCTGTAGAAACATCGCAGAAACGACTGCTCGACTAGGCGTAACTACTAAATTTATTTCTGCTATTGGCGACGACGAGCATGGTAGAAGTATCATAGAGCATTCCAAGCTCATAGGGTACGACATGTCAGATTCTTTATTCCTGTCAAGGTGTTCTACACCAACCTATCTTGCTATATTAGATGAAAAGGGAGAAATGGTATCTGCAATCGTAGATATGTGGGGGATTGATCAAATGGATCCCACCTTTATCGATTCTAAGTCCGAAATAATTGAGAATGCCAGATATACATTTGTTGATTCTGATAATCCAGAATTATTAGAGCATCTCTTAAAAACCTATCAAGGAAAAACCAATTTTGTTCTTGACCCAATATCTGCTGTAAAAGCGGAATCCATCAAGCATTTAATTCCATACTTTCATACAATAAAACCAAATCGGTTTGAAGCAGAGGCGATTGTCGGTTATCCACTTGACAGCACTGAAGCCCTCTTAAGAGCTTCAGAGGATCTGCTTGATCTAGGCGTTACAAATGTCTTTATTTCTTTAGATGAAAATGGTATCTTTTATGCCAACGAAAAAGTACGTGGCGTGATGATGGCAAGACATGCGAAAGTCATTAATGTGACAGGTGCTGGCGATTCCTTTGTGGCAGGGTTAGGCTATGGCTATATGAATCAAATGCCTCTTCACGATACCGTTAAATTCGCTATTGCGGCGAGCTTGTTGACCATCTCACATGAAAGTACCATTCACCCATATATGTCCATCGATTCTGTGAAAAGCATTGTTTCCTCTACAGAATGGATTGACACGCAGTTTTAAGGGAGGTACTTTTAATGATAATAGGTGAATTAAGATTGAAAGACCTATTCGAAGTAAGAATCAGTGATATCAACTACGGTGGTCATATGGGAAATGACAGAGCCCTTAGCTTTTTTCAGGATGCAAGAATCAAATATTTACAGCACTTTGGATTTGATGAACACCATCTGGCGGAGGGAATTGGCATTATTTTAAGTGAATCTCATGTCTATTATAAAAAGGAAGTTTTTTTACACGATCAATTGTTTGCCAAGGTATGGCTTCAGGACATAAAAACCTGCTAAGAAAAATCAAGAGGAATCTTTGATTTCTAGCAGGTTTTTCTTTTCTTTGAAT
>MKTL01000001.1 GCA_001897605.1 Clostridiales bacterium 38-18 | reverse complement strand
ACGAGAATTTTTCAATTCTTTTTGGTTTTTTTCATTTGCGCTATTCAATTTTCAAGGTCCTATTTATCTGTTTAGTTGTAAAGTTAGAACTTTTGAAAGTCAGCATTTACAACGGTGACAGCTATTTGATTATAGCAAACATACTTTTTAATGTCAATAGAAACTTTAAATTTTTATTTGCTATTTTCTTTTGTCTTTTCACCTTCAAGAGTTACTTGGTGAAGCGACTTGTTTATATTAACATCTAGTTATGTTAGAGTCAATACCTTTTTCACATAAAGTTTACATGATTTTAAAGAAAGTCAATTCGTAATTTTCAGATATTTTCAACGCATGGTTATTTAAGTGTATAATTACAAATCACTTCCTATATATGCATCATTTGGAGACATTAAAAACTAGTGTTATACATAATGATTCTAAATAAGTTCAGGAAACAGCATACTCTTAACTTTCTAAAAATAAGCAACGAAATATGCATCTAAAAAAAGAAAGGACCTCTATTATAATCAACAGAGGTCCTTAAAATTTTATGACTAGATCAAATCAAAAATTTCGCGTGTTGTCACCTCATAGGTTACATATCTATTAAAGTACGTTCTTTTGCTAATTAATATTTCATATCCGTCCTTCTCAAATATCATCCCTCTGCCATAAACAGAAACAAAATTCCAACCCATTTTATTCATTGCATCAGTATATACTGCATCGCTTCCAACTAAACCTATAAAAAAGAGACTCTTCATAGATACTTTATGAATTGCAGCTTTTTTATTTGTTTCCACCTTTAATATACCTGAAATTAAATCCAAGTATTTTAGTTCATAGGTTACCTTCAAAATTAAAACAACAAGCGCAGCTACAATAAATACACTGAATACTTTTTTTCTAGACTCACTATTACTACATATTTTGCAATTTGTCATTTTGACCTCCATACACAAACCTACGATTAAGGATATACCCTTTTGGCTATCCTTTAATCCATTTATTAATAGTTATTTTTTCAAGCGGATCGATCTCTTCTCCTGATTTAGGGATATCGGTTATCTTAAATCGGTCAAGATTTTCAAATGGATGATGCTCAGTCTTAAATAGAGCTGACATACTACTTCCTTTTTTTAATCTCATAACCTGAATCCCTTTAGTATTTTTTGTTACTTTCTCTGTTATTAGAGCAGTATTAAACACAACAGCGCGTATTTCTTTACTGGATTCTCTAATTGCTGTTAAATCTGCTTCTTCAGATAAATACAGCATTTTTGTCAGCTTTGCTTCATCAGAGTAAGCCTTAACGAGCTTTTTACGATTGGTTTTAGTTTTATAGGCTTCTAGAGGTACTCTAGCAACCTTCCCATTTTCGAATCCAAAAATCATAAATCCACTGAAATCATTTGTGACCACACAATAAACGACTTCTTCTCCTGGGTCCATCTCCAATATATTAGGTAGATAGACACCCAAACTACTTACTCTGTGATCATCTATTTCATGAAGCTTCATTTTATATGCATTGCACTGATTTGTAAAAAAGATAATTTCATCTTTATTTGAGCCATCCAATTCTTGGAGAATTTCATCCTCTTCTTTAATTTTATGTTCTCCGCTTGATCTCAATGAAACCAAAGACACCTTTTTCAAATAATTATGGGCCGTGAAAAACACTTTAAGATTATAGTCTTCAATATGGTCTTCAGGGATATGTCTCACTATTTCTTCCTCAGTTACCAATTCTGTTTTTCTAGCTGTTCCGTATTTTTTTGATACAGTCTGCAAATCTTTGATAATTAACTTATCAATTTTCTTTTCGTTACTGATTAAATCCTTTAATCTTTCTATTTCAGATTCAAGATTAGATATTTCTGAAACTCTGTCTAAAATATATTCTTTATTTAAGTTTCTTAGCCTAATATCCGCAACAAAATTCGACTGAATTTCATCAATACTAAAAGCATTCATTAAATTGGGGATAACCTGTTTTTCTTGTTCTGTTTCTCTAATAATTTTAATAGCCATATCGATATCCAAAAGAACACTTTTTAAACCGTATAAAAGATGTAATTTTTCAGCAATTTTATCAATATCATACAAGGCACTTCTCGAAATACAATTTCTTCTATATAGCAACCATTCTGTCAATATCCCTTTTACGCCTAATACCATAGGCTTTCCGCCTATCAGTAAATTGAAATTACATGGAAAACTATCTTCAAGTGTTGTGAACTTGAATAATTTAGGTATTAATTTATCGGCATCAGTACCACGCTTTAAATCTATAGCAATTTTTAATCCTTTAAGATCCGTTTCATCTCTAATATCGTTGATTTCTTTTATTCGACCTTGCTTAATCATATCAACAATTTTTTCAATGATTTGTTCTACTGTTGTTGTGTAAGGAATTTCTGTTATCTCAAGCATATTTTCTTGCTTATTATAATGAATTTTCCCCCTCACTTTGAACGAACCAACACCAGCATCATATATTTTCAGCATTTCATCTCTGTTGTAAATAATCCTTCCGCCGGTAGAAAAATCAGGTGCTGGCATAATTTCTAATAAGTCTACACCAGGATTTTTAATAAAAGCAATTGTTGCATCACACAGTTCGGTTAAGTTAAAGCTGGGAAAATTACTCGCCATTCCTACAGCGATGCCTTTGTTAGGATTTGCAAGGATGTTCGGAAATGTTGTAGGTAGTAAGGTTGGTTCTTTCATAGTCCCATCATAATTATCTACAAAATCGACAGTATTCTTGTCAATGTCTTTAAATATCTCTTCACACACTTCTTCAAGTTTTACCTCAGTATAACGAGGTGCTGCATATTTCATATCCCTTGAAGTAATCTTACCAAAGTTCCCTTTTGATTCAATGTAGGGTAATAATAAAGCTTCATTTCCTTTTGCAAGCCTTACGAGTGTAGCGTAAATAGCTTGATCACCATGTGGATTCAATTTCATAGTTTGACCAACCACATTTGCAGATTTAGTTTTAGGTCCTTTTAGCAATCTCATTTTATACATTGTATATAAAATTTTTCTGTGAGAAGGCTTAAATCCATCAATCTCAGGTATTGCTCTTGAGACAATTACACTCATCGCATAGGGCATAAAGTTTTTTTCAATCGTTTCAGTAATAATCTGATCTGTATATTTTTTCTGTTCCATTTAACACCTCATGTGATTAGCTTAAGTCTAGCATTTCTAAGTACTGTTCACCATTTTGCTCAATAAATTCTTTTCTACCATCCAAGTCATCACCCAGTAAAATTTCGAACATTCTTTGTGTATGTTCCATTTCACTTGGCGTAACTCTTATCAGTCTTCTTGAATCAGGACACATCGTGGTATGCCACATCATATCCGGATCATTCTCACCTAGTCCTTTTGATCGTTGAATTGTATACTTTTTATTTCCCAGCTTCTTAAGGTAATCATTTTTTTCTTTTTCATTGTACGCAAAAAATGTTTTTCCCTCATGCGATATTTCAAACAAAGGAGATTCAGCAATATAAACATTCCCACGATCAATCAAAGTTGGAATAAGTCTATAAATCATTGTTAGGATATGGGTTCTAATATGATAGCCATCAACATCTGCATCGGTACAAATGATTACCTTGTCCCACTTTAGATTTTCATAATTGAAGGTATCTAAATCTTTGTTATGTCTTGTTTTTATTTCAACACCACAGCCAAGTACTTTTATTAAATCAATGATAATTTCAGACTGAAAAATCTTTTCATAATCGGCCTTTAAGCAATTTAAAATTTTACCTCTAATTGGCATAAGTGCTTGAAACTCACTGTCTCTAGCCAATTTACAGGAGCCAAGTGCAGAGTCTCCTTCTAAGATATACACTTCTCTTCGACCAGTGTCCTTAGTTCTACAATCGACAAACTTCTTTACTCTGTTCGTAACGTCGATTTTTGAGCTCAAGGTCTTCTTTAAATTCAACCTTGTAGTTTCTGCTTTTTCTCTTGATCTCTTATTTATCAATACTTGATCTACAATTTTTTCAGCATGCTCTTTATTTTCAATAAAGTAGATTTCCAGATTCTTTTTAATCATTTCAGTCATAAAGTCTTGTACAAATTTATTAGTTATAGATTTCTTCGTTTGATTTTCATAGCTTGTTATAGTTGAAAAGCTTGTGGATACAAGTACAAGACTGTCTTGAATATCCACAAAAGAAATCTTCTTTTCATTCTTTGTATATTTATTTAACTGCTTGATAAATTTGTCTAACTCATAAACAAAGGCATTTTTAACTGCTTTGTCAGGTGAGCCGCCATGTTCTAAAAAACTTGAATTATGGAAATATTCGAGAACATTCACCTCATTATTAAACGCAAAAGCAAGCTGAGCTTTTACTTTATAATCAGGCATATCTTCACGGTCTCTACCTTTTCCTTCATCCTCAAAATACACAACATCGGTAAAGTGCTTTTCTTCACTGAGCTCCTCAATATAGTCCTGAATACCTCTTTCATATCGATATTCAAAAGCCATTTCAGATATTTCATCTCTTAGGATAAAGTTAATTCCTGGATTGACGATAGATTGCTTTTTCATTACATCTTGAAAATATTCTAAGGGAATCTCAATATCCTTAAACACTTCCAAATCAGGACGCCATCTAATATTAGAGCCTGTCACTTTATATTTCTTTTCTATTCTATTGTATCCATTTTCTGCAATTTCACCTTTTTTAAAATGAAGTTCATATTCATATCCATCTCTGTGAATGATTACATCCATATATTCAGAGCTATATTGAGTCGCACACAAACCAAGTCCATTAAGTCCTAGACTGAACTCATATACTGATGACTCATTGTTATTGTATTTTCCCCCTGCATAAAGCTCAGTAAATACCAGCTCCCAGTTATATTTATCTTCCTTCGGATTATAATCAACTGGGATCCCCCTAGCTTGGTCAATTACAGATATTGATAAATCCTTATGTCTAATAACAGTGATTTCTTTTCCATAGCCACCGCGTGCTTCATCTATTGAATTTGACAGAATCTCGAAAAAAGAGTGTTGACATCCTTCTAATCCATCAGACCCAAAAATAACAGATGGTCTTTTTCTAACTCGATCTGCTCCTTTAAGGGCTGTGATACTCTCGTTGTTGTAACTGGTTTTGCTCATTTGCCACCTCTTTAAAAAGTCTTTGATTATCTATCAACCTATATCATATCAAAATATATAAGTAGTTTGCAAGGTTTTTCGACAGAACACACGTTCCTTTTGTTTTATATAAAAAAACGCTTATGTGAATGAATTCAACATAAGCGCAATTACTAATCAACCATTGATACAATTTCCATATCAATATGTCTTCTTAAATCATAGTAGTCCTCTCCAACTCTGACCAAAGGCCGTGCTGGATCATCTTTATAAGTCATTATAATCTCACCGGATAAGCCATTATTGAGAATTACCAAATGACCAATATAAAAGTGAGAGATGTTAGATAAGAAGGATTTAGACATAGAAAAATCTAAAGAGCTATGGCACTTTTCCAAAATAAAGCTCATTGCTTCAAAAGGATGCATTGCCTTTTTATAGACTCTATCCTGCGTCATCGCACAGTATACGTCTGCAACAGCTACAATTTTTGCCAAATAATTAATTTCATTTCCCTTTAAGCCGTTTGGATAGCCTGAACCATCCACACGCTCATGATGTTGCATAACACCTTGTAAAACATCATAAGAAATGTTTGGAATATCTTTTATTAGGATATACCCTAAAATTGCATGCGTTTTCATAACTTTAAATTCCTCAACCGTTAAGGCTGAAGGTTTGTTGAGGATTTGATCAGGAATATTACATTTACCAATATCATGTAGCAAGCCAGCTAATGCAGCCTCTTTAATTTTTGAATAGTCTAAACCACACCATTTTGCAAGTAAACCAGAAATCATAGACACTCTAACTGAGTGATCAAATGTATAATCATCATAGGCATGTATTTGCCACATTTTACGTGTAAAATGATCGTCGCTTAAAATTGCTTCATATAAAGGTTCTAGAGCATCATCAATTTCTTGATAAACGGGCACACGTCCTAATCTGAACTCATTATAAATGGTTTTAAATTTTACGACTGTTGACTTGTATTTTTCTTCTACATCAGTAGCTTCAACCACTGGACGCGTAATTACTTTTACTTCAGCTTCACCGTCAATCCGCTTAACATTAACCTCTGTCACCATTTTACGTTTTAGAAAGTCAATGTGGTTTGGAGTTAAATCTGTGCCATTTCCAATTAGTAATATGCCGCTTTCATCAAATACGTCATCTAACAAAATCATGCCTGGAATTATCTCTGAAACACTTAACTTCGCCATTTAGCCACCTTAGTCAATTTTTCTTTACAAAATAATTATAATATTTAACGACATAAAATGCCAGTTTAATATTTATACTATTTTAACAATTGTGGCAATATTTCATATTATTTTATTTCAATTTATCGAATTATGCTTCAACGCTATTATTATCTGTATTTCTTCGAAATTCTGAGCTAGAATTTTCTAAAAAATGAACTCTCTCACCAATGATTTCTGTCAAATAGACGTTTTCACCCTCCGTGTTTTCATAGGTTGAGGTTGCCACTCTACCAGCGACACTTACCATTGCGCCTTTCAATAGATATTTACAGCAATTTTCAGCTTGCTTTCCCCATACTATAACTCTAGGAAAATCCGCAGTTGCCTTTCCTTCAGATTTTTTTTCTTCCTTTTGTGAAACCGCATAGTAACGATCAATTGCAATGTTAAACTTAGTTACGCAATTGCCATCTTGAAGTGTTTTCAACTCAGGTGTTTGTACCAATCTCCCTACTAAACTAACTTGATTCATGGAACCTCCTTAAATGGTATATTTTTACATTATTATATTATCCATTATTTTCCATTTTGTCAATATCTTAATATTTACTATCTATTCGATTTATATTTACTGCTTTATAATTAGTTTGAAGACATATTTTTCCGCCTGAGGTGCATTCATGTTAACGAAGCTCAGAAACTCATTTAAGCTAGATTTTGAACCTAATATTCGGTTTAATATTTATAATGGAATTGCTTTAGCAATTTCAACCAATCTTGTTAATCCTTATTTTGCAAAATTTGCGGAACGACTTGGTGCAAATGCTTATGCAATTGCATCACTAAATTCCTTACCTGCCTTTATTAGCCTGTTTGCGTTAATTCCAGGGGCTCTTTTTATAGATGCACTCGGTAACAAGATAAAATCTACCGCGACTCTCATGCTGGTTCATAAATTATTCTTTTTAATGATGGCTGCGCTTCCATTATTCGATATACCGAATAAAGCTTGGCTTTTTGTGATTTTAGTTGCAATAATGAATTTGCCAGGTTCTATTTATACAATGGGGTATCAATCCAGCATTGGTGATTTATTTTCACCTCGTAACCGTGGGATTGCTATGAGTCTAAGAAACAAATACGCTGATCTATTTAGACTATTTGTCACTTTTTTATCAGGGTTTCTATTAACCTTTCCGAAATCTAACCACACAATCATTGCTCTTTATCAGGTTTTCTTTGTTCTTTCATTTGTATTTGGACTTTGGGAGGTGTATACCTATAAAAAATTTGATACTTCCTCTTGTGACAGCTATAATCTCTCTTCCAAAGCAAGAAACAAATCATCTGTCCTAAAGGATACATTTTCTTCATTAAAATTTGCAATGTCACATACTTTAACTCATGTTCCTTATAGAAGTTTTCTTATTTCATCCGTTCTCTTTTATTTTGGATGGCAAATGGGATGGCCGCTATTCAACCTTTACACGATTCAGTATTTGGGTGCAAACGAAGCATGGTTAAGCGCGATTTCTATTGCCAGTGGGGTGGCATCAATAACAACTGCAACCTTATGGGCTAAGTTTGCAGATCGATTTGGTTATCCGCTAGCTGCATTTATCGCAACCTTTGGTATGAGCATTACCCCATTTCTGTATGTTTTGAGTAAATCACTTAGTATGCTCGTTCTATTCAATCTTTTAATTGGTTTTTCAATTACAGGTACAACTTTGGTCTTATTCAACTTATTACTAGAAACTACTCCAAATGAAAACAGAACAACTGTTATCGCCTTCTATAACACGATTATTGCCATATCAGCAACCGTTACCCCTTTAATCGGTGTTTGGATTATGGATCAATCCAGTATTCAAACCGCTTTATGTATAACCGGTGGTTTTCGATTTTTAGGTTGTTTTTCGTTCTTAGTTACTAGTATTCGGATTGTACGCAATAAAAACAAAACCCTATAGGAGAACTACCTATAGGGTTTTACAATCTGTTATTTAGGCAATGAAATTGAAACAATTTTACCTACCAAATGTTGATCTGAATTGTGAATTTGAATAACCTCTAATCTGAATGCGATTGAATTATCTTTATTATACAGAGCTTCAGTCACTGGCTGCTCAAATAGTGGTCCATTGATATTAATGATTTGCTCAAGCGTCAGCAAGCTGTTCGTATGATATTTGGACTTTAAACATGCTACTAGATCCATACTGCTCTGTAGAGCTTCGCTTGTACTTTCAAGATAATCCAAAGCTCTTTGGTTACAATATAAAATCTGACCGTTTCCTCTGACGACCACATAGGCGACTTCTGTTTTATCAAGCATTTTTTGAACCAAGCTTTTAAGCTCGTCGTACCCTTGCTGTAAAGATGCGTTTTCAGTTACATCGCGAATAAAGCCTTTGGCTCCAATAATCTGATCTAAATGTAAAATAGGTTCAAGATAGACTTGAGTTAATATTATTTTACCATGATTGTGAAACCTAATAATGACATCAAATGGCTCACTCTTTAATACTAATTTTGAGAATTTGTCTTCAAAATAATCTAGATCTAGAGGGTATAATTGTTTAAGCATTTCATCATAATGCCATTTTATTGCGCCTTCGTTAGTGTTATTATAACGGTTTGTATCTTGCTTTAACCAACTAACGATGTTAGATGATATCTCAAAGCTATTGGTACTAGAATCGTAAGTGCAATAGGCGAACCTTGTTATCTCTTCAATTTCATGTAGAATCGAAATGGTCTCATCTAGTTTAAGTTCCGTATTTTTTAGATCCGTTATGTTTCGAAGCGATAAGCTCACGGAAGCCCCCTCTGATGTGGATATATACTTTCCTTGAGCGAAATACCATTCTAACACACCCTTTTTATACTGTCTAAATTCAAATTGAAAGTTTCTACTCTTCTCCGCAGTTATGACGTCTATCGCTTCATAAACTACTGCCTGATCTGCGAAATATACAGAATTAAGCCACTGTAAAAATGAGATTTCAATTCCTACAATCCCTTTTTCAAGGTCAAACTCACGATAGAGATTCACTGTTTTACTAGGAAGTACAATTTCAATGATGCTGTCTTGTACCGCTTCAAACATAAGCGCATATTTTGACTGCGAATCAACCAGTTTTCTTTTATAGTTGAACTTTTCTGAAACATCTCGTAATAACAATAAAAGCTTGTCCTCAGAGTGGTGTACAAAATTCATTGCAACAACTTCAATTGGGACTGAGTCTCCATACATGGTATTATAAACACGTTCAAAATGTAGCGACTGATGTTGCTTGGTCATTTCCATATTCCGTTTGAATGAGTCATGCGTCAATTCTTCGCTTAGCTCTATATAATTCATGCCAATCATATTATTATCATACTCTAAAAGTCTTTGAATCATTTCATTTGCGTATTCTATAAAGCCAAAGCTGTTTACAATCAGAATTCCTTCTTTAACATGATTGAGAATCATTGGTCCAATAATGGATTGACTATCTGAAATAACCTCAGAGTTCATATACTTCATCGCGATACCAGATAAGTGACCACTTTCGGTAAATATACATTCTTCCACCCAAAAGTTAAAGACCTCGTTGTAGCAAATTATTTTTTGTTGAAAAAACTGAGGACTTTCAATTATGTGCTCAAAGTAAATTCGATCCTGATGTGTTAAGCCACCAATAAACATATTTAAAGAATGAATGGGTGTGTTCATGACATGTATAAATCTCTCTTTAAACAATAGGTCATAATGAATTAAGTCAGCAACAACGTAAGTTGAATGAGGTGAGACAATTCCCTTTTGATGTATGATCTGATAGGCACTTTGCAATAGGTCTAAAAAGTATTTCTCTGTTTTAATGCTTCCTGAGGTTAGTAAAACTTCCCTGTCCTCTAGATGAATCAGTTGCTCCTCTATCTGAAGATAGCCTGTCGTCCTCATTGCGTAGGTATATTGAATTATCCCTTTATAAAACTCAGCTTCTCTATTTATTAATTTCTCTTGAATTTGTAGATGTATTGCCGCTTCTTCTGCTAAATTGTAAATACCTGAAAGTGAAACCCCGATTATTTGGGAGATGGATTTATGCAAAAAATCTGCAGCAGACTGATTTGCAAAGGTAATTACACCTTGTTTGTTACGAATGATTATAATTTTTTCTGAATGGTTCCAGTTATGATACAAATCTGAGGTTAAATGCTCTATTTGAGCCCGCCAGTATTCTACTTCTGACTTATTCTGAAAATATATCAGTGCAAATTTTGTGCCATAATTTACAATTCTTCCGTTTAAATTAACCTTATGGTTCTCTGCATCTACAAGCTCGAAATCGAATTGACCTCTCAATATTAGTCTTATAACCTCTTCTATTGGAACAATCTCTTTTTCATCTCCAAACCAAGCCTTAAAGCGTTCATTAGAATACAGCACTTCCATTGTATCGTTTTTAATTAATGCGATGCCTTCATCAAGTTTCGATACAATTTCAGAATCAAATAAGGTTTTTACATCTATAAAGCTTCTAATATACCCTGATGGGTTCGTCTTTTCGGTTAAAACTCTGGTTAAAAAGTAGAGTAAAAATAAAAAAATGGCCACTTCGCTCATCCAATCAATGTTTACGTTATCTTTTCCAAGTCTATTAAGATCATAAAGCACATTAAAGACAAGAATGATTATAAGCATCAAATTGCTTTCATACTTTTCTTTAAATGCTCGATAAGATAGCCTAAATAGAATATAAATTGATATCGTTAAATTGATAAAGAAAACGAATATAGCCATATGCACCTCAGTAGTTACAATTCTATCGTTTTACTGATAAAGACTGTCAGATAATCCATTAAGTCCACAGTTTCTGCGCGCTTTTTATCTCTAATGATTTGAACTACTGGTCTTGTCTGTGCTTCATGATTTTCCTTAACGACAATCCCAAATTCACCATTTGACAATTGTACGATTGTGCCGACTGGATAGATATTCACAACCTTGAGAAGGTGATAGTAGATATCTCTATCCAATTCATATACCGCCTCAGTTCTTATGATTTCAAGTGCTTCGTCCGCATTAAGTCTCGATTTATAGGCGCGATTTGAAGAGATTGCATTAAAAATATCACACATAGTGACAATACGAACATGTATAGGAATCTGTTCACCAGAAAGACGATAAGGATACCCAGAGCCGTTTAGTTTTTCATGATGTAATAAAACGATTTGTCTTGAGATTGGTGAAATAAAATCATTATCTTTTAGCATATCGTACCCATACTGAACATGCTCTTTCATCATGCGCTCTTCCTCAAGCTCTAATTTAGCTACCTTATTAAGTATTTCACCAGGAATTTGCATTTTACCTAAGTCATGTAGCATGGCGCCAACGCCAATTTTTTGAATAAAGGTGTCACTTAATTTCATGCTTTTTGCCACAAGCATCGACAAAACTGCAACCTCAGCAGAATGATTATAGGTATACATGTCTGTACCCATGAGCTCTGTCATTTGATATAAGGTAGATGGGTTATCGTATATAATTTTCATCATTTCATCGACCACATTTTTTATTGTATCTATGCTCTTGATGTTATAGTTGCTGCCTTTTCTCTCTGATAGATCTTTAAATACGTTTTTCACTGCAGATACTGATCTGATTTTAAGTTCGTCAGGAACAAGCATTTCAGATTCTAATCCCTCGGATAATTCATCATCAATATAGACACACTGTATATTTGCTTTTTTTAATCGATCTATATAGGTAAGTGATAATTTCACGTCTTTTGCAAGTAACAACTGGCATTTGTCATCGTATACTGGTTTACCTAATATGTCACCAATTTCTGCTTTTTCTAAACTCTTTAATCTCAAGAGAACCTCCAATGACTTAATATAGTCATTATATCATAAAAATGCTTCGATACAATTCAATGATTTGATGTTCAAATAATGCTACTAATATTGCGGACAGTATCATATAGGGTGCAAATGCGACTTCAGTTTTTTTGTTTATATTTCTATTGCGAAGGTATAAAATTGCAATCCCTAATATCGCTACATAAAAAGTTAGAATACTTGTAATTAGAGTCCCCTTGATTCCCAAAAGCAGACCCAAGCTCCCCATAAGCATTACGTCACCAAAGCCGAAGACTTCTCTTTTGTAGGATATTAACGCGATGACATATATTGCAAGATACAATAAAAAACCTATTCCAAATCCTACAAACATAGTGGGTATAGCATAGTTATATGTGAAACCGATCACCAAATTAATGACAAATGAAACTAAAAGCATCCAGTGATAAATCGAATGACTTCTATGATCCAAAAAGGCAATAAGTATTAACCAATAAAATGCAAATGAAGAGTAAATCAATTTTGTATTTGTAAAGTAGGTTATTAAAAAAACCAATATCCCTAATGTAATCAAAATCATCCTGTCTTTTTTAGATAGCTTATACTCGTCATCAATATTTCTATTTGTTATAAGTATCGCACATATTGTATAGACCAAAAAGAAGATAAAAACAACTAAAAACTTCAATAATAAGCTCATAGATCCCCTTATAATAGGATTATTTTATTTTTCCATTTTAGCAAATAAGAGGTAAGATTGCACTTACCTCTTATTTAAATACTAATTATTTAAAAAAGTAAATTAACATATATACGGCTTCAGCTTTAGTGATTTTAGCATTTATATCCGTCAAGCCTACCGATTTCGTAAATTTCTCAGTTAGCATTTTATTTCCAACCTCACGCCATTTAATATCTCTTAAAAACATTCGACTTAACATGTTTTCCACATCCTTGTAGGTGACTGAACCAGAAGGATTAAAATTGCTATTGGCATCTAATGAAAAATATCTTTTACCAACTGTATACTCAATTGCTGCTTTATAACTTCCTAAACTTGCACTATCCTTAATCGTTGGTGGACTCAATTTTAAAGGATCGCTTATGCTCATGGTTTTATAAATCAAATCCGATAATTCAGCACGAGTAATATAAGCACCTGGTGAAAATAACTGGTTATCACTTATAACGCTTCTCCTAGCAAGAGTGTATATTTCTTTATAAGCCCAATTAAAGGAAATATCAGCAATGTTCTTAAAGTCCTCATCAATAAATATTTCATATTCGCCACCATTATAATAACCTGCTGGAATTTGAATTGAAAGAGAATTGTCTGTTAAGGTTGTATACTTATATTCCCATTGATTATCTATCCATTGATAAATTCCTGCTTTTTCAGAGCCATAATATTCAAAGGTTAGGGTTATAGGATTACGTAAATATACGCTTCCAGAATTATTCAATATCGAGACTGTATATTTGCTGCTCACGGGTGTATATTTTGTATTTTTAAAATTGAAAGTATTTTGCGTTTTAAAAGTAGCAAAATAGGTAGGTTCATAAACCGTAGCTGCAGGAAAATATAGAGACATTGGCGTTCTTATCTCGCTTTCAGCAACACCTGAGGTAAAATGAACATATTCTTCATCAAAATAAAGAGTGTCTTCAAGCATCGAAATGATTCTAGCATTTTTGTTCCTAATTTCAGTTTCAAGATTCTTTACTTGAAAAGTTTCTATATAGCTATTTTTAAAAGCTTCTCTATAACCAGAAGAAAAGTATCCCTTATAGGCGCTCGACTCTCGATCGAGAAAATATCTTGATGTCAAACTACCTTTTGAGATAAATTCATTATAAGTTCGTAACCAATTGTTTGATCTGCTCTGTACAAAATCCACCATTGCTGACAATTGTCCCTGTACTGTACCAGCCTCTTTACCATGAGCATAGCCATCTTCAAAGGGTGCTGCATACTCTTCTAAGTTAACAGCTCGATAGCCAGAGTTGTATGCGATTTCAAACGCGGCTCTATAAGCTGAAATAAAGTAATTTTGATAAGTTGAGCTATCCTTATTGAGTGCATACCTTGTAACTATATCTGTGTCTTTTGGCATAGCAAGTGAATAACTACTTGTCTTATTTGCATTCCGATCTGCTCTTCCCGCTAAATCTCCATCTAAGGTTCCCATAGCGGTTCCTTGTTCGTTTGCTTCTCTCAATGTCGCCTCAGAAGGTGATTCGGCTGAGCTTGCCATAGGAAAGCACATCACTAATACTAAAAACAAAATTAGTATCTTTCTAGGTTTAAAAATGTTTATTCTATTTGTTTTCATACTTCCCCCTTCAGTTTACTGGATAAGAGACTTCAAGTTGATCCATAAGATATTTTCCGGTTAATTTCTGATCGTAGCCAATACCTTCAACATAAATTCTTTGAATCATACAAGGATAAGTAATCTCTACTGGCATTTGTACTTCTAGTTCGTTCCATTGTGTCCAGTCAACTGCATTTGCAAGTTCAACCCTAAATTCTTTACCTTTTGAGTCTAAAATGACTACTCCTAATTTATGATTCGATGCCTCGTATGCATAAACCCATAATCCAATTGTGTCCACTTGCTTTGTCAGCATTACTTTATTTTGATCAAATACTAAGTTTGCCTCACTATATGGCCTTGAAGCCATGAAGTCAAAGCTCATTTCTGCTGAATACCCATCAGAAATTTTGGTTTTACTTCTTGTCAATCCGCCCTGAATGTCCTCGCTATTTGCTACAAAGAAGAAATCCCCCTCTTCAAAGCTATATATTTGTGTCTTAGGGTTATAATCCTCATAATTCAGCTCGTCTGTGGTATCTGGATACTGAGGATATTCTGGGTTAACAGTATCTGTTGTTCCAGGCGCTTCATTGATTACAAATGATTCATATGGTAAAAAAGGTCCCATTAATACATCGCGTGTGTTTAACTCCTTAGAGACTAATTTTTCACTTTCACTTATATACTCTTTAGCGTTCGTAATGGCATTAAACTCAAGTACCATTTTACCAGTTAACTCGTCTTGTAAATTATTGGTAATTATTACACTGTTCAAAATAATATGCTTATCATTATTTCTGATCGTTCTAATATAGCCTAATAGATCATCATAATTGCCTTTAAAGCTTAACGTTGTTTGGTATCTCATAATACCTTCACTTGTACTAAGATTCGGTGATGACTGCATTTCGGAGATATTTAGAAATGAACCTTCGGCAAATCTAGAGAGCAATGCTACAATCTCTTCCTGCGTAATTTCTTCATATAATGGAAGTGAAGCTGAACGAATCTGATCTTTTAAATCCTCAATATTTTTATCCAATATTTTCTCAGAGGTAAGCTTCGCATCGACGTCTGACTTCATGGACTCCCATTGACTGAATGAGGTTTCTAGATTACTAATTGATTCTTCTTTGGGATGCATGAGAAGAAAATAATAAAGCGCAAATGCCGCTACAAAGGCCAATACGATCAATAACAGTCTATCTCTTTTACTAATTCGCATTTGACACCTCCGTTCCCAAGGTTATATTAATTAAGAATTCATAATTCCCATTATTCTCTATAATCGAAGGAATCAAAACGTCATATTGTCCATCGCTTTGTCTTAGGTTATAAGCAAATTGAGCAATTGTTTGATATTCAGTTGAATAGCCCTTAATAGAAATCAAATTACTTGATAGATTCATCTCTGTCAAAAATGCCCCTTGAGGCAATTGCGCATTGATTTGTTCTATTAGCATGTCATCAATCCTACTACTCGCATCTAGTTGAACGTTTAAGGTTGATACTTCACCCAAAAGAGTTTGTAAATTTTCTAATTGCTTCCCCTTAATATCAACATCATTCAATTTTTTACTGATTTCTGCTGATTGAATATAGCTTTCGATTTCTGCAATATCTGTGGTGAGAGAGCTTTCTTTTTGAACTAATAAAATCTGATAATAAATCATCAAAACCAGCATCAGTGCTGCTAAGACAACGATTATAATCATTCCTGTGTTTTTCTTGACCTGAACGTTGAGATAAGGATCAAAATAGTTAAAATCTCTCATCTAGTTCCCCCCTACTTGCGAATAAGTGCGCCAACCGCATTAATAAATATTGGCAATTCACTTACTGCATTTTTTGTATTTACCTCTATCATTCCCAAATGACTGATAATTTCTGTTGGCGTTTCAAATCGATCTCGTAAAAAATTGATCATATCCTTCGCACTTGCTCCGCCACCATAGACATAAATATTATCAATTCGATTGTCCCCACTTCTACTTGTGTAATACTTAAATACTTTTTCAATTTCGTTTCCACATTCATTGAAATAGCCTGCAGTTTCTGAAATCAAAACCCCTTTGTCATCAGTTGCAATAAAGTCTTCTTTCTCAACAGCCCCCACCAGCGCAGTGATGCTGGTTTTTTTCTTTCTTTGCTCCGCTTCTACTGCGTCAATACCATAATGCTCTTGCAGTATTCTATCAAATTCTGATAAGCCAAGCTTCAATAAACGGTTGAACTTATATTCACCCTTTTCAAAGAGCGTAATATCAATTAAATCATGTCCAAAATCAATAAAAGCGAGTGTTTTAGAAAGTGTCATTGAATCAAAAACCAGATTAATGAATTTATCTAGTGAATTGCTGTGCATGTCTAAATATTTAGGCGTCAATCCACAATCTATTAACAAATCAAAGATAGATTTGACAATCTCTTTAGGCATCGCCCCAAGCAAAACCCTCACCTTTTGGACATCATTTTCTTCAAATTCATTTAAAATTTTATATTGAAGGACATAAGCGTCAATATCTATAGGTAAATATTGACCAACCTCGTAAGTAATCAATTCCATTTGATCTGCGTCATCCACCTTCTGTACCGAAAGCTCACGCTTTATGATATCTTGACATTCACAGGTAACGACGACTTCTTTTTGTTTTATTTTGGCTTCTCTTAAAGTACTTTGAAGTATGGATTTGAACGCACTTTCATCAACGATTCTTCCATTTTCAATAATTCCTGAATTGACTGGTACTTTTATCAAATTATTGATCTTTAATTTATCACCATTGAACTGACCTGTTGCAATTTTAATGCTGTCGCTTCCAATATCCAATGATAATAAGTTGGTTTTGACCTTCTGAATTTTCTTCTTCATTGCATCCCCCTTAACCAATTACTTTTATTATCGTTTCTCTCTCTGTTACATGTTCAAGTAGCGTATCCCTATCAATCGTTTTATTTCTATAAAGACCCACTAAGTAATCATCCATTGTCTGCATCCCAGATTTTTGACCAGTTTGTATGAATGAATATAATTGATGGACTTTGTTTTCACGAATCAAATTTCGGATAGCGGGTGTCACTATTAAACTCTCAACCGCTGCAATTCTACCATTCCCCTTTTTTCTTGGCAGAAGTCGTTGAGAAAATACTGCAACTAGCGACGTCGCTAGCTGCACCCTGATCTGTTGCTGATGTGCACCAGGGAAAACGTCAATTATCCGCTCAATCGTTTGATATGCGTTTCTGGTATGCAGAGTCGCAAGAACAAGATGACCAGTTTCAGCCGCAGTAAGTGCTGTTGAAATGGTTTCTAAATCTCTCATTTCACCAACCATGATTACATCAGGATCTTGTCTTAGTCCCGCCCTTAACGCTTCACTGAAATTATTACAATCTCGACCGACCTCTCTTTGAGTTATAATACAGTTTTGATTTTTATGAATATACTCAATTGGATCTTCAATGGTTAAGATATGACAATTTTTTTTCTTATTGATTGCATCGATAATAGAAGCAATCGTAGTAGATTTACCGCACCCTGTTGGACCAGTCACCAGTACTAATCCCGCGTTAAAATCAGACACCTTTTCTACTGAGTCAGGTAATTCAAGCTCTTTTGCAGTAGGGATAGACTCACTAATAACACGACATGCAAGTCCAATTTGATCGCTATATCTAAAGCAATTTACTCTAAAAACATTTTGATTTGGAATTCTGTAAGCAAAATCGACCTGCCCTTCCTTCATCAATGCGTTGTACTGTGCATTGGTTAGAATTTCACGAGCATAGGAAATGGTGTCCTCACTTTGAAGCATTCTGTGCTCTAGCTCCTTTAAAATTCCATCTACTCTTATAATTGGTGAATTTCCTACCGCAAGGTGTATGTCAGAGGCGTTATTCTTCACTGCTGAACTTAAAATTTCATTAATTGTCATATTATACCTTCTTAAAGTTATTGCAGTACACGGATATAATCTACTGAAAATGTTCCTGTTGCTCCAATTGACGGATCTAACCTTAGTTGCCTTAGCGTTCCTGTCCAGTTGATGTTCGCAGACATATCAATCAGGTACTCACAGTATTCGCTGTTTGGTTTAATTGTAAAATTTACAACTTTATTTTCATCAAAACTTGCACTACTGTTGGTTGCGAAATAAATCTGTGCCTGCGTACTCGATGTGTTATTTTTCATTCGTATAAGAATGTGTCGATTGTTTGATAGATTTACATTTAAGTTAGTCGCAGAAACCATTGAAGGGTCTGCGCCAACGATTGTACCAGTAATCGTTCCATTGCTAAGGGTTTGATTTGTGAGATCATTTGCAAAAGTCCAGTTGTTATTACTGGAGGTGAACTGCCAATCTATGCCATAGGTATTGAACCATTTTGCGTTAAGATAATCTTCAACTGTTGTAATTTCAGAACCAGTAAGCGCTCTATTAAACACATAAATTTCTGCTATATCTCCATTTAATAGGTTTGAACTGCCGGAATCCGCAGCACCAATTGTAATGAAATTAGTTTGATTTGTTCTTGAACCCGTGTTAACCGGTGAAAATGGAGTCCCATTTATACTGAGTGAGGCTGCTGAATTATTCCAAGACGATCTGATTAGGTTGAAATTGTTGCTGCTGATCGTTGTAATATTTGTTGCACCCCTTAATCTTTCAACAATTACACGGTTTCTAGATCCGACGTAATAAGTTGCATTAGTATCGTATCCTGTCGCTTTACTGAAAAACGCTTCGTTTGAATTGGAAGTTGTGGCAGATTTCGCAACTATAAACACAGTATAAGGTGTGGACGCACTATCATTGAAAAAATTCACATCGCTCCCTGATGAGGCAGTTAACCACTGTGACGCAAGTCTTAAATACTTTGAACCATTAAACCTTAAGGTTGAAAAACCATTTAAGCCATTTGCAACAAGCTGAGGGCCACTAGAGCTTACTTGAGTAAAATTGTTGTAACTCGAGGCGATATTATTCCAAGAGGTAACCGTGGTTCCTGTCACAGTCGTATTGAATGAAGCATCTAGATGAAGCACTTCACCTGATGGCCAATTATAGACACTTGTAACGGTTACAGTACAGCTTTTGGAGGCATGACCATCACCCGAGGTAGCGGTAATTACTGCAGTTCCTAAAGCATTAGCAGTTATTAAGCCCTCTGATACAGAAGCAACACTCGAATTACTTGATGACCAAACAATTGTGGTATCGTTCGCATTTGAAGGAACAACCTCTGCAGTAAGCGTCGTCGTTTGATTTAATAGTAGATTCACTGAGGTGCTCGACAAATTAACATCTGTTGCATAAACAATTGGCTTCACAGTCACAGTAAGTGTCATCGTTTTCGAAGGATCATCTATTGAAGTCCCCGTAACTGTGACAACACCAGCCGTGCTTGTATTTACAGTATCGCTCCAGGTTACACGAACAAGCTTATCACTACCAACAGACATCTCAGCCATCACTGCACTCGGTAAGGTATAGGCTTCTCCAACAAACACTTCATCGGTTTGATCATATAAATTAACGATTGTTGCATCAGAATCTACAGGGATGTATTTTAGCTTAAAGTAGTCTGTAATCGCAGAATCATCAACGCTACCGTTAAAGAAAGCAATTTCTGCAATATCGATGTTATCATTGCCAAATGTGAAGGTGTTGCTATTTGATAAATAGCTTCCAGTTACCAAATACCAACCATCTGCCTGCAAATTATTATTCACATCTTCAACCATCCGAGCGGTGTAGGAGCCATTGGTGAAAATCAGTTCATCGCGCCCAGAATCTCGTCCTCTTGCGATAGCATAGTAAGTAAGCGTTTGACCATTGGTACCTTGTGAAGCAATCTGCATATCCTTTGAAGCCGTAAATTCCATAAATCTAGAATCAAAGGAAACCGTTACGTCAGTATCCTTTAATAGGGGTCTTTTCGCTGTAGAGGTTGGTACTGCGTACTCTGTAGGTGCGGTTAGACCTGTATTAGAATCCAAATCATACCATCTAAGTGCCAATCGGTTGGTCGAACTCAAAACCTCTGTGCTATTATACGGGTCCACATAGGAAGCATCTAGGTGTAATACAAGACTGCTGATATCAGGTAGCCCATTAATATGAACTGGACTGCTCATACCCGGATTACCAATTTTTCCAGATTTAGCTGCTGGTGTAACTGTAAGTAACAGCTGTCTTCCACCATATCCAGTTAAGTCTGGTAAGCTATCGGTCGTCTCAGTTGCAATTAAATAAAAATCATTTGGAAAAATTGGATATCTTCCGGTTACTTCTATCTCAGGCATATCGTTTAAATAGTAAAATGAACTAGAATTTCCTTTTGGAACGGGAATATTAAATCCCGGTTTTGAGACATACCAGCTAAACAAATTGACCATAAGGTCACTAATCGTTGTTGGATCATTTATATAGGTTCCTTTTAGGTTAGATTCAGCAACTGGATATAGATACTTTGTCGTTATAGAATTGAATTTGGGTAAGATTGCTACGTTAGAAACTTCTAGTTTCTCAATAGAAGGTAGCCTTTGGTCTGAAATATAAGTATAGAAGGTATTGCCATCAAGTGTATTTTCAAGGGCATAGTAGCTCACAGTTACCCCGTCAAATAAGCTCATTGTATTCAGAGTCAGTCCCCCATGGCCAACTGATGCAATTGCAGTTTTAGCAGCATCTATTTCTATTTCCATATCTTTTTGAGCTAAAAAAGCTTTTTCAGTAATTGATTTTGTTTCAAATAAGAACTGATAATTATTGCTAATCGCCCCTAAAAATCCAGCAGAAATAATCCCAATCAACCCGATTGCGACAATAATTTCTATTAATGTAAATCCACTCGATTTCCTTCTCATATAGGACTCCTAATTCATAATCTGTGGCCCAGTTACAAGCCAGATTTCAGCCATAATGTCTTGCGCAATATTATCAAATACCTCATCTAGATCAAAATCGTCATTATAGCCATACACATGCTCAGCATTTATTGCAGTACCAATATTTGTAATTTCAGTAGTTACGTCATTTGCAAAACCAATTACGTATGCGCCTACATTTTCGGCTCTTATTAAGCTACCAATTGTATTGATATAAGTGCTATTAGAACGATTATATGGATAAGTTCTCGTTACCTCATCGTATACAATATCAGAGTATATTCCGCCTCTTCCAGTGTATTGAGAGCTGTAAGAAAAGCGATATGGATTAAAAATATTCCACCAATCATAATAACCATATCCAGTCCAAGAGGACTGATTTGTCTCGCCATCGACTAAAACAATCATATATTCGTATTTTTCGGTTTCCAGATTGTAGCCTTCGTTAACAGGATTAAAATCAATCAATCTGTAATAGGCTCTTCTTAATCCATCTCCAGTATTTGTATTGCCATAGGTTCTCAGATTTTGAACCAAGGTGGTGATCGTGCTCAGATCCTCTTCAGCATTGTAAAATGGGTGTTCGGTGTTTGAATAGCTGCTTGGTGCTGGATAATTCGCAGTTTGAGAAAAGGGAACGATACATAGCTCGATGTTATTTTCACGTGCGAACGTATTTACGATACCTTCAACAACTGTTCCATCACTTTTTGTATAGCCTAACAACGCATTTTTTACACGATTAAGTCTGGATATACCATTTAGGCTGTTGTCCATACTACCAGATACATCGAGAACAAGCGTAATCGTAGCGACCTGTGTTCTACCAGTTCCTTGTGCAGAGCTATCATTTCTATAGGCGAGTGCTACAGAAGGCGATAAAGGTGTTCCCTTATCCACTACCTGCAAAGAGTTTTGAGCTTCAACCTCTGATTCGAACATGATTTTCTGACCTGTTCTCACAGAGTCACCAGAGCCATTTACTGAAGTAACGTAGCCTACGATTTGAAATTTAAGCATATTATCATTACCCGTTGAGGTGTCTTTAGAAAACACGATTTCGTATTCGACGTTTGGACTTTCATCGACCAAAACACGCTCTACATGCGTAGCGGCTACAGAATCATAAACATACTCTACAATTCTACGTTTATCTGCCGAAACCGCATAATAGTTCCAGCCTGGATCCATTCGATTTACATCTGATATATAATCACTCGTTACTGCAAATACTGCTTTTGAGTACCTAATCAGTTCATTAGCCTTTTGTGATGCCAATCGAATGGTGGTATTGATTTCATATTCATCAACGGTTTTTTCGTGAGCAACCGTTGAGAGCCTAATCATACTTGTGCTAAGGAAAATTACACTGGAAAGAAGAG
Organism: Clostridiales bacterium 38-18; assembly: GCA_001897605.1. GTDB lineage: Bacteria > Bacillota > Clostridia > Peptostreptococcales > Acidaminobacteraceae > Fusibacter_C. The sequence continues at coordinate 664,533 of MKTL01000001.1, read as the reverse complement.
CTATAACGATGATTAATTCAATTAATGTAAAGCCTTTTACTCTTGCTTTCATAGCCGACTCCTTTCTAAGGTGTAAATCCCTCTCTTATGGTATGCTCTGTGTTATCTGGGTTGATACGCAAAGAGGAAGTCACCGATTGTGTGCCATCAACTAAGGTGCCAACTGCTTGGACTCGTATCCAGCGTTTAGATTCTACTGTCACGCTATCCAAGGTTACTACTGCCTCACCTTGTTTTGTTCCCCCAGACATAATGTCTATGGTGTCCGTGACCGATTTGTTTGGATTGTCTAAAAACTGATTAATATAGGGTTCACCACTGTAATTCGCCATTAGCGAGGCGTAGCCTAGGTCTACGCCAGCTAAGGCAATATAATATGTTTTTAATCGTTCTTCATGGAGGTGGGTTTCTAGGATATCTTGTCTGGAGATAAAAGTCATAGACAAGACAAATACTGTCATAATTGATAGCAATGCCAAAACCCATACTAAAGCAACTCCTCTTTCATTTGACTTGTTTATTTTTTTAAATTGCATTGTTACCTCCAAGCAATAAACAAATTATGTATACTGCCCGAAGGCAGTAAATCTATTGTGCTGCAGGTGTAACAGTAACAGCTCCGTTCGCACCAATTGTTATAGAATAAGTTGTAGTACCATCATATGTTGTTGATCCAATAACAAGACCTTTGGGAATTTTTGGTAGTTCTTTTAGAAAACCAGCTGTGACGATATCTGTACCAGTTTTTCCGTTTGCTGCGGTTGTTCCAACATTTGCAATATACAAATTTGCCGCAGATTCGAGTGTTGCTACGTTAGCATTATGAGTTGCTTTAACTGCATCAGTCGTAACGTTCGCAAACCTTGGAATTGCAATCGCAGCTAAAATCCCCAAAATAGCGATAACTACGATTAACTCGATTAATGTGAAGCCTTTTGCACGTTTTTTCTTTAACGCTTTCATCATGTTTTTTTCCTCCTTAACTTTTCTCTAAGTTATAATTTATATTTTACATTATCCTACATCTGTATGCTCGAATACATATCGAACAGTGGCAGAATCATAGAGATAACGATAAAACCAATTATCAGTGCCATGACGACGATCATCATAGGCTCTAGAACACCTATCATCCTTGCGATGGCTGCATCAAGCTCTTCATCGTAGTAATCTGCTGTCTTCCCAAGCATTTCTTCAAGTGCACCGGACTCTTCTCCGATACTGACCATCGAAATCACCATAGGTGGAAAAACGCCGACTTTTTTAAGCAAAGTGCTTAGCACAATCCCTTTTTTAATATCCTCCGAAACAATTGCGATGCCATCGATCACCACTTGATTCCCCGTAACCTGTGCTGAGGTTTCAAGTGCCTGTATGATCGGAATACCACTTGCAAGGAGCGTTGAAAGGGTTCGAGTAAATCTAGAGGTCGCAATCTTGGCTATCGAAGTTTTAAGGACGGGAATCCTCAGCTTAACACGATCCATAAACCTTCTGCCCTCAGTTGATTTTCCCAGTCGATTAAAAGTAACGATCAAAATTGCCAACCCACCCGCAAACAAATACCAGTAAGTTCTAAGTGCACCACTAATTCCAAGTAATATCCGCGTCGGTAAAGGCAACTGAACATTTTGCGATTCAAACATGCCCACGAAGGTTGGAAGAACGAAAGTCAACATAAATACGACAACCACTACTACCAAGATACTTAGTATCATCGGATACATCATGGCACTTTTTACCTTTGAATTTATCTTATTTTCTTTTGTGTAATGCTCTGACATTTTTAAAAGTACATTGTCCAAATTACCCGTTAATTCGCCAGCCTCAACCATACTTACAAGTAGCTCTGGAAATATCTTATGGTGCTGATTCATTGCAACCGATAATACATCTCCCTTTTGAACCTGTGTCGCCATTTGCTTGATTGCTTTAGCGAGTCTTACGTTTTCAGTCTGTGCGCCTAAGACATCAAGGGACGTTAAAAGTGGCATCCCTGCATTTAACATCGTGTGCATCTGCTTACAAAAAATCGCTATGTCATTGACTTTAACTCGTTTTTGAAACAATTCAATTTGGGAAATATCTTGTCCCTTTTCAATCTCGACATTTATAGAAACTGGCCGGTGTCCCTTAGATCTTATCAAGCCGACGATTTCGTTTTTACTTTCGCCACGGTATACCGTTTCAACCACTCGACCTCTTAGATCAATTTCCTTGCATCTATATACCTGGACCATACTTCACCCCCATCTTTCTACAAATATCCAATTTGCTTCATAACTGCATCAGTGTCCACTGAATACTTGCGAAGTGTTGCCTGATCAATAACTCTTTTTCTATACAGCTCCAATAATGAAGCGTCCATTGTAACCATTCCTTGTCCAGAACCTGTTTGTATAACAGTTTGCATCTGATGGGTTTTACCCTCTCTTATGAGATTTCGTATAGCCGTATTGGCAATCATAATCTCAAATGCAGCCACTCTACCAGAGCCATCAGACTTCGGTAGAATTTGTTGTGAAATGACAGCCTCTAAAACGGATGCCAGCTGAACCCTAATCTGTTGCTGCTGGTGAGGTGGAAAAACGTCTATAATTCTATCCACAGTTTTTGCAGCACCTATCGTATGCAGTGTTGATAATACTAAGTGACCTGTTTCTGCTGCCGTGATTGCAGTTGAAATGGTTTCGAGATCTCGCATCTCACCAACTAAGATAACATCTGGATCCTGTCTAAGAGCTGCCCTAAGTGCATTTGCAAAGCTATGTGAATCGTGTCCTATTTCTCTTTGATTGATTATACTTAGATCGTGCTTGTGTAGATATTCTATGGGGTCTTCAATGGTCATAATATGATCGTTTCTATGATGATTCATAAAATCGAGCATCGAAGCAAGCGTCGTTGACTTACCACTACCTGTAGGACCAGTTACCAAAATCAAGCCCCTTTGCTTTATCGCCAGCTCCTTAAGAATTTCTGGTAACCTCAATGCATCCATAGTTGGAATCGTCAACGCTACAACACGAAGCGCCATACTTGTACTCCCTCTTTGCTTATAGACATTCACACGGAATCTCCCTAAGCTTGGATACGAGTATGAAAAATCCAACTCGCCCCTTCGTTCAAATTCAAGAATTTGCTCTTCAGTCATAATCGATCGTATAATTTTTTGAGATTCATCAGGTAAAAGCTTATGCTCACTCATTCGAATTAATTTCCCGTTAACTCTCATGACTGGCGGTGATGCGACGGTTATGTGAACATCCGAAGCGCCTGAATCAATTGCTACTTTTAATAGCTCTAGGATTTCCATGATCTCCCCCTGAAAAAGTTTTATTCTTCACTGATTTTTACACCATTGGAATCTTCGTCTACACTAAATGTCATTCTTAACATTTCATCTATTGTGGTAATACCATTTTTAACCAACGACTTACAGGTTTCATTTAAAGTCGTCATCCCCTTTAAAATGGCACGCTGCTTGATTTCATCTGTAGTTTTACCGGTAGTAATCATACCTCTTATTTCTCTATCGAGAACAAGTACTTCGTGAATAGCCGTTCGCCCTGAATAACCTGTGTGGTTGCAAGAGTTACAACCAGCTCCTTTAACGAGTTCAACTGTGTTTTCCTGTGGTAGACCGAGTATACTCAGTTCTTCATTTGTCGCTTGATAGGTTGTCTTACACTTTAAACATACTTTCTTAACCAACCTTTGAGCGATTATCCCTACCGCAGACGAGCTTACAAGATAGTTTTCTATCCCCATATCCTCAAGACGAGAAATCGTGCTTGTTGTATCGTTGGTGTGAATTGTAGACAAAACAATATGCCCTGTAATAGCTGCTCTAACTGCAATTTCGGCAGTTTCAATATCTCTTATCTCTCCTACCATAACAATGTCAGGATCCTGCCTTAAAATTGATCTCAAACCACTTGCAAAGGTTAATCCTGCTTTAACATTGACTTGAACCTGATTGATGCCTTCAAGACGGTATTCGACTGGATCCTCAATGGTTATAATGTTTTTTGTTTCCTTATTCAGCTCTTTTAGAAGCGAGTATAACGTCGTGGTTTTACCACTTCCTGTTGGTCCAGTAACCAGAATAATGCCTTCTGGTACTTTCATTATTTTGTTGAGTAGCTCTAAATTATGTTCACTAAAACCCAATTCATCCTTACTGACCACAAGACTTGAACGGTCGAGTAAACGGATTACAATTTTTTCACCATATACAGTGGGTAATACGGAAATACGCATATCTATTGGTAAGCCTTCAATTATAGTCTCTACACGACCATCTTGAGGCAATCTCTTTTCAGAAATATTGAGCTTACCCATTATTTTTATACGAGTAACAATTGCCGAATGTGTTGATTTCGCAGGGGTCATAACCTCGCGTAGCTCACCATCAACTCGATATCTAATTCTCACCTGTTTTTCAAAAGGCTCAATGTGAATGTCACTCGCGCGACTTCTTACAGCTTGCGATATTATAGTATTGACCAAGCGCACCATCGGAGAATTAATGACATCCGCATCCTCCTCTTCGGTTTCATTATCTGAAAGGCCCGTTTGATTGGTATATTCTTCAACTGCACGCTCTGCACGTTCAGAGGCATCATAATATCGATTAATGGCGCGACTGATATCTTGCTGAGCACTGATTACAATGTCTAGCTCCATTCCAGTGATAATTCTAATATCATCTTTGGCAATCATATCCAATGGATCTGCCATTGCAACCGTTAAACGATTTTTGTCCAATCGGATAGGAATAGCCATATGTTTTCGAGCCAATGATTCACTTATCAGCTTAGGCACTTTGTTATCGATGTACACATTATTAATGTCAATATAAGGAATTTGAAACTGCTCCTCTAAAACTCTAAATAACTGCTCTTCAGTGATCCAACCTTGCGTTATTAATATCGAACCCAATTTTTGGCCAGAACCCTTTTGTAGATCAAGAGCTTTAAAGAGCTGGTCTTCACCTATGATGTTGTTTGCGACAAGTATATCTCCTAATCTCATTTTATGCCTAATCATTTCATTTCCCCATATCTTGTAATTTATTTGTATGCATGAGGATTAGAAATGCCTTTCAAAAACAGCATATCTTATCCTTTACCAATTGTTTATACCCTTATCAGCTTTGTCATTGACAAAGCATTTATAATAATACATGCCTAATCTCTTTGTTAATATAATTAACAATTGTTAAAAATAAAAAAACTGCAGTAGAAAATACTGCAGTTGAACGGTCATAGCTAGTGCCTTAGACTTCAAACTTTGCGTCCTACTCTTTCAAGCAGTTTGCCAAGATAATAGAATAATTATAACGCACATTTAACATAATGTAAATGGCATATATAGGTCTTTTACCTTATTTTAATGCAAGTTTTACACAACATATAAGCATTTAATTTTAAGGTATTGGGACATTCTTTATCTAACTAAAATAAACTTCAAGATGGATTCTCCTAAAAGAACCGAGACTAAAGTCCCAATTACGATGAATGGCGCGAAGGGAATATAAGCGTTTTTACTTTTTCTGAAAACGACAATCCACAGCACGCCAAAAGTACCACCTAGAAAGAATGCCAGCCATATACTCAGGAGTGAAAGCCGCCAGCCTATGAAAAGACCTATTGGTATATAGACCTTTACGTCACCCATGCCAATGCCAACTTTTCTAAATAAAACAACCGAAAGTAGCGCTATAATTAACATGACACCACTTGGAATTAGCGCACTTTTTAAAGGCTCTAGTAAACCATCACTATAGAAATCATAGCCCATAGTATAGTGAAGACCAACCGGTATAAACCCAACTATTGTGGCAAAGATGACAACCTTGTTCGGAATAATTTTATGATCTAAATCAATAAAGAACACAGCTGTCATTATGGCAAAAAACAACCAAAATACTAATGTTAAAACCGAAACGCCAAATTTATGAAATACGAGCAAAAATATAAGCCCTTCAAGTAGCTCTACCAAAGGATAACGCACAGATATGGTCGAATTACAGTTGTGACATTTTCCCTTTAGGATTAGCCAGCTAAAAATTGGGATTAACTCCCAAGCTGTCAAAGTGTGTCCACAAGAGCCACATCTCGATCTTGGCTTGATAATGCTCATTTTTTCAGGAATCCTATAGATGCACACATTTAAGAATGACCCTATTGTAATACCAAGAACAAACACCAAGCCATATATAATAAAATAGTCTAGCCACATGAATAAATCCTTTCGATATATATTTTCAATGTAATATAAGATTACATTAAATAAACCTCTGGTACAACTGGTTTAAAGGATTTTTGAATTAATTCTTTTTTAATAAATTTTCGCCTAGCTTTTGGGTATAATAGCTTATAGTAATACAAGCGGTAGGAGGCTGTATGGAATCATTTGGTCGTTTGGACGAGTTATCTAAGGAAGTTGCTTTTAGGGATTATTTAAAAGCAAAACGCAAGCACATAGCTGAAGAATTAGCTCAAATGGCTCAAGAAGAAATCCGTCTTCAGTCACAGCTAAAAAAGGAAACCTACGATTATAAAAGAATTGAAAAACTTTCAGAAAAACAACTTGTTACGCTCTTCTCTGAGCATTATGAAAGTATGCGTGATCAAGAATACCGCGAGATGAAAATTGCGGAATACAAATACAACTCTTTAATTGAAAAAATGGCACTTGCTGGCGCCGAAATCAAATCCATCACTGATCACCTTGCCAATAATGTTAGCGTTGAGCAGGAATACGAAACCTTGCTTAACATTAAACGTGCATGGGCTTTATCATTAGGTGTTTCTCAAATAGACTCTCTAGAAAGTGAACTCCGTTTTTTCCAAGGAAAGCAAAAAGAGTTAGACGAAGCGATCGTCGCATGTAAAAAACTAATCACCAGTTTAACCAATGCCAGAGAGGATTTAATCCCCGCGATGAACTGGGGCGTTTTTGACAAATTAGGTGGCGGCTTAATCCCAGTTTCAGTCAAAGAGGATTGTATTAATCGTGCAAGCCAGTACATTAAGGATTCTAGCCATAAAGCCATGCTATTAGGCCGAGAGCTGTTAGATTTAAGGCATTATTTCAACCTAAGTGATATCCAGGTTAGTTCACTCTCAAAGGCCTTCGAAACCTTCTTTGTCAATGTTCTAAATGATTTGACCATACAGGAGGAAATCGATCGGGCTTATGAGACCATTTCTGAAAACCATGAACGTGCAGAAGCTATTTTGCACGAGCTTGTAAAGCTTAGAGATGAGACTCAGATTAAAATTGATGAAATTATTCAAAAAAGAAATGAAGTGCTTTTATCGTTATAAAAAGCACTTCGCAGCATTCACACAAGTTAATCTTAATTCATTTAAATAGCTCTCATTCGATAAATCTAGTGATTCGACATTTTGGATAATTTCATTCAATTTTGTAGTATCACTTTTTTTTGTTTCAACCACCGTCTGTATTTCTGAGAGTAGGTTTACTAACGTTTCTAGAATTGACAAATCTGCAACCCCTTTATCATGGCGCATCCTATACATGATTACATCAAGCGTATAATGCGTGAAGTCTCTCAGCTCTTGTAATGCACAGCGGTAATGATCATACGGAATCTTTTCAGTATCAATTTTATTATAGTCTCCAATTTGACCAATCACCAAATCGATGTCTCCAAACAACCCAGTAATATCCTTTTTTAGAGAGGTCATTTCGCCATCGTTTTCATGAGAAATATAAGTATTAAGGTAGGTTCTTAGGCTCTCAACAATATAGACCAATCTTTTTCTCAGCATATTGTTATAGAAAAATTTTGAAAAAAGATAATTATATAATATTGCAATTGCGATGCCACTTCCCAAAGCAAGCAATCTCAACCTTAGCGTAATCATCATACTCGGTATACCAAGGGGATCTAGCTGAATATATTGAGTCATATAGATTGCAGTAAAAATTGCAACCGGAGAAACAAATCGCCAATTGAATTTAAGAGAAATATACATGGTTGCTGCTACGCCCATTGGTATCGTCAATGCATTTACACCAAATAAACTGACTAATATAGCGGTTACAACACCGCCCAGTATACTTGCCTTTATCTGATCTAACCCACTTTTTATGCCTATGATGTTAATTGGCTCCAAGGTCAACATCATACCAAACAAAAGAGAAATCATATCCTTTCCAATAATTTCGTGATTGTGAAAAAGGATATATCCTGTCAATATGCTTAAAAAACCTTTTAAAATGTATAAATAAGAATCAAACAATGTCGCCTGTCTCCCTAATTTGATCTTATCCAAGAAATTTCTCATCTACCTTTTACACCTCTGATTATTAGATTATATTATGCGCATAGCAAGCTTTCACAAAAGCTAACTAATCTGATTCTTTTTTATTTTATAATACTGAACATGCGCTTTCAATTTTTTTAGTAAATAATTACAATGTAAATTGCAATTTTAGCAAAATACTATATACCATTTTCGGACATCACTTCGCACAATAAAAGAAAAAGGAAAGCGACTGCGAGGCCCACTTTCCTTCAAAATTCTAGATATTTTTCAGCTCATCAACTATGTTTTTTGCTTGATTGGTGATCGATTTTTGATTTCCTGAGATTCCATCTAGTTTGTTAATTTCTAATGAAATTCTCTCATTTTCTAGCTTTAACGACTTCAGCAGATCCGATATTTGCGTTGCAAATTCGCTAGTAGAGTCTGACATCTTCTGTACCTCAGTTGCGACGACTGAGAAGCCACGACCATGTTCACCAGCTCTAGCAGCTTCAATATTTGCATTTAAGCCAAGAATTTTAATCTGCTGCGTGATCTTATTAACTGCTCTTGTCATTTCATCAGTTTTCTCAATGAACTGATTCGACTGCTCTGCCGAAGCAGCTAGATCTTTATTGATCTGATTTAATTCTACAGTGATATTAACGATCTTGTTCATCTCCGAATGCAATTTTGAACTGGTTTTATTAATCTCATCTAATTGAAAATTAAGTCTTTTCCTCATATCAATCTGTTTATCGACGATAAACATCATCATTTGAGCCACATCTGATTCAATAATTTTCTTATTCGAACCAAAAAGTGAGTGGACCATTTCATAGACCTTGTGATTACCTGTCGCTTCAACAATCATATCCACTCTAGAATCAATATCTTTGATTTCTGTAGAATAATGAATATTATGCTTTCTTGCGAGTTCTATACCTGGAGATTGTAAATTTTTATCGATTACAGAAACGACGTCTATCTCATCTATGTCGTTAAATAATTCGATTAACTTGCTGCCACCAGCACCAGCACCTACTATTGCAACCTTCATTTTTACCCCCTACTGCCCTCATTTATTTCCTCATTTTACCTTTTATATCCTTGGAATATTATAACATAAAGACAACTAAAAGAAATTAGAAACTAGTTAAATATTGTCAACAATTCGCGCAATTAAAAAAAAGCAAAATGGCCCCCTTTCTTTCGATTGGGGACCACTTTGTATAGAATAGAAATGGGGCTAATTGACTATGGTTGAACGACTTCAGAGTCAACAAATGCCTTGATGGCCGTATTGAGCTCTACGACATACGTTTTTAGCTGAGCAACTTGAACACTGCCACCACTTAAATAAGCCTGCACTGTCGTTACTTTAAGAGCTAATGCTGTACGTTCTGTATCACCATAGGTTTTACCGTCTGCTAGTAATGTGTTCGCTTGATTGATTAATGCCTGAACACCAGCGGTTATAAAAGCTGTGTTTAGAGAATCAAGCTCACTGATATAGGTCTTCAACTCATTGTATTTATGGGTTGTCCCATTTAAATAGAGGGTTGCAGCGGTAACTTTTGCTTGTAGGTCAGTTCTAGTTACACCAGTATTGATGTAATTAACATCTGTTAATAGTGTATTTGACATGTTGATTTGAGCCTGTAATTCAAGTTTGACTGCATCATATAAATCTTTAATATAGACCTTTGACGCATCAAGAAAATAGTTTAATTTTGCTTGTGTTAATGGATTTGTTTTATCTAAATAGGTTTGTATATCATTGATTAATGCAACCAATGCCGTTAATGGATTTGTACCTTCGACATAGTAGGTTTCATAGTAGGCTTGAAGCTCAATTTTTACTGATGCAAGCGTAGTTAAATCATCTTGGCCTAAAACAATATTATTCTTAAACACTTCCATTGCGGACCAAAGCTTATAATATTCATTTTCAATAGTTGCAACCGTTTGATTAGAGTAGCTTGAAACAAACGCCTTTGACGCCGTTATCGCCGCCTGCAAGGTTAAATTTGATCCAGTGAGATAGTTTCCTGGTAAAATGCCCTCTACCTGCTTAAACACGAGAGGCGTTACCTCTGGATTAACATATAGCAGTGTCTCTGCCGAGTCAATCAAACCCTTCAACTGGTCTAATTGATCTTTATATGCCTCCGCTTTTACTAATAAATCATTATAGATTCCAAGTGTTAATACCGAAGGGGATGAGACTTTAATATAATTGTTGATTTCAGCAATTAAATTGTCCAAAGCAACTTGCTTTACCGACGTTAATTTAGAATAATAATTCGCCTTGTAGATCAACAAATCATTGTATAAGACTTTTAGGTTATCTAGATATGCCCCTGATACAATTTCACTGTTATCAAAGAGTTTTATTGCACTTAATAGCTTGTTATATTCCGTTTTAATAGAATAAGATTTTGAGCTATTATAGCTTGTGACAAATGCCTCTGCACTCGTAACTGCGAGCTGCAATTTCTCCTTCGAGCCAGCTAAATATACTTTTGTATTTTCTGAAGACAGTTTAGTTTTTGCACTTGATATTAATGCTTTTAAAGTTTCCAAGCTCTGCTCTGAATTATAGTCACCATATCTAAAATCTTTAATTCTTTTAGCCAATCCATAAGGGAAATTCCCTTTTGAATATCTTTTTGATAATCCATAATTCAAGTAACCTTTTTTAGCCAATCCATCTGGTAATCCTAACCAATTACCATCACCTAAGCTAACCATTAGTTTAAGTCTTTCTCTAAGCTCTGCTTTTGTTTCTTCTGTTATTTGATTTCTATATTCGAACTTATCTTTCTCTTTGATTTGAGACTTATCGGTGTCAGTTTTAAAGCTGTTACCTCTTCCGTTGTTATCAGCATACGTTACCACAGAAACTTGTGAAATAACTAGCACCAAAGCCATCAAAATCATAACCATCGGTTTTAGATTCTTTTTCATTTTGCACTCTCCTTTGTATCTTTTGATCGACCTTCGCTATAATATACGGATTGAATTATTATTTTAGGTGACAAATTTAGTAGAATTTTTCATTTGTAATCTTTTTGAAATATTTTAATGAACTTTTTTAATATTTTTTGATATATCACTATAACTTTTGGATATAAAAGAACTACAGTAATACCTTATTCTAATGTCATAATCTTTATAGGAGGGAACCATCTTGAATCTTTCGCTTAAAAACATAAAATTTATGAAGCAAATGATGATGAGAAAAGTTGTATACGCATTAATACCTCTTGTTTTAGCTGGTATTTATTTCTTTGGACTTAGAGTGTTAACCTTACTTTTAGTCGTCTCCTTTTTCGGGTGTTTAACCGAATGGGTTTTTGTCCGAAAGACAACAAAGAAAATAACAGAGGCAGTTTTGGTAACAAATATTTTATTTACACTTACGCTCCCACCGAGCACACCCTATTGGATTGCTATCATAGGAATTATTTTTGGGGTACTCTTTGGAAAAATGGTATTTGGCGGTTTCGGTAAGAATCCTTTTAATCCAGCATTGGTTGGTCGAGCATTTATCTATGTCAACTTCCCTGAATTTTTAACGCTTCACTGGACAAAGCCCGTCAGTGGTGTTTTAGGTGGATTTACTACCTATTTAGGAGAAAATATAGATGCCGTCACACAATCAACGCCAATGCTTATCTACAGAGCATCTGGTGATGAGCTTCCTATTTTAAAGCTGATATTTGGTAATATTGCAGGATCAATAGGTGAAACGAGCGCGGTCCTAATTATTCTCGCCGCTATCTACCTAATTATTACAAAAACAGCTGCAAAGGAAACTATTTTTTCTGTAATTCTCGGATTCTTAGCTATGAGCAGCATCTTTTTCTTTGCAGGCTTTGATCAGGTTTTAAACCCATTATATGGCTTGTTCTCTGGTGGGCTATTATTTGGTGCAGTTTTTATGGCAACTGATCCAATTTCATCACCTAAAACATTTGAAGGTAGAATCGTTTACGGCTTACTAATCGGCATAATAACCGTCATAATTAGAAGCTTTGCCTTGTTTGCAGGTGGTATTATGTTTGCAATCCTAATTGGTAACACCTTCGCACCAATCCTAGACGAAGCTGTCAATAGCATCAAAAAAACAAAAAAAGCAAAACTCAATAAGGAGGTAAGCAATGGCTAAGAAAAAACAAATTGTTTATCCAGTATTGTTTATGATTGCTATTACGGTTATCTATACTGCCGTTCTCGCTTTTATTAATGAAAGTAGCTCCGATATAATTGCAAAGCAAGAGGCACTTCGAGTGAAACGCTCCATCTTGTATGTGGTTGATCTTCCAGTTTCTGAGATCGATGCAGAAGTCGAGTCAGCTTTTAATGAAAACATAAATGAAAAATCTTTTAACGATAAAACCTATTATGAGTATGGTGATGCCAATGGTCTGAAGGGCTATGCGTTTAAATTTTCAGGTACTGGACTTTGGGGCACCATAACTGGCTACATCGCCTTTGATAGTGACTTTACAAAGATCTTAGGGATTGACTTCATATCACACTCAGAAACTCCAGGTCTTGGTGGTCGGATCGAGGAAAGCTGGTTTAAAGAGCAATTTAGAGGCATCTCTCTTTCTGAAACCCAAACAATCGTATTAAAGCCTGCTGATGGTGGTAATATAGACGGCATAACAGGCGCAACCTTAACAACCGATTCCGTAAGAAAAATGGTTAATACATTTGTAACTGAAACCCTAAGCTTTGCAAAGGAGGCTAATCTATGAAGGAAGTCATCCGAGTATTAAAAGCCGGTATTTATAAAGACAATCCTGTTTTTAGACAAATATTAGGAATTTGTTCCTCACTTGCTGTTACGAATTTGCTTTCCAACTCCTTTATTATGGGCGTCGGCTTAATGTTTGTAACCGCATTTTCAAGCTTTACAGTTTCGTTAATTAGAGTATTCACGCCAAAGCATATTCGTATGATGGTGCAAACCCTAATCATATCAGCATACGTTATTATCCTCGATATCTTTCTAAAAGCCTATATGCCTGATATGTCAAAGGCGCTTGGCCCTTATGTTGGATTGATTATCACAAACTGTATCATCATGGGACGCGCTGAAGCTTTTGCTCAAAACAACAAGCCATTCATCTCATTTTTCGATGGCTTAATCATGGGTTTAGGTTATACCCTCGTACTTATGTCAGTTGCATTTGTCAGAGAGCTCCTTGGATTTGGGACCCTTTTCGGAATTCAAATCATGCCTGAAAGCTGGGTCAATTGGACACTAATGATTATGCCTCCTGGTGCATTCTTTATGATTGGTATCGTCATTTGGGTAACCGCTAGACTTTTCCCTAAAGAAGAAGAACAAAAAGGAGGTGCTAAAGCATGATTGAAATCCATCCACTCGTTATCTTTTTTGCATCCATATTTACAAACAACATGATTTTATCTAACTTCCTTGGTATGTGTTCATTTATAGCGGTATCAAGCGAAATTAAGACTTCACTTAGCTTGGGTCAGGCGGTTACCTTTGTACTTGCTACGACTTCAGTATTAAACTACATTGTTTATTACACAATCTTGGTCCCACTTGGACTTGAATATTTAAGATTTATTGTTTTCATTATTGTTATTGCAGCTTTTGTACAACTGGTCGAAATGATTATCGAAAGATACTTTGAATCCTTATATTACTCCTTGGGCATCTTTCTTCCTCTAATTACAGTTAACTGCGCGATTCTAGGGGTTTCATTGTTTATGATCATCAGAGAATACAACTTGATTCAGTCGTTCGCTTTTGGCGTAGGCTCTGGACTTGGTTGGACCCTTGCCATCGTTGCTATGGCAGGCATTCGCAAGAAAATTATGGGTGCTAAAATCCCTAAAGGCCTTGAAGGCGCAGGTATTACACTTATCATAACTGGAATAATGGCACTAGCATTTTTGGGATTTTCAGGTATCGTACAAATTCAATAGGAGGCAATTATGGAAACGATTGGTGTAACGGTCTTAACCATAAGTGGCATAACTGGACTCCTCGCGTTGTTATTATCAATTGCGAATAAAACCATTGCCAACTATGGTGAAAAAAAGATTGTAATTAACAAATCTAAGGAATTGACTGTAGAGGGTGGCGACACTTTGCTTTCTGCATTGATTGAACAAAAGATCTTCATTCCGTCTGCATGTGGTGGCAAAGGTAGCTGTGGCTACTGTAAGGTTACAGTTACTGAAGGCGGTGGTGAAATTCTCGCCACTGAATTAGGGTATGTTACCCCTAAGGAAAGAGAAGAAGGCGTAAGGCTGTCCTGTCAATGTAAGGTTAGAAATGACATGCAAATTCAAATTCCTGAAGAATTATTTAGTGTTAAGCAATATGATTATCATGTTGAATTCATAAAGGATGTCACGCCAACCATCAAACATTTAAGACTTGGACTTCCTGAAGCAGAAGAGATCACTTTTAAAGCAGGTCAATATGTTCAGATATTAGCGCCAAAATATAAGGGTAGCGACGAAGAAGTCTATCGCGCTTATTCGATTGCTTCCTCACCGGTTGATACAAAAGCGGTTGAACTATATATTGGGTATGTTAAGGAAGGAAAAGCAACCACCTATGTCCACAACTTCCTAAAGCCTAGTATGAAGCTTACAGTCGTCGGTCCTTATGGTGACTTTTTCTATCAGGACAACGACAGGGAAATGGTTATGGTTGCTATTGGAACTGGAATGGCGCCAATAATGTCCATTTTAAAGTATATGCGCTCGAATAAAATAGATCGTAAGGTAACCTTCTTCTTTGGTGCAAGAACTTCAGAAGACCTCTTTGAAATGGATACCCTGGCTGAGCTTGAAAAAGATATGCCTAACTTTAAGCTGGTCGCTTGCTTGTCTCGACCTTCAGAAAAGGACAATTGGACTGGTGAGGTTGGACGTGTTACCGATATGCTAGAAAAGTACCTAACTAACGCTTCAAACTCAGAAGCATATCTTTGTGGCAGTCCAGTGATGATCGACTCCGTTATCCCGATTCTTGGAGCCAAAGGAATGCCAGAGGAACACATCTACTACGATAAATTTGAATAAATAATTAAGAGGGCGCATACGTGCACCCTCTTATTTTATGCTAGTTGGCAATCCAAATATGATATCCTTATTTCATAAGTGCTTTGTTACTTTGTTTGCTCATCTAAAATATCTGCCTTATTTTTAAGCAACGATTCATGATATGAAATCTTCAAATCGTGTGTTTCAATCTTCGGTGCAGTAAATTGCCATTCAGGGAATTTCATATCAGGATGAAACTCCATCTGAAAAACCTCGCCGTAGCCAATATGTCTACCACAGAGTGATTGAATGACCATTCCATGTGCGACAACAATCACACTTGAATATAGCCCATAATAAGGTAGCAAGGCAGAATTGACGCGGTCTCTAAAGGTTTCAATGTCCTCCCAAACCGCATACTCGTCTCTTAATGCAATTTCATCCTTTATACCCTTATGCTCATAAAAGTGTTGGTAAATAGCTTTAAGCTCCTTGTAAGAGGTATAGTTAAAGGTCAAATCGGGAATCCATTCATGTAAATCATGAACTGATTTTGTAATCAATCCTGTTTTTGCTGCTATTATTGAAGCCGACTGTAAAGCTCTGGTATAAGGTGATGTCAGAATAATTTGTGCGTCATTACCAATTAATAGAGGCATTGTCGTAGTTAAAATCTGATTAATCCCGTCATCGTTTAGAGCAGCTAAATCTCTTCCCTGTCCTTTTAAATGACGTTGCGTGCATGGCGTATAGCTCGGTTCTCCATGTCTTACTAAATAAACTTTCATACTTGCCTCCGGGAAATATTTCTTATATTTTACCCATTAAAGGCAGATAAAATCAAGTTTTTTTTGTATAATGTTCATATTTATTTTATGAAATTACAAAAAAACAGTGTCAAAATTGAATAACGCCAATTATTCGTTCACTTTCTGTACAATTCTTTCAAATAGTTGCATCGTTTCATCATTCGTCTTTTTGTTAATCAAGATTGGAACCTCATCTGTGGCTTCAATCAATATTGCGATATCAGAGGATTTGAATAAGTAGACCTTACAATTACCATATGGGTTATAATAAAACTTTCCTCTGGCATATCTTTCAGTTGCTGAACCATTTATTTTACTACCATTTGTTGGACGCTCGACGATTTCAATATTATTAATGGCTGATATTTCTATACTAGTCTTTGAAAATACAGCATGTATACTTAGGTATTGCTGATCTAGCTTAATTACAGGCTCCGTTACATCTTCCAAAATTACACTTCCCCATAATGGAAAAATGATTATTACAGTTACAATCAAAATAATCAACAATGTCCATCTCGCCTTTTTATTGGAAAGATTAAAGGTTATGTTTCCAGATTGTAAGCCCGAGCTACTTTTAACCCAAAATTTATCCGATTCAGGATTGCTATAAAATTGTCCGCCATACCAACAATCCTCTTCGAAATCTAGGCTTTTGTTATACCAGCCCATTTCCTTTTTGACGACTTTAAGCTGCTCATATGCACTCCCAGAAATCCATAGCTTTCCTATGATAGTAAACAGCGTCCAACCCATAAATATTGAGAAAGTAATCGAAAAATATGGCGTTTTATAGATCATACCAAACATTGATACAAACGAAATCCAAAACCACGCTCGATTTTTTATTTTGTATTTTGTAATAACTTCTTTAACCGCATCCTCTTCAAAATAAGCTTCTGATAACCTAATTCCTAATATTTTTCCACGACTGGGCTTCCCATATCCGTAAAAGATCCCCATAAAGGTTGCCAGTAACATAAAGCTTGATCCCCATAATATCCAACCTACCATAATGCACCTCATTATCGTTTTTTTACTCTCATATTCAATATAGGCTTCAAATCTTAATTATCAATTAAACCCATATTAAAAATGACTGATTGTTTTAATTTGAGTCTTTAAATTCAAACTACTATAAGGTACTAATTGGGAAATTAAAAGTATCAAAAACGTTAATGCTCAGGATAATAAATAATCATTGTAAACGAACAGACTTCAGACGATAGATTCTGATAGCGATGGATTACATCTGCTTTATATCTTATAGAGTCATTTTTTTTGACCGTAAACTTCTGATGATTTATGGTTACCGTTAATTCTCCCGTATTCACTATAACAAATTCTTCTGTTCCCTTTTGATGTGGCTCAGACTCCAAATTTGCAGCTGGGTCCAGATCAGTTGAGTAGATTTCAAAACGTCTTTCCGCATCGAATGGCGTTAATGCGTAGTTTCGAAATCTACCTTCATCCTCAAATAATGGTTCTATTTCACTTCGATTGACATATTCTACACTCGCTTTGGGCCTTGTTATCAGTTCAGTGAACGAAATCTTAAAGCCATTTGCTATCTTCCATATGGTTGAAATAGTTGGATTTACTTCACTTCGTTCAATCTGACCGATCATACTTTTACTTACACCAGTCAGTTTTGCTGTATTTTCAAGACTTAATCCTCTTTCCTCTCTTAATCTTTTAAGATTTTCTGAGATAATTGCATTCATTTTATCCAAAATAGCCTCCAAAATACCAATTGACATTATACTGCACGATATGTATTATTATATTAACCATTCGTTATATTGTCCTATATGTGCATTATACCATATAATAAAACAGGAGGTAATCCCTTGCCAAACATTATCGCATTTGTATCCTATGTTTTTATCACTTCTTTTACGCCCGGTCCCAATAATATTATGGCGATGACCAATGCAACGCATCATGGGTTTAAAAAAAGTCTAGCCTTTAATACCGGTGTTGCAGTTGGTTTTTTTACAATTTTGATCCTTTCCAATCTATTTGCGGTAACCTTATACAATTACCTCCCAACTTTTAAAGGGATTGTAACTTGGATTGGTGCTGCCTATATTTTGTGGCTAGCCTATAAAACCCTCAAATCCAAACCCCTAACTTCAAATAATGAAATTAGTCGACCTACAGGATTTAGATCAGGCGTTTTATTACAATTTATCAATCCCAAAGCCATACTCTATAGCATTACAACGGTTTCAACTTTTATCATTCCTTACTATGAAAGCAAGATCGTCCTTATTTTATTTTCAATATGCTTGGCGTTTGTAAGCTTTTTATCAACGAGCAGTTGGGCATTATTTGGCTCACTCTTTCAACGGTTTATGGCCAACTACTACAAACCTATCAACGTAGTAATGGCCCTCCTGCTCGCTTATTGTGCTCTTTCGTTGTTTTAATAAAAGAACATTACAAATATCATCAAGAGAATCAAAACGATTATATTCAGTGAATAAAAATATCTCTTATATCTTGAACTCTTGTATTTTTTCGTGTAAAGCTTAAATGAAATCAGGTTTGCCAATGACGCTACCATCGTTCCAACACCCCCAACATTAACGCCAATTATCAATGCTTTTTTAAATTCTGTAAAGCTGCTCAGTAGAATTGCGGTTGGTACATTGCTTATAATCTGAGATAATCCAATTGATACAAAAAATGTATTTCTATCTGTTGATAGTAGAGAATTCAAAAATACTTTGATGCTCTCTATTCTAGTGAAATTATCAACTGCAATAAAGAAACAAACAAATGTTAGTAATAAAAAATAATCCACTTTTTTAAATAGCTTGCGATCTAATAACAAAAAGCTAATCATACAAATAGCTGTAATCACTTTCAAGTCCATATAGTTTAAGATCGCTAAAATGACAATTACAAATAAGAATAGATAATATGTGATTTTCTTTTTGTCCTTCAAAATAATGTCTTTTATTTGTATATCGATATGATTTTTACTTTGACCTAAGTTCACAAAATAAAGTAGTACCATCCCCACCAATACAAAAGGAGCCGTCATCTGCACAAAATCTATAAATTTGAGATTAAAGAAATTAAACAAGTAGAGGTTTTGAGGATTTCCAAAGGGCGTTAAGCTACTCCCTATATTGGCTGCCGCTGTTTCTAGTACGATGACTTTAAACGGATCGAAATTTGCCCTATTGCTTAAGATTAAAGTTAGAGGAACGACCGTAAGAAGTGCAACGTCATTCGTAATCAACATTCCCAGCACAGCAGATACCGAAATCAGGATTGCACCAATTCTCCTCAAATTCTTACCTTTTTTTATAAGTTTTAAAGACATGTAATCTAGCACTTGATATTTTTCAAAAGCCAAACTCAGCAGCATTAAGTTAAACAGTGCTAAAAGAACATTTAAGTCTATTGCACTTAAGCTGGGTTTAACAAAAAATGATGTCACCACTGAAATTAGAAGCGCTATCACTAAAACCACTTCTTCGGCTACTTTATCTCTTATAACTTTTACCATACTTCTCCTACTCAAATTAATTCCAATTTTATTTTCACACAAACTCATGTACCGAATAATATATTACGCTTCAATTGTCATTTTGACAAGAAAAACGGCCCTTCAAATGAAGAGCCGCTTTTCAGTGGGGTCGGAAGTGTCGAGGTTGTGCTCGACACGTTATTGATTAATCCCTATATAAAGGGAATTTATCACAAAGTGCTTTTACTCTAGCTCTTGCAGGGTCTAAGTCTGCTTCACGATTTTCTATCGTCCAGCTGATAATATCTGCAATTTCTAGCATTTCTTCTTTGCCAAAGCCTCTAGTAGTAGATGCTGGCGTTCCAATACGGATACCACTTGTAACAAAAGGACTTGCCGTTTCGTTAGGAACGGTATTTTTATTGGTTGTAATACCGATGCTATCAAGTAGTTTTTCAGCTTCTTTACCAGTGATGTTTTTATTTCTTAAATCTAAGAGCATCAAGTGATTATCTGTACCACCAGATACGATTTTGAAGCCTTTGTTATGAAGTGCTTCAGCAAGCGTATGTGCGTTTTCAACCACTTGTTTTTGATATGCTTTAAACTCTTCTGACATCGCTTCTTTAAAACAAACTGCTTTAGCAGCAATGATATGCATAAGCGGACCACCTTGAATACCAGGGAAAATCGCTTTGTCGATCTCTTTTGCATATTGTTCTTTACAAAGGATCGCGCCGCCTCTTGGACCACGAAGTGTCTTATGAGTTGTCGTTGTTACGAAATCTGCATAAGGCACAGGGCTTGGATGAAGACCAGCGGCTACAAGACCTGCGATGTGCGCCATATCGACCATCATAAGTGCACCAATTTCATCACAGATTTCTCTGATGGTTGCGAAGTCAATCGTTCTAGAGTATGCAGAAGCACCTGCTACAATCATTTGAGGTTTTTCAGCTACAGCCTGTGCACGAAGTGCTTCGTAGTCGATAAAACCATCTTCATTTACACCATATGATATAAAGTTATAAAGTTTTCCTGAGAAGTTAACTGGACTACCATGTGTTAAGTGACCACCATCTGATAAGTTCATACCAAGAATTTTAGCACCTGGCTCAAGAACTGCCATATAAACACCCATATTAGCCTGTGAGCCTGAGTGCGGTTGAACGTTTGCGTGTTCAGCACCAAATAAAGCTTTCATTCTGTCTCTAGCCAAATCTTCACTGATGTCTACATACTCACAGCCACCGTAATATCTCTTATGAGGATAACCTTCAGCGTATTTGTTAGTAAGATGAGAACCCATCGCTTGCATTACAGTTAAGCTTGTAAAGTTCTCTGATGCGATTAATTCGATGTTGTTTGACTGTCTATTTAACTCAAGTTCCATTGATTCATAAAGCTCTGGATCATTTTTCTTAATTAAATCAAAATTCATCATTTTCTCCTCAATCATCATATTCATAGGGTCCTCTTTCGAGGGATAACACTATTTTTTAGATTTTGGTGGTGCCATATGAATCGCTTCACCTTTAAGACCTAGAGTTGCTTCAGCAAAAGATTCAGCGAGTGTCGGATGCGCATGTACTGTGTTTGCGATTTGATCAACTGTCATTCTATTTGCAACCGCAAGTG
The DNA here is from genome assembly GCA_001897605.1 of Clostridiales bacterium 38-18. Classification (GTDB taxonomy): domain Bacteria; phylum Bacillota; class Clostridia; order Peptostreptococcales; family Acidaminobacteraceae; genus Fusibacter_C. Next base: position 643,273 of record MKTL01000001.1, on the reverse strand, counting down.
TCCCTTCAGCGATTAAGTCTGAAGCGTGTGGACCCATAATATGAACACCTAAAACGACATCGTTCATGTCTGAAATTACTTTAATAAAACCATCTGGTTCGCCAATCGAAAGTGCTTTACCATTTGCACCGAACATAAATTTACTTTTCTTAATTTCAAGCCCTTTTTCAATCGCTTCATCTTCTGTAATACCAACACCTGCGATTTCTGGGAATACGAAAATACAGTTTGGAATCGCATCGTGATTGCCATGATGTTCAATTCCCATAATGTGTTCTACTGCAGCAATCCCTTGATGAGAAGCTGCATGCGCTAACATGATAATGCCATTTACATCACCAATTGCATAAACGTGATCCACATTTGTTTTAAAGGAATGTTTATCGACTACGATACCTGCTCTAGAGGTTTCAACACCAATCGCTTCAAGATTTAAATCTTTATAAACAGGCACTCTACCAGTTGAAAGAAGTACCTTGTCAGCAGGGAAAGAAACTTCACCTTTCTTAGTTGTACCCGTTACAGCAAGACCATTTTCAGTTTGTACGATCGCCATGTTTTCAACAGATTTGTAAAGCTCAATGCCTTTTTTCTTTAGCATTGCACCAAATCGTTTTGTAATTTCAGAATCTACTTCTTTAAGGAATTTATCACTTCTGATGACGACTGATACTTCAGAGCCAAGAGCCGCAAATATGCCTGCAAACTCCATACTGATAACACCGCCACCGATGATAACCAACTTATCTGGTACTTCGGTAAATTCTAAAAGCTCTTTACTCGTGATGACACCAGGCAGTTTTACACCTTCAAATGGTGGAATTGCAGAAGTTGAACCAGTGGCGATGATGATATCATCACCACTGATTTCTACTGTTTCTCCGTCAGCCTTTACAACTTTTACTGTTTTATTGTCGATAAAACTTGCAGAACCGTCTATGATTTCTACGCCATTTGCTCTCACAACTTGCTCGATACCACCGACTAGCGTGTTCACCACTTCGTCTTTTCTGCTTTGAATTTTATCAACATCGATGCTATATTGATCCACTTTAATACCGAAATCTTCGATGTGCTTTAAAGTGTGAAGTAATTCAGCATTTTTGTACAGTGTCTTAGTTGGAATACAACCGTAATTTAGACACGTCCCGCCGATTTTATGTCTTTCTATCAATGTGACTTTTGCTCCAAGTTGAGCACCTCTGATTGCGGCAACATAACCGCCCGGTCCGCCACCTATTACGATGATACTCTTTTGCATTACTGCCTCCTAAAGATTACTTTTGCCACTTAAGAACCGGTGTTCTTGCTGCAAGTACCTCGTCAACACGTCTAATAGGCGTCGTCGTAGGTGCATTGTGAAGCAGATCCGGATTCTCATCAGCTTCCTTACTGATTTGAATCATGACGTCGATGAAAGAATCAAGTGTTTCAAGACTTTCAGACTCAGTCGGTTCAATCATTATTGCATTTGGAACGATGAGTGGGAAGTAGATTGTAGGTGGATGATACCCATGATCTAGTAATCTCTTAGCCACATCTAAAGTACTGCACGTACTTAACTCATTACCTAAACCAGCAAGTACAAATTCGTGTTTACAAATCGTATCAACTGGTAAAGTATAATGACCTTTTAGTTTTTCTTGAATATAGTTCGCATTTAAAACGGCCATCTCAGATGCACGTTTTAAGCCCTCTGCACCCATCGTAAGAATATAAGTGTATGCTCTTACTAGGATACCGAAGTTGCCGAAGAACGCCTTTACTTTACCGATAGAATCAGGACGATTGTAATCTAAGAAGTAAGCTTCTTCATTTTTACTCACCACTGGATAAGGCAAGAATGCTTCTAAATGTTTTTTAACGCCTACTGGACCAGAACCTGGGCCACCGCCACCGTGAGGTGTCGTAAAGGTTTTGTGTAAGTTGTAGTGAACAACGTCAAAGCCCATGTCGCCAGGTCTTGTTTGACCCATAATCGCATTTAGGTTAGCGCCATCGTAGTATAAAAGTCCGCCAGCTTCATGAACCAGCCTTGCAATTTCAACGATGTTTTTCTCAAATAAACCAAGCGTACTTGGATTCGTTAACATTAGGCCTGCAATCTCATCACTTAATACCGCTTTGAGATTTTCAATATCAATTGCGCCATCTCTTGTCGATTTGATTTCTACGATATCAAAGCCAGCGACGTTTGCACTCGCAGGGTTCGTACCATGTGCTGAATCAGGAACGATAATTTTCGTTCTTTTTAAATCGCCTCTTTTTTCATGGTAAGCTTTAATGATCATAAGACCAGCTAACTCACCCTGAGCACCTGCTGCAGGTTGGAGTGAAAATGCATCCATACCACCGATTTCAGCAAGCTTGCCTGAGAGGTCATACATGAGTTCTAAAGCACCTTGAACTTGCTTTTCATCTTGTTGTGGATGAAGTGAAGCAAATTTAGGTAATGCTGCCATATCCTCATTGATTTTTGGGTTGTACTTCATTGTACATGAGCCAAGTGGATAAAAACCTGTATCTACACCAAAGTTCTTATTAGAAAGTCTAGTATAGTGTCTCACCAGTTGCGGCTCGCTTATTTCTGGAAGTACGATTTCTTCTTGTCTGCGTAAAGCTGCAGGAATTAAATCATCAAGATTCACACTGTCAACTTTACAGGTAGGCAATTTGTAAGCGCGTCTACCTTCTTTTGAAATTTCAAATATAAGTTGATCGTAGTTTACCATGTGATTTCCTCCATTGCTTTTACGAGACAATCGATTTCTTCGATTGTGCGTTTTTCAGTGACGCAGAACATGATGAGGTTTTTATCGGTTGCATAGTCTTTGCCGATATTGTATCCACCTAAGAAGCCTCTTGAAGCAAGCTCATCGTTTAATACATCTACGTTTTTATCTGTCTCAAGAACAAATTCTCTGAAGAATGGTTGATTATAGACTGGTCTAAATTTGCCAGTTGCAACAAGCTTGTTATAAGCATAATAAGCCTTTTTAGCCGACTCTTTTGCAACTTCTGCAAGACCTTCTTTACCAAGAGCACCCAAATAGATAGTTGCACAAAGTGCATTAAGCGCTTGGTTCGAACAAATATTTGAAGTCGCTTTATCACGTCTGATATGTTGTTCACGTGCTTGAAGTGTCAATGTGAAAGCACGCTTGCCATCTAGATCAACCGTTTGACCTACAATACGGCCAGGTAGTTTTCTCATTTGCTTCGTTGAAGCTGCCATAAATCCTAGGTATGGACCACCAAAGTTAAGTCCGTTACCTAAAACTTGACCTTCGCCAACTGCAATATCAGCACCGTATTCACCTGGCGTTTTTAAGAAGCCAAGAGAAATAGGATCTACGTTCATGATAAATAATGCTTTGTTTGCATGCGTTACTTCTACAGCTTCAGTACAATCTTCGATGTTACCAAAGAAGTTAGGTGTTTGAATAATAACGCCAACTGTATCTGCATTTACTGCAGCTTTAAGCGCTTCAATATCAGTCACACCGTCTTTAGCTGGCACTTCCACTACCTTAGTGCCATAAAAACGCATATAGGTTTTTACAACTTCTCTAGTGTGTGGATGAACCGTTTCAGAGATGACAACTGTATCGCCTTTTTGATTTGCAGCTGCAAGCATAGCCGCTTCTGCAGTAGCAGATGCACCATCATACATAGATGCATTTGAAACATCAAGTCCAGTGATATTAGCGATCATCGTTTGATATTCAAAGATCGCTTGAAGCGTTCCTTGGCTAATTTCTGGTTGATAAGGTGTATAAGCTGTATAGAATTCTGATCTTGAAACGAGATGATGGATGATTGAAGGGACTGAATGGTCATATGCACCAGCACCTCTAAAGCAGACAAGCTCATCTGTTCCTATATTTTTATTAGCAATACTTTTAATTCTTTTAGTTACCTCTATTTCAGATAAAGGGCCATCGAGATCAAGTCTTCTGCCAAGTTTGATTGCTTCTGGAATATCGTCGAAAAGTCTATCGATCGAGTCTATGCCAAGTACTTCAAGCATCTTTTTGACATCTTGATCAGTATTTGGGATATATGGAAACATTCTATGCCTCCTCGTTACAAAATGCTTCGTACTCTTCCGCGTTCATTAACTCATCTAAATCAGCAGGATTAGAAATGCTGATTTTCATAATCCAAGTTTCATAAGGATCAGAGTTGACTAAAGAAGGATCGCTTTCTAATTCTTCATTTACTTCAACTATTGTTCCTGTAACAGGCATTAACATATCTGAAGCTGCTTTTACAGATTCAATAGTACCAAAGCTATCTTCGCCATCGATTTCAGCGTCAACTTCTGGTAATTCTACATATACGATTGCACCTAATTGATGTTGTGCAAAATCTGTGATACCAACTAATGCTTCGTTGCCATCCACTTTAACCCACTCATGGTCTTTTGTATAATATAATCCGCTTACAACTTTCATTTTAATACCCTCCTGATGATCATATATTTTAGGGCCAATTGCCCTTAAAATCAGTATACCTCAAATTTAAACTGCACCAACTGTTTTTTGGCATAAAACATAATTTTTATACTAACCAAAAACCGATTATTTTTTGTAATTCTTTTGGTAGAAACGTTTGCTTACTACGGTTGCAGGGAAAAGGTTTTTGCGAACTCTAACCTGAAGCTCAGAGCCCATTTCACCATACTTCGCATCTACAAGTGCTAAAGCGATGTTCTTTTTAAGTGTAGGTGACATGTAACCCGTCGTAATAACGCCGATCACTTCATCTCCTGCAAGTACCTCATAGCCTTGACGTGGAATACCCTTCACCATTTCAAGTCCAATCGTTTTTCTTGGTAATCCGTTTTCTTTTTGTGCCACCAAAGCTTCTTTACCGATAAAGTTATCAGTGCCAAGTTTAACAAAGAAACCTAAGCCAGCCTCAAGTGGTGTAATGTTTTGATCAATTTCATGACCATAAAGTGGTAAAGTCGCTTCAAATCTAAGTGTATCTCTACAGCCTAAACCTGCTGGTTTAAGACCAAGCGCTTTGCCAACCTCAAGTAATTTTTGCCATACCTTAACGATGCCTTCATGATCTGCATAGATTTCAAAACCATCTTCACCTGTATAACCAGTTCTTGAAACTAAGCATTTAACGCCTTCAATCGTCACATTTCTATTGCAGTAGAAGAACTTAATGCTTGTTAAGTCTACATCTGCAATTTTTTGAAGAATTTCTTGTGCATTTGGACCTTGAAGTGCGATTTCAGATACTTCTGATGATAGGTTGACCAAACTGATGTCAAAACCTTTTGACTGTTCTTGCATCCAAGCAAAGTCTTTCTCAACATTGCTTGCATTGATTACTAAATAGAAATGTTCATCATTAAACTTGTACACTAAGAGGTCATCTACAACACCACCGTGCTCATAGCACATCATAGCGTAAAGAATTTGGTTGTCCTCTAAAGTTGCAACATCATTTGTCACTAAGTTCTGAACAAAAGCAAAAGCACCTTTACCTGTAACTTCTACTTCACCCATGTGTGACACATCAAACATACCAGCAGCATTTCTTACTGCCTCGTGTTCTTCAATGATCCCTTCGTACTGAACTGGTAAAGCCCAACCAGCAAAATCTATAATTTTGCCGCCTGCTGCTACGTGTTCGTCGTAGAGGGCTGTTTTTTTAACTGAATCCATAATGCAACCTCCTCATTTAATAATCATTTTCGCCAATTCGCCTGTTTAAAGTAGAAATGAAAAAAGAGGTATACAATGGTATAGCAATGCTAGCCGCCATTATATACCTCTGTATTTTTACCTGAGAGTTTTCGCAAAGTATAACTTTGCCTTTACGCCTTCGGTGCCTACTTAAAGGGCTCTCCAGAGTTCCATCAGATAACACTACTTTTGCCTGAGAGATTCTGTTATGTCGGCAAACATAAACATTGCTCCTTCGGCTATCTTTCGATATCTCGCATTATCATCACTTGGTACAATATAGGATTGTCTTTCTTGTCTACTTCATTTTATGCGAAACGACAAGCTTTTTCAACTGATTTTTTCAAGGGTATTGCAATATTTTTTTAACTTTTATCAATATTTTTTATCACTAAAATTTTGAGTCGTCTATTTTTCCTAATTCGGCTCTTAATGCTGGGATCACTTTTTTAATAGAGCCCGCTTCAAATGGGCTATCCAGTCCAGCTTCTACGAGAAGTTTGGTAAAAGGCAAGCTACCACCTAAATCACAAAGATGTAAATAATCAGACCAAGCCTTTTCTCTATTTTCTAATGATTTGAGATAAAATTGGAAAGCACAAACCTGAGCCAATGTGTAGTCGATGTAATAAAAAGGATCGCTAAAGATGTGACCTTGTCTGAACCAGAATCCACCTCTTTCTAGGAAGTCATTATTTTCATAGATTTTGTTCGGTAGATATTTCTTTTCTAATGATCGCCATTTTGCTTTACGCTCAGCTGGCGTTATTTCCGGATTACCATAAACAAAATGTTGGAATTCGTCAACGAGTACCCCGTATGGAATAAATAGCAAAGAACCACTCACATGATTGAACTTATATTTTTCAACATCTTCCTTAAAGAAGCTTTCCATCCAAGGGTAGGTTAAAAACTCCATACTCATCGAATGTATTTCACAGGCTTCAAGCGTTGGGAATTGATACTCTGGAAGCTCATGATCTCTCGAACGGAAAACCTGGAAAGCATGTCCCGCCTCATGTGTCAAAACATCGATATCACCAGAGGTACCATTGAAGTTTGAGAAGATAAATGGTGCTCTGTAATCGCTGATATAAGTACAGTAACCACCACCAGCTTTGCCCTTTTTCGCTTCAAGATCCATCAGCTCAGTATCAAGCATAAAATTAATAAACTCACCCGTTTCAGGCGATAACGCTTCATACATCTTCTTCCCATTTTCGATGATCCACTCTGCATCTCCTTTTGGGTTTGCATTTCCAGTCATAAAGGACAAATGTTCATCATAGTATTTCAGCTCATCTACTCCAAGGCGATCCGCTTGCTTTGCTCTGAGTTCAGATGCAAGCGGTACAAGCTCTTCTAGAACTTGCTTTCTGTAAGCTGCAACCATATTTTCATCGTAGTCAGTTCTAGATAATCTCATATAAGCAAGTGGTGTAAAGTTTTCGAAGCCAAGCTTTCTAGCAATACGATGACGTACTGTAACGAGGTCTTGATAGAGATCGTCAAAAGCAGCCTCATTTTCTTCAAAGAACTTTGTAGCAGCTTCTTCAGCTGCTTTTCTTATGTGACGGTCTTTCGACTCGTAATACGGTACCATTTGCGCCAAATTGAGTTCTTTTCCATCAAACGGGATTTTAGCAGAGGTACGCAGCTTAGTGTACTTCGACATCAACATATTTTCTTCTTTAAGATCTTCAATAATATCAGGATGGAAGGTTTTAAGCTGTACCTCGATGATATTAAAAATGTGTTCACCAAAAGCTTCTATCAACTCAGGCTTAAACTTAGAAGCATTCATCGCTTGATAATATTGATTGACCATTTCTTGATAGAGCGGCGTTGCTTCATCGATAAAATCATTCTCCGCATCGTAAAATGCATCCTCTGTATCAATCGTATGACGAACCGACACCAGCTGTGCCATCGATTCCATGTGATTTCTGAGTTTGTTTATCTCATGAATCACTTTGATTTGTATCTCTGCTGTATCTGCTTTGTTGAATTCAATTAAAAGATTTTCAAATGACGCTTTCATTGCCGCCATATCCGGACGTTCGTATTTAAACTCTTTAAATGTCATATAGCCTCCTAAATTTGAAACTTATCTAACTATCTATAATTAGTTTATCATATTATAGGACAGTCGTATAATTTTATTTTTATGACAATTTCGTTTGCAAGACTTAGATAGAGAGCGAATTCATAAATTAAAGCCTCAAAACATCAGTTACATTGTTCTAAGGCTCTAATATCATATATTTCTTTTATTCAGCTACGTTCTCAAACTCCGGTAATGCCATAAGAGCTCTCCTTTACCGCTTTATTCTTCAAGAGAACGATTATAAAATGCAAAACCCGCTTTACCTGAATGTTTGATCGAATACAAAGCTTGGTCTGCCTTATCGAGTAGCTCTTCAACTTCTTTCCCATCGTCAGGAAAAACGCTGATGCCCATTGAACAAGTTACTTCATGCTCAATACCGTCGACATTAAATGGTTCTATAAATTGATCGAGAATATGTCCTGCAAGCCTTTTAATATCTTTATTGTCTAGTAGCCCTTCCATTACGATGATAAATTCATCACCCGATAACCTTGCAACTGTATCTCGACCTCTTATAGCATGTTTAAGCCGTTTGGCCATCTCCATTAAAATAGCATCACCACTTCTATGTCCATGACTGTCATTCACCGCTTTAAGATTGTCTAAATCAATAAAGAAAATTGCAACACGCTCTTTTTCATCTTCAAGTACCGCATTCTCAAGCTTATTTCTCAGCTGATTCATCAGGAAAAGTCGATTCGGAAGTCCCGTAAGGACATCCTGCATCGCCATTTTTCGACTGTTTTCTTCATTTATTTTAATCTGATCATTTTCTTTTTCAAGTTGTGTGATGAAAGTTTTCATCTTTTGTACTTTTTGATAATAGCCTGTATAATCTTCAACCTGAATTAATACATAACCATTCAACGATCGTTCTATTTGAAGATTTTGTTGTATAATTGTACTTTGATCGTTTTCAATATCAACGAAAAAACTACCGTGAACCGCTCCCGCTAAGAACCTTCCATGTCCAGTTTCTCTAACGGACTGTAAAATCTTCTGGTATTTTGGACGCAGAAACTTCGGTGCAACTTCTTCTATCGGACAGTTAAAGACCGTTTCCATTTTCAAATCCGTCTTCTGAATCATCCACCGATTCCAATATACTATTTTTGAATTTGAGTCAAGTAAAATGATGCCGACATTCAACTTGTCCATCACATCATAAAAGAAGTTATTCATAGTGCATCACCGATTTCTTCACTGATTTTATCTAACAGTTTATTCAAAGAAGTCAGTCCAAGTGCAACGATAATTACACCTTCAACCTGAGCCTCCGCTAATTCAAAACTGGTATAGAGCATCATCATATAAACGTCATTCTTCAGATACATTTTCTGCTCATCTTGCGAAACAAATAACACTTCGATATCTGGGATAGAAAACTCTACCGTGGTACCGATCAGATTTGAAAACTCACCTATAACTGAATTTAAAATGACATTGCTAATTTCCTTAAGAACATCAAAATCCGTGTCAATCAGCTCATAGCTCTCTTCTGCATAGTCTGACATCTCCATCCCCATACATGCGTCCACTAAAAGCTTTGCTTTTTGAGCGGGGAAAATTAACAGTGCGCGTCCTGAAAAGTCATTGCCAAACTTCATAGAAGAGCTAATGATATGCCCATGATTAAACAGTGGTCTCGCCAAGTCCATTGTGTCGTCAGACATATTGATGATGTCTACTTCAGGAACGGTAAGAAGCACACGTTGATTTGCCATTTCAGAAAGCATACTTGCCGCCTGCCCAATAAAGACATTTACATATTCTTTTAATAAATCTCTCTGCATCTCATCGAGCATCTCATCACCTCAACTTCCTATAATAACTGTTTTTAAAGCCTCCAGCTTATCCGCATTAAGTGGTTTATTGATAAAATTTTGAACGCCTAATGTATCGAGTTCATCCTTAGTACCCTTTTGTACGTCCGCAGAAATAACGATTACTTTGGGACTTTCAGTGATTTCGTACAATTTTGAGATTAACTCCTGCCCTGTCATCTCAGGCATCAAAAGGTCGGTAACTACCCAATCAGAAGGGTTTGCAACATAAGCATCAAGCGCTTCTTTACCATTTGTACAAAGAACAATTTCAGCCTCAGGCAACGAAGTTGAAAGTGATTTTTGTATGATATTTCTCACAAATGCAGAATCATCTGCAACGATTAATCGCATCGCATTCTCCAATCCATTAATTATTATTACTCATTTTATCACATCAAAATTAAAAAGCGACTAAGTAATCGTAAAATTTAATTTATTTCTATGCTCTCACAGGCATTAAAAGTCATAAAGGCTGCAAGACTTTTTCCAAGCTGAGTTTGAAACCCCTTTGTCGGTTTGAAGCTAGATTCATACCATATGTTTTTAACAACTAGCTTCTTTTCTTTTCTGACACACACCATCTCGATTCTCCCGACCAAATCATGTCGGTATAGAATTGGAAGTACATAATAACCAAATTCTCTTTGTACCTCAGGTGTATAAATTTCCCACTTATATTTATAACCGAATATTGCCTCAATTAGTTTTCGATCCCATAAAAAATTGTCAAGTGGCGCCAGAAACTCAACGCGTTCGCTTTTCTCATTCAAACCTAAAACCGAATTCAAAAGCGCTAAATCTGAGCTTAAAATATAAAATGGCTCTTTAATTGCTTCGACTTGTACTTTTAAGATTTTTTCTTCATTTTCTAATCGCTCAAACACTTCTTTTCTTTGAGCTGCTTTTAATTCTCGTAGATTTAGCCAAGCATCTGATGGCTTATTCCAAAGCATCCCCACTGCACCAATTCGCCGTAAAACGCGCCAGCAAAGATGATCGATCAAATCGGGAAATGGATCAGCTTTAGAAATGATCTCTACCGGATAGAGCTTGCTCATTAAATCATATTTTTTTATTGTGCCTTTCTTGCTATGAATCCCAAGGTCACCTTTAAAATACAGCAGTTCTAACGCAGCTCTCGACAGCTTAGTATGCCCCCAATACCAATCTACTTTATGCGCATACTCAAGCTCAGAAGAAGATTTAGGTCCTTCCTGATCAATCGTTTCAATGATTTCTGAACAAACCTTATCTATTTCATCTCTACTTCGACCCCTTTCGCTGTAAAGTGCACGTTCACGCGCAAAAAAAGGCCAATCCTCAATGGGAAAGATCGCTAAATTCTTATCAAAATAATCCACCAACACACGGTCTTGATAGATCATCTCATACAAATCACTTTTGTTAAAATTTAAAATTCTCGATTGCAAAATCAACTCCGCATTTTTACCACAAACATCAATTGGATCGTACTGTAGGCAGCCAACTTGCTTAATAAAGCTTAAGATATCCGCTTTACTATTTAGTGTTTTTTTACCGAATAGAAAGTGCTTTTTGAGTAAAAACTTCTTAGCCTCTAATTGACTTATCGTTATCATAACCACCTCAATTCGAACATTCGTTCTTTTCTTTATATTCTATCCAATTAAAATAAAAAAAGCAATGCTACAAATAGTTGCATTACTCCTTGTGAATATAGATGATCATGGTGCGAGCAATGGGACTTGAACCCACACGGCTGTTAACCATACGATTCTGAGTCGTACCTGTCTGCCATTCCAGCATGCTCGCATGAAGCTGCTTTCATTATACTGCTTTATAAAACCTTGAACAAGTATTATTTCTATTCACATAATTTGTTATCTGGAATGTGCTTGATAGCCTTAAATACTGTTGATATAATAAGTTGAATACAAATTAGGAGGCAAAATGACCCGAAAAAATTTTAATACCATTCACTACATGAGAATAATGGCTTGCTTATTTGTCGTTCTGATACATGTTACAGCGACACCTGTTGTGGCACTTAGTCCAAACAGCGCACAGCAATATTTGTTTTTATTTATTAACCAGCTCTCTAAACCCGCAGTTCCAATTTTTCTTTTTATTAGTGGTTTTCTTTTACATCATATTTATAGCGATAAAAAAATCCAACTCCTTCATTTTTATAAAAAAAGATTACCAAAGCTTGTTGGCCCTTATATTTTATGGTCGATTGGATACTATCTGATATATGTTAAATTAGGATATTATCCGATTAATTTAAGGTTTATTATTGATGGCCTACTTTGGGGAAGCTTTATCTATCACCTCTATTTTATGGTTATTTTAATTCAACTTTACATTTTATATCCATTGTTTCATTATATCAATTCTAAGCTTGGAACGACAAAGCTGTTTGTTATACTATTAGCGATTCAGTTATTACTAATAAAGGTTCCCTTTGAACATAGAGATCGTATTTTCATTACCTATCTAAGCTACTTTGCCTTTGGTATGTTACTAAGAGATTGGTATAGCAAGATTGCATTTGAACAGATCCCACCTGTTCTCTCAGGCGCATTCTTTGGACTCATCGGTATTTTAAATGCGTTGGTCTATTTGAATTATCAAAATGGCTGGTTTAACTTGCCAAGCATTGTAAGTTCATTGATTTATGTTGATCTTAGCCTTTCTGCAATTTTAGTATTATTTGTGTTTTTCGAATCGCTGGATCGACATATGACCGTAAATGCCATCTCAATAAGGGAATTTAAGCTAGAGCGTCGCTTATCATTGTACAGTGAAAGTACAGAATTTATTTACTATGCTCATCCCTTGGTCATTATCGGGTCTGAATATATACTTAATCGCATAGGTATATTGTCAATTAGCGTTAGAGCCATTATTAATTTTTCGATGATACTCATTCTCTTAATTCCAATGTCACTGTGGCTTAATTCTCGAAAAGGAAAAGGAGTATAAAATGCCTAAAGATACTTTTTTCAATCTTAATGAGGAAAAACGAAGGCTTATCTTGGATGCTGCCTTTACTGAATTTGAAAATAACAACTATGACCAAGCGAGTATCAATCAAATTGTTAAAGCTACTGGTATTTCTAAGGGGAGCTTTTACCAGTACTTTGACGATAAAAAGGATCTCTATAAATATATCCTAAACCTAATGATTCAAAAGAAACTGGAATACATCACTCCAGTTATGCAAAATCCATTTGAGCATGGGTTCTTTGATGTGATTAGAGAAATGAGTTTATCTGCGTTACTTTTTGCTGGTGAGAATCCACAAATGATGCAAATCAGTAAACGTCTTATAAAGGATCCAAGCAATGGATTTTATCAGGAGCTCGTACATGAAAACCAGGGTCAGGCGCACGATATCTATAAAATGCTTTTAACAAATGCAATTAAAAGGGGTGAAGTTCGATCGAACATCGATGTGGATTTCGCTGCTAAATTCATTTTCAATACTAGCGCTCAACTAGTAGAAACAGAAATTGACTTTAATGATGCTGATTGGGAGGAAAAAATTATGGATTTATTGAATAAATTTATGAATCTCTTTGAGCATGGTCTAAGCAATAAAGCTTTTAGTGATGAAAATCATTCGCAGAAATAAATCAAATGATATTTGTAAAATCAAAATAACAAAAAAGGTGCGATAATTCTCTAGTTGAGAAACTATCACACCTTTTTATTATCGTACATAATATCACAGTCGATTTACCCGTTATGTGTTCATAGACGCATAATTCGATTTGATTCACAACTTATTTTAAATATTCTTTTCCACCAACGTACATACGAAGCGGTTCTGGAATATAGATACTACCGTCTTCTCTTAAATTATTTTCTAAGAACGCTATCAGCATTCTAGGTGGTGCTACAACTGTATTGTTGAGCGTATGTGCAAAGTAATTGCCTTGCTCTTTATTTCTCACTCTAATGCCAAGTCTTCTCGCCTGAGCATCACCTAAGTTTGAGCAGCTTCCTACCTCAAAATACTTTTGTTGTCTTGGTGACCAAGCTTCTACGTCGATGCTTTTAACTTTTAGATCCGCTAAATCTCCAGAACAGCATTCAAGTGCTCTTACTGGAATATCTAGTGATCTAAAGAAGTCGATTGTATTGTTATAAAGCTTATCAAACCACATTGGACTTTCTTCAGGCTGACACACCACTACCATCTCTTGTTTTTCAAACTGGTGAATTCTATAAACACCGCGTTCTTCAATACCGTGCGCGCCAACTTCTTTTCTAAAGCAAGGTGAATAGCTGGTTAATGCTTGTGGTAGCTCTTCCTCTTCCATTAATGTATCGATGAACTTACCAATCATAGAGTGTTCACTGGTACCGATTAGATAAAGATCCTCACCCTCGATTTTATACATCATGTTTTCCATTTCAGTAAAGCTCATTACCCCAGTAACAACTTCAGAACGAATCATAAACGGCGGAATATAATACTCAAAACCACGATCGATCATGAAATCTCTCGCATAAGAAAGTATCCCAGAGTGTAATCTTGCGATATCGCCTCTTAAATAATAGAAGCCATTACCGCTGGTTTTTCTTGCGCTCTCTAAATCGATCCCTTTAAGCTTTTCCATAATTTCAACGTGATATGGTACTTCAAAATTTGGAACAACTGGTTCGCCATATTTTTGAACCTCAACATTTTCTGAATCGTCCTTACCAATAGGTACTGAATCATCTATGATGTTTGGAATGACGAGCATTCTATCTTTAATCAACACTTCAAGCTCAGCTTCTCTTATTTCTAAATCCGCTAACTCTTTACCAATAGCAGCCACTTTTTCCTTCGTCTTTTCAGCTTCTTCTTTCATGCCTTTGGCCATGTAGCCACCGATTTCTTTACTGATTGCATTTCTTTGACCACGAAGTTCATCTGCTCTGGTTTTTGCAGCTCTAAACTCAGTATCAAGCGCAATTACCTCGTCAACCAATACCAGCTTTTGATCTTGAAATTTCTTTTTGATGTTTTCTTTTACCAACTCAGGATTGGTTCTAATTAATTTAATATCTAGCATCTCTTTCCTCCTATCGAATGATTGATCGATGGTTTAAGAAAAAAAAATCCTCCTATCCCATCGTATATGGGACGGAAGATTCCGCGTTGCCACCCAAATTGCACCGAAGTGCCATCTCATTGTCAGCTATAAAGGGCATACCCTTCGACTCATCGCCGATTGCTCCCAAAGTGGAACGGATCACCAGATACTGATTTCCACCAACCATCAGTTCTCTATCAACTAGTTTAATCCTTAGCTTTGATCAACGCATAATGTTAGTACTATTTTACCTCAGATGGTGAGAATTTCAAGGTTTTTTTTGAAGAATCTTTTAGAATGCCGAATATTAACAATGCCGCTCCTGTCAATGCTAAAATCAAACCACCCATCAGCATTGCTTTTACACTGAATAGTTCAATGATGACGCCGCCACCTATACTGGCTATGACACCGCCAAATGTCGTAGACGCAATCAGATAGCTCTGTCCCTTTACTTTGTCCCTACTTTGCATTCTGTCATGAATATAAGAGACAGATGCTGGTACATATAATGCGAAGGAGACGATCTGCATCAATTGAGCCATATAAATCATTTGAACACTTGTCGCAGTTAAAAATAAGATACTTTTCATAACAAAGAAAACACCTGATACCATGAACAAGGTCCCACTCTTAAATCGCTTCAATAAAAGTCCAAATCCTAGCATTGTCGGTAACTCTGAGAGTGCAGCAACCGTCATCGCACGACCGAATTGCATCTCATTTCCATTTACATTTTGAATAATTTGGATGAGATAGACATTACAGATGGTATGAAATGCATAAATCAGTGAAACCCCTAACAGAATCAAAGTAAAGCCACTGTATCGCTTTAAAAATGCGATGGCACCTTGATCTATTTTCATTTCCTCTTCAGTTTCATGTATGGACTGTGCTCTAACAGGTAAAAACACAATTGAAAGTCCAGTAATAATAAAATAAATCATAGCATTTAGTGGCACCATTTGCTTGGAAAATAGTCCTACTAATGTGCCCAATATACTGGATTGAATTGCAAAAGACATGGAACCAAATGCACGTGTGATGCCGAAGTTAAGATTGCCATCAATTGCTAGTGCCGCTATTACATACGAGTTAATCAAAGGCTGTAAGGATAATAGTAGTGATATTGTAAAAATATAAAGGACTGTAATGATCAATAATGAGGACTGTAAAACCGTCACGCCTAGCATTAATACAGCACCCATCCCAAGGACGATCAGTATGATCTCCTTTAATCGCTTTACGCCACCTTTATCAGATAAAGTGCCCAGCCATGGCTGAATCATGACGGAGATAATGCTTCCAGCAGCGACGATTAGTCCAATACTGCCACTGGAATGACCAGACTGCTTCATATAGTATGTCGCATAGCCATACACTGAGCAAAATAGCATCCAATAAAACATTTGAATGGCGATTGTAAGAAAATCGACTTTGTTTAGCCTTAACTTATTATTCGTTTTATTTAACCCTTTGTTTGCTGATGTCATTCAGATGCCTGCTTTCTCGATAGTGTTAGGTTTTATCTATTTTATACAAGTATAACGTCTTTTTGTGTGTTAGAATATGAGATATAGCATACTTTATGCGTTTAGGAGGCTTTATGCTTATAAGTACTCAAAAAAATCACGTTGAAAGACTCTGTGAGATCCATCACTTTAATACGATTTTTTCAAAAGAACTTTTACCCTATGTAGAAATCCATACTTTTCAGAAAAAAGAATCACTCAGTCAAGAGGGAGAACCCTTTCCTTATCTTTACTACATGGTGAAAGGTAAAGCCAAGGTTTATATGACGCATAAAAATGGTCAACGCACTCTGGTCTTATTTGCTGAGGCACCTTGTTTTTTAGGTGAAATGAGCCTTTTAGAAGTAGAACCATTTGCAAAAGGGGTTACCGCAATGGAAGATATCACTTGTTTGGCATTGCCACTAGCGACTTGCAAATCCCTTTTACTCAACGATACAATTTTTCTCAGAAATCTTTCGAGAATCCTTGCTGAGAAGGCTCGTAATCGTTCTGAAACCTTAGCCAAAAGCTATGCTTACCCATTTGAAAATCGATTTGCAGCTTTTATATTAATTAGTGCATCAGAAGGCGTCTATAACGAGATGCATACAGAAGTTGCAGAGTTTCTAAACGTCAGCTACAGACACCTTTTATTCACATTACAGGATTTTGTCGTTAAAGGTGTTTTAGAGAAAGAGGGACGCAACTATATCGTGAAAAATGACGCATTTTTAAAGCAGCTAAGAGATGAAATGATAGACTAAAATTATTACTCTTCTATTTCGTGAATATAAGGTAATGATGACTGCGCACCCATTCTTGTAACTGTTTTTGCAGCAACTTTAGTTGCAAATTCCATTGAGGCTGCCATATCAAGCCCTTGTATCAAATGGTGCACAATACCAGCAATATAACTATCGCCTGCAGCAGTTGTGTCCACAGCTGTTACTTTTATTGAGGGTACAGTAATAACATGAGAACCATCAAAATAAATAGCACCTTTACTCCCAAGCGTGAGCAATAACTGTTGTATACCAAGTCTATCATAACCCCATTTAATTGATTCTTCACCTTCATATTCTTTTCCAGTTAGTTCGGCAAACTCAGTTTCATTAAGAACTAGTAGATCAACATACTTTAAGAGTTCCAAGCTTTCCGTATTGATAGGCGCTGGATTATGGATTGTCATTATATTTAATTTTTTAGCAATCTGCATTGCTTTCTTTAAAGTTGCCATCGGTACCTCTTGCTGTGTCACCAAATAGGAAATACCATCAAACCATTCTATTTGAACCATTTCTGGTGTCAGCTTCCCATTTGCACCTTCTATAACAACTATCGAATTATCTGACGACTCATTTACCATAATAAAAGCAATGCCTGTTGGACACTCGTTAATTGTAAATGTCCCATCCACTACATTCATTTTTTTTAAGTTTTCTTTCAATTGACTACCATATTCATCATTGCCTAAACAGCCAATCATTTTTACATTCACACCAAGTTTACCTAGTGCAACTGCTTGATTTGCACCTTTCCCTCCTGGATTCATCATAAGACCTGCTCCAGATACAGTTTCACCTATTCTAGGCGTCATATTCACTCGAGTTACCAAATCCATGTTTAAACTCCCAATGACAAGTGCTTTTTTCATCGTCTACTCCTTACAAATCTAAATAGTTTATATTATTTATACAATCATATATTTTTAAAGGTAATTTTTCAACCGATAAAAACTACGAAAACAAGTCCATATAATTAATACAAATGAATTTTTATAAATATAAAAATCCCACCTCAAGCGGGGTACAAGCCACTTAAGGTAGGATTTTAAAACAATAAAATCGTTAATTAAAATTCTATTCTGCAAAACAAGGATGATTTATTATTTATTTTGAAGTGTTTGGTACTCGACAGCTAACTGAGCCGCAACTTTTGCGTTGTTATATACAAGCTGAATATTTGCGTCTAAGCTCGTTCCAGCAGTTAATTCTTTTACTTTTGCAAGCAAGAAAGGTGTCGATTCTTTTCCTTTGATGCCTTTTTCTTCGGCTTCTTTAACCGCTGAATTAATCGCTTCTGTGATCACATCATAATCCATCGCATATGCTTCAGGAATTGGGTTTGCAACAACCATACCGCCTTGTAAGCCTAAATCCCATTTTGCTTTTAATGCTGTAGCGAGTTCAACAGGTGAATCGATTCTGTAATCGACGCCAAAACCGCTTTTTCTTGTATAAAATGCTGGCAACTCTTCAGTTTGGTAACCTACTACAGGTACGCCATGTGTTTCTAAATATTCTAAGGTTAAACCGATATCTAAGATGGATTTAGCACCTGCACATACTACTGCAACATTCGTTTGTGCTAATTCTTGAAGGTCAGCAGAAACATCATAAGTTTCCTGTGCGCCTCTATGAACGCCACCGATACCACCAGTAGCAAACACCTTAACGCCTGCAAGTGCTGCCAAAATCATAGTTGATGCAACGGTTGTCGCACCATCCACACCTTTAGCTACGATGAAAGGTATGTCTCTTCTAGATGTTTTAATAACGTTCTTCGCCTTACCTAAATACTCAATTTCATCTTCCGTTAAACCTACTTTAAGTCTACCACCTAAGATAGCTATAGTAGCAGGAATTGCACCGTTTTCACGTACAATCGATTCAACTTCAAGTGCCGTCTTTACATTTTGTGGATATGGCATTCCGTGTGAGATAATAGTCGATTCTAAAGCAACAACCGCTTTTCCTTCAGCCAATGCTTTTGCAACTTCTGGTTTGATATCAAGATATTTTCTAAACATTTTTAATCCTCCTAAATACATCTATATAGATTTAATCACTCTCAAACAGCTCTTAATTTCTCTGAAAATACAATTGCTTTAAGTGACTTTAATTTTTATACCGATTTTGTTATATAACTTTACTTAAATGATTCTTATGCGAACTTAGTTTCAATAATTTCCATAACCCTTTGTTCTGAAATGGTTGGGTTTATCGTCGCTTCATGCTCAAGAGCGATAAAAGATGCCGCCATTCCCCACTTTGCAGTAGTAATTAAATCTAAGTCCTTTGAATAGGCAAGTGCAATACCTGCTAGAAAAGCATCTCCAGCACCAGTTGCATTAACCACTTCAACGCTCGGTGGTACTAACATGCTTTGGACATTACCATCACTGACAAATACACCCTTTTTCCCCATGCTGATATAGACGTGTTTTACACCTAACTCATGAAAATAATTGGTCATTTTCTTAAGATCCGCTTCTCCATCACCGGAGATCCCGCTCAAAGATTGTGCTTCGATCAAATTGGGTTTTATCGTATGACAATAGCCTATAACATCCTTGATCTTCAGTGCCTTTGCAGTCGATACGGTATCTAGTAAAAACCTTTGCTCTGTGAATGTGGTTAAAATATATTTGAGCACTTCTGGTGATAGATTGGTATCGATTACGCAGAATTTTGCATTTTCTATAATGTGGCGCTTGCTTTTAATATAATCAACCGTCATGCGGTCACAAATGTCCATAAAAGAAATTGCAACTGCCATGTCCTTTGTCTCATCTAAAATAGATAAGTACGTGGAGGTCTGCTCTCCTTTTAGTACCAATGTATCCTGCATATCCATTCCAATTTGACGTGCTTCTTCAAGTATCTTTTGTCCATAAAGATCATCGCCAATGATACTGATTAGCTTTGTCTTTAATCCTAAGCGCGTCATATTTTCAGCGATGTTTCTTCCTACGCCACCAAGCGCGTGCTTGACGACGCCGATATTAGAATCATGGAAGATCAACTGATTGACTGGGACGCCTTGAATGTCAATATTAGAACCACCAATGACACAGACATAAGCATCATCTCTTACGATGTATCCTTTTCCTAAAATATACCCCTTTTTCATCAAGTTCGTGATATGAACCGCTGCAGATGACCGCGTTATCCCCAGTTGATCTGCCAGTTCATTTTGAGAAATTAAAGGATTGTCTCTTAGAATAAGTAAAATTTCCTGTTCTCTATTGGTCATTTACACCTCCGAGTAAACATTTGTTTATTTGATAATCATTTGTTTATTTAATCATATTACTTTTTAATTTCTTTGTCAATATAGTTTCTTAAAATGTTGTTTTATTGTTTTCATTGTTCCTACCAAAAAAGCTGTAAAGTCTATAACCGACCCTACAGCTTTTATTTTTATTTACAGTTTAATGTGTAAGAATTAAAACTACGAAATTGCTTCTGATCCAATTTTATATTGCCAAACGCCTTCTTGGTCCTGCTCAGCTTCACAGTCGATAAAAAAGTAGGCACCTAAACCGCCTCGCCATTTTTCTATATCAAACTTGACGGTTTTCGCTGTTGTTGTTTTAATGTCAAATCTAAATAGAATGCCTTCTTCAAAATACAGGGCATCACCATCGATATAGCCTTGATCTACCAGTTCGTCAAAAGTTCCTTGAATACCTGTAAGCGCATATTTTGTCCCTAGCGCATAAACCAGACCCTCTTTCTCCCATTCGCTTAGCATCGTTAAATTAGATGTATCTACAGCAAAATAGCTAATATCGCTATTTAAACCTTCATCCGTGTGATAAAGATCGTCCATTACTTGGAAGAGTAAAGGTAAATAATTTGTATCAGATAAAATCTGCTTCACATAATCAACTTCTGGTAGCTGCTGAGGGTAGCTTTCTAATACAACGCCAGAATACCCAACTTCAATTTCATTTCCGACTTTCAATATTGAAGCATCCTCTAGCTGCATGTCAGAGCTATATATTTTATTATTTGAATTCACAAACACTAGACCTATTGCTTCAGTAGCTAATAGTATAGACGCATCATTGATATCAACAATAGTCCCCACTAATACCTCACTTGCCTCTGGTAACTTGTCTGTTGTATCAACATTATTATTAGCACAACCTGCTAATAGCAATATCATCATTATACTAATTATTAAGACCTTTTTCATAAAGACACCTCCCTTATTTTTTAGACGGTAGCCTAGCGCATTTGGTTCCATAAAATATTTTCAATTGACGTGAAATGATATAATCTATATAATCAATTACATGCAAATAATTCGCGTTTGCAAACAATCTCGAGGATACGCATATGCTTAAATTCTTAATTATATATAATCCAGAAAAAATCAAAATCAGTTCTTTTTTAAATGACTTAAATGCCTCAGTGCCTTCAAATACCATCAAGCATTTTCAATTTGAAAAGGAAGATACTAATACTTCTGGTTCAACTTTAATTAGCAATGTAAGAGGCGCTGATATTATAGCTGAACATCGGAACAATAGAAGCATTACTCACTTTGTATTTCATTGTAGTCAGAATTGTCATTTTAAGCACTTAAGCCAAGAATTGCATCAACTCTCTAAATCACACAAAATAGACATAAATACTTTTTATTTTAGTAATAGCATCCACTTTATTAAACAAAACCGACAATCTAATTCAATCATTCTAGAAAATGCCAATTTACTTTTAGTCGAAAAAAATAAACCAGATCTATTGAGCTTCAACCTAATAAAATTATGGCTCACATTTAATTATCCTAACTTAAATATTGAATTTCTTAACGATGTACGATCTTGGCAAACCATTCTAAATGAGAATAACGATTCCAATAAGGATCGCTCGCTTAAGCCTATCGGCATTTTAGTCACCATACTATTTTTAGGTCTTCTTCTACCAAGCTATGAGACTGTATTCCCTTATATTATGAAAGTGATTCAACTCTTCTTAGGTGTTTTTCTGCAGGCATTCCCATTTTTAATGCTTGGTGTAATTTTATCTTCATTGATCCAGGTTTATGTTAGCTCTGATTGGGTTGAGTCCCATTTTCCAAAGTCAATTGGCAAGGGTGCTCTAGTAGCAATCATTACAGGCTTTTTTTTACCGGTGTGTGATTGTGCATCTGTTCCTGTTTTTAAAAGCTTAATCAAAAAGGGAGTACCTTTGCCTGCGGCAATTACTTTCCTTACAGTATCACCAGTAATTAATCCCGTCATTATCTTTTCTACATACTATGCCTTCGGCGGAAATTGGCGTTTTGTAATTGAAAGAGTTCTGCTAGGAGTTATAGTCGCTTTAGTAACGAGCTTATACTTTCATTTTAAGCCAAGTACTGAAATAACCAACGAAATAATAAAACAAGAAACGACACCTACAATCATCCTAGATAGCTTATCGGTTGTTAAGAAAAAAAACAAACAACCTATTATGGCGGTAATTCATCACTCAAAGTCTGAGTTTCTTGATGTCTCTCGTTATTTAGTCTTCGGTATATTTATCTCTGCAATTATCCAAAGTGTATTACCAAATTTTACTTTTGATGGTTCCACCCTATTATTTGAACCCATATACATTATTGGTGGTATTCTACTTGCCTTCTTGTTATCTCTATGCTCTTCATCAGATGCGCTTGTTGCTCAAAGCTTTCAGTATTCGGTACCGAGAAGTGCACTTCTTGCCTTCCTAGTTTTCGGACCTATGATGGATATCAAGAACGTCGCTATGTTATCCGCAGCCTTTAACAAAAAATTCATCATAAAGTTGACTATAACTATCGCAGTAGCCGTTTTTGCCGTTCTATTGATTGCTTTTGCTGTTTCGCAAATAATATAAAAGGAGATACTATCATGTTATTGCAAAGAAAACAGTTCAGTCTCACATATCTCCTCGAAGGGATTACTTTTATCGTTTTTACCTTGTCTATTTTATACAGTATATTATCAGGGAACTATCTTAAGCTAGTGGCACCAAAAACACTACCTTATTTAATTTTTTCGATGATGGTTTCAAGCATTTGGGGGATAACCTCAATCATATCAGCCTTTAAGTCACCTAAGTCCAAAAGAAAGATATACTGGTTATTTCTATTGATTCCGATTATATTCATCCATTTACCTAACATTGGGGCGAGTACAGACTATAATTATTGGGGGCGAAATCTTACATTTTACACTTCAACATCCGAATCCTCAGCAATAACAGAAGAGGTTGCAACAAACTCAACTTTGACGATCAAAAGTGAAAGTGCAACTGCACAGACAAGGCAAACATTGACGATCATCAATGGTCTGGATCGAGAACAGAAAAAAATAACAATTGAGGCTGCCTATATTTATTCATGGTTAAATCGAATCTATCAGTCGCCATATGACTACCTTGGGTATCAAATTGAAATCACTGGATTTGTATTTGATGACCCAGCATATTTTTCTGAGGATACCTTTCTAATCGCTCGACTCGCAATGACTTGCTGCATAGCGGATCTTACTCCCCTTGGATTTGTTTGCCAAAACGCCACTGAAATAGATGCTAAAACAGGGCAATGGTACACGGTTAAAGGTGAAATCGTCCTCGGAGAATATAAGGGCAACACAGAACCTCAAATAAAAATCATTTCTTTACTTCCAACTGAACCGATAGATGAGTATATTTATCTTAATTAGCAACAAAAATTCTACGTGTCATCATAAATATAACACCAGATTTCATTTCTATACTAAAGTTCAATTTAGATACTTAATAATTGTTTTTATAAATTTAGTTTGCTTTTTTAGCAAACTTTTTTTGTTTTTGTTTGCATTTTTAAATTTTGCATGTTATTATTTTTCAAAAGACAAATGTCATTAAACACTGGTAACTAAGGAGAGCATTATGGATTTGATGCAATATTCTGTTGAAACGCTAAAGAAGGGCTATTTTTATGATGAAGACAATAACCAATTTGTTTGCATCTACTGCGGCTCTAAATTCGACAAAAATGAGATTTTTTCAATTGAGGATAGATTTTTTAACGCCAAATATAAAATGGCACATCATATAAAGGAAGTGCATGGTTCTCCTTCAAATTATTTGATCGCGCTAGATAAAAAATCAATTGGTCTAACCGATTATCAAAAACTATTGGTTACTGATATGGCAAATGGCTTGACAGATAAAGAGATTGCTATAAAGCATGAAATCACTCAGATAACTGTGAGAAATCTAAGATTCACACTGAAAGAAAAAGCAAAACAGGCAAAAGCATATTTAGCACTCTACGAATCCATATTTCAAGAGGCATCTGAATTTGCTCCCGTCCATAATCACGCAACAATGGTTGATGATCGTTACATCGTTACAATAGATGAAAAGGAGCGAATTCTGAAATCGGCTTTTGAATCACTTTCTCCGTTAAAGCTTAAGGTCTTTTCTTCAAAAGAGAAAAAGAAGCTCGTCGTATTGACAAAGATTGCTGAAAGCTTTGAACTGGATCAGGATTATGATGAACTTGAAATTAATCAACAGCTTAAGTCCATCTATAGTGATTTTGCAACTATAAGACGTTACTTAATTGAATATGGATTTATGGAGAGATCAAAAGATGGTCGCTCCTATAAGAGAAAAAATTAGTATACCCATTGAAAAATTCTTACAAAGAAAGGATTCATATGTATAATTTTACTGATGAAGAAAAAGCAATCTTGTCAAGATTCATCGATGCCAAAGGCGTAATTAAAATTTGGCCCTCAAAGAGGGTTAAGCAAGAGATAATACTGAAATATCTAGCCGGATTTTTTGAAAAAGAAAAGACCTACTCAGAGCATGATGTTAATCTGCTTATAAGTGGTCTTCATGATTTTAACGATTTATTTATTCTAAGACGTGGCTTGGTGGATGACAAATGGCTTATGCGTGAAAAGGACGGCTCTTTCTATTGGCTTAATCCTTTAAGGTACTGATATAAACCATATCACCCGAAGTCAAGAGCGTTTGACCTGAAGGAATAAGTATATCTTGCTGTCTAACTATTAGCAATACTAAGTTACCTATATCTAAATCAATCTCAGAAATCGTTTTACCTTGCCATTTATGTGATGGTTCAATCGTAATTTCAGTGATTTTTTGTGTGTCCTTATCTTCAATTGAACGAGCTGCAATTATAAGTTCATCCATTTCATAAATATTGGTATCACCGTTAAGTGGGATCTTCTTAGTTCCTCTATTGATCGCAACGATAAGAGTTTCAGGTGGTAAAATGATATCCTTAATTTTCATATTTAACCACGGGTGCCCTTTGTCTAGCTTAACCTTCACAAACTGTATTGGAAGAGATTCGCTAAAATCGTTAAAGGTTTTCATTACATTTGACTCTGAATCAATCATCTGCCAACGCTTTGACGCATATGGTAATAAATAGCCTTGAATTAAAATTGAGAAAAGAACAATACAAAATACTATGTGAAACAAGTCATGCTCTGTGTATGCAGGACTTACAATTACCAAAGTCGCAAACACTATAGAAGCTGCACCTCGCAAACCCGCCAAGGATGTCAACCAAATTTGCTCTTTTGGGCTACCAAAGGGTTTAAGAAGTAGGTATATCGATACTGGTCTAGCGACTATAGTTAAAAATATCGCAATTAAAAGTGCTGGTACTATCACCTTTGGCATTTCCGAAGGAAAGGACAACAATCCTAACAAAAAGAAAATGAGCATTTGCATGAGTCCAGTAATTCCGTCAAAGAAGTGAACCAATTGCTTTTTATTTCTTAATGGCCGATTGCCCATGATTATGCCGAGTAAATAAACGCTTAAATAACCATTCCCGCCAATGAGTGTTGGTAACGCATATGCTAAAAGTGCTATGGCAAAAACGAAAATCGTATCGAAGCCCTGTGCATCGAAGTTAAACCGATTGACAATTTCAATAGAAGCATACGCAATGATTACACCCGCTACAACTCCTACAACTATTTGTTGAAGTAAAAGTACAGGTAAAGACTGCGTATAGCTTGGATCACCCATTAAACTCAAAACACCAATGGTCAGCATATATGCAATTGGATCATTACTGCCGCTTTCCAGCTCTAACAGGGAAGCGGTTTTATATTTCAGATTTAACTTTTTGGATCTTAAAATTGAAAACACCGATGCGGCATCGGTAGAACTAACGATAGACCCTAAAAGAAGACTTTCGAGTGGCTTCATTCTAAGGACAAACATACAAAACAGTGCAGTTAGACCAGCTGTGATGACGACTCCAATGGTTGAAAGCATCACTGCCTTTTTAGCGACTGTTTTTGCTTCTTCCCACCTTGTACCAAATCCGCCATAGAACATAATAAAGATAAGCGCAACCGAACAAATTGAACCCGCTAAACTGTAATTGTCAAAATCGATTTTTACGACACCATCTGAGCCAAAAAACATTCCTAATAAAATAAAAGCGAGAAGCATCGGAAGCCCTAGACGATTTGAAATTTTACTAAATACAATACAGCCAATGATAACTGCTATCGAAAGCAATAGAAATGTAAGCAAATTGACCTCTTTCATATAAGTATTTATATTATTATATCATAAGAAATCACTATGCATTTTTTATTCAATAGATTTTAAACAAAGTGTAAAGTGCACTTGGAAACAATAGGTGAACCGCTAACAAGATAACAGTAATCAATGCCGCCATTTTATGCCACTTAAAAATAGCTTTTTTCTTTGTAAAAAAGTAGCTTCCACCAAGAATAATGGTTATCGTCGCCATAATCCCAACCAAGGATCCTGTATGAGGTCTTAAACCACCCAACGCCAAATAACCATGCAATGGAGCAAGCACGAGAATCGTCAACCCCATAGGCTTGTGTAGCTTTCTAAGTGGTTTGATTAGTTTGACAATCTCCTTGTTTTTATTCTTAAAAACCACTTTATTAATCATTCTTAACCAATAAGGTGCTGTCAATGCGACAATAAGTGCAACATTAATAAATCCTAAAAGTTCGTACAACATGAGACCTCCTTATTCTGCAAGCTTTCCAACTGCAGTGAGTTTTTGTAAAACGGATAGACCATGTGGTGACTTTGTTTTTATAATCTCAGTTAAGTCTTGCCCTGCTTCATATCCATTGTGTTGTCCATTGCGCCACTCTTTTACGTTCGTAACATCGTAGATAATTCCATCTACTGCGACATATGCTGGATTACCATTCTGTCCATTGTACTGAGCCAACTCCTCTAATGTTAGAACGAGTTCTGAGGATTCGGTTGCCGTCGTGGTTTCAGTAGCCTCTGATGCGCTCGTATTTTCTGTAGTTTGTGCTTGTGCCGTGGTTTCGTTTGTCGCAGTTTCTTTTGTTGTCGACTCATTTGAGCTCGACGAATTCCCACAACCGACAAGTGCAATAACTAATAATATAAGACTCACGAAATAGGTTGTTTTTTTTAATGTAATTTTATTTTTGATCATACGATTACCTCCTTTCGTTATTTATTCCCCTTTTTTATTGTATGTATCAAGCAATCTCTTTTATCATTAATTAGTAACAAAAGTTTTACAAAAAAGCGGCCTTGATCTCTCATCAAATGGCCGCTATTGATTCATTGGTTTATTTTTACTTATAGAGCGAATGAGATGTCCACCTCCTCAAAAATATTTGAATCTTATCTCATATTATTTTTCTTAAATGCTGAATTAGCTTTAGGATCTTATCTACCTTACTAAATTCTAGCAATCTTGGTTCGTGCCAACGACAAAGTGTCTCAAACATTGCATACCACAGCTGATAGTCTTCATATCGACTATAATGCTGAAGTGATGCGAGCTGCTTCTCCTGCCAAGGCTTTAATCCAGCAAAATGAGTCCCCTTTACATCGCTAAGTTTCGGCTGTGCATTAAAGGATGCAAACCGTATATCAATGTTATGCCATTTTCCCGACCAATAGTATGTCATAAACTGCATTTCTGGCCAATCGAATTGACGGATCATGGCTATATTTTCAGGGTGTCTTATTTGCTTTAAAATGTCAGCATACGCCTCATAATCTGGTTTTAGAACCCAGAGACATGCATTGACACCCAGATTTTTGGGATTTTCAGCTACTCTGTCGGTAATATAGCTGGGAATTTTTTCGCCATGTGAACAAATAGGTTCGTAAACATCATGCCATAATAATTTCCCATCTTGCAGGCTCGACTTCTCAACAAAATGCGCTTTATCTTCATTGATTATGCCTGCTGGTGTATTGATATCAAATAGTTGATCGTAGTCACATATCGGTAATATGTCAGCATCAAGCAATACAATTTTCTTGTACTTAAATCCCAAATCACCATTGACACCTAATCGCAGTGCTTGAAGTCGTGTAAAGAGATAAGGTCGATCCTTGCGACCACACTGATTGGTGTGCTGTACGACGATTTCCTCTATGCAGACCACATAGTCAAATACGAGATTCAAAATGGATCTGCCTTGATCAGAAACATCTTTTGTAACCAAGCAAACCAAATCTGCCCTTTGTGATTGATACTTTAATGCATGTGCTAATACAATTGCCCCTGATATAAAACTGTCGTTTCTCATTACAAACGTTACATATGCGTATGCCTTCATCTCTAGTCTCCCTTCTTATTGGGAGCCAGAGTAAGCCGATTTTATACGCTTTCAAATCTTTAGTTTTCATTGGACTCCCCTTTACCAGTTAATGTTTTCTAGTAAAGGGCAGTATTCCATACAGCATATATCATAATAGCCTCCTTTCTGACAATCATGGCTTTATATCGCCATTAATAGTCTATCACAGGAGGCTACTAATTATTGTGACGTTATCATAACAAAAATTTCTGCCATCTTTCTATATCGCGCTGACCTTGATCATAGCCCAGCTGATAACTCTCTTGAAGTTTGGCGTGACTGATTTCACGACTGCTAACTGGCATCTGATCTGGATATACCAGCATGGCTTTGCCAGATGCCTCTAAATCTTCCAGTTCCTCTAAAGTCTGATTATAAACCGTGTGTCGTGCCATCATCGCTTCCACAACTTTAGGGTAATTTCTGTAGTATGCCTTCATAAAACGCGTAAACTTCATAGGGGATTTTCGATAGCCTTTTGGTCGTGACAATACGACGAAAAACTTTTCATAGCCATCCTTTTTTGCTATGTCCAGTGCGATACCGCCCGCTAAACCACCGTCTACAAAGACACGATCATTATATTCCGTTGGTGGCATGAAAATCGGCATGGATGAGGATGATCTTACTATTTTCATCAGATCTTCCAATGTTTTTGCATCCTGCTTTGTGAAATAATGGAGTTCACCGGTTTCTCGATCGAAAGCGCCAATGCGGAGCTTTGCAGGATTTTCCACAAACGTTTTAAAATCGAATGGATGGGGTTTAAATGGGAGCGGTGTTTCTTCGTATAAGTATTTTGCGCGGAAATAGCCTTCGCCTTTAAAAAAATACTTCCATCCGCCAAACTCTGGATCGGTGACCATATCCACAAATGCGGTCTTGGTTCTGACTTTATCTCTTGAAATATAGTTGACGGTATGAGATGACCCAGCCGAGATCCCTGCGACGTAGTCAAAATACAACTCGTTTTCTAAGAGTGTGTTGACGAAGCCAGCGGTATAGCTGCCACGCATACCACCGCCTTCATAGATGAGGGCGGTGTCCTTTATGTTATTTTGAATGGAATTTTGTGTGGAATTTTGTATGTGATTTGTCAGTATGCCGTTGTTTGTGTTTTCTATCTTCACTCTATGCCTCCTAATGCGTCTTTTATTATTATAGCACTGTAGATGCGGAGAGATATTTAATTTTTATAAAGATTGAAGTTGAGGCACTATCTCTATATAATGGAAAAGCAAATAATGAAATTTGGAGTTATCATGAAAATATATCTTGCACCACTTGAAGGCGTTACCAACTACATTTATCGCAATGCTTATCATACTTTTTTCACCCCAGCTGATAAGTATTTTACGCCGTTTATCTCTACCAATCAGCATCTGTCATATAGCACGAAAGAGCGCAAGGAGATTCAGCCTGAGCACAATAAAGGTCTTTATGTCGTACCGCAAATACTATCTAATAAGGCAAACGAATTTATCAATACGGTGAATGACATAAAGCAGTATGGCTATACTGAATTTAATCTCAATCTAGGCTGTCCATCAAACACAGTTGTCGCAAAGAACAAGGGTTCAGGATTTCTCTTTCACAAAGAGCAGCTTGATGCGTTTTTAGATACCGTCTTTTCACAAATAGATGTCAAGCTGTCCATTAAGACGCGTCTAGGCAAATTTAATCCAGAAGAGTTTTATGAGCTTATGGCCATCTTCAAAAAGTATCCGCTTGAGGAATTGATCATCCATCCAAGAATCACAAAGGATTTTTATAAAAACACACCTCGCCTTGAGCTATTTGATGCGACCACTCAGGAGTTGCCTTTTCCAGTTAGCTATAATGGAGATGTGTTTAATATAAATGATTATCATTCGATTATTAAGAGGTTTCCTCAAATCGATAGCGTGATGCTCGGTCGCGGTGTCATTGCAAATCCTGGCTTGATCGGAGAAATTAAAACTGGAACGCCAATGACGATTGACCTCTTTAGAGCCTTTCACGATAGGCTTTTAAAAGACTATATAGAAGTCATGTCAGGCGATAAAAACGTTCTTCATAAAATGAAGGAGTTTTGGTTTTACTGTATGCCAATTTTAAACGTTTCAGAGAAATACGCTAAAAAGATAAAAAAATGTGAAAAAATAGTGGATTATATCGTCCTTGTTGACGCTGTGTTTTCAGAGGGATCTATCTGTGAAGACCGTCTGGGTTATAGAAAGCTGGTGCCTGAATTGCCTCTATGATCTTATCGGTCATCTCTGAGGTGCTTAACCACTCATCAGATGAAGTCAAATCTTTAGTTCTATAGCCTGCTGCAAGCACATTTTTAACTGCATTTTCGATGGTATCAGCAGCTGAAGCTTGACCAAGACTTTTTCTAAGGAGCATACTCGCTGATAATACGGTCGCTATGGGATTGGCAATGCCTTTGCCCGCTATATCAGGTGCAGATCCATGGATGGGTTCATAAAGACCAAAGCCTCCTGCGCCAATGCTTGCGGATGGCTGGATACCGATAGATCCTGTAATCATACTCGCTTCATCCGAAAGGATATCTCCGAAGAGGTTGGATGTTAATATGACATCAAACTGCTTCGGATTTTTTATGAGCTGCATTGCCGCATTATCCACATACATGTGCTCAAGTGTGACCTCTGGATAATCGCGTGATACCTCTTCGGTCACCTTTCGCCAGAGCCTTGAGCTTTCAAGTACGTTGGCTTTGTCTACGCTGATTACTTTTTTGCTGCGACCCAAGGCCATCTCAAAGGCAACTTTGGCAATGCGTTCAATTTCGTGTCTAGAGTAAGCCTCTATGTCATATGCTTTTTCCATTCCCTCATCCTGAGACGTGCCCTTCTCTCCAAAATAGATGCCGCCGGTTAGCTCTCTGACGACCATGATGTCAAAGCCACCACGGCTGATTTCTTCATTAAGCGGGCAGCTGTGTTTCAGTGACTCATATAGAATTGCAGGTCTGAGATTGGCATACACGCCAAGCGATTTCCTGATTTTTAGCAGTCCCGCTTCTGGTCGATGCTCACCTTTAACATGATCCCATTTAGGACCACCTACAGCACCTAATAATACTGCGTCGCAGGCCTTTGCTGTTTTGATCGACGCCTCAGGTAAGCTCGTACCGGTTGCATCGATCGCATGTCCGCCTATCTTTATTTCTTCGAACTGAAACTCTATTCCCTCTTTGGCTGAGACGGCTTCTAACACTCTTTTGGCAGACGCAATTACCTCAGGTCCGATGCCATCACCAGGTGCTAGAGCGATTTTGTGAACTTTGTTCGATTTTGAATTTGATTTTAGATTTGATTTTGGATTTGAGTTTGAACTTGAGTCTGTATCTGTGCCTGCTGTAGACGAAGTATGATCTGAATCGTTCACGCCTGTAACTGTCAATTGACTAGAGGTATACTCAATCAAGCCGCCCTTTTGAATGATATTCTGAATAAACTCGGGAAATGGCTCGGCTGAGTAAGTTTCTCCCTTAGTATGATTGGTTATCGTACCAGTTTGCAAATCAATTGAAATCTGATTCCCACGATCGATAGAAACGTAAGCGATATCACATTCTAAGATCGGCAATCCTATATTAATGGCATTGCGATAGAAAATTCTAGCGAAGCTTGGCGCAATGACGCATGAAATTCCAGACGCTTTAATCGCAATAGGTGCGTGCTCTCTCGATGACCCACAACCAAAGTTTTTTCCAGCTACGATGATGTCGCCTTTTTCGACGATTTTTGCAAAGTTTGCGTCTATGTCCTGCATACAGTATTGGGCTAAAATGGCTGGATCGGATTGACTTAAATAGCGTGCTGGTATAATGACGTCTGTGTCGACATTGTCTCCAAATTTGTGAACGGCTCCTGATAGTATCATATTCTTGATTCCTTTCTAACGATGTTTTGAGGGTTTTCGATATAGCCTGTGATTGCAGATGCCGCAGCCACTGCTGGACTTGCTAGATAAACTTCAGAGTCGATGTGTCCCATACGACCGACAAAATTACGGTTGGTCGTCGCAATCGCTCTTTCGCCTTTACCAAGTACGCCCATGTGCCCACCCAGGCAAGGCCCACAAGTAGGTGTGCTCACGATTGCACCTGCCTCGATAAAAATTTCAATCAGGCCTTCTCTAAGCGCCTCTAAATAGACGCGTTGTGTCACTGGTATGACAATCGCTCTGATACCTTTGGCAACTTTATTGCCCTTAAAGATTGCAGCGGATTCTCTTAAATCTTGAAGCCTGCCATTGGTACAGGAACCAATCACTACTTGATCCACTTTGACGGCTTCAATCTCGCCAATTTTCTTCGTGTTTTCTGGTAAATGTGGAAATGCAATGGTTGAGGTAAGCTCGGATAAATTGATGCTTATGACCGATTCATATTCTGCATCCTCATCAGCTGCATATATCGTATGTGGTTTTGTCGCTTTTGAGTAGTTTGTAATATAGTCTATTGTTTTTTCATCTACTTGGAAAATCCCGTTCTTAGCACCCGCTTCAATCGCCATGTTGGCAATCGTAAAACGATCGTCCATGCTGAGCGATTTTACCCCTTCTCCAACAAACTCCATGGACTTATACCTTGCGCCATCTACGCCAATTTTACCGATGATCTCTAAAATCACATCTTTTCCACTGACCCAGCCTTGAAGTGCGCCAGTCAGTTCTATTTTGATCGCTGTTGGAACCTTAAACCACCCCTTACCAGTAGCCATCCCTGCTGCCATATCGGTGCTGCCAATACCAGTAGAAAAAGCCCCCAATGCGCCATAAGTACAGGTATGTGAGTCCGCTCCGATGACCACGTCTCCAGGAACCACCAATCCCTTCTCAGGGATTAAGCCATGCTCGATGCCCATCTCTCCTAACTCGAAGTAATTGGTAATGGCTTTATCCTTAGAAAATTCCCTGATTTCTCTACATTGCTCTGCCGATTGTATGTCCTTGTTGGGTGCAAAGTGATCGGGAACGATGGCAATTTTTTCTGTATCGAATACTTTTCTCGCTTTCATTAAGTCAAAGGATTTGATCGCCACTGGCGTCGTGATGTCATTTCCAAGCACCAAATCAAGATTTGCTTCAATCAATTGTCCCGCTTTCACGGTCTCTAGTCCTGCATGCTTTGCTAATATTTTTTGTGTCATTGTCATGCCCATTTACGTTCACTCTCCTCAACTTCACTATTTTGTATAATTTTATTAATGGCACTTAAATACGCCTTTATGCTGGCTTCAATAATATCTGTACTGAGGCCATAGCCTGTGTAGGTTTCGCTGTCCACTTTTATCTTTACCATCGCCTCACCTTGTGCGTCTTCGCCTTCTGTGACGGATTGTATGGTGTAATCGTCAAGCTCGTAACTCGTTCCGATAATCTTTTCAATCGCTTTAAAGGCCGCATCCACAGGACCATGGCCATGCGCAACCGAATCGTAGATTTGGCCTTCACGTTTAAGACCAATCTGACACGTCGATGTGATGATGTTACCGGAGTTGATGACAAAGGATGCCAGTGTATAAGCGGTTTCATCAAAGGCAGACTTTGCCTGAATCAGCGCTTCAATATCTCTTTCGTAAATGGTTTTCTTTTTGTCAGCAAGTGCTTTGAAACCATTAAAAACTTCATTTAACTTCGCATCGGTTAGCTGATACCCAAGTGACTTGATACGATCTTCTAGTGCATGTTTGCCCGAATGCTTGCCAAGAACCAAGCTGTTTGTCGTCAGTCCAATCGATTCAGGTGTCATAATCTCATACGTCATTGGATTGGCCAACATGCCATGCTGATGAATGCCCGATTCATGCGCAAATGCATTTTCGCCAACGATCGCTTTATTGTGCTGGACACGCGTTCCCGTCACCTTGCTTACCAAATGACTGGTTTTAATAATCTCTTTTGTATCGATATGGGTCATTTGATTGTAGTGACCGCTTCTGGTGTTAATGGCCATAACAATTTCTTCAAGTGCTGCATTGCCAGCACGTTCACCGATCCCATTGATGGTACATTCTACTTGTGTTGCACCTGCTCTAACAGCGGCAAGTGAGTTTGCGACTGCAAGACCAAGATCATTGTGACAATGCACAGAAAGCGTAACGGCATCTGCATTTTTAACATAGTATCTGATATTGCTTATCAGCTCATAGAATTCATCTGGCGTCGTATAGCCCACGGTATCTGGTATGTTAATGGTCGTCGCACCCATTTTAATCGCTTCTTCTATCACGCGATATAAGAACATAGGATCACTTCTAGAAGCATCCTCAGCCGAAAATTCGATGTCATTGCAAAACTGCTTAGCGTATTTCACCATACTTTGTGTGTGCTGAATAACCGCTTCACGGCTCATCTTAAGCTTGTATTTCATGTGTAAATCTGAGGTTGCGATAAAGGTATGGATTCTTGGATTTGCTGCACCTTTTACAGCTTCATATGCCCTTTCAATATCCGCTGGAAGTGCTCTCGCCAAGCTTGCTACTGTGCAGTTTCTAACTTGATTTGCAATTTCCCGAATCGAATTAAAATCGCCGATGGAAGCCGCTGCAAACCCAGCTTCGATGACGTCTACCTTCAATTTTTCGAGTTGCTTTGCAACTTCGATTTTTTCATCAAACGACATGCTACATCCTGGTGATTGCTCGCCATCTCTAAGTGTGGTGTCAAAAATCTTAATCATCTTCTACTTCTCCTTAAACATCCTTATTTCACTGAAGCTGAGTCGTCTATAGCAAGGTTATGGCTTTTAGGTAAACAAAAAACCCCGTCACTGCATGCATTTGCATACAGGGACGAGGTTACTCCTCGCGGTACCACCCTGATTGTCTATACTCAAATAGACCACCTTAATCAAGCTCCAACAAGCCTTTAACTGATAACGGAGTTTTCCGTCTGCACTTACACAACCTTCGGTTTTTCTGAGCAGCTGCAAAGAAATGAGTCGCTTAAAAGTCACAATACCGATTCACACCAACCATCGGCTCTCTGAAATTGATTTCGAAATTAAGCTAGTTTCCTTATGGCTTTAAATATATTGTATACACTATACTAACAAATCAAAAGCTTGTCAAATAGTTTTTAGATAATTCTAAATATTTATTTTTTTTCATTTTTCCCAAATTCTAATTGAAAGTTAATCTGGTTTTTTTATAATATCACTATAATAAACTTAAGCTCTTAAATACAAAACTTACAAAGTTTAGGTTCAATATTAAAGCAAATTTATTATATTATGAAAGAGGTAGAGATATGTCTTCTGTAGGCAATTTAATTTGGATTATTTTTGGTGGCTTATTATCCGCCATTGGCTGGACCATCGCTGGTTTGGTTTTATGCATCACTGTAATTGGGATTCCTTTTGGAATTCAATGCTTTAAAATCGCTGGACTTACTCTTGCGCCATTCGGTCGCGAAGTCAGCATTGGTAATTTTGGCGCAGGTGGTCTTCTGATGAACATTATATGGATCCTCTTACTTGGCTGGGAGCTCTGTATCATGCACCTTATCATTGCTTTCTTTTTAGGTATTACAATTGTAGGTCTGCCATTTGCAAAGCAGCACCTTAAGCTTGCAGGGTTGGCTCTTTTACCTTTTGGCGCTCGTGTTTAAAATACATCTTAACAAGTTCACCAAAACGATAATCGATGTTAAATTCAAATGGTAGTGCCATAAGTGGAAAAGACAATAAAAATCTTCGGGCATCGAGTCCTCAGATTTTGCCACAAGCGAGAATGTGATTTAATAAAAAAACTGTGCCTACAAGTATGCACAGTTTTACAATTTCCTCTAATTAAAATAAATTTTGCGGCTATATCACTAACAAAATGCTTTTAAATTACAACCCGATTTATAGCTCACAAAGACTTACATCTCAAAATAGGGCTTTAAAGACTGATAAAGCGCCTTATATTTAAGATGCTTCTCTTTATATATCTCATGATTTGCTAGATTTGGCTCTACTGCATCAACCGTTTTTATAATCGCTTTTGTTGCAGCGTCAACCGATTCAAAAGCGCCATCGCCCACTGCTGCCAAAATCGCAGCACCCAGCGCACCGCCTTGATTCGTATTGATACCAACGATTTTTTGTCCAAATATATCTGCGATAATTTGACGCCACTTGATGCTTCTCGCACCACCGCCGATAACGCGGAGTTCTTCCACTGGAACGCCCATATCAACAAGAATATCCAATGAATCCTTCAAACCAAATGCAACACCCTCAAGAAGAGATTTCGTCAAATCTTTACGGTTGGTGTTCATATCCATCCCAACAAAGGTGCCTCTTGCGTTTGGATCAGGATAAGGCGTTCTCTCACCCATAAGATACGGTAAAAAGACCACTTCACTGATTGTGTCGTCCACTTCGTTTAATAAATCGTCTATTTCAGCGACAGACGCTTGCTCAGACCACCATTTTAAACAATTGGCAGCCGAAAGCATAACGCCCATAGAATGATAACGTCCACTGGCATGACAAAAAGCATGCATTCTGTTCTCTGAATCGACTCTATAGTCATCGTGTGCAGCAAATACAACGCCTGAAGTTCCCAAGGTTACAGATACCACACCCTCTGAAACGGTTCCCGTTCCTATGGCTCCAGCGGCTTGATCACCTGCACCGCCGACGATTAAAACCTCATGCGATAGACCCAATTCAGCTTTGATCGCTTCACTCAGCTGACCTGTGACTTCAAAAGATTCATGTAAATTCGGCAACTGAGACTCAGTAATGCCAATAAAATCGAGCACTGGCTGAGAGTAACATTTATTAGCCACATCTAGAAGCAACATCCCAGACGCGTCGGAGTAATCCGTTACATAATTACCAGAAAGCTTAAAGCTTATAAAATCCTTAGGCAATAAAAACATATCTACTTTTTCAAAGATCTCTGGGGCATTCTTCTTAAGCCATAGGATCTTTGGCGCAGTAAATCCCGTCAGTGCCATGTTACCCACCAAGTCACTTAAGCCCTTAGCTCCAAAGTGTTCTGTTATCTCATGACATTCTTCAGTCGTTCTTTGATCACACCAGATAATGGAAGGCGTTAGCACGTTTCCCATATTATCAAGCGCAACCATACCATGCATCTGTCCACTGAAACCAATGGCTTTTATGTGATCCTTTACTTCTGTATTTCTCGAAACCAGATTTTTTAAAGCGTTTAAAGTCCCTTGCCACCAGTCCTCAGGGTTCTGCTCTGCCCACCCCGCTTTCGGGTAGTAGACAGGGTACTCCTCTGTGACCTCATCGACGATACCACCGTCTTTTGACATCAGTAAAATTTTAACCGATGACGTTCCTAAATCTATCCCTACATACATAATAAGCTCCTAGTAACCAAACATCTCCACAAGTGGCAAAAGCGCCGCTCCAAGTAGTGCACTCTGCGGTGCAAGACTTGATAGCACTAGTTTGTTATCTCTTGAGAGTAGGTTGGTATGATTTTGTTCCAAATAAGCCTCAATCATAGGCTCAAACTCACGCAAATATCGCACGATATCGCCGCCGATGATGACCACCTCTGGATCCAGTCCCAGCATGATGTTTTCGACACCCACCAGTAGATAATCCAAATACGTTTTAAGGGTATCCATAGCGACAGAACTACCCTCATGGTACTTCTCAAAAAAAGCTTCTATGGCGTCAACCTTAACCCCACTTTTCTCTTCGTAAATACGAAGCAAAGCCCTTTCAGATGAAAAAAGCTCCCAGCAACCAGATCTGCCACAGCTACAGGCTAGTGGGCGGTCAGAGATCCTCATATGACCGAACTCACCTGCCTTATTATAAGTGCCC
The DNA here is from genome assembly GCA_001897605.1 of Clostridiales bacterium 38-18. Classification (GTDB taxonomy): domain Bacteria; phylum Bacillota; class Clostridia; order Peptostreptococcales; family Acidaminobacteraceae; genus Fusibacter_C. Next base: position 604,805 of record MKTL01000001.1, on the reverse strand, counting down.
TTTGCTACCTTATGATCAGAAATAATACCGCAACCGACTCCCTCTGTAATAGAGACATAAACCGCGTTGTTGTTGTTTTCTGCTGCGCCTAAAATAAGCTCTGCAAACGCTGCAACATTGGCTTCGTTTTCTATGAAAATTTTCATGCCCAATCGGGCCTGTAGCTTTGAAAAATCATAATCCTTCACAGCAAGATTGGGTGCATGTATCAGTCGATTGCTATCGGCGTCTACTAACCCTGGTAAGGATAACCCCATACCAAGGCAATCTTCTAACGAATAATGATTGCTCTGCAGTAATCTTTTCGTTTCGACTTCTATCTTTTCTATGGTCTTATCCATGTCAAAAACATCATTTCGCCAGCTGACCACATCTATCACCTCTGACGATAGGTTAGATAATATCATCTTGACTTGATGTGGCGAAATATCAACGCCAAGTGTCACCTTCGCATTTTTAAGAAATTGAAAGACGACTGGCTTGCGTCCGCCTGTGCTTTCAGCAATGCCAGTCTCTTCAATTAGGCCTTCATCTAGAAGTTGGTTTGTATTTGTCGTTACGGTGGTTATGCTTAGTCGTAACGCATCTGCGAGTTCCTTTTTCTGTATAATTTCATTCTCTCTAAACGCTCTTAGAATTCTTGAGCGGTTGAGTGACTTGATAATGCTTTGATCTAAACTTTCCATATGGGCTCACCTCACTCTTATTATATGAGAAATTAAGCCTATCCGCTAGAGTACGATCTCAGCTTATTTGTAAAGGTATTGGTTGAATCTCGCTTCGAGCATTTCTTGACGACCTGAAGTGTTCTTAATTTCTTCAAGTGTTAAAGCATAAGCTTCTAACTCTTCAAACCCAACCTCACCACTAACAATTTTTTTACCGATGCCCGCTTCATAGCTTGCGTATCTTTCTTTAACAAAATTGTCGAAGAAGCCTTCTTGGATCATTTCGTCTGCGATCATTAATCCTCTTGCAAAAGTATCCATACCTGCGATATACGCATAGAATAAATCCTCAAGCTCAAATGAACCTCTTCTAACTTTTGAGTCAAAGTTCAAGCCACCTGGTGCGATGCCACCGTTTCTTAACACTTCAAGCATTGCAGCTGTTGCATCGTAGATGTTTGTTGGGAACTGGTCTGTATCCCATCCTAGTAATAAGTCGCCTTGGTTAGCATCGATTGAACCCAGCATGCCATTGATTCTCGACATGTTAAGTTCATGCTCAAATGTATGCATAGCAAGTGTCGCATGATTAGCTTCGATATTAAGTTTGAAGTGGTCTTGTAAGTTGTATTTTCTTAAGAAGCCCATAACGGTTGCAGCGTCAAAATCATATTGATGCTTTGTCGGCTCTTTTGGTTTTGGCTCGATTAAGAGTTGACCTGTAAATCCGATTTTTGCTTTATAATCGACTGCCATTTGTAGGAAACGGCCTAAGTTATCAAGTTCAAGTTCTGTATTGGTGTTAAGAAGTGTTTCATAGCCTTCTCTACCACCCCAGAACACGTAGTTTTCGCCACCGAGCTTCATTGTAATTTCCATTGCTTTTTTTACTTGAGCTGCTGCATAAGCAAATACATCCGCATTTGGAGATGTAGAAGCACCGTGCATAAAACGACTGTTTGTAAACGCATTGGTTGTTCCCCAAAGACATTTAATGCCTGTTTTCTTCATTAATTCTTCGATATATGCAACCATTTCATCTAGGTTTTCTTGTTTTTCTTTTAAGCTATTACCTTCTGGTGCGATGTCTAAATCATGGAAACAGAAATAATCGATACCCAATTTTGACATGAGCTCAAAGCCAACCTCAGCGCGGAGCTTAGATTTTTCCATCCCTGTGAGCTCATTCCATGGTCTGTCCATCGTACCTGTACCAAATGGATCGCTTCCTTCACCTGTTAGTGTGTGCCAATAGCTCATAGCAAATCTAAGGTGCTCTCTCATTGGCTTGCCTGCTACTACTTTATCTGCGTCATAAAACTTAAAAGCCAAAGGATTGGTTGAATCCTTACCTTCGTATTTAATTTTTGAGATGTTCTTAAAAAATTCCATAATGCCTCCTAGTTTTTAAAATCACTTTAAAATGTTTCGACTTAATCATAACCGATTTCGAATACTTTTTCAACAGGTTTTAAAAAGTCTTTAAAAAAAATGTTTTCTTATTTTATAGTGAGGAGACTGCAAGCAGTCTCCTTTAACTATCTCATTAATCAAAGATCGGTCAAGCACTTAACTGCTCAACTATCCTTTTACACCGCCTAGAGCTACACCCTCGATAATGTATCTTGAAAGCAGGAAGTAAGCTATGAATAGCGGTAAAACGGTTAATGCTAAGCCTAGATATACCGCACCATACTCGGTCTTGTAAATATCTCCTCTTAGTAAGCTAACCATAATTGGCATGGTGTACTTGTCGTTGTCTGTAAGTAGTACCAATGGTAAGAACAAGCTATTCCAGCTAGATACAAATGTGAAAATTGCTTGAGTTGCCATTGCTGGCTTCATGATAGGCAATACGATTTTATTAAAAGTATAAAATTCACTTGCACCATCGATTCTTGATGCCTCTATCAATTCAAGTGGTAAGGATGCCAGCATAAACTGTCTCATAAAGAACACCGCTGCGGGAGCAGCAACTGATGGCAATATCAGTGCTAAGAAGTTATTTGTCATACCGATTTTATACATGAATTGATAGAAACCAATTACCGATACCTGTGCTGGAATCATCATAACTGCTAAGATAAATGTGAAAAATGGACTTCTCAGCTTCCAGTTGTATGCGACAAGCGCATATGCAGTTAGTGCGGAAAAGTAAATTGTAAGCAGTGTTGAAGACACCGATACGATCATCGAATTTGTAAGACCTTTCATCGGGTCAAATGTCTTGCCAAGTAGGATCTTAATGTTATCCATCAAATGCGTTGAAGGTATAAGTGAAAGAGCCGTTTGTTGAATCTGATAAGTGTCTCTTGTTGCATTTACAAACATAACCCAAAATGGTAGCACACTTAGAATTGCAAGAAGCAAACAAACGGAATAGACAACTACTTTAAAAAGTATACTTTTGCTTTTACTTCTTTGCTTCATTGCGCAGCCTCCTGTTCTTCAAGTAGTCTCATTCTTTCTTTTTTTGCACGTTTCGCTTCTTTCTTGATTTCGATCTCGCTCTTATCTCTCATTACATAGAACAAAATTCCTGAGAAAATAGCAATGATTACAAACATAATCATACTTGCTGCTGCCGCTCTATTATAGAGATAGCTACCGCTAAAGGCCTGATTGTATATGAAAACGCTAGTTGTTAAGGTTGAATTATCTGGTCCACCTTGCATAAATAGTTTAGGTATATCAAACATGTTCAAACCACCAATCATACTTGTAATTAGAACATATAGCAAAATGGTTTTTAGGTTTGGTAATGTAATGTAAAAGAAGGTCTGAATACCAGAAGTACCATCTATTTCGGCAGCTTCATAGATCTCAGGATTAATTCCCATTACCCCAGAGGTTAAAATTAACATGGTGTAACCATACCACATCCAAAATTGGATAAAGGCAACGATTGCTCTAGCATTTGCTTTGCTGACTAAAAAGTATACAGGTTTATCAATTATACCAAACTGCATCAGCAAACTGTTCACCGGTCCTACTGGATAACTAAATAAGGCGTAGAAAAGGATGGCAATACTTGCTGCAGTAATAATATTTGGCATATAGAATAAGACTTTGAAAAACCCTTTGCCTCGAACTTTGTTTCTTCTTGACGTAAACCAAGCGGTTAATAATAATGCCATAAGAATTTGCGGTATAAAGTTTAAAGTCCAAATAATAAATGTGTTTTTAAGTGCTTGTCTAAATGACCCATTATTTAAAATTGTCACAAAGTTTTTAAACGGTTCATCTAGGAAATGCCAAGTGGTTGTTCCGAGGCCCTTATAATCTGTAAATCCGATAACTCCAGTATAAATAATTGGATACAACGAAAAAATTGCAAATACAATTATAAAAGGCAAGCTAAAAATGTAGCCATATTTCGCATAACTAACGTTTCTCTTTTGTTTCAAATTTCACTCACCCCCATAAATCTTCTATCAGTTTCTAACATACATATGGGATAGAATAAGATTACTCTTTTTCCTATTCTATCCCACAGATTCTTACAATTATTCTACTTCGATATCTAAGTTGTCTGCAACCATTTGTTTGAAATCTTTAATTGCATCTTCACGGCTCTTAGAACCAGAAGTGTATGCTCTTACTTGATCTCTCCAATAAGTGTTAATGGTTTCATCATATTGAGTTAAGTTTTTGCCGTTAGCAAATTGGTTAGCTGGAATAAATACATCAAACATATTTTGACCACCTAAGAACTCAAGTTCACCATTCGACATGCTCATTACAGTACCTGAAGCAACTGCGTCTTTAGTGCCGCCTTCGCCATTTAAAGTACCATTTGCCCACATATATTGTAAGCCTTGTTCAGTTGTATCAAGTGTAATCCAGTTGATTAACTCGCCAACAGCATCTTTGTTATCTGATGATGCTGAACCAAGTACCCAAGTACCGCCCCAGAAGAAGCCGATAGGTGGTTCACAAACTGCCCAATCACCAAATGTGTCACCACTGTTTCCAGCGATTACATAGTTGATCATCCAAGCTGGACCAAAGTAACCGAAGATTTTCTTAGCGCCAGCATCTTTCATGTCAGCAAACCAAGCATCTTGCCAGTCTTGTGTGTCATTGTGATAGTCATTTTCTTTAAGTTTCATTGAAAGATCTAAGAAAGCTTCACGTTTAGGGTCGATGTTTAATTTGCCATCAACAACCCAAGGTGTGTCAGAGCTGTTTTCTACTGCATGCCAGATATCGCCATCGCCTGAAACGATTCCGTACCCTTTAGCTTTAAGATCAGCAGCTGCTGAGTAGAATTTGTCCCAACCTGGTCCGATGATTTTTGCGATTTCAGCTGGATCATCAGTGCCCCAAGTGTCTTTAGCAATTGAGCGACGATAAATAAACGCACCACCTGTTGCTTGGTAGCCTAAACCGACTACATCGCCATTAGGATTTGTACCGATATCTATTGTATATTGAGCGATATCAGCTGCTTTAATTGCGTTATCAACATCGATGCCTAAATCTTTATAAGGTGCTGCATATTGTGATGCATCGCCTTGTGTGTATTTAAGAACGAATGCTGCTTCAGCAGTGAAAAGATCTGGAGCATCTGCACCACCAGAAGCTAATGCTTGGTCAAGTGCTGGTTGGTATGCGCCATCAGTTGTAGCAATAACAGTTGTTTTAATTTCGTATTTTGCTGCAAAATCTGGATGTGTTTCTAAATACTTTGTAATCATACCTGGTACTTCTTCTGTAAACGACCATACGTTAAGTACAGTTTTCTCAGTAGAACCTGAGCTAGTTGTTGCTTCAGTTACATTTGTTTCAGCTGCTGCTGTTGTAGTCGTATCATTATTTGAACTGCCACAAGCTGCTAAGCTAAACACCATCAATACGACCAATAATAAACTTATAAGTTTTCTCATCGTCTTCCCCCTAACTATTTTTTAAAACTTAGTTTATGTAAACTAGTGATTTCTAGGCTAAAATCTCTAGTTTGCACCATTGACGTTTGAAACAATTGAATCCTAACACAAATACTTTTGTCCTTACTTTAGTACGATTTCAAAACTTTTTACCGGTATTCCACTTAATCTTTGACTGAGCTCATCTGGCTGACTCACACCTGCAAACAATCTGAATTTGTTGCTTTGCACGGCTCTATCACCCTTCTGATCGACAACCTCAAATGCACTTCTAGGAACCAAAAGCTCCATTTTTACAATTTCATCTCGCTTTAGATGAACTCTCTTAAATCCACATAAGTTGTAGTTTCTAACTGCTTCAATGGACTCAAGATCTTTCATATAAAGCTGAATAACTTCATCCGTTTCATAATCCCCTAAGTTCTCAATGCTCAAGCTAGCAATGCTAGTATGTGGGTCATAGGAAAGGTCAGATATATTGACTTTAGAGTATGTCAATCCGTAACCAAACGGATAAAGAACATTATTTTCTGCATATCTATAGGTTCTATTAGTCATGCTGTAATCTTCAAAGTCAGGTAATAATTCAACATCCTCATAGAAAGTAACTGGAAGCTTACCGGATGGTGAAACGTCTCCAAACAAGATGTTTGCCAAAGCCTTTCCACCCATCTGACCTGGATACCAGGCATGCAGGATTGCATCTGCCTTATCGCCTTTAGGATTGATAGCAGATCCTGCAGAAACGACAATCACTGTCGGTTTGTTAAGTTCTAAAACGATATCGACTAATTCCTGCTGTACCTTTGGTAGAAACAAATCATTTTTATCTCCAGCAGCAAATGCATTTCCAGTATCACCCTCTTCACCTTCAATGGTTGCATCGAGTCCAACACATAAGACAACCAGATCGGAGTGTGCTGCCACCGCCTTTGCTTCTGCATAGCCATCGCCATATTCACCTAAAGGCTGTAGAGAATCCTTAAATAAATGACTGCCTTCAGCATAATAAACTCTACCCTCAAATCGCTCCTGAATACCTTTTAAGAAAGTTGTATATTCATCACCAGTACCGAAATAATTGCCTCTGAGAGCATCTATACTTGCTGCGTTAGGACCAATCACACCAATTGTTTTTATTTGATCCCTTTTGATTGGGAGTAGTCCATTATTCTTTAACAATACAATTGATTTTTCTGCACATTCTTGAGAAAGTTTTTTATGAGCGCTTGAGCTTACTTGATCAAATCCGATTGCATCATATTCAGGATTGCCATCGAAAAGACCGAGTTTGAATCGAGTGGTCATCAGCTTAACTGCAGATTCTGTTGCATAATCCTCAGATACGAGACCCGCTTTGATAGCAGAAAGCAGATAATAATAGCTATCTCCGCAATTGCAATCAACTCCCAGTCTTAATGCCAATGCTGCTGATTCTTCGACTGTATTTGTAATTAAATGCTTTGTATGAAAATCTCTTATTGCCCAGCAATCGGATACAAAGTGACCGTTAAATCCCCAAGCTTCTAATTTTCCTGTTAAAAATTCGCTGGCACAAGCTGCTTCACCATTAACTCTATTATATGCCCCCATGACACTTTCTACATGAGCTTCTTTTACTAAAGCTTCAAAAGCAGGGAGATAAGTCTCTGATAAATCCTTAGGTGTCGCAATCGCATCAAACTCATGTCGAATGCCTTCAGGGCCACTATGAACCGCAAAATGCTTAGCACACGCTGCTGTTTTTAGATTTTCTGCATTACCTTGAAGTCCATTTACAAAAGCAATCCCCAATCTAGCTGTAAGAAACGGACATTCCCCATAGGTTTCTTGTCCTCTTCCCCATCTTGGGTCTCTAAATATATTAATGTTTGGCGACCACATGGTTAACCCTTTATAGATACCTGTGTCTCCATATTTTTGACTTTGGTTGAATTTACCTCTTGCCTCTGTTGCACAAACCTCTGCAACCTCAAGCAATTTTTCATCATCAAACATTGCTGCTAAGCCAATCGCTTGAGGAAACATCGTCGCAGTACCCGCTCTTGCGACACCATGCAGAGATTCATTCCACCAGTTATAAGCTGGAACACCAAGTCTTTCAATTGCAGATGCATTATAGCTTAACTGACTTACTTTCTCTTCAAGCGTCATTCTAGATACCAAATCGATCGCTCTTTCTTTCGGGGTAAGTGCTTTGTCTTGATATTTCTCCATGTTGTTTCCTCTCATCTTATGATTGCACCCACACTTTGGGAGTATTTCAAATATTTTTTCGAAATCGTTTTCGACTTTAGTTAAAAAAAATGGTTTATTAAAACCTTAAAACGATGTATATAGTCATTTGATTTTTCGAAAACGTTTTCGATATTTAAATTATACTTAAAACTTTTTGACAGGTCAATATAAAAATTTGTCGACTTGCTATTTTTTTTAATTTATGTGCTAATATCAAAACCACCTCTTGACAGTATAAAAAAAGGCAAGTATGATGTGCTTATTCTGAAAGGAGGTAAGTTCATGCAGGACATAATTGAGTTTCAGCTAAAAAGCAATTCTGGATTTACAGTTAAAATATTAAACCTTGGTGGCATTATCACCGAAATTATGGCGAAGGATCAGGCTGGCAATAGATCAAATGTCGTTCTTAACTACGAGGATTTTACCGATTATTGGACCAATCCTTTATTTATTGGTTGCTTTGTTGGCCCAGTTGCAGGTAGAACTTTAGAGGGGAAACTACCACTTGGTGAGCAAAATTATCAGTTAGACTGTTCTATAAATGAAAATGCGTTACACTCAGGAAAGGATGGTCTACATAATGTAATATGGTCTTTGGCATCAAGCTCTGAAGATCATGTGAAATTTACACTCATTCATCCCTATTTAGAGGCAAATCCATTTGAAGTTATTTATGAACTAACTTATTCCGTCAAAGATGAAGCATTGACGATAGAATATACCGCAACGCCTTCTGAGCCCGCTTATTTCTCTTTAACAAATCATAGTTATTTTAATTTAAGTGGCAATCTAGACACCTCTATTGAATCGCATTACCTAAAACTAAACGCCTCACACTATGCGAGGTTGAACGCACTTAGCCTTCCTATTCAGCTTGTACCACTAAAGGACTCTGACTTAGATTTCTCTGAGAGTCGACCGCTCTCAGAAATTATTCATTCTGATGCGGAGGATATAACTGGTGCCCGTGGCATTGATCATCCTTTTAAAGCCAATGGAATTGATCCACTCGTAGAATTAACCGATCCACAATCTGGACGAAAATTAAGAGTGAAGACAACTCAGCCTTACTCAGTTATCTATAGTGGCAATTATCTCGATTCAACAATGAGTTCTTCAGGACATCAATTTAATAATCGCACAGGCATATGCTTTGAAACTCAGGATTTGACAAATGTTGCAAATTCCAATCTTGACGAGTTAAAGCTGTCCTATAAGGATCAGCCTTATAAGCATCAAACCGCGTTTGATTTTGATCCAAATTAGAGCATCAAAAATATAAAAGACTAGAGCACATCTCATTTGATATGTTCTAGTCTTTTTTAGGTTGTTGTGCGTAATTGTTAATTTTTCTTTTTAGGCTTTAAGATGACATCCTTTTCTCTAGGCGGCATCGCAGTCCCACCCTCTATAAGCTCCACACCAATGGTCGTCATCGTTGGATTATGAACCTTGGTTTCAATCATTTGAATGCAACGTAGTGAAGCTTCTTTACCTAATCTTGAAGTATCTTGGCGCATTGTCGTCAATCTTGGATACACCATTTCACCTATCTCAACACCGTCAAATCCTGCCACCGAAATATCCTCAGGCACTTTAATTCCATGAGAACGGAGTGTTTTAATTCCCCATATCGCTGCACAATCATCTGGAAAAATAATGGCTGTTGGTAAATTGCCTCGTTTTATTATATACTCCACAGCTTCTTCACTGTCTTCACGCTCACTGTATTTAGATTTAACTAACATTCTTTCGCTAAAGGGGATACTCGCTTCATCAAGCGCTTTTCGGAAACCACGTATACGTTCTTCAGTAACATGAGTCTCATGTCCATATACATAGACAATATCCTTATGCCCTAGCGAAATCATATATTTGGTAATCTCATATAGACCCTTTACATTATCAGACACTATAGAACCAATATGACTGGTTATGAAATCGATTGCCACAACTGGTAAATCGCTTTCCATTAATTCCGTAACCTGAGGATCCTCAAAATCGATACAAGCGATGACAACACCGTCAATTTTCCTACGATTACAGTGTTCTAGATAGGTCATTTCAACGCCACCTAGATTTTTAGATATAAAAGTAATATCGTAGCCTTTTTCTTCAGCCTGCTCTTTTACGCCCTGCAGAACCTGAGAGAAAAAGTAGTGAGTTAAACCACTGTGGCTTTTATCTTCAAAAAGAACCCCGATGTTCCACGTCTTATTCGTAATTAATGCCCTAGCTTGTAAATTAGGAACAAAGCCCAATTCCTTTGCCTTCTTAAGAATCTTTTCTCTTGTTTTCGCACTGACGTCAGGGTAATTATTGAGTGCTTTAGACACTGTCGCACTGGAACAGCCACATGCTTTTGCGATGTCATAAATTGTAACCATTAGAATCATTCCTTCCTTGAAGAAAACTCCGAAATCGTTTTCGACTTTCTAATCATAACACTTTATGAATTCAACCGTCAACTATCAAACCTAAATTTGATGCATTCGATTATTTAATAGATGGTAAACTGCACCCAGCAGATTTGCATCAGCGCCGCATTCACAAATAGCCACTTTTGGTCTTGCCAATAACCATTCGATTTGATCATTTAACCAGTCTAGCTGCAAAGTCAGCCTCTCAACAAAATCATGTCTTCCGCTAATAGCACCACCTATTAATATGAGCTCAGGGTCATATACATGTTGAATATTGTGAACGCCAAATGCAAAGTATCTGAAGAATGAATCAACACTTGCAATTGCATCTACATCTCCTGCATCCGCATATTCAAAAACCTTCTTGCCATCTAAATAACGATAATCTTTTCCTACTCTCTGAGCATAATCTTTAACCAAAGATAGCGTTGCACCTTTAAAACTCCAAGTGAGAGGCATTCCAGCATCATCCATTCCCATTACAAACATACCAAACTCACCTGCAAAGCGATTGACGCCAGTTTTGATTTTTCGGTCAATGACAACCGCGCCACCTATACCAGAGCCACACACCACAAGTGCAATATCATTTGAAGTTTTAGCACCACCGATCCAGATTTCAGCTAATGCGGCACAATTGCCATCGTTTTCAGCTGAATAGGGTAAATTGAATTTCTCCCCGAGCAATTTCGCTGGATTCGTATTTTTAATATAGATTAACGCACCTTCACTTAATGCTTCTGCTGTCTCAGCGTTGGTGACACAGGGTTGGCTTAAAGCAATTCCAGATAAATGTGTGAGGCTATTGCCCCAATGTACAATTTGGGTTAACCTTTCCATAAAATCTTCAAAATTCGTTTGGGGGGTTGGCAAACTGGTTTTTTCATAAATATTTCCTTCAGCGTCAATAATTGCTGACTTAATCGCTGATCCCCCAATATCTATCGCTAAATATTTCATAGTCACCTACAGTTCCTCACCATTCGTAGCAATTACATTTTGATACCAATAGTAAGACTTTTTCTTCGTTCTTTTGAGCGCTTCTGAATCAAAATCAATGTGTACAAAGCCGTATCGCTTCTTATAGCCATTCAGCCAGCTTAACAAATCTGTAAATGACCATGTGCAATAGGCAAGCAAATTAACGCCATGCGACATGGCTGCTTCACAAGCCAATATATGCTTACGTAGAAAATCAATTCTATAGTCGTCGTTTACCTCACCTGCTTCAGTCAGTACATCATACGCCCCTAGACCGTTTTCGCTGATAATAATCGGTAAACCGTATCTTTTATTTAATATTTCTAGACCATAACGAAGCCCATCTGGGTCGATTGCCCAGTCCCAGTCAGTGTACTCCAATTTGTCATTATGAATTTGTTTATAAAGACCTGGTATGCCATTCTCAGACTGTGTTCCCTTTTTACCAGATGTATTCATTTCACTAAATCCAACGCCATCCTCTGGATTATGCGCAATCGTTGCCGTCTGATAGTAATTAATCCCGATAAAATCAGCAAGCTCAGCAGCTGCAGCCATCATCGTCTCATCTGCTCTGGTAACAACTGGCATGACACCTTTTTTTGTGTAGTAAGCAACGCCAGCAACTGGATAGGCACCTTTATAATAACCGTCTAGATACCATAATGGTCCTGTCACATCAAAGTTACGTTTTGCTCTTTGATCCTCTTGACTGTCAGATGCAGCATAGGTTGGTGTATATGCGATACTCGAACCAATCATCCCGTCGTAGCCAGCTTCCTTATATGCAATTACTGTTTTTGCATGTGCCAAAACCGTATGATGAAAGGCTTTAAGATAAATCGCTTCATCCTGAATACCTGGTGGGTGAAGCTTTAACATATAGCCTAGAGACGTAAATATATTGGGTTCATTCATGACGATCCAATATTTTACTCTATCTGCAAAGTTCTCAAAGCATACATTTGAGTAATTGACAAAATCATCGATGATTCTCCTAGATTCCCATCCACTGTATTCATCTTGTAATGCTTGTGGAAGATCCCAGTGATAAAGGGTTACCATCGGAACAATTTCTGCTTTGATAAGTGTATCAATTAGCTTATTATAAAACGCTATTCCCTCTGGATTGATTGCACCTGTTCCCGCAGGAATGATTCTCGGCCACGATATAGAGAAACGGTACGCTTTTAGCCCCATTTCTTTCATTAGAGCAACATCTTCTTCTATTCTATGATAATGGTCACAAGCGATGTCACCATTTGTTCCTTCAAAGGTCTTGCCAGGTAAATGAGCCCATATGTCCCAAATTGAAGGGCCTTTACCTGCTGTATCATATGCGCCTTCTATCTGATATGCTGCTGATGCAGATCCCCATAAAAAATCCTTTGTAAATGCCATTTCAACCTCCTAAATTACCATTCAATCTTAAAAAAAGCCCCTAGGGGACTTATTTAATCTTGTCGCCAAGATAGCTCATAAAATAATGCATCGCATCATTAAATTTGCGAATATCAAAGCCTGTAATGCTCTCAAGCTTGTTAAGCCTATAAATTAATGTGTTACGGTGAATGTAAAGTTCATTGGCTGTTTCTGAAATGTTAAGATTATTCTCAAAAAACACAAGAGCGGTTTGTTCTAACTCTTGATCGTTCACTGGTCTTATATGCTGTTTCAGCAAGGCTTCCATAAGTAGCTTTTCTCTTGAACCAATATCACTTGATTTAAGTAACATTCTAATGCGTTTTACCATTAAAGGGAAAAACATTGCATCAAAATAAACTACCTGTGTTCTTTGCTTAAACTCATGCACAAGCTCTGTGAGCTCGTTCATTTGAACATAAGACAAATGGACCTCCGAAAGATGTGAAATCAAGCTGCCTACTGTTACACGTATACTCGTAAGTGCCTCAGCTTCAAGCAAACTCTGCAATTCATAAGGGGTAACAGAACTCTCTTCCTCTTCTTTCTCTTTTATGATCATTACGATTTCATCGTCTCCGGTATAGACGATTTTCTCATCGATAAAAGTGGACTTAATAATTTCTTTTACTTCAATTTCGCTTTCTTTGTACTGAATTTTCCATAATCGAACGGGAAATGTGATCTCACTATGATAATTCAAATACCCTTCTGAGGTAGTTAGCAATAAATACTCCGAGCTTTTCATTCCTTGATTGGCGGACTCAAGCCAAATTTTAACCAACTCATATTCGACCTCAGTTAGAGCTCTTTGTACGAGAAAGAGATTGCCATTATCAAGCTGTATCAATGTTTCATCCATCTTTTTAATATGCTTTTTTTTATAAATTGGTTTAATGGCACACTTTAAAATAGCTTCCAGCTCAAGAAATTTGTCTTTCATAACCCCTCCTCTAGTGGTGCATTGCTTTATTATAATTCTATCATATTCTAAAAAAAGCTAAAGGAAAAAGGACAGACATTCACTGACTGTCCTCCAAAAAGGGTATTAATCATGATTTATGAGAAGGAGATTTTGATTGCATAATTATTTGCTTTTAATTAGTAAAGAATTGATTTCTCACTTTCTTTATCAAATAAATGAAGTTTATCCATATCAAATGCAACAGAGATAATTTGATTGAATTGTAATTCTACATGTGCATCTGCTTTGGCAATATATTGTCTACCTTTAAATGAGAAGTAAACGTTTAAATCACTTCCTAATAATTCCGTAACTTCTACCTTTACATTTAAGCCTTCGTTTGCGCCGACAATTTTAATGTCCTCAGGACGAACACCAACAACCACTTCTTTACCGATATAATTACCTGCTTTTACTTTAGCAGCTGCTGCTTCATTAAGAACAACCTCAAAACCATCGATTGCTGTAACGATCTTACCTGCTTTTTCAGTTAAGGTACCATGTAAAAAGTTCATTTGTGGTGCGCCAATAAAGCTTGCAACGAACATATTTGCAGGGTGATTATAGATCACTTTAGGCTCAGCAACTTGTTGAATGATACCATCATTCATAACACAAATTCTGCTACCCATAGTCATCGCTTCAGTTTGATCATGTGTTACATAGACGAAAGTTGTTTGAAGATCATTGTGAAGTTTGATTAACTCAGCTCTCATTTGTACTCTCAGCTTCGCATCTAAGTTTGAAAGCGGTTCATCCATTAAAAATACTTCTGGTTTACGAACGATTGCACGGCCAAGAGCAACCCTTTGTCTTTGACCACCTGATAATTGTTTTGGTTTTCTAGTTAAAAGTTGTTCAATATCAAGAATTTTAGCTGTTTTCTCGATTCTCTCTTTGATTTCATCTTTTGGTGTTTTTTGAAGTTTTAACCCAAAAGCCATATTATCGTACACACTCATGTGTGGATATAACGCGTAGTTTTGGAAAACCATTGCTATATTTCTATCTTTAGGTGCGACATTGTTAACGACCACGTCGCCAATGCTCATTTCGCCTTTGCTTATTTCTTCAAGACCTGCAATCATTCTAAGCGTAGTCGTTTTACCACAGCCTGAAGGACCTACTAGGATCATAAATTCTTTATCCTTAATTTCTAAGTCAATGCCTTTAACCGCTTGAAAACCGTTATCATAAATTTTCGTGATGTTTTTCAAAGATACCTTTGCCATAATTCCTCCGTAATCTCAATTCTCTATTGAATAGATTCTTTATTTACTAATGCCATTATACGTGATGAAAATGACCTTGTTAATTGGATGAACTTCCAAAGATTTTTGTAGAATCCTCTAATCCAAGTGTACCCTGTAAACAAATTCCTTGAAAATTAATGGTGAAACCGTTGAATTTTCAGAATGTGCATAAAGCGCAAAGTAGTTTCCAGTGAAGCACCCGCCAACCTCAGTTGTCAAATATTGCGTTTTCCCTCGACCGAGCTCGATCCAATCTTGATCCAGTTTATAGCTAAAAATATAATCTTGAAGGGTCTCCGTGATTTTAAGGCCTTTGGTTTCTGATGCAATCAGCCTCTCATTTTCTACTTTGAACAAGGAACCAATTTGCCTTCTCAGGATGAGTTTTCTCTGAGCACCATGATTTTGAACACCTATTTCATAGTGGTGTCTGTTGTTGAGATAGATGCTCACGCCTGCTTCAGATTCGTCAGCTACGGTGCTACTCAGCAGTGTCGTTTCGACTTCATTTAACGGCACAAACTGGTGTCCCTATGATGCGCGCCATGTTTATGGAACATCCAAACGATCCAGTTTGCCAAACATTAGATATGCAATACTATCTCGGTGAGAGCTTAGTTGTCGCTCCTATCTTTAACCCTGAAGGTGTGGGCAATTACTATCTACCTGAAGGTGAGTATACACATTTGCTTTCCAATGAAGTCAAGCGTGGTGGTCGATATTACTCTGAAGTATATGATTATCAGTCATTGCCACTTTATGTAAAACCTATTACGATTTTGCCTATTGGTAACCATGATTCAAGACCTGATTATGATTATTTAACGGATATCAGCTATCATATTTTTAATCTAAGAAGCGAAACCACCCTTCATTTACCAGTCTATAATATAGAAAATGAGCAAGAGGAATTGATTAAGCTTGTCAAAGAAGACAATGAAATTATCATCAACAGAACATTTAAAAAACCAGCGAAATTTATACTGCGCAATATTGATCATATCGATAGTTCAAATGTGCCATTTAAGCATTCATTCTATGGCATTGAGCTAACCGTAACTGATCAAGATGAAATCACTATACTAATTTAGGAGGTGCTATGCTTACCACTAATGAGTTAAAATCAATTTTATCCAATCTGACGTTATCTGAAAAGGTTGGCATGCTTCACGGTGATGGCATTTTTGAAACAAAAGGCATCAAAAGACTTGGTATTCCTGACCTAGTCACCTCAGATGGACCAAGGGGAGTCCGAAGAGAATATATTCGTGGTACTTGGCAAGATAGAGAATGGTCTGACGACTCTGTCACTTATTTTCCAGCGAATACAGCACTTGCAGCGACTTGGAATCATGAACTTGCATTTGAGTTTGGCGATGCACTTGGAGCAGAAGCGAGAAGTCGTGGAAAGGATGTTATACTAGCGCCTGGGGTCAATCTGATGCGTTCTCCTCTTTGCGGAAGAAACTTCGAATACATGAGTGAGGATCCCGCTTTATCAGGAGCAATGGGGTGTAAAGTGGTTCAGGGTATTCAACAAAACGACGTTGCGGCTTGTGTAAACCACTTTGCTGCTAACAATCAAGAAACGAACAGAATGTTTGTCAACGCTATTGTTGATAAAAGAACCTTAGAAGAAATGTACCTTCCCGCTTTTCGTGAAACACTAGTCGATGGCAATGCTTACAGCGTTATGGCTGCCTACAATCAACTGAATGGAGATTTCTGTTGTGAAAGTCATTATCTATTAACTGATGTTCTCAAAAATCAATGGGGCTATAATGGGGTAGTTATTTCCGATTGGGGTGGTGTCCACTCAACCATAAAAGCAGCCAAAGCTGGTCTTGACATTGAAATGGGTGTAACAACTGACTTCGACAGATACTTCTTTGCAGATGCACTTGAAACCGCTGTTCTTGAAGGCCAACTTGATGAATCGATTCTTGATGAGAAGGTTCTTGGAATCCTTCAATTAATGAATCAAACCCATATGCTCTCTGGACAGCGTCAAAAAGGCAAAAGAAACACACCCGAACATCAGCTTCTTACGAAAAAAATTGCTGAAGAAGCAATCGTTCTTTTAGAAAATAAAGAAGATTTCTACCGCTTAAGATTGACCAGTACAAAAAAATACTGGTTGTTGGTGAAAATGCCATTAAAACACATGCAAGCGGTGGTGGTAGCGCAGAAATAAAAGCACTTTATGAACACTCACCTTTCGCAGGCATCAGTATGTTTGTCGGCGGCAATACCAAATTGTCATTTGTCCTTAGCTATAGTCGCGATAAGGACAACACACCTGATCGTGCTCGCGACTTAAGAGAAGAAGCATTACGTGCTGCAAATGTAAATGATCTGGTGATATTTGTAGGCGGCATTAATCACAGCTTAGATCATGAGGGGCAAGATAGACAAGATATCAACTTACCATTTGGTCAAGCAGAGCTATTAGAGACAATAGCAAGCGTCAACCAAAACATCGTAGCCATTAACATCAGTGGTTCAGCTGTAGACGTCTCCTCTATGAAGCAATATGCCAAAGCCGTTCTTCAAACCTGGTATAACGGTATGGAAAGTGGCACTGCACTTGCCAATGTTTTGTTTGGAGTCGTTTCACCTTCTGGGAAACTACCTTTTACGATCGGTAAACAGTTAAGCGATTATTCTGCTCATAGTATCGGAGAGTTCCCAGGAGATAAAACGGTGTCCTACAGCGAGGGCATTTATATCGGCTATCGCCATTTTGATGCAAAACACATAGAACCTCTTTATTGTTTTGGACATGGCTTAACCTACTCATCGTTTGGGTACAGTGATTTAAACCTCTCACAAATAGATGAAGAAAATAACTATGTAACAGTATCATTTACACTTAAAAATACAGGGAAATTTGCGGCTAAGGAAGTGGTGCAATTATATGTTTCCTATCTCGATCAATCGGCACACCGTCCACCTAATGAGTTAAGAGCCTTTAGGAAAATCTACATGAATGCAGGTGATCAGACTCAGGTAAACCTGACACTAAATAAACGCGCTTTTATGTCTTACGATTTAGCACTGAACCAGTGGGTGCTCCATAAGGAATGATTCAAAATTTCTGCTGGCAGTAGTTCAAGAGACCTTAGATTAGCTGCTGAGATTCATCTCGTCTGATTTCTGAATAACAATAAAATAAAAAACCTCTTTGATTTCTCAAAGAGGTTTTCATTCGTTTTGATATTTAACTATCTAAGGCTTCTAATTAACCGATAACTGTGATATTTTCAGCTTGAGGACCTTTAGGACCTTGAGCAACTTCGAAAGAAACACGTTGTCCTTCTTCTAAAGTTTTGAAACCGTTAGAGTTGATTTGTGAGAAGTGAGCAAATACATCTTTACCGTCATCTCCTGTAATAAAACCAAAACCTTTATCTGCGTTAAACCATTTAACTGTACCGTTCATGTGGTACCTCCTAATTTTTAATCTTAAACCTACTACTACAAATACAAAATCAGGCGTAATGCTTTAACACTAATTCAGGTACTTGAAACAAATATAATTTAAGTTCTTTCATAATAACATTGTTCTAAGATTAATGCAATCCTTTTCCGAAATATTACATAAAAATCACATTTGAAGCTACTTTACTACTGTAAATCGATAGCTTAGCACGTTTTTTTTACAATGATCAACGCACTCTCCACAAAGAATACAATCAGAGGTGCTCATTTTATCTGTTTTAAGCATTGTGCTTACTGGTAAACTCATAGGACATTTTTTATCACAAATACCGCAGCTTACGCATCGGTCCTTTTGTGAAACGATTCTGAGCTGAGGGATCTTTAGTCCTTTACCAACATGATAACCGGCTGCTAAAAATGGCGACATCCAGCAAATGGACTGACAAGCGCCTCGTTTCCCTAAAACTATAGAAAGAACAGTAAATATCAGTAAGACCGAATAATAGATAATGTATTTCACAGGGGCGTCTACGGATATGATATTTTCTGTTAGGTGCAAAGGGTTAACTCCCTTTATGCCACCAGCAAGTACAAATCCTAAGACTAAAATACTCGCCCAAACTGCAAAAATACTAAGTCGCACTCTTCTAAGATTTTTTATGTTTACATTTTTATTATTGATCTGTAACGTCATCTCACTAAGCCCAGCCATCGGACACAGCCAACCACACCATGCTCTTCCTAAAATGATACCACTTAAAAATAGGAGTATAAATACAATAACACTCCCAGAAATTACGCCCACCATTGCACCATCAATTGATACATAGGGCGAAAAATAATTTAATGTAAGCGGAAAGACTAATAATGCAAGTAAGGCGAAGGATCTTCTAATTTTTTGTCTCATAATTACCACCTCTTTTTTTTGTTTCTAACTGTGCTATGGTTTCTTCACTCCATTCTACATACGCTCTGTAAACCTTTTGACCAAAATTGATAACGCTCAATATCTCTGCATGATTGTCATGTAGATCAACTATAGGCTTTAGCTCAGCGTAAAACAAATCTAGCAAAGCCAATTTCTCTAAATAGCGTAATTTAAACGCTTCAATATGCGACTTCATAGATTCAGAATCCAGTTCATTTGAAAAGTACATTTTTAGTAGAATTTCGAATCTAACCGTCTCTGTTTCAACTGGTTCTTCTAACCAATTGAGTAGAAATTGCCGTCCTTGTTCAGTTATCCGATAGTAAATCTTCTCTCTTTTTGATACCTCTGATTGGGTCTCGTTATTAGGCAGACATTCGATTAGGTTATCTTTAGTAAGTTGCTTAAGCATAGGGAATATTTGACCATAGCTCTCGTTCCAAAAGAAACTAAATCTGAGGTCTATGATTTTCTTGATATCATATCCCGTCAAAGGCCCTTCATTCAACAGTCCTAAAATTACAAATTGCGTTTTTTTCTTAGACATTTCCTTCACCACTACCATATATCTTTTAGATATATAATAATACTTTGTTTTGCGTCTGTCAATTCTATTTTTCTGTTCTTCACAACAAAAGACCACTCAAATTGAGTGGTCTTAAACGTTGTGTATCAATAGCTTACTCTTACAATTACCTTTTCAATAGACCGATCTCTTTTGAAGATACGGCTGCTTATTTCACGATTTAGTTTTATTGCATTTTCAAAGGTATAGCGATCTCCATTATCATAAATAATTGTTATTGCTTGGAAATTGGATAGCTCATAAACAATCGGAATCGTACAAACCGTAAACCCGATTTGATTCTTATTTAGAGTCAAATCTCGTTTTGGTAGGTGCCATTCATAATCCATTTTGAAAAACTCATCCTTAGCTAGGAGTTTTGGGTTAAAAATAATCTCACCCTCTGCTACAGATACACCTAGCTCGTTAAATCTAGACAAAATATCTTCCTTTACCTGACCTGTCATACCTGGTTGCTGTACACCGGCAAATCCAGGAGTATGTGAATATGCATCCGTTGGAAATGCACCATATTGAACTGGGGTTTTGTCCACTCCTATACCCGCCTTTGTCTCGTGGAAGTAATCTGATAGCAGCCTTGCTTCATCGCTATATGGTGATATTTCAAATGCAGCCTCATGAGTTTCCTGAACTGCAAGAACAAGCTTAGAGACCATGTGCCAGTAAATACAGCCTAACCCCTCATATTTGTAGAAGGTTCCAGATCGACCTGTATATGAGTGATGATCAAATAGCTCAGAATAAAGCTCACCAACCTCACGAGCCTCCTCTAGGGTATATTCTCCAGTTTCAATTATCGCATTGGCAATTTCTATGCCATTCCTAAAATCACCATTAAAGTGGTATTTGCCAAAAATACTTTTCTCAATAAATCTCGTCAAGCCTTTTTCAAGTTCAGTTCTTAACACGCTCGAGCCCATAACAGAAGCTTCAGGAATTATATTCTTCTCCAAGAACTTAGGTAGTTGTCTATTGGGATAAAGCATATAGCTGTTTTGATCTTCTCGGTAAATTTGACTACTCTTTAGCGCCTTTAGGACTTCGATAGACTCTTGTGCATTCAAAGCACCAGAACTCAATACAGCTACCTGCCCTTCAAGCATCTCATAAAGATGAGAGATTTGACATGAATTTGATCCGAACTTCACAAGATTGTAGGCATGATATAAATTATCTTCACGCTTGTTTGCTACTATAGAATCCATTAATATCATTTTTGCGTTTTTCACGAAGCTTCTAAGCTGTTTGATACCAATAGTTGCTTTATCACCAGTAAAGCCATGCGCGTAAATTTTACCTCGATAGGTTTCGCCAACAAAGCCAAGCTGTTTAACAATCACAAATGTACTCTCATTTGATATGGCACTAAGAGCATGCTTTAGGCCATCAAAGATACCGTCAACCCCCAAAAACATTTCTGCGACTTCTTTTGATAGAATGATCTCATGATGAATGTCTTCAAGTATTTTTTCGAGAAAACTGAGATAACGATAAAGGTAATATAGTGTCACCATAGAAACACCATTTCCCACCAGGGCATTATTTGCATCGTTCCATTCTGGACGTTGGGTATTCATCCAAATTCCGCCTCTAGGAATGAAGTTTGTCAGCTTTACTAAAGCAACAACTAGCAGTTTTTCCATCAGGTTAACATGATAAAGAGATTCGTCACAATGCATGAGCTTACCGTCTGCACCAACTGTCTCTACCCTATTATCAATCTGTTTCGCAAGCTGCTTATCAAATAAAATAGTATTTTTAGGATCCTTAATTAAGTCATCAAGACCTTTTATACGATAAGGAACATTCGCGTAAACGAATATTTCTTTGTCTAAAAGTGTATTAAGCTTATCTGGATGATAGCGTTTTGAAAGCTCAAGCAATTTTAACAGATAAATCACTTGATGATCGCCCCAATAGCCTATATTGGACCATGGATCTGCAGAGTCTAAAACCTCCCAATCCACACCCTGCTTAGTAATACGATATGGATTATACCCATCTGCTGTAGACGCGTTTACAAATTTAGTTATGATCCCTTCAATGTAGCCTGGGTAGGACAGCGATAGGGCTTCCCAGTTTTGGAATATGTCTCTCCAATTACCTTCAAAATTAAGGTTCTTTTCACCATTTGGTTTGGCAATATCGATGTTAAATTTGTTCCAGGGTCTACTAGGGTCGCCATGTCTTCTCGAGTAGGTCAAAGGTAAATACTCTCTAACCAATCTTGACAAATCCTTACTGGCATTTCCGTCGACGCGTTCTACAAGCTCAAAATAATCTTCCTCCGGCGTCAACTGTGATAGAAAAGCTTGATTGTCTTCTAAAGCTAACTTGTTCCAATTACTTACAAATTCAATAAAATCAGAGGTCGTAATTCTGTAGTCATCCGCATAAATACCACCTCTCATAATGTTATAGAGTGTGTTGGAAAAATGTCTATTAGCGACTTTTGTATTTGCAGTTGCTTGGAAGCCATCTGCATCAAAAACTAACTCTCTAAGGTTTTTACAACCAAGTTCGATGTCATCTTTTAGTTCTTGCAAAAGCTTGCTAGGCGCGTTTAACTTATCAATCAGCACTTCAATTTTAGAAGCGGTTTGATTTAAATCAGCTACGATTAACCATTCTCTCGTTTCGTTCGATGCAAGGTTAAATTCACCTACAATGTAATAAGCACCCCTTCTCCCCTTCACATCCAGTTCAGTTTGTAAATGCTGGTGAGAGATAAAATCCTTCGTCTGCTGCTCTGAAAGTAAATATACAGGCGTCTCGATTCCAACGGACCAAGCTACAGTCGCTTTAAGCGATTCGCTTGGTTCAGCCTTATCTGAGATAATCGAGCTGAGTGCATAAATACCAAGTCCATACGGTTGAATGAGTTCACTTCTTTTGTAACCATCGATTAGTGTGCTGCGAGAAATCTGACCGAGCACATCCACACCATAAGGTAAAATATTTCTTATACCATCTAGCACTTTAATCGATACCCTATCAGTAGCGTTATTTATAAATTCACTTTCTTTTACCAGACCGTACTTATTACTTGTCGACCAAGTATATCGATAAATCAATTCCAAATCGTGATTGACTTCTTCAAATACAATCTTGTTGCCAATGGTGTTTTTATACAAATTTCTTGTCGTTTTATATACGTTTGGCTGCTGTATACTAAAAGGCTTCCAAAGTAACGTTTTCTTCTGCTTAGTAACCATAAAACACGCATCCGGACCTGTCGTATCCTTACTATCGTGAATTTTATCATCCGTATAATAAGGAAACAAAGCTGTTTCTGGGCTTTTACGACCTGCTGTTACTCCGCCAGTACTCGACACAAATAGCCAAAAATCAACGTCGCTGACGATCGTCATAAAAAAAGGAGCCATTTGGTCAATATTCTCAATTTTAAAATACGTATCGTTTTTTAATGTTACTGTTTCAAACAATACCTCTTTTGTATCTGTGAAAAGTCTAGAATCACTTAAATAGAGGCTGGTATCTTTCATATTATTCCCTTCCTTAAAGCTGAATCAAATTTGTTGCCCTAGCCCTTAACAGCACCAGCGGAAATATTTTCTATTAGATACTTAGATGCAAATATGAATACGACAACAATTGGTATAATTGATATTGCAAAACCTAAATAGATTGCGCCTTGATTTTGATGCCAAATTTTTAAAGCCTTCAAGGATGAAATAACCATTGGTAAAGTTTCATTACCTTTTGAACTCAATATAACTCTCGCACTTAAATAATTGTTCCATGAGCCAATAAAAGTAAAAATAGACATCGTAGCAACACCTGGTGCCATTAAAGGCAATGCGATTCTATGAAAAATGTATAGTTCGCCTGCTCCATCAATTCTTGCCGACTCAATCAATTCCTTGCTAAGTGAAGAGCTAATATATGCGCGTAGGAAAAAGACAGTACCAATAGATGCTATGGATGGAATAATCAATGCAGCATGTGTATCCATAAGTCCAAGCTGAGTCATCCATTTAACATATCCCAAGAATGCCAATTGGCTAGGTACCATCATAAAGATGAGGATAATTCCAAATAAAAAGTTTTTCCCCCTAAAATTGTACATATGAAAGCCATATGCAGTAAGTGCTGAGAAGTAGCCTGAAAGTATTGTGACTAGAACAGATATTTTCAACGAATTTATAAACCCTTGAACAACATCTGCATTGCTGGTGAGAATCTTATAGTTTTCAACTAGGCTTTTCCCCGGTAGCAAGCTCATTCCTTGAGTTGATATGGACATGCCATCTCTTGTTGCATTGATTAAAACGATCCAAAACGGAACGACTGATACGAGAACAAGAAACGCTAAAAAAGCATAGACGATAATATAGACGATCCATTTATCTCGTTTCATTTTACTTTCGAGCTTTCTACTTTTTTTACTCACATCAGCTGTAGGAGCTGTATTTAATAAACTACTCATATTTTGCACTTCCTTCCATTTTAGCTAATTCTTTCTTTCTAGCTTTTCTTTGTTTACGTCCATTAAAGAACTCTCTTAGTTCATTCCCGTTGGTAATCAATGTGAAAACAATGGTAAAAGCTAATATAACAAGGAATAATGCAAATGATAATGCTGACGCATAGCCATAATTTTTATAAACGAATGCCATGTTGTAAATATAGACGATCATCGTGTTTAAGCTACCCGCTGGGAATCCCTTACCGTCTGTAATTAAAAATGGGATATCGAATAATTGTAAACCGCCAATTAAACCGGTTATCATTACATACATTAGGATAGGTTTAATCGATGGAATTGTAATGTTTTTTAGTATTTGGAATCTTCCTGCACCATCAATTCGAGCCGCTTCGAAAATCTCTTTGCTGACCGCTTGTACGGAAGCCATAAACAATATAAATGAGTTACCAAACCACATCCAGGTCTGTATACTGGACACACTCATCTGGGCAATTATTGGTTTGGTCAGCCATCCAATAGGTTTATCAATCCAACCAACACTGAATAACACTTGATTGACGACGCCATAATCCTTGTCTAGTAATTTCATGAAAATAAGTGCAATGGTTGCTGCAGCTATTAAATTTGGTAAATAGAATATTACTCTGAAAAATTTTAAACCTTTAAACTTATACTGTATGTCAGAGAAAACCATAACCAACAATAAAGCTAAAAAGATTTGAAAAAATATATTAACACCCCAAATCTTGATTGTATTAAAAAAGGCATCAACAACATTAGGATCTTTAAATATCAATTTAAAGTTATCTGCTCCAATAAAGATTTTTTTACCATAACCTTTATAATTTGTCATTGAAAGATACATTGTAAAGAAGATGGGATATGCATTGAAAAGCAAGAAGACCAAAAAAAATGGCGATATAAAAAGGTACCCAATTTTGTCTTTAAATTTTTTCATTATAATACATTTCCTTTCGATTGCTACACGCTCAAACAATCTTTTCACTTAATTGAGAAATCGTTTAGCTGAATAAGTTTGTGCCAAATGACATACAAAAGTAGACATAATGTCTACTTTTGTATATTTTAATTTAAGTTGTATGGAGGTTATTAATTAGTTAGTTGGTAAACCTTCTACATAAATTTCTGGATAAGTTACTTGAACATCTTTGTAGAATGCAGTTAATACATCAGCTACTGAGCTATAACCGTCAGCACCTTGTTTGTAGTTTGTAATGTGTAAGCCTAACATATCATTTAATCCTCTATCGTAAATCGTTACGTTAGATAAATCAATTTTAGCTGCTTCTTCATTAAATACTTTTAAGTGGTTCATGCCACCAAGTGATTGACGGCCTTCATAATTTGCGATAACTGGTGCCATTACAGATTCAACTGAATACATATCACCGTCAGCAGCTTGTCTTTCAGCAAGACGTTCTTTGTCAAATAGCATTGATTTTAAGAAACCAAATGCGACTTCAGGAAGCTTTGATTCAGCGTTGATACCAAGGTAAGTACCGCCCCAGAAATATGAGTTAGGACCAGAAGCCATTCCCCAGTTTCCTTTAAATGCAGCTGCAGCATAAGCATCTTTAGTTGCTTGATCAGCATCTTCAGCTGGTTTAGGGAATGTGTTGCCGTTTGCATCTACTTTTTCCATATTTGGTTCGATAATATATTTTAAGCCCCATGTTGGCATTGAGTATGCCATAACTTCCCAAGTTTTGCCTTCAGCATCTGTTAAGTCTTTGTCCATAGCATCGTACCAAGGACCACTCCACTCAGCAGCATTAGCAGTTAAAGAATCTTGGATGGTTTCGCCATACATTTCTTTTACCATGTTAATGTAAGGGATTTGTTCTTTTATTTTTGCAGGGTTTAATTTGCCATTTTCATCTATCCATTTAGCAGGATCATTTGTGCCAGCAGCAAAATGTCTAACCGATTGATCATCTGGGAACAATCTCCAGCTTGGATTAGAAGCTTTAACTTCCTTTTGAGCTAATAATAGATTTTCTACTGTATTGAATTTATTTTCATTCATCCAGTTAGTTACTGCAGTATTGTAATCTGCTGAGCCTTCTGCTGGGAAGCCTGGTTCATTGCCCCAAACTTGAGCAGCCATGTCAACTTTGAAGAAGATCGCGCCTGGTGTTACTTGCCAAGAAAGAGCAGCTAACTTACCAGTTGCTGGGTCAATACCTGATTGCCAAATATAATCTTTGTAATCTGCTTTTTCTGCAGCTAAGTCTACATCAGGATCACTTTCCATCATAGATTCGATATCTGCATAATAACCAGCTTCGATAAATTGTTTAATGTGATCAAGCTCACCAGTAAATACATCTGGACCATTTCCAGACTCTAAAGCAGGTAGAATTTTATCCATATACCCATCTTGGATAGAAACTGCTACGAACTCTACTTCTAAACCTTCAAATGGTTTGCCAGGTGCTGTATACATATCCTTGAAATGTTGGATATCACCAGCAGTGTCAAGTTCATCAGTAAATGACCAAATAACTAATTTTTCTTTAGAGTAATCTTTAGAGCTATCAACTGCGACACTTTGAGTTGTGCCATCCTCTTTTGTTTCGGTTCCTTTTGATCCATTACTACAGCCAGTAATTACTAACATCATTGCTAACATAATAGCAAGAAGTCTTTTAATATTCTTCATCGTATCCTCCCCATAGAAATTAGTTTCATCAACATTAGGCTCTGTTGTAAACTCAATATACCATATTTACGAAACCGGTTGCAAGTCTTTTTTAGTACACTCCTTAAATTTTATTATAGGTCTTATGTTAAATTGTTGAATATGAACAATTCTTAGTACATAGTACCGATAAAAAATATTATGTTCTATTTGCACGAACATAACGCTTATTTTTCAACGTTTTACAAGTTGTTAACTCGTCTTAACAACTCGTAAAAAGCTGCTGTTTAAGGGAATTTAATCCAAATTTCGTTTGCTGCTATTTATTTGCGTCTAAATATTTTTGTCTATCTACATCATGAATTTCGTTTCGAAAAACAACAGAAAAACACAGAAATCATTCTATCACACTTAGATCAACTTAAAAATCGAAACCGATTCCTTATATTTTTAACTCTATTTATTGGCTTGCAATATGAAGGTTGTAATCGAATGGTCAGGTAAATTTATATTGACGCCTTCTCCATCCACTACAAGAGCCATTTCTGCAATCCAGCCTTCGTTTTGTGCAACTACAACGATATCACCGTTTGGATTTTGAAAAGAAACAGCAAAAACATCACTCTTAGAAACGCTTAATTCTAATCGTTTAGCGCCAACTGTTATAAATTTCGAAAAATGTCCTATATAATAATACGAATTGTTGTAGATTAATGACTTCTTATTTCGATCATACATAATCGGCGCTTCGCAATAATTATAAACGTGGTTTGGACCACCTAATTCATTTAAAACTAGGTTCCAGTCAATCCAGCCTCTACTCCAGTTATTAAAGTCACCGATGATATTTCTACCATAACGCTCACAGTTAGACCACGAACCTAAGTAGCCATTATGAACTGCGTTTTCAGATGTGGTCGTTAATTCAACACAGCCTTCTGTGAACAGGATGTGCTTTTCAGGAAACAAGTTATGAAGTGTCGTTAGGTTTTCGAAGGCCTCGCTTACATACCAGTGATTGCCAGTGCCCCAAACGTATTTTGCTGCTTCTTTATCTGCCAAAACCACAGAGCCACGCTCCACTAGGACATCTCTGTTATGATCCCATATGATAATCTCAGTATCCGGATAAGCTGCCTTTAAGGTTGGTCCCAAATGATGCTTTACGAAATCTCGCTCTTCTTCAGCCGTGTAAATACAAGAATCCCAGGTTTGTGTCGCCAAAGGTTCATTTTGAACACTGACTGCCCATATATCGATATTGCGTGATTTCATAGCTTCAATAAACTTGACATAGTAATTTGCCCAAGGCTGATAATAAGCTTCAAGCAGTCTTCCACCATAGTTCATTTCTTTAGTGTCTTTCATAAATGCAGGTGGACTCCAAGGCGAAGCCAATAACTTAATCGGTTCACCTGCGACGCGTTCTGCATCTTTGATCATCGGAATAACCCATTTGTCTTCATGTGAAATATCAAAAGTTTTGAGCTCAGTATCCCCTTCTTCTACATAGGTATAATTTGAGAGCGCAAAGTCACACGAATGGATATGAACTCTTCCCAAGACATAACCAAGTCCATTTTCTTTAGAAAAATAAGCATTAATCGCTTCTTCTCTAACCGTTTCAGGTGCCTCAGAAAGCGTGAATGCTGCTGCTTCAGTAAATGCGCCTCCAAATCCCATAAATTCTTGATAGGTCATTTTAGAATTAACTGCTATTACTGGTCGTTTCGCATCATATAGACCCGTTTCTCTTTCGGGTAGCTCCACCCAATACTTCAAATCCTTTTTTTCTGACCTAATAGATGAAATTTTCATGTTTCCTCCTAAGCAATTTTTTTATATACCATTCTCACTTGATTGACCATTCTATCTCGAATCGCTTCAGCAAGTATGCCTTCAACCCTCTCAAACTTTTGTCCATCGACCATGTAGTAGTCGATGTCTATCTTTTCAGAGTAGGTTGGATAACCCGTTTCATTTTCAATAATAAACTCAATCTTAGACAATAATTGTGTCACCACTCTGCCATCCTTAAAAAACTCAGCATTTAATATCGGCTTCGGGGTGAACTTTAAAGTATCCACGTAGCTAAAAAGTGATTTTCCAAACATCATCATATGCCAAATACTAAGCATTTCAGCCGTTGAGCCACTTAATCTCGATACAAACCCTCGCCCATGTACTTTGGGATTGGGATTTAAACTGCTTGCTATAAAACTTGAATTTTCTAAAGTTGATCTGCCATACACTTCAGGATCCATAAAACAGACCAAATTAGTCTTTATCTCTTCAAAAAACACATCATATAAACCACCTTTTAACAGTCCTAAAAGGTATTTGTAAGTCATGTGTAAAAAATTACTTTCACGTTCTAGCCATCCCGGAGTAAAAGCTCTAATCCTACCTAGCTCATAACTCATATCATCTAAGGGGACACTCGTCTTATATGTTTTTAATTTCTCATCATAAAGATCTGATTTTTTTACTAAAAGATGTTGTTCTAAATTATCGATAGTATCCCCAATTTTTAAGCTTCTCGCAGGCGCTTCTAAAAAGCTCGGTACAATTGACATTTCAAATGCGTTAATTTGAACGCCTTGTAAGCCGTACGGTGTCTTGTAATCTAATACCGCATAATCTCTTGCTTTGTGAATAAAATATGTGGGAAGAATGCCGCGGTTTAAGGCCTTTGCTTTTTGTACGCCCTCTAAAAGTAGTGTTTCAGATTTTTGTAAAAACGCATTTAAAGCCTCTACTGATACCGCGATCTCATTTCCTGAAATCTCCTTTTCAACTTCACTTCTGAAGATTTCTTTAGCCGTCGTAAAAGCATGCCATCTGTCAAAATCAGACATTTTCTTATTCAAAACATCGTCTAAATTCTCAAAGTAACGGTGGTTTTCTTCACATAATAAGACATCTTTCGAAAGATGATTTCTTAAAAATCTAATGACTCTAATCAGTTCAATCGTCTCACTCATACCAGAACCAAAAACACCCGGCAAGCCATTCATGGCATCGTTCCAGCCAGGTTTATTGGCTTCCATCTCTATCCCAAATCCAGAGGGATCCAATGAAGACAGCTTCGTTAAAACTAGAGTTATCAGTTTCTGAGCTAAAGTGGTTTCATAGATACGGTTAGAATGATCTTTAACCCAATTGGTTTTCTCAAAGCGTTCCGAATGCGGTTCTTCTTTCAAAGCACCAAATTGCCGTACTTCGCCCTCTTTTGTCATCCCGTATTTTTGACTTCTTGGTAAAACGCGAACAGGGCTATCAAAATAACGATAGGTCGAATCTTCGTGTAGCAATTCTATCTTCTTTTCAGGATATACCTTTAAATAGTTCTCGATCAAATCTAGATTATAGGTCCAGTGATCACTCCAAAAGCCTTCGCCAAAATTCGCCTCAATCTGTTGTTCACTCATCTCTAAAATCATATCGATAAAGTCGTCTTCTGGTAAATTAAGTTCGATATTAGAAAGCAATATCCCCATACTGATACTGCCCGGAGTAAACGAGCTCGAAAGCAATTTGCTCATTTGCTTTTTTTCTTTAGTTACAAATTGTTCGACCAGTTGATGTGCTTTCAATGCATCTAATTTAAAAGTTGTCCCTTTTACACTTAGTGGGTTGTAACCATCTAGTTGAATCAAACTCATAAACATTTTCACATTGAAAAGTCCTGCTTCTGGTACAAAGAAAACATCATTTCTTCTATTTTGGTTCACATCTCTAAAATTGCCATTTCCTTGTGAATAAAACTCTGGTGACAAGGTGAAAAAGTTATAGTCTCTTTCAGGATCACCATGCTTTCTAGAATAAATATGATAAACTTTTTGAG
This sequence comes from Clostridiales bacterium 38-18, assembly GCA_001897605.1. Classification (GTDB taxonomy): domain Bacteria; phylum Bacillota; class Clostridia; order Peptostreptococcales; family Acidaminobacteraceae; genus Fusibacter_C. The sequence goes on along the minus strand of MKTL01000001.1, from coordinate 574,050 downwards.
AGTCCCCCTTGCCAAAAACAAGTGGATAACCGCCTCTCAACGTATTGTCTAAGAAATTTTGTTTGATATAAGCGTCAAACAATTCAAAATTACTTTTTCCATCTACCACATCCACAAGTTCGTCAAGTACAGTATTAACTGCATTTAACTGCATCTCTATAAACTCATCTGTAAAAAATCGATCTTCTATTAAATTCAAGCTAGCTGTATGCCCAATTACCGTATTAATATGAATTGAAGCATTCTCTTCAACTTTTTGCGCATATGGTGTAAACCCACAAGGTACTCTATTTACCGTAACTTGACTCGTTAGATCAAGTGAAGCTACATTCTTTTCAATTAAGCCAAATGGAACCGTCAATGAGGTGTCATAACCAAAGATTATCTCAGAGTCGATAATCGGCTGTATTAAAGTGTGATCCTCGACAAAAGAAAAATAAAAATGACCCTTTTCAATGAGAGACACCTCTGCCTCATCCCCGCTAGAAGCTCGAAATCTGTAAAATGGAATGTTATTTTCAACATTCTCTACATTCATCCAAGATACCATAAGGTTCGACATGCTTTTATAACTCTCAGTGGTTGCACCTGAAGGCAATATATTTGCAATACCATCGACGACCTCTATGTCTCGCTCTTTCCCAAGATTTGTGACTTTTACTTTTCTCACCAGACCTGCGATAGGCTCATTTGTAATGCCAAAGTATGTTACTTCATAGCTGATCCCTCTCGTCCGATTCACCTCAACAATGGTAAAATGACCTCTGGAAATTCGCATCGTTCGTGTTACATCATCTGATAACGCAACTGAAAAAGGTTCGTATAAAGTACCATCTACTCTTACGAAACTTCTAAATCCGTATTTATCCACGTATTGATAACTTGTATTTGCTGGGAAAAACTCTAAAATAGGCTCATCCTTATCTCTAATCCCAAAGCTCGTCACCCCTTGCCCTCTATTGGCATAAAACACCCATATCGGAATCCCCTTAACGCCAGCTATTCCAGGCAAAAAGCTAGAAAAAGTCTTCTTCTTATCATAGTCTTCAATAACAAATTGATTGTTCTCAAATAAATAACTCAAAGTACCTCCCATTACCTTCAAACTTACGAAGGCGGTTTCGTTAATTCTAATATTAACACACCTAAGTCATTTAGAAAACAAAAAATAAAAAAAAGTACATTACTTTGTACTTTCTCTTATTATAAGTTCAACGGGAACCCGTTTAATGGTCGCCTGTTCCGTATCCACTTCTTTATTAATTTGTGCAATCAAATGTTTTGCAGCCTCTCGTCCAATTCTAACCTTGTCCTGTGCAACGGTTGTGAGAGACGGTGATGTGTATCTTGTAAGCTCAATGTTATCAAATCCGACTACAGAAACATCATCAGGCACTTTATATCCCAAATCTCTCAAGGCTAAGATAACCCCAAGTGCAATATCATCACTTGCCGCATAGATCGCTTCGGGAAGCGTTTTGTTCAGCTTCAAAAGTTCGTGAAGCGCTTTTTTGCCACTGTTAAAATCATAATTATACGCTTCAACAACTTGACTCGAATCCATATTGTATTTTCCTAAAACCTCTTTAAAGGCTTCAAGCCGTTCAAGCGCGGAGAACGATCTTAAAGGACCAGCGATATGTGCAATACGCTTAGCACCCTTTGACATCAAATACTCCAACACCATTCTGGTACCTTGAAAGTTGTCTGATATAACCGTTGGTACATTGATTAAACCACTATCGACACTGACAATTGGGATACCACTTTGTCTTAGTTCATTTAAATTTTCATCGTTAACGTCAACCGTTACAATTAAAATACCATCGATGTCTTTATATTTACACCATTCCAAATAAGTCAGTTCTTGAGTCCCCACTTTTTTCGAAACGAAAGTAACTTCGTAGCCTAGGTCTTCAACGTAGGTTTTAAAAGCTTGTAAGATACCACTGAAGAAGTGATGCTCAAGTCCGATATTTAAATCTTCACTGAATAAGATCCCGATCGACCAACTGTTTTTTGTTGCAAGTCGTCTGGCACTTGAGTTTGGGACATAACCAAGCTCTTTAGCAACTGCTAAAATCTCAGCTTTTCGCTTATCACTCACTTCTTTGGAATTATTCAGCGCCTTTGAAACTGTACTCGATGCGCAGCCAACTTTTCTTGCAATATCATAAATCGTCGTCATCTTCCACACCCCTTCCCTTATTCCATCTTATAGTATATCAAAAGTTGATTGGGTTTGGCAAAATCAAATAAAATTTTATAAATATTATATTTAAAGACCTTACGCCTTATCCTTAAGATCAAGCAACCACTTAAGTGCATCCGGCAATCTTCTCGCCCACGCCAGTTCATTATGAATGGCATCCTCTTCAATAATCAGTTTTATATCAGATGCTAAAACACCCATTTCAGTTAATTGGCTTGCGACTCTCTTGGTACCATTAATGTATCTTTCATTGAAATCAGGAATGGCATCATTGCTCGTCTCTTTCGTTCCCACATCCAAATACCACTTCGTCTTCAGTTTTAAACTGACTTTTTCAAGCTGTGACAGTAACGCATCCTCTTCAAACCAAACCGCTGTCGAAAATGCACCCACTTTACTAAATACATTTTGGTACTCACTTCCCATATACAAAGAAATAAAGCCGCCCATTGAACTGCCAATGACACTGGTATGCGCACGATCCGTTAGCGTTCGGTAGTTTGCATCGATATAGGGTTTCAAGGAACTCACGATAAAACTGCTATAGGCTACGCCATCGCCGCCAATTTCCCTCTGTATAGACTCAAAATCTTTTAGTGATTTTACAGCTTCAGAAGCCCACGGCGAATATTCATCCAACCTTTCTAGACCAGGTGCATTATCAATCCCCACTATGATACAGCCATAAAAAGGTGTGCCATCAGCATTTATCATCGTATCCGATAACGTCTCCATCGCCTTATGTGCATCCCAACTCATGCCAAACGCAGCATCTTCCTTATTAAAAAGATTTTGCCCATCGTGCATGTAGATCACTGGATATCGCTGTTCAGTCATATCTTCATAGGACTCTGGTAGCCACACACGAATCGTCCTAACCTTATCTAATGTTTCTATTCTCATCTCAAATTTTTCAATCATGTGATCCCTTCCTTACTAAATCCCCAAAAGAGGAATGCATTTTTTCAACCATTGCATCCAATGCTTTTTCTTCTAGCAAAATACCTGCAACGGCCATATATTTCGGATGCTCCGTTTGCCACAAAAGAGATTCGCCCAATACTGCATCGCAAATCTCACTGACATGAAAACCAACGGATTCCAAAGAGTAACGCATCAGATCAGGGAAGAGACAAGGCTGCCCTTCACTTTTACCACACGACTCACAGATTTCACAGTTACCTGCTACTAAAGTGGTAAAGTTTGATTCTGACACATTCCCATTCATTCCCTCAAGTTCATGTAAATAAACAGTCGATTCTTTTTTCAGTTTAAAAAAGTCTTTTCCCTTAAAACCAATAATAATGGCATAATCAAAAGGGTTAAAGGTATGAATCACTTCACGTTCATAAGGTGGACACGTCCAAATCTTACCGTAATTGGGACATGACTCACAAAATCCCATTACTTCGTTAGGTTTATAATAAAGAAAAAGGTCATTCTTAAGAATCACCTTATATATTATCTCTTCCGTATGGTTGAATTGCATTGTGGCTTCCTCCAGTTTATTTCGTTCACGGATAGCACTTTGATTGTATCATATGATTAATAAAAAGCCTATTGTTCCGTTAGGATATTTGACATAGCCTCTAATGCCAAATGATAGCTCATCGTTCCAAATCCAGCTATGACACCGACTGCTCCTGCTGCGGTAACACTATGTGCTCTGAATGTTTCTCTGGCATGTATGTTAGAAAGATGAATTTCTACAACTGGAAGTTTAACGCTTCTAATGGCATCTAAAATAGCAATACTCGTATGTGTGTAGGCACCTGGATTAATTAAAATGCCATCCTGCTCACCAACAGCTTCTTGTATCCAGTCAATCAGCTCTCCTTCATGATTGGACTGCTTTATTTCAAGATTAATCGCTTTTTTAGCAGCACTTTCAAGAAGTGATTTACAAATTTGTTCATAGGTCATATTACCGTAAATTGACGGTTCCCGCGTCCCCAACAGATTCAAATTCGGTCCGTTTAGCAAAAGGATCTTTTTCGCCTTATCCTTTGTTAACACTAAATGAGTCAACGCTTCTAAAGTTTCATCTGAAGCGGTTTCATTTTGAACCGTATAATCGGCTGCAAGATGATAAAAGTCTTCTCGTTCTCTTGCTAAGGTATAAATGCGATTGGGATCGGCTTTAAGCAAAGGTCTCCCCTCTAGATTCAGAGTGGATAGAATGGCCTCTGGACTCCTTTTTATGCGTATGACTGTACCTGAACGCTTCATTAGTGATCTGTTTTTCGGATCAATCACTGCGCCGCCACCGGTAACAATGACCGCTGGCTCACTCTTGCTACAGATCGTATCCAACACTTTAGTCTCTATGCTTCTAAACGCTCTTTCTCCTTGATCGGCAAATATCTCATCTATTGATTTTCCCACATTTTTTACAATTTCTTTATCTAAATCATAAAAAGGGCGATTGATTCTCTTAGACAAAGCTTCACCTAATGTGGATTTTCCGCTACCTGATAGTCCCACTAATATAACGTGCATTAAGCTACCACTCCCTTCTTATAACTTCCAAGAAACTTTGAAAACTGGCACTGATTTTGTACCGCCTCAATTGCTCTTTTAACCCCTTCGTCTGCGATACTCCCCTCTGCATCCAAATAGATAAAATACTCCCACGATCGGTTGGGGATAGGTCTTGACTCTATGCGAAACAAATTGATTTGTTCCCTAGCAAAACTGCCTAAAATCTCATGCAGAGCGCCTACCTTGTGACGTGCTGCTAAAACGATACTCGTGCTATCAGCACCTTCACTCACCTCTGGTTCTTTTGAGAGAACTACAAACCGCGTAGTATTAAACGTACTATCCTGTATGGCTGGTGTTAATACCTTAAGTCCGTATAAACCAGCGGCACGCTCATCACCAATAGCAGCTAACGTAGGATCATTTTGTTCAGAGACATATCGAATGCTAAAGGCTGTATTTTTCAATGGTATCTGCCGAGCTGAATCAAGTTTATTAAGAAATGTACCACATTGCTCCAATCCCTGTGGATGAGAGTATATTTCTTTAAGAGCCTCTAATTTTGCATTCGGTAAACCGATGAGATTATGAACCACGGGCAAGCAAACTTCTCCAGTGATATAGAGCTCATTTTCACGAATTAAGTCATAGACTTCTTTAATTGCACCAGTTGTGGTATTTTCAACCGGTAAAATGCCATAAGTAATTTCACCCTTCAATATCGCTTCACATACCTTAGAAAAAGAACTGTAATTCTGATATGGCTTTAACGGTTCGCCAAAGTAACGCACAAGTGCACTTTCAGCAAATGCGCCTGGGATACCTGAATAGCCCGCCTTTATCTGACTCGTATTCTGTTGATAATCACTAGAAATAGCTTCATTATAAATACTATTGTCTTCACTATTTTGATTGTTTTTAAATGGCGTATTTTTTAATGGATTGTTTGTTAACAGATCGCTTTCTAAAAGATTGCTTTTTTGGAGCGCTCTACTCGTTTCAAAAATTGTACGCATCACTTTCTCTATTGCTTCTTTATTTGAAGTTTGTTCAATCTTCAAACTCAGTCTATGGATTATTTCTGCCTCTCGTACAGTATCTATTACGTTTTGATCCGTTTGCTTTTTAATCTGGCCAATTTGCTCTGAATGTGCCATTCTTTCACAGATTAACTTGGCAATTTGATCATCTATAAGATCAATCGCACTTCGATGCTCGTTTATTGTTTTCACCGCCACACTTCCTTTTCTTGAATTTGCTGATCCAGCATCGCCTCTAAAAGTGCTATCGCTGTGACCGCTTCCACAACCGGACAAGCTCTTGGTACAATACATGGATCGTGTCTACCTTTGACCTCAAGAATTTCCGCTCTACCCGTCTCAAGATTGACTGTCTTTTGAGGAATTGAAATACTTGAAATAGGTCGAAAGGTTACCTTAAACTGAAGTGGCATACCATTGCTAATGCCACCGTTTATACCACCGCTATGATTGGTAGTGGTCTCAATATGACCTTCCTTTTGTATCCATGGATCATTGGCTTCAGAGCCTTTCATCTTTGCAAACTCGGTCCCCGCCCCAAACTCTATGGCTTTTACACCGGGAACTGAAAACATCAGGTGGGAAATACTACTCTCTAATGAATCGAAAATAGGTTCTCCCCAACCAACTGGAACGCCAGTGATACACAACTCTATCTGTCCACCTATCGAATCCCCTTTTTTTCGAAGATGAGTTAATAAAGTATTGGCATCCTCTCTTGCATCTTCAGAAAGAAACGGTAATGTTAAAGCTTTCAACTCACCACTTGCAATGCGATTAATTAATCGTTCGTCTAATGTTTGAGGGTAATCTTCAACTAAACCCATACGACTGATTCGACTCCCAATTGAGACCCCTAGTTTTTCAAGGAGCTGTGTTACAAGTGCGCCGGCAAACACCATAGGTGCAGTCAATCGACCTGAAAAGTGACCACCACCTCTACCATCATTAAAGCCATCATACTTTATATGTGCGGTATAATCTGCATGTGATGGTCTTGGGGTTACTGCAAGATTTAGATAGTCCTTCGATCGCGTATCTGAGTTAGGAAAAAATAAAGTCAACGGTGCACCGGTGAGCGTCCCATTTAATACGCCACTGATTATTTCATATTCATCGGTTTCTTTTCTCGACGTTGCATGGATTCCTGTGCCGGGTTTCCGTCTATCAAGCTCACTACGGATTCTATCAAAATCAGGCTTGAAACCAGAAGGCAAATGATGAATTGTAATGCCGATTCCTGTTCCATGTGATTCACCAAAAATAGAATAGACCACCTGTCTTCCCCAGCTACTTCTCATTTAATTTACCTCCAAGGGATTGAAATACCTCAAAAAAATGCGGGTATGACTTTGCTACCGCCTCACTGCCTTCAATGATCACTTCAGAATCACATCGCGTTGAAGCGATTGCAAGGCTCATGACAATCCTATGATCGTTCCAGCCAGCTACATTCCCTCCAGTTAATCTCTCAACACCCTCTATAATAAGCCCTTCAGGCTCTTCTTCGATATTCGCACCCAGTACTTTTAGCTCTGTACAGATCGCTTTAAGTCGATCCGATTCTTTAATACGCACCCTGCCAGCGTTAATAATATGCGTTTTACCTTTACTGACTGCAGCAAGTGTCGCTACTATAGGAACCAAATCTGGACATTGAGACGCATCAATAACGGTGCCCTCTGTTTGTGTGCGAGAGACTTCAAGCTGCTCCTTTTTCCAAGTGAAATTTGCACCCATATCCTTAGCAATTTCTAGAATTCTTTGATCCCCTTGCTTTGTATTTTGGGCCAAATCTGTGAGCAGAAGTCCATCGCCCATTAATCCTGCGGCGACCCAAAATGCAGCCTGTGAATAATCTCCTTCGACTCGATATTTAGCAGGTCGATACATCTGATTACCATGAATCTTATAATGTTCATTGTCAATAGTTTCAACTTTAACTCCAAATACTTCAAGTATTTGAAGCGTTAGTTCAACATAATCTCTAGACTCAAGCTTTGACTCTAGAATGATCTCTGAGTTGCCTTCTAAAAGTGGCAGAACATACATTAAACCTGTAACAAACTGAGAACTGACATTCCCTGGCAAGCGATAGACGCCTGACTTTAATTGGCCATCAACTGTAAGAGGTAAAGCCCCCTCATAGTTATATTGGATCTGCTGTTCATTGAAAATTCTAAAATACGGATCCAATGGTCGCGTCACCAACTTACCTTTTCCAGTGAACGTAACTGGACCATCGATCAATCCTGCAAATGGAATTAAAAATCTTAGCGTTGAACCTGACTCGTTGCAATCTAAAGGCACGTTTGGTGTTTTTAAGGCACTTGTCCCCTGAATTCTAAGCGTCGTTTCTTCTCTAAACATTTTTACGCCTAGCGCTTCAATCACTCTGCAGGTCGCTTCGATATCCTCCGAGAAAACAAGATTTTCAATAACGCTTTCACCCTCAGCTAAAGCCGCCGCTAAAATGGCACGGTGGCTCAAGCTTTTTGATGGTGGCACGATTACTTCTCCTTTAAGGGTTGAAGGTTTAATAATTTTGGTCATTATACGCTCCTTATTTGACTGATTTCGAATCCATATTCCTTTAATTATTTACATTTACTTTTATATTTTCTTGTATATTTTCTTGTATATTTTCTTGTATATTTTCTTTTAATTTACTTAAACTTTAATCTTATTTGTTCTTCTCTTATACAGATAAAAATCGATACAAATCTTCCTTTGGTACTTCATGAAGGAAGCTTTCCCCTGGTTGATGCATGATGCTGAGTTCAATGCCTCGACTGGTCTTTTTCTTATCCCTGACAAGCCATTGCATCAGTTCCTCTAAAGCGACGCCAGATTCCGTTGGCAATCCAATTTTATGAAGTAATGCCTTCAGGTCATCAGTCGTTCCCTTTTGAACCAAGCCATTTCCTTCAGCACTTTTTGTGACCCATACCATCCCCATCGCAACGGCTTCGCCATGTGTCCATCTAGAGTAAGCGCCATAAGACTCAAGTGCATGTCCAATCGTATGCCCAAAATTCAATATTTTCCTAACGCCCATCTCTTTTTCGTCATTTTCAACTAAGTGCTTTTTTACGATTAAGGCTCTTTCGATTATTTCATAAAGCATAGATGAGCCCAATGGATATTCTGAATCTATCAAAAGCTGATATAAATTTCTGTCCATAATGCAACCAGCTTTGACGACTTCAGCCATGCCATCTTTAAAAACACGCTCTGGTAGGCTTTGTAAAAAGTCCGTGTCAATCCAAACTTCATTTGGATGATAGAATGTACCGATTAAATTTTTCCCTTCAGGTAAATTAACAGCCACCTTCCCGCCAATGCTACTGTCCACTTGTGATAAAAGCGTCGTTGGTATTTGAATAAATGGAACGCCTCGCATAAAGTTAACTGCCGCATAACCGGTTAAATCACCTATGACGCCACCACCAAATGCGATTACCATATCTTTTCTAGATAGATCAAAATCGAGCCAATTGCGATAGAGTACCATTAAGTTCTCATGTGACTTTGCATTTTCACCTGGTGAAAAAACCGTTAGTTCATACTCAAAATCTTCGAGTTCAGCGCGCATTAATTCTCCATATAACGCCCATACGGTTGCATCTGTAACAATTGCAATTTTATTGCATCCCATTTGGATTAGCCTCGTCTTTATCTGATATCTGAGAGCAGATTCAATTATTATTGGATAGCTGGCCGTAGCCAAATTAATCGTAAGCTTCATATAATCAATCCTGTTCTATAAATATTTTACATAGGTTGTCTTCTGTAATTAGCTGCATCGCACGTATGCGTTCATTTTCTGATGCAAAGCTAAGAATCAAAGCCCCTGGCATCCGTTCTCTTGCATGATCCAGTGCAATGTCTTTAATGTTGACCTGTTTTTTAGCTAAAAGGCCAGTCACAGCCGCCAAAATACCGGGTTTATCTTCTACGTCTAACTTAAGTGGATAAAGTGAAAATTCTTCACTGGGACGTCTCGCTACCAAACCAGCTCGTATTTTTTGAGTTTTTCCAAGATGTGCCTTTATTTCATCTTGTTGATCTGTGAGTAATAGACTTTTCACTTTTTGCAGCTCATCTATAAGGCCATCAATGCTTTCAGCTAAAAGGGACTTGTTGTGCGTAAAAATATCTCTCCAAAGTCTAGGATCTCCCATTGCGATCCGCGTTGTATCTCGAAAACCACCACCCGCATATTTAAGCGCATCTTCTGGTAGCCTCTGGACAAAAGTATTGACTAGCGCACATGCGGTAAGATGTGGTAAATGGCTTAATCTCGCCACCAGCTCATCGTGTTCCTTCGGCATGGTAACAACAGGAATTGCACCTATCAGCTTCACAAAGGCGATTAGTTTTTCTAAATGAGATGCATTATGATAAGACCCTTTTGTAAGAAAATAGTAAGCATTTTCAAATAATATAGGCGAGGCATTTGAAAAGCCCATTCGATCCGATCCCGCCATGGGATGCCCCCCAATAAAAGCTAACTTTGTTTCAAATAAATCATTAAACATTTGATGTACGGTCGTTTTGACACTTCCCACATCCGTTATTAGGGTATCTGTTCCGATCAGCACATTGATTTGTTTTAGCGTTTCCTTTACTCTACCTAACGGGACTGCTAGCAAGATTAAATCTGCTTTATCCACTTTTCCAGTAGTAACCGCTTCAATCGCTACAACTTCATCACACAAACCAGAAGTCATGGCTTGCTCTCTCGTCGATTGATTCGAATCGATGCCAATGATTTTTCCAGTATAGCCCTTTAATCTCAAAGCCTTTACGATTGACCCACCTATTAGTCCAAGTCCTATTACCACAATGCTTTTAAAAAAAGCATCTTCATCTAACGCTTGACTAAATAACGGCATGCAGTATCGCCACACTTTCTGTATCAGACGTCTTTTTTTCCTCATGACATACATCGTGAATGTGGCGCACACGATTCATCAGCTTTGCAAACTTTTCTGGCTTTAATGACTGTGGGCCATCTGAAAGGGCTTTATCTGGCTCATGATGCACCTCTATCATCAATCCATCACAACCAACTGCAACCGCCGCTTTTGATATCGGTTCGATCAACTCCCAACGTCCGGTTGCATGACTAGGATCAATAATGATAGGTAAATGACTCAGCTCTTTTATGGCACATACAACTGCCAGATCAAGTGTGTTTCTTGTATAATTTTCAAAGGTACGTATGCCGCGTTCACAGAGAATGACATTGGGGTTCCCGCTCGCCATGATGTACTCTGCTGACATTAAGAACTCTTCAATCGTCGCTGACATCCCTCTTTTTAAAAGTATAGGTTTTTGGGTGCTGCCGAGCTTTTTGAGAAGTGAGAAATTTTGCATGTTTCTTGCACCAATTTGAATAATATCTGTATAGGATTCAACCAGTTCAAACTCGTCAGTAGACATGAGTTCCGTACATACGGGGATATCAAATTGATCACCTGCTTCTCTTAAAAGCTTAAGCCCTTCTTCACCCATACCTTGAAAACTATAAGGTGACGTTCTTGGTTTGTAAGCTCCACCCCTTAAAATATGTGCCCCAGAGCGTTTTACCTCTGCTGCAATGGTAAAGAGCTGTTCTCTACTTTCGATACAGCATGGACCAGCTATTGTGGTGAGACTTCCATCGCCTATATTATGTTTGCCTACTCTAATCACACTATCCGTATGATGAAAGGCTCTGCTTGCCATCTTATAAGGCACCTTAATTCTAACTACTTTTTCTACATGTGGACTGCCAAAGAAAGCTGACTCTTCAACCTTGGCAGTCTCTCCAATAAGGCCCAAAATACTTTGGCTTGCGCCCTTCATGATCTTCACTTTTAAGCCCATATCTTCAACATTTTCAATAATTTTGCGTTTTTCCTCTAAGGTGGTTCCTTGTTTTAATACGATAATCATACGCGATTCCTCCATATACTCTACTTAACATTATTTTGTATTTCAACCATTTTTTTACATAATAAGCATAAAACTCGCCATCGCTCAATGAACCACCTCCTAAGAATTCGCCACAAGCAAGATTGTAACTAAAAAAGGACATTTCTTTAAATTACTTAAAGAAATGCCCCCATTGTTCATGTGGATATTGATCTCATTTATCTTTAAGTGGAATAAAGCCTATATTTTGGGTATGCGAAAAAGCCAGCGCTAAAAAAGTAAAAGCCCCAGCTAAAATAACCAAAATATTCACTTGTCATTTTTTGTATGGTTAATGACAATTTCATAGGTTCATCCAATCTCGAGCCCTTTTTGGCTCTAGTTTTAACTTAGTATAGTCGCATGGTTTATCCCTGTCAACACTTATTGATGTTATCATAAAAATTTCTACTATTTATTGAGGGCTTCAAATTCTGTCATTAGCTCATTTCTATTCTTCGATATGACTTCATCCGTTAATCCGTTCCATAATTTTTGTGCCAAAAGTGCCTGTTCAAGTAGCATCTCAATACCGTAGATCACATTGTGTCCATTAGACAAAGCTTCACTTATAAGCTTTGTTTTATGGGGTTTATATACTATGTCACAAACGATAGCGTCCGGATTTAAGGATGTAATTTCAACAGGTGTTTGTTCAATATCTGGCGCCATTCCAACTGAAGTGGTATTAATGACAACGTCGTAATTGATAAACGCTTTTACGGATGACACTGGTGTAATGTCAATATGACCATTTTCACTCTTGCTCAAATTGAGTGCTTCTGATAACTGAATGGCTCTCTCTGGTGTACGGTTCCAAATTCCCATTTCAACAATTCCCGATTCAGCCAATATACCGCATATGCCTCGTGCAGCGCCGCCAGCACCTAAGACGAGTACTTTTTTTTCTTCAAAATCAGCTATATGTCGTTTTAAAACAGCAATTAGCCCCAACCCATCTGTATTAAAACCCTTCCATTTACCATCTTCGCAAACGATGGTATTTACAGCACCTAGTTTCTCAGCCAATGGATCCACTTCATCTAAGAATGTCATAATTTCAGTCTTGTATGGAATTGTAACGTTGATTCCCTTCACATTAAGTGCTTTCATACCCACTACGGCTTGACTGAGCTGGTTCTTCTCTATATCAAACGCCAAGTAAGCGCCTGGAAGATGACAAGTTTCAAATATATGATTGTGAATCCAAGGCGACTTTGAGCCGGATACAGGATTGCCTATTAAGGCATAGAGATTAGTTGAACTGTCTATCATTTCTACCTCCCTAAAGGTGATTCATTATTTTATAGGATTTTTAATAGCTTTCTTTTGTATAACATACAACATTTAATTTAAAATCACAAGTTTAACTACTGAAACAGAAGCCTTCGGGTTTTTTATCAAAACATATCAAAACATCCAAAACAAACCAACAGAAGTCAAAAGAAGTCAAAAGAAGTCAAAACAAATCATAATACCTAACTCCTTACACAATTCAAATACCAACTAAAGTCGGTATCTGAGTAAGGTAAATTTTATTATGATTACATCACAATTAGCAATACAATTCAAGCCAGCAAGAAATAAATTTTTACGCTATTTTTTTGAATTTATTAAGCTTTATTTTGAATTCCGTATTGCAACTATTAAATAAACGGAGGTATCCTTATGAGCAAATCACAACCTGTATATGAAAATACGAGAATTAGTGTCAATCTAAAAATTGCGGCACTTTGGACAAGTTTTATGTTTCTGTATATTTACGTAGATTATTTTCACCTTTTTATGCCCGGAACCCTTGAATCACTCATTTCTGGGAGAGTTTTTACATTTGACATTTCCTATTTCTTTTTATTATTCGCAATGACCTTTGTAATCATTCCCTCATTGATGATTTTTCTATCTGTGTCATTGCCAGCAAAGATCAATCGTAAAACTAACCTAATTGTCGGAATCGTCTTTATTCCTTATATGCTGTTCAACTTAGTTGGTGAAGCATGGCCTCATATGTATTTGGCCGCAGCCGTTGAAGTCTTACAGCTTTGTCTTATAATCAGATACGCTTGGAAATGGCCAGTTCAATCAAAATAAATCCCAAATGCATTCAACGTAAAAAAACCGCTAAGTAGCGGTTTTTTTACTGTTTAATAACGACAAATTCTCAGGCAATGGTGGTTAAAATCAATTCTCAGTTGCAAGTTTTCGTACGATTTCATTGAACTGCTCTACTTCTTCAAAAATTGGGCTATGTGCTGAATTCTCAAAAGTATAAAATTGCTTTTCAGATGCATTCAATTGGTCATAGAACTTCTTAGCAACTGAGTAAGGCGTTTGATAATCATACAGTCCCTGCAATATATATACTGGAATTTTAATCTCATCTATCTCATTGAAAAGATTGGTTTCAATGACTTCTTTCCATAAGTACTTATTTGAAAAATCGCTCCCTCTTAAATAGTTGATCTTATCTTTGACGGTGTACTCTTTCGCAAGAAATATCATTTTAATTAATGGCAAGATTGATTTCATGTCTTTCATCGCACCACCACCATATTTCATAACATATTGCCTTTCAATTCCTATATAAGCATCCCACTCTGAATTGAAGGTATTTAGATCAATTTGCACTTCATGTTTGTCCGGAAACTTTAAATGATTCAATTCTTCTATCGCGATTTTATCACTACTTAATCTTGCGCGTTCTTTTACCCATTCAAAAGATACCCGCTCACCTTCATACTGATCCCCAATCTGACCAACACCAAAATAAGCGTGAAACAGCTCAGGATATCTTTCAGCAGTTAAAATCCCCAGCATGGTTCCCCATGAATGTCCCATGAGATAAATTTTTTCTTTGTTGAATTTCTTGATAAGGTATTTACTAATTTCACCTGTATCGGAAATAAACTGTTCCAAATTCATAGTTGCTACTGGGATCGCAGGATCATAAGATTTACCAGCGCCTCTTTGTTCCCAGTACACCATTACAAAATCATTTTCAATCAATTGATTGGTTGCTTTCATCATCGCAAACTCGGGACCACCGGGTCCACCATGGACAAATAATATAACCGGCTTGCTAATGTCTCTTCCTCTTATGATGAGGTGTTGATCTATACCTCCGATATTGACCGTTTCTATAACCGATATACTGTTGGGGAGTACATTTCCGCTTGAATCAGTAATTGGATCTGCTTTGCCTGGGCTATTAATGACCCATAGGGCCAGTAAAATTAGTATCACTAATAATAACGATATAAAAATTAAACCTATCCATTTTAAAACTCTTCTTAAAGGAATAAAAAACTTACTTCTAATCATATTAACCTCCTATTGTCGTATTGTAACTTGATTCACACCCTTTAAATACATACTAAAGTCGGTATAATGATTCTTTTAAATTAAGTAAACTCTAAATAAATTATTCGCATATGATTTAATAGCATCTGAAGGATTAAGAATGGAGGTAATTTATATGAAAGATCAAAATTTAAATCAAGTAAATAAAGCTGAATCGGGTATTTCAACTAATTCGTCCGATACAGCAGTTCGCACATTTTTTACAAAGAGGAACATTGGCCTCCTTGCTCTGGCCTATGCGGCTTCGATATTAGCCCAAAACGTACTATTTGGGGTTTCTGGTGCTCCTGGGTACAACGATCCAATAGAGGTTGTATTGTCCTATCATGCTAATAACCAAAGTACACTTGCGATTACGTCTGGACTTGAAGCCGTTAATATGGTGTTTTTACTATTCTTTGTAACCGCATTAGGTGGTTATATAAAAAACCATGGCAATCGAGGATCAAGTTGGGTTCAACTATCAACTAGCGCTGGTGCAACTCTTTCAGCATTATTTGCACTTACGATAGCGACACATATTTCAGTTACACTCGCTGCTAAAAGCTTAATTGAACCTAATTTTGCATTTCAAATGATGTGGCAGTTTCACGCTGCATCGTTTGCACTTTCCCTTCCTGCCCTTGGTCTTACCATTATAGGAACGGTTCTTGCCTTACACTCAAGCGGCTTAATCCGTTCAACGATGAAAGTATTCGGTCTATTAATAAGCCTTTTACCAATAATAGCTGGATTGGGGAACCTTGCAGTCGCTGGCGGCTCATCATTTATCTATATTGGTGTGATGGGTTTGTTTCTTTGGATTTTATGGCTAATCTTAACTGGTTTAAGATTGATTCGTGGATAGCTGACAATCCTTTTCATTTTCCATGAACAAACCAACGTTAATTCTTACTATCTTCAATACCTTTATAAAAAAAAGAAGCATTATGCAGAATCATAATGCCAGACTGAAGACATTTCCCCTTTGAAATCCATCAAAGGGGAATTTTTTCGTAGTAATAGCAGAAACTATGTATAAATATGGATAAAAAACAGTAAGACTATGCTGCTTTACTTAGCCATGTGGCTAGTTTTTTCATGTTCATGCATGCAAAAGCAAGCATCGCTTCGTCACGCACTTTATCTTTTCCTCGATAATGCGTATACCTCATGCCATGCTTTTCTTTAAAATCTGCAAATACTCTTTCGATGGTTTGCGACCTTAAACTATAGAGTTTCTTGTTGTAAGGTGTGTGCCTCAAATGATTTGCTTCCTCAAGATACTCAGTCCATATGTGTCTCGTTATGGTCTTTTTGTTCTCCTTACCCTGAGTACACTGACTTAATGCATCACAATTCTTACAAACACTTGGGTTAGAATGATAAAGACGATAACCGTCTCGATCGGTTCTAGAATAAGTTAAAAGCTCTTCCTTTGGACAAATGTACTCATCAAAATGTTCATCATAAACATACTCATGTTTTCTGAAAAAACCATCCTTTGTCATTGGTCTTTTATAAGGTAAAACTGGAATGACGTTATTGTCAAAACAATGCTTTGCTATATGTGGTGTTACATAACCCGCATCTGCTACTGCTGCTTTCATTTGTGGGAACTTTTCCTTAACTTGATCAAATATTGGTACGAAATTCTTTGAATCATGGACATTGCCGCTACTTACATGCACCCCCAAGACAAAGCCGTACCTATCACATGCCGTGTTGAGGTTATAGCAGAACATTCTTTCATGTTCATTTTTATAGAACAGACCTGCATCTGGGTCTACTGGACTTTTACTGATTTCCTTTTCTGCTATTTTATCTTTTTTTTTAGTGGTTTTAATCCTTCAGTCACACGTTGCTCGTTGATTTCTTCTTCTAATAAACTTGCGTAAAGTCTGCCTTCTTCTTTGATGAGCACTTTCATTCGTTTGTTTTTGTTAGCACTTGCTTTCACGTGCGTACCATCGATGAACACTTCTTCTGGTTTAACACAACCCGATTCTATCGCTTGCTT
This sequence comes from Clostridiales bacterium 38-18, assembly GCA_001897605.1. Lineage (GTDB taxonomy): Bacteria > Bacillota > Clostridia > Peptostreptococcales > Acidaminobacteraceae > Fusibacter_C. The sequence goes on along the minus strand of MKTL01000001.1, from coordinate 556,997 downwards.
TAAAATCTCATTGAAGATGTGCTCAAATACTTTTGTCCCTTCAAATCTTCTTGCATAGTTCTTTCCGAAGGTTGTAAAGTGAGGAATTTCATCACTAAGTCCAAATCCTAAAAACCATCTATACGCTATGTTTGTTTCTATTTCCTTAATTGTTTGGCGCATTGAACGAATCCCGAATAAGTATTGAATAAACGCTATCTTGAAAAGTACGAGTGGATCAATACTTGGTCTACCGGCATCTTCACTGTATAAATCGCTTACTCTTTCATATATGAACTCAAAATTTATCTTTGAATCGATTTTTCTAACGAGATGATCTTTGGGTACTAACTGATCTAGGCTAATCATCTCTACTTGATCTCTATGCGTCATATCTTGCTTTTTTAACATATTTCACACTCCTGTTTTTTCTCTTATTGTATTATTCGACAAAAGTATGAAAACTCCTTTTTGTTAACTAAAAAAAAGCCGACACTTTTGTGTCGACTTTGTCTTCAGTCTGGCATTATGCAGAATCATAATGCTTCTTTTACTGTGTAAAACTAAATCTTCATTTGCCTTGTTGCCTCTAGATTTTGATTATAGGAGTGATAAAAGTGCCGATTTTATGAGTAGCCACAAAGAAGTCGGCTTCTCGCCTAATCCATCTTTGAATAGGACGACTGTCATAATAACAAATGCAAGGCAACCAACGATCACTGTGATTTGCTGTAACGACACACTCTGAATCTGTTCTTTTTCTCTTATTTCACAAATTTCACCCGGACAATATTGCGCCTTTTCTTTATAGAACATTGAATAAAATTTACACCCAAAACAAATGCCAAACGAAGATTCAAAGAATAAGAAAATCATGCAAGTATGACATACGATAAAATTGATGAAGCTATCTGAGTTCAATACAACTAATAAAAAGAAGATGATCGTGGATAAAACAAGTCCAATCGTCCAAGCAAACTTTTTTTGAGCAGCCCCCACATATTCAGGCGTCTGATTTCTGACAATAAACCGTCCAAACATTAATGATGGAGAATATTTAGGGCTAATAAATAAGCGTACGACGAAATCAGCAAGGAACATTGTGTTAGCAATCTTTAACAGAATATAATTGTCGAGAAATATTACCAGTATCCAAGACCAGAACATGATCAAATATAAGATTCCTGCCGCTGCCCTTATCTCCCGCTCGTTTAAAACTGGGATATTGTAACCTACAACTGTTTCTCCAAATTGTTTTGTTCTTCTCATATTTCATTCCTTTCTTTATCATTACATAAAATAGTGCATTTTAGGTATAGTTCGTTTTAAGTATACTCAAACGCTACTAAGCTCAGTACCTACTTAAGTCTGTTTTTTATGACTTAAGTCCGTGACAGTAGCACTATTATAAGCTTTATTATCTTTATTATCTGTATAATAATTTAGTGTTTAAAAAAGGCTTTATGGATACATCTAAGAGAAATGAATTATAATTCACAACATTCACTCTGATTCCAGCAGTTCGGCTGATACGAAGTCAAATCATCTACACCTAGGGAGTCGAGCAGCCACTTCGTGTCTGCGTCTCTCGCTTCGCTCGAGCGTCACAGTCGGAATTGCTTGCGCATTTCCTTGGTGTTCCGCCCACATTCCTTGGAGATTCTTCGAATCTCTCGGCGATGGGGGTTCGACTCCCAGCTTCATCAATTGAAAAAGGACTACGGGAATAATTTTCCGTAGTCCTTTTTCAATTGGTGGAGATGGAGCTGGGTGTCGGTTATTCTGAAGCGGAACTTAGAGCAGTCATTTCTGGTAAGGCTATTCATCTTCCAAAAGCAGTACAAAAATACAACCGAAACACGACAAAGTTAAACCTGATTTTAGATCTTCAGTCTAGACTTCAACAAACAAAAGGACCTGCTTATGAACGCTGGGCAAAAGTTTTTAATCTTAAGCAAATGGCTCAAACCATCAATTTCCTTACAGAGCATAGTATCACTGATTTCGAAGCTCTCACTCACCTTTCTAATGTTGCCACTAAAAATCATAATGAAATCAGCGCCTCTATTAAGACGATTGAAGCGAAGCTTAAAAATCTTAACGAACTGAAAAAGCATCTGTTCAACTATTCAAAAACAGTAAAAGTCTACACCGATTACCGAAATTCCGGTTTCAGCATAGACTTTTATAATCAAAATTCCGCTGATCTCCTTCTGCACAAAGCAGCAAAAGATGCATTCAGTGCTTTTGATGGCGGCAAATTGCCTTCCATCAAAATGATCAATGAGGACATAAAACAACTATCCTATGAGAAAACAAAGCTATACGAAGCGCTTAAGAAAGCGAAAGTCACCTTAAGAGAATGTCAGATTGCTAAAGGGAATGTGGAGTTGCTGCTTGGAAAAGCTAATGGCGTGAAGGATTCACAAAAGAGTAATGATGCCCACCATATAAGGTAAGAGATTATTGTAATACGTGAAAACCGAAATACCCATTCCTTATTTTGCGCGTAACATTGGATAAAAGGAATGTTACGTGCGAATATAAAAACGATCGTTTCTGAAACTGCATAAAACATTAGAAAAAAGGAATGTTTTGTGCGATATATGATCCAAAGGAGATAAATTTTTGATGCTGCAAAAGCTGCAATACCCTCAACTCTCATAAGTGGCTGATTAAATATGTAGAAAAGTAAAAAAGCTGCTATGGTTATGCCCATGAGTAAAGTAAAGTTTCTGTCTTTAGATGCATATTTTCTTGCAGCATCTATTCGGTCCATCCAGTCAAAATTAAGAACCTTCTCCTCCAGAATTTTATGGAACACGATTAATTGAATGATGATATGAATAAGAGGATAATACCTCAGTTGTGCAAAGCTGATCATCTCACTATGGTTAAGCAGATAGAGAACTCCTCCTGTTACTGACACTGCAGCCAGTCTTATTGTAAGAAGCCTGAGCTTTGAAAAATCACCAAAAAGTGATTTTTTGTCATTGTTACCCAGACCTGCCACGATAATAACCCATCCTGCAAGGGTCATCAGAAGCGCCACTAACCCGCTTACGCCGGCAAAACTAACGAACATGGCGCCCCAAAACATTTTCTTATATCCTTCTGTCATTTCGTTTCCCCCTAACCAGCTATCTAAATGATGCTTTTCTAATTGATCCAATGAAAAGCAGAAATCACACCCTACATAATATAAACAATTAGAGGGTGTGATCTGTTACACAAGATATTAAATAAATTTGCTGAATCTGTGAAGAATATTATGTGATGATCAGAAGAACATCAATTTGCCTGTCATAAGCTTCGAGGAAAAAGCTCTTTTTGTCATGATTCACATTCATTTAAACGGTTTTGTTTTCATCCCCTGCTTCTTTCTATATAGCAATGCCTAAACTGCTACCCTGCAGTACTTCTCCACTTTAAATCCGTAGCTGAGCCTGAAAATATCTTCATTACTCGACAGATCCAGTCCAGTCAACTCAATGATCTTATTGATTCTGTAGGAAAGACTGTTTCTGTGTATGGACAGCGCTTCTGCCGTTTTGACCATTTGAGACTGGTGGTCCACTAAAACCTGAAGGGTTTTATAGAGTTCTCCATTATGGATCTGATCGTATTTTCTAAGAATATTCAAGGCAGGATGAGCATACTGCAGAAGATCTTTCTCGTTAAGATTGCTGAGCATAATGTAGAAACTGTAATCAGAGAAATACATTATCTCTTTTTCAATATGAAGTCTTTTTGAGATCTTATAAAGCTGAGCGCTTTGCCCATAAGCATCCTTTAACGCCATAATATCCGTGCACGGACTGCTCATGCCCATGTGGATGACACCTTGCTGGAAAAGACCAAGAAGTCTTCTCTCTTCCTCCGAAGTAAGCCTTCCATCTTGAGAAAGCCTGCAGATGACAAGTAGATTCCCTTGTTCTTCCAGACAGAAGGCACCAGGGAGAATATTCTTAATCTGCTCCTTCAAGAATGTTGTGGCTTGAATACTGTTTAAGTATTCATTTGTCTTCATCATCAAGCAGCTCATCTTTTCAGGAAGTTCAATCTGATTGATTTTGAACCTGATCTTAATGAGTTCTTCATCTCCCCCATGGATCAGTTCATGAATCAGATTTTCTTCCTGAGATCCAAATACCCCCTTATGCTCTTTTGTCCGAAGAAGAACCTCACACACTGAGCTGCCCACCATTGGAAGATACTCTTCAATTAAGGCATTCTCGATTTCTCTTTTCTTCAGCATAATGACGTAGCCGACAAGTCGGTCCTTGTGAAAAATTTTACTGCATGACTTTACATAGGCAGAAAAACTGCAGTTCACCTCATAGACATCGGAGTTATGAGGGAAAGGTCTGATCTGGTCTATCTTGTGTACTTCTTTGATAAACTCATAGGAGCAGTAACCCCTCCTGATATTCGCTTTCCATATGTCATCATCAATATCTTCCATGGAGGATACGTCAAGAATTTTAAACCCGGCATCAATAATAATGACTGGATTTTCAAGTGTCTTTTCCGAAACCTTTAGTATGCTCTTAAGATCAGCCCCTCTCATGGCAAGAGCCATAAGCTCAGTCACCTGATAACTGGTCTTAAGTTTTTTCTGCATAATATTATTCACTGCCTGAAGCGCTTTCAAAGTGTGCTCTTCTCGTATCAGGGCATAGTTTGATATCATGCCGTTCTCCAGTGAATACGCCAAATATCTGCTAACGGATTCATCCTCAAAATCTCTCTCTTTTATTCCGATAATGGCAGACAGGCCAGCCCCTTTCTCAGGGCTGTCCGCTTCGGCTTTAATCCATGATATGATCTCCTCTATATTTCCAATATAGAGCTTTTTCCTGATATTTTGAGCTCCATTCTCAAAAAGACAAATCTCACTGATTTCATCCTCTACTGTAATTTCTGATCTTAAAATCTCCAGTCTGTTTTCCTGCTTAAGTACCCTTAAGACGCTTCTGAAATCCATCACTTTCCCCTCTTTCCATTATACAGATTCTTATATTGACACCACTTGGGCAAGACGCACAAATACTCCTCTGATATTCATGCACTCCTCATCTATCGCCTTCTGAATTCATATGTTATTATTATAACAGACTCTTCATGAATTGTCATAAATCTACACATCGCTTCAATGCCGGAACTTTTGAATCCTGAGTAAAAACTGAAAAATATATGCTGAGTACAATGATTTTTCAAGTCTTTAAAATCAGGGTTTTGTTCAAAATGCCAAAATATATTTTATGAATATCTTAAGAGGAGATTGTTATGAAATACGAAAAGTTATTTGAAAGAGGTAGAATCGGAAAACTTAACCTGAAAAATCGTGTGGTTATGCCTGCCATCGGCGTTAACCTTGCCAATTCCCAAGGAGAAGCTACAGATGTGATCACCAGGTACTACGAAGAAAGAGCCAAAGGTGGAGTTGGTCTGATCATCACGGAGATTGCTCGTATTGATGATGAATATGGTGTCGGTACACCGAATCAGCTTTCAGTCACTGAAGGGCGTCATATTCCCCATTTGGAGAGAATGATTGAAACCATTCAGAAGCATGGCACAAAAGTGTTTATTCAGCTTCATCACCCCGGCAGAGAAACCAAAAGCAGTCTCATAGGCGGAAAACAGATTGTTGCGCCTTCTGCCATCATGTGCAAGGCGACTCAGGAAATGCCGCGTGCCCTGACCACCGAAGAGTGTGAGGGCCTTGTGAAGAGCTTCATCAAAGGTGCAGTCATCTCCAAAACTGCCGGTGCAGACGGAGTAGAGATTCATGCCGCTCATGGTTACCTTCTTAATCAGTTTATCTCCCCTTACACCAACGTCAGGACAGATAAATATGGTGGAAGTTTCCAGAACAGATTAAGAATTCTTTCAGAGATCATAACTGGAATCAAATACATGTGTGGAGCGGACTTTCCTGTTTCAGTAAGGATCAGCGCTGATGAATTCGTTGAGGGCGGCTTAAAGCTTCCTGAGTCGGTCAAGATCGCCAGAACCTTAGAGAGCCTGGGCATAGATGCAATCAATGTCAGCAGTGGAACCTACGAAAGTGCCACCACCATCATTGAGCCTGGATCCTATCCACAGGGATGGAAAAAGCATTTGGCTACAGAGATCCGCAAAAATGTTAAGATCCCTGTCATCGCAGTAAACAATATTAAAGACCCTCAAACTGCTGAGCAGCTTTTAAATGATGGTGTCTGCGACTTTGTTGGAGTGGCTCGTGGTCATCTGGCTGACCCCAACTGGGTAAATAAAGCAAGAGACGGAAAAAGCGATCAGATCAGAAAATGTATCGGCTGCCTAAACTGTTTTGCCGAGCTCAATCAGGGAAGACACACGAAGTGTGCGGTTAATGCCAGAGTAGGGCGGGAAATCGAATTTTCAGACCCTAATATAGATGGAGAAGGAAAGACTGTTGTGGTAATCGGTGGTGGACCTGCCGGGATGCAGGCTGCCTTACTTCTTGATCAGAGAAAGTACAGAACCATCCTCATTGATGAGAGAGAGAAACTTGGCGGAACGCTCAATGTAGCTGACAAGGCCCCCATCAAGGAGAAAGTGGCTGACATGAATAACGGAATGATCCGTGAGATTGAAGAGAGCGGCGTTGATGTGAGAATGAATACGAAGGTTACTGTAGAAATGGTGAAGGAACTGAATCCTGATGGCATTTTCGTTGCAGTAGGTGCCACGCCTGCCATTCCACCTATCCCAGGAATTCAAGGGAAAAATGTCATGCTTGCAGAAGATGTACTCACCGGGAAGTCCGTGGCCACAGGCAGAGTTGCCGTAATCGGTTCAGGACTTACAGGTCTTGAGACCGCAGAGCTTCTTGCTGACAAGGGTCATCCCATTACCCTTGTGGAGATGCAGAAAAACATCGGCCCTGGCATTAACCGCACCATTTTAGTGGACTTGATGATGAGATTCCAGAAACATGAACCTGTAATTATTCCCAATCATCGCCTGATGGGGATATCAGAAAACGGCATCACCATTATGAATCAGATGAACAATCAGGTTATGCAGATAGAGGCGGATACCGTCGTTCTTGCCCTAGGAGTAGCACCAAGGCGCTCTATGGTGAATGAGTTCTTGGACGCATTCGAGAATATCCGGGTCATCGGCGATGCAGAGAAAGCTGGGCGTATTCAGGAAGCCATTAAAGAAGGATACAGCCAGGCCTTTGCTTTCACCACTAAGTAAGAAGGGGGATTTTTACCATGAAAGATTTTAAAAATAAGGTTGCCGTTATTACCGGAGCAGGTAATGGATTCGGATTTGAAATTGCCAAAGAATGTGCAAGCCGGGAAATGAAACTGGTTCTTGCTGACATTGATGAAGAAAGTTTAACCGCTGCTGTGTCCTATTTTAAACATAAGGGTGCTGAGGTTACCGGTGTCCACTGTGACGTCACCCTCGACAGTGAAATCGGGAAAATGGTGGATACCGCTATGAACACCTATGGAAGCATTGATTTTCTTGTCAATAATGCTGGTATCGCCATCTCAGGTCCCGTATGGGAGCTACCTCTTCAAGACTGGGACTGGATTGTGGGTGCAAATCTCATGAGTCAGATTTACGCCATGAAACGGGTTATCCCCATCATGCTTAAGCAGGGTTCTGAGTGTCATATCCTGAATGTGGCATCCATTGCAGGACTGATCACAACAAACGGCATGCCCGCTTATCACACTACAAAGCATGCAAGTGTGGCGCTAAGTGAGAGTACAAGCTTTGATCTTCAAGCCATAAATGCCAATATCCAGATGTCCGTATTTTGTCCCGGATTTGTTCAGACAGACCTTCATCATCATGAGAACCATCGTCCTGAAAGATTCTCGGACAAGAGCGATCCATACTACAGTTCTCCTCAATATGCGGCAGGACTTAAGAGAGCCGAGTTTGTCATCACAACAGGAATGCCCATTGACAGCATAGGCATGAGTGTGATGAACGGCATCGAAGAAAATCAGTTCTACATCCTGACTCACCCGATCTATAACACCCTGGTAGGTAGACGAGTGAAGGACATCCTTGAGGGAAGAGGTCCTGATCTTAAGGTGCTAAGGGGCTAGTCTCTTCAGTTTATGCTTCAAACTGACCAGGCTTCTGGCCAATGAGACTAAATATTCTTCTAAACTCCATGTTTTTCAGTATATCCAAAAAAACCCATTTATTCTAAAAGGCGGCGTCTCCAGATGGAGTCGGCGCCTTTTCATTTGGCTCTGTATGAAAGTAGTGTTGAATAAAGGTAGAGTAGGTCGGAGGAATTTCTTCCTCCTTCCCCTCATCAAACCGTGCATGCGGTTTTCCCGCACACGGCTTTCCGATGTTCTTCTTCCATGCGCATCATAACGTCAGGCCGCGAGTTTCTTCAGTCCGGCTGAGTCCAGCAAGTGCACGATTTTACGGTACCCGCCAAGCCTCCTCTTTTTCTGATGTTTCATGTTATACCAGAGGATGAGACGTTTCGTGACGTACCAGTCGAGGGTATTTAGTGCCTTCTTCGCATGTTTCAGGCCGTAGTAGTTCCTGAGTCCCACAATCTTGGGGTTCAGGATTCTGACGACCTCCTGTACTTCGAGGAGCAGGCTGCTCCTTGACTGGAACACCTCTTTGATCTTTTCCCTCATCGCTTTCTTCGCTTTCTTCGACGGCACCAGTGCCGTCGTCGTGTAGCGTCTGCCTTTTCTGGTCTCCATCTGGCTTCGCCTATGATGGAAGCCCAGGAAGTCGAACCCGTCCTTGCCGTCATACATGTTCACGAACCTCGTCTTCTCCAGGTTGAGCTGGAGGCCAAGCTTCGCCATCACTATCACCACAGGCATAAGCCCTGCGCATGGTGACTCGTGCTCCTCAGGGGTAAAAATAACGAAACGTGCCTTAGCCACTCGTTTTCAACTCAAACAGTGGATTTCGAAATGCTAATGCACTTTTTCTATTTTTACACCCCTCGTCGCAATGTCACCATGCGCAGGGCTTATGCCTGATGCTTGGAGCACATCGACTTTGTGGATACTATGAAAAGCAAAAGGTCCCTGATATACGATATGAGATTATGAAACAAACTCACATCATATATCAGGGACCCTTTCATACTTATATTTCATCATACTACTTTGATCCCGTCCATAAATCACTTCCAAAAACGCCCGAAGACATAATACATGAGTCCCACCATCATGAGCCATATGTGTGCAACGAACGATTCCGCAGACACTTCTAGGTGCGACTATGTCGCACTTAGATGGAGAAGTGGCGAGGACTAAGTGAGGCACATATAAGGCTCATGGTGGTGGGACGGCATGAATCATGTCCTAAACAAGTTTACTATAAACCACTGTATTGGCAACTGAGATCAGGGTCATCAGCATGGTGTTGAAGAATACGCTGGTGTAGATGTTGCCTGTTTTCTCGGTTAACATTTTCGTGAACAGGGCTGCGATGAGGAGCACTGGCACCATGCCTATGAGGATGATGCTGGTGAGTGATTGTGTTGGGTCTATGCCTGTTCCTGTGGCGAAGAGCATGCCGTATTGAAGCGCTAGGAACAGGATTAAGCCTCCGACATTCATGAGGACTGCGATGGATTTACCGAACTTGAGGCCAAGTGTCGTTTTGTGTATGGCGATGCCATTGACCAGATAGAATAAGAAGAAGATCGGCATATAACCCAGTGCAGAGATCATGTGTTTCGCGTTAAAGGTCTTCACGGCAAAAGTCCAGAAGCGGAAGTCCGTCTTAAAGAGCGCATCTACGACAAACAGGATGACGATGCCTGAAACGAGGAGAATCACGGCTAAACAGAAGCCTTTAAGGATGTCCATCGGTTTTTTCGTCAGGCCGTACATGTCAAGTGTTACCGTTTGATCCTTAGACGACGTGATAAAATGAATCACTGCCATGAAGAGGACTGCGAATACGGCTGATGAAACCGCCCAGAAACCGAATTGATTTATGGTTGGTGCGTTAAAATAACTGCTAGATTTGAAAAACTCAGCGGATTGGTTCATTAAAACGCGACCGAAAATCGCGAAGATGAGTGCCAAAGCCGAGATGATTGTGTTGGATTTTGTTTTAAACTGACCGATTACAAAGCTCGAGATCAGTGCCACTGCGCTGAGGACGATGAACACTTCTGCGCCTCTTTGTAACCAGAGGAGTTTTTCAGGAATTTTACCCATGAGCGTCGGATAGAAATACGCTGGGAAGCCTGCGCTGATGATGACAATCAAGGTTAAAAAGGCTGGGTGCATTTTGCGTACTGTCGATGTGGCATTTTGTTGTTCTGTCTGAAGCCATTTTACCTTTTGAACGAGGATGGCTGCCAATGGAACAAATAGCATGAAGAATCCGATCATGGCCACGAGTTCAAACAACTCTTTAAAGAACCACGTTTGACTGTCAGCGTCGACGTTGGTTTGATTTTCTGAAAGTTTTCCTTCAAATGCTTTTTGGTAGAAATCGATTTGATTTCCTGTGGTTTCTTTAGAAAAATGGTTCCATGGATGTGTTTCATTTGGGGTATAGATGACTCTTAAACCGCCATTTTCTAAGCTATAGAACTCACCAGGGACAGGATTTTCAGGATTGCCAAGAAATGCTAAGCCTTCGGCTTGCTTTAAATAATCCTTTTGAACGACTGTTTTTGATTCAGCTGCCGCTGCCATGTCGAAGAAGAATTCGTCGTAGTGCGCTGCGATTTTACCTGAAATTCTTGGTCCAATCGCTGCGCCGGCCACATCGCCCGTTACCTCGAGGTAACTTGTCCAAAGGAAGTCTGCGCCTACGGTTAAGCCAGCGTGAATTTTTCGGATTCCCGTTTGAGCGAAGCCTTGCTCATCCATGACCATGGCCATGGTGGTTGAAAATCCGCCCATGGAGTGACCACTGACTGCGATGAGACCATTGCCTGCTTCATCTTTTTTCACGTAATCTTGGTCATAGATGTACTGAACCGCATCGTTTAGAGCTGTGGGCCAGAATGAGAAGAATGCAGCTGCATTTTCTGTGTCGAGTTTCGTCATGGAATGTCCATGGTCATACATGTCCAGTGCCAGGACGACAAAGCCCCTTTTAGACATCTCTATCGCAGGTGCATCTTGCATTTCTGCCGAGTTGAGATACCCATGTGTGGTGACGATGGTTGGTCTAGGGTCGTCTGCGCTTGCGCCATCAGGCATATATAGCAGCCCTGATAACGTTCCTTTTTCGGTTTCGAATGAAATGCGCTTTACATCAACTTGGTAAAATGAGGTATTAAAAACATTTGCAAAAAAACTGCCCACTAATATTAAGATCAATGCCAGTGCCAATCCTTTTGACGGATTTTGGAAAAACGCCATGGTCTTCTTCATTTCACTATTTCCCTCCTCTTTCTATTTCAAAAAATACACTGCTGTATTTTTTCGAATCTTACTGAATTAATCTAAGACTTGACCGGATACCGCTGTAAATATAATGGATAGAGCCATTGCGCCAGCGTCTGGGAATTCCAAACTACGCTCACCGACATAGCTGGCACGTCCTCTAGAAGCGATCATGTGTTTCGTGGCTTCTGCGCCTTCTGTGGCCGCCATCGCACCCGCTTGCAAGAACGCTTTAAACGCGATATCCTCCGACTTGTGTGCGTTTAATGCATCGACACAAGGCAAGAGGGCATCGAGAAGCGTCTTATCACCCCTGTTTGCTTTGCCACGTTTTTGGATAAGTTCTGCTGAACTTTCTAGCATAGAAGCAAACTCAGCCTTTGTGAGACTTTGTAAACCCGTGGTGGCCTTACTTGCCCCTTTGAAACCCGCGCCCCAAATCGGGCCTGAAGCCCCACCACAGTTTTCTGAAATGACCATGCTACAGTCCGCTAAAAATTCGCCGATACTTTCGCGATTTAAGGTCTCCCACTGCGCCATAAGCACTTTAAAGCCTTTTGCGATAGACATCCCGAAATCGCCATCCCCTGCCACAGCATCTAGCTCACAAAACGGCACTTCGTTTTCGATGATCACCTCTGCCATATGATTGACCATTTGGAAGAGCTCAGCTTTTGATAAAGTTGACATATTGCCTCCTCAAGATTTTTATAATGTTCTATTTATGATATGCGATGGTATCTGCAGGCGCATCGTAGAGCGCTTTGAGTTCATCTGTGAGTTTGAGTACCGTGAGCGATAGTCCTGCCATATCGATGGCCGTCATATAGTTGCCCACCAGCGTGTCGTACACGTGGATGTTTTTAGAACTGAGTATGGCACGAACATCGTGATTAAACACATACAGTTCTTGAAGTGGCGTGCCTCCTAGTCCATTGACCATGACCACGATTTCATCTTCACCCGTCAGGCCAAGTTCCCCGATCAGCAAGTCTAACATTTCAACTGCCAGTGCATGTGACGTCATGCTTTTTCTTCTTTCGATGCCAGGTTCACCGTGGATGCCGACACCAAACTCGATTTCATCTGAACCAAGGTCAAATGTAGGTGTGCCTTTCACTGGTACGGTACACGACGTCAATGCAACCCCGATACTCTTCACCTGTTCGATGGTCTTTTGAGCGAGAAGCTGAACGTTATCCAGCGAGTCTCCTCTTTCCGCTGCTGCGCCTGCGATTTTCTCCACGAGCACGGTGCCTGCCACGCCCCGTCTGCCGATGGTGTAGAGGCTGTCTTTTACGGCGACGTCGTCATTGACGTACACAGAAAGGACTTTTAAATCATCTTCTTCTGCCATTTCAGCGGCTGTGTCGAAGTTCATGCAATCGCCTGAATAGTTTTTTACGATGAGCAGACATCCCGCTTCACCTGTCACCTGTTTGATCGCGTGATACACTTGTACCGATGAGGGTGACGCAAACACATCTCCTGCCACGGCTGCATCGAGCATCCCCGTGCCCACATAACCGGCATGTGCAGGCTCGTGACCGCTGCCTCCCCCTGAGATCAATGCGACTTTTTTGGGGTTGATCATTTTGCGTTTAAAAATTTTATATTTTTCTTCGAACTCGATTTTATCGGGATGGGCTAGAGCCATGCCTTTGCCCATCTGGATGACGATGTCATCCGTGTGATTGATGATTTTTTTCATGTTAAGCCCCCAAACGATTGGCTGCGTAGATGGCTGCATAAACATCTTCAGCTGTGACTTTAAATGGCATGTTGTGAATCGTTTCACCTTCCGCACACGCCAGTTCAGCCACTGCCATGACTTTTTCATCCGTCACTTCCTTAACGCCAAGCGCTTCAAGTGTGGTCGGTAAACCCACCGATTTACAGTAGGCTAAAACTTCCTCGAGTTCTGCTTTTGGGGCATTTTCTAATACCAGATGCACCAATACGCCGAAGGCTACCTTTTCTCCGTGGAAACAATGGTGTGTTTCTTCCAGGGCAGTCAATCCGTTATGCACTGCATGTGCCGCTGCAAGACCACTGCTTTCAAATCCCATACCGCTGAGAAGGATATTGGCTTCGATGATGTTTTCAAGTGCTTGTGTCACGACATTGGCTTCACAGGCCGCTTTGGCTTTTAAAGAGTCTTCCAGTAGTGTTTCATAGCATAGTTTGGCGGCGGCGATGGCCAGTTTCGTGCTCTTGCCTCCAGGAATGTTATCTGCAAAAGATCTCGCGCAAGCTCTGGCTTCAAAATAGGTGGATAGAGCATCGCCCATGCCTGCCACTAAAAAACGAACAGGTGCTTTTGCGATGACGTCTGTATCCACCAACACGAGGTTTGGATTCGTTTTAAAGTACATATAAGATTCGAACGCGCCTTCTTCTGTATAAATGACTGCTAAACTGCTGCATGGTGCATCTGTGGAGGCGATGGTGGGCACGACGATGACGGGTAAATGATCGTAATGGGCGATGGCTTTCGCTGTATCTAAAGACTTTCCGCCACCCAGACCGATGATGACATCACAGCCGTTTGCTTTAGAAAGGGTTCTCAATCTTTCGATTTCTACATTTGAGCATTCGCCTCTAAAGGACGTTAGCACGAATTCAAGGGGAAAATTTTGTTGCGCTTCATCCAGAGCCTTTTGAACATAAGATAAATCTGCACTGGAAGAAACCAAAAGTGCTTTTTTACCGTATTCGCTGACGATTTTAGTCAGTTCCTTAATTGCACCTTTACTTTGAACATATTTTGACGGTGAAATGAGTATTTTTTTCATAATGCCATCTCCTTTTAATCATAATGTGTTGCGACTTAACCTGATTATATAGAAGTGGGACATAAAATACATCAGAGGAAATGGCACGATTTTGATACATAACTGTTCTAAAATACTAATTTTATGTTTTGGAAATAAAAAAAATCAGCATAAAATGCTGATTTTTATCATGAACGATTTGAACTTTTTTGTTCGAGTTGAGTCTTTTCAATGTACAGACGTTTGTACATAGCGGGTGTGATGCCTAGCATTTTTTTGAATAGTCTGATAAAGTAGCTGGCATGATCAAAACCGAGTTCATCTGAAATCTGATTGATGTTTTTACTGGTGTTTTTAAGCATGATTTCGGATTTGTCGATTCTGAGTTTGTTCTGATACATGGTAAAACTTAAGCCAAAGGCTTTATGGAACGACTTCGAAAAATAGCTCTCGCTGATGTTACATAAAGTGGCCATATCTTTGAGGTAAATCTTCTGATGGCAATTTTGATGGAGATATTCGATTGCGGGTTTGAGGAAGATGTACTGTGTGGGAATCTCCGTTCGGATCACCATTTTAGGGTTAACCATCGGCTGATATACAGGAGACTCAAGCGGCTCAGAACCGGGATGGTCTACTGGTTTTTTAAGAAGTGTCGCTCTGTCTACGATGACTTTGCTAATCCCAAACAACAGGTTTCCGATGGCTTCTATTTTTTCAAAGCTCAACACGGGCATCGCTTGATAATCTGCCATGAGTTCTGCGTTGGCTTTACAATTTTCGGCATCGTGGTTCGCATTTAAAATCCACTCGAGTTTGCTGCTGTCTGATATCCGAACCTGTCCGGCCATCATTGCCCCCAGATATTGATCCTCTGCGATGATGGGCACCGCCAAATCCACAATCCCCATATGACACATATAAATATACGGCTTTTGAAGTCTAGCGGCTTCAAGTCCACCCCTTGAGTCGCACTTTTGACATAAATCTTTATAATAGGGGGCTTTCCTTACCTTTTCACAAAAAGCTCGACATGAACTGTGTGTGGTCACAGGGATGCCTTTATAATCCACGGTTAAAATCGCTAAATCTGTGGATACAGACAAGTTATCTTGTAGTGTTTGAAACTGGTTCATCTCTAGAATTTCTACCAGACTTAAATGCGCTCTGATCATGTACTCCTCCCATAGACATTACGTTATAACTTGAAATTTGATTTCGAAAACTGCTCCATTTTCGTTATAAGCTCTAATCGACCCTTTTAGACTCAGAATCGCGGATTTTACGATCGCAAGGCCTAATCCGAAATTACCATTTTTGCCTTTATAAAATCGATCGAAGATGTGTGGTAAATCCTGAACGGGAATACCATCGCCATCGTCTTTGATTTTGATCATTACCATGTGATTTTCTTTACTGATGGCTATGTCCACATTTGAATGGGCATATTTGATGCCATTGGATATGATGTTAATCATGGCTTGAGATAATAAAGCATCATTCGCCTTTATCATTATAACATCTGGCGGAAGCATCACGTTGATTTTTTTCTGTTCTCTCAAAGCGTAACCTTCGATTTTCTGTACCACTTCTTTCATGACATCAGAGAGGTTGAGGACATAAAATTCAGATTCATCGGTGTTATTTTCGATTCTCGAAAGTGTCAGAAATTCATCCACCAATTGGTTCAGTCGTTTGCTTTCTTCACAGATGATGTCTGCGGTCTTCGTCGTATCCGAAAATATGCCTTTCGAAATGCCTTCCGCATATCCCTGTATGCTCATAAGCGGTGTTCTAATCTCGTGCGAAGCATTTTGTAAAAATAGTTTCTGGGCTTTATCAAGATCTGTCAAGCGTTTAGACATGTCGTTCATACTCTGTGTCAGCTCATGAAACTCAATACTGCTGTCGTCCGATGGCAACTTTAAAAACACGCCCTTTCCGATTTCTTTCGCTTGTAAAGACAACTCAACGAGGGGTTTCGATATACTTTTCGATAGCTTAAGAGAAACCATACCACTGATGATAAAGGCGATGGCGACGATCACGGTTAAAACGACATTCATGGTTCTCATAACAGGGGATAAAGCATGACTGTCTATGAGAAAAATCAGTTTGTTTGACACGCCTTTGGCCTTAGACACCTTAAGCGCTGATAGCTCACGATATGACATGTAGTACTTTCGTCCCTCACTTCTAAAGGACGTGATGGTATCCGATGCGCTGTCCTCAGCATTTTGAATCGCGTCTTCTAAGAGCTGTAGTTTCATCCCATTTTCTTCATCATTTTGAGGAAACCGAACCTTGTCTTTAGCGTCGACGATGATGAATGATTTCTTTCGCACCTCTGTAAATAGTAATCTCCAAATCGCCCTCCACATTATGGCGTTTATAAGCTTGTAATCACTTTATCGATTCTATTATTTGATTCTTCATAATAAACATAATGAAGTCTAATCAAATCTCCATCTATGTCAAATTCCATGTCTTTAAATAAATAATCATTGCACGCGCTAGAAGGCATTACACAAGCTGCATATAGTACCAATCGCTCTGGGATCTCACTATTGAATCCAAATATTCGCCACCATTTATGTCCACTTGTGCTTCTAAGTAACCGTTTAATAAATGTCGCATAGGCTACCGCTTGCTTGACTGCATCTTTTGGAGGTTCTTTCCTAGTATTTTCACCTTTTAATTCCATAATACAAAGTTTGGTATTTCGTCCTCCAGTGCCTGTTCTCGCAAACAAATCGATACCGCCACCGCTTATACCCGAATATTTTATTCTCTTATGATTGCTGGCACTAATAGGTGTTGGCATCGAAAATCTTACTTTTTCAATCAAAACTGGTTTAACGTAAGGCAGTACTTTATTTTCTTTTTTCGAAAGTTCAGTCAACCACAAGCTTTCTAATCGATGCTCTTCATTTCTCTTATTACTATCCGCTTTAATCCGTAAAGCCTGTCGATCTTTATAAAATTTCCTGAATGTAGTCGCTTCCGGACTGGTCCAATCCACATTTTTCAATTTGATCGGACACTCAAAATCTCTTAAGTTTGTCTCATCAAAATTTGACGTACTCAGTTTATGTATACCATTCAGATGTCCTGTCAGCCGCGCAACATTTTGACCTAGATATCGAACATCAAAGGTCACAGAGCTAACCGCTTGTTTAATCGAAGTCGTATGAATATAAATTTTGAGCGGTGACCATTCCCTGAATTGACCACGAATTTTGTTGATTAACTCTAATTTTGAAATCATTACATCCGCATAGGAATCATACCTTGCTATCCATTCAGTATTAGAATCCAGTAACTGCTGTGTTTCATTAATGACAGCATTAAATTCATTGAGTAGGTTCTCATTTGGGGACATAAATACCTTCTTTCATATCCGAACTATGGACATTTTGAATATTTAAACGCCACTGACCCTCAGCATTCCTCACTCGAATAATTTCTTTAGGAATCTAAAAATATCAAACGATGTCCTATTATAGACTTTATTATAAGCATACTTTTTAGGATTCCTAATCCAGCCATAACCACGTGGCATTTTAATACCTGCACGATGAACAACTTGTCTTTTGATACTTGTCCGCGCTGAGATTCTCTTTCTCAAGCTGGGCTTTCTAAATCCAAATTTCATGATGGCCTCCAAATTACCTTTCTACTTTGCATTCTGAAGTAGATAAGTTGCTTTTGCTTTAATATGATCATCGACTCTAGCTTGAATTACAATTCTTAGTGTATCTTTTTCAAGACCACGTTCAAAAATCCTGTTTGCACAATTGATTCTTGTTCTTGATCCATTGATTGAATATTCCCGAGGCAGTTTCTCAATTTTTTCATCCGTTGATAATTTGCTTGAAGAAAAAATATCATAGTACTCCACAAAAACTGATTTCCCTATAGAATTTAATAATCTCATCAAATCCGCACTCATTTATTTCCTCCGTATTTATGTATTGCTCCGCAATAACCCGTCAGGATTATTACGGAAATTCGCAAGTGTATATACACTTGCATTGCTTGCCAATACATTTTTTAAGTTTCAATTCTTTTGACCAACCTTTAGGCAATTCTGAAAGTGCCCCTATATTCATTTTTGATTTCAAATTTTATTTCAGCCATACCGCTAATTGTTAATTTGGTAAGACTTAAAGAACTGTGACTTTTCCATCAATTTCTTTAACTATTCCACTAGATTTCAAAGTCTGGTATGCTTCAAGCATAGATGTATTGATCTTATCTGTTTTCCTTTTAAAACCATAAGCTCTTGCAGTTTCTGCACAAATGGACTCCACTGTGGCACCCACGCATACCTTTGCGACATGATACATCGCAGCGGCCAATTCGTCAGTACTTATATGCTGAATTTGTCTCGAATTATTATGAACAGGCTTAATCGCAACTTCTTTTTTGGGCACGAAGAAGTCACCTTTTCTCACAACATGGGTCCTCAGTTTTTGAAGACCAAAGTCCACTTCTTTCTTTACTGTCGATGACACTTTCTCAAGGCCATATAATGGAGCCACTCTTCTGCAAATTAAGTCATAATGTACTGGATATTCTTTTTCAATCATCGCCTTAATGCAGTCTGCAATTTCCAAGTACCCTTCCCGATTTCTCGGTAATATATCAAAATCAACAGCTTCTCTTATTTCAAACTGATAAGGATTTTCCGTATCTTCTACCGTCTCTTTTACATCAAGCGTAATGTACTCAATCTCACTCAATGTATCTGGTTCTACATCTATAGACTCTGGTACAGGCATTTTCTCTTCATGTGAGGCATTTAAAAGTGCCCATTCAACTGCATCCACTAATTTCTGTCCTTCAGTAATAGGATCTTTTATCCAGTCAGTTGACCAAATTCGATAAATGCGCCAACCCATGTCTTCAAGAACAGCCTGTCTCAATCGGTCTCGTTCTCTAGCGGTTCTCGCCGAATGATACGCTGCGCCATCACACTCTATGCCTAGCACATAGGTACCGCTATGGGTAGGGTGCTTGATTGCTAAGTCAATTCGATAACCCGAACAGCCAATTTGAGTGCCTACCTGATAGCCGTTTCTATCTAAAAACTTATAGACCGCTTCTTCAAAAGCTGAATCATGTTCAATAGCATTGTTCTCAGTAATTTCCGAAAGCAAAACTGAAGGACCATTCATGGCAAAATCTATATAACTCCTTAAGAGCTTTGGACCATCTGAAGAGACTCGGTTTAGATCAATATCGGTTGGCATAATCGATCCAACGAGTTTGACATTATGCTTAGCTCTCGTAATCGCAACATTTAATCGTCTCTCACCGCCCACTCTGCTGAGCGGTCCAAAATTCATATGCATTTGGCCACCTTGAGCAGGTTTAGCAAATCCCACACTGAAGATAATGGTGTCTCTTTCATCCCCTTGCACGTTTTCAAGATTTTTAATAAAAAACGATTCCACTAGATCTTCATTAAAAAAGTGCTCGAAAGTTTGATTGTGCTTTCTCAAATGCCTCACTGCACCATCTATGGCATGTTGTTGAACTTCACTAAAAGCAATTACACCTAACGAACGTTTTGGATAATTTCTAAAGTGCTCAAATACCATTTCAGCAATTTTCTGCGCTTCTAAAACATTGCCCTTCTTACCACCCCGATCATAGTAACCTTCTTTAACATAGACATACTCAACGCCGTTGTCCTTAACTTTGTCTACGTTCGATGGGAATGTGACGAGTTTATTCTTGTAGATTTTAGCATTTGAAAATGCGATTAAATGCTCATGTCTACTTCTGTAGTGCCACAGCAAAGTCCTTTCTGGTAGTAAATTCGCTTCATCCAGAATGGATTCATATGCATTCAAATCATCAAGTTCATCGTCTTCATCACTATCGAAATCATCATCAGACACAGAGGCAGAAAAGAAATTGGTAGGAGGCAACTGCTTACTGTCCCCTGCAATTATGACCTGCTTTGCACGTGAAATGGCACCAATGGCATTCTCTGTATTGATTTGAGATGCCTCATCAAAGATTACCATGTCAAAGGCATAACTCTCTGATTCAAGAAAAATACTAACAGAAAGCGGTGACATCATAAGGCATGGCTTTAAGGTTAACAATAGGTTTGGAATTTGCCCAAACAGTTTTCTAATAGGCATAATTCTTCTTTGCTTGCTCAACTCTCTTTTTAAAACGCTGATCTCATCTGCACCGCTGGTAAACCTCGAAAGTGATGGTAAATTTTCAATCAGTTTTTTCTTGATCCTCGCTTTGGCGATATCGAGTTGTTCCTTATCAAGGACAGAAAAATCCTTAATCGTATGATCTTGATTCTTCCTTCTAAAATGCATGACTGCTGGATACGAAGGGAGTACCGCATCTAGCCATAAACGATAAAAGCGTTTTCTAAAGACTGGAATGATTAAACTGGTTTCAATCTGCATTTCCTTAATCTTTGCAACGTAATCTTCAAGGCCTTCAGCAACACAATTTTCCTGTGCTGTTCTAAAGTCAATCCATTCTTCAAGACTTGCTAAACCATTTTGACATCGGCTTATGCGCTCATAAAGCGTACTCAAAGAAGCTGTAAATAGCGCCTGTTGATCGTCAAATAAAGAAACAAACCAATCGAATTCGGTATTGATTTCTAGAGTGAGTTCCTTAATCTTCGTTGAAAAACCAACACATCTAGCGACCTTTTCTCTTTCTTTACAAATGTTTTCTAAAAATGCTCTATTTAGTCCATACTTCTCAGATAATTTTCTAAAGCCACTCGCCCAATTGAGTGCTTCTGCAACTTGCACCCAATCAGTTTGAATCCCTGAGTAAAGCCCTTCATAATGTCTTTTGAGTCTCATGTCATTTGCTTCAATGGCTTTTGTCATGTTCTTAAGCGATTGTAACGTCATAAGACCCAAGTCAAGGCTTGTATATAATGTGATTGACTGATGTATAGCGCTTAAATCTGTATGTTCACCATCAAAGTGTGTACCAAATAAGGCTCTTAAATCATTATTATTTTGGATCAACCAATTCGAAGTATCAGCAACTTGCTTTAATTGCATCAAAGTCTCTATTGCCGTCTTATCATCGATCTTTTTAACGACTGTTCTATACTGACCTAAGATCAGTTTTTTATCTGCTTTATACTGCTTCTTAAAGATTTTAAAAAATGATGTGTACTCTGTTTTAAACCGCTGCAAAATACTTTGATAATCGAGTTTAAAAATGTCTTCCTCAAATACACTTAAGAGTGATTCCCTAGACTGTCTAAAATTTGATAATTTATCAAACAAATCATTATAAGCAGATTTAGCTTTATCAAAACTATTGTCCTTGCGCCATTTCGAGTAGCAGTAATTACTTTCAATATAGGCATTCCATTTGCCAACGACTTGATCAATTTCATCCGTCGACTGGAGTCCGTAATCTTCACTTTTTATTAGTTCAGATTCAATCTGACTAATTGTTTCGAACAGAGAATGAATTTTTTCTTTTGTATCAATATACGATAACTTGAGTCCAGAATACTCGTCTATCTCATTAAATAGCTCGGCCAGATCATTATCAGTAACCCAACCAATTGGAACAATAGGCGATTGCGATGCCATATCAAGAATTTCGGGCATAGTTTTAAAGGCTTCAAATGAATTAAAGCCTTGAATCTCCAGTTCTTGTTCGAGGGTATTGATCAAACGAATGGCCTTATCCACTTTAGGTAATAGTCGACTTAAATAAGCACCAATATCATGTCTGAGTTCATTGGATACAGAAGGGACATTGGCGCTGTTCCAAGGATTACATTTATAATCATCCGTCATTTTACCCAAGGTATTAACCAATTGTGTCAGTAGATTGATATAACGATTATACTTTTGACTTGTCACTTCTTTTACTTCTGGAATATTGAAAATAACCTCTTCATACGACTGCAGGTTTGCCAGAATCCCATTGACTTCATAAATGGTCTTCTCAAGTGGCATCACTTTTGTATGAATGGCATCAATATAATCGTTTAACTTCTCTTTATTGGTTTGTAACAAGTCTAACTTTTGGAACGCTTCATCGCTTAATTTCGCTGAATTCTTTGTGAAGTCAAGAACGGTACGTAGCTGTTCAAGGACTTCTTTTTTATTGGCTTTATGACTATGTAAGGTTAAGCAAAAATCTGCTAACCCCGCCTGGGATAATCTTCTATGAACCACTTCTAAGGCAGCCATCTTTTCTGAGACAAATAGAACCTTTTTACCGTCTGCTATGCTTTCGGCAATTATGTTGGTTATGGTCTGGCTCTTTCCTGTACCCGGAGGCCCTTGAAGGACAAAGCTCATTCCTTTTTTTGCACTTAAAATGGCGTCTTGCTGACTCGAATCGGCATCAACTACTTGAAAAATATCGACTGGTTTTGTCTGCCTATCGTGATCAAAACCATTGATACTGTCTACATCAAAATTTGATGCGGTGGCATCTCCTGAAATCGTCCTGATTACCGTATGGCCTTTAATTTTATCTTTATGTTTATCTAAATCACGATACATATTTATTTTTAGGAATGACAAAAGACTTAGGCTTGCTTCTTCGACAACATCCCACTTGTTTTTTTGAATCAATGCTCTTACGGTATCAAAGTAGGCTTTTAAGTCTTGTTCCTCTTCAATTTCTGGCAGAATGATACCAAAATCGTTCTCTAGCTTATACTTCAAAGTAGGATTAACAACGATCTCATCTTCGTGAATCGAAAGGATATAGGGATCACTAATGGATTCAATAGCAAGTGTTGCAGGTACCAAAATAAGTGGCGACATTAATACCTGCTCTGATTTCCCAGATTCTGTCCAACTTAAAAACCCAAAGGACAAATATAAAATATTAACGCCTAGCTCTTCAACCGCAGTCTTAGCCTTTTCTCTTAGATTGCGTAGAGTCTTTTGCTGCTCTTTAATGGATTGATTTGTAACAACATCATTGTTTAAATCGCTTTCCTCATCTTCTAATAGAATTAACTGATCAGAATTCAACTCCGATAAATCTTCATCGTAAAAAGGAAATTCAATCGATTTTTCATTGATGACAAAATATTGCCATAGATTTAAAATGTCAGGCTTAACAATCTTAAGACTTGACCTTTTGGTCTCTTTATAGTTAATCAGTCGATTCCTCTTCCCAAGATCAAGCAACTTATTTTTCCAAACTTCCAATTTTAAATCAATGGCGGCCATAATTTCACTCCTTGTCTACAAATGATTTTATTCTGTTATTTTAATGCAACTTCTTACTTATTCTTCCATCGCTTTAAACATTGTTTATGATGTGTAATGTAAAATATTATACCAAATGCCATATTGGTAGCTTCTTTTGCATCTTGATCGAATCCAAGCCCTGTAAGATCAAGCTTTTCGTTGTCCAGCAGCGTTGATGATTTCAGAACCTAAATGGCGGAAAGTATAAACAGAGTCTGAGATTCAGTGAAATAAACCTGTGTTGAAATTGATAATAAATTTCCACCACAATAGCAACATACCTTCATTGCATCAAAGCGTCTACACTTTTCTCATTTCAATGTTTAAGCATTTATACGTTTATATCTTTTTTCAAAAGCGATTTTTCCACCTTCAAGAATAGTACAGATGTTCTCTCGTATCTTGACCTCTTGTAAGCTTCCTTGTGCATCGATTCTAGATTGTCCACGAACTACATCAAGCGAAATTACGTTCTCAGAATCTCCATTTACGACAATATTAGCATTATGCGTAACAACAATAATTTGACGTTTACACTTTATTGAACGCAAATGAGAAACAATTAAATTAAATATCAAATGATTGTCCAAATCATCTTCGGGTTGATCCAGTATTAAGGGCTCATCACCATATGACATTATAAATGCCAATAACGCGGCGGTTTTTTGTCCCGGAGAACCATGCTCAATTGATTTATATGTTACGCCATCATTTAATCGATACTCTACAATAACTGCATCCTCTGGATACCAATATTCAAATTTGTCCATAACTTCTGGAGAAAGGCTTTGAATATGTTCAATGAAACGTCTATCTCTGGCAGAATACTGTGTACTTTGCCCCAAAGCATGAATATTTCCAATAGTTTCTTTCAGCTTTGAAATAGCTTCTGCAACATTGACTATTTGATCATTGCAAATGCTTGAAATTAACCCGTCATTATTTTCAACCGTCCCAATATCTCTTTCAAGTCTCCCATCACTTCGGCAAATTGCGTCTCTAAAACTCTTTTCAACCTCTGTTTTGTCGGAAAAGCCATTTACCTTAATTCTAACATATTGATTATTTTGAAGAACAGCTTCAAGAAAAGAGGTGCGCCTCTCTGTCAATTTAACACGGTGGGCTTTAATCTGTTCTAGACAGTCATTGGCTTGATCCTTTATTAGGGTCAATGTGCGCTTTTGCTCCTCAATATTAATTAACTTTTGTTCTACTTCTTGCTTGTGCATTACCAGATGATCATATGCTTCAGGATCATCAACTCCAGCCTCTAACAATTGTTGTGTTAAACCCATATATGCCAATTTTGCTGCTTCAATTTTTGATTTTATTTTCAACGCATTTTTCTGATCAACCCATTTTTTCTTTATATCCACAATTTGCTTGGCTTTTTCAATAAGAAGATTCTTTGTATCACTGAATTCTTGTGCCATAGATGCATACAAAATCAGTAGTTCATTGTCTTCTTCCCTTTCAGCTGAAAACTGTCGGGAATCTAGCTCAGGAAAGCATAGTGCCTCTAGAGTTTCCTTTATCCTCTCTTCCTGTTCAGTGTATGCAATTTCAAAATTATCAATCGCAGTATTTTGATTCATACACAGTTGATATTCTTTTAGAATTTCAGAATGCTCAGCTTTTTCAAATACAGCTAAACTTCTAGCAATGTCATCGCGCATCCCTTTAATTGTACCTTCCTCAGCTAGCCCAATATTTAGTGTTCGCATTTGAGCTTTAAGCGATAGATAACTGCTAGTTAGAGCATTCCACGTGATTTCCCATTCGCTATACTTTACAATCTGTGAATTGTCAATTATATCCAATAGCGTTTGAGGGTTTTTAGCCATTTCGAAAATTTGTTTTTGGCTATAAATGCTAACAGGGAAGCGTTGAGCGACATCCCCTTCAACTACTTTAAAGCCCTCAACATCATCACATTCTTCAATCGTTCTTACTCCAGTATTAGGATTCCATGTCGCCCGATAATGTGTATCATTTTTGATTAAGTTCACCCGTATCACGGATTCTAATTTCAATAACCCCTCATCATTACGACCATTTGATATCTCTCTATACTTTTTGAAGTCTGACTTAAGCAAAGTCGGAAGCTCATTATCTCTATTCAGGCCATTCCTTACAAATTCAATCAGCGTTGATTTTCCAGTTCCACGACCACCAATTATGCAATTGAGCCAAGGATTAAATTCGCAACTAAATGTTGATGCTTGCCCATAATATTTCGCCTTTTCAACTTCAATGCTTTGAATTACTAAACTGCTATGCTTGTTCATGTTCTCCGTAGTTTCATCACATCTTTTTACTGATAATTCCCCATCTAGCAGTGCTAACCTGAGCCCTTCTATCGAAGGCGTAGTCATCTTAATCCATGTAAAACTACTGCCAGGGTAGCTCTGATCACCTTCACCGACCGGATGGTGTGAATCTGTTCCTAATATGGCGGTCCAATTTAGTTTGTTATCCACATATGTTTGCGGCATTGCAAAATCTTGTTTCTTCAACTCCATGGCAATAATGCTTCTATTGCTTAAACATTGGTTAAGCGTAACCCCTTCTGTCTCTACAAACAGACCGCGTACCTCATCGACATGTGCAGGGATTGCAATTCCTTCCATGCCCACAATGTCATCAACTACTTCTGTAAACGTACGCTCAGTGCAAGCATCACTCAGCCCTTTCGTTCCACGATATCTGACGTTTCCAATTAAGGTGTCAATATCAGAAGTGCTTTTCGTCACTGAGAATATTCCAAGCAAGTGGATGTTTCCGTTAACCGTTAATTCAATCCCCGGAAATATAAATAGTGGTCTATATTCAGGATGTGCTTGCTCTCTTAGATTGCACAATGCAGTCTTGACCTGATCAATCCATGCGCCTGAGTTGTGATCAGTGATTGCAACACAGTCTATTCCAGCTCTCATATAATTCAATACCCATTCTTGCGCTGCGATTTGTTTATGCGTTGATTGATTATCGCCTTTCCCATAATCATCAGATGCAGGAGAATGAGCATGGAAATCGAATTTCCACCATTTTGCACCGACCCAACTGCGTTCTATAGACAAAACACCACCCCTTTTCATCTTAGTTTTAGTTACTTCATCACTTCGTTCATCAAAGTCTCATAACTATCCACTACATCGTACTTCACATTTTCAGTGCTAATAGCTTTAAAATGCTCGCGTGCACAGTGGATCTTCGCATCTTCAATCACGCGAAGCTGCATGGAAGACATTGATCCCTTAGTCTCTGCTACAAAGTAAATATGCTTCACTTTACCGTCATTAAAAGCTATCGCCCAATCCGGATTGTACTTACCCACTGGAGTTGAAATGTAAAAGCCACTCGGCAGTTTTACATATACCGCTACTTCCTCACTGGTATCAAGATTTTGGGCAAAGCTTTTTTCATTTGTAGAATCATATAGGATATGATCATACAAATGGCGCTTTGTTGCCATGGCATTTACACCTAAACGCCCCTTCATCGTAGGCTCTGTGAAGATCGTTGTATCATAAACCGCATCGATCTTATTATAAGTGATGTGCTGAATAATGACCGTTGCCTTTTGTTCGTTTATAACATTTGAAGCCTTAATAATGAATTCTTCAGGGTTGTCCTTGAATTGGTCAAACACAGTTTTTTCAATGCCCTGCAAAATTTTCACTACAGCTTCGCGTGTAAGACCCGTTTCAGCAACAACTTTACCAATAAGATCGTATTTTACGTTGCTATTGGCCGAAACTTGTGCAGCCTTGTATTCACCAGATTCCTTGATAAAAGAAGCACCTGCAAGCAGTTCCTCTTTCGACTTGATATCCTTCATTTCCCCGTACTGCACTTTAAAGAAGATTTTTGATACCCTCAGATCCTTATTAAGTGCCTTAATGGATTTCTCAATCAACTCATCTGTATCGAAGTTGACAACATAGGCAGATCTTGTGTTAATTTGGGCCCAGAGCTTTTTAAATGCATCCATATCCAGCTTCTTCTTATCCAAGCGCAATTCAATGTTTCCATCTCGGGCATTATCTGGTTGCATCGTTCTGCTGTCATAAATGGAATCAATAATAGTCACAATTGAATCCGTAAAGTCTTTCACCTCTTCAGCAAATTCTAGGCTGCCATTTTTCTTGTCATCATAGTACTTGTCCGTTAATACACCTTTCTTGATATAACCGTTTGCGATCAATCCTTCATAAATCGTCTGCGCTGTTTCTAAATCAACAACCTGCTCAGCACCCAAATGATCTTTAATGACTTTATTCTTAAATAGATCCACTGTAACCATTAACGGCCTATCCGCTACAGCTTCAGCCAACTCAGACTGTAAAGCCTTCGCAAAGCTGTCATAGCTTTCGTTGGCAATAACCGTCAACACGTTGATATGATGGACATCTTCACCTAATAGATTCGCATCCATACGTTCGCCACTTTGATTAACTGATAAGCGCAGTCCACGCCCAACTTCTTGTCGTTTCCTTACTTCAGAACTACTTTGTTTTAATGTACAGATCTGGAAGACGTTCGGATTGTCCCATCCTTCTCTAAGCGCGGAATGAGAGAAGATAAAGCGAACTGGTTCTTTACGGTCCAAGAGTCGTTCCTTGTCTTTCATAATCAAATCGTATGCATCACTATCTGACGATTCGGTAGTACCTCGCTCCATTTTGCTATCTACGAAAAACTCTTTCCCAGTTTTCTTGTTCTTATCTATAGAGAAATACCCCTGATGAATTGCGGAAGCTGAATGCAGGTTAAGGTATTTAATATACTCTTCGTCACCAATTTCCAGCTGCAAAGAGCTGACAATATCCTGATACTCTTCCTCGAATACATCCCCGTAAACGCCATTTATAGGACTGCCAGACGCATCATATTGCTTATACTTTGCCACCTCATCAATAAAGAAAAGCGACAGAACTTTAATACCCTTGTAAAAGAGCTGGCGCTCCCTTTCGATATGTGAAAGAATCGTTTCACGGATTTGAATACGGCGCAGCTGCTCTTCACTAACAGCTCCCTTCACATCTCCTGCGAATATTTTTATACCATTAAGGAACGTTACCGAGTTATCGCGGCCATCAATACTTTGAACCGTATAGCCATTCTTATATTCTTCAAGCTCTCCAGAATTCTCAAACAGGTTGTAGCCCTCATACACCTTTCGGGTTACCTTGCGCACACCCTTTGCTCCTTTAATATCAAACTCCAAAGAAGCAGTCGGTGCTTTATCGCCTGAAAGATGTAGACACGCCAAGTACAGATAGCCTTCTGTTGCGGTGCTACCAGTAACTGAGATCCCTTTAACTGCGATTTTTTTGACCAGTTTCTTATTATAGGCTTCCATGGCATCCAAACGGTAGACCATGTTATATACATTGTCTTTCTTATGGGTAGCAGAATACCGCAATGTGATGAATGGATTGAATTCTTTCAATCGTTCCTTTGTCTGCTTCCCCTCAACCGATTGAGGTTCATCAATAATCAAGATCGGATTCGTCTTAGCAATAATGTCAATCGGACGACGGCTTCTGAATTCGTCCAACTTCATATAAATTCTTCGTGCGTCCTTACCCTTGGCATTAAAGGCCTGTGAGTTGATAATCATAACATTTATCGAGCTGTCACTAGCAAAGCGGTCAATTTCAGTCAACTGGGCAGAGTTATAAATGAAAAATCGTATTTTCTTCCCATAATCCTCTGCAAAGTGATCTTGAGTTATTTGAAAGGACTTATATACCCCCTCGCGGATTGCAACGCTCGGCACAATAACAATAAACTTACTCCACCCAAAGCGTTTATTCATCTCATACATGGTTTTAATATAGGTGTATGTCTTGCCAACACCCGTTTCCATCTCAACTGTGAGATTGTATCTACCTTCCAAAGCTTTGGAAGGCTCAATCTGATGATTACGTTGTACCTTGTGCAGATTTTCTAAAATAATCTGGTCGTTAAGCTCTGGTACTAATTTATGATTTCCCCATCCTGTGAATTCCTGCGCAAATGTCAGTGTCATTTGTCCATCTGTATCAAGTCCCTTATCCATCAAATAGGTGGGCGTCAAATACGGCTGCCCTGCAAATACATCGCAAACAGCTTTTGCCGCATCCGCTTGGAACTTCTGATGCTTGAATTGTAACTTCATCGTTCGTTCCTCCTATAGCACCTTTACGCTGGTATTTGGAGCCATCAGCTTAAAGATCTCCTCAACATTGATTTTCTCAGGACTATTTGCAAAACTGTTGTCACGGAATACCGCTCTGAGAGGTTGTCTTTTGGCAATCTCCTTCACAACAGTTTCACTGATATTCTGCGAAAAGCAGGCCATTAAGTCACCATTATTAATAGTATGCACTTCCACCTCATCAATTACTTCGCTTGTATGCGGCAACGAAAGCGGCAAGCCCCATTCAAGTAAACACCCGAATAATAGGTCAAGATCCGTACGATCCTCCTTAATATTACTTACTAATGTAGCAAGCAATCCTTGCGAATATTGATCCGCTGCATAATACACATCTTTCATATTAGTACTGTCTAATTTCAGAACGCGGAACCCTACATCAAGGCCAATTGCTTTAATCCCTTGATCTGCTTTGATTTTTTCTCCTGCACATCGGATACGCTCTTTACCTATTTCGCAGATATTACTATACATTGAAAGAGATTCTTCTTCACACTTTTCAGGAAGTTGGACCATAATGAATTTTCTTTTCCCACCATCCTCCGAATTAAGTTGCATAACCGCATGTGCAGTAGTTGCCGATCCTGAGAAAAAGTCCAATATTATAGCATCTTTACACTGAGAAGTTGCAGCAAAAACTGCGTCATATACTGTCCATAAACTTTTAGGGAAAGTGAATCCACCATTTGGAACTAGGGAATTAACTATTTTAGTCCCATATTCATTTGCGTCGTAACGTTTATCAACCCAAATCGTACGTTGAATTCCAGTTTGCTTTCCTATCTCAATTTCGAATCCACCATCATTAGGCCTTGCCCTTAACATATCTTTTATTGATTCAACACTCTGCCGTGCATATCTCCATTTTCTTTCAACACCACTACGATCGATTGGATACACATAAGCCAACTTATCATTCCATTCAGTTTGCTTTGGATGGAAATCATCTGGACAGACATCTCCAAATCCTACTATACTGCCTTCTGAAACAATCACTGGATAAAAACAGTTTTTTGCATCCGTACGTTCAGATTCTCCGCCCCAGTTTCTAAGCTGCGACCAGCTAACATCCTCTTCTTTTATTTGACGATCAGAAATCATTTTACCATTAGATGGATAGACAAATATCGCATATTCATGAGTGTAAGAAAAATTGATTCCTTGTACACCTCTCGGGTTGTGCACAACGCTTACACAAACATGCTCATAATTTCCTTCACAGAATATTTCTTTTAACATCATCATCAATGGTGCCTGCTCATTTTCGTCAATAGCACATACCAATACTCCATCTTTAGCAAGTAAATTTCGAGCGACCATCAAACGCGAGTACATCATCGATGACCATGCTGAATGAAAACGTCCATATGTCCGAGGATTGGAGACCAACCGCCCTTCCTCCGAAACAAGACCTGACTCATCAAGAAAAGTATCAACATCTTGAGAAAAATCATTTCGATAAATTAAATTTCTCCCCGTATTATATGGTGGATCGATATAGATCATTTTTATATTCCCAAGGTAACTTTCTTGAAGCAACTTAAGTACATCAAGGTTATCACCTTCAATATATAGATTCTGGGTTGTATCCCATTCTTTACTTTCACTTTTACAAGGCCTTAGTGTCTTTTTTATAGGTTTTCCAGCTTCTATGACAGACGCATTTTTTCCTACCCATGAAAATTCATATGCTTCATTACTGTCTACAACCTCATCAGAAAGAATCTGCTTCAATAATGCAAAATTGATTGCCTTCTTCAATTTCCCATTCTCATCTTTTGCCTCTGTTATAACATTCGGAAACAATGCCCCAATTTTTTCAATGTTCTTCTCAGTCATGTTGATGGACTCCATCCGCATTTTCTCCATTATTTAATATCCTCCAATTCCTTTTTTAAAGTTTTCAATTGCGTGTTTAACTTCACTTGCTTATTAAATTGTTTTTCACTCTTTATTTTAATTTCGAGAGAAGCAATTTGCTTATTTAATTTTTGTCGCTTGTAATCAAGATCTATAGCCTCTTTTATATCTGATTTTGTTCCAGCATTTTCACCGTTCTTAGCAACTAGTCTACCTCCAGCAATTTGTCGGATGAAATTGTCATAGATTTCATCCATGTGCAGCCCTTCCATACTAAGTGGAAGCTTGTCCAAAGTTGTCCAATCCGTATTGTAATAGCTGTTCACTTTGAATATATCTGATTTTGTAGCGCTAGGCTCTTTACAACCTATCCATGCTTGGTATTCGCCGTGATACTCCAGCAAATAGAGAATGTGGTAGGGTATTTCCTTATCTATCAACTGTAGAACCTTCGTATCAATACTTGGTTGATTCAGCTTCATTTCAAATATCTCAACCTCAGTGACTCGCTCTCCCTGGCCTACGTTCAATGTTGTTGCGGCAAGTTTATTGCGCCAATAGATTACAGAAATTTGATCTACAAATACTCGTTTGAGCTCTGGAGTAACGGAGAGATTCTCATAAAACTTCTGCTTCGGTATCCTCCGGTTGAATTCTGTTGATTTTGGTAGTGACAACATATGCGCTCACCCCCATCACTTAACAACTAGGAAGCAGATCAGCTCGAAATCATCAAGGCCTGTTACTTCTGACAGCAATGCAGATGTGCCACCGCTGTGGAATAAGCTGTCTATGTCACTTTCTTCTTTAACATCAATGATGGAATTGATAGCATCACCCAATAACTCAGAGTATTTACTCATATCCCTTCCATCTTTAGTTTCTGTGTTAAACAAGTGACACAGATCCTCATCTGGACTTGTCTTACTTTTACAAATAAAACGCATCCTATCCAACAACTCTTTTGGCGAAAGGTGATCACAGATCACGGTGCTATCATCCGATATATAAACCAAATAGAAAGGGTGCAATCGATTCTGGTTGTCAATGTTGACCCCACCGTTGATGTTTTTCAGCACATAAATAACACCTGCAGGCGTATCCTCAGTTACCGGAACTATGGCATGCATGCCTAATGGCGTCTTGTCCAGCTCCGGATTATTTTTTGCAAATTCCAGCAAATCCAAACGGAACTCATTGAGCCCCAAATCCATAATGGAAATACCACTGGACATTTCTTCGATATCTACCACTTCCTCCTGCAAACGCTGAAGCTGCTGTTTTCTGTATTCAAGATCTCCTTTTTCTTCAGCATTTATTAGGTCATCGTCACCGGTTGAAGTCATGACGGATATTCTCATCCTCGTTTCAACACGACTCTTGAGGTTGATGTATTCGTCCAGTGTCAAATCTGGCCAGAAATTCACCAGTTGGATACATCCGTTCCTATTTCCAATACGGTCAATACGCCCAAACCGCTGTATAATACGTACCGGATTCCAATGGATATCGTAGTTGACGAGATAGTCGCAGTCTTGCAGGTTTTGACCCTCAGAGATGCAATCTGTTGCAATCAGTATCTCTATACTGTCTTTTGTATCTGGCATCAAAAGGATTTTGTCTTTTGAAATTGGCGAGAAGCAAGTCAAGACATTGTTAAGCGTTGCCTTGAATTTAGCAATTGTCGTTTTGCCGTCAACAGATCCTGTAATCATAGCTGTATCAAGTCCATAGCTTGTCTTGATGTATTTGCTAACATTATCATATAAATATTCCGCAGTGTCTGAAAACGCTGTAAACACCAACACCTTCTTGTTCCCTGCATTTATCGGGTTTTTAATTTTCTCTGCCAAAATCTTAAACAATGTTTGAAGCTTGGTATCGTATTCCGGTGTTATATCAGCAATCATTAGAGTTAATAATTCAAGGTTTTCTGCATCCATGGCTAGCTCAGCACGCCAACTCTTGTAGTCCATATCCGCAAGATCTATCTTCACTTTTTTGCCCACTGAAAAGAAATCCGTATTTTGATCATCCAGATCAAAATCTGATGTCTCACTGATTTCTATCAAATCGAGAATTGCACTTCCATTGTTATCGAACGCATCAATACTCTTAATCATCTCTGAAATTAGATTTTTTATCCGGGCAAGAGTAAGACCAAAAGAATAAACAGAGCTTTCAAGCCGCTTTAATAAGTTAATGCTCATCAAGCGCCGAATACCTTCTTCACGTCCTGCCTGGGTCAGATTATTTCCCTTTTTGTCGCTTAGATCCATATACTTGTCCAGCTTACTCGGGAAAATGTAGTTTGATGGCGTATAAATGGCCAGATTCAATTGCATAAGCGATTCATAAATTTGGTTGTGGTTAATAGCCTCACTTAAAGTAGTTAATGATGGACGCAACGAAATAGGCTTGAGCCTTTCAGGAAATTTCCCTATCTCCGCCGTATCATAATATTTCTCAATATGACTCCTAGATCGTGCAATCGTTACATTATCCAATACTTCAAAGAAATCGAAATCTAACATTTTTAGCAGCACGGATGTCTTTCGATCTTCCTGTTCCAATTTACTCCAAGTATTAAAAGCCTTTTGCGCGCTTCGGAATATTTCATCAATGGATTTGACTGTATTCAGCTTTTCGTTAATTAATTGCGGATTCCCCTCATAAGCAAGGGCTAACTGGTTTTTCAAATCATTGAATCTATTGTTAACCGGTGTTGCAGAAAGCATCAGAACTTTTGTTTTTACACCTGCTCGAACCACCTTGTTCAGTAGTTTTAAATACCGATTCTCTTTTTCACCTTCAGCACCCGATAGTTCACCACCATTACGGAAATTATGGGATTCGTCAATGACAACAAGATCGTAGTTTCCCCAGTTCAAACGATCAAGGTCCAGACCATTTGATTTTCCATATGCCCTTGAAAGGTCAGTATGGTACAAAACATCATAATTCAATCGATCTGATGCGATTGGATTATTCACGTAATTGTCTTTATAGGTATTCCAGTTGTCGGCTAATTTCTTTGGGCATAAGACTAACACGGATTTATTCCGGTTCTCATAATACTTGATAACAGCAATAGACGTGAAGGTTTTACCTAAACCAACACTGTCTGCCAGTATGCAGCCGTTGTATTTTTCCAGTTTATTTATGATGGCAAGTACAGCATCTTTCTGAAAGTCATATAGCAGGTTCCATATTTTGCTTTCTTTGAAGCCACTCGCTTCATTAGGTAAAACATCCTCCGAAATGTCTTCAAGAAATTCATTAAAGATGTTGTAGAGCGTGACGAAATAGATGAAATTCGCAGAATTTTCTTTGTATGCTTCTGTGATGCTATCAATAACAATTTCTGTCACATCTTGAAGCTTGGAATCATCATTCCAAATAGAATTGAAGACGCGAATAAACTCATGGCTATGTGGTGCTTCCATTTTAGTGACCATATTATAGCTATTATTGCCTCTATCGCAACCTATATCTACTGTCGTAAATCCATTGATAGGCATGTATGTAAGAGCATGATCCGCTGAAACCACATTGACGAATCCACCCATATTTTCATTTGTGACATTCGATTTGAATGTCACTTTTTTTCTGATCCAATCCGTGCATTCCTTGGCAATCGCCTTTTGTGTCAACTCATTGCGTAATTTTACTTCAAATTCCGTACCATAAATGCTGCGCTCGCGGTTTATCCTCGGTATGTAAAATTCACGTTTTGATTTCAATGCTTTTTCTTTAACAAAAGTAGGAGAAGTAAAAATAAAACGCAGCTCATCTATTGAATCTAACTGCCCGCGTAGAGCTTGATATGCATAAATAGAAAAACACGCCGCTGCAATAGAGAGCTTACTACCCTTTTTTATCTCGACGGTCATATCATCTTTAACTATTCGGGTTACATTATCGAATATCTCCATTTCTCTTATCTCCTCACCTTATTTTGAATGATCTATTATGTTTTTACAACTCGACTAGTGATTACTGTTCGTCCCGCTTTATTTCGATAATATCTCCAATATCACAATTCAAGACAAAACAAATGCGTACTAAAACATCAAGTGCTACATATTCATTTCTTGTTAACTTTGCTATGGTACTGGAACTCAGCATAACAGCCTCTCGCAATTGTGTTTTTTTCATGTCTTTATCAATTAATAGTTTCCATAGTTTCTTGTAGCTTATCCCCATTCATATCACCCCATTATGAACATAGTTTCGACTAACACTTGACTTTTACCCTTGATTTTCACCTTGTTTTCAGTTTAACATTTTTTTTATGATTTAACCATGATTTCGTTCGATATCTCGAACTAGTTTCTGCATATGCAAAGATAAACTGTCACTGACAAAGATACAGAAACATGCAAGATACAAGTAGCATATGATAATTTACTATTTTGTTTTTCTGTTTTCAAAAGAGTGAAGTTTAGGACAAATAAAAAGCGACTACCTTTATTCAGTCGCTTTTATTTACTCATTTTTAAATTGTTCAATGTTGACTTAATAATTATTGCCCATTCAAATAAGTATCAATTTTTTCGTTATTTTCATTAACTGCAACACTCAGAACATAGTTATATAACACAAACTCACAAATTGAATCAATATTTATTATGTACGCAGCTTCGTCATCTTCAACCTCGCCATAAAGGTCATCATCCCAATAATTATTATTAAAAATCTCTTGAAATTCATCAGTAGAAAGCCAAATTGCTTGTAGTTCTTGCTTTGGAAGTGATTCAAGTTCTCTTTTTATCAATTCAATTATGTGAAATTCATAAGTATCCCAAAAGAATGATTCCTCAAATTGCATTTGAACACAAATCTCTTCCCAAACATTCTCAAGTACTGAATCATCACCTGTCATCAATGGAGCTTTTGTCACTTTAAGTTTTTTAATCACGTCAAAACTCACTTTTTTTGAAATGATATCAGCATAATGCTTAGTTACTATTTTCAATTCATCAGAATAACGTTCTATTACTTTAATCTTTTGATTATGCTTAACTTTTTCAAGTCTATGTTCAATACCAATTTCATTATCTGAGTTCAGAATTTCACAAACCTGACTTATCTTTTCAGGAATCTTTTTCATAGACATACCATCCTCCGAATCAAAATTAATTTGATAATAACTTGGTCAACTGTTCACTTCCGCTCCACAAACCATCTTCCAACATCCAAACCACTCTGTTTTGCTGTCCGCTCAAAAAAGAGATAGCTTTCTTTGCCATTGATCTCAATTGTATAGCGATCACCCTGACCGCCAGCTTTATGGGCTGCTGCAGGTCTCACATCAAGCATTCGGTCTATGGTGTATGTGCTGCCATCTTCCCATTTGACGCGTCTCGGCTTTAGTTTGCCAGCTTCATCAAAGGCTGCTATAACAGCGACGTAGACTTTATCTGATTGTTGCATTATTCATCACCTTCGTCATATAAGTTCTTTAGGAAATTACTGTCCGCTAATATTGGAGACTCCAAATTCCAACCTTTTCTTTTAAGAATTCTGAATTTGAAATCAAGCAGTTCAGGCGGTACTTCGAGCTCTTTAGCAACCGAGAAAAAGAAGGTATCTTCACTGAGTTTCTCACGGACTAGTTCATCATCTAATAGATATTCTGCGGCAAAGAGGTTTGCCTCATATTCATATTGGGAGGTACTGTCATAGAGGACAAAGTCATGGAAGTTATTGATCTTTGTCTTTTGATGAAGCACTGCATGACCCAACTCATGCGCTAAAATAATGCGTTTTACGGTCTCCGGCAAGTCGCTATTAATCGTTATGTGTCTCTTTCTAGACTGGTAGAGATAGAATCCCTTACAGGCATTAGGAGAATTTCCCATCGGTTGTTGATCTACGATGATATTCATTGCTTTAGCTAACTTCCAAGGATCTCGTTCACCATAGTGCTGCATCAATCCATACGCTTCTTTACAAATCATTTCTATTGACATTTAATCACCAATCACCCTTTAGATTTTTTCCCAAAAGTCTTACGAGCGTCTTCTTTACAAGTAATATAAGCCTTCATCACCGCTTCAAAAAAAGCGTCTTTTGCCTCTTGATCCAGTTCACCACCTGCAAATAATGCCATGTTTTGTTCAAGAAGAACATCCATTTCTTTTGCTGCTTTTGCGCCTAACCGTTCACGCGTCTCTTCAACATAGGGTGACTTTTCGATGCCGTGTTTTGGATCAATGATATCGTCATTGAGCAGGTAATCTACAGATACTTGGAGTGCAGATGCCAATTTTCCTGCTATATTGCCACGCGGTTTCGTATCAGTGGTTTCATATGCCGCTATGGACCGTTTGGATACACCAACCAAATCGCTAAGCTGTTGTTGATTTAATTTTAGTGCTTCTCTCGCTTCTCTGATCTTCTCGGAAAAGGATTTCATCTTCTCGCCTCCTAAGTGAATAAAACTTCATTAACTTCATTTTTATATTGACTTAAATTCATTTCGTTGCTATGATTGAAAACAAGATGAAGTTTTCTTCATTTTACATTTTATAACTTCATCTGTCAATCGTTCCCCTTTATTATTTTTAAGGAGTGCTGTCTATGAATTCAGATCGTGCAATATTACACTGTGATTTAAACAGTTTCTATGCGTCTGTAGAAGTGATGCTCAATCCTGCGCTGAAAGATAAGGCCATCGCTGTTTGTGGTGCTACGGAGGATCGGCATGGCATCGTCTTGGCCAAATCGGAAAAAGCTAAAAAAGCAGGCATTAAAACAGGTATGGTCAACTGGGAAGCAAAGCAACTTTGTCCAGATTTAATTATGGTAAAACCCCAATACGAGCAATACTTAAAATATTCAAAACTCACAAGAGAAATCTATCATCGTTTCACAGATCTGGTAGAGCCATATGGTATGGACGAATGTTGGATGGATGTTACCGCCAGCAGGTCCATTCATGGGGACGCTTTAACCATTGCAGAAAAAATTAGACTTACAACCAAAGAAGAATTAGGTCTCTCAGTAAGCATCGGCGTTTCATATAACAAAATCTTTGCCAAACTTGGCAGTGATATGAAAAAACCTGATGCCATAACGGTCATTCCGAGAGAAAATTTTCAAGAAAAAGTGTGGCCACTGCCTGTGTCGGATCTGTTCTATGTTGGACGGTCTACCAACCGAAAGCTAATGAACTTCGGTATAGAAACCATTGGTGATCTCGCTAAAACACCTTTCGCTTTTATTCGAAGTTGCCTTGGTAAAAATGGTGAAATGATTTGGTATTATGCCAATGGCCTTGATCAATCCAGAGTGATGGCAAAAGATTATGAATCACCCATCAAGTCCATAGGACATGGCACAACTTGTCGCGCTGACCTAGACACCCCTGAAGAAGTTTGGCAAGTCATTTTGCATTTAACGCAAGATGTCTCACATCGATTAAAGGTTCATGATTTAAAAGCCAAAGGTGTGCAGCTTACTGTTAAAGATCAAGATTTGGCATATCAGCAATTTCAGATGCCACTTCAAATCGCTACCCAAAATCCACTTGAGATTGCACAAACGGCTAAGCGACTGTTTGCAAAGAACTATGACTGGAAGTCTCCAGTAAGAGCTCTTACAGTACGCGCCATTAATCTAGAGCCTAAGTATACACCTGACCAGCTCATGCTCTTTGATGATGCCAATAGACGCCTGAAAATGGAAAAACTCGACGATACCATCGAGCACATTCGAAGTCGATTTGGCAAATGGTCCATTTATTCTGCAACTTTACTCGGAATGGTTGAAAATGCAAATAGTGACCACCATGATATCATCATGCCTGGCATGATGTACACCTAATGAGGCGGTGCATCGAAACTTTCATTTTCATTAGACTATAAACCGATTATCTGCCCACATTGCAACAGGCGATTGTTTGATGCAACTAAAGACAGTGTGGGCATCGTCACCATCAAATGTGAACTTTGCGGGAAAATCTCATCAATCCCCATATTAGCCAATTAACATATGTGTTTACTATGGAGCACCGGGGCACGTTAGTTAGCAACCACAGCACAAGTAACGACTTACATATGACCTACAATCTATACCGAGCACCGGAGCCATTACGAGCGACCACTGCCGGATGATTACTCAATTTGAGAATCATCCGGTTTTTTGTTGAGTAATATCTCCGACTGTTAAAAACTATGGCTCTTTTTACTCAAAGGAGCCTTTTTTCATGCATCAATATACAAATTGTACTGCTAGAAGTCCACCTTCCTTCAATTGTTGATGAACCCATTTGACTATTGAAGAGGAGAAGGATTATGAAAAAAATAAACTTAAAGGACTTTTATACATTTTATGATAAAGACACTTATGTTAATGTCAATGAAACTATTGCTGATGAAATGGAAGCATTTAAACGCAAAGAATCATCCTATCTAAGAAAGCTTTACCGATATAAGGCGCATTACTCTCTGGATCGAAACGATGGCATCGATCAAGACATCACCTATTCATCACAATCGCCCTATGAACTTTACGAAAGAAAGATCACAACAAAAGCACTCTACAGCGCCCTAAATCAGTTACCCGACATCCAGGCAAAGCGCATCTATGCCTATTACTTCTTAGACATGAGCAAGACCGACATCGCAAATGCTGAAGACGTCAGTGTAAAAGCCGTCTGCAATTCTATTGATCGAGGACTTGAAACACTGGGCAAAGTGCTGAAGCTTAATTTATAGAAAAAAGAAGAACCTATAAGTCTCTTTAGGACGAATAGGTTCTTTTAATTCAATTACTGGCCGTTTGAAATATCTCTCGAATAATCATAGTTGTTTCATGAAAATTAATGCCCTCAGCATATTTGAATTTTTTCGTGTATGCGATCCAGATTTCTTCTAAATATGCGCTCTCCTCAATTTGACTCAAGTATTGTTCCCATTTTTCTACGTACATCTCTGTGTTGCGCTCTTCAGCCTTTTTATATATTGCATTTCTCAAATCTTCATATTTTATTTCTTCACTTCTAAGTCTATGGAGAACAAATATATCATAAAAATCTCTTGCTCTCGTGTTTGCTACATTTCTCGCAAGAATAGATTCTATTTTTTCTGCAAGAATAGTATTCAAATTATATGCTTTTACAGGTATGCTACGGTCTTCAAACATTAATTTAAAAGAATATACAATTTCCCTTGGAATAATCTGATCACCCGTGGTTATATCAATTTTCATTTTCACTTTTATGGTATAAAATTGCGCTTCCAATGAAATCCTAAAATCATCATAATCATTGACATCATGAATATTCTTGATATCAATAAGTTTGAACTGCAGATTATCATCTAAATCAATCGTTAAAATTTCAGTGATTATTCTTTCAATCTCAATACGATTTACTTCTATGCCTTTTATGGTCGTATCCATATCCAGCGTGCTTCTCATGTCAGTACCAATCATCGACGATATTAAGAAACCACCCTTGAGAATAAAATTGTCTCTATACTCAGAAACAGAAATTCTTTCAAGAAGTCTTTCCATCATGAAGTTTTGAAGCAAATGATTTGCTGTGACTTTCTTTTCTTTTGCCAGGTTATTAATCCAATCTTTTAGTTGTCTGGGACTCGTTATTTTCATGTCAACACCTCCAAGTAGTTTCTTACCAATTCTTTAATTTTAAAGATTTCGGCATATTCAATCAACTTTGCGAATTCAGCTCCTGGGGTTTGCATGTATCTTTTAATGGCCTCTTTGACCATATCAGTATCCAGTTGATCTTTCTTTCTAATGCAATCACAAATGGTTCTCTCTTTATCATAAGTAGCCACGACGTGTCCAAAAGGTGTTTCTACTTCAATTTTACCAAGTTTATGCAATGAAGCATCGATGTAAAAAAACTTGTATTTATCCCTTTCTACTAAGAGCCTTGTATTGTAACCTGATGGAATAGTCATCATCAAAGTGATTGGTGTGCGATCAGATAAATTATGAAAGTAAAGCGCTGTCTCGTGAGAAAATACACATTCTTTGCACCTGTGCTGAGCAATATAGTATTCATCTTCCATTTGATTTGGATCCATATACAATCCATACTCCAGTTTTTCGAGGTCGCCAGTTAAATGTAATCTCTGAATTGTTTTATAAGAAACACCAGCTTCTCTCGCTTCACCTGAAGTGATCAATCCGTTTTTTTCTTTTAGCAATTGCATTACGATTTCTTTTTGCTTCATAGAATCACCTCTCACAAAAGACATTCTTGTTCGTATTTATTATATTATATACGTTCAAAAATGTCCAGTTCTGTATCAATTATTGAATAATTAGCTGGCTAACATAATATTCTTTTTTAGCACAACCGTCAATTAATAAATATTTTTCCTTTCAGGGTTCAAATCCCATCCATTTCTGTCATGGTTATTAAGAAGACCTTTTTTTCTTAAAACGACCTTTGAAAATTGAATAGTAGATTTCTGGATACGTTTGATGCATAAACCGCAAGGAAAAGCCGGACAGTCAGTACGCCACGACCATAAATTATGCGAGCGATTTGAGCTGATTGTCAGTTGAATTTGGTAGTTCAATGGGCCACGACCTTATGCGTCAGATTATGATACTTCCGTTTGGTCATTAAAGTGAGAACGGCTTGCCATTAGTATGGGGAGAGGAAAAATCCTATGAGAGTGTTCACCAGCACTTGTCTAGAAATCTTTCACAACATTGCATTCACTTTAAGTGATGTGATACCCTTTTGTCAAATCCTTCTCTGTCAATATCAGACCTTCTGAATCACTTTCAGAGGGCCTGATATGTACAGTAAATGTTTCTACTGTGCACCGTTGGATTAGCTAACCAACCGGAAATGAGCTCGTTTCCTTCAAACGAAAATTGGAGGATCTATGAAAATTAATGTGAGTCGTAAAAATCTGTATGAAACCACAGAGGATAACCAATCAAAAATGAGCATCCCATTTGAGCAACTGTCTAAGAATCAACAAAATGCAACGTTGGAATTGATATTCAAAAATCTCAATCCCAAGAAAAAATCTCAAGAACAACAGCATTAACACACGGCCTGATGGGTGGCTCATGTAAGGAGAACGATTATGAATATAAAAAAAGTCGCCATATATGCAAGATATAGTTCTGATAATCAAAGAGAAGAGAGTATCGAATCTCAAATTAGAATTTGCGAGGAGTACTGTAAAAAGCATGGTTATCTGATTTATAACATCTATTCAGATTCTGCCTATACAGCTACAAACGACAACCGCCCTGCTTTTCAACAAATGATTGGCGATGCTCAAAAGTATCTCTTTGATACAGTGTTGGTTTACAAGTTCGACCGTTTTAGCCGTGACAAATACGACAAGATCTTTTATAAGAGAAAGCTTAATCAAAACGGCGTTAGATTGGTCTCCGCACTTGAACATATCACCGATGATCCTGAAGGGCAGCTCCTGGAGAGTATGATTGATTCCATGGATGTCTATTATGTCGAAAACCTTGCCCGAAACGTTCGCAACGGTTTAATTCAAAATGCGTTAAAAGGACTCCATACAGGTGGTAAACCACCCATCGGCTATGACTACGATTCAAAACTGCAGGAGTATTTGGTCAATGAACATGAAGCTTCTGCTGTGAAGTTGATTTTTGAGATGTATGCCAGTGGCGCTGGCTATAACACCATCTTGAATGAATTGTCGCGCCTTGAGTTTAGAACTAAGAATGGCAATACTTTTAACAAAAATAGCATTGCCACCATTATCAGAAATGAGAAATATAGAGGCATTTATATCTTTAACCGCTGCGAGAAAAAGATCGCTGGTGTCAGGAACAACTGGAAAAGTAAAAGTGATGATCAAGTCATTCGAAAAGAAGATGGAATGCCTCGGATTATCAGTGAAGAACTTTGGGAAGCTGTCCAGATAAGAATCAAGGAAAATCATCGCATAGGCGCTAAGCACCGCACCAAACACACTTATCTATTAAGTGGCAAAATCATCTGTGGTTACTGTGGTCACACTATGGTAGGTACCAGTCGTAAAGCCGGTCGTAACAAATCGGTTTATTCGGTTTATAAATGCAACCGTAGAACCAATGGCGGTAATTGCGAATGTAAAGAAATCAATAAAACTTATCTGGACCAATATGTACTTTCCATGATCATTAAATCGGTACTAAATAACACGAACGCCACCAGTATTACAGAAGCTTATAATGACTTCATCACAGATTCAAAGTCTGACACCAGCAAAGACATCATTAACTATGAACAACAACTCAATACCGCAAAAAAAGAAGCAAATAACCTGCTGTCATTTATCATGGCAGGCAATCACTCCCAACTGGTAGTTGATAAACTTAAGGAAACAGAAAGGACCATCGCCAACATCGAAAACATCATAAGCGACTTGCAAAATATCAAGACCGACACAAAGTTGACGGATGAAGATCTAACGAAGGCCTTTAACAAGTTCAAGCAGAAAATCATCACTTCTCAAAAGAAAGAGGAAGAACTAGAACTCAAAGCCATCATTGAAGCATTTGTTGAAAAAGTCACAGTCACAAACGAAGACGTCAGTATTGAGTACAAGCTCGATGAAATTGTGGGGAAAAACGTAGCTGACAGCTACGCTTACTACATTTCAAAAAAGACAAATGCACGTCCTTTTTTGGACGTGCATAAGAATGGTGGAGATGGGGGGAGTCGAACCCCCGTCCAAAAACAACTTACTTTCACTTTCTCCGAGCGCAGTCGTTAATTAGGGGTTCGCCACACCTCACGAGTAACGACGCTCAAGTGATGTGGCTATTTCTATCGTACCGCTATTCCACGACTAGAAAAGTGTCAGGGAAAGGGACCTCAGCAGGGGTTGGTCAGGCTCTAGGCGGCTGAGATAAGGCCTAAAGGTGACGCTGCAATTAAGCAGCTAATGCAAAATTTTCGTTTGCGTTTGTGTTTAATGACCCAGTTCTTTAACGAGTACCCCAGGTCAGGAAACTCGGCTCGCTTATAAAAGCTCATCATCCCTGTCGAAACCAGTACATCCCCATGATAAAAAGGGGTAACTAGCGATTGTAATCCTTGATGGCTTTCTGAATCTTGCGATCTGCATCTTTCTTAGCTAAAGTATCGCGCTT
Organism: Clostridiales bacterium 38-18; assembly: GCA_001897605.1. Taxonomy (GTDB): domain Bacteria; phylum Bacillota; class Clostridia; order Peptostreptococcales; family Acidaminobacteraceae; genus Fusibacter_C. The sequence continues at coordinate 512,419 of MKTL01000001.1, read as the reverse complement.
GTCATAAAGCTTTTTACCTTTGGCAACTGCGATTTCAACCTTGATCAGACCGCGCTGATTAATGTATACCTTCAGAGGTACAAGTGTGTAGCCTTCACGTGTGGTATAGCCTAGAAGCTTTGCGATCTCACGCCTGTGAAGCAAAAGCTTACGTACTCTAATGGGATCTTGATTATAGCGGTTACCAAAATCATAAGGGGTTACGTTCATACCCAGTATGAAAACCTCTCCGTTTTTAATCTCCGCATAAGATTCCTTAATACTCGCCTTTCCGTTACGGATCGACTTAACTTCAGTTCCAAAAAGCTCTATGCCGGCTTCATACGTCTCCTCGATGAAGTAGTCATGCCAGGCTTTTTTATTTTGTGCAATTAGCTTTAGTTCGGCCATAACATGCCTCCTTTCGAATGCGTTCCAGCTTTTTTATTGTAGCACAAGGCACTTCATTTCGCAATCATCCATGGATTTCGTCATGAAAAATTAACATGGCGTTCATCTACAAAGTGCCTCGTTCTACAAATTCAAATCTCTATATTACTTTACACATCATAATCATTCTAATGACAAAATCACTTTATAAACTTCTCTAAAGCGTAAACCAGTCCATCTTCATCGTTGGATAACGTGATAAAGTTCGCTACGTCCTTAAGTTCCTTCATAGCATTGGACATTGCGACACCAACCCCTGCATATGCAATCATGTCGATATCGTTCTCATTGTCACCAAAGGCTATGACGTCCTCCAGCGGAATCTCGTAATGTTTTCTAATCGCTTCAATCCCCGTCGCCTTAGAAACGCCTGCCTTCATCACATCGAACGAAGTCTCAAGCGACTTACAGGTTTCAAGCCTCGGTACCTTTTTAAGTTCTGCCATAATGGCCTCAAACTGCTCAGGCACGTCGTGGAACAGCCCAATTTTGTAGATTGGCACCGAATCAATCAGCCCACGCAAATCCTCACTAAACTCAACCTTGAACTGATACTCTGGTGGCAATGCCGCCATCGCCTCAGCGTATTTTTTCCCCAAGTTCTCGAATCGGTTGGCATAGATGGTCTCAACGTCATATAGGTGGTAGTAGGCGCCGTATTTTTCACAAACGTCAGCGACCTTACGTGCCAAAGGCTTTTCAAGTTCGATTGCTTGTAGGATCTCACCCGTCTTCAGGTGCTTAACCACAGCGCCGTTACAAGAGATTAGAAACCCATCATAATCGAGCTCCTGTGTGATGATCTTACCAGCGCCATGCATCCTACCCGTTGCTATTGCAAAAATATGTCCTTCATCAATTAAATCAAATATCTTCTTCTTAGTCGTTTCAGAGATATGCTTGTTACTTTGTAGTAAAGTGCCATCGATATCGCTGACGATTAGCTTTTTATTACTCATTTTCACCTCTTAATTTATAAACTCTAAATGTGTTTACCGTAATTATGGTAATCCATTCTTAATAAGAACAATCACAGCATAACTATTTTTGTAAGCGCAAGTAAATTGATACTATGCCAGTTCAAAATCAATCTCTCTTAGGACTGGATCTGCATTTACACAGATGACTTCTATCTCATCACCAAGTGCATAGATCTTTTTCGTACGCTCTCCAACCAGTTGAAGGCGTGCTTCATCATAAACATAGTAATCATCATCTAGGTCATCCAAGCGCAATAAGCCTTCAATGGTGTTTTCAAGTTCGATAAACAGACCAAAGGAAGTAACCGATGAGATCAATCCTGTAAACTTCTCTCCAATATGAGCAACCATGTACTCTGCCATTTTCATATCGTCTACTTCTCTCTCAGCAAGCTCTGCGTTGCGCTCTCTTTCAGAGCTTTGAACCGATACCTCATCCACTATGGTCTTTAACTTTTTAATTCTGTCCTCATTGATTTTTCCGTTTATGATCTCCTTGATGATTCTATGAATCTGAAGATCCGGATAACGACGAATTGGCGATGTAAAGTGGCAATAATATTTTGCAGCAAGTCCGAAGTGGCCTTCGTTAATTGGTGAATACTTCGCTTGTTTGAGCGATCTTAACGTCATTTTGCTGACCACGTGTTCTTCTTTCTTGCCATCTGCTTCTTCTAAAATTGCCTTAATTGCCATTGGGTGCACTTCTTCTAAATTCCCCTTCACCTTATAGCCAAAGTTGTGTAAGAACTTGTTCAGTGCTTCTATTTTCTCAGGATTTGGCGTTTCGTGTATACGATACACAAAAGGTAGCTCCATCCAAAAGACATGCTCTGCAACGGTTTCATTTGCTGCAAGCATAAAATCTTCGATAATCTTATGTCCAATTCTTCGATCTGCTTTTCCGATAAAGATTGGCTTGCCTTCTCCATCGAGTGTAATCTTCGTTTCTGCGAAATCAAAGTCGATGGCACCACGTCTTTCACGTTTACCTCTAAGCTTTTCAGCCAGAATTTTCATCATGTTGATTTCATCAAGAATATGCGCATAACGCTCTCTAAGTTGCGTCGTTAATGCACCTTCAAGCATATCCGAGACATCGTCGTAGTTCATACGCTCAACAGTTTTTATCACACTTTCACAAACTCTGTGTTTAACGATATCGCCATTGCCATCGATTTCCATGATACAAGAAAGTGTGAGTCGATTCACTTGTGGGTTTAAACTACAAATCCCATTTGACAATCTTTCAGGCAGCATTGGAATTACGCGATTCAGCAAATAAACGCTCGTACCGCGCTTTAGAGCTTCTTTATCAATCTTAGAATTTTCTTTTACATAATGCGTGACATCTGCGATATGAACACCGAGTTCATAGTTGCCATTATCGAGCTTGATCACATGCACAGCATCGTCTAGATCCTTTGCATCCTTGCCATCTATGGTAATTACCTTATAACTTCTAAAGTCCTCTCTACCTTTTAAAGCTTCCTCTTGAACGTCTGTTGGAATCGCTTCTGCTTCATCTAACACCTTGTGATTGAATGCTTCAGGCAGTTTGAAAGTACGGATAATCGATAGGATATCCACGCCTGGCTCGCCTGATTGACCCAATACTTCAGTAATTCTGCCTTCTGGATTTCGACGATCCTCTGGCCATTTTACGATCTCGACAACGACCTTATCCCCTTGCTTCGCACCAAGATTTTGACTTGGTGAGATATAGATGTCTTTTCTTAGCTTCTTATCATCAGGGACAACAAATCCAAAGTTCTTACTTTGCTCATAAGTGCCTACGATTTCTGTATTCGCTCTTTCGACGATCTTGATGACTTCACCCTCGCTCTTTTGGTCCGGTCCACCCACCTTTGTAAGCTTCGCTTGAACGAGGTCGCCATTCATAGCACCACCAAGCGCACTTGCTGGAACAAAGATATCACGCATCTCAACGTTTTCTACGATGACAAAACCAAACCCTTTAACTGCGATTTGTACCTTACCAACGTAGATTTGAAAAAATTCTGGTAAAGCGTATTTCCCTTTTTTTGTTTTTATTAATTTAGATTCATCTGCAAGCGATTCTAATGCTGCCACAAAAGTGGAGCGATCGATAGGGTCAATCCCCATCTCTATAAATAAATCCATTTCTAAATATGGTTTTTCGCTATGCTCTTTAAAAAACTGCATTATGGCTTCTCTCATGATATTGCCTCCTTGTATTCTAGTTTATTGTCAAATTGTTCGTATTCTCTTTTAAAATTACATTTACATGATTCACTTAAAAAAAATCTTTCAATATGATTCTACTTAATGAATCTATTGATCAGATTCAGAGTAATATTTCTCTTTTAAATTATACCCTTTCATTGTGTAATCACTCTAACAATACTTATTATATCATAAATCTAATTGATAATTCTGTGTATAATCCTTTGGTATAGAGCCAAGTCAAAACTTACAGCTTTTATCGCTTAGAGATTGATATTATCATTTAGAGTTGCGTTTATGCGAAGCTACTAACTCTATATAGTGACTTTTTATGGAATCAATTAATTGTATAAACTCAAAATAATAGTTAAGTCTCAATATAATAATCAGCCAGCACCAAGTATTCAAATTTTAACACATATGCGATTCTCGCTATGTAAAAAAGACTTGCTCAAATCGAGCAAGTCTTAGAATCAGACAAAGTCTGAAAACAATCATTTAATTAATTGCTAAAGCCAAATCTAGTCATCTGAAAACGTTCACTAGCTTATAATAATGAACCCAATGATAAGAATAATGGTGCGAATACTAGAGAAACAATTGTCATCAATTTAATAAGGATATTGATAGATGGACCTGAAGTATCTTTGAAAGGGTCACCTACTGTATCGCCAACAACACTTGCTTTATGTGCTTCTGAGCCTTTGCCACCAAAATTGCCTTCTTCGACAAATTTCTTAGCATTATCCCAAGCACCACCAGCATTTGCCATGAAGATCGCTAAAAGAACGCCTGTTACAAGTGCACCTGCAAGCATACCGCCTAGCGCTTCGCCGCCTAATACTAAACCAACAACGATTGGTACAAGTACTGCCATTAATCCTGGAATCATCATTTCTTTAAGAGCGGCACCTGTACTGATGTCTACACATCTAGCATAATCAGGTTTTTCTGTACCTTCCATAATACCAGGAATGGTTTTAAATTGTCTTCTTACTTCCTCAATCATTTGATATGCCGCACGACCTACAGACTCCATAGTGAGTGCAGAGAAGATAAATGGCAGCATACCCCCGATGAATAAACCAACGACTACCTTAGGATCTAAGATGTTAATCGTCGTTATACCGATTGCTTCAGAGTAAGATGCAAACAATGAAAGTGCTGTTAAAGCAGCAGATCCAATTGCAAAGCCTTTACCGATAGCAGCAGTTGTATTACCTACAGCATCCAATTTATCTGTAATTTTTCTAACCTCTTTAGGTAGTTCGCTCATCTCAGCGATACCACCCGCATTATCTGCGATAGGACCGTAAGCATCAACTGCAACGGTAATACCAGCAGTTGATAACATACCTACTGCTGCAAGCGCAATACCATAAAGACCAGCAAACTTAAATGCAACAAGCGTTGCAATTGAAATAAAGATAATTGGGAACATAGTCGATAACATACCAACTGCAATACCTGAAATAATAGTCGTTGCAGGACCAGTCAATGATTGCTCAGCAATTTTTTTAACCGATTTATAATCACCTGAAGTATAAATTTCTGTAACCGCACCTATTAAAATACCACAAATTAGACCAGCAGTAATTGCATAAAATGCATTTAAGTTATCGAAGAAATAACGACTTAAGAAAAATGAAGCTACAATTACTAAAAGTCCACTTACATAAGTTGATTTCTTAAGCTCCTTGTGCGGGTCAGATTTTTCACTACCACGAACAAAGAAGGTACCGATAATGGAAGCAATAATACCAATTGCAGAAAGTAATAACGGGAAGATTGCACCTTCAATATTGAAAGTAACTACGCCCAGTGTAATTGCTGCAATAATCGAACCAACATAAGATTCAAATAAGTCAGCGCCCATACCAGCAACGTCACCCACATTATCACCAACATTATCTGCGATAACTGCTGGGTTACGTGGATCGTCTTCTGGAATACCCGCTTCAACTTTACCAACGAGGTCAGCACCTACGTCAGCAGCCTTAGTATAGATACCACCACCCACACGCGCGAAAAGTGCGATAGATGAAGCCCCTAAACCAAAACCTGTAATGATATGCGCATCGTTGAAGACATAATACATCAAGCTGATACCTAAAAGGCCAAGTCCCACAACAGACATACCCATTACTGCACCACCTGAAAACGCAACTGAAAGTGCACGGTTCATACCGCTCTCTTTAGCTGCATAAGCCGTTCTAACATTCGCTTTTGTAGCGACTTGCATACCAAAAAAGCCCGCTAATACTGAGAATAACGCACCGATGATAAATGCAATTGCGGTTTGGTAGCTACCTAAGCCAAACGTAATTGCTGCGGCTAATACAATTGCAAAAATAACTAAAACTCTGTATTCACGCTTTAAAAATGCCATTGCACCCTCGTGAATATAAGAAGCAATCTCGTTCATTCGATCGTGCTTGACTTGAACGGGATTGATTTTTTTCACGACTAAAAAAGCCGCGAAAATAAGCGCTAGTAAACCAGCACCCGCAGATAATAACACATAATTCATTTAAAATTCCTCCCCACAACTTTATGCTAATCATGCTTTAAACATCAACATGACAGAAAAAAATACAACAATTAGCCTAGACTAATTATTGTATAAAAGCCATCATTAATGCTGATATTATAAATAATACTGCAGCTACTTTCGTAACTTTGTCAAACTTAGCATCATAGTCTCTTGCTTTATTTTTGCCCCAGATTTGCTCAGCGCCCCCGCCGATTGAACCTGATAATCCCGCTGATTTACCTGATTGAAGCAGGATACTTGCAATAAGAACTAATGATGATAAAATCAATAATACTGTTGCAATCGTATATAACATTTTTCCACCTCCTGTTTGGCAATTGTCCACCACTTTGGGTTGAACATCGCGAAATTTCGAACAGACGCATGTGTCACATGCTTAACATAGGTATTTTACCACACTAGGTTAAAAAAAACAATTAAATCATTTTTGTCTCTTTGAAATTGCGAAATTTTTGATGATTCATTCAAAAAAGCCAAAGGCTTGGTGGTTGCTTTCCACCAAGCCAAGGACTTTGCATAGGTGTTATCAAAATTTGCTAATTATCTAATTGAGCATGCTCAATATGGATGACAAAAGTTGTAGGGATGTTGAGGCGTAACAATTTGGGGGAGGTACGCCTTCAACATAGACACTTTGAGGTGTCTTAAATGATAAATGGTTCAGTGATTATCTCAAGTTATAGAAAGCAGACATTCCTGCATAAACTGCGTTATCACCTAATTGCTCTTCAATTCTTAACAATTGGTTGTATTTTTCCACACGGTCAGTTCTTGCTGGAGCACCAGTTTTAATTTGACCTGTGTTCATTGCTACTGCCATATCAGAAATTGTTGAGTCAGAAGTTTCACCTGATCTGTGTGAAGAAATTGTTGTGAAACCAGCTCTTTTAGCCATTTCGATTGCATCTAAAGTTTCAGTGATTGAACCGATTTGGTTTAATTTGATTAAGATTGAGTTAGAAGCTTTAGTTTGGATACCTTTAGCAAGTCTCTCTGTGTTAGTTACATAGAGGTCATCACCAACGATTTGAATTTTGCTGCCTAATTTCTCAACCATTAATTGCCATGCAGCCCAATCTTCTTCTGCGAAACCATCTTCGATTGAGATGATTGGATATTTTTCTACAAGACCAGCATAGTAATCCACTAACTCAGCAGCAGTAAATTCTCTGCCTTCGCTAGCTAAAGAATATTTGCCAGTTTTTTCATCGAAAAGCTCGTTAGCAGCAACGTCAAGTGCTAACTTGATTTGCTCGCCTGGTTTGTAACCCGCTTTTTCAATTGCTTCCATGATTACTTTTAATGCATCTTCGTTAGTTGGTAAGTTTGGTGCAAAACCACCTTCATCGCCTACACCAGTAGCTAAGCCTTTAGACTTAAGAACTGCTTTTAATGAATGGTAGATTTCAGCGCCCCATCTTAATGCTTCTTTGAATGAAGTAGCGCCAACTGGCATTACCATGAACTCTTGGATGTCCACGTTGTTATCCGCATGAGCACCACCGTTCATGATGTTCATCATTGGAACAGGAAGCGTTTTAGCGTTTGTTCCACCGATATATTCATAAAGTGATAAGCCTGTAGATTCAGCAGCAGCTTTTGCAACAGCGATCGATACGCCAAGAATTGCATTAGCACCTAATTTACCTTTGTTATGAGTACCATCAAGTTCTTTCATGAACTTATCGATACCTACTTGATCAAATGCATCCCAACCTTCAAGCTCAGGAGCGATAATATTGTTTACGTTATCAACTGCTTTTTGAGTCCCTTTACCAAGGTATCTACCTTTGTCGCCGTCTCTTAATTCAACTGCTTCAAAAGCACCAGTAGAAGCACCTGATGGTACTGCAGCTCTACCCATTGAGCCATCTTCTAAATAAACTTCTACTTCAACTGTTGGATTACCTCTTGAGTCAAGTATTTCTCTTGCATAAACATCTGTAATTACTGACATTTTACTTACCTCCATCTTATTTTTTGGATTGCCATTAAGGCTATATTGATCAGATAACCATTTCGTTATCTATAAAACAATTGTTCAAACGGAAAGTCTCGATTTACCAAATCATTGCTTTAACGATTGACTTACTTGATGATAATTGAAGAACCCGTCATCTCTTTAGGTTGCTCTAATCCCATCATGTCTAACATCGTTGGTGTCAAATCACTTAATTTACCACCATCTCTTAATTTGACCATGCCAACACCACCAACGATACATGGTACTTTATTTGTAGAGTGAGCTGTCATTGGTTCGCCTGTTTCAGTCAACATTTGCTCTGCATTTCCATGATCTGCAGTAATAATGAAGTTGCCACCTTTTTCATTTAGCTTGGCAACGACTTTACCCACACATTCATCAACGACCTCAACCGCTTTTACTGCTGCTGAAATAATGCCTGTGTGACCAACCATATCAGGGTTTGCATAGTTAATGATGATTAAATCATAGAAATCACGGTCAAGTGCTTCTAATAATTTATCTGTCATTTCATAAGCTGACATTTCAGGTTTCAAATCGTAGGTTGCGACTTTTGGAGAGTTGACAAGAACTCTGTCTTCACCTTCATTTGGCGCTTCAACACCACCGTTGAAGAAGAAGGTAACATGCGCATATTTCTCAGTTTCAGCAATTCTAAGTTGCTTTTTACCAAGCTCAGCCATGTACTCGCCAAGAGTGTTGTTAATCGATTGTGGCTTATATGCGATTTCAATATTCTCAATGGTTTTATCGTATTGAGTAAATCCAACATACTTAGTTTTAAAGTAAGTTCTAGCAAAACCTTCAAAATCTACATCGACAATAGCTCTAGTGATTTCTCTAGCTCGATCAGGCCTAAAGTTGAAGAAGATAATTGCATCATTCTCAGCTACTTTAGCAATTGGCGCACCGTCTTTAACGATAACTGTTGGCAGTATAAACTCATCCGTTACACCCGCTTCATAAGATTTTTCGAAAACTTCTACTGCATTAGTAGCCGTTTCGCCTTCTCCTTTAACGAGCATATTGTATGATTTTTCGATTCTTTCCCAACGTTTGTCTCGGTCCATAGAATAATATCTACCTGAAACTGTCGCTATGACACCATAATTGATCTCAGCCATGAAAGCTTCAAGTTCCTTAACATAACCAATTCCACTTGTTGGAGAAGTATCTCTACCATCCATAAAAGCGTGTACATAAATTTGCGGTACACCAACTTCCTTCGCCATTTTGATAAGCGCTTTAAGATGGTCGATATGGCTATGAACGCCACCATCAGATAATAGTCCCCAAGTGTGAAGCTTAGTACCATGCTCAATCGCATAATTCATAGCAGCTAATAGCTCGGGATTTTCAAAGAAATCACCATCTTGAATGGATTTCGTGATTCTTGTCAGTTCTTGGTAGATAATTCTACCAGCACCGATATTTAAGTGTCCTACCTCAGAGTTACCCATTTGTCCATCTGGAAGACCGACATCTAGGCCACTTGCAGCGATAAGTGTATGTGGATATTCAGTTAACATTCTGTCGTAGTTAGGTGTGTTAGCAAGTTCGACTGCATTACCAGTCCCTTTACCAGCTTGTCCCCAACCGTCCATTATGATCAACGCTGTTGGTTTTTTCATAAGTGACTCCTTAAAAATTGACGAGTTTCACAAAGTCAGTTGGTTCTAAGCTTGCGCCACCAACGAGTGCACCATCGATATCTGATTCGTTCATGATTTCTTCTACATTAGAAGGTTTAACACTTCCGCCGTATTGAATTCTAACTTCTTCAGAAACTTCGTCACTATAAATGCCTTCAAGTACTTCTCTAATATAAGAGATAACATCATTTGCATCTTGGCTACTTGCTGTTTTACCTGTTCCGATTGCCCAGATAGGTTCATATGCAACAACAACTTTTGTAGCATCTTCAGCTGAGATGCCTTCAAAAGCTTTTTCAATTTGAACTTTACAAAGCGCTTTAGTTTCACCCGCTTCTCTTTGCTCAAGGGTTTCACCACAGCATAAAATTGGTACCAGACCTTTAGCAAGTGCTTTGATTACTTTTTTGTTGACGGTTTCATCTGTTTCAGCAAAGTATTGACGTCTTTCAGAGTGACCGATAATGACATGTGTCACACCGATATCTAAAAGCATATCTGCACTTACTTCTCCAGTGAAAGCACCTTTATCTTCAAAATGCATATTTTGTGCACCGATTTTAACGCCAGTTCCTTTAGCAGCTTCAACTAAGCTTGGTAATAATGTGAAAGGTGCACAAACAAGTGCTTCAACATCTGTACCTACGATTTCGTTTTTTACTGCATTAATAAATGCAACGCCTTCAGCAACTGTTTTGTGCATTTTCCAGTTACCAGCGATGATTGGTTTTCTCATGGGAACCTCCTATTTGTTGTTTAACGCTTCTATACCTGGTAATGCTAATCCTTCTAAGAATTCTAAAGAAGCACCGCCACCAGTCGAAATATGTGTCATTTTATCGCCAAATCCTAAAGTATTAACTGCAGCAGCACTATCGCCACCACCGATTACTGTAGTTGCATCTGAATCAGCCAATGCTTTAGCTACTGCAATTGTACCAGCAGCAAAGTTAGAGAATTCAAATACGCCCATAGGTCCATTCCAAATGATTGTTTTTGATTTTGATGCCACTTCTGCATATTTAGCAGCCGTTTTAGGACCGATATCAAGACCCATGAAGCCTTCTGGAATATCTAAGCCTTCAGTTACTACAGGCTCTGATTCATTGCTAAACTCAGCAGCTACGATGTGATCCACAGGAAGAAGTAGCTCAACACCTTTAGCCTTAGCATCTTCGATCATTTTTAGTGCATAGTCTAATTTATCTTCTTCAACTAATGATTTACCGATTGTATAGCCTTGTGCTTTTAAGAAAGTATAAGCCATACCACCACCGATAATAAGTGAATCCACTTTAGTTAAAAGGTTTTCGATAACTTTAATTTTATCAGAAACTTTTGCACCACCTAGGATTGCGCAGAAAGGTCTCTCTGGGCTGTCAACTGCTTCCCCTAAGAACTTAAGCTCTTTTTGGATTAAGTAGCCACAAACAGAAGTTTCAACGAAATCAGTAACGCCAACTGTAGATGAATGTGCTCTGTGAGCCGTTCCAAATGCGTCATTTACAAACACATCTGCAAGTGATGCCAGGTCTTTAGAAAAAGCTTCACCATTTTTAGTTTCTTCAGCTCTGTATCTTGTATTTTCAAGTAATACCACATCGCCATCTTTCATTGCAGCGACAGCAGCTTTTGCCTTTTCACCAACAACTTCGACTTCAGCTGGAAAAACAACTTCTTTTCCAAGAATTTCTGAAAGTCTTTTTGCAACCGGTGCCAATGTGTATTTTTCTAAATTGTCTGCTTTAGGTTTTCCGAGGTGTGAACAAAGAATGACTTTTGCACCTTGATCCATTAAGTATTTGATAGTAGGAAGTGCACCCACGATTCTATTTTCATCTGTAATGACATTTTCTTTTAATGGCACATTAAAATCGACGCGTACTAAGACTCTTTTTCCTTTTACATCGATATCTTCAATCGTTTTCTTATTAAACATGATAGGCCTCCGATTCATACATGAATGAACCCTGACTAAGTCAGGGTCCAAAATCAGACATAGTCCGAAAAAATATTATTTGCTAGACATGAATTTTAATAAATCAACAACTCTGTTTGAGTAACCCCACTCATTATCATACCAAGATACGAGTTTGAAGAATCTCTTTTCACCTTTAAGGTTGTTTTGTACAGTTGCTAATGAATCATAGATAGAAGATCTTTTATCGTGGATAAAGTCTGTAGACACTAATTCTTCGTTAGCATAGCCTAAAATACCATCAAGGTAAGTTTCAGATGCTTTTTTGAGTAATGCATCGATTTCTTCGATAGAAGTATCTCTAGCAGCTGTAAAAGTAAGGTCAACTACAGATACTGTAGGTGTAGGAACACGGAATGACATACCTGTTAATTTACCTTTTGTTGAAGGTAATACTTCACCTACCGCTTTAGCAGCACCAGTTGAAGATGGGATGATATTGATTGCAGCAGCTCTACCACCTCTCCAGTCTTTCTTAGAAGGACCGTCAACGGTTTTTTGAGTCGCTGTATATGAATGGATTGTCGTCATAAGACCAGTTTCAACACCGATACCTTCTTTTAAAAGAACGTGTACAAGTGGTGCTAAACAGTTAGTTGTACAAGAAGCATTAGAAACGATATCATGCTCTTCAGCTACGTATTCGTTTTCGTTAACGCCCATAACGATTGTTTTAACATCGCCTTTACCTGGAGCAGAAATGATAACTTTTTTAGCGCCTGCTGCTAAGTGACCTTTTGCAGCTTCTGAATCAGTAAATAAACCTGTTGATTCGATTACGTATTCTACGCCAAGCTCTTTCCAAGGAAGATCAGCTAAGTTTCTTACTGCTTGGATACATTTTGTTTCTCTACCGTTAACTACGATAATATCTTCTTCAGCAAGCTCTGGGCTAGATTTTTTAGTTGAGATTTCACCTTTAAATTTACCTTGAACTGAATCATACTTTAATTGATATGCAAAGTAATCTGCATCAGTTGCCATATCTACTACTGCAACTACATCAAACTCTGTTCCTAATAAACCTTGTTCTGCCATAGCATTGAATACAAGTCTTCCAATTCTACCAAAACCATTGATTGCGATTCTTTTCATCTCTAATTCCTCCTTAAATTTATAAAATCTCTTGGATTTTTTTAGCTGTTCGCTCATCTGTTACGAGAACGAGATTTGGGTTTACCTTGCTAATGGCGATAATAGCATCCGCTTTATCGACACCGCCTGCGACAGCAATCACATTCTTAAGATTTTTAAATATATCTAAATCAATACCAATGGTACTGATTTCGTGAACAATTTCGCCATCCTTGTTAAAATAATAGCCAAACGATTCTGCAACGGCACCCTTACTTAGGATGTCATCAATCTCTTCTTGTTCAAGAACCCGTCTGTTCGCCATTACGCTTGCTCTACCAATCCCAAATAAGAGAACATCGAGCTTCGCTATATTTCCAAGTATGCGTTTTATATTCGGTTCATTCTTAAGTTCTTCTATGGTCGCTCTCGATAGGTTATCCTGCGTATAGAGGAGCTGGTACTGTGCACCAAGCTTTCCAGCTAGCTTTTCAGCAAGCGTATTGGCTTGATATTCACTTTTATTACCTAGACCACCTCTGGCTGGTACTACCATGATTTCACTACCTTCTGTGTGCACCCAATCACTCTTATACCCATTAATTACTTTTTCTATCGAAGAACCTCCGGTTAATCCGATAATCATTTTTGGATCGATCAGTGTGCTGAGATACTTAGCTGCTTCATAGCCGATTTCATTAAGTGATACCTGTTCATCTTGAATACCGACAGATCCTACAATAACCCGCTTAATGTGCAGTTTTTTTGCAAGCTCTTGTTCTAAGATGTTAATGCCATTAATTTTATAAAACACATTTGTTAAAGCTTCAAGAACTTCCTGACCCTTTTGAGTCAAACGCATGCCATCAGGATAATAATCAATTAAGTTATTGTCCTTTAGAATGTCACATTCTCTTCTAACCACACGTTCTGTATATCCCATAGTTCCTGAGAGCATCCTTCTTCCCACAGGCTGATTAAACTTGATGTTGTTAAGTAAGTTAAATCTCAGCGGTAACAATTCTTCCATTTCAGGAAACGCATATTTGAGAACAAATATTAAGTTTTCTTGATCGTCGTTTCGCTTCGCTTCCATTTTATCACCATCGTTTCGGGATGTTTTTTAACCAAAGTAATTTTTTTTGTCCCATAACGGGCTAAAAAAAAGACTTACTTACAAAATTATTATACCACTCGAAAAATAGATTACAAGGTGTTTTTGATAAAAAAATTATTTTTTTGTCCCGCTAGGACTATAAGTGTCCCTGCTGTTTCACAAACTACTCAAAATTACGTATTTCCAAAGGATTGTTACTTTTTTGACAGAGAAAAACCAGCACTTTTCTCGCTGTGCTGGTTGATTAAAATCGCTTTCTTTTCGATGAAGGTGGTATGTTTAATTCATCACGATATTTCGCAACTGTTCTTCTTGAAATATTGATACCAGTTTTGTTGAGCTCGTCAGCAAGATATTGATCACTAAGTGGTTTCTTTGTGTCTTCTTTATCGATCATTTCTTTCATGACCAGCTTTACACTTTCAGAGGATACACCCTCACCACTAGCACCTTTTACTCCACTTTGGAAAAAGTACTTTATTTCAAATAGACCATTTGGACACTGCATGTACTTTCCATTTACAGCTCTTGAAACCGTCGATTCATGTACTTCGATTTCATCGGCAATGTCTTTAAGATTTAATGGCTTTAAATAAAGCAATCCCTTTTCAAAAAAATCATATTGGTATTCAACAATTGCTTTACATACGCGATAGATGGTATTTCTTCTTTGTTCTATACTTTTAATGATTCTTAGAGCAGACTGCAAGTTCTTTGACAAATAATCATTTGTCAAGGAATCTCTCGTAAATTGATTTAGCATATTTTTATAAAAGCCGTTGATCTGTAGTCTTGGCGAAGCACTTTCATTTACATTAACGACATATTCATCCTTTTCCTTTTCTACAAATACATCGGGTATTACATATCTGACATCTCTTAAAGAGCTAAATGATCTTCCTGGCTTAGGTTCAAGGGTTTTAATATAGTCATAGGATAGTTGGACGCGCTCTGCTGTTTCGTTTAGCTTTTTAGCGATTTGTGCAAATTTTTTCTCGCCAAGCTCTTCTAAGTGATCTGTAACCAAGGTTTCTTCTAAGCTCTCTTCATAACCCTGTTGATAAAGCTGAATCAACAAACATTCCTTCAGACTTCGAGCACCAACACCTGGCGGATCAAATGTTTGAACAAGTCTTACGACCTGTTCTATTTCTTCATTTGAGCGGTTGAACAAAATCATCGCTTCGTCATTGTTCATTTTTAGATAACCATTGTCATCTATATTTTCTATTATATATTCTCCGATCTTCATCACGTCGTGATCAAGCTTTGAAAATTTAAGCTGCATTAACAAATAGTCTTTTAGATTTTCTTCATCAGCAACAAAATTGTCATAATTAATGTCGTTGTCGGAATTATAGGTTGTATTCGCCATTGGTCTTACATCGTCAAAATAATTGACCATATCTTCCCAATCCATCTCCTGTTTGTCCCCTTTGTCTAGATCGTACTCAAACTCTTGGTCAGATTTTTCACCATAGAGCTCGTCGTCAGATTCCGAGGCAGTTCTTTCTAAAATTGGGTTGTTTAATAGCTCCTCATTAATAAACTCATTTAACTCAACTGCATTGAATTGAAGGATTTCGATTGCCTGTTTCAATTCAGGGGTCATGATGAGTTTTTGAGTTTGAATCAGATTTAGATTAAAATTCATCTTCATATTGAGTACCGTCACATCCTATTTTGATTCATATCATTGAACGACATAATAACGATATAATTATATCAAATTCCCTTGTAAAATGATAGCTTTTCAAATAAAACAGAGCAGTAGAGCTTACGTAAAGCTTCCAACTGCTCTGTTATTTAACTTATAATGGTTGTACTTTCACACTTATTTCTTTACAGCTACGACTGTCTATCTCTTAGCTTTGTCGTATGGGATACCTTCTGCTTTCGGTGCTCTTGATTTTTTAGAGGTGAACGCAAGAACTACCATTGTCGCAACATAAGGTAACATTTTATAGTAGGTTTGATTGATCCCTAAATCATTTAAAAAAGGAATCAATGCAATTGAATAAGCTAATGTTCTCAAGAATGCAAAGAACAATGCGGCAAATAAAATTCGAATTGGTTTCCACTGACCAAAGATCATAACTGCCAATGCCAAGAAACCAAAACCTGCTACTCCTGTATGTCCACTGATATTACCATCCAATATTCCAACTGAGTAGAAGAAACCACCAATACCACCAAGGATACCAGAAAGACTGACACCCGCATAACGCATTACATAGACGTTAATCCCTACAGAATCCGCTGCCTGTGGATGTTCCCCACATGCTCTAAGTCTTAAACCAAACTTGGTTTTATAAAACACGATAACCGCAATTGCAAGAAGAATAAAACCAATTAAAACAGTGAGATAGGTTTTTTGGAAGAACATTTGCCCCAACACGGGAATATCACCTAAAACTGGCATTTTTCTAATATAGAAGGCCATATTTGTCGTTATACCATCACTGTTGAAGAACATCTTCGAAAACAATAGGATTGCTGCTGGAATCATCATGTTTAATGAAGTACCCGTAATCGTTTGGTCAGCCTTCATTGTAACTGCTGCAAAGGATAACAACAATGAATAAACTAAGCCTGCTGCACCAGCTACCAGCATACCCAGAAGCAATATAACCTGTGGATTAATACCAGTCTTTTGAACATTAAACACAAATAACGCGCCAAAGAAAGCACCAAACAGCATAATCCCTTCAAGTGCTATGTTGATAACACCACTTCTTTCACTGAACATACCACCCAAAGCTACTAATAACAACGGGATGGCAACCGGAAGCATATTTTGAATTAAATAATAAATTGTATCCATTATTTTGCCTCCTTATTTGTAGTTGTCGGTTCCGCATTTGCATTCGCCATTTCAACTTTTTTACCAAATTTAGACTTAACAAACTTAGCCAATGCTGAGTTCATAATCATTGCAAACGCTGAAAAATAAATTATTACTGCTATAACAACATCTATGATTTCAGGTTTAAAGCCTACAAGGTTAGCAAGCGATCCACCTCGTTGAATATGAGAGATGAAGATTGCTGAAAAAATAATTCCTATAGGATTTGAGCTTCCAAGTAGGGCAACGGCAATACCATTAAAGCCGTTTGCTGCAATGATGTTGATTGGCTCATAGGTCATACTACTTCCAGCTATCGCTGAAGGTGCTAGTATAGCAAATGCACCACCAAGCCCTGCAAGTCCACCTGCAATAATCATCGTTACTACGACGTTTCTCTTACCCTTCATTCCTGCATAATCCGCAGCGTACTTATTATAGCCTGTCGCCTTAAGCTCATAACCAAACGTTGTTTTTTGAAGTACGATGAACAATGTAACTGCTATTAAAATCGCAAAAATAATTCCGAGATTTACGTTTGACCCTTGTACACCGAGTGATGGAATTTGAACGGTTGAAGGCAAATAATTGGTTCTAGACTTACTCGCGATGTACATCGTCGCATTACCTTGAACCCACATGTCGACTAAATACATCCCAATATAGTTGAACATAATTGAAGTGATGACTTCATTTACATTTAATAAGGCTTTAAATATACCTGGAATAAAGCCCCAAATCATACCGCCTATCATTCCGGCTAATATAGCAACGATCCAGTGTAAGCCGGCTGGCAATTCTACCATGAAGCCAACATATAGAGCAAAGAACATACCCATAGTGTATTGTCCAGATGCACCAATGTTAAATAGACCCATTTTAAAAGCAAAGCCAACCGCTAAGCCTGTCATTAAAATTGGAGTAGCAAAATAGAGAACGTCGCCAAATCGACTAAATCCGCCAACTAAAACATATCTAAAGCCAGCCATTGCTTTTGATGGATTTGCAAGTGTCATTACGATCAAACCAAATATAAGGCCAAGAGCGATTGCTAAAAGCGCTGCTGTAAAGGCAGAAAAACCTTTGGTTTTAGTAATTGATCTAAAATCAAATCCACTTTTTTGTGAAGATTTTTTATTATCCTGCATGGTTAGTCTCCTTTACAGTGTTGCGTTTTGCACCTGACATATACAAGCCTAGTTCTTGAACCGTAGTCGTCTTAGGATCAAGTTCACCAACGATCTCACCCTCGTACATAACAAGTATTCTGTCGCTGACGTTCATTACTTCTTCAAGCTCTAAAGACACCAAAAGAACACCTTTGCCTGCATCACGAGTTGCAACCAGTTGCTTATGGATGTATTCAATTGCACCGACATCTAGTCCTCTCGTCGGCTGAACTGCAACTAACAACTCGTGCTTTTTATCAATCTCTCTAGCAATTATCGCTTTTTGCTGATTACCACCAGACATACTTCTTACAACTGTAATCGGTCCTTGTCCACTTCTTACATCAAATTGTTTTATTAAGCCTTCAGAATATTCTCTAACCGCATCAAACTTAATAAATCCTTTGTTTTGGAATTTTGATTCCCAATATCTTTGTAAAACCATATTTTCTTCCAAGGAATACTCAAGCACCAAACCATGCTTGTGTCTGTCTTCCGGTATATGGCTCATGCCAGAAATAGAGCGCTCTCTAATAGACGACTTTGTTATGTCTTTTCCACAAAGTCGGATGCTACCCTCAGTCATTTTTTCAAGACCTGTTAACGCAGCGACGAACTCTGTTTGACCATTTCCCTCGATACCAGCTAGACATACAATTTCACCGGCGCGAACGTCAAATGTAACCCCTTTAACAGCATTATTTTTATGAAGCTTGGATGCAACGGTGATATTATTCACCGAAAGTACAACCTCACCTGGTTTGGAAATTTCCTTATCTACACTAAAGCTGATATCTCTACCAACCATCATTCTTGATAATTCTTCCTTTGTTGTCGTTTTAACATCAACGGTTCCAATGTATTTACCTTTTCTTAAAACCGTACAGCGGTCTGCGACTTCCATTATTTCGTTTAGCTTGTGAGTAATAAACAAAATAGATTTTCCTTCTTCTGCAAAGCCACGCATGATTTTAAGTAATTCTTTAATCTCTTGTGGTGTTAAGACAGCAGTAGGTTCGTCAAATATGAGTATTTCATTTTCTCTGTATAGCATTTTTAAAATCTCAACTCTTTGTTGCATACCAACAGAAATATTTTCAATCAGTGCATCTGGGTTAATTGCTAGCCCATATTTTTCACTGAGTTCTATCACCTTTTTCTTAGCTTCCTTTTTTTCAATGAAGCCCATTTTGTTTGGTTCTACCCCGAGAATGATATTTTCTAGCACAGTGAAGATCTCAACCAATTTAAAGTGCTGATGCACCATACCGATCCCAAGTGCGTTCGCATCATTTGGATTATTAATTTTGACAACTTCACCATTTTTGCGAATCTCGCCCTTCTCAGCCTGATATAAACCAAAGAGAACGCTCATAAGTGTTGATTTTCCAGCACCATTTTCACCTAAAAGAGCGTGCACTTCCCCTTTTTTAAGATTTAAGGTAATATTGTCGTTTGCAATAATACCTGGGAATTCTTTCGTTATATTTAGCATTTCAACAATATAATTTTCCACTTTGACCTCTTCTTTTCTAATAGAATTCTCACAACAGACGCTACATTGTTAATAATATACAATGCTGCTTCATTTGTATATGTTGAAATTTTACAATAATTATTTGGTAAACCATATGATTTTCTTATTACTTTTTCTGAAAAATAAAACTTTATAAAAAAAACAGGGGGAAACCTAAAGCCTCCCCCATCAAGAATCACATACAAGCATAAGGCTATCGCATTATGTCGTGTACTAAATCGTTCTTATTATCTAGTAGTTACAGCAACCTTAACAAGGTTTAAAGCAGATGTTAATTCATCAGCAGTAGCAACACCACTTGCATCAGCAACTGTAATTGTTCTGATAGGTGCAACTGAACCATCAGCTAATTTAGCAAACACTGCATCGTAAGCTGCTTTATCAAATGTAGAGAATCTGTCAAACGCATTACCATTAGCATCGCCGATAACTGCTGTTGGAAGACCAACGCCGTTATTAGCTGCATTGAAGTAAGTTGTTTTTCCAGAATATGTTGCCCAACCATCGTTATAGATTGCATCAAGTACTTGAACTACAGAAGCAGAAAGACCTTTTGTAGCTGAAGTGATAACGGTTTCAGAATCATAT
The DNA here is from genome assembly GCA_001897605.1 of Clostridiales bacterium 38-18. GTDB lineage: Bacteria > Bacillota > Clostridia > Peptostreptococcales > Acidaminobacteraceae > Fusibacter_C. The sequence continues at coordinate 492,304 of MKTL01000001.1, read as the reverse complement.
CTTTGGTCAACGTCAACGCCGATAACTTTTGCGCCAGCTTCGCTAGCAGCAGACATAACTGATTTACCAACTGAACCACCGCAAGCAAAGATTACTTGTACGCCTTCTTGGTACATAGTTCTTGCAGTTGCTTTGTTTGTATCGTTTTCTTCAAAGTTACCAGTATAGTGGTAAGTTACTTTTATAGCGCCATCAGCTAAACCAAGTTCAGCAGCTGCAGCTTCAGCACCTTGAAGGTAACCGTAACCGAAAGCTTGAACTGCAGGAACAGCCATACCACCCATGAAACCTAAATCAGTTAAACCATCTTTAACAGCTGCATAACCAGCAAGGTAACCTGATTGTTCTTCAGAATACATTACAGAAGCAACGTTTTCTTTAGTTTCAAATGTTGAGTAATCAGCAGTATGTGGTGCGCCATCAAGAAGGATGAATTTTACATCTGGGTATTTAGTTTGAGCTTCATAAATTGGAACCTCAAATAAGAAACCAGGAGTTACGACAATTTTAGCGCCGCCAGTTACAGCTAAATCAATTGCAGCTAAATAGCCAGCATCTGATGCTTCTTCTGGTTTGATATAAGTGTGAGAAATTTTGTGTTCTTCAGCATAAGCCTTAACACCTTCCCAAGCACCTTGGTTAAATGATTTGTCATCGATATTACCTTTGTCAGTAATCAACGCGATCTCATAAGTACCGTCGTCTGATTTTTGACCACAGCCTACCATGCTTAATACTAAAATAAGCGATAGAGCAATCAACAATACTTTTTTCATTGTAAAACCTCCACTAATAAATTCATTCGACTTGCGTCTTCGAAATAATTATATCGTTATCCACTTCAAATTACAACAACATTTAATATGGCGATAGTTGAAATATATAGTTTTTTTGAGCTATCTACAACATCAAGTCTTACTAGCTTTTGTAGAAATACTTCAATCAGAATTATTAGAATTTTCGAATGTAAAAACCAATAAATATCTATATGAAAATCTCACACAAAATTACTTTTAGAAAGTTCACCTTTCACTCGATATATGTGATAATTATACAAACAATCTCACCTTCTCGTTTGAAAATTCAAACATGTTTACTGCAATTTGTTGACTATATCTAAAATTTTTACTATTTATAAATGAGCAGCAAGCAAAGCCTTTATTCCATCAACAGATGCGGTATCTCGCGTGCACTCACCCATTCTTTGACCGCCTTTATAAAGTACAATTGTAGGTAAGCCAAGTACACGTTGGCTTATCGCCAATCTTCTTTCCTGTGTCGTATTCAATTTTCCAAAAGTCACGGTTCCATTATATTCAGTTTCAAGAGCCTCAAAATCCGGCATAAGAGCTTTACAAGGCTCACAGCCTTCACCCCAGAAATCGACGATTACAAAACCTTCAGCGTTAAGTACTTCTGATTCAAAGTTCTCTTTGTCTAAAACTAACATATTTATTCCTCCAAAGCGTCTACGTATTTTTCGGCCTGAACGGCTGCAATTGCACCATCAGCAGCAGCAGTAACGACTTGTCTTAAAGATTTTGCACGAACATCCCCGGCAGCAAATACACCGGGAATTTTAGTTTTCATATTTTCATCTGTAATGATATATCCTGCAGTATCAACCGTCACTACTTCTTTTACAAGCTCAGTTTCAGGCAAATAACCAACAAAGACAAACACGCCTAACAGTCCATCATTAGGGTCTGCCATAATTTGCTTCACTTCATCTGTTTTTATATTCTTAATTTCTACACCTTGAACCATGCCGTCGCCTATGATCTGTGTCGCGACAGAGTCATAGATGAATTCTAGCTTTGGATGCGCCATCGCTTTTTCAATAATGGATTTTGCAGCTCTAAAAGTATCTCTTCTGTGAACAACAATAACCTTTTTAGCAAATTTTGCAATGAACATAGCTTCTTCTAATGCGGTATCACCACCACCAAACACGACCACTTCTAAATCAGTAAAGAACTCTGCATCACATGTTGCACAGTAGGATACCCCCTTACCTGTTAAAAGCTTTTCGTTTGGTACGCCTAACAATCTAGGCTTTGCACCTAGCGCTAAAATCACTGATTTTGCTAAAAAATCTCCTTTTGAGGTTACGATCTTTTTAAGCTTTCCTTCGAGCTCAACTGCAGTGACATCTGCCCTCGCCCTCTCGGCGCCAAAGGCTTCTACCTGCTCTACCATTCTTGCTACCAGCAATGGCCCCGTTGCTTCACGAATTGATCCAGGGTAATTTGCAACTTCCTCAGTGCCTGAAATCTGACCACCTGTTTTATCTTTTTCTAAGATTAGGGTCGTCATTTTGGCTCTCGCAGCATAAAGCCCTGCTGATAAGCCAGCTGGCCCTGAGCCAATAATAATCACATCATAAATTTTATCCATTTTTTGCCTCCTAGTGTTCAGATATATCTAAAACAGCTAATGCAATATTTGAAGAGTGATCTGAGATTCTTTCTAGATTACTCAACATATCTAAGAAAATAATACCAGAGCTGGTTTCACATCTACCTTCATTAAGACGCGAAATATGTTTCTTTCTAAGGGTTTTCTCCATTTCATCGACAACCCCTTCAATTTCCACTACCTTTTGAGCCTTATAACGATTTTCTTCTTTCATCGCTTCAAGAGAAAGCTCATAGGCCTCAATAACCTTCTGTGTCATTTCATCTAATTCCACAACTGCTTTATCTGAAAAATGTACCGTATTATCAATTTTATATAGTGCCAGCTCAGCGATGTTATCCGCATGATCACCAACGCGCTCTATATCATTGATGGTACTAAACAAGCCATCGATAACTTTTCTATCGTCATTGTCTATCGATGTGTTTGAAAGCTTAATCAGGTATTCACTAATTTCTCGCTCTAATGTATTGATGGTCTTTTCAATTTTAAAAGTCTTATCAATACTCTTTTGATCATTATTTTTAAGTGCGTATATTGCGCTTTCAAGAGAAATTTTAGCTAGATTTCCCATATGAAGCACCTCTTTCACAACTTGACCCAATGCGATGGTTGGTGTTTCCAAGATCCGCTCATCAAGGTATTTAACACCATAAGTTGTCGCTTCTTTCTCCTCAGGTGTAACTGGAATAAGCACATTAACACTCTTTACAATAAGTCCAGCAAATGGTAGTAGGATTAAAGTATTTACGACGTTGAAAAACGTATGTGCATTTGCAAGCTGTCTTGCTGGATCACTACTCATACTGGTAACAATCTTAATTGTCAATCCTGAAAATGCTGCGAAAAAGATAACTGTACCAAGAACATTAAACATAAGATGCATAACCGCTGCTCTTTTTGCTGTTCGATTTGCACTTATAGAAGATAATAACGCTGTCACACAAGTACCGACGTTAGTACCTAATAGCATCGGGAATGCTGCTTCTATAGGTAGTGCGCCAGTTGCAGCTAATGCAACCATTATACCCGTCGTCGCAGAAGAACTTTGAACAACTGCAGTTACTAACAAACCAATTAAAAAGCCTTTAATGGAGCCAATAAGTGTACCTGCACCTATTGATTTAATCATAACCACAAAGCCCTGATATTCACGAAGCGGCTTTAATGCATCCTTCATTAACTCCATCCCTAAGAATAATATACCAAATCCGAGTATGATTTCGCCGATAATAATTTGTTTGTTTTTCTTAGAAAAAAGCTTGATGGCCACACCAATTGCAATAGCTATTGGCGCTAGCATCGTAAGATCGATTGATACCAACTGAGCCGTAATTGTCGTACCAATATTAGCTCCCATGATGACGCCAATCGCTTGCGTTAAGCTCATGATGCCTGCATTTACAAAACCAACCACCATTACTGTAGTCGCTGAAGAACTCTGGATAACAACCGTAACAAGTGCTCCCATAAGCACTCCCTTGAAGACATTACCTGATAATTTTTCGATTATTTTCTCTAAACGATTTCCTGCAGACTTTTCAAGGCCCTCGCTCATTACAGTCATCCCATAAAGAAATAAACCTAAACCCCCAAGTAGTGGCATAAGTATCGCCATAATTGCTTCAGTAGAAAATCCCATCTTTTTCTCCTTAATCTTCTTATTCAATTCTCTCTATATTATTTACACTATAAGCATGACCTTATAGTTTTATTTGGTCTAAAATGGCAAAAAAAACACCACACGTCCCCGTGCAGTGATTAATCAATCATTTTAAGTCAAAAAACTGATTCTGCCGCAAGGCTTCATATAATATGATGGCCACTGAATTTGATAAGTTTAAGCTCCTTAAATGCTCATTTTTACGCATTGGAATCTTAAACCTCGATTCATGATAGGCCTCGTGAATTCTAGCTGGTAAACCTGATGTTTCTCGCCCAAAAATTATAAAACAATCTGGTTCAAACTGACATTCATCATAATATTTTGTCGCTTTAGTTGTAGCAAAATACAATTTTTCTTTGCCATATTTCGCAAAAAAAGCATGTTCGTCTTCATGGACCTCGAGATCAAGATAATCCCAATAATCTAGACCAGCACGCTTGAGATGTTTATCGTCCAAAGAAAATCCAAGCGGTTTTATAAGATGCAGCTTCGCTCCTGTTATCGCACAGCTTCTTGCAACATTCCCCGTGTTTGGTGGTATCTCTGGCTGATATAAAACAATATTAATCATTTAAAATCTCCATTAACCTTTTATTCCAATATCAAACTCGATGTCTCCAGCAGTAGATACAAGAGGTACGCAGATGGTTTCCATACCTGCAGTAGAAATTTCAATAGCAGTACCTTTTACTAAAGATGGAGGTGTGATGTCTATTTTAGTCCCTTCGTTAAATAACAATGTCGCTGAGTTTCCCATAATCATATTGCCTAGCTCAGATAAAGCGCTTTTTGCCATTTCATCTATTTCTTCAACAGGCATCCCCATCATCATTCCCGATGCGATCGTTTTAGCCATAGAAATGTCTAAGCTAAAAACCGCCTGACCTTTAATATCACCAGTTATACCGAGTATGATAACAATCTCTTTTGTCGGAAATGGACTCGATCTAATCGAAGGTCTTCCAACACTAAATTTGTCTGGGACAAAATTATTCAGCACTTCAGTTGATGCTTTAATAAAAGCATTTATATACTCAGCTTTCACAGACATTCCTCCTTCTATTTTAGTATATGCATATGATAACATATTTTAATCGCTTCATGACATATTTTTTATGTTAAGCGCTCTAAAAAAGATACCATAATACATAATCTTCAATAAGAACTGACATGCGTCCTATAGGTTTATTCCTTGGATGACAGGATATCCCATGACGTATTCAATTTTATTAATGCCACAATTTTCAATTTTAAACTTCCAATACCCAGATTCATTTTCATAGCATAAATAGCTAAGTAGAGCTTGAATTACCCCACCATGAGCAACAATGGCAATTTTCGTATCAGAATCCAGTGAATGAGGTTCTATGATTTTCTTATACGCATTTGTAACGCGTTCAAACATCTCTTTAACACTTTCCCCTTCAGGAACCTTAAAATTTTCAAAATCAACAAACCAAGAATTCAATCTTTCTGGATCTGACTTTTGAATTTCCTTGAAAGTTTTGCCCTCCCAAATCCCAAAATTCATCTCTCTAAGTGCCTCAAGTGGCTCAGGCTGGATGGATTGCGCTTCACAAATCGCTAGTGCAGTTTGATGTGCACGTATTAAGTCAGAGCTATATACATAATCAAAAGGGACACTGGATAGCTTTGACATAGCCACCTTTGCCTGTGCCTTACCATTTTCAGTTAACGCTACATCTGTGACACCTGCAAACTCCTTGGCTACATTTGCAAAGGTTTCACCATGTCTAATTAAATAGATAAACATTAAATTCTCCTTAATTCATTCCACTATTTTGACGCATTATACTGCTCAGCCGCGAGCGCCCACTGATCCTTTGCATACGTTTTAATAAGCCGATTTTTAAAAGCAAACTCATGACGAACGACCATTTCATACCATCTGATAGCTTCCTTATAATTTCCTAGCTGTCGATTCAGTTCGCCAATTAGATAAATCACCTCAAGCTCCTTGCCCTCTTCATCATCCTGTTTTTCTACCTCATAGCTCTTAATAAAGGCATCTAACGCAAGCTGAGTATATTTTTTATTGTCAATTTCATTTCCCATTTCGTCATAAAACCAAGCCAAACGTAGCAGAAGCTTAGCCATTGTAGCTTGATTTGCTTGCATAACGGTATAATTAACTAGTGCAATTAAGTGGATCTTTATTGCAGTTTGAAGATCTCTTTGCCCAGTGAAGTCTTGAGATTTCCAGTTTTTTGTAACCGTGTTCTGTATAGTTGTCTTACATTTTGCACTTAATTCCTTTTTAAAATCATTTTCAAATTGTGTGAATCCACAATTTGGACAGCAGATAACACCGTAATGGGTTGGATTTTCACCCGAAAAGATCGTATGAAAATCTTTTTTTCGCTCTTTAGCACGTACTGCTGAAGTCTTGACCTGTTTTGAGGTAAACTCATTACCACAAATACTACAGGTATAACTTCTATCAAATAAATCACTCATTACTTTCCTCCATTAAGAATTCCAAAATATATCGATAATGTCTCCTGAAGCGAGGGTATCTGTATACTTTGCTCTCTCACCATTGAGTTTAAGAACGAGAATGCCCTGGGGCTTAGATAAATCAAAATCTATATGACTAAAAACATCTACAAATACAATTTCATTTTTTATTTTTGGGATGGCAATCTGATTACCATTTACAAGGACTTCTATACTTGCACCTGCCATGCTAGGGGTATTATTGTCTGCTTTAGGATTGAGTTCATCCTGATCTGTCATAATTGTTGAGTCATCAAATTCAACAAGCTGATATTCGTAATAGCTTCCCGGCGATAGTAAAGTGCTTGGGTCAATTCTATTATCCTTTAGATAAATCGCATAGCCTGCTCCATCAAGCTCTAAAATATGGCTTAAATCGCTTATGGTTTTTAAGCCGCGAGTCACTATAACATCATCCGGCTGCACAATATAATCTCCCGTTCGATCGACGCCATTGACACCAACAACCTCTATAATTTTAATTTTTTCTCCATTCAGATATACCGATGCATCTAAATTGACGACTTCTCTGAGCTGCATCACCCTCATTGCACCTTTTTTTGCAGGCTCAACCGTAATTTGGTCTTTGTGGTTAATTTTCGAATCAAGGTGTGCTGACAGTCCATTAATAAAAATAGTAGCTGTATCTCCATATTCGCCCTTGATCTCCTTTTGAATGCCGTCAACATTGACAAAATAGCTGTCTCCTCTTTCAGAAATCAAGCTTCTGGCATTATATCCAGTGAGAATCAGAGCATCTGATACCTGTAATGGCTTTGAATTAAACAAACGAATTGAGGTATCATTAACATTTACTTGAATAAAATCGTGATCACGCTCCTCAAAAGCCGTAACCCCAATTCCTATAGGTGTTATAAACTCCGGTCCTTTAAGTGGATCAAGCTCAAAGCTCACCATTTCCAGATTTTCAACACTTTTAATAGCAACTCTCTCTTGCGGTAAACCCAAATGCGTTGCCAAATACTTAGTAAATCCAGGAATTTGAGCACCCCCACCAATGCAAAATACTGCACTTGGCGCTTTTTTGTTTAGCGATAGCATGTTATCAGCTATTTCCTTTGTAATCTGTTCAACGGTCTCATTTATTTGAATCAGTATTTCTTCTGTGGATAAAGTATGCGTCATACCTAAAACATCCACAAACGAATTTTCATCCTGTTTATTAAGGCCAATTTTTAGCTTTTCAGCACTATTAAAATCCAATAGATAGGTTTGGGCAATTTTTTCTGTAATTTCATCCCCAGCTAGTGCCACCATACCATAAGAGGTTACTGCTCCATCCTTAGAAATAGCTATATCTGAGGTGCCAGCTCCGACATCTACCAGTGCTAAATTAAGCAATCGTAAGTTTTTAGGGATTGCTACATTTATAGAAGCAATCGGCTCAAGGGTTAAATTCATAACCTCAAGTCCCGCCCTGTGAACAACTGAATACAAGCTGTCCACGACAATATGAGGCAAAAAGGTTGCGATGATTTCAACCTGTAGCAATCTACCCTTATGGCCAATAGGATTTAAAATCATACTTTGATCTAAATAATAGTTAATGACACTGTAACCAACACAGTAATAGCTGGATTTTAGCTGTTCTCTTTCTCCCAATTGCTTTTGAGCCAATTGGATGGCTTGCATCTCTATGCTATCCGTAATCGCTTTATCAATCTCCTTGGTTTGATCAATGGTCATATCAAATGAAGAGCGCTCTGTCTTTAAAGCTCTACCTGCCGCTGCTATAGCTGCCTGTTCCAGCTTAAAGCCATTTCTTTCCTCAAGTGCATCCACAACCTTTTGAACGACCTCTGTCACTTTGGCAATATCATGAATTTGTCCGTCAAACATTGCACGGTCAGGATGCTCCATTATTTCATAATCCACGACAACATGCTGCTTGTCTACTTTTTTAGTTAATACACCTACGACACTTCTAGTGCCTATATCTAATGCAAACATTAAGTTTTTAGGCATTGGTATCAGCTTTCTTGTCATGTTAACCCTTCCTTCGTTGGCTTTTCTTATAAAACTCACACAAATCGTTTAAGGTACAGACTTCACATTGAGGCTGTCTCGCTTTACAAACACGTCTACCATGGAAAATAATCATGTGATGCGCTAATGTCCATTTATCCTTGTCTATCGCTTTCATAAGCTGAGTCTCTGTCGCTTCAACGGTACTAGCTTTTGCAAGTCCAATTCTATTTGAAACTCTAAAAACGTGCGTATCAACTGCAATCGCAGGAACACCAAAAGCATTCGATACCACAACATTCGCGGTTTTTCTTCCAACTCCAGGAAGCTCGGTTAAAGCCTCGTGACGACTTGGTACCTCACCGCCATAAAATGCAACCAAACGTCTTGCAGTTTCCTGAATATTCTTTGCTTTGGTTTTATATAAACCACAGGGTTTAATTATTTCTTCAATTTGCGCTATTGGCAGCTCACTTAAAGCGGTCGCATCTCCTGCAACCTCAAATAGCACCTTAGTGACTTGGTTAACGCGAACATCTGTACACTGGGCACTTAAAATCACCGCAATAAGTAGCTCAAAGGGATTTTTATAATCAAGCTCTGCACTTGCATCAGGATAAAGTGCTTCCAGTCGATCAATTACTTCTTTTACATTTTTTTTCGTCATAATTTCCTCACTATACTAAGGTCTATTATAACATATAACTATTTTCTTCGGATATGACTTTAATAAATTCTTCGCTTAACGAAACTCATAAATAATGTGAACTGGTTATCCGATGGTTTGACCAATAGTGAGCTTGAGACAAAAAAACTGCCCTCAGTTAAACACTGAGAGCAGGTTATCCATTCAATCAATTTGCCTTGCTACGGGTAAGAATTATTGTTCAATTAGGTTGATAAATTTACCAATGGTATAAATCACAAGTGCGTAAACTGGAATCGTTACGATAGCTGCAATGACTCTTCCAGGTAAAAATACCATAAAGCCCTTATCATATAAAACCGTCAACCATATGGTATTAAGGAACAACGAGTTGACCACATAGGTTAAGTTAACTGCAAACGCAATTTTATCAAATCCAACCACTCCGTTAGTACTTTTTAATCTGCTTGACATCGCAAAAGGTAAAACGATAAAAAGTGCTGTAATTAGTACCATTAAAACAATCACTGGCATTGCACTTGTATCTTCCATTAGTGGTTTCCCATCTACGAAGCTAATGGTTCCCGTTGAAAACATCAGGTAGACAAGCCCAACTCCAAATAGAACCATGACAATGGCATTAACAAAGTTAAAATTAAGCTTCATTTTGTGAATCTTGAAGGTCTTAAATAAAAGACCAGCTATGACTCCATAAAGCGCAGCTGATAGGGTAAACCCTGGAAAAAAGGTTCCGCCCATAGGGTTAATCATATAACCGACAATGTCAGATACAATACCTGTTAAACCACCTATAACTGGACCAAACATCATCCCCGAAATAATAAGTGGAATACTTCCAAATCCCACTCGTAAAGCTGGAAGTCCACCTAATATTAGCATTAACGATAAAAAACGTGTTAATACAACACTAATCGTTGCTAATAATGCAGATTTCACGATAATCGACGTACTCATTTTCGATTTCGTCTGTTTCTCTTGCATAATATGCCTCCTTAATAATGTAAATTCCTACTATTACATTACTATCAAGGCAGCATAATAATGCAACAGCGGACGCGGTAAAATATCGCAGACTTTGTCTTTCGTTTAAGGTCAACTTCCCATCCCTTAACACTTAACGCATTTTACCTACTCTGTTACCGTAGCATATACATTTTAAAGCATCGTATCTAATTCGTCAACTATGGTTTTGAATACTGCTAAAGCGTTGGAAACTGGATGTTCTGTTTCCATATCCGCTCCAGCAGCTCTCAGTATATTGATCGGATAATCGGAGGATCCACTTGATAAAAATCCCAAATACTGATCTAGTGCTGGTGCGCCTTGTTTTAAGATTGCATCCGAGAGTGCTATTGCAGCGGAGAATCCTGTTGCATACTGATACACATAGAAGTTGTAGTACATATGCGGTATTCTAGACCATTCATATTTGATGGCTTCATCAATAATAACGTCTGGCCCAAAATACTTTTTATTTAAATCATAGTAATGCTGATTTAAAAACTCTGCAGTTAATGCACCGCCCTCTTCCACATGCTTGTGAATGTCTCTTTCAAATTCGGCAAACATCGTTTGTCTGAAAATAGTGCCTCTAAATTGCTCTAAATAATGATTGAGAATATACTTCTTTTTCTCTGAATCTGTAATTGTTTTTAAAAGGTAATCATTTAATAAAGCTTCATTTGTTGTCGAAGCAACTTCTGCGACAAAGATAGAATAATTGCCATAAACATAAGGCTGATTTTCTCGAGTTAAATAGCTATGCATAGAATGACCTAATTCATGCGCTAAAGTAAACATACTATCTAGGTTGTCCTTATGATTGAGCAATACATAAGGCTTAGAGTCATAGGTTCCCCATGAGTAGGCACCACTTCTTTTACCCTCTGTTTCATATACATCGATCCAGCCATCCGTAAAAGAGGATTTAATGACATCTTGATAGGACTTTCCTAAAACACCCAAAGCTTCTGTTACAGTTGCACGTGCCTCTTCATAAGGAATATTAAAATCAACGCCTGCGACGATAGGGGTATAAATATCATATAAATGAAGCTCATCAACACCGAGCACTCGTTTTCTGAGGCGCATGTATTTATAGAAGGTTTCAAGGTTCGCATTAACTGCTTCAATTAGCTTGTCTGGTACCGAAGCAGGTATATTGTTTTCAAACAATGCAGCCTCTCTAGCAGAAGGATGCTTTCTCATTTTACTAAAGAAAATATTCTTTTTTACTTCTGCTTGCATTAAGGAAGCAATCGTATTGTTATGAGCTTCATAGACTTTATAGAATTTCTCAAATGCATCTTTTCTAAGCACACGATCTTCGCCCATAAGTATCGATACATAGCTACCATTTGAAAGTTTATGCGGTTTTCCTTCTGCATCAATAGCGTCTTCAAATGTCATATCTGCGTTGAGTAGCATGCCATAGGTGTTGCTAGGTGCATCCCCAATTTCTGCAGTTTGAGCCAATACCGCCTCCATTTCTTCTGAAAGGATATGCGGTTTATTACGGAATAAATTTTCAAAATACTTTTGATAAACCTTAAGTGCATCACTTTGCAGTAAGGCTTGAATTGCATCATATTCAACGCTGAGAAGCTCAGGTGTTAAAAACGCAGTCGATTCGCCGAACTCAGTCATTAGGCTTTCAGATCTAGACACAAGCGCCTGATAGGTTGCATTTTTTGTGTTTTCATCCAATCTCAATCTTGCATAGGTGACAACATTCATCAGATTGCGCGAAAGGGCTTCATAAGCATTTAATCCCTTTAACAATGCCTCAGACGATTGAGTCAAAGTACCTTTGAATGCTTTAAAAACTGATAAATCAGTCTTAATCTTATTAAAAGCTTCTTCCCATGAGGTATCATCTACAAAAAGATCGTCTAGTCGCCATTTGTATTCTGCATTAATTTCTTCTCTTTTCATTTTTCATCCTCCTGATTAGTTCATATATTTATTTTCATTTTCTATCATACTGTCGATTAAATGACTCAAATCGGCAGGCATGTATACAAGCTTCAAACCACAATTATATATATCCTCTTCTCTTCTACACCAAACAACCCGGCCAATAACTACATAATTTACATCCTCGTAGTTTATAGCAATACTTAGTGTTGTGGACTCGGTTAATGGAATGTTGGATTTAATCCCAAGACCTCCAGCTGAAATATCAATAAGCGAAATCTCTAGAGGGGAATTGATAACGACGTCTTGGTTATTGTTGTGAAAATTAAAGGATTCAATAATTCCCAAATTCTGTAAACGCTTATCACGCCTTCTATCCATCCTGACCTCCTTTCTATTAGGGTCTACTATGCCCCTTGTCATTAAACAACTGAATTACAATTTAAGCTGCTCATAATACGCTAAAAATGCTGAAACAATTTTGGGATCATACCTCTTACCCGCTAGCCTTTCGAGCTCCTTTAGCGCTTTGTCATGACCGATGGCACCATGATAAACTCTTTCTCTCGTCATTGATTCGTAGCTGTCTACTATAGCGATTATTCTAGCGATATAAGGGATCTCATTTCCCTTTAGACCTTGTGGATATCCTGTACCATCAAAATTTTCATGATGTGACAGCACGTATTCTCCTACATTTGCTAACGTAGGGGTTGCAACAAGTAAATGATAACCAATTTCTGCATGCTTTTTGACTTCGTTAAATTCACTTTCAGTTAATTTTCCAGGTTTATCTAACAAAGCCTTATCAATAGAAACCATTCCAATATCATGAACAGATACTGCTAAGCTCAACTCTTCCATATTTATGTCATTTAGGCCAATATACCTTCCAAAATCTAAAGCTATCTTTGTCATCCTTCTAGAATGATAGGCTGTCTCGATGGCATTAAGCTCCAACTGTTTCTTAAGTGATTCGATCATGTCAAGCTTAATGCGTCTTGAGCGTCTTAGTTTACTGCGATACATCGAATGATCTGCTTCTCTGAATAAATTGTCGAGCGTTTGATGGGCGTCCCTCTTAATCGCAAAGCCAAGTGAAATGTCTACTATAAAAGGAAAGCGATCTAAAGCTTTGCAGGCATCATCTATTTTTCGGATCCATTTGGGTATATCGCGCTTTTTTGTCAGTATTGCAAACTCATCCCCGCTTAATCGGGAGATAAAGTCCTCATCCTCAAAGATGTTAACTAGAATTTCAGAGATGGCCACCAATAATTGATCCCCGTAACGATGTCCAAATGCATCATTCACCATTTTAAGACCATTGATGTCGCCTACGATGATGCAGACGCCCTTCTCTCCTTTTGCCTCTAGCTCATTTAGCTTTTCATCAAATGACAGACGATTGTTAAGACCTGTTAACGGGTCATGTGTCGAAAGGTATTTGATCTTTTCCTCGGCAAATTTTTTTTCAGTAACATCTGTGCCGACCAGCTGAATTTCGTCCTTTTTCTGAGGGTGCTTGATGACGCGATTACTCAGCTCAATGAACATTATATAGCCATTCGGTAATAAAAACGCCACTTCGATTTTCTCATCAATCCTCGATACGCAATAATCATAAAATCGCTCATTTGCAAGGTCAACGACAAAGGGTGCTGAAAAATAAGTTTTAATATTCACCAAATCGGTTTGATTTTCAATCTCAATTCCTAAAAGCTGAGAAAAGCTCTTATTGCTTGAGGTTATTTGATCTCTATCATTTATGGTAAAAATAAAAGCAGAAGCATTATCAAATAATTCTTTATATCGCGCTTCACTTGATTTTAATCGTTCAGATATTATGACACTCTCAGTTATATCCCTAAGTATACCCTTTTCATGGAGTAAATTACCAACTTCATCTCGCTCATGTATAACCCACTCTTCCACCCATCTCACATCACCTCTTTTGGTTATAATCCGATACTGGTTTTTATAGCTGGTGGTTACTTTAAGACGCGCTTGATAAAGCTCGTTTTTTACACGATCTCGATCCTCAGGATAGACAAAAGACCAGTAGTCTTTCAGCTCGCCCTCATCATAAAAATCTTCTGGCTGGTAGCCAAAGATGGTTATACTCTCTGAAACAAATTCAGTTGGAATGTCATCTGACAACGTCCACTTAAAAATGACCAAATTGCTTTTATTAATTATGTCATATGCCTCTCTTAGGTCGATAGATAACTTCTCGGTTACCATCTAAGCCCCCTATTATTATCTTAAAATAGTCGATAGTGCTTCTATAGTTAGATCAATTTCTTCTTCAGTTGTGAATTTTGAGGGTGAAATTCGAATTGTGCCATACGGGTAGGTGCCATAGGTTTGATGTGCAAGTGGTGCACAATGTAATCCCACCCGTGTGTGAATGCCGTAATTCTTACCCAGCTCATAAGCAATCCACGAGATGTCCTTCGCCTTTGTATAAAAGGATAGAACTGGCAATCTCTTATATGCGTCTGGATTTCCAATTCTGACACAAGAGGCCTGCGAATCTAAAAAGGCTTGTAGCTTTTCAATAAGCCTTCTCTCATAATTCAGATGTTCCTCCAAGTCAGTCTGATTCAGCCAAGTAATTGCTGCACCAAGTCCTAAAATGCCTGAAATGTTCTGAGTCCCAGACTCAAACTTATCAGGCATAAGCTCTGGCTGCGCTAAGCTTTCAGACAGGCTACCAGTGCCACCAAAGATTAAGGGCTTTACGTCCTTTGAAACCTTAGGTTCTATTAAGATAGCGCCGATTCCCTGTGGTCCTAGTAGTGATTTATGTCCTGTTAGACAAAGTACGTCAATTTGCAGCGCCTTCATATTAATCGGAATAACGCCCGCACTTTGCGCTGCATCGACCATAAAAATCGAATCATAAGTTTTGCATAGCTTTCCAATCTCAGCGATTTGCTGTATGTCACCAGAAACATTTGAGGCATGTGAAGCGACGACTAATTTAACACCTTTTCTTAAATGCGCTTCTAGCTCAGATAAATCCAGCTGTCCGAAAGGATTACAGCCCAATAATATTGGTTCAATGCCTCTGCTTTGCTTTAAATGTTCAATTGGCCTAGCAACAGCATTGTGCTCTATTCCCGTATAAATGACTCTATCTCCAAAGGCCAAATAGCCATTCAAAAATAAGTTTATACTCTCAGTGATATTTTTAGTAAAAACCACGTGATCGATTGGATCAAATCCAAAAAAACGCGCAATTATTGCCCGTGTATTATAGACTTCACGCTCTACTGTATGTACTTCTGTGGAACTCGTCCGTCCTACATTTCCTATAACCTGAGTCATTGACCTGATTATCGTATCCTCAACACTTTTAGGCTTAGGATAGCTCGTAGCACCGTTATCTAGATAGATACTCATCGAAACTCCCCATTTATATAACTAGTACTTTGTTCTTATAACGATACTACTATTATAGCATAGCTCATTAAAAACATATAAAAAAAAAGCAGATACGATCTGCTTTAATTCTAAAACCACTTCAATTATTCATTTCCGTTGATACGAACACCTTCAACTGAGTATATTACCCATTCTGCCACATTAGTTGCATGATCTGCCATTCGTTCTAAATACTTAGCGATCATAAGGAAATCCATACATTGTTTTATTTCGTCCGGTTTTTGCTTCATCACTAATTCTAAATCATTTTTGATCAGATAAAAAAACTTATCAACAATATCATCATTGGCACAGACAACTCGACTTTTTTCCATATCGAGATCGATGTAACAATCGATGGTCATACGTACCATTTCTTTTACCTGCTTTGCCATTTTAGGTATATCAATAAGCGGTTTGACATAGCTTTCATCCGCCAAATCTAATGTCAGCTTTGAAATATCTGAACAATGATCCGCTATGCGTTCTAAATCCGTGACGATTTTTACAATTGAAAAAATCTTTCTCAAATCAGTTGCCAATGGTTGCTGTGTTGCAATTAAATAGATGCATTTATTTTCGATATCCAGCATCATATTGTCAAATCGATCATCTCCCTCGACGATTCTCTTTGCTAAAGCTTTATCCTGTGTAGTTAATGCTTGTATGGTCTCCTCAATGGTCTTTTCTATTAATGTACCCATTTTAATAATTTCAACATGTATTGCCTTTAACTCATTATCTAAATTGTTTCTCATAAGAACTCCTTATTTATCGTCATCTTAGGATGACTCGATGATGGTGCTTATAATTTGAAGGTCCTTATCTGTTCATCGAGTACCGTTGCAAGCGCTCCAAGCTCTCCACTTGCTGTTTCAATATGTGCCATAGCCATTGTTTGAACTTCTAGAATCGCAGTTACCTCCTGTGTACTTGCTGAATTCTCTTGACTTAGCTCAGCAAGCTTAGCAGTCTGATCCTTAATAGTATCCTTTAAATGATCAATTTCGATTCTAGCAGCTGAAATCGCATCCATGAGAAGTGAAATATTCTCAATTGCCTTTTCAATACTATCATAATGGCTTTGTGTCAAATTTACAACTTCACTTTGTTTATTTGCTGTTTTTACCAATTCATTTACGGTTTGTACGACACTGTTTTGATCCTTATAGATGCCATCTATAATCTTCTGAATATGCGCTGTCGCTTGATTGGATTCTTCAGCAAGTTTTCTTATTTCATCTGCTACAACTGAAAAGCCTTTACCATGTTCCCCTGCTCTTGCAGCTTCAATCGATGCATTTAAGGCAAGCAAATTGGTATGTCTTGAAATTTCTTCAATCAGGGTAGTCGCTTCCTCTATTCGTTTTGAATCGGCATTACTCTTTGTAACTGATTTAAGAACCGCTTCATTTGCAGAGAGAGATTGTAGATTAATGACACTTAGCGCATCAATATTCGATTTTCCATCGTAAACAATCTGCTTCATTTGAGACAAATCTACATTCATCGTACTCTGAATTTCAGAGTCCTTAACAAGCATCTCCTTTAAAGCAACAGTGGCTTCACTACCACTCACAGCATAGCCTGCCTGTTCTGTCGAGCTTTCTGAAATGCTGTTGATGGCTTGGCTGACTTTCTCAAGGCCCGTTTTTGAATTCCGTAGATCATCGCTGAGTGAAAGTGTTGCAGCTTTAACCCGACTTGACGCATCGTCCATTTTCTCAAGTATATTTCTCATGTTTTCAACGATGGTTACGATACCTTTATATAGGATGCCAAATTCGTCATTTCTTTTAAGTAAATTATGATCATAATTTTCTTCAAGATCAAATCGAGCAATTCTCTCAATGTGCTTCATCGACTTATATATTGGTTTCTTAAGTGTTTGAGACATCCAAATACTCATCAGAATACTTATCATTGAAATGAAGGTGCCGATCATAAGCATCTGTTTTCTCATATTGCTCATATTGATTAAGGCCATTGCGCGATCCACATCGATGATCAAGCCCGCATATAAATCACCGATCTTAACATCTGTTATCGTCGTTATAGCCGTCATCCCTGAATAATTCGTCTCATCGAAGGATACCAAGTACTCCGTTCCAGCCAAAGCGTTTATTTTATTCGCAGCCGTTGTATTAAGCGCGTCTGTCAAAGTAACATTCTCATTAAACGGCGCTTTTTGAGTTAATGTTAAGAGCTGGTTTTCTTCATTAATTATATACGCTTCTGAACCCTTAGGTAGTTTTTCGATCCCTGCTGACACCAAGAGATTTAGATCATTTTGATTCAAAACGATGTTGAGTGTTCCTATTGGCTGCTTATCAGAAGTTTTACTATATACTGGGGTAGCTAAAACCATTATATTGTCATCGATAAATGAATTCCTAAATGGCTTTGACCAATTTTGAACGCCCGTCATGGCAGTACTTGTAAACTCACCAGAGCCTACTAAGGGTGCAAGATCTAGCGGATTATAATTGACTGAAAAAACAACCTCATTGTACATATTGGTAATAAAAATATCCGTATAATGATAATAGGTTACCGCACTTGACAGCAACGTTTTAAAATCCGTTCTAACGGTTTCTTGTGCTTCCTTACTTAGACTAAAGGTATTTATTCCCTCTAATCCTTCTATAATTGTGCTTGAATGCGTGAGTATAATTGCATCCCCCGCTCTGGAATTAAAAAAATTCTCAATCCGTTCCTTTGTCAGAACCGCGTATAATTTTGTACTGGCTTCTACTTCGTTTTTTATTTCTTGACTGGATCTTGAAATACTTATAGAACTCAAAATTATGATGGGCAACAGGCCAATCGTAAGTGCCATAAGGATTAGTTTTTTCTGAATTCCGAGCTTCATCTTTTACCTCTCAGCTTTTAAGATCAACCAAATCGACCTGTAATATAATCTTCTGTGCGTTTATCTCTTGGATTGGAGAATATCATTTCGGTATTACCGAACTCCACTAGCTCTCCCATGAGGAAAAAGGCGGTCTTATCTGAAATACGTCCTGCCTGCTGCATGGAGTGCGTTACGATACTGATAGAATAATCTGCTTTGAGGCTGTCGATTAATTCTTCAATTTTTGCTGTCGCGATAGGATCGAGTGCTGAGGTAGGTTCGTCCATTAAGATAACATCAGGCTGTACAGCAAGTGCTCTAGCGATGCAAAGTCTTTGCTGTTGACCGCCAGATAAGCCATAGGCATTATCGTGAAGTCTATCTTTTACTTCATCCCAAAGTGCTGCACTTTTCAAGCTGGTTTCAAGAATTTCTTCCAACATTTGCTTGTCTTTGACACCGTGTATTTTAGGTCCATAGAGAACATTTTCATAGATTGATTTTGGAAATGGGTTTGGTTTTTGAAATACCATACCTACCCTAGTCCGTAGCTCCTCTACACGCATGGTTTTATCAAATATATTTAGCCCATGATATAAAATTTCACCTGATGTTCTTACGTTGGGCACGTTTTCAATCATTCGATTTAAGGTTTTAATAAAGGTTGATTTACCACAACCAGATGGACCGATAATCGCGGTTACTTCATTTTTATTTATTTGAATGTTGATGTCCTTTAAAGCTTGATCATTACCATACCATAGGTTCAAGCCTTTGACATCATATACAATTTTAGATTCGTATTGATTCAATTTATGCCTCCGATATTAATAAGTCTTTTGAGTTTTATTTCTAATGACAATTGCAATTGAGTTCATTAAAAACAAAGTGATCAGTAGCACGACGATCGTCGCAGCAGCAAGATTTGCGTATTCTGGGGTAAGCACCGTATCCAGTGTCCAATAATAAATCTGAATCGGTAGTGCAGTAAAGTCATCCATTAAACTGGTTGGCACCTTCAATAATAAAGCTGGGATTCCCAATACAACCAATGGCGCGGTCTCACCTATCGCTCTTGAAATTGAAAGTATCGCTCCTGTGAGTATCCCAGGGATTGCAACTGGTAAAACGACCTTGCGTATCGTCGTCCATTTTCCTGCACCCATGGCATAGGATGCCTCTCTTAAAAAGTTTGGTACCGCTTTAAGTGCTTCCTGGCTAGACACAACTACTATAGGAAGCACGAGAAGTGACAATGTAAGACCACCCGCTAGGATGCTTGACCCTAAGTTTAAAAATCTACCAAATAATGCAAGACCTAATAACCCAAAGATGACAGATGGAACACTTGCGAGATTGGATATATTGACCTTGATCAAATTTTGAAATCTACTTTTACTCGCATACTCTTCAAGGTAAATTGCAGTTGATACACCTAGAATTAGAGTTACCGGAATTACGACAACCATCAGACCTACAGATCCGATAATAACACCATATATCCCTGCCTTTTCTGGGAAGATTGATAGTTTACTCGTTAGAAAATGCCAATCTAACCAACCGATACTTTGAGCAATAATTCTATATAAAAGTACACTTAAAACAGCAAGAGCAAATAACGTAGAAGCAAAGAAAACCTTCTTTAGTATCTCGTTAATCAAAACTCTTCTATTAATTCTTTGTCTGTTGATTTCTACTTTAACCTGTGTTGGGTTGTTTGATTTCATAGGATTTATTCCCTTATCATTTAGAATTTCACTTCTTATATCCATCTAATATTCCTCCCTAAAGCGCTTAGAGATATACTGAGCGATTAAGTTCATAATGAAAGTGAAGATGAAAAGCATTAATCCCACTGCATACAAGCTGTAGTAACCTGTTGTACCACTCCCAGCATCACCACTTGTAAATTCTACAATGTAACCTGTCATGGTTTGCATACTGTGAGTGATATCAAAGGTGAAATTTTTTGAACTGCCGCTTGCTATGGCAACGATCATCGTTTCACCAATCGCTCTAGAAATGGCAAGTACGAAGGAGGACATGATGCCCGACATCGCTGCCGGAAGAACTACCTTAGTTGTCACCTCAAGCTTGGTACTACCTAGGCCATAGGCGCCTTCTCTAAGTGCATTTGGTACAGATTTCATTGCGTCCTCTGAAAGTGAAGCAACCATAGGGATGATCATGATTCCCATTACAATCCCTGGGCTAAGTACATTTTTTGCCTCTAGCGTAGGGATGAGCTTCATCAGAATAGGTGTTACAAAGGAATATGCAAAGAAGCCATATACAATTGTTGGGATTCCTGCTAGAACCTCAAGAATTGGCTTTATAAAGCTTCTTGTTTTCGGAGATGAAAATTCACTTAAGTACATCGCTGAAGTCAATCCAATCGGAATTGCTACCATCATTGCAATCAGAGAAGAAAGAACCGTTCCATTAATCAGCGGTAATATCCCAAAAGAAGGATTTGCACCGAGTGGTGCCAATTTTGTACTAAAGAATTCAAAAATTGATACTTCTTTAAAGAAGTGGAATGCATCTGTAATTAAGGTTAAGACAATACCTACAGTTGTTATAATAGATACACTTGCCATAATTAAGAAAAATCTTGGCATTAATCTATCTGAATTGTTCTTTTTTCTGCCAATGTGATTTCTTATTTGATTTCTAATTTGGTTTTGGGGGGTAATTTGATTATCCATAGCCTCACTCTTTCTCAAACGCCGACTCACCCTCGTCGTTTTATTGTCATAGAGATTATTTTAGTCTTTAACACAGAGATAAGATGAAGGGATCGCCCTTCACCTTCTCTCTGTTTTTATTATTTAAGGTTGTTTAAGATTTCTTGATAATTTGCGTATACCGATTCAGGAAGTGGTGCGAATCCATTTTCACTTGCTAATCTTAATGCGCCTTCATTTGATACAACATATTTTGCGTAATCTAAAACTTCTGGTTTTGCTTTTGCATAGTCAAGGTTAAGGTAAGTGTAAACCAATCTTGTGAATGGTGCGTATGCTAAGTCCGAGCCAATAGTCGTTAAGTCTGGTGCAACCGGACCATTACCAAAATCAACCTTTACAGCTACCAATTTATCTTTGTTGCTTTCATAGTAGCCATAACCGAAGTAAGCAATTGCATTTTTATCCTTTGACACTAAGTCTACAAGTGTTGAATACTCTTGTTGTAGATTTGCTGTCGTTACCATTGGCTCTTTACCAAGAATGTTTTCAGCGAAGAATTCATAAGTACCATGGTTTTCATTTGGACCATAGAATTTAATTTCTTCTGAAGGCCAATCTGGTCTGATATCTGACCAAAGAACCACATCGTTTTCTTTGTATTTTCCTGATAAGAACATGTTAATGATTTCATCTTTCGTCATTTCAGTTGCCCAAGTGTTGTCTTTGTTGATAACAATGGTTAAACCGTCATATGCCAATTGGATTTCTAAAACATTTTCATCCATTTTTAAGCCATTTTCTTCTAGCTGCGCAACTTCTTCATCCTTAATTTTTCTTGAAGCGTCTGAGAAATCAGTTTCGCCTGGGATGAATTTTTTGAAGCCAGCACTTGATCCAGCTCTACCGACCTGAACACTAACGTCTGGTTGAACGTTTGTCATATATTCTTCTGCGATGTGTGCCATTAACGGATATACTGTACCTGAACCATCGATAATAACTTGACCTTCTAATTTTGCTGTTTCTGTAGTTGCTTGTGTTTCGCCTTGTGACACGGCTTGAGTCGTCGTTTCAGTTGTTGATTCATTTGAGCTGCCACACGCTGTTGCTGTGAATACCATAGCTACTATCAACATTAATAATCCAAACATCTTAAAATTTTTCATTACTAAGAATCCTCCAAATTTACAACTAGATTAGGTTGTATAGTCTATTTAGTTGCTAAAATTAATTACAAGCTAAATTTAACATGGCAATGTTAGGCTCAAATAATTGCTTTGTTAAGTCTATGTAAAAAGAGCGCCCATTTGGCAACTATTTTGAAAAAAAAAGAACACATCTGATTTCAGACGTGTTCTACTGTTATATACATGTAAAGGAATAGCTTATCGTTTTGCATTTGGAATTAAAATTTCAAAGGTCGTTCCCTTTCCTGGCTGACTCGATACCGAAATTTTACCCTTATATAGTAAGACAATATGCTTAACTATGGAAAGACCTAAGCCTGTACCGCCTTGAGAACGAGAACGGCCCTTATCTACTCTATAAAACCTTTCGAAAAGTCGCTCCTTATGGCTTTCGTTAAAGCCTATACCCGTATCAGATACGGTAATGACTACCCAAGAGCCCTGTGTGCCTAGCTTTACTCTAATTTCACCCTTTTCCGTGTACTTAATTCCGTTATCGACTAAATTGATCATCATTTGCTTAATGCGGTCTCTATTGGCATGAATGACCGGACTTGCTTCTACCTCAGTAACTAGTTTTAGACCTTTTTCATTCGCTCTAAGCTCTAGTATATCGACGACCTCTTCGATAACACTAGATACCTCTACTTCGGTTTGCTCTGGTTCCCTGTCCATGCTTTCAATCTCTGATAGCAATAGGATATCATTGATTAAACGGTACAAACGGTCGGATTCAATATCGATAATATCTAAAAACCGCATTGCAGTTTCAGGCTGATGAATGGCGCCATTCTTAAGTGTATCCACAAAGCCTCTAATAGATGTTAAAGGTGTTTTTAGCTCATGAGAAACATTTGAAACAAAATCACTTCTCATTTGTTCAAGTTTCCTTATTTGTGTAACATCTTGTATTACCACGATACTACCTAAAATTTCTTTAGTGGCAGCGATTATTGGATTTACATATATTCTTAAAATCTTCTCAGTGTGAACGTAATTGAGCTCTTTCATTTGAGATTGACCTTCAATAATGGCACATTCCACCATATTCGCGATTTCTTCATTGCGAATGATCTTATACATCGATTCGTTTTCCACAACATAATCCTGAGGTAAATCTAATATATCAAAACAGAATTTGTTAATGAGTATGATATTTTTGTTTTGGTCCACAGCGATAATGCCGTTAATCATACTGTTTAATATAGCTTCAAGCTCGCTGTTTCGTTGTCTAAGCTCACTCATAGAGCTACTTAGGGTTTGACTCATCTTATTAAAGGACTGCGCTAATTCACCGATTTGGTCATTTGCTTCTATATAGATTTTTCTTCCAAACTCACCATTGGCAATTTCATTAGCGGTTTCAGTCAATGCATCAATTGGCTTTGTAATGCGCTTTGATACGAAAATGGACATCAAAAGTGCAAATACTGCTGTACCAAATATTGAAACGACTGCGACATTTAATATATGCTGGTTCATTTCTTTAATTTCAGTAAGCTGCTTAGACACCCGTATAATCCACGTCTCACCACCGATATGGGCTGGAACTGCAACATATAGAAAATCAGCTTTAACAGTATTGCTGTATCGAATAGAGGTCCCCATTTTATCCGTTCGAATGGCATCTATAACTTCAGCTCGATTTAAATGGTTATTCATCTTAGCTGGATCCTCATGCGTATCTGCTAAAACTGTACCATCTTCATATATTATAGTAACACGCGTATCCAATTCACGGCTTGCATCATTAACAAAACTTCTAAAATCAAAGTCTACGTTTCCTTTATTTTGATACTCTGAGACAAAAACCTGCTTGAGCAAGTCGCATTCGTTAACAAATCTATTTTGTAGCTGAAGCGTCATCATATTGTTGGTGCTGTTCATCATAATTAGAGCGAACGTACTGGTAAGCACTATAATTATCGCAAAATAAGAAATAACTATTTTCTTGCGCATAGTGCCCTCCTAAGGTTTAAATTTATAGCCAATCCCTCTGACGGTTAAGATCTTCTCAGGATTTCGGTCATCTTTTTCTACTTTTTTTCTAAGCTGTCTGATATGAACATCCACAGTACGAGTTTCACCCATATAATCATAGCCCCATATTGACTCAAGTAGCTCATCTCTGGTGAAAACACGACTCGGTGATTTAATCAATTTTTCTAATAGCTCAAACTCCTTAAGCGTCAAAAATAATTCTTTTCCATCATTAAAGATCTGATGCGTTTCAGAATTCACAAATAAGCCCACTGATGGAATTTCATTTGTGTGTTCAACTACCTCTTCTCTGAGCTGGGCACGTCTTAAAACAGATTTCACTCTAGAGATCAGCTCTCTGGTCCGAAAAGGTTTACCTATATAATCATCTGCACCCATTTCAAGTCCAATCACGGCATCAATCTCTTCATTTTTAGCTGTAAGCATAATCACAGGTAAGTCCTTTTGATCTGACTGCCTAATTTGTCTCAGAACCTCTAGTCCATCAATTCCAGGAAGCATCAAATCCAATATAACACCGTTAATTTTAGTTGATTTTATAATGCTTAAAGCATCCTCGCCATTTTCTGCCTCTACAACTTCAAATCCATTGCTTTCTAAATTATACTTTAAAAGCTCTAAAATATGGATTTCATCGTCTA
Source organism: Clostridiales bacterium 38-18 (assembly GCA_001897605.1). Taxonomy (GTDB): domain Bacteria; phylum Bacillota; class Clostridia; order Peptostreptococcales; family Acidaminobacteraceae; genus Fusibacter_C. Next base: position 467,332 of record MKTL01000001.1, on the reverse strand, counting down.
CGACCAATAATTTATTTTTCGACATCATACACCTCTTATTTTATTTGTAATTAATTTTAGCGGTGCTCTGTTCAACTCCATTGTATCTATACTTTTATCAATTGACAACAAATTTATAATCTCATTGACAAAGTTAAATAAGAAGATTATTATTTATATGTACATATTCCCATATGTGCATATGAGCATGTGAAGGAGGCATTATGCAAACGCTTACCAGTCTATTTAAGTTACTGTCTGATGAATCAAGACTTAGAGTATTGATGCTCTTAAAGCATGGACCTCTTTGTGTTTGTGAATTCAGCGGCATCCTACAAATGCCCCAGCCAAAGGTGTCAAAGAGTCTCGCAAAGCTAAAGGACCTAAATTTAGTAACAGATACACGCGTTGAAAAGTACGTCTACTATTCGCTCACTGACGAATTAAAGTTACTTACTCAGATTCTCGAGGAAATACAAATCGAGATAGAAAAATATCCTACTTTAAATTCCGATTTCAAACGCTTATCTCTGAAAACTGATTATCTTAATCAATGTATTCCAGAGTTTAAATTAGGAGGCTAAATGTTTATTTTCAGCTTTATAAACGATCAAATTTTAAAAATGGTTTGGTTATCCGATCTCGTAACATGGCTACTAGGCGATCTTTTTAAATTCAATCTCGATGGTAAATTTGGCTCCAGTCTGCATTTTTTTATCTATGATACGGTTAAAATCATGATACTTCTCGCAGTATTGATTTACTTCGTCTCCTATATACAAAGTTACTTTCCACCAGAGCGTACGAAGAAGATCATCGGTCGATTCAACGGTATAACAGCGAATCTCCTTGGTGCATTATTAGGAACTGTAACCCCATTTTGCTCTTGTTCCTCTATCCCGCTTTTTATTGGATTTACCAATGCGGGTTTACCAGTAGGCGTTACGTTTTCATTCTTAGTCTCTTCACCGCTTGTGGATCTCGCTTCAGTTTTACTGCTTGCCAGTATATTCAACTGGCGAATCGCTATAGCTTATGTCCTGTTTGGCATATTGCTAGCAGTGGTTTCTGGTACGCTTCTTAGCTATCTAAAAGTCGAAAGATACGTAGCACCATATGTTTACGGTTTAGGGAGCGCTGATTTTGAACCAGATGCTATGACGCGAAAGGAGCGCCACAGCTTCGCAATTGGTCAGGTAAAGGAAATCGTGAACAAGGTATGGCTTTATATCTTAATCGGTGTATCGATCGGCGCTTTAATTCACAATGTCATTCCTGAATCAGTGATAACAGCATTGCTAGGTCAGGACAAATGGTATTCCGTACCTCTTGCAACCCTGGTTGGCATTCCTATGTACGCAGATATATTTGGCACATTGCCAATTGCAGAGGCACTTGTGTCAAGAGGTATTGGGATTGGAACTGCACTTGCCTTTATGATGGCGGTGACTGCACTTTCTCTTCCATCTATGATTTTATTAAAAAAAGTGGTTCAGACGCGTTTGTTACTTATTTTTGTAGCGATTGTCAGCATCGGAATATTAACCATTGGCTTTATTTTCAATGCATTTGGTTATTTGCTTATTTAGTGAACAAACCTACTGTATTATAGAAGAACTTAAATATAGAAGATCTTAGGAGGCTATTTTATGACTATTAAAGTACTGGGAACTGGCTGTGACAAATGTAAAAAATTAGAGAAGCATACGCAGCAAGCTGTAGAAGAGCTCGGATTAGAAGCAACCGTTGAGAAGGTAGAAGACATTGGCAAAATTATCGGCTATGGCGTTATGCAAACCCCTGCACTCGTCGTTGATGAAAAGGTGAGGTCAACGGGAAAGCTGTTAACCGTTGAGGAAGTAAAGGCAATCCTTTTATAAGCTCGAGCAATCCTTATGAAAGGATTGCTTTTTTAATGGATTGCGGTAATAATAGAATAGGTGGACTCACAGAATATTGACATCAACAATCAACCTATTTACAGACCTAATTTAGGAGGCAGCTTGGTTTCGTTAAGTTATAATAAAAACAAAGAATTTTATAAGCTATTATTTACAATCTCAATACCAATCGTTATTCAAAACCTGATTTCTTCGTCACTCAATCTTGTGGATAACGTCATGATAGGACAGTTAGGTGAAACCTACATAGCGGCGACAGGACTTGCCAATCAGATCTTTTTCATTATGACGCTGATTCTCTTTGGCGGAAATAGCGGCATAAGCATCTATATTGCACAATTTTGGGGAAAAAAAGAAACCGATAAAATTAAATCGGTTTTGTCTATTGGCTTAATATTTGCGGTCTTCATGTCTTCTCTATTCTTTATAGCTGGGTTTGTCCTTCCAAATCAAATCCTCGGTCTCATGTCAAAGGATACTGCGGTTGTAAAATTAGGTACTGAGTATCTTAAAATCGTCAGCATTAGCTATATTCTTACCGCGATTAGCTTTGCATTTGGATTTTCATCAAGAAGTGTTGGTCGACCAAAATTACCTATGACTGCAAGCGTTGTCTCGCTTCTGATCAATACGGTACTCAACTATATACTCATCTTTGGTCATTTTGGCTTTGAGGCCATGGGAATCAAAGGTGCAGCTACTGCAACCTTGATTGCAAGAGTCGTTGAGCTTTGCATTATCCTTTATGGCATCTATAGTAGCATTCCCGTACTCGCTGTTAAATTCAAGGATTTCAAAAGCATTAGCTCCGATCTCATCAAACGCGTTGGAAAAACCGCACTTCCTGTTATTTTAAACGAAGGCTTTTGGTCGCTTGGAATGACGGTTTATGCACTCGTATACGCGCGTATCAGCACCGAGGCGGTAGCAGCTGTTATGATCACCAATACGGTCAATAGTATTTTCATGGTTGTGGGATTTGGATTAGGCAACGCCTCATCTGTCATGCTTGGTAACACTCTAGGTGCCAATGAGATAGAAAAAGCCATAGATTATAACAAGCGTTTCTTAGTCTTGAGTATCCTTTGCGGTATCGTCATTGGATTCGCCATCAGTCTTACAGCGCCTTGGATGGTAAAAGCGCTCTATCAGCTAGATGCCTCTGGCTATGAAACGACCATACACACCCTTAAAATACTCGCTTTTTTCATGTCTTTTAAATTTTATAATACCATTATTATCATTGGAACACTTCGTAGTGGTGGAGACACACTCTATTCCATGCTGCTAGAAATTTCATGCGTATGGCTCATAGGGGTACCACTTTCACTCCTCGGGGCATTTGTATTAAAATTACCTGTTTATTATGTCGTCTTATTGGTCAATGCGGAGGAAGTCGCAAAGCTGTTCCTCGGACTACCGCGATTACTCTCTAACAAATGGGCAAAGCGCCTCGTCTAAATAAATGAAAATACAACCTGAACCAGCAACTGATCATCATGATCACAAATTAAATGTTCTGAAACCGTCTCTGTGGCGGTTTCTTTTATTTTTGTCAAAACTTTAATTCTCTGATCCTCAAATACTTCTCTTTTGAATGCAACCTTAAGCTCAGAAAATTTATGCCCATCCATATAGGCGCTTCCTAAGGAATCGATGGCCCAACGAATATAAGTAATATTATTAACGTGCTTATTGACATCTAGATCCGTATAAACCGCTTGTAAATTTCTTTCAGAATAGCTTTCTATCTCGGACAAATCATTAAAGGAAAGCTTTTCAGGCTTTTCTGCATCGGCTTCAACATGAAAGAGCGTATTGAGAAATCTAGGAATATTCACTTGCTTTCTATTATCAGAATCTATATAAGCCCACTTGCTATAGCCTGTTAAGACAAGCTCATTCTCATGATTATATACCTCATAGCACCTATAAGCGATGAATTTTCTAAAATAGATAGGCTCTGTAACTACCTTGATCATGCCAGCCTTTAATTGGACGTCACTTTTCTTTATGTCCCATTCAACAATTACCCATATCCCAGGTAAATCACCGCATGGGACCTCCCTCGTCGCCTCCTCAAAATGACGCGTAGAGATATCCTGAAGGAAGTTCATTAATGTCGCAGGTTTTATCTGATAATTTTTATCAAAATCAAAATAATTGAGTTGATATTCTCTCTCGTATTTCAAACCCAATGCATTCACCTCTTTCTGTCGATATTACAACATGTTGTATACAGTACACTAACATCATACCATAAGAACGAATAAAATATATAAAAAATTGTATTGATTTTACAATCCCAATATGTTATCATCTTAAAGAATTAAATAAAGCTTTTTAATTTGGTCCAGAGAGGCTAAGAAGAGAAGATTGCGATCTTCTCCCATGAAAAGTATTAAAGGGAGGTTTTTTTATGTCTACAAATAGCTATGCAGCAAACATTTCTACTCTTAAGGATGCAAAAAGTTTCGTTTTAGGTCTTCAACACCTTATTGCAATGTTCGGAGCAACCGTTCTTGTACCTATTCTAACCGGATTAAATCCATCTGTAGCATTGTTCAGTGCTGGTGTCGGCACACTTATTTTCCACTTCTGTACAGAATTCAAGGTTCCAGTTTTCTTAGGTTCTTCTTTCGCATTTATTCCATTAATTATTCAAGTAAGAGATATGTATTCCGGTGATTTAGCTTATGCGCAAGGTGGCATAGTAGTCGCGGGATTTATTTATGTGCTATTATCTTTTATCGTCAAATTTATCGGCGTTGGCAACATCAAAAAAATATTACCTTCACATGTAGTTGGACCAATGATCATCGTTATCGGCTTAACGTTAGTACCTGTAGCAGTTAACATGGCATCGTCAAACTATCTACTTGCAGCATTAACCTTAGGCATCGCACTTTCAATTAACTTCCTAGGAAAAGGCTTTATCAAGCAATTGGCAATCTTAATTGGCGTCGTTTCTGGCTATGTCATCGCTTCATTAATGGGCCTAGTTGATTTCACAGGTATCCAAAGTGCATCTTACATTTCAATTCCAGCATTTACATTCCCAAAATTTACAGCTGAAGCCATCTTAATCATTGCACCTGTTGTACTTGCAGTTTTCATGGAGCACGTCGGCGATGTAACAACAAATGGCGCTGTAGTTGGTAAAAACTTTATTGAAAACCCAGGCTTAAATAGAACCCTTTTAGGAGACGGCTTGGCAACGATGTTCGCGGGCTTTGTCGGTGGACCAGCAAACACAACCTACGGTGAAAACACAGGCGTGTTAGCGATTACTAAAAACTATAATCCTGCAATCTTAAGAATCACTGCAGTATTTGCAATCATCCTCGCATTAGTTGGTAAATTGGGGGCAACACTTCAATCTATCCCAACTTCAGTCATGGGCGGTATTAGTATCATGTTGTTCTCAATGATCGCTTTCATCGGCGTTAAAAACATCAAAGACAATAACGTTAAAATGAACTTTAAAAACATTTTGATTATGGTAATTATCCTTTTCATCGGACTTGCACCATCTTATCTTCCAAGCTTAGCAATCTCATTACCAATACCAGGTACGTCAATTGCGCTTTCAGGTTTAAGTTTAGCCGCTTTAACAGGCGTAATCGTAAATGCTATCTTAACAGCCTTCATCAAGGAAGCTTAGGATCGGATTGAAATGCAGCATCATATAATCTTTGACCAGTCATAATAGATAAATAAGTCCTGAATTGATCGCATGAGTTGCGAAAACAATTCAGGACTTTTATATTTTTGAAGAATAACGGTCCCATTAAAATAACCATTATTTGATTCTCTATTTACTGCACTGCGCACTTGCCTCTGCGGTGTGACACATAGTTTTAACAACCTCCATCATTTGATCATCTAATATACCACTATACGAAAAAACAACGATACGGTCATTATCGCCTACTACGGGTTCGAGTAGAATCCCCACAGCTTCACATGCGCTGATAAATACATCTCTGTTTACGCTTTTATCGAGCCTTAGGATTACATGTAGGCCAGAGCCTTTTCCCACTAAAGAAAGCCATCGACTGTTAATCGCTTTGAACGTTTCAAGCAAGAGCTGATTTTTTTTACCATAGGTCTTTTTTATTCTGCGTATATGCCTTTCAAAGGCCCCCTCTGCCATATATCTAGCCAAAGCGAGCTGTTCAATTTTCGATACCGATTGAGAATATCTTGAAATCACCCGTTTAAACTCATCATTAAGCGATCTAGGAATTACCATAAAGCTAATTCTAAGAGCAGGAATCAGTAGCTTTGAGAACGAGCCTACATAAATAACATGTTCGCCATCTTTCAATCCTTGGAGTGCTGGTACCGGCATACCGTCATATCTCAGAAGGCTATCGTAATCGTCCTCAATGATATAGCCTTTCGATTTTGAAGCCCATTCCAATAATTGAAGCCGTTTTTTTATTCCCATAACGCCACCCATTGGATACTGATGTGAAGGTGAAACATATACAACCTTTGCGTTCGACGCCTCAAGTGCTTTTATATCAATGCCATCACTCTCTAATGGTATTTTAGCTCGTTCGTAGCCGTAGTCCTCAAAAACATTCATCCCTTTAGAAAATCCAGGATGTTCAAATGCGATGATACCGTGATCTCTTCTAAACATCGTAGCGATCAAACCAAACAGGTACTGTATACCTGCACCTATAACGATCTGCTCTGGCTCGCAGGCAACACCACGTGTATGTCTTACAAACTTGGCAATCTCAGTTCTGAGCATTAGCTCCCCTTTGACATCACCATAGGAAAGCAGCTGTTCTGTATCGTATTCAAGCACCCGGTTAACTACCTTACGCCACTGTGTAAAATTAAACGTACTCGCTTCAGCGCCATCGCTATTATAGGGCTTAGCGGTTTCTCTTACAAATCCAGAGGAGGTCGTTTTATAGGCATAAGGCCTCTTAATCATTAAGTCATGATTGCCTAGCTGCATTACAAAATAACCGCTCTTTGCACGACTTTCTATATAGCCCTCAAGCTGAAGCTGGTTATATGCGTTTTCTACAGTTACCTTACTTACCTTAAGTGTTTGTGAAAGCATCCTTACAGAAGGCAGCTTCTCAAATGGTGGAATAGTTGCATTTTCTATCTCCGATTTAAGATAACGATACAGCTGTATGTATTTGGGCTCTGAAGTACTTTCGAAATCTATAACGACACCTAGCATATTGCCTCCATCTGACCTTATTAATTTATGATTTTCTGCATCTATCGATAATCCCAATTATATATTATCATATTAATGAAAGCAAGCTATAACTTTAGGTTGGAGGGTTTATGAACAGAAATTTAAGGGTGCTCATTTATACCGCACTTATGACTGCATTTGTTTTTATCACAACTTCTATAATCAAGATCCCTATCCCATTTACAAATGGCTACATCCACGCGGGAGACATGTGTATTTTTATATCAGGGATATTGCTTGGTCCTTTATACGGTGGTTTTGCTGCTGGGGTAGGCTCTGCACTAGCTGATTTGCTAGGAGGCTATGCACATTGGGTTTTACCAACCTTAATCATTAAAACCTTAATGGGGATGATGATAGGATACTTTGCAGTCTCAAAAAAAGGAACAAAAACCATTACTAGTGTCGTTATCATTATCTGGATTGCTGCTCTTTCTAGTTTCATATACACACTTTTTGGAACCTCAGCTGAAACAGTTGCCAGCCATGTTGAAGAGCTGACTACACTTGAAAGCGCTGCAAATGCAATTCGAAATATCAAATTACAGCTCATCGGTGTACTCATTGCCTTTCCAGTTTTAGCAGGTGGACTTACTCTAATAAAAAATAAGTACCATGTAACGATGAACCAGCTGATAGGGATGATTCTATCAGGAATTTGGATGGTACTAGGTTATTATTTGGCTTCAGCAATAATGTATGGGTCCTTCCTTGCACCTATCTTTAGTATTCCATGGAACATCATTCAATTTTCAGTTGGTGCTGTACTTGCATTCTTAGTCATCGCTGCACTTGAAAAAGCCAATATCAAGCACGAAACCCTTTTCAAATAGTTCAGCTTAGCTATAATTTGATCCTTAATGAAAATTCGGCACACCATACGGTTGTATGATTTGCCGAATTTTGTTATATTTAAGACATGAACAAAAAGGAGAGACACATGGATAAAATACTAATTGTAGAAGATGAACTTAAGATCTCTAGAATAATCGATCTGCAATTGAAATATGCTGGCTACGATACTGACTTCGCCTATGATGGCTCTGAAGCTCTTGACAAGGTTAGACTCAATCATTATGATTTAATCCTCATGGACATCATGATGCCCAAAACCGATGGTATTACAGCTTGTAATGCAATCAAGAGAATTAATCCTGATATGAAAATCATTATGCTTACAGCTAAGGATGACATCAACGATGTTATCAGTGGTCTAGATTCCGGTGCAGATGACTATGTTACAAAGCCCTTTGTTTTTGAGGAGTTACTTGCGCGCATTCGGGCTAACATAAGAAAAAAGGCAACTACAACACCAAACTCTGATATCATGATGTTCGAGGATTTACTTATCAACTCGGTCACTTTTGAAGTAACTCGTTCAGGAAAGCTCGTTGAGCTTTCGAAGACAGAGTTTGATTTATTGAAGCACTTGATCATCAATAAAGGAATCGTATTAACGCGTGAGCAAATATTAAATAAGGTTTGGGGCTATGATTATTATGGCAGCTTAAACATCGTCGATGTTTATATTAAGTACCTTAGAGATAAGATCGATCGTGATTTCGAACGAAAACTGATACAAACCATAAGGGGTCGTGGCTACGTTGTTCGATGAAAAGCAAAAGCAGCTAAAAAATAGAATTAGGCGAATTAAGCTCTCTACTAGAATCACGCTTTCAAACGTGGTTCTATTTACTATTCTCATCTCCATATCCATGTACTTTGTAACACTCTTAACCAATCAGTTTTTGTATTTCAAAAATAGAGAGGATTTACAGACCACCCAGCTTAAAATTCAAGAGCTTTTGTATTCGGAAAAAGACACGCTTTCTGCGATGTCTCCTGACAATAGAATCCCACATATTTTTAGGTTGCTGGAAGACTATTATATCTTCGACAACTATAAAACACTCGTCACACTCTTTGATACCAACGGTAAAACCTCTTATCCACTTAACAAGGATGTTTATGATCTATTAATACTTGATCAGTTTAAAATAAATCCTAATACCGTTAATTTTAACGTCACATTTAATAAAGACATATTACAGGGCAAGGAAATACTAACTTTTGAGCTCTTCAAGAAACTAAATGCAAGTGAGACCATCAAGTATAAGGATGTTTCACTTTTGGTACCAACTAGAGGTGAAGCTCCGTTTATCTCTGAATCAAGCATTATGGGCTTTGAGGTAATGTATACCGTCGTTCGAATAGACATAGGTGATGACTATAGTCTACTCGCCTCAGTTTTTATCTATCCCGATTTAGATCAAGATTTTTTACTCAGCTTAAATTCGGCACTTCTAGTTTCAGCCATCATCGGAATCTTATTTTTATCCATTTTTGCAAAATTCTTTACGCGAAAGGCTTTAAAACCGCTGGTGGATCTTTCTAAGATTGCTCAGGGTGTGGATAACAAAATTCTCAACTATAGAATTCCACCAACAGAAAGCCATGATGAGATTGATACACTTATCAAAAGTCTAAACACCATGCTTGAAAATTTAGAAGGCTCTTTTGAAAACCAAAAAAGATTTGTTTCAGATGCTTCTCATGAATTGCGAATACCACTTACCATCGTTCTCGGCTACATAGACTTACTCAAGACTATGGGAACCGGAAACGAAGCATTGCTAAAGGAATCGCTTGATGCTATTGAGCTTGAAGCAACACATATGAAGAATATGGTTGAAAAGCTTCTAACCCTTGCAAGACTCGAAAATAATAGAATAAAAGTAACCTATGAGGAGATTGCCGTATCTGAATTTTTCAAAAAAGGATTAGAGGAATGTGTGAGGCTATATCCCCTCTATCACTTTAAAACTGAGCTTAATTTTGACGGTCTGCTTTATATTGATCTTGAAATTATGACACAAATTTTTAGAGCATTGGTTGAAAATGCTGTAAAATATTCTCTTGAAGATACGACCATAACCTTTAAATCCGAACAAAGAAATCAATATATTGCACTTTCTTTGATCGATCAAGGAAGAGGCATCGCTAAGGAAAGCATCCCAAATTTGACCAATCGTTTCTATCGCTTAAATGAGGACCGCAATCGCAGAACCGGCGGCTCTGGGCTTGGCCTTAGTATCGTTGATGCTTTAATCAAGGCACATGGCGGACACATGAGAATAGAAAGTGAGGTAGGTAAAGGGACCTCAATTACACTCTTTGTTCCCAAAAGGAAAACGCTCTAGCCGATTTTAGATAAACATAATAAAGACCTGTCAACCCTTGAATTTTACAAGGATCGACAGGTCTATTTTATTTATTACACCTAACTATAGACAGATTTATGCTCTATTAGTTGGGAAACTAATTATTTTTTTAGATTTTTATAATGCTCAACCAGTTTCTCGAAGGCTGGTAGTGATCTTTCAATCATAGCCAAATCAACGCAATAAGAAATTCTAAAGTAGCCTGGATAGCCAAAACCACTCCCAGGTACAAGTAATAGGTTGAACTTTTTCGCTTCCATAACAAAAGCGACATCGTCTTCTTCAAGTGCTTTAGGGAAAAGATAAAACGCTCCCTTCGGTTCTACCATTTCAAAGCCAAGCGCTCTGAGCTTGTTTAACAGCAAATCCCTTCTAACTTGATATTGGGAGATATCAACCGTTTCCTCAAGTGAATCAGATATTACCTTCTGCCATAAAGCTGGCGCATTTACGAAGCCAAGGGTTCTATTACAGAATGCTAACCCACTCATAAATAGCTCCACGTCTTCAAATTGGCTATTAATTGCAATATAACCGATTCTTTCACCAGCAAGTCCGAGTGATTTTGAATATGAATTCACCATTACAGAATGTCTAAAGTAGTTGTGAATATTTGGTACTACAGCGCCGTCGTACACAAGCGCTTTATAGGGTTCATCTGAAATCAAGTAAATTTCTCTACCAAATTTTTCTTCAGCCTCTATTAATACACGACCAATCCCTTTAAGTGCTTCTTCTGAATAGATGACGCCAGTCGGATTATTTGGTGAATTAATAATAACTGCACGTGTTTTCTCAGTGATAACTGCCTTAAACGCATCCAAATCTGGTTCAAAGGTTTTTTCATCTGTTTTTAAAATTACGGGAACGCCATTATGATTATTAATATAAAAAATATATTCAGCAAAATAAGGTGCAAAGATGATCACTTCATCTCCAGCATCTAGAGCGGTACGAAGAAGAACATTGATCCCACCAGCTGCGCCGACTGTCATAAGGACATGCTCCTTTGCAATTGGCTTAACGATATCTCTGTTAATCGCATCTGCTACCTTTTGTCTAACCTCTGGAAAACCTGCATTATCCATATATCGATGAGCACCAGGTGTACTTTCATTTACAACATGCTTCAACTTATCAGTAACTGATTTAGGGGGTTCAAAATAGGGATTACCTAAGCTATAGTCATAGACGTTGTCTTCACCAAATTGCGCCTTGAGTTTGCTCCCCTCAACAAACATTCTTCTAATCCAAGACGCATTTTGTAAGTTCTCGCGTACCTCTTTTGAAATCATGATTAATGCCTCCTTATCTATTTTCCTATACTATTATAACATGAAATCACACTTATGCAATTTTTTAATAAGCATTAAAATAATTTTATAAATTGACTTGTGCCTTAATCTAAGCTAGAATGAAACTGTTATAGGTGCCGATAAATTGGAGAATAGGGAATTAGGTGAAAATCCTAAGCGAACCCATCACTGTAAGACGGAGCGAACGCATATGCCACTGGGAAACTGGGAAGGCGCGATCAGCGTTGATGTTGAGCCAGGAGACCTGCCTGTAATTGAATCAATGGACGACGGTAAAGTTCATTACCCAAGGGATAAGTTTATTCATATGGATAAGCTTACATTGAGGTAATGAGCTTTTTTTCTTTTGAATTCAGTTCAGACTCACTTTATTGCCCCCTAAAAAATATTTTTGGAGGCCAATTATGAAAGCTTTTACAAACGAATTAAGTCAAAAAATCCAACCCCTCTGTATGGAAAAAATGACCGCAACGCGTCAACGTGTCGATCAGCTAGTTAAACCACAAGGCTCACTAGGTGCTCTAGAGGAAATTGCAGTTCAATTATCGGGAATCTATCAGACCGAAAAGCCAACAATCGAAAAGAAAGCCGTCATTGTAATGTGCGCAGATCATGGTGTCTGCGAGGAGGATATTGCTTCTGCTCCACCGATTGTCACTTGGGTTCAATCACTGAACATTGCAAAGGGTGTATCTGGAGTAGGCGCTTTGGCAAAGCATACGAGCACATCTGTCTATACAGTAGATATCGGAATCAATTTTCATGAAAAACACCCTTCACTTATTGACAAAAGAATTGCAAACGGCTCTAATAATATTGCTAAAACAAATGCAATGACCCTTGAGCAAGCTTTAGAAGCAATTCAAACTGGAATTGATATGGTAGGCGTTGCAAAGGCAGATGGCCATAATCTCATTGCAACCGGTGAAATGGGCATAGGCAATACGACACCCTCGACTGCTATCTTATCCGTTTTAAGCGGTAAGTCCCCTGAAGAAATCACTGGGATAGGAGCAAATTTTCCAGTTCAGAAGCTGTCACATAAAGCCGCTGTAATTAGACGTGCCATCGAATCCAAATCAAAGGATCAGCTTGAAAACCCTATTGAATTATTGGCCGCACTAGGTGGGTATGATATTGCAGGTATGACAGGGATCATGCTAGGAGGTGCGATCCATCGCATTCCTGTTGTTGTAGATGGTTATATTTCCAGTGTATCAGCCTTAATAGCAAAAAAAATAAATCCAGAAGTCACTTCCTATCTTTTTGCTTCACATGCATCTGAAGAAAAAAGTGCGAGCTTGGCAACTGAGCTTCTTGGACTCAAGCCTTATCTTCACATGAATATGCGACTTGGTGAAGGTAGCGGGGCAGTTCTAGCATTTGGTCTGCTTGAAGCTGCGTGTGCAATGAATCGGGATATGATCACTTTTGAGGAAGCTGGCATTGCGATAGTATAAACTAATTGGTCATTTTGTTTGATTCATATTATAATAAAATTAAGATGTTTTATTGGGAGGAATCATATGACTAAGATTTTTGGACACAGAGGTGCAAAGGCCTATTATGCTGAAAATACATTAACTTCATTTCGTAAAGCGCTTGAAATGGGCGCTGACGGGTTAGAACTCGACATTCATTACTCAAAGGATGGTGAGATCATTGTTTTTCATGATTTTACGCTTGAAAGAATGTGTGGTGTAAATGGTAATGTTTACGATTACACCCTTGATGAATTGAAACAGCTAAAAGTTCAGTTTAAAAATCAATACGAGCAAATACCAACGCTTAAAGAAGTACTTGAACTAATCAATTCCTTTGAGCATGAAACTGGAAAAGTGATTTGTCTAAATGTTGAATTTAAAGCTGGTAGCGACTTTTACCCAGAAATTGAAGCAAAAACACACCTACTTTGTAATGCCTATTTAAGCAAATCACAGTTGATTTATTCTTCATTTGATCATTATGCTTTGTTAAAGATTAAGGCGTTAGATCCTGATGCACAAACTGGTATTTTAACTGCAAGTGCAATGGTTGCACCGTGGGAATACACGACTAGGCTAAATGCTGACTTTTATCACCCAGCCTATCAATCATTAACCGATCGTATGTTAAGAGAGATCAAGCAGCATGCGCTTTCACTTAACGCCTATACGATAAACGACACCTCTGTTGCAAAGGGGCTAATTCTATATGGGATCAATGGGATTATAACTGATATGCCCGATATCATGATAGAGCTTAGAAATAATCTATAGTATTCTACAAGAGAAAATTAAATTAATGCATCCATCAAACTACCAGAATTTGCTTTACCTAATTTGTTCGAATCTTTATTGTATTTGTTTTCCTGACCACCACTCACCGTGGTGGTTTTTGTTACCCCTCCAGCAGCGTATCTTCGCCCGCATTCTGGGCAAACGCTTGTAAAAATCTGTACACTTTGCCTGACCACGGTTGCATCATTGGCATCAGCACTTGCTCTTTCCCTTGTAACATGCTCCTGTTCATGTGAGGCAACTGCTTGAAAAGATGCCTCAGGTGAAACATGGGTTGGTGCTTTAAAGGATACGCCTGCGTCGTTAGACCCGTCTACATAGGTTCTTGAGCTACATGTGCTGCATTCAATGATCCCCATCTGCTTCAAGGTCTTCTCGCCATAGATTTCTATAAGTCTATCCATTCTGTTTTCAGGCGACACATAGTTGACAATCCTAGCGGTAGGGTTGCTTGAACGATTCGAAGCATCTACTGGGTTTCGTTTTATTTGATTGTATCCATTTATTTGTACAGCATTAGATGTACTCAAAGGATTTAAGGTCATAAAATCAACCCCTTCACTTTAGCCTTGTCTTATCCTATTATTTCGTGATATTATCAATATTAATATATACCCAATGGCACTCTTAATTATCATTATGTTAACCGGAAAAGGAGCCTTTATGAAACCCCTTTTTGAAGATAAACACATCATCGTCGTTGAAAAGCCACAAAATTTGCCAACTCAGCGCGATAAGCGTGGTGGTATTAATCTGTATGATCAGGTCAAGGACTACTTGGAATTCGGCTGTGGGATTGAAAACCCCTATTTAGGATTGATTCACCGACTCGATCGCCATACCGGGGGTCTTGTGGTATTTGCTAAAACGCAAAATGCGACACGTACTTTAAATGATTTATTTGCATCTAGATGTGTGATTAAGCGATACACAGCAAGAGTAGAAGGGTACGTCTCAGAAGATATAAAGGGATTGACCCACCAAATTCTATACGATGAGTCTGTCAATTTATCAAAAATTGTTGATGCATCCGCTATTGGCACTAAATTGGCGATTTTAGATTGTAAGCTAAAGAATCATTATAAGCTGGCGGAGGGCTCACTATGTGACCTACTTGTGACATTGCACACTGGGAGGAAACACCAAATTAGAGCTCAGCTTTCGCACATTGGGCATCCAATATTAGGAGATGAAAAGTATGGCGCCAAGATGGCTCAGGCATATGGCATGTCGATAGCACTCTGGTCAAGTGAGTTAATTTTTTCTGCATTTGGTATGAATTATCATTTCACCTCTCAGCCTCCAAACGTCGGAATATGGAAAATCAAGTAAAATAGCATTGCTAAAATTTGAAGTATCCTTTTTAACTTATTATTAGGTCCATCCTTTCAAGTCAAAAAATAAAATCTAGCAATCGAAGGATTGCTAGATTTTTTAGTTCCAATAATACTATGCGATTACTCTACTTTATAGATCCAACCCTCTGGTGCTTCAATTTCCCCAAATTGAATACCAACAAGCGTATCATAGAGTTTTTTTGTGATTGGACCAACTTCAGTCTCGCTGTGGAAAACATGAAGTTTGCCTTTGTAATCAATGCCACCGATTGGTGTAATTACAGCTGCAGTACCACAAGCACCCGCTTCTACAAACTCATCAATTTGATCGATATAGCAGTCTCTTTCTTCTACTGGCATTTTGAGATAGTTTTCAGCTAAATACATTAAAGAGTATTTAGTGATACTTGGCAAGATTGAAGGTGAATCTGGTGTAATGAATTTACCATCTTTAGTGATACCAAAGAAATTCGCTGCACCAACCTCCTCGATTTTACTATGTGTTTTAGGATCGAGATAGATACAATCTGCAAAGCCTCTCTTTTTAGCTTCATAGTTTGGTAACATACTACCTGCGTAGTTGCCTCCTACTTTTGCTGCGCCAGTACCATAAGGTGCTGCTCTGTCCATATCTGCAATAGTAAAGTTAACTGGTGCCATACCACCTTTAAAGTATGGACCAACTGGAACTGCAAACACACCAAACATGAATTCTGGAGCAGACTTAACGCCTAAGTTGTGACCAACACCGATCACATAAGGTCTTAGGTATAATGTAGCACCAGTTCCATAAGGCGGTACAAAGTCCATGTTAGCTTTTACAACTTGCATACAAGCATCGATAAATTTCTCAACTGGTACTTCAGGCATCATCACACGACGACAGCTTCTTATCATACGCAATGCGTTTTCATCAGGTCTAAACAGCTGCACATCACCATTTGGTGTTCTATACGCCTTTAAACCCTCGAAGCATTGTTGTCCATAATGAATTGCTGTAGACGCTTCACTAATTGTGATCATATTGTCTTCAACTAGTTTCCCATCGTCCCAGCTACCATCTTTCCACATTGACACATAGCGTAAATCCGTCTTTGTGTAACTGAAGCTTAAACTTGACCAATCAATTGATACATTTTTACTCATCTTTCCAAGCCCCTTTCATAAATATCGTTCTTGGAAAAAGTTACCCAACATCATTATATAATGGGAATTAAAAAAATGCTATCCACTTTTTAAATAATGCATTTTTTTAAGAACATCCCTTTATACAAAATCTAACAACTGGATAACAGTTTATAAACGATTTATAGCATTTTGTAGTTCCACATTGTGGCACTTCATTTGATGATGTAAAATGAATTCGATTAAATATATTAGGAGGAGTTTATGAAGCTTCCCGAGCTAAAAGTAGGTCAATTATCTATTAAGATTCCAATATTTCTAGGCGCAATGGGCGTCGGTGTAACGCGTTCTGGTCTCGCCACCGCGATTACAAGCGCAGGTGGTCTTGGCGTTATTTCTGGTGTTAATCTCGGTTTTAGAGAGTCAGATTTTTATACCAACCGCCTCGAAGCCAATCTTAGAGCACTTCGCAATGAGATTAGAGCGGTAAAGGAAAATACAAAGAATGGTCTCGTAGGGGTTAACTTTATGGTGGCGATGAACAACTATAAGGAGCACGTTACAGAAGCCGTTAAAGAAGGCATTGATTTTATCATTTCTGGAGCAGGTCTTCCAACGGATTTACCGGCATTCGTCAAAGGCTCTCGCACTAAGCTTGTGCCGATCGTCTCCTCTGCAAAAGCAGCTTTATTAATCTCTAAGCTCTGGGATCGTAACCATGAGACGGTTCCTGATGCCATCGTTATTGAAGGGATAAAGGCTGGTGGACACCTGGGCTTTTCTAAGGAAGAGTTAATCGCTAAAAGCTTTGATCCTAAGGAGACAATCAAAGCAGTTAAGCTCGCTTTAAAGCCATTTGAGGAAAAATATAAAAAGCATATACCTGTAATCTTCGCTGGTGGGGTATTCGATGGTGAGGATATTGCAAAAATGCTCTCATATGGTGCTGATGGGGTTCAAATGGCGACGCGATTTGTTGCGACAAACGAATGTGATGCCCACGAGAATTTTAAGCAGGCTTATGTTAATGCGACTGAGGAACAAGCACAAATCATTATCAGTCCCGTTGGGATGCCAGGTCGCGCAATCAACAATCCTTTTATTCAAGAAATTGCTGCAGGTAGACGTCCTAAAATCGAACGATGTGTCAACTGCTTGCAAACATGTAATCCAAGTACGACGCCATATTGCATTTCACAAGCCTTGGTTTCATCTGTCGAGGGAGACGTCGATCACGGCCTTATCTTTGCTGGCGAAAACGTCTATAAGGTAAAGGAAATACAATCAGTGGCGGCTGTAATTAACGAGCTAGTTTCTGAGGCAGAGTCTTATCTAGCACTTGAAGCAATCGCAAATAATGACTAAAAAAGACCCCTCAATACGAGGGGTCTTTCATTTATAGAATCAATCATAGCTGTGCTAATATCTGAGGACTTGATTTTGATGATTTTATATCCATTTTACTTCAAACGGCTTCAATTCAATCTCATCAAAGGATACTTTAAACGCGTTGTGGTTTAAAAGGATTCTTACGCCTTCTCTCACAACACATTCGATACCCTCAGGAAGTTGAGTATGCTGTATCCCACACTCAGAAAGCACATCTGATGCAACGGTTTTCATAAAAGCATCATCTGCACCACCACCGATATAATAGACTGCGCCTTTACCGATGGTTCTACGTGTCGCACCACTGTATTGCTTATAGAAAGCATCCGTATAATGGCATAAGCTCTCCGCTTCGACAGGCTCTATCATCTCCCGCCATACATTAAAGCTATGACCATCTCCTACCTGTGTTACAACCTGAACCGTCACATCATTGCCCAACGACTCATAATTCTTAACCTTAATACCACACAGCTTCTGGACAGGGTTACAGCCAAATCGTATGTTATTTGACAAATCCTTTAGTCCACTTCTGTAACCAAAGATGACGATACCACCATTTTGTATATAGTTTTCAAGTTGATTTACCCTTTCGTCAGAAAGTACCATCATAGCTGGAAGACAAACGACCTTGTACGCCTCTAAATCACATTCGAGTTTTCTGACATCCACCATTTGCTGATAGCTATAAAACGGTCGGTAAAATCTAAGGATTTCCTTTTCAATGTCAAACGCTTCACTTTGTGGCTGAGCTGCCCATGCCCAACGATTTATATAATCGTAAAGGACGGCAATCTCACCCTTTATTTCACTCTTATAGACGCCTTCATTTGACTTAATTTGAGCAAAAAAGGATTTGACTTCATCTAGCTTGTCATTATCTTGATTATCAGAGTCTAAAATACCCTGACAAAACTGCTCAGCACCATGTGTCATTCCTCTATATCTAAAGAATAGTAGGCTTTCACAGCCTCTAGCCATCGCTTGATGTGCCCATAGGGATGCTTGACCCGGTCTAGGTAAATACCCAATTACCGTATGACCTTGTGCACCCATAAGCTCCTCAACAACCCAAAAATTCTTATTTTTCAGTCCTCTAATATAATCCAGTGTCATCGCAATATGCTCAGGTGATAATGGCTTCTCTAAGCCGCCCCACACAGGATAATTATCGTAGGCCACGACATCAAGTCTATCTGCAAGGACATTTTGATCATATGCACGGTTAAAGAATCCGCCGAACAAGTTATGAATGATCTTCTGCTCAGGTCTAATTTGCCTTCTTAATATGTCAATTTGAAGTTTAGCAAAATCGTTGATTGATTTCGATCTAAAGTGCGCCCAATCCACTAAAAGTGATGGATTATGTGTCGTAATGGTTTCTGTTGGTAATGGCACTTCATCAAAGTCGTTGTAGGATTGTCCCCAAAAAATAGTTCCATAGGTTCGATTCATAACATCAACGGTCTCATATTTCTCTTTAAGAAAATTCTGAAACCCTTTGTGACAGGTCTCGCAATAGCACTGATCCGATCCTTCGTGTCCGAGTTCATTGTCAATTTGCCAAGAAACGATCGACTTCTCATCCTTATAATGCTCTGATAATGCCGTTACTATCGCTTCAACCTTGTCTCTATAAACTTCTGAATTATAGCAATAAATTCGTCTACCTCCAAAAGCATATACCTTGCCATCGATGTTCTTTGCTACAATTTCAGGATATTTTTTTGAAAGCCACGCAGGGAAGGTTGCCGTAGGCGTTCCAAATATTACCTTTAACTCTCTTTCTTTGAGCTTTTCAATTACACGATCAAAATATGAAAAATCATACTGACCTTCTACGGGTTCCATGAGATGCCATGCAAACTCACCAATTCTCACAGTATTTGCACCCATGGCTTTTATACGGTCCATATCTTCATCCATCATATCACTTGGCCAGTGCTCTGGATAATAATCTACACCTAAATACATTTTTCACCTCAAAAATAGTAAACCTATTGTGTCACTTCACATTAAGTATTGCCAACCTAAATTGCCACTTTTCTTTATATAAAAAATAAAGGTCATAACCTATATGGAACGGCAGACTAGAGGGGCGCTGTTCCATGTGAGGCATGACCCACAAGAGGAGGATTTTACTTTCTCTTTATATATTTACGATTATCAATTGCAACTGCAATGATGATGATAAGACCTTTAATAATATATTGAATATAGGCATTTACTCCAACAAAGGCAAGACCATAGGCGATAACCTGGAAGATTAATACCCCTGTTACGATACCAGCTATACTACCAATACCACCTGAGAAGGATAATCCGCCAACGATACATGCTGCGATGGCATCCAGCTCATAGCCGTTACCTGTATTATTGGTTGCAGATCCGATACGAGCTGCTTCCAGTGAGCCACCAAGACCATAAAATAAACCAGCAAGGATATAAACCATGATTAACATTCTACCAACGTTAACCCCTGATACAGCTGCTGCTTCTGAGTTGCCACCAACTGCAAACAGGTTCTTACCAAATCTTGTTTTGTTCCATAGGAACCACATTATGGTGACTGCAATTACTGCATAAATAACCAGGAACGGTATCGTAATGCCACCTAGTTTAATTGAACCCTGAGCGACATTAGCAAATCTTGGATCTAAACCACCGATAGGTTGTGCGCCATAAGGAGGTCTATCATAGTAAATAGAAGTCACACCGTATACGATTACCATCATACCTAATGTAGCAATAAATGGATCAACCTTGAATTTTGCCACAACTAAACCATTGATACCACTGAATAAACCCGTAATCAACATTACTAAAAGTATCGGTACGATAACAGGTAATATTGGTAAATCTGGATACATTTTATACGCATAATTTGGCGCTTGTAATAGTGATGCAGATATTACTGCTGCAAGACCAACTTGTCGACCAAGTGAAAGGTCAGTTCCCTTTGCAACGATAATTGTACCAACACCAAGTGCAAAAATAGTTCTAGTAGAAGCTTGAGCTAAGATGTTTGTAAAGTTCTTTAATGAAACAAAGCTCGGTTCTAGTGCGATGATAACCAGCATTAAAGCAAATAAAACAATAATGATCGCGTTATTCATTAAAAAGTGACCAATATCTTGTTTGTTCAGCTTTTTCTTAATCGTATTAACTGACATAAGCCATCTCCCCATTATAAATATTTAGAAGACAATCTCAGGATTTCTTCTTGAGTCGTTTCGTTCGTGTTAACGATTCCTGCTAAGCGACCGTTACTCATAACCATAATTCTATCTGTAATTCCCAGTAGCTCAGGCATTTCAGATGATACCATGATAACACCCTTACCCTTCGCAGCCAAATCGATCATCAGCTGATAAATATCGAATTTAGCACCTACATCTATACCTCTCGTCGGTTCATCAAGAAGAAGGACTTCGGGTTCGGTTAACAACCATCTACCAATGAT
Source organism: Clostridiales bacterium 38-18 (assembly GCA_001897605.1). GTDB lineage: Bacteria > Bacillota > Clostridia > Peptostreptococcales > Acidaminobacteraceae > Fusibacter_C. Next base: position 446,089 of record MKTL01000001.1, on the reverse strand, counting down.
AACCTTTTGTTGATTACCACCTGATAATGAGACGATTCTCGTCTTATTATTTGGCGTTTTAACACGCATGCTATCCACGACCCAATTGGTATCCTTAAGAATTTTTCTTTGATCTAAAACAGATGCAAACGTAACATATCGGTCAATATTTGCGATCGAAGAGTTAAAGAAGATGTCTTGATTAGGGAAAATCCCTGTTGCACGTCTTTCTTCTGTAACCAATGCAAAACCACTCTTAATGGCATCTTTTGGAGATTTAAATTTCATTGCCTTCCCACGCAGCTTAACGGAGCCAGTCGCTTGTCTTTCTGCAAAGATCGATTCGATAACATCGGTGCGTTTTGCGCCGACAAGACCAGCGATTCCAAGAATCTCGCCTTCTCTTAATTCAAAAGAGACATCGGAAATAGAAGGCTGATAAACTGCCGTGAGATTCTCAACCTTTAATATAACAGCGCCAGGTTGATTTGCTTTAGGAGGGAAGCGATTCGATAAATCCCTACCAACCATTAATCTGATAATCTCGTCCGTCGTGATATCTTTGATAAATCGAGTTGCAATCCATTGACCATCTCTCATGACCGTTACTTCATCACAGATTTGCTCAATTTCATCCATCTTATGTGAAATATAGATAACAGAAACATCTTTCGATTTAAGATTTCTAATAATCTTAAATAAGTGACTAACTTCTTTTTCAGTTAAAGAGGAAGTTGGCTCATCCATTACAATTAGCTTAGAGTTATAAGAAACTGCTTTTGCAATTTCAACCATTTGACACTCAGAAACCTGTAGCTCACTAACCTTTTTCTTAGGGTCCAAGTAAATGTCCAAGCTTTTAAAGATTTCAAGTGTATCCTTGTACATCTTATCCTCATCAACAAAGATACCCTTGGTTGGGAAACGTCCTAACCAGATATTATCCATAATTCTGGTACTTCTCACCTGATTTAACTCCTGGTGAACCATTGATACCCCATTGTCGAGTGCATGCTTAGACGAAGTAAACTTCACATCGCGTTCTTCTAATCTAATCTGTCCTTCATCCATATGGTAGATACCAAAGAGGCACTTCATCAGTGTTGATTTACCAGCGCCATTTTCACCCATTAAAGCATGAACACTACCTTTTCTAACCTTTAAAGTGACGCCATCTAATGCTTTAACCCCCGGAAACTCTTTGGAGATACCATTCATCTCTAGCAAAAACTTATTGTTTGCTTCTTCCTGCATGGATTACGCCTCCTTTCAAACTATATATTGAATACCCATTTAATCAATGCGTAATTTTTTCTTTACTTAATTGTTTACTAAATAAAAATATAATTCAATATTTGAATGTCATCCCACTATGACAAGTTCAAGTATAACTCACGACTTAAGAAAAAATCTAGGACATACCATCCTCGATTTTCTAATTCAATCCTCGTCCAGTGAAGATGGACGTCACTATCAAACTGTTTATTAAAAAATTCGAGATGCAGATCCTGCATCTCGAATTGTCTCTATTATAATGACTTATTTGTAAGCTTCTTCAGCAAACGCGATATTGTCAATTGTAACAGCTACATAAGGTACACGAACAGCTTTAGAATCATCAAGAGTCCATTCAGTTCCATCAAGTGGGTCTTTACCCATTGCTACGTTGTAAGCTAATTCGAATGTTGCTTTACCTTGGTTTTTAGCATCATTTAATACTGTACCAACCATTTTACCAGCTTTGATTTGCTCAAGAGCATCTGGGATAGCATCAACGCCAACTACAGGCATGAATTTATCGCCTTCAAAGTATCCAGCAGCATTTAAAGATTGGATAGCACCAAGTGCCATACCGTCGTTGTTAGCAATTACCATTTCAATAGCATCGCCGTGTTTAGAAATCCAAGCGTCCATTAATTCTTTTGCTTTTGCAGAGTCCCACATACCAGTTTGAAGTTCAAGCTCTTGAACTTGGATACCAGCAGCTACGATTGTATCTACAGCGTATTTAGTTCTAGCTTCAGCATCTGGATGTCCTGGTTCGCCTTTAAGAAGAACGTATGACATAACGCCATCGCCATTTCTGTCCCATTCTGGATGAGCTTTCCAAGCGTTAACAATTACTTCACCTTGGATAACGCCTGATTCAGAAGATGTTGTACCTACATACCAAGCTTTATCATAGCTAGCAAGTACAGAAGCATCTGGCTCTTTGTTAAAGAATACAACTGGAAGATCAGCTGCTTTAGCTTTTTCTACGATTGTTGCAGCTGCTTGTGGGTCAACTAAGTTAATTGCTAAAGATTTTGCACCTTTAGAAATCATAGTGTCAACTTGATCGTTTTGAGTTGCTTGTGAATTTTGAGAATCGTTCATTTCAAGTGAAGCTTTGTCTGTTGCAAAGTTTTCAATTGCTCTTCTTACGAAAGACATAAAGTTGTCATCGTATTTGTAGATTGTTACGCCGATTATTGGCTTTTCATCGCCTTTTGTTGTTGTACTGTCGCTGTTTGTTGATGAAGAACATGCTGCTAATGATAATACCATTACCAACATCAATAGAATAGCAGTAAACTTTTTCATAAAATTCATCTCCCCAAGTAAAAAATTGTGTACTACATTTTCATCTTAGTAAATATTTACGAAACTGTCAAGGTAATTTTACTTAAACTTTACAAATACTCTCTCGTAGCTGTAGTTCTGTTGGAACGACAACCTTTTTAGCAATTTCTCGCTTTCTCATAATTCTCTCAAGCAGCAGTTCCACAGCCGTCTCTCCCATAAACTCCTTATGTACGCGAATTGAGGTTAGTGGCGGCACAGTATATTTGGATGTAGGAATATCGTTAAAGCCGATAACGCTGACATCCTTTGGCACCTTAAGACCACATTCGTGAATGGCTCTTAATACGCCAATTGCAATGGAATCACTGGCTACAAAAAACGCACTTGGCAATTCAACCAGCGTCTGAATAGCTTGCTTCATCAAGCGATAGCCCGATTCCGCCAAGAAAGCACCTATAAAGACATTTTTTTCTTCATAAGCACCTAAATCCATCATATGCTGTCTAAATACACTTTCTCTGCGTTCACCTAGCGCAACTTGATCTGGTCCAATGTACTCCCTTCCGCCAATGTAGCCAATATTTCTATGACCAATTTGCCAAAGGTAATCCAATGCGCCTGTCACCGCTTTTTCAAAATCGATAACAACGCTATCAAAGCGCGTCTCCTGCGGTGAAGAATCAACGAAGACAATATTTGGTGACCGTTCGTAAATCTTTGCAATCTGTCCATCGGTAAATTTACCAATGGCGATAAACCCATCTACTGACTCCAATTTTTGGAAGTCATACTCATCCGGTCTGAAAATTTTAACGATTTCAATATTATTTTCATAGCACATTTTTTCGATGCCAAGGCGAATTGACATGTAATATGGATCGTCTAATTCCTGACTCATGGTATACCAGTGAACCAGTCCAATTTTTAACTTCTTAGGCGCCCTGTTGATATTTCTTTTTCTAGGAGGCATATATTCCAACGACTCTGCGATTTCAAATATCAATTTACGCTTTTCGTCAGATACTGAGAGCGATTCATCGTAGTTGAGCACTCTGGATACAGTAGCTGAGGATACGCCAGCTTTTTTTGCTATGTCTTTAATAGTTGCCATCTGCTTACCTCTTTCACACTATTCTAATACCTAATTAAGGTTAATATTTAGTAAAGTTTTACTGATTCTATCATACTCTCGTAGGTAGAATTAATCAATACCACTTACTATTTTAATGCTTTACTAGGTAAAAGTCACAATAATTGTGAAAAAAATAAAAAATTCAGAAACATCAAATGATATCAAAATTTTACACATTTTTTACAAATGTGTCACTTCACTAATTTAATCACTTTTTTATAGTTTTCATCAATTTTTTTAAGTTTGATGTATACAAAATAAAACACGTAAAAATTTAAGGTTAAATTTTTACGTGTTTACTAAATTTCGAATGGTTATTTTTGATTATAATTACATGAGCTAGTTACCGCTACTACTTTCAGGCTCAATCGTTTCCGATGTATCGCCTTCCTCACCACTGGTGTCAATATTGCGATAGATGTCCTCTCGTCTATGAAAGCCACTTTTTATGATTACTGTATCCATATTATCGATATCCACAACATATGCGTCTAGCTTTAAAAAAGGCACCGTTTCATACTCATTGTAAATCGAATCATTTGCAAGGACTTTTTCACCCTTTGCCATGCTTATTGCAATTTTAGCGGTCGTCGTTGCAAGATCATAGATCGGCTTATACGCTGTTGCTAACTGGGTTTTTTCAACAATTCTCTGACAAGCCGAGAGTTCTGCATCTTGGCTAACCACATAGACGCTTCCCGCCTTTTGCCACTTTGATAAAACCTCTATGGCACCAGTCGCCAGTACATCGTTGGCAGCGATAATCCCATCGATGCGTTCACCTTTTGAAAGATACTCTTCAACCAAGTCCTTCGCATACTGCTCCCGCCATTCGTTTGCCCAAGTCTCATCCACAACAGTAACGAGGCCCTCATCTATATAGGGCTGTACGGCCTCATAAAAGCCTTGATTTAAAAGCTTTGAATTATTATCCTTGGGATCGCCATTGATAATCAATAACCGATAGGGCGTAAAGGTCTCTTCAGGTACAGTTGTCGCATCACTTTTAAACTGATCCATCAATCTTTGAGAAATCCCCTTACCTATAGCGACATTGTCAAACGAAATGTATAAATCAATATCAGGATGCATAATCAATCGATCATAGGCAATGACGTCAATGCCATTTCTTTCAGCCTCAGACATAACATCATAGAACGCTTTTGCATCATTTGGCACTACGATTAGCACATCGACGTGTCGGTTAATTAAATATTTTATCTGTTCAGTTTGTTTTTCTATACTTTCATTCGCTATTTGAACATCGATCTCAGCCCCAAGCTCGTTAACCGTTGCAACTAAAATCTCTAGCTCCCTCTGCCAGCGTTCAACTACGATACTATCAAGTGATAATCCAATGAGAATCTTATCTTCAGAATCTACCTGTTTTTCTTTGGAACAAGCTGTAAAAGCACCTAGTATGAGCATAAGAGCAATTCCTAAGTGCAACACTTTTTTTCCAGTCATGATGTCCTCCATCAACGGTATATTTTTTGATAATCCTTTGGTGTTAGTCCTTCGTACTTTTTAAATGCTCTTATAAAATAACTGGTATCATTGTATCCAACTTTAAAGCAAACCTCTTTTATACTCGCCCCAGATTTAAGTAAGCTCTTGCTTTCCTCAATTCTAAGCTCAGTCAAATACTCTTTAAACGTAATCCCAGTATCATCTTTAAATAGCTTAGACAAATATTGTGGGGTTACAGATAAATTAAGCGCTACCTCTTCAAGTGTAATTTCACTCTCAAATCTTGCATTTAGTGTATCGATAACACTTAAGGTCAGGGGATTAAAGGCGTCATTTTGCATTTTAGCATATACTGCAAACCACTCATTAACAACCTTTTCAAAATAATGTAGCTTTGACATTGCACTCCTATTGATCATCTCAGTTAGGTAATAGGTGTGCTTATCATCTGGCGTTGATTTTACCATCAGGCTACCGCAACGATCAAAAATAAGCACCAGTAGCTCAATTAAAATAGCTTCTGCATATTCAGCGCTCTCCTTGTTGTTTAAAAGCTTTAAATACTCACCTTCAAAATGCTTAACCGTACTCTTAAATCGCTTATTTCTATTGATGAAGTCATTGAATAAATTGTTCTTCTCTCGGTCAAACGCATCGTAATCAGACTCGACGTCCTTAATATCCTCCATTGCACACACGGCATCATCAGAGACACGCATTGCTAGCAACGATTCCGTATAGGACTCTCGAAGATTTTCGAGATTTTTATTCGTTCCGATTCCGATCCGAACTCTTAGCTTAAAGCGTTCCATGATCTGCTGAGAAAGATTGTTCCAGAAAATACGATCCTGCTCATTCTCAACATAGGCAAAGATGCGGTTTAAAAAAGGGTTACTGACTATCGCTGTCCTGTGATATTTAATATGTGTCTTTAAATAATCTGCACAATCATATAGCTTTTGGTTGTAGCTATTGAGTGCCATCGGATCTGCATCCTGAGGTAGCTTATCAAACTCGATAGTAACGACGGTTCCTAGCTCAAAGGGCACTTCAAGCAGCTCCATATATTGCGTTCTGTATTTTAATATATTTCGATTCAAAAGTATAGAGTTGAAAAAATTACTCTCTACCAGCTGAATGGATTGATAGTACTTTTCGATGTTATCTAGCTCTTTATTTCTTAGCTCCTCCTCAACCTCGACCTTCAGCGCAATGCTTTCAATGACCTCTATCAATTTTGTCTTTGATAGTGGTTTCAGTATATAGTCCTCAACACCATATTTGACCGCATCTTTGGCATATTCAAAATGATCATAGGCTGAAACAATAATTATTTTTACCATCTGATTAACTTTTCTAATCCGCTCGATAAACTCAAGGCCATTCATTCCTGGCATTTTTATATCTGTCATTATTACTGTTGGACGAAAATGCTCAATCTTGATGAGCCCCTCGCGTGAGTTTCTCGCCGTTTCAATGAGTATATTGTCGAAATGCTGACTTAAAACCTGCACCACCGATTCCAATACAATGGCTTCGTCATCCACTATAAGAACTCTCAACATCATTTAATCCCTTCCTAGGTAATTTGATAATTACACGTGTGTATTTGTCCTTTTCACTTTCAAATCGCATGATCTGATCTGTATTAAAGAAATGCTTCAATCGGTCATATACATTGCCTAGACCCAACCCAGTCGTATGACCATGTCTCTCAGAAACCTTTCTAAAATCGCCAGAATTTAATCTCTCTAGCTCATCTTTCTCAATGCCCTCGCCGTCATCCCATATTTCAATGATCACAGCTTCTTCATCGGGATATGCCCATATCATCATGTTCCCCGTTTCTGTTTTATTTCTAAAGCCATGTATTAAAGCATTTTCAAGTAATGGCTGTAAAATAAGCGGCGGCATTTCAATCTCTCTAACCTCTGGGTCTAGTTCAAATTTAAACGTGAACTGATCCTTAAACCTTACTTTCATAAGCTCATAATACTTTTCTGCGTTGTCAAATTCGTCGCAAAGTCGTACTTTGTTTTGCAAAGACTGAATGTTATACCGAAACAGTTTACTTAATACCTCTAAAAAATTCCCCGTTCTTTCTGCATCCTCTATAATGGCCAATTGGACCCCTGCGTTTAAAGTATTAAAAAGAAAATGTGGATTAATCTGTGACTGCAGGGCCATAAGCTCTGCTTGATTTAATGAATTCTGCATTTTTAACTTTTCTGTTTCAGAAACCCTAAGTTTATTTTCAGTTTCAACCTTATCCCGAAGTTCATTGATGTATTCCTGAATGTGTGAAGCCATATCATAAAATGTATCTCTCAATAGCTCAGCCTCTCTAAAGTGATTGCCCTGCTCTGGTTCGAAATCGTATTTTCCTTTGGCTATATCCTCAGCTTGTCGGCTTAACGCTTCTATTGGTCCCGTCACATTTTTAGAAAAGGTAAAAACAAACAATATGCTCAATACGATCAAGAGCATAACAATGGCAACTAGATTGAGCTGTATGTCCTTAAACTGTTCAGAAAGCTGCATGTAATTTTGGAGGTTCACCTTAAAGTCCATGCGTTCAAGTATCGAAACCTTCAAATCAATATAGCTACTTATTTTAAGGAGCTGGCTATATGACGCAAGATAGCCTTCTGTATTCCTGCCTCGCTTAAACTCTATTGCATCCTCAGAGACATCCAAATACGCTGATAAGAGCATGCCAATATTCTGCATTTGTAGGTTGGTGCTATAGACACTTTCATCATCTTCAATTCGCTTTGCTTTATCGTTCAATTTATTATAGAGATCTAGGTAGAGTACAAAGCTGTCTGAGTTCTTTGAAGCCAAATACGATTCAAGGTTAGTTTCAAACGAATCCATTTCTGTGTTCATTTCATTTAATAATATACTGGTTGTAAACATTTGATTAATTTCTTGATTTACCTTATAGGTCACATAGAAAGTATATAGGAAGCCTGTCAGGAAGCATAGCATGATTACCAGTATAAAAGAGAATACTTTTCGCTTTAGTGTATTATGCATCAAAAGGTCTTTTAATCTTTTCATAAGCTATTCCACCCCTAGATTTCGCATTTCAAGTGTCTCAAAGGGAACATTGACATAGCTAGATACACCTTCGCCATGGATGATGCGATTCATGAAATACACAGATAATGACCCAATTTCAGAATAATCCTCTACGATACTTGCCGTTATCGACCGCTTTTCTATACCATCCTTTATCTCGTCAGTTTCACCACTGGCAATAATCCTAATATCCCCGACTCTATTTCTATCCACCAAAACGCGAATGATTCGGTTCACATCAACTGGATCGGTACAAATTAAAACATTTATTGGAAGCTCATCATTTAGGATTTCATCCATCAGCAGCTCTGCTCTAATGGTATTTGTATATTTGATAACCGATAAAGTGGCATTATCGGTTCGTGTAACCACATCCTGAATGCCATTAATAAAATTATTAGTTGCAATCGCCTCTTCGCTAATGTACTCACTACCAAGAATAACGCCGATGTTAACTCCACCCTCACGAGATTGAATCGCAAGTGTCGCTGCGTGACGCCCTAGATTAAATTTATTGGTGCCAATATAAACATCTCTTTGAGAATCAGGCGCGTCTGTACCAACGACGATAACCTTAATGCCGTCTTCCTTACACTTAATAATCATATCGCTGGCTAGTGAATTGTCCGCCATCCTAAAAATCAAACCATCTACCTCTGTGATAATTGCCATATCTACCACATCCTCTAAAGTTTGATCACCTACCTCGTAAATTTCATAGGCTGAATCCACTTCCTTCATCGCCTCATCGACACCAGAAATAAAGCTTTCATAAGCGTATGACTCAACATCATCTGTTATTATAGCATAGTGATATTTGTCCTCAGTAAAGTTTTCTTTCGGCACAAGTCGTGCTTGATTGATTTTATTAAACGTAACCACGCTTAGGGATACCAAAATTAGTATGATTAAAATCTCTAAAGCTTGAACGATAAATTTCATATTTACACCTTTTTTATAGATTATTCTTTTTTATTATAAATGAGGCATAAGTGGATTACAAATCAAAAAGACACTTACGAGTCTTCGATTGCTCGTAAGTGTCTTATTTTATTTTTCATCCTCTAGCCAATCCAATAGTAAATCAAATGGTTGAGGCTTTGAGAACAGATAGCCTTGACCGAATTGACAACCCTTTTCAATCAAATATTCCTTCTGATCATAGGTTTCTATTCCCTCTGCAACTACAGTTAGCTTCAAGCTATTGGCTAATGCAAGGATTGCATTAATAATTTCTTGACTGGTTTGATCTAAGGATTCAGAAATAAAGGTTCTATCAATCTTTAGATGATTTACCTTTAAATTTCTTAAATACGCAAGAGAAGAATAACCTGTTCCAAAATCATCAACAGCAATGTGAATGCCTAAGCCTTTTAGCTCTTCTATAACCGATTGCGCTTTATTAAGATCATTTAGGAAAACACCCTCTGTTACTTCAAAGGTCAATCGCTTTGGATTGATTTCATATTGTCCAATCAGCTGCTTAATCCGCTCAATAAAGCCTGGCTGATAAAACTGTACAACTGAAATGTTAATCGCCATGTTAAGTCTATCATGCCCATCCCTTTCAAGAATTTTTAGGTGCTGCAGCGCGTTAGAAACTACCCAATCACCTATTTTTACAATCTGCTTGGTTTCCTCCGCTAAAGCGATAAAGATGGCAGGAGGTATATTGCCAAGCTTTTCCGATTGCCAGCGAATTAATGCCTCTAGCGCTACCACCTTGCCTGTTTTTAGATCAATTATAGGTTGATAATGCAAGGAAAACTCATTCCGCTCAATTGCATGATTGAGTTCATTAATGGTCTCCATCCTAGTTCTAACCTTTTCATTCATCTGACTGCTATAAAATGAATAGCCACCTTTGTTTCCCTCTTTCGCATGATTTAGTGCGACGTTTGAAAACTTAAATAAATCCATTGGCTCCTGAGTGTCATTTGGATAGGTACTAACGCCAACCGAGCAGCTCACACTTATTTCGTGCATAATGGTAACGAAGGGCTTCTTAAAAACAGAAATAATCTCATCACATTTTAGGATAAGCGCTTCTGCCGAAAGACCCTTTAAGATAATGGTGAACTCATCACCACCCGTTCTAAAAAGCAACTCCTTATCCTCAACCATATCACTTAAACGTCTTACCGTCTCGATAATGATATCGTCACCGACCTTGTAGGTATAAGCGTCGTTTATTTTTCTCAGCTCATCGATGCCAATAGTAATTAAAGATACCGTTGGACTGTCCTTCATTTCCTTTAAGATATTGAACAATGCTTTTTTATTTAATAGGTCTGTATGTGCATCAAAATTTTCTAGATAGTCAATTATACGATCCTTTTTAATTCTTTCAGCAATTTCATCCTTCAATCGCTCGTTTTGAACATTCAACTTTTCAATCGTTTGATGAATTTCTGTTTGCATTTCATTAAATGCAGTTGAAAGCTTTCCAATTTCATCGTTAGAGTCGATCTCGATTGGCTCAGAAAATTGATTATATCTCAATTCCTTCACTGCATGAGTCAATAAGTTAAGCTTACGTGTCAGCTTTGAATTATAAAGCATGATAAAGGCCAAAACAAAAAAAGTAATAATGATCGCAATATAAAGCTGATCCTTTAATGCAATATTTGCAATATGATTGACTTGATCCTCAAAGTTGAAATACAAGCTGTACACTTCCTCCTTCGGTAGAATCAACGCCATGGTCCAATGGTCTTCGGTAAAGCCTTTGTCACTTTGCCAGGTCGTATACTCATTTGTACGTGTTGAAACGATAAAATAAGCAGCTCCGTTTATACTTACCTCTTTTAGCTCATCAAAGGATTTAAAATCAATATTCTGTACATCTTCATATTTACTGTCCTTTATGTTTCTTTCCAGTGTATTAAAGCCTTCTTCAGTAATCTTTAAGCCATCGCCACTTTCTTCAAATCCAAGCACTGATTTGCCCAAATTGTTAATAGCAAAAACGTTACCATTTGATTGCATTAAAACTGCAAATCCATTTTTCCCAAGTCTAAGCGACTCTGTATAGTCTATAAAATAGGAAAGAGGAATGTCGTACGCAAGCTCACCAAGAAAAGAACCATCGGTAGGTGAAAAGATTGGATACGTCATGCCGATATTAACCTCTCCAGTAATACCATCCTGAACAGGCTTTCCTGTCCTAATCAGTTTTTCATTACCCACGCCAACTCTGTTTTTAAAGTCCGTCCAATCTTTGATCAACCCAGGATTAAAGGTCTGCCACATCGGTAAATCATATAGCTCAGGATAGACATCATAGATCCCTTCTCCAATGTTGACCCAAGGTGCCATTCTTGTAAAATCAAGTTGTTCTCCACCTGTGAAGTAGATTTGTAGCTTTTCAGCACCATTGCTTGCAAACGCTGGCATAAAAAGATCAAAAAAGGAGGTTTTTTTAATCAGCTCTGAGACTGAAAGTGGTATATTACCTTTTTCATCTAAAAGATACCTTCCAAGGAACACAGTGGTAGGCTCGTCATCTTGATTTTGCAGCCAGTTGCCATTATTTGTCAGATGATCATTAAAAATAGGTGCTTCAAGAAGCTGTTCTACTCCTGGAGACATAGCTTCATAATTATCAAAATAATTCTGGGCAATATGTCCAAATATGCTTAACTCATCAAAATACTTATCGTATTCTGCCTGAAGATTGGAAGCTACCTCGATAATGTGTTCACCATAAAAATCGACTATTAATGCATCAAGCTCACCACTCATTTTATCTAAGGTCTGATCTGACAATCGCTTGACACTAATTTGGGTATATAGAATAATAGATACAATTCCTATAATGACAATTAAAATGGTACTTAAGGTAATTTTATAATTTAAACTCGATCGATACTGACTAAAAATTTTTTTCATTTTCCCCCCAAATCGTTGTGATGGTTTGTTTATACCCTAAATTAGAGGGTTACCTCTCATTTAAATATAAGTACTTTTCTACCATTCGTATAACCGACCTTTGGTTCGTTAGTCTATTTACCTCAGTAAGTTTAACCCATTTTAACGCATTGGATTCATCACTTATTGTGAAACCCTCCTCCGTAGTTTGTCTTATTAAAAAACGTATGTCGTAATGATAGTGTGAAGCTTGATTTTTTCTAAGCGGGATTTCATGTACATCGATGTCAAAAATCTCAGCATCCACAAAATCCAGGGCTTTTAGGCCAGACTCCTCTATCGTTTCTCGCATTGCTGATTGCTGTATACTTTCATTTAACTCTGTATGTCCTCCCAACTGAAGCCATAAATCAAGCTTTTTATGGTGTGTCATAAGTACACTATCCCCAATAAAATTAATTAACCACGAGGATGCAGTTATATGCCCATGTGGATTTAAAGTCCCGTATATCACATCATTTGAAGCAATGAAGTCAAGTGTTTTTTGCTTCGAAAGTTCGTCCGAGGCTTCATAGGGTGTATAAGCATTCAATAGGCTAATCAACTGCTCCCTATAATCCTCAGTCCTATTTTCAATCATATTCTCACCCCCTATAGCTATTATATCAAATACGTCAATACACTGAATCCTACTAAAAATAGCCTTTATCCAAAAGGATAAAGGCTGTTTAAATCTGGAATCACTATTAATCCTGTTCCATTAGTATTTCCTGTAAAAATGGGGTTAGATCATTCACTTCTAGTTCATCAAAAGAACACCATTTTGTAATTACAAGTTCTTCATCATCCTGCTTAGGCATTAGGTCTTTTAACATATCTAGCTTTACTTTAAAAATAAACCCAACCAAATGAAGCGAAACCTTTTGTTGATTTTCATCAGTATAATGGGTTACTAGAGCATCTGTTTTCATAAACTTATACTCTTTTAGCTCTAATCCCGTCTCCTCTATCATCTCTCTAATCAGTGTCGTATCAGGCGATTCACCAAATTCAATCCTACCACCAGGTAAATCCCAGAGACCTTTATAGGGACCCTTTGACTTTTGAACCAGTAAAATTTGATTGCCTTCCGTGATCATTCCATATACATAAAACTGTTGAAGCCGCCTTATCATAAAAACCTCTCTTATTATACGGCTCCCATTGAGATGCCGTTAGATTACTTCCTTTAGTATATTACCCAATCTCATAATACCCTCAACAATCTTATCTTCAGGCATATTTGAAAAATTTAGGCGCATAAAATTCTCTTGTCCACCATTTGGGAAAAAGGAGCCACCTGGGACAAAAGCCACTTTGTTTTCTACTGCTTTTTGAAGCACTGCTCGCGTGTCCACATGCTTAGGTAATTTCACCCACGCAAATAAACCGCCAGAAGGTATTTCATACTCTGCTTCAATTGGAAAAGCCGCTTTAATTGTCGTCATCATTAAGTCTCTTCGCTTTTTATAAACCACCTTTATTGAATCTATATGCGTATCAAAATCATAAAGGTCTAAAAACAAATTGAGCTCTCTTTGACTAATTGTACTTGACTGTAGATCTGCTCCCTGCTTGACTAAGATATATTTAGAAAGAACCGCCGGTGCTGCAAATACCCAGCCAATTCTAAGCCCTGGTGAAAAGGTTTTTGAAAACGTACCTAAATAAACCACTCTTCCTTCTGTATCAAAGGATTTGATTGGTGGGATGCGTTCTCCTTCAAATCTTAACTCACCATAGGGATTATCTTCGATTATTACTAGATTATATTGATTTGCAATTCTAACTAGCCCTTCTCTTCTTGCCTTACTCCAAGTCCTCCCAGATGGATTTTGGAAATCAGGGATGACGTATATAAATTTTGCGTTCGGCGTTTCCTGAATCACGCCTTCTAAATGTGTCAAGTCCATTCCATACTGATCTGTATCTATTTCCTTAAACCCACACTCATAGGCTTTAAATGCATTGATTGCACCTAAGTAACTAGGACTCTCACACAATACGATATCATCTGGATTTAAGAAAATTTTCCCAGTGAAATCCAAGCCTTGCTGCGAGCCATTAGTAATTAAAATTTGATCCCTTGTAGCATTTAAACCATCTCTATTCAAACGTATTGCAATCTTCTCTCTAAGCGGATCATAGCCTTCAGTCGTACTGTACTGTAGTGCTTCTTTTCCCATCTCACTAAGCACTCTTTGTGTGACCACTTTCATCGCTTCTATAGGGAAAAGCTCAGGAGCAGGTAGCCCTCCAGCAAAAGAAATGATTTCCGGCTGCTGTGTCAATTTTAAAATCTCTCTGATCTCAGAAGCTTTAACCTGTTTAACCCGTTGTGAATAAAGATGTTCCATACTTCATCCTCCTAAAATTTATAAAAAACCTTTAAGCAAAAAAGTTTTTCGACATTTCTTCTAGGAACAACCGTGTATGCTTCTCTGTCTGAATTCTCGCTTCATCACAATCTCTATTCTTTATTGCATCTGCAATACTCTTAAAAGACTCAATGAGAATATCATAATGTTGAATTACGTAATGAATTGACTGTAGAAACCTAGCCGTTTTTGTATTAAGTGAATCAAGTGTATCGATTAAAATCACATTTTTTGATGCTTTTCTAATGATTTCGTGAAACAATTGGTCATCTTGAATACACTGCTTATAGTCAATCTCAAGATCGTACTTACCAAAACGATCAATAATATCAAACAGTGATTTGATCTCCTCTTCAGTAGCTCTTTTTGCTGCCAATTCAGATGCAAAGGCTTCAAGATTTTTTTTCACTTCATACGCATTTTTTACGGTTGGAATATCAATTTGAGTGACAAAGGTACCAACACGCGGCCTAAACTCAATTAAATCAATTTGAGCCAACTTGATAAGTGCTTCTCTTACTGGTGTTCGACTTACGCCAAATTCAGAACAGAGGTCCTTTTCAAAAATTGGATCGCCCGGTTTCATCTCAAGCTCTATTATTCTTCTTTTCAATTCTTCGTAAATAACTGTTTTTGATTGTTTTTGCATAGTCAACCTCGTGTTAAGAATACTATCATTATACACGAAACCCTGTTGCAAACCAATAAAAAGAGAAACAAGCTGTTCCTTTGATAAACACGTGATATATCAGCTATATATCAAATTTATCACTTTTATGGAAGACATACAATGTTTGTTGAACAAGTATACAATATTCTTATTTATTTATTTATTAGAAAACCAAATTTCAATTTCCCTTTCACCGCTTGTAATGGAGTCTGAGCCATGGACGCAATTAATAGTGGTCGTTGCACCATACCTGCCTCTAATGGATTGAGGATTAGCGTTTTCAGGATTTGTAGCCCCATTGATGTCTCTTACTTTTTCGACAGCATGATCGCCTTCCAGTACCAATGCGACCAATGGACCAGACATCATAAACTTTTCAAGATCAGGATAAAATATTTTTTCAACATGCTCAGCATAGTGTTGTCTAAGTATCTCGCGGGTAGCGTTAAGCATTTTAAGGTTAAGTAAATGTAACCCTTTTGATTCATACTCTGAAAGTATAATTCCTACTAGATTTTTTTCTACTGCATCAGGCTTAATTATTACAAAGGTTTTTTCTGTGCTATTATTCATCTATTTCTTCCTCCTTGTCAGCATTTTGACTCGATGTTGATATTTATACCAAAATAGCCATCATTTAATCACAACTGAAGCTCGGGAATGACTTGACTCATAATCCTGAATTCGTTATAAATATGCTTTTACCACAAACGAGATTGTGGTAAATAAAAAGACTTGCTAGGCTACTAGCAAGTCTGATGATTCAAATAAAAGTGATGGTCACCCTCACTCAATGTAACGCTTTCAAAAGCACCTTTTGAAAGATTCTGCGCAACTTTGTTATAATACTGTTTCAAACGCTCGTCAGTAGCCACGTGAGAACACAAAAGCGAAAGCTCAGCAATTAGTAAGGAAGAAGAAACCTCACTCCGTAATTTTTCACTTTCCTCAATGCGATTTTTTTCATAGCATCTGGACACAGAAATTCTCTCTCTATCTAGCTCACTCAGCAGCTTGTTAATCTCTTGAGGTATTGATAGCGATTCTGTTATCCCAGCTAAAAAATCCACTTGATCAGCCCAAAATCGATAATATTTGTCCTTTACAGCTGAATGCTCTAGTCGTTTTCCTTCTGAATAAAATGCAATCAATTTTTCGAGTGTTAAAGCTGCTTCTTTTGTCATTATACTAAATAAAGCGTTTCTCTTTAAATCAAAAATCGCACGATTTACGCCATCGAAATCAACACAAATATAAAGTCGCCTTATACCACTTTGAAAGCCTCTTTTTACCTCTCGCTTTTCAAACAGATAGAGCGCGATTATTAGAAATAGTATCAAAATCGTGATTTGGACCCCAGTTAATTGATTAATTTTTAGGAGTAAAAGTATCATCAAAACGGCGATTACCACTATTTTCGTATATTTTTTCATTTTATTAGACTTAAGATTTCATTCTCTCTAAGCTTGATTTCCTCAACCACTTCACTGTATGGCTTCATAAAGTTTGTGTATTTACCTATTACAGCATTTAAAAGATAGTGCATATCTATTATATCCACATCTCTTATCATACATCTACTTGCTGTCAATAAGAAACGATCCATCTTTGGCGCATCCTTCATGAGCTTACGATAAAGGTATTCCGAAATCTTTTTATCGTGAACATCCAGCATCGAAAAATAAAGTGATAAATCTTTATTGTCGTAATACTTAAAGATTATTTCTCTTAACTTTGTATGTCCCTGCTCCTTTTTAATTTGTCTTAAGGCAAGTAGGTCATACTTAAGTTTACGATAAGTCATATCAAAGTTTTTGTATTTGATATCAATTTCATTTTCTTCATTGATGTCTAAAGCATCTCTTTCATCAAATATTCTCTTATAGTTGTTTTTAAGGAAATCTTCACCTAAAAGAGAAATCAAATAGCTGATAATAGCATTTGACTCAATTCCCTTTTGAATCATCAACGCACCCGAGCCTAAAATTACGATTTTAGAGAAATAGACATCGCTTTCATCAAAGTTGTAGGCATAACATTCGATAATGTCTGAGATAGCCTCAGTTGAAAGCTCTGATGCCAATAACGAAACGAAAAGATGAAAGGTATGATCAATGTTATAAACTGGTGAGTTGGTAATCGCATCAATGTTTTTTGCTTTAGCGATGTCATTTGCTTTACTAACCAATTTAATGTAGTTGATTAATCTAAACTTGTCCGTAATCGGTAAAGTTTTGATTCTATCGAGTTGAAATGTATTTTCAAAATAATCTGTGATATGGTCGTATTTATTAATCATATTCGCCTCCGCTATTTATTTTCTACAGGTATAAAAGCCATTTTAGGTTGGTTGCAGGTCGGGCATCGCCAGTCTTCAGGTAAATCCTCAAACGCAGTTCCCTTCGGTATCTCATGCATCCAATCTCCTTTTTCAGGTCGATATACATAGCTGCATACCGTACATCGATATTCTCCCATATTCCCTCCTAGCATAAGTTTTAGAATGAAAAACCAATTCTCCCTCATTATCATTATATCACGACTATTTGTAAAATATAGACTAAATCAATCAAAAAGTGTTTTTACAAAAAAACAGGGTAAATAATGCATAACGAAATAAATATGGGAGGAAATTATGCTAAAGATTTACACAAGGACAGGCGATAGTGGTGAGACTAGTTTATACGATGGCGCACGTGTACCAAAGGATTCCGTTAGAGTTGAAAGCTATGGCACGGTTGATGAGCTCAATTCTTACCTCGGACTTGCAAGACAGTATACTACGGATGATGACATTAAGGAGAAATTGCTCAAAATTCAGCGCACATTATTCAATATCGCAGGTGAACTCGCAACAACAGTCGGAGAGAACTTCCCTGAAAAAGTAAGTGATGAGGATGTTAAATGGCTAGAGGATACAATTGACTATTATCTAGATCAAATGAACCGCAATGAAATTTTCCAATTTATCATCCCAGGAAGCAATCTAACCAGTGCGTCCTTACATGTGGCTAGAACTATTTGCAGACGCGCTGAAAGAAGAATTCTCGCTTTACATGAGGAAGCACAGGTAAGACCAACGCTTATGAAATACGTCAACCGTTTATCGGATGCACTTTATGCGATTGCTAGATATTCTGAAACAGAGCTATTGAGGGTAGAATTTAAAAAATAGATTTCTACTTTCGAACGCTGAAAGGAGGACTTTATGGAGAGATTGAGGGGTATGCTCTTTGGTGCTTTCGTCGCTGATGCATACGCTTTAGGTTTACACTGGGTATATGATCTTGAAAAACTTGCAACCTTTAAAGACCGTGACAGTTTGATGATGACACCTTCAAAGGATAGCTTTCATCTCGGTAAGGTAAAGGGTGAGTTCACCCATTATGGTGATCAGAGCCTGCTTCTTCTTAAAAGCATCGCTTCAAATAATGGCTTTTCAATATCTGTATTTAAAAGGCATTGGTTGACTTATATGACCAAATATGAGGGTTATATGGACCATGCGTCAAAGGAATCTATCGAGCTGTTGGATAGCAATACGTTCAAAGGCTCTTCTTCAAATGAGCTAGGCGGCTTAGCACGTGTTGCCCCGTTGATTTATTATCACTTCGACGATCCTGATCTAAAAAATCTGGTTGAGGCTGAGACGCGATTAACACACAACAACGATCTTTTGATCCATTATGGTCATTATATTACCGACGTTATCTTAGAATTAGTCATTGGAAAGCCACTCATTGAAACCATTTATAAAGTAGCATCCGATTACCCTAAGATACTTTCACTTCTGGAAATTTGTGAAAGCCGTTTAACAGAGGAGACTGCAACTGTCATTCATGATATTGGGCAAAGCTGTTCTAGTCAATTTGCCTTCCCAGCAGTGCTTTATTTACTAGTAAAGTATCCTGGTGATTATATAACCAGTATGAATCAAAATGTCCTTTCTGGCGGTGACTCTGCTGGACGCGGCATGGTTTTAGGGATGCTTCAGGGTGCCGCTTTGGGTTATTCACAGCTTCCTCAGGAATGGCTGCAGGATATTAAGGTATTTGATTTAATCAACAGTTTTACTCAGCATAAGCAAATATAAAGACACATTAAAGGAGCTGTCGATCATCTGATATAGATTTCGACAGCTCCAATTAAATTTCGTATATTTTACCGACTATAGAATGGAGGTAAACCATGTTTACTCTCAAAAAACTACACGCTGCATACGAAAATGCCTCAAGACTTCCACTGACCAAAGACTCAAAATACATTTTTTTTAGCGACGTTCATCGCGGTGATAATAGTCTTGCAGATGAATTTGCACACAATCAAAATTTATATGCCTATGCCCTTTCGCATTACTATGAGGCTGGCTTCACATACATCGAGGTAGGCGATGGTGATGAGCTATGGGAGCATAAGAAATTTAACGTCATAAGATACGCGCATAGCGATATTTTCATGCTTTTAAGAAAATTCTATGATATAGATCGATTTATTATGCTTTATGGCAACCACAATATGGCTTTCAAGCATCAATCTCAGGCACAAAAGCATCTGTTTACTTTTTATGATGAATATGAAGAGTTTTTTAACGAGCTCTTTCCCAATATAGAGGTTAAGGAATCCGTCGTGCTCGCCTGTGAGGAATCAAAATTAGAGCTTTTCGTAACGCACGGGCATCAGGGTGATTTTCTAAATGATCAATTATGGCCCGTCATGCGAACTTTGAGCCGTTATTTCTGGCGTTTCTTCCATGTCGTTGGCTTTCAAAATCCAGCTAGTCCGGCAAAAAACGCGAATAAACGCCACAAGCTAGAGGACAATTATTTTAAATTTATCGAACAGGAGCGCAAAATGCTTTTGGTTGGACATACACACCGTCCTAAATTTCCTAAGCAGGGTGAATTACCTTACTTTAACACTGGCTGCTGTATACACCCAAGAAATATAACCGGGATAGAAATTGAAAACAATCACATCGCATTAATTGAATGGCGCATTCAACCAAATGAAGAAGGCACCCTTCAAATCATAAGAAGAATCGTCCGTGGGCCTAGGCCTCTTTCGGATTTTGTCTATATGTCAAACGACGCCAAACCCACTCGACCGGCCCGAAACGATGATATTTGAGCCAAACATTGCTCAGTAGCAACTGAATCAAAATAAATCCAAAAGCAAAATACCAATAGTTTGCAGGCTCGAACTTTTGAAACATCGCAAGTCCATAGCCATAATAAATGAATGTAAAGCAGATGGTTTGCATTAAGTAGTTTGTAACTGCCATTTGCCCCAAACCTGCTAGTGGTCTAATTATTTTTCTTGTCCATCTCGTTTGGTCGAGTAATATTAAGCTACTTGCATAAAAGGTAGCACCAATTAATGTACTGAGTTCCTTAAACAGGCTTTGAACAAATGCATTCGAGAAGAGATTTTCCCCGATGCTTACGCCTATAAACAACAGGCCAAATACAAGGCAAAGCTTTTTTATTACAGTTAAATGTCTCTCAAGGTGACTTAGTAGTCCTGATTTTGCAATTCCGTAGCCCAATAAAAACAAACCGTAAATCCTGACGGGAACGATTGCTAAATTCGTCAGTATCAATGGTAATTCGTGTGTCACTCTGTACAAGAGCATCTCAAGATAGCTTGAACTTTGATAGGCTACCAATGCCGCTTTTGCTACGCTTTCATTTGATGCAGATGGCATACTTGATAGGAACGCAAAAATCACAACCGAGCATAACCACCATAGCAAGCCTGTTTGAATCAAAGTTCGCGCTTTATTGTCACGCTTTCCAATTAAAAAGAAGCCTGTAATTGCGTAAACGTGTAAAATATCACCATACCATACAAAGATCAGGTGTAATATTCCCATGAAAAGCAATAGCACCAATCTTCTCTTAAAAAGCTGCGTATTTTGTAAAAGGGTTGACGCATCTGGGGCAGTGCTACCTTTAAATACAAAATAATAAAAGCCAATGCCAAAGAGGATTGAAAACAAAGTATAAAATTTTCCTACTGCTAGGGTTTCGATCAACCATAAGCTCATAGAAAAGGAATGACTTAAAGACGATGCGACGTCAGTATATAACGTCGCATCTATCATTGTTAAATTTACCAGTAACACGCCAAACAAAGCGAAGCCTCTGATAATATCTAGTTCAATTATCCTGTTATTCTTTGAAACGGGCGCTGTCATTTTAGTAGCCTAAGTTCATCATAATTAAGCTTTTTAGCATGTCTTTGTTTTCAAAGAAATACTCAGCTAGACCAACAATACCTTCTTTTTCATCCGCTGGTAATACTTCAGAATAAGTTTTTAAATCTGTCATTAAAGTGGTTAATGCCTCACCTTCAATAATATTTGTCAAGCCTTGATCCATAATATCGTATCCTGTCTCAGCAGCTAAATCTTCATCTTCACTTAATGCAAAAATTGAAATACTATTTTCAGGTGTTGAAAGTGCTTCTATAGCAACATCGCCATCAAATGCATTAAAAGTAATTGTTTGTGCCATTTTCACGCCCATGGTGTCAAGTGTATAGGTCATTTGTCTAATTTGATATTTTTTATCGATCGCTATTGTCACGTCGTAGTTGATATCTGTGACGAGTGTTGAGCTCATTTGATCCTTTACATCTTGATACATAGCGATGGCTTCATCTATTCCAGCATTCCATTCAGTTTCGAAGTTTGTATCAAACTCTGTAATGGCAGACTCAACTTCAGCTTTTTCAAAACCCATGAGCTCATAATCACCTGACGAAAGTGCTAAGTTCAGTAGTTCAACAATCTTAGACTTAACTAAAACTTTAAGCTTATCATCGTTACGCGCCTCATTCATAAGGTCTATATAAAGATCAATCATTTGATCATAGGTTACTGTCATTTTAAGTGAATCACACTTTACGTTTGTGCCGTCATCTAAAGTTACTGTTACAGCATCACCTTTTTCAAGTCCAGCTAAAAATGCTCTCACAATTGTTTCATAGCCTTTAACATCCTTTGCCAAGGCTTTATAGTTTGGATCATTTTCAAGGCTTAAGACATCAATGTACTTTTGAATTTCAATTTTGTTTAAATCAAGTCCTTCTTGCTCTTTCATCAAATCAAAAAGCTCTGTCTTAGTCATAACGAAGCCTTTGTCGTACAGGGTATTGCTTTTAATAACCAGTTGCTCCTGATCCATACCTAGTGCCAAGTCAATTAGTGGTTTTCCAGCATAATTTAAATTCATACTTTCATAAAAATGAAATGCCGCATTTTTACCATCGAGCTTATAGACGACTTTTCCATCGACAGTAAGGTTGTTAACAAGTGATGTAACAAAGGTAGCCATCGCTTCTGGATCTGCAGAAAGCATCATCATATTTGATGTCATCGCCTCTTTATCAAGGTCAAATTTCCCACTAAAACTAGCATCTACTGCAGAATGATTGCTTTTGGTTGTACTATATAGCAAATAATTAACTGGATCTTTTTTTATCAGCATGTCTTTGACTGCGCCATAACCAAATACGCCAACAACTGCTACGCATAGGACAACTGCAAGTGATATTATTAATTTTTTATTCATGTAATCCTCCTAATATCTATGTACATGCATAGGCTTGTAACTTCTATACATATCTTTTATCATTATAGCATAAGTAAACAATCTAAGAATTAAAAAACCATTAAAGATAAGGAGGTGAACTTTTATGGAATTGCCTCACGATCCGATGATTCTTTTAGGTGTCATCAACATGAAGCTGCGTGACTTTTATCCTGATTTAGAAGCGCTATGTGATGATATGGACCTTGACTTAAGTGAGCTCAGCGAAGCCCTTACCGAAGCCGGCTTTTTCTACGACAAAAACACCAATCAGTTCCACAAAATCTAATCGGAATAACGTAAAAAAAGGCAATTCTATGCTATGGGGATAGCTCACAGAATTGCCTTTTATTATTCAATTACCTCATTTATGGTCTTTCAATGAGTAACGTCGTACCCATGCCGCCACCTATACATAATGTTGCTAACCCTTTTTTTGCATCTCTCTTTTGCATTTCGTGGAGTAATGTCACAAGGATTCTTGTACCACTAGCACCAACTGGATGACCTATTGCGATAGCGCCACCATTTACATTAACGATTTCAGGATTTAATCCAAGATCTCTCACGACTGAAAGCGATTGAGCTGCAAATGCTTCATTTGCTTCAATTAAATCTAAATCTTCAACCGTCCAACCTGCACTTGCTAGCGCTGCCTTTGTAGCTGGAACTGGTCCATATCCCATGATTGAAGGATCTACACCCTTTGTACCAAACCCTTTAACAACCGCAAGAACCTCACAACCTAGTTCTTTTGCTTTTTCAAGACTCATAACCACAACCATAGCTGCGCCATCGTTGATACCTGATGCATTGCCTGCTGTTACAGTGCCGTCCTTTTTAAATGCCGGTTTAAGCTTCGCCATTGTATCCATAGTTACACCATGTTTGATGTATTCATCTTGATCTACTATAACGTCGCCCTTTCTAGTTTTAATCACTACAGGCACGATTTCATCTGCAAACTTGCCTTCCTTTTGAGCTTTTTCAGCTCTGTTTTGGCTAGTTACTGCAAAGGCATCTTGATCTTCTCTTGTCAAATGCCATTGTTCAGCGATGTTTTCAGCTGTAATACCCATGTGGTAATCATTAAATGCATCGGTTAGCGCGTCCTTAATCATGTGGTCAACCATTTGAACATGACCCATTTTGCTTCCCCAACGATTTTGCATTGCAAGGTATGGTGCATTTGACATACTTTCAGCGCCACCACAAAGGATAACGTCTGCGCCACCACTGCTGATAATTTGAGCAGCTAAGCTAACCGAACGAAGACCAGATCCACATAGGATATTGAGTGACATCGCCGGAATTTCTACTGGTAGACCTGCTTTAATAGCGATTTGTCTTGCAATATTTTGACCTTGACCAGCACTTAAGATGTTCCCGATAATAACCTCATCGATGTCACTTTCTTTAATACCAGCTCTTTTAATTGCTTCTTTTGCTGCGACTACACCTAAATCTACGACTGTTACATCTTTTAAAGCACCGCCAAAAGCACCAACTGGTGTTCTAGTAGCAGATACTATTGCAACTTCTCTCATTTACTGCCTCCTATAATCTTAATCCGCCGTTAACAGATAAGTTATGGCCAGTTACAAACGATGATTCATCACTTGCTAAGAATAAAACTGCATTTGCAATCTCTTGTGGCTCGCCAAGACGTCCTAACATTGTTTTCTCTCTAATTGGATCAAGAACTTTATCAGGTACTGTTTTCATCATATCTGTATTAACATATCCTGGAGCAACACTATTAACTCTAACAGCTGCGCCTTTTCTTGAAAATTCTTTTGCCCAAGTTTTCATCATTCCAATTACACCAGCTTTAGTTGCAGCGTAGTTAGATTGACCAACGTTACCATATTCACCAACAACTGATGCGATATTGATTATACTTCCTTGACCATTTTCCATCATTACAGGACTGATTGATTGCGTCATATTAAATACGCCTTTAAGGTTAACGTTAATTACTGCATCCCACATATCCTCAGTCATTTTGTTAATTAATGCATCTCTTGTTATACCTGCATTGTTTACAAGTACATCAATCTTTCCGAATTTAGCCACGATTTCATTTGTGAAAGCTTCAATTGCTGCTCTATCTGTAACGTTAAGTGCATAGCCATGAATGTTAGCAGCTTCAAACTCAGCTTTATTCATATCTACAGCGATAACTGTAGCGCCTTCTCTTTCGAATGTTTCACAAATGCATCTACCAATTCCTTGTGCGCCGCCAGTAACAACAGCTACTTTATCTTTTAATCTCATAATTTTACACTCCTTATACTAATTTTGCCATTCCTTATATCATGAGGCCCATTTTATCTTCTTTGAAAATTCTGATATCCATGGTTTTTAGCGGCTCTGCTATGGCAGGTCTAAACTCCATTTGACCGATAACGTCTTTTTCCAAATCTACACCTGGTGCGATTTCCATCAAAGTTAATCCCTTGTCTGTAATTTCGAATACTGCCCTCTCAGTAACATAAATTACAGGCTGACCTACTTCAAATGCATAATCGCCAGAGAAAGTTACTTGTTCAACTTCTTTAATGAATTTCTTTGATTTACCTTCATTAACGATTTTAAGCTCACCATTTTCAATAGCAATTTCTAAACCGCCAGCAGTAAATGTACCACAGTAGACCACTTTTTTAGCATTTTGGGAGATGTTAATAAAGCCACCACATCCTGGTACCTTTGGACCAAATTTTGAAACGTTAACATTACCCTTAGCATCACACTGAGCAAGACCAAGGAATGTAACATCTAATCCACCACCGTCGTAGAAATCGAATTGATACGGTTGATCGATAATCATATCTGGGTTTGTTGCTGCACCAAAGCTTTGGCCACCAGCTGGAATACCGCCTATTGTTCCCGCCTCTGTCGTAAGAATTAGGCCATCAATGCCTTCTTCATTAGCAACGATTGAAACGCCCTCTGGCATACCAATACCAAGATTTGTGATCGCATTTGGTTTAAGCTCCATAGCGGCACGTCTTGCTATTAACTTTCTTTCTGAAAGTTCAAGTGGTGGGATACTCTTAACAGGCACTCTAATATCTTGGCTATAGGATGGGTTATATTGTTCAGCAAATGTCTGCATATGATCTTCTGGCTTTGCTTCTACAATTGCATCCACATATATGCCTGGTATTTTAACGAGCTTGTTATTGATCGTTCCGTCTGCAACAACCTTTTCAACTTGTAAAATGACGATTCCGCCTGAGTTTTTTGCTGCTTGAGCGATTGAAAGCATTTCTAAGCTCAATGCTTCTTTTTCAAATGTACAGTTACCAAATGAATCTGCATAAGTCCCTCTTATAAATGCAACATCTATTGGGAATGATTTATAAAATAGCCATTCTTCGCCGCCAATGTGCATCAACTCAACGAGATCTTCTTTAGCAGAAGCATTAATCTTACCGCCTTCTAATCTAGGATCTACGAAAGTTTTTAAACCTACTTTTGTAACAACGCCCGGTTTCTTACCAGCAATCTCTCTGAATAGATGCGAAATTACGCCTTGTGGAAAGTTATAAGCCTCAAGTTTTTCCTCTAGTGCTAGTTTGCCTAATTTAGGCGCTAGTCCCCAGTGACCCCCTACTACTCTCTTAACCATTCCCTCTTGTCCAAAGTGGTTTAATCCTCTGTTTTTACCATCCCCTTGTCCAGCTGCATAAACAAGCGTCAAATCTCTAGGATGTCCTGCTGCTGTAAAGGCTTCTTCCATCCCACGGCTTAATGCCTCTGGATGCATGTTACCAACAAATCCTCCGGTTGCGATCGTACTGCCATCTTTTATAAGTGCAATCGCATCCTCAAGCGTCATCACCTTACTCATTTTGTCCCTCCGAAATATGACAGCAACTAACGCTGCTATCAAAGTCTATTTAAAATCCCAACTTTATTTTCCTGATTATATAGAACATGCGGGTGGGGTCATTACGACCCCATCCTGCACTCATTTAAAGATTACTACTCATTGTTTGAAGCGTTTGATTTAATAATTTTGAGTCTATATTTTTTTTTACACGATACCAAATAACAAGTATGCTAAACATACTACTACAACAGTGATTAATGGAATTACAACTGTAAGCGCTGCGATATCCAAATATGATTCTTTGTGGTTTAACTTACATACAGAAAGTAATGTGATAACAGCACCACAGTGTGGTAATGAATCAAGACCACCAGCTGCGATTAACATGATTCTGTGAAGTGCACCTGGATCGATACCCATTGCTAAAAATTCTGGTGCTAAAACTTCAAGAGCGATAGCTGTACCACCTGATGATGAACCAACGATACCTGCTAATAAAGTTGTAGAGAATGCAACTTTGAATACTGAAGGAATTGCCATAGCAACGATTGCAGCCTTAACTGTACCAAATGCAGCTAAAGACTTGATAACGCCACCGTAACCAACTTCAGAACCTGTGTTGAAGATCGGTAATAATGATCCTACAGCACCATCAAAGATTTGTTTGTTTGTATTTTGTAAATATTTTCTTAAGAAGATTAAAATGAATACGATTGCAACGCCAAGACCGATGATAACTGGCCAAGTACCATCAACAACAGCATCCGGATTGTATGCTTTTAACTTGTTGATAACTGAATCCATTTTAAAGTAGTAATTTGTTAAGAAGAAGTTCATTACGAATACGATGAGAATAGGCGCAATTGAAATCCAGAAGTTTGGAAGATTATCAAAAGTTTCATGAATACCTTCATTTTCATGGATACCATAGCCTTCACCAGCTGCATTAAGTTTTTTAGCACGTCTGTTTAACCACCACAAACCACCAAAGAACATACATGCAGAGCCGATGATTCCTAACCAGAAACCAGCATAGATAGTTGTACCAAAATATTTAGTAGGCATTGTATTGAGGTACTGTGGTGAACCTGGCATAGCTGTCATAGTAAACGTAAATGCGCCAAGTGCGATTGCTGCAGGAAGTAAACGTTTAGGAACGTTAGCTTCTCTATAAAGCATAGCACCGATTGGATACATTGCGAAAACAACTACGAAAAGTGAAACACCACCATAAGTCAATAAACTTGTTGCAATTACTACTGCTGCGATAGCATGCTTTTTACCAGCTTTTTCTGATATAAAGTGTGCGATAGAAGTTGCAGCACCAGTTACACCCATTAATTTACCAAAAATTGCACCTGCCAAGAATACTGGGAAGTATGACTTGATGTAGCCTGCAGCTGCTGGCATGAAAATGCTAGAAAGTGCATAAAGTGCAGGAATCTCGCCTGACATGATTGCAGCGAGCATAGCGAGCAATGGAGCTAATACTAACACTGTGATACCGCGGTAAGCCAAGTACATCAGTGCTAACAGTGTAAAGATAATAGCGATTACACCTAACATTTGTTTGTCCCCCTAACTTAATAGTTTGATGATTTCGTATGAAACGTACAAGAGAATCAGTCCACAGATGCCTAGCATCAGATAAAGTATGCCGTTTGTAAAAACTTTACCTTTCTGAAGCATCTCAACATGCTTGGCATGAAACTTTGTTGTCCCTTGATAGTTCTTAGAGTCATCAATTGTGGTCTTTAAAAAAGTACCCATTAAGACAACTGATACTGCAAGGGCTAACAAGTAAACCAAGCCAAGATTGATTGTAAGGATTTTTTCTACGATAGAAACAAGTGTGGTAACCAAAATTGCCAGAATGAAGTATTCCTCATTTTTTTGAAAACGATGTTTTGCATCGTATGCCTCAGAGATAATCATTCTTATGAACACCAATGCCAAGTGAACATATTTGAATTCTTGAGGCGCATAAATCTGCTGAGCAATAACTATCGCCAACAATATCTGGTAAATCGCATTGAAATACCTTGGGTTCCTTAGTGTCTTCACCATAAAATTCATCCTTTCATAGACTAATATCCTACGCCAATAATAAAAAGCAATTCCCGTGCCAACTTTTTGTACATTCAAATTGATTTTTTTCTTCTATTTCGTCTTTTTTTGCCTCAATATTAATAAAATCCATATTAATTATTGACAAAAATAAAACAAGTGTAAAATATTATTTACACTTGTTTTGCATCTTAAATACCGGTGTCAACCTTTGTTTACACTAAACTCACACTTTGAACAAGTGTAAATTTTTATTTACACATCTTGACTGTTAATCAAAACATGCTTGAAATTTTCTTGTAAATTATGCTGTTTTTTATTGTTTTTTTTCATTTCATTACTTCATATCATACTTTTCGAGCTTCTTGTGCAATGCCATCCTAGAAATTCCCAAATCTGCTGCAGTTTTACTCTTATTTCCTTTAAATGCGATTAAACGCTCTAAAATAATCTTCTTTTCTGCCGCATCCACAAGTTCTTTAAGTGGTTCACTGTTTGTGACATACTTACCACTGTTGATATGTGCTGGTAAATGCCAAGGCTGAACAAACTCCTCACCCTCAATAATATTGTAAGCACGTTCAATAACATTTTTAAGCTCTCTAATATTTCCCTTCCAATCGTAAGAGAACAGCTGCATTTGTGTCTTTTCAGATAGCCCCTTTAGTTTTCCATGATTTTCTTGATTGAGCAAGTCAATAAAATGATTTGAGAGAAGAATTATATCCTCCTTACGCTCTCTTAAAGGCGGAATCATAAGGTTGATTACGTTAAGCCTGTAATATAAGTCTTCTCTAAATGACTTCTCCTCAACCATAGTCTTTAAATTTCTATTTGTTGCGGCGATAATACGAACATCAACCTGCCTTGGTGTATTTGATCCAATCCGTTCTACCTCGCCTTCCTGTAAGACTCTTAAGATCTTCGCCTGCATCTGTAATGGCATATCACCTATTTCATCAAGGAAAATAGTTCCTTGATCTGCTAGCTCAAACTTACCTATACGACCATTCTTATCTGCACCTGTAAACGAACCCTTTTCGTATCCAAATAGTTCAGATTCAAGTAGATGCTCTGGAATTGCAGCACAATTTACTTTAATAAATGGCATCTCTCTTCGGTGACTTGAAAGATGAATCGCATGTGCAAAAAGCTCCTTGCCAGTACCACTCTCACCTTGAATCAATACACTTGATTTAGAATGTGCCAGTTTATTGACATAATTTTTTAGTTTATTAATTTCTTCATTTCCAGTTATAATTTGGTTTAGGTTGTATTTTGCACGATGTAGGCTACTAATTTCAGATCTAAGATTTTTTAAATCCTTTTCAACTCTACTAAATTTTTTATTGATATTCTGAAGTTCTGAAACATTTCTAAAGATAACCTTTCCAATGGCGCCAGCAATTTTTCCGTCTACGTAATAGGGAATACGCGTTGCCATCATGTAGTCACCATGAATTTCTTGAAAGTCGTTAACCTCTGGAATACCCGTTTGTGCTACAATATGCATTCTTGTATTTTCAATAATTTCAGTAACATGCTTGCCAATGACCTGATCATCACCAATTCCTATAAATTTTTTATAGGCATCTGAAATCATTGTGATATACCCATTGACGTCGACAACGACAATACCGTCATAAGCGATTTCAAGTATGGTTTTGAGAATAGACATTTCGCTACGATCAGCTTCTATTCTACTAGACATTTGCTCAATTCGGGTAATGTCATCGAAAATAGAAATAGCACCGATTACCCTATTTTCTTTAAATAAAGGGACTCTAGAGGCAATGCATACACGGTTATGAACACTTAGTCTAATGTTCCTTTCAACTTTCTGAGTGGTTACAGTTTGATTGAGTTTTGACTCAGGATAGACAGATAGCATTGCCTTTCCAACTGCGTTTTCGTGACTTACTTCAAGTAATTCCAAAGCACGTTTATTAATGTGCGTAATTTTACCTTCTGTGTCAATTACCACAATCGCATCCGTGAGTTCTTCAATTACATATTGATTTTCATCAAGAAACTTAAACATATTTTCCAAACCGTTCACTCCTTCAATCATTAGTGCTAATTGTTAAATGCAATTTTTATACCAACTCAATTATAAAAGGGAAACCAACATTTATTCGATTACTCAATTTCAAGCAAAACTGGACAATGATCACTCCCTGTTATCTGTGCATCAATATCAGCAGACTTTAGCCTTGGTTTCAATGCCTCAGAAGCAACAAAGTAATCAATTCGCCAGCCAACATTTTTTTCTCTTGCTTTCCCAAAATATGACCACCAAGTATAAGCATCGGTTTTATCAGGATAAAAAAATCTAAATGTATCGACAAAGCCCGTATCTAAAAGCTCTGTCATTTTCATTCTCTCTTCTATTGTAAAGCCTGCACTTCTCATGTTGGATTTGGCATTCTTAATATCGATTTCTTTATGTGCCACATTTAGATCCCCGCAAACGATAACCGGCTTCTTTTCCTCTAGATTTTTTAGGTATGCTCTAAAATCATCCTCCCAAACCATTCTGTAGGGTAGCCTTTCAAGCTCTGATTTCGAGTTTGGTGTATAGACGGTCACAAGATAGAAGGTGTCTAACTCCATCGTGATAACACGGCCTTCTTGATCGTGTTCCTCAATCCCAATTCCATATGCAACAGAAATTGGCGCATGCTTAGAAAAGATAGCAGTACCAGAATAGCCTTTCTTAACCGCATAGTTCCAATACTGATAATAGCCTTCTAGCTCAAGCGCCACCTGTCCTTCTGAAACTTTTGTTTCCTGTAGGCAAAAGAAATCTGCATCTACTTGGTGGAAATAATCTAGAAATCCTTTATTGATGCAAGCTCTAATCCCATTTACGTTCCAGTTTACAAATTTCATAAATTCCTCCAAATGCATTTATTTCAATTATTGTGTACTATTATATCAAATTTTCAGAGCTTCTAATACTAATTCTCAATTAATATGCGAATGTTCAATTATTTCCATATTGAAGCCATCGATGCTATCCATTCATTTTTAGACTATAATTATCGCAAAATAAAAGAGCTCCGGTGGTTACCAGAGCTCTTACTTCTAAATATTATAATCTACCTTCAACAACAGACCAATCCACGACACTCCAAAATGCTTCAATATAATCAGCACGTCTGTTTTGATAATTTAAGTAGTAGGCATGTTCCCAAACATCAAGTCCTAACAATTCACTTAATCCATCTGAAATAGGTGCATCCTGATTAGGGGTGCTCACAATTTTCAATTTACCACCTTCAGAAACGAGCCATGCCCAACCACTACCAAATCGTTTCAGAGCAGCATCCTTGAAAGCAGCTTTGAAGGCTTCTAGTGAACCAAAAGCTTCATTTAGCTTAGATTCAAATTCTGGTGAAATCGATTTGCCACCTGGCGTAAGACTTTCCCAGAAAAGCGTGTGGTTGTAATGACCACCACCATTATTTCTAACCGCACCTCGAATGCTTTCAGGAAGCTTGTCAAGTCCTGTAAGTAATTCCTCAATTGTCATGCTTTCAAACTCAGGTTTCCCCTCTAAAGCAGCGTTTAAATTATTCACATATGCACCATGGTGTTTCTGGTGATGAATTTCCATTGTTTTTTGATCAATATAAGGTTCCAACGCATCTGTTTTGTAATTTAGTTCTGGTAATACAAATTTCATAATGACCTCCTAAGTTGTTATTCAACATCCCTTGGGATGATAATTTCGCTTAAGGAGTATATATCCGAAAAATTCAATTGATAATCATTATCAATGCCTTTGTAATACAACTGTAACATTACTCGCAAAATGATTCTGTTCTATTCTTGCCTAAGCTTTTTGCTTTGTATAAGGCTTGATCGGCACATTTAATGTACTCTTCTTTGGGATTGCTTAAATCTGGTGTGAAATGAACATAGCCAACGCTTACAGTTATATAAACCGTTTCAGACTCTGAAATCTGTAATGGTGTACTGGCAACTTCATTCCTTATAAGCTCACAAAGCTCATAAACTTCTGTTTTTGAGTATCCCTGTAGAATTGCAGAGAATTCCTCACCACCAAATCTTGCAACCAAATCTTTGTTTTTAAAGATTATTCGACTAAAAATGATACTCACCATTCTAAGACAATCATCTCCTACAAGATGTCCATAGGTGTCATTAAAAGCTTTAAAATTATCAAGATCCATCATGATAATCGCCATTTCTCTTTTGTGACTCGAATTTTTACCAAACACGGAGCCATAAAATTCATCAAATTTCCTTCGATTAGGTAAGCCCGTTAACCCATCACTAAACGATAGTCTACTTAGCGATTCATTCATTTCCTGTAGATCCTTGGTTCTTTCGTCAACCTGCTGTTCAAGTGTGGTTACCAGGCTAGTTAACTTAAGAGCCATTTCATTAAATGAAAGTGAGAGCTGTCCAAGCTCGTCTCTTCTAACTTCATCTGAGACAAAGTCAAATCTACCTTCAGCCAATTTTTTAGCAGCGTCATTTAAATGGTAAATTGGTTTCGTTACCCAGCGCGTTACAAGCCACGAGATAACAATAAACAATATAAGGCTTGCCAATATAATGGTTATGGTTTGTTTTATTGCAAGGTTCATTTGATTGACAAAATCATCGTATGAAAGCAAAACATAGATTTTCCAGTTTAAATTTAATAGATTGAAGCTCATATGGTTAACGCTGTATTTTTCACCGTCCACCTTAAAGCTTTGATTGTCACCGGCTTGTTCTAACATAACCGCATTTTTTATCAAGCGATTGCTGCTTTCTGACGCCTTAATAAGCTCTGAGGTACCATTTACGACTTTAAAAATGT
Organism: Clostridiales bacterium 38-18; assembly: GCA_001897605.1. Classification (GTDB taxonomy): domain Bacteria; phylum Bacillota; class Clostridia; order Peptostreptococcales; family Acidaminobacteraceae; genus Fusibacter_C. The sequence goes on along the minus strand of MKTL01000001.1, from coordinate 412,568 downwards.
CATCTGAGGACTTGGAGGTCGCAACCAATTGATTGCTTTCATCAACTATGAAAATCAGCCCGTTTTCTCGAATCGGAATTGTCGAAAGGGTTTCTCCAAGCCAAGTCAATAGGTAATCAACGCCAAACACAGCCACGACCTCGCCTGATTCCACGATGGGATAGCTCGCTGTAATAGTAGGCTGCTTAAATACAAAATGATTATAGACATCGCTAAATACTGGCGACTGAGTTTCCGATGCCTTTACATACCACGGTCTAAGCGTTGGATCATAAGCATCAAATTTCTCAACAAAATCAGACGCATCATGATTTTCGTCGATATTATAGTATTCAGAAGCACCTGAGGTCTGAAGGTTGTTTCTCACGACCTGTATACTACCATCCTGTGAGCGCCTAGCACCATAAAAGCTCTTGTCAGGAAACCCAACATAGGTCATTGTAACTTCCGGAAATTTTGCAATCAGGTTCGAAAAATAGCGTTCTCTATTTTGATAGCTTTCAATATTTAATATAGCGGTATTATAATTATCCACATTTACTGAATTTAGCTGTATTGCTTCAGATAAATGATGCATCAACAAATCATCAACCTGAAGCATGGATTGCTCTGAGACTGTCTCTATTGTAATTCTTGAAACATTCTCTGCGCCATTCAATAATAGATAAGTCAGCAACATTAATATAAACAATAATGGAAGTAAAATGGGCATAATAAAAGCTGTCCGAATTGATTTAAACTTCAGTGGGGTGAGTCGCTTCATAAATCTCCTCCATTTTGAGCAATATATAGTAGTAAATAGTAAATACTTACCCCAAAGTTATACCGACAACCAAGACTTAAATAAGCTACACTCTTCTTTTTAAATGTTCTCTATTGTTGTTTCTCGTGTATAGAAAACCTGAAGCGATTGCGGTTAAAGGCAATGTCAGCAATATTCCCAAAGAACCAATAATTGCCTGTAAAATTTCTATAACGACCATTTCACGGTTCATCAGATCAAGAAGGGAAGAATTATAGGTTATAAGCAATAACACGGTTGATAGCGAACTCCCAATATATGCGAGTACTAATGTATTTGCCATTGTCCCCATAATGTCTCTACCAATTGTCATACCTGAGGCCACAAGCTGACCAAAGGAATGTGCGGCATAGTTCTCCTTCATTTCATATAACGCAGAAGATATTGACATTGAGACGTCCATAATTGCGCCCATAGCCCCAATGATAATTGCACCAAAGATAATTGCCTTTAAATCGATAGGATGATCTGGATTCATTAATAGCAAATAAACTGACGCTTCATCGACGACACCCGTCAGCTGTAAGATGCTATTCATTACAAGTACGAGAACCGCAGACATTGCTATACCACTGATACAACCAATTATCGCAGCAGACGTCTTGGGATTAAAGCCACTCACCACAACTAAGGTCATAATGGTAACAAATACACAAATGATTAACGACCATAAATAGATGTTATAGCCTGATAGAACTGCTGGTATAAAGACGTAAAAAACAGCCATAATCGTTAGTATGAGTGAAAACAGAGTTTGTAAGCCCTTAGTTCTACCAAAAATTAATAGGACACCTGCAAAGATAATTCCCATAACGACAAGGGCTGGTGTTCTGTAATACTCCCCATATGTCCACTGAGTGCCATAATACTCATTCGGCATTTCATAAAGCAGAATCGAATCACCTACCTGGACTTCTTTAGGCAATACCTTCAAATAATTATTTAAGCTTTGAAGTGCTCTAAGCTGTTGTCCTTTTTGACTTCCTGTCTCCATTTTTACTGTAAATAAAATGTCTTTAGCTACGAAATCAATGTCCGCTTGATCTTCTTCATTTTGATCAATTTGATCGATGATTTCGATTACTGTGCCTCGTTCTACTCCGATGCTTTCCACTTGACTAAACGTATCGGTTCCATTGCTAGCGATATTATGGCCAACAAATATAAGTGCGATTGATAATATTACAAATAAAAAATACGTAAACCCATATTCCTTTTTCTTTTTTTGACCTTTTATGATTACTTTTGCCATATTTGCCTCTTGTCCTTAGGATTTTAAAAACGCAAAAGCGAATTTCGCCTTTGCGTTCCGGTTCAATTATAATCTAAATTTCTTGATGTCCTCTTTAAGACGGTTGATATCCGTTAAGAAATCCTCAATATCGTGTTCATGTTCAAGCTCATCGTTCAAGATGGTAATCGCCATTTGATAGGTGGCATGATCCTTACCATTCGTATAATCTGCTATTTCTTCATATCTTTGAATTGCACATCTCTCGCCATCAAGATTTTGCTTCAAAATTTCTTCGATATAAGGATCAACTGGTTCAGCATATGGACATTTTGCGTACTCTGTCCACTTTGCTGGATTTAATATAGGCGTACCACCCAATTGAAGAATACGATTTATAATCAGTTCAGCATGAGCCAATTCTTCATTTGCATGTAAAAGTAATTCTGGTTCAACTTCACTTCTCATAGGGCCTTCCATGACTCTTGCGCCAACCCAATACTGATAATACGCTAACCATTCTTCAGCCAAAGCTTCATTTAACATTTGGATGAGCTTATCCACGTCGAGATTAGAAATTTCAATTGCTTTTTTTCCCATTACATAACCTCCTTATCGATATTTATAACCTTATTTGAGTACCATTATCATTATACCCTTTATTTATAATATCGTAAAGATTTGATCCAGACGTGTCATGCTAATCACGCGTGCAACGTCCTTCTTAAGATGTTTTAAAATCATCTTAGAATGTGTCTCATTACATTTTTTATAAAGGCCAACTAAAACACCAAGCCCTGTACTATCAATAAAGTTACAGTTTGAAAAATCTAACTCAAAGGTTATCTGATCTACTTTCATTAGGTTATAAGTCATTTCTCTGAACTCTGATGCTTCTGTTACTGAAAATTGCTCTGGAATTTTTATAACTTCTACTCTCATATCTTACTCCTCAACTTTGAATTTTTCGACCAAGGTGTTCAATTCAGTTGCCATAGCAGTTAATTCCTCGCTGCCAGCAGCGATACTTTCTAATAGTGCTGTCTGCTCTTCTATGGCAGCAGCCACTTCTTGTGAATTGGCAGAATTTTGCTCTGATAAGGTGCTTACAGTATCGATTAAGGTTAAAATTTGCTCTGAGCTATTCACTTCATTGTCTGTAATTTCAACTATCTTTTTAACATCCTGAGTTACTGATTGCACCGCATCATAAATCTGAATAAATGCGCTATCTGTTACTATCGCCTTGTCTACGCCATTTTGAACTGCAGCTTTACCAAAGGACATGGTTTCAACAGCGTTATCAATTTTCTTAACCATTTCGCTAACGACTTTGGTAATGCCTCCCGCTTCCTGACCCGTCTGCTCTGCAAGCTTTCTAACCTCTTCGGCTACGACAGCAAATCCACGTCCATGCTCACCAGCTCTTGCTGCTTCAATTGAAGCATTTAGGGCCAATAGATTTGTCTGTTCCGCAATTGCGTTTATAGTACCTATAATACCCTTAATTTCTGTCGATAACACTTCAAGTTCTTTTAATCGATTACCCGTTTCATCTGTAATCGCTTTAATTTCGTCGATTGATTTTTTGGTATTACTCAAGCTATCTCTACCAACACCTACACTGGTTATTGCCGATTCCGCATTTTTATCGGATTCCAGTGCTCTTACTTTTGCAAGCTGAATCAAACTACTTAATTGTAGTATGGTCTCTGTCGTTTCCAATATGGAATGACTCTGTGTTGTAGAATTATCAGCCACCTCTTGTATGGCTTTTGCCACATTTTGCGAGGCATCACTAACATCATTTGTCGAAGAAGCAATTTCATCTGATGATTTTGCGACCTCCTTAGAGCCTGATTTAACCTTTGAAACGATTCCGTTCTGATGTTCAATCATTTTATTAAATGAATTCGATATACTTTCAATTTCATCACCAGTTTTGATCTCCGATTTAACCGTTAAATCGCCATCGCCAGCTACCGACATCAATTCTGACAGCTTTTTCAAAGGTCTTGTAACATTAAACGTTACAAAAGCAAAGCTAAGCGTAGTCGCTACGATTAGAGAGACGCCGATGATAATGAACAACAGGTTTCTAATCTTTGTCATTGTAGACATATAATCATCATAATTTGCTGTTATTGCAAGTCCCATACCATCAACAGTTGTGTATTTTACATATTTCTTTACACCTTTATAGGTATAGGTTGCATCGTCAGATTTGCCTTCCTTTACATTAGCAACCATCTCATTTAATTCTGGAATATTTAACTCAAGTAAATTGAGATTGAATTCATCCTCAGCATTTATGTAAGAAAGAATCAAACCATCTGTGTTAAACATATAGCTATAGCCGCCTTCAAACACTTGTATTGCTTTTGAATGCGCAGCAATTTGATCAAATCTTATCGTCGTTATAAAGGTACCTACAACCTTGCTGCCATTTTTAATAGGATGAGCAATAGCAATTACTGGCTGGTTTGTCGCCTTAGAGATTATGACATCGCTTTGTCCAACATTTCCCTTTAGCGCCTCTTGATAATAGGTGCGCTCGCTGACATCTATAGAAGCATTCATATCCGTATTGGATATAACTGCATTGCCCTTCACATCTGTAATAAGTGCCATCTCAATGACATCGCTATGAGACTCGACCAAGGTCTTTAATGCACTATAAGCCTCACTTCTTTTAGTGCTATCACCACTTGCAAATGCAACGATACTCATATCATTGCTCATCATATTACCGATTAAACTCGAAGCGTCTATTTCCTTAGATATGACATCTGAGGTTAAGTTGACTAGATCGTCTAGCTTTGAGTAAACTGAATCCTCAGTTTCACTAGTGAACTGTATCAGCGAAATACTACCAAGTACCGCTAATGGAACAATAATGACGACCAGCATCATTGCCATAATTTTAAATTTCAAGCTTTTCTTCATTTGTTTTACCCCTTTTTACTATTGCAATTACACTGTCATTCGTCTCGAACAAAGCGTATGCAAATTCTTTTACGAGGAATAATCCTCTACCTCCCTCAGATAAAATATCATCAGGTAGGCATGCTTTTTCCAATACTTCATGATTTTTAGAATGATCTATGTTATAAACCTCGATTGAAATCGAGTTTGGAGTGAGATGGATTATAACGTTTACAAATGGCTCTGTTCTGTCATTACAGGTATGTTTAAAAGCATTTGTCACCAACTCACTTAGGATTAATCTTACAGCAAAGTCCTCTGATTCCTCTATTCTAGTCTCCTTTAAAATATGATCAATGACATTTTGCATTTCTGTAAGACAATTTATATGATATGAGAAAAGCGATTCGCCCAAATTGGGTTTGATCAACAAATTACCAATCTCTGAGCTGTATTTTGATTGATTTGTCTCAAAGTATTTATAGGTTTCATTAAAAACTGGGATAGGGTTAATACCATCGTAGTTATTAAAAATCGTTTTTGGCATCGCTTCGGTTGATAACAAAGCAAAATCAATATCTTCAAGGTTAAGTGTTATTGACTCACATTCCTCAATCTGGATATACAAACCCTCTTTATTCACAAGATAGATGTGTCCACTGTTTTTTTGGACTTGAAAGCGGTTTCCCTCAAAATCTAGATGAACAAGTATCGTTTCAAGTCTAACATCATTCTCAATGGCCCATTTATCAATGACATTGGCGATTAGCTCCAAACGATTTAGCGCTTCATTTTTCTCAATGCTCTTAATTAAAAAGTCCAAGCTTAGTAGTGTGATGCCACTGATATTTTCGCCTGGACAGATTTTAATCATACAGCAGATTTGCGTGTCCTCTCTATGGTTCAAGAAAAAAACTGGCGGTTTTTCTTCATTGCGTATGATTTGAGGCTTTAAAGCACACCCCTTGTAATGACGTATATGATGGTCCATCATATACTTGTACATGACAAATCGATCAGCTTTACGGACTTGATGATATTGCCATTTATCAACATATATTGAATAGAATTCATCATAAAATTTAAAGGTATGCTTGTTAAGAGATAGTTGATTTAAGTGATCTAGGTCCAGAACAGAAAGCGAGCTTGAAGCATCATTTCCAACCAAATTAGAAAAAGTTGCTCTAAACGATTCGTTTAAGAACAACACTTGAAGATCATTCGCCAAAGCGATGGGCATTATATACAAATTTAAATAATGTGACAAACTATGTATATCAAATATCATTTTAACCTCTTATCAACCATTCGTGTAGTATTTTAACTTTATTTATTATAGTTCTAAAGTACTGTTTTTTCAATCAGTATTATGTTATCCTAAATAGAATTTCCATCAGAAATTCTAATAAAATTTTAATCTTGCAATTCCTTACATTTTTAAAATCACATTATTTTTTCTTGTCTTATGATATATAATATTTTGACAGGATGATTGCCTGAATGCCTGACGTTACAGTATATTAAGGTAAGTCATAACAGTTGGCAAATTTTGCTACAAGGAGACACAATTTATGTCAAACCGAAAGGTTATTGTTATCGAAAATGGAACTAACCATTTTTCACCCTTAAATCAATACCTCGTACTGCACAACCTCGATTATCAACTTTTTAATCATTTTAGTGACTACACAGAAGCTGAACCAAAAGAAAATCATACGTTGATTGCAAGTACGACAGACATTATTACCCATTTCAATGCAGACTTGTCTGATTATTGTGATTATAAACGAAGACTCTATAACTGTACATATCTGATAGCTTACGAACATAGTAATTGTATTGATTCCTTAAAAGAAGCGTTTATTCATGGAGCAGATGACTACGTCACCTTACCACCACATCCAGAGCTACTCAGCATGAAGCTAATGATACAGCATGAGCGTCTGAATTACCTAGAGTCTCTTTATGCCTCTGAGCAAAACACCATCGTTTACAATAATATGTCCATTGATCCATTTGCAAAGCAAATATATCTAAATGGTACGATTCTGGACTTAACACATTCTGAGTTTAATATCCTCTATACCCTTGCAAAAGCTCCAAGTGAGGTATTTAGTATGGAATACCTATTTCACCTCATCACAGGGCAAAAGAGTTTGGGCGATTACAACGCTCTGATGACACATGTCAGCCGACTCAGAAAAAAGCTTGCATTGGTCGATCCTACCAACCAATATATCGTAACGGTTCGTAATAAAGGATACAAATTTAACGTAATTAAATCATCAAACTCAAAGTCATTTGATTAACATTCTACAACATTTCACATAAATTGTATACCGTGTACTTATTAAAAGTTGACAACTAATTTGTTAACATTAAAATATATATCCTCTTGAAATAAGTGTTAATTTATTAATTGATCCGTACGTCAAAATCCAGTTTAAAGTCAATTTCATAAACCTTTTGAATTTCTATTTATTTTTTGAAAAATAGACAAAAAAAGTACCTGCAAAGCAGGTACTTTTCATTTTATTGAACCGATACAACATCGTATCCAGCATCTTCAACTGTTTCTTTTAAAAGTGCTGCATCTACCTCAGTATTAAGTGTTACAAGAGCAGATTTTTCTGCTAAATCTACCACTGCATTTGTAACCCCTTCAACACCCTTTAAGGCATTTTCAACTCTCATTTTACAATGATTACAGCTCATACCTTCAATTACCAATTTCTTTTCCATTTTGCCTCCAGTAAATGTTTTATCAACTCTTAACCAATATCTATATTCCTATTTTACTACAATATTGAAGATTTTACCTGGAACATAAATTTCTTTTACAATTGTTTTACCATCTGTAAACAATTTAATCTTCTCATCTTCTAGTGCAAGCGCTTTAGCAGCAGCTGCATCAGCATCTACAGGGATGCTAATTAAACCTCTTACTTTACCATTAATTTGAACTGCCATCTCGATAACATCTTCAACCGTCTTGTTTGGATCAAAGGTTGGCCATGATTGTTCTGTAATCATACCTTCAAAGCCCAAAGACTCCCAAAGCTCTTCTGTTATATGTGGCGCTACTGGGTTTAACAGTTTAAGTAGCGTGCCGTACTCAGCGCGATTGATGTGCTCAACTTTTTTGAATTCATTGATAAGGCTCATCATCGCTGCAATTGCAGTGTTAAACTTCAGTGTTTCATAGTCTTCTGAAACCTTTTTAATGGTTTTATTCATTGTAATTTCAAGCTCTTTAGAAAACGCGTCGCCAGGAACCACTTCATCAGCAAAATTCCAAACTCGGTCTAAGAAACGTCTACAGCCTTTTACACTATTGTCCGACCAAGGTACACTCTTCTCAAAGTCACCTATAAACATCTCATAAGTTCTAAGCGTATCCGCACCAAACTCACCTATAATATCATCAGGATTAACGACATTCCCTCTTGATTTAGACATCTTCTCATTGTTTTCTCCCATAATCATACCATGAGAGGTTCTCTTTAAATATGGCTCTTTTGTGTTAACTTTACCGATATCAAACAAGAACTTATGCCAGAATCTAGAGTAAAGTAAGTGAAGTGTCGTATGCTCCATACCACCATTGTACCAGTCAACTGGCATCCAATAGTTAAGTGCATCCATGCTTGCAAACTCTTGATCATTATCTGGATCACAGTATCTTAAGAAATACCAGCTTGACCCCGCCCATTGAGGCATTGTATCTGTTTCTCTATGCGCATGACCACCGCATTTTGGACATGTTGTTTCGATCCATTCTGTCATGGCTGAAAGTGGTGATTCGCCATTGTCTGTTGGTTCATAGCTTGCCACTTCAGGAAGCGTCAATGGTAACTCGCTTTCAGGAAGAGCAACCCAGCCACACGAAGGACAGCTTACGAGAGGAATAGGTTCGCCCCAATATCTCTGTCTTGAGAACACCCAATCTCTAAGCTTAAAGTTAACTTTTCTAACGCCAATACCAAGTTTTTCAAAGTGATCTGCAATTGATTCTTTCGCTTCAGCTACTGACAAACCATCGATCAGCGGTGAATTGACAATGATACCTTCTTCAGAATCTGTATAAGCTTCATTTTGTACATCGCCACCCTTGACGACCTCAATAATCGGCAAATTAAACGCTTTTGCAAACTCCCAGTCTCTTGTATCGTGACCTGGAACTGCCATAATTGCACCTGTACCATAGCTCATAAGAACATAATCTGAAATAAACACAGGGATTTCTTCACCTGAAGCGGGATTAATCGCTTTGATGCCTTCGATCACGACACCCGTTTTATCCTTGTTAAGCTCAGTTCTCTCAAAATCAGATTTTAATTTTGCTTCCGCACGATAAGCCATAAGTGCATCGTAATTGGTAATCAAGTCTTTGCGCTCATCGATCAATGGATGCTCCGGTGATACAACCATATAGGTCGCACCGTAAATCGTATCTGGACGCGTTGTATAGATTCTAAGGACGTCACCAGAGGTCGTTTTAAAATCAAGCTCCATACCAGTTGATTTACCTATCCAGTTCTTTTGTTGTGCTTTAACACGCTCTATATAATCTAGATCGTCCAAATCGTCAATTAAACGTTCCGCATACTCAGTGATTTTAAGCATCCATTGTGATTTGGCTTTTTTAACGACTGTACCGCCACATCTTTCACAGACGCCACCCACAACCTCTTCGTTTGCAAGACCTACCTTACATGAGGTACACCAGTTGATGTCCATCTCTTTTTTGTAAGCCAAACCATTTTCAAAAAGCTTAATGAAGATCCATTGTGTCCATTTATAATAGTTTGGATCGGTTGTATTGATTTCTCTCGACCAGTCAAAAGAAAGACCTAAGCTTCGAAGCTGTTCTTTAAATCTTTTAACGTTATCTTCAGTAACGATTGCTGGATGAATTTTGTTTTTGATGGCATAGTTTTCTGTCGGTAGACCAAACGCATCCCATCCCATCGTATAAAGTACGTTGTACCCTTCCATTCTTCTTTTTCTAGCAACGATATCAAGGGCTGTATAGGGACGTGGATGACCTACGTGTAAGCCTTGTCCAGATGGATATGGAAATTCAACCAAAGGGTAATATTTTGGTTTTGAATAATCATTATAGGCTCTAAAGCTTTGCTTTTCGTCCCAGCGTTGCTGCCATTTTTTCTCGATTTCCTTATGCATGTAATCTCGCATCAAATAACCCCTTTCAAAAAAAAAATAAGGGTCCTTCGTTAGAGACGAAGAACCCGCGATACCACTCTATTTGATTGCCTAGGCAATCCACTCAAAGCCTTTAACGGAAGCGATCCGGTTTTTGCTTTCACAAAAACAGCTCCAGAACGAGTTCGGTCATTCAGCCGCCATCTTTCACCTTACGATGGCTCTCTACAGACTATAGCTACCTACTACTTTCCTTCTTAGCAATTTATACTATTGAGTGTATTATAATATAGCTTTTCAAACTTTTCAACACAATTTCAAAAACGGTTGTAATTATTGCATATACTTCTCAACATAAGCAAATATCTCTGTTTGACTTAGTCTTGACGCATCGAGTAAAACCATTTCACCCTCTCCATCTCCCATAAAGGTTACTGGATCGATTTCCTCATACTCTTCATCTACATCGTTAAGGATCGTTATTCGTATGTTTTGGCCACCGTCTCTAAAAGGGACAACTTCATACCCTTTTGCTCTTAGCATTTGCGTCAGTTCACTTAAACCTGCTTGAATTGCAATTTTCATAAGCTCGCCTCCCAAAATACAGTTTTAAAACCCTTCTGTAGTTTAATACCCTATTTTTCGATGATTATGCCTTTTCCTTTTCCTTTGCTGATTAACTTGTCCTTTTTTCGATTAATTTTACTTTCTAAGACGATATTTAAGTCATATTCATCTGGGTAGAGCTCCTTCTGTTCTATATAAGGCTTCAAGCGTTTGTGATTGACTTTTATTCGCTTCCCTAAAACGATTACCTCGACCTCCCCTTTACTGTTACAAGTCTGTGAGACAATTCCTGGTTTATTCATTGTCATAACCCAAACCGAATCCCCTAGTGCATATTCTGACTGCCAGCTGGGACGATATTTAGATCCTTTGATCTGACTACTATCCTTACGGCTATCCTGATCACTGAAATGTTGCTCCTCTTGAAATAAAGATTCAGTAGAAAGTATGGTTTCCGTTTCAGCTGGATTCAACAAGTTTGGTGATTCGTGTCGTTCAACTTTTTCGACGAATGCCTTATCAGACCATTCTGACTTATAAGCAAGCGCATGAGCCCTTTCGATCAAATCTTTAGGCATGCCGATTCTAAGTGCAATATGAAGGGCATTGCTTTGTCCGGAAGTATCAGTAATCAGCTGATACAATGGCGATAACGTCTTTAAATCAAATGCCATGCTACCATTTCTGAAATCCGGATGTTCATCTGCAAATGCTTTGATTTCATTATAATGTGTCGAAGTTAGCGTATAGGCTTTCTTTTGATTCAATGCTTCAAGTACAGCGATGCCAATTCCCATTCCCTCACTTGGATCCGTACCCGCACCGATTTCATCAAGTATCACCAAGGACTTTTCGTCCGCAAGTTCTAGAATTCGAATGATATTAGTAATATGAGCTGAAAAGGTACTTAAGTTTTGGGAAACACTCTGTCCATCACCGATATCACACAAAAAACGTTCAAAAATTGGTAGCTCAGTTTCTTTACTCGCTGGAACGTGTAATCCCGCCTGTGTCATCAGGCAGAATAAACCTACGGTTTTCATAGCAACCGTCTTCCCGCCAGTATTAGGTCCAGTAATTACTAAGTTCCGCTTTGACGGCGATAGTTTAATATCCAAGGGTATCGCTTGGGAGGTCAGTAAAGGATGTCTTCCTTGAACGATATTAATCTTACCCTCTAAATTTATTGCGGCAGAAACGCCTTCAAATTTTTTTGAAAGCTTCGCTTTTGCAAATAAAAAATCATAATTTACCATGACTTCATAGTTTCTAAAAAGTTCAAAATGTCTAGAAGCGACATGATTCGTTAGCTCGGATAGAATTCTATAGACTTCATTTTCTTCATCTATTCGCAATGCAGAAAGCTCATCTGAAAGCTTCTTAACCGCAGCAGGTTCAATGAAAAAAGTACCTCCAGATCTAGAACGATCTAAGACCATACCATCCAGCCTTTTCTTATGCTCACTTTTTACCGGAATGACATATCGTCCGTCGCGTTGACTGATAACCGCGTCAGCAAGTAAGCCCTGGTATTGCTCTCCTATCACATATTCTGAAAGTTTCGACTTAATACGGCTTTCAACGATTTCAATTTTCTTTCTGATTTTATTAAGTGTACTACTTGCATTGTCATCCACTTGCTGTCTAACAATAATTCTTACGATTTCATCATACAGTTCATGAAGCGGTTCGATAGCACCTGCATAGGTACCAACTTCCGTTTCAAGATAGCTAAGATCATTCATAAAGATTTTCATTCTTGTGGACTCTTTTATAAATGATGCCACAAGTTCAAATTCGACTGGTCTCATTATTTCTGATCTTTTGAGTTTGTCGAGTTGTGATTTTACCCCCTTAAGTCCATGAAGCGGAATACTTCCAGAGTGATCTAAAATCAAGCGTGCTTCAGTGGTTTCACGTTGATGTCTTTTTATTAAATAGTAGTCTGTCAGTACTTCAAGGTGATCAACCTGTTCCTTTACCTCGTCAGTTACTGCCAGAGTTTTTAGTATGGTTTTAATTTGTTTGAGTTCTAGCAAATTTTCTGCGTGTTCAATTTTGTAAATATAGTTTACGGTGTTTTCTTGGTTCATGTTTGACATATTCTTCTCCTTATCCATCTGATATGTCCACCTAAACGGATTGAATGATCTTATTTAAATGTAAATTTTTACCTGTTTTAAAAAACAAAAAAACAGCAGACGCACACGGTCTACTGTTAGCTACATTAGATCATAGTGTTCCAAACCAACTTAGGTGAACGCAACACAAACAAGCCCTAACGGGCTAATTGCTTTCAACCTTTTAAGTTATTAGTTTAGAACGACTCCACTCATAAAAATCTCCTTTATGTCATTTTGACAATTTAATTGTAGTATGAAAATGTCGTTCATGCAACATTAACTTTTTATTTACTTTCAAATAATCATGTATTTTGCTATAATTTAACAAAAGAGTAGGAGTTCAAAATGAGTAAATTACAATGGAAACCAGGTACAATGGTTTATCCTGCGCCATCAGTGATGGTGACCAGCGGCTCTATGGAAAAGCCCAATATTCTAACTGTCGCATGGACGGGAACGGTTTGTACCGACCCTGCGATGACCTATATCTCTATACGGAAGGAAAGATATTCTTATGATATCATCAAGACATCTGGATATTTTACCATTAACCTAACCACAAAGATGTTGGTTAAGGCGACAGACTTCTGTGGTGTAAAATCCGGTAGAGATTTTGATAAGTTTAAAGAATGTGGCTTAACGCCTGTAAAAGGGTTTCATTCATCCGTTCCAATGATTGAAGAATCACCGGTTAATATAGAATGTCAGGTAACTCAGATATTAGAACTTGGAACTCACGATATGTTCCTAGCCAAAGTTCTAGGTGTCACCATTGACGATCGCTATCTAGAAGCCTCGGGAAAGTTTAGACTCGATCTTGCAGATCCAATTGCATATGCCCATGGGGCTTATTATGAGTTGGGCAAGCAGCTTGGTACATTTGGTTACTCAGTTATGAAAAAAAAGACCATGAAAAAAAGACAGCAACAAAAGAAATAAACTTGGAGGGGATATGTTTAGACGTTTTTCACTTTATATTGATATCGTTACATCACCGAAATACTATGCCCCAATACTAAAGTCTATAGAAAATTATACAGATGTCTGTGAACCAATTACAAATGTTTCTGAAACCTTTGAAAAACCAAATTTCATATATAATTTGTTGGTGATTGAATACTGTAAATTAGACTTTACTAATCGAGCACTCTCACTGATAAAAGAATCGTACAATCATGTGATCGTTATAAACATCCCTGACAATGTAATCCATTTTGAAAGGCTTTACGATCACGCTATTTATCGTATGCTTAGAGAAGGGTTTTATCAAATTGAGCTCGATGCGATGATTAAGGAATACATTCGTTCTGAGTTGCTTATCAACGAAAATACGCTTTTAGATAATCTTTTTAATAGTGCACAAAACTCTATCGTTATAACTGATCGGAAGGGTAATATTCAGTATGCCAATCCATATTTTGAGGAGCTCTCAGAATACTCTAGAAATGAACTCATCAACAACTCACCACGGGTTATTAAAACTGGGCAGCACCCTGAATCCTTTTATACCGCACTTTGGAATACCATCACCTCAGGAAGGGTGTGGGAAGGAATCTTTATCAATAAAAGCAGAAACGGCAACATATTCTACGAAGAGGCAACCATTACACCTATTGTGAATTCTCACGATATGATAGAAAAATTTCTTAAAATTGGTCGAAATATCACTCGTGAAAAAATGCTTCTCGAAGAGCTTTCAAAGGAAATCAAGGTCGCAAAAAAAGTACTTTCCTCCTTCTTACCAAATTTATATAAGGATGAAGTCATTTCGTTTGAATATCAGCTCAAAGAGTTTAATGAAATTGGTGGCGACTTTATCTATTTTAAAAAGATTGGCGAAAATAGATATCTCAACGCCATCATTGATGTTATGGGACATGGTGTTTCTTCCGCACTTGTAGCACTTGTTGTTACTCAGATGTTTGATGATTTAATGGGCTATTTACCAATTGCGGATACCTTAAGAGAGATCAACAATGTCCTTTGTGACTTAAACAGTGAGGATATAGATAGCAATAAGTATGTCACAGGTATCTTCATGGATATTGATTTAACCACTGAAACCATTACTTATGTCAATATGGGGCACCCCGATGCCCTCTTCTGCTATGAAGATGAAAGTATCGTTTCACTCACCTCAAATAATATTATCCTCGGTATCTTAAAAATAGATAATATAAATACCATCACTATTGATATTCATAAATTGAAACGTATCCTCACCTATACCGATGGTTTATATGAAAATGACAGCCTTGCTTTGGACAATGCCGTTCAAGTCTTAATGAAGCATTTATCTAACAGTAGGACGCCACTAGAAATATTTGAGCTTTTTTCAGAGCATACGGAAATTAAGGATGATTCTACAATTAGTGTCATCGAGCTGCTATAAATAAAGGCATCCTTTTCTCTTTACTAAAAAGGATGCCTTTAAGCTATTTCAATTTTTTTGCATAACTTAATAGTTCGTTGATGCTCTTACGATTATCAATCAGATCACTAATCGATTGATCAAAATTTAATCGATTGACGACACGAGCGATAAACTCTGACATGTCGACTTCAGAAAACCAAGGCGCTTGTCTTGCCGCTTCTGGTACATATGAAAGATTGGTTGTATACAGTCGATCGATAAGGCCGGCTTCATAAAAACGATTAAACTTATCTATGCCTTCTGTAAACAAGGCATAGGTGGTTGCAACAAAAATCCTTCCCGCCTCTCGTTTTTTTAGCTCTTCAACTATATCAAATACGGATTCACCAGAGGCTATCATATCATCTACAATTAATATATTGCAATCTTTTACGTCTTTACCGATGTATTCATGCTGTACAATTGGGTTTTTCCCCTTGATGACCTTACTATGATCACGTCTTTTATAGAATAAACCAATATCAAACCCAAGAACACTTGAGTAATAAACTGCTCGATCCATAGCGCCAGTATCTGGGCTTATCAAAAGCATCTTTGAAGGCTCTTTGAAAAGCTCACGTTCATCAGATATAAATCTTTTTACAATATCCAATGTAGGATACAAATTCTCGAAGGATATCAAAGGCACTGCATTTTGGATAGTTGGATCATGGGCATCAAAAGTTAGGATATCATCGACGCCTAGCTTTTCAAGCTCTTGAAGTGCCATTGCACAGTCTAATGATTCTCTGCCTTTTCTACTGTGCTGTCTCGATGAGTACAATAGCGGCATTATGAGGGTTATTCGCCTTGCTTTACCTGCCATTGCTGACAGAACTCTCTTAACATCTTGGAGGTGATCGTCTGGACTTTTACGATTAACATAGCCAAACATCGTATAAGTAATATTGTAGTTTCCAATATCGGTAACGATATAGATGTCCTTACCTCTTACAGACTCTTCTAGAAAAACCTTGCCCTCGCCATTTGAAAAACGTACCTCTTTTTTATTGATGATAAAGCTATCTGGCAGCTCTAGTCCCTCATCTAAAAAAGGTCTTCTCATTTCGAGTAAATGATCATCAATCCACTTGCCAATGGTTTCACAATTTTCCATAACGATTAGCCCCAACTCTCCGAAGGGAGAATGTTTTAAATATACCTCGTTTCTCATGCCTACACCACCTTATAGATTAATTACGATTCATTTTTACCCACACTTATACTCTAAACTCAACTTAACATAAAAATTGTTTGTTTAGCAACCCAATCCCCATAAAAAAAAATAAAAAAGCTAAGAACAAATCGTTCTTAGCTAAATGGTGCGGGATAGAGGACTCGAACCTCTGGCTTTTTCCACGTCAAGGAAACACTCTACCAACTGAGTTAATCTCGCATGTTACTTTGATATTATGACATAATTTATATTCCTAGGCAAGACTTAAATTGTCATTTAATTATAATATTAGATTATAAGCCTAGTGGTATAATTACAATGAGGTGATATTATGAAAAAAAGTGTTATTATTTTAGGCATTTTATTATTGATTTCGCTGTTTATTTTTGCAGGCTGTCAAAACGATTCGCAAACAACAGCTGAGAGCACAACTGCAGAACCTGAAACAACCGTTTCTTCTACTGGTAGTGAATTACAGGAGCAGCTTGATCTAGCAAATCAAACCATAACAGATCTCAACGAACAAATAACATTGTTGCAAGATCAGCTTAACTCAGAACAAACCAGTACCATTTCAAATACCGTTCTTTTATCAGCATTAGATGTTGTACAAGCACTAAAGGATCAAGATATGAGTGTGGTATCAAATTACGTTGATGCAACAATAGGCGTTAGATTTACCCCATATGGCTATGTGGACACAAGTAATGATCTGAGCTTTTCATCCACTGCAATTGCAACTTTAATGCAAGATAACACACTTTATACTTGGGGTGCATATGATGGCTCAGGGGATCCAATCACAAAAACATTTTCAGATTACTTCTCAGAATTTGTTTATGACGAGGACTATATTTCGCCTCATATTATCGGTATAAATACGGTTATAGGCACGGGAAATTCAATTAACAACATAGCCACCGTCTATCCCACAGCAACCTTTGTAGAATTTCATTTTACAGGTTTTGATCCACAATATAGTGGCATTGATTGGTCAAGCTTGATATTGGTTTTCGAGCCTGTCGGTTCAGATTGGAAGCTCATAGGAATCGTTCATAATCAATGGACCATATAAAAAAACAAGAGCAGTTTTTCCTCAAAATGGAAAAACTGCTCTTTTATTTACGTTTTTAACGACTACTCAACAATTTCATTTAATTTTTCAGTTTCAACTGTAACTGGGTATTTTTTTTGTAGTTCAGAATAATCTGCACTATAAGCAACTTGTTTCATACTACTAATAACTTCGTTTTGCCATTGATCAAAGCCTTTTCCTTCGAAGTACATAATATGGTAGCCATAATCGGTTTGAACGATTCCTGTATCGCCAACCACTCTAGCTGGATCAAAAATCCAATCATTAAATGCTTGTACCATGTCGCCCTCAGCAACATTTTCATACAATCCACCAGTTGCACTTGAACCAGTATCTTCAGTATATTGTTTTGCAAGCTCACCAAAGCTTTCAGCGGTTGCATCGCCTGCTTTCCACTCGTCTAATACTTTTTCAGCAAATGCTTTAGCTGCATCATCAGAGCCGTAAGTGTCTGCTGTAACTAAAATGTGTCTTACATTAACCGTTGCAGCTTCATGACGGTAAGGTAATTTTGTTAATAAATAAACGGTATAAACATGATTTTCAGTGTTTCTAGTCACTAGTGTTTTATTGACAGCAGCATCTGCAGCAAAGCCCCACTCACTCACCTCATCACCCTGTGTATAGAACATATCTGTCGCATCAATTTTAGCTAGCTCAGCTTCAACATCCAAAGCACCATCTGCATTGATACCGTTAATATAATTTTCTACATAGGCTTTAAAAGCTTCTGGTGTCGTTACAGCAGCCAGTTCATCGGCACTTTTTTCTGCTGCTTCAGCAGTAATACCTTTATCTGCATCTTCAGCGAACGAATAAACTAAATAATCGATGTAATTAAATTCACTTTGATTGTTTGTGTAATGCTCTTTAATTTCATCCTCTGTAAATTGGTATGAGTTTTCGATTTCAGAGTATACCTTGTAAGCAAGTGTACTTTTTTCAAGGAAGCTTTTGTATTCATCAATTGTCATTGAAGCGCCAAAGGTATCATTAAAAAACGCATCCACTGTATCGAACCCTGCTTCTTTAGCTGACTTTTGAACTGCATCTAACTCTTCTTGTATTTGATTCATATCAGATTCATCGAGTTCAATGCCACGATCTTTCGCCGTTTCTGAGAAGATTAAGAAATCCTTCGCATAGCTAACTGCTTGCTCCATCATATAATCAAACCAAGAAGTACCATCCATGTACTCCTGATCTTTCAAAGACTTAGTTGTATCAACACCTAAATAGGATAAATAAGATGCACTTTGGCTATATACATAGTTATATAAATAAGCCATTTCATTTTTTGTAAAGCCATAGTCTTTAGAATAGACGTAAAATGAGTTGTCTCCAGTATTTGTATCGCTCTTAGAACAAGCAGCTAGACCAAATACCATAAGTAAAGAGAGTAGTATCGCGATTGTTTTTTTCATATCAGTCGTTCCCTTCATTAATATTTCTGCACAAGATGCCAATAGTTTAATTGACTTACCTTAAAATAACCTTAAATACATTCAGGCAATTCATTAATGGAATCTTCACAGTTTCTTTTCAAATGCTTACATTGCGTTGATATTGACTTAACATTCTAAGAATATACTAAACACATAAAGGACGTCAAGCAAACTTTCTCATTTAGATAAATCCCCCACTAATATGAAAAAAGCAAGTATCCCCCCCGATACCTGCTTTTTTTATTATATAATAAAAAAATAGAAGCCTCTGCTTCTATTTTTTGAATTCCCAATAACATCTCTTTGGCGATACGATAACTTCTTCATCTTTTAACTTTTTCATGATTTTATCAACTTCTTTTCTGTCTACTCCAGTTTCTTCTGAAACCTTTCCTGCATTTACTGGTTCCTTAAGTGCTTTAAAATAATCAAGAACAACTGTATAATTTTCCATTTCGATCCTCCTAAAGATAGCTTATCTGCTCTGAATCTATTTTAGCATAGGGCTATATTAAAATCCATGCTCATACCTATCTATTTAGACAGAATTTACATTGTCACTCTAATCGTTTTTTTCAAATCGAATACACTCATTTGGTTCTACCGAGGAAAATAAGGGCGAGGCTGCTTCAACCACTTTTACACAATCAAGTACAGTTGGAATAATCTTTCTTCTTTTAAGACCTCGGAGTACTTTTATGACACGGTCATCCTCATCTAAAAAAAGTACATCTAATTCAAATTTCATGTTAAATGTATGAATACTGCTACAATCCTCTAAAATCAAAACTTCTTTAATATTAGGTTTTTCAGTAAACATATAACCTCTAAGTCTTTTTAAAAAAGTATTTGCTGTTATGATCCTCTGAACTTTTATAATTTTCATATTAAGTACCTCTTACTTAAATGTTTCAATTATTTTAATGACCGCTGGTCCTAGAATAATAACAAATATAGCTGGAAAAATAAAAATCATCATAGGAAAAAGTATTTTAATTGGTGCTTTCATCGCTTTTTCCTTAGCCGCCTGTTTACGTTTTTCTCTTAATTGCGCACCCTCAATCCTCAATACCTTACCAAGACTCACCCCCAGCTCATCAGCTTGAATCAACGCGTTTACCAAAACTGAAAGATCACGAACCTCACAGCGATTTGCCATGTTTCTAAGTGCACTTTTTTTATCTATCCCCATCCGCATTTCCTTCAATGTCTTAGAGAATTCTTCGGAAAGTGGACCGGGTATCGTTAATACGATTCTACCAATCGCACCATCAAGAGATAATCCTGCCTCAACACTTACGGTTATTAGATCCAACGTATAAGGAAGTGATTTGACTATCGAACCACTCCTTTTTTCAACCGCAGCTCTTGTTGTGAATCGATAGACGATCTGTGTAAATCCAATCACCCATATCGCAAAAACTAAGGTTCCTGCAAATGATACCTTTAAAAGTGATAGGATCAAACACGTACTCAGCGTCATTACAGTAGTGGTCAACCATCTTCTGGCAATTATCCGTTCATACGTAGAACTTCTTAAAAATCCAGCTCGCTCAAACAGCGCTTTTTTTTGCTTCGTTAAGGCATCTGGAGACAGTGCCATGACTCGACGACCTATGTTCGTAAAAATGGGAACAATAACGCGCTCGCCAAAGGCGCGATTATCTATTACCAAATTTACTTTATCAATACCTTCTATATATGACATTCTGTTCTCTATTTTACGCCTTGAGGCTGTTATCCTACTAATAATAGCGTAAGCGATTAGAAGGATTGCTATAAAGATTAAGAAAGTCGCTAAATAAAGCATAGTCGCCTCCTAGTACTCAATGTTAATAATCTTACGAATAAACAACCATCCCAAAAGCTGACTAAAAAAGGCGGTGCCAAGCATAAGCCTTCCAGGTAATGTGACAAATAACATCTCAATATATGAGTTATCAAAAAGATAGATAACAACGCCAAGGAAGGACGGCATTATCATTATTATTAAACCCGACAGCTTTCCCTGTGCTGTAAGTGTTTTAACTTCATTCTTAATTCGCTGTCTTTCGCGGATTGTTTCTGCAATATTTTCTATAATCTCAGAAAGATTGCCCCCGACATCCTTTTGAATCAGTATGGCATTTATTATAAGCTGTAGATCTTCGGAGCTAATTCGGTCATACAAATTGTTTAAGCCATCCTCAAGGGGGATGCCTAAGCTTAATTCTTTAAGCAATATCTTAAATTCAGTTGAAAAAGGGGGCTGTGTTTCTTCGGCAGCTACGGCGAGAGACTGTAAAAATGAGTAGCCTGCTTTTAAGGCGTTTGAGATCATAACAAGACCTTCATTTAATTGCATATCAAACGCTTTCACTCGCTTAGAAATTTTCGCTTTCACAACCAAATTAGGCACTACATATACTGCAACAAGTGCCATAGTAAATAAAACGAAGTTTTTAGTTATCGCAAACACAAAGAAGCCAATACTGATAAGCCCCATGAATTTTACGACTAGATACTCCTCATAGGTCATTGAAAAATCAGCCTGATTGTATTTTTTTGCCGACTTACTAATGCTTTTTTTCTTTGAAGAGGAATGCAGCAGCAATTCAGCAATTTTACCAATTGGACCTTTTCTTGCCTCAACAGCAATTCTTGCGTCCACCTCTCGCTCAATTGATGCGTCGTATTCATTTAATTTATCTATGACGCGTACCTTCTTTTCTCTCATTGAAAAGGATATACCTGCAAAAAGTATACTAAAGAAGATTAATAAAACGCCCATCATCAAGCTCACTTAACTCACCACCCATTTACTACTATTAACACTCACTTTTCGCTTGACTAAAGATTATTAAAGATCGAAGGATTTATATGAATGCCATGCTCTCTAAGCTCTTTTAAGCAGCTTGGCATTATACCAGTGAAGACAAAATCCCCAATAACTTGGCCACGAGCATCTACACCTTTTTGGTCAAACTTAAATATATCCTGTAGTATGATTACCTCTCCTTCCATACCAAGCACTTCAGTAATGTGTGTAATTTTTCTACTCCCATTGACAAGCCTTGATTGCTGAACAATCAAATTAACAGCTGATGAGATTTGATCCCTTATTGCCTTAACCGGTAAGTTCATCCCAGACATTAGTACCATGGTTTCAAGTCTAGAAAGCATGTCTCTAGGCGAATTCGCATGTCCTGTCGTAAGCGAGCCGTCGTGACCTGTATTCATTGCTTGAAGCATATCCAGAGCTTCTCCAGACCGTACCTCACCTACCACAATTCGGTCTGGTCGCATACGAAGACTATTTTTAACTAAATCTCTGATGCTAACCTCTCCTTTGCCCTCTACATTTGGCGGACGAGTTTCAAGCCTGACCACATGTGGCTGAGGTAATTGAAGCTCAGCTGCATCCTCTATCGTAACAATTCTCTCATCATTTGGAATAAATGAAGATAGCACGTTTAAAGTCGTTGTTTTCCCACTTCCTGTTCCGCCAGAGACGACAACGTTCATTCGACCTTCAACACAGGCTCTTAAAAACTCAGCCATTTTGGAATTCAAGGTGCCAAAGCCCACCAAAT
Organism: Clostridiales bacterium 38-18; assembly: GCA_001897605.1. GTDB lineage: Bacteria > Bacillota > Clostridia > Peptostreptococcales > Acidaminobacteraceae > Fusibacter_C. The sequence goes on along the minus strand of MKTL01000001.1, from coordinate 390,051 downwards.
CTTCTATTCCGAACGGATCCTCAGCAAATTTCCTGATGGTCAAAGAAGGTCCATCAATTGCAAGAGGCGGAATAATGGCATTCACCCGAGAACCGTTCGACAGTCGTGCATCTACCATTGGCGAGCTCTCATCGATTCGTCGTCCAATTGTCGATACGATTTTTTTTATAACGTGCATGACATGATCATTATCTTTAAAATGAATTTCTGTCTTAACCAGCTTGCCCGATACTTCAACAAATACCTGATTGGGACCATTGACCATGATTTCAGTCACGGTCACATCTTGAATTAGAGTTGTAATAGGACCATAGCCAATTATTTCATCGAGTAGCTCATCAAGTATTTTCTTTTTTTGCACAGGTGTCAGATTAAGAGCTTCCTTTTCAATATTTTTACTAATTATGACTTTAAGCTCTTGCTTTAAAGCTTCATTATGATCTGAGATCTCATTGAAATCGATGTCTAAATCATTTATTACCTGTGCTTGAATTTTCATTTTCATTTCCAAATAGGGATCCTTTTCCTTATCAGAAAATTTTTTATTTCCATTGTCTACGCTAGTATCTTCAAGTCGCTTTTTTAAAGACATATGCCCTCCTCAAGCTAAGACATTATTTTTTGGCAGACACTCTCAAGCTGCTTTAATATGACATTGGATTTCCCCATCACCAGTGGAACACCTGTGTTTATCGCATTTTTAACTATTTTTGACTCCTCTGAAATAAAACCATAAATTTCATAGTCGAAGGCTTTAAGCACATTATTTTTAGTAACACCAAACTTCTCATTTACTTGTGTAATAAGAAGCTTGACCTTTTCTGAATTGTAGTTAAGCGACTGCATAACCTTCAGGCTCATCTTTGTATTCTTCAAGGAAGTCACTTCCATTCCAGATACGACGATAACCTTATCCGATTGATCCAAAGCATTTAGTGTTATGTCATTATAGTTGACACCTGTATCAATAATTAAATAATCATAGTGCGCCTTTAAAAGCTCAATCAGCTGTTTAACTTGATCCTTAGCAATATATTCCGCAGATTCCGGATCTTTAGGTGCGAATAGCATATCGCAATTTTTACTATAATGATACAAATAGGGGCTAACATCTTCGTATCGGCTTATTGGACTGTCATCAAATAGCGCCTTTATTGTAAGCTCTGATTGCTTGTTCACCATAAGAGAAACATCCCCAAACTGCAAATCTAAATCGATAATTAATACTTTTTTATTTAGCTTTTCGCTGATAATCAATCCTGCATTGACTGCAATAAAAGTATTGCCAACGCCTCCCTTTGAGCTAAAAAAGGTTATTATTTTTGCACTGTATTGCTTATCGCCTATCACCGGCTTTGCAAGACTAAGCTTATTTCTATCATAGGTTGTTTGAATGGTCTCAACGAGCTCATCCATATCTACTGGCTTCATGATATATGCTTTGGCACCTGCTAGCATAGCCTTTTTCAAATACTCGCTTTCATGTTGAACACTCATCATTATCACAGAAGGATGAACTGGATTTCTACAAATGATCTCGGTTGCTTCCAACCCGTTCATTTCTGGCATGTTAATGTCCATTAATATGAGGTCTGCTTGCTTGGATTCCAACGTATTCAATACCTCTTGTCCGGTGGCACACATTGCGATAATTTCATGCTCCAGATCACTTGTGGAAAGCATTTTTGCGATCATCTCACGCATTTCCTCCACGTCATCTGCAACTATTATTTTAATTGCCATTTGTATCGCCTCTTTCCTTGAGCACTGGAATTTTAATACCTGTTCCGGTCAAAATCATGTTCTCATCTACAATTTTATTAACTTGCTGAATTAAGGTATAAAGTGCTTCCGTATTATAGAATTTCATACTAATGGATTGAAGTGTATCCCCATACTCTACAACATAATAAACATATTGATCATAATTATATTCTCCAGGAGCAATCGCTAAAGGCTCTTCTCCGATAATGCTATATTCTGGCGCCATGTCTTTCATCTGTCCCATATCGTTCAGAAGCAGCTCCTGCCAGATCGCACCTTCAGTCACATAGAGGTAATCTCCTTCTTTTGGTCTAAGAACTAGCTTTATTGATCCTATGGTTTCAGCAAGCGACATCATTTCAACATCCATAATTGGTATAGATAGCGTCATAAGATAGCTGCTTGAGTCCAAATTGCCATCACCCGTTGCATTGCTGCTGTTCCTGAATATATTCTTATTTACCGCAATAACTTCAATGTTCTGTAAGAATAGCTTAGCTATATCGGGTCTTGAGATTCGTCCCTGATCAGAGCCAGCTGGTAAATTTAGTATTACATCTACATAATCTCCAACCTTAATCAAACCATTAACACCTGAATCACCATTGACAGTAATCGTCATCGCGCGATTATTTCCTGTTATTTTCATGCTCAGATCATTTTCGATAGCTTCTGCAATCATATTGGGATGTATTTGTTGTCCCGAAAAAATTGTTTCTGTTGCAAATTGACCAATAACTGAGCTTATCTCATTCATGTAGCCTCCTACGACACCAGTTTCTACAACATCAACAACATTTAGCATATCGCCAGTTATTTTTGTTCTTGAAGGGATTTCTTCCTTGGCTACAACGACTGAAATCGTTTTGACCTGAACAACCTCTTGTCGATCTAAGGATTTTAAATATACAAATATGGCCCCAGCGCCCAGCAGCGCCAATATAAGCGACATCATAAAAACCAATAACCCACTTCTTTTCATAGCCTCACCTCAATTAACTAATTTAATGCCATAGGTACCTCGATCTTCAACGGTTTGATCGATCTCCCCATTTAATACAAACCTTATAAATCTAGCGTTTATTTCTATTTTTCCTGATTTCTTTTGAATGCTTTCAACGAATACCTCTGCAAAGCCAGTGACGACAACCGTACCTCGACCATTCTCGGCAAGAGAGTCCACAAGTGGAACTGTCCAAAGCCTCTTAGAATCTCGATTAAAGTTATTGAAGGTGTCTGGAATACTGTTGATATATTCCTTTAACGCATTGGATACATTGGCCATATTTCCTGGCTCTGTTTGTATTTCATCTCCAATGGCAATCTCTCCCTTATAGCCATATAAGGCATTCGATTCATAATTTCCAGAGCCTGTGCCACCAAGCGCAACAACGCCATAATTACCGTGATAGCCATCTCCGCCCTCCTGCTTTAAAGTTATAACCGTGCCATAGGAATAATCAAAATCCTCTACAGCAAAGGGTCTCAAACCACCCTTTACACTTTTAACTGCACCCAATATCACTTTAGAGCTGCCTACGACATTCGTTTTTTCAAAGCCCATAATTCTTATAAAGGTAAATTGAAGCTCCTTTGTTCCCTTTAATTCTATGGTTTTACGATCTTCAGAAATATTGATAGAAATAAGTGTCGGGTCTATACCATTATCGACAAGATAGGCTCTTGCCTCTGCTTTTGCGGCTTCTGGATCATCAGGTAGCTCTTGAGCACCTGCAAGTGCAGCATAATCTAATGCATTAGATAATTTGGCACGATCAATAACGATGCGCCCCATATCTATCGCAAATCCTGTTGCAGAAAGAAGGATCACCATTAGTAGAAGTACCAAGAGGCTTACATTGCCATTTTCTTTATTTAGTTGAAGAGCGCTGCTATTAATAGATTTATCCAATTTTTTCACCTCTTAACTATTCAACCCGAAGGGTTGCACTCGACTCAAGCTTTAATTCGCCACCAAACAATGGTGTCAAAAACGGTGTCAAGAAATGATACGGGTAGCTTAAGGTGACCGTTATTGAATCGCCTCTATCTAAAGTAGACACATCAACCGAGGTATGAAAAATAACGTCCTCGGAATTTAATATGCCTACGACATCTTCAATTCTTGCTTCAGCCTCATTATAAGTGCCTCCTAGGCTGATGACTCTTGCGGCTTCTCTCGATGCATTTGTCAAAGTCAGGTATCCTGAAAACATAAATCCAAACTCTATGATACCTATGAGAATCAACATTAACAGTGGCATAACCAAAGCAAACTCCACTAGAGATTGACCTTTTGAACTTTTCATTTCCTTCACCTACTTACTTCAACTATTCATTACACCTGTTTATATGTTTATTTGAGCTGTCTATGTAAAAAGCTCTAACCATATTCGATTAGAGCTTTTGAGTATTCATCAAGGAGTTGCAGTTGTTTCTGTCGTTAATTCATTGCCAATGTCTGTAAACATTTGTGCAATTCTTGGACCTAATATTACCAATCCTGCTATAACAACCAGTGCGATAAAAGCGATGATTAATGCATATTCTACCATACCTTGACCATCTTCTTGCTTTAAAGTTGAGAGCTGAGCCTTAATCCAGTTGTAAGTCATTCTAATCATAATAAACCTCCTAGAAACTAATTTATAATACCTACTCAATTATCCGTCGTATTTGAATGTCTTGTTTATGTTAAACCAAGTATACGATATGCTGAGCTGTAATCAAAGTTGCTAGAGGCCCTTGTTATTACTATCATGGTCTCTCATTTTGAGGACTTTCGTCCTTAAACTTAAGTTTTCATGACATATGACTCATATGGCCTTATTCCAGATGTGTCTTACTATACAAATTTTCAATTTGATTTTCTAATGCAAATAGGGTGGCTTGAACGCGATCCCTTACATCGATAATTCTAAAAATTCGCGTCATGTTGTTCTTTATTGTCTTCTCTGATAAATACATCGTGTCTGCAATTTCTCTATTACTCATTCCTTTTGAAAGGTAGGTAAGAATCTCTAAATCTCTTGCAGACAATTCGCTTATAACCTTAAGCTGTGAGGCACTGCTAGATACCTTCTTAAATAACAGAGTCACCAACGATTTATCAATATAATTCTCATCCTCGTAGACACATCTAATTGCTTCAAGTAGTTCCGTCGTACTCGATCCTTTTAATACATACCCATCGGCACCAATTTCAATCGCATCTAGTATCGTTCTTCTATCACTTTCGACCGTCAAGAGAACAACCTTAATCGTCGAATGCTTGCCTTTAATTTCTTTAAGTACCTCAATGCCATTCTTACCAGGCATATTGATATCCATAAGCAGAACATCTGGATGATATTGTCCGATTAATGATAAGACCTCATATCCATCACGGGCTTCACCAGCAACAAGTAAATCAGGTTCATATGATATTATGGTTTTCAGTCCTTGCCTGATTAAATCATGATCATCTGCAATGAGAACTTTAATCTGGGGTTTGTTAGAATCACTCATTTGTCAACACCTCTCTATTTACAGGTAATTTAATCATGACGGTTGTACCTTCATTTTCTAATGAATGAAAGGTAATCTCACCATTAAACTGCTTTACTCTTTCAAAAATCCCTAGTAAACCGAAGGATTCATGCTTTCTCTTTAGCTTTTCGAGGGTTTTATCTACATCAAAACCTCTACCATTATCAATTACGGTTAACCTAAGATATTTTGACCCGTATTCAAGCTGTATGATGACATCAGATGCCTTAGCATGTTTCTTTATATTGTTCAGCAACTCTTGAATAAGACGAAATACAGCCACTTTAATAATAGGTTCAATTTCTGATATGATTCGACCTGCTTTAACACGTAGCTTGATCTGAGTCTCATTGCTAAAGCTCATTGCATAATTTTCGACCGTTTCATTTAATCCCAAATCATCGAGCGACATTGGTCTTAGATCGTGAATGATTCCTCTTACCTCTTTAAGCGCACGCTTTGCTTGGTCCTTAAGCTCAGCAAGCTCCTTTAGCCCTTTATCTAAATCCTGCTTGGCGATTCTTTCACAAAAATCTGCTTTCATTACAATAGACGCAATTTGCTGTGCAGGTCCGTCATGAATATCTCTTGAAATACGCATACGTTCATTTTCCTGTGCCTCAAGAATCTTAATTCCTAAAGCCATCCCTTCGTTTCCCATGACGTCTATCGCTGACAATATTTCACCACGTAAATAGGTTACTGCAATCGTCACCTGTTGAACGATATGCTCTGCGTTCTGTATATTTTTCAGTGCTCTTTTTATTGATAGCTCAAGAGACGTTCTTCTTACCTTTAGCTGTTGTTCATCTCTCATCGCCGCCATTAGCTCAACCTTTACATCTGCTGCAGAGGTATATGCCTTTTTTATATCTTCCTCGTCATACCTATTAAATGCCTTTGAAACCTCAGCCAGCTTCCCCCTAACTAGCTTGTCTTTAAGCGTTAGCCGATCCACATCGCCAATCACTCGATCTATTTCCATCTTAATAAAATTGAGCTCGTTACGAAGTAATTCATGTTCCTCACGCGCATTCTCCACAATATCGAGAAGTTGATTCTTACTATTATCGATGCTTGTAATCGTTGCGCTTAGAATTTCTTGAACCTTATCAATATCGATCCCATTTCCCCTATCATCTCTAGTCGATTTCTTATCTACATCCATTAGCAAATCCCCCTATTGCTATTCTACCCTTTTTGTATCCAAACTTTCAAAAGAATTGCAGTTACTTTTGTAGAAATTCGTTGAAATGAGAAATCAGACTTATGTAAACTCAGGACCTTAGAATTAATCTCCTTCAAATAAAAAAAAGGTGATCAAAAGATCACCTTTCTTGATTAAATTACTCTGTAATACCTACGTTGAAGATATAGTAGTAAGTTCCAACATAAGGCATAATTTGGAATGTTGGATCTTCAGCGATAAGTCTTGGAATTTCTGATACAGGGAAGCTATCAATTAAATCTAATTCGCCAGCTTCGTATGCAGTAAGAGCTGTTGATTGATCAACGATCATCATTGCATCGATTCTAGTTAACTTAGTTTTGTCTGCTTGCCAGTAGTTTTTATTTGGAACGAGAACGATTCTATCACCAGTTTTGTATTCTGATAATACGAATGGTCCGTTGCTTACAACTTCAGCAGGATTAGAAGACCAACCTTCTGGATCTTTCTCAACTACGTCTTGTCTTACAGGCATGAAAGTATAGAATGTTGTAAGATCTAAGAAATAAGGTGTTGGAGCAGCAAGAGTAACTTCTAAAGTCTTGTCATCAAGAGCTTTAACCATTACGTCTTCGATTTTTCCAGTTCCTTCATAGTATTCTTGAGCGCCTTTGATGTAGAACATTTGGAAGCCGTATTCAGCAGCAACAGCTGGATCTAAAGCACGTTTCCAAGCATATTCGAAATCTTGAGCTTTTACAGGTTGACCATCAGACCATTTAGCATCTCTGATTGTGAAAGTATAAACTGTACCATCATCAGATACTTTGTAGCTTTCAGCCATAGCAGGTTGTAAACCTTGCTCGTTCTTTCTCATAAGACCTTCGAAAGTATTGTTGATTAAGTTACCACCATCAACTGCAGAGTTAAGTGCAGGGTCGATAGTTTTTGGCTCTGAGCCAAGGTTCCATTGTAATGTACCGTCATCAGTAGTTACTTCACCAAAGTAGAAGTGACCTAATGATGAGATAAACCAGTTTTTAACTTCTTCTTTAACAGCTACAGTATGAGTGTAGTAGTAGATAGGCATAACGATTAAGTCGTCCATAATCATTTGCTCTGCTTCGTAAAGAAGTTTATCTCTATCTGTACCAGTAGCTAATTTTGATGCTTCGATAACGTCATCGTAAGCTGTTACTTTCCATTGAGCATCGTTGTTACCAGAGTATGAAGTCCATAAGTCAAGGAATGTCATTGGATCTTCATAGTCACCAATCCAACCAGCACGAGCAACTTGGAAGTTACCTTGGTGTCTAGTGTCTTGGAATACTGCCCACTCTTGGTTAGCGATTTCTACGTTGATGTTAAGGTTTTGTTTCCACATTTCTTGGATTGCTTCTGCGATAGCTTTGTGTCCTTCGCTTGTGTTATAAAGGATTGTCAAAGTTGGGAAGCCTTCGCCATTTGGGAAACCAGCATCAGCAAGAAGTTGTTTCGCTTCTTCGATTGCAGATCCATCTGGAGAGATACCGTAATCACCAGCAGTAGCTCTGAAGTCAGCGCCTGTAGAATCTTTTAATCCTGGTGGCACGAATCCAGTTGCAGGTAATTGTCCAGCTCTTGTGATTTGCTCAACGATCATTGTTCTATCGATGGCAAGTGTGAGTGCTTTTCTTACTTCATAGATCTGTACTACTTCTTCAGCAGTATAAGTTTTTGCAGCTTGAGTTGTCTCAGCTACAGTTGTCTCTTGAGTTTCAGCAGCTGGTTCATCTTTAGCACATGCAGCTAAAGAAAAAGTAAGCACTAAAACTAACAACAATGCTAATAGTTTTTTCATTAATCAAAAACCCCCTTTAATTTTGAATGTCTCTTGCTTTTAAGCATCTATACTTAAGCCTGGGTGGCTTAGTACCTTTAATATCTTTCTTATTTGTTAACAGTGTTCAAATGGCACGCAGAGAAATGATTTGGTGAAATCTCGATAAACTCAGGCTCCACTTCCTTACATACATCCATAACATATTTGCAACGCGTTCTAAAACGACATCCTGATGGTGGATTGATTGGTGAAGGCACATCGCCCTCTAAAACAATTCTTTGACCATGCTTAGTCGCATCAGGATCTGGGATAGGAATAGCAGAAAGTAAAGCTTGTGAATAAGGATGATTTGGATTGTCGTACAGCTCATCCGAATTTGCTAACTCAACTAATTTACCCAAATACATAACACCAATTCTGTCTGAAATATGCTTAACCATTGACAAGTCATGCGCAATAAACAGATAGGTCAATCCCAGTTCTTTTTGTAAATCTTCAAGCATGTTAACTACCTGTGCTTGAATCGAAACATCAAGTGCTGAAATCGGTTCATCACAAATGATGAAATCAGGATTTACAGCAAGTGCTCTTGCAATACCGATACGTTGTCTTTGTCCACCTGAAAACTCATGTGGGTAGCGGTTTGCATGCTCTTTGCTAAGTCCAACTCTTTCGAGTAGGTTCCAAATGATTTTTTGTCTTTCTTCACCCTTAGCAATATTATGAATATCAATTGGCTCTCCAATGATATCACCAACTGTCATCCTTGAGTTCAAAGAAGCATATGGATCTTGGAAAATCATTTGAATTTTTTTACGATACTGACGCATTTCGCCTTGTGATACCTTGCTAATATCCACGCCATCAAAGATTACTTCTCCAGAAGTAACATCATAAAGTCTAATAATGGTTCTACCTGTTGTAGACTTTCCACATCCGGATTCCCCTACCAAACCTAAGGTTTCGCCTCTGAGAATTTTAAAGCTTACACCGTCTACAGCTTGAACACGTGTCGTGTGTTGGCCAAATAGACCATGTCTACTTACAAAGTGCTTTTTAAGGTCTTTTACTTCAAGTAGCACATCGTTTGGATTGAGTTGTTTAGCCATGAGTGCCCCCCCTATTTGATTCTTTTATGAAGTCCTCATGCGCTGGAGCGTCTTCATGGAGTCGCCAACACATAGAACGATGACCCGGTGCAACACCAAAATAAGGCGGAACTTGTTCTTTACAGATTTTCATAGCATATTCACATCTTGCATAGAATGGGCATCCAGTTGGCGGTTTAACCAAATCAGGTGGCGTACCATCGATTGGAATTAATCTTTCCTTCTCTTTTTTGTTAACTTTAGGAATAGATTTTAAAAGACCCATTGTATATGGATGCTTTGGTGTATAGAAAACTTGCTCTGCGGTTCCCTCTTCCATAATCAAGCCACCGTACATAACGATAATTCTTGAGCACAAATCGGCAACAACGCCTAAATCATGTGTGATTAAGATAATTGAAGTGTTAATTTTTTCTTTTAGTTCTCTCATTAACTCAAGAATTTGAGCTTGAATTGTAACATCAAGAGCAGTGGTTGGTTCATCTGCAATTAAGAGCTTCGGTTCACAAGAAAGTGCAATTGCAATCATTGCACGCTGTCTCATACCACCGCTGAACTCATGAGGATAGTTGTCTATTCTCGACTCAGGTGAAGGAATACCAACAAGTTCGAGCATTTTAATTGCTTTTTGTCTCGCCTGTTGCTTGGTTACATTTTGATGCTCTAAAATCGCCTCGATAATTTGATTACCTATTGTATATACTGGATTAAGAGAAGTCATCGGATCTTGGAATATCATCGCGATATCATTTCCTCTGATTTTTCTCATTTCTTTTTCTGTTTTAGGAACAACATCGGTTCCCTCAAAAAGGATTTGACCTTCTTTAATAACTCCTGGATATTGCAATAGCTTCATCAGTGACATTGAAGTTACAGATTTTCCACTTCCTGATTCACCAACGATACCAAGTGCTTCACCAACGCCTAAATCGAAGCTTACGCCTCTGACCGCTTGAACTTCACCTACATGTGTAAAGAAAGAGGTCTTAAGATTTTTTACTTCTAATAATTTATCAGCCACAGTCTACACCTCTCCTATTTTCTTAATCTTGGGTCTAATGCATCTCTAAGGCCATCACCTAAGAAGTTGAATGCCAGCATTGTCACTGAGATTGCTAAAGATGGATAGAACAACTGATAAGGATATGATCTTAAACCACCAAGTGCGTCATTTGCAAGTGTACCCCAAGAAGCAAGTGGTGCATTTACACCTAAACCGATAAAGCTCAAGAAAGCTTCAGTAAAGATCGCACTTGGAATTAACATTGTCATAGAAACAATAATTGGACCCATCGCATTTGGGATTAAGTGTCTAATCATAATTCTCATAGAGCTTGCACCCAAAGTTCTAGCCGCCAATACATATTCTTGCTCTTTTAAACTGAGTACCTGACCACGAACGATACGCGCCATACTTACCCAATAAACCGAACCCAAGGCTATGATGATGGATTTTAAGCCTGATCCGATAATAACTGAAAGCAAAATTACGTAAAGTAGAAGTGGTATAACATTGATGATATCGACGATACGCATCATAAGGTTGTCAACTCTACCGCCAAAATAACCAGATACCCCACCGTATAGAACACCGATGAAAAAGTTTACTACAGTTGCTATGAAAGCGATTAATAGCGAAATTCTAGCGCCGTAGATAACCCTTGCGAGCATATCTCTACCGAGACCATCAGTTCCAAGTACATAAGATTTATTATGAACTGAATCGTAGACCTTCATCTCTTCTCCATTCATAAAAAGCTTAAACTTAACGCCATCTGGATTTTCTTCAACCTTTTTTGAAGCGTAGCTATAATCGAGTACGACTTCATTTCCGTCTATATTATAGACGCGTTTTCTATTAGTTAGGTCGTTTTCAGTTTCTTTAATTTTATCGGATAATAAGCCATCCGCTGTCACATTAAAGAGCTTGTATTCACTGTGCATATAGATATAAGTTGCGTCATCTACTTTATAGATATCAATCTTAGGTGGAATATTCGCAAGTTGTAACTGCTGAGTTGAATAATCATGTGAAATCACATATGGTCCAATTATTGCAGTCATTACCATAAAGAAAATAAATAACAGACCCAACATAGAGAGTTTGTTTTTCTTTAATCTTCTCCAGGCATCTTGCCAGTAGGTCATACTCGGACGAGAAATCACTTCGGCATCTTTGTTTTCTTTGGGAATATTTTCCCACAGTGCTTTGTTGATTGTTTGTTCTGACATATAGCCCCCTAGTCTTCCATTTTAATTCTTGGATCGATAAAGCTGTACAAGATGTCGACGAGAAGTACCATAATTACTAGGAACAACGCATAGAAAATTGTGATTCCCATAAGAACTGTATAATCTCTGTTTCCGACACTCTCAACGAAGTGCTTACCCATTCCAGGGATTGCAAATACTTTTTCGATAACGAAAGAACCTGTTAGAAGTGACGCTATCATTGGTCCTAAATATGTGACAACTGGTATTAAAGCATTTTTAAGTGCATGTTTGTAAATTACCTTATTATTAGATAAACCTTTCGCTCTAGCTGTTCTAATGTAGTCCTGTTGTAAGACTTCCAGCATACTAGAACGCGTTAAACGGGCAACAAAAGATAAAGAGAAACCTGATAAAGCAATTACAGGACCTATCATATGCTTCCACGAGGTCAGACCATTAGATGGCAGCCAACCCAATTTAGCACTGAAAATATAGATAATCCCTGTAGCCATAACGAACGATGGTATGGTAACACCAATCGTCGCGATAAACATGACGAGTCCATCTTGCCATTTGTTTTGCTTGAGCGCCGATAATATACCAAGCGGTATACCCACAATTATAATAACCAATACCGACGCAAGACCGATCTTCAATGTTGCTGGGAAACCTTCTCTGATTAAATCATTAACTGTAACCCCTGCTCTTTGAAACGATGGTCCTAAGTTGAAAGTCAAGACACCTTTAACATAATCCACAAATTGCTTCCAAAGCGGGTCATCTAAATGATACTTAGCATTCAAAGCTTGAAGAACAGGCTCTGGTAGTGCTTTTTCTCTTGTAAATGGACCGCCTGGGATGGCGTGCATCATGATAAATGTAATCGTAATGATAACGAATAACGTCACGATCATTGTCAGGATCCTTTTAACTAAAAATCTCCCCAATACATTCACCCCTTAAATTTAGTCTGTAATTCCATTAGTGCAACAATATATATAATAATAATCCTATTGTTTGAATTTTGCAATAAATTTCAGACACTTAACATCGTATGAATTAATTTATACGATTAATTTTTAGAAATAAATCCGTATTTTGTTACATCTGTGTAATATTTTTTATATATCAAACTTTACTTTTGCATAATGATACAGAGATAGCTAAATCGTTGAAATTGTCCACTTTTTTTGAACGATGCATCTCTAGAAGCACAAAACTATAACAATTGATTCACATAATTATTACTTACCTATAATTATTTATCCACTGTTTTTATATTCACATTTGACAACTTTATAAACTGCAAGTGAGTGTCACATAAATTGCAAAATAAATCATAATTTAGATTTGCAACTTCGTCTTCATTATCTTTCAAATGCAATGGGTTTGGACATAATTTATCCCGATTATGGAAGTTCTTTATCTCATTCTTGCAATCAACAAAACGTTATTTTGTGGTATATATAATAGAAGAAAAAATGATCGGCTATACTGGATGGAATCATTCAAATGCAATGATAATTTCACACGTATTTCTGTAATTTTGAGAATAATTTAGTCAATGTGTTTAAAAATATCACTCTAATGCTATAATAGTAATAATATTTTGATACTTGTGAATCACGAAAGGAACTTAAAATGAGAATAGAAGAACAAAAAAAAGATAAAATTAATCGAATGGCAAAGCGAGCTGCTTTGGCTTCTGGCAAGAAGACCTGCTCCTTAGTCCTAAAGAACTGTAAAATAATCAACGTTTTTAATGGGAGAATAATAGAATCAAACATCGCAATCGATCACGGGAAAATAATCGGTATTGGCAATTACGATGGCGAAAATGTAGTTGATTTGGCAGGTAAATACGTTGCTCCTGGCCTCATCGATTCACACATGCATATGGAATCAACCCTAGTAACACCAGAACAAATGTCACGCATCATCGTACCTAGAGGCACGACTACCGTTATCGCCGATCCGCATGAAATCGCTAATGTTTCAGGAATAGAAGGCATTAAATATATGATTGATGCCACTGAGCATACTGCACTTAACGCGTTTTTCATGTTACCCTCTTGTGTCCCTGCAACCCCTTATGAAAATTCTGGCTATGTGCTGGAAAGAAAAGAGCTGTCTGAATTAATCGACAACCCTATCGTACTTGGACTTGGCGAGGTCATGGATTATCCAAGTGTAATAAATGGCTATCTTCCAATGCTAGAAAAGCTAGAAATGGCCGATCGTATGATTATCGACGGTCATGGACCAAATCTAACCGGAAAAGACTTAAACGCCTATATGATCAATGGCGTTAGAACAGACCACGAATGCACCACGCTAGAAGAGATGGAAGAGCGCATCGGATTGGGAATGTATGTCGCAATTAGAGAAGGGACTGCCGCTAGAAACCTCGATGTGTTAATAAAAGGGGTCAACACACACAGCAAGCAGCAATGTATGTTTTGTACCGATGATAAACATCCTGAGGATATTTTAAAAAATGGGCATATTGATTATAATGTCAAACGCGCAATTTCATTGGGCATAGATCCGATTACTGCGATTCAAATGGCGACCATTAATCCAGCAAGGTGCTACAATCTAAGAGATATCGGTGCGATTGCGCCTGGGTATGATGCCGACCTCATCGTCTTCGATAACTTTGAGAATTTTGATATAGAAATGGTCTATAAAAAAGGCTACTTAGTTGCCAAAAACAAAATAGCGCTCTTCGAGACAGCCTCAATCAATAGCAAGCGTGTTGAAGATACGGTTAAAATTCAATCCATTGCACCGGAAAGACTTAAGCTTCATCTCGAAAGTGATGTCGCCAATGTCATCAGAATAACATCTGGTTCAATCGTCACAGAACATGTTGTGCGTAGAGTATATCTCGATGCTAATAATAATTTTATAACCAATAAACACCTTGATATAGCTAAAATAGCGGTCATTGAAAGACATGGAAAAACGGATAATGTAGGGATTGGTCTCGTCGAGAACTTTCACTTAAAGGGTGGTGCGATTGCCACGACAATTGCACATGATTCACATAATATTATCGTTATTGGTGACAACGACTCCGATATGGCACTTGCAGTGAATGAGCTAGTTAGATTACAGGGAGGTATATCAATCGCATCAAAAGGTAGGATACTCGACGCATTGGCTTTACCAATTGCTGGACTTATGTCAAATGAAAGCATGGAATTTGTTGCTGATAAGCTAAGTCAGCTAAGAGTACTTGCACGAACCGAGCTTAGTATTCCAGATGGGCTTGAGCCTTTTATGACATTGAGCTTCCTAGCCTTACCAGTTATTCCAGAGTTGAAAATTACTGATAGAGGGTATTTTGACGTTGGAAAATTTAATTTTATAGAGGTTTCTGAAAAATCCGAATAATTTTTATGTCAACCTGTTTCGAATCGTATTATGTGGGTATCATATGAAATAGCAAAGCATGGCAAACCATGTGACGCAAAGCTACAGGGTCTAAATATAACGTTTGAAAATGAGTAACTCTCTAAAGAGCCTTTAGACGATTATTTATCATCGTTATGTAAGATCGCCAGCTACCAAAAAACTTTTCGGAATCATAGCAAAGCATGCGAAAACATGTGGCGCAAAACTAGAAGGGCCTAACCTTGTATTATCTATTAGAATTAATTTTTATTAATTAGTTCAAGAATAGCTGATAGTCTGCTTATAAATGCACATTTATTTATAAGCTAAGTATGGCAGCCAGTTACCGAGAAAAGTTTTTTTGCGCGTTGATTTCTCATTATAGTTTTTAACAAATGAATAAGGTATTCCTAAATAGCCTTTTGCTATCTTGGAATACCTTTTTTAATTTACGCGTTTAATTTAACCTGGCTTTTCTGTTCAATAATGTGATGATATCGTTCAAAAGCTTTACCTACCGCATCGTCCCACGATAGATAGATTTGTTCTGCTGCGTTTTGGCCTATATTTTTAAGTCGCAAGTGATCCTCACACGCAAGCACGATTTCTCTCGACATGCTTTCAACGTTTTCTTCAATTAATACGCCTGTTATATTATGCTGAATTTTTTCAGAGGCACAGCTCCCCTCTATTAGTAATGATGGGCAACCACAGGCTGCGGCTTCTCTAACTACAATTCCATTTGTATCATAAGTTGATGGAAATAAGAATAAATTTGCGATTGAAAAATAGCTTCTCAAATGCTCTCGATCATGTATCGCCCCGGTAAAGATACAATCATTTTCAAGTCCAAGTGATGCAATATACTCTTGGATACTTGGACGGTCAACGCCATCACCTACAAAAAGCATTTTAAAATCAGCACCTTGCTCCTTAGCTGCTTTTAAACTATCGATCGTAAACCTTAGATTTTTGTACCACATCATTCGACCTACAAATAAAAAAACGGTCTCATCTTCCTTTATGCCATATTGCTGCCTAATGGCCCGAAGGCTTTCTTCTGAACCGATTCCCTTCTCGAAATCAGTACCATTTTCCATCACCTGAAATTCACCTTCATAGCCCAATTGGACCAAATTCTCACCAGCGCCCTCTGAGACGACCCAAACCTCATCACAAGCGTTAATATTGCTCATTAGAAATTTGATAGAAACCTTTCTAAGCGGATTAAAGGCAATACGCTTTTCTATATCCACGTCAAATTTTGTATGATACGTAAATACAATTGGTGCTCCGGTGTATCTTCTTAACACCCTTGCAAGAAGCGCCGAAGTAAAAGGACTATGGATGTGTATAATATCCAGGCTCTCATTTTCAAGCTTCTTAATTAGTAGCGGATTAAACGGATTACCCATCCGATAGCCTAGTCTCTTACTTACATTTGTACTTGAATATCGAATCACCCTAAATGGATAATCATCCTTTACCTTTGGATACCAAGGGGTTGCCACAACTGCTCTACCATATATTTTTTGTATCGATCTTGCATAATTCACCGTTGCATTTGCAACACCATCAAGGATTGGTGGAAATGAATCATTAAAAATACCGACATTTAGCTTTTTCATAATCGTCACCTTTAATTTTATACAAGCTACGTTATGTAGCCTTTCTAATGAAATTTTACCATTAATTCAGGTCGCAAGTATAGTTAAAATATCATTAAAAGCGTGTTAGAGCTTAATAATTGGGGTATAATGATATCAACATAATAAAGAAGGGAGAACATAAAATGTTAATGAAAAAGTTACGTGAAAAACGTGAAGCAGAGCTAAAAAGACAAAAGATTGAAACCATGAAAAAAGTCGGTGCTGCCCTTATTATCGGTAGTGTCGTTTCTTCAGTAGTTACTTTGTTCACTGCCCCTAAATCTGGAAAAGAGCTAAGAAAAGATGTATCTGATACTTTTGAAAATGGTGCTGAATTCGTAAAGGGCAACGCTCAGAAGGTTGCATATAAAACTGAGAAGGCTGCAAATACTGCTAAGGAAAAGGGCTTACTGTTTAAGGACAGAGCAGTTTCAACGGTAGGTAAAGTAAGTGCAGATTTCAAGAAAACCATAAAGGACAAAAAGGCAGACTTCGCAGAAAAGAAGATTGAATTTAAAGAAAAAGCTGACGATCTACTTGATGAAGCCAAGGAAGAGGTTGCCAATGCTGCTATAGAAGGTGCCGAAGTCTTTGGAGAAGGTGCTGAAGCGGTAGAGGAAGCATCAGAGCTCATTCAAGAAAAAATTGAAGATTGGAAAGAAAATCAATAATTTTAAAGCATCGACACTAAGTGCCGATGCTTTTATTTTTTTCTCTCTATCAGTAGCAAATATGGAGAGCTCTCACTTTGATTCAAATAAGACAGTTTCATAACATGAAATACTTTGGGATTGAGATTCTGTGACCATTTCTGAATCCAATCGGATTCAACTCGCCCTTCTTCATGACCAGGATAAACCGTCACACTGATCACCCCATCAACCCTAATTAGCTGTAGCGCTGAATTTAAGCTTTTCTCTGTCTTTTGAACCGTCGTGGTAATCGCTTTAGCTTCAGAAGGTAAATAGCCTAAATTATACACAATCATATCAAAGGTATCAGATGCATATAAGTAATTAATCTCGCTGTGATCTTTACAAATTAAAGTGAAATTTGATAAACCAGCCTCAATTAGTCTTACTCTCGTTTTATCTATGGCAATACTCTGTATGTCTATGCCGTCGAAGCTACCTTTTTCTCCGATATTTTTACATAGAAACTCAGCATCCTGTCCGTTTCCCACAGTGGCATCAAGTACCCGCATGCCATCAAAAATGTAGCCACTCCAAATAAAATGTATGAAATCTGTCAACTGTCGTATCATAGCTGCCCCTAAATAATTTATTTATTCACCCTAAAATTGCTTATCACTAACTCTATAGTAGATTAAGTTGCTTCTCAAATCAACTTATAAACAAAATCTTCAAGCATCACCCATTCAGAAGTTACATAACCTCGATTGAGGCAAACAAAAAAGCGTCTATCTAACTCGTATTAAATAGACGCTATCTGATTATTTAATTTGTGTTATGTTACATGATTTACTATTTGTGCAGCTTGTACAGCCACTACATTTTCCCTTTTTCATATCTGAAAAGGATTTTTTTGCTGCGAAAAATATAATGGTTGCAAATAGAATACCAATTACGACCGTTGCAAACATATTGATCACGCTCCTATTAATTCTCTTTTACGATCGGCTCTTTTAAATAATGTCAAAATCAGTACCGTATATGCAGCTAAGATAATCATGGCAGGTACAAAGCTATCTGCGAGATGTCCATAGATCAACGGTGTGCCAATTTGGGTAATGATCAATGCTACTAAGTAGCCTACACTCAACTGGAATGCCAGACCTCTAAACAACCATTTCTTATCGCCCATTTCACTTCTCATGGCACCAATTGCAGCAAAGCAAGGTGGTGTAAACAAGTTAAATGCTAAAAATGCGTAAGCAGTAACTGGCGTGAAAAATTGTGATAAAACACCTCCTGGTAAGTGTAGTGCATCTTCAGATGCAGCCATTAACAGGATTGCAAAGGTAGCAACGACATTTTCTTTAGCGATAAAGCCTGTTATAGAAGCAGCAGCCAATTGCCAGCCCACAAATCCTAGTGGAATTAGAATTGGAGAAATGATACCTCCTAAACCAGCTAAAATACTAGCACCTTGATCATCAACTGGCTGTAAATTAAAGCCATAGGCTTGCATAAACCAGACGAGTGTATTCATAACAAGAATAATAGTAGAGGCTTTAATAATAAATCCCTTTGCTTTATCAAACATTTGGATGACCGCATGCTTTAGACTTGGTATTTTATACTCTGGTAATTCTAATATAAATGAAGATTGGCTCTCCCATACAAACATTTTCTTGAGAACTAAGCCACCTAAAATAATCAAAACGAACGCTAAAGCGTAAACACTTGGTCCAACCCAGCTTGACTCAGGGAAGAATACCATCGAGAATAAGGTAATGATAGGTAGCTTGGCACCACAAGGTACAAAAGGTGTCAAAATGGTCGTTATTCTTCTCTCATTATCATCTTCAATGGTTCTCGTTGCCATAACACCTGGTATAGCGCAGCCTGAACCTACTATCATTGGAATAATCGATTTTCCCGAAAGACCAATTTTTTTAAAATAGCGATCCATCAATACTGCTACCCTAGACATATAACCACTGTCTTCTAAAAGAGCTAAGCAGAAGAACAAAACCATAATCAGAGGTAAGAATCCGATAACTGCACCAACACCCCCGATTGCACCATCGACAATTAGTGCTTGAAGAAGCGGATTTAAGTTGACGCTTTCGAAGAAGCTATTTGCTGCATTTGGAATGATTCCACCGAATAAAGTGTCATTAAAAAAGCCTGATACCCAGCCGCCAAGACCTTCAATAGAAAAGGCGTAAACTGCCCACATTACTAAAAAGAAGATTGGAAGTCCAAGGTATTTATGTGCGACAATCCGATCCACTCTATCCGAAATCGATACCTTACTCATATCGTGTTTTTTATCCAAAGTTGTCACGAGCATTTCTGAGATGAATTTGCGTCTTTCAATGTCGCTGATAGCTTCATTCTCAAGTCCAAATGGTGCCTTTTGTCCCTTGTTGCTTTTACCCATTTGTATTGCAGCGTGCATTAAATCAGATAGACCTTTACCAAAATTGGCTGTGGTTGGAACCACTTTACAATTTAATGCCTTGCTGAGCTTATCGAAATCAATACTGTTGCCTCTTTTCTTAAGTACATCTGACTTATTAACAGCGATGACAACAGGTATATTTAATTCTAATAGCTGTGTTGTAAAAAATAAGCTTCTTTCAAAATTTGCACCATCGACGATATTGATAATTACATCTGGGTTTTCGCTAAGAACAAAATCTCTAGTAATTGCCTCTTCACCAGTAAAGGGTGATATCGAATAGGCACCAGGAAGATCGACAATTCTTACATCTTTTTCACCAGCACAAAACTTACTTTTAAGAGCGGCTTCTTTTTTTTCAACGGTAACGCCTGCCCAGTTACCTACATATTCCGTCTTACCGGTAATCGCATTAAACAAGGTTGTTTTACCTGAATTTGGATTACCTGCTAAGGCTATTCTCATTTGTGGACCCCCTAATAACTTTTTTTAAAATAGCGAATCTAGTTATGATTCCCAAGTCTACTTTTTGTGGTTTATTGCCAATGATAATCATTATCATTGGAAGGGCGTTTTTTATACCGCTTCTGCGGTATAAGTGTTAATCTGCTAAAACAATCGCTTTTGCCATCGCTTCATCAATTGCAAATCTGCTATCCTTGATGTTGACGACATAATTGCCAGCCAGTATAGAAATCAAAGTAATTTCTTCGCCTTCGCTACATCCAAGGCTAAATAAAAACTTTTTAGTTTTCTCTTTTCCCTCAACTTTGATAATTTCACCTTTTTGACCAATTTTTGCTTTTGATAATAACATATAATCACCTACTTTATAAACAATTTTCAGACCCTTGTCTTCAAATTTTGCCATATCGTTGCTGAGTGACAATAGTGTAAAATAGCACAAATTGACCCTCTTATTGATAAAGATTATCATAATCGTTATCAATTGTCAACGCGATAACAAAAACCTATTATAAAGTTTTCTTAAAAATTTAAAGGTGACTCTATACTCAATTATTTAGTTTTGTGATTTACTTGCTAGCTCACTTAATGGCTTAATCTTTCCACTGTTCAAAAGGTCCATGGTTGCCCTAACCACTTCTGGGCAGAACTGACTCCCCGAGCATCGCATCAGCTCGTTATGGACTTCATCAAAGGTCATCAAAGCCTTATAGGATCTATGTGAAGTCATTGCATCTAATGCATCCGCTACACCCACTATCCTTGCAAAAAGTGGTAAAGACTTCATATCATCACATCTTGGATATCCTTTCAGATCGTATCTTAAATGATGATAAAGAATTGCAGATTTTATGTCTTCAGTCAGATTAACATTGCCCAAAATCTTAAGACCAACCTGTGGATGCGTTTTTATTTGTTCAAACTCCTCTTCCGTCAACAAACCAGGCTTAGATAAAATCAAATCGCTAACACCAAGTTTCCCAACATCATGTAGAATGCCTGCAATTCTAAGCTCATCGATAGTATCTGATGCTAAGCCTAAGTGTTTTCCAATTTCGACTGCATAGTTTGAGACTCTAACTGAATGCCCCTGAGTATAGGTATCCTTAACTTCAATAGCAGCTACTAAGGTCAGAACTAGATCAAAGTAAAAGGACTTTAGGTTTAAATGAAGACGGGATTTCTCAACTGCATTTGAAATGTTATTAGCTAAAGTGGTAAACACAGCAATAGAATCAAAGTCATAGGTATCCTCATGACCAATTGAGAGTAACCCTACAGGCTCGTCATTTGATTTTAGCGGGAGCATTAGCACTTCTTTTATTGTACTTTCTTCAAACACTTGCTTAACAGATGCCTGTGCTTCACCTATATCCATTTGACTGAGTATAACTGGCTGATTATTGTTAAGAATCTTACTGATTACTGGATCATCCAACAGAAGTGGCTGAGGGCTTATTCGTTCACGAAATTTTCCTGAAACCCCCTTTAAAGATAGTTGACCATTTTCAAGTATCCTTAGACTACAAAAAGGAATATTCATCGTTGAAACAATTCCTTTACAAACATCGTCCATCAATCCATTTAGGTCACTTACTATCAATTTACTGTTCATAGAGCGACTGATCTCATCGACTAGCTTTAACTGCTTGTTTTTGTGATTAATCTTTCGCTGTATTTGAATACGATCGGTGATATCTCGACCAACCCCTTGAATCTCAATTAACTCTTCACCATCAAAAAAATGCTTTGTATTTACTTCTATGACCTTACGTGTGGATCCATCCTTATGCAGCATCCACATCTCCTGTCTCAAAAATTCAATTTTAGACATGGTCATCACCACTTGCTTACAGCTACCAACATTATACTTATGTAGTGGACACATAAACTGATTAAGCTCTTTGCCTATCATTTCCTGCGCCTTAAAACCTAATAGGTCTTCGACGACATCATTAATAAAGGTGATTGTACCATCTGGCTCAGTCAACCAAACCATATCGCTCATGTTTTTTATTAAGGTCGCGTATTTTTTCTCTGAGTGATCCAGTTGCTCGTTCATGGCAATCAGCTGTTGATAGGTCGCTTCTAATTCCTCGAAAATATTATGAATTTCATCTGAATTTTCATAGTAACCTTCGATTTTCAATCTGAGCTGTTCGAGATTCATAATGCCTCCAATTTAAGCGCTTTTAATCATTTTATCTCAATCCCTTTAAGGTTTCAATTCATTGCACTAAAATTGTTAACATTTTTTAATTATTGAAGGACCAGTCAATAAATCCACCTTCAGCCTTTAACCATTCTCTTCTCTTCTTATAGTCAGGTAATATCGATTCAACTGTATCCCAAAACAGCCTTGAATGATTCATATGAACCATGTGACCAAGCTCATGAACGATGACATAATCAATAACCTCTTTAGGTGCAAAAACCAATCGCCAATTAAAAGTTATTTCGCCTTTTGCGTTGCAGCTTCCCCATCGACTCTTTTGAGCTTTAATTGTCACCTTGGCTGGCTTTACCGCTAATAATTTAGAGTAAACAGCTATTTTTTCTTGGATATAGAGCATCACTATATCTACTAAAGCATTTTCAAATGATTTCCCATCCACGCTATAAAGCGAGAGCAGATTGCTCTCAAATAGATAGTCTTTTTTAGAATTAATATCCAATTGGACAACCGTTCTAGTTTGCCCCATTATTTCAACTTTTACACCTTCGACAATTTCAGGCTTTAGCCTTATACGCTTCTTAACCTTTTCGGAGGCACTAATCAGCCAATCCTTTTTCGAAATTATAAACTGCTCGATCACTTCATTTTTAGCTTTATTCGGTGCCAATATTATGACGCTGCCATCTCTTTTAACCTGAATGCACATCGTTTTTCTTGCACTTCTTTTAAGCTCAAATTCTATTCCTTCTATTGATTGACTCAAACCCTTCAATCTATTCTTGTCTAACATATAACTCCTTACATATTACATCTTATTTAACGCTTCATATGCCAGTATCATAACATGATTTCACAACAGATAAAATCCAAAGTTCAGCCCTAAAAAAACGCCAAACGTGTTTTTTTCATGGTATAATATATAAAATCAAAGCACAATAGGAGGTATTATGTATACAACACTTCCCCCAACCGGAATGAGGGACTTTTTACCAAGAGAAAAGGCCGTCCGCGAATTTGTAATGAGTGAAATTCGCGATGAATATAAGAAAAGTGGTTTTACTGAAATTGAAACGTCTTACCTTGAAAACATCGATAATTTAACTGGTGGTGATGGTGGTGAAAACACTAAACTCATCTTTAAAATCATGCAACGTGGTGAAAAGCTTGAAAAATTATTAGCCGGTGATGCCATTCATGCGGATGACCTAGCCGATTACGGACTAAGATTCGATCTTACTTTACCACTGGTACGTTTCTATGCTAACAATAGAAACGAGTTGCCATCTATATTTAAAGCCATCCAAATGGGTCCCGTTTTCAGAGCAGAACGCGCACAAAAAGGCAGATATCGTTCTTTCGCTCAATGTGACATCGACATCATCGGTGATGAAAGTAACCTTGCAGAAATCGAAATCATTCAAACGATTTCTTCTACCTTAAAAAGACTTGGCTTTGGTGAGTTCACCATTAAAATCAGCGACCGACGTATTTTGAAGGCGATTGTGATTTCATCTGGATTTTCTGAAGAAGTGTTTGGCGATGTTGCGATTACATTGGACAAGCTTGATAAAATTGGTATTGAAGGCATTCGCAAGGAGCTTAATGCAAAGAATTACGATACGGCTGCAATTGAATTACTTCTAGAAAAATCCGCTGAGCTTGAATCACAGGGACTTGAAGGCATCAAAGAAATGTGTCCAGAAGGATATGATAATCTGAAAGACATTCTAGACGTTATCGGTGGTCTAGCTGACACCTTTAAAATCGTCTTTGATCATACTTTGGTTCGCGGTATGGGTTACTACACAAGTACAATTTTTGAAATTACTTATAGTGATTTGGGCTACTCGATCGCTGGTGGTGGTCGATACGATAAGATGATCGGTAAAATTTCTGGGATTGACGTTCCTGCGGTTGGATTTTCAATTGGCTTTGAACGTATCGTCGATATACTAATATCTGAAGAGCGTCAGCTTAATAACGCACAAAAAATTGCGCTTTTATTTGACGATCAAAAATCCATCTCAGAAGTTGTGACCGCAGCGACTAAGCTTAGACAAGAATACGATATCGTTTCCCTCTATCGTATGAAAAAGAAGTTAGGCAAGCAACTGACACAACTTGATAGAGCCGCATACACGGGATATGGCATTTTTAGAAGTGCGGATGAAGCGATAGAAGTTAAGCCTTTTGAGAAAAATGAATAAAATAGCCAGCTCGAAATATTTAGGTAATCCCATCGATATCGTTTATGAGTATGAAGCGCTTTCAAAACCGTATGTAGAAATGATCGCTGAAACCATAGTGATAAAAGCTGAACAGCAGCCTGATTTAAAAGAGGTGAAAGTTCTAATAGAGCGCTTTTATAAAAAAAAGTGCAAAGCTTTAATTGAAAAAAGAATTGCGTATTACGTAGCAAATTTCAAAGAAAAACCCAAAAGTGTGACCATTGAAGTCAGCTTTAACAAATGGGGCTCCTGTAACAGTAAAAGAGAATTAACCTTTAATTATCTCTTAATTACAAAGCCTCTTGAACAGATTGACTATGTGGTTGTACATGAGCTGTGTCATATGAAGCATCTCAATCACGATCGTTCCTTTCAAAGATGTATTGGAGCCATCATCCCAAAATACAAGCAGGTTGAAGCCTTGTTTCATTCAGAAGAATTATAAGCTTAATTACCGCTATTCCTCATGGATTAGCGGTTTTTTTATGTGTAATTTTTAGTAAATAGTCATGATAATTTAAAATCCTTAATATTTTTAGTTGACATTGGTGTGTGTCACACAGTATAATGTGATCAAGAGGTGAGATTATGAGCGAATATGATAAATTACTAAGCAATGCCTTACAGGAAATGAGACGCGGCGTACTGGTGCTAGCCGTTCTTTCAAAGTTAGACGAACCCTGTTATGGGTATTCACTGATTCAAGCACTTTCAGAGCACGGTCTTGAAATCGACCAAAATACATTATATCCATTACTAAGACGTTTAGAAAAACAAGGACTATTAGAGTCCATATGGCAGTTAGAGGACAATCGACCAAGACGTTATTACAAAATTAGCGAAGAAGGTTTAAGGCTACGAGAAGCACTGACTATCGAATGGCAAACCATGGCAAATTCACTTAATCATTTATTCTCAAAGGAGGGTTAACATGTTAATAAAAAACTACATTTATACACTTGGCAAGTATTTGCCTGAAAAAAACAGAGCAGACATCGGGAAAGAGGTTGAAGCGACTATTTATGAACAGCTGCTTGTCAAATATGGAGAAAAGGATTATTCAAATGAGGAGATTACAGAGGTTTTGTACGAGATTGGCTCACCAAGAGTTGTCGCAGAGGCTTATTTAGGAAAACCTCACACAATCATCAGCTCTGAACTTATTCCGATTTATTTTATGGTAAGTAAAATCACATTAATCGCTATCATCATTTCTTTGATGGTCACAGGAATAATCGAAACCGTACAAGCAGATTTACCAACCATTGCATTTATCATTGATTTTATTGCCGGCTCTGTTAACGCTTGCCTATCGACCTTTGGCGTTATCACTTTGATCTTCATACTAATCTCAAGAAAAGGTGTCTCAGTACCTGAAACAGATGAATGGCAAATCAGCTCTTTATCTAAATTTGTTCCAGCTGAGCATAGAATATCGATCGTTGAGAAGGCATTTGAAATAGGGTTTACTATTATGGCACTCATTTGGTTAAATTATTTTACAGCTGGTTTATATATGAAAACGGGAGCGCAGACAAGGACTCTCGAGCTCTTTAACACTTCTGAGTTTGCAAATATAATACCTATCATTAACACTCTATGGGGGCTTTCAATTGCTCTAAGCTTATATTTAATCATCAGAGGCACATGGGATAGAAAATCTAGAATCGCTGATAGTGTACTCTCGCTAGCTGGATTAGCTGTGTTTGCATTAGTTGTTTTTGGCAAAGGGTATATAGATTTCTCAGTCGTCCAGAATTTATTGAACTCTGAAATAGTAACGGTTCTAAAATCCATTTTAAGTATTTCAGTAGTGGTTACTGCCTTCTTCACTGGATTAACACTATGGAAACATGCAAAAGCTGAGTTTATATCAAAATAGTCTTTGAGCTTAGGAGGAAATATGTATCATGTCAGTCAAGATGCGAGATCAAAAGCATCTGCAAAAGCAATATCAAACGCTTTGATGAGAACTCTAGAAGCACTGCCGTTAGCAGATGTAAAAATTATCGATCTGGTCAAGATTGCTGGTGTTGGCCGTGCTACCTTTTACAGATGCTTTGACACCGTTGATGACGTCATTCGTTATATTTGTGATGAAACCTATCTTCAATGTGGTATCGCTTTAAAGTCACAATTAGATTTATCGCAAGATTATCGATTAGATGAGACCTTTATCAAACCCTATCTGCTCTTCTGGGAGCAACATACAAACATAGTCAGGCTCATCATAAAAACAGATAAAATTGGCGTATTCAATGCCGCATTCAATCATATGCTAAAGCTGCTTATGGTACAATTTCCAGAAATTGAAATACCCTACTATAATTATTATGTCGCGATGCGATCAGCCATTTCAACTGCTGTTTTAATAGAATGGGTTAAATCCGATATGGATTTAACCCATGAGCAGTTAACTAATCTTTATCTATCGCAAAATACTGATGACAGCTTGCTCATTGAACAGCTTATACAGAGATCACACCAATAATTACCTAAGTAGAGATCGTCAGTTTGAATTATTTTGGTAAGGTTATTTGAATCATCTTGCTGTCCTCTGACTCAATATCGAAAATATAGCTTGAGACGACGATGTAGATTGTACTACCAGGATCAATATCGTATAAATTTGCTGAATACTGCCCCTGCCAGATCAGATTGCCGACATCTCCATTGCTGTCTTCAAAGTAATACCAAGGTCCATCCTTAGAAAAGGCATAATAAACACGATAATACCAGCCCATACCATTGTCAGCCCAACCAATTTCTATTTCAGAATTTGAAACTGCTTTTACATAGGGTGCTGGGATCATTTGATTTTCTATAACCTCATCGTAATACCAGCCACCCTTAAATACAACGCCGTCGGTATAGTAATATTTGCCATCACCATGCATATAATCGTAATAGAATTCACCCTCGTAACGCTCGCCGTTGGCCCAATAATATATGCCATCGCCTTCCTTGAGCCCATCGTAAAAATCGCCAACGTATTTGTCTCCGATCGCGTAATATAACGTTCCCTTTCCTTGAGGAACGCCACCAACTACCTCACCAATATAGTAATCTCCATTATCATAATCGATTCGTTTTTCGATTTTCAACTTTGAAAACGCACCAAGGCTCATATTTAGGTTTGTGCTTTGGAACCGTTTTACTTCATTGATAGGAATTGCAAGGTTCAAATTTTGTCCACTTACAAATTGTGCTGATGTAATCCCAACTACCTCACCATAAAGATTAACTAGGGCACCCCCACTACTTCCAGGTGAAATAGGTGCAGAAATTTGAAGGTAATTTTGTCCTTCTAGTGTCCTTGAACGGTTGCTAATAAGTCCATCAGAAATGGTATTTTCAAGACCTATTGGACTTCCAATGGTTAAAATTTCCTCTCCATTTTCAAGTGACGCCGAATTTCCAAAAACCACTGTAGGTAAGCCAGTACCGTTTATTTTTAGTACCGCAACATCTCTATCCGCATCGTACGCATAGAGGGCTACAACCTCATAGGATTTTCCCTCGACAAACTTAACGGTTATCTTACTTGCGCCTTCAATTACATGAAAGTTGGTAAAAATCTTGCCGTTTGCTTCGACGTTCATGCCACTACCGGTTCCTAGCAAATCGCCATTGGCATCAAATGTCTCAATGTAAACAACCGCTGGGCTGACTTGCTTTGATATTTCAGAAGGCTTCAACTCAATCTTGGGCGTATTTTCTCCTTCAAATTTTGAGTAAGTATTTGTTACCAATACCATAGCCTGTTCTCTAGTTGCATTGCCCTTAGGCGATACGTTATTGCCTCCCGTACCATTTAATATACCTTCATGATTCATGTATCCAACTGCTTCAGTAGCATACGAAGCTATCGTAGCGCTATCTGTAAAGTTCACTGTATACGGACCTGAAATAACGCTTGGCATTGCAATTTTTAGACACTTATAAAACATCACCGCAATTTGCTCTCTGGTTATGCTTGCATTGGGTGAAAACTGTGTTGCTGAAGTTCCAGAAATAATGCCAATCTGATAAGCTTTCAGAATCTCTGAATTAGTAGTATCTATAAAAGGATTTTGAATGGTCAGTTTTACCGTTTCACCACTTAGCCTTTCATAGAGTCTCACGACCATCTCCGCAAACTCTTCCCTTGTTATAAAGGTTTGATAATTTGACAATAGTTCATTTGGAATAAGTTCAAGCGATTTTCCAGTTTCAATTGAGGTTTGAGACCAAGAGCTTGGCTCTGCATAAGCTTGAGTGGATGAAAGGGTAAAGAATATCAGTAGTGCTACTAAATACTTAAAAATTTGTTTTTGTCGCATGCATTCACCTCATTATTTCTTCCTAATAATAATTTTTAAACCTTTATAATAGTTACCCTGTATCATTTCTAGCAATCCATATCCAATACGATTTTTAAGAAAACCATTGGACATCATCGTTAGGTTTCTCAATGTAATCTCTTTTCTTACACTGATAATCATTTTTTTCATGCCTTCATTGCTTTGCTTTCTGCTTTGCTGCCACGTAATTAGATTTACCAATTTCATAAGAAGCCAGCCTACTTTTGTATGCGTCATATCATAAATTGGCGTGTTCAAATCTATCTTATTTGATGTGTATTTTTCAAGTTGAGAGGCTTTTAAAAATGCTTGCTCAGTAATTGTAAAGCAATCGTTATAATTTGAAACATAAAGATTATCAAGTGGTGTCTCTCTCATTATAGAAATTTTATAGCCTTCTTCTGTTTCTTTAACCTTAACTGGCAAATTAATTGGTAGATCAACTGATGAAAATCCAATATGTAGCCTGTATTCACCTGAAGGAATATACCATTCTTGTAATTCCGGATCAAAAATCTGAAAGGCCTCTTTAGGGATGGTCATTACTATCAACAGCTTCTCACCATGCCTTAGATATACTTTTTTGAAAGCTATTAGCGTTTTCTTAGCTCTATGTGTCCGTTCTAATGGTGCCTCCAAATACACCTGTATCACGGTTTTTCCATCCGTATGACCCAGATTACCAACCGTTACAGATAATTTTTCTTCCTTTTCCTCATATTGTGCCTCATAAATATCAAACGTCGTATAGCTCAGTCCATGACCAAAAGGGAATTCCAAGCTTCCTTTAAACCGATCATAAAATCGATAACCAACATATATCGACTCCTTGTAGATGACATTTTTTTCATCACCAAAGCCAACGCTATTTTCCTCAGGAAATGTTTCAGCCAGCTTACCACTGGGATTTATATCGCCATATAGAATATCAACTAAAGCAGCAGCGCCTGCTTGTCCACACAAATAGCCTTCCAGGATAGCAGCGATTTCCTCTTTCCACGGCATACTTACTGGAGCGCCATTGCTTAAGCACACAACCACATTTGAGCTGTATTTTTTTACTTCTTCAATCAGCTTCAAGTGGTGCGCTGGTAAACTGAGGGTTTCTCTATCAAATCCTTCAGATTCGTACGCCTCAGTTAACCCAACAAAAAGACAAACGACATCTGAGCTCATGCAGATTTCCTTTATTTTATCACACGCGTTTAGATTAGAGAAATCAGACTTAAACCCTATATGGTGTTTAATAAAATCACTTTGTTCAACCTTCCTTATTATACATTCCAGAACTTGATCAAGCTCGGTTGGCACAATTAAGGAGCTCCCACTGCCCTGGTATCTTGGATGCTCAGCAAACTCACCCAGCACTGCAACCCTCTGCTTTTTAGAAAGAGGTAAAATACCATTATTTTTAAGCAGTACAATTCCCTCAGCTGCTACCTCCTTGGCTAATCTGTGGTGAGTTTTATACATATCGACTGAAGATGACTTGGATTGGATGAGATGATTCTCTTGGAACTTCATTAAAAGCTTCAACACTCTAAGCGCAGCCTGATCTAACCTCTCAACCTCTAAGTATTTATTATCTATCGCTTGCAAAATGAGCCGATAACTTTCGTCAGTTGCACCCGGCATCTCTATATCTTGACCGTTGATAAGTCCTAAAACTCTATCATTTGTAGCTCCCCAGTCTGTTATAAGGGTTCCTTTATATCCCCAATCACGTCTCAAAACCTCATTCAAAAGCCAATTGTTTTCACTGCAGTAGCTACCATTCAAACGGTTATAGGAACACATCACCGTTTCAGGCTCCACTGCCTTTATGACATTTTCAAATGCCTTAAGGTAAATCTCTCTTAATGCCCGATCATCTACTACCGCATTAATGATCATGCGCCTCGTCTCTTGATTGTTTACTGCATAATGCTTTAATGAGATGCCAACGTTTTGAGATTGAATTCCTTGACACAACGCAATAGCCAATTCGGAGGTTAGATGTGGATCCTCAGAGAAGTATTCAAAATTTCTACCACACAGTGGCGATCGTTTCATGTTTATTCCAGGTCCAAGAAGGATTTGTACATCTTGATCAAGGCACTCTCTGCCCAATGCGACTCCCATTTCATAGATCAAGCTGGGATTCCAAGTTGCTCCAAGTAAGCTAGCTGTAGGAAAGCAAGTCGCAGGCTGACTGGATTGAATTCCTAGATGATCATTTCCATCAATTTGTTTTCTTAGTCCATGAGGCCCATCAGATACCTTGATTGGTTTAATGCCCAGTCTTGTTACACCCTCGATTTCCCAAAAACTCCTACCGACGCAAAGCCTTGCCTTTTCTTCAATTGTTAAGGATTGTAATAGCTTTTCTGCTGTCTCCATAGTGCCTCCCAATTTCAATTAGAGCAAATAGCACCTTTCCATATGTATATTTCTATTTTATCAAATACCAATAACTAAAACTATGATAAAAAAATCCCGATAGGATTATTATTAAACAATCTATCGGGATTTGATTCATGAATTTGATTTTTGGACTATCTTTATGACTTACTGTTTACCCTTGTGTTATTTTAATGCGACCTTTTTCTTTTCTATAAAGAGGGTTAGCATGAAACCAATAAGTGAAATCGCAGCTGTCATAAAAAACATCTGAGCATAGCCTTCATTTATCGTTGTTTGAAAAATCGAAGTAATTGTATCTGCTGATTTTTCTATAGCTGGTAATACATACGCCTTAGCATTTGCAGGAACAACTGCGTCTAGAAACTCAGTTAATCGACTGACGATGTTCGTAACATCTGCATTTTGTAGGTTCGTCAGCAGCTCTGGTGAAATGCCTTCACCACCCGCTGGAAAGCTCATCCCACTTGGCATAATCGCTGCAGAAATATTGTTCATAACATTTCCACCTGCGTTTACAATAAAACCAATCATAATGTTTGGAGAGATCGCTACCCCTAATGATCTTATAAGGCTCATTGTAGCGAGTGCACTAGCACCATTCTCTTTAGTCGCTTTATTAAGTACCAGATAATTCAAAGGCGCACCCATGGTAAAACCAACGCCAACCCCCATAAAGGCAAGACCTAAAATAACCGTTGGCCAAGTCATTGCTTTAGATGCTAGAAGCGCAAGAATCAAAGTACCCACAATGCTGCAGGCAAATCCAATTCTTAGTACAAACGCGCCTCCTTTTTTATCGAGTAGCTTACCGCTAATTGGAGCAGCAAACCCGGAGAAGACAGCCAAAAGTGTTACCAGATAGCCACCCTTTCCAGAAGCAATTTTGAGTGTGTTTTCACCAAACTGAGGCACAAAAACCATTCCCATTAGACCAATGCCTGTAATAAATGCAACCCCAAGTGTAAATACCATTTGTCTCGATCCGAAAAGCTTAAGATTAACGATAGGATCCTGTACCCTCATTTCATGTTTAATTACAAAAGGTAGCAATCCGACTGCAATAATTAAGAACGGCCATACGGTTATCGATTGAATCGTATCAATAAAGTGGAAGAAGTTAAGATTGGTAAGCGCGTACATTAAGCTCCCTATAAAGCCTGCCAGTAAAGCCGCACCTATAAAATCAATTGGTGCTTTTGACGTTGTTCCAGTTGATGATATAAATCTTGAAAGAACCAGTATCATCAGCGCAATCGGTACGTTGATAAGGAAGATCACGCCCCAGTTCTCTAGGCCAACAAGTGTAAGTAACGCACTGCCCATGGTTGGTCCGATAATCGTCGCAACCCCATAGATCATACCGACTAACCCCAGAGCGGTTCCCCTTTTTTCTTCTGGAAAGCTTTGACCGATTACAGTTGTCGCGATCGGTAAAATACCTCCAGCGCCAATCGCCTGTACGACTCTTGCAACTAGGAAAAGTGCATAGCTGTCTAAATAATTCGTAAGACCACTAAATAGTGAACCTAGCATAAATACGGTTATACTAAAGACATAGACGCGTTTATGCCCAATGCGGTCTGCCATCTTACTTGTAATAGGCATAGAAACTGCGTACATAAGTGTGTAAATGGTAATCATCCAAATCCCTGTCGATGCATCAATTCCAAATCCATGTTGAATGACCTCTCTCGCAGGAGAGACGATTCCACTGTCTATTGCACCTAAAAAAATCCCGAGTAAAAATAGAATTAACATTAAATTATTGCTTTTCTTCATATGATTCTCCTTTTTATATGAACATTGTTCATTCTGGTTCAAAAAAAAGGCTATCTTGTGATAGCTTTTAAAGCTTTTTCAAATTTCTCATAGGTATAGGTTGGCATATACGTAATTGCTATAAAATTTGCAAGGATGAATTCTGCTATTTCATCACAATCCAGCTCTAAGCTTTTATGATCTAGACTTGCTTCAGCCATCTTACAAAACCTAACTTGAAGCTTTGTCATAAAATCATCCTTGTTGGCTCTTGTCCTATCCGTATAAGAGGGCTTAAAGCTCTGTGAAAGAAAAATTTCATGGAAGTCATCTGTAAAGACTTTAAAATGCGTATACACATGTGCCATTTTTTCATAAAAGGTTATTTGAAGCCTATCAATTTCATCGATCACTTCAAAAAACGCATTCCAGTAGGCTAACATCAGGTGGATGACGATCGCTTCCTTATTGTCAAAGTAATTATATACCGTTCCTATTGCTATGCCGCTTTTCTTTGCGACATTTCGCATGTTTAAACCTTCATAGCCATCCTCAGCCATAATTTCCTTTGCAGCTATTTGTATCGCTTTTGACGGATCAGTTATTATTTTTGGCATAGTCCCTCCGAAATGAACTATGTTCATTTTAACACCTTTATAAATGCTTCGCAACAACTATTTAGGAAAATAATAAAAATTTTAATCGTGCATAGGCTGCTAATAAATGCGCGTCAATGGACTCAACAACTTGCTCTTCAGCTGCCCATATCAGCTTAGCTTCTGCATCAAAGACCGGTTCGGTGCGCTTGCTCAAATCCACAGCATATAAATCCAGCATGTGATCACTGTTGCGTTTTAAAGCACACACACCAAGGCGGATTAACTCATTCCCTTCTATTAATATACCCGATTCCTTTTTGAAGGATTTAATAATAGCACTTTCCAGTGGTCCCTCTGCATCCGTATATAATAGTCCGCAGAGATCTGGATGAGCATCCCACCCAGGAACAAATTCACTCTTTAAGAGCAGTTGTAAATGATTGCCTTTTCTCTTGTATGGGATTAAAATAACTGTGTTTGCCATATATGCCTCCTCGGATTTAATCTATAATTATTTATATCCCAATAAATTTAATTTAAACGCAAAATCCTACTTTCGATCGCTTGAATCAAAAGTAGGATTTTTATTAGTTGGCGTTCTAATTATACAATGAAAATCATTGATTTGAGCTTATAAAATGCTCAACCTCACTTCTAAATGGTAAGGAAGGAATAGCACCGTGTTTGGTTACGGTTAAGGCGCCTACGGCATTTGCAAACTTAACTGCTTCCTTTAAGGGATGCTTCTCAATGAGCTTAGAAACAAGTGCTCCGTTAAACGAATCACCTGCTGCAACTGTATCGACAGCATTAACCGTGAAACCAGTTACATACTCAAATCCCTCTTTATTCCCAATCACAGCCCCTTGCTTTCCAAGTGTTGCAATTACCGTTCCAACCCCTAATGATAGCAAATAGGTTATGGCCTGCTCGACTGAGGCTTTGTCGGTTACTTTTACTCCTGAAAGAATCTCTAATTCTGTTTCATTTGGAGTTAAATACGTAACCTTTGAAAGAACCTCATCAGGGATGAAATCCGCTGGTGCTGGATTTAGCACAATTGGAATATTTGCATTGTGACATTTACGAATAAGCTCGAAGGTAACCTCCTGTTTTAACTCCATCTGAGTGATTACCAAATCGGAATCCGCTATTGCAACAAAATCATTGTCTAAATCCTCTAACGTATAACCAAAGTTCGCCCCTGGTACGACGATTATTTTGTTTTCCGCACTACGATTGATCTGAATCAGCCCCATTGCGGTTGGACGCTCAGGATCTCGTTTAACGTGCGAAATATCAACTTTTGCTTCCTTGAATACAGTTTCAAACGTATCGCCATAGCTATCACTTCCAAGGCGACCAAACATTGCAACTGAAGTACCCAGTCTTGCAGCGGCTATCGCTTGATTTGCACCCTTACCTCCTGGTAAACATTTAAAATCGTCAGAAATTAATGTCTGTCCCTCGCTAGGGAATGCATCTACTCTTGTGATTAAATCCATTACAAAAGACCCAACAACTGAAAGCTTCATGTCTATTTTACCTCCTCCTTTAGCTTTTTGCCAAGGCTACCGGCAGGATGGTAAAGTAGAAAATCCTTACTTTCAAATGATTTTGCCTCTGATAATGCGCAAGCTATTGCGTCACCAACAACCAGAGTCAAAGTAGATGAGGTTGTTGGCGCTAATTTTAAATGGTCTGCTTCAGTCAGCTTTGGATAAAGAATTCTAAAGTCACATTGCTTTGCTAGCTCAGAATCATGACCAGATGTAAACGCGATGGTTTTGCATCCAATACGCTTGAGCGTCGGAATGGTATTAATAATTTCGCTTGTGTTACCGCTATTTGAGATCAAAACGGCAATATCCTTTGGTTCAATCATACCCAAATCGCCATGAACTGCTTCTGTAGCATGAACAAAGAAGCTAGGTGTACCAGTGCTTGAAAAGGTTGCAGCAAGTTTTTTTCCAATATGACCTGACTTGCCGACACCTATGAAAACAATCTTGCCATCACAAGCCATCATAAGCTCGCAAATTTGCTCATATTGACTTGCATAGTGATCCAAAAGTTCTGAAATTGCATCTCTCTCTACTTGAATCGCTTTCTTTATACTATCTGTATACATAAATCAATTCCTCATTAAAGGACACCTTTAGTTAAAATTGCATTTGCATACAAAGCACTCTCAGAAGTTGCTATGATACAGTAAGCTTTTCTTGCCTCCTCATAGAATTTAAAGCGTTCAATAGGTTCTAGTTCATCCGCATGTGCGCTATAGACGTTCCAAATCTCAGGTGTCGAACCATCCTCTGTCGCCATAACGCCAATGCTTGTCTTAGGGGCTTCATCTAACGGAAATAATGACAAAACTGCCTCTAAAACAGCCTCACTTCCATGCCCTGTCAAGCGAACTAGACGATTTGCACAGGTAGCTGCTGGAAAGTTTGCGTCTGCAATGACCAAACGATCACCATGACCCATTTCACATAATATTTTTAAAAGTTCTGGAGGTATCAACTTTGATATGCCTTTTAACATAACGTGCTCCTACTCATTATAGTTGGTTTCTAGTTTCAGTTTCCCAGACGATTAAATCTTCAACCAGGTGTCTTGACTGATCTGTAAATGCGTCAGCAGGTAATCTTCTCGACACTAACAGCATATCTACGCCATCTCTTGTCATGTGATATTTTGCATTGATTGGATAAGCGTATTTTTCAATACTGCTTTTTTCAGTAAGCATCGCTTGGAGACCATCTGCTTTTTCTGGATTTGCAGCAAAATTATCAAATAGCCATTTGTATAAATCGATGTGGAAGTTACCCATTACACCATTGTAGCCGTGATAGCCTTCTCTTAGTGACCCTAATAGGGTTTCAGTATTCGCATTAAATAATTTAAGCGCAGTACCTTCAACAATTTTTACACGTCTAGTTTCGATTTCCAAATTACAGCTAACGTCTTTTAAGAATACAATTCTGCCAGATTCAGCACACCACTTAAGCTCTTCATCAGAAAGAAGTCTTAAGAAAGGATATGGACATTCATAGATACCAAACTCCACACCAGGTAATGCTTCTAATATTCTTTTAAGGTTAGAAATAAACACTTCACTGCCATCATTTACGCTTGCAAGTCTATTACTTACAAGGACAACCGCATCTACACCTGTCTCAGATACCGCTTTAAGCTCAGCGATTTGATCTTCAATTGCGTCAGAGGTATGACCGGATGCGATAACAGGCACTCTATTATCAGCTGCTTCAACCACTGTTTTCGCCAAAATGACCTTTTCTTCAGTTGAGAGCATAAACATTTCACTTGATTGACATACAGCGAATAATCCATCACTGCCTTTTCCAATTAAATACTCAGTAATTGCTTTGTTTGCGTCTAGGTCAAGCTTGCCAGCCTCATCAAAAGCTGCAATCATAGTTGGCCATACGCCTCTATATTCATGTTTCATTGAATTTCCTCTCATTTTCTACATTAATCCAAATGTCTTCGGTAAGAATAATACGATTTCAGGAATAAAGGTTATTAGTAATAAAATGACGACCATTGCAACTATCGGCCACATAATTTCCTTCATAACAGACTTTAATGAAGTTTCTGAGATTCCCGCGGTGATAAATAGCAGCATCCCAAAAGGTGGTGTCGATAATCCAATCATCATGTTCAAGGTTACGACGAGTCCAAAATGGATTAAGTCAATTCCAAATGCCTTAGCAACAGGAATCATTATTGGTACAAATACCAATTGAATCGTTGACGTATCGATAAACATCCCTAAAATAAGGATAATAACATTAACCAATATTAAAAATACATATTTACTGCTTGTAAAGCCCATTACAAAAGTTCCTAAATCGGTTGCAATTTGCTCTCTTGCAACGATATAAGAGATAACTGCTGCTGCACCAACCATCAAGCTGACAGAGCCAGT
Organism: Clostridiales bacterium 38-18; assembly: GCA_001897605.1. Classification (GTDB taxonomy): domain Bacteria; phylum Bacillota; class Clostridia; order Peptostreptococcales; family Acidaminobacteraceae; genus Fusibacter_C. Next base: position 352,384 of record MKTL01000001.1, on the reverse strand, counting down.
ATCTTTGATTGTCTCTTTAATAATATTTAACAAGCCTTTAAAGCTCATCGCTTTGTAGGCTAAGAAAGCCACAAGAATAGCATAGATACCTGCTACCGCACCTGCTTCTGTCGGTGTCATAACACCTGTATAGATACCAAGTAATAAGATGATTGGCGTCAATAATGCCGGTATAGCTTGAATCGTAAATGCAATAAAAGCTCTAAATGGGACTTTTTCTTCTCTAGGGTAATTTCTAATTCTTGAAATTACAGAAACGTAAATCATCAGACCGACACAGATCAATAATGCTGGTATCATACCGCCTAAGAATAAAGCTCCTACAGAAGCGCCTGATAGCATGGCATACATAACCAGTGGTATACTCGGTGGGAAAATTGGACCAACCGTCGCAGAGGCTGCTGTAATTGCACAGGAGAAGGCGTCGTCATAGCCCGCTTTTTTCATTGCATCGATTTCCATTTTACCAAGTCCGGAAGCATCTGCAATTGCTGAGCCTGTCATTCCTGAAAATATCAGAGAAGCGATAACGTTTACATGTCCAAGAGCGCCTCGTCTACCTCCTGCAAGGCCTGAAGCAAACTTGAATACCATTTCCGTTACTTTACCTGAGTTCATGACGTTGGCAGTGAAAATAAAGAGTGGCACTGCAATAATGACGTAGTTCGAATAGTAGGTGTTCATAATATGATTTGCCACTGAACCAAGATCAGTTCCGTTTATAATAAAATAGAAGGTTCCTGCTGCGATCATACCAAGTGAAATTGGCATTCTTAATAAAAAGATCAAAACAAAAACGATAAGGGTTACGATCATTGCCATACTCATCTTAAATCACCACTTTCTTTTGATTTTCCAATTAAAATTAAGAAATCCTCAGCGATTTCAGTTAACGTGTAACCGAGCATAGAGAGCACAAAATAGATGAAAGGTGCGAAGATATAACTTAATTTCACTTTAAAAACTGAGGTTGATTGGAAACTCATAAAGTTAACGTAGTCAAATGACGGTACGATTAACGCGAAAAATGCGATTGCAATAATTACATTTCCTAAAAGTCTTGTAAGTGCTGCCATTTTAGGATTTAACATATCGTATATAAGTGTAAATTTTACATGGGCTCTTGAGCGCATCGCATAGCAAGCGCCAAATATCACTGACCAAGAGAAGCCAATAACCGTAACTTCATATGCCCAAGTAAGTGGAAATTTAAATATATATCTTGCTACAATTTGTATGATGAAGGTTAAAAACATCACTAAAAAAGAGATTACAGGGACATAAATTTCAAAAAAATCTCTTAAGATGTATAAACTTCTCTTAATTTTATTCACAAGGTCCCTCCAAATGCTGTATAATTAATGTTTAGGATGGGGCTCTTGACCACAACTTAGCCGATTAAGAATATTGGGGAATATTTCCGGCTAAGATTGTGATCTTGAGTCTCTCTTCAATTATTATTTGCCTAATTCTTGAACTTTATCGAAGAGTTCCATGTCCCAGTTAGCAGTTAAATCTTTATCATCTAGATACTTGCCTAATACTTCTTCACTAAATGCATCGATATCTGCATAGTATACGCTTAAGCCTTCACCTTTAAAGAATTCGATTAATTCCGCTTCTCTTGATAGGTTAAGTTCATCACATAAAGCTCTCGCTTCTTCCATTGCTTCTAATACGATAGATTTTTGGTTATCGCTTAAAGATTGCCATTTAGCTTCATTGATTGTTGGCCATACGCTATCTACTAAGTGATTTGTAATTGAGATTGATTTTGTAACTTCATAGAATTTTGCACTTTGTACAGTTGGTAGTGGATTGTCTTGACCATCTACTGTACCTGTTTGAAGTGCCATATAGAGCTCTGAAAATGCGATTGGAGTTGGGTTAGCACCAAGTGCTTTACCTAAGAATAACCATGCATCAGAGTTTGGCATTCTAAGATTGACGCCGTTTAAATCTGCTGGCACTTTAATTTCTTTATCTTTAACTAAGTTGATTTGTCTTGTTCCTAAATAGAAAGCTTTAAGTGGTCTAATACCTTGTTCACTTACAACTCTATCGAAAACCTCTTGACCAACTTCGCCATTAAGTACTGCTGTCATATGCTCATAGCTTTTGAACATGTAGCCTGCACTAAACATTGAAATCCAAGGTGAACCTTCTGCTAACCATGAAGCTGACATATAAACGATATCCGCTTGACCTGATTTAACAGCTGCAAGTTCTTGATCTTGTTTGAATAATGAACCTGAATGGAAAGTATCAACTGTGATTGAACCATTTGATTTTGCTTCAGCTACTTCTTTAAATTTCATCATAGCTTCATAGTGTGCATCACCAGGAACTGCATTTACTGAAAATACAAGTGTTACTGGTTTATCTTCTGGTGCTGCTGTCGTACCTTCAGATGAATTTGCTTCAGTTTGATTTGCTGTCGTCTCGTTAGAGTTTGACCCGCCTGAACATGCTGTCATTGCAAGCACCATTACAAGCGCAAGCAATAATGCTAACCACTTTCTCATTTTCTTCCTCCCAAAAAATCTTTTTATGTTGATCGGACTTATCCGATTGCAACCTCTTTTAAAGTCTTCTTTTAATTTCGTACGCTGCATCGATTAAGACGCTTGCATATCTTTCAACCTTTTCGTCATCGAAATTGTGAGATGCGCCTGAAATGCTGAGTCCACCAATCAACTCGCCACCTCTACCGAAGATGGGTACGCCTACACACCTTACATTTGTTTCATGCTCCACATTATCAAGAGCATAGCCGCGTTCCTTAGATTTCATAACCTCTTCTACAATCAAATCGTCTTCCATCAGTGTAAATGGTGTAAAACGTTCTTTTTCCATATTGATACGCTCTCTGATTTCGTCTTCCGCCATGGTGCTAAGCATTGCTTTTCCAAGAGAAGTACAGTACATAGGCGCCCGCTCTCCCATGATAGACCGTATCGGATAATTATGATCATAGGTTTTTGGATAAGCGTTGAACATATATAACACATATTTGCCATGTGGCACACCAAAATACATCATTTCACCGAGCTCATCCGTCAATCGTTTCATAACTTGATATACCACATCCTGATAAGAGAGCTGACTTGTGACAACATATGAAAACTCAAGCATTTTATTAGTAAGTCTGTATTTGGAATTTAATGGGTTTTTTTCAACATACCCAGCTGCTTCGAGTGTCGAAATAAGATTATGTACATTGCTTTTGTAAAGCCCTAGCGCATTTCCAATCTCTGTAACACCGAGTTCTGGTGTCTTTGAAGTAAAACACTCTAAAACCTTGAGAGTTTTGTATAAGGATTTCACTTTAATATCTTCTTGATTCATAATAAACTCCCCTTATTCGTTAGTGTTGTTCTTTATTTTAGAACGCTGTTCTTTATTTAGATATTTGATTACATTATAAGCGATATGTGTCCCACAGTCAACGGTCATTTCAATTAATTTTTGATAACTAACAAACTCTTGTAGGCACGCACAATTATAAACACATGATTTAAAACTGTCCCGTGTCGTTAAAATTTGATAGAATAGTCGTAAGAGATCGGAGGAAAGCCTTATGTATAAAATTCTCATCGTTGAAGATGACCCAATCATATCTCGCTCTTTACAATCCTTACTAGAAAACTGGGACTACGAAGTTTTCTGCTGCAAAGACTTCAAGGATGTCATGTCTGATTTTATAAAGTTTAGTCCTCACCTCGTTTTGCTTGATATTTCACTTCCCTATTATAATGGTTATCACTGGTGCACAACGATACGTGCAGTCTCAAAAATACCAATCCTGTTTATATCCTCAGCCTCAGATAACCTAAACATTGTAATGGCAATGAATATGGGGGCAGATGATTTTGTTGCGAAGCCTTTTGATGTCAATGTTCTCGTCGCTAAAATACAGGCGGTCTTGAGACGTGCTTATTCTTTTACAGGACAGACACGTGCGCTAGAACACAAAGGTGCAATACTAAACTTGAATGATACCAGTGTCAGCTATAAGGATCAAAGAGTAGAATTGACTAAGAATGATTTTAGGTTATTACAGACCTTGATGGAAAACGCCGGGAAAGTTGTATCCAGGAATGAGCTTATGACACGTCTATGGGAAAGTGATGAGTTTGTGGATGATAATACGCTTACTGTCAATATGACACGACTTAGAAAGAAGCTTGAGGATATTGGTTTAATTGATTGGATCTTGACTAAAAAAGGAATGGGGTATTGGATCGAATGATGGCAGTCTTATTTTCGTATTTAAAAAGACACATAAAGTTCGCACTGCTATATTTTTTATATGCACTCATTTTTATTGTTGTTTTTTCTCTATATGGTTTACCCATTGAGGCTGTCAGCTACGGTTTCGTCCTCTCCGTATTTTTCACGGTTATCTTTTTTAGCTATGGGTTTACACGATATTATAAAACACATCAACAGCTTGAAATTCTGAAGGCTCAGGTGACACTTTCTATAGACACACTTCCTGATGCAAAAGATCTTCTTGTTAAGGACTATCAACTCTTGATTGAAACTCTCTTCGATAAATATCACGCGCTTGAAACGGACTCAGATTTTAAAAGAATGGCTCAAATTGACTATTATACACTTTGGGTACATCAAATTAAAACACCGATTTCAGCGATGTACCTTTTGCTTGAAAGCAATCAAAACGAGAATACATTATCATTAAAATCCGAACTTTTCAAAATTGAACAATATGTAGAAATGGTATTACACTATCAAAGACTGGAAAGTGAAACCACGGATTTAAAAATCCAAAACTACGATTTAGAATCTATCGTTAAATCCGTCATTCGTAAGTATAGAACTTTATTCATCGAAAAGGGCATCAGACTAAATCTCAATATTGCACCTCAACAGGTGCTAACAGATGAAAAATGGTTGTCCTTTGCGCTCGAACAGATCGTTTCAAACGCAATTAAATACACTCATCAGGGTGAGATATCGATAGCGTGTTTATCCGATCCTTTAAGACTCGTTATTAGTGATACTGGTATCGGTATACAGGAGGAGGATTTACCTCGGATCTTTGAAAAGGGCTTCACGGGCTTTAATGGCAGAATGAACCGTAAATCTACAGGGATAGGACTTTATCTATGTAAGCAAACACTTAAAATGCTAGGACACGACATTGACGTCGTCTCACAGCTGGAACAAGGAACAACTGTAGCGATTGGTTTAGATCGGCCAAATATCACATTAGAGTAGCTTACAAAACTGTAAGCTAAGGATTGGAAATGTAAGTTAGATTTATGGAACTTCATTTCCTTTTTTTTTATAATGATTATGAAATAGTGATATTTGATCTTAGGAGGTTCAATCAATTATGTCCTTAATGGAAATCAATAATTTGAAAAAAGTTTATACAACGAGGTTTGGTGGCAATCAAGTAACCGCATTATCCAACGTCACCTTTTCAGTGGAAAAAGGAGAATACTTAGCCATAATGGGCGAATCCGGCTCAGGCAAAACAACGCTTTTAAATATTTTAGCTTCATTAGACCGTCCTACGAGCGGCGAAGTCCTACTCAATAACAAGCCCTTTTCATCTATAAAGGACCGTGAGCTGTCTGCATTTAGAAGAGACCATTTAGGCTTTGTCTTTCAGGACTTTAATTTGCTTGATAATTTTTCAGTTCAAGATAACATATTCTTACCTCTTGTCTTAATGGGAAAAAATTATCATGAAATGTCCAGACGCCTAACCCCTATCGCAAAGAAGCTTGAAATTGGAGAACTACTCAATAAGTTTCCTTATGAGATTTCAGGCGGACAAAAACAGCGTGCCGCTGTTGCGAGAGCTTTGATTACCAATCCCGACATCATTCTTGCTGATGAACCAACAGGTGCACTGGATTCAAAAGCAACTGATCATTTATTGAGTTTGTTTTCTGAGATCAACGCGGAAGGTCAAACGGTTCTAATGGTAACTCACAGCGTTAAAGCGGCGAGCCATGCTAAGCGCGTCCTATTTATCAAGGATGGCGAAGTATTTCATCAAATCTACAGAGGCGGCTTGACAAACGAAGCACTCTATCAAAAAATAGCCGATACCTTAACGGTTTTGGCTACTGGGAGGGATTCTGTTGAATAGTTCTTTCTATTTAAAAATGGCAGCCTCTAATCTCAAGAAAAATGGACGTTTATTCGCTCCCTATATTCTTATGAACATCGGTATCATTACCATGTTTTACATTATGCACGCCATCTCAGTAAATGAAGGTTTAAGTCAAATGCCTGGTGCTCAAGCCCTCTCATTTCTTTTAACCTTCGGCACCTATGTCATCGGAATTTTCTCTGCGATTTTTATCTTTTATACCAATAGCTTTCTAATTAAAAGGCGAAAAAAAGAAATTGGACTATATAATATACTCGGCATGGGTAAGCGCCATATCGCAATTATGCTTATGCTTGAAACCATTCTCATTGCTCTGTTATGTATTGGTTTAGGACTGATATCCGGAATTGCATTAAGTAAGCTAATGTTCCTAATTTTACTTAAAATTCTAGGCTTCACAGTTGCGTTGCATTTTTCAGTGTCTCTCTCAAGTGTATCATTAACCTTTACCTTTTTTGCAATTGTCCTCTTAGTAACGCTCGTCTATAACCTCGGGCACATTCATCTTTCAAATCCGATTCAGCTTTTGAAAGGTAGTAATGTTGGTGAAAGAGAACCAAAGGTCAAATGGATTATGGCATTACTTGGTTTTATCACATTGGGCATCGGCTATTTTATCGCCAATACAGTTGAAGCACCCTTACAAGCTCTCTTTACCTTCTTTATAGCAGTTGTCTTAGTGATGGTTGGTACCTACTTTATCTTTATTGCAGGTAGCATCGCGATCTTGAAGTTACTGAAAAAAAACAAGCAATTTTACTACACAATTACCCACTTTACATCTGTTTCTGGAATGATTTATCGTATGAAACAAAATGCAGTAGGTCTTGCGAATATCTGTATTTTAAGCACTGCAGTTTTGGTTACACTCTCTACAACAGTCTCACTTTACATCGGTATGGAGGATATGATTGATAATCGTTTCACTTCAGATGTAACCATATCGAGCTATTTACAAAATAGTGATATTCAACAAAAAGTTCAAAAACTAGCTAATAATGCTGCTGTTGATAACAATGTAGAGCTAATCGATTTTTACCAGTACCAGACACTAACCTCTACTTTTGTAAAAGATGGAATGGCACTCAAAACACTGGATTATTATAACGTAGATTCAAATACAGTCTACGTTTTATATGTAACTTCAAAAGATTATAACCAAATCTATAACGCTAACTTATCACTCAACGACAATGAAGTTGTACTCGTCTCAAATAATGATAAATTTAACTACCCACAACTTCTAATAGATTCTGTTAAGTTCGAAGTTGTTGATGAATTAGATCAATTTGCTGATTTTAAGAAAACAAACGACCCATTAAACAATGAAATGCTCATTATATTTAGTAATGAGCAAGTAAGAAATCAAGTGTACTCAAATTCGAGTAAAAATGACGACGTTGAACCGTTAAGTTATACTAGTTTTAATATTAATGGTGCTTCATCTGACGAAATTAAGTTTAACGACTCACTTCAACGAGAAATTAATAGTATTTCTCAGACCTATATGTTTAGCAAGCAAAACACAAGAACAGACTTCGTCTCCGTATACGGTGGATTTTTCTTCTTAGGCATTTTCCTTGGGTCATTGTTCTTAATGGCGACAGTGATGATAATCTACTATAAACAAGTCTCAGAGGGCTATGATGACAAGCTCCGTTTTGAAATTATGCAAAAGGTTGGCATGAGTGTTGATGAAATAAAAAGGACGATTAACACTCAGATAGTGATGGTGTTTTTTTTACCTCTACTTTTCGCAATGATACACATTACATTTGCATTTAAGGTAATCACACAGCTTTTGGCACTATTTGGATTTTCCAACGTTCCACTTTTTATACTTTGTACCTTTGCTACACTATTGGTTTTTGCATTTATCTACCTAATCGTTTATCTCCTGACCGCAAGGACCTATTATAAGATTGTTAAATAAACAATACGCCATGGTGCAATACACCATGGCGTTATTTATTGTTCAGGGTAGATTTGATTGATTTCGATGCCATCAACTTTATAGGTTAAGGTAACCCTCATTGGCATAAAGGCATCTAAATTTAAGCGTTTTGAGTTTGGCACTTGAATTTGTACTCGATTGTCGTTCTCAGCTACACTTAGCTCTGATAAAATTTCTCCCGAATGGTTCTGGATGTCAGCATCTACTAAATTATCAACTATCTGAGTTAGTGATTTACCTCCTGTACTTTTAGCAAGGATGGTATAGGTATCATCCGATTCCATTTCAACTTTCAGCTCAAAATCAGCGACGGCATTGTCCACCAATGGCTTAAAAGTAAGCTGAATATCAAGGTACTGTTCATCACTCTTTCTTTCAATTAGCTGTATAGCAAGTGCCTCAGCATTGTAAAGCTCAGTTGCATATTGATCTGAGATTATTTTACCCTCATTAACCTCTAAAGGCGCTTCATTGGTGGTCTCAGCATCAAGTATTATTGGATTAACAAGTTGTGTTCTTAAAAAAAAGCCTACAATTACCACTGCAATGATCACTAAAATAAGGTCGATCAACTTTTTCTTTTGATATTCTGTCATGTTATGCCTCTCTATTAAATCAGTCTGAGACTATTATAACATAACTTTGGAAAGTTCATATGCACCAAAAACACCAGCGTCGTCGCCCATTTCTGAAATTCTAAAGGTCACATCACTCATCAGACCTGGCATTGCGTGTTGCTTTGATTCGTCTATGATCTTTCCGAGCAGCACTTCTCCTAAAGCCTCGATCAGACCACCTCCCAGAATAATCACCTGAGGGTGATATAGATTGACCAATGTGCCAATGGCAATACCGAGATATCTTGCACATCTGTCTACTGCCTCAACACCGACGACATCCATTTGATCATAAGCTTTTCTGAGATCTGAGCTTTTAAGTATCGCACCTGTCTCAGATAGCACTTCCTCTAATACCGTTTTTCTACCTTTTCCAATCTGCTTCAAAATGTATTTTTGAAGAGCAGTTTTTGAAGCATACGCTTCAAGACAGCCTTGAGCACCACAGCCACAGTAGGCGCCGTCCGCATTGACGACCATATGACCAAACTCCCCTGCACTTCCCTGTCCCACATAGAGCTTGCCATCAATGATGCTAGCACCACCTATACCAGTGCCGACAAAAACACCTAGGACATTCTTAATTTGGTCATCCTTTAAGTGCTTGTATTCTCCAAACATAGCAACATTAACATCGTTGCCGATATAGGTCGGTACCTGATATTTATCAGATAAAAGCTCGGAAAGTTTAAAATCTCTAAATGGAATATTGGGCGAAAATGTGACCACACCATATTCGTTAATAATGCCAGGAACACCAACGCCAATTCGCTGCAATTGAACCTCATAATTCTCTAGGAGATTATCAATCACCTTAAAAACCTGGCCCATTACAATTTCTAAGCCCTCATTTGCTTTGGTTTTTTTCTTTTCTCTTCCAATAACTTCTCCGGCTTCATCATATAAGACACCAAGTATTTTAGTTCCACCAATGTCTAGCCCTAAAATTGCTTTCATTCAAACCTCCATCAAAGACCTGTTATTCATGTTCTTTATCTGCGTTTTTTTCCATCTTTTCGTAATGAGAGAGAACCTTAATTATTTTATCAAAATTCTCAATGAAAACATCTACCAATCTCGGATCGAACATAAGCCCGCGCTGTTCAATGATATAGGTTTTAGAAGCTTCAATTGACCAAGCTTTTTTATAAACTCGATCATGTGAGAGTGCATCAAACACATCTGTAATCGAAACGATTCTAGCGTATATTGGAATTTCCTCACCAACTAGACCATCCGGATATCCTGTTCCATTCCACTTCTCATGGTGATAGTGAGAGATCTGCTTTGCAAACTTTAACAATTGATGATTTGACTTATTAAAAAGCTTACTTCCTATGGTCGTATGCGTCTTGATATATTCAAATTCTTCATCTGTCAGTTTACCTGGCTTAAGCAATACCGAATCCCTTATTCCAATCTTACCTACATCGTGCATCATACTGGCAATTTTAAAATCTCGAAGCTCAGACTTCTCAAAGCCAACCGCCTTTGCAATAATGCTTGAAATTTCAGCAACTCGGTAAACATGTGTTCCCGTCTCTCCATCTCTGGCTTCTACGATGCTACTCATTCTACTTAGCATTTCATATAATGCCTCATCGGTATCTTGTTCAAGTAAGAAATTGTCTAACGATAGTGAAAGATTCTTTAAAAAAAGATTGATAAAGCTCTCGTTTTCCGTTGTTATTTCGCCGTTTATAATATAAATATAGCTTTCAGTGTGACTTTTAATAGTGGGTTTATGTATGCCGAGATAGAATTTTCGAGATTCATCAACCTTGTTTAAGGCATCTTGGGTAGCATTTTTTTCTATATTTTCTTCAAAACAGTTTTTGAGTCCAAGTATCTTTTTTATTGCCTCCAAATCTTCATTAATATATGGCTTGAAATCGCCTGTCGCTGCTATAACTCTATAGTCCCCCTCATGGGTAATCAATCTTCCATTTTCAAAATGTCGATTTACTAAAACCAAAGTATTTTGTGAATTAATCAATGCAACCAATTGCTCTAGAATGCCATTTAAAAAACTGGTTAGCCCTAAGCTCTCATAATTGAAAAGCAGGCTGGTTGAATGGATTACTTTTTCTAGTCCAAGCTTATAGGAATTAATTTTCATAATATCTCTATAATTTCTAAGGCACCCAGTGACCGCACTTGAGAGACTGGTTGCAGTCAGATCAGTCTTTGCACGATAATCGTTGATGTCATAATCCAGCATAATTCGTTCTTCAGGTGCAAGACCTGGATGACCGGTTCTGAGGATGATCCTAATTCTATCATTTTTCAACTCCTCCCTAACGACTTTCACCAGTCTTAGTCCAGCATCATCCGTCTCCATCACCACATCTAAAAGCATGACCGCAATATCCGTATTGTACTGAAGATAATCGTGGGCTTCCTTCATTGAGTACAAATGAATCAGCTGAATAGACTGATTTTCAAAGCTCAAATTCCTTAGAGACAATTTCGTAATCTGATGCACAACCTCATCATCATCTACCACTAGAATCTTATAATTATGGACACCTTTATGCTTCTCCTCTGTTATTTCATTTATAAAATCCAGTTCCAATCTATCAGGATTAAAAGACGTATTTTTAAATGTATTCATTGATATCCCTCTTCTCTAAATCTGCAGATTTGCAGCTTGAACTCTGTGTATCGATCAACTTCACTTTGACAGCTAATTTTTCCTTGTAGCTTATTAACGATAATCTGATAAACGATATTAAGACCGAGTCCACTACCACCGCCTGAGCGATTTGTGGTATAAAATGGATCGAAAATTCTACCGATATGCTTTTCTAGGATCCCCCGTCCATAATCCTTATACTTAATTTCAAGGGTTTTATCCATAACACTACCAAGGATTTCAACCTTAGCAGAATCGCTCAAACTATAGCCGTGTACAAAGGTATTGACGATAAGGTTAGTGAATATCTGTGAATAATCTCCTGGGTCACCATATATTAGCTCGTGAGGTAAATCATTTATAAACGTCACATCATATTTTTTAGTTAAATAGCCTAAGCTAATCCATAGATCGTTAATATAATCATCAAGATAGAAGGCTTCTACTATATTGGCACTTTGATAGACAGCAACCCTTTTAAAGCTCCGAATGATTTCGGCTGCTCGTCTTAAATTTGTATCTATCAATTCGATCAGCTCTGAATTAATTTTGACGTAATCTATAAATGCTTCTCTACTTAAATTTCCTGATTCTATGCTTTGAATCAGCTGCTCATTTTCAAGAATTATTTGACTGCTACCTGTAATACAGGCGCCAAGTGGGGTATTGACTTCATGTGCTACGCCAGCAACGAGTACACCGAGTGAAGCCTGTTTTTCAGATTCGAGTAATTTTTCGTAGGTCTCTTCCAATTGTCGAATCGTCGCCTCAAGATTTGCAGTTCTATCTTTTACCTTCATTTCTAAATCTTGATTTAATATAAACAGATCATTTTGAACATTTTTAAGACTTTGATACATGTATAAGATATGCTCTTCAGTCAAGGACCATTCATAATATCGCTCACTATGGGTCGGTGCGTAAGGCCAGCCTCGACCAACGGTTTCAATTGCAACAAATAGGCGCTCAAATGGTTTAATTATACCGCTATTAATGCTTTTTAAAAAAAACAAAATCAGTACGAGCTCCAAAAATAGTATAAAAAACATGGTTATCTTGACACGACCAACATGATACTCAGCATCAGATTGAAGCAGGGTGACTATTTCATCTGAATGCTTTAGCAGAGCTTCATTGGATCTAATAACATATATAATTGCCGCGTCGATTTCTTCATTCCACAAAGAAACATCATGCTGGTCGAGTTTATCATCTAAAAGTAAATCTGTGTGCTCAATTATAGTATATATTTCAATTTTAAATAGTTCCCATTCTTTATGTAATTGTTTGAGCACTTCTAGATGACGAGTTAGTGGTGGCGTTGAAACATATCTACCATTCAAATCCGTCTCGCCACCTGTCATAAACATGTTTAACGTATTTTCATATAATGTACTTGAGCTACGTAACGTTTCAACAAACTGTAAGCGTTCGTCATCATTTACCAAATCGCTATCGAGAATTAAAACAGATTTGGTCATTCGCTGTGTGAGCATCCTTTGTCGCCCAGCCAAATTTACCAAAACCGCATCATAATTCTGTTGATCAATTGCAACATTAATAAAAAATACACTTAAAATAATCAAAATACCATTTAGTAACACCAGCAGAATGAGTCTCTTACGAATTGATTTATCCTGAAACCATTTCATCCGATCACTCCTCAAAAGTTCTTAAACCATTATTACCCCATTGAGAGAGAGATACACAGATGAAACCAGTTTCATCCTATTTATATGACTATTTTCGTTTAAAGCAGTCTATTGTATGATCGTTAACCACTCCAACCGCTTGAAGATACGCATAAATTATGGTAGATCCAACAAAACTCATACCGCGTTTTTTTAAATCCTTGGATATTAGATCGGATAAACTGGTCTTAGCAGGTACTTCAGACAAACTCGTAAAATAATTCAATATAGGCTCATTATTTACAAACTGCCATAAATACTTATCAAATGATCCATACTCTTTTTGGATTGCTATGAATACCTGAGCATTTTTAACCGTAGATTTTACTTTTAAGCGATTTCTTACGATGCCTTCATTTTGAAGCAGGGCTTCAATTTTAATGTCATCATAACCAGAAATTTTTTCCACATCAAATCCATCAAAGGCATTTCTATAGTTTTCTCTTTTTTTTAAAATGGTTTCCCACGATAAACCAGCCTGTGCCCCTTCTAATATTAACATCTCAAACAGCTTAGCATCCTCGTGAACTGGAACGCCCCATTCCTCATCATGATAGTCCACATATAATGGATTATCGAGGTTCAACCATGCACACCTTACTTTTGTCATCATTTTCCTCCTTAAGCGTGATTAAATAAACTATAAATATACCGTTATTGGACGCGTAACCGCTGTAAACATCTCTTCTAGTTCATATTTATGTTTGATAAAGTTTTGATCTGTAAATACCTTAGCCTTAACTGGGCATGCCTTTACACAAGCACAGCATTTTATACATTTACCTGTAATGAGTGAATAATTCGTACTTGATATTGCATCCATCGGGCAAACCGATGAACACCTACCACACGATATACAATTTGAGATTGTCTCAGGCTTAATTTTCACAAAATTAAAGGGCTGACCGTTTGAATCTATAGGCTGAAAATATGGCTTTAATGCCACATCATCGTCAAGACTGCCTAATTTCTGAATATCTAGCATCCCCTGCTTCAGCCACTTAGCTTTGAGAGCTGATAGCTTTACATCGTTTAAATCGCATGTTTTATTAATCATTCCTAACGCATCAGCGGTTGGCTCACCTCTCGCAATTTGACTTGAAAAAGAGTGCTCGCATACGGCACAAATAACCTCTCTTATTACAAACCCTCTCTCCTTAAATAAACGGTAGGCTTCCTTGGGTGCATCGTCAAAGTGCCGATTTCCATAGCCAAATACTAAATATAAAGGTGTTCGATTGCCATTATATTCCTTTAGATACGACAGTAGCAAATTAGGGATCCTACCTGCATAGACTGGAAGTCCAAGAACTAAAAAATCCTCACTTAAAAATGAGCGACTAAGGCTGGCGCGTTCTGCGGGCTTTGTGAAAGAACGATAAAGCACCTCACCTGTTACCTGCCCAAACGATTGTTCAGCCTGATTTACTGCTTTATATAAAATTGAGCTCGCTTTTGAACAAACTAGTTTTTTGACACCACCAGTCGGACTAAAATAATCGGCATATATCATTTTGGGCTCCAATTTAGGTTATTATTTTCCGGTTTTAAACGCCTTAACTATGTTACTGCTCTCAGTAATAAACTGTAATGATGCCTCAGATGAACGCATGACCATCATGATGAATAGAATATCAATAATCGTAAGCTGTGCGATTCTTGACGCGATCGCTGAAGATCTCGCTGTATTTTCCTCAGCAATTGCATATAAGCTGATATCAGATAGATCTGTAAGTGAGTTTTTCGAATATCTTGATAATGAAATGATTTTAGCGCCTTTACGTTTTGCTTGCTCTGCAGCAACTAATATTTCTTTACTTTCACCCGTATAGGAAACCGCGAAGACGACATCTCCTGGTTTTAAGGTTGCAACGGCTGCTAGCTGAACATGACTTGATAAATCAAAAATGACATGCTTGTCAATTTTGAGCAGCTTATGTGTAAAGTCCATGGCAACAAGTGCTGAGGCACCAATTCCTAGGATGACGATTTTTTTAGCGTCCGATAACCACTCAGAGGCACTCTTTAAGGTTTCTGGCGGATTAATTTCCATAGTCGCATCAATCGCGTTTTTTGAATTATAACCGATCTTTGTGACGATATCCTCTGGAGAATCCTCCAGAGTAATTTGATCGTGAACCATTTTACCCTTTGGTCTTTTGGTAGCGGCTTCATTCATCGCCATTTTAAAGTCACTATAGCCTTTGTATCCTAGTTTTTGACAATACTTCACAATTGCGGATTGACTAACGCCAATCGCCTTTGCCAGTTCAACTGATGTTAGGGTTTTTGCAGTATGAATTTGATCTATAACAAAATCTGAGATTTGATTCTCACTAACCGTTAGTTCTGACCTCATGTGGTCAATTCTCGTAAAGCATGACATAAGTAATCCTCCTATTGGAATATTTTATCACAAAAAAAAAGGTTTGATTATCACATCTAAGGAATATTTTATTATATTTGTCGTTGACACAGAGAATATTTTATTATATATTGAAATTAAGAAACACAATGGAGGTTTCCATGAATTTAAAAACATTAAAAACTGAGCAAAGAAATCCCCTGACAGAAGATATTGATGCACTTGATACTCTTTCTGTTGTGAGGTTGATGAACTCAGAAGATCGTAACGTAATAACGGCTGTGGGCTCTCAGCTTGAAGCCATAGCTAAGGCTGTAGATATTATTGCTCCAGCGCTCAAATCAAATCACAGACTCATCTATATTGGCGCAGGAACCAGTGGCCGTTTAGGTGTCCTTGATGCTTCTGAATGTCCTCCGACATTTGGAACAAATCCAAGCCAAATATTAGGCCTAATCGCTGGTGGAGATCATGCGCTTCGAAATGCGATGGAAGCGGTTGAAGACAATCGAGAGCTTGGTATGGATGATTTAAAAGGTATTCATTTAACCGCTGAGGATGTGGTGGTTGGTATCGCTGCAAGTGGAAGGACACCCTATGTACTCGGAGCGGTTGACTATGCCAAATCAATTGGCTGTAAAACCATTGGTATTTTATGTAATGACGACGCACCTTTGAATAATGCAGTGGATATTCCAATTCCGTTGGTCGTTGGACCTGAGGTTGTTACTGGCTCCACTCGACTTAAAGCAGGTACGGCACAAAAATTAGTTCTCAATATGCTGACAACTGCGGCAATGATTAAAAATGGCAAGGTATTCAAAAACTTAATGGTTGACGTTCAAGCGACGAATATAAAGCTCGTTGAACGTAAAAAATTAATTGTTATGGATGCGACTGGCGTTGAAAGATCGGTTGCAGATGAAGCGTTAAAAGCAACAGATGGCAATATTAAACTAGCAATTGTCATGTTGCTGGGAGATGCAACGCTGTCCGAGGCTAAAAAGGCTTTGGAAGCGTCACAAGGTAATGTGAGAGAGGCGTTAAAGGCCTTAATCTAAAAAACTGTTCAAGGGGGAACATTATGAGCAACCAAGAATTGTTAAGTAAAATTGTCACCTTGTTAGGCTCTGAAACAAACATTGAGTCTATGGCAAACTGCATGACTCGTCTAAGAGTTAAAGTTAAGAATCCTTCCCTAATTCAGAAGGATGCGATTCAAAAGCTTGAAGGCGTTCTCGGTGTCGTTGAAGATGAGACCTTCCAAATTATCGTCGGACCTGGAAAGGCGAATAAACTCATGGAGCTTTTCAAAACGTCCTACGCAATTCCAACGTCTAAGGTAGATGAGGATTGGAAGTCAAACAAAGAAAAAGTACAAAGCAAAAACAAAGGTAGTAAATTCAAGCAAGGCCTAAGAACAATTGGCGAGATCTTTATTCCTTTGCTTCCAGCAATTATAGCAGCCGGTATATTTAATGGCTTTGCAGGATTAATTACAAATTTACAAACTACTGGTAGCTTACCTGCTAATGATGCATGGAACATCATAAGACTGGTTCTTTCGTTATTAGGTGGCGGTTTCTTAAGCTATTTTATGATTTTTACTGGTATCAGTGCAGCAAGAGTATTTGGGGCAACTGAAGCACTTGGTGGTATGGTTGGTGCCATGACGGTTATGACTCAAATCGATGAAATCTCAAAAATCATTGGTTTATTTAATGAAGATTCTCCGCTTAATTCTATTCTGAGAAATGGTAAAGGTGGTGTTATCGGTGTTATCGTCGGCGTTTACCTATTGTCTAAAATAGAGAAAGCGGTTAGAAAACGCGTTCCAGACGTCCTTGACCTTATGCTAACCCCTATTGTTACCCTACTGGTCGTCGTCACTTTATTACTTGTAATCATTATGCCTGTTACTGGTCTTTTATCTGACTGGCTGGTTCAAGGCTTAGAATTATTGGTCAATTCTTCGAACCCTGTGGTAAGTATACTTTCAGGCTATGTTCTTTCAGCTCTATTCTTACCGATGGTATTGCTTGGTTTACATCATGGTCTCATACCAATCTACGCGATTCAGCTAGAAGCAACTGGTGGTGTATCCTTGTTTCCAGTACTCGCAATGGCGGGCGCAGGTCAGGTTGGAGCAGCTATTGCAATTTATTTTAAAGCTAAAAAAGTCAAAAATCAACGATTGATGAGTGTTATCTCTGGTGCGTTGCCTGCCGGTTTCTTAGGCATAGGCGAGCCTCTGATTTACGGTGTTACACTACCACTTGGCAAACCATTTATTACAGCAGGTCTTGGTGCTGGTTTTGGTGGTGCATATGTTATGCTTCAAAAGGTAATGTCTACAGCATGGGGACCATCTGGATTGACAGCAATTCCATTAATGCAGCCAAATTCAATGCTCAACTATTTCATAGGGCTCGTCGTTTCCTACATTTTCGGTTTCATTATCACAGCAATCTTTATAAAAGAATCTGAGGTGGCTAACGTTTAAAGCGTTAATCATAAATTCTAAAAATTTCTCTCCTGATTTTTTTAGAAGCGCGCAAAAAAGGAAGGTTCCCAAAAACCTTCCTTTTTTTTATTCATTCGCACTCAGTCAACTTATTAAAAAAAGAATAACTACCGTTTGCTTAACAAACACTTACTTCAAGCGCATTTCTAGAGTAGAATTGCCATACCATCCGGATGTATCCCCACATCAAATCGATTGATCTCTTTAAGTTTAACCATATCTATCACAGAGATATCATTTGTCTTATTATTTGCAACATAAGCCTTTGTACCATCCTTAGAAAAGACAGTCCCACCAGGCCATTTACCAACTGGAATTCTCTTAATTTCCCATGGTCTTGTCGTACCATTAATCTCTTGCTCAGTCATTATGACACTTAAATCATCTGACTCACGATTGGGAATGAGTGCATATTTCCCGTCGGGAGAAAATACGACTCTTATAGGGCATGCACCAAGTCTTCTTTTCCATAAAACTTCATGTGTTTGTGTCTCTAAAATGAATAGATTATTATCCTCTTGATTGGCTACATATAACCATTTACCATTTGGATGAACCGCAACACCTTCTGGTCCCCTACCTACTCCAATCACGGATAACACTGCAAGGGTATTGCCGTCTAGGACACTGATACTGTCACTGCCAATATTCGGTACGTATAGGGTCTTTTCATCTGGTGTAAGCGCAATCATATGCGAATGTACTTCACCTGTTTCGACTACCTTTACGACCTCATTTTTATCTGTATCGATTTCAAACACACAAGCACTATAAGTTGACGCGCAGAATAGACGATTGGACTGAGTCATACCGACGCCATGAGGAAAATCAAATTTTGGATGTTTGATCCGATGTGTGATTTCAAGTGTTTCATTATCGATGACATCTATTGTATTACCTAGCGAGCAGCTCACATATGTCTTTTTCTGGTCAAAGGAGACAACTACCTCATGTGGATTATGATCGGATACAATTTTCTTTACCGTCTCTCCAGTCTTGGTTGAAACAAATGATATGGTATCTTCATCTTTATTTAGAACAACTAAAATTTCTGATTTCATAGGTCTCTCCTTTTATTTCGGCTTACGAATTAATTATATCATATCTTTTACCCGACATTGCTATGGTTAATTAATTATTTTTTAATGGGCTTTTAAGGATACTTTTCTTTATCTGTGTTAACCTTATAACAAAAGGAGGTAATACTGATGGAAAAATTCTACCTTTATGTGGCAGTTCCTGCATCATTATTACTGATCATTCAGTCAATCATGACGTTTCTAGGACTGTCAGGAGACATAGACACTGACTTTGATGGTGATGGGGATGTAGAAATGACTGGTGAAACAGGATTAACCTTATTTTCATTTAGAAATTTAGTCGCTTTTTTCACCTTCTTTGGTTGGAGCGGGCTATGGTTAATCAGCTTAAATGTTAAAGCCTTATGGGTCGTTTTAATCTCAGTCACAGTTGGCTTTGTATTTATGCTGATCTCAATGAGTTTGTTTTTCCTAGTCAGTAAGATGCAGCGAAATGGTACGATTAATCTAATGAACGCTATTGGACAAAAGGGAGATGTTTATATCACAATCCCAGCAAAACGTCAAAATTACGGTAAAGTTATGGTTGTTGTTCAGGGGGCTTTAACGGAGATAGAAGCGATTACAGATGATGATGAAACGATAAAGTCTGGTAGCTCTGTTGAAGTTATTGCAGTTGAAGGCAATCGTCTTATCGTAAGAAAAATATAAGGAGGCATATACATGTTAGAAAACTCTCAAGGCTTGATCTTCATCTCACTGGCGGTTCTCTTTTTCTTTACACTTATCGTAGCACTCTTATCACGCTATAAAAAGTGTCCTTCTGACAAAATTCTTGTCAAGTACGGTTTAGTGGGGTCAAACGATCAAGGAATTAAAAGCGCTAAATGTATCCATGGTGGTGCAACTTTAGTTTGGCCAGTTATTCAAGCCTACGAATACTTAGACCTCACGCCTATCTCAATAGAGGTCAACCTTCAAAACGCACTGTCAAAGCAAAACATCCGTATCGATGTACCTTCACGCTTCACAGTAGGGATCAGTACGGAACCAGAAGTAATGCAAAATGCAGCAGAACGTTTACTTGGTCTTAAGCTCGCTGAAATTCAAGAGCTGGCTAAAGACATCATCTTCGGTCAATTAAGACTTGTCGTAGCGACAATGGACATCGAGGAAATCAATACTGACCGCGATAAGTTCTTAGAAGAAGTTTCTAGAAATGTGGAATCTGAGCTTAAAAAAATCGGTTTAAGACTCATCAACGTTAATATTACCGATATTAGCGATGAATCAGGCTATATCGATGCACTTGGTAAAGAAGCTGCTTCAAAAGCAGTCAACGATGCTAAAATCTCTGTTGCTCAAAAAACAAGAGATGGTTCTATCGGTGAATCCCAAGCGGTTATGGACCAAAGAGTTAAGGTTGCTGAAGCAAATGCACATGCAGTAGATGGTGAAAACCAGTCAAAAATCAAAGTTGCTGAATCAGATGCTGCGAGACGTGAAATGGAAGCCATCGCAAACAAACGTGCGGTTGCCGCAGAAAAGATTCAACAAGCAAAAGCACTTGAAGAATCATATGTCGCTGAAAGAGCTGCTGAGATAGCGCGTGCTGAGCTTGAAAAGGCAACTAGAGAAGCGGACCAATTGGTACAGGCACACATCGATAAACAACGTGCTGAGATCGCAGCCGAAGCAGAAGCAGAACGAATTCGCCGCCAAGCTAAAGGTGAAGCAGATGCCATCTACTTAAAGCTTGAAGCGCAGGCTCGTGGTATCAATGAAATGCTGATGAAGCAAGCAGAAGGTTTCGCTGCTATCGTCAATGCAACTGGTAGTTCTGAAGCAGCTATGCGTCTTATGATTGTCGATAAACTTCCTGAGCTCATCGAAAAGCAAGTGGAAGCTATTAAAAATATTAAGATTGACAAGGTTACCGTTTGGGATAATCTCGGTGGTGACGAAGGTAAAACCAGTACGGCAAAGTTCCTATCTGGTATGATGCAATCCATCCCGCCACTCAATGAACTGTTTGATATGGCAGGACTTGAAATGCCAAGTTATCTTGGTAAGGAAAAAGGTAGTAGCTCACCAGTGGCTACAGAAGCTCTTTCAAAACCAGTATCGACTGATGTTGCTTATGAATCAGAGCCAACGGGTGACATATCCGTAATTGAAGAAATGTAATCAATTAAATAAACCTGATGCAGATAATGAGTCGTCCTCTATTATCTACATCAGGTTTTATTTTACTCGCATAATCAATAATTATAAAGTTCATGTTTAAAGATCATTTTTCCTACAAATGTTCGCACGGTCTTTACCCGTTTTTTTAGACAGATAAAGCGCCGTATCTGCTCGTGCCAATACTTCTTTGTAGTCCCTGTCACCGGATTCAAAGAATGCGATGCCCATGCTCATAGTAAACACTAGGGTGCCTAGATCTTCAAAGGGCTGCCTCAGCTTAAGTGCACTCTGAAGCTTCAAATCATAGCCTTCAAAATTTTCTGCCCCTAAGCCCTCTAGGACGAGTAAAAATTCTTCTCCCCCCCAACGGTATAGCCGATCCGACTGACGCACGTGATCT
This sequence comes from Clostridiales bacterium 38-18, assembly GCA_001897605.1. Taxonomy (GTDB): domain Bacteria; phylum Bacillota; class Clostridia; order Peptostreptococcales; family Acidaminobacteraceae; genus Fusibacter_C. The sequence goes on along the minus strand of MKTL01000001.1, from coordinate 330,817 downwards.
TTGATGGTTCTCGTGAAGCAGCCGAGTACTTTATCACCCGTTTCATGCCCATAATTGTCGTTGATCAACTTAAAGTCGTCTAAATCCATCATAATGATGGTAATCGGTAGCTCTAAGTCGTCGTTTACATATCGGTTCATAATTGCAGTAAGGTCTCTTATTCCTGCACGCCTGTTTAAAGCACCAGTGAGTGGGTCAATCAACGCTTCTTCAATTAGATTTCGCTTTATCCTGCCATTATACCAGCGATCAAGTGCAATTAAGAATCCGATTGAAAGTATCGACAATACGACAATTAAAGTAACGATTAATCTTATTAGTGCCTTTATATGCTCATTACTCTTTTGAGAGGTAACAATAAGGTATTCACTAATATCATCTAGATGAACTCCCATGGATATAATCCAGTTAAAATCTGAATACAGTTTTGAATAGGTTAATTTCTCTGAGATTTCTTCTGAGGACAACTTCTTAAAATAATAGCTATAAAAGATAGCGCCTTCCTTTTTAACGCCCTCAAGTTCTGTTAGATAAGGATGGTTACCTTTGATGTCAGTCGTATTTGTGGAAAGCAATGCACCTTCCGTATCGATAAGGTTAGGGCGAATCAATCGAACCGCGTAATTATCGCCACCTGAGTAATTAAGTATCTCATTAACCCAAATATAGGAATCATCTGCATAGCTAGAATAATGAAGCTCATCTTTAATTCGATTGATAACAATATCATCCAGCGATTTTTGCTTCACACCTATAAAAATGCGGTAGTGCTCTAAAGTAATAATTTCATATCTTTCATATTCGTTTTTCAATCTCATTTGATTGGCAGCCAATTCAAGAGGATAGATTAAATCCGATTTATTGGCGTAGATCAATGCTCCTGAAGATAAATCGATCATCATGGCATCTATAATATGAACACTAGATTCAGCGTTAAAATATATCCGCATCCAATCCTTAAAGGTTGACTCATCCTCAATCTGTGCAATATAATCAATCGTCTGATCTATAATTTTATTATAATCAGATCGCGTTTCCTTTCTTAGTCCTTCAATTCTCAATGCAAGATTATCAACCGTATCCTTTAGGTAAACCTTCTTAAGATTTAAAAGGCCTTCGATACCTGCATCCTTGTAAACCGCATCAATTTTATTGATGGTCAAGAAATAGATAACGCCAATTACACTGCACATTATCAGTACCATTATAATAATTATCAGTCTATAATTTAGATTTTCTCTCCTCATAGATACCTCTTATAAATAGAGCTATCTTATTATTACCTCAAGTTCGGAAAATTATTCACAAACGTTAATTATCTCTTATACTGTCTTACACCGCTTTCTAGGTACTTTTCTACCCAAAGTGCTTTTAAAAGCTCTAGTTCATCCCTATAGTCCTTATCTGGCACATCCTCATCGTACTCTAATTCCTCTAAAACCTTAATTTCAAATGCCGATTCACCAAAAACCTTCCAATCAGCAAGTAACTCTCTATAGGGATGAAAGCCTCCACGAAGCTTAACCTGATTGCCGTTAATAGCCGCTTTTAAATTGGGCGCAGCCTGTATCAACACCTTGGGTTCTTCATTCGGTAAAGCCTGTAAGCCAATGAGAAACACCCCCATAGGATGCTGCATCATTTTATAGGCTTCTATCATCTTTTTTTTATCACTTCTGTCCATTTTCATATCTCCTTAATGGTCTTCGTTACAGATGGTATTATACTTTCTTAATCAATACCCCATCTCTTTTAGTATGCTTGAGAGCGTTTTAAGTCTCTCCGATATTAATTCATCATCCTGACTTAATGCCTGTGCGAATAATTTAATATCCTCATCTATAAAGGGATTTTCAATATCCACAGCCGGACGTATGGCATCCCCTTGTAGCCCTATCGTATCGATCAGTGGATTTTCTGGATCATATAATTTTTCATGACGGTAGGCTTCCATAAAATACTGCTTCGATCGAGCGATGAGAATTGAGAGGTCAAGGACTCGATGAAAAGGCATTTCTTCTGATTGTCTCGACCACTTTTCACCAGTGTAGCGCCAAATCTTAGCCGAAATATCTACCTTTCCTCTTTCATTCCATTGTGCAAGCCCGAGTGAAATGCCTTTGGCATCAGAGCCATAAGCGAGCTTACCATCTATTTTATCGTAATCCTCTACCACAATTACCGGCTTGTGTTTCAGTTGTCTAGGTATTTTCATTTGACCTCCTTTTATATCACATGTCTTTAACAGTCCTGTTTACGTAAACTAAAAAACCGTATTAGGACAAATTCATCAATTATATTTTAGTAATTTAGTAATTTAGTGATTTAGTAATTTTCTAAATCTATAACAAGATAACACACATTCTCTTTTGTGTCAAATGTCTCATTGAATGCTTCTTAATTTGATGGTATTATGAAAAAAAGTTAGGAGGTAATATGAAGCGTTTACACCAATTAACCGAACCTGAGGTTTTAGAAATTAAGCAATTGTTACAGCTTTGCTCGGAAAACGATAAAGCCGTTCATCCCATTCATTATGGCACAAATATTAATCTCTATCGTGAAATGCCATGTTATCTTATGATGTATTCAGACCATTTACTCGTCGGTTATCTTAGTATTTTTGCGATTAATGCCTTTGAAGGCGAGATTTGCGTCATCATTCACCCTAGTTATAGATCCAAATCGATTGCCACAGAGCTGATCGAACACGCAAAGGGTATATTGAAAGAACATAACTACAAGCAAATGCTTTACGTTCATAATGAATTTTATGAAAAAGGATTGGACTGGATTAATAAAAAACAATTAAGACACCATCATACGGAATATACGCTCACCTTTGATAAAAAAACTGAGATCAGCAGGGCAACTCGTCTCTTGGTAAGCAAGGCAATGCCTTCAGATGCGTATCGCGTCGCACAGATAAGTGTCAATGCCTTCGAGGATGATTTTGAACCAGCTCTCTCTTATGTTAATGCCTGCTTTGAGCTAGATAATCGCACTGTCTATCTTGGAAAGCTCAATTATGAACCCATATGTACTCTAGTGGTTGGGAACAATAATGGCGAGCTTTCAATTAATGGCGTTGCTGTTTTGAAGGAGCATCAAGGTAAGGGATTTGGAAAAGAGTTTATAAGCGAAGTGCTACATCAAATAAATGCCAATTATCACGAGGTCTCCATAGACGTAGATCATACAAATCTGGCTGCCTATGAGCTATACAAAAAGATTGGCTTCAAAGAAAAAAGCGTCACAGGCTATTATGTTGAGCCTATTGACGCTTAAGGGCTATAAATCTAAAAATACAGGCTGTCCAATAAGGGTAAATTCATATGCATTTTCCGCTACACCCAGTAGCTGAGCAGCAAATGCAAGTGTTACCATTAACCTTCCTTCATATATAAACGGCGATACTTCTAATTCGATGGTATCGTCGTTTTTGTCTGTCATTTCAAAATCAGATAAATTTACCTGATAGCTATCCGTTTGACTTTGTGCAAGCACCTGAAATGTCTGTTGATCAAAGCTGACCTCATATCCTAGGTTACTAAGGAGCGACTTAAAAGGAACGTATATTGCGCCAGAAGCACCGCGAATCGCGTCCTTTAGAATTAAATTCCCAATTTGTAGCTCCCCACGCTGACTCATATATAGACTTGGCCTACCTGCATACTGAAAGACCTCACCTTTTCGATCCAAGGCGATCGCCTTAGCATAGGAAAGATTACTCACATCCGTATAATATTTACCGCTAATGTATATCTTATAGGGTAAATAGCCTCTCACCTTCACTGCCTCAAGCACTCTTAATGGAACATAAGCCAATTTATGCTCTATATATTCAGGTTCGTAGGTACTCAACAGGGTTGGAAAGGTAAGATCTGCAGTCGTTTCTATGGTCAGTGCTGGCTTCAATTTACGATTTGCAAAATAGCTGGTTGCATAACCAACTAAGACCTCACCTTCATTTGAAACGGAAGTGTCTCTCAGCTTATAATCAGTAATTCGTGAAACCAAGTTTGCAAGCTGTTCGTTCCGAGATAAATAGTTTGTGCCAAGCGCCGTTATTCTATAATAGATGACGCGACCCATACTATGAAAGTCCAGAAAGGCTCTAAAATCATATCGCTCTATATAGTTAGCAACAATCTGTGTTTCGAGCTCTGACATGGGGTTTTCACCGCCATAGCCAGAAAGCGCAGGCTGTAATGCTTCGTCCTCATTACGCTGCGCCCATTGGTCTACCCATACTTGACTCACTGCATCGTAATATCGGTCCTCATAGTTTCTATTCAAATCCACACCGTTAAAATTTGATTTAATCCGGTGATACAGCTGACCCTCGACTTGACTTATAAAAAGGGAGCGTAGCTCTAAATCTGAAATACTTGAGGTGCCAAACTTCGATATATTAAATCCATCTGGATTAACCAGGGGAATAAAGTGAATCACACTGGTCTTAAGCAATGCTCTCACATCTACGTCTGTAAGGGTGCTGTCGGCATAATAATCGTGTACATAATCTTCAATCATCTTGAGGACAGCAATTGGGTTAAAGGTTTCTCTACCATGAGTTCCAGCCTCTACCAGAAGATGTGTTTTTTCAACATAGTCAAATTCAGACTTATCAAAAACTCGGTAGGAAAGCCTCACGGCATATATTGGATTGTTTAGCTTCGTTTTACCTAAAACTTCAAGCTCTAGTAGATAAGGATATTTGGCCACCAATTTTTCAGTCATCTCAAATAGTTGCTCTGAAGAAGCTGCATAGCCTGCTTCAAAGGAGATGACCTTATCAAGCCCGAAAGAGAGCTGTGATGTGAGTTTGAAAATAGCTAAAGATAAAAGGAAAATTGTTATAAATTTTTTCAATAATAACCTCGATTCTTATTCAGAACCTTTCTCAGATAATGCATTGGGATTATAGTAATTTGGGCTCTTCAAGGTATAAACTAAAGCCGCACTTTGCTCCTCGGTTAGTTGAATAGGTTCAACACCATAGTAATGCTTTGAAGCCTCGCGAATGCCATATGCACCTTCTCCAAAATAAGCGATATTTACATACATCTCTAAAATATCGGCTTTCTCGTATACCCTTTCTATCTCAAAGGCGACAAACAGCTCTGCAACCTTTCTTTCATACTGCTTTTCAAATGAAAAGTACATATTCTTAGCCAGCTGCTGCGTTATACTGCTTCCACCCTCGACCTTTGCACCTGCAAGAAAGTTCTTGATAAAAGCTCTTGCTGTTGAAGACAGATTGATACCAAAGTGGTCATAAAACTTACGATCCTCTGATGTCACCACCTGTTCTAAAAAGGAGGGAGAAATCTCGGCGATAAACGCATACGAAGGATCGGATTTTAAGGATGCCACTTTTTCTGATAGCGGAACCCCTTCAACAGCATCCTTATACATTTGATACCCACTTAATAGAATAGGCATCACTAAAATTAATGCTACTATGATCAAGATACCTATTAATCTCGTTAAAAACCGCATTTTTTTCATATTTACCCTCTACTCCTACCCAATTATATGAATAGGTTAAAATAAGTCAAACCCGTTAAAAACGGGTTTGAGGTCTAAAGCTTCATTAAATTAAACATTATCATGCTCGATAATAAGTACTTTATCACCCAACTCAATATCGACATTTTCAAGTGCTTTTACAATTGGTTCATTTGAGTTATAAGGAATTTCAAGTAAAACAATCTTATAACCTTCTGAAAGATATTTTAATATATTATTTTGATACCATTCAAGATAAATACATACTCTAGAGTCTTGATCAAACTGACGGCCATAGGTACAGTAATTTACCAAATCATCGGTTTCATCAATCATTCGAATGCTATATTGGCTAATTTTCGCTTCGATCTCTGGTTCAACATCTTTGTAGGCTACAGCTAAAATGGTATATTTATAATTCATGTCAACCTCCACAAAACTTTTATTAACCTCATATTACCACTTTGTTAAGTTTAAATCAAGCTACCCATTCACTCTTCGATAAATCGCATCTGCAATGATTTTGCTTATTCTTTTTAAGATGTAGGTTTCAACTTCTGTATTGGTACGGTTAATTTTTACTGAATCAAACCCAACACAACCCATAAGCTTCCCATGGCAATACATGGGTATTGCGATGGTACTTATGATTTCATGCTCTAAAAGTATCGTTTTTATACTATCCGTCTGTGGAAGTGCCTTGGAATCTTGAATATAGACGGTTTCACCCTTTTGGTGATTTTGTAGGTACGGGCTATTGTGAGCCATCGGTAAATTCTGAACCTTATTTTTTTTAGGTAAAATGCCCTTCTCACACCATTCATGTGAGTTAGTAAAGGTCATATGATCAAAATCATAGAGCATCACAAAGGCACGATCTGCGTAAACCTTCTTCCCAAATGCTTCTAAAATAGACTCAATCCTTTGATTGAATTTAGTATCATTGACATCTGAAAGTGCTAAATAGGATTTCATGAGTTGCTTCTCAATTTCAGATCTTAAATCCAATGTTTGATACAAAGCTTCTACCGTTTTCTGAAGCTCGATTCGATCGGTTAAAGTGGTAAAGGATGCTACGAGATATAAAGAATCACTGCCCTCCTGCTCTATACAAACAAATCTTCCTTCTGTTTTAATGAGACGCTCTTCATCTATATTAAAAACCACTTCTAAGCTAAATCGATCGCCTTTACTTGCTTTTTCAAAATGATCCTGGCAGAGCCACTTTGAATAAGGATTGATCATTTCCCACAGACGGTTATAGATGACATCATCAGAAACTAGATGCATGTCCTTGAACATGGGATTGATGTACAATATTTTACCTTCTAGGTCCACGATAATTATCGGATCCAATGAAAGCTCACAATATTCAATTAAATTTAACCTAAAATTTAAGTATCCCATTTCAGTCTCCTAGAATTATAATTAACGCTAGTAATATCTTCTATTATAACCGAAACCGCTTCATTTCTCTATGCTTAATTGATTACAGCCTTGGTTGACCCCATTGCAATTTTAGCAGCTTTAAATACAAAGATCGTTATCACCGCATTCGTAATGGCAGTAGGTACAACGATACTGGTGACCAAAATACCTAGTGGTGCTGGCAATCCTACAATGAGCGATGCAGAGGATAAAAATATCAATCCGCTGACAAAAGTGCCTACCAATCCGATAAATGCAGATTTAACATATTCGTTTTTGTAATTTTTAAGCAGCTGTACCATTGCCAAAATAAGAATTGCTGTAATGAATTTGTCGATTAGGTTAGGCAATTGTCCCCCCGGAAAGGTCGTCGTCATTGCGGTTAGGATCCCGCTTAGAAGCCCAGTTAAAAGCGCATTTTTAAACGTCGGTAATATCATAATTGCAATGAACATAAACGTTAGCATTAGATCAAACTTCATACCAAACACTCCTGGAACAACTGCATGTAATACAAATCCCATTGCCAACAGAACTGAAGTTAAAATCATACTTTTTAATTTCATAATAAATTCTCCTTTAATTTTAATAGTATTATGGCGATGCCATCCATCTTCTAAATTATTTGCGGGTTTGTTTTTCTCGATTAACGCTCACAACATGCAATCACCTCCTTTATAGACTGTTTTTTTAAATAAAAAAACCGCTTACTCCTTATAACTAAGGAGCAAACGGTTAAGTTCGCGGTACCATCCTTCTTGGAATGTAACATTCCATCTCTATCGGATACAAACATATCCTACCTCGATAACGTGAGGAAACGGCAAAGGCTACTGCAAAATGGTTCGCCTCGCATCTCATAGGGCCATTCACAGTACCTCGATATACCTTCTCCCACCAACGAAGGCTCTCTTTGATATCACAGTAAAGCTACTCTTCCTAATCCATGATTTTGAAAATTTAATTACTCTCTATTATACAGAGTTTTCTGACAATCACAACCTTTTAAATGTTAACTTTCCGTAACATTTACTGATAAGAAATCGTTGCATAATAATGATCTAAATCAAAACCGTGAGTCGTAACCGATGCGATTGATCGATTAAACACTTGGCTTTCAGCTAAAGAAACCTCTAACGAATCCTCAGCCAAAGTCTCTAGCCACCTATGGAAATCATCCACTTTTAGCCCATTTGAAAAGTTAAGATGAATCATAGCCGATTTGACGAGTTCGATTAGCAACGTTTCATTGTCTCTTGGCTTTAACCCACGAAGTGCCTTTGAAATCGTTTTTGGCGCTCTACAAAGCTTAGAACTGAACTCGTGTAGATAAAAATAAAGACCGTAATTATGAAGCTTACCTGTATTGACATCTATAAACCACAAATCTTTGTCTAATGCAGTCGATGTGTAGCCTAAATATTTCAAAGCAGTCAGATCATAAAATATGCCTTCACATATTTTTCGTGAGCCCAATGGCTTCAGATACCCCATTACCGATTCAAGCACGACGATTGGCTCAACCCCTTTATCCTTCTTAAGTACAATGTAACCATGGGTAGTGGTATCGAAATGATCGACCACATTGGGAATATTGATTTTGAAATAAGTTGTATCCGCAACCATTAAAAGTGTAATTGAATCCATAAATATTTTTCTTTTAAGCTTAGTGGTTTCAATCATAACGTATTCCTCTGAAACGTACATAAAGCCAAGCTCAATCATAACTCTCTTAAGGTATTTAAATCTTGCACATTTACCATTTTCTTTGACCAGCTCAATGCTACGTTTTCTCTTGCTACGTTTTATTTCCTCAGGCTGCTCTGTCTGTGAATAAGCGGTTGAATTATCGTGTGAGTGCGTCGATTCTGATGAATCGGTTGTACGCTTACTTGAACTTGAGCTGTAAGTATTTTGCTTTTGATCGGTATTATGATTGGTATTATGACTCGTACCGGAATCAGTAGCAGGCCTTTTTTTATGATTTCTATAAATGAGTCTTTCTTTTTCATAAAACTTATTTTGCTCAATTAAAATTAGCCCCTCTTTGTAAAGCGCATTGATTTTGCTCATGATATAGAGTGCCTCTTTAACCTCTGAGATATCTGGATGCCATAGCTTAGCCAATGCACGATACTCTCGTTTGATGCCCTTAACTGTAAAAAGCTCAGATGGCATGTCGCAGTTCATTATATAATTTTTATCATTAAATTTATCTTTTTTGTTCATTTACTCACCATAATTCATTTTGTAAAACCTACTTATGGAATGATTATACAACCCCCTTGTGATAAATTCAACCTGTTGTCAAAGATGAAAAATGCCTCCGATTCTCATCAGAGGCAAACATAAATATAAGGTGGATTATAGTGACTTTATTAACCTAGTACTTTAACTCTTGCTTCTAGTGGGCCAAAATCTTTTTCATTTACTGCTGCAAGTGGCTTTCCAAAAGGCATTTGTGCAATTAATTTCCATTTTTCAGGCAATGACCAAGCTTTCTTAACATCATTCTCAATCACTTCATTATAATGCTGTAAGGATGCACCTAAGCCCTCAGCATCGAGTCCCGTCCATACGACGTATTGCAGCATGCCACTCGACTGTTGTGACCAAACTGGGAAATTATCCTTGTATAAACCGAATTGTGCCTGTAAGCCCTCAACAATAGCTTGATCTTCGAAGAATAAGACCGTTCCATAGCCTGATTTAAAAGCATTCATTTTGTCATTAGTTGGTCCGAACGCTTCCTCTGGAACGATTTTTCTTAAGTTCTCTCTAGTTAATTCCCATAATGAATCGTGCTCATCGTTAAGTAAAACAACTACTCTTGAACTTTGAGAATTAAATGCTGATGGTACAAATTTAACTGCATGCTCAACAATGTCCCTTAAAGCGTCATCGCTTAAAGCTATTTCTTTACCAATTGCATAATGTGACCTTCTTGCTTCAACTGCTTCGTTAAATGATTTATTCATATTGTTTTCTCCTTATAATTTTATATCATTAATTAGTGATAATTCCTTTTTAAAAAAGTGCTTTCGCACTTTTTATCACTGTTTTCTTTCTTGAAATCAATATATCACTAATTAGTATTAACGTCAATCTATGAAAACCCAAATTTACGAATTGTTCAATTGTCGTTCAAAAGCTATTCACGAAGTATTTGGTCTGGAGTGATAACACAGAGGATCAAATCGTTTACATTGGTTCCAGTCGGCCCAGTGATAATTAAATCACCCGCTTGGACTAAGGCGTGATAGGCATCAAAATCATTGATTGCCGATTCTAAACTAAATGCTTTTTCTCTTAATCTCTCCGCTGTCTTCGAATCAACTAGTCCACCTGCAGCATCTGTTGGACCATCCGTACCATCTGATGCCTGAGCTAAAAAATAAACGCCTCCAATGCCATCAATTAATTGAGCGACCTTTATTGCAATATGTTGACTTCTGCCACCTTTACCAGCACCAGCTACCTTAAGTGTTAGCTCACCGCCATAGATGAGACAGTAGCTCTTTTGATTTTGATTTGCCATATTTCTAAAAAATCTCAACTCATTATTAAATCTATCAAGGAAAGCTTCTAACGAATCCTGTAATTGCATTTCCCTTATGACACTATTATAGCCCAGCTGACTCGCTATAAGTGCCGCTGACTGACACATTGTTTCAACGCTACCCACTAGATGTGTTTCTACCTTAATATTGCAAGCAACTGAAGACGCTTCTTCCATCTGCTTCACTAATATTTCCATAGGAAGGTTAATCTGATGCTTTAGAATTATTTGCTTAATTCGACTAATGTCGATTTTCTCGAAATAGATAGGTCCAGACGCTATTGAAGAAAGTGCATTGCCGATTACATCGGACAACACTAAGGATACAATTTTTGAAACACCGCAAAAGTTTAAAAAACCGCCGCCTTTTACTTGTGATAGCAGCTTCCGTACCAGATTAATCTCTTCAATATTTGCACCTGAATTGATTAACTCTATGTTGATTTTTTTTAGATCTTCCAAAGTGATGCCGTGAATGGGCAACTCAAAAAGGGCTGAACCGCCACCAGAAACTAAGAAAAACAGTGAATCTGTCGGCTTTAAGCTCTGTACCAATGTAATCGCCGCTCTCGTTGCTTGTAAACTGGCTTCATCTATTATTGGATGACCCGCTTCAAATATTCTAAAATTGGGTATATCGCCTTCTGAATGACCATATTTTGTAATGACAATGCCTGCAGCCACTTGACCCTCTAGACAATCATAAAGTGCCCTTGCCATCCGCCAAGCTGCTTTACCAATTGCAATGACATAAGGTAATCCATTAACATGAATTTTGCTAACTTCATTTGCTACTGCCTTATCTGGTAAAACTTGCTCTATACTCTTGGATGCGATTTTTAATAGATCTTTTCTAATAGATGACAACACATCACCTCCGAAGGCTTATTTCTATTACTAAAATATTTACAAATAATATGTATATCTTATGTTTATACTTCGGTATGCTGATAATAATTCATAAATCTATTTTATCATTAATCAGCCAAATTGTATCTGAAAGGAGCAAATCATGTCAGAACTTAATTTTCCATCTGTGGAAGTGATTGAAAACATTTTAAGCGAAATAATCGATGAAATTCCAGAGCCATTTTTTGAAGGTCTCAACGGCGGTATAATCTTGGTTGAGTCTCCAAAGCCACATCCGCAAAGTCAAGCGCAATTGCCACTTTATATTATGGGGGAATATGTGTCCAATGCTTTAGGAAAGCAAATAAAAATCTACTATGGCTCTTTTAAAAAGGTACATCCTGATGCAAGTCTTGAGAGTTTAAAGGCATTATTAAAACATACTTTAATCCATGAGTTCACACATCATCTCGAATACCGCGCGGGCTTAAGAGACTTAGAAATTCAAGATGCGAAGGATCTTCAGCACTATAAGAGCAAATTAAAAGGCTAATTCATCAAAATGCTTTGTGAATTAGCCCTACTGCCTCTGAACAACCCCTTTAAATTAACTAACGAATGTTTTTGCATATTGCTTCAACATCTTTTTGATTGACCACCATCGATGGTTGTGAAAAGGTTGCTGCTGATAAAACTAAAAATGAAATGAATCCCATAGCTTTTTTCATATCTAATGTCCTCCTAAAAAATAATAATTTATGCATTTCCGAGTTGCGGTTGTTCAATACAACTTTTGGCATGTTTCTTGCTTATAAGTTATTATAGCATTGTTATTCGATTTGTGAAGCCATCTATTGCAAATTTTATGTTAAGATTTCATAACCAAATTACTTGATTTTAGCGCTTTTTATGGTTTTTTTAGCAGTAAGTATTGTAAATAGTACATAATCCTAAATAGGTGGAATGTGTTAAGAAAATTTTTTTGTTCATTAGATAGAATTGTGATAAGATAATTGTAAAACGACAACCTTTCATAGGAGATAAATGGAATGTATACAGGAAAAACCATTTTTGTTAAAATGAAATCTCGATTTATCATCTACATAGCTATTATTCTGCTTGGCTTTACTGCAATTGTAAGTATGTCAAATTATACTGGTAATGTTCTTAAGGACAATGCGCAAATCATATCCGTTTTGGCTAAGCAAAGAATGTTAACGCAAGCACTTGCAAAGGATGCCTATAAAATTTCAGTTTTAGAGGAAACGCTCAGCCACTCAACTGATGACCTCAGATCACAGGAAATCGTAGATCAAATTGCAGCATCGAAGCAGCTATTGCAAAGAAATCGAGATACCTATGAATCCGTTTATACTGAATTACTCACAGGTATTGTGACGACTGATTCTGGAGATGTTTTTCGAGTATCACATAGCACCCTCAAAAAAATAGACCCTGAAATACAGAACTACATCTTAATATGGTCTAGCTTTAGACCCTCTATTGATGTGATTCTTAGCAGTGATAGTAAAGAAAGTATGGACAATGCACTCAATTATATTGATGCTGAAAACATAAATCTTTTAAATGCCTCAGAGCATATTCTTGATACTTTTGAATCTAGAATGATAGAGCATTATGAAATCTATCAGTTTATTTTATTCATACTATTATTTGTAACCATTGCTATAGCAGCACTATTAATGTACGCGATGTATGATGATCAATTTAAAGCACTCAACATATTCTATAGTAAGTTTGAAAAGCTAGGTATGGGAAGATTAAAGCATCAAACAAAAAGTGTCAACAACTTCTCAGAGGAAGTACAGATGATGGTTGATGGCTTTAGTGAAACCTTGGACTTGACAGAAAAAATCAACTCCAATCAATCCTTCTCCGAAACCCTGAAATATATTTTCAATTCATTCAATCATTACTTACCTTATACTTATATAGGTATTGCACTTCTAAGCGATGAAACACCCAAAACTGTAATTGCTACTTATGGTATCGGGCAGGTACAGCATACGGGTCTTGCCGAGGAATTACTTGGCTATGAAGCCATATTAGAGGATACCAGCTTGGGTCAAATAATGAGCCTTAAAGAACCACGTATTATTAACGATGTGGACTCGTATTTCGAAACCCGACCAGTGAACCAATACAGCAAAATCGTAATGGACTTCGGTATTCGCTCTTCAGTCACATTGCCATTAAGTGCAAATGGTATGCCACTCGGCTTTATCTTTTTTTCAAGTGATCAAAAGAATGTCTACGAGCCTCATCATATTGAGTTTTTAAAAATTATTAGTAACTCGATTGCACTTTCCTTTCAAAAGAACATTTTTATGGACGAACTACTGTATTCAAGTGTTCTCGCTTTAGCAAAGCTTAGTGAAGCAAGAGACGAGGATACGGGTGAGCATTTGATTAGAATGGCCAATTATGTAGAATTAATAGCAAACGAATTAAAAAAGGAAGAGAAATACGAAACCATTTTAACAAGAGAGTATATTGATAATTTAGTGAAATTCTCACCAATGCACGACATAGGAAAAGTGGGGATACCCGACCATATTCTATTAAAGCCAGCTAAGCTTACATTTGACGAGTTCGAGGTTATGAAAACGCATACGGTCTATGGCGCAAACGTGCTAAAGGAAGCAGAGAACAATATCAACAGAAGAGGTAGAAGTTTATTTACAATGGGAATAGAAATCGCATTGAACCATCATGAAAAATTTGACGGCTCCGGCTATCCAAACGGCATAAGTGGCGATGCCATCCCATTAAGCGCTAGAATCGTTGCCGTTGCAGACGTCTTCGATGCCTTAATGTCAAAGCGCCCCTATAAAGAACCATTTTCCTTTGACGAAACCATGAAAATCATACTTGATGGAAAGGGTAAGCATTTCGATCCAATGATCGTCGACGCTTTGGTAAGAGTCTTTTCTAAAGAAAAAGATTTAACGCCATTAAATTCTTTAATTTAAATCAGAAAACCTGTACGTTTGAACGACACTTCAAGCATACAGGTTTTATTTATTGGTTTGGTGCCTTATGATTCAATTTCAGAAGCGAATTTCTCTATTTCCTCTAGCATTAGACCTAAATTGGGTTTACTTTCAGCTAATATCTTCTTCATCATCCATTTATAAATTGGATTCAGTTTTTGTAAATGTACATCGCCGCCCAGCTGTCCTACAAATGAAGCATGATCAAATAACTTTGGAGAAACTTGCTTTTGTAAGAGGTCAATTCCCTCTTGACCTCTTGCAAGACCACAAACATATAAATACATCTCTTTGCTCATGAGCTCCGAAGCATTTTTATCTAAAAAGCTTTTAAACTGTCTTGCTGGTTGTCCCATATAAAGAGGTGTACCAATAACGACTTTATCGTATTGATTCAGATCCACCCTACTTTGTTTTTTTAAGTTAATCAGATCAACCGTTTCCGTTTTCATAAATCCCTTAATTTTATTGGCACACTCTTCTGTATTACCTGTTTTGGACGCATAAGCAATTAATACTCTCATAACAGCTCTCCCTAAACCTTTTTCTTTCATTATATGTATTTTGTTCTTTATGGTAAAGAAAAAGTCTTAGGAATAATCCTAAGACCTTATTTAATGACTTTGAACTCTTTTATTTAAGCTTACCAGCCTTTACAGCGCTGTTCAATGCGTCAACTTGATCTTGATAATTTGTTTTTACAATTTTATGCCATAAATCAGCACCTTTAACGTTGATTCTCTCAGGTAAAAATACTGGATCAAGTCCTGCTTTCTTTTGAAGCTCGTAGTCTTTTAAGGTTGCTAAGCCCGGCTTAGTTAATAAAATGATTACGATAACGTTAAACCACGCCATAGCACCAACAGCTGCTGACCCAAAGTTCCATACAACGTCAACAGAAGAAATTGCACCGACAAATACCATAATAACGATAACCAATCTTGATGCTAGGATAGAATACTTATAGCCATTTCCATTTGAATTCTTTTTGAAAATATAACCAATACTTGAATCCGTATAGAATGCATATGCTAATACAGTCGTTAAGGTAAAGAAGAATAATGCTAATGCAACGAAGCCACCACCTATACCTGGAATAAAAGTATTTACAGCTTCTTGTGTAAAGTTACTTTTTTCAACACCAGGTAATAATTGTGTTATAAAAGCACCATCTGGAGCAACAACATTATAAGCGCCAGTTGACAAAATCATAATTGCAGTTGCAGTACAAACAAATAATGTATCTACATAAACTGAAAAGGCCTGAACCAAACCTTGTTTTGCAGGGTGAGATACTTCAGCAGCACCAGCAGCTTGTGCACCCGTTCCTTGACCTGCTTCATTTGAAAAGATGCCTCTTTTAACACCCCAAGCAACTGCTTGTCCAAATACAGCACCATAAACAGCGTTGAGATTAAAAGCTGACGAAAAAATCATTCCGAAAACATCAGCAATTTTAGTAATGTTCACTGCTAAAATAATCAAAGCTAAGATGATATATGCGATTGCCATAAATGGTACAATCATTTCTGCAACCTTAGCAATTCTTCTACCACCACCGAAAACAACATAAGCAATAATTGCTGTGTAGATCAAACCAATAATCCATGGTGCAATACCAAAAGAAAGATTTCCAGCTTGTGCAAATGCATTAGTTTGAATACCTGGAAGCATAATACCACATGAAATAATAGTTAAAATAGCAAATGCAATGCCCAAAGGTCTCGATTTTAGACCTTTTTCAATATAGTAAGCTGGACCGCCTCTATATTCGCCGTGAATCTCTTCCTTCCATACCTGAGCCAAAGCAGATTCAATATACGCTGAACCAGCACCTAAAAATGCAATTGCCCACATCCAAAATACGGCTCCTGGACCACCGAAGAAAATGGCAGATGCAACACCAGTAATATTACCAGTTCCGACACGTCCACCTAATGCCATTGCAAAACCTTGGAATGATGAAACGCCATTTTTTGAAGCTTTTCCACCTAAAAGCTGTTTCACCATGTCTTTGATCAATCTGAGTTGTGGGAATTTCATTAGAATTGAAAAATAAATTCCCGCTGCTAGACACAAATAAATCATTATTTGTCCCCAAAAAAATCCGTCAAGCGTTGCAGATAAATTTAAAAGACCCTCCATACCTACTATTTCCTCCCAATTTTTTTGTAATCTTTAAAATATTTTAATAGTTACAAATATTTAATGTATTGTAACATTTAGTTAACATTCTTGTCAAACATATTAACCAAAAAAATTAAACTATATATCTTGTTTTTTTGTCAATTTAAATTTCATGGGTTTATTGCATAAAATCATTCTAAAATTCAGCATTACTAATGTTTTTTGTTTCATCATGATAATGTTTTTATTTTGATTACAGCTACTTGGGTATAGCTTTTATACTGTCCAAAATTCTCAATCTATTTATTAATTTCCCTCTCTTTACTTCTAAAATGAAATGAATGTTACAAATTCGCAACATTCATTAATCCACCTTATCTTTTTTGATATAGTAAATTTCTATATCAATTAATCATTTTTATATTGATTTGATCATTCTTATATCCGAATGCCAACTGCCAAAGTTAAAAACAAAATTAGATATCGTCGCTATAGGAATAAACCCAACGTTTTTATAGAGCTGAATCGCTCTTTCATTATAATCAAAAACACCCAGCTCAATGAGTGTTGCACCTAATTTAATGGCTTCTATTTCAATAAATTCCATGATCCTTCGTCCCAATCCAATCCCTCTAAAGCTTGAATCACCTATTACGATACTTATCCATGCGACGTCTTCCTGATTGGTTACTAAATGTTCAAAATGCATATCTATACTAAATTCAGCCACAGGCTGCTGAGCTACAAATACCATGTAGGTGTGTTTTGAAGGCTTTTCCATTAGACTAGCCATCAACTCAATAGCATGCACCTTCGGGTATTCATCTTCACTAAATCTTGGAGTTGAAAAAGGTCTAATTTCAGGGTCATTGGCCCACTTCGCTAATAAATTAAACAGATCAATTTCGCCAAAGTCAACTTCTCTATACGTAATTTCCATATTGCCTCCACGACTTTATAATAATAAATCATACCTTAAAAAGAATCATTCAATCAACCTAATCATATTCCTTTTTCATAATAATTTCAGTTTAGCTTGGTATATTTAGTAAAAGTCATCCACTTGGAGGTAAATATGAAAATAATCTATAGAATGATTTACATCGTAAGTCCACTTCCACTCATTTGGGTCATCGTGCGAAATAACCCATCAAAATATGCTGATTATAGATTTTTGTTTCCTATGCTATTTGGCATATTTAGTTATACCTGGTTACTCTGGCAATTCGTATTAAGCGCAAGGCCAAGGGCGCTGGAAAAGTATTATGGCTTAGATAAAATTTATCGATTTCACGGCTATATGGCTTTAGCGTCTTTAGGAATTCTATTTATTCACAAATCACTGATAGAAAGATTGTTTCGTGAAGCTGTTGTTTCTCAAATGGGTAGTATGGCTTTTGCCATTTTTGCCGGAATCTCTGGACTCTCTTTGCTTTTTATGTCTCCAAAGCTATTGAAGAAATTCAAGCCGACTCAGCTCCTCATACAAGCCTTAAGTGATTTGAATATTGGATCCTATAAATTTACCAAAAGAATTCACAATCTAACTCTAATCGCTCTCATCTTTATGCAAGTTCATGTGCTTTTGACGAGCTCAGCTTAATCCAGCCCTTTCATTTTCAGTCTATACATGTTCTATTTTTTCATAGCTTCTGGTTTCTATCTTTATCATAAGCTCATTAAGGGTTGGCTATTAGTAGATACAAGCTATAACGTTTCTAATATCGTCTACGAAGCTGATGATCTATTAACTATTTCCCTATCTCCAAATTCAGTACACAGACTTAATTATGCTCCAGGGCAGTTTGCTTACTTTAAAATAAATTCTCCTTATTTTTCAGATGAAGAGCACCCTTTTTCTATAGCCTCTTCACCTTTAAACGAAAATGAAATACGAGTAACGGTAAAAGCCCTTGGCGATTATACAAAAGATCTACATCGCCTCAAAATTGGAGACGAAATGACAATAGAAGGACCATACGGCAGGTTCAGCTATACGGTACATGAAAATGAAACTGCTAGCGTATTTATAGCTGGTGGTATTGGCATTACGCCTTTCCTCAGTATGCTCGAGCACATATCTGCAAAAGATCCGACACGTCCGGTTTTACTGCTTTGGTCAGTAAAAAAGAAGAGTGATCTGATTAACTACAATGAGCTTATCTCTCTTAAGAAAACCATGCCAAACTTTATCTTTACTCCTATCGTTTCAGGAGACGAGACATGGGAGGGAGAACGTGGCAGACTGGATTACAGCCTTCTTGATCAATACACCTCATCCTACCCCTTCAAAGAAAAGAACACCGGCTACTACCTCTGTGGTCCGGAAAATCTTATGACACATACTATAGAAAATTTAATGAAACTACGCATTTCAAAATATCAGATTTATTCTGAATCATTTTAGGTATAAATATATTGATTTCATTTTATTTTCAGATTAGTGTCATAAACTAAATGCATCACTTAAATACAATCCATTAAGGAGGCATGTTTATGAAACGTAATCAACCAATGAAAATTTTACTAAGTATCGCCGGAATAGGCATTCTATTTATAGGCATTTATCAATTCGCTTTTGCGTCAACATTTGGAAATGGTTTATTCTTTGAGTCCGATCGTAGCGCACCTGTAAAAATTGCGACATCTACTCAGCAAGGGAGCTCTCAGCCCATTACGAATAGCAGCTCTTCTAATACTGCACTCGCAAGCGAAACGGTTTTTAATGCACAAACACTTTCAGCCTATAACGGTAAAAATGGCGCTCCAGCCTATGTTGCTGTAAATGGTATCGTGTACGATATGACGGGCATCGGCGCTTGGACAAATGGTCAACATCAAGGCTATTCAGCAGGTCAGGACCTAACAGCTACATTTTCAAATTCACCACATAGCGAAAAAATGCTAACACAATTGCCGATTGTTGGTACCTTTGTCTCATCGGTTGTTAAGGTCGACACGCCGCTTGTCGATTCAAAAACCTCAGCCACCATAACAGCTGAGACACAAGTTACGGTTCCAGCTGAAAGTATCGCTTTATCTCCTTCAAGTACAACTACATCAAGTGATATATGGACCTACTCAATATTATCGAAGTATAATGGAGTTGGTGGACAGCCAGCTTACATCGCTGTAAATGGTGTTATCTACAACGTTTCAAGCATAGGCACGTGGACTGGGGGTGTCCATCATGGTATAAAAGCGGGACAGGACGTCACAGCCTTTTTTGAATCCTCACCACATGCAGCATCCCTTTTAAACACACTTCCCGTCGTCGGCAAAATAGGTTCACCAATCACAGTTTCAAACAATAGTTCAGCGAGCAACGTTACAACCCCTGATACGACAACAGGCGCCACAATTTCTGAAAACCAAATTAGTGATTTTGACGACGATCATGATTACGATGACCATAACGCTAATCAACGTCACGATGATTCAGATGATGATCATGATGATGATGAAGACCATGATCAAGGTCATGATGATTAAAACACAATAAGGAGATAATCATGTTAATTCTTTTAGCTGAGGATGATCCAAAAATAGCAAAGCTGCTGATTCATCTATTTAAAAAGGATGGCTATCAGGTCGATCATGCCAAGGATGGTGCGGAAGCTTTATTATATACAGAAATCAACCAATATGACATTGTACTATTGGATTGGATGATGCCTGAAAGGTCTGGGCTAGAAGTCTGTGAAATACTCAGAAACCGCCATTTTAATGGCGGTATTTTGATGTTAACTGCTAAGGACACACTAGATGATAAAATAATGGGACTAGAATATGGAGCAGATGACTATCTAATTAAGCCTTTTGAGTACAAGGAGTTGTTGGCTCGTGTGAAAGCCCTGTCAAGAAGAAGCACCAAAAAATTAACCGAAGACAAAATAATTTTAGGTAGCTTCTTAGTTGATAGAGCGCATAAAGCAATATACTTTAAAAATATTGATATTGGATTATCCAATAGAGAATATCAACTTCTAAGCTTACTTATGGAAAACAATAAGCAGATTGTGCCAAGGGAAGTTATTATAGATCGCGTGTGGGGTCTTGATCAAGAAATCACACAAAACAATCTCGATGCCTTTATCAAGCTTCTTCGAAAGAAAATCGAACTGGTTGCAAATGACAAAATAATTATGAATGTCAGAGGCATTGGATACAAGGTGGAGGTATAGATGTTCAAAAGACTGCAAAGAAGGATGACTATAACCTATTCATTAATTGTCTTTACAATTATGGCAGCCACTAATTTAAGTGTCTATTTTGTTATGTTTAATTATACCAGCTACCAGATGACCTCAGAAGTAACTCGAATGCTAGAAAGTATTAATAGCTCAGAATGGCTTTACGAAAATAGTGATGATGAAAGTAATCAATCTGAAATAAAGACTGCACCAACGACTTTACGTTCAGACTCCAATAGTGACTCAGATGACGACCACGAGGATGAACATTCTTCATCAGATAACTCAGTCGACACCAAAGAAGAAATTACCGAATCAACAACCGTCTTAGAACATGAAGTGACTTCAACCACAGAAAGCTCAACGGATATTCAAACCACATCAGAAGTGGCAACTCAGTCTAACACCTTAAACGAAAATGAAATCTCACTTCCACTTCCAGAAGTAAAGGACTTAATCATCCCAAAAGTACTTGGCACCTTTGACACTTATATGATTTATGATAACAACGATCAGCTAATCACCTATCAGACTAAGGATAATGTAATCTTTGATGCATTATTAATCAAAAGTAAGCTACAGGATAAATCAGCTGCGCCTTCCGTTATCACAATTAGCGATAAGCCTAAAGCTCAGTATTTGGTTGCAAAAATGCCAATAAGTATTGATCATCATGAACTTGGCTATTATGTCGTTGGGAGAAATGTTACTATTGCCTACGAAACCCTGGATAATTTGTCCAGAATACTATTAGTTAGTTTATTTTTTGGCGTTTTTATAGCAATCGCCTTAGGGTATTTACTTGCGGGCAGAAGCTTGAAGCCCATTATTGCTGCCTATCAATCCAAGCAAGTCTTCTTAGCCAATGCCTCCCACGAGCTTAAGACCCCACTAAGCGTTATTTTACTTTCTACAGAAACACTTGATGGAGAGATCAACCCCGAACAGGTCTTTCAACACCAGGTGGTTGATGGCATTAGAGACGAAGCCCAAAAGATGAGTCATTTGGTTTCGCAGCTCTTATTTTTATCAAGAACAGACAGCCATGCAGGCATCTATCAATATGAAAGCTTTGATTTTAGCGATTTAATTAATAAAGAAGTCAGTGCGTTTGAGCAAATTGCTTTGTCAAAAGCGATCACGCTTCATAATGCCGTTATGCCAAATCTCAAAATATATGGTGATCGTAAACAGTTAAGCTCTGTGGTCACTATTCTTATAGACAACGCGTTAAAATATTCTAGGGAAAATGGAAACGTCTACGTCTCACTTGAAAAATCGGATGCTACTAAAAAACAAGGGATTAGGTTTACAGTTAAGGATACTGGAATCGGTATACCAGAATCTCAGCTAAACCATATCTTTGAGAGATTTTACAGGCTGGAGACCTCGCGGTCAAGAGAAACAGGAGGGCATGGATTAGGCCTTGCGATTGCTAAGGAAATTATTGAACAACATAAAGGTACTATTACAGTTAAAAGCATAGAACAAATTGGCACGACCTTCACAGTAACTTTTTAAGTACTTATATACTTGCTTTCAAATTGTAAAAGTCCTATAATTAGGAAATATTATTATAGGAGGGAATTATGGAGATTAGAACAATGAAGCCTGGAGATTGGAACGAGGTCTCGAAAATATATCTTGAAGGAATTCAAACCAAACTTGCCACTTTTCAATCTGAGATCCCTTCTTACGAATTATGGGATGCAGGACATTTGCCATTCGGTCGATTGGTTGCAGTTGAAAACCAAAGCATACTTGGATGGGCTGCTTTATCCGCTTATTCTAGTCGATGTGTATACAGCGGCGTTGCTGAGTTAAGTGTTTACGTAAGGGCAAATTCAAAGGGAAAGGGCGTTGGCACTGCAATATTAACAAGATTAGTCGAAGTCGCTACAGAAAATAACATTTGGACACTACAGGCTGGCGTTATTAGAGAAAATATACCGAGTAGACAGCTCCATATAAAATGTGGCTTTAGAGAAGTTGGTTATCGTGAGCGACTTGGCCAAATGGATAATGGTAATTGGCATGATGTATTTCTTTATGAGAGAAGACAAGAATAGCATCTTTATCATCATTCAGGTAACCTCAACTAAATTTATAGACTACATCAGACGGTGATTTTTTAATAACAATTCCTCTTCCTTGCTCAACTAGACTATCTAAATAAACCACGACATTATTATAAACCTCGTAATGTCCTCTTCGAATTCGGGATGAATAGCCATATCGTTCGGTTAAAGTCACTGAAATTTTTTCAGCACTTATAGTCCCTGGATGAATTAATGTATTAACCAATGTAACAAAGCGATCATCGATTTGACTTATACTCGCATAAAAGGCTTCATTCAATGTGTTTTCAAGTTCTTTTAGCTCTTTGGCTCTGCTTATCACATGATACGCGGGATCCTTTTTTTCATTTAACAATTGTCGCTTTTGCTTGGTATAATATTGTCTTACCTGTCGTCTTAATCGATCAAGCTGAGAATCAAGCAGTGGCAAGCGCATAGAAATAAAGTGAATATTATCTTCACCCAAAATAAAGCCATCAGGCAAGTCTAGATTCAATTGCCAACCATTTCTAACCTTCGTTAAAATATCATCTAATTCATAATCAATAGCCTCAAAATCATCCACTATGGCTTTAATTATATGTGGTGGAAATCCCATATGCTCCTCAAAGTGAACGATTCCAAACTTTTTAACTTCACCTGTGTGTTTGTTAAAAACCACATATTGATACCTCAGCAATTTTCCACACTCACACATCAGTGGCTCATCTAATGTTTTATAGCCACTTCCAGCGTCGATAAATTCACTCAATATCCAATCCTCTAGGTGAAATTCAATCTCTTCTGCAGACATCTCCTCAGTTATTGCAATCCCTTTTTCACGTGCCATAACCCTAGCAAATGCGGTTCTCTTGCCCCTCTTTATGCGCTCATTTAAAAAAGCTCTTTGCGATTCCGTCAGTGACATCATTAATTGATCTCGCTCTTCCTTAGACAAATAATATAACATCTCACACCCACTTCTTAAGATTAGTTGCTTATACAGCTTTATATATTTACCCTTAATTTGAGCTCTTTAACTTCTCTAGCCATAGAAATCATTATACAGTATAACTTCTTATAATAAAAAGACCCACACCGCTCATGTAGGTCTTTCCTCTAAAATCTTTAAAATTCAATTTAACGGCTTCACATTTACAGGATAGTCATCATCCTTAAGAAATTCAAAATTGGCATTTTTATACAGCCCTTCGAACCCGTCACCACTTACACAAGCACTTGCTTTAACCTTAAAGTTTTGCAAATTGATTTTGGATTCAATCATGGAGAACTCTTGAAGCATTTTTAGCTCATCTAGTTTAGGTGTCTTTTTCTTTAATGCTGCTTTTTTATGCACAAGTTTTTTTAAATCTTTCTCTTTTTCTTTCATATCATTACCCCATTTCTAACAACAAAGGATTATAAATGTCAACTGACTATGCTAAACCAACAGTTTTATCAATAATCTCTATACCTTTTGCCAAACCCTGAGAAAAGTAATTACAGTGAATTAAGTTCAGTATTTCTTTACCTGTGTCTCCTGTCCATTTTAGAGACATTAGCTTACTATCAAATAAGTCTTCGAGATCACAAATGCTAGTGGGATTATCCATACCGATTTCAACAAGTGTTTTAATGGTTTGAATTTGCTCATATGTAAGTTTATGCATCTTATCAAAAAGATCTTTTTCATAAAAATGCTTTTGTGGTAATGATAGATAATAATAATCCATAAAGGACCTATTCATATTTGAATAGGTATCGTTTTTCGTTTGATGTGTTATCGCCTGTAGCTCAGATAAAATCACCAACTCGACACCAAAGAATGTTTTTTCAGCTTTATACATAATACCCTCTCAAATCATACTTTACGCGACTGACCTGTCCATCATACTTTATCAAGAGTATAAAAAAATGCTAATAAATTAGCACTAGGCAATTTATTAGCATTAATAATCCAACTCACTTTGTAAATGATGGTCAATTTGATACTGTTCGACAATTGATTTAAGAAGAACTTTTCTCCGTTCACCTGTCGAATTTAGTATTGCCACCGTAAACAAATCGTAGCTTTCTCTTCTGTTAAGAAAATGATACGCAACTGCTTTCCTCATAATCATATCCACGTATAATGTGTTAGTAAAAGCCAACCTACGATCTGTCAAGGCTTGATCTATGGTTTCAATCACCTTTTCATGCGCGTCCATTATGTGAAATGCATATGCAATCGCTTGATAGAGAGCACCAATTTGGTCAATTGCACGCCCGCCTAAGACAGGGTAGCTATTGATTTTTTCAAGTACGTTTTGACAAAACGCAATTGAACGCTCGCAATCCTTGTTTCTTCTATAAAGAGTCGCTAAATAGATTGCCACAGTAACTTCGAAGGGATACATATAGGGTGTATTCATCATTTTAGATTGCTTTCCAGATAAAGCAAGTAAGATATTTTCAACGTTCATAACTATCGTCTTCCCGTCTCTTACCTCCTTAATCCTTATGCCTCTAAACGCTTCTAAAAACTGCATATAGTAAGTGTTATTTTCAGCATCCTCACTATCACTAATTGCAATTTCTTCAAATGCGTGATCGATTAACTCAATTAATCCCTCGTAGTCTAAGGTATTCAATTTTTCATTAACCAACTTTAGCATGCTTTCAGAAAATAATGAAAACGGATGTCTCGTTTCAGCAAACAAATCTAAAAGATCAAATCGATACAAGTTTGAAAGGGTTTCAAGTGTTGAAAGCTTAGGTTCAGGAATTCCTCTTTCTAACCGCCTAAGGGTTTCTACTGATATTCCTGTAATTGACTTTACTTCTTCACGTGTAAAACCACAATTTTCTCTTATGATTAGCGCTTGTTTTCCAAATTCTTTTAAGTCCATGATACTCCCAATACATTAGCAGTTTTTGTGTTCGTTTCCATTGTAACCTATATCCGATCGAAAGCCAAGGAGGATACAATGAAAACAAAACTGATTCGCTTTTTAACACTGATACTGCTACTGACTGCTGCACTTGGTGCAAGTCCTGCAACTGACACTAGCTACTATGTTGCAGGAGAAGAGGATATTCCAATCTATATTGGACGTTAACAAGAAATCTGCCCGCTCTAGCGGGTTACATATAAAGTTGGAATGGCACATTTTATAGAAATGCACCATCTTTTATGAGAATTATACCTCTTTTGTTTTTGACCAACTCTTTTTCTTCCCAAATGACTCTTAAAATGTCTTGAACTGAATTCAATTTTGTAAACAACCATTCCAAATTCAGCCTATGCACAGCTCATTATGTTTTTAAGTGTATATTCTATTATCAAGTATCTCAATAAGCTTATTAATTGTATTGAAATTTCTGATGGTCCCTTCAACACCTAACCGTTTTAGATGGATGGCTACTTTTGCAGTGCGAATACTTTCTGTAAGTAAAAGATAGACCTCACGTTTATTATAAGTACATTGATTGCCTTTTTCGATGTATTTGGTTAAACTTGAGAACTCCTGCTCAGTTATCTCACTCGGAAGAAAGGAGACATATGCTGCTTCATATTCTCCAGTAATCCCTAATTTAGTTGCATGCTCGATCTCTGCTTTAGTAAAAGGACAATTTACGAGGATTTTCCGAAATTGCTCGCCAGTTCTCAACATCACAGGGACATCAAAACCATAATGTGCTTTAATTTTATCAGTAAGACACTCTACTAGAGTTCCTTCATCCAATTCGGAATTAAAGATGATATTACCGCTCTGAATATAGGTTTGAACCTCTTTAAGCCCCAAGGACTCAAAAATTCGTACCAAATCTAACATTTTAACTCTTTTCTTCCCAATATTTATACCTCGAAGCAAGGCGATATACGTTTCCATTCAATACCCCTAACTTATTTTAAGGTGTTTCGTTTCATCTGCAGCTCATATTCATCCTCTTTTGGCGTAAAACCATATTGCCTATAAAGTCGTATCGCGTGTAAATTTTCAATATCCACCGCAAGAAATGCCTTATTAGCATCTTTTCTTGCGCCATATAAGAGCGCTTGCTCAAATAAATGCCTGCCAACACCAAGTCGATGAAATTTTGGTTTCACCGCAAGCTCACGTATCCAAAGGGTTGTACCTTCATTATATATCGAAACGCAGCATAGCCCCACGATTTTTCCCTGCACTCTATGTACAAGGACACCATTACCATCCTCTAGCCAGCCTTCAAACCATTCTGTGTCGTCTCCAAAAAAACCTCGACTATAACCGATACAGGCTCTAGATATTTCTGAGAGTATCTGACAATCTCCCTTAGATGCAAAGTCAGGGACAACTGCATTGCTAAGGGTGTTGGCGGTTGCAATCAAGGAGCGGTTAAAAAAGTCTTGTATCTCGCAATATACCCTAAATCCAACACTTACAAGCGCTTGATCATATGGCTTTTTAATAAATTTAATTACGCCGTTAAGTCTGAGATTTTTAAGCGCGGTAACTAAATGCTCAAAATCATTGGTCGCATAGTGAATTTCTGATACCTTACCCGTTTGATCATATAACAAAATAAGATCCTCTGAATTAAAAACGACCTCCATCTTTTGAAGATCTTCTAAATCCATATATTTCATAGAACTAAAAAGTGATGCCTCTTGTTGTTTATATATTGCTTCATATAACGGTTTTCCCTTATCATTAGGGTTTGAACTTAACATATTCCCTCCATATGTGAAGGCTAGACTGGATGCTTATATATCCTTGAACGCTCTCCCCAAGGATGGTAGCCATCGCCTATGTATACAAATCCGGCTTTTTCATAATACCCGATATGATCTGTACACAAGTAAACATCTCTAAAATCCGCCTTCTTAGCATCTTCCTTTGCTTTTTCAATTAACTTAAATCCCAATCCACTTCCTCTGTAGGAAGGCTCAATAAATAGCGCACATATCCATGGATATAAATCCATTCGACTGATGAAATCATTTGTAATCAGCCCTGCACCACCAATAATTTCCCCATTATCTTCTAGTAAGTACCACTGAGGCAGGGGACTTTTAGTAAGAATCGCATTTTTTATGCAGTCCTCATATACAATCATTGTGCTTTCAGTCGCCCAATTGCTCTGAAAATAGGCAATCGCTTTCTCAGAATAATTAGGTTCTTCTCTTACAGATATTATTTTCATAATTCACCTTTATTTGATCTGTTGTATGCAATAATTAATAGTAATTCATTATTCTAAAATTTGCATGATTCAATACTATTTAATTCTATATCTTTTAAACAATTCCTCTTTAGTTTTTCTTAATTCTATATGACATTTTTATGACAGACTAAAATACATTGACATAGTATCTTACAATTTAAAAAAATTGAGACGGTGGATTAATACCCTAAGTCTCTTAAACAGTCACTTACGATATCAACCAGCTCACTCTCAGCACCCCAACTCAAATTAAAGATAACGCCCTGACCGCCACCTGCGCCAATAGCTGAGACATAGAGTTCATTACCGCTATCAACCACCGTAAGGCTTAAGCTTGCACGAGAGCTATTTCGCATAAAGTACTTGTCGTAAACTCTTACCAACACTTGAACCTCTCCAGAGCTATACCTATTTTCATCTACTAGGTTCATGGAAACCGCACTATCCATAATTGCTTTGTCTAAGTCACCAACAATTTTATTAAAATCCCCTACAATTGTTTTTTCAAATTTGGCCATATTTGCCTCCTATTTCACATTTAGTTATTTCTCACGATGCCTCAATTACTGATTTCGAGTCCATTTTGGATTAATAATTTCCCATATTTCCGTTTCACTTAGATTGAGATATGCAGATGCTTCTTCAATGACTCTTCTACCATACCTATTATCCCCCAATAACCTATCGATTACATTAAAATAACATTAATAAATAATTAATCCAACTTTTTATCCTAAAACGCCTTTTAAATGTGCTAAATTAAAAACCTGTATGTCATCGCATTCACGATTTGACATACAGGTCTTATTATTTTAGCCACTTTCATCCTTCACAAAAAGATTAATTTTTTCTGGCTCAGTAGACTGAGTTGAAGGCGCTTCCAAACGATTTTGCAATCGTAGCGCTTCTTCAATAAAATCTGCAGCTGCCTGGTCATCTGATGGTACTATTCTTAGTAAAGGATTATCGATTGTTTTCTCAGACTGATTCTCCATATTTGAACTCCAAACCTATACGTATAGTATTCACAATTATTATAACGTCTTATTTATATTGTAATTTCAATGATATTACCATCAGGATCTAGTACACTACTTTCATAATAACCGTCTCCTGTTATTCTCGGTTCACCATATATGGTATGACCGTCCGCTCTAAGCCTTGTTGTCAATGCATCCACCTGTTCCTTAGAGCCCACTGAGATTGCAAGATGAACATATCCAACCATTAACGGGTGATCAATTGTATTCAGCGCTTCCATTTTGGGATGGTCAACTAGCCCATCTTTGGTCATCAGTTCTAATCGAGCCCCTTCAGTAAAGGTAAGAAAATAAGACTCAAACTTTTTTTGATGATTGGTATATTTATCATTTGATCTTGCATCAAAATAAGTCACATAAAAATCCTTCATGGTCTCAAGCTGCTTTGTCCATAGTGCAAAATGTTCCAGTTTCATTTGTCAGATACTCCTTATTATTCTATCTACAGCCGTTTTGCAAATGCGATTACATTGCCGTCAAAATCAGCACAATAGGAGGTATAATCTCCCCAATTTCTACCTTTTGCTTCACTAATTCCCCTCGCACCTAAATCAATTGCTTTCTGATAATATGCAACTGGGTCATCTACATAAAGATAAAGCTCACATCTTGGGTAGGCTGTGTTTTGATTTGGATTATCTACATTGCCCTCTAGAACTCTAACAATGCCATCGCCTGGCAGTAAGCCTAAGCGCGTATAATCATTTATGATTATTTCTGTCATTCCCTCCACATCCAAATGTGGGCTACGATTGAAAAGAGCTGTGTAAAAATCTCTTGAACGCACTTGATTTTCCACATAAATTATAAAGATAAGTTCATTTGTGTTGATCATAAAACCTCCTCGTGTAACGATTGGGATCCATAGCGCACTCTATAGAATATACACTTTAAATATTCGACCTCATACTAATAAACTCCTGCTAAATACAATAAATTCTAAAAAACCGAACTTTTGCGAACATTATTATCAAAATTAGTTATTTTGTTCTTGAAATTTTAATCTAGGTAGAGTAGAATGGTCAAGTGAAAGGCGAACGAAAAAGAGTGTAATCACATTAAAGTTTGCATATAATGCTGTGTCACTGAGTTTTCGCCATTATACCTAATTAATTTCAATCATTTATATAATTTGACGATAAGGGTCAAAAGTTTCTACCTAACACCGTAAATGTTAGACTATAAATGTTGCACATTATGTGCAGCATTTTCTTTTTTACCATGAGATATATATAATTTCTTACGAATTTTATAATACTTTTGGGAATCAAAGGCGTCTGTACAAAAGCGTAAGGGAGGAATATCATGACCATTAAAAACACGAACATTTTAATAATTGGAGCAGGTCCAGCAGGTATTTTTACAGCCTATGAATTAATCGAGAAAGGCTACGAAGGTAAAATTACGCTCATTGAAAAAGGCGTTTCTATCGACAAAAGACATTGTCCGAAAGATAAAACTGGAATCTGCGTAAATTGCAAGCCTTATTGTCACATAACAACTGGGTTTTCAGGTGCCGGTGCCTTTTCTGACGGTAAACTCTCCTTAGTTACTGAGGTTGGTGGCGATTTGCCTTCACATTCCGGTGCATCAAAGGTACAAGGCTTTATCGATTACACCGACCAAATCTACTTAAAATTTGGGGCAGACGAAAAAATTGAAGGCATTGAAAATACAGCTGAGATCAAAGAAATAAGAAGAAAGGCCATCTCTGCAAGCTTGAAGCTTGTCGATTGTCCAATTCGTCATTTAGGAACTGAAAAAGCTCAGGAAATCTATTTGGATTTGCAAAATTATCTTTTAGAAAATGAAGTTGATATTCATTTCGGTACCCTTGCAGAAGACTTTATCATCGAAGCAGGTGCTATAAAAGGGGCAATTATTACTGATTCAAAGTCAAAAAAGAATTCTGTAAAGCTTATGGCAGATCAGGTAATCGTAGCAACTGGCAGAAAAGGCTCTGACTGGCTATTTCACATGTGCCAAAAGCATGGCATTAATCAAGTGGCTGGTCCTATTGATATTGGGGTGCGTGTCGAGGTAAGAAATGAAGTCATGGAGTCAGTTAATAACGTGCTCTATGAATCAAAGCTCATTGGCTATCCAAATCCATTTGGAGACAAGGTACGTACATTTTGTCAAAATCCTGGCGGCTTTGTTTCTCAAGAAAATTATGACGAAGGAATTGCCATCGTAAATGGACATTCCTATAAGGAATTAAAATCCAATAACACGAATTTAGCGATATTAAGCTCTCACCATTTTACAGAGCCCTTTAATCAACCTACCGAATATGGCAAAATGACTGCTAAGCTCGTCAATATGCTTGGAAATGGTGCCATCTTAGTTCAAAGATACGGGGATATTCTCGAAGGTAAGCGAACCTGGCAGCATGAGCTTGACAGATCCAATGTCACACCGACGTTAAAGGACGCAGTTGCAGGCGATTTAACCTCTTCTCTACCCTACAGAACGATGACCAATATTCTTAATTTTATTGAGGCACTAGATAAAGTAGTCCCTGGATTTGCTTCGAGGGAAACACTTTTATACGGGCCAGAAATCAAATTTTACTCAAATCGCATCACATTAAACGACAACTTTGAAACCAATATAAAAGGTCTTTATGCCTTAGGTGATTCAAGTGGGTGGACAAGAGGCTTAATGATGGCAAGTGCAATGGGCGTTATGATGGGACGCTATTTAGTTGAAAAAAAATAGAAGATAATAATAAATAAACCTGCCTTTATGCTGTACCCCAATGTATAAAACACATTGTAACAGCTTGTAAAGGCAGGTTTTATATTACACCTTAAATTTTGCGATCATTTCGTTTAGTTCCTTAACGATGGCATGGTTTTCTTCTGTACTACTGTTGACTTTTGAAGCATTTTCTGCAACCGTTATCGTCATCGCTTGAATACGATCGATTTGCTCAGCTTCCTGTTCTGTAGCCTTAAAGACTTCACTGACACTGGTTGCAATAGTGGTCATCGAGCTACTTAGTTCCTCAGAAATAGCGCTCAATTCCAGCATGATATCATTAAAGGCGTTTGCATCGACATTATACTGATCTCCAATTTCAATCAGCTTTTTATAATCCTTCAACACGCGCTCCTCGACAAAAGTTAATATGCTGGTTGCATCCTCAACCAAATTACCAACTGTATCTTTTATATAATCGACCGTCACTTTTATACCACCGACCATATTGGTAGATTCATCAGCCAGCTTACTTATCTCGCCTGCAACTACTGCAAATCCTCTTCCAGCTTCGCCAGCTCTTGCAGCCTCAATAGAAGCATTTAACGCAAGTAGCTGTGTTTGAGAGGAAATTCTTAGAATGCCCTCGAGAAATTCATTGATTTTATCTACTTCCTCTGCTCGTTTTATAGCAATTTCAAGTTTTTCCTTTACCTCATCATAAATTCCAATCGCATCTTTTTCTGATAACTCAGCATCATTCTTAAGCTTGACAGCACGATCGCTAACCGAAGACGCATTTAACGCACCATCTGACGCTTTAGAAGCGACAACTTCTATTGCATCCCTTGCTTCATCTATCGTTTGATTGACTTGGTGCATGGAGGCACTCGTTTCTTCAATTACTGCTGAAATATCAGTTACAGATAAAGACGTCGATTCAGAAGCTTCCTCAAGCTCTCCTGAGCTTACACTTATTTCCTGCGCACTATGGTCTAGCTGCTTTGAAATCGATTTGAGATTAGTTACCATCATAATTAATTCACTTCTCACTTTTTCAAAGGAGGCAGAAATACCGCCAAGCTCATCTTTTGATAATAATGACATTTGTTCAGAAAAATCAAGTTCTGCATACTTAGAGGTTTCTTCAGTAATCTTCTTCAGATTCTTGTTTAATGGTAGGATTATAAAAATCATGATAATAATCGAAAATACAACAATAGCCGCAAGTGCAATCATTACATCTCTTAGTAGCCCAAGCTTGATCGCTTGTAAATCATCTACATATACGCCAGAGCCTACTACCCAGCCCCATGGCTCAAAGACCTTTACAAATGAAATTTTGGGCTGTGGTGCTTCGCTACCAGGCTTTGGCCATTGATAGTGCACATTGCCCTCACCATTTGCTTTAGCAACATCTACCATCTCCTGGAATAAGTATTTTCCGTCTGGATCTTGAATACCTAGTACGTCGGTACTATCAAGCTCAGGTTTTATTGGGTGCATCAGCATTATGCCCTCTAAATCATTGACCCAAAAATACTCTACCTCTTCATATCTAAAGCTTTTTATCACCTCAAGTGCATTTTGCTTTGCATCTGCTTCACTGATTGCACCATTTAGAAATAGATCGTATTCTCTTTGTATTTCAGATAGTGGTAAATCCACTAACTGTTCAAGCTTTTGTACGGTTTTATCTTCGATTAATCCATTGGCTTTTGGTAGCACATAAATTAAGATGAAGCCCGTGAAGACTGTTAAAATCAGAACGGCTAATGTAATTATCTTGGTCTTCAACTTCAAATTCTTCATATAATCCTCCATATAATTCTTTAGCGAAATTAGTCACTATGACAATTTAATACCCATTACAAACTCTAAGTATCATATTTCAATATTATTATATAATATTTTTTATATATAACTAAGAAGAAAAAACCATTATGTAAATATAGCTATGCATAAATAATAGAATATGCATAGCTATTTGTCATAAATCAAGGTGTGATACCAAGACCGATCGTTCCTTCAAGTTTTTTTAGATAGGCCAATGATGAAATTTCCTTCTTATAGGACATTGCTTTTTCAAGAGCCCTGTCATATGCAAATTCAGTGACGATATCTTCATTGGCGTTATCGGATACAAAAGCCAATAATGACCCTATCTTTTTATCAATGATGGTTATATCAGCAGCTTGTTTCAAGACCAATCGGTTTTGATACCAGTCACTTTGTAAAACCGATTCTCTAGTAAACAACGCTCTAACTTCTGGTGCATCGATGGTTCTACCCTCAAAGCTTCCTTCCGCCATGATGTAAAGCAAGGCCTTGAGCGGTGGAATAGCATCGCTGATGCTGCCATCTTCAAAATATGCTTTTGCTGCTTTTTCATGTCCTCTTGTAATATTTTCTATCCCTTCTACATAAGCTTCGTAATTTTGCAGCTCAGGCTTTAGAAGCAATTCACTAAAAACGGTCTGAGGTTCGTCAAAAACCTTTCCTAAAAACTGATACGAAAAAACATTAGTCATACGATATCCCAGTCGACTTGCTTTGATCAACCTTCCTTCAAATTCAAAATCATTTAGTTTTTCTAAGGCACCATCAATAATCATTTGCTTTGGATTGCGTTCATCAGGTGACATCCGAGACCATAGCTCTGGAATTAAAATAGAAATATCATGATCTACCTTAAACTTCGGTCCAATATGTCCGGCTGGCGTTGTAAACGCCTCATAGCCTCCCAATATATAGCTCAATAAAGCATTATTGAGATCATATATTGGCAGTAGCATATTAAAAGGTCCCTTGGTCAAGGCGCCCTCAGAGCCTGCACCAGTCGTAGAAGGTGATTTTCCCGTTAGACTGCTAATATAATCCATAAATAGTTCAGGTAGTTCTTGATAATGCAATGGATTATAAACGCTTAGCGGTGGGACTTTAACACCGTTTTCCAGTCCTGGTGGGTTGTTGCGACGACCAGGTAATATGGCATTTACTGGTGTGAGTACAGGGTCTTCTAGGGTAATTCGTCTTGACAATCTCATCCCCATCTCTGCAGCATAATTCATGACTGGGTTAGTAAAGTCAGCTCTATGCTCCAAATATCTCGGATTTTTACTTGGTTCTCCATTCACAAGTCTTGGTTCACTAGAAATGACACAATACGAATCCTCTCCTTTTAAAAAGGCTTCTATATGGCTTCTTACAGGCTCCGTATAGTTGACGTAAGTAACGACATCCTCTTTTATCAACCAAACGTCATCCTTTGATAAAGGTTGAAAATTAGTTGCAAAAAGCTGATCACTAGATAAATCAAGCTCGGCTCTTGAATCAAAGCCCTTGTGGATTGCATCATCCGGCCTTTGGAAAAATCGATACTCACAATTGGACACAAACTTATAGCTCGGATTGTGGTAATTGGGATTGAGATGCTTTAATCTTTCTGCTGGTATCAGGGTTGAAGCGGTGACATCATCCTCCATTTGTAGCTTTTCACTTGGCATAAAATCCATACGGAGCTTGAAGATACGCCATGCCTTGTCATCCTCAAAGCCAACTCTTAAATAGGATGGACGAATCGTTCTACCATCAAATTTCACTTCATTTCCTGGTTTACCATCTATAAGATCCACTGTAAAATGGCTTCTCCAATCCCCCTGCCAGGATTGCTTATAAAACCTTTTAACCATAAATACCAATGACTTAATATAATTAGGAATCTGATCTAAATAGGCATTAAATACATCTGAATACGCTGGTGAAGGTGATAAAAGCTTTATCACAGAGCCGAGAGTTCTATCCTTTGATAAAATACTTCTCGAAGGACGCTCACGATCTGGAAAGTCACGCCATCTCTTCCTATAATCAAAGTTCAATATCTCTTCAACTTGATTCAAGTCTTCTTCAAGATTGTTAATATAGTAATTTCCATAAATAATCGCATTGGAGATCGGTTTAGAAATTTCTGATTTACCTCCCCCTGAAACCGTACATGGTTTATGGCAGAAGGTCCCCTCCGCATCTGTGCTGATCAGCTTCCAAGCAGGTGCAGCCGGATGTTTCTCCATATGAAGCTTTTCACCATTTGGTAGGATGTAAATGAATTCAGGTCGAAGCTTAATCGTGTGGCTATGTCCACCAAAAATCCACTTGATTTCGGTTCTATTCAGGTTAATCTCAATGTTTTCAGGAAGATAGACGACGTTTTTATACTGCTTATCAATACCATAATGTTCTGGCATGAGTATCATACAGTCACCGATATTCTTAATCGTTTCCTCAAAGGTGTAGTTTCCGATTCGCTTGTCATCGCAAGCATTAAAATTTTCACCTACATTCCGTCTTGGAAAAGCTATTGTACCACCTGCATGCTCTTCCTCTACACCACCAAACAGATTTGATGCAAAGCTAATCTGTGTTTTAATTTCTTTTTTTGAATAACCGAAATAATTATCTGCAATTAGTGTGACTGCTACCCCACTCTCATCTCGACAGGTCAGTTTAAAAGCTTGTCCTTCATTATAAAGCTCTCCAGCCTCTTTGTAACACATACCATCGCGTCTTTGTCGATCAGAAGCTTGATCATAATGTGGCAGCCCCAAATCCTTCTTTTTCATATTTGAAAGATGTGGCGCCAATAAAATATATCCAGTATGCCCTGACCATCCATCAACATCGAGTCCAGCATCATTTGCATGATAGCTCGGATCACCGGCATTGCCAAAAACAGATTCAACAAAATCTAAATTAGAAACCAAGCTACCTGGTGCGACAAATAAAACCTCCATTGTCTTTTCTAGCTCAACACCTGAAACCTCGGGGGAAACTATTGGTCTAACGGACAGTGCAACAAAGCTTCTAGCCTTCATATTTGCAGCTTGGCCACTTGTAAAAGGCAGCTCTTGTAACAGCTCTGGTGGGTTTATAGCCGCTTCATATAGCTTGAGGAAAACCGCCTTTGGCACCGCCTTTTTATCACCTGGTATCCTCATACCCCCCTCAGCAATGTGGAATGAACCCTTAGTGGTTCTTCTATCATTTTTAGGATTATTGAGAATTCCCTGCTTTATCCGATAGCTATGGATATATTCATTGACAAACTCATCTTGATCTGGCGGTAGCGATAGCTCTCGTGCAAGACCATAGTGATCTAAATTAAAATAATCACTGACCACTTTAGGGGGTATATCCACCTCTTTAAAGTATTGGATAAAAAAGTCGTTGATCCGTTTATGGATACCGATGGTATTTACATCCACCATTCGTGTTTTTTCTTTATAATCCTGTATAATGTCAGAAAACAAGTTGATAAAATAAGCGCCT
The DNA here is from genome assembly GCA_001897605.1 of Clostridiales bacterium 38-18. Classification (GTDB taxonomy): domain Bacteria; phylum Bacillota; class Clostridia; order Peptostreptococcales; family Acidaminobacteraceae; genus Fusibacter_C. The sequence continues at coordinate 293,821 of MKTL01000001.1, read as the reverse complement.
GTGGTTTTGTCAGAATCACTCTGCTGATAAATCGGAAGTCCCATTGTCGCTAATTTGAAATTAATGTACTTAATTCGATCCTCCTGTGTACTACTGGAATGTATGCTTCCATGTACCATTCCAAGTGATTTATAACTCATAGGCACCTCCTGTTTGCCGTCATATCAGCTCAAGTTCATCGTTCACACCCATAATTTCTTCATGAATGACAATCCTATTCTTACCTTCTCTTTTCGCAAGATATAGAGCTTCATCCACCAGTTTTGTCACCTGCTTCGTCATCGTGCCCGCAGTTGGTATAAAACTAAAAACACCGATACTACAGGTGGTTTCTATAACCGCACTCTTACGCGGATCGTAAATCCTAAGCGCTTGTGTTTCCTTCTTAATTTTTTGAGCAATTTGCATCGCCCCCTCAGAATCTGTATCGAAGAGCACTAATAGAAACTCGTCACCGCCATATCGCACGACAAAATCAGTGCTTCGCTTCAAAATACGCATCAGCAGCTCACCCAATTGCTCCAAATATTGATCCCCAAAGTGATGACCAAATCGATCGTTGATTTCTTTGAAATTATCAACATCTACCATGATAAGGCTGATCATAATTTCTGATCGAATGGCCAATTGCATTTCCTCTTCAAGCCGCGTCATAAAATATCTTCTATTGTAGGTACCGGTTAAAGGGTCCTTTGTTGAAAGTGCCTCCAGCTGTTGATTGGCTTCATTTAACATAAAGTTGAGCTTTGCCAGCTCATCATTTCGTTTTCGGATAACCCTTCCCTGCCATAGCTTGAAGACACCATAAGCGACCAGTACGGTTAAAATTGCGTAGCCAACAAATGCAAATGTCGTCTTATACCAAGGTGTTGCAATCGTTAAACTCATGGAAACCACATCTGAGGTAACCCCTCTTGCGGTTTCAGCAAATACCTCAAGCGTGTACTCGCCAGGTGGTAGCTTAGAATAGGTGACATAATCCACTGTCCCAGAATAGATCCAACTCGTATCAAATCCAACCATGCGATAGGTAAAAACCACTTTCTCTGGCGAATCAAAATCAAGTGCAATGAATTTAAAGCCTAAAAGGGTTTCGTCCTGCCCTAAATCCAAATGCATCCCATTAAAATGCTCCATTTTATTATCATAAGGCGTTTGCAGTACTTCTACATCCGTTATATAAACCCTAGGCGGCTTTAATTCGCCCTCCGTTATGTTCCCAGGAATAACTGTAATGCCATGCTGACCACCAAAATACATTTTCCCATCAGAATCTGCAAACTGACCTGAGTTAAATTCATATCCGCCAATACCATCATCTGGCGTCAAAGCAAAAATATCACCTGTTTCAGGAGATAAAATTGCCAAGCCATTTTGTGTTGAAGCCCATATACGACCATCAGAACCTTCTAAAATACCCAAAACCACATTAGAAGGCATACCATCATGCTCTAAAAAGGTTCTAAAGGTGCCGTCCTCACGGTACTCAGTAATCCCGCCACCTACTAGCCCGAACCATAGGTGATTCTCAGAGTCTTCAAATATGACATGGATGGTATTTGAAGCGAGTTTCGCAATATTACCTTTCTCAGCTTTAATTACATCAAATATGTTCTCACCCTTTGACATGTAATTTAAACCATTGTTTGTTGCTACCCAGAGTCTACCACGATGATCCATTTTTATATCGTAGATTAAGTTATCAGAGATGTAATGATTGGGGTCATCATATCTATAGTGGTCATAATGTCCATTTTTGAGATTGATTTTGAATAGGCCATCACTATGTGTTCCAACCCATAAAATTTGGTCATCGACAATCTCCATAGCATATGAAATGACACCACTTGGCAATGCGACAAGCGTACTAAAGCTATCCGTCGCAGGCTGGTAGAGCATGATTTCATCGCCTACAGTAATCAACAACCGTCCAATTGTATCAAGCTTCATATCTATAATATTGGTATCTGTCAGAGCACCTGACAGGTTAGAATTGGCCTTGTATTTATGTACAACGCCTTCAGCGTCAATTCTATTTAAGCCTTCATTATAGACCGCAATCCACAAATTACCTTCATTATCTCTAATAATCGAATTAATTTTGCCTTGATCTATAGAATTAGCATCCTCTGAATCGTGAGCGTATTGCACATAGTTTCTTTTTAGTGGGTTAACCTTACAGGCGCCGCCTCCATTTGTCCCTACCCACAGCATCCCAGTATCATCTTGGAATAAAGAATAAACGATATTGTGAGACAGACCACCAAGCTTCCCGCTACTCTCAAACTGATGTCTCACGCCTTCAGCGGTTATAGCTATCAATCCGCCACCCCAGGTTCCTATCCATTCTGTCATATCCGAGGTAATCGTATAGGTATAGATCCGATTATCCGAAAACTGGTTGATGTATTGATTACCTGTCTTCAGGTCAAGTCTGACGATGCCCTCATCCCAAATACCAAGTGTCAATATGCCTGGTGTCTTTTCTGCAATGGTCATAACGGATAGTCCTGGGAGCTTATAATCAGCTGTTTTAACTGCCATCTCATCAAAATCAAAATACAAAAGTCCAGAATAGCTTCCAAGCCACATCTTACCTTCACTGTCCCAATAGATATCTCTAATAACCTTACCTGGTACATCAAACACTGTGTTCTCACCGGTATCAGGATTAAGTCGATTGAGCCCATCCAGTGTCCCTATCCATAGGTTGCCAGCATCATCCTTATCTATAGCGACAACAACTGGATTAGAAAGACCATTTTGCTCAACCGTATAATTTGTAAAGGTCTCCGAATCGATATCAAATCTTGAAAGACCCTGATAAGTACCAATCCAGATTTGATTTTTTTCTGGATCGTAAAAAAGAGTTTGAATCAAATTATGTACAAGGGTATTGGAGTTAAATGGATCGTTGGCATAGATTTTAAACCCTCTCCCATCATAACGGTTAAGTCCGCCCTGTGTTCCAAACCAAATGAACCCATTGACATCCTGAACTATACTTGAAACTGACAGATTAGAAAGGCCTTCTTCACGACCTATAATCTCAAATGCGAGCTGTGTACCTTCACGTATTAAATCGTACCTCACTACCGCAAAGCTTAGGGAATACATAATGAGAACATACATAATCAATAACAGTAATGCTATTTTTATACTATATGACCTAAAGCGCATAAATTCCTCCGACTGCAATTATCCACATCTTTCATTTACATTATGTAAGAAAAATTATAAACTAATAAGGGTTATCGCTTATGATACCCTAATAATACAGTTTCGTAACACTTGTTTATTCAAGTGCCCTTACGGTTTTGTCAGAAGAGGTAGACTTATGAAATTCAGTAAAAAAATGCTTGCCGGTATATTATTATGTACCCTAATTGCGATTCCAGCATGGTATTTAGGAAAACAGTATCCCATAATCGGTGGTCCGGTTTTTGGCATTCTATTTGGAATGCTACTTGCACCTTTTTTACCCAAACTAAAAATTCCCTCAGCTGAGTTAGGAATAAAATACACCTCCAAGAAGATTCTGCAGTATGCAATCATACTACTCGGATTTGAAATGAATCTTTTTAGCATTATTAAGGTGGGCGGACAATCGCTTTTAGTTATGCTATTTACTTTAACCGCTTCCTTTGTGACTGCATATGCCGTAGGTAGGCTTTTAAAAATTGATAAGGATACAACGATTCTAATCGGTGTCGGTACATCCATCTGCGGCGGCTCTGCAATCGCTGCTACTGCACCAGTTATAGAGGCGAGTGACGAAGATGTTGCGCACGCTATATCGACGATATTCTTATTCAACATCATTGCCGTTTTCATATTCCCATGGATAGGTAGAGCGCTTGGCATGAGCGACTTAGGCTTTGGAATGTGGGCAGGGACCGCCATAAACGATACATCCTCTGTTGTTGCTGCAGCGGCTTCGTGGTCCCTTGCTGCAGGAAACAACACCGCACTAACTTTCGCTACAATTGTAAAGCTCACGCGTACGCTAATGATTGTCCCCATAACATTGGTTCTTGCCATTCATACCTCAAGACAAAAAAAACGCCAACAAACTGCTGGCGTAAATCATAATTTCAATTTCAAAAGTGTCTTTCCTTGGTTTGTATTGGGTTTCATAGCAACCGCTATAATAGGTACTTTCACAGGGATTCCAGCCAAGCCACTCGGTCAATTGGGTAAGTTTTTCATCGTTATGGCTATGAGCGCTATCGGACTCAACACACACCTGAAAAAATTGATAAAGAGTGGTATCAGACCCTTGCTACTAGGTCTGTGCTGTTGGTTTGTCGTCGCTGTTATTTCACTGATCGTTCAGACTGCGATGAACTTCGTATAAAACGATCTCAAACACGGCTCCTTTACTATGATTTCTTGCAAAAAGCGTTCCACCCAATTGTTCAATTGCTTTAAATGCAATAGCGGTTCCAAGTCCAAAATTACCATCATTGCCTTTGCTAAAGCGATTGAAAATATGTGGTAAAACAGATTCTGAGATTCCTGGACCATCATCCTGAACGGTGATGGTCACTTTATTTTTTTGTGAAGTCACATCCATAATTACATGTGAATTGGCATATCTTATTGCATTTGAAAGTAGATTGCCAATTGCCTTTTCTAGAAGGTCTTCATCCGTCACAATTTTCAAGTCTTTTGAACAGTTTAAGACGATCTGTATGTGCGATTGAGTTGCAATGCCCTCATGCCTTTCAATCAATAAATTTAAGAAATCATAAAGCTCAAGTGTCTCTTTATTAACCTTTAGTCCATTGGCTTCTAGTCTTGAAAGCGTAATCAATTGATCGACGAGATGCTTTAATCGAAGACTCTCGTTTGCAATGATTTGTGCAGGCTTTTGAGGCGTCTCAAATATCCCGGTAACGATCCCTTCTGCGTAGCCTTGGATGGACATAAGTGGCGTTCTTAAATCGTGACTGAAATTCTGTAGAAAATCTACCTTTGTCTGCTCTTTTAGCTCTAGAGCTTCTCCCATATGGTTCATATCAGATATCAGTGCATCAAGCTCCTTCGTATGTGTTTCCAATACGAGAGGCGTATAATCATTTTCAATCATGCGTTTGCTGTATTTTGAGATTTCCTTCATAGGCTTAGTCACTCTGCTCGCTACTGAGCTTGCAATAATTGCACCTAGAATGGTTACTCCTGACATGATTAAAATCAAAAGCACATTAATCCTTCTTAGAAGCTTTTCCATTCCTTCAAGTGATGCAACTATCACCAAATACTGGGTTCTAGATGCTACCTTGGTTGTATTAAAGGTTTCGTAGCTAACTAAAAAATTAGTGCCCTGCTCTCTTATATTAAAGGTATCGGTATTCTTTCCCTCTAATATCCTGTCTTGAACCTTTGCAATTGCTTGATTAAGATTATAAGAAAGGCTCTCTTCTTTGGGTAATAGAACTCGTCCATTGGCGCCGAGTATGGCAATCTCAGAGTCAGATGCACTTTGAGTCACTCTTATAGCACTATTCAATGCTACAATTAAGGCTCGTGACTTTGCTGTCGTCGCATCATTCGCGTCACTACTTAACAGCTCCTCACTCAATTCCTTACGCAATAACGCGCCAACTGTGCTGCGAGTTTCTAAAAGCTGCTCATGTGCGGCTTTTCTCATGTAGGCACGCATGGCGATATTGAAGGTAAAAAATACCACAATAGACATAATGATGATTAACAGGATAAAAGGCACTGACAAACTTTCACTTAAGCCTTTTTTCTTTTTACTTATCACTGGCATCTACAGCCTCCTCAAGCTTAAATCCAAATCCCCAAACCGCTTCTATTCTCACATTGGTTGCCGCTAGCTTCTTGCGCAGGCGTTTTACAACATCATCAGTCGCTCTAGTATCCACTTGAGTTTCAAACTGCCAAACATTCTTTAAAAGCTCTTCCCTTGAGACCGCACGATCCTGATGCTCAAACAGGTAGAGCAAAAAAGAATATTCCGTTGGAGATACATCGACAGTTGCTCCCCTAAACAAAACCTCTCTCGTTTTAGGATTTATGGTCATAGCATTGAACGAAAGCTCTGATTTGAGGCCATCCATTTTATTGTCGAACGCCATCCTTCGAAAGAGTGCGTTAATTCTGGCTACCAGCTCGACTGGTGAAAATGGTTTGACCAAATAATCGTCGCTACCTATGGTAATACCAGTGATTCGGTCAAGCTCGCTATCACGGGCTGAAACGATAATAATTGGTACGACAGAGGTTTCTCTGATCTGGGTACAAAGCGTCAATCCATCCGTTCCTGGCATCATAATATCTAAAACAATCAAATCTGGTTTTTCATCTAAGAAGGCGTTAAAAAGCAAGTTGCCATTTGCAAAGGTCTTCACTTCAAAACCGGCACTCACCAAAAATGACTTGATTAGCTCTCTTATATTGAGTTCATCATCTGCTACGTAGATTAATTTTGTAGCCATTGTATTTCTCCTTTAAAAATAAGTATAACTAAATGATACCACAAAATAGATGAGGTTAACGGACTTCCCAATGAATTGCCACAGCTTAAAATGTAAAAAGTCCATTCCGCCGAATGAACCTTTTACAAATGAGAGTTTTATAGCAAATGATTAATGAGAAAGTGTTGTAATGAATCGAGTCCACTAAATACCCTTTCACAATTGGAAAGAACATTTTTAGACCCAATTCCCAGTGGCGTCATACCTGCTAGTGTGATGCTTTCTATTCCAGCATAGGCATCTTCAACGCCAATACACAGCTTAGGAGACAATCTTAGCAGCTCCGCAGCTTTTAGGAAAATATCAGGAGCCGGTTTACCATTTTCAATGGTTGATGGGTCTACTACCACATCGAAAAAGCTTTCAATTCCCATTGCCTTCAGAAGCATTGGCGCGTTTTTACTTGCAGATGCCAGTGCAATTTTAATTTTTTTTGTTTTAAGCATCATCAGGAGTTCAAATGCCCCAGGTGCCAAATCAAGTGGTGAATAATCACTAATATAGGTTAGATAGATTTCGTTCTTTTTAGTGGCTAAGGCTTCTTTCTCTTCATCGGAATAGGCATCCCTTAAACCACCGTGCCCTAACACAATTTCTAGAGAATCCATTCTTGAAATCCCTCTCACTTCATCCTCAAGCGTTTCTGGTACTTCAAAGCCTAGTTCTGTCGCAAGATCAGTCCAAGCCCGATAGTGTGCCTTACTGGTTTCAGTTAATACACCATCCAAATCAAACACAACCGCCTTATAATTCGGTTGTTCAGGCTCTATCAAATGAACCTGATCCCATACCTTTATATATAGCTCATCACCCTCTAATAAGGTAACCTTAAACGCTTCACCAACTGTCACCTTAATTAATCGATCCTTATAATGCAGCTTAAATGAAAACTCCTCCCAGCTCGCTGGCTTCTGTGGCCGAAATTGAAGGTACGCTTCATCGATGCGAAGCCCAGCAAATCCAGCAGTTACGCTTAGAATGGACCCTGCCATGTTCGCCATGTGAAGCCCGTCCTTCGTATTTTTATGCGTGTCTTTTAAATCCAGCATCAAGGATTCACCAAAATATTCAAACGCTTTTTCATTCTGTCCGACACGAGAAGCCATAATCCCATAGATACAGCTAGAAAGAGAGCTGTCGTGTGTGGTGACAGATTCGTAATAATTATATCCGTTGATGATATCACTTTCTGTGGCATATTGCTCTAGAAGCATATGCGCCAATACCGTGTCTGCTTGTTTGATCACCTGATGTCGATAAATCGTAAGTGGATGATAGTGGAGTAGCAGTGGTCTTTTCGAATACGCTTCTTCCTTTGGCCAAATTGGCTTGTTTAAAAAAGAATCGTCCTGTGCAAACAAGCCTTTTACATGATCATAAGGGAAAAACATGTTTTCAGATGCAACTAACATTTCGTTGAGCTCTACCAGCTCAATTCCCAAGCGAATTTTTAGATCCTCAAAAAGATGGATGATTGTTGTTGAATGGCTTTCCTCCATCAATTGAAAGAGCTTATAGGTCCAATACAAATGGTATTTCACCATCGCATTTGTGTAGTAATTGTTATTGACGATTGCAGTGTATTCATCGGGTCCAGTTACATCATGTATATGAAACTTACCCTCAACATAATGCCCAATACTCAGCCAGAGCCTTGCTGTTTCTAATATTACTTCAAAGCCCTTTTCTGCCATGAAGGTTAAATCCTGCGTGAATAAATAATACTGTATAAACGCATAAGCAATATCAGAATTGATATGATATTGTGCGGTTCCGGCTGGGAAGTACCCCGAGCATTCTATCCCAGAAATCGTGCGCCAAGCAAATGCAGCACCCCTCGGGTGTCCAAGTTGCTGAGCTCGCTCTCTTGCAAACGGTAGAAGCCGGTGTCTGTAGCTGAGTAAAGCCTTCGCCTTTGCCGGCTGGCTCAACTGAAGCACTGGAAGAATGTAAATTTCAGTATCCCAGAAATAATGACCTTCATACCCTTCGCCGGAGAGTCCCTTAGCAGCAACATTAGAAAAGCGATCCACTCCTACGGACTGCAGTAATTGATATTGCATCATTCTTACCGCTAGCTGCGCGTCAGGATCTCCTACGATCTCAATTCCAGAGTGATACCAAAATTCATCCAAATATGCCTTCTGCTCTTCTAAAAATACGTCATACCCCTTCCCAGAATTGGCGTCAAGCATATCTCTTGCAGTTTCCAAAGGTGAAGTGGATCTTAAACCATCTGTAAACACACATTTTTTTTCAAGTCCAATATGACCATAGCCCTTTACCTTGGTTAAAAGCTTGCCTTCATTTTTCTCATGTGCCATAGTACCGTATTGTGTGTGCAGGATGGTATGACCAATTGCTACTGCTTGTTCTATTTGCGTTGTATGTGTCTTCATAAGTGCAAAGATGTTTTGATCAACTGCGATAAGTGAGACCAAATCCATTAATTTGGTATGTCCTTGTCCAGTTCTAGGATCATTTGGGTTGGCATAATTTTGGATTTCTGTGTCACATAAACTATTCAGCTCGATTTCACCATCATAAATAACTTCTATTTGATAGATTAAGAAATTAACCTGTTTTAATGAGGCCAATCTCTTAAATGTTATATCAGCTGATTTGCCTTGACTTGTAAAATACTTAAAATGACGCATTGATTCGCCACTTTGAAAATCCAGCTCTCTATGATAATCGGTGTATTTACCATCTACAAGTAGAACTGGTTCCCCATCAAGGACGATCTGACAGGTTTGGGTATCTAATATCCTTGGTTGCTTGTCTTGCACAGTTGGAAACCCAAATGCCATTTCGGCGTGGATCATCGGTACGCGATCGTAAAGACCATTGATATAGGTTCCTCTAATACTGTCCCCGACTGCATAGCCTTCTTCAAAATTACCTCGAACACCAATATAGCCATTACCCACCATATATAGGCTTTCTTCATAAGCCTGATTTAAAAAGTTATAACTATCCGTTATTAATTTCCACATGCTTTTCTCCTATTATTTGAGAAAGCGCTTTATCACTAAAGCGCTTTGATGTGTACGAACCTTATGTTCGGATACGCCTTTTCTTTAGTAGAGAAGCGACGATTCCGTTTCTGTATCAAATAAGTGAATCTTGTCTGAGTTAAATACTGGATAGATGTCATCGCCAATTTTTATGCCTCGTGAGGCTTCTGTTTTGAGAATATAGTTACGTTGACCTATTTTAAAGTATACGTTCAAATCGCTACCCAAAAGCTCAGTAACCTCAACCTTTGCCAAGATGCCTTCACTTTCATTGCCTAAGCGAATGTCTTCTGGGCGAATGCCCACAGTTACCTCTGCATTTGCCTTGCTTTTCGCTTTTACAGCTTCTTTTAGTTCGTCATTTAATTTAAAGGTTTGTGATTCAACTTCCACCATGCTCCCTTCAATGACTTTTCCTGGGAAGAAGTTCATCTGAGGTGCACCGATAAAGCCAGCGACGAATAAGTTTGCAGGTTTGTTATAGATCGTTCTTGGATCTGCTACCTGCTGGACGACGCCAGAATTCATAACGCAAATTCTAGTTCCCATCGTCATAGCTTCAGTTTGATCATGCGTCACATAGATAAAAGTCGTTTGTAAATCATTGTGTAGCTTAATCAGTTCTGCTCTCATCTGCACGCGAAGCTTCGCATCTAGGTTTGAAAGCGGCTCATCCATGAGGAAAACCTCAGGTTTTCTAACGATTGCCCGACCAAGCGCGACACGTTGACGCTGACCACCTGATAGCTGCTTAGGTTTACGCTTTAGCAAAGATTCAATATCTAAAATCCGTGCAGCTTTATTGATGCGTTCATCGATCTCAGCCTTAGGTGTCTTCTTAAGCTTTAACCCAAACGCCATATTGTCATAAACGGACATATGGGGATAAAGCGCATAATTTTGAAATACCATAGCGATATTTCTATCCTTAGGTGATACCTCATTGACTAGCATATCGCCAATTCTCATCTCACCACTGGTAATATCTTCAAGTCCGGCAATCATGCGTAGTGTAGTTGTTTTACCACACCCAGAGGGGCCAACCAGGATCATAAACTCTTTATCAGAGATATCGAGGGTGACATCCTTTACTGCATGAAAGCCATTTGGATACTTTTTATTTAAGTTTGAAATGCTAACCTTTGCCATATTCATCCTCCCGAATTTATAACAGCTCTAACCTATAAATCGATTCATCGACAGTCTACTTCTTAATCTCAATCGTGCTCTCTCTTACCACGAGCTGGTGTTTAAGAATATGATGACTATTTTTTATTGGACGGTCTTTATTCTCAATCATTTCGATCAACTCGTCTATGGCTAATTCTCCGGATTCTTCAAAAGGTTGTTTGATGGTGGTTAACGAAGGTGAATACATTCTCGCAACATCAACATCATCAAAACCAATTACAGAAAGCGCTTCAGGTACATTTATTCTTTGCTCAGTCGCGTATCTAATCGCGCCAATGGCCATTAGATCACAGGCGCAAAAGACCGCAGTAACTGATTTTTTCTTAGAAAGCAAAAGCTCCATTGCACGGTATCCGTCATCGAAGGAGTACCAACCCTCTGCTACAAGTGACTCATCATAATAGCCCGCAGCTACCATGGCATCTCTATAGCCATAGAAACGTTCAAGACCTGATTGTGGATCGGTGAGCGGACCTCTTACCATGCCAATCTGTTTATGCCCTAACCCAAGCAAGTATTCAGTAGCCTCTTTAGCAGCACTATAATTGTCTATTCTAACCACTGGAATCGTTTTAACATAGCTTTCTGAACCAATCATAACTATAGGTTTTTCAAAATCTAGCATCGCTTGAAAAAAATGCTCGTTGCCATGATCCGTTACGAGAATCAATCCATCTACGCCTTTGTCTTTTAGGATGTGAATGTGTTGAATTTTCATATCTATGTCAAAATCTGTCGCTGTAATCAAAAGTGAATAATCTAAATTTCTAATCTGCGATTCAATACCGGAGATAATTCTTGAAAAAACAGGGTTCGATAAATCAGGTATGATAATGCCGATCAGATGAGACTTTCTAAGTGACAGACTTCTAGCCACTGCATTGGGTTTAAAATTGGTGTCTTCAATTACTTCTAATACTCGTGAGCGAATTTCTTCACTAACTGGTTTAGAATTATTGAGCACTCTTGAAACCGTCGCCTTTGAAACACCGGCTCTTCTCGCTATCTCGTTGATCGTTATCTTCACATCTACCTCCATAACCATTATGTCTCATAAATAGTTTTACTTATTAGACTATATCATTTGATGGAGCCTGATACCATACCCTTGATGATGTGTTTTTGTCCTATAATGAAGCCTATTATTATCGGGAATGCTGCCATGAGAACAGCGGTCATTATCAAATCCCACTGCTTAACAAAAGAGCCCGCAAATGCTCGGATGGCTAGTGGAATCGTTTGAACCTCTTGTCCAACACCTAGAATGAGCGAAGGCAACAGAAAATCGTTCCAAATCCATATTGCATTTAATATGCTTATGGTAACAAAAATTGGTTTTAATATCGGTAAAATAATTTTAAAGAAAATTTGTGGCTTAGAACAGCCATCAATTAATGCGGCTTCTTCAAGTTCAAACGGTATCGACTTGATAAATCCGTGAAACATGAAAACTGCAAGTGGCGCACCAAAGCCAATATAAGCGAAAATCATACCGTGCACCGTTCTAAGCATCCTGATCCCAGTCACTTCATAGATGTTTCTAAACAACGACACCAGTGGGAACATAACCACTTGGAAAGGAATAATCAAACCACTAATAAAAATTAAAAATATAATCGTCGAGCTTCTGGATTTTCTTCTTACCAGCACCCACGCTGCCATCGCCGAAGTAACGGCTATTAAAATCAGTGAAAAAGCAGTAATAATCGCTGAATAATAGACACTTGAGGCATATTTTACACTTGGATTCGTCCAGATGGTTTTAATGTTGGTAAACAGCTGCGACCATTTCGCTGGAAATGCTATAGGATCGGTAATAATCTCTAAAGAGGCTTTAGCAGAGTTGATCAAAACGACAAAGAATGGGAATATCGTTAAAAGAAACAAAACGATGGTCACTAAAGTTAACAGTCCTTTGACAATTTTCTTTCTACCCATTACATTTCCACCTCCTTCTTCTTGTTATAATATACCTGACCGATAGATACTACAGACAGTACAAGGAAAAATATAATTGCTCTCGCTTGTCCTTCTGCCATTCTATTGTACTTAAATGCAATATTATAAATATGCATCGCCAAAAGCTCGGTTGAGTTGACAACGGTACCTTGATACAGATCCGTCGGACCACCGTTGGTTAAGGCGACGATGATATCGTACTGCTTAAAGGAATTGATAAGTGTTAGGAAAGATGTAATTGTAAACGCCTGAGCAATCATGGGAACTGTGATATTCCAAAGCTTTTGCCAAAAGTTTGCGCCATCGATCTCACTCGCCTCTAGTAATTCTTGCGGTACATTTAAAAGCGCTGCAACATAAATCATCATAATATATCCAGCGTACTGCCATGTAAAGGCGAGAATGAGTCCAAATAAGGTCAGATTTGGATCGGATAGCAAAAGCAGTTCTTTGAGGAAATTGATCCCTAATAAGCCACCTATTGCTGGAATGACACTTTTAAAGATAAACTGCCAAATATAACCGAGTACCAACCCTCCGATAAGGTTAGGAATAAAGAACCCTGCTCTGTAAAAATTTTTAAAGCGAATTTCACGTGTCACTAAAAAAGCAAAGGTCAATGCGACGACGTTTATTGATATTACACTGATAAGTGTAAAAATAAATGTTCTTATAAAGGAATACCTGAACTCTAAGCTAGAGAACATATCCTTATAGTTATCAAGTCCAACCCAATTTGGGGTAATGCCTGCAACGGCAGTCCAATCGGTCATCGAGTAATAGATTCCCATGAAGAAAGGAACGATTACAACCACCACAAATGAAATCAGAGCTGGAGCGAGAAATAACCAAAATACCAGTGAATCTTTCTTTTGTTTTTTCATATTCTCTCCTTCTGGGCAAAAGCACTGAACTGATCATCTGCAACTTATAAAAAAAGGGTGTTTGACACACCCTTTTCATTTAATTAAAGCGCTCTATTTGAGCTCAGCAATCTTCGCTGCAATTTGATCAATAAATTCTTGCTTGGAGATATCGCCTTTAGCAAAGCTTTCATAGATTGGTGCAATTGTTCCCATACCAAATCCATCTGGCATGTCATTTTGTAACCAAGTGTACATTTTGCCTTTTGCAAGCCATTCAGTAACGTTTGCAGAAAGTGGTGTATCCGGTTTTAAAGTAACGTTGTTAAACGCTGGTACCATTTTCGCTTGGTTAACCATATAATCGTGGCCTTTTTCATTTGTAGCCATGTAGTTTAAGAATGCTTTAGCTGCATCTAGGTTTTTACTGTCTTTGTTAAGAACGTAGAACGAAGGTGCGCCGATAAAGATACTATCAAGTGTGCCTGCAACTGACGCATGCGGTGCAAACGCCATTGGGAATGTAACGCCATTTGATACTAACCATGGATCGATCCAGTTACCTTGATGGATAAATACGGATTTTTGAGTTGCAAACTGTCCAACCTGAGCATCATAGTTACCTGTTAATAAGACGGTTTTATCTGAGTATTGGAATAATAACTCTACCCAATCCGCATATTGTGTTAAGCGATCCATATCTGCTTCACCATTGTTGAGTTTATCTAACACAGTTGTGTCGCCATATGGTAAGCCTGCTGATAAGTAACCATTGAAGTTATGAAGACCTGTAACCCATCTCATATCAGGACCAGCTGCCATAGCGACAACAGAATCGATTCCCAACTCGTCTTTCATAGCGTCAATTTTCTCAAATGCTGCTTTGTAACCAGCTTGAGAGGTTAAGCTTTCAGGATCAACGCCAGCTTTAGCGAGTAAGTCCGCATTATACGCCATACCCCAAGCTTCAACTGCTACTGGGAACCCGTAAACTTTGCCGTCTACGACAAATTCAAGGTCAGTAAGGTTAATCCACTCATCACCTTCAAATGGTACTAGCTTAGATTCCCAAGTTTTGTACCCCCCTAAGCCTTCAATAACGAAGATGTCAGGTTGACGATCTGATTGGAACTCAGCTTTCAAGGTTTCAGCATATGGTGTATCTCCACCAGATGTTTTAACAGTGACCTTAACTCCTGTTTCTGCTGTATATGCTGCAGCAAATGCGGTTAGTTGATCATTGATTTCAACCTTGTTTTGATAAATAACTACTTCTTGTGCTTCTTCTTTTTTAGCACATCCAGCGAACATTGAAATAACTAGCACAAATACCATAAGTAACGCTAAATTCTTTCTCATTTTAATCCCCCTTTTGGATTTTATTAAGTTCACCATTTGGTACTATACCCAGAATCAATTCTGAATAATCTGTCAATTCTATTATAGGAAACCGGTTTCACATTTGCAATACTATTTTTTGTACTTTAGTAAAAAATATTCATAAGGCCCCAAAAGAATTGTATCTTCTTCAAAATTGAACTCTTTTCCCGTCAATTGATCCACCCAAACGCCATGCCAGCTATTGCGCTTTAAGTCTGATGTATGAAGCCATTGACGGTCTTCAGAAAAATTGAAAAGTTGAATATAAGGCTGCTCAGAGCGATCAACCTTCCAGCATCGACCTAAAATACGGTCGTTTCCAATATGGAAAAGTCGCTCCTCTAGGATTTCGGTGCTAATTAATAAATGCTTGCGAAAGGCTATCAGCGACTTAATTCGCTCATAGACAAGTCGATGAATTTTGTTACCACTGGTCAAAAGACGAAGCTCATGTGCGCCTCTATGCAGCCATCTAGAGTCATGGGCCTTATGAACATCCGATTTATACGAGTAATTGTTCAATTGACCTAGCTCATCTCCTGCGTAAAGCATTGGTATACCGCGCTTTAGTATAAAAAGTGCGTGAATCAATTCAATTCTTTTGAAACTGAGCTCCTTCATATACTGATCATTGGTTGCCAAGGCTTTTTCTAAACCAGCTAAGCTTGCAAGGGTGCCAGAATTTCGTGCATCTCCCGTTACGGGGTCGTACTCGTAAAGCTCGCCCGTTGAAAAGCTGTCCTTAAGGATGCCATAATAGAAATCAATTAGATAATTCTTGTGTGCATAAAAATCAAATCCCAGCTGCCGAATTCTGTTTTCATCTAGACCCCATCCAATATCATCGTGGCATCTCGCATAGTTAATCCAGTTACCACCGTTCAAGGATTCAAAATGAGGCATCAGAGCAATATGCCTTGCATCGCGAGTTGCGATGGCATTCCAAATTTCAACCATATAGCTAGCGTTATAAAGAACATGACATTCAGGACTAGACGCATCACCAAAATAGGTCAAGATGGTTTCAGGGCTTACGATCGCTTCGCCAAGAAGCGCAACTGAAGGTGCGCAAATTGAAATGACCTCTCTAAAAATCTTTAAAATAATATGCGCCTCTTGCATATTACGTGAGCTGGTACCAATCGCTTTCCAAATATATGGAATTGCGTCGAGTCGAATCATATCAACGCCCTGATTGGCCAAGAATAAGAGGATGTCTATCATTTCGTTTAGTACAATTGGATTTTGGTAATTAAGGTCCCATTGAAATGGATAAAAGGTTGTCATAACCCATTTGTCCATTCCAGATAAATAAGTGAAATTTCCTGGCGCCACATTTGGAAAAACTTGATTTAATGTTTTTTCAAATCTTCTTGGCGTCTCCTCATTATCAAAGAACCAATAATAGCTTTGATAGGTCACATCACCACCAATCGCCTTTAATGCCCACTCGTGGTCATTGGCAGTATGATTGATCACATAATCTATACAAACCCGTATCCCTCGTTTATGTAGTTGACTGACAAGCTGATTAAACTGAGCCATATCACCAATCTGTGGATCGATTTCCCTGTAGTTTTTAACGGCATAGCCACCGTCATTTTCGCCTACTCGCTTCTCCAAAACTGGCATCAAGTGAATCAACGTAATGCCCAATGCTTCCAGATAATCCAGTTTTTCTGTTAGCCCTTCAATCGTTTCGGCGAAAAGGTCAACATAGAGCATCATTCCAATGGTTTTAGCGGAATTAACCCATTTTGTTTCCTCTAAATCGAGCTTTTTTAACGCGGCTCGTCTTTGCCAAAGGGCATCCGTCATTAACTCTATTAGCGCCTCAAACTCTACCTCAGAGCCTTTATACAGGTTTAAGTATAATGACTCCAATTGCGCAGATTCTGCCAAAATCTGTTGCTTGATCTCCTTCTTTGTTCCCTTTCCCGTAGAATCACCTCCCACCATCCTTATTTTAGGAAACCGGTTTCACATTGTCAAGAAAAACATTGGCGTTTTCTTTATACCCAGAATCTAGTAAAAACCACACTTCTGAAAAATGCCTAATTTAATGGGAATCCGTATGGGAAATTTTTTTCAATCCTTACTAAAAAATAATGGCAAAATATGATTTACAAAGTAAAAAAAGACGTCCAATTAAATGGACGCCTAACTTTTTAAAATGCGCTTTTTTGCTAGCTTACTAACCGCACTTCTTATCATAAGAAGCGTCAAAAGGTAAGGTAACATCAACAATTGATTATTAAAACAACGCCTTCACACGATCCCAAAACCCTTTTTTCTCTTCTTTTACCGGTTGGATATCCTTGACGATTTCATAATCAATGCTTGGTGTTTTCATAATAAATTGAACGCTATTTGGTGTATTGCGATCATCGACGTATGAGTTAATAGCAGCTGCATCATCATCATTTGGGATAGGTAGCTGATCCAGCATTTCAGTGAGCTGATTACGCGCTTCTATCAGACCATCGTTCAACGCCTTTTGACCTTCTAATAATCCGCTAATAGAACCTGGCACTTCAGAAAAGCTTGAATCAAATCGAGATAAAGCAGCACTGAAATTATTGATGCCCTCAAGGTAGGAATTGAACCCTTGTGTATACTCTGTATGTGCTGAATCTAGCTGAGCTAAACCAGCAGTCAAAGTCTGACTGCCAGATAACAGTTCTCCTAAGGCACCTTGGCTGCCCTCAATCAACATTTTTTGACCCAAATAAGCCTTTGCCAGCGCTTGAACACTCTGATCATCACTTTGTGACAGCTGTGTCGCAAGTGAATCGATAGCAGCACTCTCCTCGCCAACAGATGCAAACTGCTTCCCTAAGCCGTCTATACCGCCTGTAATAGCCTCACTCGCTGATTTAAGCTGATCGAGACCTGCGCTGATTTGATCGTTTCCTATAGAAAGCTCACTCCCACCCGTCGCGATCTTCTTCATACCAGAATCCAAAGACTGAACTGCAGAAGCACTTTCTTTCATGCCGTCTAAAAGTGCACGGGTACCCTTTACAAGTTCATTTGAGCCATCCACCATTTGAGTTACACCATCGGTGATTGACTTGGTATCAATGTCAATGCCTAGAGAAAGCTCTGTCCCAGTAATGGAGATTCCTGCCATTTTAAAATCATGAATGTTCGCTTTAATTGTACACGACTGTTCTTGCTTTGGTAAAACCGTCATTGCGATTTGTTTGTTACTGCCTACAGTTACGATCGTTCCGCCCTGTACTTCTATGCTATTTGCCACTTGCGTATCTAGTACAACAACTGCTTGAAGTGTGTATCGATCTGCAAAGCTTTTTATAGATATTGGATTTGGTTTCACATCAATTCTTAGCTCAAGTGCACCGCTTGCACCTGAAAGTGACTCTGGCGTCACCTCATTGCCATCTAAAAAATAATGAACATCCACTACCCAAGGATTGACTGGATCCTTTAGAGTCCCTTGATAGTAGAGTCTTTCAGGGACTTCCATACCCGATTCACCTATATTAACACTCACCTGATCTTCATCTACAACCGTCTGATCAAGCGTTGATAAATTAATGACCTCAGTATAGCGACCGTAATCGACGAGAGCTTGGCCCTTTGACATGCCATCTAAATCGAATGCATTAACAACGATCGCTTTCGTTAGCCTGCCATTTGCACTTAAATCAAAATAAATGGTTTCATCCTTGTTGCCCTTAACCTCTTGAGCAAGAGTCACAAGACCCATTCCTGAGATTACGAGTCCAAATGTTGTTATAATGGCAATTACTTGCTTAACAAATCTATTCTTCATGCTTTATGCCTCCTCTTTTTAGCTGTCTTTTGATAAAAAACTTATCAAAAATAACGAGAACCGATGGCAACAATGTAAATACCATTATGATACTCAAAAACGCCCCTCTTCCGATGAGCTCTCCCATTTCGCTAATCGTCTGTACACTGGATGTCATGGCAATTGCGTAGCCAGCCACTGTTAACACAATGCCCGAAGTTAAAACTGAACCGCCTGCATCGTCGACTGCCGAAATCATAGCATCTTTAGGCGGCTGCGACAAACGCCTTTCTAAATATCGAGATGTCATTAATATGGCATAGTCTATCGTAGCCCCTAGCTGAAGTGAGGAAACGACCAGCATACCAATAAAGCTCATTTTATAGCCTGTGAAATATGGAATTGACATATTTAAAAATACAGCCGTTTCAATTGATAATACAAGTAAAAAGGGCAACAGCTTTGATTTAAAGGTCAAATAGATAATCATGGCTACTGCAACGATGGCAACTAGGCTCACCGTTATATTGTCCTTTGAAGCAACTGATTTAATATCATATAAGCTGACGCTTTGTCCTGCTAGCTTGACTTTATCTGGAAACATTTCATTTGCTAATTTTTTGATTTCCTCTATTGTTCCAAAGGTTAGCTCACCTTCATCTGGGGTGTTAAGCGCAATGATCATACGGTGGTAGTTTGGACTTATAAAATTTGACTGAACCGTATCCGGTAAAATATCTACTGGAATTTTATCATCCACAAGGGTGCCAAGACTCTGAACGGATTCCACTGTGGAGATGGCTTCAATTTGATTTAGTAGTAGGGCTTCCTTTACAGGCTCACCAGATGGAATTAACAAAACAATTGGATTGAATGGCTCGTAAACCGCTTCTATCGCTTGCTTTGCAATGTAGGATTTGCTACCCACCTCTTCAGAGATCGAGGAACCACCATAGGAGAAGGTATTGGCTTGCTGACCTAAAAAAGCTGGTACAATTACTATCATTACAAGAATCAAGCAGATATATCTTATTTTATAAACCCCTCTCCCAATCCATTTAAAGGATGGAATTAAGCTTCTATGATGCGTTTTATCAATAACTTTACTAAATAAAATCGTCAGCGCAGGCAATAAAAATAAGGTCGTCAGTAGACTGAATATAATCCCCTTTGCGAAGACCATCCCCATGTCAGCACCAATTGTAAACTTCATGAGTAAAAGTGCAGTAAAGCCTGCAATAGTTGTCACAGAACTTGCTACAATAGAACCAAACGACTTTTGAATCGCATGCTTCATCGAAAGCTCAACAGAGTGTCCTTCCTCTCGCTCTTCAGCAAATCTATGAAGCAAAAATATTGAATAATCCATAGATATCGCCAACATTAGTGCCGTTGACATACTCTGAGTGATGAATGACACCTTGCCAAGTAAAAGATTCGTGCCGCCATTTAGTAGAATTGCAACCCCCAAAGTCATTAAGAATAAAATGGGTTCAATCCATGAAGTGGTTGACCAAAGTAAGATGATGAGTAGGATAGGAATAAAGAGGAGTGTCAGCGACGCAACACTGTCTTCAGTTGCATTTACAACGTCTTGACTGCTCGAAGCTGATCCAAATACATAGGCATTCTCACCAATAATCCGTTCTATTTCTTGGATGGCAGCACCTGTTTTTTCGGTAAAATCACTTTCTGTGAAATACACATAAAAGAGTGCATGCCCATCACGATAATAAGTATCTATCGTATCACTTGAAATTTGATCGATTGGCTGATAGATATCTTCATAATCGTCTAGCCAAATAATTTGATCCACGCCATCAATCCGCACAATTTTATCTTTCATCGCCTTTGCCTGGAATAGTGTAACCTCACTAACCATAACTCTGACACTTGTTGGGAGTCCAAACTCTCCCTTCATAACATCTAGCGCATCTACTGAAGCCATATCATTCCCTAAATAATGAGATAGCTCATAGTTGGTAACGACAAATTGCTGTGCATAACCAGCAACTATTGCCAATATGATAAACAAAATTAATAGCTTATGTCTTTGCTTAACGATCCATTCAGATAAACGTACCAATCGCCAACCTCCTTTCGAGTCAAATGTTTCTTAAATTATATTTTACATGACACTTGTATCATAACAGATTATAATATAGACTATCTATAAAAGCGTGTCAATGCTCCTAAACCATAAGAGACAATAGGGGGAAATATGTATCATATAAAGAATGATAAACGCTCTATTCAGTCGAGCGAGTTTATCTATGAAGCCTTAAAACAGCTCATGCTAGAAAAAAAATATGCTGAGATAACCGTTACAGAGCTAGTGAATCAAGCCAAAATAGGCAGATCGACGTTTTATAGAAATTTTGATTCTATAGAAGACGTGCTCAGCTATAAATCCGATCAGTCCTACACTGAATGTGGTGAATATCTTCTGAGAGTCTTGAGCTCCTACGCACAAAAGGAAACGCCACAGCGTTCATTTTTCTTGCCCTTCTTTCGATATTGGTATTCACATTTCGAAGTAATTGAACAGCTGATTCTCATTGGAAGAGAAGACATTTTAAAACGCTCCTTTGTAAAAATGGTGGATGATTTAAGAAGTCAGTACCCAGAGGTGACCATTGAGTACTATGACTATTTTTTGGAGATGCGTGCGGCAACAAGCATTGCCTTATTAACTCAATGGGTCAAATCAAACCGAAAAGAAACCCCTGAGGATTTATATGTGATCTTTCATAAACAAACAGATATCGACCAATACCTTTTTGATATGGCAAGGTATTTGCTCTAATTACTAGATGTATTAAAGGCTAATCCTTTTATCAATTGGATTAGCCTTTATTTAATTAGATTTGATACTGTTTGGCTTGTTCCTCTAGCTCTTTTGCAATTCCCTCCAAGTCATTGGCTTCCTTTGCAATGGCTTTTATCATATCATCTTGAACATCCAATCGCGCTGAAATTTCTTCAGCTGCAGCGGCACTTTCCTCTATCACAGCTGAAATGGATTCAAGTGCAGCGGATGTCTTACCCTCTGCTTCACTGATTTGCATATTAAGTGAGATGAGTTTTTCCACATCCTCATAGGTGATACCAACGTTAGTTGAAATAATGCTTAAGGCATGATTTACCTGTTCTAATTTTAAATTGGCAGACATTAAGCGATCCGTGGAAATATCCATTCCCAATTTTGCCGTACTGATATTTCCCACAATTGAGGTGGTGATATTTTTAATATCTGAAGTAGAGCGTGAGGTTTGTTCAGCTAATTTCCTGATTTCCTCCGCTACTACAGCAAAGCCCTTGCCATGCTCGCCTGCTCTGGCAGCCTCAATTGAGGCATTTAAAGCCAGTAAATTGGTCTGTTCAGCGATACTCGTAATCACACTCAAAATGGTACTGATTTCCTGCGATTGTTCAAGCAATGCGTCTACGGTTCCTCTAAGCTCAGTCGTAGAAGCAACAGAGCCCTTGAACTCATCAGTCATTTCAGTTAATCGTTCCTCAGAAATGATACGACTGTCATCCACCTTTTTTGTATTCTCAAAAATTCTATCTGAAATTTCTTGGTTTTGCTCAAGATATTTAGCCAATTGATGTAATGAATTGACACTTCGATTGACGTCCTGCGCTTGTTCTTGAATGCCTTCTGTAAATTCACCAAAGCCCAAGTTTATATCGTTTATCGCACTTGAACCTGACTCAGCATTTGTTCCTAGAAGCTGCGATTTATTTGCCAAAACGTCAGAGGTTTCCTTTAACGACTGGATCATTGCTCTTATAGCGGTTGTCAGCGAGATAATGGCACGTCCCAGCTGCCCTGTTTCATCTTTTTGCTTTAATGCGAAATCATTTTCAATTAAAATCGTCGTAAAATCATTGTCCGCCATTTTATTGATAATTTGCGTAAACTCTTTAATTGGCTTAGACAGCGTTTTATTAAAGGTGATAATCATAAAAATAATAATCCCAATTATTAAAACAAGTAACACAGCGTTAATCCCCATCATCCTTATAATCATACCGTTGATCGAGCTTAGATCGTACGTTAGCTTAAAAGCGCCAATGATTTTAGTATGTGTCGGTTCGTATATCGGTAGATAATAGTGATACTCGTCTAGCTGATTCACATCTTGCTCTTCACCAGAAAAGGCTCTTTTTAAGTTGTCCATATCTGCAGGATCAAATTGACTGATAGGGGTTCCAACTGGAAAATCTGTCGAACTAGCAGTGGTATAGAGCAGCTTATCAAGATCAAATAGGTCGACTCTCAATGTGGAGACGCGCTTATAGCTTTCAAAAAAATCGTCTGAGAACCCTATCTGTAAGGTTCCAACAATCTTACTCCCCTGTTTAATCGGCACAAAAGCTCTAATGGCAATTCCTGAACTGCCTGTTTCGGTTCCATGTGAAGCCGTTCCTTGAAGTGCTAATACGATCGGCTCAACCTGTGACTTATCATCACCGTGTTTTTCGGGATTATGCCCTCTTAGAAAGACAATGCCATCTGAATCACCAATTTCAAACACGGACAATCCAATTCCCTTATTCAATTCTTCATAAATAGGCGAAATAATTTCAAGGAGCTTGTCTCGATCCTTTGCTACTAATGCATCAACAATTCTAGGGTCTCGTGAATATGCCAAAGCGATTCCTTCAGCATCAAGCGCTTTTTTATCGATTAGCTCTAATAGCAGATTGGTTGAATCCACCAATTGTTGATGGGCATGATTTTTTTGCTCAGTTGCATTAATGATGGTGACGGTTACTAGAACGACGAGTATGACCAGTATAATGACTGAAAAAGCCATCAATAATTTGCTCGAAATTGATTTTAATCCCATGTTCACCTCCGGACCAATCCATAAAAAGTCATAATTATCTTTCTATTACCCTTTCTATAATAAAATCAACCTAAAGTAGGTCAAAAGTTTAATCCACCACATAATTAGGTACGATTCACTAGTGCATCGCAGTTGACCCAATGATATAATGTTGATGAAAATAAGGATCGAGGTAGCTATGAAACCAAACGCCAATCAAGAAATTTATGAAAAATTATCACTTTTGGTCAATACCTTTGTGGATACACATGAGCTTTCAAATGAAGCTTTCTTGAAACGCGCATTGGATTCTGCATTTGAACTAATTCCAGACGCTGAAAAAGGCTCTATCTACATAAATCAAGATGGCGTCTACCGCCCAGTCTGTGCAAGAGGATACGATCTAACGATTCTCGATCGTCTTTCATTTACCGATACGGATTTGTTCATAGGCTTTGAATACCACGATCTCAGTCATATTAAGGCCTATCAAAACTATATATCGAAAAGAGAGGATTCTAAATTTTCAGATGAGATCTTACAAACCTTTAAGGCATTAGGGACCTATCAAGACTTTACATCTCTTTATGCACCATTGGTATTTGATCAGCAGATCATTGGCCTCATCAGTCTCGAAAAATTTGTTAATAAACCCTACTCTAAGCTTTGTCAGGATGTACTTAAATTTTATGCGCAATCCATCTCCAATTATTACGCATTAAAGCTAAGGTATGATCATGAAAAAAGGCTTTACGACCAAACCATAATGTCACTTGTCACCGCCATTGAGATCAAGGATCCTTATACAGAAGGACATGCAAGGCGAGTGATGCTTTACAGCGAGTGGATTGGCACCGCACTTCAGCTCCCTTCTAGAGAGCTTGAAAAGCTTAAGATTGCTGCACTTTTACACGATGTTGGAAAAATTGGTATCTCTAATGATATATTAAATAAACCAGGACGACTTACAGTTGATGAATTTGATCAAATAAAAAAACATCCAGACAATGCTAAAAAAATTCTAACCAATTTAGCTGATTTTAATGATATTGTAATGATGACCTATATGCATCATGAGCATTTCGACGGCAGTGGCTATCCTCAAGGACTGAAAGGTGATGAAATCAATTTTGGGGCACATATTATTCAAGTGGCAGATGCTTACGATGCAATGACCTCGGAACGGTCTTATCGTAAAGCGATGACACACGAAGCTGCTATTCAAATACTACTTGAAGACTCCGGCAGACAGTTTCATCCAGACGTCGTCTCTGCAGCGGTTGCCATTTTAAACCTAATCAAACAAACTGAGTAATATAAAAAGGAGAAGGTACCCATCTATAATAGACGGGAGCTTCTCCTTTATTTCAATACAATTCAATTTGGTTATACAGATTTATTTAAGTGGTCTCAATCTCGCAAGGAAGTGTCTTAACACCGGTGGTTCGTAGTCGAAAGTCAAACCAACTAGCTTGTCTTTGTTTTCCATAACGCGTTTAAAGCCTTCCACGATTTCATCCATATGGCTTTGTGTGTAAACACGTCTTGGTATTGTGAGTCTCACCAGTTCAAGGGCAGCTTCTTCTTGCTTACCCGTCTCTGGATTTCTACCAAGTAAGAACGATCCAATTTCAACCGGTCTAACACCTGATTCTAAATAGAGTGCATTACAAAGTGCTTGCGCAGGGAATTGATCACCTGGTATATGTGGTAAAATTTTTCTTGCATCGACGAATACCGCATGTCCACCCGTTGGATATTGAATTGGAACGCCAATTTCCATCAGCTTGTCACCAAGGTACTTCACTTGACCCAATCGATATTCAAGGTAAGATTCTTCGATCCCTTCATAAAGACCTCTAGCAAGTGCTTCCATATCTCTTCCAGAAAGGCCACCATAAGTTGCAAAGCCTTCCATTGGCACACATCTTACTTGAGCAGCTTTAAAAATTTCTTCATTATCTTTTACTGCAATCATACCTCCCATATTGACAATCGCATCTTTTTTCGCACTCATCGTCAATACGTCAGCATATGAAAACATCTCTCTAATGATGTCTTTAATGCTATGGTTTTCATAGCCTGCTTCTCTTTGCTTGATAAACATCGCATTTTCTGCAAATCTTGCCGAGTCCATAACGATCATTTTTTGATATTTATCTGCAAGCTTCTTAAGCGCTTTCATGTTTGCCATAGAAACTGGCTGACCACCAGCAGAGTTGTTCGTAACGGTCATGATTAAAAACGCAACATTTTC
The DNA here is from genome assembly GCA_001897605.1 of Clostridiales bacterium 38-18. Taxonomy (GTDB): domain Bacteria; phylum Bacillota; class Clostridia; order Peptostreptococcales; family Acidaminobacteraceae; genus Fusibacter_C. The sequence goes on along the minus strand of MKTL01000001.1, from coordinate 268,035 downwards.
TGCACCTACCTCTTCGATAAATGCTTCAGTCGCTTCGATATTAAAATTACCTTTAAAGTCATAGTAAGTCGTTGTATCTACTGCTTCTGGAATTAAGAAGTTTCTAGCTTTACCGCCAGCGAGTTCAACATGTCCCTTTGTCGTATCAAAATGATGATTGCTAAGCACGTATTGACCTGGCTGAATCATGATTGGGAAAAGAACTTGCTCTGCACCACGGCCTTGATGTGTCGGTACAATATATTCATAGCCAAAGATATCATGAACCGCGTCTACTATGTTGAAATAGTTGCGGCTACCTGCATAAGCTTCATCTCCAAGCATGATACCTGCCCATTGATTATCGCTCATCGCACCGGTTCCACTATCCGTTAAAAGGTCGATGTAAACATCTTTAGACTTTAAAAGAAATGGGTTGTAACCAGCTTCCTTTAGAGCCTCTTCTCTATGTTCTCTTGTGGTTTTATAAAGCGGTTCTACCATTTTAATCTTAAATGGTTCAGCAGGATGCTTAATTTGTGACATATTGGCCTCCAAAATCAAATATTTTATTACTGTGATAAAAAATTATTACACCTTGATAATACACTAAAAGAATCAAAAGTACAAGTCGTTTACAAAAGAATCCAACAGATGCTACAATGTTGATAATAAGACTTTTAGATGAGGTGATTTTATTATAGAATTCGATTTTACACCCTATAAGCATCTGGTTGCCTTTTTGTCCGGCTGCTTTGATGAGACAACTGAAATTATCCTTTATAGCCTAGATGACTTAAGACAATCGGTTGTCGCGGTTCACAACGGTCATGTTAGTGGTACTAAAATAGGCGATCCACTCACTGGATTTGCTGTATCAAAATTGAAAGACAAGGGTAACGATGCCCCCCCTTATTACAATCAACACCCAATCTACGCAAAGGACAAAACGCCGCTTCGTGGTAATACTTACTTCATCCTAGATAAAAATGGCAATCCTCGCGCAGTTTTATGTATCAATACAGATGTTTCAAGATATCAAAAAGCTGCTGAGCTACTACAAAGCATGGCATTTCTGCCAAGCTTATCTGAGGCGCATACCGATACCATTGAGCTTGATCGTTTGCAAACCACTCCGAGAGAATTAATTCTCAAATATGCCATAGAAGTATCGGGCGATCCTAATGTTGATCCATCTAGGCTATCGCCTGCTGAACGGATGAAGGTTGTGGAAAAGCTTGGTGATGATAACTTTTTTCTTATGAAGGGTGCGGTTAGCCAGACCGCATTGGTTTTAGATAGTTCTGAGGCAACTATTTATCGATATTTAAGTAAGTTGCATAAGAAAGGATAGGTTACATCATGTTTGATGTCCGTTATTCGCTCCACCCATCGCTATCATATCCTGAGCTAAGAATCATTGGTCCTTCAACCGAAAGAGAGTCACTCGCTCCAGCTGTATTAATTTGTCCAGGTGGTGGTTACATTAGCATGCAAGAGAGTGAAATAGAATTTATCGTATTTCAGTTTCTTGCACGAGGATATACCTGCTTTGTACTATACCATGGTGTTGAAGCACCATTTGCTCAGATGCCACAGCCCATTGAAGCCTTACACGCTGCACTAAAATACATGGAACAAAATGCGGCTAGCTATGGCATTGATATTAGTAAGCTTAGACTTATGGGTTGGTCTACAGGAGCGCATCTGATTACTCAAGCTTTAAGTAACCAGCAGGTTGACCATCCCTTTTTGTTTAAGGCGTTAAAGCTTCATTCAATTTGTCTACTTTATCCAATTCTTGATTTAAAAAAACTTATACCCTTTCCAGGCATGGAAATGACCTTTTCAGCACTGTCTGGCAGACGCACACCCTCAGATATTTTTTGGTCTTTGTATAGTGATTGTAAACCTGCAACAACTCTACCGCCCATCTGTATCGTCAGCTATGAGAACGATCCCTACTTACCCTCTGATACGTTGGCTGACTATCTTCAAGGGCTAAAAGAGCAATCAATCGACCATCTATTGATCTCGGTGCCAAACAAAAAGCACGGTGATCTTCATTTTTCAATGCTTCAAAGCACTGAGCTTTCTCTATTTAGCTCAATCGATGCCAAACGAACGACTGTAAATTCTAATTATTTGGATCAATACCTACTATGGGACAGCCTACTGTAGCATAAAAAGGAGATATTCAAAATCTGCAAAAGATTTGATATCTCCTTTTTTAATCTATATTTCATATATTATTACCAGTTATATCTTTGAACGTATCTCTTCGGCCTTTAACGGCATGGAGAACAGATAGCCTTGATACAAATCGCAGCCCATACTTTTGAGAGCTTCGTATTGTTCAATAGTCTCTACGCCCTCTGCGATTATTTTCAGGGACATTTGATGGGCCGTGTTAATAATCAGCTCTGTCAAATATCTCATTTTATCATCCGTTTCAAGTGCCCAAACAAAGCTTTTATCAATTTTAAGTACGTGTACTGGCATTTTACCCAATTGATACAAAGAGGAATACCCAGTACCAAAATCATCCATATGCACCTCAAAGCCCAAAGCGACCAGCTCCGTTAGCTTTTCTCTAACGATATCTATATATTCAGAGATCATTGACTCTGTAATTTCAATATGAATTTGGGAAACTGAAACGTCCTGCGCAGTCACTTGGCTGAGTAAATAGGAGACATAATCGTTTTGTAATAGCTCCTTATAAGAAGCGTTAATGGACACACTCACAATCTTGCCTCTGCGTTTAAGCTCCCCTACAAAGCTAACGGCTTCCTTGATGACAAATCGACCGATTGGATTGATTAAGCCGACATCCTCTGAGAAGGGTATAAACTCATTGGGTGGGACGTTACCAAGGGTCTCATTGTGCCATCTAACAAGTGCCTCATAGCCTTTGATTTTGGGACCATCAACGGTTTCATATTGCGGCTGATAAACGAGATAAATCTCATTTTTATCCAATGCCTTAATCAGCTGCTGCTCAATGGTAAGCATTCTCTCCTTAGCGTCCTTAAGAGAAGCATCATACCAGCTAATTTTATGGAAGCTTCCTGTTGCGACTGCACTCTCAAAGGCGGTTTCTGCTTCGGATATAGCGCTTGTGGTTTCAGTATGGTCCCTTCCAATTAGGGTTGCACCAAAAGCCAGTTCAATTGGCATTTCAATGTTCGCAAACTTACCAACTCTTTCAACAACCATTTCTTCGAGCTTCCGAATTTCATCAACTAGACAAGCCTCTGGCTGCTCACACTTCATCCAAACGGCAAATCTACCACTATGAAGGGCTGAAATATAGTCAGCAGATTCAAAAAATGCGCTTACTTCAGCACTCAATTGAAAGGCCATGATGTCTGTAAGATTTTTACCGTAGGCGTTTAACAGTCTTGGATAGCCGACAACGCCAACTACTAGGAGTACGTGTTTTTCCTCATTGTCAATAAAACTGAGGGTGTTGCGTATGGTGTCATTAAAAAAGTCCATATTGTACAGACCTAAGACTGGATCATGGAAAGCATAAAACTCAATTCTCTCACGATTGATAACTTCTTGATGAATGTCGGTCAACGAACCAAAAATCAAATTTTCTTCTCTTATTCCAATCATTTGATGCCAATGGTAGACTTCATTTTCTGTTTCCATCAGAATTCTTAGCTTAATATTAAAAATAAGATTCTCGGGATTGCCCTCCAAATTTTGATTCAAAAGCGCTTGATCTTCTTCGTGAATCATTTCCATTAAATGTATAAAATCGAATGTTTCTGTTTGACCCTTTCTCTTTAAATTGGTTAATGTTACGAGGTCTTGAACCAAATCGTACTGCCAATAGGTCTCATTACTTGCAGCCATTACTCTACGGTAATTATCCTTTTCAGATTCAAGAGCCTGCTTATATTTCGCAAGTTCATCATAATTATATCGAAGCATCTCCTCAGAGGCTAACATTTGTTGATAGAGTGCTTGTATTTCTGTATTGGCTTCAGCTAATTCGTCATTTCGATTTAGAAGAATTTCTTCATTCTCTTTAATTGCCTTGGCCATTCGATTATAGCCTCTTGTGAGCTTGCCAAGCTCATCCATTCTGCTCGTATCTGTAAGTAAAACATGGTCGCCCTTTTCTAGTGCCTCCATTGCAGTAACAGTTGCTTCTAGTGGCTCTATCATTTCTGTAAAAAACAGCTGAATGACAAAAAACAACAAAATAAGAACAATCGCAAAGGCTTTTATGCCTTCATTTAAAATAGACATAACGACATGATTGTAATCACTAAGATAGGTTGATGATGCAACCACCCAATCCCATGGCTCAAAATACCTAACATAGCTTAATTTTTCATCAAGCTTTCCCGTGGCTTCGTTCATCCATTTATACGTGACAAAACCACCACCCGATTTTGCCGTTGAAATAATTTCCTCAATAAAGGCCATTGGCGGCGAGCTAAAATCCATCGTATGAAGGCTATTTTCACCGGTCATTGTCGGATGATAAATCATCACCCCACCAGAATTAAGCACATAATTATAGCCATTTTCACCAAGATCAATTATGTCCTGATTCTTAATTATTTTCAACGCATCTCTTTGCGCATCAAGCTTATTGATTTCGCCATCGGTAATATCGGTTTCCTGCAGCTTAAGCATTTCAATGTTGAGCTCCGTGGCGTTCTTAAGAATCACTTCATATTTTTCTTTTATGACAAATATCGATCGGTTGTAGTTTACAACACCAGTAATTAAAACCGCCACAATTACCAGTACCATTGTCCAAATCCATAATTTTGTGGATAAGTTAATTGAACGAATGAGTTTTATTTTTTTCATATCCACTCCTAAGCAATAGGATTATTTCTTCTCAAATGACCCATCGATATATTTGGCAAACCTGCCAGAGGTTCTATCATTAACAGGATCTGGCCTATCCCAAGGCCAACCTCCGAAGTGCGTGTGTTGATAGTCGCTGAATGCTTGTCTGATTTCGGCTTCTGTGTTCATAACAAATGGCCCATAGCTCACCACAGGTTCATGAATCGGTTCACCCTCAAGCAACAGGATATAGCTGTCATATTTGCCATTGAATATATCCACATCTGCGTTTCCATCTAATTTAATTCTCATAGCTGATGGAATCGAATTGCTACCAATTGTGATATTGCCCTCACCTTGATAATAATACAAATTTCTATTAAAGGTAGATGACACTTTATCGAGGTGAATCTCAGCAAATGGGGTCATTTTTATTAAGAAAATACCTACCTTTGATTCTGGGTTTGCCGCATAAGAAGCAGGGCATGGTGATATAGCAGTCGTACCATAAAAGCTACCCGCTATTATTTTTACCTGACTATTTGCACCATATTCAGGTCCTATTGTAATTAGGGGAATGTCTTCATTCCAAAGCATTTTATAATCCGGCGCTGTGAATTTATCTTTTGCTGGAAGGTTTAGCCACACTTGAAACAGTTCAAGTGGATTTTCCTTCTCTTCATAGACGAGTGGAAACATCTCAGCATGCTGACAGCCTGATCCAGCGGTCATCCACTGAACATCGCCATCACCGTATCTACCACTGGCACCGTTCGAGTCGAAATGATCTACATATCCTTGTGTCACAATGGTAACCGTTTCAAAGCCTCTATGTGGATGTACTGGAAACCCTGGCACCTTAGTACCATGATACATTCTAAAGCCATCCTTTATAGCGAAATCCTCTCCCAGCTGTCTGCCTGTCAGTTCTACAGTTGGCCCTTGATGTGCATCCCCCTTTGGATATAAATCCTTATGATGCGCGCAAAACAAAAATGGATTGTCCATCTCCCATTGAAAACCTATCTTTTGCATTCTAATAATTCTGTGCGACATAGTGTAACCCCTTTCCCTAACTTCATAATTTGTAGTCATTATACCCATGAACCTTGCAAAGTAATTATATTTTTGATAGAATTAAATAAAAGACTAGCGAGTCTTTTATTCAATTCTAAAAGGTGGTCGCTATGCCGAAAATATCTCATGATAAAATGGCAATTCGAAAAAATCAAATTATTGACGCTGCACTATATGTCTTCAGTGATAAAGGCTACAGCCAGACTAAAATGGACGATATTGTCGCGTATTCAGGAATAAGCAAGGGAGGCATATATACTTACTTTGACAGTAAGGAGGCACTTTTTATAGAAATCGCCAATCAGAGACTTCAATTAAGACGGAATTTGTTTGATGTGATAAAAGCAGAAATGGGTGAGCAGCTGAACTATAGCCAGCTCTTTAGGCATTACTTTTATCGCGTTCTAGAAGGACTGGAGCAGCCGGGGACACAAGCCATTGCAAGATTTTCTTTTGAGTTTTGGTCCACGCTTTCGAAGGAAAAGCATATAAAGTCACTGGCATACCAGCGTTACCAAGCATTTCTAAATGACCTTTCTTCGATTATTCTTAAGGGGATTGAAGCTGGGGAATTTGCCCCAAGCCTTCCTGTAGACGATCTTGGTTATGTTATTCTCTCTACTCTCGATGGCATGATACACACACATGTAATCATGAATATTCAATTAACTCATAATGCTATCGAAGCTTACTCCGATGCAATGCTATGCCTGTTAATCGGTTGTCCAAAAAAGGAGTGTGACCTATGAAGCTCATTCAAAATAATATCCTCTATCTTGATGGAGTAGCCGCTGGTGACCAGGCTATTTACGATGCCTTTTCTATAGGATTTTCAGACTATCAGCTACCTTTCAATATGCCCATGACTACGTTTATAGACCGTTTTTTTGGTATTGAGGGCAATGATCGAACGCTTAGCTATGTGGCTTATGATGGTGAAACTCCCATAGCGGTTCTTCTTGGTGGCTTAAATACCTACGATCAGCTACAGACACTTCGCTGCGGCGCGCTATCCGTTGCCCCCACATACAGAGGGAATGGCGTCAGTAAGGCGCTTATGCAATTACATGAGCAGGATGGTATCAAATCATCCGCTGATCAGCTGATGCTAGAGGTACTTGGTGAGAATCAACGAGCAATCCATTTTTATGAAAAATGTGATTATCACAAAACAACTATACTTTACTATTATCATTTGACGAAGGAGAGCTTCAGAGTGGGAACTAGGCTAACCGACTCAAAACAGCCTGTTATTCCAATCGCTGAAGCTTCAATTGATGTGCTAATGATTTCCGACGCCCACACCAACTGGCAAAACGACATTCATTACCTTGCTAAAGACGATGCATTAAAAATCTACGTTGTGGCTGAAGGCGATACCATTTTAAGCTTTATTGCAATCAACACAAAAGGCAAGCTCTATCGCATATATACCATTCCAACACACAGAGGTCGAGGCCTAGCAACAGAGCTACTGGCTTACGTTTTAAAATTACATGGCTTAGATAAATTGACTTTCAGTGGTCCTGCATGTAGTCAAATGATGCATTTTTTGTATAAACGCGGTTTTCAAAAGGATGGGATCTATCAGTTTGAGATGATTAAGACACTCTAGTCTTCAACTTTTATATCAATCGAGCTGCCCAATTAGTAACCCAAAAACCATTCTATAAAAATTAAAGAAGCTATTGAATATCATGCTTAGCGCAATAGATATTCAATAGCTTCATCATTTTATGAATGGTTCATTGGTTCTAATAGGAGAAAGTGAGCTTTGGCACCTTCGTTTAACTGATTGATCCAATTTTCAACAATGGTATATGACTTATCAAAATGAATCGGAATCACCTTTACATTCTGAACGACCGAAACAAAATAATCTGCTGCCCACGACATTGCGAAATCAAGTCTCGGATCTACGGGTATAAAGGCGTAATCTATTTTATAATTAATCACCTGAGCGATGACCTGCTTATATGCAACTGCTTCAGCATGCTGCTGCGTCGCACTTGCAGAGGACCAATGCCACCAATTTAAGTCGCCACTATGAAAGAAGGACCTACCATCACATTCAATTAAAAACGCAACCCCACAATCCGTACTATCGAAGGTTCTAACTCTTAGCCCATCTATAACGTGTAGCTGATCCTTTGCGACATATGTCACATCGTTTTTTAAGAAATCCCCACTAACATCATTCGAAAGCACAAAATGGATCCAATTTCCTTTTGGAAAAACTTTTGGATCAAAGTGATCGCCATGAGCATGAGAGACCAACCAAAAGATCTGTTTCTCAGAATTAATATAGTCACTTACATCAGAGATGACGTCCACAAACACTTGAAAATGATCTGTTTCAAACAAAACACCACTGTGCTTTAGCAAAATTATGTTTTCCATGCCTACTCCTAAAATCTAAAACGACCAACATTTTCATCTAGACCATCTGCAAGTGAAGCTTGATTATTCGCTACTTGCGCCACTTCTTCTATGGCCTTAGTTACATCTTCAACATTATGTGATATTTCTTCAGTGTTCGTAGAGGCATGCTCCACTGCTGTCGCCACTGCAGAAATGGCATCATTGATTTGCGAAATTCCATTATTGATTTCGTTGGCACGTTCGTTAAAGTTCGACATCGTATCTTTGACATAATTGGCATCTGTTAGATATCGATTGCCCGTCTCGACAAGCTTATCATAATCTGAGATGACTTTAACATCAATAAAGGATAGAACACCATTAGCGCTTTCTGATAGCTCTTTAAATGCCTTAGATACCTGCTCTACCAATCCGAATATATCACCTGCTGTTTTAGTTGAGGCTTCTGCAAGCTTTCTTACTTCATCGGCAACTACTGCAAAGCCTCTACCGTGTTCACCAGCTCTTGCTGCCTCAATCGCCGCATTAAGCGCAAGGAGATTGGTTTGCTCCGCAATCTGCTGTATGGATTCAGACATGATTTTGATCTCTTCAACAATTTCACCTTTTTTGATTGCTTTGATTATATCTGATTGTTTTTCATAGTAGACTGCATTGGCATCAAGCTTAGACTGCTCAGCTTCTTTCTTCATCGTCTCAGCGCGTTTTGCTATCTCGCCAGCATTTCGACTGCCTTCTTGTGCTTGTGTTGAGAGTGTTCCTGAAAGTCCCGATATTTCTCTACCAGAGGTGTTGACCTGCTCAACCGCAGCTGCTGTCTCTTGCATCCCCGCAGAGATTTCTTGAGTAGAGGCACTTACTGCTTGAATCTGTGCATTAATTTCCTCGACGTTGCCACTTAAGACCTCAGCAGATTCGCTAAGCTTACTGCTGTCCTCATTGATTTGCTGTAAAAGGTTCTTAAGGCTCACAGACATTTCAAAGAATGCCATGCTCAATTTACCAATCTCGTCTCTTCGTTTGAGCCAATTCTCCTCGATTTCCACACTGAAATCACCATTTGCAAGGCTTTCTGCAAAAGTAACTGCCTTGTGAACGCCTTTTACGATATTACCAGAAATGACGATGCCAGCAAATATCGAAAATACAAATACGAATACTGCCAAATAGATGGTAATTGCAGTCGCTCTGTCTTGTGCTTCCAGGCTTGCCTCATAAAGCTTTTGAGAGGTTTCTTTATTATAGTCCATCATTGCAATGATGTTTTGCTCCGTTGCAAATCTAGCTTCCTCTGATTCTTCATTCGCCTTGTATGCCTCATCCATTTTATTCATATATGCTAGAGAGATAACGTTTTGACGCATCGGCCTATAAGCCGTAAGTGAAGCCTTTAGCGCATCTAGCATCGCCACCTCTTCATCGGAAAGATCCAAGGCTTCAACCTTAATAATGTTCTCATTGGTCTGTGTGCTTAAAAGCGAAAGTGTATTACTCGCATCTGTTATAACACCTCGATCCTGTGTCTTGCCATACTCCCATACGACATGTAGCATTTGCGCCTTTGACTCTAAAATTATGGATTGAATCTTTGATAAGTAAATATTAGCCACTAAGCGTTGCTCATACATTTCCTTTAAATGGTTCGTCGTTTCATTTAAAGTCATCAAACTGATGCCACCCAAAGCACCCGTTAATATGGCAACTAACAAAAAAGCGACTAGGATTTTAGAGCGTGTTTTTGCATTGTCAATTAGCCTCATTCCCAATTCTCCTTTTACCCATTCTGTTAGCCATCACCCATTCAGGTAAATCGCATACAACACTATTATACCTTTGAGCTAACGCCTTTGCACTTAATATTTATATTTTATTAATATTTTTGAGATAATTTTTCTTTTTTGAAATATAAACAATCTATTCCACCCTTTTTCCCCACATTTGGTACACGGTATTGATAAAGGTAAGCGTCGTTCCTAGAATCGCCATTACCATGAATGCACCCTTTAAGGTCATGTAGTCCCCAAGAATACCGACGATAGGAAATAAGGTAATCATAAAGAAGCTGAACACCATACTCGCCATTGAGAGCAGCGTTGCACGTTTTTCACTGGGAATCACTTTATTGATATAATCCCCCTGCGCTACGAAAATCAACCCTTCTGCAAGTGAAATTGGGATATAGAAGAGGAAATGGTACTTCGCCAGAGCGATTCCCCACGTGCTCAGTGCGATGATGATAGGCATAGCAACTAGGATGCCTTTTTCCTTGATCACCGCTTCAATCCTAAAGACCTGGGGTGCCAAAATTGCACCTAAAACGCCAGTAACCGCGTACACTGAGCCGATGGTAAATTCACTATAGCCATCGCCCTTCATGTAATTTTGAAGATAGAAAAACACCGTCGTAGTAAAGCTCATTAAAAACTGCGAAAAAAGAATTAAGAACATCAACCGCCTATGCCCTTTAAGGATTTTAAGGCTCTCTGTCAGCTGTTTGTACATGCTATAACGTTCTTTTGTGTCTTCATTTTCAAGAAGTTCGGTTTTCTGATGGGATTCAGTTATCTGGTTAGACTCAGTAGTCTCACTGGACTCAGTTGTTTGGTTAAGCTCATTTGTCTGGTTGGAATCACTTAACAATTTTGGCGCAAGTGGTGGCTCCTTAAACCCAAATGCATAAATCACTGTGAAAAGCCCTATTACGATGGTAACAGCAAATGCCAAGGGATAGCTCTTCGTTGCAAGATAACCTCCCGCTAGGAAGGACACCACATTTGCCAGCTGGAAGATCATCTCCTTGTTGCCCCCAACCTTCATGTACTCATTTTCTCTGCCCACCGCCTTCATCGAATCATAGACCAACGCGTCGCCAGCACCGGACTCCATGTTATAGGAAAGTGCCGTTATGATGAAGGAAATGGCATAGCCTACAAAGCTATGGGAGAACAAAAGTAGCATGACGCTTATAACCGAGCAGATTCTTCCTACAATTCTTGAAACCCTTCGACCGTATAGGTCAGCAACGGCACCTGTCGGCACCTCCATGGTCAAAGAGGTAATGTGAAAGATCGTTTCTAAAATACCGAGCTGTGTAAGGCTCATGCCTTTACTTGCAAGGTAGATCATCCAGATGCCCCTGGTGAGATCCACACTTTGTATAAATGTAAAAAAGTAGTTTTTAGTAATATTTTTATTTAAAGCTGTTTTCTCTGAAACACTTAAGTTGAAATTTTCCATGTTGTGTTTTCTCCTTTAATTCAATGGTATATTTTGGTCTTTGCTGCTTTTATATACTTTGATTCTAAATAAAAAACCCTAAGTAGCATCTACTTAGGGTGAGGTGACCATTATATTCCGAATTTAAAGAACCATCTGGATGGGTTTAAATAGACCTTCGGCATATAATTTTGGACAGACCTCTCCCGTCATGTCCTAAATTTGCTGAAAATCTTTTGAATTCTGCGAAAAACCCGTTTGTTCCTAACATGAATTTCTCCCTGTTAATTAGACTATAATACTATAAGTCAGTTTATCAAAGTGTTTTGTAAAAGACAAGCTAAAATTAGAAATGCATTTTCCAATTATAATAGCCTGATTCTTCATTTTTAACATAGGTAAGATGTGCTGAAAATTTCTCTCCCTTTTTATTAACGAAGCTGTTGCTATAGAGCTCACCATTTTCAAGTAGCCTTTCAACCGTTTGACGCGTCGCTCTCACTTTTAATGCCTGTAAAAATCGGTCTTCCTTCCAAACCACAAACTTACAGCCACCCTTCCAGTTGGTGCAGCCAAATCCTTTTTCACCTTCAACGACTGGTGAACCACAGGCCGGGCAATTGCCAAGCGTTTGATCCGAATAGTCTTTGCCCTTTTCACCACTGTCATCGATCACATGAAAGGCATCGCCTTTGATGGTTGCTACTGCTTCAGTGGTAAAATCAGTGATGACAGACATAAACGCATCACGGGTAACTTCACCCTTGCTGATATCAGATAAGGTTTTTTCAAGTCTTCCTGTATATTCTAAGTCAAAGAGCGTCTTCACAGGGAACTGCTCTACCATACGCTTACCCATATCGGTGCAAAACAAGGATTTCCCCTTTACGCCAATGTAACCGACGCGTTTTAGCTTAGCAATGGTTTCTGCACGCGTCGCAGGGGTTCCGATGCTATAGCCGCTTAAAATGGCTTTTAACAGCTCGATTTCCTCTTCATTATCAACTGGGGCATCTATATCTTCTGAGGCATTGACCTCAACGGTTTCAAGCCCTTCATCAAGCTCATCTCCATCCTCTGTATCGCCGTCAGATTCAGACTCCGATGCTTCAATTTCTTTTTTGGACTTTGACTTTTTACCGCAGGTTTCCATAACCTTTAAAAGTGTTTTTTCTGTATGGTGCTTTGGTGGCGTCGTCCCTTTGGTCTCGATTTTAAGCTGTTTCGCAGTAACGCTCTCACCTTCTGATAATTCAGGTAAGAATTTTTCTTTACTTTGAATTTTTTCAACCTTACGCCAGCCTTCTACCAGCTGCGTTCTGCCTTTTGCATTAAATAGGCCTAGCGCTTCATCATAGGGTTCACTCGGTGTCGCCTTAATCCATATGTTAACCTCTTCATGCTCAGCAACAGGCATGAACTGCATGATAAATCTATTTTTTACCGCTTCATAGACGATTTTCTCATCTGGTGACAGCTTATTGCCTACGATGTAAGTGGGAATGATGGCACTATGGCTTTCTACTTTTGAGTTGTCAAAGATACGCTTGCTGGTCGAAAACGCCACCTCATTTTCATAGGGCAAGCCTCTTTTATGCACGTTAAGCACCTTTGATGCTTTATCGATTAATGATTCTTCAAGTGCAAGTGAAGCCGTTCTCGGGTAAGTTATGAGTTTTTTCTCATAAAGCTCCTGAGCGACCTTTAGTACCTTTTCAGAAGTCCATCCCTTGTATTTGCCTGTCACATAGCCCTGTAAACCAGAAAGATTGAACAGCGATGGCGGATACTCCCGCTTCTGTTCAACGATTTTCTCATCGATCACATAGGCTGCTTTAGTTAGCGCTTTTTTAAGACGCTCAAGCGCTTCCTTATCTTCAAACTTGTCTTTTCCATCAAGCATGTAGACCGCATCAAAAGGCTCTGCCACACCCTCTTTTAAAAATTTTGCTGTGAGCTTATGAAACTCCTCTTTAACAAAATTAGCGATTTCCATATCTCGATCATAGATGATTTTCAGGGTTGGCATCAGAACGCGACCGATATTAAGGGGTTTACCACCGCCTCTTTTATACTTAAGTGTTGCCACTGACGTCAGGTTGATCCCGATGATCCAGTCGGCCCATTGTCTGCCGATGCCAGCGTCCTTCAGCGGTCTCATATCGATATTGTTTACGGTTTTTTTAAGGCCTTGTGACACCTCTTCTGGCGTCCATTCGTTTAAAAGAAGTCTTTCAACTGGCTTTTCTACTTTGAGATAGTCGATGATGATATCCCCGATAATCTGCCCTTCTCTATCGTAGTCACAGGCATTGATAACCGCCTCGACCGCAGGCTGATTAATGAGGTTCTCAATGGTAGAAATCTGCTTGAGTGCACCTTGATCGACCTTTGAACGATCGTTTGAATCGTGCTTGACTTTATATTTAAATCCGTCAGGGATAAAGGGAAAATTCGTCATGCGCCAGCTTGAAAGTGCTTCGTCATAATCCTTCGCATCAAATAGCTCAAGTAAATGACCAAAAGCCCAAGTGACATAAAACCCGTTTCCTTCAAAATAACCATCTCGTCTTTGTGTGGCTGAAACGGCGTCTGCTATGTTTTTTGCCACAGAAGGTTTTTCTGCTATGATTACTTTCATGTTTGCTCCTAACTCATTTTGATTTGAAAACGTTTTACTTCTCATGTGTCCGATCCACATGATCCTCTGGCCTCTCAAACTTTACCAGCTCTAGTGAATAGCCCAAATGTGCTTCAAGAACTTTAATTTGTTCACTATCCTTATCAGTAACGATAGAGATGACACAGCCCTCAGCACCCATACGGCCTGTTCTTCCAAGTCGATGAATATAGGTTTCAACGGTTTCAGGTAAATCTAAGTTATAGATGTGCGTCACATGTGAGATATCGAGGCCTCTGGCTGCAAGATCTGTGGTAATCAAATATTGAAACACGCCTTCTTTAAAGGCTTTCATCGTTCTTAGCCTTACGTTTTGGGACAAGTCCCCATGGATCGGTTTGACATCAAAGCCTTCTCGGATGAGTTCTCCAGCCACTTTTTCAACCCGTCTAATCGTCCGACAGAAGATGACGCCCATATATGGATTGGTCGTTCTAAGCTGTTCGATCAGCGCTACGGTTTTCCAACGGTCTGTGGTCTGAATCAATTTTTGATCAAGACTCAGATGGACTTCCTCATCTTTGGATTTGATCTCTACTGGATCGGTCAGATGCTTATACGCAAGCTTCTTAACCGCTTTGTCCATCGTAGCCGAAAAGCAAAGCGTTTGCTTTCTGAGCTTTAACGTTTTAAGTAAAAAATCAAGTTCATCCTTAAAGCCAAGTAGTAACATCTGATCGGCTTCATCTATAACTAAAAATGGAATCTCCGTTACGTCTAGTATCCCTTGTCGCATCAGGTCAATGAGTCGCCCCGGCGTGGCAACGAGAATCGTTGCGCCTGAATCGATTTTCTTTACTTGCTTCTGCGTTTCTACACCACCATAGATGGCAGCCGCTTTAAGAGTGGTGTCTTTAATCAATTGATTGACGTTCTCAAAAATTTGCTGCGCCAGCTCACGTGTCGGCGTCAATATCAAAAGCTGGATGCGATCCGAGGACATGTCTATCTTAGAAAGCGTCGGCAATAAAAAGGCATAGGTTTTACCTGTGCCAGTTGGTGCTTGTCCGATAACGTCTTTCCCAGCCATAACCAGCGGGATTGCTGTTTCCTGTATACTCGTTGGCGTCTTGATGCCAACGTTTTTAAGTGCCTCGATGAGCCAAGGCGAAATTTCTAATGCTTCAAATGTCATAACGTACCTTTCTATATGAATCGTGACCGATTTTCATTTCTCTACTTCTAATTAATTAGCACTTCTATTTTATCATAAAACTGATTTTTATGCCTTTAGAAAAAATGAAGTCTAATTGTCTATCCACTTCATCTAAAATCGCTTATCGGTTGACGAGATTGTCGTCCTGTTATTGACCTATAAGATGAAATTACGCTTTCAGAGGACCGGTCCTCGCTTCGCTGTGGCGCCTCTTACGAGCGTAATTTCATCTTATAGGTCTAAAGTATACTTAATTCGTATTACATTAGTATTTATATAAGACATGAAAAAAGAGAGTCCACTGATCCTTCCTACTGATCAGTTAAACTCTCTATTCATATGATTAACTACTTCATTGTATTTTCCCTAATCCACTTGATTTCTGCTGCATAGCCGTCTAGTTCGTTTGGCGTTTCTAGATACAGCGGTAAATGTCTTAGCTTAGGATGGTTAATGAACTTTTTAAACGCATCTTCACCTATATACCCTTGTCCTAGCTTTTCGTGTCTGTCTTTATGACTTTTAAATGGATTTTTACTGTCATTTAAGTGAATCGCTTTTAGTCGATCGAGTCCAACAACCGCGTCAAAGTGCGCCAGCACTCCATCTAAATCGTTTACGATATCATATCCGGCATCATAGATGTGGCAAGTATCAAGACACACGCCAATGTGGTCTTTGTAAAGACAGCCATCGATGATCGCCTTGAGCTCTTCGAACTGGCTACCCACCTCTGTCCCTTTTCCCGACATGGTTTCAAGTAAAATAATCGTCTTTTGCTCTTTGAACATCACCTTGTTTAAAAGGTTGACGATTTGCTGAATGCCCACTTCGACACCAGTTCCAACATGGCTGCCTGGGTGAAAGTTATAGTAGGTACCCGGTAATGCTTCGAGTTTTTCTAAGTCTTCCTCAAATACCAGCTGTGCAAATGCTCTAACCTTTTGATCCTGTGAACAGGGATTAAGCGTGTATGGGGCATGTGCTAGAATCGGACCAAAGTCATTTGCCCGCATGAGCTCTAGCAGTGCATTTGCATCGGCCATATCAATTGGTTTTGATTGTCCGCCTCTGGGATTTCTTGTGAAAAACTGAAAGGTATTGCCCTGAATAGCGAGAGCCTGTTTCCCCATCGCCAAATAGCCTTTACTAACTGACAAATGGCAGCCAACCGCTCTCATTACTTCTTACCTCTTACATATACGGCCCAGTAGACTATCCCGATAAAGAGACCGCCACCAATAAGGTTGCCAATCGTCACAGGGATAAAATTGTGTAAAATCGCCTCAGACCATGTGAAGTTACCACCGAGAAACTTGCCTAGTGGGATAAAAAACATGTTGGCAACGC
This sequence comes from Clostridiales bacterium 38-18, assembly GCA_001897605.1. Taxonomy (GTDB): domain Bacteria; phylum Bacillota; class Clostridia; order Peptostreptococcales; family Acidaminobacteraceae; genus Fusibacter_C. The sequence goes on along the minus strand of MKTL01000001.1, from coordinate 251,374 downwards.
TGTGCTCATACCCAGATAAAACAAACAGCATAACTGGGAACCACATCGCAAAGATTTTTCCGATTAGATCCTTTGATGCCACCTGAATATAGACTGCACCAGCGACAAGTACGTTACAAAGAATACCACGAATAATTGCCGCATCAAAGCTTAGTGAGACCTTTCCTTCTGCTATCGCAATCGTTTTTTCTGCTAAATGTCCTGTATATAAACCTGATTTATATAGCATAGCGACTAATAATAACGCACCTATAAGGTTCGCCAGATAGACGAGTATTAAATTCTTAATATAGCTTGGAAGCTTTACTTCACCCTGTGCCCAGGCAGTGGAGATTAAAGCGTTCCCGGTATAGAGCTCGCCTCCGCCGATTACAACTAGCATAAGTCCAACAGGGAACACTGCAGCACCCATGAACTTTGCAAGACCCACATCGATGTTACCTAGCGTTTGTGATACGACCAAATAGCCGTGTCCACCCAATGCTATAAAAAAACCACCCATAATCGATAATAAAATCACAGTCGTAAAGGAATAGTTTGCTTTTTGTTTTCCTATTTCCACCCATTTGTTAGCAATTTCCTTAGGCGTCAAGTAATTATTGTTCATTTCAACTCCTAAAATGTTATTTGGTCAAAAACCCTAATGCTTGTATTATAGTTTATTTGAGGATGATTTTCAACTAAGCACGAACATTCTGGTTTTTCAAGGACCTAAAATAGACTGAAAATAGTCGAAACGGCTGCAAAATACCATATAAAACTTTCCTTATATCCGCCTAAAGATGTGATATAATGACGTTGACTGAATTTATTGGAGGATATACTTAATGAAAACGAATATTGACAGGCTTGTCAAACAATCGGTACAAGGTACCATTCGTCATCCTTTGTTCGTTAGTTATCGTGTCGATACGGATGGCAATGTTCATGTAATTCCAGCAACTGGCGGAATTACTTACAATGTTAAGGTCGGAGATCCTGCTTTCGGGTGGGTTGGCGATCACGTTGAACCTGGCGTTTCTCTTTGTCACAGTGACAATGCCACTTCAGGCGGATTAAATGTTTTTAGCTGTATTGGCAATGAAGCAAGAGTCGTTACTGGCGATGCGAAAGGTAGAAAGGGTTTTGTGACGGGTACACACGGCGGCGTCGAGCATGTTTTAGTGTATTTTGATGACGAAACTTTAGATCTTTTAACGCTTGATGATAAGATAATGGTTAAATGCCATGGACAAGGGTTAGCTCTAACAGACTACCCAAATATTAAGATCATGAGCATCGATCCAAGCTTATTTGAAAAGCTTGGCATTGAGGAAGTAGATGGAAAAATCATCGTCCCTGTCACTCATAAAATCCCACAAAGATTTATGGGTTCTGGCGTTGGGGCACCTTACAGTCAAAAAGGGGATTATGATATCCTTACCTCAGATACAGAAGCGGTTAAAGCACTCGGCATTGATCAGCTAAGATTTGGCGATATTGTGCTTCTTGAAGACAGCGATAACTCATATGGCCTTGGCGCAATGAAAAAGGGTGCAACCACTATTGGCGTTATTATTCACTCAGACTGCATCAAGTCAGGTCACGGTCCAGGCGTTACTGTGATTATGTCTTCAAGTGAAGGCTTGATAGAAGGCAAAATCGATCCAAACGCCAACATAGCGAATTACCTTCTCTAAAATTAAGTCTTTATATAATTCATGGTTCTTACTATTTCTGAGCTGTTATTCATTTAGAAGGATAACGCTGCATTCACAATTTTGACGATTTGCATAACTTAAATCTACAATTGATTATCGACATCGAGCTGGCTTATTTCTTTATAAAAACAAGGTGAAAGGGTTAGTATCACTTGTCCTGGTAAATAAAAAGCCCACATTCCCATAGAAGCTATCACATATATGCTTGGGAATAGTTGTTTAATACTCTCTAAATTAAACAAAGCTACTTGGACATCACATACTGCATAGAGTGAAAGTCCAATAAACAACCATTTGCTGTAGTCGCCATGGTTTTTATAATTATAAGCCCTTGCTAGATTTCGAATAAACAAAATTGCATACAAAAGGGATAGACCCTCGGTTTGATTCGTAACCATTAGAAAGACAGTTAAAATAAGTACAATAGTGACAATGAAAATTGCTTTATAATTCACTCCTTCAGACTTCGCTAATTTAAGTAGACTGCCGTAACCGATTTGGACGATTATAAAAGTGGTTATACCTATGGAAAATGCATCCGTCATAAGTAAAAAATAGTCAGATACAAAAGTAAATAACAGTATCAAAGCCTGAATCAGCGCCACCTTGTGTTTCAACCTCGTCATTTGGACGATTGCAAAGGAAAAACAAAGAGCAATCGTAGCCAGTTTAAGATGATTACTGACTGCGATTGCCTTGCCTGTGAGATCTAGTATTAAAAAGCAAATGTACATTAATGATTGAAGCGCGATAAAGGGTTTCATTTTTGCCTCTTTTTCCGTTCGATTTGCTTTATTTTATCATTTAGATGGTTTTAAAGCCACCCATAATTTTGTGGAGATCCTTTGCAAACTGGGTTAATTTTAGCGATGCATCATCAAGTGTCATCATTGCAGATAGCTGCTCCTCAATACTACCACTAATGGTTTCTGTTCCGGATGCAATCTGATTAGACGATTCAACAATTTTCATCATGCTGTCTTCAATGGTACTGGTATTTTCAGCAATTCTATCATTTGCAACCTTAATCTTCTCAATTTTACCTACCATATCTCGAATATCATCAATCATTAACTGAATCGTCGTTTCAACTTGTCTTGCAATACTCTCACCAGAAGTGATTTTTGCCATTACACCTTCCACTGACACAAACACACCACTTGATTTCTTTTGATTGTCAACTACAAGCGCCTCAATAGCCTTTGAAGCGTTCTTGCTTTCATCAGCGAGTTTTTTGATCTCTGAGGCTACGACGTTAAACCCTCTTCCTGCTTCACCAGCTCTAGCCGCTTCAATAGACGCATTGAGAGCAAGCAAATTGGTTTGATCAGAAATATTTGAAATCATGCCAATGATATCGCCAATTTCTTTCGACGAGGTTTCAAGCGCTTGAACCAATACAGAAACTTCCTTTGCGGATTCAGCGATGCCGTCCATTGCATTAACAACCTCTTTGATATCCTTTGCTCCTGTCTCAGCCATGTTTCGCGTTTGAACGCCTTGTTCAGCAGCGGTTACACTGAATTCCGCCGTTTCACCAGAAAACTTTGTAGTTTCTTCCATATACGCACTAATTTGTTCCAATGATTTGGCGTTATTTATACTAAACTCAGCAATGTCTACTACTGTTTTAGAAAGCATTTCAATAGAATCTGTCGTATTTCCCGTAACGTTTTTAACCATTCCGCCTGATACTTCCAAGTCCTTAGATATTTCTTTTGAGGTTTTAATCATATCGTTTAATTTATCTATAAATTTATTAAATGTCTCTGACAGCTTAGATATTTCATCCTTTCCATAAACCTCAAGTCTTCCAGTTAAGTCACCGTCATTCTCTGAGAATTCCTTTAGCTTATCAGTCACAAGTCCAATCGGTTTGATAATACTTCTACCAATAAGAAGGATCAGCACAATCATTGTAATTAAGCTTACCAATACGATGATACCCGTTGAAATCAAAATACCTGTAAAGCTCTTTTCACTTACCTGATAGGTACCTTCAGCATTCTCTACCATTAGATCGACATGATTCTCTAAAATTTCTATTACGGCTTCTCTCGCATCATCATACTCAGACATTTGTGTATTCATACCCTCAACCTGTTCACCCGTCTCTGTAGTGACTTCAGTAGTAATTTCTGTAACAGCTTCTGTTGCTGCCTCTGTTGCAGCTTCTGTTGTTGCTTCTGTTACAGCTTCTGTAACAGCTTCTGTTGTTGCTTCTGTTGCTACTTCAGCTTGTGCACCCATTCCCATCATAGAAACGGTACCCACCCCATTAGTTGAGATAAAGTAATCTTTGTTTTCTAAGAACACGTTTACAGCATCCTGTAATGCCGTATAATCAGTAATGCCATTTACTAATGCCAAATTGTCTTGTAGTAAAGCTGTTCTTGCTTCAATTTCAGCTTGTATTGGCTCCTTAAGCGAATCATCATTACCAGCATCTATTAAATCATTAGAACGAGAGCGAATAAACTCAATGTCACTTTTAACTGATTCTAATCTGACAATTGGCGTCAAATCCTCATTATAAATTGAGACGAGTAATTCGTTCATATCAGATACTTTGATTATTGCAGTTGAGCCTATAAAGAGTATCATCAAGAACATAATTAGTCCAAGTGTGCCAATTTTTTTAGATATGCCTATCCCTTTTAATTTTTTCATGTTTCCTCCACTAACCTCTATTTGAGTTGATAGGGTAATTTTAAAGTCAGAACCTTAAACTAAACTTAAAGATTGTGGCAACTTAAATGAATTTGAATCATTTCATTCGTTATTTTTTTAACTATTAACGTGTCGTAACTTTTGACGCTTTACACATGAACCTTGTGTGAAATTATTGCTTTTTATTAATATATGTTTCATCTACGTAATGTTTATGTTTGTATTTTCCATTTGTACCATATTACTTCATCTTAAACATTATATATGTTACTATTCTGTAATATATATGGGGTATATACTACATTTTTATATTACAAAAAGTTCTTGTATACAATTGAAAGGCTCTGTTGTTTGTGATATTATTAACATGTCTTGGAGGTGCGTATGGAAATCAAAATTTGTATCGGAAGTGCATGTCATTTAAAAGGATCATATGACGTTATTAAAAACTGTCAAAGCTACATCGAAACGAATCAATTAGAATCAGAAATTGAACTGAAATCAGCTTTTTGTTTAGGTCGATGCTCCGAAGCAGTATCGGTTCAAGTTGATGGCTCTGAAGTTTTTTCAATTTCACCTGAAACTGCTGAAGGCTTTATGAAAATGATGCATACGAGGATTAAATTATGAAATTCATAGAATTTGATCACACAAAATGCGACGAGTGTTTTAAATGCTTAAGAGAATGCCCAACAAAGGCCATAGCATTTACCAATCATAGTCGCCATATAATAGATGACCTGTGTATCAAATGCGGAAAATGTCAGATGCACTGTGCAACAGGTGCTTTAAAAATACAACTCGATTTAAAATCGGTGCAGACTGCAATATACAAGGGTAAGCGTGTGGTTGCTTCACTTGCGCCTTCTTTTCCTGGCGCGTTTAAGCTTAGTCACCCTGGTCAAATGGTCACTGCGCTAAAGCGACTTGGTTTTCTAAAGGTAGAAGAAACTGCAAGAGGTGCAGAGATTGTATCTCTAGCTTATGAAGCTTATATAGAATCAGGCTTTAGTGACAATATCATCACTAGCTGTTGTCCCTCAAGTAACTACCTCATTGAACATTATTATCAAGATGCGATTAAATCTGTCATTCCAATAGTTTCTCCAATGATTTCTCATGGCTTTGACATAAAGAAAAGGTTTGGTGAAGACACCTATGTCGTCTTTATTGGCCCCTGCTTGGCTAAGAAAGCTGAAGCAGTAGATATCTTTGGTAGCATAGATGCAGTTATTACATTTAAAGAGCTGTCACAATGGCTTGAGGTAGAGAAGCTGGTTCTTGATCATTTAGAGCCTTCTCAGTTTGATACCCCTGTTACTCAACGTGGTCGGGCCTATCCTTTAGGTGGTAGTTTATGGCGAACTGACTTAGAAACTAGAATTAACCCTAATTACAAGTATATCCATGTCGATGGTATTGAAGATTGTAAAAGTTTTTTGGAGGCGGTTTCAAAAAAGGAAATTAAGGGTTATTGTGCTGAGCTAAACATCTGCTCTAGCAGTTGTATCAACGGTCCTGACATGCCCTGTGACGCACCCAATTTATATAAAAGAATGAGCTTAATGAACACTCACATAAATCAAATAGAACGAACAGGTCATATCGACCCACCGGTTGTCACCAACGAGCAAATGGTTCGCAGCTTTATACCTAAGAATACTGGATTTCCTCCTATTAACGACCATCAAATATCTGAAATCCTCATTCAAATGGAAAAATACAGTGAAACAGATCAGCTTAATTGTGGCGCTTGTGGCTATAGCTCATGCTATGAAAAAGCAATTGCTATTTCAAGAGGACATTCTGATATTAATATGTGCTTAGATAGTCTCAGAAAAAAAGCCGAGAGCTTGCAAAGCATTATTTTCGATAATAGTCCAAATGCAATCTGTATCCTAGATGGTGAATTTCGCATCCAGGAGGTCAACCCCTCTTTTAATCGACTGCTTAACGCTTCAAAGATCAAATTAAAGCATTGGCCAATCGCTGCTCTGATTGAAGACTCAATCTTCGAAGAGACTCAGGTTGCAATTAATGGTCATATCGGTAAAAAGATTTATTTGGAAAGCATAGAAAGAACCTTCTATGCCAATGTTGTGAACATCCAAAACGGTAAATTTTATGTAGGTATTTTTACAGATATTACTGAGTATGAAAACAGCCGTGAAGAATTTGAACGAGTGAAATCAGAAACCTTAATTACCTGTCAGCAGGTTATCGATAAACAGATGCGCATTGCACAAGAAATTGCAAGCTTGTTAGGCGAAACGACTGCGGAAACTAAGGTTGGTCTTAATAAATTAAAAAAACTGGTCCTCACCAACGGAGGTGAGTGATTTGGATAAAGTACCACATTATATTGATTTATCGACACATTCGCTTAATAAATATGGCGAAGAGCTCTGTGGCGATAAGGTAGAAATTATAAAAGGAAATAAAAGAACCATAGTCGCCCTAGCGGATGGACTAGGCAGTGGTGTAAAAGCCAATATCCTTGCCACCTTAACCAGCAAAATGATGATTACCATGCTTGAGCAAGGTGCAGATTTAAAAGAAACCATTGATACGATCACAAATACCCTACCTATTTGTCAAGTTAGAAAAATTGGCTACTCCACCTTTTCTATTTTAGATATCGATGACGAATTAAATCTAAGAATCATAGAATACGATAATCCTCCTGCTTTTATCGTAAGACGTGGCAATTTACTCAATGTACCTAAAACCCAATTAACTTCGTTTGACAAAAAGGTTTGGATAACTGAGTTCAAATTAGAGCTCGGTGATACGATTACACTTTGCTCAGACGGCGTGATTCACGCAGGTGTGGGTGTGATGCTAAATCATGGTTGGGAATGGCAGCATGTCGGTGATTTTATTGCTGAGCAAGAGATTGCTTCAGCGGACAAATTAACGCGACGTCTTCTCGAAACCTGTAATAAGCTTTACGATGGTAAACCAGGAGACGATGCTACTGTGGTCACATTAAGAGTTCGTGACCCTCAAATTACGCAAATTTTAACCGGTCCACCAGATTTAAAGGAAAAGGATTCAATCACGGTTAGAAATTTCATGCATCAATCAGGCGCAAAGGTTGTCTGCGGTGGTACAGCCGCAAATATAATTGCTCGTGAGCTTGGAAGAGAAATCGAGACTGAAATAGAATACATCGATCCATTTGTCCCACCTACGGCACATATAAAGGGAATCGATCTTGTGACAGAGGGTGTACTTACTCTCAAAATGACACTCAACAAGCTGATTAGCATAAACAACTGCTGTGACGAGCCTGTTTTTCACAAGAAAGACGGTGTTTCAAGGTTGCTGAAACTGCTTATCGAAGATAGCACGCATGTGCACTTTTGGGTGGGAAGAGCTATCAATCCAGCACATCAAAATCCCGATTTTCCAAGGGATTTGAGTATTAAAATCAATATAATAAGAGAGATAGAAAAAGAACTTAAAAAAATGGGGAAATTTGTTCATATATTTTATACCGATTAATCGGCCTATCAGAAGGTGAGTTTATGAGAAAGTTTGAAAACCAAGTTCAATTGATAAAACACGAACTTTTAACAGAAGTAGCAAAGCACGCATTTATTGGCACACTTGAAGAAAACCTTGATCAGATTCCAATAACCGTAAACCCTGGTCCAGATGAAAAATACAGATGTTGTATCTTTCATGAAAGAGCGATTACCACCGATCGTATAAAAATGGTTTTGGGTGGTGATCCAGAAAAAAACGGAATTGTAGAGGTATTGGACTCTGCATGTGATAAATGTCCAGTAGATCGCTATGTGGTTACTGAAGCCTGTAGAGGATGTTTGGCACATCGCTGTGAGAACGCATGCCCAGTTGATGCCATCAGCATCTGCAAGGGTAAAGCCGTTATTGATCAACAGAAATGCATTGAATGTGGTAAATGTAAGGAAAGCTGTCCTTATAATGCAATAGCAGATGTAATGAGACCCTGTCGTCGAGACTGTCCTACAAATGCAATTACAATAGATCATAGAAAAAAAGCCGTCATCAGCTATGATGAATGCATCTCCTGTGGCGCATGTGTCTACAATTGTCCATTTGGAGCAATTCAGGAAAAATCAGAAATTGTAGAAGTCATCAATATGATTCGGACACCAAATCAAGCCGTTTACGCAATGCTTGCGCCTGCATTCTCAGCACAGTTTAATTACGTCCCTCTTGGCAATGTCATTACAGGACTAAAGCTAATGGGCTTTAGAGATGTGATTGAGGTTGCCTTAGGTGCCGATCTAATCACGCAGCATGAAGCTGAAGAGCTTGTTCAGTTCAAATATAATAATAAGACTTTAACCAGCTCCTGTTGTCCTAGCTTTGTTGAATTCGTTCATAAAAAGTTCCCAGAGCTAATCGACAACATTTCACATACTGTATCTCCAATGACAGCAACTGCACGTTTAATCAAATCCATTGATCCAAGCGCTAAAGTTGTATTTATTGGACCTTGTATCGGTAAAAAACTCGAAAAAATGAGAGTCAAGGACACCGACTACGTACTAACATTTGAAGAACTAGCCGCCATGATTGATGCTAAGTCCATCGATTTAAACGCCTTAACCCCGCAACCCCTCGATAATGCTTCCTATTTTGGAAGAAAGTTCGCATCAACTGGCGGCGTCTCTTCATCTGTTAACCACTATCTTGAGAATCAAGGTGTGGTAGATCTCAAGCTTGAGAGCTGTGATGGCATTGAAGCCTGTTCAAAAGCACTTACACTCCTTAAATTTAATAAGTCAAATGTAGATTTCATCGAAGGTATGGCATGTAAGGGTGGCTGTATTAAAGGCCCCGCTACGATGCACCACGGTCCAAAGGATATCAAAGCACTAGAAGATTATGCAAAATCCGCTCTAGAAGCGACGCCTAAGGACGCTTTAAGAGTATTTGACACTGCAAGCATCTCTTTCATATAAAAATAATCATCCTATGCCCGTAGGATAGTGTGTATACCCCCATATACACACAAAAGTGAAAGCGTATGTCAGTCTATCAAATCCCAAATAGACCGACATACGCTTTTATCTTATAAGCAGCATATAAACTAATGTACCACCGATGATACTAATTAGGTTGTTTCTTTTCCAAAGGTGTAGCACCACTGTGACACCAATTCCAAACAAGACGGGAAGGAATTCGCCGACTATGCTAATGTGAACATGTTTGACACTATATACAATTAGCATTCCCATAACAGCTGGTGGCAGTACTTTACCAATATAGATGACCCAATTCGGAGTTGCTCTTCCCTTTCCAAACAATATAAAAGGCCCAAGTCGAGTGAGATACGTCACTAAAGACATTACGATTATAGCCGCCCAAATCATACATCACCCCCAACATTGATTTTCTTTTTTGCACTCAGCAGCACTACCAGCATAAAAATCATTGCGGGAAGTACCATTTGAGATGGCCCAAACCATTTAAGTGCGACCAGTGCCGAGGCAACACCAATTAAAGCGGGTAAATGTGACTTTGCACTTAACCACTGTTCCACAAATATGACGACAAATAGAGCGGTCATAGCAAAATCAATGCCTGTCGTATCAAAGGTAATCAAGTTACCAACCAAAGCGCCAAGTAAGGAGCCAGTAATCCAATAAAATTGATTGAGCGCAGCTATTGTAAAAAAAAGCCTTTCAGTTTCAATATTTTCTTTTTCAGCGATTCCACATAATAGAGAATAGGTTTCATCAGTCATGCCAAATATTAAATACTGTTTTCGCCAGCCAAAGGCTTTAAACAACTCTATAAATGAAAGTCCATAAAACAAATGTCTAATGTTGACAAATAGCGTCATCGCAGCAACCTGGACAAGTGAAATAGGTCCCGTTAGGATAGAAATTGCAACAAACTGCATTGCACCAGCATAGAGAAATACACTCATTCCCAAACCAACCCAAATCGAAAGCCCCGATTTTACAACTAATAATCCATATGCAATCCCAACCGATAGGTAACCAAGTAGCACAGGAATTGTATAGGGTATTGCAATTTTAAGTATTTTTTTATTCATTTGATTACTCCTGCTTTTGTATTATCTCGTAAAATTCGATTATGCTATCGTAATATTTACTGTAATCACTAATTTTGTCATAATACGCTCAAATAATTGACATATTGTCGTTATAATTCCTTTAAATTTGGTATATATGTAGTAAATTTGCAACTTATGGAGGTTCTTATGGAAAATAAAAACACAAACATCTATGCTGCACTTGCTTATATTTTATTCTTCATTCCATTAATTGTCGATAAGGATTCTGAATTTGGTAAATTTCATGCAAATCAAGGCTTGAACTTATTGTTGCTTGGGATTGCAGTCAGTGTTTTAGGTGCAATTATACCTTTTATCGGCTGGTTTATTATTTCGCCAATTGGTGGTTTACTTGTTTTGGTTCTTGCAATTATGGGCATTATAAATGCTTTAAATGGCGAATCAAAGGAACTCCCTATTATTGGAAAATATCGCTTGTTAAAATAGCCATAGCTTCCCCTAACTTTTAAAAAAGAACTTCATTGAATTGAAGTTCTTTTTTTTACAATATTCAAAAAGGTATAGATCGGTTAAGGATTTCATCCAAATTCACTATATCTGAATGAATGTAGCGCAATGCCTCATTCATAAACATACGAATCACTTCTTCATGGTAAGTTTGCACCTCAGCTAAAGCATATAAATACATCTTTAGGCCACCCTCAGGCGTCGGTAAATAATAATCCCAGTTTAACCGTACTGCATTTAACTTTTCATAGTATTGGATGCGTCGCTCTCTATTGAAATCTATACCATCAGGAACTTCAACCTCGAATAACAAAATGCCAAAGGTCTCCTTTAAATAGATCAATAGCTTAGAGCCATATCCATTACTTTGTTTCATAGGATCAATTACTATATAATCTAGCCAACTAAAATGCTTTTCATTGGAAACATATAAAAGCGCAAATCCAACCACTTCATTAAGTTCAACCACATTCTCAGTTGAATCATACATTAGAACCAGTCTGTAACACCCATTGCGCATCAACCCTACTAAATGATCCATCGATTTTCTTTCTTTCTCAGGAAATGCGTCACAATACAAATCGTATATGTGCTTCAAAGCATCACTATCACCATTTTCATATCTAATCATCTCTTTATATCTCTTTCCTATTTTCATAATTTTTTACAACAAAAGAGGTTACCGTGTTTAGTCCAATAAACAAAAGTAGAATCCAAAAGATGGATTTGATACCAAATTGTATAGAAAAATAAGTGCCCACAGCTGGTGAGACCATCCAACCTATAGAGCCAACCAAGCCCTGAATACCGAATAGTGTGCCTCTTTTGTCTGGACTCGTCATTTCAGCAGTTTGTGAGGTTAATAATGGTTCTATACCACCAACTATAAAAAACAATAGCGTATATAAAATCATAAACGGCCACATACCTTTTGAAAAATTCAAAATCAGTACATCGAAGAAAGCAATGATCAATAACGATCTAATCATCCATATTTTATTGTATTTTTCACTGAGCTTACTAATAGCGATTGCGGATACTGCTGTTACCGCACCGATAACCCCATTTAAGGTTCCTGTTAACGAGGCAGCACCTTGACTGGTGTTTAATAGCTCCTGTATATAAAGAGGTAAGAATGGCGAAAACAAGGTTCTAATAACACGTTGGAAAAATATCATTAAAAGCAACATCAAAATTCCTACAGCAAATAACTCTTTATATTTTGAAGAACCTTGAATTACTGAGGTTTTCCTAGATTCAACTTTCTTCTCACCTTTTAAGAATATGGTTACGACCATAAATCCAATGAGCATCAACACACTTCCAACAAAAAAGCTAACTCTATATCCAAAATGTTCTGCCACGAGCCCACCAAATAGTGGTCCAAGTGAATAGCCTACAAAGGTTGATGAAGATAAAAATCCTAAAGCATAAGAAAGTCTATCATTGGGAGTATTGACTGCAACAAAAGCAGAAGATGCAGTAATCGTTCCTGTAAACAAGCCTTGCATAAATCTTAAGATAACAAGATGCCATACGTTTGTCGACAGTCCCATTAATCCAATAATAAAAACAGCCGCAAACATGGCTCTTTGTATCATCATTTTTTGACCAAATCGATCTGATAAAATCCCCCAAATTGGAGACATAACTGCCATTGTAATCGCTGGTGCGGCACTAAGGATTCCGGTAAATAGATTAAGCTGATCTGGATCGGTAACACCTAGTTCTTGAATAAAGAACGGTATAAAAGGGAGTCCAAATCCAAAGCTAGTCAATGAGATGACTTGTGAAATCCAAAGGATGTAAAGATTGATTTTCCAACGTTCCATGTTGTCCTTCCTCTAAAAATGCTAATTATTTCGGTACACTATATAATTGTACGCCTATTCTCTCTCTTTTGCTAGTCAAAATTAAGTTTCATTTAAGGTTACGATGATATACTTTGCCTAAGATAAGATTTTATACGATATGAGGTGTTAAGTATGAAACAAGAAATTTATGAACATCGTCCAATGAGTACCTTGAAAAACGATCGAAAATATGAAATGTATATCAATACGGCTGCACAGTGCGCAGAAGTGAATGGCAAAAATATCAGATTAACACGACTTGAATATAAAACACTTGCCTATCTAATGGCAAGAAGAAACATGGCAGTCAGTCGCGATGAACTATTAAAAGTAATTTGGCAATTACCTTGTCCAATTGAAACGCGAGCAACTGATGATACGGTGAAAAGACTCCGCAAAAAATTACGTGATCATAAAGTCAATATTAGCATCGAAACCATTCGAGGCTATGGCTTTATTATACGATAAAGCAAACATCCTTTTTCAAAATCCCCCCTCTTAGTAAGCATGTGTCGTAGACATGCTTTTTTTTTATTTTTTGGCATTGAAAAATACCGTTAATCGCGTTCGATTAACGGTACTAAAACAGTTTAAGGATTCTTTTTTTGGGGGTTAAATCTCAAGAATTGATTTTAAATCATCCTCGGTCCAGTTTTGAGTTTTCATGTACTGCTCTATAGCGGCTTTAAAACGTGTTGCTTCAGTTACTGCATCTGTCTCAGAAGTATTTGAGTCTTCATCCTCTTCAGATCCATAAAGTGCCTCTAGCATCGCCTCTAAGCTACTAACCTCATCATCCTCTTCAGTTGACGAAGCTCCGTTTGGACCTCCCGGGCCACCTGGACCTCCCGGGCCGCCTGGACCACCAGGACCGCCAGGTCCGCCTGGGCGTTTAGGTCCCTCAATCGCTTTAGCTTGAATATCAGAAAGCTTTTGATCGACCTCCTCTAAGGTTAAGGATGAGTTGTCAACGGTACTCGTTTGACCTGTAACTGCAGCAAAAGCTGAGTCAAGCTCGTCAAGTAGTGCTCTTTTGTCGGTTTCATCTAAGCTTTCCAAATCAGTTTCAGCAAGTTGATCCAATAGCGCTTTCATTTGCTCATGGTTTGCTTTGCTCGTTTCATCCTCAGAGCTTGTTCTTAGCTTCATTCTCATCGCCATTGCTTCACTGTTCATGCTGCTGCTGATTGAACCTACGGATTCATTGGAAAGTGCACCTACAGCTGAATAGTTAATGGTTGTAGTCCCTGAGTCACTGGTTGATACATTCTGTGTTTTGTTTAGGATATTGTATAAGCTTGAATATCCACTGGTATAAGTTGAGTCTATTCTCATAATTGCCTCCTTTCTCTGAGATATCTTTCGTCATTAAATACCCATAAAATCAACGAAATTTAGTGGCAATTATGAGGCAAAGTCCTTATAAAACTTTAGATAAAAATGATTTTGTACGATCTTCAGCTGGTTCGTTAAACAAACGGTTGGGCGAATTGATTTCTACAATCTGTCCCTCATCCATAAAAATCACACGATCGGCAACTTCTTTTGCGAACCCCATCTCATGGGTTACGATCACCATGGTCATGCCATTTTTTGCAAGCTTTTTCATAATCTCAAGCACTTCGCCAACCATCTCAGGATCAAGCGCTGACGTTGGCTCATCAAATAACATAACGTCTGGCTTCATCGCAAGCGCTCTTGCAATAGCAATTCTTTGCTTTTGTCCACCAGATAATTGATTTGGGTAAGCATCTCGCTTGTCGAGTAAGCCAACACTGATTAATAAAGCTTCTGCTTCCTCTATCGCTTTTGCTTTATCTAATCCCAACAACTTAATTGGGCCGAGGGTGATGTTCTCTAAAACGGATTTATGAGGAAATAGGTTAAATTGTTGAAACACCATTCCGATTCTTCTTCGATGCAAATCGATGTTTATTTTAGGATCTGTTAGTGGATATCCCTCAAAGATCACATCTCCCGAGGTTGGGTGTTCCAATAAATTTAAGCATCTTAAAAGTGTACTCTTCCCTGACCCACTAGGACCAATAATTACGACAACTTCACCTTGAACAATGGTCTGATTGATGTTCTTTAATACTTCTAAATCTCCAAATGATTTGTGTAAGTTTTTAATCTCAATCACCGACACTCATCCTCCTTTCAAATTTTTGCATAAACTTCGAAAGGCCGAAAGTTAAAACAAAATAGATAAATGCAGCCACTACAAGGGGTTCAAACGCTATAAAGGTGTTGCCTCGAACCGTATCTGTATTGTACATTAAATCGTGAATTCCGATTACTGAAACGATAGCGGATTCTTTTATAAGGACGATAAATTCATTGCCAAGGGCTGGTAAAATATTCTTCATCGCTTGCGGTATAATAATCTCTTTATAGGTTAAAAAAACTGGAAGTCCTAGCGATCTTGCCGCTTCCATTTGCCCTTTGTCTACTGCGCCAATTCCCGCTCTTATAATTTCTGCGATATAAGCTGCACTGTTGATACTCATCGCAATGACACCAGCTGTGAGCATGGGAAGATCGGATATACCATAGTAGACGATATACAGTTGGATCAGTAGAGGGGTCCCTCTAATAAATTCAATATAACTTACGGCAATTGACTTGAGCACTTTATTCTTTGACGTCTTCATCAAAGCAAGCGCTAAGCCGCCGAAGAGACCAAATACGACGGTTAGCGCTGATAGTAATAAAGTGTAGCCAGTTCCCGAAAGAAAGAATTTATAATATTTCGGTAAAAAGCTAAAATTCATTATTCACCTTCACTTAATAACATTGCATCCGAGATAATTTTGTCCATTTCACCTGAGTCGAGTAAACCTTGAATGCTTGCGTTGATTGCATCTAGGTAATCTTGTGAGCCTTTTTCGATAGCAATGGCCGAACCGCCTTCACTTCCTAAATCCACGCCATTAACGGATAGATCTGGATTTGCTGCTGCGTATTGCTTTGCAACTGGTTCTGCTAAGATTAAACCATCCACTTTGTCTGTTTTTAGTTCCATAATTAAGTTTGGAATCTTATCGATTGATTTTGCTTCTGATGAAGTAAAGATTGTTTTTGCTAATTCTTCTTGGATGGTTGCTTTTTGTACGCCTAATGTTTTACCCGCAAATGCTTCAACTGTGTTTAAAGTATTCACATTATCTGTTTTAACGAGCATCGTTTGGCGAGAATCATAATATACGATTGAGAAGTCTACAGATTGCTTTCTTTCATCTGTTGGCGTCATACCTGCGATGATTAAGTCAATTTTACCTGCTGTAAGAGCTGGTAGAAGACCATCAAATTTCATATCGATAATTTCAAGTTCTACACCAATGTCAGACGCGATTTTCTTAGCGATGTCGATATCAAATCCAACAATTGTATCTTTTCCATCTACCTCTAAGTGAAACTCAAAAGGTGGGTAATCTGCTGATGTACCAAGTACTAAAACGCCTTTTTCTTTAATTTCATCTAATTTTGTTTTTGCTACCGCAGCAGTTGTTTCAGAAGCTGCAGCTGCTGTTGTTTCAGCAGCAGTTGTATCTGTAGCTTTCGTTGCATCAGTGCTAGCGCAACCCGCTACTGAAAGTATCATCACTAGCATAAGTGATAGTGCCATAATCGACTTCAACATTTTTTTCATTCCCAATTTCTTCATTTTTATTTCCTCCACAAGTTATTTTTTATATTTATTTAGTATGGCTTTGCCATTTTCAATACTCTGTTCGATGGCCTTCATAGCCGTAGAACCATAAGAAACCTTTGCTTCAACAACCTCAATCGGTTTAATTTTTTCATAAATATCAGATTCTATCTGTGGGCAAAGCGCTTTTAGCTGCGACAAGCTCAAGTCCTCTATTGATGCCCCCATTTTTTCACATATGCCAACGATTTGACCAGTGATGTGATGGCTTTCTCTAAAGGGAATTCCCTTTTTAGTCAAATAATCCGCTAGGTCCGTTGCATTTAAAAACCCCTTTTTTACTGCTAAGAGCATCCTGTCTTTGTCAAATGTGGTCTCAAGCCACATTTTTGTCATGACGTTCAAACACATCTTTAATGTCGTAACGGTATCAAACAAACCTTCCTTATCTTCTTGCATATCCTTGTTGTAGGCTAATGGAAGTGCTTTCATGACGGTTAATATTGACACGAGATTACCATATACACGACCTGTTTTACCTCTGATTAGCTCAGCTGCATCTGGATTTTTCTTCTGTGGCATAATACTACTGCCCGTTGTAAATTTATCGCTGATTTTTATGAACCCAAATTCACTGGTGCTCCAAATAATCATTTCCTCTGCCATTCGACTTAAATGCATCATGAGGATCGCCGATGTAGCATTAAATTCAATTACGTGATCGCGATCCGATACCGCATCAAGCGCGTTATCACTCACTTCATCAAAACCAAGTAGCTTTGCTGTGAAAAAACGATCACTTTCATAGCTAACACCTGCGAGTGCACCTGAGCCCAGTGGTGAAATCTTAATTCTTTTAAGTCCATCCTCTAGTCGCTCGATGTCTCTTTTAAACATTTGAAAGTAAGCCATAAGATAGAAGCTTAAACGAATTGGCTGCGCCCTTTGAAGATGCGTATAGCCGGGTAAAATTACGTCTTTATGCATTTCAGAAAGCTCAATCAA
Source organism: Clostridiales bacterium 38-18 (assembly GCA_001897605.1). Classification (GTDB taxonomy): domain Bacteria; phylum Bacillota; class Clostridia; order Peptostreptococcales; family Acidaminobacteraceae; genus Fusibacter_C. Next base: position 233,947 of record MKTL01000001.1, on the reverse strand, counting down.
AAGTGCATTTAAAGCGACTAACAGGTCAATGACTTCATGTGAGGCATCGATCAAATATAGCTTTAAATCTACCGCGACTTGATCATTTCGACTTCTAGCAGTATGGAGCTTTTTACCAACATCTCCGATAAGTGATGTCAACCTCGATTCAACTAACATGTGAATGTCTTCTTTCTCAAGGTCACACCAATCTGAGCTTACCTTCATCTCTTCGATCAAATCTTTTTCAACCTCTTCTAAACCCTTTTCAATTAGAGTAAGCTCCTCAGACGATAGAATGCCAATTTTCTCAAGCATCTTTGCATGTCCCTTTGATCCGGTTATATCTTCTTTCAAAAGCTGGTAGTCAAATGGTAGCGAAGCATTGAATTGAACCATCAGTTCATCTGTATCTTCACTAAATCGTCCTGACCATGCCTTCATACTGCGATCTCCTCCCCACCATATACTTGAAGGTTAAGTGTAGAAACGGATAATTCTTTATCTTTTTTATTACCGATTTCGCTTTGATTCTTACTAGCCAAATCTTCTTCCATCAATGCCTTCAGCTTAATCGGAAGTGTAAATAGGTTGATAAAGCCGTGTGCATCGTACTGGTTATAAACCTCATCTTCTGAAAATGTCACGTAGTCTTCACGATAAAGTGAATAAGGCGACTCTGATGCAACTGCTTGACAGCTGCCTTTGAAAAGCTTTAGCTTTACATTTCCAGTGACGTTTTTCTGCGTCGTTGCAACAAATGCTTGGAGTGCATCCATCAATGGTGTGAACCATTGTCCGTCGTAGGTGAGTTCGCTATATTTCAAAGCAATTTGCTTTTTAAAAGACATCGTTTGTCGATCTAATACTAATTTTTCAAGTGCTTTATGCGCTTCATAAAGCACAGTACCCGCTGGTGTCTCATAGACACCTCTCGACTTCATTCCAACCAATCGATTTTCAACGATATCGATAATGCCAACACCGTGTTTACCAGCCATCTGATTTAATGTTTCGATCAAGGAAACGGGATCGTAAGCTTCTCCATTAATGCTGTAAGGAACACCTTGATTAAATCCAATCGTAATCGTTTCAGATTGATCTGGTGCTTCATCTGGTGAGGTACACCATTTGTAAATGGCTTTTGTATGCTCATTCCAAGGGCTTTCTAATTCTCCGCCCTCATGACTGATATGCCATAAATTCTCATCTCTTGAGTAAATGTCTTTTTTAGTAACACTAAGAGGAATATGATACTTGGCTGCGTAATCGATACAATCCTCACGCGATTTGAGTGACCAGGTACGCCATGGTGCGATAATATCCAGATGAGGTGCTAACCCTTTAATACCAGCTTCAAATCGAACTTGATCATTGCCTTTACCAGTTGCACCATGTGCGATAGCGACTGCGTCCTCTTTAAGTGCTATTTCCACAAGTGCTTTTGCAATCAATGGTCGAGCAAATGCAGTACCTAGTAAATAATCTTCCTCATATACGGCACCCGCCATTAAACCCTCAAATAAGAACTCTTTAACAAAAGCCTCTTTAACATCTGCAATATAAACCTTTGATGCACCTGTTTGAAGTGCTTTCTTTGCAACTGCTTCAAAATCATCCTTTTGACCAACATCTATACAAGCAGCGATAACGTCAAAATCGTGTTCCATTTGAAGCCATTTCAAAATAACCGATGTATCCAGTCCGCCTGAATAGGCCAAAACCACTTTCTTTTTCATACCTACCTCCAATATATATACATTTATTTGGATATTTATACATTATGAGCATAAAAAAATAACCCTCAGAGGATTATTAAATGTGCTTAGTCAGCGTTTATATGTCACACCTGAAATATCCATCGTTTTCTTGGGACGAATTACTCCGCGGTGCCACCCAAATTAGCTTAAGCTCTCTCTGATTCAGTACGGGCAACACTTGCCGATACTTATTCCCTTTAACGGTGGACTTCCGACTTGCCTTACTTTTAACCCTTTTCTTGCAAGTTGCTTAAAAAAGTTCTCAATAACTTCGCTTTTGTATGGGCTCACACCATCCCCATATCGCTGAACCAGCTCGGTTATATTTTCTTTTTTTCGAACGCATTTTTATATGAACTTGTGGTTAATTATACATAGGTGGTATGGACCTGTCAACACTCTTTTTAATATTTTTTTTTAAACAACCATATTAATTTATTTATACATTTTTATCTTAATGGTTTCAATTTCACCAGTCGTAGCAAGGCGAATCAATGCAGGCTGCACCTGTCCGTATGCAGTTGTTTCTGTACTGCCACTTGAAAAAACTGAAACGACCTGATCTTCATGGAATTTTTCTACGCCTTTATTAAAGACCTCATGTCCTCTAAAAATACCCTTTAATTTAAACTTTCTTAGAAATGCGTCGGTTGATGACGCTCTAAATTTGAAGCGTTTGTTAAGAAATTTAATTTCTTCATCTCCTCTTTGCGGATCACTCCATATGAGTTGTTCTACAATAGCGGCACCGCCATTATCAAGTGTCTTATATTGGGTCAGATCACTAAAAGAATGTAGATAGTCATAAGCATCCCCTACATTTATTTTTTCGAGGAATTCAACGACATCGATCTGTCCAAAATAGGGTTTCGGAAGCCCGCCATGAACACATAGGAAATTACCTATATTGGTTTTAATGAGCCCTAAGTATGGGAGTTTATCAAACCAATCCAGATAGCTGCAGAGTAATTTGGGTTCGCTTTGAAGCATCTTTTTTTCAAGTTCAAGCAGATAAGGTGGGAAATAATCCAATGGATTATCTTGATCAGGGATTCGATACGGTAGCTTTAATTGCCCCTCATGATCCAATTTACCACCGTCATGGTTACCTCTTAGCAGGGTCACATGATCACTAAATAGATTGGCAATTACCAATAAAAGCTCTGTGGTTTTCAGATGTGCTGTTCCTCTATCCACATAATCACCCATGAAGATCCAGTGGTGCTCGAAGCAGTTGTCATAGAAGTGTGTGGTTTCAAGTATGTTGATTAATGACTCAATATCCGAGTGAATATCCCCAATAATAAAATACTGACTAGAACCATTTAGGGTTACGATTTTATCTGTACAATCGCCATGTATGGCTGTCTTTAATATCAGCTCAGTATTACAATGCTCATTTAATAATCGCTTATTACTCGAACTCGATTTACCTTCAATGATCGCATTGTTCAGTTGAATTAGGTATAAATGATAATCATAAGCCTCTTGTAACGATTTACTTTCATTAAGCACGGCATCATTATCGGCCTTAAAACCAAACTGATCGATTAGCACGTTAACGCGTTCTCTAAGCTCGTTTGAAGACAATGACTTATAAACACATTTTAAAGCTTCGAAATTGTTAATCGCTATATTAGCTTGAACGGGTATCTGCGCCATGAGTGTCTCCCTCAAATAGATTAGTCTTTTACACATCATACACTAAAATAGGTTATGTAGAAACCTGAATCTCATATTCAATTGCAAAAAAAGAAGGAAAATTCACTTAGAATTTTCCCCAAGGTAGGTAGGTATGGCTAATCCCATTTGGATTTAGTCCCGAAGAAATTGTAGCCCTGGAATGGTGCTACCGTCTGATTCTTTTGATAATCAGTTTTAGCGATGTTCCCTTTCACATGCTCAGAGCCCTTTGGCATTGCATTGCTTGATTCCATTTGTTTTGATTGCATTTCCATTTTCATAAAAACCTCACTTTCAAATACGGACGAGACGTCCTTCAGATGCCATAGTTTGCTTAAAACCTACAGTGTTTAGTCATAAGCACCATGGAAGATATAAAAAAACCTCGTCACTACAGAAACTGTAGGGACGAGGTTCGCTCGCGTTACCACCCTAATTGCCTTTGGCCACTCAAACGGATTCTAACAAATCCTTCGTCTATAACGGGACGTCCCGTTCACCTTTACTAAGTTTCGAGATGAAAGCTCCGGAGTGATTTGTATTAATAGTTTTCATCGATTTACACCAACCACCGACTCTCTATAGAAACCTGATTAACACCGCTCTCTTTCAACACTGTATATGTTATATTGAATACGATTTTAACAGTGTCCTAATTATCTGTCAATGAGTTTTTAGAAAATTCCGACAACATTTTTTGTCTTACAATTTTTTTTGAATTTTTTCTTTGATTTTTACAGTATTTCCTTTTAAATATCGTCTATATGCAAGGTTTGAAAGTAAACTAAGTCCTGTGAATATGCCAACAAATATGAACGATATCAATGCAAAAAAAGTAAAAATACTTTGAAATACATTTTTTACCTTCTTCACATTCTTTTTTGATGTTTCCATTTTACACCTCTATGTCTTTTATAAAACAAACAATTCTGTTAACCTCTCTGAAGCCAATTGATTTGTGAAATAGTATGCTAGATTCGTTATCCTGTATCACATCCGACGCAAGCTCGGTGCAGCCCATTCCTTTTGCCCAGTATTCTGCTTTTTCTATCAACGCCTTGGAAACGCGTTTTTTTCTAAACTCCGGACAAACATAAACACCTTCAATGTATCCGACTGGCGTCGATGAGCTCCCTTCAACATAATCCGATCGCACTGAAACATGAACGAATCCGATTGGTAAATCCTCGAGAATGGCAATAAATACACGGTCCTTCTTTGAGGTTATAAGCTTTTCAAACGAAGCTTTAAGTTCATCAAATTCATTTTCGGGCCAAAGATCAATTGCCATGCTGGTTAAGTCATCTAAATAGGCTTCGGTGCAAGGGATCGTTTCATAGATGATTTTCATAAGCTTATCCTCTCAGCATTTTATTTAAAGCAGAAAAAGTCAACCCTTCATTGATATCCATAACAAAGTTGATTCTTTCTTGATCGCCACCTGCAATTGCACCCCTTAATAAAAGAGGCGTATAGTCGAGATCCTGAGCACCTCGGTAAGTTGATAAAACACAAAATTCAGCGCGATATCCAGTCACAATTAAGGTGTCAATCCCATGCTCTTTAAAAAATGAATCCAATTCTGTTTTATTAAAGCTATTGCCATAAAACTTGTGGAAATTTCTTTCAAAGCTTGCATTTTCAATATAGTTTGGTGATAGTGCGTCGATAAATTCAAAGCCTTCTGTACCAGGGACGACATCATCGTATTCAGATACATCTTGAATCCATGCAATCGGCAGCTGTTTTTCTCTAAACCATGGTAAAACTGCATTGATATACTCACAAGCCTGATCCATACTTTCTTTTGCAAAGCCGTTATAATAAGCCTTTTGAAGATCAATGATTAACAAACCAAGTTTCATGCGCCCTCCTGTAAATACTATTTTAAAGGTTTCAATTTACTTGCCATTTCTATAAAGCTCTCTTTATCAGAGTCACTTTCAAATGCAGTTTTTGGTACAATATATGCCATCACCTGACTGACGTAAACAAAGACATGCGTCTTAGTTTCGTTGACCTTATCAACCGTATTATAATAGGTGAAGCTCTCCTTCGTTTTATCTGAAATTTGAGTTGCATCTACTAAAAGTTCATGTTTTCCAATAAGTCCAGGTACCTTACCACTTTCGATTAGCTTTGAAATTTTTCTTTTAATGCTCTTTCGATACCATTTGTCATAGAAAGCCATCCACACCACTACGATTGCACTCATTATAATCATAAGCGGAATTAATGAAATCTCTAAAATTGGCTGAAGAAATTTTGCTAGCACTAAAAAAATCAAAGGAAATAAAAATCTTTGTACCAATAATGAGCGTTTCATCGCCTTAGAAGTGTCTATAAAATTCATATTAAAGGCAATGTAATCCTCAAGTTTAATTTCATAATTCAATTTCATTATTTACGCCCCCTATATATTGCTGTTCTTAGCTCATTTGAATAATCTATGAGCTCTGGCATATTCATTTCTTCTGCGATTTTAATTTCTAACTCCACGTCATACGGTACCCTACAGATCGTGATACCATAAGCGCTTTTATCACGATTAGGCAGCCAATCCGCCTCGATATTGCCCTCAACGATGGCATATGAAGCCACATTAAAGTCTAATGGATTGCCCACGCTACCCACATTAAATAATACCTTATCTCCAATATTATCTATATATGCGCCATGAATGTCGCCATACCCTACAATATCTGAAAGACAAGGTAAAGTGGGTGTTTCTTCAAATAGTTTAATCCGTTTCTCATTTGAAGTTGTCAGATGAACTCTGTAAAATATATCATTTGGTGAGGCATGGCAAAGTCTTAAAAGATAACCACTCAGACTAATTTCATAATACTCAGGAAGCTGCTTTAAGTAGGCTTCTCGTTCAGCACCAATTTGCCTTCTATGCCACCAAATGGTTTCAGAATCGGTTACATGTGTTAAAAAATAGTCCCAATTGCCTTTTACGACAACTGCGCATCTTTCTTTGATGATGTCAATTGCTTCAGCTGACCTTGGCCCTTTTCCGGCAATATCTCCCAAGCAGATTATTTTAGAAATATGCTTTTCTTCAATATCCTTTAACACTGCATTTAAAGCAGTTAAATTCCCATGTATGTCAGAAATTATAGCAAAACGCTCCATTTTATCTCCATCTGTATCACATTTTTTTTCAATTTGTTATAATGGTTTTATAATTGATGCTCTCATTATAGCATGAATTTTTTTGTGAAATTGTATCTCTTGATGATTTAATCAAATTCTAATAATCAAGGTGGTTAATATGTTATCTGTCGAAAAACAAATTCAATTGGACAGTGAAATAGAACAGTTTATTGCCCTTACTGCGCTTATTTTAGTTCATCCAAAATTTAAAGAAATGCGTCAATTTATTCAGCATGGTACTATAGATTGCCTCGACCACTCTATAAGCGTTGCTTTCCACAGCTATATAATCGCTAAAAAATTGCGCCTTGATTATCAAAGTGTCGCTCGAGGAGCCTTGTTACATGATTTTTTCTTATATGATTGGCATCACCCAAGAGCGTCAGAGGGTCTTCACGGTTTTACACACGCACGTAAAGCACTTGAAAATGCAGAAAAATATTTTACACTTTCCAACACCGAACGCGAGATTATCCTGAAGCACATGTGGCCACTCAATCCTAGTCTACCAAGGAAAAGAGAGGCTTTAGTGGTGATTTTCGTAGATAAATGGATTTCATTGAAAGAAACCCTTCGAATTAGGGAGTCGATCGCCTATGCCTATATCATCAACCAAATTAATTCATTTATCTATCTTCCAGTCGACTTTTCCAACACATAAAGTGCATCCTCAAGTTGATTTTGATACGCCTTAAGCACTTTATTCACATCAAATAGCGCATCATTATATATATGTGGTTTAATCAATTCAACGATATAGTCCATCACCTGCTCGGTAACAATTGAACCCATTTCCTCAACACCTAAATCTTCTGCATAGCTTTGTATCAGACCAATCATTCTATTTTTTTCTTCTCTATTATACACGTGTTGCTCCTTCTATACTCTGTCTAGTATTTTTCGATATTTAAAGACAACCCTTGATTAAAAAAGGATCACTTCACTTTCTGTTCTACTTCTATCTTTCGATATCTAATCATATCCTTAATTAAATCTTCGGGTAGTGATTCACCATTCGGGAATTGTACAGAGCCTTTAGCATACTTGAATTTTCTTGCTTTTATTTCAGCTTCAAAGGCAGAAATTGCACTTGGTGTCGGATAAAATCCTAAATGCTTTGGGTAGGCAGCAAAGTGAACGAGATTTTCTTTGTAGTAGAAGGTCGGCATCTGATAACTTATTTTTTCACTAACTTCAGGTACAATTTCATGTACCCATTCCCGAATCAACTTCATTTTTACTTGTAATTCTTCTGAAAAGACATTCATGTAATCATCAATTTCTTTGCATATTTTTTCCATGACTTGCTCCTTCTATGATTTATGATTTAGAGATGACTGTTTAAATTCTAACGCTTCATTTTCATTGAACACAACAATTCCAATTTCCTCCAAAGCTTTTACCGCTAATCCTTTTCCATCCACTAAAACACCTTCAAAGTTACCATTGTATACTTTGCAATTGCCACAGGACGGACTATTTGCTTTAAATATTGCTACTCTGGCACCAACGATTTGAGCGATCTCTTTGGTTTTCTCTGCACCAATAACAAACGCAGAGGTCATATCGGCACCACTTTGATTGTAAATGCGATCTCCATTTATTTCACAGGGCAATCTAGGAATTGTCAGCCCTCCTAAAACCTCAGGACAGACGGCTATCGTCTGACCTGTATTAGACAATTCTAATACCCAATCGACTACCTTTGATTTTCCATCATATCGACATCCTTGGCCAATCAAGCAAGCACTTAAAAGGATCATTAATGCGCCTCCAAAAGTATCTGTATTTTATCAAAAACCTCAGGCTGCATAACCACATTGTGTCCTGATACGATGGTAGAAGCATTGAGATTTTTTAATTTAAGCAAAGACTGCTTATATACCTCTACTGAGCAATCCAAATCAGGAACCAATTGATCGAGGGTATCGCCAATATTATCGCCAACATTGAGCACACCTTCTAAATAATCGTTAACACAGATTGAATCGCTTGTATGACCTGGTGTAAATAACAGCTTTATATGATCATCTGGAAAATCGATTTCATCTGTAAAGGTTAAGGTTGGCAGCTGCATGTTTATCGGTGTCCTAATATAGGCTTGATTTAAGGTCAAATCCTTATCCCAATTGGCTTGTATTAGCGCGCCACAGGTTTGATGTGCGACTATTTCCTTGACTTCCCTTAAAGAATTAGCCCAAATATGATCCCAATGAAAGTGGGTGTTGATAATAAAGATATCTTTTTGATTTCTCAGCCTAATAAAATTAATCATTGGATTTAACATATGTGATCCCATACCTGAATCCACAATATAATTCCGATGTGCCCCAATGATTACATGTAAATTTAAGTTCCAATCAGGAGAATCAAAAAAAGTAAAAATGTAGTTCCTTTCACTCAACTGCTTAATTTTCATAGACACCTCATTTCATCCAGGTAAATATAAGATCATTAATTATTGCAAACCATTCTCTCACTATGGGCTGAACCCCATTAGCCTTAGGGGTTTTAGCTGACACTGTACCATAGTCATAGTGATAATACTCCGCTAACAGATGCGTTCTAAATAGGTGAAACCAGCTGGAAACGATTAAAACCCTTGGCGCTTCTGACTGCTGCCACTCGCGCTCAATAAGGCTTTTACTTAAAGCTAAATTCTCTCTCGTTGAGGTTGCATTCTTCTCCACTAAAATAGAACTAGCCGAAATTCCTTTTGATACAAGATACCTTTGCATAGCAACCGCTTCTGGAATTTGCTCTCCCTTACCCATTCCACCTGTCACAATTATTTTAAGCTCTGAATTTGATTTGTATTGATTGTACTGATTGATGCCAGCCTCGAGTCTTAATGACAATCTATCTCCAGGCTGTTCTCCATTTATCCAATCGCCAAGTATTATGATGTAATCTGGCGATTCTATGTGTCTTTCCTGATAGGAGAAGATTAAAGCGGTACAAAATAGTGCAACACTTACGTAAATAACAATAACACTCTTAGATAATAGATTGAGTCTTTTAATTGATTCCCTTGAAGCACCTGGTGTCATCAAGTAAGTGATTACCGCTATTCCGAACATAATAAATGCAATTCGAATTAAAGGCTGATAAAAGCTATAAAATGCCCAAATAATCAGTAGGAGGGTCATTACAATCATCACTTTCTTTTTCGTAATCAACACCTCCTATTCTTGATTAAAGTATATCAAACTCTATTAAAAAAATCACTTTTTTAGAACTGTTTATATATTTTTCAGATTTATAAGTTATAATAGCTATATGAAGCCTTTGTTGTTAAATATTTATCGAATGGTGTGCGCATGAACAAATTTATCTATCGACTTGGATTGGTCGCTGTTATTTTCACTGCAATTTCATATGCTTTATTTTTCCAGCCAAAGCTTCAGACTGAGGGGCCAGCATTTCACACACAAAAGTACTTTTTTGACATTAACGAGGACTACTTGGTTGGACAAAATTATATTCGCGAAGGTGCCATTCCCGGTGTTTTAAAATCAGCCTACTTCGTCGATAAACTAGGCAATAAAATTATTGATGATCGTCTTCCGTTTGAATATGATATTTGGGTCGCTGAAAAAAGTACGTATGGGTTTTTACATGTCACTAAAAATGAACTTATTGAGCTACACAGGAAAACCATTCAAAATCATCCCATGCTCAATCGAGCATTCGCATTAATATTGCATGTCACTCCTAAAATTAAAAATAAAGTGCCCCATGACTATTATCTAAGACTTGAATATGAGATTCTAGGTATCCGCAAATCAATTACTAGAAAAGCAATTAGCCTATGATCAACATTAAAGACCGTAAATGGTCTTTTTTTTTATAAAGCCATTGTGTTAAATTTATTAATATGTCTATACATGGGTATAATCAATACATAAGGAGGTGGTGTCATGCAATTCAATAATAGCACTTCAAATTTTGATTTCTTCAAGGTACTTCTTGAAACACTACCTCATCCCGTGTTTTATAAAGATCGCGCTGGCTACTATCGTTTTTGTAATAGTGCCTTCGCTAACTTTTTAGGTTTAGAGATTAAAGAGATCATAGACAAAACCGTTTACGATATATCGCCTTATGAGCTTGCAAAGGTTTATGATGAGCATGATCAGAAGATTTTTGAAAATCGACAGCTTCAAATTTACGAGGCTCAAACCATGCACTCTGACGGTACCGTTCACAATGTTATATTCAGTAAAGCACTTCATTACGATAGCTATGGTGAGCCCATTGGATTAATCGGCTTAATACAAGATATTACCTCCAAAAAAGCAGCAGAAAAAGAAATTGAAATGCTTTATTCATTGAAGGATGCGTTTCTACATTTGAGTCAAAAAATCATCTCCTATCAGGATGAAACTGAATTCTTAAATGACCTCCTAAAAGAGGTACAGAGCATTTTCAGCCAAAGTCAGCAATCAACCGTGCTTGAGCTTGATGAACACGAAACCTTAAAGGTCGTTGCATTTACTGGATATGAAACTAGCGATATGTTTGATTTCAGTATACCTCTTGCTGAAAGCTTTATTCTTTCTGATTTACGTGGAAAATTTCATCAAGCACACATCGTTAATGATATAGATAATTTCACCTTAAATGGGCATCAACCCGTTGCACTTCCTGCCTCTAAAAAGACGGTTCAGTCAACCCTAGTCGTTCCCATTTGGATTAATGATAAATTAAAATGGATCTTTGCAATTGACAGCTCTTACAATCATGTTTATACAGAAACAGATCGAAAGGTGGCCGATTATATTAGAGAGCAGCTTCCACTCTTTTATAGAATCTACGAGCTTTATATGCAAACCCTCCAATTGAGTCAATATGATGCGCTGACTGGATTAATCAATAGAAGGTACTTTGACGAAAAGCATCAGCAATTTTCTAATGATGCTAATAACGGTTATACGTTAGCTCTCTTTGATTTAGACGGGCTTAAGCACATCAACGACCAGTATGGACACCAAGCTGGCGATGCCTATTTAATCGCCTTCTCAAATTGGATCAAACAATCTGGCATTGACGGCATGTATTTTGCTAGATTAGGTGGCGATGAATTTGCATGTCTATTTCCATTTGAGACTAATTCAGAAATCATGACGCGAATTATTGCATTCCGAAAATCGTTCGAATCCATTATAATAGAAACAAATGCTTCTATGTTCTATGGTAGTTTTAGTTTTGGACTCGCAACCTTTCCAAATGACACCACAGACAAAATGAAACTTTTCCATTTAGCCGATGCAAGGCTTTACAAGGATAAAAGGAGGTAGTATCAAATGCAGCAAATTCGCGGTAACAGTTATTATTTTAACTCTCCAGCCGCCATAGGTGGCTATCTTTTTGATCAAAATTTAATTTTATTTGACACAGGGAATGATGACTCAAGTGTAAGAAAAGCAATCAGAGAGCTAGGAGAGGTTTCAGTACACGCTATATTTAACACCCATTCTCACGCAGACCATTGTGGCGGCAATGCTTTTATACAGAAACAGCATTCAGCGATTACATATGCGCCTGAGCTTGAATCCGCTTTTATCGAGAATCCCATACTCGAACCGACTTATCTTTATGGCGCGAGTCCCGTTGCTGAGCTACAGAACAAATTTTTAATGGCAAAGCCTTCGTGTGTGCATAAAAAGCTTATAGATGAAACACCCGTTATTCTCCAGCTATCAGGTACTCCTGTGGTTATTCAACCGATTTTATTAAAGGGGCATTCACCTAATCAAATGGGTTATATAACAGAGGACAGCGTCGCATTTTTAGGTGATGCGCTTATTTCAACCGCCATGATTGACAAGCACCCACTGATTTTCACTTTTGATGTCACATCCCACCTTGAATCACTTCATAAGCTATTTGATTTAGAGGCAGATACATTTGTGATTGCACATGGTGGTATTGTTGAGGACAAAGCACTGACCATTCAAAAGAACATTGATGCCTTAGAGCTTACGCAGGTCTTGATCCTAAAGGCCATAGAATCAGGTGCCAGTACAATAGATGAGATTCATCGTTCTCTTTCTAGCTACTATCACTTAACTGAAAATTTAGGTCAACATCTTCTCAACCGTTCTGTTATTAAGGCGCATTTAACTCATCTTGTTAGCAAAGGCAAGTTGAATTTTTCTGTAGCTCACGGCTTCTTAAATATAACTCAGCAATAAATAAAGGTTCTGTCACTTATCGATCATGATAAGCAGCAGAACCTTTAATTTTCTTAAATAAACATGATCCCTACACCACAAAGTGCCAATACCGTACCGATAACTTCCTTCGAAGTCACTTTTTCCTTTTTGAAGAACATCGCGTAAGGAATTAAAAGAATCGGGGTTATCGAGGTTAGAGTTGAAGCTACGCCAGGATTAATCCTTTGAACTGCGTAAAGTGAAAGAGAAATACCCAAAAATGGTCCAAAGAAAGATCCCAATGTGACAGATGCAAGTGCATCAGTACGCTTAAGTGATTTAAAAAAGCTACTCCAATTGTTTCTAATTGTAAACAGTACCATAAATCCTATCATTCCAGCAATTAGTCTAATTTGTGTCGACGCAAATGGGTCATAATTTGCCATACCAAATTTACCTATGATATATCCAGCTGCTTGTCCAAATGCGCCACCAAATGCTAAAAGTATGCCTTTGAGTGGGTGTGATAGCTTTACCTTTTTACTATCCGCTTCACCTACCAAAATTACCATTGCAATTCCAGACAAGGTTACAAGCATGCCGACAATCTGCATAAAATGCATGGATTCTCCAAGAAATATAAAGGCTAAAATACCACTTAGTGGCGGCACACTCGCGTATATCAGCATAGAAATCCGAGAGCCGATTTGTACAAATGCCTCAAACAATAAAAGGTCACCAACAACAATTCCAACAAATCCTGAAAGGAGTAGCCATCCCCATTCGGATGCACTTGCATCCGTTGGAAATAAAACCCCCCTTGTTATCAAAGTAAATGCTGAAAGAAAAACCATCCCAATAAGTAGCCTTAGTAGGTTGAGGTTCATAGAACCAATTTTCTTCCCAGTGTCTTCAAATGCTGTCGCAGTAATTGCCCAACATAATGCCATCGCTAGTGCAGCAAGCTCTCCCATATAAGCTGTCATATTTACCTCACATATCATTAATTATATTAGTATTATTTATCTTAGCATTATAGACTTTTTTGAGGTCAAATAAAAGAGCGAGTTGCAAATAAGTTAAACTGGCAATTCAATAATAAAGCTGGTGCCTTCTCCTAGGGTAGAAATGACTTCAATTGTGCCACCTATTTCAGTAAGGAGCTGTTTTACAATATAGAGACCAAGTCCTTCTCCATTGCTTGCTTTTTCATCACCTCTATAATAGGCGTCAAAGATATGCTCTAAATGTGCTTTTGCAATGCCGTGACCACAATCCGAAATTGTTATCCTACAACAGTTTAATTCTTTAGCGACCTTTATTTCTATTAGGCATGGTGCATCAGAATACTGATAGGCATTTGCTATTAAATTATAAAAAATTTGCGTTAGCTTAAAGCGATCTGTTTCGACGTTTAGTTTATTGATCCCAGTCTGTTTGATATCGCCATTTTTCTGCTTAACTGCTGGTAAAAATCCACTAGATACCTGATATAGCAATTTTACAACTTCTACAGTTTCCATACGATTCATCTCAGGTGATTGTTCTGTTTCAATTAATCCTGCTATATTGGTTATGACCTCTGTTAGGTTATCTATTTGAAGCGTTAGGTTTTCAAACTCATCCGTTGTAGGCTCAATAACGCCATCCTGAAGCCCCTCTAAATGCGTTTTAACAATTGTTAATGGCGTTCTAGATTGATGCATCATCTGATCGATTAGAGCCTTTCTGCCAACACGCTTTTGCATCAACCGTTGATTCAAATTTCTCAAGCTGTCATTAATGACATCTACTTCCTTGATGTGAGTGGTTTTTAACGGCTTTTCTATCCCCTGCTGTAAATTAGATGCGTATTTTGCAGTTTCACTAAGTGCCTTGGTCACCCTTCGATTTGCGACGATTCCTATAATAAGAGAAATAGATAGTGCTAGAATGATTGAAAAAACAGCATTCATCCATAATGATTTTTTAAACCGCGTCGCTATTAACGAGGACTCTACTGTACCTGTAGTCGTAATATGCAAATAGCCTATGGTCTGATTGCCCTTTGTTAACGTATATTGGGTGACGTATTCTTCAGTTGGTCGGTTCATACCCATCATATGCCCCATTTGTCTGCCATTTTCCCAAGCTGTAGAATTATCTACTGTAACGAGTTCAACACCATCTGCATTGAAGACGCGTATTTTAACAATTGGATCTACTAGATGTGTTTCCAGCTCCATTGCCATTTGATTGTAGGAAACCTCGTCAGAGGTCAAAACATTTGATGTGTATGAAGAAACCTGTGCCACATGCGTTTCATAGTTTTCAGTTAAATAGCTTTTAAAGTATCGATCTATTAGTACATTCAGTACAGATGTGTTAATAAGCACCGATAATAAGGCGATGCCAACAACGATTCCAATCCATATTCGCTTTATTGACATCAGCTACCTCCAAATACATAACCCATTCCATATTTCGTCTTCAAATAAACAGGGTTCTTAGGATCCGATTCTATTTTTTGTCTCAGTCGCTTCACGTAGCTGTCAATATTGCGATCAAAGCCTTCATAGTCATATCCAAATGCAGAAGCGATCAGCTGATCTCTTGTTAGTACATTACCGGCATTTAGCATAAAGACACGCATCATTTGATATTCAGCTGTTGTAATGTCAATTAATACATCGTCCTTGTAAAGCTTCATGGATTCCTGACACAGCTTAAAAGCACCTAAAATTATGCAGTCCGTCGAATGCTCATGTCTGGTTCTTCTCAATATCGCACTTACTCTCCTAACCAGCTCCTTAGGGCTGAATGGCTTTGTCACATAGTCGTCAGCACCATAGTCGAAGCCTTGAATCCTGTCACTTTCACCAATTTTGGCCGTGAGTAGAATCACAGGAACGTTGGAGGATTGTCTTAAAGTTTTAAGTATTTCAAAGCCATTAATCCCAGGCAGCATAACATCTAAAATTAGCAATTGAAAGGCTTCTTTTGTGATTATTTCAAGCGCCTTCAAACCACTGTCACAAATGAGGCATTGATAGCCCTCACGTTCAAGATATCTTGAAACAATATCGCTAATTTCACTTTGATCCTCAACAATTAAAATACGATTGCTCATATACAACCACCTCAACTATGAAAAAACCGCCACAGGGGCGGTTGGCTATTTCAGCAATGATTTTTTAGCAAGATACTCTTCTTCTGAAATTTCACCCTTCGCAAATCGATCTTGAAGAATCGATAACGCCGAAGATTGGTTATTACCTCGCTTAGTCACCTTTATAAGTACTATTATACCCAAAGTGACTACAACAACAAATAAAATCATCATTGGTACCATACCATAAAAACCAAATCTACTAAACCCAAGGCAATTGCCGACTCCGTAAAATCCTCTTCCAAACATCATAGTGTTCACCTTCCTTTGATAGTAGACTAACACTAAATTATGTCAGAATTATGATTTATATTGCATCTTTATGGTCTATCTCATTACTTTAGTTTTACCATCCAAACCATATGATCAATGCCTTGGCCCCAGTAGTCCCTTAACAAAAATGTCGGTTCTCCATACAAGTGAATCCATACCCCCTGAGCAGTTTTATAGCCGCTATCGATACAAAAAAAAGATTCACCAATATTACTTAGTCTATTTTGCATCGCTGACATAAGTGCTTTACCCACGCCTTTCCCTTGGTATTCAGGAAGTACAAAAACCGTTCCTACCTCTTGTAAAGCGTTCAATTCCTCTGAGTTGCAGGATCTGATCGTATCGTTCGCAGGTCCATGCTCCGCTATCCCTACAATCTTGTCACCCTCTTTGGCAACAATAAAATATCTAGCGCCAAGAATTCCGAGCAAATCCTCACTGACAAATCTCAATTTTGTTTTTATTTCATCTTTTAAATCATCTTCTAAATCATCTAACTGATTTCTTGTCCAATTGTCCTTTAAAACCCTTATAATCAGATCATTCATAGCCTCTTGATCATCTCTTTGCGGTCTTACAATCTGATAGCTCATCTGTTTCTCCTCTGATCCTTCGTAATCGCATATATGGCTATATCATAAAACTGACTGCCTCTTTTTCTAGCTTGTCTTGCAGTTCCTTCATATTGCAATCCGGTCTTTTGCATCACTCTACCGGATGCTATATTTTGAGTGTCATGATTGGCACTGATACGATTCATTCCAACTTTGTCAAATAAAAAAGGGATAATGGCTGAAAAGGCTTCAGTTGTAATGCCATTTCCCCAATACTCTTTCCCAATACAATATCCAATTTCACAAGAAAAATGTGTTTCGTTCAAAGCGACAACGGAAATCCCGCCAATTAACGTACCCTCATGCTTTAGCTGAATTCCCCAATTGTATACATGATCATATTGATATTGATTCATCCAAATTTCAATGATTTCTTTTGTAATTTCAATATGATCGTGTGGCGCCCATGAGAGGAATCGCGTTACTTCCGAATCACTAGCCCAATTATGGAACATATCAAAAGCGTCGTCTGACTTATACCGCCTAAGAATTAGTCGTTCCGTTTCTATTGTCAACGTACCTCTATGATTCAGTCTGTCGAGCATCTTCTCCTCCTAATGGTTAACCCATTAGCTATATTCAACAAAGAGATAAAAAACCCTTTTTTAAGTGCACCTCTTTACAAAAAGAAAAAAGACAATTACTCAATAAAGAATAATTGCCTTTACTTTAAGCGCTGTATTTAATTCGCATACGTTTAAATCTCATATAGCTTAAAAATCCGATCAAGCCTGACAGTGCTATCAAAATTATGGCTAAAATACAGATGATGAACGGATAACTTCCCGCTAATTGTCCCGAATCAATATGTCTAACCAATATGCCTGAAAAAGACCAAATAGCTACGATGCCAAATGTAATATCCTTGTATCTTGAGGTGATGGTCACAATGATGAAAAAACCAATCAGTAAAGCTAAGACCGTCATAACCTCGTCAGATAAGCTTCCAAAATCTATTCTGTGCTTCACTAAAAATGCAGCCACATTTGCGATTAATGCCACGTTAATCCAACTATAGTAGATGCTAAACGGCTTGTGTACCCAAATTCTTTCCTGTGAGGTAAGCTTTGCCGAATGAACCTGCTTCATAGATTTTTGCAAAGCTACTCTTAGACCTAGCATTGCAAACAAGGATAAAAGGATCAAATCATAATGCCAGAGTACAATCCATAATGCATTTGCCAAGCAAGAATAAGAGAACAATCTTCTAAGCTTCAACATCATTCGATTGGTTTCCGGGGAGAAAAATGCATCTCTCCACTGAAAAATAACAAATCCACCTAAACCTAAATAGATTACACTCCATATAATAAAGGTATATGAAGCTGGAACAAACAGGTTGTCGTAGCGAATCGAAATTTGTCCTGTTGTAACCCCATTCAATGGTAATGTGTTTGCCAGTATATTGATAAGTATCATAAATAGATACGCTAATGTTACTGTCACCTTGGAATCCTTATCGCGTTTAATTGTCTTAACCATATTTCCCCTCGGACGCTTTATTCAACTCTGAATTTATCATGTTCTCAAGCGTCTTACAAGAGGTATTTTACACCGCTTTCAAAGATTTCAAATTCTTAATTTTTTCATACTCAACAATCGCCTCTACATCGCCAAACCACTGAATGTAGTCTGTTAGCACACGCTCAATTCCCAATCGGTCCATGGTCTTGGTTGTTATTTGGGCACGTTTCATCAGCTGCTCTGGATGCTTATGATAATAATGATATAGTGTGCTGATAAGTTCATAGGTCATTTCATCATATTCGAGTAATTGTCGAGATTTTAATATACGTTTTTCTATATAGTTTTGAACCTCAATATAGGCATTGTTAAAATGATCACTAAATGAGATATGCGTGCTTTTTCCAAATTGTTCAATCAAATCATTGATAAATGCATAGTGCCATCTGTTTTTATCAAAAGGCTTATCAAAAAACTGATGCCATACCGTCTCTTCAAATTCCTCATAACGCGCAATCCCATTTTGATCTGCGTCGTATAGATCATGCAGTGCATAAGAAAACTTATCTGCAATTTGAACGACCTGTGCCTCTAGACTCCCTGGGCTATGTGGACTTAGCTTATCCAGTATTTCAACACCAAAATTATCTATCGGCTGAAAAACGGTGTGCTTCCAAATGCCCTCTAAGGTATCGTGCGTCAGATTCATACCACAATAGGCTTCGCCCTCTATATCGCATCGATCTAAATTTAACTGCTCAACTAGCCATACCGATTGAGCGTTGTGATGAAAGCTCTTTCCACTTTCCTGCAAGAGCTTATGTAAGGCTCTTCCACCAGCATGTCCAAAGGGCGTTTGACCTAAGTCGTGACCAAAGGCAATCGCTTCGATTAAATCACAGTTAAGATAATTGGGCTTTGCGATGGTTTTTGCAATTTGATTGACCTCTAATGTATGCGATAACCGCGTACGATTCAGGGAATCACCTGATTTTGAAATAAAGGTTTGCGTTTTAAGTCTAAGTCTCCTAAGTGCTTCTGAATACAGAATTCGATCGATATCTCTTTGATATTCGGTTCTAAAGGTATCCTTTTCTTCCTCGTGTGTCCTTAAGGATAACATCGATTTTTTGGCTCTTTTGTCCAAGGTTTTTAGCTCGAAAAGTTCTTGCTGTTCTCTGTAATCCATCATATTGTATTTCACCTCGTAATGCATCAAAATCCATAACTGAGATCTGCCACTGAAAACTAAACACTAATAAAAAGACAAAATCCACCCAGAGGTGGATTATGTTTTATCTTGAGAATAATAATTAAATTTATGGAATGTCTTAGGTATCGGTCTCCCGAACTTATTAAATTATTATTCTTCTAAGAGTGACATAATTATGATTCTAGGTACTGGCAAATCATCATCTGCAGCAAAAGTTAAGTCAAATCCTATAGTCATCGTTATTAAAGTTAAAGCAACCACCAAACCTAATTTAAACTTTTTCATATCCAACCTCGTCTTTTCCTTTTTTCTAATTCAATGATATAATTAAATCGTGAAAAATAATACCCGTATGAATACGGGATTTTTGAGGTTGACGATGTTAAGCAGTTATGATTTGAAAGCATTTGCAGAGCGAATTAGAACGATCCGAAAATCGTTGGGGTATTCTCAAAATGAGGTGTCAGAAAAAACCGGAGTGAATAGCGATACCCTTAGAAGACTTGAAAATGGCATGTCTATACCTAGATTTGAGACATTAGAAGTCCTTTCGAGTTTTTATAAAGAGAACCTTATACTTATTCTAGATTCCTATAAAACCTCAAATGAGCTCTCCTATTTTTACGATATGATTGATTATCATATAACAAACGCAGATGCAGACTCTATAACGGAAACCATAATCTCTTGTGAGAAGTATTTATCTCGAGCTAATCCTCAGCTCATTGATTCGAGAGAAATAAAACAGCTTATGACATTTTTTGAAGGTATTGAAATAAGCTATCAAGATAACGACGATGCTTATAATTTATCTTTGGATAAACAAATTGAAGCTTTAAAAATTAGCATTCCTCATTTTTCACTTAAAAATTGGCGCACCTGCAAATACAATTCTCTTGAGCTTAGAATTTTATTTTCAATTGCTTCATTACTTGGTATTTTAAGAGACTGTGAAAATAGTAATAAAATTATGTTGATGATACTAGATTATTTAGATACAAGTAAATATGCAAAACATTTAGAAAAATTACTAATTATCAAAACGTACTCAATTCTTTCATACAACTCACACAGACTTGATCAGCATAATCTCGCATTAAAATATGCAGAGTTAGGTATCAAATTTTGTATAGAAAACTCAATCATGGCAGAATTAGCGTTATTACTCTGTCGTAAAGGAATTGCCATGTATCATTTACATTTAGAAAATTATGAAAGGTATTTTTTTCAAGGTATTGAACTATTAAAGATTCAAGAAAAATTTCAATTGGCAGAACAATACGAACATGTATTACATCGATATGCAAGGAACAGTTAAGTCTAACCTTATTCGTCAATAATAATCATGAATAACTTCAATTCTCCGGTGTAAACTACGTACCTATAGAGAAAGGAGGCTATTATGATTAGCTGGGAACAAAAATTAATTCTTGGCGTTCCTGAAATGGATAAAGAACACAAAGAGTTGGTTGAGAAATCAAATGATATGCTATTGGCCTTAAAGAGTGGTAACAGCACCGATGAAGTTGTACGGCATTTGAAATTTCTTGCAGAATATGTCATCAAGCATTTTAACTCTGAAGAGAAGCTTCAAATGCGAGTTGGCTATCCAGATATGGCTGCTCATAAGATGGTACACGCTGAGTTCAAAGATACGGTTACACATCTGATCGATGATATCAATAAGAACTTACTGACCACCTCAAAAAAATTCAAATCAGTCAAATGACCGTTGATTGGTTGCTCAAACATATAGGTGTAGAAGATAAAAAGCTGGCTACATACATCATACAAAATAATAAATAAAACATTACCCTATAAAAAAAGTTACTCACCTTATACCGATGAGTAACTTTTATTCATTTAAAATTAAACGCAATTCGATTACATCAAATAAGCCGTTTCACCGTGTAGTGCAGCATCAATTCCAGTTAACTGTTCGCTTGCATCCACTCTTACAGGTGTGATCTTATCGATCAATGTCAGCATGCCATATGAAATAACAAATGCATATGCAGCAGCAATAACAACCGCAGCAGTTTCGATTAAGAAAAAGTGTACATTACCTTGTAAAAGACCATCAGCACCTGCAGGATTAACCTTAGTGCTTGCAAAAATGCCAAGTAGGATTACGCCAGTTATACCACCCATACCATGAACGCCCCAAACGTCCAAAGCGTCATCCCAGCCAAATCTGTTTTTTAAACCGATTGCAAGATAGCATACCACAGATGCAATACAGCCGATTAGTGCAGCTGTAGAAGTGCTAACATAGCCAGCTGCAGGCGTGATAGTTGCAAGACCAGCAACTGCACCGGTTAGCATACCAACAAATTTTGGTTTACCCATCTTTTTCCAGTCGATTGCCAACCATACCACTGCTGCAAAGGACGCAGCAACGTCTGTGTTGAGGAAAGCAAGTGCTGTAACACCGTCTACTCTAAGCTCACTTCCTGCATTGAACCCATACCAACCAAACCATAAAAGAGCCGTGCCAAGTGCAATTAGCGGTATACTGTGTGGCTCCGTTACTCGCTCCACGCGTTTACCTACAAAAAATACTGAAGCAAGCGCTGCCATACCTGCAGTTGCATGAACCACGATACCACCAGCAAAATCAAGAACACCCCAGCTTGCCAATAAGCCTCCGCCCCAGACCATATGTGTAAATGGGAAGTATACTAATAATAGCCATAAAATTTGGAATAAAACATAGGCTTTAAAGCGTACACGCTCTGCAAAAGCACCCGTTATAAGTGCTGGTGTGATAACTGCAAACATCATCTGATAAGAAATAAAAACGATAAGTGGAATATTATTGTTTGGAGATAGTACATCCATCATAGATACGCCACTTAAAAACGCCATATCTAAATTGCCAATAATCCCAAAGACATCTCCACTGAAGCATAGCGAGTAACCAACCGTGAACCAAAGCACTGTCGTAATCCCCAACGAAACAAAGCTCTGCATCATAATTGTTAAAACGCCCTTTTTACTCACCAAACCACCATAAAAGAATGCAAGTCCTGGTGTCATTAGCATAACTAAGCTTGTTGCCAATAACATAAATCCCGTATTACCTGTGTCAAAGCTCATGATTCCCTCCTATTTGTTCCGAGAAAACTCGGAAATATCTGACACTTATTTAACAGCAAGACTCATGCCAAAATGTTTCAAAATGCAAACATAGTGTTTTCAACGATTTGTTGAAGCTATAAAAAAATATAGTGTGCCAATGTTGTCACACTGCGACAACATTGGCACACTATTTTATACAACCACACCTATTTCAAATGATATTTATTGATCTTTCTATGAAGTGATCTTCTGCTAATGCCCAATTGCTCTGCCGCTTTTGTGACATTGCCCTCAGACCCAATCAAAGCATTTTTTATAACATTAACTTCAGCCGCGTCGATTTTTTCCTCATAAAAAAACGGTTCCTTAGATAAAATGTGCTCTGGAAGATCTTCCAGCTCTATCTGAGCGCCTTCACTCATCAAAAGGAGTCTTTCAACTATATTTTCTAGCTCACGCACGTTCCCTGGCCAATCATAAGCAAGCATCGCCATAAACGCCTCCTCTGAGATTGCCTTGCGCTTCGTCTGATAGGTGTTAGAAGAATGCTCAATAAAACTTTCAATTAAATCCTTCATGTCCTCGCGACGTTCTCTTAGCGGTGGTACATCGAGTGGAATGACATTTAATCGATAGTATAGGTCCTCACTAAAGCTCCCCTCTCTTACCAGCTGCTCTAGGCTTTTGTTTGTTGCAGATATAATTCTGACATCTAAAGAGATTGTCTGAGTTCCTCCCAATCGCTCCAGCTCCTTTTGCTGTATTATTCTCAATAATTTTAGCTGGATTAAAGGTGAAATATCTCCAATTTCATCTAAAAATATCGTTCCACCATTTGCGAGCTCAAATCGACCGAGCTTTCTATTAAAAGCACCTGTAAAAGCACCTTTCTCATAGCCAAAAAGCTCACTTTCTAGCAAGGTTTCTGGTAGAGCCGAACAGTTTACCTTTATAAAGGGCTTTTCATGTCGATCACTGAGTTCGTGAATGGCGTGTGCAACTAGCTCTTTACCTGCACCTGTTTCACCATGAATATAAATATTGGCATTACTTTGCGCCACCTTATGCAGGAGCTTAAGTAGACCCTTCATTTTTTCGCTGTTCGTTACCAAAAGATGATTTTCGCTGTAGCTAACGGGTAGCTCAGCTTCCATTTGCAGCACAACTTTTTTCACTGCCGAAATGACTTCCTCCAGATCAAAGGGCTTCCGGATATAATCTCGCGCACCTATTTTGAGGGCACTAATAGCCGTTTCAACCGTAGCGAACGCCGTCATAACAATCACTTCTATCTCTACACCCTGCGCCTTAATCCTCTCCAAAAATGAAATACCATCGCCGTCAGGGAGTTTAATGTCTGTAATTAGCATATCAAAATGCTGCTTTTTTAGCAGCTGCCATGCTTCAGAGATACTGCCAACAGCCATCACCTCATAGCCCTCACTCTTTAATACCCTTAAAAGTAAATTCGCGAGGTTTACCTCATCTTCAACTATGATGATATTGAAAACACGATTTAATTTTGGTTTCATAAAACACCGCCTTCAAGTGGTAATTCTACTGTAAATACCGTTCCAGCGTCACTTGAGGACGTTAGCTCGAGATTACCGTGATGATTCTCTACAATCCTAGCACATATAGATAAACCAAGTCCAGTCCCCTTAGGTCGCGTTGTAAAAAACGGGGAAAAAATTCGCTCCTGAATTTCTGCTGGGATACCGTCACCCTCATCTTTAACCAATAGCCTAAAAACATTTTGCTCTCGACTAATTTCAGACACAATCGTGACCCTTTGACCTCGGTTAGATGCTTGAACTGCATTTAAAATCAAATTATACAAAACCTGCTTTATCTGATCACTATCAAAGCTAAAGCTAGCATCCTCACCAATGCTGACATTTAAAGCGACCCCTGCTTCAGCAACTCTTTGATCAAGCAGATAAATCACCTCTTCAAGCACCTTGTTCATATCTTGATTTTTATAGATTGGTGTGTTAGGACTTGCAAAGCTCATAAATCGCTCAATTAATCGGTCAAGGCGATCTACCTCATTGAGCACAATCCTCAGATCGGACACCACTACTGAATCAACTGGGAGCTCACGAATTGCCATTTGTGTATAGCCTCTCACTGAAGCCAGTGGATTTCGAATCTCATGTGCCACACCTGCACTTAGCTCACCCAGCTCAGACAGCTTCTTTGCTCTGATAACACTATGCTCAAACCGTTCTCTCGCCTCGATACTTTGGATAAGCACGGTCATCCCTACGACGTTTTGATAGATATCCCTTTGAACCAAGGTACTGAGCCATCTCTCTTCACATTTTAGGTCCTCTATAGGCACACCCTGCAACAGGCTTTGATAGATTGCTTCGGTTACCTCTTTATAATTGGACAGCGCCAGCGATTTATTAATCACATTCGCTTCATCATCAATCCCAAGCAACTCCAAGCCCCTTAGGTTAATGGAGGTCACCTTACCATGTCCATCGATGGTAAGTATCCCGGTACTAGTATGATCGATCATCGCATCAATGGAATCCTTTACCCTTTTTACAGACTCAATCTCTCCCGTCTTCTCAAGTGTTTTTTGAAGCATGAATACCAGCTCTTCAAGTAAAAAGTCAAAGGTATGCGTCAGCGCTTTAACCTCATCGGTTACGCCATAGACAGCTGGTGAGGCTTCAAGCTTATGAGAAGCAAGCAGCTGAGTTGTCCTTTGCTTTAACAGCCTGATCGGTTGCGTAATACGCTTAGATAAACCATAAGAAAATAAGAGCAGTAGCGCAACCGTAACGATTAACACCAATGCAAAGTAATATCTTATACTGCCAACGATTGCCAACGCTTCTTCCTCTGGCTCACTGATAGAGAGGTACCACTCGGTGCTTTGCGTCTCATACTTGATAATTGGCACGTAACAAACAATATAGCTAATTTGACCTGAGGTTTCATAATGAACGCCATTTGGAATCGATAAAGTAGGTAGGCTCGATTTACTGATTAAACGCGCTTTACCAAGGCTACCTAGATTAACATTTCTTAGAATTTCATCGATTGCCTTAAAGTTCATCTTCTCGACTACCACCCCTACATATTGTTGATTTCCATCATATAGCGGTCTAGCAAAAAGTATATAATTGTCATCATCTATATCTGATACATAGGGTTTTTGCGAAAAAACAGCGTGTTTAACCGCTTTGTTTGAATTCAAAATGTTCTCTATTGTATCATCTGTTTCAGAAAAAGCAGAATATAACGTCTCACCATCTGGACTGAAGACGACGATTTCATCATAGGTTTGATAATAGTCAACCACATACTGTAGATAGGCTTGCTTATCCTCTGCAGCGACTTGATCTAAAACTAAAATTTTCGATTGTGAGATAACCTGTATGTCAGCTTCCCTTTCAAACAAAAACCGCTCAATTTTATTGGCGGTTTCTTTTGCAAGCGTCGTTAACTCTCTTTCTTTGTTTTGAGTCACCGTCTCAGTAATTTGATTATAAAACACACTCCCTAAGGTCAATGTCAATAGCAAGCTTGATATGAAGAATATGACCATGACTTTAACCTGAAGCGATGCATTTTTATACTTGGCTATAAATTTTACCATTTGCAGACATCCACCCATTGATCCGTTCCAGAGTAGGTTGCAAGCTCCTCTAAATCTACTCTTATTGCAGAATTACTGCTACCACATGCTGGATAGACGGTTTCAAATCGTTTAAGTGAAGCATCTAAAAAAACGGGAATTTCTTCCTTAAGTCCAAAAGGACATACACCACCCACCGCATGACCGGTGTAATGTAAGACTTCATCTGGCGTCAACATTCTCGCTTTAAAGCCAAACTGATTTTTAAATTTTGCATTATCAATCTTAGCATCGCCCGCAACGACGACGAGCATGCCGCTATCTTCATTTCGAAACGATAAGGTTTTGGCAATCCTCGCAGGTTCAACACCTACTGCTAAAGCCGCTAGCTCAACGGTTGCGCTAGACGTTTCGAACTCCATAATGTCAGATGCCTTATTAAATGCCGATAAGTGCTTTCTTACTGCTTCTATTGCCATATAATCCCCCTTATAAATTTTTTAATAGTGCTGAAACATCACCTTTAACGCTACCGCCATGATAACAGATCACTTCGGAAATTTCGAGCTTGCTTAGCTTTAACGCCGAGCGTCCCGCTTCTTCTAAATCCAGTGAATATTGTGGATTTGCCATAAAAAGAACACCTTCTTCTGAGACGAGTGCATCACCAGAAATCAACCGCTTCTCTGTTGGTAAGTAAACCGACATATGACCAGGCATGTGTCCAGGTGTTAATATTGCCACCACTTCACCCAATTGATCAATCGCTTCACCCTCTTTTACAGTTCGATCTACCGTTACGGGCTCTATCTCACTTAAATATTTATGAAAGCTCCTCGCCCATTCCTTTCGTTCTTCTGGTAAAGTGTCATAGATGGATTCAGCTTGTACCAAACGAAGTGATTTTAACTGTCCCTCAATATAAGCTTTTTCAATCTCTGAGCTAATCACCACCAAATTAGAAAACTCTCTTTTGAGTTCAGCCAACGAACCGAAATGATCGTGATCATGATGTGTGATTACAATTTTTGTAAGGTCCGTAGGATTGTAGCCCAGCTTGCTGATTGCCTCCTTTATTAGCGGTGCAACACCAGGATTGCCACAATCTACAAGTATAAGCTCTTTACCACTTTTTATGAGTACAGGATGGATGTGCATCACCATTCCATTGTTTGTAAATCTAATATCCAAGTCATAAGTTTGTGTCATAATAGCCTCCAAATCCGTTAGAATTCAATTCGTTCTATTGGTCGGTAGCTGCGCTTACCCGATACCACTTCTGAAATAAATATCGTGACTGCCGTTACCTCAAAAGAACTGTTTAAGGTCTTAAAATAAGGTGCTAATGTATTTAAACCACCTTTTAATTTAATGCTTTGCCCTAGCGTTATATGTGGCGTGTATTCTCGATGATCGCGCGGATAACAAAGCGCATCAAGTACACATTCCGTTTGAAAATAAAGTCGATTTAACGCTTTAAGATCACCATCTACACCTAACCAAAGAACGCGAATATTACTCTGCTCTTCACCCTTTGCATCAAAGGTACCGCCACCTTTTAAGTTCAACGAAAATGGTTTGAAACCCTTTATTTCGCTTCTGAGTCCTTCTGCAATGCTCTTAACCTCAGTTTCCTCAATCTCGCCAAGAAATCTTAGCGTTATATGAAATGAATCCGCAGGCTTCCAGTTCCCCTTATTTGACTGTTCTTGTATTTTTTGCTCAAGCTGAAAAATGTCTGATTTTAAAGATTCAGGTAAATCAACACCGATAAAAATTCGCATAAATCCTCCGTTAACGATTCAATACACTTAATTTCAACGTGTCCCTTGTAAAATAATATAGCGCTATTAGCCCCTGTATCGTTCCAAAAGTAAAAAAGATGACATGTAGGGCAACAATGGACTGTAATATAATGCACTGTATCACAATCCAAAGTACCAGTGCAACTGCTTCAAAACCACTAAAATAAACCCATATTGGATGTTTTTTAAATAGAATTATACCAGAGATTACATTGCCTACACCTATAATAAGCATTAAAAACAGCCCTGGGACTAGAAATGAGTCGAAGGGGCCGAGTTTTAATGCATCTGTCGACATCCCCATCGGCATGGTTGGATTCATTACAGCGCCTAATCCACCAGCTATGGCGCCAAAGCCAACGAGGAAATGGAGCCCTATTAGTAACTTTTTCATTTAAACCTCCTAAGGATTTATCTTAAACTTTATAATCATTTAAACTTAGTATTGGTTAATCTCATTATCATTTAATTATTTCAACATTTGAATTTATCAACATTTAATCTTATCAGCATTTATGCTTATAATCGCTTATGTTAATTTTAATTAAAAATTGATTTAATTACTTCATTTGGTTCCCGACTCCAAGATCGAAAAGCTTCGCTCCTCACAGGAGAGTTCAGCCAATGCCCCTATTGGCAGCGTCAACATTGGGGCTGTATGACCAAAATTCAGATTATATAAAATAGGTAATTCCGTCAGCTTAAGCTCTTCTGAGATCACTTTCATTATGACGCCTTTATAAGCTTCATAATGTGTCTCATCATAAGGCTTTCCAAATAGGATGCCTGATACCTTTGAAAACACAGACATTGCGCCTAATGCTCTAAGCATTCTTTCTAACGCAATGGGCTCTACCGTTTCTTCACTGGTTTCTAGGAAGAGCAGTGCCCCTTCGAAATGACTGGCATTTGGCCAAATGTCGGTTCCTCTTAGTCCATCGATGACTTCTATACAGCCTCCTATTAGCCTGCCTTGCACACTTCCATTCCCTTGAAGACATTCGACGCCATGTGCTTCAGGCATCATCCTACGCTTTATGGTTAAATTTTCAGGCACATGCCATTCAAGACGCTCAGAGGTCCATTGATTGCTATGACCGATCTTGCCGATCACTTCTGAACGCATCACAACGCTTTGAAATGAATCTATCGTATAATCATGCAAAGCCACATTTTCAGCAAACTCACTGAGAAGTGCAGGGCCATAGTAGCTTCTAAGACCAGCTTTTAAGCACATAAAATGCGCTACGGTGGTATCTGAATAGCCAATAAAAACCTTCGGATGCTGCTCGATGACAGCAAAATCAATATAAGGCAGCATTCTGATACTCTCATCGCCACCAATACAGCTAAATATGCCCTTTATCTCAGGGTCCAGAAATGCCTGCATAAAATCCTCAGCACGCTTTTCAGGATGCGCATAGACATACTCAGTACCTTTAAGTGTGTTCGGCATTTCAATCAGCTCAAGTCCAAATTCCGACTTCAATCTTTCCCTTGCTAGCAAATATCTCAAATAAATCCCTTCGTCACCAGCGCCACCCCATGACAAACTAACTGCTGCAATCTTATCGCCCGCTTTTAAGGTATTCGGTATTTTTAATTGCGCTAAATTTATCATAATGCCCCCTACATTCATCCTCTTATATCCTATATCTTGTATTCTGTATTCGCTATTCGGCTTCCATTCCAAGTTTACTCATTTTTTTATAAAGTGCCGTTCGGTGTATCCCCAAGCTATGCGCGGCTTTGGTACGATTGCCACCGGCTGCTACAAGTGCTTTGGTGATCACTTCTCTTTCAAATCGATCCATCAGTGTATAAAGATCTACAAATTGATCTGAAGCTAAGGCGTCGAGGTTTAAACCTGTGGCATCAATTGCTTCACCCTTCTCGTGTGCAATATAGTCCGGTAAATCACTTACGATAATTTGATTCATTTTCGATAAGCTGACCGCACTTTCCACGACGTTTCTAAGCTCTCTAACATTCCCCGGCCATTTATAGTGCTCGAGACAGTGTTTTGCTTCTTTGGAAAAACCGTCAAGAGTGATATTGCGTTCCTTTGCAAAAAGCTGTAAGTAATGATTGGCTAAAAGCATAATATCGCGTTTGCGCTCTATCAGTGGCGGCAACTTAAGATGAACAACTTTAAGTCGATAGTATAGATCACTTCTAAATTTACCCTGTGTGACGAGTTCATGAAGGTCTTCATTACTTGCAGAAATAAACCGCACATCTATATTAATTCTTTGATTACCACCCACGCGCTCCATCTCACGCTCTTCAATTACTCTCAGTAGCTTCGCTTGCATTTCAAAGGGCATGGCGCTCAGCTCATCTAAGAAAATCGTCCCGCCATTGGCAAGCTCAAACTTTCCGATTCGACCATGAGTCGATGCACCTGTAAACGCACCGGGTTCATAGCCGAACAGCTCTGATTCAAATAAATCTCTAGGTATTCCCGCACAGTTAATGCGTACAAAAGGTCCATAACGTCTTAAGCTGGCCTCATGGATGGCATGTGCAAAATACTCCTTGCCCGTACCACTTTCCCCCTCGATATAGACACTTGCATTTCCTTCAGCAGCCATTTTTGCTGAATCGATCAAAGACAGCATATGTGGATCAGCCGTCAAAATTTGCTCAAAAGAATACTTTGCCAAATTAAGACGTTTGATCTCTTGTTTGTATTTTTTTACGTGTTGCTTCATCTGTTCAAGATGATCGGATAAGTGTTTTACTTCTAGGATGTCCTTGAACATAATCGTACCTACAGCACCCACAGCTTCACCATTTCTGATAATTGGGATCCGCGAAGTGACGCAGTTATGCCCTTTTATAACCTGTAGATCTCCAATTTCTGGCATACCCGTTTTCAAAACGATATGAAGACGTGTATTTTCGATTACTTCAGTTACATGCTTCCCGATAACCTCTTCTTCTTTAACATCTAGAAATTTTTCGTATTTAAATTTAATGATGAGGCCATTTTTATCGATGATGATGAGACCCTCGTATGCTTTTTCAATAAACTCATCGATAATTTCCATTTCCCATTTTAATTGTTCATAGGATTTTTCCACAGCTTCACCTCATTTTTGAATATTTATTTGATCTCACTTTCTATTACAATATCGATGAGGTCCATTGGTGCATCGATAACATAGGTTGGATTTTTAAGCATCAGCCTTTCCTTATCAAGCAGTGTCCATGCCACCAAAACTGAGTCACAGCCAGCATTTTGAGCGGTCTCAAGATCGTGCCCACTATCGCCAACGAATAGCACCTTTCGCATCGTCAGCTCTCTTTCACTATCTAATACGCCCATTATTTGCAGCGCTTTGAAAACGCCTTCTTGATGTGGCTTTGCCTGAACGACGTCATTGAAAGAAATACTGACATCCACTAGTTCTATTAAGCCAAAGAGTTCAAGTCCATGCCTTATACCATTGCTGCCCTTATTGGAAACCACGCCGATTTGACATCCCAGTTGCTTTAATTGGGCTAACATCTCCTTACAGCCATCAAATAGCGTCGTGTAAGCATCTCTAACATTTTTGTATGACTCTCGATAGATGGGCATCAACTCTTGAAACTGATCCAAACTAATAAAGCGCATCTGTTCTTCAAGCGTTTTTCCTAAAACCGATTCAAGCTCCTCTGGCTTAAATGGCGTACCGCGATGCGATATAGCTGCCTGATCAAGTGCATAAATTACCGCTTTATTAGAATTAACGATGGTCCCATCAAAGTCAAATAATATATATTGATATCTTAGTTTTTCCTTTATCAAAATAACCTACCTTTACTTATTTCATTATATAATATCACAGGTTATATCAAAAGAGCGATTTAATAGGTTGTTTCCCTAATAAATCGCTATTATTTCAACTCTCTAGCTTTATTAAACTATTCAAATACTCTTTCTACAGTAAAGCCATTGCTCTCAAGTACTTTTATCATGTTTTCTGGATTGATAAAGTGACCTGCGCCAACAACGACAAAATAAGTCGCTTTTTCATTTGAGTTTAAGATCTCCATAACCTTAGCTGCCATATCTTGATCTCTTTTACCAAATAACATATCATTCAGTTCATTTGACTCACCAGTTGTCGCTTGATTAAAGCTCTCTGTGAAACCGTCGATATCGCCGTCAATCCAAAGTGTTAACCATTCTTGTAAAAGATCGCTACTATCTGTCTCACCCGCTTCAGCTGGGTTGAGGATACCGTCCACGATAGCACCTAGATAGCTAGATTGGAATTCTTCAGATAAGCCATCAAACAAATCCGTTTGATAAGCAACGCCTTCAAGCTCTACCACTGGTTTTCCAGTCAAATAAGCATTGATAGTAAAGTACAAATCGATACCATAGTTCGCGCCACCAGCGCTTTCTGTCGCACCTTCCTCTGATGAAGCTGTTTGTGTCATTGCTAATACATTAAGTTCATTAGCAAGTGCCCAAGGCTTTAAGGTGCCATAGATCGATACGTCTAATCCATATTGCTCAAATACCTTCTCTACTTCTGAATAGAGCGCTGCATCTATGTGATCTTTTAAAGTCGTACCATCTGTATAAAAGGCTTTGCTTCTGAAATAATCTAAGCCGCCATATGGATTTAACAAGTCCGCTTCTACTAAAAGCGCATCTGCTGTATCAAATGCCGATTTCACTTCTGTATTTAATGGATATTGATCTGAGCTGCCTACGTGAATAGAGCCTAATAAGTATACCGTAGTATCGCCATTTTCAACCCTCCAAAAAACGCCTTTGCCACCTTGCTCAAGCTTTTCATAAGCGTAGCCAATCGTGTTAATGCCAAAAATTACCGCTTGCTCTAGCGTACATTCTGCATCGAGATTTAAACCGCTACCGGTTCCATTAACAATCCCATTCTCATGTAAAAAAGTGGTCCATTCGCCTTTACTAACTAGACCGTATTCACCAAGAAGATTATAGTAATTCGCAAGTACAGCACCTCTTGTCGTCCCATTTGTTGCAATGCGACCAGTAAACTCAGCTTTATCTGCAATCACAGCCAGCTTTTGATCTACTTTATCTAATAGTGTTGATAGATGTGCTGCATCAATGGTACTTAAAAAACCTTCAGTGTACCACTCCAGTGGATAGATACCATATTTTTCGCCCTCATTGAGGACTTGAATCGCCCATGAACTATAAGCAGCCTCATCTGCCCAAGCTGGTGACACTGCTGTTAGCAATATCGCGAGCATCAATACGACACTCAATACTTTTTTAGTTACCTTCATAATTTGTCTCCCTTTCATTTTGACTAAATTTTCTGTCCTTATCATAGCAGACATGTTAATTTATTATCATTAGAAAAGTCTTAAAGTTTCATTAATCAGTGTCGGGTTGACTGATCAAAAGTGTTAAGATAATCCATTTATGCTTCATAAGTAGTAAAAAAAGCAGCCCCTGATTCACAAATGTCTTTCAGGTAACTGCTTATTTAAACTTATAAGATGTTCAAGCCTTCTAATCTACAAATCATGAGAGCCCATCGGCTAATCCCTACTCATGTTAGCAATTAATATTAACACATCTCTCTGATATTTTCTGGAATAATTAAATCCGCTTCAGTCGCTTCTTTAATTTGCTCTAAAGTATATTCAGGATTGTACTCTGTTAACACAAGACCCTCTGGCGTCACTTCCATAACACCCATCTCTGTAATAATCTTGCTCACTTTCTTCGCCCCAGTTAATGGCAATGTACATTTCTTTAATATCTTTAGATCGCCTTTTGCAGTGTGTGTCATGGCAACGATTACTTTTTTAGCACCGCCAACCAGATCCATCGCACCGCCCATACCTGGTACAAGCTTTCCTGGAATCATCCAGTTAGCAAGGTTTCCTTCTTCGTCGACCTGTAACGCCCCTAAAACGGTGGCATCCAAATGTCCGCCTCGAATAATCGTAAACGACATCGCACTATCAAAGAAAACCCCACCCGGAATTATCGTCACTGGCATCCCGCCGGCATTAACCAAATTTGGATCGATTTGATCCGCCTCTGGCGCAGGGCCAATTCCTGTAAATCCATTCTCTGAATGTAGGATAATTTCTACGTCTTCGTCTATATAATTAGGAACTAAAGTTGGGAGACCTATTCCTAGATTGACGACATCACCGTCTTTGAACTCTTTCGCAACACGTCTTGCGATGATTTCTTTTGCATCCATGTGTAATCCCTCCTAAGCCTTAACAATTTGTTTAACGAATAAACCCGGAGTCATAATTAAATGTGGGTCTAGTTCGCCTACCTTAACAACTTCTTCTGCCTCAACGATAACAAAATCAGCTGCAGTTGCCATCAGTGGGTTAAAGTTACGAGTTGACTCATGGTAGTAAACATTCCCTTTTTCGTCTACTTTAGAGCCGAAGATTAAAGCCACATCTGCTCTAAGCGCTTTTTCTAGTAAGAATGTTTTACCGTCGATAATTAAGTGATCTTTACCCTCTGCAATTGGAGTGCCAACGCCTATCGGAGTTAGAACGCCACCAAGTCCTGCCCCTCCTGCACGAACTTGCTCTGCGAGAGTACCTTGAGGAACTAAAACCACCTCAAGCTTGCCTTCATTCATTAACCTGCCAGTTTCCTTATTTGTGCCAATATGTGAAACGATGACTTTCTTTGCTTGACCGCTAACCACAAGCTTACCAATCCCTCTATCGATAAACCCGGTGTCATTGCCAATTATCGTCAAATCCTTCACGCCTTTTTGTAACAGTGCATCAATCATTTTGTTTGGGCTGCCACATGCTAAAAAGCCGCCAATCATAATTGTCATACCATCTTCAATTTTTGAGATGGCCTCTTCTATTGATACTAATTTTTTCATTTATCGCCCTCCGAGAAATGGTGATTTATAAAATGAAAATCCCTGCCTATTATATAAGCAATTCTCATGCCAACTTTAAAAATCAAAATGCTTTTCGGTTGAAAAACGTTGAAATTTTAACAGACTTTAACTCAGGCACCTTATCCCCATTGCTTCACATGGAAAAATCAAATGATGCTAGAATCACGATGCGTATCCATTTAGCTACACATCGTGTTCTAAATCATGAACAAAACACATTTTGTAGCATTTTAGATACACTCATTCAAAGCCAAACGTCTCCATACGGCTACACTCTAAACTAGTCTGAATGCTTTTAGCTACTAGTTGGTTTATTTTTAAATAAAATCACTCCTATAATGGCGGTTGTATTTTTTTTCTATTTACGAGTTAATCATGTTTTTAACAACTTAAAAGGGGTATTTTCACATCAAGGAGGTGACTTAATGCAAATTTATAAGTGGACTGAAGCGCTTAGAACCAACATCGACAAAATCGATAATGACCATAAATTGATCATCAATAAAGCGCAAGAGCTTACAGAAGCCATGCAACAGGGCAAAGGTAAGCAACAAATTGTGGAAACCTTGACTTTCCTACAAAAATATGTGAAAACGCATTTCGCAGAGGAAGAAGTAATGCAGCAAAAATCAAATTTTAAGGACTTTGATACTCACAAAAAAAATCATACTTATTTTATTAGTGAACTCGACAAGCTATCTGACAAGATTAAAATGGATCCAACCTCGACCGTAAACGTC
Source organism: Clostridiales bacterium 38-18 (assembly GCA_001897605.1). Taxonomy (GTDB): domain Bacteria; phylum Bacillota; class Clostridia; order Peptostreptococcales; family Acidaminobacteraceae; genus Fusibacter_C. Next base: position 198,385 of record MKTL01000001.1, on the reverse strand, counting down.
ATCGAGCTAAATCGATTGATTTCAGGTTGGTTTATGAATCACATTCAAAAAATGGATGTAGAGGTAGCAAAACATATTAATGCAACCGATAACAAAAACTAAAGTCCAAGCAAAAGCGTTTGACCAATTGCCTTTTTAGGCTTAAAAAAGCTAGTCATCCCATAGTGGAAGACTAGCTTTTTGCATACTAATTATTACTTTAAATATTTTTAATATTGTTTTATAAATCTATTTCTGCCACTTAGCACCTTCAGGTGTGTCTATAATTGTAATGCCTTTTTCTTTAAAAGCATCTCTTATAGCATCTGCTGTCGCCCAGTCTTTGTTCTTTTTAGCTTCAGCGCGTTTTACAAGCTGCGCTTCAATCCACTGTACTTCGTCATCTGATACTTCTGCATTTAATGACTCTACTGGCTCAAGTAATTTTAATGACAGCACCGTGTCCATATATTCGAACAAATCTACCTTTTCAGTATCCTTTATGTCCGCTTTTAATACATCGTATACAACTGTAAGTGCATTTGCTGTATTTAAGTCATCTGCAAGGCAATCCTTAAACTTTTCCACTAATGTTTTTGCTTCACTGGTTAACCCGCTCAACACCTTTGAACTCATATCTGTATAATTTCTAGCAGTTTTACCTTTAGCTTGGTAGCCATTTGCTTCCGCTAAAGCTGAGGTTCTTTTTCTCAGCTTAAAGTAAGCATTTTGAGCCATGTCCAAGCTATCATAAGAGAAAGTCAATTGCTTTCTATAATGTGAGCCAAGTACAAAATAGCGGTAGCTAAGTGGGTCGTAGCCTTTTTTCTCAAGAAGTGAAACGGTTAAAAATTCACCTGATGATTTGCTCATTTTGCCTTCTGATTCGATTAGGAATTCAGCATGCCACCAGTACTTGGTCCAAGGTTTGCCCGTGTAACTCTCTGTTTGAGCGATTTCGTTTGTGTGATGTACAGGGATGTGATCCACACCACCACAGTGTATGTCCAGCTGTTCACCTAGGTTCGTCAAAGAGATGACTGAACATTCGATGTGCCAGCCAGGATAGCCAACACCCCATGGCGAATCCCATTTCATCGCTTGGTTTTCAAACTTTGACTTAGTAAACCAAAGCACAAAATCCTGTGGATTCTTTTTAAAGGTATCCTCTTCTACATCGTCTCTATGTGCGACACGCAGCTCTTCAAGGTTCATCTTAGAAAGCGCCGTATAGCGGTCGAACTTTGAGATGTCAAAGTAAACATTGCCATTTGCTGAGTAAGTATACCCTTTATCTTCTAGTGTTTTAATAAAGTCGATGTATTTGTCGATGTAGTCCGTGGCTTTCGCAACGACGTCCGGCTTTTGTATATTGAGCTTTTCGCAGTCTTTAAAGAATGCATCTGTATAGTACTGCGCGATTTGCCATACGGTCTTATTTTCCCTTAGAGCGCCCTTTAGCATTTTATCCTCGCCATCGTCCGCATCTGATTCAAGGTGCCCAACATCTGTGATGTTCATCACACGCTTTACGTCATAGCCGAGTAGCTCAAGTGATTTTTGAAGGATATCCTCGTGGATGTAGGTTCTGAGATTGCCGATATGGGCATAATTGTAGACGGTCGGTCCACAAGTATAAAGCTTGACCTCATTTTCATGATACGGCACAAAAGCCTCAATGCTTTTGGACATAGAATTATAAAGTTTCATAATTTTGACCTCCTGATTCATTTATTAAGTATACTTATTTGATTGATTATGAATGCAACATGGGTGATGTTTCTTATGTCAAAAAATATAAAAACCTCGCCTATACAAAGGCGAGGGATATCGCGGTTCCACTTTGTTTGTGTCTCTGAGACGATTAACGGGGTCAGCCGGCAGCGCCTACTCTTTTCGGGCTGCACTCACGAGGGCATTCACTATAGCTTTAAGACCCTCTTGCACCATCCGAAGGCTCTCTAAACTCGCCACTATAACTACTTTTCTCGATCAACGCGTTACTATATTCATAACACGAATCGGATAATTTTGTCAAGGTGTCGAACGATAAATGACAAATTGCTCTAATCAGAGACTGCTTAATCAAAATAATCGTCTAAGAAATTATGCATCTTGCCACTTTTTTGCCAGCCCACCACACAGTCCATTTGAACGTTGTGAGCGGATTTGAGGATACTCTTTTCCACATCAGGATTTGAAGCCTTAAGTTGCTTAATAAGGGCTTTCATTTCCAGTCGTTTGCTCGATGTCTTTTTAGCTGCAACCATACAGCCACAGTTCATCGGTGCTAGACCTGAGCTTTTCGTAAAGTGGATGATTTCCTCTTCTCTAATATAGTACATCGGACGGATGAGCTCTAGTCCTTCGAAGTTATCTGATTTGAGTCTAGGCATCATGGTTTTTGTCATTCCTGCATAAAAGATATTGAGGAGCTGAGTTTCGATAACGTCATCAAAATGGTGACCAAGCGCAAGCTTGTTACAGCCCACTTCCTTAGCCTTCGCATATAAGGTGCCTCTTCTCATCTTGGCACACATATAGCAGGGATAATCACTTGAAATTTTATCTACCACTTCAAAAATACCTGAGTCGAAATATGTGATGGGAATATTTAGATGTGCACAGTTCTCCTTTAAAAGCTTTTCATTCACCGGATGATAGCCTGGATTCATCGCTAAAAATTCTAGCTCAAACTTCACTTGTCCGTGTCTTTGAATCTCTTGTAAAAGCTTACAAAGAATCAAACTATCCTTACCACCTGAGACACCGACAGCGATACGGTCGCCTTCTTCAATGAGCTTGAACTCTTTAACCGCTTTAATAAACTGTGTCCAAATGGTTTTACGATACTTTTTAATAATGCTTCTTTCAATTTCCTCAACGCTTTTAAGTGGTGAAGTTGCAAGTATTAACTCACAGCCACTTCCCCTCAATTGTTCACTCATGGTATTTCCTTTCTATTTGACAAAAGTCATCTGACTTCAGGCGTTTCAACTTTTCAATCATCTAAACCAGTAAAGATTCAAAGCCTATTAACATTTTTTAGTCCGATAGATATTATACGATACCCTTTAGATTGTGTAAAGGTTAAAACGATTTAAGAACTGTTTCACTCTTTCAGGTGCATGATTTGAGAAAATCGTTTCTGGTGCGCCCTGTGTGATGATTTTTCCTTCGTCCATAAATACGATTCGATCCGCTACTTTCTTTGCAAACTGCATCTCATGTGTGACAACTACCATGGTAAACCCTTGACGGCTGAGTGCCTTTATCACCTCTAAAACTTCACCCACACGCTCAGGATCAAGTGCAGAAGTTGGTTCATCTAATAAGAGGACTTCTGGTTCAAGCGCCAGTGCTCTGGCGATGCCGACACGTTGCTGCTGTCCACCAGACAGTTGATGTGGGAAGGACGCTAGTTTGTCTTCAAGTCCAACCTGTTGAAGGACATTTTTCGCTCTATGATCTGCCTCTTTTTCACTTAGACCCTTTGCTTTTACAAGTGGTAGTGTCAGATTTTTCAGTACGGTAAGATGGCTAAAGAGACCAAAATTTTGAAAAACCATTCCCGTTTTTTCTACCAGTGATTTTTGAAAGGCTTTAGTTATTTTCTGAATGGTCAAGCTGGTACCCTCTATTTCGTAAGTACCGGCATCTGGCTTAACCAACAAATTCAGCGACTTTATTAAAGTAGATTTCCCCGATCCAGAGGGCCCAATAATAGCGACGACTTCCCCTTTGCTCAGTTCAAAGTCCACTTGATCCAGCACCGTTAATTGACCGTAACGTTTGGTTAATCCAGTTACTTTTAGGATTGGCACTGACTTTAAGTCATTCGACTCATATAACATTAGATGCTCTCCTTTCCCGCAGCCATCTTATTTTCAAGCTGCTTATTAATGAAAGTAACTGCCATTACGATCAACCAATACCATATGCCTACAGCAAGATAAACCTCGAAGAATCGATAATTTTGAGCGGCACGCATTTTGGCAAGACCTAGTAAATCGCTGATGCCAAGCATAAAGGTTAACGATGTCCCTTGGATGACGCCTATAAAAGTGTTGCCCAGTGAAGGTAAAGCGATTTTCATCGCCTGTGGCAAAACGATGTACCAAAGGGTTTGCAGCTTTGTTAGACCAACCGTGTAAGCAGCATCACTTTGTAATGAATCCACGGCTCCAAGAGCACCTCTGATAGATTCAGCCACATAGGCACTGGCATTAATACCCATTACCAAAACCGCTGATTGAAAAGCGCTAAGTTTTCCAATTATGGGAAACAACTGTGGTAATCCGAAGAAAAATAAAAACAGCTGAATCATCAGTGGGGTTCCTCTAAAGAAAGAAACCCATACACCAAGCATTTTATTGAGTTTGGTTTGTCGCAATATGCCGATGATCGTTCCTAAAATAAGTCCTATCGCCATGGCGATGATTGCTATCAGTAAAGTTCTTGGCAATGCTTTTGTCAATTCAACAAAAGCATTTACCAGCACCTCAGGTTTAAAGTTCATGCGTCTACCTTTCTGTTATATCGACGTTGAAATATTTAAGTGAAAGTGATTTCATCGTACCATCCGCATACATGGCTTCAATCGCTTGATTGACTTCGATTAGAAATGCACCATTTGCTTCACTTTTTACGAAAGGAAAAGCATTTGTAAGCGATTCGATCGGCTCACCTGCAAGCTTTAAGTTTAAACCTGACTCGTTCACTACTGAAAGCAGTGCCAATTTGTCGTTTAATACAGCGTCGATTCTGCCCAGTGACAAATCTTGATATGCGCCTGAACCACTGTCGTATGTCACCACTGTGATTTCATTTGCGGTATCAAATGCCTTCACCATCGTTTCATAGTTTGAGCCTAAGCTAACGCCAACTTTCTTACCTTTTAAGGTTTCAAGGTCATACACAGAATCATCATCAGCTCTCGTCATAAGCTGTGCCCCATAGTAGACATAAGGCACTGAAAAATCGTATTTTTCTAAGCGCTCATCAGTTATGGTAATTTGGTTGGCAATTGTATCGATCTGACCTACGTCTAACATCCCAAAAAGACCGCTAAAATCACTGGTAACGAACTCTACTTCCCTACCTGTTCTTTTAGCAATTTCTTGCCAAACCTCTACATCAAAGCCTGTCAATGTGCCGCTTTCATCTAAATAGGTGTACGGCTTATAAGAACCACTCATACCAACTTTTATTGCAGTTGATTCAGTCGTATCACTACTTGATCCTTCGGTGTTATTAATCTCTGTTGATGTCATCTCAGTGCTATTAGCTGCTGTATTCTCTGTATTCTTGCCTGACAGTAGTTGGCTACCCGCGTATAAAGCTATGCCCACTACGGCAATGATGAGTATGATTATTAAACTTTTATTTTTCATTTTTGTTCTCCCTTATTTTTCTCTAATAAATTCAATTTATTGTTTTATTTGTTTTTCAAAATTAACTTTGAAAATCTTCAATATTTTGAAATACTTTCGAACGTATTTCATTTGTGACTGCAAGTATACTTTTGAACAAAAAAAATGGGAAGGTCTAAAAACCTTCCCATAGATTACAAATATTCATCTAGATGTGGAAACTATTTTTTAGCACTCAAATTAGCCATTATTCACTTCTTTCGAAAGAACAACAGCAACAGCATGCTAAACGACTTGGATTCAATTGTAAGCTCTTATACTCTATACGATTCATAAAATGACTCCCAATCTCATAGTTTCTGTTTGAAGTATACGCAATCAATTCCGACTTGTCAACTATGAATTGAATTAATTACTTTTTTTTAATGAAATTGAATCTCAATTGTGTTTATTAAACTTTTGTTCGGATATCTATATACTAGAAAGGGGCGTGTCGTATGCGATATATCATGGGTATTCAAATAGGCGATCAGGAACAGGATGAAAAGCGTGTAAAGGAGTTATTATCGAGGCACGGACATATTATAAAAACCCGCCTTGGCTTACATGACAATACGTCAACTAAAACTACAAAAGGGCTCATCTTAATCGAATTTATTAAGGGCTTTGATTCTGAGATTGCTTTTATGGAAGCTGAGCTTTCAGAACTACCAACGGTTGAGGTACGTCAAATGACTTTTACGCAGTAATATAAAACTTCAAGCATCAAGCCTTCAGATTTTACTACAAGCTAGATTATGGCTTAATAAAAAACTCCCAACTTATTAGTTGAGAGGTTTACTTATATCATTGCCTTAAGCTTATCTAAATCATAGATCAGTATTTTTTTGACACCCAGTAGCTTTATGAGGCCCATTTCATCAAATAGCTGTAGCTTACGAGACATGGTTTCCCTTGCGATACCGGCATAGCTCCCCATCTCCTCGCGATTGATGGTGAGTTCTAGCATTACACCACCTTCATCGTCAGGCTTACCAAAATCAGCTGCCAAGTCGATTAAAAGTCCAATTACCTTCGCATCGGGGTTGCTACTTGATAGTCTCTGAACAAGACTCTCAGCTTTAATGATGCGCTCATAGGCCTTTTCAAATATCTTAAGTGTGATTTCTGGATTACTGATCATTACCTTATCAAAGGATGATTTCTCAAGAGTACTGATTTGCGTATTCTCAAGTGCAACTGCACTGAAATCAAACTCATCTTCCTTTAATAGGTTAAAAGCGCCAATAAAATCACCCTCTGATAAAATGTAAAGAATCTGCTCTTTTCCATCCATCATGTTTTTAAAAATTTTGATTTTTCCCGTACAAACAATAAAGAGCTTATTGGCTTTTTCTCCTTGCGAGAAAATAATGTCACCCTTTTTATATTCACGTGAAGAAACCCCTTCCGAGATCTTTTCAATTTCTTTATCGTCAAGACCTGACAGTAAGGGGATGTTGTTAATACATAATAGTTTTCCGCATTTTATACACTGATCATGGTTGCATTTAACTGATAAAATAGGATCACCTTCCTACGCTATTCTAGATAGCGTCTTTTTTTTTCGTGCATTCAGCTTTTCATTGATTTCTTTCTCGAAAATACCTGCGCGATCTTGATTCATAGCTGGAACCGTTTCTAACTGATAGGGGATATTTAATTGAGAATATTTTTCAGTTCCAGCTTTATGATAAGGCAAAATGTCAATTTTATCAACTTTTTTTTGAATGGGTTCAATGATATCGAGGATTTCTTCAATGATTTCACTGCTATCAGAATAGCCCGGCACCATGACATGACGTATGGTAACAGTCCCGTCAAAGCCTTTGCTGACCTCTTGAATAAAATTTCTAATCCCACTCATATCTAAACCTGTGATTTCTTTATGCATTTCTTCTCTTGGATGTTTGATATCCAGCAAGATGTGATCGGTTACTTGAAAGATTGCTTGATAATAAGCCATCTGTCCATAACCAGAAGTGTCAACGCAGGTTGTGATGCCTTCTGCTTTAAGTGCTTTAAAAGCTTCAAGTACGAACTCACCTTGCATAAGTGGTTCACCACCTGAAAAGGTAACACCACCGCCTGACGCCTTGTAATAGCTTTTATAACGACTTGCAAGGGCAACCACTTCTTCCGTTGTTATGGTTTTCTCTCCCTTGAAAGACTGAGAATCTGGGTTGTGGCAGTAAAGACATCTTAAAGGACAACCTTGTAAGAAAAAAACCGTTCTTATACCTGGACCATCAACCAGCCCCATCGTTTCTATCGAATGTAATTTTCCTGTCATTACGACCACACACCTTTCTCTTTTTATATGATTCATTCCTCATTTTTTCCGATTTCTCGGTATTATCTCTATTTAATATTTGCACATGATTCTATTCGAAATTTAAACTATCCAAAGCTCAAAAGTTTCATGCTATTAGACTTGATCTATACTCTTTCATGGAAGGTTCTTCTGATGACCTCTTCCTTTTGCTCTCTCGTCAATCGGTTAAAGTGAACCGCATATCCAGAAACTCTAATCGTTAAAGTTGGGTATTTCGCTGGATTTTCCATTGCATCAACAAGTAATTGACGCGATAAAACATTGACATTTAGATGGAAAGCATCTTTTCCAAAGTAGCCATCTAAAAGACCTGCTAAATTGTTCTCACGATCTGCTTCTGAACGTCCAAGCGCTGTTGGTACAATTGAAAATGTATTTGAGATACCATCCTGGCAAACGCCTTCAAAAGGAAGCTTTGCAACTGAGTTAAGCGATGCCAGTGCGCCCATTTGATCACGACCATGCATTGGATTTGCACCGGGTGCAAATGCTTCGCCCTTTGCTCTACCATCAGGTGTTGCGCCTGTTTTCTTACCATAGACGACGTTAGAAGTAATGGTTAGTACAGATAAGGTTTTGTCAGCACCTCTGTAGGCTTCATGCTTTTTAAGCTCACTTGAGAAGAATTCAAGTACCTCTTTTGCTATGAAATCCACACGATCATCATCATTACCAAACATCGGGAACTCACCTTCGATTTTAAAATCGATAGCGATGCCCTTTTCGTCTCTAACCGGTGATACTTTCGCATATTTAATCGCACTCAGTGAATCCGCCACGATTGATAAACCTGCTACTCCAAACGCCATATAGCGATGGACATCTGAATCATGTAATGCCATCTGTCCTTTTTCATATGCGTACTTGTCGTGCATAAAGTGGATCGTGTTCATGGTATTTACATAAAGTTCTGCAAGTGATTGCATGACGGTTTTAAAATTCACCATGACTTCTTCAAAGATTAAGACTTCATTTGATTGATTTGCGTCCACTAACTTTGGTACACCTGTTAATACGTTAATTACAGACCCATCTTTTTCTCTTTTATATTCATCGTTGCCTTCATTAATCGCATAGAGTAACGCTTTAGCTAAATTGCTTCTCGCTCCAAAAAACTGCATGTCTTTACCGATACGCATTGGTGAAACACAGCATGCGATACCATAATCATCACCATAAATCGGTCTCATTAGGTCATCGTTTTCGTATTGAATAGCGCCCGTATCGATAGACATCTTTGCACAGTAACGCTTGAAGTTCATAGGAAGCGCCTCTGACCATAACACAGTCATGTTCGGTTCTGGCGCTGGATCAAGGTTAGTAAGTGTATGCAAAAATCTGAAGGCTGTTTTTGTAACCAGCGTTCTACCATCTTCACCTACACCGCCAATTGATTCGGTCACCCATGTTGGATCTCCTGCAAACAAGGTATTGTAGTCAGGTGTTCTAAGATGACGAACCATTCTTAATTTTATGACCAATTGATCGATCAACTCTTGTGCTTCAACCTCTGTAAGTAGGCCAGCTTCGATTTCTCTTTCAATATAGATATCTAAAAATGCGGTATTTCTACCGAGAGACATAGCAGCGCCATTGTTTTCTTTAATCGCTGCAAGGTAACCATAGTAGAAGAACTGAACTGCTTCTCTTGCCGTTTCAGCTGGCTTTGTAATATCATCGCCATAGCTTTTTGCCATAGCAGTAATTTCTTTTAAAGCAGCGATTTGCATAGAGATTTCTTCTCTATGTCTAATATTGACTTCAGTTGCAGGTGCCCTCTCAAAGTTTCTTAAGTCCTTTTTCTTCTCTGAAATCAATCGGTCAGTCCCATAAAGTGCAATTCTTCTATAATCTCCGATGATGCGACCTCTACCATAAGCATCTGGTAATCCAGTTAATAGACCAACTGATCTAGCCGCTTTCATATCAGATGTATAAGCGTCAAATACACCTTCGTTATGTGTTTTTCTATAGGTTTTAAAGTCATCTGCCATCTCTGAGTCCATGTGGTAACCATATGCTTCAAGCGAGCCTTCTAGCATTCTGAAACCACCATAAGGATTCATGATTCTTTTAAGTGGGGCATCTGTTTGAAAACCCACAATGACTTCGTTTTCTTTTTCGATGTAGCCTGGTTTAAATGCATCAATGCCTGAAAAAACATTTGTTTCAATATCAATGATGCCCTTTTCAATTTCTTCTTCAATTAAAGCTTTTGATTTCGCCCAAACCTTGCTTGTTTTATCACTCATTTTAACCAAGAAAGCATCATCACCTGTATAAGGCGTGTAATTTTTTTGAATAAAATCTCTTACATCTATTGAATTTTCCCAGTTTCCCTTTACAAATTCCCTTTTCATGAGTACCTCCGTATCTGCCGAACCTCTTATCTTGTATACATAATACTTAATTCTTGAGTTCATTATACGGTCTTTCCCATTTTAAATATGTGACTGGACGCACACTTTTCGCTTTTTTTACTCTTTTTTTAATGACATTTTCTTCATAAAGTTAATCTAAACCTTACATTCGACTAATCTGTTTTTCACATTCATAGGTTAGTATAAAGTCGTACCAACAAACAACCTAAACAATCGCATGATGCTTCGCTTTAAAAAAAGGAGTTCAGATGCTTACTCTCAAAAACCTTCTCCTCAATCAAGATAAACAAATTTACCTTTTTTTAAACGCTGGGTCAAAACACGACTTTATCGCAAAAATCATGCGATGGATCACGCATTTGGGTGACACGGTGACTGCTATACTATTCGCACTACTCGCGCTGATGCTCACGCCAATTTTAAATATGCCTATAGGGCTCTTGACGATATCAGCTCTACTGATTTCACAGATACTTGTTCAGTCTATAAAACGAATCGTCAACCGCCCTCGGCCGTATAAAAGCATTAGCTTTTCAAACGTAACGCAGCCCCCGGCATGCCAGTATTCCTTCCCATCAGGACATACTGCGTGTGCCTTTACCATAGCTTTGTCGTATGCTTTCAGCATCCCCTCGCTCACCCTAATTTTTATGTGCATCGCTTTTTTCGTTGGTTTATCTAGAATTGTTTTAGGCTATCACTATCCAACCGATGTGCTTATAGGGATGCTGCTTGCATACCTCTCCCATTCAATAACCTTACTCCTTCTGTTCCCTTAATGCGAAGAACATCATTGGAACAAAAGAGCCTAGTACATCCTGCGTACTAGGCTCTCCTACTTTTTTGTTTGATTTAATTTATAAAGCTTCGTTATTACTTAAATCGTTTCCGTACCGAAATCATCCACCTTTGATTGCCTACTTTGATGTCCAGTACCCTTTTTATCCATCGTATTCGATACTTGCTTATCTACGGTCAAAACGGGTTCAGGTTTAATATCAACCTGCTTTTTTAAAAGGAGCTCATAGAATAGAACCACAGTTACGATGGTAATAATAATTGCAAACGGTAGTCCGGTTGTGATAACGGCTGTTTGTAGGATAGAAAGCGCTTGTTCTCCCCCAATGATCAGTAGAACTGCAGCGATAAAGCCTTCCATGAGTGCCCAAAAGATCCGTTGACCGACTGGCGATTTGATTTTACCACCGCTGGCAAGACTATCGACAACCAAAGAACCTGAGTCACTTGAAGTAACAAAGAAGGTTACTACTAAAAATACAGCTAGAATATTGACGATTAACTTAATGATGTCTGAGAAAAATGGTGCATTGATTAATTGTATCATTTCAAAAAGTGCTATAGAAAGATTTGAATTTACAGCATCAGTAACCGCACCCGCTGTAGCAGCATCCACATGTAATGCAGTCGAGCCAAAGATACCTAACCATATGATCGATAGAATAGTAGGTACAAATAATACGGCTGTGATAAACTCTCTTACCGTTCTACCCTTTGATATCTTAGCGATAAACATCCCAACAAATGGGCTCCATGATATCCACCATGCCCAATAGAAGATCGTCCATCCCTGTGCCCAGCTTGCATCATACTGATTCACATTTAGTGATGCGTCTACAAATCCCGTTATATAGAGTCCTGTAGCACCAAAAATATCACCGATAATTTTAAAAGTAGGGCCAACGATCAATACGATCATCATTAAGATAAAGGCTGCTTTTATATTCAGCTCACTTAAAAATTTAACGCCTTTATCGATCCCTGATACGACTGAAGCGGTTGCAATTAGAGTGATACCTGCAATTAATACCACTTGAATGACGATGCTTGTGGGAATACCAAAGATATGCGACAGGCCGCTGTTGATCTGCTGTACACCAAGTCCAAGACTTGTGGCAAGGCCTGCAAGAGCAGCCAGTACAGCCAATGTATCGATTACATCACCTAATAGTCCAAAGATGCGCTCTTTAAAAATCGGATAAAAAAACGATCTCGGAGATAAAGGTAATTTCTTATTAAATGTAAAATACGCAAGTGCCAACGAGATGATCCCATAGATCGCCCATGGGTGAATGCCCCAATGAAAAAACGTCGTCGCTAGTGCTGACTGAATCGCATTGTCACTTTGAAAGATCGGTGTCACTGCCACATGATAGATGGGCTCGCCTACCGACCAAAACATTAGTCCAATCCCCATACCGGCAGACATGAGCATCGCGTACCACGAAAACTTACTAAATTCTGGCTTAGCATCTGTTCCACCAAGCCTTATTTTCCCTGCTTTTGTAAATGCCAATACGATTAGAGCAACGATGAACAGGTTTGCTGAGAAGATGAATACCGTATCAAACCTCTCTAGTACCATCCCTTTAATCTGGTTAAGTTGTTCTGAAGCGCGATCAAGATTTAGAAATGCATAGATGGCAAATCCAATTAATAAAAGTGCGGATAATCCAGATACAACTAGGTTCAAATCCAGACCAAATTTCGTGAAGTTACGGTCATGTAGCTCTTTTTTCAGAGCCATAATCTTTTTACTCATTTAATTTCCTCCCTAGTTTTTCAATTTTTGTGCCAAATGTCACGAAGCAAAACGCTAATCGTCATGAGTAGACAGGTACAAATCCATAGAATTGTTAAATTATCGTTTTGAACAAACAAAAAAGGCCCTCTAACTCCTTTTAAAGAGTTAGAGTGCCTAAGTTTCACCATTTCTGATTCACATTATACCATCATTGATAGTATAGCGCATTTCCTCATCGTACCTGCGCAGACCCCAGTTCTTTGCTAATTTTTCAACACCCATTTCTTTTTTTGTGAACAGCTTACTAAAATCTACGAAAGCAAACAACGCGACGCATACCTTAGCTCGAAATTCAAATACTCTAAGCATTTACTTCATTTGGCATATCTTTTTTACATCGGTTTATTATAGCACAACCACAACGCATTTGTAAAGTTGTTAGAAAGGCAGTGTCTGAATCCACGCTCTAACATCTGAAAATGCTGCCTTCATCGCCTCTGGAACTTCAACTTGATCCAGCGCTTCGGTCATGTCAGCCTTCTCTAATCGACATCCCACAAAGATCCCGCTGAGTGCATCGATCAAATCCGTAGACATGGCATCAGAGAATACTTCATCCGCTTCAATTTGAGCGCCCTTCAGTTTAAAGCTGAGCACCAACTCTCCCCAGTCAAATTTTTCTTCAAAGGTCACATCAAAATTTGGCGTTTTACCAAATCGCCATTCCCAAGAAGCATAATGGTCATAACGGTTTGCAGCTTCACCAGAAACATTATCCTCTGATATATAGAATACGTCTTCAGCCTTCCCATATTCAAACTCAAACGCTTCTCCAACTGCGGTCATCATTGTCGCGATTGTGATGTCTGGATTGAGTTCTTTTAAGTTGATCACACGAGATTTTACAGACTCAACGCCCTTTGCACTGAGCTTTTTCATAGAGACATTTAGGTATTTGCCCAGCTTGCTCATATCCACATCCACTAGGATGGTACCGTGATGATAGTAATTGTCTTTGCCATAATAAAAGGCATTTCCTGAAAACTTTCTGCCTTCAGCTAAAATATCATTTCGCCCTGAAAACACTGCTTCAATCCCAAGTGACTTGACGCCTTCCACAATAACTTTCAATTGTCTGTGTAGGTCTTCATGCTTTTTATTCATAACAAAAGTAAAATTTAAATTGCCTAAATCGTGATATACAGCACCACCTCCTGAAAGACGGCGTGCCAGTTTACCAGCATCTGATTCTAGCTCAGATACCAGTACCTCACGCCACGGATTTTGATGCTTACCAATAACCACGGTATGCTGATTTTGCCACAAATATAGATAGATCTCATCCTCAGCAACTTCCTTAACAAGTTGCTCCTCGTAGGCGAGATTAAACCACGGGTTAGTCGATTTCGAGATAAATAATTTCGTTTTTATTGCCATATTAACCCTCCTAGATCTATTTCTAGACGCTGTCGAAATTCGCATGATGTTTGATAAACTTCGAACAGTACCACCTAATGTATATATTAACAGTTTCGCCATCGCCTAATCAAGATATTTCTATATTACCAGCTCATCGATAAACTTAGCCTCAACCCCCTCATTATCAAGGTGAAGCGCCTCAAAAAGCGCCTTTAATTTGGGTAAATACGCGCTTAGCGTTTCATCTACCTGATTACAGTTGTAAAATACGAGCTTTACAGGTTCATTTCTTACAGATAGTTCATCCCATAAGGCATCTAAATTCTTACCATAATGAGGAGAAAGCGTTAAAATCTCCTTAATAAAATCATGAAAAGCATCGATAGATTTAAATAAACTTATATCAATTCTTAGCTTACCTAACTTGTCATCGTTTGCTCTATCATTGTTGAACTTATCATTATTGAGCTTATCATTGCTTAGTCTATCATTGCTTAGTCTATCATTGCTTAATCGGTCATCGCTTAATTTATCATTGTTCAAATTATTGCCCATAAAAATCTCCTCTCCACCTATGGAAATAACGGTTCAAAAGAGCCATAATGATCTTCTGTATAATAGATTAGCCCATCATTTGAAAATACAAGTCGCATGGCATTTCTAAAACCGCCTTCATAATTCACATCACACTCATAATAAGTTCTACCCTCTTTTTTAGGCAAGAGTCCCTCTCGATTCCCAAATCGATCGCCACCGATGACACTGCCATAGGACACATCCCACAGGTTGCCTTTGTCTGCATCCCATCCCAAATCGATTGCTTCAGATTTAGTTATATAATTGGGTGGCAATTCTTCGTAGGTGTGGAGGTAAGTCGCCACATCGTCTTTTAGATAATAGTCCTCCCCATAGATGATCATTAAATTAGAATCTTGCGTGTTGGTTTCTTGCGTGTTGGTTTCTTGCGTGTTGGTTTCTTGTGTGATATATGCTTGTGTGCTGTTTTCTACATTATTATTTTCTATGGTATTATTGCTACTTGTATAGACGTCATTAATAATCTCAGATTCAGTAGCTTTTGATGATCTTTGCTCTGATGACAGTTGATCCCCCATATTCGAGTATATAAAAAAACTCAAAACAACAACAATGGTAGCAATCAACCATTTCTTTTGTTTCAACATGTTTTCCTCCTAAAAAATAACAAAAAATGATTTAATTTGTGGCAAATTAAGTATATCATATGATTAGATGGACTTAAGGAGGTATTTATGGCAGGATATATCGTTTATTTTACAAGAAGTGGCAATTCCAAGCGAATCGCCGAGGCTTTATCTAAGCAAACAGGCTATGAATTGGTCGAATTGACAGATGGCATGAATTATCACGGTGTGTTCGGTTATATTAAAGCAGGTTATTTTGCAACTCAAAACAAGCCTCTTGATGTAAAATTGTCTAAAGAAGTACCTGTTGATGCAAATGTCGTCGTCGTTTCTCCACTTTGGGCAGGTGGTGTTGCGCAGCCTACAAGACTTTTTTTAAGAACGAGACAGCCTAAAAATACGTCGGTACTTATAACCTCTAAAGGTAGTGTTGCTAAAAAGCTTGAAAGTAGAAACGATTTTTATTTCGTTGGCGATATCGTGGATCGTCTTAAAAATGAGGCTCAAATCCTTGGTGCAATAACTAAAAGAATTAAGGAGTAATAATGAACATCCAGATTTTCGGAAAGAAAAAATGCTTTGATACACAAAAGGCGGAACGCTACTTTAAGGAAAGGCGCATCAAATTTCAAAGCATCGATATGCCTTCAAAAGGAATGAGTAAGGGTGAGTTTGAGAGCGTTTCAAGAGCGGTTGGACTAAAAAATCTAATCGATACTCAAAGCCCATTATATACGCAAAAAAATCTTGATAGGATTTCCACGCCAGCGCTCATTCAAGAAATTTTACTTGAAAACCCAAAGCTTATCCGTACACCTATCGTCAGAAATGGTCAGAAAGCAACTGTTGGCTTTGAGCCAGAAATATGGGCAACCTGGGAGTGATTTGAAACTTTCACAGACATGATAAGCATTCATTTAACATAAAGAGCCGTCATTTATCTTGTAAAGATAAGTAACGGCTTCTTTTTTGTTTCTTCCTAACCATTATTACAGCTGTCATTTATTTATTTTTTAGATCGGAAATAACTTGCTCTAAGCGTTTTGGTACCGATCCATAAAATCCTTGATAGTTACCACACTGCAGTAGCTTAATGTACTCATACTGTGCTTCAGTTTCGACGCCTTCAATAATAAGCTTAATCCCTATTTCATTGCCCATTGCGACGATTGCCTTCAAAATATTGCCATTATCTCTTTCAGGATAGTCACCTATGAACATTCTATCAATTTTGATCTCATCAGCATTTAGCTTTTTTAGATAGCCAAGCGAAGAATAGCCAGTTGCCTCGCTTCGTTTTGTTCCATACATTTGCATTAAATATTTCATCCGTTTCACTTGCTTCATTAAAGGCTAAACCTGAGTTAAATAGAGTTGCAATTGCTTTGTTCTGTATCTCGATAAGCTTATAGCCATAGATATCCTCAAAAAAAGAATTACAATATAAAATTTCTTTATTCTTCCCCAGTAATAAAATACCTTCACGTGTATTATTGGTAATGTACGCTGAAGTGAGTAGCAATATATTATGCCGCCTCTTTTGTCCAATTAAATAAATTAATGCGTAAGAAATAATAAAAGTAAGTAATGACGCAATTACCTGTACAATAAAACTCGAGTGTATAAATGGATGATCATGTTCTATTAATTTATCAACATTGAAATAGCTCACAAAATACCTCGAAAATAGCTTTCCCTCAAATAGATATTTACTTTTTTCGAGCTCTGCAATCTCTTTATATTGATAATACTTATTTTCAAAGTTAAACGCACCCTGTTTAGGAGCACCTTGCTTTTGAACAATTTCGTCAAAAATATTTCTCATCTCATCAGACTGATTGGATTTTACAGTTACTGAAATGTATTGATAATCATTTTTATTCGTATTATTTAAAGACCAATAGTTATTATAATCCAATATTCCAATTTCAATATCACTTATATCTAAAGACTCATATCGGCTGATGACTGAGAAAAATTTCTCTCCATCAAAATTCAAGACAATTAAACCCAATAATTTACCTTCTGTGTCATCAATCTTTAGAGTAAACCTGATGGTTGGTTCATAGGGGACAAAGATAACGCCATTTTCAATATTTAGATCGAAATCTGAAACATAAATTTGATTTTCACTTGCCGCTAGAGCATGTAAATAATAATATCGATCAGATTTACCCTGTAAATCTGCTTTTGGTACTCTAATAGCTTGATTGTCCACTTTATTGACTCTAACAAGCTCCATGCCCTCAGCTGAAAGTAGCCTCACTTGGGTAAGCCCATTTTTATTTAGGGCATAGCGTTCAAAAAGAGTCTCAATTTGCGATAATGCATATTCATCTTCCAAATTAGACTTATAAAGTATAAATTCATTTGAATTGCGAATGATATTTAAGTCATCATAGATACTGTCAAACTTTTCTGAGATAAACAAGTCCGCTATATTGATGGCTGTTTTTTTTGATTTTGATAATCCTCTACATAATGATCAGCTGAAAGACGTAAGTAGTATGTATAGATCAAGTTAAAAAGTATTGTTATTAGTAGAGCCCAAGCTATCAAGCGTATGATCTTATTCGAGGTTAGTTTTTCTCCAAACATTTCTTCCTCCTTAAAATGAGCGTATATAATACTTACCCCTCAGATCAATAAAAAAACCTGTATACATGAATCGTATACAGGTCGAAATCTTACTTTTTATTGAGCTAGTAAATTATGCTCTTTTCGCTTCGAATTGACGAAGTAATTTAACAAATAATTCAGGAATTTTTGCCATGTTTTCAGGCGTCTCAACAAACGAGATTCTGAACTGAGTGCTACCTGGATTATCCATACTGCCATCGATGTCATAGAAACCCTTCATAGGCGCAACCAAGAGTGTCGTTTCAACGCCATCGATGTCTACAGCGCCTTCTTGTGCACAGTAAAGTACGAACTCCACTGAATCAAAGCCTGGTTTTACTACATTTCTAACATCAATAACTGAATAGATTGAAGCATCTGGACTAGAAACGATTAGTTTTGGTTCAAGTGCCTTTAAGCCATTGTAAACCATAAGGATTTGTTCTTTATAGTAACCTCTGATATTTTGGCACCAGTCTGCGATTTGATCTTTCGTTTCATGTGCCAACGCACCAAAGATATGCTGACCAATTACATTTGCACAAAGGTTTGCTGTATATTCTGCAACTGAACGGTTATTAAACTCCGCACTGTCCGTAATAATTGCGCCAATTCTTAGACCACATGCATTCCAAACCTTTGAAGCAGTTTCAATGCTGATTCTTCTGCCCTCAATACCTGGCACTTCTGCATCCGTAATACCCCAGATACTAACAAGTGGTGTACCTTCTTCGTAATAAAGCTCTCTATAAGCTTCGTCACTCACCATCCACATGTTGTATTTAACACATAATTTTGCAAGCTCTTGTAAAGTTGCATAGTCGTATAATTGACCAGTTGGATTATCATAAGGAATAACCAAAAGTGCACTCGGTTTATTTTCAACGATTGTTTTTTCAATTAATGACATCTCAGGTAATGAAAACTTACCGTCTTCTCTCAATTGTCTTTTTACAGTTACCGTTTTTCTGCCTACGCGTTCAGCGAAGGAAATATAGTTAGTATAAGCAGGGTCAATCATTAATAGTGGACTTTCATCCGAACCAGCAGGTCCACAAACGCCGATTAATAAAAGCTCCATACCTGCAGATCCACCATCAGTTACTTGGACGTGTAATTTGCTTGTATCAAAGCCTTCACAGCTAAGAATGTTTTTAAATGCATCTTGACATTCTACTGTACCAGCTGTCGTTGAGTAACGGATAACGCCTTTAGAAAATGGACTTTCTGGTGCATTCATTTCAAATAAACGCTTCATCATCGCAGGGTTAGTTGGTAGTGATACGTTACCGATCCCTACATTGATAACTGCCTCCGGCTTAACGGCACGTTCTTCGTACTTCATCTGTGCCAAACGCACACTTGAAGGCTTTCTAGATTTAAAATGCTTAGAGAGAACTGGTTTGCTCATAATACATCTCCTATTCCTTATTAATAACCCTAATCAAGTAAGGTAATTCCTTACACTGTACACTTGATGTCCCACTGACATTATAATATATACCGATTCCCTTTTACAACCGTATTTGATGTATTGTTAATTTTTTATAAAAACCTTTTGAGCAATCTTCGAAAGCTCACCAAACACCAGTGGTAACAGACTTAGAAGTAGGATTAAATCCACTTCTCCAAACGAGAGCGGCACCGTGCTAAATATCACCTGCAGTGCAGGAATGTAGATGACAGCAAATAATAAAATCAATGCGATCACAACGGATAAGTTAAGCAGCTTGTTTGAAAAAGGATTGAATTGCCAAACGCCTTTATCTTCACGTCTGGCTGAATAGGCTCTAAACATTTCTCCCAGAATCAGCGTACTAAAGGCATATGTTCTTGCCAGTTCTATGGTTGCACCTTCGATGCTCAGTCCTATCTGATAGGCAGCTAGTACCGCTATGGTAAGTCCAATGCTTTGAAAGCCGATGGCATAAGCCATTTTGCGGTCGATTATCGGTTCATCAATGTCTCTAGGTCGATGATTCATAATGGTCGCTTCACCCTTTTCTAATCCCAATGCGAAAGCAGGAAGAGAGTCCGTTATTAAATTTACCCATAATAGCTGTATTGGAACTAATGGTATGCCCCAATTAAACACCATTGCAATGAAGATGATTAAAATCTCACCGATGTTACACGACAATAGAAACCCTACGAATTTTCTAATATTGCTGTAGATGATGCGACCTTCTTCTACTGCACTAACAATGCTAGCAAAGTTATCATCTGTCAGTATCATATCCGCAGCTTCTTTACTTACATCCGTACCAGTAATACCCATTGCGACGCCGATGTCTGCAGACTTTAATGCAGGTGCATCGTTCACGCCATCGCCTGTCATCGCCACTACCTGACGATCAGACTTCAGTGCTTTAACAATACGCACCTTATGCTCTGGCGAAACTCTAGCAAACACATTCTTAGCCTTAAGAAGCTCAATCAGCTCTGTTTCAGACATGCCATTAATAGCACTGCCTTCTATACCTGCCATCTCTGAATCTATAATACCCATACGCATGGCGATAGCGGATGCAGTTGTGATGTGATCTCCTGTAATCATAACGACACGAATGCCTGCATTTTTGCAGATTTTTATCGCTTTGATTGCCTCCTCTCTAGGGGGATCAATCATACCGGACAAGCCTAAAAAGGTAAGACCTCTTTCTGAGTTAATTGCCTTGTCATTTTCACTTATTTCTTTCATAGCATACCCAATGACTCTAAGCGCATCTTTTGCATAGCCTTTGTTTTGGGATAGGATTTGCTCACGGTCTTCTTTAGTCAAATCGAAGCTTTGCCCGTTTTTCCAAATCTTAGTTGCTCTTGACAATAGCTCATCTGGAGCGCCTTTGGTTAAGAGTACGCGTTTTGAATCGATTTCATGTACGGTCGACATAAGCTTACGATCGGAGTCAAATGGAAACTCGTCCAATCTAGGATAGGCTTTTCTCACCGTTTTATAATCCACGCCACCTTTATGAGCAAGCACAAGTAGTGCGCCTTCTGTTGGATCACCAATACAGCTTTCGCCTTCGATCTCTGCATCATTACAAAGGGCTGCAGTTAGATAGAGCCATTTCGCAGAACTGCGATGTTCATGTTGTTCATGCGGTTCACGTGCCACGTGCGTTTCATGTACTACATGAGTTTCATGCATATCGTGAGTTTGCTTATTTTCAGAGTTAGCACGAGTTGATTGTCGTGCAATAACATGCTTGATCTCACCTTCATATGAGTATCCTGTTCCCGTCACTTCGTAGGGATTTAGACTCTCATATAAGGCTTGAACGGTCATTTTATTTTGTGTTAGGGTTCCTGTTTTATCGGTACAAATCACTGTGGTCGATCCAAGCGTCTCAACTGCACTCAATCGTTTCATGATGGCATGCTTTGAAACCATTCGCTGCATCCCTAGCGCTAAAACGGTCGTAACAACCGCTGGAAGTCCTTCTGGAATCGCTGCAACCGCAAGTGATACCGCCGTTAAGAACACTTCTAAAAGCGGTTCCTTTCTTATGATTCCAAGAACTATAATTAATGTACTAACGGTTAAACAGGCGATGCCTAGCATCTTGCCAAACTGTGCCAGTTTCTTTTGCAGCGGTGTCATTTCATCTTCAGTTTCATTTAGCATTTTAGCTATTTGCCCGATTTGTGTGGACATTCCCGTCTTGACGACGATGCCTTTGCCATAACCATAAGTGACGATGGTACCTGAAAAGGCAGCATTGGTTTGATCACCCAAGGGTGCATTTTCATCGACGTTGCTTAGGTAATCCTTTTCAACTGGAACGGATTCACCAGTTAATGCGGATTCATCTATTTTTAAGTTAACGGATTCCACTAATCTGAGATCAGCAGGTACAAAATCGCCTGTATCAAGCTTGACCAAGTCTCCTGGAACCAACTCCGGTGAATCAATCTCGATGAGCTTGCCCCCTCTTATGACTTTGGTTTTGGGAGAAGCCATCTTCTTAAGCGCGTCTAGCGCATTACTCGCCTTGTTTTCCTGATACGCACCAAGGCCTGCGTTTAGAACCACGATTCCCAAGATGACGATCCCATCGATCATCTCCTTTAAAAATATGGATATGACAGCAGCGATCATAAGTATAATTACTGTAAAATCTTTAAATTGATCTAGGATCATATTGACAAGTGTTCTGCGTTTACCAGCCTCCAATCGATTATAACCAAACGTCTCACGCTTTTTAATGGCTTGCTCGTCAGTTAATCCAGTGACTGTAGAAGACTCTAAATTTTTAATGAGTGCCTCTAGGGGCGAATTATTTTGATTTTGCATAGATAGGCTCCTTTCTCACTATAACCATTATACCAATATTATCTAAGTCTACGCAAAGATTACCATTTTTTCTTTTTTTATAATGTCATCTGGCTTATAATTTATGTATTGAGCGTTATAATTAAATACATAGAAAGGAGCGAAACATGATGGGAACTCTGGGCATCATCGCCTTTTTACTAATCGCATTTGGTGTTAGATCTTATGTGAGCAATGAAGTGCTCTCCAAAAGACCCCCTCGTCTTGATCAGTTTTATTTTGGTGCATTAATTACTTTTATTGTTATTTGGCTATTTTCAAATAGTCCATTTTATAGTCTACTCGACTATAATCGATACATACCGTTTAAAGAGTTTACTTCGCAAATTAAATTACAAGAATTCTTATCCTATGTTTATCGTGATGGTAATTTTGTTCAAAACCAATATGAACTTGGTGAAATCTTTATTACCTTATTGCGCATTTTAGGAACATTACTGCCCATATCACTTTCATTTGTCCTACTATCGGTTAAGACCTACAAAAGACGGTTCGTATATGGTGGCTTAATCTTGATTTTGTTAGTTCTCACGTATTCAGATTATCCGCTGGGCACACTGATCGTACTTTATCTTTTCTCGATATTCACGTCATTTGGTTTTAAATGGTTGGTAAACCACAATTCAAAACGACATGATGTCGCGACAGAACCAACTCATTCAAAAACATCTCATATCGCTAACGGTCTAAAAGTCATTCCACTCGTTACAGTGTGTTGTTTAGGCCTTTACATCAGTTGGCCTACTTTTAGTAGCCAATTTGACGTCAACTATGTGAGCCACAACTCAAATGAAACAGAGACAATAGAACTCGATACTGCTGATAAAAAGCTTGCTATTCCCTCTAAGCATTTCTCTATGACTTATACAGAAGGTTTCGTAAAAAACGATGGAGAAGAGCTTGAGTTAAATTTTTTTATTGATACAGCGCCTAGAGTTGACTTCCCATACACTTTTCAGGAGAGAAGTATTAATTTTACAACAGAAATTAATGGTGAGCGACGCGGCTTTGGCGGTAATTATTATATGGCTGATTCGTATAAGACCAATAATAACACCCCCCCAGATAATGAGGCTATTTTGAAAGGCGTTCTTTCGCTCCGCTTTTACAATTATGATACATTAATAGGAAAACCGCTTCCGATAGAAACCTTTGAACTCCTCGGGATTGATTCAATTACGTTTCGCGTCAATGATTCAAATCTACTCAATCAGTTTAAGATATTAGACGCAGGTTGGACTGAGGATGAAGCTGGCTATCCTAATTACGAAGTGACCTATCGAATCCCCAAATTTAGTGATTTCGATCTCAACTGGTACATTTTTAATGAAAGCTACCCAACAGAAGCTTTTTACTCAAAAATGTCCAATAAATTAACCAATCGTTATAGCATGGAAGAACAGAAAATATTTCCTTATGCCACTGAAGCCATTCTCATTTCTGAGAACAGTGATGAAGAAGTGTATCGTGTCAATTACTATTATTACGATCAATACCAAGGCATTCTTACTGAGAATGACATAAAAAGTATGACGATCAAGCCGATGCAAGTTTTTTATACACTTTGGTCAGAAACAGCCTATTTTGAGGAGCCACTCCATATAAATTTTACTGAATAAGTCTTGACGCTTTTACAAATTTTGTGTTACCATCAAAAAGAATTATAAAAAAGATTGGAGTTGAAAAGATGAATCATACTTCTTGCTAAGCAATTAAATAGGTGTCAAGAATCGGTTTTATACCGTTTTTTGTCATACGCTGCAAGAGGTTCGTTATCATCCGCTCAAATTATAGATTTATGCATGAAGTCCCCTTTCCCAAGGTGGATTTGTTTTGCTAAGTGTTTATTAGGATGCGAGGTTTCTTGCATCCTATTTTGTTTAGCCACAATCTCGCTTGTGGTAAAATCTGAAGGCTCGATGCCTGAAGATTTTTATTTGCATAAAATTAGACACTATTACACCTTGCAAATCAATTAGGAGGACCACAATGTCACAAATTAAAGTTACAAATTTAAGTTTTGCCTATGAGGGCAGCTACGATAAAATTTTTGAAAATGTATCCTTTCAGATGGATACTGACTGGAAGCTTGGCTTTACAGGTAGAAATGGTAGAGGTAAAACCACATTTTTAAAACTACTATTAGGTGAACTGATTTTTACTGGTCAAATCAGTGCTTCTGTTCACTTTGATTACTTCCCCTACGAAGTAAAGGATGCCTCTTTACTTACGAGAGAACTATTAACACAAATCGATCCGGATTTAGAAGAATGGGCACTCATTCGTGAGTTTAGCTACATCGGTCTGGACGAATCGTTGCTTGATCGTTCTTTCGAGACTTTAAGTCAAGGGGAACAGTCAAAAGCACTTCTTTCAGTGTTGTTTCTAAAATCCAATAATTTTCTCTTAATTGATGAGCCAACCAACCATCTCGATGTGGATGCCAGAGCGACGGTTGCTGCTTATCTCAAACGAAAAAAAGGGTTTATCATCGTCTCACATGATCGTTTGTTTTTAGATGAAATCATCGACCATATTTTATCGATCAATAAACAAATATAGAAATTCAAAAAGGCAACTTCTCCACTTGGTTGCAAAATAAAGCCTATCAAGATCAGTTTGAAATGGCTGAGAATGAAAAGCTTCTAAAGGATATCAAGCGGTTGGGGGATGCCGCTAAACGAACTGCTGGTTGGTCGGATCAAACTGAAAAGAGTAAGTTTGGTTCTGACGTTCCAGATCGCGGGTTTGTTGGTCACAAAGCGGCGAAAATGATGAAGCGTGCGAAGGTCATCGAAAAGCGAAGAGATAAGGCATTAGAGGACAAGAAAAAATTGCTTAAGAATCTCGAGGTTGCAGAGCCGCTGGAGTTGATACAAGAACCGGCATTATCGCAGCCTTATATCGCCTTTGATATAGAATCACTAGCGTATGGCGAAATGCTTGTGCTTGAAGATCTCAGATTTCAAATAGAAGCGACACAACGCTACGCCATAACAGGTAGAAACGGATCAGGCAAATCAACACTTCTCAAAGCCGTATTAAAACAATATGACCCAACACTTTTGGAAGAAGATGTTTCAAATTTGATGACTAGCGGACGAATTAAAATAGCAAGGGACTTAGTTATCTCTTATGTCTCACAGGATACGTCCTTTCTTGAAGGTAGCTTTAAAGCATATGCCGAGGCCAACCAAATTGAACTACATCTTCTACGCAGTATGTTAACTAAACTAGATTTCTCCGCTGTTTTGTTCGATAAGGAGTTACAACAACTCAGTGAAGGTCAAAAGAAAAAAGTGTTACTCGCAGCTAGCATCTGTCAAAGAGCACATCTCTATATTTGGGATGAGCCTCTTAACTTTGTCGATCTCCTTTCACGGGTTCAACTAGAAGATATGATAATCACTTATGAACCTACAATGCTGTTTATCGAGCATGACCCTCACTTTGTTGACCGTATCGCGACACATGTGATCGAACTCGACTAATTAAAGCCAATTGAGGTATAATCAGATAGTGACATTATCAACTTGATTGCGGATAAGAGATTATGATTTTAACACAATCAAGTAAAATATGTTTTCACTCAATCACATCACCCTTCAATGGAGGCAATTATGCTCAAAAATACACTCGACAAACTCACAAGACATGGTATTGGTCCACGCAGTATAAAAACTGGAATCGCAGTAATGATTACCCTTTTTGTAGCAGATCGCTTTCAGCTGACAAATCCATTTTTTGCAGCTATTGCAGCTGTATTTGCTATGGAATCGACGATGACAGCAACCTTTTCCGTCATTCGTGATCGATTATTGGGGACTGTTTTAGGCGCACTGATTGCCCTAATATTTTCACTTTTACTTCCCATGAATCCGGTTACGATAGGACTTGGAATTGTCATCGTCATCTTTGTCTGCAATTTATTTAAGTGGCAAGGCACGATTAAAATCGCAATCATTGTGTTTCTAGCAATCGGACTCGGTACATCCAGTGGTAATCAAGTATCATATGCTTTCTATCGCACACTGGATACATTTATCGGTTTGATCATAAGCGGCCTTATCAATTACTTTGTATTTCCAATGGATAAGGTCAATACAAAAGAGTAACTCAATCAGCAATTTTAAACAACTGCTCGAAATGTGCGAATTTTCAGAATAAACTTTTAAATGTTAAATAAAATTAAATGTGTTGACAGCAAGTATCAGATTGTCTATAATCCATTTCATAGCAATTACAATTTAACTCTTATCCAGAGCGGCGGAGGGACTGGCCCGATGATGCCCGGCAACCAACCATTCATAAGGTAGTGGTGCTAATTCCTGGGAGAAATCCACAGATGAGAGAGAGCAAATGTTTATCATGGCCTCTTTTCTTGTGTGAAAAGAGGCTTTTTAATTGCAGTTTTCGCGAAAATTTAATATGAGCTCATATCCAGAGAGGTGGAGGGAACGGCCCTGTGAAACCCAGCAACCAGTCTTATGACATGGTGCTAATTCCGTCAGAGTAACTGGAAGATGTGAGAGGATGTTTTTAAGCTCCTTTTGCATGTTCTATGCAGAAGGAGTTTTTTAATGATTCAAATCTCAGAGTTAACAAAAGTATATTCAAAAAATGGTCAAATCGTTAAAGCGCTTGACGGTATTGATCTAGAAATTGAAAAAGGTGACATTTACGGAATCATCGGTTTAAGTGGTGCAGGTAAATCATCACTGATTAGATGCATCAATCGCATTGAGGAACCCTCATCAGGGCGCGTTGTAATTTCAGGTGTTGATATTACAGCTCTATCTGAAAAAGAACTTAGAAAATCAAGACAGAATATCGGCATGATCTTTCAGAACTTCAACCTTTTAAGCAGCAAAACCGTTTATGATAACATCGCGTTTCCATTGAGACTTCAAAAATACAGCGAAGCGATCATTAAAGAAAAAGTTACCTCACTACTTGAAAAGGTTGAACTAACAGATAAAGCCAATGTTTATCCAAGTAATCTAAGTGGTGGTCAAAAGCAAAGAGTCGGTATTGCAAGAGCTCTTGCGACAGAACCAGAAATTCTATTATGCGATGAAGCAACCTCAGCACTTGATCCAAAGACCACCAAGCAAATACTGTCCTTACTCAAAACGCTCAGTTATGAGCTTGGCATCACGTTAGTGGTCATCACACATGAGATGGAAGTCATTAAAGCGATATGCAATAAAGTCGCAATTCTTGAGGCAGGTAAAATAATCGAAAAAGGCGTTACTGCAGAACTCTTTTCGACCGTTCCAACACCTCAAACTCGTCATTTTTTAGGTGAGCTAGAAGCACCTGAATTTTTAACTCAAAAAGGAACCAGATTACACCTAACCTTTTCAAATGGCAGTGCAAACGCGCCAATTATTTCTGGATTCATTAGGCAATTTCCATATGACGTAAACATCTTGTCGGGGAATATCGAATCCATACAGAGACAAGTAGTTGGAAAATTATTAATCGAAGTTCTAACACCGTCTGAAGATGAAATGGGTCGTGTCATCGCCTATTTTGAAGATCAACATGTTGTAGTGGAGGTGCTCTAATGACTCAGTTACTTTTAAAGGCCAGTCTAGAAACACTCTATATGGTGTTTGTGGCAACTTCATTTACAATTTTGTTTGGCTTACCGCTTGGCATCGTTCTTGTAATTACTTCTAAAGGTCATATATTAGAAAGACCACTGCTCAATTGCATTTTATCTTACGTCGTTAACATGATGCGATCGATGCCCTTTATCATATTGATGATTTTTATCATCCCATTTACGCGTTTGATCGTCGGAACCTCTATCGGAACCAATGCGGCCATCGTACCGCTTGTGGTCGCTGCCATCCCCTTCTTTGCCAGAATCGTAGAAACTTCACTCTATGAAGTTGACGGTGGCGTCATAGAAGCAGCAACCGCTATGGGTGCAAACCAATGGGAAATCATTACAAAAGTAATGCTGCCCGAGGCATTGCCTGCCCTCATTCTAGGTACGACGATTACCATCATCAACCTTATCGGCTATTCTGCTATGGCAGGTGCTGTCGGTGGTGGTGGTATCGGTGACCTCGCAATCCGCTATGGTTATCACCGCTTTCAAACAGACGTCATGATTGCAACGATCATTATATTGGTTATCATGGTTCAATTATTGCAATCACTAGGTAACTGGTTGGCAAATCGCCTACTGGTTCACAGAAGAAAATAGAAAATCTTGAATAAGGTTGATCAAAATAATAAACAACAAATATAAATAATCTAATTTGGAGGCATCAAATGAAAAAAATAACAACTTTGGTTTTAACGATAGGTTTAATTGCAGCCCTTGTACTTACAGGCTGTGCGAAAAAAGAAGAAGCGACAAGCGTCCTAAAAATAGGTGCAACACCAGTTCCTCACTCAGAAATTTTAGAGCACATCAAACCTGCACTTGAAGCAGAAGGTATTACACTCGAAATCGTTGAGTTTACAGATTATGTGACTCCTAACCTTGCACTTAGTGAAGGTGAAATCGATGCAAACTTCTTCCAACACGTTCCTTACATGGATTCATTTGCAAAAGAACACAATATCGAGCTTGTTAGCGCTGGTTCAGTACATGTAGAGCCACTTGGCTTATATTCAAATGTTTTTGATTCGGTAGATACAATTGGTCAAGGTGCAACTATTGCGATCCCAAATGACCCAACAAATGAAGGCCGTGCACTTTTATTACTTCAAGCAAATGGCATTATTAAATTATCTGCAGACGCAACTTTAGAAGCAACTGAAGCTGACATCGTTGAAAATCCACTAGGACTTGTATTTAAGCCAATCGATGCAGCACAGCTTCCAAGAACTCTTGAAGATGTTGATGGTGCAGTTATTAACACCAACTACGCGCTTGAAGCAGGCTTAGTGCCAACTGAAGATGCCGTTGTAATCGAAGGTGCAGACTCGCCTTATGCAAACATCGTCACTGTAACACCAGAGCATTTGAATGATGAAACAATCCAAACGCTAATTAAAGTGTTACAATCTGATGATGTGAAAAACTTCATCCAAGAGCAATACAAAGGTGCAGTTGTTCCTGCATTCTAATGATTCTGACTTAATAAAAAACCAGTAACGTGAATTTGAAATGCGCCCCACTTATTAGACATAATAAGTGGGGTGTAGTTCCAATGACACGATACTGGTTTTCTATTTTTTTAATGCTTTTTATAATAAAAAAGACTCTAATCCCTACAAGATTAAAGTCTTAATTCACATCTCTTTACGATACATTTTAACGTTTATCATCATGCGCTCTTCGCTTGATATACGCGATAAGCTCTATCGTTCCCGCTCCAATAAAGAACAAGCCTATAAAAGGAAAGAATACCCCCATTGGGCCTAAACTTCCCACCTTGGCAACAAACTTAGTTACCATGATCACCCAGAGGATGCCAAACAATATAATAGTAGAAAAACCGATAATTGGTAGGATACCAATTTTAAATGCCTCTTTAACGGATTTCATAAGACCTCCATTACAGATAAGATTTGATACTATTAGTTTAGCCCTCTTTTCTATAATGCGTCTTTGATTTTCATTAGAAAAGCATTAGAATCTTGAAAATCTAGCACCAAATTGCGCACACTGAGCCAAATCATCCTCAGAGGGTGTCTCATTGATGATTAAACCTTCCTCAAAAAGTGAAGCGCCCGTTGCTTCTGTACGACTTTGCCAGTCTCTCATCCACTCGCCGTCACCCCATCCATATGAACCAAAGAGAGCAACTTTTTTCCCACTAAGTCCCTTTTCTATGTCAGAGAAAAATGGATCAAACTCCATTTCTTCAAGAACCTCAGCACCCATTGAAGGACAGCCCAATACTAAGCGTTCAAAATCGAGAGCTTGTTCTGCAGTTATTTCAGATACATTATAAAGTGTCACCTCACTATTTTCACTTTTTAAACCTTCTGTAATTGCTTTTGCCATTGCTTCTGTATTACCTGTACCACTCCAATAAACGACC
The DNA here is from genome assembly GCA_001897605.1 of Clostridiales bacterium 38-18. GTDB lineage: Bacteria > Bacillota > Clostridia > Peptostreptococcales > Acidaminobacteraceae > Fusibacter_C. Next base: position 168,185 of record MKTL01000001.1, on the reverse strand, counting down.
GCTGTTTTTCCCATATTCTCCTCCTATTTTTAAGATGCTACCGTCAATATTTCTGCTACTGAATATCCCGAATTTACTTTTGCGCACATTTCATCTCTTGCCCTGCTAAATGAATCAAAGAGACATTTCGCTTCCCTTTCATCTCCATAAACCTTCCAATAACCACATAGCTTACAGTTTTGACCATTGTTCTTTATAAAACCCAAGACATCGATTAGTGGATAACCCAAAAACAACCCAACCTCATGTGGAAACTCTTTTAGCTCGATAATTCTCTTTTTAAGATGATTAATGATCGTCTCTAAAGCGCTGTACATAGGATAGCCTTGTACCATAAGGTAGCCCCATATTTCTGGTGAATGTAAATGCTGCCAAAGCTTTTCACGATGGTACACCAAGGTTAAGTCTTTACAATTGCAGTGCCACAGTAAAGTCATATCAATGGCGTTATCCTCTAATGCTTTTTTTGTAGCTGCAACCACTTCAAAGGGTTTATGAGAGATTAGATTTGCAGGCTTAAGGCCCACTAAAGTAGGGGCACAATGAAATGCTAATATTTGATCGAGACTCAATAGCTTACTCCTTTATTGAAAATAGTTATCATTTGTTCGCTTTAATGATAATTATTATCATTTGATTTGTCAAGCCGTTGAATCACTATTTTTTAAATATTAAAAATAATTCATTGAAAAACAAAGTATTTGTGAGAATTCTTGGTATTTTAATGCAAAAAAAAATCCTATAATCTAACTGACTTAAACAGGCAGTAGAATATAGGATTTTTATCACAAGTTAATTATTATTGTCGTTCAGCTTCTCTTTCAAGTAAGTTTGCAATCATTTCAGCTGCTTCCGCTCTTGACAAAGCTGCCTGAGGATTGATTTTGTTTTGTGCATCCAGTTCGATTAAGCCATAGCTTAATGCTCTTTGTATTGCACCACTATATTCTGGTGTAATACTGTCTTCATCTGCGATCTCAACAGGAATTAATTTAACCATAGGCAAGTTGTATTCTTGCTCGTAGGTGGTTACTAAAACGTTTATAAAATCTTCTCTAGTCCAGTTTGCCAAAGGCAATAGATCTGCATCTAATGCAACGCCGTTTACACTTGCGGTTATAAATCCATAAGCATACCAAGCAGCATCATCTGCATTCTTAAAGTAATCTGTCGCTTTTGGTTCCTTTATAAATCTGACCGTATCCAAATTCAAATCGAATGTGTTAACAAGTAACAGGATGCCCTCAGCATGGTTGAGCAGCTTTTCTGGTTCAAAAGTCGTTTCACTCGTTCCATGTACAATGCCCTTATCAAAAAGCATTTCAATTGCTGCCTTTTGAGGAGTATCATTTATATCCACAAATTTTGTGGCTGCATAGGTTGGCAACCCAAGAGTAGATACGCCAACGAGGATTGCAAGTCCAGTTGCTAATAATGACTTTTTCATAATGTCACCTCACCTTTAAAGTTTTGTACTAATTAAGACGTAAGTTGACTTAAAAAGTTCCTTGTTTATCAAAGATTATTCATAAAATTATCTATCAAAAAAAGATAGCTGATGACTTTCTCTTTTCCATTTATAAGCTTCTGTAATTTCATTCATTTTACAATAAAGTCCATAATCCTTTACAAGCTTATTAAAGGTTGCTGCCAATTGCCTTGCATTTGGTGATTCACAGAAATATTGATTACCAAAGGTCTCCTTATATTTCTTTACAAGGCTTGGATCATGACGATTTAAGACCTGATATAGGTACTCTCTATTACCCTCTCTCAAAGTCACTCCAAAATTGGGGTATACAAACTTAGCTCCCATTTCAGCTGCGGCATTAACTATGTTTATAATGTTCTCTTGGGTGTCATTAATAAAGGGCAGAATTGGCATCATTAATACCCCAGTGAAAATACCTGCATTAGATAAAACCTTAATTGCCTCTAATCTTTTATGAGTTGGATTTACATTGGGTTCGATGATGCGACAAAGCGTTTCATCAAACGTTGTAATGGTCATCTTGACAATGACAGGTGCAATTTGGCTAATCTCAGATAGCACAGCTACATCGCGGGCGACCAAAGCACTTTTAGTCGCTATTGCAACGCCAAAATGGTTATCTCTAATAATTTCAAGCGCCCTACTGGTTAGTTGCTCCGTTGCTTCAAATTGATTGTAGGGATCGCTCATAGCGCCTGTTCCGATAACACCAGTAAGTCTCTTACCAGAAAGCTCTTTCTTTAGCTTTTCAATCGCTTCCTTTTTTCCTCTGATGCGGTCGAAATCCTCAATCTGATAACAGGTACTTCTACTATCGCAATAGAGACACCCATGATGACATCCTCTGTAAAGGTTCATATTATAGTCTGTGCCAAACCATTGATTATTTTTCGTTTTAGAAACGATTTGCTTAGCTTCAATCCAATCCATGCCTCTCCCCATTCAAAAACTATAAAACACCGACCTCCTATAAGTTAGATTATGATTTCTAACCTATTTGGGGTCGGTTCACCATTTAAACGATAAATTAATAAACTCGTTTACGCTTTGATCAAGCTAACTATTCAAAAATCAACGAGTGGTATCGATCAATAGATGCCTCAATATCATCCATTGAAAAAACCCGTTCAAATCTCTTGGTCTCTTTACCTTCAGCAAAAATAATGATTGTTGGATAAACAAATACCATATACTCACCAACAAGGGATTTTATAACCTCAACGTCTGCTGTGACAAACTTAGCTTGCTTGTACTTTTCGGAGAAAACCTCAAGCTCAGGTGTAATTGCAAGACAAACATTACATTCTAAATCGCTAAAAAGTGCAATTACTAAGGGATTTTCTCGGATTTCTTCTTTGACAGCATCATTTGAGTGATAATTTACTAGCATGATAGCCCCTTTCTAAAGAAAAACCATTTTGATTACTTGATTCCATTCAGCTTCTTTAGTAATTGTTGTAGCTGTACTTTTTCTTCGATCTCAAGACCAATAAAAAAACCCTCTAACACAGAAAGATGTGCATCAAAAACTTCTTTTATCAATTGACGTCCTTCATCTGTCAAACCTATGACGAATGCTCTGCGGTCTCCAGGGTTGACATTTCTTTGGATTAAGCCTTCTTTTTCAAGGTTCTTAATCACAACCGTCATATTACCACTGGTTGAAAGCGTTCGATCGATCAGCTCACATATTTTTAGATCACCAAGATGATAAAGCGTCTCTAACACACCAAATTGAGCAATTGTAAGATCATAATTACTAAAAAATGGCTGCATCGTTCTCTGAAATGAAGTGTTCGTTCTGGATAAAGCAATTACCAGCTTAAGATTAATTGTATTCTCTTCGCCATAATTTGCATGATTTTTCATAAGAATAGTCTATCCTCTCAAATTCAATTTATCTATGACTTAATCACGGATTAACATGCTCCATTAAAAAAGTATAGGTTTCTTTTAGGGTCTCAATTGGTTGATTAAATATTACTTTTTTATCTTCGTACTCAAAATAAATATACCCTTTATCGTTGGTGTTTACAAATAATTTTACAGAGCCCATATCTTTTGTTTTAAAATGTCCGGTTAGCCTTGTGCCAATTGCCGCGCCATTCGTTCTTGCTGTGATCTCTGGTAGCACCTCCAAATATTTCAAATGACTCATATTTTCATAGGTATAAGAGCCACCATACATTCCTTTAATTTCCATTGCATTTTCATTCAAAACTACTTTAACGGGTTGGAAATTTACAAGGATAAGTATACCAACCACAATGACGACAGTGACACTTGATAGAATGGGAAGAAGCATTTGCATAAGCATCCCTTTTCTTAGCTTATGGTTTTCATCGTATAGGTTACCATCAAATCGCATCGAATAAATTGCCATAAATAACAAAGATACACCGATAACGACTGAAATTGCAATCAGATTGACCTTTATAGAAAGCGCCATTAACAAGGCCGCGATCAAAAATAGGATCCCATCAAAATAAAAAACAATCCCCATAAAGCGCGTCATGCCCTCAATATCAACGTGTGCTTTCTTTTCCACAGGCATTCTTCTATAATGTTTTATTAATGAATACATTTTAAACACATGAATTGAAAGTCCAAACAAAATAAAAATTAAACCTAAAAAAGCGTATAACAACATAGAAACCTCCTTATTCGTTCTACTATCGTTGTTATACGCTATGAATCTTAAAAAAGTATTAAATTACAATTATTATTGAGTTAATCGAATTTTTACTGGAATTCCAGCTGTTCTTTTAAGTTCTCAATTCTCCCTAACATGATATTTATAATCGAAACATCGCTGCCACTTAAGCTCATGCCTCCCATTTGACGGCCATCCTTTTGATCACCTTCTTGTCTAACCCGCTCACCATTTTGAGGTGGTGCTAAATTATTATTACCACCTTCGTCATTTTGATTTGGTACTTGATCAGAACTTTCTATAGAAGCTGAACTTTCTGAGTCTATTGGCGGCATCTGACCGTCAGTTGGAACCTGTCCATTTTCTGGTGCTTGCCCTTTATTTGGAAACTGTCCATTTTCAGGTATTTGGCCATTTTCAGGTATTTGCCCTTTACCAAATGCACCATTTTGTTCACCTTGGAAGCCACTATTTGCCTCGACTGCTCCACCTTCTAAATAAGTGGTTGCTGTTAAGAAGGAATCATACGTAACAAACTTAGTAGGATCTGCTGAAACATATTCACTTATGAACGTTTGCAAGTTAGTTACCTTTTCTTCAATGTCTGATAGAAGCGAGATATACTGTTTTATATAGGCTTCGTATTTTTCTTTATATTCAGGAACACTTAAAAGGTTGTTGATTAAAGGTACCTTTTCCATGGTTGTCCCAGAAATAGGTGTGTCGATATCTATAGTGGATTGTCCACCACCCTGGAAGCCTCCAAAGGACATATTATAATCCCAAGGAATTATAACAAATTTGCCATCTTTTTGATATAGGAAATAGTTCTGTGCAAATGTACCATTATAGCTATCGTAATTCTCAAGTACGGTATTTGCAGCAATATAGTTGAGCGCACTTTCTACATCTAAAACGCTTTCAATATCGCCCTTTTCACCCTCTGGCATCTCATTGAGCGTATTGATAAAGTTAATAAGGTCCGATTTACTTTCGTCTTCTCCATTTTTCTGTTCTAAGGTGGTATAGGTACCGGTCTTGTCTACTAGAAGATTGCTGCCAGATTCTGCTTTGTATAAATTCGAATCATTTTCACCGAAGTTTCGAACAAGGAAACTATCATCTATTGCTTCCACCATTAAATAAAAGCCTACCAGCTCGTCATTGATATAGACGTTTACAAATGAACACTCAGGAACATTCAATCCTGCCTCTTGCATGGTTTTATAGCTAATGTATTCACGCAGGTAAGAAGGATCAGAAAACATATTGTTTAATACAAGCTCATCTAAGCCGAGAATATTTTGGTCGTCTACATATTTATCAAATTTAATTCTAAAGCTGTATCGATCTGAATCTGAGCTCGCTACAGATTTCAGTGAAGAATTTCCTTTTGTTCTAAAACCAACGTTTTCAATGGTTTGACCATTAAGTGTGACATTTGTCGAATAATAGGCTTCATCCTCAGGACTTGCTAATATTTCTTCCCAATCTGATGGATCGATCTGAATATTAATTTCATGAACAAAATCACTAGAAAATAAACTGCTATAATCTGCTGTTGAAGAAGTACTGGTCAAAGATGTGTTTACCACCTCTGAACTGTTACTTTCTTCTATGGCCTTTGAAGAATTACTCTCAATGCCTGTAGTGGTTGTGCACCCTCCTAAAACCATGATTGTAGCCAATAATAGTAACATTAGCCTTTTAAATCTTCCTTGCTTTGACATCTCTATCCTCCAAAATTGTTCTTTTCTATATTAATTATTAAGCTTCACCTATTAAATCTGAAACCAGTGTTAAACTGATATTTAAGTTGCCATTTCTGCATCTAAGTTCATCTATAAAAGCTTTTGTACTGACGTTCTCTTTTAAATCAATTTCATAATAAATTTGATACAAACTGCCAAGAGCGGTTGTTTTTACTCTTTTTAATACGCAACTATTTGTAAACTGTTTCATTGGTTCATCAAATGCAGTCTCATAGTCTAAATCTTCTGGTATCGTAATTACAAGTTGCTTGGTTTCACTTAAATCTGACTTAAATCTCGTTTTAAATAATATATACATCACCGCACATAGAATTAATGTAAATACTGCAGCATATGCAAATGCACCTACACCACTAGCGAGACCGGCTGCCATTGCAAATAGGACGTAGGCAATGTCTTTTGGTTCTCCTGGAGCTGATCTAAATCGAATGATAGAAAATGCACCAGCCAAACTAAATGCTCTTGCAACATCACTTCCGATTAGCATGATAATAATAGCGATGACTGCAGGAAGTAAAATCATCGTTAATGCAAAATTTTCTGAGTATCTCCCTTTAACTGAGGTTTTGTGATAAGTAAAGCTAATTAAACCACCACATAAAAATGCTGCTATAATGGTCATAATCACCTGAGATAGGACTAACGAGCCGCTTGTCGTTGAGGTAAATAAGGATTCAAACATGTAATAGGTTCCCCTTTCATTTCTTTAATTTTAGAATTTGATGTTTCATTTTTCTCTTCATTTTTAACCAGTTGTAGGACCTTTGAAGGTCTTAAATTCTCAGCATGGAGTTGATACTCTCTACCGTATTTAGAAAAACTAGTCGCATACAGCTTGTGGTCGGATAAAAGCTTTACAAACCACATTGGTAATGTTTTTTCAGCTTTAACCTCCATTAGCCATTTGCCCTCTTCTAAAAGCTGGTCGCCATAATCGCCATATTCAAGCCCAAGATCGTATCTTCTCGTTCTAATATTGGTATCAAATGTCAATCTAAAATCACCACTAAAAAAGGCTTGTCGATCGTAAGCGATATAAACGATGGGTTTTAGATCATATTGATTCAACATAAAGTTAATTTCCTTTAATACTTGTCTGTTTTGATATGGTTTGCATTCTGGAATCTCGTTGGAGGCAAGAAACGCATACGCTTCATCAAGTAAAAGTGTCGTTCTTCTTTTGTTGACCAATCCTTTGTATTTTTTCTTTATTTCAAGAAAAACTTTTGATTCAAGTTCTGGTACACCATAAGCACGAAGTCTCAGTTTTTCTTTGTAGACTGGCTTTGATAAAGACTTTTTAATTAAGTCGTCATTTGGCGTATCACAATATAGATTACTAATGGTGTAAAATCCATTTTTCACATTGTAAGGATCAAGTTCCATATTGTCTTCAATCAATTTAAGGATCGTTTCATAGGTCTCTTGATCAACAATGAATTTTTTCTCGTATCGATTAAAAACTTCTATACTCATAAAACCCTCCCGGTAAATTTCGTTTGATTTAATGTCATTATAAAAGCCTTTCCTTTAATGAACCTTAAAGCGAATAAATATATTAATATCAACGTTTTTAAGGTTCGTTAAAGGTAGACTTGCTATTCTAAAGCTATAAAATCGGGTATAATAAGTAGGAATTATTATAGAGACCCACCTAGGAGGTATAAATGAGAATTTTACTAGTCGAAGATGAAAAGCATTTGGCTGAGGCAATCTCACAAATCCTAAAAAAGAACAATTATACAGTAGATATGGTTCACGACGGAGAAGATGGACTGGATTATGCACTGAGCGATATATACGATTTAATTTTGCTGGATATTATGTTGCCAAAATTAAATGGAATTGAGGTACTTAAAGAAATAAGAAAAGAAGGCATTTCTGTACCGGTATTGATGCTAACTGCTAAAGGTGAGATCAGCGATCGCGTTACTGGACTCGATAGTGGCGCAGATGATTATTTACCAAAGCCATTTGCCACTGAAGAGCTGCTTGCCAGAATCAGAGCTTTGTCTAGAAGAAAAAGTGAGGTGCCAACTACAGATGACCTAGAGTTTGGCGATATAACCTTAACCCCCTCTACGTTAATGCTGACGAAAGGCGCTACAGAAATCAAGCTAACGCTTAGAGAATGTGAGCTAATGGAGTTTTTAATCCTTAGAAAAGGGCTCATCGCCTCTAAAGAAATGATAATTGATAAGCTTTGGGGATTTGACTCTGAAGCTGAACACAACAATGTCGAAGTTTATATCTCTTTTTTAAGAAAAAAATTGAGTTTTTTAAAATCTAATGTGGTCATATCAACTACGCGAGGTGTAGGGTATGCACTGGAGGTCAATAAGTAATGTTTAAGAAATTAAGAAATCGATTGCTATTAATGAACCTTTCAATCATTTCGATCTTGATGTTGATTTCATTTTCAACCATTTATTTCATTACATCTAATAATATTCACGATGCAATACAACAAGACTTGTTTCGAGTCGCTGACATCAACAAAAACGATAAAATTGTATTACCCAAAATAGATGTTTTTGGAATTGAGGTCGTTGCTCCTGAATATAATAAAGATGAAAAAGATGATAAGGCTAATGATAAATTTTCTCAAGAAAGATTGACAGGTTTTATTATTGAAACGGATGATAATTTTCAAATGACCTCTTGGCTATCCTTTTTCTCTGCAGATGATACGTTCTTCGAGGCGGCGCTTTCAGCTGTTAAGCCAGAAGATCGTGCCACAGGTGACTTTGATCTTGACGATAGCCATTGGGCATATATGGTTCAAAAGAGACCGTCGGGTTATGTAATCGCTTATGTGGATATGTCTACACAAAAGCAGGTGCTTGACCGTCTAATTCTAACTTTTATAGCGGTCTCTGTTGGTATGTTTGTCCTAATCTTTTTTATAAGTAGTTTTTTAACTGAACGTTCGATAAAGCCAATTAAAGAATCCTACTATAAACAAAAACAGTTTATTTCAGATGCATCTCACGAGCTTAAAACGCCACTTGCGGTGATCCATACCAATGTAGATGTTCTTCTAACCAACACAGACGAGCAAAATAAAAAATGGCTCGAATACATCAAATCAGAAGTTGAACGCATGGGCCATTTGACAAATGATCTATTATATCTCACTCAAATGGAAGGTGCAGAGGATCATCAAATGATGAAAACCACATTTAATATCAGTGAACGTTTAGAGCATATTTTACTCGGGCTTGAGGTCGTCGCATTTGAGAAAAACATATCACTGAGTTATGATATTGCACCTGATACTGAGATGCACGGCAATGCCGAACAGGTTTCTCAGGTAATGATAATTTTACTCGATAACGCAATTAAGTATACTCAAACCGGTGGTGAAATATCAATTCTTCTAGGTAAGAGTACACATCATATTAACCTATCTGTCACCAACTCAGGAGAAGGTATTTCCGAGGAAGATTTACCATATGTTTTCGACCGCTTCTACCGAGCAGATAAGGTTCGTTCAAGAGAAAGTGGCAGCTATGGCTTAGGGCTTTCCATCGCCAAAACCATCGTCGAGCAGCACAATGGCAGAATCACTTGTGAAAGCAAGGTTGGCGATCAAACTAATTTCACTGTGCGCTTTAAGCTATAGTTATTAAATTTAAGTACAGCACGTTATGAAATGTTAAAGGAGATATAACACATCAATTGTATTAGATGTGTTATATCTCCTTTTGTTGTAAATATTAAACAAAATGATATTCAGATAATGTGAGCATAAATAACTCTCGTAGGAGGCTCCGCAGTGCATACTAGGATGCATAGGCGAGCAGTAATCGAAGATTACGACCAGCCGAGGACCGGCCCTCTGGAGAGAGTTATTTATGCTCACATTAATTGTTCAATACCATTTAAAATTGAATATCCACGAGGAAGCGACTGCCTTTCATTGCTTCAATCATCTCTGCAAATGGTACAAGTGCTTCTGTGTCAAGCAATTCTACCATACCCTTATCACATGCTGCAGCATTTTTAGGGTCAATTGGGAGCTTAGCAAGTACTTCTAAATTGTGTTCTTTTGCAACTGCTTCTGACTGGCTTTCACCGAAAATAAGATGCTCTTTATCACAGTCAGGACATTTGAAATACGACATGTTTTCAACGAGTCCAAGGATAGGCACATTCATCATGCTCGCCATTTTTACTGCTTTAGCGACGATCATAGAGACTAGATCCTGTGGCGTTGTGACGATAATCATACCATCAACAGGCAGATTTTGTAGTACAGTTAACGCTACGTCACCCGTTCCTGGTGGCATATCGACAAACATATAATCCACATCACCCCAAACGACATCTGTCCAGAACTGCTTAACAGCACCACCTATCATTGGGCCTCTCCATACAACTGGATCTGTATCGTTGGCTAACAGTAAGTTAATCGACATTAACTTAATGCCCATACGTGATTCAACTGGCATGATGCCTAGTTCATTAGAGCTAGCTTTCTCTGTTACACCAAAGCTTTTAGGAATGGATGGACCCGTAATATCCGCATCTAAAATAGCGGTTTTGTGTCCTCTACGGTTCATCTCTACTGCCATAAGTGATGTCACCAGTGACTTACCAACACCACCTTTACCACTTACAACGCCTATCACTCTTTTTATCTTACTAAAATCATGAGGTTTAGCAACACCTAGACCTTGATTGCTCATTATTGCCTCCTGTTTATCCATTTACGATTCGATTATTGACAGCACTGTCCTACCACTTCAGTTTCATCTTCAGTAGTTTCTTCTGTTTCATTCGATTCAGAACTACCACAGCAGCCTTGCTTGCCATGTGCATGTCCTTGTCCGTGACCATGGCCTTCGCCGTGACCTTTACCGCCGCCACAACATCCGCCGCGTTTTTCACCTTCTATTTGTACGCCTTGAGCGCCCTTGTGATGTCCGTGACCGCCACAGCATCCTCCTTGTTTTGGTCCTGTTCCGTCTCTATTTGGCATAGTAACCTCCTAATTGTTTTCTAAACTAAGTATAAAACGTTTTCGGCATATGTCAATAATTTGCATAAAAGTTTTTTTATGAATCGCGTTCATTTTTTTGCTTAAAGCTGTTAATTCATTGTTTCTACGGGTATAGATATTCAAAATACTAAGGAGGCAATCGCAGATGTCCTATCAAAAAAATTATTCAGAGTTTTTAAATGCGCTTCATCAATTTGATAAAAATGCAGTCGTTGCTCAGTCGATGTCCCTCTTGGAAAGTGGACAGGTCACTATCGTCGACCTTTATGAAAATTACTTGGCAAAGGGTTTATCGGAAATTGCGAGTAATAATAAAAGCCAAAGTATTCCAATTTGGCAAGAGCATGTCATGAGCAATATCGTACGCTCAGTCATAGAAATTAGTTATCCATATGTACAAAAGGAAAAAAATGATATTGGTAATAATACACCGACTTTAAAAGCTGTCGTTCTCTGTCTTTCAGAGGAATATCACGACCTTGGTGCCCGAATGGTACAAGACTTTTTAGAAATACTTGGATTTGATACTTTGTTTATTGGTGCAAATACACCCGATCATGAAATTGAAGATGCAATTGCATCCATTCAACCTAATCTGGTTTGTATCAGTATTACCAGCTATTATCATTTAACACAGCTCCACAAGCTTGCGGAATCTCTAGACGCCAAGTTCACTCCTAGACAGTTTAAACTTGCTATCGGTGGTTATGCTGTCAACAGTAGCAATAATGTTTTTAAACAACTGTCCGTGGATTACTTTATCACTTCTTTTGAAGATTTGAAAGACGTAAAGGAGGGACTATTATGAGACTCTCCTTCAGAATCGCCTTAAGATTCCTATTATCCAATAAAGGACAAACTTTTTTAATTCTTCTTGGGATTGCTATCGGTATCTCCGTACAAATTTTTATTGGTTCTTTAATTCAAGGCTTACAAGCAAGCTTGTTAGATGCAACGATTGGAAGTTCTCCGCACATTACCATCAGCGCGAGCGAAAAAAATACGCCTATGGATAAGAGTCAGCAGCTCATCCAATCTGTAAAAAATTCGGATGCTACAATCACCTCACTTTCAGATTCTATCACCGTCGGTGCTTTTATTAAAACAGGAGATCGTAGTGAGCAAGTTGTCGTTCGAGGATTTGATTTTAACCTCTCAAACGCTATCTATAAGTTTGATGAAAGACTAGATGCAAACTCACAGTTACCAGCTAATGATCATGAAGTGATCATTGGAAAAGGCATTGCTGACGCGTTTGATCTAAGCAAAGGAGACACCATCAAACTCCTCTCAGTGGATGGTACTACTGTAAACGCTACTATCGCAGGTGTGTTTGATCTAAAAGTTGCAGCGATTAACCAGTCTTGGGTGCTAGGTACTAAGGCCTTGGCGCGAGATATAACTGGCTATACCGATGATCAAGTCAGTGAGATCGAACTACAAATTGAAGCACCCTTTGATGCAGATCAGGTCAGTGCGACGATTGCGAGCAACATAAACAACAGCGATATTAAGGTCGTTGATTGGAAATCACAAAACGAACAGCTCTTGAGTGGTCTCAGTGGACAAAGCACCTCAAGCTTGATGATTCAAGTGTTTGTGGTAATCTCTGTCGTCCTAGGCATCGCAAGTGTCCTTGCGATCTCAGTGATGCAAAAGTCTAGACAGCTTGGTATCCTCAAAGCGATGGGAATCAATGATGCGATGGCGAGTACCATCTTCTTATCTCAGGGGGTTTTACTTGGATTAGGCGGTGCTGTACTGGGCATCTTATTTGGCTTTGGTTTGCTTTATTCATTTACAACGTTTGCACTTAATCCAGATGGCACACCGGTTGTCCCTATTTTGATTAGTCCAAGCTTTATCGCCCTCTCAGGTGCAATTGCAGTTATTGCCTCAACGACCGCTTCATTAATCCCAGCTCTTAAATCTCGCAAACTCTCACCAATGGAGGTAATTAAAAATGGCTAATTTAATTGAACTCAGACAAGTTTCTAAAATATATGGCACATCTGTTAAGACCAAAGTTTTACACGAGGTCGATCTAAACATTGCACAGGGCTCGTTTAATGGCATTATCGGTGCTTCAGGGAGTGGGAAAAGTACACTACTCAACCTGATTGGCACCTTAGATAAACCCTCAAATGGTCAGGTTTTGATAGATGGTATCGAGACGTCCAAGATGAAGGCCAATGCACTGGCAAAACTGAGAAATCAAACCATAGGTTTTGTGTTTCAGTTTCATTATCTTTTACCTGAATTTACAGCACTAGAGAATGTACTGATGCCTTACTATATCAAAGGCAAGAAAATCGATAAGAAACTTAACGATCGTGCAGAGGAGTTGCTTGAGCTAGTAGGCTTGACTAAGGTTAAAAACAATCTCGCTGGCAATATGTCTGGTGGTCAGCAACAAAGAACTGCTATTGCAAGGTCGCTGATTAATCAACCCAAGTTAATTCTCGCAGATGAGCCTACTGGTAATCTGGATAGTGAGACAACGGAACAGGTTTACGAACTTCTAAGAGAAATTCATAAAACCTATAACACGACCTTCGTCATCATCACTCATGATCGTCGCATCGCTGAGAAAACCGATCGAATCATTGAAATCAAAGATGGTCGTATCTTTAGTGATTTCTCTAAGATATTTTGATATTTTGTCAAATTAAGTCACACTATGGTCACTCAGTATTTGATGATTCATTTAGTTTTAAATGATCTCATGAACAACTAATAAATAAGGCTTCAAAACGATTTTGTCAAAGGAATCGTTTTGAAGCCTTTTAATATTTTTACTATGGCACCAATCGTTGTCCATCCCTTGGGAATAAGGAAGTGCGTCTTACATTGCTAAAGCCAAGTAAAAGCGCAGTCAATCTTTCAAGTCCAATCGCTAGTCCCCCATGAGGTGGCGCACCATATTTAAAGGCTTCCAGATAGCTCTCGTACTGCTCAGGATCTAAGCCCTTTTCTCTCATGGATTGGATGAGCATGTCTAAACGGTGAATCCTTCTGCCTCCTGTTGTGATCTCCATTCCTCTAAACAGTAAGTCAAAGCTGTGGGTCTCTTCCTCACCACAAGGCATCGTATACATTGGTCTTTTTCGTTTTGGATAGTGGGTTAAGAACACAAATTCTGATCCAGTCGTCTCATAAATGTATTGACTGATTAACTTTTCGCCTTCAGGGTCTAGGTCACCTTCCAGCTCGGTTTTACCATAGTTTTCTTTCAAGATTGCGATCGCTTCAGAGAGTTTCATATGAGGGATTTCATCTGGTACTTCAGGTAGTGTCACCTCTAATATTGAAAGTTCATTATTACCATTTTCTTTAAGACTGCTCATTATAGATCTTAAAAGCTCTGTTTCAAGCCTCATTAATTCGTCTTCATGAAAGATGAAACCCATTTCTAAGTCAAGGCTGACATATTCGTTCAGATGGCGACTGGTACTGTGCGCCTCTGCTCTAAAGACAGACCCCACTTCAAAGACGCGTTCCATACCTGAGATCACCATCATTTGCTTATAAAATTGTGGACTTTGTGCAAGATACGCAGTTTCACCAAAATAGTCTAACTTAAAGACATTTGCACCGCCTTCAGCGCCTTCCTTCACTAATTTAGGTGAGTGAATCTCAGTAAAGCCTTGTGTGCTTAAAAACTTTCTGAAACCTTCTCCGATGAGGCTTTGAATTTTAAATATCGCTTGTTCCTTCGGATGTCTAAGACCGAGAACACGATGCTTGAGTAGGGTTTCCAGCTGAACCTCTATCTCTTTACCGTTTACTGCTACAGGCAGTTCGCCAGCTGCAGGGTTTAAAACTTCTATGCGCTCACCTGCAATTTCGAAGTCAGCATAGTCATTTTTACCTTTCACTTTTTTACCCGTTAAGCATATGACGGTTTCCAGTGTTAATTCAAGAGGTTCAATTAACTCCGGTGCAAAGGCGCATTGGACTAGCCCAGTGCGGTCTCTTAAAATAATAAACACAACGGTTTTTAGGCGTTTGATTCGATGTACCCAGCCCATCAAGCATATAGTTTCATCAGTGTTAACAATTAATTCAGAGTTTGAGTTTGATTCTGATTTCGCCACAAACAGGTTGTGCTCACTTTCAGTTACCGGTTCCTTAAGACTGTTTATTAAACTTCGTTTTAGCACATTCGATTCTTTCATTTCTATTGTTTCTTTTGTTTCTTTTGTTTCTTTTGTTTCTTTCGTTTCTTTCGTTTCTTTCATTTCCATTACTTCTTTCATATCGTTTCTCCTCTCTTTACTTTTGTATGAGGGGATTACCACAATGAGATTATGGCTAAAAAAACACCCCTCGAACGACTGTTCAAGGGGCGTACGAATACGCGGTGCCACCCTATTTCAACTATTGTTAAATCACATGACGACTACAAAATTTTAAAATTGTATGCCTTTGCATGTGGGCAATACCAAAAAAATAAAACCTCCGCCCCATATAGGAGCGAAGGTGTCTTCACGGTACCATCCTACTTTAACAAAAGTCCTTTAATCCCTATAACGTGGGTTACGGCATTTTCTACTCTTTTCAAAAATGCACCTTACGAATGTCTTTCCATCTCGTTTCACTATGAGGCTCACACCACTCCCTCACTCGCTTAAGCTCTGTTAGATGTACTCTTTCGATCATTGGTATTGGCAGTATCATAACAAATGCATTTTAAGTTGTCAAGACAGGACTTAAATATCAAGTTTAATTTGTCCTAGATCTGAAGGTTGATCCTTTAAAGAGAGTAATAGCGCCCCAATATCTGCATTAAGAACTGAGGTAATCTCCGACACATCCGCTGCTTCACTTAACCAAAGATCCACTTCTTCAGGCTTTAGCATCAACGGCATGCGTTCATGAATTTGATGCATATCGGCATTCGCCTCTCTTGTGACGATACTAAAGGCCCATTCTTCTTCGCCATTCTTATCCAGCTGCTTTCTATAAATCCCTGCAAAGCACATCAAATCATGATCGGGAAGTTCAACCGAATAGCCTGTTTTTTCTGCATTCCATTCATAGAATCCTGTGGCTGGTACCACACATCTTTTCGATCTTATAGCCTCTTTAAACAGCCATTTGTCAAAGATGCCCTCTGATCGACTGTTAAAGATGACCCTTTTATCCTCAGGTCTTCTAAAGCCCCAGTTCATCTGTCCAAAACGCCTTTCACTTTTGTGCTCTATCACTACGGGTGCACTTTGTGCTGGAAATACTGTATCTTTGGGAATGTCCACAGCCGGTTTATACTTGATTTTAAAATAATTGAGTAAAAATTCCGCGTCTGCATCGAGATAAAATCGACCACACATAGACACCCCTCCCAACTTGATTAAACGACTTTATTTATAACTTAATAATGTTTAAGTAACGCCTTGTAAAAGTCCACTGCTTCTAATAGTCCTTTGATGGTGATGCGTTCGTCGTTGCTGTGAATGAGACCCCTTTCGGTCTTCGATAGCGCCATCGCTGAGAAGCGAAGCACGTTTTTCGACACCTCACAAAAATGTCTTGAATCACTTCCGGCAAGCATCAAATAAGGTGATACCACTGCATTTGGCCATACGGCTTCAATTGCATTTTTCACGTTTTTAAAGCCTGTGCTGTCAGAAGGAGAATCCGGCGACGCCTCACGACGCTCATGTACAGTCACGATGAGATCAGGCTCGCCACTAACTTTCTTGATGTGTGCAATCACGTCATCTATTTTATCGGTACCCAAAATTCTAAGGTTTAAGCCAATTGTCGCAACTGGCGGCATGACGTTAAAGGCTTTACTGCCCGCCATCTTAGTCGGTGCAATAGTAGTGCGAATCATGGCGTTCATCTCGCCACCCTGCTTTGTAAAATACCATTTTAATAGAGGTGCAAAAACATTAAGATGCTTAAAGATAAATTTGTAAACGCCCTCTGACTCCTTGCCTAGCGTCTTAAACATATCGCTCACTGGCGGTGTGAAATGCGCCTGAAGTGGATATTGCTCCAGTTTTATGAGCACCTTCGCAAGTCGCGTCACCAAGGTCTGTGCCGGTGGTGCCGATGAGTGGCCGCCTTGCCCTTCAAGGCTGATGGAAACGTCCAAGTATCCCTTTTCTCCGACACCGATTAGCGCGCACGGCTTCTTAAGACCGGGGAAAACCTCTTCTACAACAGCGCCCCCCTCATCTAACACGAGTGCTGGTTCTATACCAAGCGATTTTAGATGACGAACGATGCTCGGTGCCGAATCGCCTGATATTTCTTCATCTCCTGAAAAAGAAAGATAGATATCGTTTTTCGGTACAAACCCTTGATCGAGATTTTCTTCCACTGATTCCATGACGGCAAAAAGAGTGCCTTTTGTGTCCAGTGTTCCCCTGCCCCAGATGGCATCCTCTTTAATCAGTGCATCAAATGCAGGCACAGTCCAAAGCTCCTCGTTAACGGGAACGACATCGTAGTGTGACATAAGTACAATGGGTGCACCTGCTTCTCGACCTTTTAGCTGAAATAACAGTCCCGTTGGACCGTGATGTGTTTTTTCACATGCAGCATGAATGCTAGGATATAACTGCGCTAATGTATTTTCAAACTGTTTGAAAACTGCAAAGTCTATCTTTTCAGGATCGTTATATGAAATGGTCTTAATTTTGATTAGCTCTTGAAACCGTTCAATTCTCGATGCTTTAGAAAACTTTTCTTTAATAGTATCGCTACTCACGTTCATCCACCCTTTCTATTTGTCTTCTAGTAAACCCTTTTTATATAAAATCCGCGCTGTAACGATGGCGATCAAAGCTCCTACTGGTACCAAAACCGACACAGAGCTCGCCAGAGAAGGCACTAGAATAAACAATAGGCACATAAAGACCAATGGTGCCATCGCAATTTTCCAGTTTTTACTGACATAGACTACGGCAAGACCACCGAACAACGCTGGCAGAATGTTGTCAAATGCTGGCTTTAGTAGCTCTGAATTTAAAATCGGAGTCAGAGGTGTCAACAGCAATACGCCTAATGCGATAATCACCGTCGTTACAATAGATGATGTCGCTATGGCGATCGTCGAGATAACCTCGCCCTCAAGTGTCCCTTGGCTCACCTTTGCATTTTCCATGGCATAGAGTGCACAGGGTACCTTTAGATTGGTCAGATTACCAGTGACAAACCCGAGATAGGAACCGCCTGAGCCAAGCATCGGCGTATAAGTTAAAATCTCAATAACCGCTACCGTCCAAAAGATAGGTGCAACGCCTAAAAGACCTTTTATCACACTACTCGCTGCTGGCCACGCGCTAAAATAGGTGCTGATCAGAGCCGGGATGCCCAGCATCATAAAAAATGCACAAAGCATCCAGATTCGTCCGAAGGTATGCACTGAGGCCTCATATGACTTTGTTGATTTTGACTTTGTTGAATTTGATTTTGCTTGCTGATTTAAATTAGACATATCCAGCACCCCCTAAACTATTACGCGCGTAATGAGGATCGCAAATCCCATTGCACCGAGTATACTAAATGGCAACGCATAGTCCTGAAGCCACCTGAGCTTGTATTTTTTCAGTAAAAGCCCGCAGATAATCATAATCGCTGCTGAGCTCAGCAAGACGAAAATTGGAATAAATCCCTTTAGACCTTCTCTTATATCTGCAAAAACAACCCCTAGAAAGGCTGAAATCATCCCAAGAAAGATGGCGGTTACAAAGAGCTCGCCCCACTTCTCATCTTTTTTCTTTACCGATTCCAGACCACTCTGAATCTTTTTAAGAAAAAGTGGAATCAAAATAACACTTGGGATAATACCTATGGTCATAACCCAGGCAATGGTACTGAAAACCACAGGATCCTTAATTTGCTCTGAAACGGAAACACCAACTGATGCCGCCGCTGAAGCTGCTGCAGTCAGCTCATAGGTAATCGCCCCCAATATACTAAGCCTAATCCATGGCAGTGGTAACCCTAGAAATTTCGATAGTGAAATAACGCCGAGTAGGATAGAAACGGCAGGTGCTATGGTAAAAACCGCGCTGCTTTTTATCGTTCGCTTAATGGTATCTGAAGTCATCCCCATTACCTTAGCTTGCTTGATCGCTCTATAAAGAAAATAACTGGACTGCGCAATGACAAAAACGATCACGCCAAGTGCCAATAAATACATAAATCCACTATTGCTATTAAATGCCATAACGCCTCCTATAACCCGTATTGTAGCCAGTAGCCCACACTGAGACCCACCAGAGATAAAATTGCTAATACCACTTGAAACGGCAGAATAAACCTAAGCCATTTGCCATAGCTCATCTTTGATAAACCCAGCGCAATGAGTAAAACCGCATTGGTTGGATACATGATGTTGGAGAAGCCATCTCCAAATTGAAACGCTAATATCCCCAGTTGCCGTCCGATTCCCAAATAATCCATCAAAGGCATCAGAATTGGCATGAGTATAAAAGCCTTTGCACTTCCCGATCCGATAAAAAAGTTCATTGCCATCACCAGCAAAAAGCTGTAAAACAGCGCCACCAATGGCGAAGTATGCTCAAATAAAACAGTTAAATGGTATAAAATTGTGTCTAAAATCTGTCCTTCCATCAGCACGTATTTGATCCCTGTTGCAAGTAAAACCAACAAAATGGCAGGTGACATCTCCTTTGCGCCAGTGAAAAACGTCTTAGCCGTCCACTTTCCAGTGTGTCCACTGAGCCTTGAAACCCCTATCCCAGCTATTAGAAAAAGAAGACCTATAATGGGCAGCGTTACATCCCTGATCCAAGTAACGAATGGCACCATTGCAATCATA
The DNA here is from genome assembly GCA_001897605.1 of Clostridiales bacterium 38-18. Taxonomy (GTDB): domain Bacteria; phylum Bacillota; class Clostridia; order Peptostreptococcales; family Acidaminobacteraceae; genus Fusibacter_C. The sequence goes on along the minus strand of MKTL01000001.1, from coordinate 148,463 downwards.
ATAAACATAATCGCCATTATAGATAAAAAATAGAGCATTACTTTATTAGATACTGCATCCGTCTCGCTTAACTGCGATTGTCCTTCATTAACCTGTGTGGTTTTCTTAGTTTTTCTAACATGTCTTAGAATAAAGAGATACGTAGCGCCATAGATGACTCCGAATACGATGATTCGATAAAACGCACCTGAGAACATCGGCAATCCCGCTAGTTCTTGCGCGACACCTATGGTAAATGGATTCGTCACCGCAGCTGCAAAACCCAGCCCAGTCGCTAAGATGCTGACGCCCAGCCCAGTCAGATCATCCCAACCCATACGACTGGCGAGCACAAGCATCATTGGAACCAATGGCACCACCTCTTCGAATACCCCCACAAAGGCACCCAACGACATGAACACTAAAATCAAAAGCGCTAAAAGTCGTTTCTCGTCGGTCTGATAGCGAATGACTATTTTTTGAATGACGCTTTCAAGCAATCCCGTCGCTTTTAGTAAGTGAATTGCACCGCCTATTACAAGTAAGAATAAAATAATTGCAATGACCAGAACACCTGAATCACTTCCCAATACAAGGATTGGTGCGGCGAGAATCTGCCAGAACGGTACTCCTGACTTCTCCGCCTGCTCATAAATTCCTGTGATCGGATCAAAGGTTCCACCAGGCACAAGATAAGTCAGTATGCCCGTGGCAACGAGCAGCGCCAAAAGTATCAATATGGCGCTGATAAAGGTCTTAATGACCCCAGTTTGTTTTTCTTCCATGGTTTTCCCCCTATATATCATCTAATTTGTAAACCATTGAAATGAAGCTCTATACTTAACCAAGCAAAGACCACTTTTTCGTAAAATCCATCGACTGCCTGATTGATTTCTTTTTCATCTGTCCCATCTAAAACTGCTGTTTCTATAGCCTTCAGCCAGCTGACTACAGAACCCTTGCCACTATGAGCGATGATGGCTTTGCCCACATTGACGACGCCAATTTCAAACTCATTAAATAGCATGGCGTATATGGGATTATCGATGGCTCTGGCTAGCATTTTAACCCAAGCAAACAAATGGCTACCTTCGGAGATTTCCAAATTACTTAGCTGATTGATTAAGTCTTGCTTTCTTTCTAAAGGCAAATGGTTCACTTCATATAAGGTCGCTTTGAGATTGCTGATTAAAAACTGCAGCATGGCTTTGTTAAGTGCTGGATACTTACCTCTTTCCAGAGGATAGAGGTGCTCAAGCAAACTGAGCTTTCCCGACTCGGTATAATCATTGACCCGAATGCCTTTGCGAGGAACAATCGTCACGACCCCCTTAGCTTCAAGTCTGATAATCGCCTTATGGATGACAGGTCGGCTAAGCGTCAACTGAATCGCTAGCTCTCTTTCTGGTTCAAGGTATTGTAAGGGTTTATAAAACCCATTTAAAATCCTTTCAAGTATGTAATTTTCCGCTAAGCTTTCAGCTGAGATGGCTTTCGTCATAAAACCCCCTTGTGGTAATACCACAGATTTTATCCTATTATATGACCTTCGTATCAAAGTTGCAAATGTTTTCTCAGAATTTTCTGATATTTATTTGAGTATAAGATAAATGACAATAAAAATCTTAACACCTATCAGCTTTGCCAATAACATATGTGAGTTTATGGCTTAATAAAAATCTTCAGGCATCGAGCCTTCAGATTTTACCACAAGCGAGATTGTGGCTAAAAAAAAAAGAAGTAAGTTGAGTTCAACTTACTTCTTAATATACAATCTATTACTCTTGTAAATGTTGCGTCTTAGGTATCTCAAACCAAAAATGTGTTTCCCGATTTGGAACTGAGTCCACACCATAATTGAACTGATGCGCCTCCAAAATACCTTTAACGATCGCCAGTCCAACACCCGAACCCGATGGTTTACCATCCTCTCGCGATTCTATTTGATAAAATCGATCCCAGATTTTGCTCTGTTCTTCGAGTGGAATCCCTTTACCAAAATCAATGATTTCAACGCGATAACCACTGTCATTTGATATCAGTTTCAAAATCACTTTAGCAGCATTTTCACCCACTGCTTGACTATGATGTATGGCATTGGAGGTTAGATTGGTCAACACCTGTATAATCTTTGACCGGTCTGCTGACACGATGGCCATCTCAATATCCGTCTCAAGTTCAACCCTAGTAAAAATCTCAAATTTTAGCTTAATTTGCCTGATTACTTCCATGAGGTCAAACGCATCACGGTCTAAAGCCATTTGACCAGATTGAAGTCTCGATAAATCCATAATGTCCTGAATCATATCGGTCAATCGGTTGGTTTCTTCTATGATGAGGTTAAGCTGTTTGTTGCGCTTCACCGGATCGTCACCAGTAACATCAATCATCGTTTCAGAATATCCTTTGATGACACTGAGAGGCGTCCTTAGTTCATGCGATAGATTGCCAATCAGATCTCTCCTAAGCTGGTCAATCTGTCCTAATGAGTGACCCATCTCCTCGATGTTTCTTGCCAGCTGTCCAATCTCATCACGCCGTATAATCCCAGTCTCAATCTCAAACTGTCCTTCCGCGATCTGTTGAGTGGCTTTCTCTAGCTTCAATAGTGGTCGACTTAATTCTCTAGCAATTAAGAATGCAACTACAGATGCCAAAACAAGAATTATCAAAGTAATCCAAATCAACTGTTGCTTGATAATGCCGACCGTTTCTGATACCGCTTCTATCGGTGCCGTAACTGCAATAGCCCCTATGACATTGCCATTTGGATCTTTAATAGGATGCGTCATCACCCAATATTCGGTATCAAATCGCATATGACTGATGATCTCAATCTGAGTTTCACCTAGAAGTGCTGATTCTAACTGCGCCGCTAAACTTCTCTTGAACATTTGCTCAAATACCAAGGATTCTTGGTATAAAGATACACCATCGTTGTTAATCAGCATAACACCCAGTCCTGACACCTCGGTCAGGCTTTCTAGCGCATCCAACTGATTACTACTTAGCGCACTTGCAAGATCGGTCGCATCTTGTAGCTTCGACGTCTCAAGTTGACCCGCAACGGCCATAATTTTATCTTCAATTAGGTTAAAATGAACCTTATAATAGAAATTCTCTAAAAAAACCACTTGAAACAACCAAAGTAGCACGATAATCACCATTACAAGCGCCATCAACCAAGCCCAAATTTTACTACGTAACCCCTTCATCGCCACCTCAATTTTTAGGTTCAAACTTATAGCCGACACCCCAAACCGTTACAATAAAGTTTCTATAGTCACCCAAATGCTCTCTCAGCATTTTTATATGAGTGTCCACGGTGCGATCATCGCCATAAAAATCGTAACCCCAAACCGCACTTAAAAGCTGCTCTCTTGAAAAGGCATGTCTTGGATTTTGCATTAAAAAATATAGCAGCTCATACTCCTTTGGCGTTAAAGAAAGGCGTTCACCTTCTCTATCGACCGTACGCGCATTCGCATCTAATATTAAACCGTCGAAAATCAACTTAGAGTCGCTGTCAGTGACAGGCGTCGTCGCACGGGCTAAGACCGCTTTGATTCTAGCAAGCAGTTCTCTTGGACTAAAGGGCTTCACCACATAATCATCTACCCCCATCTCAAACCCAAGTAATTTATCGTACTCTTCACCTCTTGCAGAGAGCATAATAACAGGTATGCGATGTGATTTTCTAATTTCTCTTAGCGTTTGCCAACCATCTAGCTTCGGCATCATCACATCTAAAACGATGAGATCGATCAGATTTTCTTCGACTCTTTTTAGTGCCTCAAGACCATCTGCTGCTTCAAGCAGCGTAAAATCTCCTATCGCCATATATTCTTTAATAATATCTCTGATTTTAGGATCATCGTCTACTAGTAGTATCGTACTCACACGCACACCTCCTCTTTTTATAAATTATATACTGAAATAGATAAAAATTCACAAATAATTGTGTAATTCAGTCACTGCAATCAATCGTTATTGATCTCAAGTCGATTTCTGCCTTTGCGTTTTGCAGCGAACATAGATGCCTCAACTGCTTTTAGAGAAGTCTGAGGATCTACGCCTACTGTTATTGGGATCATGCCGATACTTACAGTAAGATGAATTACTTGTGCCTTAAAATGATAAGGCTCTGAACAACGCTTGATTATCGCATCGGCTAACGCTTTGATGTTAGAGGCATCATCATCCTTAATCAAAATAATAAACTCATCTGCACCCAATCGGGTGACTTCTGTCTGATAGCCATATGACATAAGGACTTCCTTCACTCTATGAGGCAGCTCGGTCAGTACAAAATCGCCACCACTTCTACCATAATTATCATTAATTCTACCAAAGTAGTCTATGTCAACGTCAATCATATAACCATCACCCAACTGATTAACGCCCTCCATGATTTGGTCGTTGTTCATTTTATAATCGATCTGCATACGCTTGTCCTTCCTTTCAGAAATTTTTATCTTCTGTATTTGTGGAAATGTCGCGACAAATTCGGCTCTTTTGCGATAAGCGCTAGGGGACATGCCATATAAGAGCTTAAAAGCCCTTGAAAATGCTTCATAGCACTCGTATTGAAAATCAAGTGCAACCTCTAAAACCGTTCTATCCGTGGACGTTAGCAAAAAAGCCGCCTCTGACAACCTTCTTTTACGGATGTACTCCTTTAGCGTCATACCTGTGAGCACTTTAAAAAACTCGTAAAAGCCACTTAAGGACATACAAGCCACACTTGCAACGCGTTCAATATCGATTGCATCATTCAAATGACTCTCAATATATTCTATTGCATCTTGAATGGCATCCACTCTATTTACTAATTGCATGATAGCCTCTTTCTTTGTGAGATCTCATCTTTATTTTAGCTGAATAATGTGATAGATGTATGATATTTTTTCCAATTCAATTGAGACGCATTTAAAAAACGAACAAATTGTGCTAGACTTAAGTAAATTCAGCATGGAGGTCTTATGGGACAAATATTACAAAACGATTGGAATGATATTTTATCTGGTGAATTTGAAAAGCCATATTCTCTTGCACTTCGACAGTTTTTAATTTCCGAGTATCAAGAACATACCATCTATCCAGACAAAAATGATATTTTTAACGCTTTTCAGTATACGAGCTTTAAAAATCTGAAGGTTGTTCTTTTGGGACAAGATCCTTATCATGGACCTGGTCAAGCACACGGCTTATCCTTTAGCGTAAAGCCAGAGGTGCCAGCACCACCTTCGCTTGTAAACATCTTTAAGGAGTTGCACGATGATCTCGGTTTAGAGATTCCAAAGCATGGTTATTTGAAACATTGGGCAGAGCAAGGCGTCCTCCTACTGAACACCGTTTTAACCGTTAGAGCTGGCGAAGCCAACTCGCATAGAGGCAAGGGATGGGAGAAGTTCACAGATGAAGTCATCCGCATCATCAACGAAAGAAACGACCCTGTGGTATTTTGGCTTTGGGGTAAGCCAGCTCAAAGTAAAGCTGCACTCATTACAAATCCCAATCACCTCATCCTAAAAGCACCACATCCAAGTCCACTTTCTGTGTATCGCGGATTTTGGGGTAGTAAGCCCTTTTCAAAAACAAACGCTTTTTTAATAGAAAATAGAAAAGCGCCCATTGACTGGACGCTTTAAAACTTGAATTTCTATTTATCGATTATAACAACTAAACGCTTATCAGTAATCGTATGCTTTAGGGCTAACGCCTAACTGAATTCTAATGGTTTATAAAAATTTATTGCACAACTCTAAACTTATCGCCAAATTCGATCTTAAAAAAGTCAATGATGCCTCTTCCGAGCATCTGCTTTTCGATATTGGCGATATAATTTTTTTGAATCGTTTGTAAGGTTAATTCATCATTGGCAAGTGGATTATAATAAACCTTCATTATTTGAGGGAAGTCCACAATAAAAACTTTATTGCCCTTTTCACATACAAATAAAATTTGCCGATTGCGGTTATCAATCTTCATAACTGCTGGTTCAGACTGAAAAAAACCAGTTTTTAAAGTAATGGGGATGTCCATGCTCATTTGATCACCTCATCCCCACTATAAAACGAATTCAATTTTATAACAAGTCCTTTTGACATTTTGTCAATGACAACGCACTTATTTTATCTGACTATTCACCGAAGTTATTATCAATTAACGCTTTTAAAGCAGCTAATGCAGCTTCCTCATCAGCACCTTCAACTTCAAGTTTGAGTTGATCGCCTTTAGAGGCTGCAATCTTCATAAGACCCAACATACTTTTGCCATTGACCTTAGTATCTCCTTTGAAAAGCGCTACTGAAGATTGAAACTTACCACATTCTTGAACGAAAAGTCCCGCTGGTCTAGCGTGTAATCCATGTGTATTTTGAAGTGTAAACTCGTATACTTTCATCTTATTCTCCCTCACAATTAATCTACATTATAGTAAGCCAGTAGGTATGCTTCTGCCTCTGCATTCCATAAACCATCGTATTTGTCTACTAGCTCTGCAAGCTTCGCAAATAATGGATCTGTTTTGCCAAGCTCTGCGAAATCATCTATGGCAGTAAGCGGCATATTGATATGGTTGTAAACTAATTTTTTTCCACCTGGAATGTTTGGAAGATCCATAACCGCATCTATCGTACAGTCTAAGCCTCCGATGTGTGTCAGCATAACTGAAGGATTTATGAGATTTTTAGCGGACATATCCAACGCTTCTATCAAGTCGTCGGTATTTCCGCCAGTTGACCCCATAATATGCGTATTGTTGTAGTGTACGTTATAAAGGTTAATAGGCGCTGTAAATTCAGTATTCGTAGGACCTGCAAAGAAGTTCATACAGCCATCGTATGCTAAAATCTTATCGCCTTGCTCAACTAAAGGTACCACTGGTGCATAGACGAAAACATCATCATAACCATGACCATCGGTTAAGCTTCTAAGATGTGCAACTGGATCATCGTAACTCGCTGTATTCACATAAATTAATTCAACGCCTTTTGCAGCTGCTTTCTCTGGTGAAATAAACTTAGCAGCTCTGTTTAAACGGTCATCAGAAATATCTGTCACGACGATTTTTGATGGTTTGTTTTCAATTGCAAGTGCATAATCGATTGCACCAAGTCCCATTGGGCCAGCGCCACCTAGTATGGCAACAAAGCCGTCCTTCTTAGTTCCCATTACATGCTCATATTTATATGGCACTGTATGGTAGCTTGCATGATAGCCGCCAATGATACATGACATTGGTTCACCTAATGAAGCACCAAAATAGCTGTCACCATCATAAATCAGTAGGCAACCTAGCTCCATGACTTCTGGTGGAATAACATTATAAGTTGCATTGCCACCGAAAAACTCATAAGAATAACCTGGTGAATAAGGACTACCTTTATAGTTAAGCGCTGGTTGAAGTGAAAACTTCATACCTGGTTTGAATTTATCTTGATGCACCTTACCTACTTCTACGATTACACCTGCCATTTCATGGCCAACGATAATTGGATGCTCTGCAATGTTTTCTGGAACACGTTTGTGTTTGCTACCTTGCTTTACTGCTTTAAAAGTCGACATACAGATACTGTCTGAAACCACCTTAACTAGTATTTCATCTTCTTTGATTTCTGGGAGTTCAAACTCTTCAAGTCTAAGGTCATCTTGACCATACATTCTTACTGCTCTTGTTTTCATATATTTACTCCTCTTTTTAACGTTATCTATGGGTTTCTGTTTAAATTTGATCTATAACGACCAAATCCAGTTGATTCATAATCCATTCAACATTCATAGGCTTTGTCCCAACGGTCATAACTGCTCCTGCACTCGTTGCAACTGATAATTTCAAACAATCATTTAAACCCAATTCTCGGTCTAGTCCATAGACAAATGCACCTACAAAAGCATCACCTGCACCAACTGAACTATGTGCCTCAACTTTAAGTGGTCTCAGCCTGAATGCATGGTCTTTGTCACAGTAAAATGCACCCTCACCACCCAGTGAGATAAATACATTTTCGACGCCTTTTTCTATAAAATGAGCTCCTGCAACTTTAAGATCAGCATCTGTTGGTATTTCATGACCGAAATACACTTCAAGTTCATGACGATTAGGTTTAATAAAATCAGGTTTGGCTTTAATCCCTTCGACAAATGCCTCTCCAGAGGCGTCTAAAAATACGGTAGCACCTGCATTTTTACCAACTGCTACGAGATCTGCATAATAAGTTGAAGAAATTGACTTTGGCGCACTTCCAGAGATGACTAGGATATCGCCACTTTTAAGCAGTTTGCCTATTTTATCTAGCAAGGCTTCTGTTTCAGCTCCAGTTACCAATGGACCAGGTTCATTGATTTCTGTCGTTTCATGTGTCGCCGCATCAAACACTTTCATGTTCGTTCTGGTCTCACCTTGAATCCTGATAAAGGACTGTTCTATTTCAAGTCTTTCAAGGGCATCAGAGATATATTTACCTGCAGATCCACCTAAAAATCCAGTTGCGATACTTTTACCACCCAATGACTCTACGACTTTAGATACATTGATTCCCTTACCTCCTGGATCTTGAAGTGTATTTAGAACCTTATTGAGCTGAGCAATTTCAAAATTCTTAACCTCTATGGTTTTATCAATTGCTGGATTCAGTGTCACCGTTAGAATCATGCTACATCATCCCTTCACTTGAAAAAAGTTCATAGATATAGTTTGGATCAGTCGTTGTCAGCATTTTTTCAAGAATTGCGTCATCCTCAATCGCTTCAGCAATGTTCGCAAGTAATTGAATATGCTCATTGCCCTTTCCAGCGATGCCGATGACAATTTTAGCTAGCTTTCCTTCTCCAAAACTTACACCATTTGGGTATTGAACCACGACGATTCCAGACTCGATGATAACATCTTTAACGCTATTTTCACCATGTGGAATAGCGACATTGTTACCAATGTAAGTAGAAAACTTCTGCTCTCTCGCTAGCATTCCATCGATGTATCCTTCTCCAACATAGCCACTCTTAGTTAACAGCTCTCCTGCATGTCTAATTGCTTCTTCCATAGTTACAGATTCACGATTTAAGATAATATTTTCCTTCATTAGTATTTCATTTGGTTTGCTCATCTCTTCTTTTACCTCCGTTATAATACAATATGCCTTTACAGCATCAACCAACTGTTCATAGACTTCCTTGTTAAGAAAATCTTTTATGCCAATATGAATCGCGCCCGGTGCTTGTCGCTTCGCTCTGTTAAGGAGGTCCGTGTATGTGATGACTAAATCTGAATCAGATGGAATTGCATCTATCGGTACATTTACAACGGGTAAATTCATCTGGTTTTGTTTCACAACCTTTGTTAATAGTGATGCACCTAAAGCACTGGAACCCATGCCAGCATCACATGCAAACGTTATTTTGGTAATCTTCCGCCCTTGTGGTAAGGCATCAAAGATCAGCTCGAAATTTTGTTTTTCTTGTGTTTCTTCTTCTGTATCCTGAAGTGGATACCTCTTGAAAATGAGATAGGACAGTATAAATGTAACCACCATAGATACAGTGACGCCTGCAATAACACCAAGAATTTGATCTCTAGGGGTTAATGCGAGAACGGCAAATATACTTCCCGGTGAGGGTGTCGCTCTGAGACCTGCACCGAGTAATTGAAAAACAAATGTACCACTCATGCCACCCAGTATGACTGCGCCAAAAAGAGCTGGACGCATAACGACATACGGAAAATAAATTTCGTGAATCCCACCTAAAAAGTGGATAATCATCGCGCTTGGTGCATTATTTTTTGCAATTCCTTTTGTATAAAACCAGTAGGCGAGCAATATGCCAAGACCAGGACCTGGGTTAGTCTCTAATAAGAAAAAGATTGAGCTACCATGTGCCAACGCATCTTCAATGCCTAATGGTCCAAGGATGCCGTGATTAATTGCATTGTTTAAAAATAAAATTTTCCCTGGTTCAATAAAGATAGCAGACATAAACAATAGTCCACGATCTAAAACAAAAGCTACTCCTGATTTAAGTAGTTCATTGAGTAAAACGATCAAAGGTCCAACAGCTTTAAAGGAAACTAACGTGAGTGCAACCCCTATGATGCCTGCGCTAAAATTAGTCACTAGCATCTCAAACCCCGCTGGAATTCGATCTTTTGAATATTGATCGAACCTATTTAATAGCCATGCGCTGAGTGGTCCCATAATCATCGCACCAATAAACATTGGAATATCTGCGCCTGCTATAAGACCAAAAGTCCCTATAACGCCTATGACGCCCCCTCTTGTACCCCCGATGTTTTTACCGCCGGTATAGGCAATCAAAAGAGGTAGTGCATAAAAAATCATAGGTCCAATAATTTGTTCAAGTTCTGCATTGGGCAACCAGCCATCCGAATGAAACAGCGTGGTTAAAATTCCCCAAGCGATAAAAGCACTAATATTTGGCATCACCATTCTAGACAAGAAACGACCGGATTTTTGTAAGCGCTCCATATTAGAGTCCTCCCGTCTTTAGTTGTCTATTGAGCCATTTGTGCATGATCCCCTTGATGTGGTCCAATAAAAGTTTTTCATCTGCATCTGAGATCATTTGAATCATTAAATTGTCTTCCACTAGCGCTTTACTTAATAAACTCATTACTTCAAGTTGTACTTTTGACGCATTTTCCGGAATGAGCATAACAACCGCTTTATCAACCAATTCATTTCGTCTAAATGCTTGCATGGTAATTGGCTTTACCAAACGCCAAACGGAAAAAGTCATTTCTTTAATCACTTCTGATTTGCCATGAATTAAAGCAATACCTTCACCTTGAAGTACAGTACTTCCTAGCTTTTCTCTTTCTTGTAAAACACTGATGATTTGTTTTTTATGCTTACTATCAGTTGCATTTGCATCAGCTATTTGCTTTAAAAGCTGCTCACTATTTTTTGCTTTTATATCCCTAAACAGCTTTAGATTCCGTTCAATGGTAATGACACTTTCTGTTAGTGCATGAATGCGCTTAACGGATTCGGATTCATCCTGTTTTTCTCTTTCGAGCTGGCTTTTATAAGGTCTAACGTTATTGCTTAAAATACTGACAACCTGTTTTATGCGTTCAATATCTTCTGTCATAAGCAGTGGATTTACCTGTATAGATGGCAATTCACTCGCATCAAGCGCTATGGTTGTAATCAGAAGCTCTAACTGATGTTCAGAGATGCGATTGTAAATCACATCTTCCTTTGAAAACTGTCCAACGACTTCTAATCTTGGGAAGAGCTTTACAAGTCTGGAATACAAGAGACTTGAAGTCCCAATACCACTTGAACACACAACCCCTGTCCTAATTTTCTTCTCGATGCCTTGGAGCTTCAAATATCTTTCTACGGCTGCACCAAAATGCATCGCAATATAGCCTACCTCTTCCTTGGGTACATTCAAGTCGAACTGCTTTGCGATTAAAGTTCCCGTTTCTGATGACATCTTATAAATTTCAGGATACATCTCCATAATCTTCTCTAGAAGTGGGTTTCTGATATCTAGAGCTAGCTTCATCCTCGTAACTGCAGGTCTAAGATGACTAACGAGGCCAATTAAGAGCTTTTCATCCTCCTTTAGATCATAGCCACTTAATTCCTTAAATTTCTGAATCATGGCAGAGCTAAGTCTGCTGAGCTCAAAGTTAGAAATGATGAGATCCTGCTGATCAATTAAGGCTCCCGTTCTCAGCTTTGATCCCTTTAGATGCATGGTAATATACCCTAGCTCATCCTCTGGGAACTTAATAGTAAACTCTTTTTCAATATCGACGCCAATGCTGCGAGCAATATCAAACTGTGAATCAGATCTTAAGTTGTCCAAAATGTCACCATTCATGATGATACTTTCACCCCTTAAAATCCTTTGTACTGCTATAGATAGATGAATCATCAATCCCATGTAGGACTGATCCGTTAAGCGATTTGCAATGTAAGTTTCATATTTGGATAGGATTTTACTAACTTTGAGACTTATTTCCTTATCCATCACATTCTCTACAAAACCATTGGTACTACTAATCATAGCTACTAGATCCTGATGTTCATAATTTTGATATAAAAAATCGACGATTGCTTTTCTAAAATCGATCTCCTTACCCTTTACAAAAACGCCGAATCCTGGCTTTCGAACCAATGTAATCGAACGCTCTTTAAACCACGGCTCAATCTTGTCCATATCATAAGAGATCGTCGCTTCTGAAACACCCAATAAATTAGAAAAATAATAGAACTTTCTAGGCTCTCTGCTTCTTAAAAGCTCCATAATAATTTGGTTGAGTCTTTCCTCCTGTGAAAAATGAGTCCCTTTAAACTTGTTCGCATAATTTTGAACTTGTTCTCTTTGCTTTACATCTGCCTCGACCTTTAATCCGAGCTTGGATTTTTTTGTAAGCACCAATCCAAGGTCTTTGGCAAACGCCTCTATTTCGTCCATGTCTCTAAATATTGTCCGTTTGCTAATATTCATTTCGTCCGCCAATTGGGCGATTGAGAGAAAATCACTCTTTTCGAGAAGTTTCTCGATGATTTCTACAACTCTCTTTGAATACTCCACTTTCTTACCCCCATCTTTTGAGACACCGTTTATCATTAAAATATTCTGACAAATGTTATAACATTATTATACGCTCTTTTATTAATAGGTACATCAAAAGATAGGTGGAAAATGTCACAACTTAAGAGTGACATAATTGAATAACGCTGTAAATAGAGAGAGACAGCGAGTGAAGCTCGCTGTCTCTTAACTGGACTTATTTTAAACGATTGACTAATTCATCATAAACTGGATTGCCTACAAATTGATCGATAGCGATTAACTCAGCATTTCCTGCTTTCGCTTTTGCACGTTCAGCTAAGCTTTCGTGTGTAATAACGATATCTGCGTCAGAAGGAATCTCGTCCAATGAAGTATTTACGACAATAATATCAAGACCTGCTGCTTTAACTTTTTTCTTTAAAGTAGTAGCGCCCATCGCACTTGAACCCATACCAGCATCACAAGCAACTACGATTTTTCTAACTGAACCTTTAGTTGAAGTAATTTGTGGTGATTTACCTTTTGAAGCTGCTTTCATATTGCCCACTTGCGATTGAGCTGCAAGATAAGCTTCTTCTTTTACTTCACTTCTCTTTAAGAAGAAGGCTGCTACTACAAACGACACTGCTGTCGCGACTGCAACCCCAGCAAGTACTGGCAGTAAGCCACCTTTAGGTGTCATCATAATAAGTGCCATAATACTTCCTGGGGATGGTGTTGCAACTAAGCCTGCTCCAAGTAAGTTAAATGTGAACACACCACTCATACCACCAGCGATTACTGCAAGTACAAGGATTGGTTTCATTAAAACATAAGGGAAATAGATTTCATGGATCCCACCAAAGAAATGGATAATGATTGAGCTCGGTGCTGATTCTTTAATCATACCTTTTGAGAAGAACCAGTACGCTAATAGAATACCAAGACCAGGACCTGGGTTTGTTTCTAATAAGAAGAAGATAGATTTACCGTGTTCAGCAACTTCTTGGATCCCTAAAGGTCCTAAAACACCATGGTTCATTGCATTATTTAAGAATAAGATTTTACCTGGTTCAATAAAGAGTGAAGCAAATGGTAATAAGTTAGCGTTAACGATTGCTTCTACGCCACCTTTTAAAACGTTATTGAGTGCTAAAACAACTGGTCCAATACCAAGTACCGCTAAAAGTGCTAATAACATACCAATAATACCAGCTGAGAAGTTCGCAACTAACATTTCAAAGCCTGCAGCAACCTTACCTTCTACTGCATCGTCCCATTTTTTAATGACGAAGCCGCCAAGAGGACCCATAATCATCGCTCCGATGAACATCGGAATGTCTGAACCAGCGATAACGCCCATTGCTGCAACCGCACCAACAACGCCACCTCTCACGCCACCGACCATTTTACCACCAGTGTAAGCTATTAATAATGGCAGCATGTAAGTTATCATTGGACCAACAAGAGTTGCTAATTTTTCATTTGGTAACCAACCTGTAGGAATAAAGAATGCAGTGATAATACCCCAAGCGATAAATGCGCCGATATTTGGCAATACCATACCACTTAGAAAACGTCCAAATCTTTGAACATTATTTTTAACTGAAGATTTTTCCATTGTGTCCCCCTTATTCATTTTCAATCATTATTCGTTTCAAAAGTTTATAACTGGCCTGTTACAATTGCATTATATTTTTAAGGGGTGAAATTTACAAATAAAAGACCACCAAATTTGACACAATCTTATCGTGACATTTTTTAAAAACAAGTATTTTCAGTTGTTTGTATGCCTTTTAAAACAAAAAAAAATGTAATAAAACTTACATTTAGTTAATATTTTTTGTGTTCACTTAGGACTAATGTGCTATAATAAGACATCATAATCACAAGGAGGATGCACATGAAAATTAGAGCAAGAATCGTCCTTTTCACCAGTATCATTATCGTTATTGCTATTGGCTTTCAGGCATTGTTTAGTATTTACTCAACCAATTCATCCTTAGAAAACATCGTAGAACGTCAGTTGGCTGATCAAATTAAGAACATCACAAACGAACTACACACCGCAAAAGATGTTATTCAGATAACGAAAGAAGCTATGAATGATAAGAACGCAGTCATCGCTCAAGCGATAGCAGAAATGATCGTTTATAATCAAACATGGCTGAAAACATATAACATGGACAAGCTTGCGGACCAACTAAGAATTGAGGAAATACGAGTTACAGATGTCAATGGCGTCGTCGAATATGGTAATGACGAAAAGATTTTTGGCACTAAGCTTTCAGATGATCCTTCTATGTCAACCTTTAGCCCTTTAATTGGTCAAAGAGATCAATGGGTTGCACTTGAGCCCGCACCTCGAGAAAAAGACGGCAAAATGTATCAATTTGTTGCCGTTTCTAGACGTGATGTGCCTGGCGTTATCATTATCGGATTTATTCCTACAACATTAATTGATTTATTAGCCAACCTCGATATTCAGAAGAGAATTGAGGGCTTGGTTATCGGCGACAGCGGCTTCGGTACCATTGTCGATGAAAATGGCCTTATCATCGCGAGTAATGATTCCGCTTTAGTTGGAACCGCTGCGACCGAACTTCCATGGCTGTCAACTGCGCTCTCCAGTGGTAATTCCTCATTAACCTCAAGCATTGATGGAAATGATTACTTCACTTATAAGGAAGCGATTGATCAATTCACAATAGTGGTCACCTATCCAAAATCAGTTGTTACTGAAATTATACTAAAAAGCCTATTTAACAATGCGATTGTCGTTGTTATTTCAGTTCTTTTACTTGTATTTGTTATCTCTAGTATGGTTAAAAAATACGTTACAAAACCATTAAAGCGCGTTGAAACTGCAATGATCGAGGTTGGATCTGGCAATTTCAAAACTTCAGTGGGTTATAATTCAAAGGATGAGATCGGCTCTCTTTCAACTAAGTTTGATGATATGACCGCAAATGTTAGACATTTGATTTCTGAGGTATCGAGTAGTATCAATAATTTAGCTTCAAATTCTGAAACCATTTCAGGTAATGTTGACGGGTTAAGTGCCACTACTCAAGAAGTCACTAAGGCGATTGAAGAGATCACCTATGGTGCTACTGATCTCGCTTCAAATGTCAGTGATCGCCTTCACACGGGTCACCAATTAGGGGACAGTGTCAATATCATATATGACAAGCTCCAAAATGCAAAATCAGTCACAACTGAAATGGTATCTACCAATCAAATTGGTCGATCAAAAATAAACGCATTAAAAGCCGTATTCCAAGAAACCGTCGACAGTACTGAAAATGTTTCATCTCAAGTGAAGGCATTAAGTATCAGTTCACAAACCATAGAAACTATCGTGGGTACGATTAAAGGAATCTCAAGTCAAACGAACCTTTTAGCACTTAACGCCTCTATTGAAGCGGCACGTGCTGGTGAGGCTGGACGAGGCTTCTCGGTGGTTGCAGAAGAAATTCGAAAGCTCGCAGAGCAATCCTCAGCCTCAGCGGAAGAAATCAACGCCATCATTGATGAAATCGTAAAAATCGTCAATACGACAAACAATACCGTATTATCCACCATTCGATCAGTAGATAAAGCAAAATCGAACATCGATGAAACGGTTGCTGTTTTCCAAAATATTGATGGTAGTGTTTCAAAGGTAGAATCGATTATAGACGGCTTTATCGAAGAAGCTCAAACGATAGAGGGACTTAAAAACGAACTGATTGAGTCACTCGAGTCTATGGCAGCCATCAGCGAAGAATCAGCAGCTTCTACAGAGGAAATAAATGCTTCTACAGAAGAACAGCTCTCTCGCGTTTCTGAAATCGTTCAAGCCATAGAGCACTTAAATGAGGATGTTGCCAACCTCTCAGTAGAAATGACTAAATTCAAAGCTTAGACGGATTTAATTAAAGTTCATAATTAACAGATTAAGGACATGCTTTTATAAAGAGCATGTCCTTTTGTTAATTTTTCTTAATATTTAAACAGTGCTGTGATATACTCAAATCATGGAGGGATTCGTATGAGGTTTAATGAGAAATTTGATCTTTTAATGAACCTATTAAATATTCCAAATAATAAGCTAGCTAAATTTATGTCTGTAGATCAATCCCTAATTAGTCGATGGCGCTCTGGTGACCGTGACCCCCTTAAAAATGATTTGTATGTTACTCTAATTTCAGAATACATCGTTCAGCATACAGCTGATCCACAATATCTTTATGAATTAGTAGCTGTCACTCCAAACGAAGAAGGAGATAATTTAAAGGAAGCGATTGCTGTATGGTTAAGAAGCGAGTATATCCAGGTTTCGAGTATAGCCACAAAGTTTCTAAATCAGATACAAAATTACAAAGATAATACGCTACCGTTTAATAAAGCCCTCCTTGATGAAGCCCCTATAGGCGAGCGATTAAAGGTTGAAGTCTATCATGGACGTGAGGGCAAGCGTAAGGGGGTCGTACGCTTCTTAACCTCTGTCATTCTTTCCAACAAGCTCACCGAACTTTTGCTGTATAGTGATGAACCCATGGATTGGCTTATGGAAGATCTCGTTTTCACTCAAAAATGGGCTTTGATGCTAGCTGAGCTAATGCGTATTGGACATAAGATCAAAATCATACACACCGTTGATAGAGATGCCAACGAGCAAATCGTCGCAATTGAAAGATGGCTACCGCTCTATTTATCGGGACAAATTGAGCCTTATTATTATCCCAATTATCAAGAAACCCTATTTAAAAAAACTTTGTTCATTGCGCCAGGTATAGCAGCTCTCACATCAAGTGCAATAGCTGGAACGGAATCCATGGAGCAAATTTTCTACCACGATACAAAAATGATTCAAACCCTAACAGAGGAATTTAATACTTATCTTAAAGTCTGTCGTCCGCTAATGAAAATCTATAGTGAAAAAAATCTGCATAGCTTTCACGAATTGCTATTCGAGTTCGAAGGGCAAGAAGGTGATATGATTACATTAGGACAGACATTGCCCTTTGCCACTTTATCCTACGAGGATTATCGTCGTGCGATGAAGGACAGTGCAATTGCAGCTAATAATCAAGATTACTATATTGATTATTATACAAAACGACATAGCCTTTTTTATTCGCATTTAAAAAACAATAAGAGGTGCGACTGGATTAATCTCAGCTTTCTATCAGAGCAGAGCTGCATTAATCTAGATACTTTTATGTTGCATCCCCTTAATCTTGAGTCGTCGTATATTAATCGTCAAATAAATACAGTTGAACGGTTAATAAAAGAAAACAAGCACTATAGCTTAAGATTTTGTACTAGAGAAATTCCCCATAATATATTTCTGGCATTTAAAAAGAATACAGGGGTGATCATTTATAAAACCGATCCCCCCCATATTGTTTTTGCTATCAATCATCCCTTGATGTTATCTGCATTTGAGTCCTTTATTGAAGAAATCACCACTGATGACTCAATTGATAATAGATCATCCATTGAAAAATTACATCAGCTACTAATACCTGCCTTCAATTAGTATTCATCTATATTCACCTTTTTCTGTCTCGGCGGTTGCTTTTGATTTTTTCGATCTAAGGATTTGATTTTCAAATCCTTTTTTTTATCTAGAAATCTCAGCTCCTTCTGAAGCTTTTTCCAGCTTTCCCATCTTCGCTGATCTAGCTCACCTTTAAAAATTGCAGCTTGTACGGCACAGCCAGGTTCATTGTGATGCGTACAATCATTAAATCGACATGATTTTACCAGTCTTTCTATTTCGCCGAACATTTTCTCCATACCTTCGTCGGATTCCCATAAGGATAGGGTTCTCATTCCAGGCGTGTCCATTAAAATGCCGCCATTTTCCATCACCACAAGCTCTCTATGTGTAGTGGTATGTCTGCCTTTACTGTCATCCTCTCGAATATTCTGAGTCTTTAAAACCGGTCTACCAATCAGTGTATTGATTAAAGTTGACTTGCCAACGCCAGATGAACCCATTACTGCTATGGTTTTTCCAATTCCGATATATCTATCTAGTTCTTTAATTCCCTCCCCTGTAAAACTGCTCACTGGAATGACATCGACACCTGGGGCGATCTCATATACCACCATCAGCTTTTCCATAACATCATCGCATAGATCTAACTTGGTTAAAACAATGACCGGATTAGCACCACTATCCCAAGCCGCCACCAGATAACGTTCTAGACGCCTCATGTTAAAATCGTGATTTAATGACTGAATTATAAACACTGTGTCGACATTCGTTGCAACTATTTGCTCTTTTACTTCTTTCCCAGCAGCAGCTCTTGAAAATTTTGTCATTCTACTTAGGACAGCTTTAACAGTGCCTTCATCAAAATCATTCATAAATCCAGCAACAATCCAGTCACCGGTTGCAATTTGTTGATCAAAAATATGAGAACGTTGCGGTCTAGCAACTGTTCTTTCCCCGTCTTCAGTCATAACCTTTATCTTTTGACCGAAATCTGCTATCACTCTCGCAGGTTGATAAATTTCATACAAATCCTTTTTTTGATTCTCAATTTCTCTTAACCTAGTCACGTATTGGTCCTTAAAAAAATCACTGAATCCATATTGCGTTAAAATCATCCAATCACTTCCCTTTTCTTCGTTTTTGCTCGTTAATATAGCTGAATTGACTTTATTACTTTTACTTTTACTTTTACTTTTACTTTTACTTTTATTATTATCATTATCATTTTCCATTTTTGCTTCTAAATGCATTTAGATTCTCCTTTTTTTAGTTACCCTATTATTGAATTGCCAATTTTTTCCTTCTTTCGGGCATAAAAATACCGCGGACGACCATCCGCGGATTTTAGATATAAAAAAACACGCCATAAGACGTGTTATATAAACGCGATCAGATTGCTCGAAAGAAATGCGCAGCGCAAAAGCACTGGCCAATATCCAGTTAGTTTTCCTTTACCTCTATTCTAATATCTAACATTTGACATTTCTCCTTTCAGGTTATCGACTTATCTTGATTATAGGGATGATGAAAAAAAAAGTCAACCCCTCATTTCAATCCTTTATTAAACTCACATATAATTATATGCTTTAATCCTCAACTTTTAAGGACAGACCTTGAGAGCTCGGTATAGCTTCCTTAAAGTAATTGGTCTCTTCACGATAAAAGCTGCTATCTGAATGTAGCTTTGGATTTTGTTCTTCGAATTCATTGATCACTTGCTTAAGCATGTACATGCGATCATCCAGACTCGTTATTAGCTCCGCACATTCTTTTAGCTCAGCTTGAATGACCCTTGGCGCTTTTTCACGATATTTATAATAGATCTTATGCTCAATACTAGCCCAAAAATCCATTGCTATCGTTCGAAACTGTATTTCAACCCTTGTTGGAACGACCCCAGAGGATAAATAAACAGGATACTCAACATGAACATGTAGACTCTTATAGCCATTCTCCTTGGGATATTTAATATAATCCTTTATATCTACAATCTTAAAATCAGATTGTCTTGATAATAGCTCTAAAACGTTATAGATATCTGCTGTAAACGCGCAGATGATTCGTATGCCTGCAATATCAAAGATGTTAGATTTTGCATTTTCAATAGTTGGCTCCAATCCAATCCTTACTAGCTTTTCTTTAATACTCTTAGGCTTCTTAACACGATAACGAATATGCTCAATTGGATTATAGTCATGTATGGTTCGAAACTCTTCATCTAGAATGGTTAGCTTTGTTCTTATCTCATCGACTGCAAATTGATGAACGAGTAATAAGTCTCGCCAGGGTTTCATTTCGTCTGTTAACAGAGCTTCATACATTTAATGCCTCCTACTGATTCTTACTAATCTCATGATGCTTCAACTCAGCTTTATTTCGATATAAATGGTCATCCGCTTGTTGAATTACCTCTTCTAAAGTTCTGCCCTCACTCTTTGCAATCCCATAACCTACAGATAATTGAATCGTTTCGTATTTATTAACCGTTTCTTGAAACAAATCATCAATTCTAGCTTTAATACTCTCAATGCCCTCATAGTCTGTGTTCGGAAGAATTAGCATAAATTCATCCCCACCATATCGTACAGGAAGGTCATTTTTTCGACAAGTTTTATTCAGTATGCTTCCAAAGCTTTTCAAAACCTCATCACCAGCACTATGACCAAAATTATCATTTACCTTTTTAAAGTTGTTGAGATCCATCATTAAAACGATAAAATCCTTTGAACCCTTGTTAAGTGCGTAGAAACGCTCGAGCTCATGGAACATATGACGCCTATTATATATACCTGTTAACTGATCGGTTATAGATAGCTCATAGATTCTTTTGTGCTCAGACTTAAAAAAGTTATTTATAAGTAGCATTAACGCAAAAATTATAATGCTGACCAAGGTGAAATTAATGGATAAATCAACACCCCTTACGGTTAAATCCGAATAAACACTATATTGCTCAGGATGCTTGGGTTCATAATTCAAAAAATAAATAATTTCAGCATAGGAAATAATCGGAAAAATATAATCGATACTTCGACCTGCAAGTACAATACCAACGAAGAATATTAAGACTGCGTAAAATGCCATTGCACTATAAGAGCCTGGTGAAGACAACCAAGCCATTGGCAAATATAGAACGCATATGAAGATCGAAAATCCATATTTGATTGGTTCCATATACTTATGGTTTATCACCATCACAAAACAAAATAACGCAATCAAGCTACCAAATAGCGGTAAAACGACATTGAGAATGGGTCTTTGGTTAAAGACATTTATCAAAGCCACAATTAAAAATGAACTCATACCAACAACTAATATCATTCGCAACACTTTTTGCCTCAACAACGCCATTGGATTACTATTTTCTACCATAAGCAACCTCATTCTAATCATTTATCTTATTAACTCAATCGCTTTATCCTCTGGAACCGGTCTAGAAAGATAGTAGCCCTGACCATAATCGCATCCCAGATAGACAAGACGATTGGCTTGTGCCAGCTCTTCGATGCCCTCTGCATTGGTTTTTAGTCCTAGCTTTTTCGAGAGCTGAATAATTTGCTCAACTATAAGCTGATCCTTTCCACCTCTAGACAGCTGGTCAATATAGGATTTATCTATCTTTAGTGTGTCAAAAGGTATTTTTCTCAAATAATTCAGCGATGAAAATCGCGTTCCAAAGTCATCCAATGCAATTTTAAATCCCAGTCGCTTCAATTCATTGATCGATTTTAGTGAGACATCGAAGTTCTCTATTAACGAATGCTCAGTAATTTCAAATTCAATCAAATCAGGATTAATATCGTATTTATCTAAAAGGGCACTGACATGAGGAATTAGCTGTGATGAAGTCAAAGACTTAGCAGATAAATTTATAGAAATCACTTTGTTTAACTGCTTTAGATTGGTTTCACTGAACTTAAACGCATTATCTATAACCCATTGATCAATCTCGATAATCTGGCCTGTTTTCTCAGCGACATCGATCAAATCACCAGTAGAAATTGCCTGGGTTTGAACTTGCCATCGTAGTAAAGCCTCAAAGCCAACAATTAGTTGCTCACTAAGTTTATATATTGGCTGATAAAAAAGCTCAAAGGTGTTCGCAATTAAAGTTCTATTAATCGTACTTTCAATAGCGATGAGGCGTTCTACCTCAGCCTGAAATGATTTTTCATAATAGCAGCATTGCTGTTTTCCTGATTCCTTAGCCTTGTATAGCGCCATTTCAGCATTTTTGAGTAACTCAATATGGCTAAAGCCATCCTTTGGAAATTGAGTTACGCCAATGCTGATTGATGGAAAATATTCAAAATCCTTCATGATCCATTTCTTTTTTGTCAATTTCATTATTTCTGCTATGATTTCTTTGATCGTCGTCGTATCTTCTGTTTTAGCGACGAGGGCAAACTCATCTCCTGACCATCTGTAGCAGATCAGATTTGGCATCGCTTCCTTTATTAAATGAGCATAATTTTTTAAGAAGGTATCTCCTTGCGCATGTCCCAGTACTTCATTGATGTTTTTAAAGTTATCAAAATCTAAATATAAAAGGGTGAAGTTCTGTTTTGATTCAATCAGCTGATTTACATCTATTTCAAAAACCGTTTTGTTATGAAGTCCAGTTAATTTATCTTTAAAAGCCAAATCGTAAATCTGTTTTTCCTTTTCCTTCTCCTTTGAAACATCTAATCCAAAAGAAACGATTACCTCTTCATTAAGCTCTGGGTGATGCATAATGGCATTAGACCATAGAAAGGTAAGACAACTACCTTCTTCAGTACATAGTCTTGACTCAAATTTATTATCTAGTGGGTTGAGTCTCAGATTTTCAATGAATTCAGTTATGTTAATATCACAATTATCAAAAACAATTTCAGTTACGTCTTGTCCTAATATCTTCTCTGAATTCGTTTGTGTCACTTCAGTATAAAAGGGATTCACTTCCACTATTTCACCTGAAAGTTTCCACGCGACAACACTTGTATTGGTGTTTGTATAGAACCCCTCAATGAATAGCTTGTGGTTCTCCACCTTCTTCATTGCATTTTGAAGAGATTCATAGTTGTTTTTAAGCTCCTCTTCAACTGCAATCATTTCTTCAGAAAAGCTGACAAGCTCTTGATTTGACTCGCTTAATGACCTAGATAATTGGAAGATCTTTCTATTGTCCATTCTTATTAAGAAGTATAATAATCCACCCGTCAGCAAAACATAAAACGACCCTTTAATCGATTGTACTAGCATATACATCTTATAATCACTAGTCAGCTGAGCCACAATCGTATCTGAAAATTTTATCCAAGCAAATCCTAAAACCATGTAGATTAGTATCGTCTTCCAAGGGTTGTTTTTTATAGTCACTAGTGTCTCTGGTTTTGATAATTGAGATTCATAAAACCGATTATTATCCATATTATTTCCTTCCATTCTGAACGATATACTACATATACCCGATATAGGATAAAAGTACCATAGTATTATTATAATTCATCTATACTAAAATAACAATTTGATAAGTAAATTTATACCAGTCACCTCTCTCATCCTCATAACCGTCTACCCTATTATTTATAAAAACTATCTATAAAAATGAGCAATAAAAAACTCAGTTTAATAATTAAACTGAGTAAAAATATGGCCATTATATTTTTCTGAGCTGTGTCACACACTCCACGCCACCTGTCCAAGGAAACATATCAACCAAGGTAATTTCATCTGTTTCGTATCCAAGCTTCCTAAAAACGATCAGATCCTCCAATAGAGTCGATGGGTTACAGGATACATAAACGATACTCGGTATATTATAGCCTGCAATTGCTGTGGTTGTTTTTTCTCCCATACCGTTTCTTGGCGGATCGACCACGATTACGTCCGGCTGTTCCGTCACGCTTTGAAGCTTTTCAAAGACGTCCCCACAGATAAATTTACAATTTGTAAGCCTATTTAACGCTGCGTTTTCTTTGGCTGCATCGACCGCATCTTGGACCCATTCAATACCGATTACTTGGCTGGCCTTTTGCGCCATTATTTGCCCTATTGTCCCAGTGCCACTAAAAAGATCGAAGCAAACCTTATCTGATAGATCATCAATCAAATTCATTGCAGTTTGATATAGGATTTCAGCGCCATGCGTATTGGTTTGGAAGAATGAATAAAGTGTAATCTTAAAGGTTAAATCATACAGTTTTTCAGTAATAAAATCATCTCCGAATAATATACAGATATCTCCGGCAACGACATCGCCAAGACCATCATTTTTAACATATAGAACACTTTTTAGGGTACCTTTAAGAGGTAATTCTTGTATCCTTTTTAAAAATGCTGATCCATCAAACGAATTTCCTTCAGCATCCTGCGGACCCGTTGTAGCAGATAATGCCACCATAATCTCGCCGGTGCCTTTGGATTTTCTTACGACAAGATGTCTTAAAAAGCCTTCATTACTTCTCTTATTGTACTTGATGAGCTTCTTTTCTGTAGCATACGCTAAAATACCATTTAATAGAGTTCGGTAGTCCTCGTCCACAAGATGACAATGTGGAACATTTACAACATCGTGATGATGTCCTTTCTTATGCATACCCAGCGTCAAGGGGCCGTCCTTAAACTCATCTCCAAATGAATATTCCATTTTATTTCTGTATTCAAAAATTTCTGGACTTCCAATAATTTTATCAATCTTAATTTCTAGTCCAGCTTCTTCAAACAAATGCTTCACCATTTCACGCTTTATTGCTAATTGCCCCTCATAATCAAGAGTCTGCAGCATACAACCGCCACAGCTACCAAAATGCTCACAAAAAGAAGCGCTCTCTCTTTCGGATCTCTCGATAACCTCAAGTGGTCTTGCTTCAATCTTGCTTGATCTTTTTTTGCTGATTCTGGCCTTTACAGTTTGTCCTGTCAGTGCACCTTTTATACGTACCTGCTCCCCTTCAAAGGTTCCGATTCCCACATTTGGATATTTCATCTTTTCAATTTTAATCTCAATTTCTTGCCCTTTTTTCACTTGAACTCCTAACCTATTCCCATATAATTAACCTTACAATTCACAATTGAAGATTATCAAAATTTTTCTGACATGATCCTTTTTATTTCCGTGAAAATCCCGACTACTTAAAAAGAAAATCCACCCTTAGATGGATTTCTGATTTCTCATATTTAAGCACTGAAAAGCTCTTTAAAGCTTAATATATAATGGTCTGCATCGGCTTCAATCAAAGCTCTATAAGGTGCCGATAAATCATCATAAACCGCTATAACTTTCATACCGGCATTTTTTGCAGCTAGCACCCCCGCATGCGTATCCTCAAATACAACACAATGCTCTGGTAAAACGCCTAAGTCCTCTGCAACCTTTAAAAATATATCTGGGCTAGGTTTTCCCTTCGCCACTTCACACGATGTGCGCATGGATTCAAAATAGGTGTGTATAGCGTGAGCACGTGTTACTTCCTCCAAAAGCTCTCTTGAGTTGCTTGTGCCTATACCGAGTTTAATTGCATGCTCACTTGCATATTCAATCAATTGCTTCGCGTATTCTTTTAAAGGAATTCTTGATCCATAAAAGCTTTTTGCCATATCGTTCCATTCATCTTGAATGCTTTCTAAAGGCTCAGTTAAACCAAAACGAGTAATAAAATAGTTTGCTGTTTCAGTAAAGCTCATTCCTTCAATTTCCTTTTGAAGGTCATCCGGTAGTGCAATTCCTCTCTTTTCAAGAAAATCGATGTCGATTTGCTTCCAAATCCACATCGAATCTACTAACGTTCCATCTAAATCAAATATGATTGCTTTTACGTCCTTCAAAACTTGCATACGTTCTTATTTGCCTGCCCTTTCTCTATCTTGTGCTCTTTTAACGAGTATCTTATAGTCTACAATGCTTCGAGTGTGTTGACCAGAACCTATAGGACCAAACTCATCGTAAGCGTTCATATCAAGTGTGTATCTGTTGTCCACAACTTTGCTGATCTTCACTTCGATTGTCACCGTCGCACCAACGAGTGTAGGCTTGAAATGGTCGACCTCAAAATGATGTCCCACTGAGACATAGCCTTCTGGTAGTGGGCCATCTATCAATTGAGTACTAGCCTCAATCATCAATGCAACTAGTCTTGGTGTTGCGAACAAATCCTGAATTTTTCCACTTCCGTAATGCAACGCTGCGTCATCAATCGTCACTTTTTTTTGGATAGTCAATGACATGCCCTCTTCAAGTGCTTTTTTTAGTTCCATACAGTCGCCTCCTTAGTAGATTTTTGTATTTACATATGTCGCTATCACCGATGCTATTGGTTCTTCAGAGAAACAACCCATTTCCTTTAGCTTATATAAAATTTTACGGTCCTTTGAATGTAATACCACTTTTTCGTATTGATTAAACCGTATTTCAAAAATCTGCCCCATTAAGGATCGTGAATTCATGAGTATATAATAAGCTTCAATCCCCTGATAATTAACGGTTTCAAGCATATTTAGTGTTATCTTATCTTTTTTGATATATAAATCATACGCTTCATCACGAAGCCTTCTTGAACGGTATGCATCCTTAAATTCTATCGCATCCGATTCAAGCATTTTCTTCTTTGCCATGGTATTAAAGTAGTGGTATTTTATGATGCCATCTTCGACTGAGGAAACACTAACACCACAGGGATTGAAGGCGCTCATCAAGATATAGTTCTCATTAATAAAGCCTTCTTTATCTAACACACCATTTTCTAACCGTTCAATTAACTCAATTCTCTTCTTGAAGTAGTCCTCAGTGGACTCACAATTCAAATTATTCACCTAAATAACGCCTTTCTACTCTAAAAGCTTTAGTAGCTTAAAATCCAAATAATCACATGATGTTAAATAGTAATTTACACCATGATATTCCCCTTTTAATGCATTTCTGAAATTACTCTTCCCATGAACATGTCCGTAGATAACATGTTCAATTCCATATCGCTCAAAAATTTCTGTAAATCCTGATGCTGCTTTGTGCTCATTGGTTGGTGGAAAATGAAGGACACCAATAATCTTGCTATATCCATTTTTCATTGCTTCCTTTATTGAAAGCTCCAATCGAATTAGCTCGCGTTTATAGACGCGTTCATCCTCCTCAGAAAAATCATCTCCTGGACAAATCCATCCTCTCGTGCCACAAATAGCATAATCTTCATATATGCCATAGGTATTGTGTACAAAGTTAATGGTCTTAAATACTGGGTCCATCTTAGTTTTCGATACCCACCAGTAATCATGATTTCCTTTAAATATTATCTTTTTACCTGGTAAACCCTCAATCCAATTAAGATCCTCAAAAGCACCGTTAAAGCTTATCGCCCATGAAATATCGCCTGGTAGGATTACGGTGTCCTCATCCTTCACTTTGTCTAGCCAATCTGCCTTTATTTTATCAAAGTGTTTGTCCCATTGAGCGCCAAATACTTCCATTGGTTTATCACCACCAAAGCTCAGATGGAGATCGCCTATAATATATAGTGCCATGTTATACCTTTCTATTCAAAGTGATTTTAAAAATCATTTTGACTTTACAACAATCTATTGAAATCAACATTGCCAAGCGCCTGTATCACTCTATCTGAAAAATCCGGTGTTGTCAATTCTATTTGATTGATCATTCCCTCAGCTCGACTTCTTAATCTTTCTTTTGCGAATTCGCAGGTATCAGACATCAATGGAAATGCCAATAGCTCAATCGATTTAATAATGCTCTTTTCATCTACTAGCATGAGAGGACGAATCATAGTAATCCCCTCCTCAGTCGTTGACACCGGTACCATCGTAGCGATTTTCCCATGCTGAAGCATATTCATCATAAAGGTCTCAACCAGATCATCCTTCGTATGTCCAAGCGCTATTTTATTATAGCCATTTTCCATCGCATGTCGTTTGACAATCCCTTTTCTGAGCCTTGAACAGGTATAGCAGGGTGCAAAAGCTTTACCATGTGAGAGTGCAATTGCATAATGCTCTTCATGAATTTCATGAACCATATCGTTATCAACACAATGCCTGTGATAGCTTTCAAGATTACCTATTAGTCCATGATCTATAGTCAAACCAACCACTTCAAATTTTTTATAGCCAATCCTTTTAAGCTGATTTAAAGCATAAAATAAAACCGTACTATCTTTACCACCAGAAACCGCAACAAGAATTCTATCTCCATCAGAAATCATGTTATACTTCTCAATTGCTTCTCTGATGCGTTTCAGATACAGATTCTGCATCCAACGCTTCATATCAATTTACCCTTCTCAAAATGATTGTACCTCGGCATACTCATTTTTATCTCTGTTAACAAAAGCTCAAACTCAAACATATTGTCATTGTTCTTAATGTTGTCAAATCGTTGTTGAAAATCAAGTGCCTCTATTTCTTTGCCCTGTGTAAACAGGAGCTGGATGTTTGTAATAATTTCTCGAATGGTGTTGGATTTCTCTTCAAACATCAACTGTGCGTTGATAATCTCTCTACTAATTTCCATCATTTCTTCATCTAATCTTGTCGCTGCAAGTGCAGAATTTTTAAGTCTTTCGATGATGTCTTCAGGAATATGAGACTTGTATTTGTAATTTAACGAGTGTTCAATCGTCGCCCAGAAATTCATCGCCAAGGTTCTTATTTGAAGCTCCGCAAGGATTTCTTTAGTTCCAAGAGCCGTTTGTACAGGATACTTTATAATGATATGATAGCTCTTATATCCACTTTCTTTTGGGTTGCGAATGTAGTCCTTTTCATATAATACGGAAAAATCTTTCCCACTTCTTTCTCTTATTAAATGTACCACTTCATATATGTCATCAATAAACTGGCACATAATTCTAATCCCAGCGATGTCTTCCATCTGTTCCTCAAGATGTTCCATGGGAATACTTCTGCGCTCTGCCTTTTCTATAACACTTGATATTTTTTTTACTCTTCCCATAACAAACTCAATTGGAGAATACTCATTTAACTCGCGATATTGATTACGAATGGCTTTAAATTTAACCTTTAATTCTTCAACTGCTTGTTCATAAGGAATCAGCAACGTTTTCCAGTCTCTTATTGCGTTCATACTATTCCTCCTGGCGTTCAAATTGAGATTTATATAAGTCGCCTTGGCGATAGCCATAGCTTGTCATTTTTTCCTCTAACTCATTTTGTAGCTTTCGCCAACTCATCTCCCAGTTGCAAAATAAGGTGATTTCCTCTGGCGCTCTGCCGAATAGTCTTTGAACAACGACTGTCGGTTTTAAGAGCCTAAGAAAGTGAATCACTCGATCTATGTATGCATCTGGTGTGATCATATCAAAGGCATCCTGTTCGTACCAATCTCCAAGAACGGTGCCTTTGACAATATATAATGAATGGATTTTAACTGAATCGACATCTAAAACATTAATCAGCTTTGCCGCTTCATAGAAATCTCGTTCGGTATCCCATGGTAGATTACCTATCAGGTGCGTACAGATTGAGAAACCATACGACTTAATTTTCAAAACCGCTTCAATATACTCCGCAAGCCCATGTCCTCTATTGATAATCTCAAGGGTATTAATATTAATGGATTGCAAACCTAGTTCAACTTCAATAGAGAGTCCAAACCGTTCTTTCACCTCGTGTAAAAACTCGAGATAGGGTTCAGAAAGACAGTCGGGTCGTGTAGAAACACTTATCCCTACAATATCCGCCTCACAAGCTTCAAGTATGTATTGCTTAAAAGCTTCTAGTGCCATATAAGTATTGGTATAATTTTGAAAATAGGCTATAAATTTGGACGCTTTATATTTAGGCATAATGATGGCTTTGTTATTTGCTAGCTGTTCACTCACACTGAGTTTTTCAGATTGAGCTTCAAAGCCAGTACCCTCAGCAGCGCAAAAAATACACCCGCCAACTCCAATGCTACCGTCCCTATTAGGACACGTGATCGGTAAATTAACTGGTAGCTTATATACCTTTTCTCCAAATTTCTCTACGAGTGCTTCACTGTATTTCCTATATAACATTTTATTCTCCATTAATCATTCTCTTAACACTTTATTTTATCACAATGAACCCAATATGTATACAAAGTCTAGGGTCCTATGAATGCGCCATTCATTGAACT
The DNA here is from genome assembly GCA_001897605.1 of Clostridiales bacterium 38-18. GTDB lineage: Bacteria > Bacillota > Clostridia > Peptostreptococcales > Acidaminobacteraceae > Fusibacter_C. Next base: position 118,353 of record MKTL01000001.1, on the reverse strand, counting down.
ATACACAAAAAACCTGCTTTCAAAATACTTATGCGTACCCTTGAAAGCAGGAATTTTAAAACGAACGGGTCAATCCCCTTCTATTTTTTCATATAAAATGTCAGTATTGACCTCTTATTTAGCAGGAATCATAATAACATCACCAGGGAAAATAAGACTTGGATTTGCAAGTTTATTATATGCAGCTAATATTTCCCAGGTTGTATCATAAGTTTTTGCGATTTTCCATAGCACATCCCCAGAAACAACCGTGTAGGTTACTTCTTGTACTGGCGTAGGTGTTGGTTCTGTAGGTGTTGGTTCTGTAGGTGTAGCAACAGGTTCTTCTATTGCATTTGGATCATATAGCTTAACTCTACCTTCAACCTGAATTGTTGCTGGATCTACGACTTCTAAATAATTAATTAAAGCTTCGTCTAACGCCGCATATTCACCAGTTTGTACTGATGCACCTAGAGTCGTGTATTCATCACCACCTGCAGCCATAAAATCATTAGTTGCTACAGAGTAATACTTATCAGGATCTAAAGGCATACCGTTAAAGGTTACACTTGTTACTCTTTCCATTGCTGGTTTTTCTGGATCAAAGGTATAGCTGATTCCTGCAACATGTGGGAAAGCCCCTTTTGCTGCTGGGTAATCAGTAACGCCATTTTCTATGGCTTTAACTATATCTGAACCTTTAACATCAAGCGTAATAATATAGTTACCAAAAGGTAAAACGGTAATAACATCACCCTTCGTAATATCACCTATTTGGATAGAATCTCTAATACCGCCCCCGTTTGTAATCGCAATTTGAGCACCGGTTTCATAAAGCATTGCATTTGTGATTATGTTGCCTAAATTGGTTTCGCCAGTTCTAACGAGCTCGCGTGTTCCTTCAAGCTTAACACTAGTTTCTCCCACTTTAACTTGTGTAATCAGATCATTCGCTGCCTGAACATCAGCGATAACATCTAGTACCGCTTGATCCTCCACAACATCAGCCGCTTCAGCAGTTGTTATTAATTTCGCAGTGCTTGCAACGACTTTGCCTCCTGTAATGGTCAAATCAACCACGCCAAGATTTGCATCATAAGAACCGGTTTGAACAAGTAATGTATCATTAATCATTTCACCATTTGGTTTAGTTGTATGTGAGTGACCGTCGACAAATAAATCGATACCATCAACCGCCTCAATCACTTTTTTAGATGTGTATACTGAACCTTCATCTTCACCTAAGTGTCCGATGCAGATGAGTACATCCACATAATCTCTCAATGTATCTACCATTTCTTGTGCGCGTTCAATTGGATTTTCAAAGGTCAAACCTTCAACGTTTTTAGGGTGAGTTTTAAAAGCAGTTTCAGGTGTGGTTAACCCAAAAATACCAACCTTTACACCATCAATCTCCTTGATGATAAATCCTGGTAAAAAGTGAGTGCCCTCATCTGTTTCGATATTAGCAGAAATAATCGGAAAATTGAGCATTCCTTTTAATTCTAGCAAACGATCTTTTCCATAGTTAAAGTCGTGATTACCAGGAACCATAACATCATAGCCCATAGCGTTCATCACTCTTGTAATTGATTCACCTTGATTCAAGGTTGCAATAGTTTGACCATGGAAAGTATCTCCTGCATCTACAAGAAGTAGATTCGGATTTTCTTCTCGGAGTTCGGCTACTTTAGTTGCAATTTTGGCAAAGCCCATAATGCTGCTACTGGATTGAATACGTGCGTGAGTATCGTTGGTGTGTACAATGGTTAAGTGAACCGTGTCATCAGCTGCCATTGATACGGTCGATAATGAGAAAATCATCATCATAACCATGAAAATACTAAGTACCTTTTTCATCGAAAGCCTCCCTTGTTTTAATGTACAGATTTTTTTATCTGTCTCACCTCAATATTATAACCACATGGGTATATTTTCAAACCTTTTTAACGAATTTGTAACTTATTTATAAACAAAATTTTACAAGGGAAGGTTCTTTTAATAAAAACACTTAACTTTTACGATTCTTATTCTTTTCAGCATAAATAATTAGTTAAAACCTGTATAAAAAAAATAGAACTCCAACCGCAGTTAAAGTTCTACTATTAATACATTTATAAGGCAACTAATGGCGTTGCTTCTTCTTCAAAATTAAGTGGTACAACAAAGAACTTAACCTTCTTTGTCATTTGTTCCTGAAGCCTATTAATCATATTTTGTTGTTCATCGCCTTCAAAGGACTCACCCATAATAATATCTGTGATCTTATTTTTATCTGCAAACTGCGATAAGGTTTTTTCGATATCCTTTGCTTTTAATACAGTAAGTGCTGCGTCTTTGCTTTTTGATGCTTCAAACAAGTAATCTAAAGCGTCCTTTTCCTCAAGCTGTCCAAAATACTTCCAATTTTCCTTAACAACATGAATTACGTGGAGCTCATCTGCATCGTTGGTTCTTAATGTAACCCCAAAATCAATCAATCTTTCACATGATTTCTGCTGGGTCACACAGACCATAATTTTCTTATTGTGCTTCATTTTTAGATCTCCTTCCAGATTGCTCTGCGCTCAATCTCATTATAACAAAACTACCTTTAAAAAGATTTAAATAATTCGATACAAATCGTAAACTTTATATAAATATGACGTTTAGTGCTGATATTCTTACAGGTTTCATGTATAATATGTATGAACTTTAACGCAGGAGGGTAATATGCATCGCTATACTAAAATAATCGGCCTTACAGGATATATATACGTCAAAGAATTTGAAAAAATCAAACATCACAAAAACAAAATTAGAGAGCTTCGCGAAGAAACGGTTGCAAAGGTTTTTAAAGAGGATGATGCCGAAATCTGCGTCATTTTTGAGGAAACAGGAGAAGAAATTTTTATCGATGCCTTTACCGATAATGAAACGATCAAAAAATACCTTGGCAAAAAATTTCTAAAAACCATCTAGCTCTAGCGTTTAAAAACCCATGCACATGCATGGGTTTTATATGTGTTTGCACTTATATTCTATTCTCAATTCTCTAATTTGTATCTAATTTAAAAATCTGTGTAGCTTTTCTGGGAGATCCGCTTCATGGTTCAGTGTTATAACGAAGTCTATGTTGAACGCTGTGGAAATGTCATCGATCTTAGTAAACCAATTAGTCAGTTCAGCATCTGTCATCTGAACAGCATTCATAATTCCATCAATAAAAATCTTTTCTATGTCATAGTTATTGGAGATTAACCCGCATACAAATCCTAAGAATTCACATGAATCTTTCACTGGGAATTCACTTAGATTAATAAATCTAATATCGTGATGCAAATCATACATCGCACGGTTGTCGTCGTCGATAAAAATCATATTACCCTTTGATGCAAGCAATTCATCATTTGCTTTTTTTACGATTTCTTTTGATTTACCAGAACCTTTTTTTCCTGCAATTAAAGTAACCATTTTAATCTCCTCCTTCGTAATTAAACACTTAATGTATTATTCTCTGTACATGATGCAATCTCCTTCAAAACAATAAAAATATTTTCGCCATAAACATTCGTGTTTTATGACTGATTCGCCTCAAGTCTACTGTTGCGAAGCTGACCGCACGCAGCATTTATATCTGAACCGAGCTCGCGTCGTACAGTGGTATTAATCTTATATTTATCCACTAATTGCGACTTAAATCCATTTATTCGATTATTTTGAGTCGGTTTGAAGCCTTTTTCTTTTACGGCATTAACAGGAATCAAATTAACATGAACGAGCTTTCCTTTTAGCAGTCGTCCCAATTGCTCAGCATGTGCAACCGAATCATTGATGCCTTCGATAAGGGCGTACTCAAAGGTAACTCTTCTACCTGTTTTTGCAATATAATAATCCACTGCCTTTAACAATTCAACAATTCCATATCTCTTAGTTATTGGCATAATCTCTATTCGCTCTGTTTCAAAGGGATTGTGAAGAGAGATTGCCAAAGTAATCCCAAGGTGCTCATCCGCAAGTTTATATATTTCTGGAACCAAGCCACAGGTAGAAACCGTTATACTTCGAATTGAAATATTAAGTCCCTCTGTGTCAGTCACACGTTTTAAGAATTTCACCGTTTCTTCATAATTGTCAAGCGGCTCTCCACTTCCCATTAGTACGATGTTATCAATTCTTTTACCAGTTAGATTTTGAAGCGCGTATATTTGACCGAGATATTCTCCAACAGTCAAATTCCTAACGATGCCACCGAGAGTTGAAGCGCAAAAAGCACATCCCATTTTACAGCCGACCTGAGTTGAAATACACGCACTGTTTCCATGCTTATACGTCATAAAGACCGATTCAACAAGATTGCCGTCCTCGAGTGCACCTAATGCCTTTATGGTGCCATCACCCGAAACCAATTGCTCTACAATTTTATAATTGTCAATTGTGAATTCCTGTTTCAATTTTTCAATCAAACTTTTTGGTAAATTAGTCATCTGATCAAAATCGGATACTCCCTTTTGCATTACCCATTCAAAAATTTGCTTTCCTCTGAAAGCCTTTTCACCAATTTGCTCAATCGCCTCAACAATCTGGCTTTTGGTCATATTTCTTAAATCTTTCATTTTCTTTTCCCGTCTAAAAAACTGGCATAAGACACGTCTCAGCCAGTTTATTTGATAAATTAATTTTCTTGTTCGTATTCGTCAATATAAAGTGAAAGAATATCTGCAAGTCCTACAAACTCACAGCCATAGCTATAGCCTTCTTCAATATCTTGCATTCTCATAATGCGAAGCACACTATAAAATTGCTTGCCACTTCCCAAATCAATTTTGGCATTAAAATAATAATTCAATGGTAGCTGTTCCTGTGTGTTAAAACCAATGCCACCTTTTGAAATATCAATAATTTCTATAGGGAACTCTTTATTTCCAATAATGGTCTCATCCTGGTTATAGACTTGATCTATATTGATTACAGCATTATAAGTCATTCTGTGCGAACGCCTTCTTTCTCTCATAAACGCCTCCTTGTGCAAAAGGTTCTCTATTCATTATACATTAATATTATTATTTTGAACCCTCATTTTCGATAAAATCATTGAAATTATCATACATTTTTTTCTTTTCATATCTACCCGTTAAATCATTGATGATAAAAAAGTCATTATTGATGTCAATTGCAAAGCCCTTTTTACCATTGTTAGTAAAATGCTTTACATACGATATTCCAGGGGCTTCAGTCGGTTCAAAGATCGGTTTATTTGATGGAGAATTGAAATTGCCCCAAACGTAGAGCTTTCCAGTCTTGATTAACGCTAGCACTAATGATTCCTTTGCTTTAATCTGTTCGACATCCTTTAAGCCAATCAGCTCTGTAGGAAATAAAACCTCAGACTTTCCTTTCATCCCTAGCTGACCATATGCATTATTACCACAGCCAATCACTTTACCCGATTCGGTAACTACAAGTGAATACTTATCTCCTGCATGCACACTTTTAACATTAGAATACAGGGTGACAGAAGCATTGGGTATGCTTCCCTTATAGCCAACGGCCAATTGACCATGAGAGTTATCACCCCAAGCCATTACAGTGCCGTCGTATTTAAGGGCTAACCCAAAATTTGAGCCACATGATATTTGTTTTATCCCAGATACCCCAGCAAGCTTAATGGGCGTGGTAGAATCCACCATATCTTCTTTCATCAGCTGATTATATGAGTTGTCACCCCATACATAAACATTGCCTTCATAATCTAGCGCCGCAGCAAATTTGTTACCTGCCGATATCTGCTTTATGTTCTCTAGTCCCCATACGATATTGATGGTCTTCTGATTGTTCTTATCTCCAGATGCTAGCTCACCATTACGGTTACTGCCTGAAGTACCTACAGAGCCATCATGAAACCTGAAAACATTGAAATTTTCACCACAGGCAACATCGAGAACTGAATCATACATCGAATTGTACTTTAAATCCGGTGATGCATGCAGTGATCCGATTCCCAACTGTCCAAACTCATTTTGTCCTCTTGATAAGACCTTGCCATTATTATAAACCATAAAAAATGAACCAAAATAAGTTTCAATTTGTCTGATACCCTGTTCTTCAGCAACCTTTATTTCTCTTTCAAAAACATCTGACCAGTTCCCATTCTTATCTTTGATCTTCAGCCTGATTGTAAAGATGCCTGGTTCTTTAAAAGTCGCTTGTTTATTTTCCCACTTTTTCTCTAGTATTTCACCATCTTCAGCAATACACGACGAGGTATCATAGGTTATATACGAGGTCGTTGTGAATTTACTATCCGGCTTCATTGAGAAATGCGCCACCGGCTTGATACGACTAAGGTCATTCACACGTCTTAAGGTCAAGTAGGTGTAAATACCATTGATATAGGAATCTCCACCAATTTCATTAATTAAGGCCTGCGCTTCCTCCTCTGGTAGATCAGAAACCGTAAGAAACTTACCGTCTAAAGATAGGGCATATCGCTTTAAATTAAGCTTATAGGAGACATTGATAAATGGGATTAAACGCTTTATATCTTTTGCATAGTCAGGATTTTGCTCCCTATATTCTATCATTGCATTAAGAAATAGCTCGTAATCTCTATAAACATCTATTGGAATTTCGTCTTTTTCTTTTGCAAAATACACTGCTGCGCCAATTATTGAACTGATAGTTAAAACAATCCCTAGGATATTCACTATTTTACCCCTTTAAAATGTTCTATGACGTTTAGTAATAATACTGCATTTGTTACAGGGCCAACACCTCCGGGAACGGGAGTAATCATTTGAACATAATCTTTCATACTATCAAAATCCACATCACCAACGAGCTTCCCATCGACTTCGTTCATACCGACATCGATCACAATCGCTTTTTCACTGACCATTTCCTTTTTTAAGAAATTGGCGATCCCCACTGCGACGATGATAATATCAGCTTTTCTTGTATGCTCTTCTAAATCTACGGTTCTGGAATGACAGATAGTCACTGTCGCATTATTCTCCATCAGCATAACGGCCAGTGGCTTGCCAACAATATTACTACGCCCAATTACGACAATGTACTTTCCTTCTAGATCGATATCCAGCTCTTTAAACATCGTTATTACCGCTAATGGCGTACACGGCCGAGTGGCTTTCTCACCTTTAAATAATCTGCCCGCATTGATAGGATGAAAGCCATCCAAGTCCTTTTCAGGCGCAATTGCCATGATGACTTTTTCCTCACTGATTTGCTTTGGTAGCGGCATTTGAACTAAGATGCCATCAATCTCCTCATCTTCGTTTAATGCTCTAATATGTTCTAGCAAATCCTGTTCGGATAAGGTCGTATCAAATCGGTCTAAGCGATAACCGAACTCAACGCTATTACAGGTTCTTTCAATCATTCTTAAATATGCCTCTGAGGAGGGATTTTCGCCCAACATAATTGCGACGACATTGGGTTTTCTATAACAGTCCGAACAACAGTTTCTTGCTTTATCTTTAATTTTTTTAGCGATTGCATTGCCGTCAATTATCATATAGCCTCCTCATCTAACATACCAAATGAGCCCATTCAATAAAATGGGCTCATCGTTAACTAAAACTCTTATTTTGCTTTGATTTCTGTCCAAATACGATCGTACTCTGTAATAAAATCACCTGGATCTTGGAAGATTTCAAAATTAGATAATAATGAATCGTCCGGGTAGGCATATGTTGTGCCCATTAAAGCTGGATCCAATAATTTCATCGTTTCAGTATTACAAGTCGCGTATCCAACATAATCTGCATTCTTAAATCCGATATCACCTCTGCATAAGAAGTTGATAAATTCATGAGCGGCATCTATATTTTTAGCACCCTTTGGAATTACGATATTGTCGAACCAAATATTTGAGCCCTCCTTTGGAAGCACATACTCAAAATTATCGTATTCTTGAATTACATTACTTGCTTCTCCAGACCAAACAACTGCCATTGCAGCCTCTTCGCTAATTAACATGTCTTTTACATTGTCGCCGACATAGGCAAGCACTAATGGCTTTTGCTCAATTAAGGCTTGTTTTGCCGCTTCAAGTTCATCTACACTTTTAGTATTCATTGAATACCCAAGTTTTTTAAGCGCAACCATTATTGAATCTCTTTGAGAATCAACCATTGTAAACTGATTTGCATATTTAGCATCCCAAAGTACGCTCCAAGAATCAATTGGGTCTGAAATTAGATTTGTGTTATAAATAATTCCTACCGTTCCCCAGAAATAAGGTACTGAATACTCATTATTCGGATCAAAATCTAGGTTTTTAAACCTATCATCAATATTAGCATAATTCGGAATTTTAGTTAAGTCAAGTGGCTCAACCAAATCTTCTTTAATCATTTTTTCGATCATATAATCAGAAGGAATAGCGATATCGTATTGCGTACCACCCTTTTTAATTTTTGTGTACATTTCTTCGTTTGTCGCATAGGTTTCATAGTTGACTTTAATACCAGTTTCTTCTTCAAACGTATCAAAGATATCCTCATCTATATAATCGCCCCAGTTGTAAACGTTTAATACGACTTGATCCTCTTTTTTACAGCCTGTAAACAAACTGCCGACGAGTACGATCATTAGTAAAATTGCTAAAGCTCTTTTCATTATCATTCTCCCTTCTTGGTTTTCTGTAAGCATAGACGCATCTAATTATCCATTTAGAACACATTTTCATTACGCTGAGCCTAAATCAGACGGCTTATCAGATTTCTTCAATTTTAGTTCTCTTATTGAGTATCAATAACAGTATTAAAACTGTTATAAACATTAGTGTTGATAACGCATTAATTTCAGGTTTGATGCCTCTTCTAGCCATTGAATAAATCGCAATGGATAAGTTGCTTACGCCACTGCCTGTATTGAAGAAGCTGATGACGAAATCGTCAATCGAAAGTGTAAAGGCAATCAGCGCGCCGGTAATTATTCCTGGTTTAATTTCAGGGTAGATTACCTTTCTAAAAGCATACCACGGCGTTGCACCTAGGTCCATTGCAGCCTCAAGCATTTCACTTGGCATTTGCTTGAACTTTGGTAGAACTGAAAGCACCACATAAGGAATACAAAATGTTACGTGAGCCAAAATCATTGTTATCAGACCTAATTTGATATTTAATGCCACAAACAGGGTCATCAACGAGATACCCGTAACGATATCTGGGTTCAGTATTGGTAGCGAGTTGACGTTCAAAAGCACCTTCTGTTTGAGTGGCTTCATATAGTAAAGACCAAAAGCAGCAAACGTGCCAATTAATGTAGAAATTGCTGACGCGATAATTGCGACTAATATCGTGTAATAAAGCGATCGCATTATCAAGTCGTTTTGAAAGAGACTTTTATACCAATCAAAGGTAAACCCACCCCATTTGGCAGTCGACTTAGAATCATTAAATGAAAATATTGCTAATACTGCAATTGGCGCATACAAGAAACCAAACATGAGGATCGTATACAGCCTTTTTAACCATTTGCCTACCATAAACCCGTCCCCCTATCCTCTGGATTGTCTCCACCGACTTTATTCATAACCGCCATAGAGATCAAGATAAGAGCCATGAGAATCATAGCAACTGCTGAACCGAAATTCCAATCGTTCACAACAAGATATTGCTGTTCTATTAAGTTACCGATCAACATGTACTGTCCACCATAAAGCAGGTTGGAAATAACAAAGGTACTAACTGCAGGCATGAAAACCATCGATACACCCGATAGGACTCCTGGAATCGATAAAGGTAATATAACCTTTGAAAACACAGTTACCTTATTACCACCTAAATCTTCAGCTGCTTCAATTAAGCTAGAATCCATCTTCATTAAAACCGTATAGATAGGCAATACCATAAACGGCAAAAAGTTATATACCATACCCAGTAGGACTGCGCCTTCTGAATAAAGAAATTGAACCTGCGGCAAACCAAAAAAAGAAAGAATCCCGTTGAGCACACCGTTTTTTCCCAAAATTGTCATCCAAGCATAGGTTCTAAGTAAAAAGTTCATCCACATTGGAACGACAAACATCATAACTGCAAACGTTCTGTATTTCACGTTCATTTTAGCTAGAATCATTGCCATTGGATAACCCATTAATAAACAAATCGCAGTCGCTTCTAGTGCAATTTTTAATGATCTGCCCAGCACTGTAATGTAAATGGGATCAAATGCCCTCGCAAAATTCGAAAATGAAACAGACAGATTACCACTGCTATCGGTCTGAACAATACTATAGCCAAAAACCATCAATAGCGGCACAATAATAAACATAATTAACCAAAACAAATACGGTCCAGAGGCAAGTCTTTTAATCATCCTACCCCTCCTTGCACATAATGTGAATGTCGTCAGGTGTCATTAACAGCCCCACTTCAGTGCCCTCGCGCTCCATAGTTGTGCTATGAACCATCCATTCTCGGTCATTTTCTGTTACGAGCATTTCATAGTGTACACCTTTAAATACGACTGACTTTACAACGCCCGTCAAAAGTCCCTCGCTTTTTGGTACCAGTCTAACATCCTCTGGTCGCACCACAACATCGACCATTTCGTTTCTTTCAAAGCCTTTATCAACGCAAACAAATTCTCTGTCACAAAACTTAACTCTAAAGTCCTCTAGCATCGTGCCTGTAAAAATATTGCTTTCGCCGATAAAATCTGCGACGAAGGCATTTTCTGGTTCATTGTAAATATCTGTCGGCGATCCAATTTGTTGGATTTCGCCTTGATTCATAATGATGATTTTATCTGACATAGTAAGGGCTTCCTCTTGATCATGTGTTACATAAACAAAAGTAATTCCTAGCTCTTTTTGCATGTTTTTGAGCTCTATTTGCATTTCTTTTCTTAATTTTAAATCAAGTGCACCAAGAGGTTCGTCAAGTAATAATACCTTAGGTTCGTTGACAAGTGCTCTTGCAATTGCTATTCTTTGCTGCTGTCCACCTGATAACGAATTGACACTTCTCTTTTCAAATCCACTTAGATTAACAAGCTCTAGCATCTTAGCAACCTTCGTTGCCACATCCTTTTCACTCGTCTTTTTAATCCGCAAGCCAAAGGCAATGTTTTCATAAATGTTCATATGAGGAAATAAAGCATACTTCTGAAACACCGTATTGATTTGTCTCATATAGGGTGGTACATTTGTAATTTCCTTCCCTTCAAAAAAAAGTTGGCCTGAAGTTGGCGTTTCAAATCCTGCGATCATTCTAAGAGTCGTCGTTTTTCCGCAACCGCTTGGTCCTAGTATCGTTAAAAACTGATTTTTCTTAACCCAAAAATCAATGTTTTTAACCACAGGCACACCATTGAATTCTTTTGTAATGTTTAGTCCTTTTACGATTTTATCGCTCATGATTCCCTCCAGATGCTAGAAATTAGGAGGGGTTCCCACCATCAATAGAACCGCTTCCCTTTTCCCTTTATTTACAATTTCATGTCCCTTATTTGCCTTGTAATAAAAAGAATCGCCCGCCTTGGCAACGTATTTCTTACTGCCAAGTCTAATGACGACTGATCCTGATAAGACATATCCAAATTCTTCTCCTACATGTGGCTCATGCTCATCATAAGCACCATTTGGCGCAAGTGTCAGCAATATCGGCTCCATCATATTTTTCTGAGCATTTGGAATGATCCATTCTAGTTTATAGCCAATTTCTTCATTTTCCTTCTCAAAGAAATCTTCAGTCTTAAATACGATTTTTTCTTCCACGGTTTCACTAAAAAACGATTGAAGATTTGTTCCCAAGCTTTCTAGAATATCCACGAGGCTGGCTATGGACGGCGAAGTCATATCGCGTTCTAGCTGTGAGATAAATCCTTTAGATAACTCACATCGATCCGCTAGCTCTTCCTGTGTTAGATTGTTTTCTAGTCTGAGTCTTTTTATCTTTTCACCAATCTGCACAACAAGCTCTCCTTCTCAATATTTTTTATAATTTATCAGTAAATTTTAAGTTTACTATCATTAAACTTTTCACTCGATTTATTATACTTTATACTTATTTTATCGTCAACACCAAAAAAAAATAAAAAACGCAACACTTTGTAGTGCTGCGTTTGAGACATATAAATTATTTTGTAATATTTAACAATTTGTCGATGAGTTTTACAAGATTTTCTATTTCAGGTTTGCTCATTTGTGCATCTGCGCCAACCGCTTCACCCTTATGAAGTAGGTCATCTGTAATCAAAGACGAGAAGATAATAATCGGTAATTTTTTAAGTATCTTATGCTCCTTGATTCTACGTGTCAAAGCGTGTCCGTCTAATTGAGGCATTTCGATATCAGTGATTAACAGGTCTATATCATTATCAAAGGCTTCGCCTTTCTTTTCAGCAAGTAAATTCAAATATTCAAGTGTTTGCATCCCATCATCAAAGAATTTCAAGTTCATAAAGCCAGCTTTAGTAAGGGTGTCTAATAATACCTTACGAATCATAGGTGAATCATCTGCTAGCGCCACTTTTATCTTAGAGCGATCCTTAACTTCAATCTCTTTAATTCGATCTATGTTGATTCCTGTATTCGGATTAATATCCATAACGATTTTTTCAAAATCTAGAAGCATAATAATTTGATTGTTAAGATTGATATTTCCTATAATCAAAGAATTAGAGGTTAAATCGTCTGGCTTAGTAATTGCGCTCCAGCCGATTCTGTTAATTCCAAGCACTGACTCAATTGCAAACCCAACTTTAATTTTATTGAATTCACATACCAATGTCATGCTGTTTTTAACATTTGGATTCTTTTGGTTTTCCAGTACATAGAGTAAATCCACTATGGAAATCATTTCTCCACGAATCAAAGAAATCCCCGATACCGCTGGATGAGAGTTTGGTATTTTAGCGATATTTTCTATCTGTAGTAGCTCTTTAACCTTTACGACGTTGATTGCGTAATGTACACCGGCAACTGTAAAATGAAGTATTTCAACTTCGCCTGTACCACTTTCGAGTAAAATACCTTGTTTATTTTCCATAACGTAAGCATCCTCCATTTTTTATTTGACAGCATTGACCTACAATGCGACCTTTAGATATATATTCTATTATACATATGTCACACTTATTAATAAACAACTTTTATCTGCCAAAGCATTTTGTATGTAAAACTATTTCCATTATACCCATGCGTTTCACTTAAAATCAATTTTCTAAATAAGAAAAGCATTCCAAATTGAAGCGGAATCTTCAAATATGGAATGCTTACTAAAGTCATATCTGTGTTTATATAAAGCTTAAATACTTACTATAATAATGACATCTCTTTTCCAACTTGCTCAAAGATTTGAACTGCTCTTGCAAGCTGCTCTTCTGTGTGAGCTGCTGTAACCATGCAGCGTACTCTACCCGTTCCTTTAGGTACTGTTGGGAACACGATTGGCGAAACGAAAACGCCCAATTCTAGCATGCGTTTAGAAAATGCAACGGTTTGCGCTTCATCGCCTATGATTACAGGGGTAATCGGCGTTTCACTCGCACCTGTGTTAAACCCTAGCTTACCTAATTCAGCTTTAAAGAACCTTGCATTTGACCAAAGACGATCTGTGTACTCAGTTGTAGAGCTCAAAAGCTTAACCGCTTCAGTAATTGCACCAACCGCAGCTGGTGGCAAAGACGTACTAAATAAAAGCGGTCTCCCTCTATGCAATAGCCATTCCTTCATGACCTTACTTCCAGCGACATAGCCACCGAAAACGCCAATCGCTTTTGAAAGCGTACCAATCGAAAAATCGATTCTACCATGTAGGTGGAAGTGATCCACTGTACCGCGACCATTTTCACCTAAAACACCTGAACCGTGTGCATCATCAACATAAGTCATACACTCGTATTTTTCAGCAAGCTCTACAAGCTCAGGTAGCTTCGCTATATCGCCGTCCATACTGAAAACGCCATCAGTTATGATAAGACAATTTGTATACTGTCCTCTTTTTTCCTTTAAAACTCTTTCTAAATCAGCCATGTCGCTATGCTTGTAAACCGCTTTGTCTGCTTTAGATAATTTAACGCCATCGATAATACTCGCGTGATTAAGCTCGTCAGAGATAATCAAGTCGCCTTTATTTGTAATCGCTTGGATTGCACCAGCATTACAGTTAAAGCCCGATTGGAAAACCATAACCGCTTCTTCTCTTTTAAATTTAGCGAGTTCGACTTCTAATTGCTCATGTATATCCATATTTCCAATGATCGTTCTTACTGCACCAGAACCAACACCATATTTTTCAACTGCTTCAATAGCTGCTTTTTTTAATTGTGGATGATTTGCAAATCCTAGATAATTATTAGAAGATAAGTTAATCACTCGTTTGCCATTGAGCATGCACTCAGGCTCGTTTGCACCCTCAAGAACAGGTAAAACACGGTAAACGCCTTGATCTTTAAGTTCTTCAACTTGATCTTGCAAGTACTTTAATTCATGTACATTTGACATTGTAACCCTCCCAAATATGTGATTTACGATTTTAGTATATCACTAACTGTCCGCGGTGGAAACACAAAGACTATTTATTGCCCAATTGTAATATTCTCTAAGCTTTTCGTCATTTTTAAGGACAGAAAGCTTCAATAATCGTTGATATATCTCTATTGATTTCGAATTACCAAGTATCAAAAGTGCATTTCTTTTGTATACCCATAATGAGCGCCAAGCAAATCCCATAGATCCATATTGCTCTTTAAATTGTTTGTTATTGAGCCTTAGCAAATCAAATAAATCAATCCAATTTGAAGTCTCAGATGACAGCAAAGGTACTATCAGTGCTTCAATATTGGCTGGGCACACCTCCTGACAGATACTACAGCCATAAAGACGTATTTTAAACAACTCTCGATGTGCCACCTGAATTTCAGACTTGGTTTGAGTTAGGGCAGAGAGACAAGCCATTCGGTCTGTAACACCAAATCCACAGACGCTCGTCGGACATGACGAGGTACAATTGTCACAACCTTCACATCTTTGATCATGCTTCGGATATAGCCGCTGGTGTGCGGGAAGATCCTTAAAAAGATTACGATCCTTAACGACGATATAGCCAATAAAAAATTGTGTTCCAAGTTCAGGATGTATCAACAAGTGGTTTTTTCCAAGAGAGCCTAATCCTGAGAGATATCCAATTTCACGATCATCAAATGGCGATATATCTGCATAGGATTGTATTGAATCGCGATCTAATTGGAAGACCTCACACATTTTGTTTATTACAGCGCTCAGCTTATTTTTAATCTCCGTATGATAATCAAACGCCCACGCAAATGCCTCGACGCGCCCATGGGATAAGCTAGGTCTTTTGTGCTCGGATTTTAATCGATACGGAATTGCACATGCGATAATTGTCCCAGTTACTAAGTCTTGTAGCGTGGACGAAACGGCCACTTCACCTATGTTTAAACATTTACCATTCTTCATTAAAACAATGCCCCAATGTTTTATCATTAGGGCATCAAATTCTAGCTCGAGTGTTTCATATTCATTTTTTTGCATCATTGCAGTACCTCTACCTCAATGTTATTAATGTTACCCGTCCAAGAGCCATATGCATCTATCGTCAGGTTTTTAACGCGACTGTTATATGCCCAGACTGACTTCATTCTTGCTATTGGAATTACAGGCAACGTTTCATTTTGAAGCTGATGCCACTCTATGAAGTACACTTCTCTTTCATAATTTGAGTTCACCTCATGAAGCTTTTCGAACAGGGATTGTGCTCTTGAGTTATTGTACCCTCCAAAATTATAAACCCCCGTCTCAGTGTTCGAAAATAGCGTTTCTGGGCTTTCATACGACTTAATTTGCCAAGCAAGATTCCACATTTGAGGTGTTTTTCCCTCTAAAAGCTGTTCCATCATCGTTTGATAATCTAAGTATTGTATTTCAACCTCGATCCCAAGTTTTCGCCAATCACTTTGAGCCCTTTGAGCCAAGTTATAAGACCAGCTTAACTCTGGAAAAACAACATAAGTGATTTTTAAACGTTCACCATTTTTTTCTCTAAAGCCATCGCCATCTACATCCTTCCAACCAGCCGAATCCAGTAATTCAGATGCCTTGGTAAAATCGTAGGCATAAGCATTCAGATTTTGTGAGTCCATCGCATATTCTGAATTGTCTACTGCTAGATAATTAATCACTTCAGCATAGCCTTCCCATTCGGTTTGAACAAAGGATTGACGATCAAGACCTGTAATAAGCGCCCTTCGAATTTTATCATCAGACATCAATGCATCCTGATGATTTAAACCAATAAACATAGAAGCATTCGTTCCCTGTGTCATTACGAGGCCAAAAGGCTGTGTCTTAATCTCCAGCACCGATGCCCTTTCTGCCGAAAGCCTGAATAGGTCAATTTTACCTTCTGCAAACTCAGCTTTAGCCTCAGCTTCGCTTAATTGCTTAATCAAAATGCCTTGAAGCTTTGGCTTTCTTTGGATGGAATTGGTGCTCACCGAAAGACTTAGACTCTCACCAGAATTATAATCTTCAAACTTAAAAACACCTGTACCCATTGGTTCCTTATAGCTTGTTATAAAAGAATTGAAATCATCTGCTTTATAATAATTTTCAGAAAGAATCGGGATTACTAATGATTTTAAATTGTCAGCCGCATCTGATTTAAATTGAAATACAACCTCAGAGTCCGAAATTGCCTCTACTGAAATTAAATGCTCCTTCACCTCTTGATAAAAACCATTGTAGGAATCGTTTAATACCATCGAATAAGTGAATACCACGTCGTTTACAGTTAGCTTAGTACCATCTTGAAACAAGACATCTGGCTTCAACGAGACCGTTATGGCCTTTTCATCCTCCGAAAAGGTATAGCTGTCAACCAAAATTTTCTCGGAGTTTCCTGTCTTATCAAACGCAAGTAAGCCATTAAACACTAGGTCTGCAACCCAGTATTCAACGGCTTTAGAGCTATAAAGCGGATTAAATAAGCCTTCTATATCATCAACGCCTACCACTAAAACATTGGATCTTGAAACCGCGGGATTTGAGAAAATCTCCTGATTAACAGAATCGGCTACAGTTGTTTTAGGAATATCATTTTTAGTTGATTTTGGTGAACAGCCTACTAATATAAGTACAATTAAGAAAAAAGGAAGAACGCGCGTTGCGTATTTCCGAAATACCATTTACTTCTCCTATTCCTTATCAGGCATTGGAAAAACCATTTTAGCAAGAGAATGTCTTTGTGCGCCTTCCCTTGGCTCAGTTTTATCTTCTAAATAATCATCGATCAGCTTTGTGATTTTTTCATTTAACTCTTTGGCTTCTGCCTCTGTAAGAAAATAATCACTGTAATGCGCAACTTTTCTTGTGATACCACCTGAATAATTTTCTACTGACTCATAGAAATCTCTTGAGATGCCTTCAAAAAATGCAACTGATACATTGCTGATTGAGTCTGACATTTCATCGTCTAAGGTAACAGCGCTAGAGTCAATAATAATCTTATAAGCAACTGGACAATAATACTTTTCTACAACACCATACTTTGTCACTTCTTGAACGAGCTCAATTATGCCCACTTTCTCCAAAATCTTGATGTGATAATTTACTCTACCATGTGGCTCGTCTAACATTTCGGCTATCTGCTTTGCAGTTTTTGCTTTGCTGTCAAACGCTTCAATAATGTCAAGTCTGTATTGCTGAGAAATTGCTTTGATTTGTTCCAAGTCTTTTAAGACAATAATATCTTTCATAGTCACCCTACCCAATTTTTGTTTTCTTTCAAAAATAATTATAATTCTTATGTCTATACCCGTCAATAGAACTACACTTCTAATAGAATGTAGGTGATGTCGTCGTTCAATTCATGCTTGAATGGTTTTATTCTCTCTACGATCAAAGCATTGAGCGCTTCCATTGAATAATGCTGATGTGTTTGTAAAAGCTCAATTAATTCGTCATAATGATACGTATTATTCTTTTTACTGTCGATCAACCCATCTGTGAAAAACAATAATCGATCGCCCTTATCAAGCTTAATCCGTTCACTTTTAAATTCAACCTCTACTTCGTCTAGTAGCTTACAAATTGGAAAGCCTTCACTTTTATCAAGGAGCTCAATCTTTCCATTTTTTTTGAGGCGAATTGGACTACAATTTAACCCCGCTGAACAATATGTTAACATTTTTGTGCTCAAATTCATAGTCGCATATATTAGAACCATATGCATTTCATCAGGAAAATTCATCTTATTAAACTCATTATAGAACTGGGTTAATACCTGATCGGGCTTTAGTCCGAAATATCTTTGGAGATTTTTGTCGTTTGATCTGAGATGATTGCCACTGAACATTGTCACCAGAGCTGCAGGAATCCCATGACCCGATACGTCCATTAGATAAAAGGCCACATTATCTTCGTCCACTCGATAGTGATCAAAAAAGTCGCCACTGAGTCTTTCACATGGAAAAAATTCGGATATAAAGACACTGTCTCTATACTGCACCTTTCCTTTAGGAAGCAAGGACTGTTGAATCATCTTAGCGTAATCTAGTTCATCTATAAACTTTTGATTTACCTCACGCATTTGATATGTTTTTTTATCTATGATTTTTTTGAGATTTACTGCATACAGATTAAACTGTGTTTGGAGTCTCTGCTGAGCCTCATATGGAATTAACAGATTGCTCTGATTGAGGTAAAAGTAATAGTAGCTAAAACCAAAGCCAAATAGGATAAGACTTTGAATTTGCATCGTTATACTTAGTGGCATCAAGGTAAGCAGCATTTGTCCAACCAGCATCGTTGTAAATGCAAATAAATAGGCATATTGATTTACGACATCATGTCTTAAAATATAGTCGTAGCAGATGATGACCAAGCAAATGACTGCACCACCATTGATTAAGAACATAAGCGTATTAAGATCAAAAACACCCGAAAGCGAAAGTCGAATCATGATAATCTCAAAGACTAGATAGCCAACCCCCATAACTGACAGCTTAGGAAAGCTTGTAAACCATCCTGGTATTCTTCGTTGGAACTCGATTGTCGCTATACCAAATACAAAGTAAAGCTTACCCATGGACAAAATCAAAGACATAATTTGCCAGTTTTCAAAATTGAAAATCAATAGCCACATCAATGCGCCTAATAAATTGACCATGAGAGTAAATAGATACGTGGAAATTGCAATGTAAATGGTGTCGATTCTAATCCTACTGTGATAATAAGCCGCATTTGACAAAAGAGTAACCGCTATCAAATTGACACCTAATATTAGGCTTAAATAAATCACTAACTCATTGTAAAAAGTCGGAAAAAGGTAGCTGTTATTTATCAATAAAAGTAGCATCGCAAAAAAAAGCGATACTAAATATGATTTCTTAATTGAAAATCCTTCTTTTTCAATCATAGCTACCTCCCAACCCAACTAAAGCTTATAGATCAAATCCACTGCCACCTATGAATTCTTTGAGTATCGAAACCTTTGGAACCAAATCATCCTCGTCGATTGACATAAAATAACCCAAGAATTTTTTAAGCATCAAGGCTTCACTATACTCAGGCTCCTCGCTTGTAATTGCCTCAAGCAAAGGCAATGCATGCTTTTTAAGAATCGCCAGTTCATAAGGTAGTGCTGTATTAAAGATTTCGTCCGCTTGTTCCTGAAATGGAAAAATGTTTTGTTCCTCGCCTCGTCTAACTGAAGCCCACATACCAATGGTTCTTTTTGCACTGTGACCTCTAAACTGATTGTCTCGGACAATTCTTCTTAGCAATCTCGTTTGAGTGGTAGGAATTCTATTGTGTTCATCAATGTTCAACTGTGTCAAAGCACTTACATATATTTTGAACTTATCTCGTTTAAAAATATGTGCCGTTAATCCTTCATTTAAACCGTGAATACCTTCAATAATAATCGGCTGGTCTTCTGCGATTTGCATAAAATTTCCACGATATTCTCTCGTGCCATTTTGAAAGTTGAACACTGGCAAATCCACTGATTCGCCATCGAGTAGGGCATTTAGATCGTTATTAAACTGTTCAACATCAACTGCTGCAAGGGATTCAAAATCATAGTCGCCATTTTCATCACGTGGTGTTTTGTCTCTATTTACGAAGTAATTGTCTGTTGAAATGGTTACTGGATTTAAACCATTCACCCTAAGCTGAATTCTCAGACGGTTGGCAAATGTCGTCTTACCTGAGGAAGACGGTCCAGCTATCAGGATAACTCTTTTCTTGCGCTTGGAGATCTCATCCGCAATATGAGCAATTTTCTTTTCATGCAATGCTTCAGCAATCTGAATCAGCTCTTTATGCTGCTCGGTTTGAATCATATGGTTTAAATTGCTAACATATCCAATGTTCATAATATGCGACCACTGCTCTGATTCTTTGAATACCTCTGCAATTTTAGGAGACTCCACAAATTCGGGTAGCTTATTTGGATAGTACTTCGTTGGATGCATCAAAATTGCACCTTCATCATACTTAATTAGATCAAACCATTTAACATATCCTGTACTTGGTACCATATAGCCATAAAAATAGTTGTGTACACCATCGCATTCGTAAAGACGGATATAAGGATTTTGTCTAAATTTTAAAAGCTCAACCTTTGAGAACATGTGATTTCGTTCAAATTCTGCGCTGGCATCCTCTATTGAAAAATTTTCTTTTCTAAATGGCAGGTTCTGTTCAACATACTGCTTCATCTGAACAAGAATAATTTGATAATCCTCATGTGTTAATCGACGATCATAATCATATTCACAATACAAGCCTTTGCTCAGCGAGTGCTCAACTCTAACTCGAATGCCATCAAAGCAAGCCATTGCAGCTCGAGTCATGATAAATGCCAAGCTTCTTTGATAGATGCGCTCGCCATCAGAATGCTTTAGATCAACTAATTCCACCTCACACTCTGGAGTAATCTCATGTGAAAGCTCTCTAAGCATATTGCCACATTTTACAGCAACAATTAACGGCATTTCATCATTTTGTATTTGCTTTGTAATTTGTTCGTAGGTGTCTCCTGGTTCATACGTAAAAACGCCAAACTGTTTTACTGAAATCTCCATATTGCCTCCTATTCAAAATTCGCAGTTGTCATTTGATTGAGTTTATAGTAGGTGTTATAATCTCGATCCAAAAATTCCGAAATCAATTCATTAACAATAGAATATTTGTATCTTTGAACCTCTATACCTAGCGATAATAGACAGGTTCTAAAATCGTCTAGAACATTATACGGATTCCCATAAACCTTTTGAATTTCTTCAGCACTGACACCTTTAAAGCCATGTCCAATTAGAGAGTCATGCCTTAACTCGATCAACTGGTTCATCTTTTCAGAGTTCATCAGTCTGATAATGGGATCCACAATCTGAGTGTTCTTATCGTATTTTCTAAAATACGTATTAAGCGCAAAAATAAGGTTACTGTTAAAAATTTTGTAGTGATTTCTCAAAATCTTTAGTATCTCTTTCTTCTGCATAAATCGCATTTGAAAGGTGAAATTTCGATCAGGAAGCTGACTCTTGATAAACATATATTTGTATATGGCCTCCTTAAATCGATAAACTCTTCCAAGGAAATCGATGTATTCTTCATTTACAATTTGAAATTTTAAATTTTCAAGCAGCTCAGACATAAGGATATCAGGATGACCATCGTTTAGTGCATCAAGGTTGGCTATCAGCTCCTTTGTTTTTGGATGAACCTTGCCATCGTCTGAAAGTTTTTTTAACAAATTTCGAGCAGTATAGAAATCGAAGTTGACAGAATACCTACAGGAATTGATTACGATGGCAGAATCCATATGCTCCATACTTTTGTTCTTCAGTATTTCATAAGCACCGCAATAGTCATATCGCTCTATTAACTTCTTAATGACTTGCATCGATTCTAGCATAGTACCTCCATTTAATTTATTCGGATTGCGACTTTATAAAAGCTTCTATTTCTATAGATGGCGCTTCAAACCGCTGTCCTTCTACTATTAAACGATTACTGTGAAGCAGTTGATTGCTGTTACCTGCAACACGTCTACCACCATATTTTAAATCACCCACAATTGGATGCCCAATATATTGCATCGTAGCCCGAATCTGATGACTTCTTCCAGTCATAAGCTGAACCTCAACTAGCGTATAGGTTCCAAAGGCTTTAAGAGGTTTGTATTTTGTGTGACAATATTTAGCATCATCCTGGTCCTCGTCCTGGATGCTAACCTTATTTAAGTACTCGTCCTTCACTAGATAGCCCTTGACTTCACCCGATTGCTTTAGCCTGCCATGGACGACACAAATATAGTATTTCTCAACGTTTCTTTCACGCATTAGGGCGTTGTATTTTTTTAAAGCTTCATAGGTTTTTGCAAAAATAACCAACCCACTTGTATTTTTATCCAATCGATGAACAGGTGCTGGCTTAAATGTAGGTGTGCTCAAATCCTTAAGATAAAACTGAACGATTGTTGCCAAAGTATTTTTGTATTCAGTTTGATCAGGATGCGTTAGCATACCCTTAGGTTTATTGACTACTAAAATCTGATCGTCCTCATAAACGGTATCAAGGCCAAGCTTGCTTGGTTTTATGGGTTCATATACCTTCATCATGGCAGCCATACTTTCATCAGAAAGAAAGATATCTAGAACATCCGCTTCCTTCAAAAAATAGTCCTCCTGTGTAATTCGCTTACCATTGATTTTAAAAACCTTTTTCCGAATGAGCTTATAAATATTGCTTCTGGTCGTATTATTAAAATACTTGAGTAAAAATCTATCTAATCTTTGTTCTGACTCATTACCGGTAATAATAATCTGCTTCATAATTTCTCCATTTTAATAATTTACGGTCATCAAGGTGTAAGTTTCAACACCCTTATACCCAATTTTTTCGTAAAGCTGCTTGGCCTCTTGATTATTGTTTTTAACAAACAAGTAAGGTTGTTTACCTCTTTGTAATAGCTTATTGGTTAAGCTTATTGAAATCGCTTTTGCATATCCTCTTCTTCTATGCTTCGGTGATACATAAATACCGGAAAGGACGCCCATGAGGTCAGTTTCGTCCTCAATAAAGCCTTGTGCGACAATTTCAGTCTCCAATATCCCTAAAACATAGTTGTCTTGATCCATTAATAGCTTTAAATCCTTAGACAAATCATTAATTGCCTTTACCTGTCTACCAAAATGTGTCTCCACGTCAATAAAAAACTTCATATCATTGATTAGTGTATCAACCATTTTGTTTCTACCGCTTAAAAGCTTTAAGGACTCTAGCTTTGGCTCTTGAATCTGAGCCTCTGCTTTTCCAGTATTATATTTCATCAACAGGATTTTTGCTTCACTTGTTGCGCTAGTTGCTCTGCATATAAGTCGATAAATGCCATCGACAGCGGTGGATAGACCCTTAATAAATTTAGGCTTATGATATTTAATCGCCTTTAGTAAATCCAAATTACCAAGAGCCCTTTGATTGACAACATGAAGCGAAAGAACACTTTTATTTGAAAAGAAAAAAACGGCTGTCATATGGTCAGCTTCCATGTAACCATAAAAAACACCCTCTAAATTACCCTCATTTAACTGAGTATAAGGCTTTAATAGATAGATTGCCTCATCCCCTGCAGCATTTATATACTCATCCAGCATCTGACTGTGTTTATCATTTAGTTTAATAAGCATAACGCACCTCAAAAAAATTGTAACACGAAAGTAATCTATTTGAAAAGAACAATACTATGAGAATACCTTGAATTATGTTATTCTATAGGTAGCAATTCGGAATTACCTATGTTAAGGAGCGTTAAAATGTTTGAAAAAATCAAAGATTTTTTATATGATATAAGCGATATTGTACTTTCATTATTAATTATTGGCTTAATCTTCTTTGCCGTTTCATGGAAAATATCTGATACGTTAAGTATGGATGTTGATCCACCAACAGATAGTGCTATAGAAACCACTACTGGTAGTCCAATTTCAGTTACGCCAGTTGAGTCCACAGACGCAAGTATCGAGAGTACAGAGGAAAGCACTGAGGCAACTACAGAAGCAACAACAGAACCTACTACTGAGGCAGCAACAGAGGCACCTAAGCTTGAAAACTTTGTGGTGGCTGACGGGGAGCTTGGCTATACCATCGGTAAAAATCTAGAGTCTCAAGGCTTTGTTGCAGATTCTGATGATTTTGTTAAGCGTTTGATTGAGATGGGCTATGATAGCAAGCTTCGTTCTGGTACTTATAAGATCAGTAAGTCCGATTCACTAGATACCATTATTAAAGTTTTAGCAGGACAAGGTAGAAACTAACTGACTATACGTAAAAAAAATATAACCTGATTCGTGCATAGCCTGCAGAATCAGGTTTTTTATTTCATAAAATGATTGCTTATAGATCAATCCCTTGAGTTAAAGCAACAAACTCTTCCTCAGTGAGCGGTCTAAATTCACCTACTGGTAAATCATCAGGAAGAGATAGGCCATTCATTTTTATTCTTTGTAAATAGGTAACCTTTAAATCTATCGCTTCAAACATCCGCTTTACCTGATGAAACTTACCTTCGTGGATGGTGAGTTTAACCTCACTTTCGGATTTTGATGTGCTAATAATTTCGAGCTCAGCCGGCTTACACTTATAGCCATCATCTAGGCTGATGCCCTCCTCAAACTGCTTTATTGCCAAATCACCTAAAGGTCCATTGATAATTGCTCTATAGGTCTTCGGGACATGTTTTTTAGGTGCTAAAAGATTGTGCGCTAGTTCACCATCATTGGTAATAATTAACAGTCCCTCTGTATCAATATCCAATCTTCCAACTGGAAACAATTCGTAGTGATCAAAATCAGAACTGATTAACTCGAGTACCGTTTTATGAAATTTATCCTCAGTGGCTGAAATATAACCATCTGGCTTATTAAGAATTAAATAGACATGCTTTACATAGACAACTTGGATCCCTTTATATAAAATTTCATCCTTTTCAGGATCCACCTTCTCTTTCCCAGTTCTTACAGTAACGCCATTGACTTTAACCCCGCCAAATCGAAGTGCATCCTTCATTTCACTTCTTGAGCCCTTGCCCATGTTGGATAAAAGCTTATCCAACCTTATTTTTTCACCCATTAGTTCTCCTAACTTCATCCTATAGATTTACTCTAACTGATATTTATTGACATAAAATGACTTTATTCGGTTTTGATACCTAGTCGATTGTTTTAACTTTGCCACACTACATCATTCGCCACGAGACAGGGTACATGTTTTTCAAGGTTCCATTTGAAATTTTTGCAAATCCAATAGGATAACCATCTGTACATATCAGGTGTAGACCACTGCTTTCAGACCCTACAAAAACGGTTTCTCCCTTTAAATATCGAGTAACCTCATCACCTGATGCTGGCAAATCTAAAACAGGATGAAAATCCGCCATTTTTAGATACATTGCCAAGGCCTGACTCGGTGCAAATCTCCCCTTCTTCAGTTCTCCCAATAAAAGACCTTCCCTTACAACTTTGAGTCCTTTTGTTGGCACCTTTAGCTCTGGCTTAAGATATAATTTTTCTCCTTCAAGTGAAAAATAGCCTGCAAGCGGACGTTTTAAATGCACCTTCATAAACTCTACAAACGCTTCTGGTGGTTGATTGCAAGGATAAACCTCCGCGTCAAAGTGTTCAATTTTGTCTGATGCTTCAATGCTTGCAATAAAATGACCCTCGCCCTTGTGTAAATGCGGCCAAATATGTGTCATGTAGGGTTTGGAGGCATCATCGAATTCAATTGTATTTAAATCGATTGCCCTCTCTTTAAACCGATCTGAGCATTCCAATAAATACTGAATCTGATCCTCATTTTCCTCTGGTGCGAAGGTACAGGTCGAATACACAATAACGGCATTTGAAGCTACTAAACCCTCTAATTGATCGATGATTCCTCGTTGCATCTCTTGACATGCTAAAGGACCAAAGGTCTCATAGGACTTAATTGCTTTAGGATCCTTTCTAAACATGCCTTCGCCCGAGCATGGCGCATCTACCAAAATTCTATTAAATCGATTACCAATAGCTTTGACGATTTTCTCAGGTGATTCATTTAATATCAGTACGTTTCTAAGTCCAAACTTTTCACTGTTTCTCAAAATGGCTTTAACTCTAGTCTCATTGATATCATTGGTCACCAGCAGCCCATGATCCATGATTTGTGTCGCGATTTGCATGGATTTTCCTCCGGGAGCAGCGCAGGTATCTAGACAGAGATCGCCTGGCTTAGGGGCTAATGCGACTACAGGAGACATCGCCGATGGCTCTTGAACATAAAACAGACCTGCATAAAAATAGGGATGCTTGGTTACAGGATCCTCTGGTCGATAATAAAAGCCATCCTCAGTCCAAGGAACCGGCTTTAATGGGTAGGGAAAAATCTCTATAAATTTTTCTACGGATATTTTTAATGTATTTATCTTTAAACTAACATAATGCTCACGATCATAGGAAGCTTCAAAGGCTTCATAGTTCACACCAAGTTGCTTTTTCATTCGATTAACAAAGTGCTCTGGTAGTCTCACGGGTCGCTCCTCATCCCTGCGGGATATTCACAATCTTTTTTCATTTTAAAACTAGTAAATTCAAATTACATGCTATATAATATCATATATAGCAGGGCATTGTTAATAGGTTGTTATCAAGATTTGCACTTAATCCATATATTAAAAGGAGTGATTCGAGTGCCATTAGTAACCACTAAAGAAATGTTTAAAAAAGCCTATGAAGGCGGATATGCAGTTGGCGCATTTAACGTAAACAACATGGAAATTATCCAAGGTATCGTAAAAGCTGCTGCTGAAACAAAATCACCATTGATCCTTCAAGTATCTGCAGGTGCAAGAAAATATGCAAGCCCAGTTTACTTGAAAAAATTAGTAGAAGCTGCTTTAATTGAGCATCCAGAGCTTGATATCGCGCTTCACCTTGACCACGGTGATGACTTCGAAATCTGTAAACAATGTATCGACGACGGTTTTACTTCTGTTATGATTGATGGTTCACACCATTCATACGAAGAAAACGTAGCACTAACTAAAAAAGTCGTTGAATACGCACACTCTAAAGGTGTCGTTGTTGAAGCTGAGTTAGGTAGATTAGCTGGTATTGAAGATGCGGTTAACGTATCTGCTGAAGATGCTACTTATACCGATCCTCAACAAGCAGTGGATTTCGTAACAAGAACTGGTTGTGACTCATTAGCAATCGCTATTGGTACAAGCCATGGCGCATATAAATTTGCTGCTGATTCAGATCCAAAGCTTGACCTTGAAAGATTAAAAGTTATCTCTGACCTACTTCCAGGATTCCCATTAGTACTTCACGGTGCTTCTTCAGTTATTCCTGAGTATGTTGAAATGTGTAACGAATACGGTGGTCAATTAGTAGATGCTAAAGGTTGTCCTGAAGATCAATTAAGAGAATCAGCAAGATATGGTATCTGCAAAATTAACATCGACTCAGACTTGAGATTAGCTTTGACTGGAACTATCCGTAAGCAATTTGCTTTAGATCCAGCAAACTTTGATCCAAGAAAATATTTAGCTCCTGCTAGAGAAGCTATCTACGGTATGGTTAAACACAAAATTGTTAACGTATTAGGTAGCAATCAAAAATAAAAAATGCTAATAGTCAGGCCTTTGGAGACAAAGGCTTTTCTATTATGCTGAATTGATAATTTTTTAACAAATGTTTGTCTTTCAAACGGACTATCATTTTTTTTATATTGTGTTACAATAGGACTAAATTAATTGAAAGAGGAGCATCTTTATGTTTGAAATCAAAAATCATAACCTTTATATGGATGGTGTTTCAACTGTAGAATTGGCTAATCAATTTGGAACACCGCTGTATGTTTATTCAGAAGATAAAATACTAGCAAATTTAAAAGAGATTAAAAATGCTTTTCTTAGTAAATATGAAAATTCACACGCTGCGTTTGCATGCAAAGCGTTTTGTACGAAGTATATTTGTCGTCTACTCGATCAAGAGGGGTTTTGGTTAGATGTTGTGAGTGGTGGTGAGCTCTATACTGCCATGAGTGTCAACTTCCCCGCAAATCGAATTGAATTTAATGGAAATAACAAATCCATCGAAGAAATTAAGCTAGCTCTCAACTACGGTGTCAATCGATTTGTCGTCGATAGTGTGAGTGAATTTTTTACTTTAGAGCAAATTTGTAAGCAAATGGGGCGCAGCGCTAATATTCTTTTTCGCATAACGCCAAATGTTTCTGCAAATACACATGATTATATCTCCACAGGCAAAAAAGACTCTAAATTCGGTATTCCACTCAACGAGATGATTTTATTTCCACTTATAGAAAAAGCGATTCATTCAGAGGTCCTTAATTTCTTAGGCTTCCACTTTCATGTTGGGTCTCAGCTTCACGAAACTCAAACACATCTATCCGCTCTTGAAGTCATTTTAGAACTAATGCTCACCACAAAAATGAAGTTTAATCACACCATTGAGGATTTCAACTTTGGGGGTGGCTTTGGCGTCAAGTACACCGAAGCAGATCAGCCACTAGGGATTAGCGATTTTGTTGACCCAATAATGGCTCGCCTCACCGAATTCTGTGAGGCCAACAACATCGATAGACCTCACGTTTCAATGGAACCAGGACGATTTATCGTCGGTGAAGCAGGCATTCAGCTATACAGCATCGGTACGATTAAAGAAATTCCAGAAATAAAGACCTATTTATCTGTCGATGGTGGCATGACCGATAACATTCGCCCTGGCTTGTACGGAGCTAGATATACAGCACTCCTTGCAAATAAAGCTGATTTGAATGCGACTGAGGTGGTGGATATTAGCGGAAAGTGCTGCGAGTCCACTGACATATTAATAAAATCTCTTCAACTCCCCCCTGCTGAGGCAGGTGACATTTTGGCTGTATTCTCTACAGGTGCTTACGGTTACTCAATGGCAAACAATTACAACAAGCTTCCGATACCACCTGTAGTCGTTATAAGTGAAGGTGAACCCAAGTTAATCGTTAGGGGACAAACCTACGAAGAAATGATTTCTAGAGAACTATAAGCAGTGGATATGTGTATCATTTTGTTGATTAAATATTCAGAAAGTGGGCATATATAAACAAGCAGGAATAACCTTTCAGAAATGAGAAAGGAGGCATTATGGGAGCAGTAGGATTAAGTTCCAGTGCAAGTGATTTATGGAAAAACTATAATAGTATGCCTACAAAAACGACAGCGCTTGATCGTATAATCGAAAAGGAGAAGTCTGCTGAGAAGAATAATATTCAGCAGGCACTTCAGCAAGCGACAGATAGTAAATCCATACAAGCAAAAAAGGAGACGGGTGGTCAGCTTCAAAAGCTCAGTGATGCAAGAGCCTCACAGATGCAGCAGTCCGCTAAGACCTTAAGCGAGCTTAAGCAGTTTATGGGAAAGGGCATCAACTTTGATAAGTACGTCTAGACCTATTAAATACCAAAAGACCCTACCAAATAGAAAGGCTATTTCACTGATGTGAAATAGCCTTATTTATTGTCTGATATTGCTTCCTACATTTTTTCTGGTTCAGGGTATTCTACTCCAAAGGTATCAACCACCATGGTTTCAATTTTTTGTTCCTCAAGAGGACGATCAGAATGAGTCGTCTTTACTTCAGCAATTTCATCAACGATCTCCTGACCTTCGATAATTTTACCAAATGCAGCGTATTGCCCATCTAAATGAGGCGAATTTTGATGCATGATAAAGAATTGTGACCCAGCAGAGTTAGGATTTTGAGCTCTTGCCATTGAAAGCACACCTTTTGTATGCTTCATATTATTTTGAACGCCATTGATTAAGAACTCGCCTTTAATACCATAGCCTGGACCACCCATACCATTGCCATTTGGGCAACCACCTTGAATCATAAAACCTTTGATGACTCTATGGAATATCAAACCATCATAGTATCCTTGTTTTACAAGGCTGATAAAATTATTAACTGTATTTGGTGCGACTTCTGGGTAAAGCTCAACTTGCATTTGTTTTCCGCCTACCATTGTAATCGTAACGATTGGATTTTGAGCCATTTTTATTCTCCTCACTCATTATTTAATAGTTTATTACTGCCGTCCTGTCTTTCCATGAAAATTTCGATTTCATTTGCTTCGAACAATTCATTAATCATATCCCAAAACTCGTATTTGCCATCTCGCGTTTGAGATGAAATCGGTAAAATGACAGCATCCTTTTCCATTCCCAGTGTTTTTCTAATGACTGAAAGCTGCTTTTGAATTTGGTTTTTATTTAACTTATCTGCTTTTGTCGCGATGACAATGCCATTAAAGCCTGCGGTTTGAATCCAGTTGTACATCTGAATATCTTCAGCAGAAGGGGTATGTCTAATATCGACGAGCTGAAATACCTCTAGCAGCGTCTCTCTATTGTGAAGATACGTCTCAATAATCTTCCCCCATCCTGCCTTTTGTGTCTTGGATACCTTTGCAAAGCCATAACCCGGTAAATCGACAAATCTGAAAATTCCATCGATGTCATAAAAATTAACCAATTGAGTCTTACCTGGCGTCGAGCTGGTTTTAGCAAGTCCCTTTCTCCCCAACAGCATATTAATCAACGAGGATTTTCCCACATTAGATCTACCTGCAAAAGCAAATTCAGGCAATTGGTCTTCTGGGTACTGTGTTTTTGAAACTGCACTTATCACAAAGGAGCTATTCTTTATCTTCATTTACTTTCCTCTCTAACCAAGGCGTGCTCAAGAACCTCATCCATGGTTTTAACCGCTATAAACTCAATTTCCTTCTTAACGGTTTCTGGAATATCCTCTAGATCTTTTAAATTATCAAATGGGAAGAGTATCTTTTTAATGCCCGCTCTTTTTGCAGCCAATGCTTTTTCTTTAAAGCCACCGATCGGTAATACACGGCCTCTTAATGTGATCTCACCAGTCATTGCAACAAAACGATTCACCGGAATTTCAGCCAATGCTGATATCATAGCAGTAGCCATAGTGATACCAGCAGATGGACCATCCTTTGGAATAGCGCCTTCAGGTATATGCACGTGTAAATCTATGGTTTCGTGGAAGTTCTCTTCAATACCATAGGTACTTGCAACGGTTCTTATATAAGAAAGACCTGCTTGTGCAGACTCCTTCATAACATCGCCAAGTTGACCTGTTAATTGAAGCTTGCCTTTGCCCTTCATCGTATTTACTTCAATTGAAAGCGTATCACCTCCAACTGCAGTCCAAGCTAGACCGGTTACGATGCCCACTTGATCCTCTTCAGCGATTAAATCATAATGATACCTTGATTTCCCTAAGTACTTATCTAAATTTTTATCCGTTACTCGAACTGATTTCACTTCGCCCTTAACGATTCTTACAGCTGCTTTTCTAGATAGATCTGCAATCTTTCTTTCAAGCTCACGAACACCGGATTCTCTCGTATACTTTCTGATAATTTCATATAAGCCTTCATCAGAAACTGAAAGACAGCTCTTTTGCAAACCATGCTCTTCCATTTTCTTTGGTACCAAGTATTTTTTAGCGATGTTAAGCTTTTCATACTCCGTATAACCAGAAACTTGAATGACCTCCATACGGTCTAAAAGTGGCCTTGGAATCGTATTGAGAGAGTTGGCTGTCGTTACAAACATAACCTTAGACAGATCAAATGGAACCTCAAGATAATGATCTGTAAACTCTTTGTTTTGCTCAGGGTCTAATACCTCTAAAAGTGCTGAAGCAGGATCACCTCTAAAATCACTTGAAAGCTTATCGATCTCATCGAATAAAAAGACTGGATTCTTAGTACCCGCTTCTTTGATACCGTTTATGATTCGGCCAGGGATAGCGCCGATATAAGTACGGCGATGCCCTCTAATTTCAGCTTCGTCACGAACCCCACCTAAAGACATTCTCACAAACTCTCTACCGAGTGATCGTGCAATAGACTTCGCAATTGAGGTTTTACCTACTCCAGGAGGGCCAACAAGACAAATGATCGGACCCTTCATGCTCTGTGTTAAATCTCTTACAGCGAGGTATTCAACCACGCGTTCTTTTACGCTCTCAAGTCCAAAATGATCCTCATCGAGAATCGCTTGTGCATTAACCAAATCAATTTGATCCTTTGTCTCTTTGCGCCAAGGTAAATCTAAAATCCAGTTAACATAGCTTCGTATTACACCACTTTCAGCAGAAGAAGGCGACAATCTCGAATAACGATCGATTTCAGCAGTTACTTTTTTGTCTATCTTCTTGGAAAGCTTCAGCTTTTTAAGCTTTTGACGCATTTCTTCAATTTCATCTTCCTGTGCATCTTCTTCGCCAAGCTCATCTCTAATTGCTTTTATCTGTTCTCTCAAATAGTATTCTTTTTGAGATTTATTAATTTGGCTTTTTACTTTATCATTGATATTTTTTTCAACTTCAAGAATTTCTACTTCTGTAAGAAGAATCTTATAAAGCTGCTCTAAACGAAGCTTAACGTCTATTGCATTGATTAATTCTTGCTTTTGGTCTGTTTTAAGTGTCAGTTGAGCAGCGATTGTATCTGCAAGTCTACCTGGTTCATCGATAGCAGTAATCGATAGAATCACATCAGCACTAACGCGATTGGTCGTCGCAATGTATCGTTCAAATGCTGAGACATTGCTCCTCATAAGCGCACTAGTTTCCTTATCAACAGTTGTATCATCCTCAAAAATGTTGACATCCACTCTGAAATAAGGTGTTTCTTCTACTATTTCATTTACCTCAGCACGCTGAATCCCCTCGACGAGAACGCGAATTGCATCGCCAGGTAATTTTAACATTTGCTTGATCTTACAAATTGTACCGACCTTGTAGAAGTCAGTAGATTCAGGCGAATCATTGTCTATATCAAATTGCGTCGTTAGGAAAATACGTTGGTCCTTTGCCATAGCTGCTTCAAGCGCTTTTATGGATTTTTTTCGACCCACATCGAAGTGCAAGACCATATAAGGAAATATGGACAGACCTCTTAGCGGAATCAAAGGAATATTGATGACTTTGCTCTCTTGTTCCATGATTTCACCTCTCTATTATATATACATGTGAAAAACAGGTTGAAACGTTAACGTGGTAGTGAATTAATCAAAAAACGAGCTTTCGCTCGTTTTAGGATACACTTTCTTTACCCTTCGAGGTTTCCTTCTTAGAAGCTTCCTTCTTTGAATCAAACAACACAAGGGTTGGCAATTGATGGTTTCTGATGGTTTCCTTAGTAACAATGCATTTCTTGATATCGTCACGTGAAGGAATTTCATACATGATTTCCATCATTATGCTTTCAAGAATCGATCTCAAACCTCGAGCACCTGTTTTTCTTTCTATTGCCATTTTTGCAACTTCAGTCAACGCATCGTCCTCAAATTCAAGTTCGACACTGTCAAGTTTCAACATTTTTTGATATTGCTTCACAATTGCGTTCTTAGGCTCCTTAAGGATTCTTACGAGCGCATCGTGATCAAGCTCATGAAGGGATACGACGATTGGTACACGACCTACAAACTCAGGAATAAGTCCAAATTTGAGCAAGTCCTTAGGCTCAATTTTATCAAATAATTCACCGAGTGGAATATCCTTCTTGCTTTGAACTGCAGCACCAAATCCCATGGCTTTCTCACCTATTCTTGAACTGATGATCGAACCCATACCATCAAAAGCGCCACCGCAGATAAACAAAATATTAGTTGTATCTACCTGTAAGAACTCTTGATGGGGGTGTTTACGTCCACCCTGAGGCGGAACATTGGCAACGGTTCCTTCAATGATTTTAAGAAGCGCTTGCTGCACCCCTTCACCTGAAACGTCCCTTGTAATAGAAGGATTTTC
Organism: Clostridiales bacterium 38-18; assembly: GCA_001897605.1. GTDB lineage: Bacteria > Bacillota > Clostridia > Peptostreptococcales > Acidaminobacteraceae > Fusibacter_C. The sequence continues at coordinate 84,501 of MKTL01000001.1, read as the reverse complement.
AGATTTTCTAGTAATTTTATCAATCTCATCGATATAGATGATACCCTTTTGTGCACGTTCTATATCATAATCTGCTGCTTGAACCAATTTTAATATGATATTTTCCACATCCTCACCAACATAACCTGCTTCAGTCAGTGCAGTCGCATCGGCGATGGCAAATGGAACATCAAGGATTTTAGCTAAGGTTTGAGCCAAAAGTGTCTTTCCAGAGCCAGTTGGCCCAATTAGAAGAATATTACTCTTTTGAAGCTCAACGTCATCCTCATCGGTCTCATTTTGTATTCTTTTGTAATGATTGTACATCGCAACGGCGAGTGTTCTTTTTGCCTTTTCCTGTCCGATAACATACGAATCTAGTATATCTTTAATCTCAGAAGGTTTTGGTAAAGACTCCAAAGACCATTCGTCCGTATCTTCCTTTTTGTAAATCGAAAGCTCTTCTTCAAGAATTTCATTGCAAAGCTCAATACATTCGTCGCATATATAGACGTTTGGACCTGCAATTAAACGCTTAACCTGCTCCTGACTTTTCCCACAAAAAGAACATTTTAATGTAGGTTTATCCATTGATTACCTCATTTCTTACGTTTGAATTATCTTTTGACAAAAACCTTGTCAATAAGGCCATATTCTACCGCTTCTTCCGCTGTCATAAAGAAATCTCTATCTGTATCTTTTTCGATTTGTTCATATGGCTTCCCAGTTTTTTCGCTGAGAATTCGGTTTAAATCTTGACGCATTTTTAAGATACGGTCCGCTTGAATTTTGATATCAGAAGCTTGACCTCTAGCACCACCAAGTGGTTGATGAATCATAACCTCTGCATTTGGTAAAGCGTATCTTTTACCTTTTGCACCAGCAGCAAGTAGGAAAGCACCCATACTCGCTGCCATACCGATACAAATCGTCGATACATCTGGTTTGATATATTCCATGGTGTCAAAAATAGCCATCCCAGCTGTTATTGAGCCTCCAGGACTGTTGATATAGATGTTGATATCCTGTTCAGGATTTTCAGCTTCGAGGAAAAGAAGTTGTGCGACAACTGAATTTGCAGTATTGTCATCAATCTCTCCACTAATGAAAATAATCCTGTCTTTTAAAAGTCTCGAATAGATGTCGTATGATCTTTCGCCTTTACTTGTTTGTTCGATAACATAAGGGATATAACTTGCCATTTTGCACCTCCGTTAATAAACTAGACTAACTTTGCATTGTCCACTAGGAAGTCTACTGTCTTTCTAGATTTTAAGTTAGATTTTAAATAGTCATAATTGTCTTGGCTGAATATTTTTCTGATTTCTTCAAGCTCTCTCTTTTGAAGCTCAGCGATTTTTTGAAGTTCTGCTTCGATATCTTCTTCAGTTACTTCAATGTTTTCTTGATTCATTACTTTTTCGATGACTAAGCTTGTTTTTACTCTAGCAAGTGCATCTGGTTTCATTTGCTCTTTTAAAGCATCAAAGCTACCACCAGTAAACTGAACGTATTGGTCTAAGCTTAAGCCTTGGTATTTTAATTGTTGATCAAATTCTCTTACCATGCCATCGATTTCAGCTTCGATCATCTTCTCAGGAATCTCAACTGTAATTAGCTCGGTAACTTTGTCGATTACTTTATCTCTTTGTGCTGCTTTTGCGCTTTCTGCTGCTGATACTTCAAGGTCAGCTTTTAAGCTAGCTTTATAAGCATCAAGTGTATCAAATTCAGAGACGTCTTTTGCAAACTCATCATCTAACACAGGAAGCTCTTTAAACTTAATATCATTAACCGATACGTGGAACACAGCATCTTTACCAGCAAGCTCCTCTGAATGATAAACTTCAGGGAAGGTTACATTAACGTGTACATGATCGCCGACATTAGCACCGACAAGTTGTTCTTCAAAGCCTGGAATGAATTTACCTGAGCCAATCACTAATTCTTGATTCTCTGCAGTACCACCTTGGAATTGGTCTTCGCCTACAAAGCCTTTGTAGTCGATGATTACTGTGTCGCCATCTTGCACTGCTCTATCAGAAACAGATACTAATCTTGCGTTCATATTTCTAGTTTTATCGATTTCAGCATCGATCATTTCGTCAGTTACTTCAGCATTAATCTTTTCAACCTCGATGCCTTTATAGCCTTCAAGAACAAATTCTGGCGCAACCGTTACCACTGCTGTGAACACCAAATCCTTTTTAGCTTCTACTTCTGTAATATCGATATCAGGTCTTGCAACTGGCTCAATTGATAAAGCATCTAACGCCTTTTCATAATACTCTGGTAATAATAAATTTACTGCATCTTCAAAGAAAACGCCTTCGCCATATTGCTTTTCAATAATTGATTTAGGCACTTTGCCTTTTCTAAATCCTGGTACGTTAAATTTGCCTTTATTTTTGTTATAAGCGGCAAGAACTGCTTTTTCAAATGCTTCAGCAGGTACAGTCACCTTAATGGTCACTTCACTATTTTCTTTCTTTAAAATCTCGTAGCTCATGGGGTGCCTCCCGATCTCTTATTTATTTAACTCCTTAAAGGAGTTTAATTAACCTATTTAACTAATTAATAGTAACTTATTTGATGAAAAAAGTAAAGTTGTATAGTGAAAATCACTATAATTATACCTTATACACGCCCTCTAGCAAGGGTTTATTGCAAAATTTACCCCCTTGTTATATATTATTCATAAATCATTCACACATAAACCCCTTTTTTATATCAAAACAGAACATATATTGGGGTTTTTTTGACAAAATTGCCCTATTAGGAGTTAAAATGGCAGAAAAAAACCTTACACAAGGACAATTAGAAGCCTCAAAGCATTTTACCGGCCCCGCACTTACGCTTGCCATACCAGGTAGTGGAAAAACGACGCTTTTGCTTCATCGATTAATCTATTTGGTAGAGCACCACCAGATCTCTCCCGATTCGATTTTAACCTTAACATTTTCAAAGGCTTCAGCTGATGATATGGAAAGACGCTATCGCTCTACCTTTCCAGATGGCGCAACTTTTCAATTTATGACCATTCATCGACTGGCATTTAGGATGTATAAAGGCTATCTGAACTCTATCGGCAAGGAGATGACACTCCTTGAAGACGGTTCTCAAAAGTATCGTATATTAAATGAAGTCTATCGAAAGAGACATCACGAATCACTTAGTGAGGATGACTTTGAAACGCTTTCCAACCAAATTGGACTAATATATAATCTCAGACTAAATCGTAACCAATCACACGAGCAAACCTTTGACTGGGATGATATATTCGAGATGGCTGAGGATTATCATAGATATAAGAAAAAACACCTTTTGTTCGATTTTGATGACATGCTCATTAGTGCCATACAGCTTTTGAAAAAATCACCTCAATATCGGAAAGGCTTGGTCGATCAATACAGATTTATACAGGTAGATGAAGCACAGGATACATCACTGCTTCAATTTGAACTGATCGAGCTACTGCTCTCAGAAGAACGAAACTTGTTCTTAGTCGCAGATGACGATCAGTCCATCTACGGCTTTAGAGGCGCTTATCCAAGATACCTGCTCGACTATCAAAAACGATTTGAAGGCGCGAATTTATACTACCTAGATCAGAACTTTCGATCAGATGCACATATCGTCAATGCTGCTGCTGAAATTATCGCACATAATAAGGATAGATACCCCAAAAAAATGCTGCCATTCTTTTCTCCAATAGAAGAACCCGTGGTCAGGGTTTTCGATGATTTGATTGGTAGAAATGCCTATCTAAAAGCATGCTTTGATGATGCACATGATCAAAAGCAATCCTTAGCAGTGCTATACCGCAATAAAATATCGTCAATTAGCATCATTGATTTACTTGAAAAAGAAAAAATGTCCTTTCAAATCAAGGATATGCCACACGCTGAGCTAAGTCATTGGCTTCTTGAGGATTTATTGGCTTTCATCACTCTTGCTATGATTCCACAGGATTTTCAGAGCTTTAGTCGGATTGTTTTTAAAACCAATGGTTTTATTTCAAGAGAGATGCTTAACTATATCCAATTGAATCAAAGAGGTAGAAACATTTTCAATGTTTTGATTGAAGTTCCTTTTTTACAGGATTATCAAACTAGAACGCAAGAAAGACTGAAGGACCAATTTGAGGCCTTATCAAAATTACGACCATATGATGCCATACATTTCATCGAAACTGAGCTCGGTTATTTGGAGTACATTAAGAATACCTCTTCCAAGCTTGGATTTACGATGACCTATGCAAGAACGCGTTTAGACACTTACAAAGCAATCGCTAAGCCTCTAAAAACTGGCTTTGATTTCATCAATCGCATCGATACTCTGAAAAAATTTATAACAACCAATCAAGGGAACATAGATGAAGGCATAACGCTTTCTACTATTCACGGCTCCAAGGGATTAGAGTTTGATGAAGTCTATATGGTGGACGTCAATCCACAGGTCTTTCCAAATGCAAAAAATAAAACAGACGCTCAAATTGAAGAAGAGAGACGGCTGTTCTACGTTGGTTTAACGAGAGCTAAAAAAAGGTTTGAGCTCTTACATTCTGAATTTATCAATGGCGCATTTAATGCTAACTCAAAATTCATCGACGAACTCCTCGTTCAACCGATTACGCAGCACCGTTTTAATAACATCAGCGGAAAATCCGCGACTGGCTAAAAATCTTGCTAGCTTTTGGTAGGTGGCATTCTTATATTGAAAATCAGCATTCATGCGAGCCCAATCAATGGTTGTGCTCGCAATTTTCTTTTCAAGTACCTTCTCTACAATCTCGTTTTCTGCTATAGCCTCAGCAGCTTCCATGGATTCATCCTCATCATTCAAAAAAGCCAGATCGATGTCGGACTGTTTAACGCCCTTCTGCCTTAAGCTCATCTTTAAGCGATAGCTTCCATATCTATGACGGTTGGCTCTGATATAACACTGCGCATAATTGACATCGTCAAGATATTTCACCTCTAAAAGCTGTCGGATGATTTTTTCAACAATGTCCTCTTCATATGCTTTGCCTTTAAGCTTATCTCTCATTTGCTTTTCAGTTTTCATTTGCCCAGATAATAAATAAAGGGCATATTCCAGCCCTTTTTCGTACAAACTTTTCAATAGGATCTCCTCTTATCGAGTTGATTTGTCTTCTATGGTTACATCCATAGAATCAATTTCAATTTTATTGCCCGTACCAGTGCCATATGGATGCATCAGAATACGAATCGCACTTTTGTCTAGCTTATAGCTGTATAGCTTATATTCCTTATCACCCAACTTATAAATCATTTGATTGGAGCGCATATCAAAAATCAAAGTTTCATCCACCCATTCGTCATAGACAGGTGTAATTAATTGATAATTATCATTGTACTCCCAATCTGCTGCGAGGAATCTAAACACATCCTTCCCTGGTCGATTAGACTCATGTGTTAAATCATATGAGTATTCAATCAGGGCAACGCCATCGCCGAAAGCCGTAAACCAAGCGCCGTCTGTTGGTTCAGGCATTAGTTCTAAATCCAAGGTCTGATAAAGTGCCAATCCCCCAGAGAAGGTATCGGAGCCATGAGATATTTTGATCCTTCTCTTAATGGTCAAGACATCTTTACTTTGAAGCTCCAAAGGTTTACTAAGCATGTAGGGCATAATGCCAGTCACATCTTGACTGAGCTCGAGAATGCCATTATCTGTTTTTACTAGATCATAGGCACGCTTATAGGATTCCCACTCGCTTACAAGCCAAAAATCTTTATCAATCTCATCAAAATCAAAATGATAGGTCTCAATATTATTAGGTTTGTCTGTGTGAGTCGCGATACTGTAGAACAAAAATAGTGCAATTGCGATTAAAAGTATTACAACAACTCTTCTCATCTTCTCACATCCTTATCGTCTATATTTACTGTGTTCGATTTATAACTTCATCAACGTCCTTTAATCCAATAACAAATTTATATTTTGGCTGTAGCTTTTCAAATTTCAGCTCAAAAACAAACTGAATGGCATCAACGGATTCCCAAGTAATCGTTATATCCTTTACCCATCTGATTAACTTTATCTCTCGTAATTTTTCAATAAGATGTGTCTTTAAGCGTGACAAATCCACAAAGCCCTTAGGTGTATGCTTTAAATAGCCAAAAGCAGCAATTAAAATAGTCTCTCTTACTCTTTTGAATATTAAAAACTGTCTAAAGCTCTTAATGGTTTCAACACTTATAAACACAATAAAGGTTGCAATTCCAGCGATTAATACATTTTCTAACATGATATCCCTCAATTCCAATCAACAACTGCCATATACGATGACACTTCTCTACCGACGCTTATACCTTAATCCTCTATCTCAATTATCGTCAAAATCAACCGCTTCCTTTAGATACGCAGAGTCATCATTTTTCGAAACAATTGCCCTTAAAGCGTTTTCCTCATCGGCTGTTAAATGACGCCATTTACCGTATTCAAGCCCTTCTAGCGTTACATTTAATACCCTTGTTCGCTTTAAATTAAGCACTTCATAGCCCAGAGCTTCACACATACGTCTAATCTGACGATTTAGCCCCTGAGTCAATATGATCTTAAAGCTTCTTTCATCTAGCTTTTCCACATCACAGGGTCTAGTTACAGTATCTAAAATTGGGACACCCGCACGCATGTGCTTTAAAAACTCCCTAGAAAGTGGCTTGTTTACTACAACGATATATTCCTTTTCATGAAAATACCTAGCTTTTAAAATGCCATTGGACAACTCGCCATCATTGGTCATTAAAATTAATCCCTCCGATTGTTTATCCAATCTGCCTACGGGATATAGCCGTGTTTTATAGCTTACATAGTTGACGATATTATCTTGAACCTCAGTCGCACTGGTACATTCCACACCAGCAGGCTTGTACACGGCCAATATAACCTTTTCACCGACAGCAGTGACCCTTTTACCATTGTAGATAACGCTATCTGTGGCCTCAACTTGTGTGCCCAGTACGGCAACTACACCATTGACAAGCACTTTGCCCGCTTCTATTTGTCGATCCGCCTCTCGTCTAGAGCAAACCCCTGCATCACTTAAGTATTTATTGAGTCTCATAATAATTCTCCAAGATTTTTGAGTTCTATACTAACTGAGCCATCAGGATGATTGACGATGCTCAAATTTTCTGTTCTAGAAACATATTCAAACGGCAAAATAATTTCAACACCGCTTGCAGTTTTGATTCTTTGAGTCCTTTTAAGCTTTTTAGCTTGTGCCTCGTTGAGCTTTACACCTTCTGTGTCAACACCCTTTTCATTGAGTGTCTGATAATAGGTCTCCTTTGCCACTTGTGTGTCCATACACGCCTCAACAATTGGAGATAGATCAATGCTTCCTGTCTGATCCAACTGATCAGTAACCATTTGACGCATTTTCGCTGTTTTAATTAATGGCTGATCGTCATATTTTTCAATAACCTTCTCAGCCGTTTTCGTAATCAGGTCAATCTTTCGTTTGGTCGTTAATGCGCCAAAAGTACCTAATACCTTTTCAGTAATATACTTCACCTTGTTGCCATCAATAGTCACTTGCTTATCCTTCACGAAGATGGTGTCCGAGCTAAGGTCGATTAAAAAACCTTCTTCGACTTTTTGTGATTTATAAGGCAAGGTTGTCACCTGTCGTACTATTTTATTAATGATTAAATTCTCCTCTAATTCAACTGCATGTGCAAAGCTCGTTCTAAAATTCAGTTTTAAAAAGGCATAGAACTGCCCATTTTCATCCTCGCAGCTTAGGCACATCAAATCACATGGCTTTATTTCATCCGTCTGCTGCATCACATCGAAGAACAAATCTGCCACTTGAAGGGTGACTTCTTTAAAGCTGCTCTCTTCAGAAAGTCCTAGCTTTGTCTGTCTGTTTAACGGCAGTTCTGAAATGTCTAAATGATCTTTAAAAATTTCCGCGTGCTTAATTGCATATTCCTCTATCTCAACATCGATATGCATCGCCTTCTCAGAAAGCAGCTTCACATCGTTTACTGCATCAATCACGTGCAGGTAGGCCTCTTTGATTTGCATGTTCACCTCTATATTATGACGAAATTTTCTTTAAAAAGTTCTAGCCTCTTAAATTTTAGTACATACATAAGCATATATTAGCCTACCTATAATTACAAGCCCTCAGATAATCATATCTCAACTCATTCGTCGCATAGAGCATAAATACTATAATTCCTAGGCGATACGATGGCCGATTGATGCTCATTGATGAAAAAAACCTCAGCCCAAGGGCTGAGGTTTCTCGCACTAAACTTTAAACCGATTGGTTTCTGTCTCTAGGACAATCGCCATATTTTTAAGCTCAGATATACTTGCTGCAATTTCTTCAAAGGTCGCTACCTGATTTTCGATGCTCGCCCCTATTCTCTCTGAGGAGGAAACATTATCTTGCATAATATTGGATAGCTCATCTACCGCTTTGGCCATTTCTTCAGATATCTGTGATTGTTGACCTGCGCCTCTGCTAATATTTGAAAGCTTTTGGTCAATTGCTTCAATCAGCTTCAGAATCTGATTAAAGCTTTTATTGGTTTCGTGAACTTCTGAAACACTCTTCTCAACCAATTGCTTTTCAAGCTGCATCGTCTCACCAGCACCATGAATCTCTTTTGAGATTTGTGTGATGATATCGTTAATTTTAAATGCTGAGCCCTTGCTCTGTTCAGCCAGCTTTCTCACTTCCTCAGCTACAACTGAGAAGCCTCGTCCATGCTCACCAGCTCTTGCCGCTTCTATTGAAGCATTTAGTGCAAGCAGTGAGGTTTGTTCTGCAATTGCGTTGATAATGTTGACAATTTCAACAATTTCATTTGAAGAATGTCTTAAGGTCGATATTACATCTGCCATCGATTCTGATGACGCTTTCACTTTTTCAATACTAACTACGACGCCACTCAATTTATCTACGCCATTTTTGGATGCCTCTAGCACGTTTTCAGAGTCTGCAACAACGGCTTCAGCTTCTCTTGAAATCATCTGAGCGCTGCTTGAAAGCTCTTGTATACTTGCAGTGGTCTCTTGCACCACACTTGCATTATTTTGTAAGCCATCAATCATTGATCTAACCTCGAGATTAATTTGCTCAATACTATCATTGGCTTGATCAATTGCATCGTGAATTTCATCCGTATAATCAGTTAGTGTCGTGACACTGTTTTTTACCTTTACAACAACCTCTTGAATCTTAGATACAAACTTATTGAACAGGGTCGCCATTGTACCCATTTCTTCTTTTGTATTAATGTTCAAGGTCTTCGTTAAATCACCTTCGCCCTCTGATATATCTTCAAGCATAAGATTGACATTTTTAACCGGTCTAGAGATAACAGTCGCTAAAACAAATGCAAATGCTATAGCCGCACCTGTAACTGCTACAACCAATAAAATTAACTTACCAATTAATCCCTTCAAGCTCGATTCAAGCTCTGTTTTTATAGTAGCAGTAATATCGCTAACAAGTGCATCAGAACGTTCACTTGATGCGGTCAGTTCAGCGAATAATCCCTCCTCAGGATTTCGACCAATTGTGTCATCTAGTGCAACTAAGCTGGCAAAGGCATTTACATAGCCCTCAGATATAGTATTGTATTCGCTCTTATAGCTATCTGTAAAGTTACCTAACATCACCTGAGTATTTGGGTAATTTAATTGATCCTTGATTTGATCTAGGAAACGCTTCTCTTGCGTGTATAGGTAATTTACATGCGCATTATCTAGGTTGGCGATTGCTTTATCTAAATTGCTGTCCTGGGGCATTGCAGACAACTTAGCCTTTAGCTGTTTTTTCATTGTATCAATTTCGCCAACGACACCATATCGATCAAAGCCACGCTTCTGAATATTCATATGCATTTGATCAAAAATGGTATTGTAATTGCCAATTTCCGTTTTTAATTGCTCAATGCTGTCTTTCAAAACAGGTTCATTTTTTACAAGCTTAGTATCCAATAGTTCATTGACATCTTTTAGAGCACCTTGATAGGAGCTTGCAAACTCAAGTGTTCTCTCAGTTTGTGCCAGCTGTCCCTCTTCAAGCTTTGAAGCTTCTTTGAAATAATCTTCATTGGTTCGATCAATCATTAGGAAATCCCTTTGAGTTGCGTTCATATGTTGAACCGTTGAGCTTAGCTGTGATTGAAGCTGAATTACAGGAATGTAATCATATGCAATAAGACCAATAAAATTATAAGATGATACCGTAACATAAATTAATGCAAGGATGATAACTAAAAACCCTGCTATTATTTTGTTGCGTATTGACCAATCCTTAAACCTCAATCTAATCCTCGAGCCCACAATGCTCGATGATTTGCCTTTGCTCTTTACTCTTTTCGTTCTTTCATTCTTAACTTTGCCTGATTTAACCCTTTTAGGTTTTTTAACCTCGACAAGTTTGTGTTTCCCCCATTTCATTCGTAGCATTAAGCCCCTCCTTCGAATTAATCGTTGGTCTTTTCCTATTATACAGATTTATCTGACTTTTTTCTACAAAACGTGACAATTTACCGCAATATATTTTTTTTTGGATACTGAATTTCCAATACTTGCAAACATAAAAATTTTTCGATACATCTTAAAATTTGTTAATATTTATGAACCAATAGGAGTACTAAAAAACTTAAGGCAGTGAGTCTTCAGTTTTTACAACAAATGAAATTGTGGGTTAATAAAAAAACCACTGTGCTAAAACACAATGGCCTTTCCTATTGAATGGTTATACATTTTCTTGATATACCAACCAGATCTTATCCTGATGCTTTATAAACAACTCCACCAAAACGGGGTCTAAATGTGTACCAGCAGATTCCTGAACCATTTCAAGTGACCTTTCAAAGCTAAATGGCTCCTTGTAATGTCGTTTAGAGGTAAGTGCGTCAAACACATCTGCAATTGCAACAATTCTTGCTGAAAGAGGAATATCGTGTTTTTCTAATCCTTCAGGGTACCCAGTGCCATCCCATCTTTCATGATGGTACCTTGCGATGTCCTCAGCAAATCTATAAAAATCAGCATCAAATACTTGCAGTCCTTCTCGAAGTGATTTAAAAATATCAGCTCCTATGGCAGCATGTGTTTTCATGACCTGCCATTCATTAGAATCGAGCTTGCCTGGTTTTTTCAAAATTTCATCCGGAATACCTACTTTACCAATATCATGTACTGAGGCATTTCTTTCAATCTCCAGTACGAACTTTCTATTCACATCATAATTAGGAATTTTTGCAAGTCTTAATCCCTCAGCGATTATGACAGAATACCTTACCATTCTGAGAAGATGATCACCGGTTTCATTGTCCTTTTTATCTACGAGCTCTGAAAAGCTATTGGTTATTCTCGATAAAACAACCTTAGTGAAATAAGCTCTATTTAGCATGCCACTGATTTCGTAAATTAACTTTTCTGCTAGCCTTAAATGCTCTTGATTGAAATGGTGTTTTTCTGTTGAAGAGAAAAATACCATCCCAAAAACCGCTTCGCCCATAATTAATGGGACGACGAGATTTGACTGAACCCCTTCCTCCATGAGTAGCTTAAGAGAGGCGCTATTAGGTCTTTTCACCAATTCTTCTTCCAGGTCGTCCGTTATAAACGAGGTCTTTGAATAAAGAATCTTAGTTAGTGTCGTCTTGCCGAAATTCACTTCAAATCCAGGTCCTAGCTTAATGACGTCATAGCTAGCAAAACCAAACTCCGCTATAAATTTTTTACGACTATAATCCACAAAAGCAATTCCAACACGATCAATATTGAGACGTGTTGATACTGTCTTAAACAATTTTTCTATAACATCATCAATGTGATAGGTCTCAAGAATGATTTCCTTGACATCCTTTGCAAATTGTTCTTCTTCGTAAATGACCTTAATTTTTTCGAAAATATCTCTTTCCTCAGTAAATATTGAACGCATCCTTGGCAAATGACTAAAGTCATAATCTTTGCTCTCCATTTGTTCAAAGCTTTTTATAATAAACTGCTGATCATAAATAACGTATTTATAAACACCTAAGCTAAATAAAATTAAAAAAACAATTAGCAAAATGATAATACCATTAATTAAAATCGTAAAATCCCTGACGACAAGATTATTGAATGATTTATTTAATGCTTCCAGTTCACCAATAGATTGAACAATACGCACATCATAATTTTTAATAATATCAAAAGGGGTATTATCTATTTTACTCCCTCGAATAAGTTCATTAATTCTCGATGCACTTAACAATAGCTCATCGAGCTTATCGTCCATATCATTTAATAAAGCTTTGTGTCTAGAAAGGCTTAGCTTATTGATCGCTAACAAATCCATTTGGATTAAATCTAGCTCCGTTTGCATCTCCATAGTTGCATTAATCATCTGCTTTTGATTTTTGTCGTAGGCTTCAAGCAGCTTTATATTGGACTGATTTGTGGCGTCATTTGACACCTGCGACAGCACATTTTCAACCACACGCATTGGCAAATCCAAAGTTATAACGCTTTCCTTGACGGTTTGAATCCGTTGGTTGCTCGTATTTAAATAAGATTTTGTCGTAGGTACAAACCAAAAGTTGATAAGAAATGCAACTATAATGAATAAAATGATACCTACAATAACTTTTCGAATTGTATTTTTGAGGCTAATCATATTCCCTCTTAATTAAATGACTTGTGAAGGTATTTTATCAAAAATTGTTATCAATTAATAGGCATATTGCAAAAAAATTTAGTATACTATTGATATCATGTCACCATTTACACTCAGCTGAGAAGGAGGAAATACATGAGCTTCATACAAGAGCAACGACAATTTCTCAAATCTAATTTCAACAGTTCAAAAACACCTACGACTTCAGATCAGGTTAAGGGTGTCAAAGCTCCACCGCTTCAAGCCCCACCAAAGGATGGGCATCTAATTATCGATTTACCAAGGGTCAAAGAACACACGCCCTATGAAATTGATGTCTATAAATTGCTGACTGAGCGACGCTCACTCAGAAAATACAGCTCACAGGCTATGAAAATTGAGGAGCTGAGCTTCATTCTTGAAACCTCTTGCATGATACAAAAAATATTAGGTGATAATATCGCAAGCTTTAGACCAGCACCATCTGGTGGTGCGCGTCATCCGTTTGAAACTTTTTTGTCCATACAACGTGTCGAGGGTATACCAGAAGGCTATTACCGTTATTTACCACTTACACACCAGCTTGAACAGCTATGTGAGGCTTTAAATACCAATACGGTAATTGCGTCAGTAAATGGACAAAGCTTCGCAGGTGATGCGAATGTCGTCTTTTATCTTGCAGTCGTTCCTTATCGCGCAGAGTGGCGTTATGTCGAAAAATCCCATAAGGTGATTTTGCTGGATCTGGGTCATGTTGCACAAAACATCTGCCTATCAGCAGAAATAGTAGGTGCAGGTGCATGTCCTATCGCGTCCTATGATCAGAATTTAGCAGATGACCTTTTCGAACTTGATGGTGAAGAAGCCTATGTCACCTACGTTTTACCTGTCGGTAAAAAATAATCGTTCGACTTTTTAGTAGCCGTTGAGGAGGAAGTATGATTAACCAGCAAAGATTAGTCGATCACTTTATAAAGTATGTAAAAATATCAAGCCCCACTATGCACGAGGGCGCCTTTGCACAGCAATTATCTACCGAGCTACAGAACTTAGGCTTTGAAGTGACCATAGACGATGCTGGCGAAAAAGTTGGCAGCGACACAGGCAACCTCATCGCAAAGAAAAAAGGCACTATAAAGGGCAAAACTATTTTATTCAGCTGTCATATGGATACCGTTAGCCCAAGCGTTGATGTAAAGCCAATAATTAAGGATGGTGTCATATATAGTGATGGGAGCACGGTTTTAGGTGGCGATGATAAAGCAGGTATTGCAGCAGTTATGGAAGCCCTTAGAACCCTTAAAGATCATAGCTTACCTCATGCCGATATTGAGATCATTTTTAGCATTTTCGAGGAAGGTGGCCTTCATGGCGCTAAAAACGTAGATATTTCTCAAATTGAAGCCGAAGAAATCTATGTGCTCGACAGCAGTGGCTTACCTGGTCAGATCGTTATACAGGGTCCAGCGCAGGATAAACTAGAATTTACGGTTCATGGTAAGCCTGCACATGCAGGTGTAGCGCCTGAAGAAGGTATCAGTGCAATCATGGTCGCAAGTGAAGCCATCAGCCAAATGAAGCTCTTAAGAATAGATGCAGAAACAACTGCGAATATCGGAAAATTCGAAGCTGGCTCTGTTACAAACATCATTACACCTGAAGCCTATGTGCTGGCTGAGGCAAGAAGCCTAGATAATGAAAAATTAATCCTTCAATCTCAACACATGGTTGATTGCTTCAAGGCTGCTGCCATGAAATACGGTGCAACAGTAGATGCATCTGTAACGAACATGTATGGTGCATTTAGGATTGCTCCTGACTCAGAAATCGTACTGAAAGTGAAAAAAGCCTACTCCCTTTTAGGGATTCAAGCTAGCACCATGTCCACCGGCGGTGGTAGCGATACAAATATCTATAATTCAAAGGGTCTTCAAGCAGTCAATTTGGGCATAGGCGAACGTAAAGCTCACACGCTTGAGGAACATCTTTATATCAGTGATTTGATTACAGTAACGAATGTGATCCTAGAACTGATCGCTCTCAGTATAGTAAAGTAGCTCTGTCTACTAACAGTAGGCCAATTATTCAAAAGGGTGCTTATGATATCATAAGCACCCTTAATTATTTCTTTTATCATAACCATTAACAAAACAAAACTTCTATCAAAATGATAGAAGTTAATTTGGTGCACCCTGCGGGACTCGAACCCACAACCAACGAATTCGAAGTCCGCTACTCTATCCGGTTGAGCTAAGGATGCAAATTTAATCTATTAAGCTAATTATAATGTAATAACAAACAAAAAGCCACCCCGATTCGTAATCAAAGTGACTTTTATAAATGGTGATCCATCCGCGACTCGAACGCGGGACACCCTGATTAAAAGTCAGGTGCTCTACCGACTGAGCTAATGGATCATATGGCTGGGGATACAGGATTTGAACCTGTGAATGACGGAGTCAAAGTCCGTTGCCTTACCGCTTGGCGAATCCCCAAAAATAAATGGGGCGGCTGATGGGAATCGAACCCACGTGTGAAGGAGTCACAGTCCTTTGTCTTAACCGCTTGACGACAGCCGCCATATTCTCTTATCTATCCGCCATTAAAGTAAATGGCGCGTCCGTAGGGACTCGAACCCCAAACCCCCGCCTTAGAAGGGCGGTGCTCTATCCAGTTGAGCTACGGACGCTCATGGTCGGGGTGGCAGGATTTGAACCCGCGGCCCTCTGGTCCCAAACCAGATGCGCTACCAAACTGCGCTACACCCCGTCGTTAACTGACGAATTTTATTATACATGAATTGGTATAGTGCGTCAACCACTTTTTAAAAGAAATTATTTACCCAAACTTTACAGTTTATTCATAGAAATCGTCGTAGTCAGACTAGTCAGAAGATTGTGTTTGCAATAGCGGAATCAAGGTTGTAAATATCCCTCTCTCCGAAATGCTAACTAGTCCTATTGAAGGATAGCCACCTATTCTTGGTTCTGAGGCACTACCTGGATTAAAAAGCATGACACCATCCTCAAACGTTTGGGTTGCAACGTGTGTATGTCCAAAACAGATCATATCCAGTCCATTTTCCAATGCATGAAGATGCAAACGAAGTAATGAATACTTAACACCATATAAATGGCCATGCGTAATTAAGATTTTCTTACCTTCAATGTCGATAAGCTTGTCCTCACTCACATCGGCATATGGATCGCAGTTGCCCTTAATGCCGATTACCTCCCTGCCAGTAGCACTGGCGATTGCCAGTGCATCCTTATAATGATCTCCAAGATGAAAGACCTTGTCAAACAGCCTTTCATTTTGAAGCATATAGCGAACAACAGGTTCTATTCGTCCGTGAGTATCACTAACAACCAGTACGTTCATAATAACGTTTGATTTCCTCTCTCATGACTTTAAGTGCATTGCCTCTATGACTCAGCGCATTTTTCTCAGACTCAGTGAGCTCTGCAAAGGTTTTTCCAAGCTCAGGAACGATGAATAGCGGGTCATAGCCAAATCCATTCGATCCCTTCTCTTCAAATCCTATTTTGCCTTCTACAGTACCTCTTGCAACGAGAGCGTCACCATTTTCAAATACCAGCGTAAGAACGGTTACAAATCGCGCAGTTCTATCCTCTGACTGGATATCCTTCATTGCATTTAACAGCTTTTCATTGTTTTTTTTATCTGATTTTGGTTCACCCGCGTATCTCGCTGAGTACACGCCTGGTGCGCCTTCCAAACAATCTACCTCAAGTCCTGAATCGTCTGCTAAAGCTGCCACTCTTAGACGATTATGAACCGCCTGTGCCTTTATCATCGAATTTTCTTCAAATGTAACACCTGATTCAACGATGTCATCTTCGCCGTAGCCAGCTGCTTTCATCGTCACTAGTTCAAACTCAAAGTCCTTGAGAATGCTTTGTATTTCTTGTAATTTATGTTGATTGGCAGATGCCAAAACTAGCTTTTTCATATCGCAATATCCTATCCCTAATCTTATTTTGAAGCTATGCTTATAAACCATCACTTTTTTTGAAATAATCGCTTAAAAAAATTTATACCCATTATTTTGACAAAGCTTCATTCTGGATTTCAGTTAATTTTATTATCCCCTGTTCCCCTATGGACATCAGAGCATCCAATTGCTTACGGTTAAATGGTTTTTCTTCTCCAGTCCCTTGAACCTCGATAAATTCACCCGCGCCTGTCATTACCAAATTCATATCCACGTGCGCGTTGGAATCCTCTTCATAGCAAAGGTCTAGGATTACCTGACCGTTCACAATACCCACGCTCACAGCAGCTACAGAGTCCGTAATCGGCGATTCTGTCAACAATCCTTTATCTATCAATTGGCTAATAGCATCAGTTAAAGCTACGAAGGCACCAGTAATTGAAGCAGTTCGTGTGCCACCATCTGCCTGAATGACGTCACAATCAATCCAAATAGTTCTTTCACCTAATTTACTTAAATCTACAATTGCACGCAAGGAACGGCCAATTAATCTTTGAATTTCTTGGCTTCTGCCATCAATGCCCTTTGTATTTCTTTGCTTTCTTTGGCCAGTAGAACCAGGTAGCATCCCGTACTCCGCTGTCACCCAACCACTACCAGTTCCCTTTAAAAAAGGAGGCACCTTTTCTTCTATGGTTGCCGTACAAATCACCTTCGTTTGACCCATCTCTATGAGACATGATCCAGCTGGATGGATAATGTAGCCCCTTGTAATTTTAACTGGTCTAAGTGCGTCAAGCGCTCTACCATCTATTCTATTCATCCTTTTACCTCCAAATCCTATATCCATATATTATTATTGAATGATCAATTGATCTACCCTACGACATTTTATTATATCACACTCTCAATTAAATTCTTAGTCTGATGACGTCCAATAAAATTAGAAGTCATCTAGCTTTCAGAATTACCAACGTCGAGCCTGCGGTCGAATAAAAAACCGCCCTTCTGATTTAAACAGATGGACGGTTCTAATTTGAGCTATTTTAGGAAATTGACAATTCCTTTTGCCATCGCTTCCGCTGCTTTCTTCAAGTAGCTTTCACTCATCAGCTTATCCTGTTCTGCAGAGTTGGTAATAAAGCCGAGCTCAGCTAAAACAGAAGTCATTTTTGACTCTTGTAGAACAACCAGTCTCGGTAAGTAGCCTATTCCTCTGTCTACAGCCCCTAGTGATTTAACAAGCTCTGTTTGAATCGCACTTGCTAACCCCTTGTCACTGCTCATTGATTCATCGCCATAGAGTACCTCAACCCCTGAAGCGGTTCCATTTGTAAACGCATTAATGTGAATACTTACAAACAAGTCTGCATCGAGTTCATTGGCGATAGCTGGACGGTCATATAGACCAACATACTCATCAACTGCACGTATCATGTACGTTTTAAAGCCCAGTTTTTGAAGCTCACTTTCAAGTAATTTTGCAGCCCTTAGGGTTAAATCCTTCTCCTGCGCTTTAGAACCAACTGCACCAGGGTCTTTACCGCCGTGACCAGCATCGATGACGATCAGCGTGCCCTTATTATCAGAATTCTGAATAACCGTATTTGTAAATGCAAGTGTTATTGAATTGGTCGTATTTGATTTTGTATAGGTTGTATTCTCCGCTAAAACCACCTCAATATGATAATTGCTTCCTGATTCTGATACCACAAATTTATCGACTACGTGGTCATTAATCGCTTGATCAAAGCTTCCTAAATCGGTTTTGTCCTTTGGAACATCGATGGAAATGGTTCTAGTAGCAGCATTGTAATCAAGTGAATAATCCGCTTTACTAAACAGATCAATGGTCATTAATCCTTTTTCACTTGACTGCTTAACATAGTTAAAATTATTGATCGGTTGGTTGGTTATATAGACGAGAAGCTGATCGCCACTCGATTCTACATAAAAATCATCATAGGTCATTTTCTCTGAGGTCTCAATAGTAACACGTGTAACTTCCATATCTGGCGAATACATATCGTCCTTGCTCGTATCCAATTGACGATATGAAATTGCTTCAATTTTCCCCTGATTCACAGGCAATACCTGATAGGCACCCTCATTGATTTTTAGATAGCTGTTAATGACATCTACAATCACCTGATTGCCACTAATATCCACATTGTAAAAAGGCTCTTCACGGGTTCCGATAACAACCGTATCCGTACTATAAATGTTTTTAACATCTACCTCGCTGACGGTATTAATCAGCTGAACTACCATTTCCTTGTTAGCAGCATCATAGCTGATTTCTGTTCCACGACGCTCATTTTGATAGATGGTAACTCTAGTGTTATAGGGATTGTCACTATTTTGTGTGATTTCAAGCTTATCAATACCAAAGATATTATCAGATATGTTGTAAGTCCATACGCCATTTTTAACAGTAGCGCCACTTGGAGGCGTCAGCTTGGTATTTTGAAGATCGATGATGGTCTTGTCTTGACCGCCGACATCAGTTCCGTTAATAACAAAGGTCGTCGCATCCACTTCACCAGTCACCTTAAATCTAATCTCAGGATATGTTTTATAAACATCCATTCTTAAGCCAGTCATTGTCTGAGCTATTTTATTAATCGCCACAGTACGTGTATCACCTATCCAAGCAGCACTCAAGCCCAGAACGTCGCTGATGAACTTCAGCGGCACATAGGTTCTATCAACCATCTCTCCGGTGATACTTTTATAGGTCATCACTCTTGGTGCAACGCTATCTGGAAGAAGCGTCTTCTTTCCGTTAATCGTTGCATAAGGGTTATTGATTTGCATGACGACAGCTTTACCACCATAGCTAAAGGAAATCTCCTTCGTCGTTCCATTCCACTGATATTTTACACCAAGCTCTATGAGAATAGCTGAAACGGGAACTATAGTCCGACCATTGACGACGATTCCAGGCGCATCCGAAAAGATATCAACCCCCCCGATCATAACGTTAACCGGCTCGTATTTATAAAATGCACCTTGACCACTTTCGCTGAGCTCAACATAATCATACTCAGAATACTTATTAGCGAATGCGGGCTGAACCTGAACTAGCATAGCCAAACA
The DNA here is from genome assembly GCA_001897605.1 of Clostridiales bacterium 38-18. GTDB lineage: Bacteria > Bacillota > Clostridia > Peptostreptococcales > Acidaminobacteraceae > Fusibacter_C. The sequence continues at coordinate 64,822 of MKTL01000001.1, read as the reverse complement.
CACCAAGAAAGAGAGCAATTGCTTCATATGCAGGCGTTTGGTTTTTTTTGTTTTAATCATATTCTCTCCTTTACAGTTAATCTTATCTATTTTCCTTTGATTTACTAATTAATGTCTACTTAAGTACCTTATAGAGCTCATCTGCCTCTGGAGAATCAATATAATCAAAGATTTCCTCCACACTCGCGTCACCCATGATCAGCTTTTTATCACGTTCTTCGGTTATAATACCCACTCTTGAATACGCAATTCGCGAATCAATTAAGGCTTTCTCCAAATCACAAGCCAGGGCTTGAGGGATACACATCACCATCGTTCCGCTGCTTATTAGCTTCAAAGGATTGATGTTATAGTACTCGCAAAGCCTTTCAGTTACTGGATGAATCGTAATTTTATCCGCTTTAACCTTACAGCCCTTACCACTTGCCTCACAAAGCTCATGTATAGCGCCTAAGACGCCGCCCTCAGTTGCATCGTGCATGGCTGTAGCGCCAGTTCTCATACCAATCTTGCCTTCATTGACCACACTGATCTGCTTGATCAAATCCTTTGCTTCTTGAATCTCAGCCTTAGTTAAAACCCCAGAAAGCTCGTCCTCCAGCTCATTGACGATAATAGCCGTCCCTTCTAGTCCAGCGGTTTTCGTCAAATAAATATAGTCGCCTGTCTCAGCGCCAGAGGTCTTTATTAAGCGATCTATAGGCGTCTTTCCCAGTGCGGTTGCAGATACGATGATTCTATTAACAGCATTTGTGATTTCAGTATGACCGCCGATAATTTCCACATCGTATTGATTTGCCGTTTCATTTGCCTCTCTTAAAATTTGACCAATGGTTTCTTGAGTAGTCGCTTCAGGACAAAGCAGTGTGAGCATAATGCCAACTGCCTCAGCACCGCTCGATGCAATATCATTCAAGCAAATATTGACTGCCAGCTGTCCTAGATTTTTATCTGTACCGGTTATAGGATCGGTTGTTAAAACACAAGCCAAATCACCAAACGCAACTGCAGTGCAGTCTTCACCCACATTTGGTCGAATCAATATATCGTCTCTAACGGTATGAATCTCAGATAGAACGATTTCTCCAAGCACTTCATTTTTTAATTTACCGACTTCCATTATTTGCTCCTTACTACGCTTGGTTTAGCATTGCTTCAAATTCTGCTTCATCTATAATTGTTATCCCCAAACTCCTTGCTTTATCAGCTTTTGAGCCTGCATTTTCACCGACGACAACATAATCCGTTTTTGCAGAAACACTACCAGCTGCCTTACCACCATTTTGTTCAATTAAGGACTTGATTTCATCTCTCGAGTATTTAACCAAAGTGCCCGTTACGACTAAGGTTTTACCAGCAAAAACCCCATCTACATTTGAAATGAGCTTTGATGTCAAATTAACCCCTAGGCTTCTCAAATCCTCTATTAGCTTTCTATTATCCGATCGACCAAAATAGTGAATCAAGCTCAATGCCATTTTATCCCCTATTTCATCGATTTGAGTCAATGCTTCAACATCTGCCGTCATCAATTCGTCTATCGAAATAAAATGCTTAGCCAACGTCTTAGCCGCCTTTTCACCTATTAAAGGGATTCCCAATCCCGATATCAATCTGTAATAATCATTTGATTTACTATTTTCAATCGACTCTAGTAGCTTGTTAATTGATTTATCGCCAAATCCCTCGACGGTTTTTAATTCTTCTTGAACCTCTTTAAGGCGATAGATATCTGAAATGGACTCAATAAATCCTTTATCAATAAAGTTCTCGACAATTGCTTCTCCAAACCCATCTATGTTCATCGCCGTTCTTGAAACAAAATGCATCAATAGCCTTTGAAGCTTTGCAGGACAGCTATCATTTATACATCTAAGTGCGGCTTCGCCAGGCTGTCTCAAAGTCGGTCCTTCACATACAGGGCACTGGTCAGGGAGATGGAAGCGCTGCGTATTATCGGGTCTATCCTCAAGAACAACCCTTACGACAGCTGGTATAACATCACCTGCTTTTTGTACCAACACGGTATCTCCCACACGAATATCCTTCTCATCAATATAATCCTGATTGTGAAGGGTTGCTTTGGATATCGTTGAACCTGCAACAACCACAGGGTCAAAAACTGCAAGTGGGGTTATCACACCTGTTCTGCCCACCTGCACCTGAATTTCACGAATAACAGTCTTAGCCAGCTCTGCAGGAAACTTATACGCTATTGCACCTCTAGGACTCTTAGCAGTAAAACCAAGCTTACTTCTCATTCTCAGATTATTGACCTTAATGACTAGACCATCTATCTCAAATGGTAAATCATGTCTTCGTGAAACCATATCCTCTGTATAGTCGATCACGTCATCGATAGAATCAAACCGCTTAATCGGTGCGGTTTTGAATCCCAGCTGTGTGAGCTTCTCAAAAGCCTCTGTTTGAGAGCTTATATCAAGCGCTTCAACACCTGTGATCATGTCAAATATAAAGACATCTAGCTTCCTATTTGCAGCTATCCTTGAGTCCAGCTGTCGCAAAGAGCCTGCAGCTGCATTTCTAGGATTTGCAAAGGCTTCCTTACCTAAAAGCGCCTGCTGCTCATTCAGCTTTAAAAAGGATGCCTTCGGTAAAAAAACTTCACCTCTGACCTCTAGATTAATCGGTATCTGTAAAGAAAGTGGTAGCGCTTTAATGGTTCTAACGTTTTCAGTAACCTCTTCCCCTGTTGTTCCATCGCCTCTTGTCGCACCTCTTACAAATTGACCATTTTCATATAGACAGGCAACTGTCAAACCATCTATTTTATACTCAACCGTATATTCAGGCGTCTCATCAAGATCCTTCTTAACTCTAGCGTCGAAAGCTCTTAAATCCTCAGCGTTATACGCATTATCAAGACTCAGTAGAGGCGCCGTGTGCGTCACCTTATTAAAAATCTCTAGAACTGCACCCCCGACACGCCTGGTTGGCGAATTTGGATCCGATAATTCAGGGAACTCATTTTCTAGTTGTATCAGTTCATTCATTAGTGCATCGTACTCTGCATCGGTTACACTCGGTTGATCAAGTACATAATAGGCATGACTATGACGGTTGATCACTGCTTTTAGTTCCATAACCCTTGAAGCTGCTGCTTCAGTTGATTTGTACTGGCTCATAATTTCACCACCCTAACCTATAACTTCTTAATTGGAGCTATCGACGGATCTAATTTTTTAATTCCGTGTGCATCGAAGACGATGGTCAACACTTTGCTAGAGGTATCAATAGCGATAATCATACCCGATCCAAATACCTTGTGCATTACCTTATCACCAGGTGCAAATGCATCTGAAGACGAACTTTTCTCAGGCGCTGCATAGCTTGATTGTACTGGGTTGAAATAAGGATTGTGCTTTAATGGCTTTGTCCCCGATGGCGACTCCTTAAGCGTATTCCCAAGAGACTTTTCTCCCATTGTTTCAAGTAGGGATTGATTCATTTCTGATAAAAAGACACTTGGCATTCTAGGTTCGAATCTGCCATAGTGATTTCTATTTTTTGCGTGTGTAATAAACAAAAGCGACTCAGCCCGAGTAATTCCAACATAGCAAAGACGGCGTTCCTCCTCGAGCTCGGTTTCGTCGTCCATTGCTCTGAAGGAAGGGAATAAATTTTGCTCTAATCCTACTAGAAAAACAACAGGAAACTCAAGGCCTTTGGAGGCATGAAGGGTCATCAATAAAATGCTTTGCTCCGCCTCCTCAATACTATCCTGATCACTTCTTAGTGTTGTTTCAGCCAAGAAATCTCTTAATCCTGGCGAATCCTGTCTTTTCTCAAATTCCTCTATAACCGTTTTTAGCTCGTAAATATTGTCGATTCTGCCATCCGCTTCATCCGTTCTTTCTCTCTCATAGCTTGCAATAATCTCCGATTGCTCAATTAAGGCATCAAAAATTTCGCCAGATGTTGCAGCATCAAGTCTAACTGCTAAACCATTTACTATATTATAGAAATCGCGGATCGCCAATGCCGTTTTGCCAGTAATTCCTTGAACGGCATCAATATTGGCACACGCCCTTAAAAGACTTAGGCCATGCTCAGTTGCATAATCCTGCAGCTTTTCAATGGTCTTGTCTCCTATACTTCTCTTTGGTTCATTTATAACGCGTCTAAAGCTGACATCATCAAACGGATTGACCATAAGCTTAAAGTATGCCAAAACATCCTTGATTTCTTTACGCTCGTAGAATTTTAATCCTCCGACCACCTTATATGGTAAACCTTCAATGTTTAGTGCATCCTCAAGTGCTCTCGACTGGGCATTGGTTCTGTACAAAATTGCGAAATCGCTTTGATCAAAGTTGCCCTCACGCACTTCTTTTCTAATCTGATTGACGATAAATCTCGCTTCATCCTTCTCATCATAAGCCTGATAATAACGTATCTTTTCACCTGCATCGGCCTCAGTCCACAGCGTTTTATCACGTCGTCCTGGATTGTGCTTGATGACGCTATTGGCTAGATCTAATATGTTTTGAGACGATCGGTAGTTTTGCTCTAACTTGATGATTTTGGCACCTTGATAATCTTTTTCAAAATCCTGTATGTTTCGAATATCAGCGCCACGCCATTTATAGATCGACTGGTCGCCATCGCCAACTACGAAAAGATTTTTATGCTTTGCACTGAGCTGACGGATCAATGTATATTGCGCTTTATTGGTATCCTGATACTCATCGACGTGAACGTATCTAAACTTATTTTGATAATAGGCAAGCACTTCAGGATATGCTTTAAAAAGCTCAATCGTCTTGATCAAAAGATCATCAAAATCCAGTGCTTGATTGCTTTTCAGCTTTTCTTGATATAACTTATAAAGCTTGATAAAATCTCTTTCACGTGGGTCCTTATGAAAATTAGTTTCGTAGGCATCTGCAGACATCATATCATTTTTACAGCCTGAAATTTTATACTGAAAGGATTGGATAGGTGTTTTCTTCTCATCTAATCCTAGCGCTTTAAAACAATTCTTTAATAGAGCCTTCTGATCGGTCGTGTCGTAGATAACGAAATCACTTGCATAGCCAATGTGATGGCCGTCTCTCCTTAAAATACGCACACACATTGAGTGAAAGGTGCCCACCCACATTTGATGGGTCACAGGCCCAACTAGCTGTTCAATTCTATTTTTCATCTCAGTTGCCGCTTTATTTGTAAAGGTAATTGCCATAATACTCGAAGGAAAAATATCATATGCCTCAATTAAATGAGCGATTCGATGCGTTAGCACCCTTGTCTTCCCTGAGCCCGCTCCCGCTACGACTAGAATTGGACCATCTATGGATAAGACCGCATCCCTTTGCGCAGAATTAAGACCATTTAAATTCATGTATTCCTCCTAAAATGTATATTTACGGATATTGTATATTTCCAAAATGATGTTTTATATTAAATCACGAGATTTACAAGTAACCCTTGTATTTCCCCAACCTTTTTTAGGACATTAATTTCCTTATGCTCTCTTTTAATGATGAGATTGGTCAGCTCTAATAGTTTAGCATCTACTTCTGAAACCGTTCTCATAACCTTTGTTCTGCCCGTTCTAGAGAAGCCTCTTCGCTCTTTAATTTCTAACCCCTTTAGAACCGTCTCCTCGATAAAGCTCTTGATTAAATCCTTATAGGCATAAAGATTTTCAACGGTTCTATTTTCCACCAAGGCTTGTCCTTTTCGATCTATTTCATCTAAAGCCCTTTGAAGCTCTTCTTTTTGACGATCATAATCCTTAAAAGCTAAAATTTCAGTGAAACTGATCTTCGGTTTCTCTTCTGTTTTAACGCCAGCGTTGGATTTGATGTCACTGGATTTACCTGATTTGGTAGATTTCTCAACTTTCATAGAAGTTCCTCTCTTTAGCTCCATACGATTCATCGGGACAGTCACTCATTTAACGCATAAACCTTTGGATCTTACTACTAGTAAAACTATGGTTTTGCCACAAGCATAATTGAAGCTATATAAAAAAAGATTTGAGCCTAGACTCAAATCCTATTATACCTTATTTTTGATGGTTCTTGTATGGTAAATTACGCCCTAAAGACTCCGCAGAGCGTTCAATTGCCTCATTAATTTGTCCGATCAAGGCGTACAATTGAGGCGGTATCACATCTCTCAAGTCAGACTTCACCATATGTTTCGTTTGTGTGACATTTTCATTAAGCGGTATCTTGTTTTCTTTTGCTTCTTCAATGAGTTTTTCTGTAAAGCTTTCAAAATCATCTTCAAGCTCATAGGTCTCATAAGGTTTCATATCTTAAAATCAAACCCCTTTCCATCTTCTGTTAACTTAACCGTTTTTACCCTATCCTCAATTGCACCTGAAAGCTGAACCATTTCAGAAGCTTTTAGCGGTTGATTCAGTTCGGTGGTACTGCTAGAGCTATAGGCTAGGCTACCAAATTTGAAGCCAAGCTCCGATAGGGTACTCATGACGCTGTTTAGCTCTGATTCGAGCGCATCACGATGCTCCGTCGTAACAGAGACGTCTAATTGTCCTTGCGTAATTTTTACTCTTATTCCTGTTGTTCCAAGTGTATTAAGCTTCATTCCAAAATAGATTTCAGTATTTTGCCAATCGATTTTTGCGTTTTTACTTGCACCCTTCATGAAGATTTTAACATTTCCCAAATCTTCCCCATCCATGATTGGCACATTAAAAAAGTAAAACGGTTGTTTACCCGTTTGAGAATCGTTCATCATTTGCTGCCCATTGAGATTCATTAAATTTTGTTCCGTCGCTGTCACGGTTCTTTCCTGCTTGTCTTCATTCATCATTTTAAGTAGTAGCTCTTTAACATTTGTGTTGCTACGGTCCTTGAGCGTCTCAAAATCTAGCTTCTCGACTGCATCTGCTACTTCAACCTCGTGGTTTAATCCTAAATAACGTAAGGTCTCCAACACCTCTCTTGAGAGCTTGTTACCACTGTTATTTTGCATGGCTTGTCTAAGACTTTGATCAAGAGAAGTCAGCTTTGAGCCTTCTGTTTTTTCTTGTTCGACCAATGTCTCAACAACCGCATCTCCTTTCCCTGCAGCAAACACTTGAAGCCTTCTTTGACTCGGTTGAAACTCAATGCTTTTTAGAAGCTTAATGCCTTCGTTTACCACATTTTGAGCTTCCTTTAGCTTGCCCTGTTGAACAAGCCCGGACGCCTTCTCAAGCTCACTTGAAAGTGTTATTAGCTTCTTTTCTGTATACATGTCAACCATAAGTGTGACGTCACTTTTAAGAATAAACTTATTTAGCTTATCAATTGCCGTTCCAATTTGTGCACTTAGCTTCCCTGCTTCAGGTTCAAGCAATGCGGTCATTTCACTTTTCATTTGCTCAAAAGACTGCTTTGCTCTTATGGTTGCCTCTGTGGTCTGTTCGATCAAATAAGTCTTAAAATCAAAGGAGGCTTGAATGCTTTCAAACACCTCTGTCATATGTCCAATCACGGTTCCGATTGCAGCTTCAATCAAAGCCTCAATATCTGTATTACCGTCGGTTTCTGTCGTATAGTCAGTTGCTTCAGACTTAGATTCAGACTTGGCTTCTGCCTCTGATATTTCATTGGGAACTAACTCAGACATAACCTCTCTTCGAATTAAATATTCTTCACGCGCCAATGAGTTCTGATTCAGTGGTTCGAGACGTCTCGGCGCTTCCTCCAATGCGGTGTCATTCTCTCTTGAGCCAATTTGGGCTTCAAATGACGCGTTTTTCAAAGCTACTTCGGATGTATCAAATGTAGCTGAGACGTTTGATCGTTCTATCTCTCCAGCTTTAACAACTGCACTACTTGAATTCAGCTTTTCTAGTTGACTTCCTATTAGGGCTATTAATTTCGCATTTAATGCTGTTCCTTGACTTAATCTTGAGAGCAGCTCATCCTGTGTTAGGTTGCTAAACACATCCTTTAACGCAGCAAGTAGTTCAATTGTGTTTTTCAGCTCCGATCCATTGGTCGAAAAAAGCTTAGTGGTGTCACTTGTATTTGAGCTTGAAGATGACAGGAAAGCTTTAGCAAGTTCTTTGACAGCAGCCTTGAGTGTAGTACCTTCCTTTACCATCTGCTTTAACGTCTCAGTCAAATTCCTTGGAAGCTGTAGCCGATCGATCAAATCAAGTGTTTCAGCTTTAGTTAATGGGGTCTCAGAAGTTGGCATATCAGTCAATGAAGCCACTACCTCTTGATCGTGATCAAGTGCCTGTGATATTGCCTGTAGGTTTTCTTCACTTGGCGATATGCCTTTGTAAAGCGCAATATCGATAGACATCAATTGATTGTCTTTTGATGCGCTACTGTTCTTCAAAAAAGACTGAATGCCCTTAACCTCGTCTGAGGTAGGGCTCATCTGGTATTTATCATATAGAGAAGCTACCGAACTCGGTAGCTCTTTTTTATAATCCTGAAGCAGGGTTTCACTGACTGATTTTTCAGCTTGAACGCCTGTTGTCGTTTGTGTTGATGCTTTTGCTGCCGATTGAATGTTTTGTAAAAATGCACTGATTTTCATCTGTTCACCTCTGAAATGACTTGGGTAATCAACGATAGATCCCATCGCCTCTTTACAAACATATCGGCAAAATCCGTACTAACCCTTAGCGGTTAATTCACTTTTTAATGCCTGCTGTTTATCGTAGATGGTCGTTACGGTTACAGAAAGCATGACAAAGGCACCCCCTAATAGCTGTTTAAAGGTAACCGCCTGCCCCATATAGAAGTAGCTAAATACAATCGTTACAACAGGTAAGAAGTTGATAAATATCGACGATTCAGTTACACCTAGTAGATCCATCGCCTTTGCATAATAATAAAAACCGAGGACGGAAGCAAAAACACTTAAAAATACGAGGTGTAACACTGCTTCCAAATTGATTTCTGACCAAAGATTGTGTTCAAATGGCACCGCCAATAATAAAAATGGCAAGCTGTATAAAAACTGATAGTACACAATGGTCAGATAGCTGTATCTTGCAAAGAGTGGTTTAGAGGCCATTGAATAAATTACCCATGAGATGACCGCACCAATCATCATCAAATACCCGATTGACTCTTCTATCTTAAAAAATTCACGCCACTTAAGATCAACGATGAGGAGCACGCCTACTATTGAAGCTAGTATGGCCAAGGCATCCACCCATTTCACCACTCGCTTGTAAATGATCGCTTCAAAAATCAATGTGAACATCGGTATTGCAGCTATAATTAAAGCTGATGGGGATGCAGAAATATACTTAATTCCAGTGTTTTCAAAAAAGAAATACACCGCGATGCCCACACCGCCTGCTATGACAAATAAAAAGTGATCCCTTTTGTCAATTTTAAGTGGTGTTTTCGTCGCACGCATCACTGCATAGAGAATTGCGGTTGAAATAACAAAACGAACTGCCGCGATGGTCATAGCACCTAAATAACCCAATAAAAATTCTGTACTAACAAATGAGATACCCCATGCGATTACTGGTATCATTACACTTAATAAACCCTTTGTCTTTTGACTCATATGTCCCCCTATTCTGTCACTAATTTCTTCTTTATCTCTGAAGCGGCTGCAGCCGCAGAGGAAAACGCCCACTGTAAATTATAGCCACCTGTATCGCCATCTATATCGAGCACTTCACCTATAAAATACAGATTTGCAACTGTCTTTGACATCATCGTTTTAGAAGAGACTTCCTCTAAACTAACGCCACCCGCGGTTACCATCGCTTGTTGATAGCCGATTAGGTTTTCAATTTCTAGTGGATATGCCAATAAAAAAGAAAGCAATCTTTTTCTAAGAAGTTTATCGATATTGCCCAGTTTCATCTGTGCCAAGCCTTGAATCGCCATTTCCTTTTCCAAAGCATCGACGATATAATTTTTAAAAGCATCGGTAATTTCAAGCTGATTCAACCAAAACGCAAGTGGTTTTTCGCCATTATGGTTCACTGCCTCTAGAAATTCCTTTTCTACGCATTCCTGTGCTTTGCCTAAAAAGTTAACTTTTAGTCGGTCCCCAGGATACAGCCATCTCGAATGGTTGAGAATGACTGGTCCACTTAGCCCAAAATGTGTAATCAACAAATCGCCTTTGATTTGTCGATTGGTTTTAGGTCCTGTACAAGTTATGATACTATTTTTAAAGGATTGTCCCTGTAAAGCTAACAGTGTTTTTTCTCTTGTGACCACACCTGTTAATCCCGGTTTGGGTGGTACTATGCTGTGACCTAATGCCTGAGCAAGTGTATAGCCGTCGCCCGTACTTCCCATCGTCGGATAGCTTTTGCCTCCTGTGGCGATGATCACGCCTTTCGCATGAAGCGCTTCGCCTGTCTCAAGAGAGACGACAAACCCATTTTCATTTTGATCGATTGATTTGACGTTAGATTGATAACGAATGTGCTGAACCTGACGCATAAGTGCCACAACGACATCCTTTGCTTTTAATGAAGCGGGAAATACCTTGCCATCTTCTCTTTCCATCGTCTTAAGCCCAAGCGACTCAAAATAGGCAATCACTGCTTTATTATCATGTGCCTTAAGGGCAGGTTTAACAAAGCTTTTGTGATCGCCGTAGCGTTCGTAAAAAGCACTGATATAGCCACTATGCGTCAGGTTGCATTGCCCAGATCCAGAGGCGAGCAATTTTATACCCGGTCGATTGTTTTTCTCTAAAATTAAAACATTGGCGCCTTTAAGCTGTGCACCAAGGTAAAGCCCTGCTGCACCTGCGCCAACGATAATTACATCATACATCATCTGATACTCCTCTAACGAAATCACTATCTTCATTGTATTGATTTTATGGCAATGTTTCAAATTATAATTTATTCATTATTACAAAAAGGTTATAATAGGGATATTATGGTTCTAGTTCACTGTACCTAAAGGAGGTCCTAATTGCTATTATCAAATGAAGAAGCCCTCAGAATGATCAATGCATTGAGAAGCGGCACCTCGCCTATCAATTTCTCTGAGACCATCCTCTCAGGTAGAGACGCAGAGATGGATTCCTTTAAGCGCGCCATTCATATGCTTGGAAAAGGCGCTGGAATGGTTAAGCTTATCACTGGGCCATTTGGCGTGGGAAAATCACTACTTGTCAACACTTACAAGCAAGCGGCCATCAATGAGGATTTTATCATCGCTTCCTTTCAGGTCAACAATGGCTTTCGACTCAATAAAATCGAGGATCTATATTATGCGATTATGCATAATCTTTATTTGAAAAGCAAGCCCAATGTTAAGGTTTCCTTTGAAGACATATTTGATCTATGGATCGAGAATTTGCAAAACGCGCCTGTTTCAGATAGAAAACGCTTTGAGGTCAACACCGTTTGCCAAGAGCTCTCAAAATATAACATGAACTATGCAAGGGCATTTTTGAGCTTTATGCGTGGTCGGATCCAGCGCAATCAGGAGATGACCAATGTTTCATGTGCATGGATTACGGGTGAAAAGAACATTCCCTACGAGCTCAAGCAAAAATATGAGCTCGTCGGTGCAGTAGATAAAACGAACACCATGGATTTCTTACGCGCATTTATTAAATTAATTACACTTCTTGATTATAAGGGTTTGGTTATTTTTATAGATGAAATCGATCAAGTGACCGGTGAGAGAAGTGATTTAAGACAGGTGGGCTATAACAACCTCAAACACCTCATCGACCTATCCACTTCAGGTGAAATGAAGCATGTTATGTTTGTGTTTTCAGGAACCGAGAGCATTCTACTGGATAAAGAAAAAGGCATTATGAGTAACATTCCACTATCACAAAGATTAAACCTTCATCCCGATCAACCATTGAATAGCAACGAGAACCTAATTATTCTCGACACCCTAGGCTCAGAAGCATTACTTGAGCTCACTGAAAAAATCCTTCGCCTTTATCAACAATGCTATCGCGTGAATGGTCCAGTTGATGCTTTGTCTATTTTTAATGAAACCATAGCTTCCTTTAATCCATCGCAGGACGTTACTCGACATTTTGTGACACGACTCATTGAGAAGCTAGATCAATTAAGACGATAAATAAAGGTGGCACTTTGCAACATTACAAAGTGCCACCTTCTTTAATTATCGTCTTTTTAATTATAAACTAATCCTTATTCCATCTTAATCGTTTGTTTTTTCACTTAAGCTAGGTAAAAACACCGTCAGCCTCGTGAATTTATTTTGTTTAGAGGATACAGCTATTCTTCCCCCAATTTGCTCGACTTTATGTCTTACATTATATAGTCCAGCACCTAGGAAGCCCTGGCTGGAGATACCTTCATCAAATATACGATCGAGTACCTCTTGCTCGGTCATCGTAACAATATCATCAAAAAACAGCGTCTTACTCTCGTAAAGTGATTCCTTGATGGCATTGATATCGACACCACGACCATCATCCTCTAGCTCAATTTGATAACCATCGGCTACCCTTTGCATTCTAACAATTAAATGTCCTTTTTCAGACTTGTCAATAAGGTAGCGCTCAGCAGGGGATTCAATCCCGTGAATAATTGCATTCGCAGCGAGTTCGATAAAGCTACTGATCATTTCCTTATAGACCTCTTCATCAAAGAATAGCGGAAGACCTTCATATTTTATCGGCGCAAGCTTTTTGTTGTGCTTCTTCGCCAAATCCTGGGTGAAATTATCGAATCGCCTTATGATTTCGTGTATGCTCACATAACCAATACTATTGAAACGATCTAAAAGCTGTTGCTTTTCACTAGATGGCTCGAGGGATAGGATCAATCGCTTTAAATCCTCTAAGGCTTCTACCTCAACCGAAATGTTTCGAGCCGTTAAAATATCACGATCTAAGTAATGGTTAAGGCTTTGATAGTCCTCTTCCAATAAAGCCGCAATTCCTAAATGTTCAATTTGCTTTTTAAACTGATTAAAGGATAAATCCTTTGGCAGTTTTACCATTTCATTCAAAAATCGATCGATTTCGTCTACAGATTGTGCCATTTTCAGAACTCGACAGGCACCTTTAATTTCATGTAGCTTTGTATTCAGTTGATTTTTAACGGTTTGTATATCCTCAGAAAAGGTGAAGATTCGCTCTAGATCTTCATTGATAAATCGAGCATATTTTTGACTTAAGCTATTGAATTCCTTCTGATGGCGAAATACCTCTAGTGCCGTTTCCATTTCCATTATTTTAGTGTGAAATCTTTCAAATTGAAAGGTCATTTGGCTTTCATCTGCGATGTAAATCGCTAGCTGTTGCGTTTGAGCGATATAATTATATCTAAAGGCTATTTTTTTATCTTTATAATTCTGTTCAATGGGTAATAATGAGATGATTTGCTGTCTTTGCTGATAGTCATCCGTCATAAATAATTCGGTAAACATTTCTTCAATCACCTCGGTTTCTGTGTAACCGAGTTCTTTAAAGAAATGATGGACATCAAGCTCTACGTTTCTTGAAATTTGCGTGTCGTCAGCGATGTGCCACCACTTTGTATTCACTCTCATATTGGCATCCACGAGAATGACGGATTCAGCAAAGTTCTCTAAAAGTACACTATAGTCCTGCTCTTTATAATGTATTTTATGCAAGGCTAATAAAGGGTCTTCATTTAAAGACACTTTACTTCGATTTATTCTATTGAAAGAATATCGATTTCCAATCTCATAAGAGACGATACCCACCACAGCTAATGAGACTAGGACTAAAATCGGACTTGACATAGTGCTTCCTCCTCATTCTATTTTAACATAAGTTTGAACAAATTTTTAAATGTTTTAAAAAAGAATACCCGTTTTTTTCTTTCTAATATATAATGATATTAGACTGTTTTCAACATATCGAAATCTAGCTGGCGCAGCTCATTTGGTGTCAGATCACATATCAAAATACTACTAAGAAGGTGAACAATGAAAGGTACTGTCGTCAACATTTGGCTAAACACCATCTTTACCATTTATGGAGAAAAAACTAAAAACGATATTTTGACAAAAGAAGGGTGGAATCCTCACAAGCTTATAACCCCCTTAGAAGAAGTTGAAGATACAAAAATCATGAGTTTAATGGCTGCGTTCGCTAGACACGAAGGCTTATCAACAGAGGAGCTTTGGAAAAAGCTTGGTCAAAATAACATCGCATCCTTCTATAAATGGTTTCCATCCTTCTTCGACAAATCTTCTGCAATGGGATTTTTAGGTATGATGGATAAAATCCATACTCAGCTAACCAAGATGATCCCAGGTGCCAAGCCACCAAGATTGATTCCAGATGAGCTAGATCCTAAGAACATGGTGATCACTTATAAATCCAAGCGTGGTCTTCAAGCTTATTTGATGGGATTAATAGAAGGTGTTGGTAAGCATTTTAACGAAAAAATTGATGCAAAGATTATCGACCAAAAGATAGAGTCAGATGGTACACATGTGGTTAAAATCCACTTAGCCTTTGAAAAGACACCGAAGCAGCTGCGTTCTTACAGCTTTTCAAAATTTATTTCACTTGGTTTTTTAAAGTCACCTTCACTTAAAATTATTCTTTTCCCAACCTTGTTATCCCTTTTGGCGATTATCGTATTAAATGGCTTTAACAACCTTCCACTTTTAATTGCGACCCCAGTTGTCGTTTTACTTGGAGGCTTATTAAATGCCAGCTCAGTGCATAAGCCGATTAAAGATTTAAGCGTTGAACTTGAAAAGATCAAATCCCTTGAGCTATCAGAGGATTTAATAGTACGTACTGGTGATCAATTTGAGAATACCTATAAAGGATTAACTGAAGCTAAGGAAAGCTTAAGAGAAGAAATCACTTATATCAAGGGGGGTCTTGATGATTTATATTCTTTTACTGGAAAATTCTCAACTGTTGCTAAAAACTTAAGCGAAGTATCCGATTTGATTGCCAGTGCAGTTCAAGAGGTAGCAGAAGGTGCAACCCATCAAGCGACTGAAACAGAAAGCTCTGTTAGCATCTTATCGGATAACATTGAAATTTTAAATACCATTAGCAAAAGAGAGCTTGAAGGTAAGGAAAGTCTTGAATCTGCAGTACAGCAAATCGAAGTTTCGTTTAACGATCTAGAAGTAGTTTCAAAGAAATTGAACGGTGTTAAAGATAAATTCGCACAAGTTAATGCCCAAGGTAATGAGCTTAGTGAAAAGGTTTCAGATATCATCACTATTGTAAGTACAGTTGAAAGCATCGCGGAACAGACGAACTTGCTGGCACTTAATGCTTCCATCGAAGCCGCTAGAGCTGGTGAAATGGGTAGAGGCTTCAGCGTTGTCGCAGAAGAAATTCGTAAGCTTGCTGAGGATTCTAAGCAAGCAGTGAACACCATCAACAGTAGCCTAAAGCTCTTTACGCAAGGCGTCAACAGCATGGTACAGCAGGTTAACGATCAGTTCAAGGAGCTTGAAAACGGAACTAAAACTATGGAAAATGTAACCGACGAAAGCAAGCATGCGTCCAGTAGAATCAAGAGTGTATCGACCTCTATCTCTGAAATCTCTAAACAGCTTTCAGAGGAAACTGCTAAAATCAATCGCGTATTTGAAAACATGCACACCCTTGCAGCTATAGCAGAAGAAAACTCTGCAACCTCGCAGGAGATGAGTGCCAACGTGACAAATTTCTCCTCTGAAATTATTTCCTTAACTTCAAATATCAGCGAACTTGAAAAATTAGTTCTTTTCTTAAAGGATGAGCTAAAAAGATACAAAATCTAATCTCATAAAAATTAGGGAGTCCCGTTATGGCGACTCCCTTTTTATTTTGCAGCATTGATCAATTGATCTAAATTCTAAGAGAACGATGTCCCAAGCTGTTTACTTTATCTTAAATATGGTTTATATGGTTAAAACGGCTCTAAGAGCTTAAAATTTAACTATACAATTTTAGGTCAATTATACAATTTTAGGTCTTTTATAGATGTTGGTTTTGAAATATAAAAAACCATTGAGTATCAATCTTACAGACATATCAATGCCAATCGCTAGGAAGATGACATTAACTGACCAGCTGAACAAATACGCTGCGGTTAATGCAATAGGCACTCTAACCATATAGAGGCCAACAAATGCAGCATACATAGGCATTTTGGTATACCCAGCGCCTCTTAATGCGCCTCCCAAAACACCTGCAATATTTTGAGGCACTTGTGCCAATCCACATACCAGCAAGTAAAAACTGCCGATCTCAATCAGCTTAGCATCAGGTGTCATAAAGCCTAACAAAAGCCTTGGAAAGGCAACCAGCATTCCGCCACCAAGCATCGAAATAAGGATGGCACCTAGTAAAATTTCCTTTAGATACCTCTTTGCCATTTCAGGCTGCTTAGCGCCAAGATAACGGCCAACAAAAGCGGTTGCGGCAACTTGAAAGCCTGCAGCAGGCATATAAGCCACACTCTCAGCCTGTAATCCAAGCTGATAGGCTGCATAAGGGTCTTCACCATAGGTTAGAATCGCTCTAATGAGCAAAATGGAGCTCAACTGCCAAAAGAGAGATTCGATTGCACTTGGCACACCTGTATTATACACCGATGTCATTATGTCTTTACTAAACTTGAAAAACGATTTTATTTTAACTCCAGACAATATGCCTGATTTTCTTAATGCCAAGTGTAGCGCGAACATCGCTGCAACAAATTGTGACAATGCAAGTCCATAAGCAGCACCCATTAAGCCCATTTTAGGCAATCCAAACAGCCCATATACCAGTATTGCACCAAATAGTGCATTTAATATATTCATTAGACCGCTGATCATCATTGGCGTCTTTGCATCTCCCTTACCCTGAAGACCACCGGAGATAATTAATACAATTCCTAAAAATGGCATACCACAGCCCACAACTCTAAGCACCTGTATACCCGTTTCAAGTAGACTTCCCTGTGCACCAAATAATGTTCCCAGCCAAAACTGTGGTACGATTAGCATAGATGATAAAAATAACATTGAAACTAAAAAAATAGAACCAGTGGTTTGAGATAATGCGCGTTTGATTCTATCGGGGTTATTTGCGCCATATGCTTGAGCTACAACCACCTGAACACCGATGGCAATACCTTTATAAACCGCCCATATTATCCCTCTAACTCTGGTACTTAACCCCATTGCACTGATGGACTCGGATCCCAGATCGCCTATGAGCTTCATCGAAACGATACCTACCAGCATTTCAAGGATACTTGATATTAGAATGGGTATTAAAAAGGTTAGAATTTGCCATCTTACTTGTTTTTGCTCTTCTGTCATCAAACGCATAAGTCACCTCATATATTTCGTGTCCCTTAACAGTTTAGCAAATTGATAGTAACAAGCAAGCTTTATTTATTTATCAAATAGAAGAATTTTTTCGGTTTCTTAAATAATTGTTCATTTTTTATAGATTGACATTAGTATTGAATGCCTATAAAATGAAACTGACCCCCTAGGCAGGGGGGTGTTTGTAAAATTACGGAACCCTCGGATAAATGAGGTTCCCCTATTTAATACATTATAAGAGGTGAAAAATGGAGAAAATCGTTATTATTGGTGGTGTCGCTGCGGGTGCTACAGCAGCAGCTAAAGCGAGAAGACTTTCAGCAGACGCACAAATTACTATTTTAGAAGCTGGCGCTGATATTTCTTTTGCTAACTGTGGACTTCCTTACTATATCGGTGGCGATATTAAAAACAGATCAAAGCTGATCCTGCAAAGTCCTGAAAGCTTTAAAGAGCAATACAACACAGATGTGCACATCTTCACAGCTGCAACTGAAATTGACAGAGCAAACAAAGTCGTTCATACTTTAAATGCGAAAACTGGCGAAAAAAGAAGCTTTGAATATACGAAGCTCATCTTAGCACAAGGTGGCAAGCCGATTGCCCCACCACTTCCTGGAGCAAATCAAGATCATGTTTTCCAGCTTTGGACTCTAGACGATATGGATCGAATCAACTCATTTATCACTGATAAAAGTCCTAAAACAGCAGTTGTTGTTGGCGGTGGCTTTATCGGTCTAGAAATGACTGAAGCACTTGCTAAAAGAGGGATGAAGGTTTCTGTTATCGAAATGATGCCACATGTTATGGGCATCATGGAAGCTGAAATCGCTGGATTTATTCAAGAAGAATTAATGGCATATGGCGTTTCCTTATATACAGACAAAGCTTTAGCTGAGGTTGGCAAATCAAATGTCATCTTAAAAGACGGTACAATCGTAGATGCGGATATGGTTTTAATGTCAATCGGCGTTAGACCGACCTTAAAGCTTGCTCAAGAATCAGGCTTAGCACTTGGTGAAGCTGGCGGATTGCTGGTTGATTCAACTTTAAAAACAAGCGATGACAGTATCTATGCTGCTGGGGATATGATTGAACTCGAGCACAGAGTACTTGGTAAAAAGGTAAGAATTCCATTAGCAGGACCTGCAAACAGACAAGGCAGAATTGCTGCTGAAAATGCATTTGGTAAGAAACACGAGTATAAAGGTAGTATCGGAACATCCATCGTAAGAGTTTTCGAAGCAGTAGCTGGTACAACTGGTTTATCTCTTAAAGCTGCAAGAGCTGAGGGAATTAACGCAGATGCAATCGTCGTTCATAAGGAGCACCATACGTCTTATTATCCAGGTGCTGAAATGGTAACCGTCCTCGTCGTATACGATAAAGAAACAGGTACCATCATCGGTGGACAAACCGCTGGTTATGAAGGCGCAGATAGAAGACTTGACGTTTTAGCGACAGCGATCGCTTCTAAGCTTACTGTATCTGATCTATCCGATGTGGATTTTGCATACTCACCACCACTTGGCAATGCAAATGATGCGATCAATATGGCATCGTATGTTGCTGAAAACAGAATGTCAGGTTTCTCACCTGCTTTGACAATCAGTGAATTAGATGCTTTCCTAGATGGTAAAAAAGCAACCTGGATTGATTTGAGAGATGTTTTCTCATATGAAAAGGCACACGTTGAAGGCGCTATCAACCTACCATTAGAAGTGTTATCTAGCTCACTTGCAGCACTCGATCCAAACAGCTTAATTTTACTTTACGATCAAACTGGTAAGAAAGGTCATCAAGCCCTTAGAACACTCGTTGGCGCTGGTTTTACTAATGTCATCAACGTAAGCGGTGGTTTCATCAGCCTTTCAAACTATGTTAGAGCGTTATCTCCTGCAAACTTTGAGCTTAAGCTACCAGCTCCTGAAGCGAAGACGCTTGGTGAAGCAGCTGAAAGCGCAACCACTGATAATGAAGAAGTCGTCGTTGAAACGAAAAAGGAAGCATCGAACGAACCGATCATTATTGACGTAAGAACAGAGGAAGAGTTCGCTTATGGTGCTTATCCAGGAGCCATCAATATTCCTCTTGATGAGCTCGAATCTCAAGTTGATGATTTGGGTAGTTCAGATCGTCAAATCACACTTTATTGTGCCTCTGGTGCGAGAAGCGCTTATGCGGTTCAAATTCTTAAAGCTTACGGCTTCACTAACCTAGAAAATGGTGGCGGCCTTGCTAGAATGATGGCAAGCTTAAGAAGAAATGGCTAATATAAAAAATAGTGTATCCAAAAAATCAAAGCCTGTCTTAACTCCTAAATGGTGTCAAGACAGGCTATTTTAATGCTTTTTATGTTGATTCACATAATTGTTCAAACTAACTAATTACATACCTTTATGAAGAATTGGCGATAAGTGTTTGTAGAGAATTAAGGTTAAAGCAGAAAGAACCGCACCTTTAAATAGGTTAAATGGCAGGATACCAAGTAACACCAAATCCCAAACTGAATTAATATTGTGATTAACCGCAGTTCCCATTGCTACGATTGCATCAATTGGCATGAATGCAGTATAAAAAGGAATTAAAACGAAATAGTTAGCAAGTGCACCTGTAATTGCCATTGCCACGGTTCCAATCGTTAAACCGATAATCGCAGATTTTTTTGATTTGTTTTTCTTATAAATCAAAGCTGCTGGAACGATAATCGCTGAACCAATCACAAAGTTTGCAAGCTCTCCAACACCACCTGTTGTCGTTTGAAGTAAATGCAAAATGTTTTTAACCGCTTCAATTGCAACACCAGCAAATGGTCCAAGTGCAAAGGCGCCTATCAATGCTGGTAAATCACTCACATCAATTTTTAAAAATGCTGGGAATATCGGTATTAGTAGTTCAAGCTGCATCAAAACGAATGCAATTACACTTAACATCGCTACCTTTGTCATTGTTGACACGTTGAGTTTCTTTTTAGTTGTAGTTACCATTTCTAAAACCTCCTAATGATTGTCGTCGGATTTCCGACCAATTGTGTGTGGGGCTTCAGGGTATTTGTTTGTTGTTTAAAAGTAATACAAAGCAATAAAAAAATACCCCTAAAGCTAGACTTCAGGGGTAAATGCATACACATCAAACATAAACCTCTTCTTCCATCCAGACTATAACTGTCGGCTCTGGAATTACACCAGATCAACCTTTCGGTTCGCGGGCTTTACCGCCGGTGGGGACTTACACCCCGCCCTGAAGATTCTTTGTACTTAAAGTATAATCAACTTAATACTATTTGTCAACGGCTTCACACACCAAATTCATCTACTAAAGATTTCTTTTGCTTAATAATTTTGTGCTGCCAACGACCTGTGCTGTAAATCCCAAGGCCAATCAAGCAGGTGATAAGATTTGAGATAATCATTGCCCACCATATGGAATCCGGTCCAAAGCCTTCTAAATGACTGAGTGCAAATACCATAGGAATTCTCAGGCCCCATAATCTGCCCATCATTAAAATCATGGCCGATACCGTATGCCCTGAGCCCTGGAATGTACCTACTAAAATTTGAAAAAATCCCATCAAGGGAATTGAATATATGATCATTTTTAGATAATTTGTTCCGCTTGCTATCACCTCTGTATCATTGCTAAAGGCTGATACAATTTGCTTTGAGAAGGGTAACATAATCAAACCGCCGATCACTAAAAAGGCCGTCGATAAATAGGTGCTATTTCGAACTGCCAGCTTCGCACGACTGACGTTATCAGCGCCCAAGTTTTGACCAACTATAGTTGCAAGTGCACTCCCTATTCCCATCGCAGGCATCATAATTAACGAGCTAATCCGGTTTCCCACAGCAAACGCTGTTAAAGTAATATCTCCAAAAGAAACCAGAAAAACATTTAGTATCGTAAAGCCAAATGCGGTTGTTGCTTGACCAGCGGATGAAGGAAATCCAATGCCTATAATCTTCGACAATATTTCTTTGTTATATTTAAGGTCCTTAATGGTTAATTGTAAGCTTTGCTTTGAGCTAAATGTCGTTAGAATGCCATATACTGCGAAAATTCCCGTTGCTATAACAGTTGCAATCGCCGCACCCTGGACGCCCATATTGAGAACAAAGATAAAAATTGGATCTAAAATAATATTTGCCCCAACTGAAAGGGCACCTATAATTAGGGGGGATATGGTATCTCCCTGTCCTTGCTTGATCGCGTTATAGGCATTAAGCATAAAGGTTGCTGGCATCCCCAAAAACATGATACTCAAGTAGGCATAGGAATTATCATAGAGCTCCCCAGTTGCACCCATAGCCTTTATAATCATTGGGGCGAAGAAAAAACCGACAATTCCAGAAACAATTGATAAACCCAGCATCAACAAGATCGCTTGCCCAGCGGTTTGCTTTGCCTTCTCCTGCATATGTGCACCTATATACTGAGCAATAATTGAGGACGTTGCAACCGCCATTCCCATTCCAAAGGACATAATTAAAAATATCAACGGCCAAACAAACTGAATCCCAGCAACTGCATTTCCAGGGATTTTTGAGACAAAATAAGTATCGGTTAAGTTATAAATCGTATGAATAAAATTATTGAGCATAATTGGAAGTGATAATGTTAATATCACTTTTTTCATATCCCCTTGAAGAATCATCTCTCTCTTCTGCAAAAAGTCCATTTTTCCCCCTGTTAAATGTGCTAACCCAATTATAGCATTATTTTTTTCGCCACTCAAATATTTCGAGTTGCAAAACATTAACAGTTTCTTCTTAGTTTAATAGGTTATTCGTGTGTCTAATAATGAAATAATGGTATAATATAAATAGAAGTTTGAACTCAAATTAAGGAGGCACATATGGTTGTCGGAAATTTTAATGAACTTTTAGCATCTGAAATTACAAGTCCTGAGGCTAAAAATGCAGCGATGAAGGTACTCGTTTCACCAAAGGAAGGCTGGGATGGATATGTAATGCGTGTTATAGAGCTTGAAAATGAAGGCTACTCTCCGAAGCATCAGCACAATTGGCCACATATTAATTACGTAATTGAGGGCAATGGTACCCTACTTATCGGCGATACCCTTCACGAGCTCAAGCCAGGTAGCTATGCGTATGTACCTGCTAACACCCTTCATCAATTCTCAAATGTAGGTGAAGGTATGTTGAAATTTATATGCATCGTACCTGAGGAAGGTCATAAATAGTTTATTTAAATTAAGCTTATTGAAAGGGCAGCTACAAAACAACTCAGTGATGGATTTATCCGTCGATATGAGCTGTTCTATAGCTGCCCTTTATAATATAATCCTAAAACTGTATGCTATATAAAAGCACCTAATCTAAGACATTATAGATAAAAATACAAGCTATCAATCAAATAATTCACCTCGTATTTAATTGCCAGTCTTAAAATAAAACGCTTAAGTCGCTCAACAGAGTGATTTAAATCGACCTCAGGGCGCTCAAGCGAAGCATACAGCTTTTCAAATTGATTAATTTCTCTTGCATCTGCAATTCCTCTAAAATATCCCCAAACATGCTGAACTGCATTGACCACTCTACCATACTCAAGGGATTCACCCTGGGAGCTTTCTATCCACCTGTAAAATGAAACTGCTGGAAAGCTTGATTTATCCTTTAACAAAGCTCTGATTTCAGAGTAGGCACTTGGAGAACGCTCCAGCACATAATATTTATATTTCTCCCATTCTTTTTCGAGAATTCCTATTCTTTTTTGGTCTGTCAAAGCATGGATACATTTCAAAGCTGAGAGATTTTTATCCTTAACCTCTAGCATGATATCGGGCTTCACTTCACCTAGATTTGCAATAAAGCCTAAAAATTCATCTATATAAATAGTTTCTGTATGTGCACCTAATCGCTTGTCCTTTGCCTGCTGAGAATAATGAATTTTAGGATGACCATCTTCCTTGCGCCACGTCATTGACGCCCTATCGATCCAAGCTCGATCTGGTACTCTCACATCCGATGGGTTAACCCAATTGTGGAGATTATCGTATACCACTGGTATATCAAGCGACTCCCCAAGCTCTAAAACATCAGAAATCGTAAATAGCCTGTCGTCATTTTCAATAATCAGTCTCCTTTTAATCGATTTTGCAAGTGTCTTATACACCTTTTCAAAACGTTCCTTTGCTTTTGCTTTATCGCCATAAATCCCACCGATGTGCAAAATAATCTTGTGAGAAGCAGGGACACCTAATGCATCTAAAAATCTGGCGTGATACTCTAAATCTTCTACGGCCCTTTTCACAACCCCTTCATCGGGTGAATTCAAGACCGTATATTGACCAGGATGCATAGACACCCTGATATCGTTTTTCATAATATAATCGCCGAGTTTCCTTAATTCTATTTCAAATAGCTTAGTCCAATCAAGCTGATTGACTGGGCTTGATCCAAAAGGTATGATATCAGAACTAATTCGCATCATTTTAACTTTGTGCTGAACATCATATTGCAGCATCCTATCAAGCACTTCAAGATTATGACGGATTAGGTACAAGAGATGATCTTCATTTGCATTTTTTTGATTACAGCTTTTTAATGCAGTCTCTCTTACGCCAACTGTGAGGCAGGCAAAGCCAATTCTCATTTGTGTTATCCCCTTATATATAGTTTTACTTACAACAAAAAACTGCCGAATTATTTTTCGACAGTTTATATATACCTCAGACTATACATTTAAAACCTAGCAATGTCCGTTCTATAGCTCATTTTCTCAAAATAAATCTTTGAAACACCTTGATACGCAAGCGTTCTAGCCGCATCTAGCGTATCAGCTTTAGCCGTTATGCCCAATACTCTTCCACCATTTGTTAGGATATTTGCCTCAGCGTCTAGCTTTGTACCACAGTGGTAAACCATAACGTCTTCTGGAACTGCCTCAAGTCCTGATATAACTTTGTCTTTCTCATACTCAGCAGGATAGCCACCTGAAGCCATAATCACACAAACGGCAGATTGCTCCGACCATCTGAGCTTAACCTCTACTAGACGTTTTTCCAAAACTGCATCGATGACCTCTAAAAGATCATTTTCCATACGACACAGCGTGACTTCCGTTTCAGGATCACCCATACGAACGTTGTATTCTAATACATTTATCTCATCGCCATCAATCATTATGCCTACAAAAAGTATGCCTTTGAAATCAATGTCATCCTTCTTAATGCCACTAATAAAAGGATTGAGAATCTCATTTTGAATACGGTACATTAATGTCTCATCAATAATTTGGCTTGGTGAATAGGTGCCCATTCCACCTGTATTTAGTCCCTCGTCACCATCCATTGCCTTCTTATAATCCTGTGCTGGTGACATAGGTAAAATCGTCTCCCCATCCACAAAGCAAAGTATTGATGCTTCAATTCCTTTTAGAAATGCTTCAATCACGACCTTTGAGCCGGAATTTCCAAATATCCTTTGCGCCATAATCTCTGACAATGCAGTTTCAGCCTCTGATTTCGTAGCCGCTATAATAACGCCTTTTCCAGCGGCTAGACCATCCGCTTTAATCACCAAGGGATAGGTAAATCGACTCAAAGCTTCCAGTGCAGATGTTAAATCCACATGCGTTTCTGATTTAGCCGTAGGGATATGGTGTCTTTGTAAAAATGCCTTTGTAAAATCTTTACTGCCCTCAAATTGAGCTGCGTATCTTTTGGGTCCGAAAATTTTAAGTCCCTCAGCCTCAAACAAATCCACGATTCCCAAAACAAGTGGTAGCTCAGGTCCAACGATGGTCAAATCTATCTTCTCTAGCACTGCAAAGGACAGCAGACCCTCTAAATTGTCCACTGCTAAAGGCACACAGGTCGCTATAGTCGACATACCAGCATTGCCAGGTGCGACGAATAGCTCTGGCTTACTCTCACTTTGGCTTAATTTATAAGCAATAGCGTGTTCACGTCCTCCACTGCCAATAATCAATATCTTCATCTCAACCCCCGATTAGTGCTTAAAGTGTCTCATTCCAGTAAAAACCATTGTCATACCATATTTATTTGCTTCTTCAATAACCTCTTGATCCCTTACCGAACCACCTGGTTGTATAATTGCTGAAATACCAGCTTCCGCAGCGGCCTTAATGCCATCTGCAAAAGGGAAAAATGCATCCGAAGCCAACACAGCGCCCTTTACTGGAAAATTGGACTGGCGAATGGCATTTTCTGTAGCCCATACACGACTAACCTGCCCTTGACCGATCCCAAGAGTTTGACCATCACGAGTAATCGCGATTGCATTGGATTTCGCATGCTTAACGATCTTCCATGCAAAGGTCAATTCTTCAATTTCTTTTTTGGTTGGAATTCTATCTGTCACTACCTGAAGCTCACCTTCAAATAAGCTATTATCTACCTCTTGAACCAATAACCCACCAAGTGTCTTTTTCATATCCAACTGATTCACCGCTTTGTCCATCATCGATGCCAATTTTAAAATGCGAAGGTTTTTCTTCTTCTTAAGAACTTCCAATGCATCCTCGTCAAAATCTGGCGCAATAACGATTTCCAAAAAGGTTTCATTCATTTTCTCTGCTGTCTGGACATCAACTTTTCTATTAAGTGCAACGATGCCACCAAAGATCGATACTGGATCACAGTCATAAGCCTTTGTATATGCGTGTAATAGGTCAAAGCCCGTACCGACGCCACAAGGACTTGAATGCTTCACAGCAACCACTGTAGGCTTTTCCGTAAACTCTTTCATAAGCGCGAGTGCACCGCCGACATCATTGATGTTGTTAAAAGAAAGCGCCTTACCGTGAAGCTGTATCGCTTCTGATAACGTTCCTTTCGTATCTAAAACCTCTTTATAGAATGACGCTCTTTGATGCGGATTTTCACCATATCTTAAATCCTGAGCTTTTTCATAGGTAACTGTGAACGTCTTTGTAAACGGTGTTTTATTGGCATGCTTCATCAAATACTCAGCAATCATGGCATCGTAGTAAGCAGTATGCTGAAATACTTTAAGTGCCAAATCGTATTTCATCTCATAAGGTACCTCGCCCTCAGTACGAATTGCATCAATAACCGTTGAATAATCCTCAGGATCAATAACGACGACCACATCTTTGTGATTTTTAGCTGCTGATCTTAGCATCGTCGGGCCACCAATATCAATGTTTTCTACTGCATCCTCAAACTTGACGTTTGGCTTTTGAATAGTCTGCTTAAAAGGATATAAGTTAATTATGACATAATCAATGGTTCCAATGCCAAGCTTCTCTAGCTGCGACATATGTGCTTCACTCTCTCTGATTGCCAGAATGCCGCCATGAACTGCTGGATGCAGGGTTTTAACTCTACCGTCTAAGCACTCTTCAAAGCCTGTGATTTCGCTAATGTTCTTAACGGGAATACCTGCCGCTTTGATGCTTTGTTCAGTACCGCCGGTGGATACCAGCTCAATCCCTAGCTCGTGAAATGCGCTGGCCAGCTCAACGATGCCCGATTTATCCGAAACGCTTAATAAAGCTCTTTTTCTCATTACCTTCACCTTTTCTCGCCCAAGGCTAAATTTTATAGCTATAATCCAATTGAAAGAACGCCATTTTGAATGTCAGCAATGGTTTTGACCATTAATTGATGTTCTTCTCTCAATACTCGTTGTGCCAATATTTCAGGTGTATCATCTGCTTTTACCATCACGCTTGATTGATAAATGATACGACCTGTATCTATTCCCGAATCTACAAAATGTGTCGTTGCCCCACTTTGCTTCTCACCAGCTGCCAAAACAGCTGCATGGACCTTCAAACCATAATAACCATGACCACCAAATTTTGGAAGCAACGATGGATGGATGTTAATAATTCTGCCCTTATATGCTGCAATAAAACGTTCGTCTAATATTGCTAGATAACCTGCAAGCACAATTAAATCAATCTTATAGTTATTTAAAAGTAATAAAAGTTGACTGATACGCTCGCTGACATCAGGAAAATTACCTATACCAAAGTAATGAGCATCTATGCCATACTTCTCAGCTCGCTTTAAGCCAAATGCTTCCTTACGGTTAGAGATAACACACTTGATTGTGGTCTGATTTAAGTCTGTGGAAAGCGCGTCGATAATCGCTTGTAGATTTGATCCACCACCTGAGACAAAAACGGCTATATTTAAGCGTTCCATAGTGTTACTCCCTTTTCTCCATCGATTACCTCACCGATGATAGAAACGGTTTCACCCTCTTCTGTAAGTAATTCCATGGTTTTATTTACATCACTTGGCGAAACGATGACGATAAATCCGATCCCCATATTAAAGGTGCCATATAAGTCTTCTAGATCGATGTTACCTACTTTTTCGATATAATCAAAGATTGCAGGTTTTGACCAAGAACCCAACTTGATTTTTGCATTTTGACCTTCAGAAAGCACACGTGGAATATTTTCATAGAAGCCGCCTCCCGTCATGTGAACCATACCTTTAATATTCACCTCTGACAAAAGGGTCATGATTGGTTTCACATAGATTTTAGTTGGCTCTATCAGTGCCTTTCCTAGTGTCGTGTTCAATTCAGGAATAAATGTATCAACCGATAATCCTAGTTGATCAAAGAAAAGTTTTCTAACGAGTGAGTAACCATTTGAATGAATGCCACTCGACTTAAGACCAAGGATGATATCGCCAGGTTTTATACTCGCACCTGTGATGATTTTTTCCTCATCGACGACGCCTACAGCAAAACCAGCCATATCGTACTCACCATCACCATAAAAGCCTGGCATTTCAGCAGTTTCCCCACCTAATAAAGGCATTGCAGCTAGCTTACAACCGTCTGTAATCCCTTTGACGATTTGCTCAGCACTTTCTGCATTGAGCTTACCAGTTGCTAGATAATCTAAAAAGAAAAGCGGCATAGCCCCTTGGCAAAGGATATCATTAACACACATCGCTACCAAGTCTTGACCCACGGTATCATGTTTGTCCATCATAAAAGCAAGCTTTAATTTTGTACCAACACCATCTGTTCCAGCAACCAGAACTGGACTTTTGTAGCTACCACTAAGTCGTAACAAACCACCAAAGTTTCCTAGATCGCCAATAACATCGCCATTATAAGTCTCTTTAACGTGCTTTTTCATTAGTTCCACTGCTCTAGCGCCTTCTTTGACGTCTACTCCAGAAGCTGCATAGGTTAATTTATCTTTTGACATCGTCTTAACATCCTCTTTTCACTATAATCGTTGGCGTTTATTCAAACATAAATTTATTAGCTTCTTCAGGCACTTCCATTGGATAGTCGCCATCAAAGCAAGCGGTACAGAGTCCACATGGTTTAAAATCGATGGATTTTTTCAGACCAGCATCACTTAAAAATGCCAAACTATCTGCGCCAATCATCTCACAAATCTCATCTATCGTATGGATTGCACCGATTAATTGCTGTCTATTTGGCGTATCGATTCCGAAATAGCATGGGTGCTTAACTGGCGGCGAGCTCACTCTAACGTGAACTTCTGATGCACCAGCCGCTTTTAACATGTTTATGATACGCTTGCTCGTCGTCCCTCTTACGATGGAATCATCTATTAAAATAAGTCTTTTGCCTTCGATATTTCTTTTCATCACATTGAGTTTAAGTCTAACAGCAAGCTCTCTTGATTTTTGGTCCGGCTGAATGAACGTTCTACCCATGTATTTGTTCTTGATAAGTCCTGTATTATAAGGAATACCAGACTCTTCGGCATAACCAATAGCCGCAGCAATCCCCGAGTCTGGCACAGCGATAACCATATCTGCTTCAACAGGATACTCTCTCGCTAAAATACGGCCAGACTCAACACGCGTTTCATAGACACTTTTACCATCTATGATGCTGTCAGGTCTAGCAAAATAAACGTATTCGAAAGCACAGATGGCTTTTTTATGACCCTCAGCGAAGAAAATAGATTCTACACCCTCGTCACTAATGATTACGATTTCGCCTGGTTCTACATCTCTTACAAACTCTGCACCCACAACATCGTGCGCACATGATTCAGATGCAAGCACATAGCCGCCTTCAGGTAACTTAGCAAGAGAAAGTGGTCTTAAGCCATTTGGGTCTCGTACACCGATCAGCATATGATCGATGACGATGGTTAGTGCGTATGAGCCTTTAATTTCTTTAACCGACTCTATAACCGCTTCCTTCATGCCCAAGCTATAGTTTTTTGCGATTAAGTTTGCGATAACCTCTGAATCGATAGAGGTTTGAAAGATTGAGCCTTCATCTTCGAGGCGATTTCTGATTTCCACCGCGTTGACCAAGTTGCCGTTATGTGCAAGAGCGATACTTCCCCCCTTGTATCTCACCACAAGAGGTTGTGCATTTGAAACATAGCTGTCACCTGTCGTACTGTATCTTACGTGACCGATACCGATATCTGCTGGTAAACGATCGAGGATTTCGTTGTCGAAAACTTCTTGGACCAAACCCATTTCTTTATAATATTGCATTTTATCGTTTTTTAGAACCGCAATCCCAGCACTTTCTTGACCTCTATGCTGAAGTGCAATTAGCCCAAAGCAAAGCATGTGTGAAATGCCGCTAACACCTGGTGCATGGATCCCGATAACGCCACATTCTTCACTGAGTTTGTCCATCTTTAAAAAATCATCCATTAATATGCCTCCACCTAATTAGGCTTGAATTCTACTTAAAACCTCTTGATAAGTTTGCTCTACATCGCCAAGATCTCTTCTAAAACGGTCTTTATCCATTTTTTTGTTTGTTTCTGCATCCCAAAGTCTGCAAGTATCTGGTGAAATCTCATCTGCCAAGATAACTTCCCCTTTAAATAGACCGAATTCAAGTTTAAAGTCAATTAGCTTTAAGCCATGTGCTAAGAAGAACTCTACTAAAATCGTGTTGATTTTTAGAGCCATTTCCTTGATTTTTTCAACTTGCTCACGTGTCGCAAATGCCATAGCATAGATGTGATAGTCATTGATCATTGGATCACCAAGTGCATCGTCCTTGTAACAGAACTCTAAAACCGTTTCCTTCATTACGACGCCTTCTTCAAGACCCAGTCTTTTAGCAAGTGAACCAGCTGCTACGTTTCTAACGATGACCTCAAGTGGTAGGATTGTAACCGCTTTAACATATTGCTCTCTATCTGAAAGTAATTTTTCAAAGTGTGTTGGAATGCCTTGTTCTTCAAGCATTTTAAATAAAAGCGCACTCATTTTATTATTAACAACACCTTTATCAACGATCGTACCCTTTTTCTCACCGTTAAATGCTGTGGCATCATCTTTGTATTCTACTATATAGTAATTTTCATTCTCTGTTTTAAAAACCTTCTTAGCTTTACCTTCATAAAGTTGCTCTAACTTGTTCATATGAACCTCCATAAATTTTATTCTTACCCTACTTGTTGCCACCTTCAGTATTAACTGAATGACATAAACAAATCTTACGTAGAACTGCTATCAATAAAAACAAATATAGGCTATAAAACCTGACTTTTGCTTTATAAGCAGATATAAGCTTGTAGCATAGCCACAAGCTTAATAATTAATAACGAGATTGAATCGCAGCGTCTTTCTTTAAAACCGCTTCAGCCATCTCTGATTTATATGCTCTCATTTTTTCTCTTAGTTCAGGGTATTTAACAGATAGGATTTGTACTGCTAGTAGACCTGCATTTTCAGCACCATCTACAGCAACTGTCGCAACTGGAATGCCACTTGGCATTTGCACGATTGAAAGGAGTGAGTCTAGACCGTCTAGCGTGGATGATTTGATTGGAATACCGATTACAGGTAGTGTCGTTACACCTGCAATAACACCAGGTAAGTGTGCTGCTTTTCCAGCGGCACCAATAATAACTTCAACCCCGTCTGCCTCGGCGTTCATAGCAAACTCAACGGCTAAGTGTGGCGTTCTGTGCGCAGATAAAACTCTTGCAACTACTTCCACATCAAACTTTTTTAAAATACCTATACAACGTTCAACAACTGGAAAATCCGAATCGCTGCCCATTAGAATAGCAACTTTCATAACGCCTCCTGAAATCCGAATGTTTTTTATGCTTTTTAAAGGTTTATTCGTATATACAAATAATATAGAAGATTCAGTCTTGCGTCAAGATAAAATACGAATATTTTTGTACTAAATAAATTTAATATTCATAATTGTACCGATAAAAAAACACCCTCTTACAGAGGGTGTTTGCACTAAAATATTATATGGAATGGGCTTACCTATTTTTGAATTTTAAAGGCATATTTGATTTCATTGACGTACTTTATCCCCGCGTCTACAATATTCAACGTATTGGGACATTTTTGTGCTTCGAAGCATATACCATAGTGATTCTTATATGAAATGTTATTCGTATATATGACAACATCCGATTGATTAGTTGTAATTTCAAGCACTCTGCCTGAAACAGGATCCTTGTAAATCACTTGAGGCATTCCTTTATCTATTGCGTCATCGAGAGAAAAAGGATGGTCAATACCACTGTACTTACTTTTATAAGCGCTTAAAATAGGGGTCAGCTGTCTGAAGTCAAAGGCAGAACCCTTCACATGAACCTTCTCTTGTATTGGACAGTTTTTTTCATCCAAATTATAAAAGTAATCCGCATTTACAAACAGCAAATGTTCGTCTATTTTGTGCTTTTCGTTTCCAGAAAGATTAAAGTAAGTATGATTGGTCGTATTGATATGACAGTCACGATCTGCAAGCGCACGATGTGTCACCTTTAGTTCATTATCATCATTTAGCTCAATAGCCAATTCAAATACGATATTACCAGGATAGCCGCCTTGCAAATGTCCATGTACATACTTTAATACGACACTACATGCTTCATTAGATACCATTTCACCGGTAATCATCCAAAGCTGCTGGTGAAGTCCCTCTTGTCCACTGTGCAGATTATTGCCCAAGCGATCCACGGGAAGACTAAAGACCCTATCACAAATCTTAAGCTGTCCTTCACTTAATCGACCGGCATTCGGACCAATAACAGCGTTTAAATATAAGGGGTTCTTTATGAAATCCTTTGGGTCATCATAAGTCATAACCACGTTTTCACTTAAACCTAATGCATCTGGTACCATTAAAGACAATAAGATAGCACCATAATTTAAAAACCTTGCAGACATACCTTGGTTATTGCTTAATTCAATCCATTCAATTGGTAAATCAAGCAATTTACTAAGCGTTTCCTCTTTTCCCATCTTTATGTCCATCTTAGCCTCCAAGCCTATCGCCTAAGCCTTTAAAAAATCACCAATACCATCATAATGCTCCTTATAGATACCAGAGTCTCTTAGAGCAAGTTCAAATTTTTTACCTACCTGAGCCTTCAAGAAATCAGATATTGACTGATCCATTACTGATATATTCGCCTGATTTGAAAACAAGTCAACAATCTCAGTACGGATCTCTTGGATCCATGGCTCATGCTTTCTAGTTGTTTCTGAAAAAATCACATCGCCTAACTTTGAACGTTCAGTGTCCCAAGCACTCGTAAGCTCCATCTTTAACTGATCAAGCTCACTAGCAAGTCGAGCTGGTAGCACCGCTAACCCCATTACCTCGATCAATCCAATATTCTCTTTTTTAATATGATGATGCTCAGTGTGTGGATGAAAGATGCCATCAGGATGTTGGTCTGTCTTCCTATTGTTTCTTAGTGCGAGATACATCTCATACTCACCGTTCAATTTTCTTAGAATAGGCGTAACTGTGTTATGGCGTTCGTTGGTATGAGCAAAGAGCTCATAGCGTTCATCGGAATAACCGATCCATTTATGAAGCAATGCTGAAGAGGCCTCTATGATATGCTCTCTGCTCTTGCTTCTCAATCTTACAACAGAAAGTGGCCATTTCAATATATCGTAAGCAACGTCTTCCATTTCTTTTAATCTGATAGTCTCATATACCTCTGCTCGCATCATTGGCATCTCATAGTTTCCTGCCTGATAATGATCATGCGTTAATATTGAGCCACCAACCGTGTGAAGATCAGCATTTGATCCAATAAAATAGTGTGGTACCAAATCAACAAAATCGCACAGCCTAACGAACGTGTTTCGATCTATTTTCATATCGCGATGCTCACGACACAATACAATCGCGTGTTCATTGTAATACACATAAGGTGAATACTGTAGATACCATGGCTCATTTTGTAGATTCATCTCGATAATTCTATGATTGTGTCTTGCCGGATGATTAATATTCCCCTGATAGCCAGCATTATCCACGCAGAGTAAGCATTTAGGGTATACAGAGGGCGGTAAAGTCTTTGCTAATGCAATTTCTTTAGGGTCCTTTTCTGGCTTAGAAATATTAATGGTTATATCCATGCAGCCATACGGTGTTTCTGTAACCCAGCTGATATTTTTACTGACGCGGTCCATTCTAATATAAGTAGACGCATTTGATAAAGAATAAAAATACTCAGTTGCAAACTTTGGATCCGCATGGTGTAGTGACCAAAAAATACGGTTAACTTCTGAATTCCGTGGCATCATATAACTCATTAGCTCTGCTTGAAACTGTTCAACCTGATAGGAATATTCTAGTGGCTCTCCAATTTCGTTTGCAGATGCTGTGATGCTGTTTAAAAGCTCATATACCCCTAGCGAAGGCACCTCAGCCATTAACACCTCGTCAATATCAGCGACTGCATTTAGTCTTTTCCAAAACAGATTTCTAACGACTTCAACATCTAGCTCATTAATCATTCGATGCTCAAGTCCAAAACGGATAAGACCCTCAACGTCTATCAATAATTTATTCAACACGAGCAGTTCCTCCTGAGATTCGCGCAACATAAAATGAAGCATCTATGCCAGTAAGCGCTTTGTATTGTTTCGAAATATTTGTCTCATAGTCTGCAATGTGATCCTTATGAACCAGCGCAATCGCACAGCCGCCAAAGCCAGCGCCTGTCATTCTAGCACCAATAACACCACGTTCCTTTCTACTTAATTCAACTACTGTATCGAGTTCATAGCAACTGACCTCAAAGCTGTTCTTTAATGACTCATGTGAGCTGTACATCCACTCACCAAACGCCAACAAATTGCCATCT
This sequence comes from Clostridiales bacterium 38-18, assembly GCA_001897605.1. Taxonomy (GTDB): domain Bacteria; phylum Bacillota; class Clostridia; order Peptostreptococcales; family Acidaminobacteraceae; genus Fusibacter_C. Next base: position 30,509 of record MKTL01000001.1, on the reverse strand, counting down.
GTAAGCTCTGCCTTGCTGCTCTTGGTTCTAAAGTTCTCTTGGATGGCATGTATCGCTCGCTTGTAGACTGAGCTTGCCTCAAGCACCTCTGAAACCTCAATGAATTCTTTTGGCGTCATATCACACAAAGAAGTAATTGGTCTTTTTTTGTAGTTCGATTTTAATAGACCAAATGCTGTCTCACACTCAGTTCTACGTTGATTATACTCTGAGTCTACTAACCCGCGTTTTTTATTGGTATTGATGATAACGATTCTATAATCTCCTAGTGTTGCTGGGACATAAGTGTAATCCAACGTATCACAATTCAGCATTATTGCATGATCCTTTTTACCCATGGCGATAGAAAACTGATCCATTATGCCACAATTTACACCGTTAAATTGATTCTCTGAAAGCTGACAAAGCTTCGCAATCTCTACACCACTAAGTCCAAGCTCGTAATAATCATTGGCTATAGTTGCCATTAGAACCTCAATCGATGCTGAGGAAGAAAGACCCGCACCATTTGGTAAATCACCGTAAAATAGAAGATCAAAACCAAAGGTAGTCTGATAGCCTTTGGACTGAAGCGTATACAAGACACCCATTGGGTAATTCGCCCAATCCAATGTCGCATCATATTGAATCGAATTCAAGTCAAAGCTTAACACGCCAAGAGATTCAAAATTTAATGATTTTAGTCTTACCTTAGTATCGGTTCTAGGTCGAACTAAGGCATAGGTACCTAGGTTGATCGCAACAGGTAAAACCATTCCACCATTGTAATCGATATGTTCGCCAATCAAATTGACTCTGCCGGGTGAAAAATAAAACGCTTCGGAAGCAGCAGTATAGCTGTTCAAAAATTCTAAACTCATTTGTTCCTTCATATCCGTCCTCCACTACGCTTTATATCCATTTGGATGTGACAGATGGAACCGCCATGCATCAGATATTATCGTCTCAACTTTAGTATATTTTGGATTCCAATTTAACACTGACTTTGCTTTTTCTGAAGATGCAATTAAGGTCGAAGGGTCACCTGCACGACGTACATCAATTTTTTCAGGTATAGGATGTCCGGTTACCTTTCTCGCCACTTCAATAATCTCTTTAACTGAAAATCCCTCGCCACTTCCGAGGTTAAACACATCGCTCTTACCATTATTTCTAAGATAGTTGAGCGCTTTAATATGTGCATCAATTAAATCAATTACATGTATATAATCTCGGATACAAGTTCCGTCCTTTGTTGGATAGTCATCCCCAAATACGGTAATAAACTCTCTTTGACCCAATGGTACTTGAAGTACCAACGGAATTAAATGTGTCTCAACGCCATGCGCTTCACCAATTTCACCGGTTTCATCTGCACCCGCGACATTGAAATATCTTAGTGAAACATATCTGATCCCGTGCGCTTGATCTGCCCACTTAAACATATTTTCCATCATTAGCTTTGAAGCGCCGTATGGGTTTGTAGGGTCTGTTTTGCTAGCTTCTAAAATAGGCACTTGATCTGGCTCTCCATAGACCGCAGCGGTGGAAGAAAAGACAATCTTATCGACATTAAATTCCTTCATCACCTTTAAGACATTAATTGCGCCACCAACGTTATTGTCAAAATACTTAATAGGCTTATACACAGACTCACCCACTAGTGAATTTGCACAAAAATGCATAACTGCTTCAATCTTATTTTGTATAAAAACTTCCCTGAGCGCTGCTTCATCTCTTATATCAACTAAGTAGAATTTTGCTTTATCATGAATCGCTTCTTTATGACCTGTTTCTAAATTATCGACAACGATGACCGACTCTCCAGCTTGGATCAGTTGTCTTACTGCATGGCTACCGATATAGCCTGCGCCTCCTAAAACCAATATCATATGATTCTCCTTTATCCAAATAGATTCGAGTTCTTAAGACTATCATATCACATCAGTTAATAAAATCAATTATTTTAGTAAAAATTTACTTAGTGTTTTTTTCAGTTAAAAATTGCCAATATTTCTTAGGCATCATATGAATATGTCTACGTTTGTCCTTGCGCTCGTCAATTGCGATATGTTCAAAGTAAGCCTGCCACATTTTTTGGTATTGCGCCTCACGACTGGAATAGTATAGTGCTTCCACAGGGTCTAAATCGCTAAAGTGGACATCTGTCTTATTATAAAAGGCCGCTTTACGTCGCTTTGTGTCATGGAGCACCCAGAGCTGATCGCCAAGGCGATCAACAAAATGCGGTACTACTAACGCCAGCAGATCATAGGTAGGCTCAAATTGGCTGTAATATATGCCCTTATCAAGCTCAGCAAATCGTATAAAACCAATCATACGATGAGACTCTCTTGCTACCGCGTTGTAGCATTTGTAAAGCGTCATAATAGCTTCATCAGAAAAGTTCTCTAAACCATTTCCTCCAAGCCTGTAGGCTCTTTTTAAGGCTCTAAACAGCTTGGTCCCAAACTGCTCATCCTCAGACAGATATGCATATCCAATCCGTCGAAATGCTTCTTCACCAAACGTTTCAATAATGGATGCGGTCACCTTTCCAGCATATTCCGAGGAAGTATGGCATTCCACAACTTGATCAAATATATCGTATTGATAAAGCGTTCGAATGCACATCATATCCTTTTCGGGATTTGCCTTGGCGTAAAACATCTCATAAACCGCAGAAAGCGCACCTTCAAAGCTACCATCAAATAGATAAACCACTATGACCACCTCCTGAGTTAAAAACATTCGGGTATAGATCAAAAAGCTTCAGTTGATTTGCCCCTTTTTTGGGCGGTTCTATTAATAGAGTTCTTAACTTTCTTGGTTCTAAATCGATATCGCCAAAGTACTTTCCATTACAAGTAACAAAATACTTTGCACGTTTCATCACGACACCCATTTTAACTAAAGCATCAAATCCCACAGGACCAAATCTTCTAGCTGCCATAATTCGTCTGGCTGTAACATTTCCAATCCCCGGAACTCGAAGTAGCTCTAATAGGCTTACCTTATTTACCTCCATCGGAAACAGATGTGGATTTCTTACTGCCCATTGACATTTCGGGTCCATCTCCATGTCAAGATTTGGATCCGCCTTGGTCAGAATTTCATCTGCTGTGAACCCATAAAATCTCAAAAGCCAGTCCGCTTGATAGATACGGTGCTCTCGCTTCAAAGCATCTGTGTGATTCATAGAAACTATAGCATTTTTACCCACGGGGACATAAGCAGAATAGTAGACGCGTTTTAAAGACATGCGGTTATATAACGCTTCAGATATCTTAATAATTTTATAGTCAACCTCATCTGTCGCACCTACGATGAGCTGAGTGCTTTGACCTGCCGGCACAAAAGCAGGTGTGTGTTTATATCGAACAATGGATGATTTGTTTTCAACAATTCTTTCCTTTATCATCTGCATTGGCGCAATCATTTCATTTCTATTTTTTTCAGGCGCCAAAAGCCTTAGACTTTTAGTTGTTGGTAGTTCAATATTGATACTCATTCGATCCACATAAAGGCCTGCCTGTTCGATTAATTTAGGATCCGCTCCAGGTATTCCTTTAAGGTGGATATAGCCATTAAACCGCTCTCTTTCTCTTAAACGCTTTACAACCGCCAAAAGCTGCTCCATGGTGTAATCAGGCGACCTCACAACACCAGAGCTCAAAAATAAGCCTTCAATATAATTCCTTCTATAAAAACTGATGGTCAAATCCACAACCTCATCTGGCGTGAATTCAGCTCTTTGCATATCGGGATTGCTCGCGCGATTGATACAGTAAGCGCAATCATACAGGCATTTGTTTGTATATAGTATTTTAAGTAGCGAAATGCACCTACCATCCTCTGCAAAGCTATGACAAATGCCAGGTAAAGCTGCATTCCCAAGTGCACCCTTCACTGATTTACGCTCGCTGCCACTAGAAGAACATGACACATCGTATTTAGCCGCATCCGCAAGGATTTCAAGTTTTTTTAAAGCGTCCATAGCAACCTCCAAATAGAACGTATGTTCTATTTGATTATACGCTTTTTTCTACCCTTTGTATAGTAATAAAATCTTTATCCACAAGTCATAATGATTTTGCACAAGCCATTTTGTGGCAAAAAAAGAGACGCTACACTTTAAAGTAGCGCCAATCATGCTTATAACCTTTTTATATTACTTAAAAATAGAAATAATCGCCTTCTATCAGCTTGTAAAAGCTATCTGCCTTTGAAGCAAATGGAATACTATTAAAGTATAGGCAATTTGGTGCAATTTCAACTCCCATCATCGCTCTTTTCGCAGCCATCAAACTCGATTGAGACAATTCCCTTGTCAAAAAGCTGCTTTTATACGCAGGTGGGAACTGATTGCGTTGATAGATGACCTCGTAAATTGTATTTGGAAATTTCGGACTGGCAACTCTATTGAGTACAACGTTTGCCACCGCAGTTTTTTTGTCCAAAGAGCCGCCTCTAGTTTCAGCCTCGATAATTCTAGCCAACCAGATTAAGTCCTCTTCAGAATAATTCATAGATCTTACTTCACTAGCAGCAATCTTGATCGTCGGACTACTTAATGTTACATGAACCAATTCAGAATCCCATGTCATTTGGATTCCCATCACATCACATATTGAGTATAGCGGAACATAGATTCTACCGTCTCTTACAAAGCTTTCATTTGTTAGTTCATCTGATTTGTTATTTATCACGATTAGATTTGAATCCATTTTGTAGCTGACATAATCCTCGCCAATGTTAAGCACTGCAAACTTAGCATTAGGGAGCCATTCTAAGGTTATGTCCATTCTTTGAGCGAACTCGGATAGCAGACCATATGGGATACCATTCTCTTTTATTATAATCCCTTCGTCTTCTAATAATTGGTCATTGACGGTCACAAGGACGTCACTTGCAAATCCAAATCCAGAAATCAATAAGCATGAAAAAAGCATCAATAAGAATACCTTTAACTTCATAAAACCTCCTTGACTATTTTTCGATTTTAACACAAAAACAAAAAAAACAAAAGACATATTATGGAAATATGTCTTTTGTCTGTTTATCAGTAACAACTTCACCGTTATTTTGTTATTGAAACATAATTATTCCAAGCGTCAATTTGTTGTCGAAAATATACAAAAATATAGTGATATTGCCTTAAATCTGAATAAAATTATTTGAAGTAGCTAACACCCGATTGAAAAATATCAAAAGTTTTTTCACCGTAAATATTTTTATAAAGACCCTCAGCGGTTCTTTCGATGTGACCCATTTTACCAAACACTCTACCATCAGGCGAAAAAACACCTTCGATCGCCTCTACTGATCCGTTGATATTATAATTGCCATCGTAGGTCGCTTGACCATTTGAATCCACATATTGCGTCGCAATTTGACCATTTGATTCTAAAATTTGAATCGTTTTTTCATCGGCAAAGAAGCGGCCTTCACCGTGTGAAAATGCCGTTTGATAGATTTCACCTACATTTGCATTTGACAGCCAAGGAGAGTTGACAGAAGCCACCCTTACTGAAGCCATTCTAGCGACGTGTCTGCCAATCTTATTAAAGGTTAAGGTTGGTGAATCCTCTGATAGCTCTCTTATTTCGCCATAAGGTAAAAGACCTAGCTTCACTAAAGCTTGGAAGCCATTGCAAATTCCCAACATCATACCGTCTCGAGAATTGAGTAATGCCATTATTTCCTCTGCTAACTTCGGATTTCTAAAGACAGAAGCAATAAACTTACCTGACCCCTCAGGTTCATCCCCTGCACTAAATCCACCTGGCAAAGCAACTATCTGAGATTTTTTAATTTTCTCAGCAAAACGTTCCACTGATTCTTTTACCGCTTCAGGTGTAAGATTTCTAAAGATTTCAAACTCGACAGTTGCGCCTGCTTTTTCAAAAGCCTTAATGGTATCGTATTCACAGTTGGTCCCTGGGAATACAGGAACAAAAACTCTAGGCTTTGCAATTTGTATAGCTGGCTTACGATTGCTTCTCACTGTGTATGAAATGGTTTTGGCAACGCCTGTATCGTGATGCTGTGTTGGAAAAATCGGCTCAAGTGTTCCTGTCCACGCCTTAAGCGCATCCTTACCTGAGATAACTGCATCACCTACTGTAAATTCAAATGCAGCCTGTGTTTGTCCAATAAGACTAAAATCAGCATTATTTGTAATGCGACCCACCGAATCGTTTGAGACCTCGATTACAATTGAGCCAATTTCAGGAGAAAATACTGTGCTTTGTATTTTTGATTCAAGCTTAAAGCCAATTTGATTGCCAAAAGCCATCTTAGAAAGTGCCATCGCCACGCCACCTTCGCCAATAGCGTATGCCGAAAGTACGTTTCCACTGTGCATTTCAGATAAAATCACATCATAGCCTGATTTTAAAGCGGTGTAATTTGGCATGTCTGCCGCTTCTCTAGAAGGGTTAAACAAAACCAATTTTGAGTTTTTATTCTTAAGCTCCTGTGAAATAACATCGTTAGTTTTACCGTAAGTGACCGCAAATGAAATAAGCGTTGGCGGTACATCCCTATCTTTAAACGTACCAGACATTGAATCCTTACCGCCGATTGCCGCTGTATTAAAATTCACTTGAGCATCGCATGCACCAAGAAGCGCAGCCATTGGCTTTCCCCATTTAACAGGGTCCGTTCCTAACTTTTCAAAATACTCCTGAAGCGATAATCTAATCTTTTTATAATCACCGCCAATTGCCACTAGCTTGGCAATTGATTCCACCACTGAATAAACGCCGCCATGGAAAGGTGACCATTTACCTATTTCAGATTGATAGCCATAGCTCATCATAGAAACTGTATTCGTTTCTCCGCCTAAAACCGGTAGCTTTGCAGCCATTGCTTGAGATGGTGTCAGCTGATTAACACCGCCAAAAGGCATCAACACAGTTGCTGCCCCAATGGTATTATCAAATCTTTCAACGAGCCCTTTTTGAGAACACACATTTAAGCTGGACAGCTTGTTTAACCATGTACTTACAACGTCTCCGTTGAACGAATTGTCAAAATATGAAGTTGCCTTTGGAGCAGTAATATTTACTTGGTTAGACCCTCTTACACCATTTGTGTCCAAGAAAGCTCTTGACACGTCGAGAATAGATTGTCCTTGCCAAGTCATTTCAAGTCTGCCTGTGTCGGTTACCTCTGCCACTACTGTCGCCTCAAGATTTTCAGAATCACAAAGTGACATCACTTGGTCTAAGTCTTCAGGCGCGATCACAACTGCCATACGCTCTTGCGACTCAGAGATAGCAAGTTCTGTACCGTCAAGTCCTTCATATTTCTTTGGCACTTTATCTAAATTGATTTTCAAACTATCCGCTAGTTCGCCGATGGCTACAGAAACACCACCTGCGCCAAAATCGTTACACTTTTTAATACATGCTGACATCTTTGGATTTCTAAATAATCTTTGAATTTTTCTCTCTTCAGGTGCATTCCCCTTTTGAACCTCTGCGCCACAAGCCACTAAGCTTTCCTCATCATGTGCTTTAGAGGAGCCAGTTGCACCACCAACACCGTCGCGTCCAGTTCTGCCACCGATTAGCACAATTAAGTCACCTGTCTCAGGTTGTTCTCTTCTTACATTTGAAAGTGGTGCAGCACCCATTACAGCGCCTACTTCCATACGCTTTGCTACAAAGCCATCGTCGTATACCTCAGCGACATGACCCGTTGCAAGACCGATTTGATTGCCGTAGGCACTAAACCCAGCAGCCGCTTTTTGTGTGATGATTTTTTGTGGTAGTTTTCCTTCAAGTGTCTCTTCGATCGGCGTTAAGGGATTACCCGCACCTGTTACTCTCATACTTTGATAAACATAGCTTCTTCCTGAAAGCGGATCTCTGATAGCGCCACCTAAGCAAGTTGCAGCGCCACCATATGGTTCTATTTCAGTCGGATGGTTGTGCGTTTCATTTTTGAACATAAGTAACCAAGGTTCATCTATACCATTGACGTCTACATCGATCTTAATGCTACATGCGTTAATCTCATCAGAAACATCTAAATCCTCAAGTCCACCGTTTTTTCTAAGTGTTTTCATGTTAATCGTCGCCAAATCCATAAGCGTCATCAATCTACCGGAGTTACCATAAATCGACTCACGCATTTTTAAATAGCTTTCATAAGCTTTCACTATTGGCGTCGTGTATTCTGATGCTTCTATCGTTACATCTGTGAGCTCTGTCATAAACGTGGTATGACGGCAATGATCTGACCAGTAAGTGTCGATTACTTTCAGTTCTGTAATCGTTGGATTTCTTTTTTCAGCTATAAAGTAGTTTTGAATGTGCTCTAAATCTGCTAATGTCATTGCAAAACCCATCTGGTTTCTAAAATTTGAGAGTGATTCATTTGATAGTTTGATAAAATCCTTGACCGTTTCAACTGGCTGAGGGATTGGCATCTCAAGTGCTATTTTAATTGGTCGTTCAAGTGCCACTTCACTTGATTCTACTGGGTTGATTAAGAATGCCTTAACCCTTAGGACCTCTTCCTCTGAGAGTGTGCCTTTTAAAACGATGATTTTTGAAGCTGCAATCTCTGCTCTGTTTTCCAAAGTAACAATTCCGATACATTGCGCTGCCGAGTCAGCTCTTTGGTCGTATTGGCCAGGTAAAAGTGAATATCTAAACGCCGTCTCATCGCTCTCGATCTTTATATCAGATAGTCTAATCTGATCGACGTTTGGCTCAGAAAGTACAGTATTAATCACCGTTTCAAGCTTATCCTCAGGTACGCCTTCAAAGTCATAGCAATTGATGATTCTAACACTCTTTAATCCAGATAAGTGTAAATCGTGTTTGAGTTCGCCTGCCAACGCAATCGCTTCAACGTCAAACCCTTTTTTCTTTTCTACCAACACTCTCGTAACCATTTTTGCCTCCTCAGCACATTCTTTTATGTTAACTTAAGTGTACCATGAAAATATATATAAATAAATTTAATATTAATAATGTATATCATTAGTAAAACTAATGAATAAAATAAAAAAATGGCACTCTTATTCAGAGTGCTAAAGAAGTAAAGATATATTTGAAGTGATTGCTAGCGAGTAAGCATTTATATCATTGCTCCAAATCATTGATAAAGTTATCAAACAACCGTTTGATCATCTCAATATTGGTGATATAATACATTTTTTTACCTTCCTGAAGGCTCAAGGACAAAAGTCTTAAGCCCAATAAAATAGAAATATGATGGCTAATCGTTGCTTTAGAAAGCTTTAATCGATCGGCATAATCCTTTGCACAGACCGGCTCCTTTGAAGCCATTTGAATCATAAGGAGCTTCGTTGGATCACCAAGAGATTTAAAAACCTCCTGTTCTATGGTTTTTTCCTTTTCAGAGATGACTTTTTTCATACCAAAGCCGACAATCATATTGAGGCTTTGATGACTTTTATGGATAGAATACATTAAAACATATTCTCCAAGCACTGTCATACAAACTGTGATTTCCTTAATGGCATCTGTTTCACCTTCAAGCTGAATCATTAGATAGCTGTTTCTAAACCGGTTTTCATCAACCATGTCTGCTTCAAGCCAAACGATTTCGCGATTATAAATTTTAATGACGCGTTCTTCAATCAGTTCGTACGTTTCGACATAGCTTTTCAAGGTATTCACACACAGCTTAAAGATTTCAGGTGCTTCGTGCTTAAATTTTTTAAGCTGTGAATAAGACATAACGATCTGTGTGGTATTATTCTCAATTAAGCTTTCTATTCGTTCTTTAATAGAAGCCTCAGTCGATTCGGCAGGTCGAACAAACTCAGTGATATAAGCTTCATAGAATTGATCGGCACCAATGTCTTCTATTAATGCGATTAACTCTCTCGGCGGTAACTCTGGATGCTTTACCGCCAAATTGTATATTAAGCTGTCAAGATAGTATTTTTTAAAAAGGAGCTTTAAGTCTTCAGATACGCGCATAGAAACCTTAGAGGACAGTTCTTCGATTAACGCCTCAATTTCTTCTGAAGGCGCGACCCCTATTTTCTTAATTTCTTTTTTGAATTCATGACCACCAAGTAGACGGTTGATCGAGAAAACGAAATCTAAACTTTTAACGCGTATGCTTTTTACCATAATGATCTCCTAACAATAGTATTCTAATCTATTATTACACTATCCTTCAGTTAGGGCAACCTCTTTTAGTTTTGAATTTTTTTGTACAGATAATGCGATGATACCAAGTGCAAAAGCATCAAATAACAGCAAGACATAGCTTGGAACGACGTCCAATAAAACACCAGTAAGAATATAGGCTATTGGCATAACCCCTTGTGACATTGCGCCTAGAACACCCATTGCTCTGCCTCTGTATTCATCTTCTATGGTCAATTGGAAAAGCACCTGAAGTGGTACGTTAACTAGTATCACAACCATTGCCAGACCAAACATCATAAGACTATAGTAGCCAGGAACTAAGATTCCGAAGCTGATTCCAGGCAAAACTGGAATCGCAAAGCTTAATAACAATATGCTAAAAAGCAACATTGCATTTCTAAAAAGAGTCTGCGAGAACTGTATGTTCTTTTTACCAACTATAATAGACATAATAATTGCGCCAATAGGAAATGCAGCCTGAATCCACCCGTTCACCTCTGGTGAAATACCATGCGTTGTGATTAGATCCACTGGAAGGATAATTGAAAATCCTGAAAGGAAGAAATTAATAACAAAAGCGTATACAGCAATCGTCATAAACGCCTTCTGTTTGAGGACATAACTAAAGCCTTCCTTCAAATTTTGTACGATGGAGGTTTTCTCAGATTCAACCCTCTTAGCTGAAGCAAACATGTTAAAATCGATAAAGCATTCACTAAACGAAGACAATATAAAAGAAATGCCATTAATTAGGAAAAAAAGTTTGATATCTAACAATCCATAGATGATACCACCAAGTATTGGAGATAGAATCGATAAGATACTGTCCATGCTTTGTGAATAGGCGTTGATCTTAGTTAAATTATTTCTCGAAACAATATTGGGATAGGATGCCCCAAAGGCACTATTAAGGAAAACAAATAGTACCGCAAGTACAAGCTCCGCTAAATAGATCATCCACAAGCTAAGCCCAGCCTTTGGAATAAAAAAGAAGAACAAGAGCATTACAATTCCGCTTATAAAATCAGCGCCAACTACTAATGCCTTTCTGCTCATCTTATCTGCAATGGCACCAGCTATCGGACTAAGTAAAACGATAGGGAGTGTCGTTATGAGTAATGAGATCGCAAAGCTTTGAGCAGATCCAGTTAATTTCAAAATGTAATAGCTCATCGCAAATCCAAAAAGCTTTGAACCCAATTGGCTGACACCCTTGCCACAAAGTGTCAGCCATAAATTTCTTATTTCTTTCATCAAACTAACCCCCGATATTCGTCCACAGTAATCTTTTTATTTGGCTTTTGATCTTATTTACTTTTTCTTGATTTCACTTGTTTTTCTTCATCGTGTACTGGTAAAAAAATAATTCTACCGTCGATGCCTGTTTGTATATTCAAGTAATTCATATTAACCTCCTAATGAAAAGAAAGTGAGATAAACTAACAACATTAACATTTCTGTAAGTATACTATATCACGATTTGTTTTGAAGTTCAATAGTTATCTAACTAAAATAAGGTTAGAAATATATTAAACGTTTGTTAATTACATTTTAACCTAACATTAACGAAACAATTTTTCAGAATTCTCAAATAACTATTTGTGTAAATAGACATTATCTTGGTATAATAACATTAGCTGAACTTATCTAAATTTACATAACAATCAGCAGGGTTAATTGCTAACCCGGGAGGTCAATATGCAACATCAATCAGTTAATTTTGAACTTTACAAAATTTTTTACTGTGCTGCAAAGGCTCTCAACTTTTCTAAGGCGGCACAAACACTGCACGTAACTCAATCGGCAGTCAGTCAAGCGATCAAGTCTTTGGAGTCTCAGCTGGGCGTTGCGCTTTTCTATCGTCAAGGACGGATCGTCTCACTAACCTATGAAGGTGACGTATTGTACCAGCACGTAGAAAAGGCGTATCATTTTTTCCTCTCTGCAGAAAAAGCAATCGATAACATACGATCGCTTGATGAAGGTACTATTTTTATAGGTGCAAGCGATACCATTACTCGATTATTTTTAATCGACTCAATCAAGAGCTTTCACGATAAATACCCTAAGGTTAGAATCTCTATTAACAATCGCCCGTCTCCTCGATCGGTAGAAAAGCTTGAAAAAGGGGAACTGGATTTGGCAATCGTCAATATTTCTCCCGACCTAACCTATGATGATCTAGAGCTACACCCACTTGATCGACTTGATCACGTCCTGGTTTCCTCTAAGCCCGTTAAAGGCATCCAGCATTTATCCGATATCAAAGAGCACCCATTGGTAGCGCTTGAGAAAAACTCTACGACGCGTAAGATATTTGAAGGCTTCTATCAGGAGCATGGCGAGCAATTAACCACCGCATTTGAGTTCGGTTCCTTTGACGTTATAATAGAAGCAATTCTATCTGGAATGGGCATAGGGTTTGTACCAAAACGCATGGCTGCACCCTACTTAAAAAATGGTGAGCTCCATTTAATCGAAATCTCAGAGCCAATTCCATCGATTGCGATTGGCATATTGCTCAATAAAAATAAGCCGCAATCCATAGCAACACAAAAATACCTCAATATCTTAAAAAAAAGCGACACAACCTAGTAAATTAGGATATAAATCCTATGAACGGAGGTTTGAGTATGCGTAAAATACAGTTAAGGGAGACAATTATGGAGAAAGGCTATTTTTATTTGAGTGAAGGTGCTCTCGACGTACATTTGTTTCATGAAGGTACCAACAAGATGAGCTATAACTTTTTTGGCGCGCATGCCATTCAGCACTTTGAGACAGAAGCAGTCAGATTCATCGTTTGGGCGCCAAATGCTAGAGAGGTTCACTTGGTTGGCGATTTTAATGACTGGAACGACTACAGCCTGCCTATGCAGCGCATCACCGATAGTGGTGTGTGGCAAATTTGCGTACCCTTTGTTCAATCCTACGATCGATACAAATATAGAATCACGACCGCTTCTCATCAGGTCATATACAAAGCGGACCCATATGCATTTCATGCTGAGGAAAGACCTCATACGGCCTCAAAGTTTTATGACTTAGGTGGCTATGACTGGCACGATTCCCATTGGCTACATCATAGGAGTCATACCGATCACCATCACCAGCCTATGAGTATCTATGAAGTCAATTTACTCTCATGGCGCAAAAAACATGATGCCGCACCCTACTCCTATCACGATTTAGCAGAAGAGCTAATTCCATATGTCAAGGAAATGAATTTCACTCACATAGAGCTTATGCCTATTATGGAGCATCCTTACGATGGCTCATGGGGCTATCAGGTTACAGGGTATTTTGCTCCGACAAGCCGATATGGCACGCCAAAGGATTTCATGTACTTTATCGACACCTGCCATCAGCATGGCATTGGCGTTATTCTAGATTGGGTGCCCTGTCACTACTGCAAGGACGCACATGGCCTTTACTATTTTGACGGCTCTCCAACCTTTGAGTCTGCAGAATACGATCGCGCACATAACGATCAATGGGGCACGATCAATTTCGATTATGGCAAACCAGAGGTTCAATCCTTCTTGATCTCAAATCTCTTTTATTGGATTGAAAAATATCACGTTGATGGGATTAGAATTGATGCTGTGGCTTATATGCTCTATCTCAATTTTGGTGGGAAATTACTCAAAAACAAATACGGCGGCTTTGAAAATCTAGACGCTATTGATTTTATTAAGAAAATGAATACTTCCGTTTTAGATGCACATCCTGATGTCCTTATGATGGCAGAAGAAAGCACCTCATGGGCTAAAGTCTCAGGAAAAGTAGCAGAAGGTGGTTTGGGATTTAACTATAAATGGAACATGGGCTGGATGAATGACATCCTTGAATATATGGCACTCGATCCTGTGTACCGAAAAGGCTTTCATCGTGCATTGACCTTTACGATGACCTACGCCTTTTCTGAGTATTTCGTTTTACCCCTTTCACATGATGAAGTCGTTCATGGCAAGCATTCTCTACTGGATAAAATGCCAGGGAACTATAATGAGAAGTTTGCAAACTTGCGTCTGCTTTACAGCTATATGTATGCACATCCCGGAAAAAAGTTGCTTTTCATGGGCAGTGAATTCGGTCAGTTCATCGAATGGAACGAATGGAAGGCACTTGATTGGCACCTATTAGAGTATGACTCACATAGGGGAATCAAAACCTTCCTTAAAGATCTAAATTGGATCTATCAAAATGAGCCAAGCTTATATGATCAGGATACCACCTACGATGGCTATGAATGGATTGAGGTGGACAACCAAGACGAAAGCGTTATTTCATTTGAAAGAATCGCATCCGACGGCAGTAAAATTATTGCAGTATTCAACTTTACTCCGGTTCCAAGAAATGCGCATCCTGTCGGCGTCAACCATCCCGGCAGATATGAAGTCATTTTAAACACGGATGACGTTAAATATGGCGGACACGATACAGAAGCTTCTTATCAAAATCTATACATCGCTTCAAAAGAAAAAAGTTTCAACCGACCATATACCATCAGAGTCAAATTATCTGGCCTTACAGGCTTGTTTATCAAATATAAGGAGGATTAATGTATGAAAGAAGGAAAAATGATCGCTATGCTTTTAGCTGGAGGTCAAGGCTCCAGACTAAAACTCTTAACCAAAGAGGTTGCAAAACCTGCAGTCCCTTTTGGAGGAAAATACAGAATAATAGATTTCCCTCTCAGCAATTGTTCCAACTCAAACATTTTTGATGTTGGTATACTCACTCAGTACAAGCCCTATCAGCTTAACTCTCATATCGGCATCGGTAGCGCTTGGGATTTAGACAGACGCTCTGGTGGTGTTAGAATCCTACCGCCATATACCAACGAGCAAGGTGGTAGATGGTATAAAGGAACGGCAAATGCTATCTTTGAAAACATCAGCTTTGTGGATGAGCTCGATCCAGAATTTGTTCTCATTTTATCTGGCGACCATATTTATAAAATGGATTACTCAAAGATGCTGGATTTTCACATTGCTAAAAAAGCCGATATCACCATATCAGTCATTCAAGTACCATGGGATGAGACCTCACGTTTTGGTATTTTAAATGTTGACGAAGATAATTTTATTACAGAGTTTGAAGAAAAACCGAAGCATGCAAAATCAAATCTCGCTTCAATGGGGATTTATATATTTAACTGGAAGCTTTTGCGTGCCTACCTCATAGCAGAGGAAAAAAAGGCTGAATCCGCTGGTGACTTTGGCAAGGACATCATTCCTCAAATGAAGGCCGATGGTAAAAAAACCTATGCTTATCAGTTTGAAGGCTACTGGAAAGATGTCGGTACAGTTAAAAGCTATTGGGAAGCAAACATGGATCTCTTAAGTGAAGATAATGAGCTTGACCTTTATGATAGCAACTGGAAAATCTACACTAAGAACAAGCATTTACCACCTCAGTACATTTCTTGCGGCGCTAGCGTTGCAAACTCGTTAATCAATGAGGGGTGCAAGATAGAAGGCAACGTTGAAAACAGTGTTCTATTCAATGAAATCCATATCAAAAACACCTCAAATGTCAACAGTACGGTTATATTATCCGGAGTTACTATAGAAGAAAATTGTAACATCTATAATGCTGTTATCATGGAGGATGTCGTCATCAAAGCAGGAACGACCATCGGCAGTCCAGACAGCGATGTCGTCTATCTCGTAAGTAAAAATAAAATTATAGAATCGGAGTGATGTACATGAAAAACTGTTTAGGAATGATCAATTTAAGCGAAAACGACGGCGCATTTGGCGTTCTTTGTCAAAATAGACCAACCTCTATGTTGCCTTTTGCAGGCAGATATCGTGTCATCGACTTTATGCTCTCAAACATGGTAAACAGTGGCATCAATAACATTGGTGTCTTTACTGGAAATAAAGTCCGTTCGGTAATGGATCATCTAGGCTCTGGACAGCCTTGGGACTTAGACCGAAAAATTAATGGTCTCTTTCTATTCACCCCAACCTACGACTACACCTCTATCAATGCTAAGGTTGGTGACCTAGACTTATTTTTCCAAAACAAATCATTTGTTAAAAACGCAAAACAAGAGCATTTATTTTTCGCAAAATCCTACATGCTAGCAAACATTGATTTAAGTCAGGCATATGAGGATTACATCGCAAGTGGCGCTGACATTGCTATCGTCTATAAAAAAGTTTCAGATGTGAAAAATAGATTTATTGGCTGTGATAAAATCAACTTTTCTGAGGCGGGTGAATTCGTCAGCATCGGACACAACCTGGGTATGGAGGAGGACTTTAATCTATCCCTCGAGATGTACTTCATGAAAAAAACCGTTTATTTCGATTTGCTTTTTGACTCAGTTGAAAAAGGCAATGCTAACTATTTGAAGCAGGCGATTCTCAATAACCTCGGAAAATATAAAGTGCATACCATCGAATATAAAGGGTATGTATCATGCATTAACTCCATTAGAAATTATTTTGATGCAAACATGGCGATCTTAAACCCTGAGATATCAAATGAGCTTTTCTTTGAGCATGGTCACATATTCACTAAGGTTAAGGATGAACCTTCTACACACTATATGAAAAATGCTAAAGTCAAAAATTCATTTATCGCCAATGGCTGTCAAATAGATGGCTATGTAGAAAACTCCATTATCTTTAGAGGTGTAAAAATTGAGAAAGGCTGTATCGTAAGAAACAGCATCATCATGCAAAAAACGCATATCGATGAAAATGTTCATTTGAACTACACCATTTTGGATAAAAGAACGACCATCAACCAAGGCGTTACTTTGATTGGCGATCCATCCCTACCTTATATCGGCGGTAAAAAGGCAGTGATCTCTAAGGAGGGCAATCTATGACAAATGTGGTATTTGTCGCTTCTGAAGCGGCACCATTTGCTAAAACAGGAGGCCTTGCAGATGTAGCAGGGTCTCTTCCTAAAGCATTAATTAAGGATGGCGTCAATGTTAAGGTCTATATGCCTTTACACATCAAAATTGCACCCTCATACCGCGATCAAATGACCTTCATCGGTTATACGACCGTCAATATGGGCTGGCGGACACAATACGTCGGACTATTGACACTTAATTATGACGGTGTCGATTATTATTTTATCGATAACGAATTCTACTTCAAAAGACATGCCCTCTATGGTGATGGCGATGATGCTGAGCGATATATCTTCTTTAGCAAGGCTGTATTAGCAGCTCTCAAGATGACCGATGTGAAACCGGATATCATCCATACCAACGACTGGCACACCGCATCAATTAATGTTTTATTAGACTTTTACTCGAAACACGATGACTTTTACAAGGGCATTAAAACCGTTTTCACCATCCACAATTTAAGATATCAGGGTGTTTTCGATCCCTATATAATGGGTGATTTATTGAACCTGCCATATGATTATTATAATGAGGAAGGTCTTAAATTTTACGATAACATCAACATATTAAAGGCGGGCATCGTTTATAGCGATCACATAACAACTGTATCGAAAAGCTACGCACATGAGATCACTTACCCTTACTTTGGTGAGAACTTAGATGGTGTCATCAATAAATATAAGGATAAGCTCACCGGTATCGTCAACGGTATCGATTATGATGTTTATTCGCCATTAACTGACACCAATATACCAGTCAATTTTGACTTTAAAACGGTTTCTAATAAAAAGGAAATCAAAAAACATGTTCAAGCTAAATTTGGACTCCCTATCGATGGTGATATACCAATGATTTCAATGGTAACGCGCTTAGCAGATATGAAGGGTCTCGACCTTGTCGAACACATATTGGCAGAACTGCTTGAACTTGACATTCAACTTGTCATCCTCGGGACAGGGGAGCATCATTTTGAGAATTTATTTAGATACTATCAATACAGATTCCCTCATAAGCTATCTGCGAGAATTTATTTTGATCAATACGAATCTCATGCCATCTATGCTGGCTCAGATTTATTTTTAATGCCCTCGCTATTTGAACCTTGTGGCTTAAGTCAGCTTATCGCCTTAAGATATGGTACGATTCCTATCGTCAGACAGATCGGTGGCTTAAAGGATACAGTAACGCCATATAACAAATTCACAGGCGAAGGCAACGGCTTCGGATTTATGAACTACAACGCACATGAGCTTTTGTTTACAATCAAGGATGCACTTGATTATTATCACAAACCGGATATATGGCTTAATCTTATGGAACAAGCCATGGCGGCAGATAATAGTTGGGAAAAATCCTCGAAGGAATATATTAAGGTGTATGAAACGGTATTAGGTAGAGAAATATAAGAGGTGACCTATGAAATTAACTGTCAACGCATTCAAAGAAGATTATATCGCTGCGATTAAAGCAACCACCGCAAGACAAATCGAAGATACGACCCCACTTGAACGATATAACGCACTTGGAGAGCTTCTCAAGGACTACATCGGCCCACTTTGGGCAAATACAAACAAAACGTATAGAGAAACGGGCTCCAAGCAGGTCTATTATTTTTCCATGGAGTTTTTAACAGGAAAATTTCTTGCAAACAATCTCAACTATCTCAGTATTTTGGAGGTTGCAGAAAAGGGACTTGAGGAGCTTGGTATTAAACTTGACGATTTAGTAGATGTGGAAGTCGATCAAGGGCTTGGTAATGGTGGTCTTGGAAGATTGGCAGCATGCTTCCTTGATGCAATGAGTTCAACCTCTATTCCAGGTCATGGTTGTGGTATTCGCTATAAAAACGGTCTTTTTGAGCAACGGATTATCGATGGCTATCAGGTAGAGTTTCCAGATCGTTGGCTGGTTAATAACAATGTTTGGGAGTACAAGCGCCCAAATAAAGCCGTTATCGTTAAATACAACGGTCGCGTTGAAACCTATATGGATGAAGATGTGCTTAGATTTAAGCATGTAGATTTTGATGCAGTAAGAGCCGTCCCTTATGATACGCCTATTTTGGGATTTGAAAACAACACCATAAATACATTAAGACTTTGGTCTGCAGAAGAAATTGACGATATCTTCGATTTTGAAAACTTTTCTAGGGGCAATTACTTAAACGCTTTTGAAAAAAAACATTCTGTCGAGATCATTACACAAATTCTATATCCAAACGACGCCTATGAGGAAGGAAAGCTCCTACGATTAAAACAAGAATATTTCTTCGTATCGGCTGGTATTCAAAGCATTTTTACAACCTATAAAAAAACAAACCTGCCAGTTGAAAAGTTCAGTGAGCACATTGCGATCCATATCAACGATACACATCCAGCTCTCGCCATACCTGAGCTGATGCGCATTCTTCTCGATGAGGAGAACCTAGATTGGGATACTGCATGGAAAATCACAACCTCATGTATCTCCTATACCAATCATACCATTATGTCAGAGGCGCTTGAAAAATGGCCACACTTTATGTTACGCGATCTTTTGCCACGCGTAACGATGATCATTGATGAAATCAATAGAAGATTTATTGAATCCTTGCGGTATGTCTATCAGTACACCGATGAGGATAAAATACAAAATATGGCGATTGTAAAAGATGGCATGGTAAAAATGGCACACCTTGCAATTGTTGGTTCACACAGCATCAATGGCGTTGCTAAGCTTCATACTGAAATTCTTAAAACCAAGGAGCTTAAGGACTTCTATAACATTTATCCTACGAAGTTTAATAACAAAACCAATGGCATTATGCACCGTCACTGGCTGCTCAATGCCAACCCAGAGCTGACAGACTACGTCGAAGAAATGATCGGTGACGGGTTTAAAAAGAACCCAATTGTCTTAAGGGATTTACTTAAATTCCGAGAAGATAAAAGCGCACAGGATGCACTCTTTAACATCAAGCATCATAATAAAGAAAAGCTTGCCAAGTTTATCTATGAAAAGCAAGGAATTAAAATAGATCCTTACTCAATCTTTGATATGCAGGCAAAGAGAATACATGAATATAAGCGTCAGCATCTAAACATTTTGCATGTCCTTCACCTTTACAATAAATTAAAGGAAAACCCAAATCTAGACATACCTCCTAGAACCTTTGTCTTCGCAGGTAAGTCAGCACCAAGCTACTATGTTGCAAAGCAAATTATCAAGCTGATCAACACGGTGGCAGACATGGTCAACAACGACGCAAGTATCAAAAACAAACTCAAGGTTGTTTTTTTACCTAACTATGGTGTATCATTAGCAAGTAAAATGATTCCAGCTGCCGATGTTAGCGAACAAATATCAACGGCATCGAAGGAGGCATCTGGTACAGGAAACATGAAATTCATGATGAACGGCGCCATAACGCTCGCAACCTTAGATGGTGCCAATATTGAAATTAAGAATGAGGTTGGTGAGAACAACATCGTCCTTTTCGGTTTGAAGGATCATGAGGTCTATGATTATTATCATAATGGGCATTACAGCGCTTATGAGGTTTACAATTCAAATCCAAACTTAAAGCTAGTGGTTGATCAGCTGGTTAATGGTTTCTTACCTGTTGCCAAAGAGGAATTTTCACCAATTGTCGATCGTCTCCTACGCTTTAATGACGAATTCTTTGTCCTTGAGGATTTTGAAGCCTACGCCGATGCTCAAGAAAGAATTGGTCTATACTATCGAGATAAATCGCATTGGATGAAAATGTCTCTAACAAATATCGCATGCTCAGGCGTTTTTTCTGCTGACTATACGATAGAAAAATACGCTTCTGGTATATGGAATATTAATCGGAAGCCTCTTGATTTCAAGCTGTAATTAATAAAAGTAAAGTAAAGGTGAAAGTATGACTATTAAAGAACTGCCGATTTCAGAGAAACAACTGGGTGCACAATATTCAAAGGCGTCAACAACATTTAACGTTTGGGCACCTACACATAATAAAATTAGTCTAGCCTTATACGATACAGAGAAGGGTCTATTCAGGTCGCTTTTTCCTATGGCGAAAGCGACTGATGGCGTTTTCTCTACTTGTATAGAAGGCGATTTACACGGGTATTTTTATACGTACCTCGTAGACGGACCATCTGGAATTTCTGAGGTAACAGACCCGTATTCTATAACCTCTTCAGCCAACAGTCTTAGAAGTGGTATCCTTGATCCTGAAAAAACCCACCCTGAAAACTGGGAAAATCATTCTCGTCCAAGAGGGTCATTGGGCTGCGACGCGGTTTTATATGAAGTTCATGTTAAAGATTTTTCAGGTCATCCTTACAGTGGCATAAAAAACAAGGGCAAATTTTTAGCTTTTACTGAAAACGGTACCAGTGTTCAAAACACTAAAACTGGGCTAGATCACATCGTCGAATTAGGTGTTACACACGTCCATCTAATGCCCGTCTACGATTTTCTTTCTGTCGATGAAGAAATTGAGAATTTTGATGGAAATTATAATTGGGGCTATGATCCAGAGCTGTATAATGCACCTGAAGGAAGCTACGCTAGTACCCCTCACGATCCTCTGGTAAGAGTCAAGGAGCTTAAATCTGCCATACAGGCTTTACATGAGAATGGCTTAAAGGTTGTTTTGGACGTAGTTTACAATCACACCTATCAAACTAAAACCTCCAATTTTAATATATTGGTACCAAATTATTACTACAGAATGACTGAAGATGGCAATTTTTCTAATGGGTCGGGCTGTGGCAATGAATTTGCGTCTGACAATCCAATGGGAAGAAAATTTATCATTGACTCACTTTTATATTGGGCAACCGAGTACAAAGTAGATGGCTTTAGATTTGACCTTATGGCCTTGATAGATAAGGAAACTATAAAACTAGCTCGAGAGGCACTTCTTAAGGTTGATCCAGAAATCATCCTATATGGCGAGCCTTGGATGGGTGGTCTGTCGACTTTACCTGAAAGCATGCGCATCTATAAGGGCGTGCAATGCAATCAAGGCTATGCACTATTTAACGATGACTTTAGAGATGCCATTAAAGGTGACAATGATGGTACTGGCAAAGGCTATATACATGGTAACCTAGATATGAAGCATCGTATTCATACAGGGATAGTCGGTTCTATACCATACGATCAAAACTACATTGGTTTCACGACCCAGCCCTGTGAATCCATTAATTACTTTAACTCTCATGACAATTTGATATTAGCCGACAAGCTTAAAGTAACATCGCCTGACGCAAATGAAGAACAATTGATTAAGCTAAATAAAATGGCATTTAATCTACTCTTTTTATCACAAGGGACGCCATTTATACATGCTGGTAATGAGTTTATGAGAGATAAGTTTGGCTATCATAACTCATACAACGCACCACTCTCTATCAATGCCATCGACTGGGAACTAAAGGCTAAACATATTGAATTCTATAATTATGTTAAGGGCTTGATTCAGCTTAGAAAGGATTATTCATGCTTTAGGCTCAAGTCTATCCTGGATATTCAAAAAAGAGTGCACTTTATTGAAGAAAATGATTTTGCAGAAGCCTTTAAGGATGCAATCGTATATATTATTAAAGAGGATGCAAACGATGATTATGATTGCCTTCTAGTAGCTCACAATCCTGGAAATGATCCATTGCTCCTATCTGTTCATCAGATGAAGGATGCCATTTTAGATTTCTATATTCCTGAGCCTGAGCACGAGCCCACTAAAGTGCAAAAGCATCACAAAACAGCACATGGTAAGCATCACGAAGCGCTAGAGCATCCAAAAACCGTTAAACATACGAGTGCAAAAGGGCATATTTCTCAAAAGCCTGAGATATCAAATGATCGTTTAAAAATTGATTTGTTATTCGATGAACGTGGTTATTTGGAAATTAGCGAGTCACTTGACCCTATCAATCACCATGTCGTCAGAGTTGCACCAAACGCATCTGTCGTCTATAAACTCGGTCATAAACCGAAGGTGGCATCAGAACCATCTGTAAAATAATTAATCTAAACAACAACAAAGCTAAAAATTAAATTATGAAATAGTGCATAAAAAGAGGCTGTGACCATCTCAAAGGAGATAGGCAACAGCCTCTTCTATTTAACAATTTGATCCGCCGCCCTTTACTGGTCCGACAGAATAACTATAACCATTCCATCTAACCTGAACTTGACCAAATGCCTCTTCTAAATATTTTTCCATTATAAACTTGATACCGCCGACCTCTTCAACAATATCATCTTCTTTTATCTGATCTAGACCTAGACCAAAGCTTGGGCCGCCTCAGCCCATTCCTGCAATATAGACTCTTAAATTCTGTGGCTTGTTCACTTGCTTTTCAAGGACGCCACGGATACGTTCAAGAGTTTCTTGATCCACTATAAAATACATAGTCCCCTCCATGTCTCATAAAATCCATTTTAAGTCTACGAAGTCACAAACTTACGCATGAATATTATACCCGAAATATTATGTATATAACAGTGACTAAGACACGCTCAGTCTAGTAGTGAATATTCTACTGCTATATAAAAATGTTCTGGCGTTAAGCCTTCAGATTTTACATTAATTTCTTTGCTGCTAAATAAAAATCTTCGGACATCGAGTCCTTAGATTTTACCACAAGCGAGATTGTGGCTTAATAAAAAAAGCTTACCCTAATCAGGTAAGCTTTTTATGTGATTAATTAACCACAGCTTGAGCAAGAACCACATGCAGATGCTGCTGGTGTAACTGGTTGAACAGAGTATCCGTTTCCAACCCACTCAACTTTGATTTCGCCAACTGTATCGTAAACAGATTGTTCAACCACAAAGTTTACACCATTGATTGATTCTGAAAAATCATTCTCGTTCACGTTGTCAAGACCTAATCCAAAGCTTGGACCGCTGCAACCCATTCCTGCAATAAAAATTCTAATGTTTTGTGGTTTATCTGCTTGAGCAGCTAAAACTTCACCAATTTTTTCGCAAGTTTCTTGATTAGTAGCAATGTACATACATTCACCTCCGTAAATTCTAACGATACCAGATCAGGCACGACTCTGGTACCATGATCTGATTTGATTATAATATAATTCCGAGTAAATTAGTATAGTTAATTTAATTTTTTAATGAAACTTTACATTTTGTTTTAATTTATTAGGTCAAATTAACTTCTACTCCTATATTGATTCACTCGACATAATGAGGTACTATAGAATTGTATAAATAAGTAGACATCATATTAGGAGTGAGATATATGTTAAAATTAAACGAAAAATACATGTACGGTGTTGAGGAAATGGATACTGAGCATGCAGAATTAATTTCAAGAGCTGAAAGATTAATGGAGGCATATCAAAAAGGTGAAACCGATTCAGAAATCATCAGACTCCTCGAGTACCTTGCCGCATATGTTGTCATTCATTTTAGAAATGAAGAAATGCTTTTATCTAGCTATGGCTATCCTTTACTTGAAGCCCATCGAGCGCTTCATAGAGAATTTAAAAACGATGTTATTACACTTCAAAATGCCATTCACGCGGAGGGTATGACCCTTCAATCTAGATTAAAGCTCACACACTTAACCACCGAATGGATCGATCATCATATAGGTTCAGAGGATAAAATTATTGCAGATTATATTAAATCAAAAAGATCCTTATAATTAGTTTATTGTCATCAAATTTAAAGCCAGTGATTGTCAAATCACTGGCTTTTTTATCTTTATATTATCCATGATAAATAATTATATTATCTCAATCTATAGTAACCATAGTCATCATTGGTATAATATGCAATTACATTATCATTATCATCTAATACGCTCACCATATACCCATATTGGTTCTTTTCTGAGGTTAAATAGACCATTAAATAAGTTTCAAAACCGTCTCCATAGGATACGTATATTTCGCTTATGCTTCTGTCACTTTCTGCTGTTCCTTCAGTGGATTCTAACAAAAAGCTCAATGTAGGAAAATCCTCTACAAATATATGGCTACTAGAAGCATCTACTTCTAACCCAAAATAGTCACCCTCATAATTAAATATTCCTGTTGATTCAATTACAGGAAATTCTACATCATTAAGTGGGGTTGAAGTATAATCATATCTCTGTAATCTAGAAAAATTCTGATTTGAAACATATTTTTGATTCACATCTAGATAATACTGATAATCTAGAATAATAACGTCAACTAAGCCTTGAATTTCCTCTGTAAAGCTATTATATAGCGTATCGGAAACACTAAAATTATTTTTATCAAGTGTCATCGTGTGACTTAAAATATCTGCTCCTTTTAATGAAGTAGCTTCAGGTAATGAGAAATAAGTATATGCATGGGTTACATATAATGCATACTCATAAGCATTAATCGTTTTTTCTGAATATCCAAGCTCTCGAATTCGCTGATTGCCTTCTGCGTTATCAGAATATAAAGCTTTCGCAATCATCTGAAAAACCTCGCCACGCGTAATAGATTCAACTTCATTCATTTCTCTGTCAATGCCAATGCCCATTGTGTTATTTAAGTACCAATAAGCACTTTCATAGCTCATTTCACCATCGAAATTACCAAAGCCAAGACTATTCGCTATAAAAGCGGCTGCTTGGTTATTCGTAATTTCCTGATCAAGTCCAAACTTCCCATTTCCTATACCTGAGGTAATTCCCTTTGCCTTTGCAAATTCAACCTCCTTAAATGCCCAATGCGTTGTTGGAACATCTGAGAAGCTAGCCTTTGTTGGCGGAACAAAGCTTTTATATGCATCTTGATCAGGATAAATCTTGTTGATAATTGCGACTAGCTCTTGTCTTGTTAGCGTTTTTTCTTCTTCTAGCCCCTTGTTGGTTCCAGTGATAATGCCAAGATCTTTGAGTAGGTTGCCATATGTACTGTGTTCTTTAAAAGTAATGTCTTGTGAAAAGCTTAGACTAGAAATACTAAGTATTAACAACAGTAATAGGATCAGTTTTCTTTTCATTTTTCCTCCTAAAATATATGTTTATTAAAATAAAATTATGTTGATATTATACTTTTGTTTTAATAACATTATTTTATCATCTTTAAGAGAAAAAGTAATCAATAAATGACAAATTTTTGTATTTTTTTTTGATTTTCATAAAGAGAGGATGCCGTTTTTTAAGTATTTTGGGCTATCCAGTGTATTCTTCCTTTAAAATAGATCTAACCACAAGATCGCAAATGCCCAAATTACTTGCACCACCTTGTCTTAGTATACCTTCATATGCCATACCACATTTAGCCATGACAGCTCCTGAAGCTGGATTTCTGACATCGTGTTTTGCAGCAATTCTATTAATTCCAACCGTTTCAAAAAGATACTTGATAACTGCATTTAATGATTCCGTCATATATCCCTTTCCCCAAAACGCTTCACCGATGCAGTAGCCTATCTCAACGGAGTTTGAGCGTTCATGTATATGAACGACTGAAATGCTACCGATAACTTCTCCTATCACTTTTGGGACAATCGCCCATTGATAAAATTGCGGATTAGCGTACTCGTTTAACCACATATCAAGAACCTGTTGACTGGTTTCGACATCTTTATGAGTCGGCCATGTTAGGTGCTGCGTCACTAAATCATTATTTGACCAATTGCGATACATTGGTTCAGCATCCCCGTTTATAAACGGTCTTAAAATAAGATGCTTAGATTCTATATATTGAGTCCCTTTATGATTCATGGCTACCTCCAAATTTATGCTTGTCCTTCTCTCTTTTGTGCAAATCTAACCCTTAAGCCCTCGCTGATGAGCTTGATACTTACCGTCGTCAGCATAACGATCATTATTGGATAGAACCATATCCAATAATATTCTTTAAATGTATTTGCTCCTGTTAAGTTGGGAATAAGGTTTCCCCAGGTTGGAATTCTTCCCATTGGAAAACCTATTCCAATAAAAAGTAATATTACCTCAACTATAATGACTTGCGACACGAATTGAACTGCTGCAACCATTATTTGACTCATAAGATTGGGTAAAAGATGCCTCATGATAATCCTAGCTTTTCCAGTTCCCGACATCTCTGCGGCACGCATGTATTCTTCACTGATAATCCGCATCGTCTCAGATTTAATGACCTTATATAACACAGGCGAACTAAATAAACCATAAAAAAATATGATCAAAATGACCCTCATTGTACTGTCCACTTCAAAATGTGCTATGAATAGGTTCATAATAATCAGTATTGGTATAAGTGGAATCGCATACATAAATGTCGTCAGACTCGAGACTACTGCCTTTGCAGCATTTCCAAAATAGCCCTCTAGTATACCAAAAAATACGCCAAAGCAAACATAGGGGATTGTGCCAACTAACGCAAGCAATAGTGACATTCTACCACCTTGCCAAATCCCAGTAAACAAATCAAAGCCCTGTTCTGTTGTACCAAAAAGATGTTCTCCTGAAGGTGGTCTAAATCTAGCATTCCCATCTAACGCGCCCCATTCATAGCCTGATATTTCAGGAAAAATCAATATTCCCACAAGGACAAACGTAAATATGATGCAGCCAATTATTAAGATTGGGTTCTTTTTCATTAGCTTACCTCCTGACTGAGTCTTGCATCTGCTTTTTTTATTAGTAGCTCTGACAAAAGGTTTCCCAATATTACAATTATTGCATACAAAAGCAGGATCGCCATAACCATATCTCTTTCACCTTTATTAATACTCTCGAGTAAAAGAAAACCCATACCAGGCCAGCTGAAAACTTGTTCAACTAAAATATTGCTGATTACCAGCGTTGGCAAAAGCATAACTGTAATTGAAATCATTGGTAGTAGCGCATTTCTAAAAGTATGCTTGAAAAATACCGTCATCGGTTTTAAGCCCTTAGCCTTTGCCGTTCGAACATAATCCTGATGCATGACTTCTAGCATGGAGGTTCTTATAAAGGGTACCAATGTGCCAATCCATACCAACGCAATCGCTCCACCGGGTAAAATCATATGTTTTATGACATCTATGACCTGTACCCATATATTGGGATACCCTCTAGCTATGTATAAAACGTCCCCTATTCCACTGACTGGAAGGATACCAGGAAAATGTCTTACAAATGATAATACGAGAAGCAAACCAAAATAGAAGCTTGGAACTGAAGTAAATATCATCGTTAATATCAATATTATTGTATCTGTTTTTTTCCTTACCTTCACAGCGGCCAATACGCCGAGTGGGACTGAAATGCCTATTGCGACAAGAAAGGCGACCCCATTTAGAAGTATGGTTCTACCCATGAATTTATATAGATAATCATTAACTGGGCGCGGTGTCACCTTGCTATCATAGTAATCACCTAAATTGCCCTTTAAAACATTTGATGCCCATTTTGTGTACTTAATATGTATCGGATCATAAAATCCCATTTCTGTCAGCTTCTCTGTTACCTCAGCTTGAGATCGGTTCTGATTTATCGCCCGCCTTTCTGCCTTTACCAATCCAACCTCTAAAAAAGTAAATGCGATATAAGTAATCGTGATCAAAATCAAAAGTGCTGATAAGCCTTTCATCAATATTTTCCTCATACGGTCCTCCTTTTGATTATAGTAACATAGAGCGTTTGAGAATTATCTGAATTTTCTGTAATAAATACATTAAAAAAGAATTAACAAGTGTGTTTCTAGAAAACAGACACTAGAAACACACTTGATTTTATAGGATTATTTAAGTTATTAGACTCTTTTAATTAATAGTTTTATCTCCGTTGATATGACCTTAGATCATTATTTAGTCACCATATTTAGGCTGATGGTATATCATATCGTAGACATTTCCTGTGATATCAATATCATCTACAACAGCTGAAACCGCCTTACTGCCTCTTTTAGCTATAATTTTGAGATAGTAAGGGGCTTGTAATCGAACATCATCCGTATTTATGGTCTCTCTCGCCAATGGTAAAATATAGGTGAGTTCCCATATAGAGGCTTGTTCATTACCACTTATCTTTGTAAAAGCTAATGGGAACTCAGGTTCATAACCTATTTCAGTTTGATAATAATAGGTTTGTCCAAGACGATTGGTATAGGCCATCGCTTCAAGCTCAGGCGACAGGCTTAGGGTAACGGCATCCGGATTTCCAGATATTTCTGCTGTGACCTTAATTTTTTCATAGGATAGGAATCGGTGTGGCATGTGACTTAATCGCTTTCCAAAAAGATCAATTTGTCCACGCCAGTGTTGCCAATATCCTGTCACGTCGACTCTGTTTATATTTAGAGCTAGCACCTCAGCAGTCAAAAACGATTTTGCTATTTTTCCTGACGCTGTATTTGATGTAAACGCAAAGCTATAATCGCCGTCTGGCATCTCGTTTGGAACTGTGAATGGAACGCTCCATGAAATTTCACCGGTGACATCATCGACCGTGTCTTTTTGCATGTTCAGCGTTCTTTCATAAGATGTCCCTTTAAATAAAGTTACAGTAGCAGCAACCGCATACTTATTGGTCACCGCTTTTGCAGTGCTATCAAGTCCAGTAATCAAGGGCTCTAAGGTGCCATCAATAGTGATAGGTGTCACAATGCTAAATGGAAGTCGAATCGTTGTGTAAATTCCAGCATTTGATGTATCGACTGCTTTCAGTTCGACATGGTATAAGCCATCTTTTAACGTTTCATTTAGTGTATCGTAAACAATTTGCCAATTGTATGAATTGTCTATTTTGGAATTTAATGGGTTTTCACTGTTTAAATTTAACGCGATTGACTTCAATGAGTTGCCAAATGCGTCTGTTAGTGCTATTGATAATTGATGTGGCTTATGGTAGTTGGTCCTGATATCATATATGGCGATGTCCTCTGAAGCAGGAATGGCATTGGTTGTGAACTTGATATCTTTTGACTTCAGCTTTGCCCAGATTTGAATGGGAGGTGCATCTGCTAAAATAAAGGTCTTAATCCTCTCATCCGACCATACGCCTTCTATATCCTTAACGCTGTACTTCATTTCATAGCTGCCAGAGGTTAATCGATCTGGAATTGCATAGACCCATACATTATCGCCGTTTGTTTTACGGTACATAATCTTTCGATCTCTTATTCCTTTGTCAGGATCTGAAAATTCATGATCTAGATCGTAGCTGAGATCAATCCAGTCGGTTAAGTAATAATTCGTATTTTGGTCGTATGTCCACGAAAGATCAAAATCTGCTATTGGTTTTCGATGGACAAATATATCAAGCTTTGCAAGATTTGATTCCTGAGAATAATCTATGAAGTCGATTGGAATGTCCTTTGTCTTTCGGTAAATGGTGTAATGTCCAGCCTTCGAAAAGCTAGTTTTAATCGTACTGGTATATGAGGCATTTGTTAGATTTGATGATGTGCCATCTTCCTGCCCCATTGTATTATCATAGTAATTTGAATCATGAACATAGATTAATCCATACGCTTCAATCGGGTCGTTTTCGTGGTCATAATCAGCGGTGTTAAGTGTAAATGATTCATTCACTAATAATAATTGATTGTTCTCATATGGGT